>NZ_DF967972.1:0-127030 GCF_001050235.1 Longilinea arvoryzae
AGAACCGTAAGGATAACCTGACCTACCACCTTTTGTTAAGGTCCTGCATTTTACAGAAACAATCCTACACTACTGATCGTTTCTGCCAAGGTTATTTATTAAACCGCGAAATTCTGTGTGTACTCGTGTCCCATGGACTGATCCATTTCCATTTGCCACATTGTTCTGAGCTTGAGTAGCAGCAGATGAAAGGGTTTGCCTAATACTATCGACAGATGAAGTAGAGGTAAACAACCACGCCATTGCCGTACTTGACCAACCGATAGCTGTAGTCCCTGCGATAAACGTTGAAGTCAAAATAGAGCCAGATAATCCCAAGGATGAGAGTCCAAGGACTGCTCCTTGTAAACCCATCCCAACGAGACCAACGCCGCTCACGGCCATGATTACCGCCGAGGTCGCAGCCGCAGCCCCACCCACTCCCATCGCTAAGGTTTGCGCGATGTTATAGCCACAGAAGTTGGTGAAACCATTGGTCTGCTGGTAAGCATCGTAAATCGCTCCAGCGGCAAA
Organism: Longilinea arvoryzae; assembly: GCF_001050235.1. Classification (GTDB taxonomy): domain Bacteria; phylum Chloroflexota; class Anaerolineae; order Anaerolineales; family Anaerolineaceae; genus Longilinea; species Longilinea arvoryzae. Next base: position 514 of record NZ_DF967972.1, read on the forward strand.
TCCGATCCCAGCGATGGCGAAGATAGGAACGATTTCCCCGCTCGGATCCGTGTACAGCACCGGGTTGTTCAGCGCGTAAACGTACGGCGTCAGGCTGGCCGGCTGGGTCAGCAAACCGGGGAACGGATCTTCGCTGATAAACCAGCCCTGCGCGGGCGAATAGTAGCGCGCCCGCAGATATTGCAATCCGGTCGCGTCTGTCCATTCGCCGGCGTAGCTGTAGCTGCTACTGCCCGTGCCGGTTTGGGCGATGGGAACGGATCAAAAGCATGGGAGGAGTTTGTTAAGAATTGCTCAAAAAAACAAGATGGAACGATAAAATGAATGTTACATTCAACAATTTTTCAGGAGCGTGTCGTTTACAAATTATTGCCCTTTGCTAAAATCAGCATCGGCCCAACCCTCTCCCCTTCACCCGATTGACTCACTTCGCAATCTCATAAATAAACACCCCATCCCTACGATATTCATTCACCACACCGGGACAATTGGCCAACCCCTCGGGCTGCACCGAACCCACGCCTTCCCGGATGTAGACATGCGTCAACCCGGCGGATTCGACCGCCTGCCAGAAGGCGTCGTCGCAGCCGGCCGCCTGGCTGGCCAGTTCGGCCTGCGCGGTCAACTGCTGCTGGTATTCGGTCGATCCCATCCAGGCCAGCGCCGGCGGGGTGACCGTCTGGCGGCCGGTCAGGGTCAGCAGCCAGTAGCCGCCGTCCACACCGCGGTACAATCCCTGCCAGCCGGCGGTGTTAATGAAAAAGCGCGCGTCCTGAGGTGTGTTTTCCCGCACCCACTGGATGGCCTGCATATCGGCCGGGTTGACCAGCACGGTGGTCGGGTTGAGCACATCCCGGGTGCGCAGCAGGCCCAGCACAAGCAGTCCCACGGCAGTCACCAACAGCGCCAGGTTACCTGCCCATGGCCGCGCCCTGAAAACCCAATCTGCCAGCCGCGCCAGGCCCGCGCCCAGCAGTACCGCCGCCGGCAGGAAGATCAGAATCGCCATGTGATCCGGCCGGAAGGGCGACAGGCGCATACCCCACGGCAGCATCAACAGACCCATCACCAGTCCCCAGGCAGCCAGTTCGCGCCCCGGCCCACGCACCAGCAGCCAGACCAGCGCCGCCAGGGCCAGGAGGTACAGCCCGTAGTTGTAGTTCGGCCCGATCAGGTACAGCAGGTATTGGCCGTAACCGGATTGGTCGCTGCTCAGCGGTGAAACCACCTCCAACCCGGCCTGGTAGCTCAAGGCTGTAAACGATCGCCACAACCAGGGCAGCGCCAGCAGCCCACCCAGCAGCGAAGCCCCGGCGGTGGTCAGCAGCGGCCGCCAGGCGCGCCTGACCAGCATGAACGCGCCCAGGATCAGCAGGAAGACCAGCAGCAGCAGTAGCGTGGTGTAATGCGACAGCGCCACGCCCGCCGTGAGAAAGACCAGCCGCGCCGCCAGCTCGCGCCGGAGAGGCTGGCGGGAGAGCTCCACGGCGGCAGCCATGGCCAACGGCAGCACAACCAGCCCGGTCAGCAGGGTGTAGCGTCCCCAGGAGACATAGTAGGCCGGCATCTGGAACACGAACGCCACCAGCAGGGCCGCCAGGACGGCCGCGCGCCGGTCGCGCCACAGCGCCCGCCCCAGGCGGTAGACCGAAAACGCGACTACGGCGTTGATCACCTGGCCGAACCACAGCACGCCCAGTTCGGCCGGGGTGCGCGCAATCACGCAGAAGATGGCTGCCAGCAGGTGAAAGCCGTAATGATAATTGAACTCGGCCGGGAAAAATGGCTCGAAGGTGGCCGGAATGGCGCCGTTCAGTTCGATCAGTTTGACCACCAGCACGTGGTGCACCGAATCGACCCAGGCCGGCAGTAGCAGGTCGCGCGCCTGAACCATTCGCCAGGCGACCGCCGCCAGCAGCAGCAGTCCGCCGGATAATCCCAGAACCGCCGCCGCCCAGCCGCCGCGGGAAAGCCACCCCGGGCGCAGGACGCCGATCAACCAAGCCGCCAGGCTGAACGCGTAAATGCCAACCATCGCGCTGGCGAAGAAGCTGGCGCCCAGCCAAAAACCGGCCAGCCCCACCAGCGTCGTCACGCCGATGCTGATTCCCAGCCCATCCGCCAGGCGTTCCAGCGGATCGCGTTCGTCAGCGGGCGCCCAGGCCTGCCAGGCCAGCCCGGGCAGGAACAGCACCACCGCCGCCGCCAGCAGATATTTGAGATGCGTGAGCAGGGATAAATCGGTCAGCATATACGGTTCGAATCAGCGGGCGAGATCAGCAGATGGGTTCACAGACGAATCGTCCCGCCGGATAGGATTATACAACGGCTTAGGGGTAACCGGGCGTGGTCGGCACCACAGTAACCGGCGGCGGATAACCGCCGCTGGTGGCCGTGGGTTGGGGCGTATGCGTGGGCGTTGGATACGGCGTACTGGTGGCGCTCGGCAGCGCGGTATGGGTGGAGGTCGGCTGAGGGGTGCGCGTGGGCGTGAATTGGGAGGTCTGGGATGGCGCAGGCGAATAGCGCGCGGTCGGTGTGCGGGTGGGCGAAGGGCCGGGCGTGCGCGTGTACCCCGGGGTCGCGGTCGGCGTCCATTCGAAGGTCAGGGTCAGGGTCGGCGTCCAGGTCAGGGTCGGCGTGACGCCGGGCAGCAGTGTCGCGGTCGGCAAACCGGTCGGCGTAACCGTCAAAGGCAGGAGATCGTCCAGGCGCGGTGTCACCGAGGGAACCGGCGTGAGCAGACCCTCGATGATTCCGGCCGGATCGGTGGCCTGCTGGTCGCGGAGGGCCTCTTCCAGCAGGCGCATCTCAGCCGGCGCCACAAAAACGCCCCGTAAATCGGCGGAATAATCCGCGTACAGCGGCGAATGGACCCCCTCCGGCAGCGATAGCCGCATCTGGCCCAGCCAGCCCTCTGAATTGAGGACAATCGCCACAATAAACACAATCCCTGCCAGCAAAGCCAGCAGGGCCAACAGCATGTAAAAAGAGCGAACAGGGTTGATCTGTCGCATTTCATTCCAAGTATAGCCGGGGTGCGCCGATCGCGACGCGCGTCCGCTTTACAATCGCTTATCAGATCGGGCGCCCGGGCCGTTGGGGATTCAGGTTGGGCAGTTCGTTCAGGCGGTAGACCATCAACTGTTCGGTCTTGCCCTTGACGGAATGTTTCCCCATCGGTTCGAGCCGATAATCCGTTTGCGAGTCGCCCAGGGCCAGCAGAGTGGGCTGGCTGATCAGAGCGCCGGTTTCAGCGAAAAGTTCGCGCGTCAGGCTTTCCAGGCGCTGCGAGGTGTTGACCGTGTCGCCGATGATGGTGTAATGCAGGCGGTCGCTGGTCCCCAGCCCGCCGGCAATGACCACGCCGGTGTGAATGCCAATGCCGGTCAGCAGCGGCGGATCGCCGCGCTGAACGCGTTCCCGGTTCAGGCTGTTGATGGCGCGCAGCATTTCCACGGCCGAATCGCAGGCGTCCTTTGCCGAACGGCGCGGATTGAGCATGCGCGGCAGGATGCCAAAAAAAGCCAGCATGGCGTCGCCGTCGAACTTGTTCACCACGCCGCCGTGCGACACCACGATCGGCACCAGCCGGCCGAAATACTCGTTCAACCAGTTGAACACCGTGGCGGGCGAGGCCTTTTCCGAGAGGGTTGTAAATCCGCGAATATCCGTCATGAGCACGCTGGCCACCGCTTCCTGCCCTTCCAGGCGCAGGTTGCCCGAGCCGAACGTCTGGCGAAGCTGCTCACGCACCTCGGGTGAGACGGTCCGTCCAAGCAAATCCCGGTAGATGTAACCCTCCTGCAGGCCGGCCACCATGAAGTTGAAGGATTGGGCCAGCACGGCCACTTCGTCATCGCCGCCGGAATCCACCTTTACTTCCAGATTGCCCCGGGCGACTTCAGAGGAGGCATGCACCAGTTTCAGAAGCGGTTTGGTGATCAGGCTCGAAAGGAAAAGGCCCACCCCAATCACCATCAAAATGGCCACCACCATTAGTATAAAAACTTCCAGACGGGTGATCTGGGTGGTGCGCACCAGAAAGGTCTGTTCCAGGGCCACGCCCAGCACGCCCAGGTCGGCGCCATTGCGCACTTCCCAGGGCAGCAGCAGCTCGCTGTAGCCCACCTGGCTGATGGTCAGGTCGCGGGTCAGGGTGGATTGATCCTGCTGGATCAAAACATTGCCGACCTGATTGCGGGCCAGCGGGAAACTCTCCGTATCCGTGAACAGAACGGAAGACAGGGGTTGGCCATCGAGATCGTAGATCGTAACCTGGCTGGTCGTATCGCTGCTCATGGCGGTCGCCAGTGAATGGATCGATTTTCCAACCAGCAGCGCGCCCACCTGATCACCGGAGGGGTCGAAGATCGGGCCGCTGACGTAAAAATAGCGGCCGAACGGGGTATCCTGAACTCCGGCAAACTTATCGCCCTGTTCGTCGCTACGCCCCTGCAACACGGCCTGCACGAAACCCACCGGTTGGAAGATCGTTTCGCCGCGCACCGAGGCGTACTCGCCGGCCTGACCGGAAGTACCCGGGCGCAGCCCCAGCACGCTGACGCCCTGCATGTCCAGGAATTCGACCGTCTCTTCGCCCGCGTTGACGATAGCCGGCAGCGTCAGCGAACGCAGGCCCTCCGCGTCACCGGATTGCACAGCCGCCGCGACACCCTGGGTGTTGGCCACCAACCGCAGCGTGGACAGCATGCGGTTTTCCTCACGCACCATCCAATCGCTGCTCTGACGCCCGGTTTCCAGCAATTGGTTGAGAAAACGGTCCTGGATCGAATCGAGCATCACCTGGCTGATGATTAACGCCGCAGCCGAGGCGAGGATGACCGCCAGCAACAAATACGGCAGGGTGATCTTGAAGCGTACCGGCATGCGCACGCGCGGCGCAGCCTGATCTTTCTTCACCGGCTTCGCTGCCTGGGCCCCGGCGGTTGGTCGGGTGTTGGGCGAAAGTCCGCCTTCCGCCCGGCGCAGCGCGACATCCAACCACTGGTTGGTGAAGGGCGCGCGTAAGAACACGCTCACTCCCAGGGCCTGCACGGCCATTTCACGCTGCAGGTCGGGGTGCGTGTTGGTCATGATGATGTTGAGATCCGGTTGGTCCCGGCGCAGGTCGCGCAAGAAATCGGACCAGGTCTTACCCGGAAAGTGAAGATCCATCATCACCAGGTTCGGAAGCACCTGCCCCAGCATGCTGCGCGCCTGATCCAGGTCTTTGGCCAGCCACACTTCGTCTCCGCGCGCGCGAAAAAGGCCGGCCAAGGCGACTGCGTTCTTGGGTTCACTCTGGAGGATCAATACTTTACGCGGCAATGTTCACTCCGATAAAATAGGAAGGCCGCGCACCGGATCATCCGGACGGGCCTTCGTAATGTCCAACGGTTAGCTCAGGTATTCGCGCAGGTGCCGGCTGCGGGTGGGATGGCGCAGTTTGCGCAGCGCCTTGGCTTCGATCTGGCGAATGCGCTCGCGTGTGACATTGAAATAGCGGCTGACTTCTTCGAGCGTGTGATCCTTACCGTCGATCAAGCCGAAGCGCAGTTCCAGCACCTGGCGCTCGCGTTCAGAAAGCGCCCCGAGGGCATTTTGCACCTGTTCGCGCAGCATCTCGCGCGCGGCGGCGTCCATGGGTTCCAGGGCATCGTTATCCTCGATAAAATCGCCCAACTGGCTGCTTTCTTCGTCGCCCACCGGGCGTTCCAGAGAAACCGGCTCTTCCGCCGATTGCAGAATACGCTGCACTTTGGCGGTCGCCCACATCCAGCGCCGCTGAACTTCGGGATCCAGGGACTGGTTTTCAGCGCGCGAACGTTGAATCGACTGCACGTCCTCATCCGACAGGAAGCCCGCTTCGAGGGCCAGCTCTTCGTGGGTCGGCTCGCGGCCCAATTGCTGCACCAGCGACCGCTGCACGCGCAGCAGGCGGGTGATGGCCTCGAACAGGTGCACCGGAATCCGAATGGTGCGGGCCTGTTCGGCAATGTAACGGCTGATCGACTGTCGAATCCACCAGGTGGCGTAGGTGCTGAATTTGAAGCCGCGGGTCGGGTCGAATTTAGCCACCGCGCGCAGCAAGCCGAGATTACCTTCCTGGATCAGGTCCAGGAAAGAAATACCCCGGCCCAGATACCTTTTGGCAATGCTCACCACCAAGCGCAGGTTGGCGCGGATCAGGGTTTGATTCGCTTCCTCCGCCCGGCGCTGGATGGCGTCGAATTCGTTCGGCAATTGACTTTCCTGGGGCAGCGCTTTGACAATCTGATCCAGATCGGGCATGCGCTGGTCGCTGCGCACCGCGCCTAACAAGGCCTGCGCGGTTTCGGACGGCAGCAGGTACAGGCACAGGAACAAAGAGAAAGCATGCCGCACCAATCCGTCCCACATGGGGTCCTTGCCCCACAAGCCGTTATCCATATAGCTGCGCAGATAGGAAGGCTCATCGGCCTGCCACTGGCGTTTCAGCATCTGCGCTTCGGTCAGCACCAGGCTTAAATCGGGCGTCTCCCCCTGGCTCAGACGCTGGCAATCTTCCTCCAGCCGCTCCCACGAGGTGATCAATTCCTGGGCGACATTCTTATACAGCGCCGGATAATGTCCGGGTTTGCCGGACGGCGGATCGATGTGGCTCTGCAAGGAAAGAATCCAGCGCTCAGCCTCGATGCGCGCAGCCAGCCGAAATTCGCTGTCCGCGTCCAACAGGTGAATTTGTCCGATCTCTTTGAGGTACAGGCGAACCGGATCCTCCGAAAGCTCCATCGCGATGGTGGGGTCTTCCAGCATCTCCAGCGGATCGTCCATTGCCATCTCCGCCCATTCTTCGTTGCTCTGCGCCAGAGCCGGTTCATCCGGCTCTTCCTTTGTCAGCGCATCATCGTCCACGGGGTTGAGGTTGGCGGACTTGGGCAGCGGAACGCCAGGTAGCCGGGTGCTGCGAGGACGCGGTAATGATTCGCTGCTCTTCTTTTCCGGCTTGTCGGTCGTATTTTGGGAGGGGATACTCTTCTTCCGGGGCATAAGCTTATTTATACCATAGATCAGGATTTCACATTTCAGTCAGGAATTAACGGCTTTGCAAGCGCCTTTTCCAGGCGATTGCGAGCTTGAGCGGACTGGCCGATCAGCTCTTGATAGGGGTTAAGGTCGAGATTTTCCTCCTGATCCTGCAAATCTTCCTGTAAGAAACGGATTTGTTGGATGCTCTGGTCGATCTTCAAAAGTCTCAAATCCATGATCGTGCGCACCAGGTCCTCGAAGCGTTTTTCAGAAGTTGGCTCGCCATAAGTCATATCGACGGTCAGCGCCTGCCAGGTATCCTCCAGGGAATCCGGCAGATTTTCCTGCAGGTACTTATTGATTTCCAACCGGTCCTGGGCCATCGATTCCAGCAGCAGATGGACGATCTGCTGGTGATCGCTAAGTTCGAAGTCGGCCTCTGAAAAACGCCCCAGGCCGTTTTGTTGTAAGAAACGATCCACCTGGTAAATAATATCCGGTTGGCGCAGCAGCAGGTGCAGGCAGTGCGCTTCCATGGCGGCGGCGCGCTGCCCGGACGTGGCCGGAATGGCCTGCGTGCGCCGACCCGGGCGTTCGGTCTTGATGACCGGTTTGCGGCGCTGGCCGGGCGCGGCTGCCGGAGCAACGCCCTGCAGCGCACGCACATCCACCTTCAACATGCGCGCCAGACGCTGGCGATAGGTATCCCTTTCCACCGGGCTGGGCACATCTTCGATGAGCGGCAGCACCTGCGCCGCCACCTCGGTCTTCGTCTTGGGATCCTCCAGGTCGCGGCCGGCCGCCAGCGTATCCATCACGTGGGCCACGATGGGTTTGGCCGCCTCGAGGATCTTGCGCCATTCTTCCGGATCGCGCAACACCACCTCATCCGGGTCCATACCCGGCGGCAGGGTGGTGACGCGCACATCCGCCTGCAGGCGCGCCTCATGGCGCAGCAGGCCGCGCGCATCGAAGGCGATCTCGTCGTTGTGATCCAGCGACTGGCGGGCGATTTCCAGACCGCGCAGGGTGGCCTTGTCACCGGCTGCGTCGGGGTCCAGCGCCAGCACAAACCGGCGCGTGAAGCGCTTGAGCAGGCGCATTTGATCCTCGGTCAGCGCGGTGCCCATCGGTGAAACCGCGTTGCTGAAACCCGCCTGGTGCAACACGATCACATCCAGGTAACCCTCGACGATCACGACCTGGTCCTGGCTGCGGATCATCTTGCGCGCCTGGTCCAGACCGTAGAGCAGCCGGCCCTTATCGAACAGCGCCGTCTGGGGTGAATTGAGGAACTTGGGGACGTCATTGGGGTCGAGGATGCGCGCGCCAAATCCGGCCATATGGCCCATCGCGTCCCGGATAGGAAACATGATCCGGTTGCGGAAGCGGTCGTAAGTGCCTTCGCGTTCCTGGCGTTCGGTGACCAGCCCGGCCCGCAGCATCTCGTCATTCGAATAGCCCTTGCCGCGAAAATACTGCAGCGAATTTTCCCAACCCTCCGGGGCGTATCCCAGGCCGAAGGTCTCGATGGTTGCCTGCGTCAGGCCGCGTTTGGTCAGATACGCCAGGGCCGGCTGGCCGGCGGGCGTTTGCAGCAGGTGGTGGCGGTAGAAATTGACTGCTTCCTCCAGCAGACCCTGCAGGCGTTCGTTGACCTGCTCGGTTTGCTGGCGTTGCGGGGTAACCGGTTCGAGTTGCACCCCGGCTTTTTCGGCCAGGAAACGCAGCGTCTCCGGAAAATCCCAGCCTTCCTTCTTCATCACGAAGCGGAAGATATCCCCGCCCTCGTTGCACTGGCCAAAGCAGCGCCAGGTGCCCGATTCGGGGAAAACGACGAAGGCCGGCGTGCGGGTATTGGTGTGAAACGGGCAAAACCCGGTGTAGTTTTTACCGGAACGGCGCAGTTTCACCGTCTCGGACACCAGGTCAACAATATCGATGCGCGATTTGATATCGTCAATCGCCGTCATTCACTCACCTCAATCCGGATTCTATCGCACAAAAGGCCTGCGTGCCAGTCAGCCCAAAATTTGAATACTATTTTTATCCAATATATTCAACGCTCCCCCACAGCACAATAACTGTACCGGAGAATTCGTATTCGCTCAACCGAAAAAACGTTACAGATTTGTAACGATTTCTTTACAATCCCCGGGATGCAGCCGGTCTTCTCATCCATAGGGGCGGTCTGTGTGCCGCCTCGGGATCTGGCAGACACATAGGTTTACACCTACAAGAAACCCCAAACCTGGCAGACACACAGGTCTGCACCTACACGTGGAACAACCCTTGTGCCGCCCCCCACACACGCCGGTCTTCTTCTCTGTAGGGGGCGGCCTGTGTGCCGCCCCGGGATCTGGCAGACACGCAGGTCTGCATCTACAAGAAGCCCCAAATCCGGCAGACACATAGGTCTGCACCTACAAGAAGAGGGCGGCCTGTGGCCGCCCTCAAATCCAATTGTTTTTGTGTTTGAAAAAACCGCCGCAGGGCCGAATCTAGAAGCCTTCCAGCTTCGCGAAATCCGCCACCCCGTTGGCCAGCCCGGCGATGCGCTGCAGCATGCCCAGCCGGTTGGCGCGCGCGGTCGCATCCTCCGCCATTACCAGCACCTCATCGAAGAACCGGTTGATGACCGGGATCAGCGGCAGCAACACGGCGAAGAAATCCTCCACCGAACCGGGTGTGCGGGATTGGCCTTCCGCCGCGGTCAGGGCCGCATACAGATCCTTTTCAGCCTTCTCCACCAGAGCGGCCGGATTGACGACATACTGTTCCTTCTGGTCGCGGGTGATGCGTACGCAGCGCGAATAGGCCGGCAGGATGGTATTCCAATCGGGACGCGCCACCCAGGCCGTCAATGCCTTAACGCCCCGTGAAACCGCCGCCGGATTGGAAACCTGCGCCCCCAGCACCGCTGCCACGATATCGTAACGGTAGCCCTGGTCGAGCAGCGCGCTTTGCATGCGCCCGCCGATGAACTCCTGGACCTGGGCCAGCACTTCGGGCGTGACCGCCAGCGGCATTTTTGCCGCGGCCGCTTCCAGCGTGCTCCGCAGGTCGAAGTCCAGGTTCCAGCCGATCAACGCCTGAGCCAGTCCCTGGGCGGCGCGCCGCAGCGCGAAGGGATCCTTCGTGCCGGTGGGCGCCATGCCCGCGGCAAACAAGCCCACCAGCGAGTCGATCCGGTCGGCCAGTCCAACCAGCAACCCGGGTTTGGAGGCCGGCAAAGCGTCGCCGCTGAAGTGCGGCAGGTAATGTTCGTAGATCGCCTTTGCCACCGCCTCGTTCTCACCCGAGCTGAGCGCGTAATGGCTGCCCATGATACCCTGCAATGCGGTCATTTCCACCACCATGTGGGTGGCCAGGTCGGCCTTGCACAGGTGTGCGGCGCGCAAAGCGGTCTTCGTCTCGTCGGGGGTCAATTTCAGCGCCGGAGCCACGTTTTTTACCAGGGTTTCGATGCGTTCGGACTTGTCCAGCATCGAGCCCAGCTTGATCTGGAAAATCAAGGTGGAGAGTTTGGCGCGGAAATCTTCCAGCTTGTGCTGCAGATCTTCGCGGATGAAGAACGCCGCATCCGCAAAGCGTGCGCGAATGACCTGTTCGTTGCCGTCGGTCACCACGTCGATATACTGACCATCTCCGTTGCGCACGGCGATGAAATACGGCATCAGTTTTCCATTGGCCTGGAAGACCGGGAAGTAACGCTGGTGCTTCTTCATGACCGAAACCAGCACTTCGGGGGGCAATTTGAGGTGATCCTTATCGAAGCTGCCCAGCAGCCCGGTCGGAGCTTCCACCAGGTTGTTCACTTCGTCCAGCAGGTCGACGTCCATCCGTTCCGGATCGCCGCCGGCCTGGGCAATCAAGCGCTGCACCTGCACCTGGATGGCGGTCTTCCGCTCGTCCGGGTCGAGGAGGATGCCCTGCTTGCCCAGCGCCTGGAAATACTCCTGGGCGCCGCGCACCGGAATGGTCTCCGGCGGATAGAAGCGCAGGCCGCGGGTGACGTTGCCGGAGATCAGCCCGGCGTATTCGAACGGCGCCACCTCGCCGCCCAACTCGGCCAGCAGCCAGCGAATCGGCCGCGAGAAATACACCCCGCTGGCATTCCAGCGCATGGGTTTGTCGAACTTGATCGCAGCCACCAGACCGGGCAGCGCTTCGGCCAATACCTCACCCGCGCCGCGGCCGGGCTCGTGAACCACGGCCGCCGCGTAGCGGCCGCCGTCGATTTCGCGCACTTCCAGATCTTCCACGCGAAGGCCTTTACCGCGGGCAAATCCCTCGCCGGCTTTGGTGGGCTTACCCTGCGCGTCGAAGGCGCGGTCAGCCGGCGGCCCCTTGATGACCAGGGTACGGTCCGGCTGGCGCGCGGCCAGTTTTTCGACCACCGCCACCAGGCGGCGCGGGGTGCCGTAGATTTGCACCTTCGCATATTCGAGGCGCAGGTCGGCCAGCAGCGCGGGGACGCGCTCGCGCAATTGCGCCACCGCCGATTCCAGGTCCGCGCAGGGCAGCTCTTCGACGCCGATTTCCAGCAGGAAATCGCTGGCTTCGGTCGGCCGCGGAATCAACGGCAGGGTCGGTTCGGCGGCTTTGGCTTTGTCAGCCGGGCTGCCGTTCAACCAGGGGAATTCCATCTCCTGGCGCTGCGCAACATAGGCTTCAGCCGTGCGGCGGGCCAGATCCCGCATGCGCCCGAACAATGCCTGGCGTTCGGTGACGCCGATCGCGCCGCGCGTATCCAGCACATTGAAAGTGTGCGAGCATTTCAAGACGTAATCGTGGGCCGGCAGCACCAACCCCTGGTCCAGCGCGGCTTCGGCTTCGGCCTCGAACAGCTTATACATCTGGCGCAGGCGATCTACGTCGGCGACTTCAAAATAATACTTGCTGTGTTCGAATTCACCGCGCAGGTGCACGTCGCCGTAACTGCGCTCAGGCGACCAGCGGATGTCTTTGAAGTGGTGTACGCGCTGCATGGCCATGGCAATGCGCTCGAGACCGTAGGTAATCTCGACCGAATTCGGCGTCAGCGGCATGCCGCCGGCCTGCTGGAAGTAGGTAAACTGCGTGATTTCCTGCCCGTCCAGCCACACTTCCCATCCCAAACCCCAGGCGCCCAGCGCCGGCGATTCCCAGTTGTCCTCGACGAAGCGAATATCGTGCTGGCGCGGATCGATCCCCAGCGCTTCGAGCGATTTCAGATAGATCTCCTGCGGATTGCCGGGATCGGGTTTGAGGATGACCTGGAACTGGGTGTGCATCTGCAGGCGGTTCGGATTTTCACCGTAACGGCCGTCATCCGGGCGCACGGAGGGCTCCACATAGGCCACCTTCCAGGGTTCCGGTCCCAGTACGCGCAGGTAGGTGGCCGGGTTCATCGTGCCGGCGCCGACCTGGGTGTAGTATGGCTGCCAGATCAGGCAGCCCTGGTCCGACCAGAAACGCTGCAGGGTCAGAATTATCGATTGGAAATCAAGCGCTTGGTTCATGATAAAAACTCCCATCTTTAATTGCAGACATCCGGGACAAAAAGGCCCATATTGTAAAATTTACTCATTCGGCGGGTCGGATAGGCCCGTAGAATGGCTTGAATTATATCCCAGAGTCACAGCTTTGACTTAATCGCCGTTCTACTTGCGCTGCACTTCCCGCAAAAAAGCCGGCGAGTTCAAACCGCGCTCCAACAGATAGGTCAGATAATATTGCATCAGCGCTTCCAATTCCGGCCGCACCGCGTCCGGAAGTCGCACCCGGGTGGCGTCGGCGTAAGAACTGCGCTGGTAATGGCGCAGGAATTTCAACGCCTGCAGCGAGACCGGGCGCGCTTCGGCGGTGTCGATGCCGCAGCGCGGGCAGACCACCCCGCCCAGCAGCGCTGAAAAGAACTGCGCTTCCGGCTGGATCTCATTGCCGCAGCGCACGCAATGTTGTAGTTCGGGCCGAAACCCCAGCAGGTCCAGCAGGCGAACTTCGTAATAGCGAATGGCCGGCACCGGGTCTTCCAACGTGGCGACGCGCTCCAGCCCTTCGACATACAGGCGGTAGAGCGATGAATTCTCACCTTCTTCATACGTAAAGCGGTCGAGTAATTCGGACACATACGCCGCGTACGCCGTGCGCTCCAGGTTATCCCGCAGCGGCAGGAAAGCATCCAGGGTATCCGCCTGAGTCACGATCCAGATATCCCGGCCGCGAGCCAACATCAATGCAACGCGCGTAAACGGCTCGAGGTGCCCGGCCTTGCGCGAACGCAGCCGGCGCACACCTTTGGCCACCACCCGCAGCTTGCCCAGCTCGCGCGTGAAGAGGGTCAGCATCCGATCGGCCTCGCCCCAATCGGAATGCCGCAGGACCACCGCTTCCACGCGCTGCGAGTGAGGCAAACGACTCATTCAGGCGTCCTTAAGGCTGCAACGATTCCGGTGTGAAGGCCCCGGGCAGCAAATCGCGCACGCTCATTTCCATGGTCACGTTGCCCTCCTGGTCGGCCATGATCACCACCGTGTCCAGGCCAAATTCGGCCAGCACCTGGCGGCACGAACCGCACGGCGAGCCCCCATTGGAGGTCACCACGGCAATCGCCTCGAAAGTGCGCTCGCCTTCCGAAACCGCCTTGAAGATGGCGACTCGTTCGGCGCAGACCGTGACCGGGAAAGCCGAATTTTCGATGTTCACGCCGTCATAGATCTTCCCGCTGCGCGTCAGCAGCGCCGCGCCTACGGCGTAATGCGAATAAGGCGAATACGACCATCTGCGCGCCTGGCGAGCCAGTTCGATCAGTTGCTTGCGAGTTTCATCGTTTAGAGTCATTTTCTTCCTTTTCAACGGTCGGTTCAGACAGTATGCGGCGCGCCCGGACCCGGCGAATTCGCCGTCCGCTGACCATTTCCACGGTAAGTTTCCAACCTTCCACTTCCACCGATTCGCCCTCCACCGGGACGTGGCCCAGCGTGCCGTACAGATAACCGCCAACGGTATCGGCCATTTCTTTGGGAATGTGCATCCCCAGCAGGTCATTGAGATCGTCCAGGGCGGTCCGCCCGACGAAGAGCATTTCATCCGGCCCGATCTGTTGGAAGGGTATGTCTTCCGCCTGGTCATATTCGTCGCGGATTTCACCGACGATTTCCTCGACGATGTCCTCCAACGTCACCAGACCGGCCATCCCGCCGTATTCATCCACCACCACGGCAATATGCACGCGTTTGGACTGCATTTCGGCCAGCAGATCATCCACTTTTTTGGACTCGGGCACAAAATAGGCCGGGCGCACGTAGTTGCGGATGGTTTTTTCCTGGCCGCTTTCCAGATGCAGGCGCAGCAAATCCTTTGCGTAAACCACGCCGACCACGTTGTCGATGTTTTCTTCATAAACCGGAATCCGGGAATGGCCGGAGGCAACCAGGGCGCGCGTGGCCTCCAGAATGGTCGTATTGCTTTCCAGGGCCAGCACCTCGATCCGCGGAACCATTACCTCGCGGCACAAGGTATCGCCAAACCGGAAGATGGAATAGATCATCTGGCGCTCGCCCTTTTCCAGGCTGCCGCCTTCGGGTTGGCCGACCTCGACCCAAGTTTTGAGTTCGTCCTCGGTCACGGTGCCAATCTGATGTTCCAGGGTATGCGGCGAATTGCTGAAGGCCAGCATCAGGATGCCCACCGGTCGGAACAGGAAGTCGATCACCCCCGCGGTCCCGGTCATGCGCAGGGCCCAATCCTCCGGGTTACGCAGCGCCATGCCTTCCACGCTGACTTCGATGAGCGAAATCAACAGGCCGGCGCCAACGGCAAACACCAGCGCCTGCCAGCCCGGCAGAGAAAGCCCGGCCGTTTGAGCGGTTGACAGGCGGTTGAACTGCCAGAACCCCGCCGCGGCCAGCGTAAAATGCGCAAGTGCGGCAGAAAACCGCAACGTCATGCGCAATGTCGGTCTTTCGAGCAATTTCAAAGTCCGTTGGCTGTCTTCGTGCCCTTCCTGAGCAGCCAGGTTCATCAACTGTGGCAGGCGCGCATTCACCAGGCTGGCCCGCACCAACGCAAACAGGAAATCCAGCGCCAGCGTTACGCCCAACACAGTCCAAACCAGACTATCTTCGTCCATCCTACTCCATTTTTCCGGAGCATTCCCCCTTGAGGTGAGAATACGGCTCCAAATGAGTCATGGCTGCAACCTCACTGTTTTCAACAATCGCCGCGGTCAGCGTGCAGCCTGCACCGACCTGGCTGTCAATCACCATTGTATTGGGACCCAGAACACAATTCCCGGCGATGCGCGAGTTTCCGCGCAGCCAGGTGTTGGGATAAATAACCGTATCGCGGCCGATTTCGACTTCCGGCTCGATGTAGGTCGTCGCCGGATCGACCATGGTCACGCCTGCCAGCATCCAGGCCGTATTGATGCGCCGGCGTAGGATCGCTTCCACCTCGGACAGGTGAACGCGCGTGTTGACTCCCACCGCTTCGGTCGGATCTTGCGTGCAGAACGCGCGCACCTGCCCGCCTTCCGACACGGCGATCTCGACCAGGTCGGTGAGATAATATTCCCCTTTGGGGGATATGCGCACCATGCGCAGCGCCGGCCATAGCCATTCGGAGCGAAAGACAAAGGCGCTGGCGTTCAATTCGCGCACGGCAAGCTGCTCGGGGTTTGCAACCGCCTCTTCGACGATGGCCCGCACACTGCCGTCTTTCCCGCGGATCACGCGGCCAAAACCATGCGGGTCATCCAGCACCACGCTCAGCATGCTGATCGGCCCGGGGTTATCCAGTTGCATTTCCACAAGATGGTGCAGGGTTTCGCTCTTCAGCAGCGGCATATCCGCGTAGGTCACCAGGATCAAACCGGTTTCATCCCCCAGCAGTCCTTCGGCAGCCTGCACGGCGTTGGCCGTGCCCAATTGTTTTTCCTGCACGGCAAACCGGGCCGTGCTGCCCACCGCTTTGCGCACCGAATCCTCTCCGTACCCTACCACGACCACGGGCGGTTCGTCTGTCAGGGCTGCGGCAGTGGAAAGCGCATGCATCACCAGTGGTTTACCGGCCAGGGGATGTAACATCTTGGGCAGCGCTGATTTCATGCGCGTTCCATGACCGGCTGCCAGCACCACACTCGAAATTCTCATGCCATTGCTCCAGTGAAGTTAAGCGCAAACGAGCCTCGCGCCGCTGAAATCGCCGCGTCAGGCTCGTTCACGCCATCCAGGGGGTGTATGTCTTCCTCCATCAAATCCAATTCATCAGGCTGGGGCACCTGGATTCGAACCAAGATCCACAGATCCAAAGTCTGGTGTGCTGCCTTTGCACCATGCCCCAAGAAACGCGAAATTGATTTTAACACAAAAGTCACAGATCATCCAGATGATGGCGGTTCTGGGCCGAAGACCGTTCATTGCCTTCATCTGGCGCCAATCCCAACTGGCGCGCCTGATCGTAGGACAGCGCGTCCGGAGTCGCCGCGGCGTTGCCGGGGGCTTCGCTGACATTGGCCCAAAATGCGTCCACGTCATCCGGCTTGAGAGTCTCTTTGGACTGGGTCAGCAGTTCGGCCATGGCTTCGACATCTCCGCTCTCTTCGACCGGCGCTTCGGTTTCCACGGCCTCTGGCGGTTCGGCGGGCTCTTCTTCATTGAGCGCGCTCAACGTTTCAGGCGCTACAAACGGCGGCAGCGTTTGAACCGGGGCGCCCATCTGGGTGAGAACACTCAGGATGCGGTCGCGAATGGCCATGGCCGATTCCAGCGCTGCCGCCAGCCGCAGCAGGCTGCGCCCGGCCGGAAAGACCACCAGCAGGCCGAAATCGCCCACTGGCATCACCAGCAGGTCCTTCTTTTCACCACTGAAGATCTGCCCGCCGCGAACCGGGCCGCGCCCCACCAGGCGCCATACCTTCTGCGCAGCACTCAAACTGGAGACGATCCATGAGCCGCCTTCGGCTTCAAGTTCGAGCGTTTGCTCGCTTCCGGCGCTGGCCGCCACGTGCCCACTCTCGTCCAGCAACGTCACCGTCTCGGCAGCGCATTCCTGGCGCAGGCCGGCCAGCAACTCGGGTAGGCGATCTTCACCCTGGGGCGACGCCGGCGCATTTTCCTGCACGGGTCGATCGACCTTGAGTTCCAACAGCCTCTGAACCGTGTTCAAAAAGTCGTCCATTTCCAAAGGTTTGGTGAAAAACGCGTTGACCTGCAAGTCCTCGGACTGCTTGCGATATTCCCCATCCAGCATGCCGGTCATTACGATGACCTTCAGGTCCTTCTGGCGGGCGCGTAGTTTGGATACCAACTCGAAGCCGGTAATGCCCGGCAGACGCACATCCACCACGGCCAGTGAATATCGTTTGCGCGGCGACTCAAGCAGGGCTTCTTCTGCAGACGGAACGACCTGCACTTTAATGTCTGCTCCCAGGGTTGCCAGGGCCGATTGAAGCAGCCTGCCCAAATCGCGTGTATCTTCTACGATGAGGATATTTATTTCTGCCATGACGCTCTTTTCGATTTAACTCATTTTCGAAACATCAAGCCATCCTGCCGCAGACCTCGGCCGAATGCTGCATAAATTATAGCAGAATTCACCCGCGCGGCCTTTCCCCGTAAACCCGCCGGTTTTACAGTCTCATTACAGTTCAGAATCGAAAAATGTCCGCCGGCGGCGGACATTTTTCGATTTGAGAATTCGGAACGGGCTATTTCTTGTGAAGGCGAGTGTAGGTCACCAGACCCAGCATCGCAATCACCAGGCCCAAAATTTGGCAGATATAGCTAAAGAAATTTAGAAAATAAGTCGATTCCAGCACCTTGATCAGAATCAATAAAGGCAATGCGATGCCAACCAGCATCAGGAACACGCCAATTGCCATCATAATTCGTGGATCGAGCGCTTTGGAAGTCATATCCTACTTCCTTATTTCTTATACAACCAGCAAGCTGCGGTATGTTCGCTTTCGATCTCGAAATCCGGCGGTACTTCCACATCGCACAGACCCTTGATGATGAACGGGCAGCGCGGATGGAAGCGGCAGCCAGCCGGCGGCTTGATCAGGTTTGGCGGTTCGCCTGGCGGAACATCCTTGTAACTGTAGGCGTTATTGGCATCCGGCTCCGAAGTACCGGTCAGCAAAGCCTTGGTATACGGATGGGAAGCATTACGCAGCAGGTCCTCGGTCCTGGCCTTTTCGACCAGGTTTCCGGCGTACATGACGAAGATGCGGCGCGAGAAGTAACGCACGGTCGAGAGGTCGTGTGTGATGTAGATCACGGCCACTTTGTACTTTTCCTGCAGGCTGCGCAGCAGTTTGAGGATCTCGACGCGCACCGAGGCATCCAGCATGGACACCGGTTCGTCGGCGACCATCAATTTCGGATCGAGGATCATCGAGCGCGCTATCACGATACGCTGTTGCTGGCCGCCGCTGAGCATATGCGGGAATTTGGGCAGGAAGTCCAGTACCGGCGACACCTTGACTTCAGTCAAAGCCCGTTCGATGCGCTTCATGCGTTCTTCGCGGTTCTTGGTGGTGTTGATCACCAAGGGTTCTTCCAGAATCCGTTCCACGGACATAAAGGGCGCCATTGCGCCGTAGGGATCCTGTTGCACATACCCGACCTGGGAGCGATACTTTCGTAGTTGCTCGCCCCGCATATCGGCAATGCTCTGGCCGCCATATGTGATGCGGCCCTTGGTGATTTTATTCAGGCCCAGGATGGTGCGCATGAGGCTGGATTTACCGCAGCCGCTTTCGCCAACGATGGCGATCGCTTCGCCGTACGCGAGCTGGAAGTTCACGCCATCCACCGCGTGAACGTAGCCTGCGATGCCGAAACCGAAGCGGCGCAATTCGAACCAGACTCGCAAATCTTCGACCGAGAGCAGCACATCGCTCTTCGCCTTCTCGGCTGTGGAAACGGGCGCAGTGCTGACGTTCTCAGGGATGATCGAATCAGTCATGGAGTATCTCCTTTAAACGTACAACCAGCATTTGACCAGATGGCCTTCTTTATTGACCACCGGCGGCTCTTCATCGCATTTCCCAAAGCGCAACGGGCAGCGATCTTTAAAGCGGCAGCCTGTCGGCAGGAAGAGCAGGCTTGGCGGTTGGCCGACGATGAAATCCGGCTCTTTGTCGCCCCGCAGGCGGGGGACGCTGGCCATCAACTTGCGCGAATAGGGATGCAGCGGTTCATGGAAGAAGCGCATCGCATCGCACACTTCGACGATCTGTCCTGCATACATGACGGCCACTTTATTGGCCAGTTCGCTCGAGGTGGCGATGTCATGCGTGATCAGGATATAGCTGGTTTCCATTTCCTTCTTGATCCGCTTGAGAACGTTGAAGATGTTAGCCTGAGTCAACACATCCAGCGCTGAAGTCGGTTCATCCAGAATGATCAGATCCGGCGTGGTGACCAGGGACATGGCGATCGCCGAGCGTTGGCGCATGCCGCCGGAGAGTTCGAACGCATAGCGCTCCAGGAACTCCTCGGGCACACCCACCAGGTCGAACATCTTCCGCGCCTGCTCCATGGCCTTTTCTTTGGAAATTCCAGCGTGAACCATCAACGGCTCGGCCACCTGCTCGCCCACGCGCAGTACCGGGTTGAGCGAGTTCATGGCTGCCTGGGGCACCAGGGACATTTGCTGCCAGCGAACATTGCGCCGGAACTCTTCGTCGTTCAGCGCCATCACGTCGTTGCCGTTCAAAAACACTTTACCGGAATAGGCCTGCACGTTGCGGGGCAACAGGCGCAGCAGCGCTTTCGCCAGGGATGTTTTTCCACAACCCGATTCGCCCAGGACGACCACGGCTTCGTTATGGTTCAATTCGAAATTGACCCCATCCACTGCTTTGACAGCGCCGCGCTCGGTGCGAAAGTGCAAAACCAGGTTTTCGATACGTAAGAGTTGATTGTCAGCCATAGGTTTACAGGCCTCTCAGTTTCGGGTTGAAGATACGGTCGAGAGCAAAGCCCACTGCCGCAAAGCCCAAACCGGTGAACATCAACAGGACGGCCGGCTCGAGGATCCAATAGTAGAGTCCTTTGTAAAGCGCGCCGTTGCGTTCAGCATCGTTGATCATCTTGCCCCAGGTGGGCAATACTGGATCGCCCAGGCCTAGAATGGCCAGGGATGCCTCGAGGAACACGTAGGATGGTACCGAGGAAACTAACGCGGGAATAAGCAGCGGGATGATGCGCGGCATCAAATACTGGAAGATGATGCGGGTATTGCTGGCGCCGTACGCCTTGGCTGCTTCGATATAGGTAGATTCTTTGACCTGCATGAACATGGCGCGGTAGGATTTGATCGAGCTGGTGAAAATGCTCAACGCCACCGTCACGCCCAGAATGAGCCAGATGCTCCGGCTATAGAACGTGCCCACCATAATCAAGATCGCCAGGAAAGGCAGCACCATGTTGATTTCGGTAATCCGCTGGATTAAAGCATCGATCCAACCGCCGTACCAGGCGCCGACTGCCGAGATGATCATGGTCAGCACTGCCGTGAACACAGCCGCCAGCAGACCGAAGGCCAGCGCAATGGGCGTGCCCCACAACAGTGAAATGCCCAGATCGCGCCGCTGATGGTCTGTTCCGGCCCAGCCAGCCACCTGGCCGTGCATCACGAATTCAGCGTTGATATCCGAATCTTTTTCGAACGCCACACCCTGAATGAGAAGCTGGTAGGTGCCCTTCAATGTGACGGGCGGATCGGATTTCGGCACAGAGAACAACCCCTTCATGGCGTCTTCCGTTTTCAGGCGTTTGAGCAGTTTTTCATCCTGAGAGAAACGGAAGGTCTGCTTTGCGTTGATGCCAAAATCGTCGATCCGGATTTTACGCTCATCCGGCGTAATCAGATAAACCGAGACGAAGGGCGGTTTTTCGGCATACGTAGACGTGAAGTAGATCATCAGGTCTTGCGGATAACCGTCGTAGTTGTAATCGAAGGAGTAGGTGAATTCGATGGAGGAAGTGTTCTGCTCGCCAACGGTCACCGTTTTCGTCATCATGCCTTTTCCATCGCCCGATTTGACGGCGAAGGAAACCGGCTGCTTCTTCTCGGTAAACCAGTTGTACCAGATGGGAGGCGCGAACTTGGGATTCTGGTACCAGACGTCTTCTCCGCCGCGCCACAGGCGAACGGCTTCGGCGTAGGGAATTTTGATCAGTGCATAAGCCGCCAGAACGATCAACAAAAAAATGATGATCGAACCCGCTATCGCCGAGGGGTAATGCGCAATATCGCGAAAAAAGTTCTTAAGCTTTTTCATAATTAGCGTCCCCCACCCACTTTTACGCGCGGATCAACCAGCGCATAAACAAAATCAAGGATGAAAACCGTGATCGCCAGCAGGTAGGCATAGATAATGGTCGAACCCACAATCACCGAGGTCTCGTACAAACCAATCGCGGTGTACAATGTGCGGCCCAGACCAGGCCACAGAAATATCGTTTCGGTGATGGTAGCGCCTGTCCACAGGGTGATCACCAGCAGGGCGAAATTGGTGATGATGGTGGGCAGCGTGGGGCGCAAAATGTAGCGGCGCTCGATATCGCGGGATGACAGGCCTTTCGCCTTAGCCATGTCCACGTAATCTTCACTGGAATAGATCAAGAAGAACGTTCGCCAGTTATAGATGCTGAGGAACAGCGAACTGATGATCAACGAAAAACCGGGCAGGATCAAATGCCGGAGCAAACTAACCAGATATGCTCCGGTCGTGTTGGGGGGCGGCGAATCCACCATCCCACCAAACGGCAGAATTCTGAGAACCGCGGCAAAAATCAAGATGAAAAAGATGCCGTAGAACCAGGGTGGCACGGATGAAGTTGGAGATAATGCAATGACGATTTTATCCCAGAAACTGCCATAATTACGCGATAGGACCAATGCGATGAAAACACTGCCGAAAAACAGGAAAAGCTGTGATGTCCCCATCAAGAGAAGCGTGGCGGGCAGGCGCTCGAGGATGATCAATCGAACCGAACGCGAACCGCTGTCGCTGGACATGTTCACAGCTGTACCCAGTTCCAGGCGCAAGGAATTCAAGAGGAATGTAAAGGAACGGACTACGAAAGGTTGATCCAACCCCATGCGTTTTTCTTGCAGGGCGATCATTTCATCTTGCATTTTCTTGCGTACATCTGCCGTCATCGGTGATTTTGATGCGATGGCAGCAACCTGCGCAGTTACGCTTTCGCGGATACTGTTCTTCTGAATCTCATCGACCTTGCCACCCATGTTGGCAATCAATATGGTGAGGTAAAGGCCAATCACCACAGTGACGAATAAGATCAACAAACGAACACCCGCATAACGCATCACCCGGGTAAAGGTGGATGTGGAGGTTGTTCGTTTCTTTGCTCCCTCGGCTGTCCGGAGTACTGTTGCCATATCCTGTCCTCGCTAGTAGGATGGATAGGGGCAAGGTTTTGCCCTTGCCCCTATCCCTTTCATTCCTTACTGAAAACCAACAGCCTTACGGCGCTGTAACGAATTCGATAGAGGTGAACGTCGGTTGGCTGACTACCAACGGAACCACCGCGACCTCGAGCTTGTTGGAACCAGCTTCGAGCTTGGAGGTGATTTCTGCGGGCAGAACGATCTGATACTGACCATCGGCTACAGCGGTAGCAGCTTCAACGGTCACGATTTCGTTCTTGGCGTTGTAGAGCAGGAACTTGACAGAGCTGATCTCGGATTGAGGATAGGGCTGATCTTTGAAGGTCACGAAGACATCAAAGGTGGCTGCCTCACCGGTCTTCACCTGGCCGGGGCCGTCCAGGGTTACATCGGCGATCTTGGGTTCAGCGTAGTTCGACCAGCGGTCCGCCAGATCAGGATAATCGGCGAAGTTCTTGAGAACCAGGCTCTTCTCGGTCAGATAGGCCTTGTCGAGATAGTACGGGCCGGTGCCGATCTTGAAGTGACCGTGCTCGCCGTACCAGGCCTTGAGAGCTTCGTAGCGGGCGACAGCTTCGTCAGCGGTCATGTACTGGCTCAGGGTCGGGGCATACGGGACGTACTTGTCGGCGATCGCCTTATCCAGGTACTTGGCCAGGATTTCGAGGCTCGGGCCACCGATGTCACTGGTCTGTTCGATCTTGGCCGCGATGGCCTTGTCGGCAGAGTAGGCCAGCTCACCATTGGCTTCCGCCAGGTTGGCGACGGCGATGAAGTCCCAGTTGGACTCTTCGACGTTGTTGGCGTAGTTCGGCCAGAGCGCCGGGATGCACAGTTCAGCATCCAGGCTGTAGAGATCGCTGTAGTAATCGACAACCAACGGATCGACCGAGACGATCTTCATACCCTTGAAGGCGGACATGAAGACATCGTAGATCGGAACCGACTGTTCGTCATAGATCGCGCTGTCCTGTTTGGCGCGGTCGAAGCTCATGATCATCGACATGACGAAATCGGACACCGACAGGTTCTGGCCATCGTGCCATTTGACGGTCTTGAACATGTCAGCCGGATAGGTCATGGTGACTTTGGTATTCGCAGTCTGGCCATCGGGGAACTTGGTGTCGGCGGTGATGAAGGTCTGCGCCTTGGCATCCCAGTCAACCCATACATCGCCAGGAACCTTGATTTCGGGCTCGAAGGACAGCGTTACCCAATCATAGGTCTTGGAAATGGGCAGGCCTTCCTTGGCAACCACATCCGCCTTCTCGAGGCGCATCGGCCAGACCAAACCGGTGAAGGGATCATACATGACATCAGCGCCGGAAATGGCGGTGATGGCGGCCTTGTCGAAGGTCCAGTTGCCACCCGCGACAGGGTTCCAGGGCTCGGCGAACATGTCCTGGGTCGCCCACTTCATCGTCCCGCCTTCTTTATCCTTGAAGCGCAGGGTGAACGGGAAGATCTTGCCACTTTCGATACCGGCAGCCAAATCGGCGGTTGCGACAACGTCGTTGTTATACGGCGTGAAATTCTTGCCGTCGATCAGGAAGACCTGCAGGGAGTCCTGGAGTGAGAGCTCGAGGGCCTTGGCCATCATGTCATGGCGTTCCTGTTTGGTCTTGAAATCGGAAGCGTACAGGCGATCACCCAAAGTCTTGAATTCGGGATCCGAGACGTTTTCCAGGAAAGCCGGCAAACCCTGCTGGCTGGAGTTCAAGTACATTTCCTGGAAGATATTGCTCTGATCGCGATCGAGAACGGTGGCGGACCAGGCAGCGGTGTAGATGTGCCACTGGCCGTCTTTCGGTTCGGAACCGATCCAGATCGGGGAGGCTTCGGAACCCTTCTTGTACTGGCGATCGACGGTGAAACCGAGGGTTTCCAACTGAGTGGAAACATAGTCGCCCATCGGGATACGGGTGCCGTCGGAGTCATTGCGGATGATGAAGATCAGGGTAACGGGAGAACCCTTATATTGCCACTTGCCATCGTCTCCCATCGTCGCGCCCAGGCCTTCCATCTCGGCGGTGATGACTTCTTTGGCCTTGTCCATGTTGTAAGCGTATTTGGCTTCCAATTCACGGGCAACGTCCGCCAGGTCGGCGTAATCAGGGAACTGGGTGGTGATGGCGAACCACTTGGGCAGCGCGCCGCCAGCGAAGATTTCCTGATTCAAATAGTCACGATCAACAGCCCAGTTCATGGCTTCGCGAATCTTGCGATCGGAGAATGGGTTCAATCTTCCATCGTTGAATTCGGGACCGGCAGGGTTGAAGAGCAGATCGTAATACAGGCCATTGTTGGTTGAATAGCTGAGGCCGGCTTCCTTGATGGCGGGCAGGTCAGCGGATGAAAGGCCAGCGGCGTAGATATCAATGGCGCCAGCTTTCAACTGAGTAACGGCGGATTCGGCGGTTACGACCGAGAAGTCGATTTCATCCAACCAACCACCATGCCGAGTTGTCGGGGCTACGGTCGGAGCTGCAGTTGGCTCAGCAGTGGGGGCTTCAGTGGCAACCGGTGCTGTAGTAGGCTCAGTGGTAGTCGGAGCCTCGGTTGCAGGAGTTGCCTGCGCGCACGCAGACAATACCATACTGGCGAGCAACAGGATGCTCACCACGAGCAACAACTTACTCTTCTTCATGTCCTTCTCCTCCATAAGATTAGATCCGGGACTTGTGGGTGCAAGAACTGCACATTGAGATTATTCGGCATCGGCGCCGCCGATTAGGGAAATTCAGGCCGCGACAAGGCCTACTTATCTCTCCACGGGAAGATCAGCCGCAGGATTACGGCTGTACGAAAATTAAAGCATAGAAAAAGGCGGAAGTCAAGAATACGGGAGAATAGTCTATTTATAAACTAGACTACTGTCTTATGATTAGTCATATATGAGAGGTGACAAAAGACGTATTCACTGCTGAAAACGTCTTTTGTCACATAAAAATCCTTCTATTTCGGCAATGGGCAATGGATCGAGCAGAGCATCAGGGCGTGCACGTCACACCATAATCATAACTTTCGACGCCCCAGAATTCATTCCGCGCGCTGACATCCAGGCTGAACCCGCAAAAATCAGGTCGGCTGACCGAAATCTTCAACCGGTACAGGAGCGGGATGACAGGTAAATCGGTGACGAATTTCTCCTGCACCGCGTGATGGGCCTGCAGACCTTCGGGCTGTTCGGGGTTGGCCAGTTCAGCGGCCCGGCAGGCTGCGTCATATTCTACGCTGCTGTAGCCGGTAATATTCGCGCCTACCCACAGGTTCTGGGCATTGGGGATCTGGGGGGTGGTATATAAATAACACGGCGTGCCCTTGCCCGCCTGCCAGGCGAATTCGGCCAGGTCGAACTTGCGGCCGAACAAATCGCCATCCGGGCCTGCGGTGTACAACTGTTCTGGGCTCAGCGTGTTTATCTTGACCTCGATGCCACATTGCTTGAGCATGCCCGAGATCTTCTCGGCCATTTGCTGGCGCAAGCCAGCCTGGGTGGTCAAATAGGTTACGCTAAAGGGCGTTCCGGCTGGCGCGGTGCCCGTTCCATTGGCCTGCAATGGCGTTTCAGGATCACCGTCCTGATCCACCCAGCCCGCCTCAGCCAGCAGGCTGGCGGCTCTTTGCGGATCGTAGCCTTGAACGCTCAGATCGGTCGCCAGCCATGGATGCGTGGGCGCCAAAAAACTGTTTGGCGCGGCGGATTGTCCCGCCATCAGGTCGGTATTGAGCGCTTCCCGGTTGATACATGCCGCCACCGCCTGGCGGACGCGCACATCGCTGAAGAAATCGGCCCGGTCGCTTTCGGGTTGGTAACCATCGTCATAGGAAGCCGGGACGATGCCGAAATCGAGATGTTCCCACTCCGGCCCCTGCCCGATGTAGGCTTTCAACTTGCCGCTGTTTTGCAATTCAAGCACCGCGCTGAGCTGATCCTCCAACAGCGTCGATTGGTCGATCAGGTCGCATTCACCGGTCAGCATTGCGGCCAGATCGGTATTCCCGTCCGCTGAGAGGAATCGATACGTCAGGGTGTCGAACTTGGGCAATCCCTCACCGGCGCGAAAATAGGCGGGGTTCTTCTTCAATGTGATGTGGTCGCCGGCTGTCCATTCATCGATGACGTAAGCGCCCCAGCCCAGAGGTTTGCGATTGGCGTCATCGCTGGTGAGCAGTTCAGCAGCACTGTGTCCTCCCCAGGCATGTTGCGGCAGCGGCTGCCAGAAATGATCGGCAAACCGGTGAGTGACGTACCCGGGTTTGCCCGTCCAGCGTACGGTCAGGTCATCCACGGCCTCGTAGGCTGCGGTGCGATCCGCCAGTGTTTTTGAAACCGGCGTGGCCGCATCGGAAGCGAGCTGGTAAGAAAACAATGAATCCTGGGCAGTCACTGCAGTACCGTCTGACCATTGCACGCCGTTGATGAGTTTGAAGGTAATTTGCAGGCTGTCCATCTGTAATTCGCTCTGCCCGTCCCATTCGATGGCGCAGCTCATATCGCGGCAGCCGCTCGGGAACACCTTTGCACCTTTTGCCAGCGTCACCAGATCGCCGTTGGCATCCAACACCTCGTCTCCGGCTTTGACCGCCGCCGGTTGGTAGATGGCATCACCGTCGCTCAGGCTGGGGATCTTTTCCAGGATGACCGGCTGAGCCTCGAAATTGTGGGTGTCAACAGGCCCGTCATAAACGGCTTCCAACACGCTCCACGAACTTCGCGTTGTGCTGCCGTAGATGTACAGGCTTTGTGGTTCCTGGCCCAGGCAGATCGTCAGGCTGCGCGGTGGTTCCGGTGTGGCCGTCGGGGTTGGCAGCACCTCGGTGGCCGTTGGAGTGGGTGTCGGCAACCCCGCGGATTGGCAGGCCGCCAGAATCGCGCCGAGAAGGATCAATGCAAACAGTGGAATTATGTTTCGCGTGAAGTGAAAGCGTTTCACGAATCTTCTCCAACTTTTTCCAGATTTGATACCGAATGGAACCCGAATATCCTCCCCATTATACTTTTGAATCCGCCGGCTTTGCCGACTTGCAATCGGATTGCAGAATCCCGCCAGCCGGCTTCCATCCCTTGACAGTACCCTCCGAACTCATACAATTGGGGAAATTTATCGTCGGATTCTCCCTCTTTTCATGTACAACTCAAACGGCCTTATTCTTACCCTCCATCTGGCTCTGCTTATTCCGAGCCTTTTTCAGCATGGGCGGTGAGTGCCAGGCCATTTCGGATCGCAGAAGGATCTACCCCACCAAATAACCGCCCTCCGGGCGGTTTTTTTATTCTGTTTATCGGAGGAGCCCCATGTCGATTGCTGATATTCGTTATATCTGGATGGATGGTAAGCTGGTCGAACCGCAAAACGCCACCGTGCCTTTTCTGAGCACGGCGCTGCATTACGGGTTATCCGTGTTCGAAGGGATTCGTTGTTACGACACCGCCCGCGGGCCGGCGGTCTTTCGCCTGCGCGAGCATATTCACCGCCTGTTCGATTCGGCGAAGGTACTCGGCTTTCGCGACATACCCTACAGCGAATCCGAGCTTTGCGAGGCCGTCAAAGAAACCGTGCGCGCCAACCAGATGCGTTACGGTTACATTCGACCGCTCATATATCACGACTCACCGGATTTTTCCTTCAACCTCGGCGGCGGTTCCGCCCACGTGGGCATTGCGGCCTGGCCGTGGGGCGCCTATCTGGGCGAAGAAGCCGCCGAAAAGGGCGTGCGCGCCAATGTCTCTTCCTTCCTCCATCATCACGTCAACGTTACTATGACCAAGGCCAAGATCGGTGGAAATTATGTCAGCAGCGCCCTGGCGAAGACGGAATCGATCCGCCTGGGCTTCGATGAGGCCATCATGCTCGACCCGCAGGGTTACGTGGCCGAGTGCAGCGGCGAGAATCTGTTCCTGGTCCGCGGAAAACGCATCCTCACCCCGCACAGCGCATCCATTCTCGAAGGCATCACGCGCGATACCATTCTCACGTTATGCAGCGACCTGGGCTACACGGTCGTCGAGGAGCCCGTCAGCCGGGACCAGCTCTACATTGCCGATGAGGTATTCTTCAGCGGCACGGCCGCCGAACTGGTGGCCGTTACCGAAATCGACTTTCGAACCATCGGCAGTGGGCGCATGGGAACGGTGACACGCCAGATTCAACAATCCTTCGGCGCCGTGGTGCGCGGCGAGCACCCGCTTTCAGAAGGTTGGCTGGCCTACCTCTAGGCCCGACTCACGCCAAAAGCATTCGTCCGGTCATCAATCTTCCCATTGATTCCGGTTTTCCGAGTCAACAAAGCAGCGTTATCTGGACAAAAAAATCTCCTTGCCGGGATGACCGGCAAGGAGATTTGCCTCGTTGAGTGAAATGCAGATCGGGGTTACGACTTGCCGCGCATTCTCGGATCGAGCACGTCGCGGACGGCATCGCCGACCAGGTTCCAGCCCATGACAAAGAACATCAAGATCAGGCCGGGCCACACGACGATGTACCAATAGTGCTGCAGGCTGGTGATCCAGTTGCGGGCAAAGCTGAGCAACTGGCCCCAATCCGCGTAACCGAGCGGGCTGCCGATGCCCAGGAAGGATAGGGCAGCAAAGTTGAGCACCACATCGCCGATGCCGAGTGAGGCCAACACCATGACCGGGAAAATGGCGTTCGGCAGAATGTGGCGGAAGAGGATGCGGCCGTCCTTGACACCCACCACCCGCGCGGCCAGGACGAAATCGCGTTCCTTGATGGAGAGGATATCACCGCGGATGACGCGGGCATAGGTCATCCATCCGAACGCTGTAATGGCCACGATTGGCGGGAACAGGGTCTTTCCCAGGATTGGCGTCAACACAGCCGACAGGATCAATGCCGCCAGAATATACGGCAGCGTCATGAAGATATCGACAATGCGCATGAGGACATTATCAATGATGCCTCCGTAATAGGCCGAAAGGGACCCGATGATCACGCCGATCAAGAAAGTGGCGACAACCACAACAAAGCCGGTTTTAAAGGCCGTGCGCGTGCCCCAGATGAGCCCGTAGAAAATATCGTACTGGCCCTGGGCGGTGCCCAGCAAATGCACCCACTTGGTCTTGCCCGTCAGCGGCGTGTACCAGAATGGGATATCCGGCGCGTTCTTTTTCCATTCGGAGCCCATTGGTTTCGGTTCATTGCTGAAGCCGTCGCGAGGGATCTTGTACGGATCCTTGGTGACGGGCGGGCAAATGATCGGAGCCGCCAGGGCGATGATGATGAACAGGATGATCAGGATGAACCCAATCACCGAGGCCGGCGTCTTTACCAATCCACGGATAATCCGGTAGTTTTCAGGACCCAGGAAACGTTCAAGGCGTCCGATCTTGCGAACCGGCAGCGCATCGCGCAGCAGGCTGTTATCACCCACAGGTGGATTTGCTACAGTCATGGAGTTCTCCTTAAGCTAAACGCACGCGCGGATCGATGACGCCGTAAAGGATATCGACGACCAGGTTGGCTACGATCAGGATCAGACCGTTGAAGACCGCGAAGCCCAGAACGGTGACGACATCCAGGTTTTGAGCCGCATTTGCCGCCGCCTGGCCAATGCCAGGGTAATTGAACACGGTTTCGGTGATGACGACGCCGCCCAGCAGACCCACCACCTGGCCGCCGGCCAGGGTGACGATGGGGATCATGGCGTTCGGGCGGGCATGCTTGTTGATGACATCCTTCTCAGCCAGGCCCTTGGCGCGAGCCGTTACCACATAATCCTGGCGCAGGGTTTCCAGCATGGAGGAGCGGGTGACACGCACGAAGGTCGCCCAGTTGATATAGGACAGGGTGAGGATCGGCAGGATCATGTGCCGCAGCGCATCCCAGAAGATGTCCAAACGGCCGTTGAGCAGGGCGTCGATGGTCAATAGATGCGTATAAGAATGGAATTGGCCAGCAAACATCAATTGAGAGACCCAATCCGACATCTTGCCCGGTGGGAACCAACCCAAGTTGGCATAGAAGATCATCAACACCAGCAGGCCAAATACGAAGGTCGGGAAGGAGGTTCCGACGATACTAAAGATGCGGGCCGCCTGGTCGGCAATCCCATTCTGATGAACGGCGGCCTGGACGCCCATCCAGATACCCACGGAGAGCATCGGGAAAACCGTCCACAGGGCAAGGTCCAGTGTATTCGGGAAACGGTTTTTGATCAGATCGATCACATCCTGCGAAGCGGTACGGGAATAACCGAAATCGCCAAAGAGGATACCGCCCTTGCGTTGGCCGGTGACTACATCCTTATGTCCCACCAACCAGCGCCAATACTGCTCGTAGAGCGGTTTATCCAGGCCATATTTGGTGATGATCCCCTGGATTTGTTTATCGCTCTTCGGAAAATCCCGCACATAGAGAGCCGAACGCTCCACAGGTCCCAGGAATTGGATCATCGCAAAAATAATGACGGTGACGCCAAACAGCAGGACGGGGATGAGCAGAAGACGGCGGATAATATAATTGGTCATCGAATCACCTCAACAAGGATTTTGCCGTTCGGAATGGATTGAAATCCTTTTTCAGTCCATTCCAAGATGCAAAATGCGGGGGGAGGAGCATGCGGGGAGGGTTGCTCCCCGCATGCTGTCATTCAAATCGTTACGATCTCAGTTCTACTCAATATTGAAATTGAATAGAATGACATCCTGCTGCAGGCCAGGTTGGCCAATGTGCAGACGGAACGGATGCTGGGCCATATCCCAGGTCGGTTTTTCGCCGTCTTTGCAGGGCGTGAAGGCTTCGACACCCAACTTGCTGGAGTCGTAAGCGCAGACCGTTTGATCGGGACCGTAGCTGAGGGTTGTGGGATCATAGACCTGCATCACACCCACCATCGGGTCGACCTGCGGCCGGTTCTCGACAGGGACGTAGATGATATCGGCATCGCCAGCCTGGAACATTGCGAAGCGGGTACCGAATTCAGGGATGATCTTGATGCTGACGGTGTTAACCTTGGCGGGATCGCCCCAGTAACCATCGAACTTGGTCAGAACAGTTTCCTGGCCAGGAGTCCAGTGATCCAGCTTGAAGGGGCCGGTGCCGTTGGCGATCGCGGAGAAGGGATCGTCAGCGGAGGTCATGCCGTAGAAGTTCTGCCAGGTGTCGCAAGTGCCGTCCCAGCCGCCCTTCTCCATGACCCATTCCTTGTCCATGATGGAACCCCAGCCATTCGCGAGGGTCGCCAGGAAGGGGCCCCAGGCCTGAGCCAGGGTCATGGTCACGGTGCCGGCAGCGTCATCGGCAACGATGGCCTTCTGGACGGTTTCGCAGGCAGCCTTGAGTTTGGCAGGATCGTTCTTCATCAAGGTTTCGCGGTCGTCAGCGGAAGCGCCGCCGTCCACGATCATGGTGATGTCGTCGTTGCCAATGCCCAGGAAGGGTTCAGCCAGCAGCAACTGCGGGGAGGAATAACCGCCCTGCAGCAGACCGCGCTGTAAAGTGTAAGCAACATCCGACGGGGTCAGATCGCCGCCTTCATGGAACTTCACACCCTGGCGAATCTTGAAGGTCCAGACCTTGCCATCATCCGAGGTTGTCCAGGATTCGGCCAGTTGGGGCACGAATTCGCTCGGTTTGGCGCCATCATAGAACACAAGGCCTTCGTAGACGTTCTGGATGATTTCGCCGCTGGCGGTATCGTAAGCCAGAGCGGGATCCAGGGTGTCGGTGTCACCGGAGGTGGCCATGACGATGGAGGTCGGATCCTTGGCGGCATCGGTCTTCGAGATCGTCTTGTAGTAGACGTTCGAGAAGATCGGGTTCATGACGCGGCCTTCGACCCAGGTCTGTTCGTACGCGTGCTGGGTAACCAGTACCAACGGGATACCCGGGACATCATCGTAGTACAACTGGTTCAATTGTTTGTAGACTTCGGTGCGCTGAGCCGGATCGGTCAGGCCCACACCCTTGATCAGCAGGTCTTTGAAGGCAGCCTTCATGTCATCGGGCATGTTCTGGCGGGCGCCATAAGTGCCGACGGTGTAGGGCTGATACCAGTTATGCGGGTCGTGGATATCTTCCAACCAACCAGCGGTCATGATCGGGATCTTGTGCGCGCGCTGGGCAGCCAGGTAAGCAGGCCAGGGCAGGCCAAGGATTTCGACGACGAATTTTTCATTGACCGCGGCGAGGTTGGCCTGAAGGATTTCGGCCATAACCTGGCGAGTGGTGTTGCCCGTGTTGTAGAGCATCTGAACACGGAAACCCATGTCCCAGACATCACCGGTGTCATCACCAGCCGCAACGCCGTTCTTATTGACGTCGGCCAGTTTGAATTCCTCGGCGCATTTATCCAGATCCAGCGTATAGTGCGGGGCTTCGGTGTCATAGCCGGGCATGCCGGGCAGAGGCAGCGTGAAGGACTGCACAGCTTCGCCTTTGTACACATCATTGATGACGGTATCCCAGTCAAAGCAGTAGGCAAACGCCTTGCGGATGTGAACATCCTGGAAGAAATCAGCGGGGATGCCATTGCCATCCAGCTTGTTCGAGCCCATGTAGGGGTTCAGAGATACTTCGGCGGGGGCAGCTTCGGTCGCCGCAGGAGCAGCTTCGGTCGCCGCGGGGGCAGCCTCGGTCGCCGCGGGGGCAACGACGGTGGCGGTGGGTGTTGCGGTGGCGCAGGCGGTGAGGACCATGCTCAGGACCATCAATACGCCCAACACATTCATTAACTTACGCATTGTTTCTCCTCCTTGAAAGAGATGTGTAGTGAAACAAATTGGGATTGGGATGGGAGACTAATCATTTACGGTATCGAAAATGCATCACCTCCTTATCTCGCGAAAGATGCTAGATTTTTAGGCAAGCTGCGAAATGGCCCGGTTTGATCTCGCGGAACTCAGGCTTCACTTCGGCGCAATGCGCATCCGCAATGGGACAGCGCGTGCGGAAACGGCAGCCAGAGGGCGGGTTCACCGGGGAAGGCACGTCGCCTTCCAATACTTTTCGGTGGTGTGTTTCGCTGTAAACGGGATCGGCCACCGGAATAGCTGAAAGCAGAGCCTGGGTATAGGGATGCAGTGGATTGCGATACAGTTCGTTGCGATCGGTAAGTTCGACGATGATACCCAGGTACATTACAGCCACGCGGTCGCTGATATGCCGGACCATCGAGAGATCATGGGCGATGAATAAATAGGTCAGCCCGAATTCCCGCTGCAGGTCTTCCAGTAGATTGACGACCTGGGCCTGGATGGAAACATCCAGCGCGGAAATGGGTTCATCGCACACGATAAAGGACGGATTCATGGCCAGCGCGCGGGCAATTCCAATGCGCTGGCGTTGGCCGCCCGAGAATTCGTGCGGATAACGTTGGCCGTAATCCGGATTGAGACGCACCAGCTTGAGCAGATGCGCCACCCGTTCGTCGATCTCCTTGCCGCTGGCGGCGCCAAATGCCATCAGCGGTTCGCCGATAATGTCGCGCACAGTCATACGCGGGTTCAGGCTGGCGTAGGGATCCTGGAAGATCATCTGCATTTCGCGGCGCATCTGGCGCATGGGCTCTGGATGAAGTTTGGTCAGATCCGTATCTTTGAAATAGACCTTGCCAGAAGTGGGTTTGTAGAGTTGCAAAATGGTGCGGCCCGTGGTCGATTTTCCACACCCGGATTCACCAACCAGACCCAGCGTTTCGCCTTTCTTTACCTGGAAAGAAATGCCATCCACCGCATGCACGGCGCCCACCTGCCGGCGGATCACGCCGCGGTAGATCGGGAAATGCATCACCAGGTTGTCAACGGTTACTATGGTTTCTGAATTGGTCATGCGTGCTTACTCCCATTCGAGGTATCAACCCAACAAGCGACACGATGATTGGCGCCAATTTCTTCGAGTTTCGGATTTTCAATCCAACATCGTTCGGTCACCCATGCACAGCGTGGAGCGAATGGGCAGGAAGTGGGTTTTTGATAGAGCACCGGAGGCATGCCCTCGATCGAGAACAAGCGGGTTCGGGCTTCTTCGTGAATCTTCGGCAGGCTTCCCAGCAAGCCCAACGTGTACGGGTGGCGGGGTTTAGCGTAGAGTTCCTTGATTTCAGCCTCTTCGATGATGAATCCACCGTACATGACCATCACGCGTTGCGCCAATCCGGCGACAACGCCCAGGTCGTGCGTGATCCAGATGATCGCCATGCCCAGTTCCTGGCGCAGGCGAACCACGAGATCGACGATTTGAGCCTGAATGGTGACATCCAGGGCGGTGGTGGGTTCATCGGCAATCAAGATTTGCGGATTGCAGGATAGCGCCATGGCAATCATGACACGCTGGCGCATACCGCCAGAATATTGATGCGGGTAATCCTTCAAGCGTTCTTCGGCCCGCGGAATGCCGACCAGGCCGAGCAGTTCGATGGACCGCTTGCGCGCTTGCTCGCGGGTCATATTCAGATGCAGCATCAGGGGTTCGGCGAGTTGCTGGCCGATGGTCAAAACCGGATTCAAGGAGGTCATTGGATCCTGGAAGACCATGCTGATTTGACCGCCCCGGACGGCGCGAATTTCCTCGGGATTCAATTTGAGCAAGTCCTTACCGTGAAAAATCGCCTTTCCCGCAACCGTCTTACCGGGTGGGGATTGAATCAGCCGCAAAACGGACAGCATTGTTACGCTTTTTCCGCACCCGCTCTCTCCGACCACGCCCAGTGTTTCCCCTTCAGCCAAATCAAAGGAGACGCCATTTACGGCATGTACGATGCCTTCAGGTGTTTTAAATTGTGTCTCGAGGTCTTGTACGCTTAACAGATGATCAACCATCTACACATCCTCAGTGATTAGGTATCGGGATATTTAAATTTGCAAAAGGGGGAAGATCGAGCATTCGTTCCTATAGTTTACAATTAAAAATTATAGGAGAATATTGATTATACTCTAAATTTTCTGAATAATCGTCAGATATTTGTCATGAATGATCGCATTAATAAGAGAAGAGGAACGCCCACTTCAACGAAAAGCATATCGGGACGGTTCCATTTTTATGCCGTTGTACTTGCACATCGTGGGTTGGTTGTAGATGACCGAGCAGCGCGCCCACTTTCCATTGAAATCAATCAGAATATCCACCTGGCCCAGGGTCCGGTCGAAGGCAATCAAGGTCAATGTTCGCGGCCGGGTAATCAATCCATCCAGGTTCTTTACAACCGTGAGGCGTTTTTGCCGGGCGAGAATCGGCGATATTTCTTTGCCTTGATTATCGGCCGCGTACTGAATCAGGTTATCCATGATCTGGACCGGCTCTCGAAAGAGGCGGTTCAATAGATCGTCGGCCGAATTTCCAGCGATCGTAAACAGTGCCAGGCTGATCAAAAGCGGCGTGATGAGCGAGAGCGTTCCAGTGGTCAACATTGCCTGATCGAGCAGGTGAATTTCCATCAAGCCGCACACCAGGCACATGAAACCGATCACGATCAACCCGATGATCTTGAATTGGATTTCGTTATCGATCGGCGGGAAATAGATCAGATCCGTTATCTTTGGCGTAAAGAATCTCAAAAAAGCCGGCGTAAACTTTAGGGGTAACCACATGACCAACCAGACAAACAGACAGGCCAGCAGCGCCCACAACAATAAAGCCACCCAGATCCGTTCGATGCGGATGGTCAACCAGCCCACCAGAGCACCCGCCATCACGCAAATCAACAGGCCGGGTACGAATTTCAGCAGCGGAAAGGTTGCATGAGCCTGCATCAGCAAAAAAGCATCCACCCCCCAGGCAGTCATCGAAAAAGCCAACCCTGCCACAATGCCAAAAAGCAGGCCCATTCTCTGTTTCCTGGATGAAAACTGTGCGTTCATGAACCTTTCTCCTCTCCGGAGAGGTCGCCCGGCTACTGATAATCCATCCCGGCTATGAAGGTTTTGTGAATTCGGGGAATGTCAATTTCAATATATCACAAATCCGACACTCTGAAAGTCCTGTTTTTCAAAGAAGATCGATTATATCCGATCTTGCTTTTTTACAAAAATTCTCGATGCGGATTAAAATCACCCTTATCTGGAGATGAGCATGCAAACGACGATCGATTCTTGTGAGATGCTTTTGAAACCACTGGCCTGCCGGTATGCCTTTTACTTTGAAGCAGCCGGGCACAATCCGGTGCAGGCAGCCAATTGCCAGCGTTTTCGGTCCGCTTCCATCATCAAAGTCCCCATTCTGCTGGCCTGGGCCTGGCTGGAACGGGCCGGTGAAGTCGATCAGGGTGAAATTTGCGATCTGGACGCCGAACCACCGGTGCGCGGATCGGGTTTTGCGTGGCGAATGCAGGCCCGTCGCCTGCCCTACCATGACGTGCTGTTAATGATGATCGCCACCAGCGACAATCTGTGCACGAATCTGGTCATCCGGCGGATCGGGATGAAACGATTGCAGGCGATCATCCACGACGCGTTGGACCTGCCCGGCGCAGAACTGCAGCGCAGGCTGATGGATTACGAGGCGCGCGCAAAAGGATTGGATAATTTTGTCAGCCCCGCGGCGTTGATTCGCTGCTTTGAACTGGTGGATGGCTTGCCGGCCGAACAGAAAACCTGGGTGGATGCGATGCTGGTCTGCAACCAGGACGCGGCCCTGTTGGCGCGCGACCATCCGCGCGACACGCTCGACTTCTATCACAAAACCGGTTCGATGGACGGCGTGTTGAACGATTGGGGTTACACGCGCGACAGGCGCATCTTCCTGCTTACGGAAGGTTTTTCCGCCGAGCTGCCCGTTTTCGAGGTCTTCGGCCGGCTCGGCCGGCTGCTGTTGGAAGGGTAAGGCCGGGATTCGAACTATTGTCCGGCGAGCGAACACATGGTCGGCTGGTTGACCATGACGGTGCAGGTCGCCAGATTCCCATCGAAGTCGGCCAGAATATCGATTTGCCACATGGATGAATCGAAGCCGATGACCGTCAATTTACGCGGGCGGTCGACCAGGCCGGTAATTTCCTTGACCACGGAAAGCCGTTTTTCGCGGGCCAGGCTCGCGGATACTTCTTTGCCCTCGTTATCGACGGCGAACTGAATCACATCATTCAGGGCCTGGATGGGCTCACGTAAATTCCGGTTCAAGAGATCATCCGCCGAAATACCGGCAAAACCAAATAACGCCAGGCTGATGAGCAGCGGCGTAAGAATGGCCATGCCGCCCTGTGAAATCATGGCCTGATCGATCAGATGGACTTCGAGCAAACCACACACCAGCGAGACAAAGGCAACCACCAGGAAAACAAACGCGGCAATTTGGGTCTTTCCATCGATGGCCGAAAAATGGAAAAAATGGGTTGCCTGGGGATTGAAAGCCTTTTGCAGACCCGGCGCCAGTTGGAGAGGCAGCCAGAGCACCAGCCAGGAGAGAAAAACGGCCAGGGCAAGCCAGAGCAGAATGGCGAGTTTGGCTTTTTCAAAACGGATGGACAGCCAGCCGACCACTCCACCAGCCGCGACGCTCATGGCCATTCCCGGCAGGAATTTTACGAACGGCGTCGCGGAATGCGCCAGCGCCAGTTGGACGGCGTCCGTGCCCCAGGTGGTTATGCTAAAAGCCAGCCCCGCGATGATTCCGAACAACAGGCCGAGAAGCCTTTTGCGATCGGTAAATTCTTTCGTCATGCCCCAGCTCCGAGAAATCCCATCCGACGGATGTGTATGCGTTTATTGATTACAAAAAAGGTGAAGGTTGAACTTAACTATATCATGAAATGCCGGGCGCACACGCGGGATAAGGGCCCGTGTACATTGTCATTCAGAGGCTCATTCGGCTATGCGCAGCGCAGCCGGCGGCGTTGTCCGGCCCCCAATCGGGCTAATCGATAAAAGCCGCGCCGCCTGTCAGGCTATCCCGCAAATGCGGCACTTCCCGCAAATCCTCGTCGATGGCTACGCCGTTGTGGCTGCGTGAGGAATGAATGATCTTCCAACCGCCCATGCTGACGGTCACGTGAGAAATGGACTGGCGGTCGTTGTCTTCGCCAAAGAAGACCAGGTCGCCGGGCTGGAAGGGCCCTTCGACCGCCCGACCGGCGCGGTATTGCATGTGAGCGTCGCGAGGCAGGGAAATGCCAACCATCCGGTACAGCAACTGCGCAAAACCGGAACAATCGATGCCGTTGGCTGTGCAGCCACCCCACAGGTAAGGCACGCCGATATATTCCTGCGCATCGGCCAGAATCTGCTTGCGCCGCGCGGCTGCGGATTGCGGCAGCGCATCCAGCCCGCGCAGTTCGTCCACCAGCACCCAGCCGGGAAGGTGCATGCGCACCCGCGCCCAGTCGCCTTCTACAGCATCCACCGCCACCGGAGTTCCGCCCAGCAGGCGGCTGACGATTTTAGCATCCGGCCGGGGTTCGGCCATCAGCGGGCTGACCGGTTCGACGGCCAGGTGGGTCGGTTGGGGAGGTTCGACCGGGCTGGTGAAGGGCAGGTACGCCCAGCCCAGATAACCGTCGTCCTGGCGAATCAAAGCCCACCGCTCGCGTTCTTCCAACACTTCCAGGCGGACGCCAAACGGCAACTGGCTCACCTGCTCGGCCAGCCAGCCCGGCTGGGCATGCAGGCTGGTGAGATTGGTCGCCACCCAGCGAAAAACCGGTCGCCCGGCGCGCAGAACCTTTACGCCCGAAAGGTCCAGATCCATCCCCGGCAGCGCGGCCCTCAGGGCATCCAGATTGGACCGCTCCAGCACCCGCCCGCGCAGCGCCAGGCGGCTGCCGGCCAGACGGGCAATTTGAATCTCGAACACATCCAGTTGTTTTTCGGAAAACGCCCTGCCCACTGCTGCGATGGCCGTTTCGATCGATTCCATGATTGTTCCCTCTCTCTCGACAACCTGTCAGGGTTTGAGTACCACGCCGATGCCGGCCCGCTCGGGCACGCGGATCACGGCGCCATCGCCGTAGCTCACCCCGTCGAACGGATCGTTGGCAATCAAC
Source organism: Longilinea arvoryzae (assembly GCF_001050235.1). GTDB lineage: Bacteria > Chloroflexota > Anaerolineae > Anaerolineales > Anaerolineaceae > Longilinea > Longilinea arvoryzae. The sequence goes on from NZ_DF967972.1 coordinate 39,871, forward strand.
AGCGGCGCATCCAGGTCCACCCAGTCCGCCAATCCCATCAGGTGCGCCATGGCGGTCGTGCCCAGGGAGGTCTCCACCATGCAGCCCAGCATGATGCGCATGCCCAGTTCGCGGGCCCGTTTCAACATGGCCAACGCGGGCGTCAGGCCGCCCGTCTTCATCAATTTAAGGTTCAGGCCGCGTACGCCGGCCTTGCCCAGGCGTTCGACATCCGCCAGGGTCTGCGCCGACTCATCCGCCACGATCGGGAGTGCCGTGTGCGCCTGCACGCGTCCCATGCCATCGAAATCGTGTTTGTCGAGCGGCTGCTCGACCATCTCCAGGTCGAAGCGTTCCAATTCCTTCAAGTACCGAATTGCGTCCGCTTCCTGCCAGCCGGCGTTGGCATCCACGCGCAGCTTCACATCCGGGCGCGCAGCGCGAACCGCCGCCACCCGATCGACATCCTGGGCGTCGCTGCCCAGTTTGATCTTCAAGACGCGCAAATTGGGCACGCTGCGGGCTGCTTCGGCCATCGCCTCAGGCGTATCGATGCTCAGGGTAAACGAGGTCGGTAGCGGGCGCGGAGCCGGTAACCCCAACAGGCGGTGCAAGGGCAGACGGCGTTGCCGGCCAATCCGGTCGTGCAGCGCCAGATCCAGCGCGCAGCGCGCCACCGCCGGGCCCGCGTCCCCAACCCAGGCCGGTATTCCGGCCGGATCATCCGGCAGAGGTCGGCTGCTGGCGGCCGCGCGGCTCCAGACAGCAATGATATCGGCGGTATCGACGCCGTAATACGGCGGCAGGGTGCCTTCGCCCCAGCCTTCGTCGCCGGTCAGCCTCAGCCAGAAAGCCTGGCGCGTGTCGCTGGTGCCATAAGAAACGGTGAAGGGATTGCGCAGATTGAGCGTGAGGCTTTCCCAGGTGAGCAGTGATTGTGGCATTGTTTCGCTCTTTCCAACGATCGGGGTTTTATTCGTCGGCGACCTCGAATTGAAGGCTGTCGCCGAATCGCATGCGCAAATAACTTTCGAAGCGCGCTTCGGAAACCCGGCCCTCTTCCACGGCGCGTTGGACCGCGCAGCCCGGCTCATCCAGGTGCGTGCAGTCGTTGAACTGGCAGTACTGCACCAGGTCGCGCAGTTCGGGGAAATAACCGTCCAGTTCCTCGGGTTCGGTATCCCACAGCGAAAGCTGGCGCAGGCCGGGCAAATCCACCACAAAACCGCCGTCGTTCAGGGCATACATCTCACGCACAGTGGTGGTATGGCGGCCCTTATTGAATGCTTCGCTGACCTCGCGCACCGCCAGCCCCAGTTCGGGTTGAACGGCGTTCAGCAGACTGCTCTTGCCCACCCCCGAAGGACCCGCCAGGCCGGAGCAACGCCCCACCAGCCGCTCGTGCAGTTTGCGCACGCCCTTATGCTCGGTGGCGGAAGTATAGATCACCGGATAACCGATGCGCTCATACTCGCCAAACATCTCGACGGCGGCGTGTTTGCCGACCAGATCGACCTTGTTGACCACGATGACGGGTGGAATGCCCTGCTTCTCGCACACCACCAGAAAGCGATCGAGCATGCGCAGGTGCGGCACCGGATTGGCGCAGGCAAACACCAGCACCACCTGGTCCAGGTTGGCGGCCAGCAGCTGGCGGTAGACTCCGCGCGCCGTCGGCGCCAGGCGCACCAACGCCGTCTCGCGTTCTTCGATGTGTTCGATGCTGCCATCCCCCTCCGGATGGACCTGCACCTGCACCCGGTCGCCGACGGTGATGAAATCACCGTCCGCGTGGCCTTTTTTCAAGCGGCCGCGTAAATGGCAAATGATTCTGCCTTGCGCGGTTTGAACCGTGTAGAAGCCCGATTGCAAACGAACGACGCGGCCAGAGATCAGATCGGTCATTGTTCCGGTGTTGCGGTGACCTCCGGTGTAGCGGTCTCGGTCGGAACTTCGGGCGGCACAGGGGTGTCGGTCGGTTCCTTATAAGGCGTTTCGGTCACGTAGAAAGTCGATTCCCACGGGTACAGCTTGTTGGGTTTGCCGTAGAAATAATCCTCGACGATGCGGCGGAAGATCGGCGCGGCGTAATCGGAGCCTTCGCCGGCCCGCTCGCACAATACCACCACGGCGATATCGGGTTTATCCTCGCGCCCGGCGTCGGTGTAGCCGGCAAACCAGGCGTGCGGCGTCGGGCCGTCGTTTTGGGCGGTGCCGGTTTTGCCGTAGACCGGGATCTGCAGGCCAACCATCACCCACTGAGCGGTTCCGCGCTTATCCGTTACCACGCTGCGCATGGCGTCTTGAATGGTCGCCAGGTTTTCGGGTTTGACCGGCAGCGTGCCTTTCACTTCGGGCTTGAATTCGAACACCGGGTCGCCGTCCACCGAGGTGATCTTCTCCACCACCTGCGGGCGGTACAGCGTGCCCCCGTTGCCGACAGCGGCGATGAACTCGGCCACCTGCAAAGGCGTCACCAGCAGGGTGCTCTGGCCGATGCCAAGCTGCACGGCGTCATCCTCCGATTCTGGATCCGGGACATTCCCGGTGACTTCAGAAAGCTGACCGATGCCGGTCGCTTTGCCCAATCCAAAGCTGCGCGCCATATCCGAGACGGCCGTCGGCAGGTTGTTGCGGTACAGATCGAGGCTGAGATGGTAGAACCAGATGTTGCACGAACGCATCAGGCCTTCCGGCAGGGTCAACAGCCCGGAAGGCGGCTGATCGTGCTCCAGCGTCCAATCGGTATACGTGCGCCCGGTCTCGTTGAATTCGTAGCCGCACTCATAGGTGTCATTCGCGGTGAACAGGCCGCTTTCGAGGCCCGCCGCCATGACGATGATCTTGAACACCGATCCCAGCGGATACCCCGACATGGTTGCGCGGTTGTAGAGCCGGTTTTCGGTGGTGTCATAGACCTGTTTCAACAGGTACTGGCTGTTGTTGTTGTTCGGGTCGAACAAATTGGGGTCGAATTCGGGGGTGGATACCAGCGCCAAAACCCGGCCGGTATCGCGTTCCAGCACCACGGCCGCGCCGGTGAACCCTTCCATGGCCTTCTGGGTCAGGTCCTGCAGGTTGCTGTCGATGGTGGAATAGATGTTGTAAGCCGGCTGGGCGCTGACTTCGGCCAGCCGCGTGACCGGCGTGCCGTTGGCGTCCACGATATACAACGAGGCGGCGCGAGTCCCAATCAGGTACTGTTCGCCCCATTCCTCCAGCCCCGCGCGCCCGATCTTCTCATCCCCCAGATAACCGTTTTGACGTTTTGCGGTCAGCTCCTCCGGGTAGATAAAGGAGGTATAGCCGACCACATGCGGGCCAATGCCGCCGCTGGGATAATAGCGGGTGGAATATTTGGTGGTATAAATGCCGCCGATCGTGGCAATCTGATCGCTCGCATCGTCGACATCCTGGGCCGAAGCCTCGCCGATCGGGATGTAATAATCCGGGCTTTCATCTTTATACATGGCTTCGATCCAGGCGGCCGGCTGGCCGGTCAACCGCGAAAGCAAAGCCACAGCGCGGCTTTCCATGCCGCTGTTGAATTGTCCGGGCACGATGCCAATGGCGTAGGCGTCCGATTGCACCGCCAGGGCGTTGTCATTTCGATCATAGATCGTCCCCCGCGAGGGCACTTCGACGCGCATCTGCAGTTTGTTGCCGCCCTTCAGCAGCGGGTGGATGAGCGCGTCTTCCCAGTTGATCTTCCAGGCATTTTCTTCCAGGCTCAGGTTCATCACCACATCCGCCTGCAGGTCGCCGACCAGCGCGGTGTGATAGGTGAGCTTGAAGCTGGCCTGAGCGCTGTCCGGGCGAACCAGCGTCGAGCTCAGGGTGTAATCCAGCGATTTCAGGCTGAGCGTTTCGGCTGCGTCCGTATAGCGTTTGGCAAAATCATCGCCGGTGATGGCATCCTGGCTGAGCCGGCTCAGGCTGGCGTACATCGTGGGGTAGTCGAAAGACTGCCAGGCCTTCATAAACGCCTCGGCTGTCGGGCCGACTTCGGGCGCCTGGGTTACGTTGACCTGCGGAGTCGGCAAATTGCTGCTGCCGCCAGGCAAGTTCGTCGCGCCCCCGGCGCAGCCGGCGAGAATGGACATCAGGATCAAAATGCTGAAAGCACGAAGGTTCTTCATGCGAGTGGTTTCCTCCAAAGGCGGGCGAAGCTATCCAATCGCCTCACCCCGCAATACAGCCTCAGAAATGGGGCAGTGATAATGCAAATTCTCACGGCAGATCTGCGCCACATCCACATCCGGCGCAGCCCCCCAACGGCGTAGCGCGCGCAGCAGATGGCACATCGGCAGTCCCATCACGCTGGCATAACAACCCGAAAATTGTTCAACCGGGTGAAATTCGACGCTTTGAATGGCGTAAGCGCCGGCCTTGTCCAGCGGGTCGCCGCTGGCGATATAGGCTTCCATTTCGGCGTCCGTGTAGGCGCGCATGGGCACGTTCGTGCTGCACAATTCGGTCAGCAGGCGGCCGTCCGGCGGTTCGAGCAGTGCCAGGGCGGTGTGGACCTGATGGGTTCGCCCGCGCAGCGCGTTCAACATCCCGCGCGCGCCGTTTTCGCCGTCCGGCTTGCCCAGCAAAGCGTTGCCGTCGGCCACGATGGTATCCGCGGCCAGCACCAGGCGATCGCACGAAGGATTGTGGGCGGCCGCGCGCGCCTTGCTCTCGGCCAGGCGCAGCACGTAAGGCCTGGGCAATTCGCCGGGCAGCGCCGATTCATCGATGTCGGCCGGACGGGAGACGAAATCGATCCCTAACCAGCCCAGCAACTGCCGCCGGCGCGGCGAATTGGACGCCAAGGTGATTTTCAAGTCCATTGCCGCTGATTCTATCACACTTGATTGGCCCCTGAACGCGCCGGCGTCCGTCAAGGGTACAAAAAAAACTGCGGACCCTTTCGGATCCGCAGTGATAATGAATAAGCTGTCGACAATCAGACAGCGGAGCGATGTGCCCGCCGCCGGATGTCTGGGGCAGGCAAAGTCAGGTATTCTCCCGGTCAGCGCCGGAAGCTGGATCAGTACTTGTCGGTCGGCTTGTACAGTGTTCGATCATGTCCCTATCGATTGGCGTCTCTATGGTTGGCAAGAAAGCTGAAGGCGACGAACATCAGGAAGATCGCACCGACTACCAGATAAACTACGGATGCCATCATGCACCTCCTCCTCATCGGGCAGAAAACGCACAGGTAAATCCCCAAATGCCCTTATTACTATATTAACCCGCCGGATCCCAAAAAGCATCGCTCTTCCGACGAGATTGGGGATCAATCTTTGGAGGGAGGTCGCAGCTATCCATACGACCAGGTCGCAGAGCTGTTGCCCCCTGCCTTGCGCCTGAGATTTCACATTCATTTTACGCAAAGCCCGTTAAAAAGGACTCAACAAGTATGTCAGGCCGACAGTTGGCAGGGGTGACCTCACTCGATTCTATATACGCATTAAAGACGCCAAAGTTGCGCAAATGGTTCCCGTTACGGGACATTTTTCTGGGCTATAATCCTCGAAAGCATTCCATATTCGAGGGTAAACCGCAAGGCCATCCATGAGCAGGAATTCCGCGCGAAAAAGAGGAATCGGGGTGTTGATCTGGACCGTCCTACTCGCGGCTTGGGTCGTGGTTGGCTGCCAACCCCCGGCGCAGGTCACCCCGGGCGTCACGTCCTCACCTTCCCCGACGTCCTCGCAGGTCACGCCGACCCCGCGCCGCACGGCCACCTACCTTCCCCCACGCCTGACGCCGATCACGCCCATCCCCGCGCCGATCAGCGGCGTAAGCGTCCCGGATGAGGTGCAGGCGTTCGTCATCCTGGGGACGGATCAATACTCGCCCTACGTCGGGAACACCGAGTCGATGACCCTGGTGGTCTATCACCCCCGCCTGGGACGGGCCGCGCTCATCTCCATCCCGCCGGATTTATTCGTCAACATTCCGGGATACACCATGCAGCGCATCAGCACGGCCTACGCCGTGGGCGGTTTTCGCATGCTGGCCGACGCGCTGGAGTACAACCTGGGCGTCCGCCCGCAGCATTACATCCTCGTCCATCCGGACGACCTGATCAATTTCATCGACGAACTCGGCGGCCTGCAGGTGACCGTGCTGACCAATCTGCAACGCGCGTGCGGCTCGCTGCCCGGCGGCACCGTCAATCTGAGCGGCGAAGAGGTGCTGTGCTACGCCAGCGCGCTGATCGGAGGGAACGAAAAGGATCGCCTTGCCCGCCAGCAGGAAGTGCTCAACGAGGTCTTCCTGCGCATGACCTCGAGCGGCGGGTTGGTCCGTATTCCCGAAATCTACGCCAACTACCGGCCCTTTATCGAGACCGATATCCAATTGCAAACCATCACCGATTCGATCGGCCTGATGCTGCGCTTGAGTTCGCCGGATCACATCGGTTCGTTCTTCATCGATTCCAGCGTTTACACGCCCTGGCGAATCCCCGATCAGGTCGATGTGACCGTTTATCTGCCGCAACAAACGGCCCTGGCCGAGCGCATCCAGGAAGCCCTGGATTACGTCCTGGTTCCCATGCCCTTCTCTGAAGTGGTGCTGACCTACGAGGCCGCCCTGACCATTTCGCCCACGCCCACCGAGACCAACACGCCTACGCCAACCGGCACAGCCACCGACACGCCCACGCCGACGCCCATTCCCACCCTGACGCCGCTGGGCACATCGACGCCCACCACAACGGTCACACCCACCGCATCGGTAACACCCTGAAACAGAAAGCATACCTCATTCACTCCTAACTGATCACCCATCCACTATCCCTGCGCGCCTTCCAGTGTGATAAACTATTGAAACAGTCCAATCGCATCAAAAAGGGGAATGATGCCTTTTTCGCGTAAACTGCTGATCGCTATTGTTCTTATGCTCAGCACGAGCCTGCTGTTGGGCGGGCCGGGCCATGGCCCGACGCCGGTTTACGCGCAAGACGAAGCTCCCACCCCCACTGCAACCCCCGCAGAAATCACCCGAAAAACCACCCTGACCGTCACCTTCACCGAAACCGAATGGTGGTTGGCGCGCTGGTCGGATAACGATATTGCCTGTCGCATGTACGTCGAACACGAAGGCCAGCCCACCCAGGATGAAATCCTGACCGCCTGCGGTCAAACGATCTTCAATGAATGGCAAAAGACGACCCAGTGCAATGAAGCCTCCTCTGACTGCAAAGGCTATTATCTCTACCCGCTGACTTCATACGAAGGAACCCGCCAGGTCGAAGTCGAGCTGCCGCAACCGGCCGTCTGGCTGTCGATCGCCGGCTGCGAGCTGCAATTTCCGCAGAACACCTGCAACGCCGTGCCTCAGTTGGTGCTGACCGGCGAAGAGCCCCTCCCCAACGAATCCATCATTCGCATCAACGGCTCCGTCAACGGCCAGCCCTTCAGTTGCCAGTCCGATTCCTGCATCCTGCCGCTGCAGCCCACCGGCGAACGCGGCCTGACGCTTGAATTCTGGGCCGATTCCAGCTTTGGCGACAGCAGCCCCACCTATTCGGCGCAGTTGCGCATCCTGCCCAAAGGCGATTTCATGTCGCCGGATCAGGCCTCCAGCGACGCGCCCCTGTATTACGTGGACGTCATCAGCAGCCAGTGGCGCGGCGGACCGACCGCTTCCTGCGCCGATACCTGGCAGGTCTTTCCCGAGGTTGGTGGGCCGCCCGCCTGGCTGACAACTCCGGCCAACGCGGCGGAACTGGGGTCCACCAAGGCCTTTTATTACCTGGCCGGGGCCCTGATCACCAACGGCGAAGTGGACGCTGCCGGCTGCGAAGGCGGCGGTCTGGAAGCGCCTTATCTGGCCAATGCCTGCGGCCTGGAAAAGGCTCGCCCGCAGCTCGAAACCTGGCAGAATCAATTCGATGCCGAAATCTGGCAGGTCGCCCGGGATACCGGCGTGCCGGCCATGTTGATGAAAAACATGTTCAGCCGCGAAAGCCAGCTCTGGCCGGGCATCTACGAATCCTATAAAGAAGCCGGGCTCGGCCAGTTGACCGAAAAAGGCGCCGACACCGTGCTGTTGTGGAACCCCAGTTTCTTCGACCAGTTCTGTCCGCTGGTTCTGGATCAGTCGGTCTGCGACCTTGGGTTCGGCAACCTGGGTCAAAACGAGCAGAATATGCTGCGCGGCGCGCTGGTGAGCAAGGTAAACGCCGCCTGCGAAAACTGCCCCATGGGAATCGATCTCAGCCAGGCGGCCTTCAGCGTGCGCGTTTTTGCTGAAGGCCTGGTCGCCAATTGCGAGCAGGTCGGGCGGACGATCTCCAACATCACCGAATACCGTCCCGGCGACATTGCTAGCTACACCGATCTATGGCGCTTTACCCTGGTGAACTATAACGCCGGCGTTGGCTGTCTCGCGCACGCCATCAACGCCGCCTGGCAGTCCGGGCAGCCGCTTACCTGGGACAATGTTTCCGCCAATCTCGAACCGGTATGCCAGAGCGCTGTCGATTACATTGGGGATATCACCGGCATGCAGCCCATCGTTCCTACACCGACTTCCTGGGTATTCCAGGGCACGCCCCTGCCACAGGTCACGCCTGCCAATTATCGCACCCCCACGCCCAGCGCCGTCCAACCCACACCCCAGCCCGGCGCGGTTACACCAACTCCCACACCTTCCGGTTACAATGGCGGACCCACGCCGACCTTATCCGGATATCCGGGCGCTGTCACCCCGTATCCGACTTCTCCTACAGTCACTTATCCCTAAACCGGAGCGCCGTTGCGCCTCCGGTTTTTTCTACGTCCGCACCGCTCTGGGCATTCCCCAGCCGTTGATGCGCACGTCCTCGGGATGGTCCGTCCACACGCCCGGGATCTTCGCGCCGCAGTTCGGGCAGGCCCCCTGCGCCGTCAGGTTGTACTTTTGAATGACGTAACCGCGCCGCTGAACCAGCAGTTGGTTGCAGGCTGGGCAGTAGGTATCTTCCAGCGACCCGACCCGCCCCGGCAGATTGCCGGCATAAACATAATTCAAGCCGGCTTCCTGGCCGATTTCACTGGCGCGTTTGAGCGCGGCTGCGCTGGTCGGAGGTGCGTCGGTGTGTTTGTAGTCCGGGTGAAAGGCGGTCACATGCCATGGAATATCCCGCGAGACCGATACCAGAAAACGGGCCGCGTCCCATAACTCTTCATTGCTGTCATTCATTCCCGGAATGACCAGCGTGACGACTTCCACCCATAGGCCCATTTCGTGCGCCATCTGAATGGTATCCAGAACGTGCTGCAGCATGCCGCCCAACTGGCGGTACTGCCGGTCGCGCATACATTTCAGGTCCACCTTATACGCTGAGAGCACGGGGCGCAGTTCGCGCAGCACCTCGGGTGTGGCGTTGCCGTTGGAGACCATTGCGCAACGCAGTCCCGCCGCCTGAGCGCGGATGAAAATATCCTGGGCCCATTCGGCCGTGATCAGCGGTTCGTTATAGGACGAGACGATCAGGTCAGCGTCATAACGCCGCGCTGCCGCGACCAGACCATCCGGGGTAGCCGGTTGGATGGTCTCATGAACCATTCGCGCCGTTGGATCGCGCAAAGCCTGCGAACTGACCCAATTCTGGCAAAAATCGCAGTGAAAATCACAGCCCAGCATGCCAAAGGTCAGCGCGTTGCTGCCCGGAAACACGTGATTGAAGGGTTTCTTCTCGATGGGATCGACCTGGGCTGCTGCCACGTAGCCCCACGGGGCGCGAAATTCGCCATCGCGGTTGAAGCGCACACCGCAAATTCCACGCCGCCCGGGCTTGATCAGGCAGCGGTGCGCGCAGGACCAGCAGCTCACGGCGCCGTCTTCCAGCTTTTCATAAAATCGAGCCGGCTGGGTATGCTCGTCGAGCAATTCCTCTAAAGTTTTCATAGGGATCACCTGATTTAATTATAGCAAGTGCAGAAAGGAGATGAGTTGATGGGTTCTGAGTGATGCGGATTTATCTCGTCTGGTCCCATTAACGCAGAACTCATCACGCATTCCTCATCAACTATCCACCTGGCTGGTGAACCGTTCCTGTCCTTCATGGTAGAATTTCCCTCGATGGACGATAAATCACTGCATACGCTCGAATATCATAAAGTGCTCGAAAAGCTGGCCGCTTACGCAGATTTCAGCGTCTCGGCGGACCTGGCGAGCGCTCTGCGCCCGACCGACAAGCTGGAGGAGGCGCTGGAACGTCAGACCCGCACCACCGAGGCCCGCCGCCTGCTCAGCATTCGCTCCGAGACCTCGATCGGCGGCGCCACCGACATCCGCCCCCAGATCGAGATCGCGGCCCGCTCGGGCGTCCTGACCGGCGAGGACCTGCTCAACATCAAGGCCACGCTGATCGCCGCTCGCGAACTTTCGCGCGCGCTCGAACGCCAGGCCGAGACCTACCCGCGTCTGTCCGCCATCACCACGCGCATGCCGCCTCCGCCCGGCCTGATCGAAACCATTTCCCGCACCATCTCCGATCACGGCGATGTGCTGGATTCAGCCTCGCCCAAACTGGCATCCATCCGTTCCGAGATGAACGTGGCTCACGAACGCCTGTTGTCGCGTCTCGAGCGCCTGATCAACGATCCGAAAAACGCACCCATCCTGCAGGAGCAGATCATTACCCAGCGCAACGGGCGCTACGTAATACCGCTGCGTGCCGACTTCAAGGGCCGCATCCGTTCCATCGTCCACGACCAGTCCTCCTCCGGCCAGACGCTGTTCGTCGAGCCGCTGGCGGTGGTGGAGCTGAACAACACCTGGCACGAACTGGAACTGGCCGAGCGCGACGAGGAACGCCGCATCCTGGCCGAGCTGACCGACCAGGTCGGCCGCTTTGCCGGCACGCTGATCGGCATCGTCGATGCTCTGGCCGAGATGGATTTCTGCCTGGCGTGTGCCAAATACGCCGAGGATCTCAAGGCCGCCGAGCCGGTGCTGGTGCCCACCCGCAAAATGCGCGACGGGTCACACCCGGGCACAACCCTCAAACTGTATTACGCCCGCCATCCGCTGCTCGACCCGGCTAGCGTGGTGCCCATCGACCTGGTGCTGGACGAATCCACCTACGCGCTGGTCATCACCGGTCCCAATACCGGCGGGAAGACCGTCACGCTCAAGACGGTTGGCCTGCTGGCGCTCATGGCCCAGTCCGGCCTGCACATCCCGGTCCAGTCCGGATCCGAATTGAGCGTCTTCGAGAACATCTACGCCGATATCGGCGACGAACAATCCATCGAACAATCGCTGTCCACCTTCTCCGGGCACATCACCAACATCGTGCGCATCCTCAAGAAAGCCGACCGGCGCTCGCTGGTGCTGCTGGACGAACTCGGCGCGGGCACCGACCCGCAGGAAGGATCGGCTCTGGCGCGCGCGATCATGGCCCACCTGGTCGAACAGCGCGTCACCAATCTGGTGGCCACGCATTACCCCGAATTGAAGGCCTTTGCCCATTCCACGCCCGGTGTGGTCAACGCCAGCATGGAATTCGATCTAAAAACGCTGCGGCCGACCTACCATCTGATCATCGGCCTGCCCGGCCGCTCCAACGCGCTGGCAATCTGCGAACGCCTGCACGTGCCTGACGAGATCATCACCGCGGCCCGCAACATGCTCAATCCAAGCGATCTCAAGGCGGAGGACCTGCTGGACGAAATCCATCGCCAGCGGGATATCGCCCGCCGCCTGCGGTCGGACGCTGACCGCCAGCGCACCGATGCTGAAAAACTGCGCCTGCAGTGGCTGGAAAAGATGGAAAAGGTGGAAGACGAGCGCCAGGCGCTGCTGGAGAAGGCCCGCCATGACGCTGAAACCGAGGTCTTCGAACTGCGCGGAGAACTGGATGAAGTGCGCCGCGAACTTTCGCGCGCCCGGCAGCCGCTGGAAGCCCTCAAACCCCTGCAGCAGCAGGTGAGCGCGCTGGAAGAAGCAGCCCAGGCGCCGGTGGTGCGCCGCCAGCCCGAAAAGGCGGCCGGCGCACCGGCCCCGCGTCCGCTGCGCGTGGGCGACAAGGTCAAACTGCGCTCGCTGCATTTGGACGGCGTGGTGACGGCCCTGGGCGAGAGCGAGGTGGAAGTGCAAATCGGCAACCTGCGCGTACGTTCGCGCCTGACCGATATCCAGCGCCCGAACGAGGATGAACAGACGCCAGCCACGCAGGCGGCCGGGAGTGCTTCTTCTTCCCCCGCCGATCGCGATTCCGCCGCCGCGCGTCCGCAGATCTTTGCGCCCTCCCCGGGCATGGAACTCGACTTGCGCGGCCAGCGCGCCGAGGATGCGCTGGATGCGCTCGACCGCTATATCGACAACGCCTATCTGAGCGGCCTGCCCTTCGTACGCATCATTCACGGCAAAGGCACCGGCAAATTACGTCAGGTCATCCGCGACGCGCTGCGCCATTCGCCGCACGTCGATCGCTGGCAGTCCGGCCAGGAGAACGAAGGCGGCGACGGCGTCACCGTGGCGCACCTGGTGAAAGATTAGACGCCGTTATTCGGGAGGCGTGAAGTGAACCGCCTCTTTTCGTAGTGGCGACGTAAGTCGCTTTTCCAACTGACAACGACTTACGTCGTTACTACAGGACAGATCAAGCTGTCTTCGTAGTGGCGCCGTAAGTCGCTCTTTCGGCTGTCAACGACTGACGTCGTTACGACGAATTAAGATTCCCTGCCCCACAACCTGCGAACCACCAGTTCCTCATGCCCTGAATTCAACGCCAGGATACCATTCTGCGCCAGTGTGTCACGCATAGATCGATCCAGGTTTTGCGATTCATGGAAGATCTGCAGGATCAGATCGTTGTCATCATCGGCGGCGATGCGATTGATGGATACCTTGCCGCATTCGGTGCACACATGCACCAGCATCAACTCGCCGGAATCGGCGGCGTATTTATTTCCGTTGTGCTTGAGGGTCAGCGCCACCGCCCGCATACGGCCCTTGCAGGCCGCCAGGCGATCGCCGGCCTCGTAAAGGTCCAGGTGGCGCGAAGAAAGGCAGTGCGGGCAGTGATTGCGGTTGCGCACGCCCGAGAAAAGCTCATGCGCCTGCACCAGGCGCCGGCAGTGCAAACAGGTGAAATCGCCAAAAGTGTCTTGCAAACCCTTCGAGCGGGTGTAGGTTCGTTGTGCAAAAGTGCTGGTTGTCATGGATCCAATCTCAACTTCAAATAACTCTGGTAACGATACGGGCTGATCTGCCCGGCGGTAACCGCTCTGCGCACGGCGCAGCCGGGTTCGTCCTGGTGGCGGCAGTCCATCCCAAAGCGGCACTTGCCCAGGTAGGGACGCAGCTCGGGGAAAAAGTAGGCCAGATCGGCGCCGTCCACATTCCACAGGCCAAACTCGCGGATGCCGGGCGTGTCGATGATGGCGCCGCCCTGATCCAGCGGGAATAAGGTCGCGCTGGTGGTGGTATGCCGGCCCTTGCCGGTGACGCTGTTGGTCTCCTGTACGCGCAGCCCCAGGCCGGGTTCGAGCGCGTTGAGCAGCGAGGTCTTGCCCACGCCGGATTTGCCCACCAGCAGGCTGCGCCGGCCGCGCAGGACCGTCCGGAAATCATCCACGCCTTCGCCGCTGGCGGTGCTGGTCAGCAGCACCGGGTAACCGATGGCCCGGTATTCCGCGGCCACCTGTTCGATCTCGTTCACCTCGCCCCGCCCCGCCACCAGATCCAGCTTGGTGATGCACACCAGGGCCGGAATTTCAGCCGCCTCGGCCGAAACCAGATAGCGGTCCAGCAGGTGCCAGGCCGGGCGCGGGTTGGCGGCCGCGAAGACCGGCACGATCTGATCGATGTTGGCGGCGATGAGCTGCTCGCAGGTGTGCGCGGCGGCGCGGCGCGAAATCCAGTTCCGCCGCGGCAGCAGCGCCGTGACCTGGTTGGCCGCATCGAAAACGACTTCATCGCCCACCACGAGCTCGACGTCGCCGCCTTTGCGCAGGTGGTTCGAAAGGGAGCAAATCCGCTCGCCGGATTCGGTCGCCAGGCGGTAAAAGCCGTTATTTTTTTGGATCACAACTCCGCGGAAGCCTGCGGAGGAAAGGTCGATATCTGACATGGTCAAAAAGTCCCTGTGCAAAATCAAAAACGCCAGCCCGGGAAATTTCCCGTGGCTGGCGTCTCCATCGATTCTGGCGCGATCTGCCGGTGATTCTCCGGCAGTGTGCATCATCGAGAAATCGCGCGGCGTTTATAAAAAATTCGCCACGGGGCATGAGCACCCGTGGCTGATCTTCATTCAGCGGGCGTCATGCAAAATCTCGGAAGAGCACAAGAACATTTTTTACCATGCTCACAAATTTTAGCAAATCATCCCACCCATCGTCTAGGGCATCTGACCTGGCCAGATGGATAGTCTTTGGGGAAGAAGTGAGGAGTGAAGAGTGAAGAGGAAGAAAATGCTGAATGTTGAATGCTGAATGATGAATGCCAATTCACGGCTCACGAATACCGAATTGACGAATACTGAATTGACGAATACCGTTTACCGGTTCACGCCTCACCCTTCACCCTCTTCTCCTTAAAAAAGCCCGACCGTGTCTGTCCCCTTGCACGGTCGGCCTTTCCGCACAGAGCCCCTGCGATCTGTGCACCTGTGTCTATAAAAATGATGTATTTATTATAGGTCAATTTTTAAACAATGGAATAGGGAATTTCACCTAATTATTGACTATTTTGGTGTTTTATGGGATTTTATGATCTGGTTGGCTGGCATATTGGTTGGCCAGGGCCAGCGCTTCCTGGGCGGCGTGCAAATTGGCTTCGCTGACCCCGCCCAACATCTGGGCCAGTTCTTCCTCGCGCGTGCGTTGGCTCAATTTTTCCACCTGGGTGGTGGTGCGCTCGTTCTGGACGTGCTTGCTGACGCGATAATGCCGGTCGCCGAAGGCCGCCAGTTGCGGTAAATGCGTCACCACCAGCACCTGGTGCTGGCGCCCGAGCTGCCACAGCTTTTCGCCCACCACGGTGCCCACCCGGCCGCCGATGCCCTGGTCGATCTCATCGAAGATCAGCGTGGGGATGTAATCCGCCTGGGCCAGCACGTTCTTCAGCGCCAGCATGAGCCGCGAAGTTTCGCCGCCCGAGGCAATCTTGACCAGTGGTTTCAAACCCTCGCCCGGGTTGGGCGCGATGAGAAATTCCACCCGGTCCAGGCCGCTCTCGTCGAAGGCCACCGTCCGGCCATCCGGCAGGATCAACCCGTTGCCGGCCGGCTCGAACTGGATATCCACCGCGAAACGTGCCCCGGCCATGCTCAAGTCGGCCAGCTCGCGCTCCACCCCCTCGCCCAGACGCCCGGCGGCTGCCCGGCGCTGCTCTGAAAGCGCCCAGCCCAGTCCGGCCAGTTCCTGGCGCAGCTTGTCTTCCTGCTCTTCCAGTTCCGCAATGCGTTCGCCGGCGTGCGCGATCGTCTCCAGTTCGGCGCGCGCCCGCACGGCGAAATCGAGCACAGTCTGCACGTCGCTGCCGTATTTACGTTTGAGGTTGTGTATCAGCTCCAGCCGTTCTTCGATCTGCTCCAGACGGCGCGGGTTGAATTCGATGTTCTCCAGGTAGGCATGCAGCTCGCGGCTCAAATCAGACGCCATTTCCGAAAGCGTCTCGGCCTGATCGCTCAGCCCCTGCTGACTGGAGTCGATGCGGCTCAGGCCGCTCAAAGCCTGGGCCACCTGCCCCAGCAGGTCGGCCGCGGAGAGCGCTTCCGGTGAGCCTTCGTCCAGCGCCGCCAGGGACTGCTGGGCCAGCGAGGCCAGGTTCTCAGCGTTGGCCAGGCGGGTGCGTTCCTGGCGCAGTTCTTCCTCTTCGCCGGCCTGCAAATTAGCGGCTTCGATCTCGTTGGCCTGGAAATTCAGCAGGTCCGTTTTGCGTGCGGCGTCCTGTTCGCTCTGGCGCAAGCCAACCAGGTCGCGCTGCACGCCGCGCAGCACGTGAAATGTCTGCCGGTAAGCGTTCAGGGCTTCCTCGGTTCCCGCGTAGCGGTCCAGCAATCCCAGGTGGGATTTGACGTGCAGCAATGAAAGGTGTTCCGCCTGACCGTGAATATCCACCAGGTAATCGCCCAGCTCGCGTAGCAGGTTGAGGCCCACGCTGCGGCCGTTGATGCGCGCCACGGTGCGGCCTTCGCGGCGCAGCTCGCGCGCCAGCGTAACCGTATCCGGTTCGTCCAGCAGGTTTTCCCGCTCCAGCAGGGCCTGAATTTCAGCCCGGCTGCTGGCCGGGATGCGAAATACGGCCTCCAGGCTGGCGCGATCGGCGCCGGCGCGAATGCTGGTGGCATCCGCCTTGCCGCCCACCAGGGCCATGATGGCGTCCAGAATGATCGATTTACCCGCGCCGGTCTCGCCGGTGAAGGTCAGCAACCCGGCGCCCAGGTCCAACTCAAGGTGCTGGATAATGGCAAAATTATCGATGCGCAGCTCAATCAGCATAGACCCGTACCCCGTTCGAGAGGGCTGTTACCGCCCCAGTTGAATGCCGGTCAGGCGGTAATAGAAACTGGTGGTAACCAGCGCAGTGTAGGCGCCGCGAAGCAGCAGCGTGATCAGCGAACTCAACGGATTGCCCATAAACAGCGGCAGCAGGGCCACCACCAACAACGGCAGGCTGCCCACCACCACCGCCACGGTGGTCACCTGGGATAGCAGTCTGGAACGCCGGCGGTGCACCACCCAGCGGACCGCTTCGGCGATGATCACCCCCACGATGGGCGCGGCCATCAGGATAAAGAACCACAGGAAACCGGCCAGGTAGCTGCCCAGGAAAGAAATCACACCCGCCACCACCACCGCCAGCGGATAATCGAAGGCGCGCGCGGTATCGAAGGTCTTTTGCTGACCGCGGATGCATTCCCTGCAGCGGTAACCGGTCGGGGTCAGTACGGCGCATTCACTGCAGATGGGACGGTTGCAGCGGTTGCAGCGCAGCATGGTTTCACGCTGCGGATGGTTGTAACAATAGAGCTTTGGTGTAGGATCTTCCGGAATGACTTGATTCTCAGCGTTCATCGCGTTCCACCGGTGGAAGGGTTTTGTTGCATAAAGCGAGTCAGGTTGCGATAGAAATACCCCTGCTCTTCGAAGCGAACAAATCGGGCGATATGGTCGCTGGCAGCCACGCGCACCTCGTCTCCGTTTTCCAAATGGGCGGGCGGATGGCCGTCCACGCTCAAAACAGCCTGATGCGAGGTTTGAATCTTCAGACTCACCCGCGCGCCTTCCGGTAAGATCACCGCTCGATCGACCGATAGGTGCGGTGCGATGGCCACGATCAGCATATTGCGCAGTTCAGGCGGCATGATGGGCCCGCCAACCGCCAACGCATAAGCCGTCGAACCGGTCGCCGTGGCAACCAGCAGTCCATCGGCGATGTAACTGGCCAGTTCGCTGCCGTCGACCTGGGCGGTGATCAATATGGGCCGGACGATTTGTCCGCGCGCCACCACCGCCTCGTTCAAAGTCTGCCAGCTGCCCAGGCGCAAACCGCCGCGCCAGTGCTCGGTGGTCAGCATCATCCGCTCTTCCACCCAGCAGCGGCCCGCCAGAAGGTCCGGAAGGCGCTGACGCCAGGTTTCGCGTTGCACTTCGATGAGAAAGCCAAAGTGCCCATAATTGATGCCCAGAACCGGCACGCCCTGCGGAGCGCTCAGGTGAACGGCGCGCAGCATGGTGCCATCACCGCCCAGCGCGATCAACAGATCGAAAACGCCCCCTTTCATCTCCGCCCGCAGTTCCTCATTCGAAATATGGCGGGCCACCACGTGGCTCACACCCAACTCGCGCAGGGCCTGCGCCACGTGCTGACCTTCCGCGGCGGCTTCCGGCAATTGCGGCGGGTAGACGACGGCGATACGATCATAGGAAGGAGACGTCTGGCTTGGCATGAAGATGATTATACCAACTTACAGTTTCTGATCGCAAACCGAACGGTAGCCGCATTTACGGCAACGCCCGGCTTCATCGTGCGAGCGATCCGCCTCGCCGCGTTTTTCCAGCGCGCGCATGACATCCAATTCCTCCAGCAGGCGTTCTTCCCACTCGTGGGTGTAATCGATGGCGAACGTCCGGTCCCGGTAGCGCAAGATTCCATACGGCGGGCGCTTTCCGGTGGCGCGCTCGACCAGCAGGCAGTAGGCGATCAGTTGAAACAGGTGGCTCGCGTACGGCGCGGGCGGCGCCCAGGCGCTTTTCACCTCCACCGGCAGGAGGTCGCCTCCCTGTTCCACCAGGTAATCCGGCTTGCCGGTCAATCCGGTCTGCACGTCGAAGAAGGCTTTCTCCGGGCGTCCCCACATCTTAGGGTCCGCGTAGATGACGCGACCGCGCGGCAATCCCGCGCTGAGCTGCTGCCGGTTTCCCCACCACAACAACAGCGCGGCCAGCAGGGCAGCCGCCAACGCGGCAATCCACAATCCCATGTTAGCCTCAGCCCAACCAGCCCAGGGCCAATGCGGCCACTGCCAGAACCAGCGCCAGGCCCAACAGCAGCCAGGCTGCCAGACGCGCCAGCCGGCCGGTCAGCACCTGGCGGCCGTGCGCGCGGTGATAAGCGCTTCCGCCGGCCAGTTCCATTGGATTTTCAGGCGTCACCCCCTGGCGTTGGTACCACCAGGCCCGGCGGCAGAACTGAAAGGTCCCGATTTCAGACGCTCGTATCGTCCGCATCCTGGTCCTGGGACGGTTCGGTGGAGAAATCGCCCATCTCAGGCAATTCACCCACGTCCGGCAGGCGCGCCGCCAGCTTTTGCATGGCCTCGCGCAGGCGCTGTTCGCGCAGGCTGATGGTCATATCGCCGCGGGTGCGTTCGACGATGCCGCGCACCAGATCCGTCTGGCGGCGCAGGCCGTTGGTGATCGCGTCCGGGTAGTCCACGGTAATCAGCAGCGCGTAGATTTCGTCCATACAGGTCAGCAGGCGCTCGGCCTCGGGTGAATAGCCCTGGCGCAGGATATCCAACGTCTTGCGGCGCAGTTCGCCGGTGACCTCGGCCAGTCCCTTCAGGTAGGTGTTGTATTCGATGCCCAGATCGGCCGGCATGGGCAGGGACTGATTTTCGATCACCGCCACGGTGAGGCTGGCTTCGGCGTATTCCTTGATGGCGTCCTGGGTGTAGCCGGCGTAATACAGATCCGGAAAGGCAGCCAGGTCGTGTTTGAGCGCATCGACCAGGGCGCGCGCTTCGCGCAGGTGATCGTGAGCCAGGTCGTTCTCTGAACGATGAATGGCGCGAATCGTTTGAGCGGCGTGGCGCGTAAGGGCGCGCGCCTGAACCAACGCCTGATCGCGCGCCAGATTGCGCGCTTCAAAATCAGCGTGAACTTGTTCGGAAAGGTCGGCAAAAAAATCCATAAAAGAGTCCAGTGGGAAAGGAATCACCCGCCCGGTTATTCGGGCGGGTGAATATTACGGAACAAATCGGTGGCCAGCGAGTTGTCGCCTGGCAATTGGATGACCCCATTGGCCGCTTCATACCGCGACAGGTTTTCGAGCAGCGCGCGCAGCAGCAGCTTGGTGGCCTGGGGAGACATGACCACCCGCGCCTCCACTTTGGATTCCTGTCCCGGCAGCAGGTGGGTAAAATCGAAAACGAAGTCAGCCAGCGAATGGCTGATGCGCACCACATTGCTGTATACGATGCCTAAATCGGCAGGCAATTCCATGGGCGGAAGGCCGCGCGGAGTCGGTTCTGTCATAGGGTTAAGCCTTTGGGCTAGAAGGGAATGTCTTCTTCACCTGCGGCGGGGACGGATGGGGCTTCTTCACCGAGTTCGCCGCCGCCCGCGCTGGTTTCGCTGCGGGTGGAGAGGAATCGCACGGAGTTCGCCGAAATCTCGAAGGATGCGCCTTCGGTGCCGTCCTGGCGTTTCCAGATGCGCGGCCCGCCGGTCTTGGGATCGCAGGTCAACCGGCCGTCCACCAATACCATCGAGCCTTTCTTAAGGTACTGGTTGGTAGTCTCAGCTTGTTTTCCCCACACCGATACGCGGAACCAGGTGGTTTCTTTCACCCGCTGTCCGTTGCCATCCGTATACTGGCGGTCGGTAGCCACATTGAAACTGGTCACCGCCTGCCCATTGGGGGTATAACGCATTTCGGGATCGCGTCCCAGCCGGCCAACGATGGTAATGTGCTGATACATAATTTGGTTCCTTTCTGAAAAGAAGAAGGATGAAGGACGATGTTTCAGGAAATGATTTTGCTTTCTGGGGCATTTCATCCTGACAGAACAATTGTACAAGAAATTTGAGCGCAGGGCAACCTGTTTATGAGCCTGAATTTGGCCCCAATCGCTGATTTTCCAAATGAAACGGCTATTCGGGC
Organism: Longilinea arvoryzae; assembly: GCF_001050235.1. GTDB lineage: Bacteria > Chloroflexota > Anaerolineae > Anaerolineales > Anaerolineaceae > Longilinea > Longilinea arvoryzae. The sequence goes on from NZ_DF967972.1 coordinate 60,175, forward strand.
AGGATTGGATAGGTCATGCCGGCGTGCGGCGCCACCAGAACGCGGGCTTTGCCCGGGAAACGTTTGCGGGCGCGCTCGATGCCGGCCTCCACGCTGGGCATGAAGGTGACAAACGGCAAATTCTCGTGAATCTTTTCCGGGATGGTCGGGGCGTAGAGCAGCAGGTCGGCGCGGAGCATGCCCTGCAGCGCGAAATACAGGAAGAATTTATCCTCCTCGTTCGTTCCGTTGAGTTTGATTTTGGAGATGCGCGGCAGCAGCAGCGGAGCCAGCAGTTTGAGCGCTTTGCGCCCCACCGGCAGTTTGCGGGCGGCCAATCCGAACACGCCCACGCCCTCATCGGCCCGAATCAGGTTCAGCATCACCCCGCCCGGACGCACGCCGCGGATCGTGTTGGCCAGCGCCTTCACGCCCTGGCGCAGATCCTGGTCCATCGGGTGCGAACCGGTGATGAGCACGTCCGCCAGGCCGGGCACCGGCACGCCGTAGATGCTGGCGCTGATCTTCGCCCCGGCGCGGTGCGCGGCGATCGGGTCGCCGGCCACCACTGCCACCGGTTTCAGGCTGCTGTTGAGCACGGCGTTGATAATGAACACCGGCGCTTTGAGCTTGCTGGCGCCCTCTTCCAGATCCAGGCGCATCGGATTGCTCTCGATGGGCTGCCCGACCATGTTGAAGGTGTCCGGCGTGCAATTCAACCCGTGGTTATGGGCGATGGTCGCGCGTCCGGCCACGCCCGGAATGATATTCTTGTAGCCGCCGCCGAAGCTGGCGATGATATGGGGTTCGATGCAGCCGATGGAAACGACCAGGTCCGCTTCGGCCACCGTGCGGTTGATCAAAACCGGCGTGCCGCGGCTGGTCACGCCCAGGTCCGCCAGGCGTAGTGGATCATCGCAATCGTGATGTTCCCATTTCAATTTCGCGGCCCACTCGCCGCCGATCCTTTGAACGACCTCATCGTCCGTCATCATGCGGTGCACGCCCAACGCCGGTACGACGGTAATCTTCTCGAGCAAAGCCCCGCCACGCAACAGTTCCGCCAGCACGGCCGGCAGCAGGCTGGCCACCGGCGTCGGCCGGCTGCCATCATCGATCACCAGCGCGATATTGGCGCCAGGTTTTACCATGGCGCCCAGGCGCATCGAGCCGACCGGTTCGCTCAAAGCGCGCTCCGTCTCGGCGGTCGCGTCCGCCACGGCGGAGCGCGGCGAAGGTTCGAGAATGCCGCACAACTCCCAACTTTCCGGTAAAGAAATGGGCAGCTTTTCAGCTCCCCAGGGAATCTCGATATTCTGTTTGGACATGCAGGTCTCTCCTCCTGGTGCGAATGATTTCAAGTGAAAAAAAAGATTTGATAAAGATGTAAAAAAGGTCCGGCGATTCTTCCGAACAGACCCCATCCTCGCGGCCGGAGCCGTGCGTCGCCCGCCTTTAGAGTCTGGCTCAAGTATATCGAAAAGTTGCCCGGGCGCAAACGGTTTTTAGCAGGCGTTGCCGCAAACGCCGGGTTCTCTCGAAATAAACGCGTAAAAAGGACCCCCTCCAACCTCGGAGGCGGTTCTCAAAAAGTCATTGGTTCAGATTTACTTCAGCGAAAGCGCCTCGGCCAGCGATTTGCCGTTGATGGTGATCTCGACCGAAGTCACATCCGCAAATTGGGCGGGAATCATCTCGAGCTGCGCCTGAACGCGCGGGTTGTCGCATTCGCCGCCCAACATCAGCGTGCCTTCCAGGGCAACGATGGCTTTCCCATCCTTGATCTCGGCGCTCTTGACCGTCAAATCCGACTGGTAGAGCGCGTTGTACAGTCCCGATTCGCCTATGGTTCGTTCGTGTTCGTAGAGCAGCTTTTCGTAAGCATAGGTCATGGGTTCTTTGCCAAAGTCGACCACAAATTCCACGGGGACTGCGCTGTCGCCGCAGCCCACCGGCGCGCCACTGACGCCGTTGTCTTCCAGCGCGATATAGTAAACCTTGACCTTGGCGTACGGCAGCGGCGTTGGCGTGTCCGATGGTTCGGGGGGCGGTTGGGTTGGCGGCGGCGCCGTCGGCGTAGGCGTCGGCAGAATCGTTCCACAGCCGGCCAGCAAAATTACCAACAGCAGGACGAGCGCAAAAACCATTCCGATGCCCCGCGTTCGTGTCGTTCGTTCAGTGGGGTGTAAAACGCCAGATCGTTTCTCGGCCATCTCTCCTCCTTTAGGAACAGATTTATTTTAGCACCGGCTTCGCAGGTGAAGCACCGGCTTTGCAGGTGTAACACCGGTGATCGCTGGCGCAGTTTCAACAAAAAGTGCGCGTGATTTCAATATTAAATGGAGTAATTTCAGGAAACCTATCCTATTTAAAGATTGACAAATCGCCTTGAAGGCTTGTGAATATCTGCACTAAACTGAACCCCGAACGATCAATGCAATGGAAAAGGAGATCAGCATGGCGATTACAACTTTTAAAGCGACATCCCGCCTTACCAGCGGTCTGGCCGTCGAAAATGAAGTGCGCGGATTTAAAATAACGCTGGACGAACCCAAAGAACTCGGTGGAACGAACACAGGCATGAATCCGGTGGAGGCCCTTTTGTGCGCGCTGGGTTCCTGCCAGTCCATCGTGGCGGTTGCCTTTGCCAAAGCCAAACACATCGACCTGCAGGATTTCTGGGTCGAATTGGAAGGCGATCTGGATCCGGATGGGTTCTTGAAGGGCAAACCCGGCGTGCGCAACGGCTTCCAGGAGATTCGTTTTAACATGCACATCGTCACCAGCAGTTCACCCGAAGCGGTGGCCGAATTCCAGAAATTCATTCAAAGCCGCTGCCCGGTGGGCGATTCGGTGATGAATGGCGTAAAATTTGTTCCCGGCGCAATCATCATTGAACAGCCGGCAATGCAGGCTGCCTGATTCTTTTCGAATCGCCGATACCGTCATTGAAAGAACGTCCGGAAGGGCTTTTTACCCTTCCGGACGTTCTTGAATAATTTCGGAAGCACTTATATTCTTGGCCTTTAAAGCGTCAAACGGCGGGGTGAGGGGGGCACCCAGCCGTTTGACACAGTTATAATAACCGAAAACGTCGCGAAATGCATTAAAAAATGTTAATAAATATGTTGCAATATCGTTGCAATTTTCGGAAAAGTCTCGAATTCCGATTCAGGCGGCCGCCGGAATGCCCGCCAACTGGCGCGTAAAGGCCTCCAGTTCGGGAATGGTCACATCCTCCACCCTGCCGTCGTCGCATTGCGCGGCAATCTCGGGCCGGATCGGCAAACGCGCCGCGACGGCTGCGCCGGCCAGTTGGGCCACCTCGGCGGCATGGCTGGGGCCGAAGATCTCGTGCGGCTTGCCGGTATCCGGGCAGGTGTAATAGCTCATGTTCTCGATGATGCCGAGGATGGGAACCTCGAGCTCCTGCAGCATGCGCACGCCCTTCCGCACCACCAGCGAGGCCAGCGCCTGGGGTGTCGTCACCAGCACCACGCCGTCAAGCGGGATGGTTTGGACCACGGTCAGGTTGGCGTCCGAGGTGCCCGGCGGCAGATCGATCAGCAGCACATCCAACCGTCCCCACAGCACCTGCTCGTAGAACTGGCGAATGGTGCCGCTCACGATCGGGCCGCGCCAGACCACTGCGGTATCCTCTTCCGGCACCAGCAAATTGGTGGACATGATGCGAATGCCGGTGCGCGTGTTGCCCGGCAAAATGCCCATATCCGAGCCGCGCACGCCGCCTGGCGGCAGCCCGAACAGCTTGGGAATGCTCGGGCCGGTCAGGTCGGCATCCAGAATACCCACCTTCTTGCCCTGGCGGGCCAGATTGACGGCCAGCGAAGCCGTCACCAGCGACTTGCCCACCCCACCCTTGCCGCTCATCACGGCAATGGTTTGACCAATCTTGGAGAACTCGTTCAGTTTGGGCAGGCTGGGCGTGGAGTGGCCGAAAACAGCGGCTCGTTCCTCTTCCGTCATGGCCCCAAAGGTTACTTTCACATCCCGGATGCCCGGCAGCGCGGTCAGTACGGCGTGCGCATCCTGCTGCATGCGGTCCTTCAACGGACAGCCGGGAGCGGTCAGCGCCAGCGTGAAAGATACGAGCCCCTCGGGGTCGATCTTCAAATCGCGCACCATTTGCAAATCCACGATGCTGCGGCCCAGTTCGGGGTCGATGACCTTCTTCAGGGCCTCCATGATCTCTACTTCAGTTGGCATGCATCATCCTCACTTGTAATCAATATTACGATTCACTGCGCGGTTTTTGTCCAAAACGCGCGAATAAGACACTGATGAAAAAAAGGGCAATGAGCGGCGCCATCATCAGCGACATGTTGACGGGATCGACGGTCGGCGTGATCATCGCAGAGGCAATGGCGATGATGACAATTGCTATTCGCCACTGCTTGAGCAGGCCTGAGGCGGTGACGATATTCAACCGCGCCAGAAAATAGATCACGATGGGGGTTTCGAACCCCACTCCCAACCAGAACATTAAACCGGTGACGAAATTCAAATAGCTGCCCAGTCGCAGCGTGGTGGTGATGCCCAGAAAGTTCGTCAGGAAAGGAATGGATACCGGCAGGAGGACGAAATAGGAAAATGCCGCCCCGCCAATGAACAGGAGCGTCGCTATCGCCGTCACCAGCGGCGCAATCCGATTGAACACCTTGCGCTCATTTTCATTCAGGGCCGGCAGCACGAACGCCAGAATCTCATATACGACCACCGGCAGGGCCAGAATCAGACCGCTGAGCATCGAGACGCGCATGAACACGCCCATGTTCTCGGTCACCTCCAGGGCAATCAGCTTGGAGGTACCCCCGGCTGGTTTGGCCAGCCAACTGATCAAGGGCGCCGCGAAATAAAAGCTGCCAAACGTGGTCACAAACAAAACCGCCACGATGATCATCAGGCGCTTGCGCAGTTCGTTGAAGTGCTCCTGCAGCCCTTCCCATAATTCGCGCACCGTCATGCCGTCCAGACCGGTCGTGGAGGGCGGCGGTGCAGCGCGGCCGGCGCTCGAACCCGCTGGATTGCGGGGGGCGCTGTTGCCGGCGGGCACGGAAGGATGCGGCGTGCTATCCATGGGCGGGGGTGGATTGGTCTGAGTTTGCGTCACTGGGAGTCGCTTCGGGCGGCAAAGGTTCGCCTGCCGGCCTTTCCTGGGGTTTAGAATCGTCTGCCTGCGGTTGGGCGGCCGGCCGGGCGGGCGGCAGAATGCGGTGGTTGCCCGGTTGCAGCGTGGCGTCGACCTCGCGTTTCCATTGATTCAGGTCCTTGCCCATCTTGTTCAATTCTTCGCGAGTTTCCTCCAGGCCGCTTTCGCGCAGCAATTCATTGGGAAGTTCCTGAGCCATCTTCCAGGCTTCCCGGGTGGTCCGCCAGAATTCCGATTGGGTTAATAATCGAATCGTCCTGGCAAGTCGTCTGGCTGTGTTGACCATGTCTTTCGGGCCCAACACAATCAATACGATCACCAGGATCAGCCCCAATTCCGGCAGCCCGATTCCCAAGAAATCCATTGTCTTTCAACCTGTCACGGGCAAAGCCCTATTTCTTGGTCTCGTCCTGCGGTTTATCCTCTTCGGAATCGTCTTTCTTTTGCAGGCCGTCCCGAAAGGCTTTGATGCTGCTGCCCAATTCGTTGGCGATCTTCACAATCCGTCCTGGCCCAAACAGCAGTAAAACGATGGCCAGAATGAGTAAAATTTCAGGCAACCCCGGTCGCCATCCCATAATGATTTACTCCTTTTCGTCCGATCTCCATCGGAACGGTTCATACGTGTTCTGCATATTGAATTATATCATTCCCCCTTGCACAACATCTGAAACCTACCTAAGAGGTTTTTAATGACCAAAATACTCCTGTATCGTTCGCTCCGGGTTTGTTTTCAGTTACTTAACAAGTGCAATCCGGCCTAGAGGCAAGCCGGGCTTATTAAGGTATATTTACCGGGTGCGAAAATCAGACTTCCCCTTTCTGGCCGACTGGCTGACCATATCGCTGCGCTGGCTGTCGCTGCTGCTGATGACGGCCGTGTTGAGCCCGCTGCTTCACCTGGGTTACGCGCTTGTCTTGGCATTTTCAGCCGCCGGCAATGTATTTAGCGTCGTTCTGGCGGCATCCAACCGCCGTATGGAAGGCCACCGCCTGTTGAATGTGGGCTTCGATGTTCTGGTGGCGTTGGTGCTTTTTATCCTGGGCGGACTGACGCCTCTTTTCTGGTGCGGTCTGATCGCCATCACTTCGGCGGCTATTTATTATGAATGGCGCGGCAGCCTGCTGACGGCGGCTCTGCTCGGCCTGGCGCAGGCCGCCTGGTTGGTGTTGGTTCAGGCGCAGCCGCCGATTGCCGCGCTGCCGGCTGTTGGTTTCGACCTCGTCAGCGGCTTGCTGCTGGGATGGATGAGCACTTACGTGATGACCGCGGTGCGCCGCAACTACCGGCAGCACCTCAACCAGCGCTCCGATCTGGAACAAAATACCCGTCAGCGCGAGCACGATCGCATGCGCGGGCTCTACAAATTGATCGAATCGCTGAGCGCATCGCTCAATTACCAGGACGTACTCGACGCGGCGCTCGACCTGGGTACCAGCGCCATCGAACCCGTGCAGGCCGGGCAGTCCAGCCAGATAACCTCGGCCGTGCTGCTCTTCAACGAAGAAAGCCTGATCGTCGGCACCGCACGCCGCTTTTCGGCCACGGATCTGCACCAGAATTTTCCGGCCGAGCAGGGCGTGCTGGCCCGGGTGCTGCAGGAAGGCGCGGCCGTGAGAATCGCCAATCCTTCCGCCGACCCCGAATTGGCGAAGATTCTGGCGCTGCAAGGCATGACCTCGGCCGTCGTCTTGCCACTGATGCGCGGCATGAACGCCTACGGCGTGCTGTTGTATGCTCACCCGCAGGCGGATTTCTTCACCACCGAACGCCTGGAACTGCTGGACATGATCAGCACCCAATCGGTCATCGCCATCCAGAACGCGCGCCTGTACGACGCCGTGCGGGTCGAGAAGGAACGCATTGTCGAATCCCAGGAAGAGGCGCGCAAGAAGCTGGCCCGCGATCTGCACGACGGCCCGACCCAGTCGGTGGCCTCGATCGCCATGCGCCTGAGCGTTGCCCGCCGCATGCTGCAGGTCAAACCCGACCAGGTGAACGAAGAACTCGAGCGCATCGAAGAACTGGCCCGCCGCACCACCCAGGAAATCCGCCACATGCTCTTCACCATGCGCCCGCTGGTGCTCGAAAGCGATGGTCTGGCCGCCGCCCTGCAGGCCATGGCCGATAAAATGCGCGATACCTACCAGCAGAATATCGAAATTCAGACCGATCCGGCCGTGATCGACCGGTTGGACAACTCGCGCCAGACGGCCATTTTCTACCTGTCCGAAGAGGCCGTCAACAACGCCCGCAAGCACGCCAAGGCCAGCCGCATCCTCGTGCGCGTCAACAGCCTGCGCAACGATCCCGAAGTAGCCCTGCTGGAAATCGCCGATAACGGCGTGGGTTTCGACCCCAAGGCCGTCGGCACCAATTACGAACGCCGCGGCAGTCTGGGCATGGTCAACCTGCGCGAGCGCACCGAGTTGGTGGAAGGCCTGCTCAACATTGATTCTGCGCCCGGCTGCGGCACCCGCGTCCAGGTCTTCATTCCATTGTCTGCCCAGGCCGCCGACCGCCTGCAGCGCGGGTTGGTCAACGTGCCAGCGAATTAATCACGGTTTTGCTTTCGTAAATATCCCGCCATGCCCATTGCCTCCGGAATGTATTACGCACACAGCGAAGGGGGCAGCCGCCGTCTGCCGCCGGTCATTTTGATTCACGGCGCCGGCAGCAGCCACCTGTGCTGGCCGGCAGCCCTGCGCCGCCTGCCGGGCTGCCGCGTGCTGGCGCTGGACCTGCCCGGGCACGGGCGTTCGGCTGGAGTCGGCCAGCAGTCGCTGGACGCGCTCGCCGACCGGCTGGTGGACTTTCTCGAGGCCCTGGGATTGTACCAGGCCGTCTTCGTCGGGCATTCCATGGGCGGCGCGGTCGCCCTCAGCCTGGCGGTCCGCCACCCCGCAAACGTGGCCGGATTGGGATTGATTGCCTCGGGCGCCTACCTGGACGTGCCGCCGGCGTTGGTGCAGGAACTATCCTCGCAGGTGACCTACGGAATCGGCCTGCAAAGCATCGAAACCCGCCTGAGCGGTCCCAAAACGCCGCCCGGGATGCTGGAGGAGGCCGCCCGCTTATTGCGGGAAACGCGCTCCAGTGTGCTTTACGCCGACTGGCTGGCCTGCTCGCGTTACGATCTGCGCGATCGGGTAGCCGGGATCCGCGCCCCCACCTGGCTGGCCTGCGGCACCGCCGATCGGGCCACTCCGCTGGTCTTTTCGCACTTTCTGGCCTCGCGCCTGCCGGACGCCGAACTGCAGATCTACTCCGGCGCCGGGCACCTCATCTTTCTCGAAGAGGGCGAAGCCCTGGCCAAAGGGCTGCTGGACTTCCTGCGCCGCAAGGGATTGATGGAGGCGGAAGTTTAGATTTTTTGACCGGCAAGGCCCTTGACGACTCGCGTCAGGTGTTGTATTATTGAAAACGCTTAACCGCCCTCGTAGCGCAACTGGACAGAGCGTTTGCTTGCGGAGCAAAAGGTTGCAGATTCGAATTCTGCCGGGGGCACTAGAAATCCTGAATGTGGAATGTTGAATGGCCCGCTTTGGCGGGTCGATTGTTTTAATCCAAGGGTGATTCCTACACCGGCCCTTCAAAAATGTGGTCGGTTTTGGCCGCCATGATAAAGTCGTTCTGGTGAAGCCCTTTGATTTTATGTGTCCACCAGGTGACGGTCACTTTGCCCCATTCGGTCAGAATGGCGGGATGATGGTCTTCCTGATTGGCCTCCGCGGCGATCCGGTCGGTAAAACCCACCGCCTGGACAAAATTCTCAAACTTGAATATTTTCTGCAGGCGTTGTTCGCCCTCTTTTTCATCGATCCGCCAGCCAGACAGTTTTGCCAGTAATTGCCGAATTTCGTCCTCAGTCAGTGCCGGCGTGTTCGCCTTTACCGGGGAGCAATGCAATTGCGCCAATTCCTTCATACGACCTCCTTGGATCATACCTTTTCAAACAGTTCAGGGGCGGCGGCATGACAACCTTCTCCGCTTTTCGTTCATACCCCTGCTCACCTTTCATTTCGTTGCAATCCGCAGGCGGTGAAGAATTCGGCACGCAGCGATGGATCCTCGGCGAAATAGCCGCGCCAGACGGTGGTACGTGTCTTCGGGGAAGTTTCTCTCACGCCGCGCATCTCCATGCATAAATGATGGGCTTCCAGGTAAACAGCCACGCCGTGTGGATGGAGCATCGTTTCCAGGGTATCGGCGATTTGTTGGCCGATCCGTTCCTGCACCGCGAAGCGCTTGGAGAAAATCCGCACCAGGCGGGTCAGCTTGGAAATGCCGATGATGTTTTCATGCGCGATGTAACCCACGTACGCCATCCCGTAGAAGGGCAAGGCATGGTGTTCACACAGCGCAAAGAAAGGGATGGGGCCTTCAACGACCTGGCTCAAGCGACAGTCAGGCTCGCCACGGCATTCCGTGTCGAAGATGCGCAGTAGTTTGGGATCGCCATCGTAGCCTTCGGTTGAATCAAACAGAGCCTTGATGAAACGGCGTGGAGTGTCTTTCGTCGCCGGGGTGTTCAAATTAAGACCAAACGCCGAAAAGATTTCCGCGGCATACCCTTCGAATTTGTGAAACTGCTCGTCCGAGATCTGCCGCATTTGCAGCTTCATGGATTCAAGGTATTCGCTGTCATCGGGATCATCGTGAATATGCATGGCTGTTTCCTGCTTTCTTTCTTATAGGGTGTGTTGCCGAAGCTGGCCGGAAAAACATATAAGCTGTCCGTACGCCTGAAATCCGGTGCGGTTCAGGTGATCTTTATGCATCAGGGTTGCTTATGCATCACGGCTCGTTTTTCTTCCAGGGATGCCATTAATTGGTCAAAGGCAGAAATAAATTTTTCGACGCCTTGATCCTCCAACTGCTGTGTGACCGCGTCCAGGTCAATGCCGACCTGCGCAAGGTCTTTCAGGTTTTGACCCGCATCCGCCACATTCAGGTCAAGGGTCTGTTCGGGATGCCCGTGATCACGATAGGCGGTGATGGTTTCAATGGGCAGGGTGTTGATTGTGTCCGGGCCGATGAGCGCTTCCACATACTTCGTGTCGCTGTAGGCGGGGTTCTTGGTGCTGGTGCTGGCCCATAACAACCGCTGCGGCCGCGCGCCCAGTTTCTCAAGGCTTTTGAAACGCGCGCTGCTGAAAAGATCCTTGTAGATCTCGTAGGCAATTTTTGCGCTGGCAATGGCTGCCTGTCCGTGCAGGCGTGCGGCGATGATGGCTCGCGGGCCGCCGGCGGATATTTCCTTTTCGAATTGGGGTTCAACCAGGACATCGATCCGGCTGAGGAAAAAACTCGCGACGGACGCGGCCTGCCTGAGCGGTTTTCCCCGGGCGGCCAGCGTTTCCAGGCCGCCGAGATAGGCATCGACCACTTCCCGGTAACGCGGCAGGCCGAAGAGCAGGGTGATATTGATGTTGACCCCCTCACCGATCAGGTGTTGGATGGCCGGAATGCCCTGCGGCGTGGCCGGTACTTTGATCATCACATTCGGACGATTCACCGTGGACCACAAGTGGCTGGCTTCTGCGATTGTTCCGGCCGTATCATGTGCCAGGCGAGGGGATACCTCCAGACTAACGAATCCATCCCCGCTGCCGGTGCGGTCGTACGTCGGGCGCAAGAGGTCGGCGACGTTTTGGATATCTTCCACAGTAAGGTACTGGTAAATCTCAGCGGCGGTCATCGCTTTGATCGAAAATGCACGGATGGCCTCATCGTAATCATGGCTTTGCGCGATCGCCTTTTCGAAGATGGAAGGATTGGATGTCACCCCACTCACGCCATCATCCTCGATCAGCTTTCGAAGCTCACCGGAGGTGACCATCCCGCGGCTAATATAATCCATCCAGATGCTTTGCCCAAATGCTTCCAGGGTTAAAAGTGGATTCTCTTTCATCGTTTGTACCTCGTATTGATTCATTATACGAACATACATTAATTTTAATGATATATTTTATGGATTATATCAAATATAAATTTTGTTCGAGGTCTCCCGGGCGCCGTCCAGGCACCGGACACGGTTTCACCGGGGCGCCTGGGTAATTGCGAATTTTATTGTTCTTCACGCGCAACCGTTTATCGCAGGCGGGGGTTATACTAACTGAAGTCGCGGCACAATTCTCGCCGGGCTATGCTTTGTTTCAGGAGGCACCCCCTTTGCCAGAAACTCGTGAGAAAGTGTACGCCTACCGCTGGGTCGTCCTGGCGGTGTTCGCCCTGGCCAACCTGGCCATCCAGGTCCTGTGGATTTGCTACGCCCCCATTTCGTCCATAGCGGTGGAATATTACGGCGTCAGCCAGCTCCAGGTCGGGATGCTGGCCATGGTCTTCATGATCGTTTACGTGCCCATCTCGATCCCGGTTTCCTGGCTGATCGATACGCTCGGTTACCGCAAAGCGGTCAGCATTGGCGTGGTGATGTTGGGCGTCTTCGGCCTGCTGCGGGCTTTTTTCGCCTCCAATTTCGGCCTGGTGATGGCCGCCACGGTCGGCCTCGGCCTGGCCCAGCCCTTCCTGCTGAACGCCGTCAGCACCGTCGCCGGGCGCTGGTTCCCCATTCAAGAGCGCGCCACGGCCTCCGGGCTGGCGTTGGTGGCCAGCTTCATCGGCATCGCCATCGGTCAGGTCACGTCGCCCATTTTGGCGCTGCGCTACGGCATCCCCACCATGGCCATGATCTTCGGCATTCTGGCGGCCGTTTCGGCGGCATTGTTCCTGGTCTTCACCCGCGATGCGCCCCTCACCCCGCCCTGTCCGGCTGACCAGACGGAACGCGCCCTCGTGCTCGACGGCCTGAAATCCATGCTCAAGATGGAAGATATCTGGCTGCTGCTGTATGCTTTCCTGGTCGGGATGGGCATCTTCAACGGCGTTTCCACCTGGATCGCCGCCATCACCGAGCCCAAAGGCTTTTCGCCCACCCAGGCCGGCGATCTGGGCGCGCTGCTCCTGATCGGCGGCATCGTGGGCGCCGTCATCATTCCCGCCCTGTCCGATCACCTGCGCCAGCGCAAACCCTTCCTGTTATTGGGCGTGGGCTTATCCATCCCCTGTTTGATTGGCATCATCTATGCGCAACCCTATTGGTCAGTGGCCGTCTTCATGTTCCTGATGGGTTTCTTTCTAAACAGCCTGGCGCCGATCGGCTATCAATACGCCGCCGAAATCACCTTCCCCGCCCCGGAGGGCACCTCCAACGGCCTGTTGAACCTGGCCGGGCAGTGCTCGGTGGTTTTCATCTACGCCATGGAATTCATGAAAGGCCGGGACGGCTCGTTCACCATCTCGCTGTGGATGCTGTCGGGCCTGATGCTGGTCGGCTGTCTGCTGCTTCTGCGCATGCACGAATCAAAACTGATCCGGCAGGCGGCTCAGGAGTAGAAATGCGAAAAATGATGATCAAAACAGTGAGGCGGGCCGCGGCCCGCCTCACTGTTTTATCGAAAAGAAATGGTTGACCTCACAGCCGCGCCGCGATGGAAAACCCCAGGATCACCAGGCTGAGCAGTCCGCTCAGCAGCAGCATCTGCGCCGCAGGACGCGCCATCGGCAGCACCTGGATTTCCAGGCTGCTATTCGCGCGGTCAGCACGCACCTGTAATTGGGGGATCAGGAAGGCCAAAAAAGCAAGAAATGGCCCCATCACCATCAGCCCGTTGACCAGAGACACAGCCGCCGTTTGGAAAAAGGCATGATCGAAAGCCATGCGGGTGGATTCGGATAACATCCAACCCAGCAATCCCATTCCGGTGTACATCACGAAACCTGCGAACCATAGAAAAATCAGCAGGAAACCAAGCCCCTTACAAATGTTCGAGAGTCTCATCCGGTTCCTCACTTCCCCGATCTGTTCGAATAGGATTGACATCCATAGATCCCAAAAGGTCCCCAGCCAGAAGCCCGCTTTACCCACGGGTTGGTCGTGAAGACGGTCAGCGCAGGTTTGCAGGATTTCATCTGCGAAACGCGCCCGAAATTCGGGTGGATACAGGCGCATACACCCTTTCAGCAGGCCAAACCAGGGAGATTTTTCAGCCCTCATGGCGATTTCCGATCAGGTGCAGCGATTTGAGTTGTCCCGCCAGAAAGGCAATGCGATCCGCCTCGGCCTGCAGCGCCTTGCGCCCATGTTCGGTGATGTGGTAGTAGCGCCGTCGCTCGTCGTCCATGGCCGGGTCAGGGCGCTCGCCGGCTTCCTCGATCAATCCATCCGTCAACATTCGCTTGATGCTGCCGTACAATGTGCCCGCTCCCATACGCAGCCGCCCACCCGACTGCGCTTGCGCGGTCTGCATGATGCGATAACCGTGCTTGTCGCCGTCGCTCAAAGCCAGCAAAATGTGAAAAACAGCCGGGGTCAGAGGAATGAAGGTTGGTGTCGTTTTCATTTTTATATCCGTAAGAATTATATCTGTTACGGATATAATAGCAATATTTTATTAGCTTGTCAACTGGTAATTCTGCGATCTTTAAATCGAAAAACCTTGCGCCGCAGACCCTGAATCGATTATCATCAATGCATGACAAAACCCCGCAAGCAAATCCTCCTCACCAACGACGACGGCATCCGTTCGCCCGGGTTGTGGGCCGCCGCCAAGGCGCTGGCTCCGCTCGGCTTTGTCACCATTGCCGCGCCGCGCGAGCAGTATTCCGGCGCCGGTCGCAGCCTGCCCGTCACCAGCGACGGACGCATTACCCGTCAGACGCTGCAGATCGGTTCGCAGCAATGGACCGCCTACGCCATCGGCGGCACGCCGGCGCAGAGCGTGCTGCATGCCGTCCTTGAAATCCTGCCTCAACCGCCCGATCTGGTGGTTTCGGGCATCAACTACGGCGAGAACGTCGGTTCGGGCATCACCGTCTCGGGCACGGTGGGCGCCGCCCTGGAAGGCGCCGATTTCGGCATCCCGGCCATCGCCGTCTCGCTGGAACTGCCCAGCATGGACTATACCGGCTATTCCGAAGCGATCGATTTCTCGGTGGCAGGCTATTTCTCGTACTATTTCGCCAAAATCCTGCTCGAACGGCCCATGCCGGAGGATGTGGATGTGCTCAAGATCGACGTGCCCGCCAACGCGACGCCCCAAACGCCCTGGGAGCTGACCCGCATGGCCCACCATCACCGTTATTTCGAGCCCTTTGCCAACCGCAAGGGCGCGATGGAGGACCCGGGCGTCATCGACGTGCGCATCGACGTTGAACCTGAGGACGTCCCGGATAATTCGGATATCTATAAACTGCGCTTCGAGCACAAGGTGGCCGTCACCCCGCTCAGCCTGGACATGACCTCGCGCGTGGACTTCAAGGACCTGCGTGGATTACTTGAAAAAGGAGAGTAATCACCACGGAGACACGGAGAACACGGAGAAGAAAGTTAATACAAAAAAAGGAGACGGAAAATTCCGTCTCCTTTTTTTGTATCAATGGTAACCGGTGTTTTTTAAATTCGGGTCGGATATTTCTTCTCTTTCTTCTCTTTCTTCTCTATACTACTCTTTCTTCTCCGTGTCCTCTGTGATCTCTGTGGCTATTCGTCTTCTCCCAGATCGTCTTCCCAGCCTTCGGGCGCGGTGGGCACCAGCAGTTTGCTCGATTCCCACAGTTCCGCGGCCAGTTGCTGCGGATCGCTGCGCATACCGTAGCGCGTGAAGTACTGGCACAGGCGGGTCACGTCCCGCCGGAAGATATCGAAGCCATCGCGGTTGGTGAACGGATCGACGGCCTGCGGGAAGTCGATGATGCGGAACTCACCCTCCCAGTAGAGCACATTGTAGGCCGAAAGGTCGCCGTGGATGCGCCGCAGTTTCAACATGCGCGCGACGTTGTCCATCAACCTGTCGAAAACGCGCTGCGCCTCGCGCCGGTCGAGTGTGACTTCGTTGAGCGTTGGGGCGGGTGCGGTGGCCTCGCCCAGGTATTCCATCAGGATGGTATTGTCGCCGCAGGCCAGCGGGCGCGGCACATCCAGCCCGGCCTTGAAGAGGATCTCCAGAGTCTGGTATTCGTGCATCAGCCAGGAAAAGTGCGACAGACCCTTGCCGAAGTTCGTGCCGTTTTTGACCGCGATCAACGACTTGGGGTCGTGGACTTCCTTGCCGTATTCGTCCAGCACCACCCGCCCGGCCCGATAGCGCGCGTCGTTGCGCAGATTGCGAAACATGCGCGGGCGGTAGAGCTTGGCCGCTACCAACTCGTCGCCGCGCGGGCCGTGCGATGTGCAGCAGTAGACGTTGGCCTCCTTGCCGCCCTTGACCTTGGCGATCACATCACTGATCAGGCCGACGTCGTAGAACGCGCCCAGGTAATCGAGGATCCACTCGCGTTCGTGGAAAGAAGATTGGAAGGAGGGACGGAATACCTCGTCCGGGGCCACCAGCCCGCCGCCGCCGCGGTCGATCAATTCGTTGACGGCCACCTGGGCTTTCTTTTTGTTCGGCAGTGCGGTGCCCTGCACGTGCCGGCCGTGTTTCTTCAGGCGCGGGGCGGTTTCGTGATCGCGGCGGTCGCGTGGGTCTTGATAAATGCTCAATTCTTCATCCGTGAAGAATTTCGGGTTCAGCTTGGTCATAAGGAGTTTTCTTCTCCAATTTTCGAACAAGGGAAAGCAGTCTCGATAGGCCGTTCAACGGCCGGATTGGTCACATGCGTTTTGGACTGTCGATTCATGGTCGCCATGCGGTTCATGCACCGGTTAACGCCAGCGGCCCCGGTGAGACGGGGTCAGTCTGCTGCCGGGGCCGCCGCAACTCTCGCGAGGAGGGTTGGGACGAAAAACCGCAGGGCGTGAATGCTCCTGCGGTTATATGCGTTAAGCGATTAGCCTAACCTACCGTACAGGCGCACTCATGCGTGGCAGCATTGTGCCTGAGAAATTGGATCTTGTGTTGTCCCGTTGCATGAGCACACCTCCTTTCTGTAGATCAGATATCAAAAGTCTAGCATATCCCCGAAAGCCCGTCAAGGTACTTCCGGGCAGAAAATTTCAGGGCGCAGGATTCCGCACCCTGAAATTTTCGAATTGGCAGGGCAAGCCTAACGCAGCACCAGCGGCAGGAAGACCCGGTTCAGGCCGGTTTCGAAGCTCCAACTGACCGGCACCTGCTGGCCGTCGTTTGCGATGTCAGGCTGACCGCTGACTGTAACGGTATAAGTCGCGCCGCCCGCGAGCGGTTGGCCGGGGGTAAAGGTGGTGGTCCGGCTGGCATCGTCGTAACTGCACGTCCCGGCCACAGCGCCGTCCGGGCCGGTCAGGGTCAGGCAGGTATTGACAGCCATCGACTGGCTCCAGGTGACCGTGACCACCGAGTCGGCGCCAACCCCCTGGGCGCCATTCGCCGGGCTGAAACCGGTGACCAGCGGATCGCGCCAGTTGAGCACACCGTATTCGACGAGCTGCGTTCCGTCGGTACTGTACTCAACACCTGTTTCCAGGCCGGCGATTTCCAAATTGCCGTCCAGGCCTTTCATCACAGTATCCCATGAGCCGCGGGTGAACTTGTATACCAACGAAGTCCCATCCAGGAAATCGAGGGTGATGGTCCAGTGCGTTGCGTCCACCTGGGTCATCGGTACTGCGTCGGGTGTCCAATTGCCCATCGTGGGCTGGTTGCCGGAGAGATAGACCGTCCCGACCGTGAAACTGGGCACGCTGACGGTAAAGGTAACCGCCACCATCTTGGCTTCGGCCGTCTGGCTGACCTGGTTGGAAAGCGCCGAACAGTTGAAACTGGTATCGACGGCCAGTACGCGGTAGTAGTACAGCACGCCGCTGGTCACACTATTGTCAACATAAGTCAGGTCCGGCGCCAACACGCGCGCCACGCGATTGCCCGCCAGGGCGGGGTCGGTGGAGCGGTACAGATCGTAGGCATGGACGCCAACGTTATCCGTGGCAGCCGTCCAACCCAATGCGATGAAGCTGTCCGACCAGTCTGTAATGCTTAACAACGGGGCCGCCGGGGCTTCCGAATCTGTGGAGGCATTCACCACCAATGCGCCCGCCTGAGCCGGATCGTAGCCGTTGGCGGTGCCGTCCAGGTCAGCATATACCCAGGTCTGGCCGTTGTTCCCCGAATAGCGGTAAGCGTAATCGAAAGTGCCCACAGTTTCAGGGGTCAGACTGGCGACGAACTCGTCGTTGTTGCCGCCCGGATATAGGACGCTGAAAACCGCTTCCACCCACTGCCAGGCTGCATTGCCGTCCGGGCTGCTGCCATCGGGACCGTAGCCCACCTGCGCGCGCAGGCCGGGTGTGGCGCCGGGCGCGGCGGTTATGCCGTTGATCCACACCTGACCGTAGATATTTTCGGTGGGGGTAGTTCCGATAGTGTGCGTGATACTGGACGGCCATTGAATGTTGGCCCAGTCGATCGCCAGTTGAGGCATGCCGGCGACTTCGTTGGAGTAGCCGCTGACCAGGCCGGTTGCGTCATTGCGGCTGACCACCACATAGTGATAGGTTACCGCGTTGGTCAGGCCGCTGTCTGTGAAGCCGGTGCCGGTGAGGTTGGTCACAAAGCTGTAGCCGCCACCGGAAACCAGGCTGCGATAGATATCATAGCTGGTCGCCCCGCTGACGGCCGTCCAGGCCAGGTTGATCGACCCGACACCCTCACCCACGATGGACAGGTTCGTCACCGCAGCCGGTGAGGCTGGCATGCTGCCGGTGAGGGTCATCAACACGCCTGCGCGGGCCGGCAGATTTTGCGCCGTGATATGGCCGTTGGTGACGGTGAAATTCAGGCCGCCGGACACATCCTGGAAGGTGGCGCCCTCGGAAAAATAGGCGCTCACGTCCACGCTGACTGATTGGGCACTGTTCGCGCGGTTGATGAGCACCAACGCGGCGTCGCTGTTGTCGGCCAGTTTGCGCCCGAAGGCGTAAACGTTGTTGGTGTTATCGATCAGCAGCGGATGGAAGTCTCCGGTGCGCAGGGCCGGGTGGGCATTGCGCGCGGAAATCAGGCGCTGATAGTAAAGGCGCAAATTCGCCTGCGCATCCGTGGTTTGCAGGTGAGTATAGAAGGGCGTGCCGCTTTCATCCAGCCAGGGGAAGGGCTGGCGGTTGTATGGATCGTCCTGCCATCCGCTGACATCCCGGTTGACCGGCCCCACGAGGCCAACTTCGTCGCCGTAATAGATGGTCGGCGCGCCGGGCAGCGTCATCTGCAGCAGCGCGGCGCCCTTCAGCCGGGTGATGGCGTCGCTCCAATCGTAATTCGCGTTCTGGTAGGTGGCCGGGGTGGTCTCGGCCTCGTCTGCGTTTTCATCCAGCAGGAGCAGCGCCCGGTTGGTATCGTGGCTGTCGAGCAGGTTCAGCATGGCCGCGAAGGCCTCGGCCGGGTAACGCTCCTGCAAATTGAGCAGGCGTTCGTTCAACTGCTGCGGCGTGAGTGGGCTGAGCGCGCCGGCCGCGCTGCCGGGATTGTGATCGTTGTCGACCAGCGTTTCATCGCGCCAGAAGCTGAGCAGCGCGCTGCCGAATTGATAGTTCATGGTGGCGTCCCACTCGCCGCCCAGAACCCAGGAGGAGGCATTGCCCCATTCCTCGCCGACGATGTAGGCGTCCGGTTTGGCGGCCTTGACGGCGGCGCGGAAGCCTTCCCAGTACAGGTTGTTCGGGTCACCCGTCACGCCCGGGTCGACATCCCCGCCCACATCTAGCCGCCAGCCGTCGGCCCACTGCAGCCAGTGAACCGCCACACTTTCGGCGCTGTCCCAGATCAGGGCGCGCACCCCGGCGTTGGACGCGTTGAGCTTCGGCAGGCTGTCGTAGCCGTACCAGGAGGTGTAGGTGGCGCCGCCGGGCGTGCCGTCATCGCCCACGCACGGGCCGCTGCCGTCTGCCACCGGCTGGAAGGAATACCAGTCACGGTAAGGCGAATCCGCGCTTTCGCACGCGCCCAGCGAGTCATAACGCCCGTAGCGATCGAAATAGACGCTGTCGGAAGAGGTGTGGTTGAACACGCCGTCCAGGATGATGTGCATACCGCGCGCATGCGCCTGAGACGCGAAGGCCTCGAATTCAGCCTGGGTGCTCAGGCTGCTGTCGATCTGCAGGTAATCGGTCGTATCGTAGCCGTGATTGGAGGGCGAGAAGAAAACCGGGTTGAGGTAGATGGCGGTGACGCCCAGATCCTGCAGATAATCCAGTTTATCGGTCAGGCCTTTCAAATCGCCGCCGTAGAAGTTCTGGCTCCAAACACCCGGGCAGGCGCCGGAGGAATCGCGCGGGTCGCACACCGCGGTATTCCAGTTCACGCCGTTGGAGCGCAGGATGGATCCGCCGGCCCCCTCCAGGCCGTAGAAAAAAGTCCCGGCCGCGGGATCGTTGGAGGGGTTGCCGTCGCGGAAGCGGTCGGGGAAGACCTGGTAGATGATTGCGTTCTTGACCCAATCCGGGGTTTCGAAGGCCGGATCGTAGACGGTGATCTGCCAGGAGTAATCGATGCTCTCATCGTACGCCTGGCCCCAGCCGCCGGTGCGTTCGCCGTCATCCTCGTAGTAGTCGGTGTCCGTGCCGTCGACGGCGATGAAGCGGTACCAGTAAACGGTCGGATCATCGCTGGCGGGTACGGTGGCCTGCCAGTATTCATAGGTACCGTCATTGGCGGCCAGGCTCATGTTCAAAATGGTCTGGGTGTCCAGCCGGTCGTTCCACAGGCGCACCCGGGCGCCGGTCAGGTCACCGCTGGCGGCCCGCAGTCGCAGGGTGACCGGTGTGCCGGTGGGCACCGCGCCGCCGGGTGTGCGATAGAGGGTATTTCGGCTGTCGTGACCGAGTTCGGTCCACCGCACATTGTCATCCTGACTGGCGGCCGGCGCAGAAACGGCAACGGTCGGATCGGATGTCGCGGCTGACGGATTGGCGTCAGGCTGTCGATTCGGCAGCGCCTCGGGCTGCGCGGCCTGGACAACCGGTAAAACCGGGCTGAAAGCCAGGCTGAATAATAGGATTAACCCAAGTGTCAGACGAAATTGTGAAAAGGGCACTTTCATCGCTAATCTCCTGAGGTGAATGAAGGAATCGTGAACGATTGGGAGCAGTTGCAATGCGATTGGTAAGTTCCTTATTTTGAGAATAATTACGGCAGGGATACGAAAAAAATATTCGCCAGAGGAAAACCAGTTCTTGGATATTTTATCTGAATTTGTAAAATAAGTTTACATTTTTATCTGTTTTTAAGAATTCTCGTTCGAAAAAAAGCGATCCCGGATTTTCAGCGGCAAATCATTGGAATATTCACAGAATTCAGGCCGGAATTATGCTGTAGTCAGAAGAATGTGCGTATAATATTGTGGTATGCGCGAATTAACCTTTGAGAGCAGATTTACTATGATTGATCGCACTGCTGTAGGTTTCATCAACACCCGGCGCGCGAATCGGATCGACTGGGACAGGCCAGTCAGCATTGTTTCTCCGGTCCTGGTCTCGGGCCATTCGATCAACGTCAGCGCCACGGGCATTCTCGTCAGTCTGCCGCGCGACCCATTCCTGCAGGTGGGGACGCGCGTAGCCCTGGCCATCCCGCACATGGATGGTCACGCGACCCTGACCGTGCGGGGAAACGTCGTTCGAGTGGAACACTCTCCCGATGACGTGCTTGTGGCGATCAACCTGGCGTAAGGCGGGATAAACCGGGGGGCGTTTTCGCCTGTCCGGATGGAACAGGCGACTCAGCGGCAGCCATAAGCTGTCGCTTTTTATTTTCCGGGCTCCCGAATCTGGGCCAGCACCAGGATGGAAATCAGGAAGAGCATCCCGTAAATCGAGAAAATCACTTCGTAGCCCAGGCCGGGTTGGATGCGGTTGAAAAAGTCGGCCAGCGGGCCGCCGATGCCGGCTCCGACGATGCCTGCGCCCGCCCCGGCCAGGTTGGAGATGCCCAGGTAACGCCCGGCTTCACCCGGCGGAACCAGATCGGTGCCAAGCGCCCAGTTGGTAGCCATAAAACAGCCCGTGGCCAGCCCAAGGATGGCGCCGCTCACCGTCACCTGCAACGGGCTGCGCGCCGTCAGCAGCGCCAGCGCCCCGGCCGCAGCGATCCATCCAGCCAGCGCAACCATGCGTTTGCGCCCAAAACGGTCCGCCAGCACACCACCGGCAAGCGCAGAGGAGACCAGGAAGGCTCCTACCACGGCCAGCAGTTGAGCCGTGGCGGAAGCCGGATTCGGCGCGCGGATCACGTCACGCAGGTAGTATTGGGTAAATCCCTGAATGGAACCCACCGCCGCCAGGAAAAGCAGCCGGTTGATCACCCACCAGATAAAAGACCGCTGACGGCGAGCTTCGGCGCCGATGCCCACCCAGGCGCCCAGATAGACGCCCACCAGAATGGAACCTGCCATGGCAGCCAATCCGGCCAGGCCGAGCAGCCCCACCTTTAGCGCCGGGGACGCTCCCATGCCGGTCAATTTGCCGCCGCTGAAATTCACCAGCCTGATGGCCATCTGCGTAATCCCCACGAAGATCACGGTCAACGCCGTCAGGCGCAGCACCGGCTCGCGTACGCCCCCGGCCGGTCTCTCCCGCAGACGATCTTCTTTGACGAACAGGTCAGTCGCCAGCATGGTAAGCAGGTAACCGGCCGTGATGATGCCGACCACTGCCATAATCTGCCCCCGGTCCACCAGCGGACCGGCCAGCAGGACCAGAAATACCGCCAGCAGTTCGAGTGCCGCCTTGACACCCGAAGCGCGCCCGCGTTGCCGTTTGGGGACGAGATCCGGGATCAACGCCTGTTGGGCGCCCTGGGCGATGTTGGAGAAGAAATGCAGCACCATGCTGCCGGCCACCAGGGCGACGTAGGCCAGGCTGATCCCCAACGCCGCCCGCGAAACGGCATCGGCGGCCGATCCAAGGTAATTCGGCGAAAGGCCGATGAAGACCATGGCCAGGGCGCTGCCCAGTGCTCCGAAAGTGATAAACGGGCGCCGCCTTCCCCAACGCGAAGTGCACCGGTCGCTCAACAAACCCGCCACCGGCTGCACCAGCATGGCTACGGCCAGTCCGATGACGCGCACGGCCGCCAGGTAAGTGTTTTTCTGCTCGACCGGCATGAAAGTCACCACCAGATAGGGCAGCAGGACGGGCGTGAAGATACCCGCGGCCGTACTCAGGCCCAGCGAGTAGCTGTTGAGGCCGAGCAATTCGAATCCATTGAGTTCGCGTTTCATGGGGAGCTGTCTGTATTGTACAGCAGCCGTCCCAGGAATGTTTCGATTTTGGGGTGGGAAAGGATCTGCCCGGGAGTGGCCAGGCTGCCCGGCAAAACGGTTTAGCCCGGCATGGATTGCAGAAACAAACGGTGGTAAAGGATGATGCTGCCGGAGACGGCTACATTGTACGAAGCGCGGTTGACGGATTCGATCCCAACCACAGCGTTACATTGCGCCAGCACCTTTTCGGGCAGCCCCATGTCTTCCGAACCCAACAGGTAGATGGCCTGTTCAGGGTGTTTGAAGGTCGCCAGCGGCTGCCCGCCGATTTCCACGCCCACCAACAGCGCGCCCAGCGGACGCGCCTGCACGAAATCCTCGAAAGTGGTGTAATGCCGTAACGGAATGAGGCGGTGCGCCGCGGAGGTGTCGCTGGATTGCGGTTTATAGGGGCGGCCGATGGTGAAAATGCCGGCCGCGCCCAGTTGCCAGGCCGAGCGCCACAGCGTGCCGATGTTTTCGCTATTGCGCGGGTTGTAAATGCCAATTTCGAAATAGGGCACGAGCCTGCCTCCAGGTTGGTTTTTCTTAGTCTATCACAGGATGGCGGTGGGATTTTGGTTTGGCAAACTAATCCGAAATTGATAAGTCCTGAACCACTTCTAAACATCCATCTGGCACAATGCCTGTAACACAAAGGCCAACCATCCAGTGTAACCTTTCATATGGGAGGTGAAATGACACAGGATACCGTCGAACTCAATCCATTCGGTTCTCAGCCAAAGCAGCTTCCCGTTCAACCCCTGACGGATGATCAGGTCCGTTTTGTAATGGATTTATTCCAGAAATATCCCCCTGGCGACCTGTGCGTTGAGGATGCGGTCGAGATCATCGAAGCCCTGGAAAACGCCGGATTACGCGGGCCGGCAGTGCGGACTTCGCTGATGATTGCCGGACTCGACCCGCAGAAATTCAGGGCGCTGATCTCAATAAATGCTGTTTTACGTCCCTGAGAATCAAACTCTGCCATTTTTAAAAAGGTGAATTAAATCAAACGGGTCTGGCCATCCGATGAGGTCCAGACCCGTTTGATTCCTCACTTCTACCGGTAAATAATGTGTTGGGCTTCAAACAATAAGGACACCTCTATTGCCCACGCGCACTAGTATAGACACAAAACATTAAAATTACCTCAGGATCAGGTTAACATCTTGTTAAGAGTTGCGATTAAACAGAAACTCTACTGGAATTGGTAAACGCTTGCGCCAGGAGCGCGCGCTGTGTGTGGCGCCGGGGAACTCACGCATGAGGTAATCGATGCCGTCGCGCCAGCCAGCCTCTCGTAAAAATCCATTGGCACGCATATTGTGGACGCCATAATCACGATCCAGGCTATGCCCGCTGTAATCAAAGTACAGACGGTGGTTGCCAGGCGGCGGCAAATTGTCACGCATCCATTCTTCAATCTGGCCGGCGCCGATCGGCCAGTGCGTGGAGAGGCAGCCAGCGCTGCCAAAGACTTGCGGGTAGCGGCATAACGCGTACATCGAGACCAGCCCACCCATGCTGGATCCCATGACGATGGTGTGCGTCGGGTCGGGCAGCGTCGCAAGGTTGGCGTCCACCCAGGGTTTCAGCTCTTCCACCAGGAAGCGCAGATAGGCATCCGAATAAGGCGCCACACGGATATCCTTGCACTTACCCTCGCGCATGCCATCGAATTGAGCGCCAACAAAGGGCGCCTCGGGCATGTATTCCGGCACACGATTTTCGCCGGCGCTCCACACGCCCACCACGATGCAATCGATGCCCATTTGGGTGAGCGTTTCGGCCACTCCCCAGGTGCGCCCCAGATAGGCCTCGGCCGGATTGAACAGATTCTTTCCATCATGCATATACAGCACCGGGTAACGTTTGGCGGAGTCATAGCCAACCGGAAGCCAAAAATCGACCTTCCGCAGCGGAATGTCCGTAGATGGAAAGGGGTCGATACGGTACAACGTACCGGGGAAAAACGCTACTGCTGGAAAAAGTTGCGTCCATTGGATCATGAAGATAATGGTATCGTATCTTTGTCCATCTTCGCCACGAAGGATGGCCAGTTTTTGGCCAGGAATTTCCTGAGCATCTGCGAAATCAGGCACTGCAAAGTGAATTCTTTACACGCCTGAGATCCTTCGCCGCGCTCAGGCCTTTACAGTGATGGCAATACAAAAAAAGGAGCCATGCAGCGTGCACAGCTCCCTTTGAGATCGTCGAACGGATTTACTTCAACAGCTCTTCGAGCACCTGGCGGGCGATATTCGGATCGGCCTTACCGCGCATCTTGCGCATCACCTGACCAACGAACCAGCCCATCAGGGTATCCTTGCCGCCTTTGAAAGCTTCCACTTCCTTGGGATTCTCGGCCAGCACTTCCTGCACCACCGTGCGAATGGCGGCGTCGTCGCTGACTTTTGCAAGACCCTCTTTTTCCACCAGCGCAGCCGGCGAAAGGCCGGTTTCTTCCACTTTCAGCAGCAATGCCTTGGCCGTGGAAACGTTGATGGTGCCGGCGTCGACCAGTTTGAGGAGCTCGGCCAGCCAGACCGGAGTGAGTTTGAGCTGGTCGGCGGTCTGGTTACGCTCGTTGAGCCGGCGCAGAATGTCGTTCATCAGCCAATTGGAGACGCGCTTGGGATCGCTTCCGTAGGCCTTGACCGCCGCTTCGAAGTAATCGGATAGTTTGCGTTCGCCGGTCAGAATTTCGGCGTCGTACTCCGGCAGGCCGTAATCGTTGATGAAACGGGCCCGGCGTTCCAGCGGCAGCTCGGGAAAATCCTTGAGGATGGCCGCCTTCCAGGCCTCATCCATGCGAATGGGCAGCAAATCCGGTTCACGGAAGTAGCGGTAATCAGCCTCGGTTTCCTTGGAGCGCATTTTGCGCAGCACGGCGGCGTCTTCGTCCCATTCCAGTGTCCAGGCAAAAATGCGGTTGCCGCCTTCCACCTCGCGGATCTGGCGGTCGATCTCATGCAGGATGGCGTCGCGGACGTTTTCGATCGAATTGACGTTCTTGATCTCGGTCTTCGGGTTGAGAATGGTCTCGCCCTTGTGCCGGATGGAGACATTGGCGTCGCAGCGCAGGTTGCCGCGTTCCATGTCGGCCTCTGAAATGCCTAACCAGCGCAACATCTGGCGCAGGCGGATCAGGTACTGGGCAGCCTCATCGGCCGTACGCAGGTCGGGGCCGGTGACCATTTCGACCAGGGGCACGCCGCAGCGGTTGAAATCCACAAAGCGCCGGCCGCCCGCGTTCTTGGTCTTGCCGGCGTCCTCTTCCAGGTGCAGCTTGGTGATGCTCACGCGGCGTGTGTAGGCTTTGCCATCCGGGCTGGAAGCGGCGGGCACGGGCAGGTCGAGAAAGCCGCCCTTGGCCAGCGATTGGTCGAACTGTGAAATCTGGTAACCCTTGGGTAAATCGGGGTAGAAATAATTTTTCCGGTCGAAGAAAGACAGCGGCCGAATTTCACTGTGCATGGCGGTGGCCAGCAGAACGCCCTTTTCGACGGCGGCTTTGTTCAGCACGGGCAGCACACCCGGCAAGCCGCAGCACACCGGGCAGATATTCGTGTTGGGTGCGTCGTACCAGGAATCGGCCTTGCAGGAGCAAAAAATCTTGGTCTGAGTATTGAGCTGGATGTGGGTTTCCAACCCGATAACGGCTTCGTATTCGATCATCGTCATATCCATCGCCTCACGATAGCAGCCCGCGTTCGACCGCGGACATTAAGGGCACACAAAAAGATCACTGTCATTGAATGATAGCTGGTGATAGAGCCGGCTCGTCAGACGGGCTTCGTCGAAACCATACATACCGGCCGGCATCGATTTCAATATTACCAGTGTTGCCTGATCTTCACAAACCTTTTCGACCAGACGGTCGCTGTCACTGCCGACCGTGTAAATGCCGTCATAGAACTTGCCCGTCCAGAAATACAGGCCTTCGGGGCCGGTGCTGATGATGTCCAGTTCCAGATGGTTCTTGATATAGCGCACGGTCTCCGATTGCGTTACCGCACGGCTGGCATAGCCCAACCCGTCGGCGTGGAGCCTGCGCACGCTGTCGACGCTCCGGTAGCCGTAATACATCAGGAATAAAGCCGCTCCGGCCAGCGCCAGGCCCCTCCAGACCCGCGGCATTTCAGGCGCTGTTTTGCCAAGCGCGGTCGCAGCTGTCATCAAAAACGCCAGCAGCAGCGAAATCAGGTAGCGAGCATTGAATGCCACCAGGTCGGAAAAACCGTTGGCTGCCACCAGCATCAATATTATGAACAGACCGTTTGCGAGCAGAGCGAACAGGGCCGGATCGAGGGTGGTTGACAGCCTGCGTCGAGATCGCCGCAGCCAGACCACCCAGACCGCCACCAGGGCCAGAATCAGCGCCAGCCCAATGACGCCGGCGATCAGTTCGCGCCCGCGAAGGAACCGCCCGGGGACGAACCAGCTTAATGTGGTATAGAAGAACCAGCGGGCCGTATCCAGCGTCGGCCAGGCCCAGTGAAAGCTGGAATAATGCAATGCCCTTCCGGTAGTCAACTGATTGCGCAGCAACCAGGCTGCCATGGGCAGCAGGCTGGCCGCGCCAAAGGCCGCGGCCTGTCCCAGCCGGGCGGCAAAGCGTCGGGCCGGGCTGTACACCACCAATCCCAGGGCAATGGCTGCCACGATCGGAACGCCGGCGTAACGCGCCAGACAGGCCAGCCCTGCCGCAAGCGCGGCCGCAGCCAGCCAGCCCCATCGCGCCCGGCGGATGTACTGCTGGAAAAACAGAACGGCCAGCAGAGAGAGGGTCAGGTTGAGCGCCTCGCTCATCGCCCAGCCGTGCGCTTCGAGCAGCACGTCCGAGAGAAGCATCGCCAGGCTCGCCAGCAGCGCGCCCAATTTACCGCCCCGGCTGCGCCAGACGATCCATCCAACCAGAAAAATGTTCACCCCGAACAGGACGGCGTTCAGCCAGCGCATTCCTGCCAGTGGCTCAAGGCCCAGCCATCCCAAAAGGGTCAGCATCATGCTCAGGCCCGGCGCAAAAGTGCGCGTGGGATTGAAACCCTGGCCCTGCAGGGCCTGTCGGGCCGGAATAATGTACCAGAACGAATCGTCGCTCAGGAAGGCGCCCCAGCGGGTTGCATACAGCACCAGTCCAACACCGACAACCGCCAGTCCCAGCAGGAACAGCGCCAGTTTACCGGCAGATCGTTCGTCTGAGGTCTTTCGTTCAGGCATATTCTGGCCTCTCAGCCCCGGAAAGGATTACACCAACGCCTGCGGGCGAACCTTGCGCCACGCGTCCGTCTCCGTGGCGGTTTCATAGGCCCGGCCGATGCGCAGCAGCACATCTTCGGTGTAATCCGGGCCGAGCAGTTGAATACCAATGGGCAGGCCCTCGCCGTCCAGACCGCCGGGCAGCGAAACGCCCGGTACGCCGGCGTGGTTGGCCGGCACGGTGAGCTGGTCGGCGTACTGCATCAGCACCGAATCGCCGTACAGCGCGGCCATCTTGAAGGCCGTGGTCGGCGTGGTGGGCGTGAGCAGCGCGTTCAACCGGTAGGGGCCCTTGGGATCGAAGACGCGCTCGAAATCCTGGCGGATGAGCGTGCGCACGCGCAGGGCGCGGTTATAGTACTGCTCGCTGTACTGGGCAGCGGATACGTACATCCCCATTAGAATACGCAGCTTGGGTTGCGCGCCAAAGCCCTGCCCGCGCGACTGACGGTACATCTCGCGCAGGTCGTTCATCGGTTGCGGGGTGCGGTAACCGTACTTCACGCCATCGAAACGGTGCAGGTTGGAGGCAGCCTCGACGCGGCTGATCACAAAATAGGCCGGGATGCCAAAACGCGTGTTGGGCATGGGCACGCCCTCGACGATTTCGGCGCCCTGGGCGGCCAGCAGGTCGGCGGCGCGGCGCACGGCGGCTTCGATCTCGGCCGGCAGGGGCTGGGTTTCGAACACGCCGGTCTGCGGATTGGGATACGTGATGCGAAAATAATCCGGCGACAGGCCGATACGCAGGCCCTTGATGCCCTGTTCCAACGCGGCCACGTAATCGGGCACGGCCACGGCGGCCGCGGTGCTGTCGCGCGGATCGGCGCCGGCGATGGTGTTCATCATCAGGGCCGCGTCGGTCACATTGCGCGCCACTGGTCCGGGGCAATCCAGGGAGGAGGCAAAGGCAATCAGGCCGTAGCGCGAGACGCGCCCGTAGGTGGGTTTCATGCCCACCACGCCGCAGAATGCAGCCGGCTGGCGAATGGAACCGGCTGTATCGGTGCCGATCGAGAGCGGCGCCTCGCCGGCGGCCACCGAGGCCGTGCTGCCGCCCGAGGACCCGCCCGGAACGCGGTCGAGTTTCCAGGGATTGCGCGGGCTGGGCTGGAAGGCCGAGGATTCATTGGATGAGCCGTAGGTGAACTCGTCCAGGTTGACCTTGCCCAGCATCACCGCCCCGGCAGCCTCCATGCGCGCCACAGGAGTGGCAGTGTAAGGCGCGCGAAAGTTGGCCAGGATGCGGGAAGCCGCCGTGGACGGCGTATCTTCGACGCAGAAGATGTCTTTGACGGTAAAGGGAATGCCGGCCAGCGGGCCGGGATCTTCGCCGGCGGCAAATTTGCGGTCCACCGTCTCGGCCTGGGCGCGGGCGCGCTCGGCCGTCAACGTGATGAACGAATGCACCCGGGTTTCATCTTCGGCATTCAACGGGCCCGAATCCAACGTCCCCGGCCGTCCGTCGACGGCGGCGATGCGCTTAAGGCTGGATTCCAGGATTTCAACAGCAGAAATGCGGCGCTGGCGCAGTAACAATGCCAGCTCATGCGCGGAAAGATCACAGAGTTCCATAAATGCTTATTCCAATGTCGTATGCGGGATATCCGGGACGACGATATAGGAGTCGCCGGTTTCAGGCGCCTGAGCCAGAATGTCCTGCGGATTCGGATAGGGATGCCACGCATCTTCGCGCGGCGCCGGGCTGATCTCAGCCGTATACGGCACACCGTGTGAGGTGGCGGTTACATTGCCGTCCAGTGGAATGTCTTCCAGTTCCTGGATCGCTTTCAATTGATTATTGAGCTGTTTGCGTACGTACTCGGCTTCTTGCGGATCGAGCGCCAGAGCAGCCAGCTCGACCAGATGATTAAAGATTTCAGGTGTAATGGCTTCACTCATAGGATTTGTTGCTCAACTTGTTTTACGGGTAGGCTACCGCCGTGTTGGTGCTGGTGGCGGTTGGAGGAACAGGAGTATTCGTCGGCACCTTCGTCTTGGTCGGGGTCAGGGTTTTGGTGGGAGTGCTGGTCGGCGTGGGAGTCCGGGTCGGCGTGTTCGTCGCCGTCGCCAGTACAAAACCGGTCGCCGTTGGGAAGGACGTGGAAGACGGGCGCAAGGTGGTGATGCCGCCATACAGCGGTGTGGGAGTCCAGGTGGCCGGCAGCACGCGCGGGGTATTGGTCGGGGTAGGCAATTGAATGGGCGCCGGCAGCGTTTCGGGCGGGAAAGGATTCATGGGAGAATAAGGATCGATGAAGATCTGCAGGAAGATCACGCTCACTAACACGAGCGCCAGGGTAACCATGATTGCCAGAATGTCCCAAAGTGTTAGTCGCATGCCGCTGTCCTTTCCATTTCTCCGGCCGGAAAGCCAGGATTCCTTCAGTCAGTATATCCGAGTTTTGATGCCTGTCAAGAAAAGGAGCCGTCAGCCGGCTGGATCGAGTCTTACAATTGGTTTGCAGATCGCCAGGCGAGATCTTCCAAACCCACCAAAGCCCCGATTTCCCGAAATCGACAGTTCCAGACAACACCGGGGCATGCTATAATTCCATCTGGTTATGATTGACTCCGCGTCTCGACGCCGTTATAAAATTCAGGCTCCATCTCTTGTGGACCTGTTTCAGCCAACCGATGAAGTGAATTTACAGCACCGCCAGTACGAGGGCGACTTTCGATGAGTTCGCGCCTGGAGGATTTCGGCCGCTGGGTGTCAAACGCCCTGACGATTGCTTTCTGGGCCGGGCTGGTGCTGCTGGGCGGGCTGCGTCTGTGGCAAAGCCTGACCCTGGAACCCTGGCTGGTCGAAGTGGGTGTAAAACCCGGGCCGCTCTATCTGACCCTGACCGGAACCGCCCAGGCGCTGGCAGCCGGATTGGCGCTGGTCGCGTATCTATCCAGGCGGCCCGGGTCCAAATGGCTGGTGCGCGCATTGGCCGGACTCTGGTTGCTGGGTTTTTGGATCGACCGGATATGGATCGCCGTCTCGCCGGCAGCGCAGATCAACAACCTCTTTGTGGCCGTCTTTCTGGCTTTGTGGCTTTTGATCATCTGGGCAGCCACTTCCCAACAAAACTGAAAATCGGCGGTCGGTCTCTTTCGAGTAAAATTGAATCAGGGGAGAAAAGAAAACCGGATGAACCCTAAAGAGCAAGAAATAGAAGTAAAGTTTTACGTTCGAGACTTGGCAAAAGTCGAGCAGCATCTTCAGAAGGCCAACGCCAGCTTGAAGCAAAAGCGCATGTTCGAGACCAACCTGCGCTTCGACACCGCCGACACTGCCCTGGGCCGCCAGCGCCGCGTTCTGCGCCTGCGCCGCCCGGCGCCCGGCTTCACCTCCGACGATCCGCAGGGACTGTTAACCTACAAGGGACCCACCCAATCCGGGCAGGCCATCAGCATCCGCCAGGAAATTGAAGTCGTGGTCAGCGATTTCGAGACGGCCTACCACCTGCTGGAAGCTCTGGGGTACCAGCTTGTGGTCATGTATGAAAAATGGCGCACGGTCTATGTGCTCGATTCGGTGGACATCGATCTGGATCAGACGCCGTTGGGCAACTTCATCGAAGTCGAAGGACCCAACACGGCCAAGATCCAGGAAGTGGCCCAGAAGCTCGATTTGGACTGGGAAGCGCGCAGCGGTGAAAGTTATATGGCGCTGTTCAACCGCGTCCGCCTCGCCAAGGAACTGACGGTGCAGAATTTGAGCTTCTCCGAATTAAGCGGCGTGGAAGTCGGCCCGCAGGATATGGGGCTTCGTTCCGCCGATGACCGGTATGTTTAACAGGATAAACAGGATGATTAGGATGAAAAGAAGAAGAGATCTTTTCTTCATCCCGAAAATCCTGTTCATCCGGTTTTTTTGCCTGTATGTTTACCAGGGATAAACGAAATCATCAGGATGAAGAGAAGAAGAGATCTTTTCTTCATCCTGAAAATCCTGTTCATCCTGTTTTCTTATTCCAGTATTTCAAATGAATAGCTGATCTCAGCCACGCCCCGTATCGTCGCAGCCACCGTACAGTACTTTTCTTCGGCGATGCGAATGGCGTCATCCACCGATTTCGGGTCCAGATTTGAGCCCTTCAGGCGATACATCAGGTGGATTTTTCGAAAGGGCCAGGGATTTTTTGCATCCTGCTCGCCGTCCACCTGAATTTCCAGGCTGGTGAGCGACTGGCGTTTCTTTTGCAAAATTTCGACCACGTCGACCGCAGTGCAAGATGCCAACGCCACCAGCAGCAGGTCGGAAGGCGACATGCCCACATTTTCCTCGGCGGTGGATACCACGACCGAATGTTGGGCGGAATCGACCCCGATGAATTGCTTGCCGCCAATCCAGCGAACGGTTGAATGGGGCATGGGCTGCTTCTCCTGCTAGGGAGCCTTGCCGAGCAACGCCACCAGCTCTTGCGCCAGGCGCTCGCGCTGCTCGCGGTCACTCGCTTCGCTGTTTTCCAATAGACAATCCGAGATATATTGTTCCAGGAATGCCAGACTGGCGCCCTGGGCGGCCGAGCGGATGGCGGCCAGTTGCTGAAGAATCTCCTGGCAGTCCCGTTCCTGCTCGACCATGGACTGCACACCGCGCACCTGGCCTTCGATACGTCGCAGGCGTTGGATGAGGATCTGCTTCGAATTTGGATCCTGCAATTTCATTCGATTTTCTTTCTAACCTGCACACGGCAGGTTGCAGTTAACCCGCTCAGGAAAAATGCCCGCCGCCGGAGCAGGACGTCGAGGATGAGTCGCCGGACGAGCCGGTGGAGCCGGTCGCAACCCGCGAGATTTGCTTATGCGTTTCCTTGCTGCCGCAGGCCGGGCAGATCGGAGATTGATCGGCTTCGCTGAAGCGCGCGATGCGTTCGAATTCCTGGCCACACGCTTCACAGACATATTCATAAATCGGCATGTTTCTCACCTATACTATACCAGAGTATGGTATTAAGTTTATCCAGGGTGCGCCGGACTGTCAATTATTCTGGCGCAGGTTAAGACGAATGTAATATCCCACCCCATTTTCGAGGGCGAGGAATTGTTTTTTTTAGCCAAAGGGCTTGACGAATCGACCGGCACGAGCTATAGTAGATGTATACGGTTTGCATTACAAACCGGTTTGCACCTGGAGAACTTCGCGATGAACGATCCCATTCGAAACAATCTCGCCCGACCGCAGCGTTACTGGTACGTCGACGGCCTGGCTGAAATGGCCGGCGGCGGGGTGATTCTTCTGCTCGGCCTGACCTACGCCATTGGCGGCCTGTTACCGAAAGGCCCGTGGCGCGGCTTGGTGATCGGCATCGGCCAACCGGTCATCATCCTGTGCTCCGCCTGGGCCGTTCGCCGTGTAGTCAGCACTCTGAAAGAACGCGTCACCTATCCGCGCACCGGTTATGTCCAATACCGCCATCCCAGAGGCTCTAACCGCTGGTCGCGCGTTCTGTTGATTGGCTTTTTGGCCATGGCAATTTCGATCGCCGTTACCCTGCTGGGACGGGGGTTGCCGGAGCAGGTCTGGCCGGCCTTCACCGGTCTGATGTTGGGCCTGGCGATTGCCTATCTGGGGGCGCGTATCGGGCTCAAACGCTTCTTCGCGGTGGGGTTCTTTTCGATGCTCCTCGGAGCAGTGGTCTGCTGGCTGAATCCGCCTTATCCATGGCCCTATTCGCTGCTCTTCGGCCTCGAAGGATTGGCCTGGATCGTTTGTGGTGCGTTGGTGCTGCGGCATTACCTGCTCTCCACCCGCCCGTTGGATGCGGGGAACTCCGATGAGTGACGAACTGCACCGCATCACCGAGGTAGACCGCCTGATTCACGAACCGGCGCGTCTGTTGATCGTCACCCTGTTGGTCCCGGTGGAGAAAGTCGATTTTCTCTACCTGCTGCACGAGACCGGATTGACCAAGGGCAACCTCTCGGCCCACCTGAGCAAGCTCGAAGAGGCCGGCTATGTGCAGATCGAAAAAACCTATCGCGGCAAGATCCCCCAAACGCTGATCCAGCTCACCCCGGCCGGAAAGGAAGCGTTCGAAGATTACCGCGAAAAATTGAAACGAATCGTCTCTCGTCTTTCACAGGAATAACCTGCCGGGAAGAAAATCCTGGCTTTGAGGAGGTTTTGGATGTCTGTATCGACTGTTATTCGCACCCGGGCCCTGTCCCGTTATTTCAGCGCGGTGCACGCCGTGGACCAGGTCAGCTTTGAGGTCAGCGGCGGCACGGTATTTGGCTTCCTGGGGCCGAATGGCTCCGGGAAAACCACCACCATTCGCCTGCTGTTGGGCCTGCTGGAACCCACTTCCGGCCAGGCTGAGGTCCTGGGGCAGGATACGCGAAGCGGCGGAGACGCCATTCGCCAGCGCTGCGGCGCCCTGTTGGAGCATACCGGGTTATACGAGCGCCTGAGCGCAGAAGAAAACCTGGATTTCTATGGGCGAGTCTGGCATTTGCCGGCTGCCGATCGTTCGGCCCGCATTCACGAGTTGCTCAGCGGCCTGGGCCTGTGGGACCGGCGCAAGGAGACCGTTGCCAACTGGAGCCGCGGCATGAAGCAAAAACTGGCCGTGGCGCGCACCCTGCTGCACCGCCCGCAGCTCATCTTTCTGGACGAACCCACCGCCGGCCTGGACCCGATCGCTGCGGCCGCGCTCCTGGACGACCTGGATCAACTGGTGAAGCAGCAAGGCGTAACGGTCTTTCTGACCACGCACAACCTGGGCGAAGCCGAAAAGTTATGCGACCGCGTGGCGGTCATTCATCAAGGCAGGCTGCTCAGCATTGGTTCGCCGGATGAGCTGCGCCTGCGCCAGGGCGGCCGCCGCCTGGAAATCGTCGGGCGCGGCTTCAACGAGACCGCGCTGGCAGCCCTGCGCCAACGCTCCGAAATCAAGGCCGTCAGCCAGGAAGACCATCACCTGGTGGTGGACCTGTCCGGCGATGTGGACACCGCTCCACTGGTGCAGCTTCTGGTCAGTCTGGGCGTGCAAATCGACGAAGTGCGCAAGGGCAAAGCCAGCCTGGAAGAGGTATTTTTGGAGCTGGTAAAGGAATAGGAACTGAGTTCTGAGTTCTGAGTTCTGAGTTCTGAGTTCTGAGGAAGAAATTACCAAGTTCCATGATTCTTACCTGATCAACTCAGTACACATTCCTCTTTGACGATTCAATTGGAGTCTCCTATGTTTACAGATATCATCACCATCATTCGCAAAGAATGGAAAGAAATGTTCATGATGCGCGGCAGCCTGCGCGGCGGGCTGACCAATCTGCTCATCCAGTTCGGTGTATTCGGCGTGTTCATCCCCTGGCAGTTTGCCTCCGATTGGTTTAAATCCCCGCTCAATCCATTAATCTGGTCGTGGATGCCGGTTTTCATGGCCACCTGGATGGTGTCGGATGCAATCGCCGGCGAACGTGAACGTCATACCCTGGAAACACTGCTGGCCAGCCGGCTGAGCGATCGGGCCATCTACCTGGGCAAATTGAGCGCCGCCATCCTGTACGGTTTCGGTCTGGCGTTGGTCAACCTGCTGCTGGCGGCGGTCACAGTCAATCTCGTTCACCCCGGCGATGGCCTGCAATTTTATCCGCTGGGATTCTTCTTCCTCATTCTGGCCTTCGACATGCTGGGTTGCGGCCTGCTGGCCGGGCTGGGTGTGCTGGTCTCGTTGCGCGCTGCCACTGCCCGGCAGGCTTACCAGCGCATGAGCATAGTCCTGATGGCAGTGTGGCTCCTGCCGGTGGTCGTGGTGCCGATGCTGCCTGAATCCTGGAAAGCGCCCATGATGGCTGTGTTGATGAACGCCAACTACAATGCCATTCTCTTATGGGTCTGCCTGGGGCTGCTGGTTATCGACGGCGCATTGGTGGCGGCCGGCCAGACACGCTTCAAACGCGCCCGTCTGGTCATTGAATAAGGGGTTTCACCTTGAAGGATTCACCACAGAGACTCAGATTCCACAGAGAGTTTTGTGAAAAAAGAGAAGATCTCGCCTAATTCGGCAAATGATGGGAAAGAATCCCACCAAAGGGTCAGTATTTCCAAGACGAGGAAAGAGAATTTCTTCTCTTCCCTCGTCTTTTTCATTTTTCTTCTCCGTGTCCGCCTGCACCCGTAGGGTGCCGTGTCTTCGTGGTGAATCCTCTTCATCCAATTCAGCTTTCCCGGATTTACGAGGTTCTTCTTTCTTTTTCCAAAGATTCTTCTCCGTGTACTCCGTGTCTCCGTGGTGAGTCTTCCTCTTCTTCCCACCGCTTGCGGTACCACGCCACAGCCTCGCTCAACGCCTCGCGCACCGGGGTATAGCTGAAACCCAGTTCGCGTGCCGCCCGGCTGCCGTCGAAATCGAACCCGTTATAAAGCGTCCAGGCGGCGTCCACCGAAAGTCCCCAGGGCGGTGGAGTCTGGGTCAGATTGCTGCACAGCGTAAACCAGTACGCCGCCGCGATGACGACAAAATCGGGCAGGCGCATCCACGGCACACGCACCCCGGCCACATCACAGATCTCGCGCGCGTAATCCATGCCGTTCAAACGCTCCCCGCCGATCAAATAGCGTTTACCGACCGTGTCAGGTTGTTTCGCGGCCTCGATGGCGGCTTCAACCACATCCTCGACCGAGGTGTAGGTTTCCACGGAGCGGCGGAAGATGGGCGTGGGCACCCGTCCACGGATCAAATCCTGGATATAAATCCCGGACGGTTTGTCATCGCCCGGGCCGAGCACGATGCCGGGGTAGAGCGTCACCACCGGCAGGCCGCGCGTGCGGTACAGCTCCCACACCACCTGATCGCCTTCCGCTTTCGACCGGCCGTACGTGCTGAACTGGCGCGGTCCGGCCGGCGAATCTTCATCGAAGGGACGCCCGGCCGGTTTGCCGAGCACCGCCACCGTGCTGACGTACACCACCTTGGCCACTCCGGCTTCCAGCGCGGCTTCCATGACGCAGCGCGTGCCCTCCACGTTGGTCTGCCAGAATTCCTCCGGCCGCGGATGCCACATGGCGTACAGGTTGGCCAGGTGGAAAACCCAATCGCAGCCCCGCATGGCGTCACACAACGTCTCGCGGTCGGTCAGGTCGGCGGTGATGATCTCGGCGCCCAACGCGCGCAGATTTTCCGTCCGGCTGGTCGAACGCGCCAGGCAGCGCAGTTGGTGGCCTTCCGCGGCCAGGCGCTGCGCCAGATGTGAACCGATGAAACCGGTTGCTCCGGTGATGAATATCTTCAAGCGGATTCCCTCGCGTGCAGTGATGGTGTAAAGTCCGGTTTATTTTACCCCGCGCGGGAATGGGAAGGCTTGAGAAAAGTGTAAGGTGGAGAAGAGGTGAGGAGTGAACCGTGATTCGTTATTCGATATTCGCGATGCTTGATTCATGAAACGCCTCACACCGCATGCCTTACGAATCACGAATCACGACGTGCGAATTACGATTACCGAACCACTCCTCACCCTTCACACTTCACGTCTCTTCTACGGAAACATCTCCTCCTTGCGCGGGCGACGACGCAGCAGCAAATAGACGACCGCCAGCATCACGCCCAGGGCAAAGATCAGGAAATGAAAAACCGTCGGGAGCAGAGTACTGGTGTGCATGCTGAAGCCCAGCATGACCAGCCAGGCCACGCCCAGAAAACCAAAGCCGGTCGGCACCCGATCTTCGAGCTGCGCCTGCCGCCAGCGCGGTGTTGCCAGCAGCAGCACCCCCGGCGTCAGGCAGGCGATCACCAGAATGAACCACAGCCCGTACCAGCCATCAACCATTATGAAATGATTGCTGCGCGCCTGAAGCATTTGAGCCGGCAAATCAATGAGCGCCACCAGGAGCAGCGTAATCCCCGCCCCCAGGTAGATCAGCAGGGTCTTCTTCCATTTTTCCAGCTGCTGTTCGAGTGTCTCGGTCATGATTTCTTCTCCTCTCCATGTCCGTTCTGCATCAGCCTTTGAATGGCGTCGGCCACTGGCGATGTCTGAAAGACAAGCAGGTTGCGCTGGGTGAAACGAATGAGCAGGTCGCGCCCTTGTGCGGTGAGCGAATAATAGCGCCGGGCCGGGCCCATTTCGGAAGGCTGGCGCTGGCTGGTGATTAATCCGAGCTGTTCGAAGCGGTTCAGCGCCCGGTACAGGCTGTTATCGTCCGCCGAGATGGTGTTCTGCGACAGCTCGTGGATGAGCGGATTCATCTCGAACGCATAGGTCGGGCGTTGATCCAGCAGCAGCAGGATCCAAAAGCTAAGCAGCCCTTTTTTATAGGTACCTTCCCAGGTTTCCAGCAAATCGTCCATGAGATTCGGCCCTGACTATTGAACCAATTGAGTATTATACAAATAGTATAATAGTAAAAAAGGAAAAAGTCAAGCCCGGGCCGCCTGGAATTCCAAAGATCGTGCCAGACCGGCATTTCTTAAACCGACCTGTAAGGTTACAAAACTGCCAATCGATCGATGATGTATTCTTCATCGGTTATGTTGTAAAATAATCGAAATGCGCGTAGGGGGAAGGAATCGCGCAGCGGCATTATTCCAATAATCCGGATCGCTATTCATCTCCCTCGCCGATCTTCATAACCCGACCGTCTCCATGAAAGTTCAATTTTCATGGTCGAATTTATGGTGCTCATATCTGGGGGAACGAGAATGACGAATCCATCCAACTTCAAACTCATTAATCTGGGCCTCACGTTGATCATCGCCCTGGGCTGTGTTTTCAGCGGGATCACGCCTGTTCAGGCGGCTGCTCAGGGATTGTCGAATACCTATACGCAGAGCTTCGACGGTCTGCGCGCATCGGGCAGCGGCGCCTGGGTCAATGACAGCACCCTGCCGGGCTGGTATGCCTCCCGCAACCAGATCACGGCCGACAACGGCTCGTCCGGCGCGGGTGGGATGTTCAGCTATGGTTCGACGGCCTCCGCCGAACGCGCCTTTGGTGCCCTGCCCAAGAAGAACACGGGCGGCACCATCTACAAGGGTCTGCTGCTGCAGAATGACACCCTCAATGAGATCACCCGCCTATACGTCGCCTTTACCGGCGAGCAGTGGCGCAACAGCGCCGGCGGGACTCAAATCCTCGCCTTTAGTTATCAGGTCGGCGCCTCGGCGATCACCAGCCTGACCGCCGGCGCCTGGACCAGCCTGACGAGTCTGGATTTTTCCGCCCCGGTGACCAGTGGAACCGCCGGCGCGTTGAACGGAAACTTGCCCGCCAACCAGCGCCGGCGGACGGCTCAATTTAGCGTCGCCATTCCGGCCGGTAGCTACATCATGCTGCGCTGGACCGACGCCGACGAACAGGGCGCCGATCACGGCCTGGCCATCGACGATCTGGTGGTCAGCCGTTACGACCCCCCGCAGGCCGCCGCGGATGCCTATCAGACGTCCGAAGACACCCCGCTGACCATCGCAGCGCCCGGTCTGCTCGCCAATGACACCGCCCACCAGGGGCAGCCCCTCAGCGCGGTCCTGGTCGACCAGCCCTCGCACGGCGCCGTGGTTTTGAACGCGGACGGCAGTTTCACGTACACCCCAACCGCCGACTGGAATGGCAGCGACAGCTTCACCTACACCGCGAAAGAAGCCGGCCTCGCTTCCGCTCCGGCTGCCGTCACCCTCACGATCAGCCCGGTGAATGATGCCCCACGGGCTGCGGCCGACGGCGGCACGACCGATGAAGACGTTCCCCTGGTGCAGCCGGCCCCGGGCGTGCTGGACAATGACAGCGATGCGGACGGCGACGCCCTGACCACCGCCCTGGTCGACGGCCCGTCTCACGGCAGCCTGACGTTGAACTCCGACGGCAGCTACACCTATACCCCGAACGCCGACTGGAACGGGACAGACAACTTCACATACACCGCATTCGATGGCGTGGTTAACTCCAGCGTCGCCACTGTAACATTGACAGTCAACCCAGCGGCGGATGCGCCAAGAACGACCCCGGACAGCTATGATGTCGACGAGGATGCGCTCTTATCGATTGCCGCGCCCGGTCTGCTGGAGAATGATACAGACGCGGACGGCGATAATCTCACCGCCGTGTGGGTGTCCGATCCTTTGCATGGTGTTCTCGCACTGAACGCAGATGGCAGTTACACCTACCAGCCGGATGCGAATTGGAACGGAGATGACAGTTTCACCTACCAGGCCAGCGATGGTTTCTTACTTTCCGCCGTCGAAGCCGTTACCCTACACGTACAACCCATCAATGACGCTCCGACGGCTATCGAGGATGGTTATTCGACCCCAGAAGATACGCAATTGAACGTGAATGCGCCCGGTGTGTTGGGTAATGATACAGATCGGGATGGGGATGGCTTAAGTGCGCACCTTGTTACCGACGCATCCCACGGCGACCTGACCCTGAACGCCGATGGCAGCTTCTCCTACCAGCCAGATTCAGACTGGAATGGAGACGACAGCTTCACCTATGCCGCCCACGACGCCGAGAGTACGTCTGGTACGGTCACTGTTGAATTGACCGTCAACCCGGTAAATGATGCCCCAACGGCGACCGCCGATACCTACAGCCTGGTCGAAAACGGTTCACTGTCCATCCCGGCCAACGGCGTGCTGGCCAACGATATCGATGTGGACGGCGACGTGCTGACGGCGGTCCTCGACAGTTCCACCTCGCACGGCAGCCTGACGCTCAACACGGACGGCAGCTTCAGCTATACCCCGGCGGCCGATTGGAACGGCAGCGACAGTTTCACCTATCACGCAAATGACGGCGCGGCGAGTTCCGAAACCGTCACCGTGACGCTGACCGTCGATCCGGACAACACCGCCCCGTATCGGATCGCCCCGCTGCCCGACCAGAACCATCCGGCGCGCACGCCTTACAGCTTCGACACATCTGCTTATTTTGGCGATAGCGATACCGGTGATGTGCTGACCTTCTCAGCCCAACTTGTGGACGGCAATCCGCTCCCTCCCTGGCTGAGTTGCAATACCGCCAGCGGGGTTTTGAGCGGTACACCGCCTCTTGCCGCAATTGGTGTCTACTCCATCCGCGTTACGGCATCCGATGGAAGTGCAACCGTATCGGACGATTTTGATTTGACCGTGGAGGATAATCCATACCGTTTATTCATCCCCATGGTGCTTCGCTAGTTATTTCGTTCGGGTTGCACGACCCATATTCCACAGCGGCGGGGGAACACCCGCCGCTGTGACATTGTTCGTAGCCGCGGACCTGCGTGTCCGCTTCCATCTGTTGCCGTGGACCTGCGTGTCCGCCAACCCGGCTTGACCGCCACAAAGAAAGGATCGGCCTCCGCTTGTAGCCGCGGACCTGCGTGTCCGCTCTACTCTAAATCACTCCCCGGATATTATTCGGATAAATCGGTTTCTTATTTATTTTCGAAAGAAATTCCGAAAAATCGTTTTCAGGCGCTGATCGAACGGGCTCGCAGCGGCGCAAAACTAAACCGGTGTTGCGGGCAGGGCCCCAGTTCATCCAGAGCGCGCTGGTGGCGCGCAGTGCCGTAGCCTTTGTGAGCGGCAAAGCCGTAACCCGGAAACTGCACATCCATCTGCACCATGAAAGCATCCCGCGAAGTTTTGGCCAGCACCGAAGCGGCCGCGATGCTGAGCGAACGCTGGTCGCCGCGCACCAGGGCGGTTTGCGGAATTTTGAGGGCCGGCAGGCGGACTGCGTCGATCAACAGGTGCTCCGGCGCCAACCCGAGTTGCTCGACGGCGCGCTGCATGGCCAGGCGCGTGGCAGGCAGGATACCCTGCGTGTCGATTTCGTCATTCCCGGCCCAGCCGACGCCCCAGGCGACCGCCACGCCGAGAATCTTTTCGGCCCAGAATGTCCGCTGTCTGGGGGTCATCAGCTTGGAATCACGCACACCCGGAAGCTGCGCCAGCAGTTCCTCGCCGCCTGACGGAAGCACCACTGCCGCCGCGTACACCGGTCCGGCCCAGGCGCCCCGTCCGGCCTCATCCAGCCCGGCCAGGCGGCATAGTCCGGCCTGCCAGAGGGGTGTTTCGAGGCTGAGGTCGGGAGAAATGCGCATGGCGGCGGATGAACCTGCAAAGTCAGCCGCTGTGCGCTGAATGGTTATAGCGTCCGGCGCGGGCATTCGAGCGAATATTCCACAAATCCAGAAACATGCGCAGCGAATCGTGCATCACGCGGATCTTGCTGCCCGGATTGAAATACCAGGGGATGCCCACTTCGACGATCTGATAGCCACGCCGGCGGGCAATGAACAGCACTTCGACGTCGAACGACCAGCCGGTCATGGTTTGCAGCGGAAAGATTTCGTCGGCAATGTCGCCGCGGAAACATTTGAAGCCGCACTGCGAATCCCCCAGACCAGGCAGGGCCAGCAAACGAACGATGGCGTTGAACACCCGGCCGGTCAGGTGACGATACTGCGGTTCGCCGTAGCGCACCGCGCCGGGAGCCTCGCGCGAACCGATGGCGACCTCCGAGCCGGGCAGCGCCGGTGGAATGAAGCGGTTGACTTCGGAAATCGGCATGGAGAGGTCGGCGTCGGCAAAAAAGCGGTACGTTCCACGCGCCGCCAGCATGCCCGTTTTGACGGCCAATCCCTTGCCGCGCTGCTCCACGCTCAGGACGCGCAGGTAAGGGATACGCCGCGCGTACTCCTGCGCGGTCGCCAGCGTGCGGTCGCTGCTGCCGTTTTCTACCACCACGATTTCACCGGGGTAAGTCTGTTGATTAATAAAATCAGCGACCTGCTCAAGCGTTTTGGGCAGTCGCTGCTCTTCGTTATGCGCAGGGATGATAATGGAAAGATAGGGCGAATCGGTCACAAGCGGCTCGCGTTTTTAATACTCCGGAACACCTTTCAGGTGATCTCGCCCGATGGGCGGGTTGTCGGTTGCAAAGACTTCTTTTCCGGCCGGCCCGGTCAGGTGAATCTGGGCGCCGGTTTCGAAGGAACTGCCCATCCAGGGTCTTCGTTGGCCGATGACAAAGACCTTGCGGGCTTTGATCCGCCGCACGAGATCGTCCCGGCCGAGCAACACACAGTCCGAAAAGACAGCGCCGCGCCGCTCGTACAGGCGCACCTGTTCCACACGCCCCTCGGCATTGTAATGCACTGCCTCGATGACTCCGTCGTACTTTTTGGGTGACATGACGTCTTTCCCTGGTTGGCAAATTCTAAAAAAAGAGTCGGGGTGGACGGACTTGAACCGTCGACCCCCGCGTCCCAAACGCGGTGCGCTGCCAACTGCGCTACACCCCGGCGCTTCAAAGTATAATCGGTGCAGGGCATAATCGTCAAGTTTACAAATTCGCCATGCAAAACAATACAAGACTCTCACTTCTATTGTTGATTCTTCTACTGGCAGGCTGCGCTTCCGCCGCGCCAACCGCAGCGTCGTCGCCTTCGGCCACGCCGCTGCAGCCCATTTCCACGCTCCAGCCCAGCCCGACCCCGCAGCCCAGCCTGACCCCAACGCCGGCCGGTTGCACGGAAACCCGGGGGCAGGTGAAAAGCTTTGCGGTGTTCTCCACCGAGATCGGTAAGCCTATGACGGTGCGCGTCTACACACCGCCATGCTACGACCCCTCGGCCGATCCGGGTTATCCGGTGCTCTACCTGCTGCACGGCCAGTCCTTCAACGACGATCAGTGGCAG
Source organism: Longilinea arvoryzae (assembly GCF_001050235.1). Taxonomy (GTDB): domain Bacteria; phylum Chloroflexota; class Anaerolineae; order Anaerolineales; family Anaerolineaceae; genus Longilinea; species Longilinea arvoryzae. The sequence continues at coordinate 103,423 of NZ_DF967972.1, forward strand.
CGCCTGGGCGTTCCGGAAACCGCCGACCGCCTGATCGCTGCCGGCGAGGTCAGGCCCTTCCTGGTAGTCATGCCGCAGGAATATTATTACCTGGCAGATATCAGCCAATCCGCTTTTGGCCGGGCGGTGGTCAATGAGCTTTTACCCTGGGTGGAGGAGAATTACGCCGTTTGCCGCGAGACCGCCTGCCGGGCCATTGGCGGGCTTTCGCGCGGCGCCAGTTGGGCGGTTCGCCTGGGCTATGAATACTGGCCCACCTTCGGCGCCATCGGCCTGCACAGCCTGCCCTCGTCCAGCAACGGAAGCATCTTTTACAATTGGCTGCCAAAGATTCCCGAAGACCAGCGCCCGCGCCTGTACCTGGATATCGGCGTCAAGGATCCCTACTACGCCTATGCGCTGGAATTCGAGGGCATGCTCAACGACGCGCGCCTAGTGCACGAATGGCACCTCAACCCGGGCACGCATAATGAAGAATACTGGTCGGCGCACGTGGAGGAGTATTTGCGCTGGTACGCGGCCGGATGGTAAATCCGATTCGGGTGCTTAGCCGGCCGCCAGGGCCCGATCGATCAGGGCCTGCCAGGTTTCATCCGGTTCCCACACCGAAAGCATATCCCAGCGGGCATCTTCTTCCGGCTCGCCGCAGCGCAGCACGCGCCACAGATAAACGAAGGCCGAGGCCCGGTAATTTCTGCGGCAGTGGACCAGGACGGACTGTGCGCGATGGGCTTCCATCGCGGCAAAGAATTGCTGCAGATTTGCCTGCGTGGGCGTCTCCCAGACCACCGGGATGTGAATATATTCCAGCCCGCGCACGGAAGCCAGCCCGAAAGCATCCGGCATGCCGTCCGGAGCGCTGGTCGGGAACAAATTGATCACCACCTGATAGCCCTGCGCGGCAATCCAATCCCACTGTTCGAGGGTCGGTTGGCCGCAGCAGCCCAGCCGCGCCGATATGCGCATGTAATTCAACGGTTCGTCAGGCAAGCGGCCTCCGGCAGCGCACCGCCAGAACCGGCGGAATTTCTTTGAAGGCTTCCCAGGAAAAAGGCCGCCGCCCCTCCAATTCGGGTGGGAAAGTGGGCTCCTCAATCCCGTCGATCATCCAGCCGGCGCGGAAGGCGGCCCCAAACAGCACGTTGAGCGGCCGATGGAAGTAGTACTGCGCTTCAGGCTGACCGATGATGCCCAGGCCCAGTGAAGAGAAGGGCGTGATGTACTTTTCGACCTTGATGGTGCTGGTCACCACCAGTTCGCCGTCCCGGTCGGCCTCCTCGATAGCCTTGTAAGCGCCGCTCGAGTTGAAACACGGGTGCGCCACCACGAACACGAACCGCCCGCCCGGCCGCACCAGGCGCGCCAGCGCCCGAAACAGCGGATCGATCTGGGCCATATCCATCAGGGCCATGGTATTGGTCGCGGCGTCGAATTTCCCCTCCCCCAGGCTGAGCAGCGCTTCCTCGCGAGAGGCATCCGCTACGGTATATTCCACCCGTCCGGAATAATCCGCCGAGCGGGCGCGGGCGCGTTCGATGAAAACGGGACTGACGTCGCAAGCGGTCACCTTTGCGCCCAGGTCGGCCAGACGGCGGGCCAGCGCACCGTTGCCGCAGGCCACATCCAGCACCTGCTCGCCGGGCTGTAATTCCAGCAGTTTCTCCACCGCAGGCGAAACCAGGTAGCGGTGAAAGGCATTGCCTTCCTTGAAATAATCGTCCCAGAAAGCAGCGTTGCGATTCCAGATACCGCTCGCCTTCTGGCTGAGATCATCTGAGAACATGAGATCCGCTCCTATTTGCGCGCTTCCAGCAGCCGGGGCTGCGCCAACAGCAGCGCGGCCAGCGTCTTGCTGTCGTGAAGGGTATTCCTGCCGGCCAGCACTTCGCCCGCCGGAATGGCTTCCAGTTCCAGGAACTCATCATCGTCCTGCTTCAACGGATCGGGCTGCAGGCCGGTCGCCAGATAAACATACATGTGCTCGTCGCTGTAACCCGGCGCCAGGTAGAAATCGCCCAGCAGTTCCATTTTGCCGGCCGCGTAGCCGGTTTCTTCGCGAACCTCGCGCTCGGCGCAGGCCAGCGGTTCCTCGCCGGCTTCCATCACCCCGGCCGGAAGCTCCAACAACTCCTCGCCGGCGCCCAGTCGAAACTGGCGCACGAACAGCAGCCGGCCCTTCTCATCCAGCGGCACGATCGTGACCGATGGCATATGGTGGACCAGATCGTAATCGCGGACCCGATCATCGGGCAGGCGCAGGTGCACCACCTGCACGCCAAAGGCCCGCCCCTGATAAACCGTATCGCGTTTGAGTTCTTCGAAGATCATTATTTACTCCAGAAAAGAAAATTGCCACAGAGGTCACAGAGACCTCAGAGGAAGAATAAAGCAAGAGAAAAAAGAGACGAATCGAACCGGCAGGAAAATGATCAAGAATATATTCTAACTTCATTGCCGTATTTTGGGCTCACCTTCTCTTTTTCTTAATCTTCGGATACTTCCTCTTCTGTTTATCTTTCACTTCTCTAAGACCTCTGTGTTCTCTGTGGTTATCTTTAAACCAAACGCGGGAGAATGACTCTCCCGCATTTGGTTCGGCGTCTTATGGATTGTCGGGCTACGGGATTTGAAGGGTCTGCCCCGCGGTCAGCGTGTAGGGATCCTTCAGGCCGTTGGCCAGAATGATCATGTTGGGATCCGCATCCCCGAAGGCGCAGGCGATGGAATAGATGGTATCGCCGGAGGCGACTTTATAAGTGGTCGGATGAGTCTTCAAGGCGCGGTCGCCGAAATCCCACGATCCGCTCTGCGGAATCTTCAAGGTCATGCCGGGATCGAGGAAGGCGTTCGCCGAGAGGCCGTTCAACGCAGCCAGGTCCGCCGGGCTGATGTTAAAGCGGCGCGCCAGGCAGTACTGCGATTCACCCTTCTGGACGACGTAGCTGGAAGGACGCCCCGGAGTGGCCGTCGGGACCACGGCGAAAGTGGCGGTGGGCTGAACTGCCTGGGTGGGTTGCACAGCCGGGGTCGGAGTGGCGGCCGCGGCGCCGGGCTGGCCAACTGCGGCGGCCGTCTGGGTGCCGCTGACGATTTCAGTCAGCATGGCATTCGGCGAGACCAGCGGGAAAGGCAACTCGCCCGTAGCGGTCGCCTTGACTGCAGCCGCTGGTGTGGAAGCCGGCAAAACACAGGCGCTCAAGGCGACGCTCATCAACACTACGACGATAATTAGAGTGAGTAGTTTTTTGTGCATCGGGACGATCTCCTTCAACGAATTTAGGCAGCCTGTCGTTTTCCGGACAGGTGAATTGCGTATATTTTAATTTTTAACATAGTAGCATAACCGATGAGACACGTCAAGCGGGTGAATAAGTCCTGTTTCTGTGCTTTCGTGACCTGCATTTGTCATGCCAGAATGCCCGATCAGGGTCAGAAACCACCTTTTTAGCCTGTTATTGTACTGGCGCTGCAGTGAGCAAGATCATCCGCAAGCGATGACTTTCAACAATGGAAGCCGTTTTGAAATGCCGGTATCATAATGCTTGGAGACGGAATAAAAAAGGACACCTCCTAGATGCTCATCGCTGTCTCCTCCTTTGGCGAAAGTCTCCGCCGGGTTTTTCCTCACCGCCCCCGGCGGAGACTCGCGTTAACCCCAAATTCGGAAAGTCTGAATGGCTTTTCGATTTTGATTTTTAAAGATCGTTTCAGTTTTTCACAACCGGCAGCACGACCGTAAATGTGCTGCCTTCATCCAGGGTGGACTCAACCCAGATGCGTCCCTGGTGATTCTCGACGATGGATTTCACGATCGAAAGCCCCAGGCCGGTGCCAGGGATTTCATTGTTCGAATTACTGGCCCGGTAGAACTTGTCGAAGATGAAGGGCAGGTCCACCTGGGGAATGCCGATGCCGTTGTCGGTGAATTGCAGGATGATCTGTTGGTCGTCCATTTCACCGTTGACGGAAATCACCCCGCCGCGGTGGGTATATTTTCTGGCGTTATCCAGGATGTTTTCGACCATTTGCCGGATTTGCACCGGATTGGCGAACACAGCCGGCAGCGACTCGGGCAACTGCACCTGCAGCGTCTGTCCCTTATCGTCAAGCTGCTTCTTCATGCTCTCGGCCACCAGTTGAATGATCTGCTGGATGAGCACCGTCTCTTTACGCGTGTCGAAACCGGATTCGATCCGGCCCAACTCAACCAGGTCGTCCACCAGGTGAGTGATGTTGTGCACGCTGATCTGCACGCGGTGAATGAAATCGCGCTGCAGTTCGGTGACCGGGCCGGCGCGCTCGATCAGCTCCACATAACCCAGAATAGCCGTCAGGGGCGAGCGCAGGTCGTGCGATACGGTGCTGACGAAATCGCTCTTGATGCTGTCCAGCTTTTTCAGGTTGGTGACGTCGTGCATGGTGATGGCGGCGCCGACTTCGCTGATGGGCGTGATTTGAGCGCTGAAGATTCGCCCGTCCTCGACCGTGATTTCAACCCGGTTGGTCTTGCTCTTTCCATCACTTTCCGCCAGTTCCAGCAAGTCGGGATTGCTGAAGACTTCCCGCAGGGGACGCCCCACCAGGTTCTCATCCCCCAGCCTGAAGGCGCCGTTCACCATCTGGTTGACCAGCACCAGACGCTGGTCGAGATCGAAAACCACGACCCCGTCTTGAATCCGGGTGAGAATCGTGCCCAGTTTGTTGCGTTCGGCTTCCGTACTGGAGAATTGGCTGGCATTGACAATGGCAATGGCGGCAAATTCTGCCAGCGCTGAAAGCAATTTCACATCGTGGTCGCGAAACGGGATTTTCTTCTCGCGGTTGTCAATGCCCAGCACGCCGATAACGCTGTCGTGCACGCGCAACGGAACGTAAACCAGATTTTGCACCAGGTAGGCGGTCTTGATCTTCTGGGGCGTGTTTTCATCCAGCAGAAAAGGCCGGCCGGACTGGATCACCGACCCCGCCAGGGTATCCTGTATGGGCAGGCGGAAGGTGCGCGCGAACTCATCCTGGAAGTTGCGCGAGGCGCGCATATACAATTCGCCGGTGACATCGTCCAACAGAAGCAGGCTGCCTTCGTCTGCGTTCGTCAATTTGACGGCCGCCTCGACCACCGACTGCAGGACGCTGTCGGTATCCAACGAGCCGTTGATGGAACGGGCCAGTCCCGCCAGGGTTTCCATTTCGCCGATCTGCTGCTGCAGGTTGGCCGTGGCCCGGCGAGATTCGAGCAGCACCCATTCCTTGCGCAACTGCTGCTTGGCAAGGCTGGATTGCACTGCTTTGAGGATATCCTCGCTGCGCAGCGGCAGGCACAGCGTATCGCTCAGGCCCAATTGCAGCGCGCGCTTGAGCAGCCCGGGGGTCTCCTGAGAGACGAAGAGCAGGATCGGGACCGCCGGAAACCGGCGCAGCAATCCATCTGCCAGGTCCAGCCCGCTGGTATCCTCGACCTTTTCGCCCAAAATCACCAGCGCCGGTGAGGTCAGCTCGATCGAACGCTTGATGGCGGCAGCGTTTTGCTGAAGGGTGACCTGATACCCGGCGGATTTCAAGACCCGCTCCAGCAGGAAATTAATTTGCTGATCCGTGACAGCCACGAGAATGTGGGAAGGGGTCATGAAAATCGCCTGTACGTAATTTAATGAAGGAGGGGCAGCAGGATGTGGAACAGGGTGGTCTGACCTGGCTTGCGTTCCGCCCAGGTCTTGCCGTTGAATTTCAGGATAACGTCCTTCACCAGCGGCAAGCCGATGGCCGCGGCGAAAAAGCGGCGCGAGCGGCTGGGTTCATTGACAGGAGGCTTGTCGAAGATGCGCGCCAGCATTCCCGTATTCAGGTTGGGCCCGCTGTAGTGGATGCTCAGATGGGCCATGCCCTCCGGAGTGCGTTCGAGCTTGAGACCCACCTGGCTGCCGTTGGTGGAAACGCGCAGCACGTAATTAAGCAAACCGGTGACTGCCTGAAGGAGCAGCGCTCCGTCGGCCTGGATGTCGAACGCCTCGTTGGGCAGGTCGGCTGCCAGGCTGAGGTTGTTGGCCCCGACGAAGGGTTGCATCCGGTTGACGGCCAGGCGGGTAATTTCGGTCAGGTTGGCGGGCGAGCCGCGCAGCCCTTCCGATGGTTGCAAAGATTCGGCCAGCCGGCTGGTATATCCGACCTGCTCCTGGACGGCCGAAAGCGCCTGGCGCTGATCGGGCGTCCAATGGATGGTGATATCCTTGGCGAGAAAATCGAGCGCGCTGCGGGCGATTTCCATCGGCCCGCGCAGCTCCTGGCGCAGAGATAGAAGCAGCGAATTGTTGACCTTCTCACCCAACTGGGCGACCTCGGCCGCGTTTTGCTGCATCCGGGCGCGGTCTTCAACGGTGCGGAACAGGCGCGCATTGACCAGAGAAATGGCGGCGTAATCGGCCAGCGCTTCCAGCAGGTGCTGGTCGCTGGGGGTAAACGGCGTGGGCTGCTTGCGCATCATCACCAGCAGGCCGATGACCTGTTTTTGCACCTTTACCGGCACGATCAGAGCCGATTGGCCGAGTGGGGCAATTTTGAACCGTTTGAGGGGTTCGCCGTGAATGGCGAGCGCCTCACCGGAAAGCGCCACCAGCGAACTGATGCCGTCATCCCAGGGCTGCCCCATCTGCACGGGCAGCGAAGCCGGCAGATTGCGCCCGGCCACCAGCAGATAATTTTTGGAGGCCTCGTCCCGCAGCAGGAACCAGCCCAATTCGGCCTGAGTGACGTGCGTCGCCCCTTCCAGGATCTTTTCGAAAACCTGGGATTGGTCGGTGACCGAGGTAACCGCCTTGCCGACCGAGAAAATGGCGGTCAGTTCGCGCACGCGCTGTTGCAATTCCTGGTTGGTATTGTGCAATTGACGCGAAAGACGCTCGCGCTCGTGGCGGTCGTGAACCTGTTTCAGCACGCGCTCGACGACGTTGATCACTTCCGGCTCGCGCGCCGGCCAGGTCAGGTAATCGGCGGCGCCGAGCCGAAATGTTTGAATGATGTCCGCCTCGTTCCCTTTGGGAGCCAGCAGGATGACCGGGGTGGCCAGGCCTTGCGAGGTCAGCGCCACCAGGAGGTCCTTACCGCTCAAACCCGGCAGGTTCAGTTCGGCAATGATGGCATCCGGCGCAAACTGCATGGCCCGATTGATGGCTGAGGAGGCGTCTGAAACCACCAGATATTGATAGCCGGAGGGTTGCAGAATTTGCCGGCCGATCATATCGCTGATAATCGGATCGTTTTCCACGACGAGAATACGGTCACGAGGGGCAGTCATGTTTGTAATGATAGCACGGAACCGCGGAAGGCTGATAAATGTAAAGGGGTTGTAAATTCATGCGGCGCCGGTTTTTGTTAGAAATGCATAAGAGCTTGACCCTCGCACTTGACTCTGCCCCGTTCCTGAGCATACAATCATCGTATGGAGTATAAGGATTATTACAAGGTACTGGGCGTTGATCGAAAAGCAAACGATGACCAGATCAAACGCGCCTATCGTGATTTAGCAAAAAAATATCACCCCGATCGCAACCCCGGCAATAAAGCCGCTGAGGAGCATTTCAAATCCATTAATGAAGCCTACGAGGTCCTCAAGGACCCCAAGAAACGGCAACGCTACGACCAGTTGGGCGATTCCTATTCGACCTGGCAGCAGGGCGGACAGCAGGGCAACTTCAACTGGGAGGACTGGTTCAGCCAGCCGTCGAACACCGGCGGCCAGCGGGTTAATATGGACGACCTGTTCGGCGGCGCGGGCGGTTTCTCCGACTTCTTCAGCGCCATTTTTGGCGGCATGGGTGGTATGGGCGGGATGGGCGGCGTCAATACCCGCACCCAGACTCGCCGCGCATCTGCGCAGCCGCGGGCTGCCGCGATCGAAGTCCCCGTCAGCATCAGCCTGGCGGAAGCCTATCATGGAGCGAGCCGGACGGTGCAGGTCGGAGACCGGCGCCTGGAAGTGAAGATTCCGGCCGGCGCGCGCACCGGCACGAAGGTGCGTATGAAGGGCGCCGCGGTCTCGCCGCAAGGCGGTCGTCCGCAGGATTTGTATCTGGTTGTGGAGGTGCTTTCCGATCCGCGCTTCGAGCGCAAGGAGGATGACCTGTACACCGATGTTTCCATCGATCTCTACACGGCTGTTCTGGGCGGAACGGCGAAGGTACTCACCCTGTCCGGCGAGGTGCTGCTCACAATTCCCGCAGGCACGCAGCCGGGCCAAACCTTCCGCCTTTCCGAGCGCGGCATGCCGCATTTGACGGCTGCCACGACCTTTGGAGATTTATACGCGCGCATCAAGGTGAATCTGCCGCGCAACCTGACGCAGCGCCAGAAAAGCCTTTTCGAACAACTCCGTCAGAGTTGAGCAAATAACGTCCGGATAAAGCTCACTGCGCGCGAAGCCCTTTCAGGTGAAAGCCCGGTGGTCGGATTTTCTTACCAAGGATGCAACGATGAAAAACAAAATTCCCTGGATCTTACTGGCTATTCTGTTAATTGCAACCACAACCCTGGCCTGCCGGTTGAGCCCGTTTGCAGCTTCGCCGATCACCACACTGCAGCCAACGCCCACGCTGAAGGCCCTACCGGCCCAGGCCACGCCGGCGGCGTCCGCCCCTGGCGAAGCGGTCAGCCTGACCGAACGCGACCAGATTCTGGCCGATCTGTACGACCGGGTCAGCCCGGGCGTCGTTTCCATCCGCATCATCACCCAGGACGGCAGCGGGCAGGGCTCCGGCTTTGTGTATGACCAGGAAGGTCACATCGTCACCAATTATCACGTGGTGGAAGGCGCTCAGGAGTTGGAAGTGGATTTCTCCTCCGGGCAGAAGGTCCACGGCGATATTCTGGCTACAGATCTCGACTCGGACCTGGCCATCATCCAGGTGGATGTGCCGGCCGCCGATTTGACCCCGCTGACGTTGGGCGATTCCGACCAGCTTCATGTCGGCCAGACCGTTGTGGCGATTGGCAATCCGTTCGGGCTGAGCGGCACGATGACCATTGGCATTGTCTCGGCCAAAGGGCGCACCCTGGAATCGCTGCGCGAAGCGGATAACAACGCCTATTTCACCGCCGGCGATATCATCCAAACGGACGCGGCCATCAATCCGGGCAATTCCGGCGGACCGCTGCTCAACCTGGCCGGCGAAGTGATCGGTCTCAACCGCGCCATTCGCACTGAAAGCTCCACCGACACCGGCGAACCGGTCAACACCGGCATCGGTTTCGCCATTTCTTCCAAAATCATGTCGCGGGTGGTGCCGGTGCTCATCAAAGATGGTAAGTACGAATATCCTTACCTGGGTATTACCAGCCAGGACGAACTTTCGCTCTTCCTGGCGGAAGAGTTGAAACTGCCGCAGACCTCCGGCGCTTACGTAACCTCGGTGCGAACCGACAGCCCGGCGGATAAGGCCGGCATCCGCGGCGGAAGCGTCGAAACCACCATCCCCGACCTGCTGTCGGGCGGCGACCTGATCATTGCAGTGGACGGGCAGCCGGTTCAGGTGTTTGGCGATCTGCTGAGCTACCTGATGACCAGCAAGAGCCCGGGCGATTCGATTGTGCTGACGATTCTGCGAGATGGTGAACAAAAGGAGGTAACCGTTATTCTCGGTAAACGCCCATAAGCGGGCGGATGGCAAGTTGATTATTCATCACCTATCAATAAAGGAGGGTGCCATGTTGTCAGAAACGAACCTGCGGGAGTTACTGGATTTCTCTGCAACCACCCCGGTTCTCAGCGTGTACCTGAATACCGAGCCCAGCGAGGGCAACGCCGATGCCTATCGGCTGCGCCTGCGCAGTATGCTCAAGGATGTCAACCTCCCGGAAGATGTAGAAGCCATCGAGAAGTATTTTCAACACGAATACAATTGGACCGGGAAAGGCGTCGCGGTCTTTTCCTGCGCCGCGCAGGGTTTCTTCCGCGCCTATTCCCTCGCATTAGCGGTGCAAAATCTGGTTCTGGTCGGCAACCGCCCCAGCGTTCGCCCTCTGGTCGATTTGTTCGATAATTACGGCGGGTACGGGGTTGCTCTGGTCGACAAACAGGGCGCGCGGCTGTTCTTCTTCCACCTGGGCGAATTGCGCGAACAGAACGGCATGGTGGGCGAAGAAGTGCGCAAGGTCAAGCACGGCAGCGCCTCCACCGTAACCGGTCAGCGCGGCGGCATGGCCGGAAAAACCACCTCGACGGACGCGCTGGTCGACCGCAATATCAAGGATACGGTCGATTTCGCGGTCAAGTTCTTCGAGGACAATCACGTCCGGCGCGTCCTGATTGGCGGCACGGACGATAACGCGGCTTCATTTCGCTCGCACCTGCCCAAAGCCTGGCAGAGCCTGGTGATGGGAGCTTTTGCCATGTCCATGACCGCCACCCAGACCGAAGTTCTGGCCAAGGCCCTGCAAATCGGCCGCGATACCGAGGCGCAGCGCGAAGCTCAATTGATCGACAACATGATCACCTCGGCCGCCAAACAAAGCGGCGCCGTGGTGGGCCTGGTTGCCACCCTGGACGCGGTGAACAACAGCCGCGTGCAGCGCCTGGTGCTTTCCAAAGGTTTCGCCCCATCCGGCTACCACTGCCCATCCTGCGGCGCGCTGGTGGCGAAAGCGGCTCCGGCCTGCCCGCAGTGCGGCGCGAGCCTGGCGCCCGCATTGGATATTATCGACCTGGCCGTGAGCGCCGTGCTGCGCAGCGGCGGGGACGTGGAAGTGATCCACGACAACGCGGAATTGGATCAAAGCGGAAAAATCGGCGCGCTGCTGCGCTATTGAACGAATCAACTTCGACAAGGTCCGGCCTGAGGCCGGACCTTTTGTTTTCCCATCCTTACACTTTCGTAAGGTTTCCCCATCCCCCGGCGGTTGGCTTCTTTTTTGCAATTCTCTATAATAGGTTTAGTTTATGTGGGGATCATTCACAACGTTTATCATTCATTCGACTTTTTCTTTTTTCAACCCGAGGGAATTGTATGGATATCAACGCGACATTCAGTCAGGCCCGTGAGCTGGCCCGCCAGGGCGACCGCCAGGCCGCCCGCCAACTGCTGGAGGCGATTCTTCAGCAGGAGCCGAAAAACGAAGAAGTACTGCTGTGGTACGCCCTGCTGGCGCCCACCAAAGCCGAAGTCATCGATGGGTTGCAATTGGTGCTTGAAATCAACCCCAACAATGTCCAGGCGCAGCAAAGATTGGCCAAATTACAGGCCGGCAGCGGTGTGCCAGCCTCCACGCCCAGCAACAGCAGCCCCTTTGCGTACGAAGCCGCCAGGAGCGAAGAGCCCCCCGCCACAGGCGCGTCCACTTTCACGGCCGATGCCGCCGCGCCGGCCGCGCCTGCCTACACGCCGGCGGTTTCCGCCGTCCCCTCCACCCCGCTCGACGCCTCCGCAGCCAGCCCCGCGCTGATCAAGCGCCTCGACACGCTCATCGCGTTCCAGGAGCACATGGACCGGCAGATCAACAAGATCAACCGCGTGGCCCAGTTCTTCTTCTGGCTGGCGATCGTCTCGCTCGTCCTCAGCCTGATTTCGGTCTGCCTGGCCATCGCCGGCGTGCTGCCGCTGCTGAATTCAGCCAATACCTTGATCGGCGGTTAGCGATTAGCGGTTAGCGGTTAGCCGTTGGCGGTTGGCGGTTGGCGGTTAGCCGTGGCCCGTCAGCGATACGCTTGATTCACGCCGGTCTCCGACCGGCGTTTTGCGTTCATCCTTACCCTCGATCGAGCCGGTCTCCGACCGCGCTCTGAGTCGCTCATCTTGGTATCCTGTAAATCCTGTCCATCCTGTTCGATTTCTTTCCCCGCCGTCTTGGAACGTCGGGTTTGCGGGGGAGCAAGGGTTCCATCCCGGCCGTTACCAGTCACCCCCTCCAACCCGACCTACGCGGCGACACATTCAGCATTCTCTTCCTCTTCACCGCTTGATCTTTCAACCAATCATCCTGTAAATCCTGCCCATCCTGTTTGATTTCTTCCCCCGCCGGCCCGGAACGTCGGGTTTGCGGGGGAACAGGGGTTCCATCCCGGCCGTTACCGTTCACCCCCTCCAACCCGACCTACGCTTGGATTTCAATCAGCAATCAGCAATCAGAAATCAGCAATTCATCATTCAGCATTCATCATTCAGCATTCTCTTCACTCCTCACCCTTCACCTCTTCCCCCCATTTTCTGTATAATCTACCTATGCCTTCATCCATTCCCAATTCCTACTGGGTTCTTCCCGGACGGCTGCTGGCGGGGCCCTGCCCCGGCACCGACGAGCACCTGGCCGCGCTGGCCGCGGCCGGGGTCACCTGCATCCTCAACCTGCAATTTCCGGATGAGGTCAACCACGCCGGCGAACCCTTCCGCGATTACACTGTTCCTTACCAGGCGCGGATGGACGGGCGCGATGCCCTCTTCCTGCGCTTCCCGGTGCCGGATTATTCCATCCCGACCCGCGCCGGCATGACCGCCATTCTGAACGCGCTGGACGCGGCCCTGGCCGAAGGCCGCACGGTCTATGTGCACTGCTGGGGCGGAAAGGGCCGCACCGGCAGCGTGGTCGGCTGCTGGCTGGCGCGGCACGGACTGGCGCAGGGACCGGCCGCGCTCGAGAAGGTTCGGACGCTGCGCAGTGGACTGCAGGGCAACTCGCCCGAGAGCCCCGTCCAATTCGATCTGGTGCGATCCTGGCAGGCCGGCGAATGAGCAAAATCGGCGTTCTGTCCGATACCCATAACAACGTCAAAAACCTGCGCGCCGCCCTGGAGATCTTCGAACGCGCCGGCGCGCGCACCCTGATCCACTGCGGCGATGTGACCACGCTCGAGACGCTCGAGTGGCTGGTCGAGTATCGCGTCATCTGCGTCTTCGGCAACGCCGACGCCGCCTCCGGCGAGCTGCGCGATATGCTGTTGCGCTACAATCCCGAAAACTACGCCGGCCTGAGCTTCACCGGCACGCTCGACGGCGCGTCCATCGCCGCGGCCCACGGCCACCTGCCGGGCGCGGTGGATGAGCTGGCCCGCTCGGGCGCGTACGATTACGTCTTCTGCGGCCATTCGCACCACCGGCGCGACGAGCGCATCGGCCGGGCGCGCGTGATCAACCCCGGCGCGCTGGGCGGAATGCACCGCGAGGAGCGCTCGTGCTGCCTGGTCGACCTGCAAGCTGGCGCGGTCGAGTTCGTCCTGCTGCCGGAATAATCCCGCGGAGGTTAAGATGGTCCCAACGGAATACGCCATTCAGCCCCTCACCCCTGAGCGCTGGGAGGATTTCACGACCCTGTTCGGCTCGCACGGCGCGGTCGGCGGCTGCTGGTGCATGTACTTCCGGCGCGATGGCGCCTGGAAGGATCGAAACGGCGATCAGAACCGCGAGCAGATGCACGGTCTGGTGCAGGGCGGCACGGTCACCGGGCTGCTGGCCTATGCCGGAGAGCAGCCGGTCGGCTGGGTGTCGCTCGCCCCGCGCAGCGACTACGCCGCGCTGGCCCGCTCGCGCGTGCTGGCGCCGGTGGACGAACAGCCGGTCTGGTCGATCGTGTGCTTCTTCATCGCCCGCAAATGGCGCCGCAAAGGCGTCATGCGCGCCCTGCTGCGGGGCGCCGTCGATTACGCCGCTGCCCACGGCGCGCAGATCGTCGAAGCCTATCCGATGGATCACGAGGGCAAGGTGGACGACCTGAGCAGTTACATGGGACTGCTCAAGCCCTTCCTGGCAGAGGGATTCGTCGAGGTTGCCAGACGGTCCGAGAATCATCCGGTGGTGAGGAAGAACGTGAAGGAATGAGGGATGGGTTCTGAGTGATGAGGTGCCAGCGCCGCCGGCGACCCCACCCAGAGCGAGCAGGATTTTCCGAAGTACGCAAAACTGTTTGGAAGACCGGTCGAGGTGGTGCGACTGAGCAAGGTCGGGCATGCCGCCGCGCTGGTCGATCCGGAGGGATTCGTAGAGATTCTGGTGAAAGAGATAAAGTGATCTGTTCGCCCTCCACGCGCAGTATGTTGGTCATTATTTTTCGTTCTTTCCATTCCATCTGTCCCATCTGCAAGAGCGGGTTGCCTGGAAATACTGTAAATTGCTCTCCGGAATTGGGGAGCGATTTAACATTGTACTGGTATTGGCGAGGTCTATAATGAACGCATTGGGGGGATACGCAAATATTTACCAATCGTCGAAAATCTCTGTGAAAGTATCAATACCAGGATGTTCGCTAGAATTTCTTAATTTCCGCCACCCGGGTAGGAGTATTCCATGAATTTACGCAAAATTGTTGTGATCCTGATGGTCACGTTCAGTTTTCTTGCGACCAGCACAAACGAGGCCGTTACTGCTGCCACCTGGTTGGTCAGCTATAATTCCACGGTCACTCAGATCAAAGTGCTTGCTGTTTACAACAACAGGCTGTATGCCGGCGGTCATATCGGGCAGACGGACGGACACTTATATACTTACGACGGCAGCGCTTGGACGGACCTGAATTTTGCCGCCGCAATTGGCAAAAATGTAAACATGATCGATTCGATGCAGGTATTCAACAGTCGCCTGTATATCGGTACGCGTATTCAGGATGGGACCAGTAATTACGCTACTGTCTATTATTACGATGGTTCCACATTCACTGAAGATTTCTCCGCGCCTGGTGCTTCCAATCAGTCAGGGATTGAGGCTATGACGGTCCATGATGGGGCTCTTTATGCGGCCGTCGGCATCTCGAATGGGGCGGTCTACCAACGGATGGGCGACGGCTATTGGAGTATGCTTGGCGCGGCTTTCACTGGTAATGATGCGCCCCGCTCGCTTGCTTCTTTCCAGGGAAGTTTATACGCAGGATCGGGCTATGTGAACGCGAAAGTCTGGCGATGGAACGGCAACGCCTGGGAATTGAATGCCAACCTGACAACTCTGCTTGGGATCAATCAAAACGCGGTTTGGAGTCTCGTGGTCGATGATGGGCACCTGTATGCTGGAACCGCCGGCGCAATGGTTACCAATATCCTCCCCGTTTATGATGGTTCAACGTGGAGCGCAAGCCTATCCTCGATAACCGGAAATATCCGTTTGGCGACGATCAACGGCCATGTGTGGGCGTGCAGCGGAAACGGCCATTACTATATGAATGATGGCAGCGCCTGGCAGGATTATGGGACGGTAACCTTTTCCTATGATTTTGCGGAGTACCAGGGGAATATTTACACTGCGGGGGGAGATGGGAAAGTCTATAGCATGGGATCACCGGATGGATATACCATTCGTGGAAAGATAGTTGATCCGAATGGCAATGCGATTCCCAATGTACAATTATCAGATGGGGCAGGTCATACGGCTGTCACAGATAGTTCAGGGAATTATATGTTAGGGCATTTGCCAGGTGGAATCTATACGATTACACCCAATCTGGCCGGTTATGGCTTTTATCCACAGTCCATTGCATATACTCTGAATGCAAATAAGGAAAATCAAAACTACTCAGGAACGATTACAATCAATGTAGATATCTCGCTTTATTCGAATCCAACAACACCAGAAGAGCGGGTTCCATATGAAAACATCATAAACTACTTTGCCAACGGTGTTTATGAATCCTCGAATGGTGCTCGAAAAATTGGCATCGTAACATTTCACACAGCAAATTCATTCTCAGGTCAAGCAGATATTAATTGGATCAATAATTGCCATCCCTCCTCAAACATATCTGGTTTTGGAACGGGTGGCCTGGTTGTGAATATGTGTGATAATTTTGGCTCATATAATTACTTGAGCGACGACACCCATCAACGAGGTGGGGGGTATACATTGGCTCATGAATGGGGGCATTACTACTTCTCACTTTATGATGAATATCTGGGGGATGTATCGAATAACAAGATTTATAGTTGGCCACATTCCACTGATCATCCTGTTGCGAATTCCATCATGAATAGCCAATGGAATGCAGTTAATGGTGATAATAATTGGCTCAATTTTTCGATTGATAAGAATTTCAATATAGAAACTGCTCAATATAGAATGTATGGCGCATCTGGCTGGGATACACTTGCGCGTCCTGTCGCTGCCGATCCCCGGGATGGAGCACGTGTATCTTACCCTATTCGTCTATATTATCCAGATTTATCCGGGTATTGGCCGGGTAATAATTTAGATGCAAGAATTGATTTACCTGGAACCGCTCGAAGCGCATTAAAAATTTTTTGGGAAACGGCATCCGGCGACCTTGCGGCTCAATTGGATGGGTCCCCCTACACAGCTCAACTGTCCTCGATCATGGGGGAGGATATATCCTACCCATATCCGATTCTTTTACTTGCGTTTGTCCAGAGGGAATTGCCATTGACGAACTCAGGTGTTCAGGCGAGTGTGCTTCTACCGAATGGAACCACAGAAGCAATTACCTTTACAGATGACGGATTGGCACCGGACGCTTTACAAGGTGATGGTTTGTATTCAGCCATTCTTGGTTATGAAGCCGATGGAATTTATACAATTCAAGTAAATTTCGATAATAATGCAAACACCGCGGCATTTGTATCGACTGCGTTCCAGCCTTCACTGGGTCCTGATGGACAACCTGTTCCTCTTTCAGAACCAATCCTTGCGGGTGAGAATTATTCGGTCTCAAAAACCATACAGGTAACTGTGAGCGGCGTTATAGTTGACGACCATCCGAATAGTATCAATCAAGCAGAGGTAATTTCGGCTGATAACCTTTCGATTCCTGGCAGAATCGATTTCGCAGGTGATAAAGACGTTTTCCAATTCACTACGCTGGGAAACGGAATCACCTACGTGCGGGTGACAGATTTGGCGCTTGGAATGCATCCTCATCTGCGAATTTTTGGATCTGATGGGATTACTGTATTATTTGAAACGGATTTCGATCCTATTTATCGTAAATATTCCTATATTGCATTAACTGGCGTATCCCCGGAAACGCTACTTTATGCGGAAGTCACACACGCATCTGGTACTTCTTCGGGTGGCTTGTATGAAATTGGGGTTGGACCAAGGTTGGCGAGTGATACGCATCAGAATTTCTTGTATGTGCCATTAATTGAGCGTTGAAATCAATCCCATTTCATTGCTCGATCTCCATTGGATATAAGCCCTGGTAACCAGTGTTAATGGTCGAATTTTCTCAATGCAAATTCAACCCAAGAAAGGTTGCCTGCGATGGATTAATTGACCCTAATCTTTCTTTCTACAATGATCCCTCTGATCATCTTGTCTGGATACAGTCAAGATTTCCAACGCGATCGTTCCGCTTACGACCACACTGATGAGGACTGTCCCTCTGCCAACCATCACCCTATTCCCCACACATACGCTCACTATCCCGCTTAGAACAACCTATCAGAAGATTAAGATGAATTGAAAAAGAGATGCGAACAGAAAAAACGTAGTTCACCAAAACTTAAGCTATTCATGAAAGCATCTCCATGAAGAATCACAGCACAAAACGAGAAGTGTAAATTTTCAAACGATTTCATCGAAACTTGGGAGCGCGGAAATTATTCAGGCGCCGACCTCGCAGGTTGAAGTAAGAATCAATATCAAAAAGGTTTCAATTACATCGCACAAACCAGTTGTAAAACTGTGCTTTTTTGGTATTTTAATTATAAATACTATTCCATTTTGAAAACAACACACATTCTACTCTCCACCAGAAATCAGGTGCCGCATGGGACTCTTCGCCGACAAACTCCTCCTCAAGCTGACCGCTGCCAGCCTGCCGGACGGCGAACTGCAGCTCCACATCGAGAAATCCGAAACCAGACCCCCGCATCTCCTCCCCTTCAGCGGCATTTCGCTCGTCGCCGGCCAGTTGACCGTTCTGACCGAGCGCCATCCGAAATCGCTGTGCAAACGCCTGCTCCATTTCATCGAATTCACCGGCGCGCCGCTGGAACCCACCACGCTGATCTCCGGCTTCGACCTCGAGCTTTATGAAGGCGGCGCCGGAATTTATAATAAATTCAACCCGGTCCGCAATCCGGGCCGCTCGTTGATCAACGACGATCTCCTGCAGACGGAAATCGAGCAAACCCTGCTGAACTACGCCATCGCGCTCCTCAACCAGGCGGAGGGCCGCGAAAAATCCGCCTTCCGCTTCTATCTATTGATGATGATCCGTTCCTACCAGATGGAGATCATCCCCGTCATTCGCCAGACCAACCTCTACGATGCCCGCCAGCGCAGGAAACTGGATAATACCACCGTCTTCCTGGCGACCTTGATCTTCCGCAACTGGAATGAGCCCGAACATCTGGCAACCGAGCACGCCAGATTCCTGGAAAATCTATCCCTGGCCAAAGCGTTCGACGCTTATTTGATGTAGGATCCGAGGACCGCATGGACATGCTGCAAACCGCAATGCGACACGCCATCTCCGAAGCCCGGACCAGCCTGCGTGAAGGCAATCACGGCTTTGGCGCAGTCATCCTGCGCGATGGGCAGATCATCGCTCAGGCGCACGACCGCGAGGAGACCGATCAGGACCCCACCTCGCACGCCGAGACCAATGCCATCCGGCTGGCCGCCGCAACCCACGGCAAGCACTTGGACGGCTGCATCCTGGTCGCGACCCACGAACCCTGTCCGATGTGTTCGGCGGCGACCCTCTGGTCAGGCATCACCGAGGTGGCATACGGCTATTCGATCGCCCGGGCCATTGCCCAGGGGCACACGCGCATCGATCTGCCCGTCGGAGAGCTCTTCGCCCGGGGCGGGAAAACGCTCACCCTGCACCCGGACGTGCTGGCCGAGGAATGCGCGGTGCTCTACCACCCGCTGGTGCGCAGCGAGATCAAGCGCCTGCGCAACGTCAGCGAGGCGGATCTGGCGGCCTATAACCAGGATTCGATCGAGCGCCGCCTGGCCTGGTTCGCCGAGAACCGGCATAAGCTTGATTTTCTCAACGGCGACCCGCTGGAGAGCGCCTATGAGCTGATTCTGCGGCGCCTCGGCCTGACACCCAGCGAAGCGCCCATCGTCGAAAAAGATCATCACCGGCTGGTATTCCACTCGCTGAATTTCTGCCCGACCCTGGAAGCCTGCCAGATTCTGGGGCTGGATACGCGCTCCATTTGCAAACGCTACAACGAAAACTCGATGAATGCCCTGATCCGGCAAATCGACCCGCGCCTGCGCTTCGCCCGCAATTATGAAAAGCTGCGCCCGTACGCGGCGTACTGCGAAGAAATGATCCTCCTCGAATAAACCAACAGCCAATTGCTAATCACTAACAGCTAATGGCTAATCGCTAACCGCTATCTTCTCCCCCCACTTCTCCGCCCGCTCGATCTCCCCGTCCCACAGCGGGCCTTCGGAACCGTGCACGAAGAATCCCTCCGGCTTGAGCGCCAACGTCCCGCCCGCCGCGGCCAGCTTCCGGCCGATCGGCTCGGCGGCGTAGCCGAAGATCCGCTCCATGAAGGTCAGGAAGGCGTTGTTGACCTCTTTCACGTCCATGCGCGTGTCGAAGGCGGCCACTTTTATGCCCTGTAGGGCGCCGGCCGGCAGCGTTTTCAACAGCGCCTTGGTGCCGTCGGACGGCTGAAAGCCGCGCGTGGGCGAGCCGATTACGACAAGGTCGAACCCTTTGAACTGCTCGGGCCGCGCATCCGCGACGCGCAGCACGGTCACCTCGAAGTGCGCAGCCAATCCGCCCGCAATCGCCTGGGCGATCTTTTCGGTGTTGCCGAAAAAAGATTCGTACACGACAAGTGCTTTCATGGTATCTCTCACTTTTTCATCATCGAAGGATGAAATCATGGTAAGAGAAAATCCTGCCGGATTCAATGGCAATTTGGACAGTATTTTCGGATGCCGCCAGAGGACGTAGACTCAAGCCGCTCCTTACGCCAACCGACAGGGACGTGGACTCACCCTCTTCGAGGGCTTAGGCCACCCTGACAGACGGCATGGGCCGGAATGGCTGCGCCAAGCTGCGTCCGTGACCGCGGCATACCTACGGCGTTGAGCTCAACCCTGGGGACGTGGGCTCAAGCCCACTCTATCCCTTCGAGGGCTCCGCCCACCGCACCCACCCACGGCGTAAGGGCGTCAGCGGGAAATTCGAACGGCATCGGCCCGGCTGCGCCAAGCTGCGCCCGTGACCGCAGCGTACCCACAGCGCTGAGCTCAACCCTGGGGACGTGGGCTCAAGCCCACTCTATCCCTTCGAGGGCTCCGCCCACCGCACCCAACCACGGCGTAAGGGCGTCAGCGGGGAATTCGAACGGCATCGGCCCGGCTGCGCCAAGCTGCGCCCGTGACCGCAGCATACCCACAGCGCTGAGCTCAACCCTGGGGACGTGGGCTCAAGCCCACACTACCACTAGCCTTTTGGCCAGTCTTTCGTTCGCCGGGCTTGACGTGAATTTGCACCTCATGATAGACTAAGCGCATGAACACATCAGCAGTCGTCTACCATTTGGTCGCCAGGACAGGCGGCGAAGGCATCGCCTTCTCGGAGTGCGCCTGCTGACTGAATAGTTACACGCAGTATTAATCAGCCGCGGCGCCTCAACGACCCGCGGCTGTTTTATTTTAACTTTGTCGTATTTTGCCGCGGTTTCAACCGCGGCCGTTTGTTTTAATGGATAATTAGCAAGGAGTTTCGCATCATGTCAATCCTCACCGCAGAAAATCTCAGCCTGTCCTTCGGCGCCTTCGATTTGTTCGGCGGCATCTCGCTCAACATCGCCCGCGACAGCAAAATCGGCCTGATCGGGCCGAATGGCATCGGCAAGACTTCGCTGCTGCTGCTGCTGGCCGGCATCCACACCCCCACCACCGGCCAGGTGCACATGGCGCGCGGCACGCGCCTGGGCTACCTGCGCCAGGAGGCCGTGGAGGCCTTTGCCGCGCGCGAGAATACCGTTCACGCCGAAATGCTGACCGCCTTCAGCGACCTGATCGGCCAGCAGGAGCGCCTGCACGCCCTTGAAGCGCAGATGGCCACCGATTTCAGCGACGAATTGCTGGAGCAGTACGGCAAACTGCAGGCGGCCTTCGAGCAGGCCGGCGGTTATGAATTCGAACTGACCATCCAGCAAACGCTGCAGGGCCTGGGGCTGGGCAAGGAAACCTGGGATGAACCCCTCAACCATCTTTCCGGCGGGCAGAAGACGCGCGCCCTGCTGGCCAAATTACTGCTCGAAAAGCCCGACCTGCTCATGCTGGACGAGCCCACCAACCACCTCGACCTGGAAGCCGTGGAGTGGCTGGAACGAACCCTGCGCGAGTGGGAAGGCGCCGTGTTGATCGTCAGCCACGACCGCTACTTCCTTGATAACGTGGTCAACACCCTGTGGGAGATGACTCCCACCGGTCTGGAACTTTACCCGGGTAACTATTCCTCCTACCTGCTGCAAAGGCAGGACCGCTGGGATTATTACGAACGTGTGTATAAGGAAGAAAAAGAGCGCCTCCTGAACGAAGTCGATTTCATCCAGCGCAACTGGGTGCGCGACAGCACCCACGCCCGCGCGCTGGGCCGCCTGCGCATCCTGACCCGCGAGCTGGCCATCGTCGATCATTTCGGCGTGCTGGCGCTGCGCAACGGCAAGCAGTGGAACGAGTTCGATCTGCATGCCGACCGCCCGCTGGACGTGATCGAAGCCGTGCGCAAGGTCAACGCCATCACATTGCCCAACTCGCGCCCGCCTCACATCAAACCCCGTCTGGCGGCCGCCAGCGTCACCGGCACCATCGTCATGCGCGCCAAACGGTTGACGGTCGGTTACTCGACCCGCCGGCTGTTCAGCACTTCCGACCTGGAGTTGCACCGCGGCGAGTGCGCCGCCCTGATCGGTCCCAACGGCAGCGGCAAGACTTCGTTCATCAAGACCATGCTGGCCGAGATCGAACCCCTGGAAGGCGAAATCGAACTCGGGCCCAGCGTCCGGGTGGGTTACTTCGCCCAGGCGCACGACGGGCTGAACGCCGAGCGCAGCGTGCTGGACGAGCTGCAACTGCGCAAGGAAATGGACGCCGAGGCGGCCCGCCGGCACCTGGCCGCTTATCTCTTCCGCGGCGAGGACGTCTTCAAGCAGGTCAGCAACCTCTCGGGCGGTGAACGCGCCCGCTTGGCGCTGGCGTTGCTGGCGCTGCAGGGCGCTAACTTCCTGGTGCTGGACGAACCCACCAACCATCTGGATATCCCGGCCCGCGAGGCGCTGCAGGAAGTCCTGGAGGATTACACGGGCACCATCCTGCTGGTGTCGCACGACCGCTATCTGATTGAGCGTCTGGCGACGCAGATCTGGGAGCTGCGCGATGACACCCTAAAGGTGTTCAGGGGCGGCTACCGCGAGTTCATTCTGCGCCAGTCAGCCAGTTCGCCGGTCAACAAGCAAACCGTGCTGGCAGTAAACAGGCCGCTCTTCAAGGTCGACAGCCGCGAGGCGCGCAAACGCGCCGAAGCCCTGGAACGGCTCGAGACGCGCATCCACGAGCAGGAACAGGCCCTCAAGAAACTGTACGTGGAACTGGAACGCGCCAGCCAGAAACGTGCCTACAACCAGGCCAGCGAGCTCGGCCAGCGCACCGTCGAGGTGCAGGCCACGCTGGACGGTTTGATGGCCGAATGGGAAAAACTGGCCTCGTAACAACCGGAAAACCACAGGTATCGATCCTGTGGTTTTCTTGCGTATTTCCCAAACCACTGGTGAAGTGGTTATAATACGCACATGACCCTGACACTTGCCGAAGTCGAACATATCGCCCAACTGGCGCGCCTGGAATTGAGCGCGGAGGAAAAAGAGCGCTACTGCCAGCAGCTCTCGGCCATTCTGGATTACGCCCGCCGCCTGCAGGAGCTGGATACCGAGGGCATTCCGCCCACGGCCAGCGTCCTGCCGCCGCGCAGCGTACTGCGTCCGGACGAAACCGCCCCCAGCCTGCCGCTGGAGGAACTCCTGCGCAATGCGCCCCAGACCCAGGACGATCAATTCCGTGTGCCGCCGGTGATGGAATAGAGTTGATGAGTTGATGTGTCAATGAGTTCTGAGGAAATAAAACACTGGGTTATACTGTAATCCTTTCCCATTCATAAAAACTCATTTCTTATCACTCATCACTCATAACTCATCACTCAGAACCCATCACTAGAAGTTATTACCCTATGTCCCTTTCCTCCCTTTCCGTCCCTGAAATCTTATCCGGACTCGAGCGCGGCGAATTCTCGAGCCGCGAGATCACCCAGGCCTGCCTGGATCAGATCGAGCGCCTCGAACCGGACCTGCACGCCTTCATCACCCGCACGCCCGAGTTGGCGCTGCAGATGGCAGATGAAGCCGACCGCAAACGCGCCGCAGCCCGCCAATCCGGGCAACCCACCCCGCCCCTCCTGGGCCTGCCGCTGGCTGTCAAGGATATTCTGGCGCTGAAAGGCGTCCGCTGCACCTGCGGCTCGAAAGTGCTCGAAAATTTCGTCCCGCCCTACACCGCCACCGCCGTGCAGCGTCTGCTGGACGCGGGCGTGGTGGTGTTGGGCAAGACCAACACGGATGAGTTCGCCATGGGCTCGTCCACCGAGAATTCGGCCTACGGTCCCACCCGCAACCCCTGGGATCTGGCGCGCGTGCCCGGCGGTTCGAGCC
>NZ_DF967972.1:127560-163765 GCF_001050235.1 Longilinea arvoryzae
CCGCTTTCGGCACCGACACCGGCGGTTCGGTGCGCCAGCCGGCCTCTTATTGCGGCGTCACCGGCATCAAACCCACCTACGGACGCGTCTCGCGCTACGGGCTGGTGGCCTACGGCTCGTCGCTGGACACGGTCGGCATGTTCGCGCGCAGCGCCGAAGATGTGGCCCTGATTTTCCAGCACATGGCGGGCTGCGATTCGCGCGACGCCACCAGCATGGATACCTCCGTCCCGGCCTACACGCCGTTGCCGGCCGGGCAATCGCTTAAGGGACTGCGCATCGGCGTGCCGCGCGAATATTTCATCCCCGGCATGCAGGCCGAGGTGGAAAACGCCGTGAGGGCTGCCATCGCTCAGATGGAAAACCTGGGCGCCAGCGTGCACCCGGTCAGCCTGCCGCACACCGAATATGCCCTGCCAGTCTACTACCTGATCGCCCCCGCCGAAGCCTCCGCCAACCTGGCGCGCTACGACGGCGTGCGCTTTGGACTGCGCAAACCCGCCGACGAACTCAAGCAGCTTTATTTCGACTCGCGCGGCGCCGGTTTCGGCCCCGAGGTCAAACGCCGTATCATGCTGGGCACCTACGCGCTCTCCGCCGGCTATTATGACGCTTACTACGGCCAGGCCCAAAAAGTTCGCACGCTCATCAAGCGCGATTTCGAACAGGCCTTCGAGCAGGTGGACGTCATCGCCACGCCCGTCGCGCCCACCACCGCCTTCCGCATGGGCGAACACAGCGACGACCCGCTGGCCATGTATCTCGAGGATGTTTTCACCCTGCCGATCAACCTGGCCGGCGTACCCGGATTGGCTTTCCCGGTTGGCTTCGATCAAAACAACCTGCCCATCGGCATGCAACTGATGGGCCCGGATTTCCGCGAGGACCTGCTTTTCCGGGTGGCGCACACCTACCAGCAGGTGACCGATTGGCACCTGCGAAAACCGACCCTTGCTGTATAAATTCCAAACGGAGGTTTTATGTCTCAGGCTACCGAACTACTGGCACAAGAATTCGTCTGCTCCCGCTGCGGCACCAAAGGCGGTCAAACCCAGGAACTGGCCATGTCCGGCACGGGTATTTCACGCCTGCTCGAGATCCAACCTTACCGATATACTTTCGTTTCGTGCACCAACTGCGGCTATACCGAGGTATTCAACCTGGACATTCTCGAAGGGCGCGACGACCTGGGCACCTTCCTCGACGCGCTGTTTATGGATTAGAATTAACGGTAGGCGGCCCCGCGAGGGCTGCTCGAATTTTCGTCCGGGAGTCTAGCCGGTGGGCGGTCATATCGACTTTTCCTGCCGGCTTTCCAGTCTCTGGGTTTCACCAATCCTTCGTTTCGTTATACCCACCCTCACCTTTTTGGAGTTGGAATGTCCCATCCTCTACCGCAATCCGCAGACGCTTTGACCCACCTGACCTGGGCCGATATCGAGCCGCATTTCACCGAACTCAAACAAACCCGGCTCACCTCTCAAAACGTGGAAGTCTGGCTGGATCACTGGTCCGATCTGATCCGGACGGTGACCGAATCGAGCCAACGCCTGGCCGTCGCCGTCACGGTCAACACCGTGGACGAAGCCGCCGAAAAGGCCTACAACACCTTCTACGAAGAATTGTATCCGAAGGCCATGGCCGCCGATAACGAGCTCAAACTGATGCTGCTGCAAAGCGGCCTGCAGCCGGCCGGTTTCGAGCTTCAACTGCGCAATATCCGCGCTGAAGCCAATATTTTCCGCGCAGCCAACCTGCCGCTGATCGCCGAAGAGCAAAAGTTCACCACCGAGCACCAGAAGATTCTCGGCGCGCAGGTCGTCGAATGGGAAGGCAAGGAAGTCACCGTCCAACAGTTGCGCCCCGTCTACCAATCCACCGACCGCGCGCTGCGCGAAAAAGCCTGGCGCCTGGGAGCCGGGCGCCAACTCGCCGATCGGACTGCCCTCAACGAGCTGTGGCAAAAATACCTGCCGTTGCGCTTGAAGATGGCTGCCAACGCCGATCAACCCGATTACCGTGCCTATATATGGCAGGTCCTGCAGCGCTTCGATTACACCCCGGCCGACTGCCGGAAATTCCACGACGCCATCGAAAAGGCCGTTGTGCCGGCCGCCCGGCGCATCTATGAACGCCGCCGCCAGCGCCTGGGCCTGGATACGCTGCGCCCGTGGGACCTGGACGTCGACCCGACCAACCTGCCCCCGCTGCGTCCCTTTAAGAGCGATGACGAGTTCAAGACCGGCGTCAGTTCCATCTTCCATAAGGTCGATCCGGTGCTGGGCGGCTATTTCGACACCATGCGCAAGGAAGGTCTGCTGGATCTGGAGAACCGCAAGAACAAGGCTCCCGGCGGATACACCACCAGCTTCCCGGTTGCGAAGCGTCCGTTCATCTTTATGAACGCGGTCGGCATGCATGACGATGTCCAGACCCTGCTGCATGAAGGCGGGCATTCCTTCCACGAATTCGAAAAGGCGCCCCTGCGTTACGCCCAGCAGATGAACGTGCCGATGGAATTCAACGAAGTGGCTTCGATGGGCATGGAACTGCTGGCTTCACCCTACCTGGCGAAGGAAGCGGGCGGCTTCTACACCCCGGCAGACGCCCGCCGCGCGCGCATCGAACACCTCGAAGGCGATATCCTCTTCTGGCCCTACATGGCGGTGGTGGATGCCTTCCAACACTGGGTTTATGAGAATCCGGAAAAGGCCATGGACGCGGCCGAATGCGACGCCGCCTGGGGCCGCGAATGGCGCCGCTTCATGGTCGTGGTCGACTGGAGTGGTCTGGAAGACGAAATGGTCACCGGCTGGCAGCGCAAGCTGCACATCTTCCAGGTGCCGTTCTATTACGTGGAATACGGTCTGGCGCAGTTGGGCGCGGCTCAGGTGTGGCGCAACTCGCTTAAGGACCAGGCCGGCGCAGTCGCCAGCTATCGCAAGGCGTTGGCGCTGGGCGGCACGGCCACCCTGCCGCAGCTCTACCAGACCGCCGGAGCGCGCCTGGCCTTCGATGCCGGTACGCTGGGCGAAATGGTGTCGTTGATGGAAGCCAAAATCGCCGAGTTGGAAGGGTAAATATAAAATTATTGTAGGTTGGGTTGAGGGGTGGGTGAAATACAGATTTTGCCGGCTATTTCCCCACCCCGAAACCCAACATTCACGGCCGTAAGGAAATGTTGGGTTTCGTTTCGGCATAGGCCGATTCAAGCTATTGTTAAAATCACTCAACCCAACCTACGAAAACGGACATCGTTTTTCACAACAATCCATATACGATAACGCTATAATCAAATCATGAAATACCGCCGCGTTTATGTTCCTGGTGGTACGTTCTTTTTTACCCTGGTGACTTACCAACGCTAGCCAATATTTTTTACCCCTGAATCTGTCGATCTTTTACGAAACGCTTTTCGATATACCATTGGCCGTATGCCGTTTACGATTATTGCCAGCGTGATTTTGCCCGACCACATTCATTTTATATGGGAATTGCCATTGGAGTCAGGCGATTATTCCACACGGTGGCGTATGATCAAGAGTTACTTCACAAGGAATTGGAAAGTAAGCAATGGCCCGAGCGCATCAATCTCGCGCCAAAGTAAGGGAGAACGCGAGATATGGCAGCGCCGATTTTGGGAACACTATATTCGCAATGAAGATGATTTAGCATGCCATATCGAATATATACACTACAACCCTGTCAAACACGGGTTGGTTGATTCACCGGTCAAGTGGAAATATTCAAGTTTTCTGAAATTCGTTCAAAATGGATATTATCCAACCAATTGGGGTGAAGACGGGCAGGTATGGTCCGGTGAGGAAGGAATGGAATAGCATTTGTAGGTTGGGTTGAGGGGTGGATCAATCCAGGATCGGACTGTCACGATTTCCACCCCGAAACCCAACGTTCACGGCCGTCACAATATGTTGGGTTTCGTTTCGGCATAGGCCGATTCAAGTTATTGTTAATCACTCAACCCAACCTACGAAAACCAATGCGAAGAACGTCACACCAATTTCGAGGCTTCGTCGTAGAGCGCCTTTTCTTGGTCCGTCTCCGGAATCAGATTTGTAGGTTGGGTTGAGGGGTGGATCAATCCAGGATCGGACTGTCACGATTTCCACCCGAAACCCAACGTTCACGGCCGTCACAATATGTTGGGTTTCGTTTCGGCATAGGCCGATTCAAGTTATTGTTAATCACTCAACCCAACCTACGAAAACCAATGCGAAGAACGTCACACCAATTTCGAGGCTTCGTCGTAGAGCGCCTTTTCTTCCTCCGTCACCGGCGCCAGTTCCAGGCCGTGCGGCTGGGGATTTCCCTGTAAATCCACGTGCACGAAGGTCATGAACCCGCGCACCGCGATCTGATCCGCGACATGCGCCTCGATCAGAACAATGATCTTGGTCCGCCCGACCTTTACGATTTGGCTCTTGAAGGTCACCACCTCACCCTTCTGGATCGGCCGGCTGAAGGTCATACCGTGGATTTTCACGCATACGATATTTTCCGGTCTGGTCGGCATCGCCGCTGAAATAAACCCGGACTCGACGAACCATTCCGCGCTCCGCCCGGCGTAAAGCGTGCCGTGGTGGTTCAGATCCTCGCCCTTCACCAGGTGCATGCTGGTATTCACCGGAAAACTCATTTTCTCTCCTTGAGCATCGAAAATATCGGTCCAGTCGATTCTAAACACACCGGGTCATTTTGTCCATCATCTGGCCCAATCGACTCTCTGGACGGCATCCAGGTGGGCGCGACTCCGGTCCATCGAACCTCGTCCTGAAACAACCACCCTTAATGAAAAAATACCGCCATTCCTGGCGGTATTTTACTTTCATTGCTGATCATCTTCAGGCATTTGGATTTGACGCGGCTGCCCGGTTGTCAATCGCTAACAGCTAAAGGCTAACCGCTTCCTTACGCCTTCTCCAGCGCGCAGTCCAGATCGCGGATGATATCCTCGACGTTTTCGATGCCCACCGAGAGGCGCACCAGGCCGTCGGTGATGCCGGCGCTCAGGCGTTCTTCGCGCGCCACGGCCGAATGGGTCATGCTGGCCGGATGCTCGATCAGTGTATCGACGTTGCCCAGGCTGACCGCCAGCGTGCAGGTCTGCACGTGGTTCATCAGGGCTTCACCCGCCTGCAGGCCGCCCTTCAATTCGAAGGAAATCATGCCGCCGTAATCGTGCATCTGGCGCCGGGCCAGGGCGTGATCGGGATGGCTCTCCAATCCCGGATAGAAAACGCGCGCGATCTTGGGATGGCTTTCCAGGTAACGCGCCACCGACATGGCGTTTTCACAGTGGCGCTGCATGCGCAGTTCGAAGGTCTTCAGGCCGATATTCGCCAGCCAGGCGTCGAAAGGACTTTCCGAACCGCCCAGGGTCTTGAGCAGGCCGCCGAGGTCTTTGCGCACCCAATCGACGTGCCGGCTGATCACCGCGCCGCCGATCACCAGACCGTGACCGGAGAGGTACTTGGTCGTGGAATGCACCACCACGTCCGCGCCCAGCGTCAACGGGCGCTGGCAGTAGGGCGAGGCAAAGGTATTGTCGACCATCAACCAGGCCTTGTGCTGATGAGCGGTCTCAGCCACGCCGGCCAGATCGACCAGCGCCATGGTGGGGTTGGCCGGGGATTCGGCGTAAGCCAGCACGGCTTCGGGATGCTGCTCGAAGGCGGCGGCCCAGTTTTCGACCGATGGATCGGTCAACCAGACCGTTTTGATGCCATAATTCGGGGCCACGTTCTTGAGGAAGGTGTGGGTTGCGCCGTACAGGGCTTCCTGGGCGATGACGGTCTGGCCGCTTTTCACGCAGGCCAGCACGGCCGTCGAAACCGCCGCCATCCCGGAGGAAAACACCAGCCCATCCGAGATCTCTTCCAGGGGCCGCCCGGGAGCGGCGCGCAGCAGATCGAACCCTTCCAACGCGGCATATTTCTGGGCCAGTTGGCGGGTGTTGGGATTTCCCATACGGGTGTAGACGTAACCGGGATCATCGCCCTTGAAAATGGCGGCGCCGGTCGCTACGTCCGGAAAGCTGAAGGTAGAGGTCTGATAAATTGGGGTGATGTGAGAGTGAAGCGGGTTGTGCCCTTCCCCAACATGATTCACCAACGTACTCAATCCCTGCTTTGGGTCGATGTTGGTCATTCGTTTCTCCTGAAAATTATTTTCTTTAGTTGATTATACAGATCAAAAAGAGCTTCCAGGCCCTGGGCCGGAAGGATGTGACACAGAACCGGAGGAAAGTCACCCCACGAACGATGAAATTAACCCGCTCGATCTGACAATTTCACCCCCGTCCGAATCAAGGGAGCGACCGGCCCACGGGCGCGGCGCTGGAATTGACGTTTCCTCCATCCTCTGGTATCCTTAACCCGCGACCGGGCGGGACCGGCGCGGCGGAAACCTTCGAACCCCGACAGGTCCGAGAGGAAGCATCGGTAAGGAGGCCCTTCCGGGCGCCGCCGGCAAACCTGCCCGGTCGCATTTTTAAGAGAACTCACCACGGAGACACGGAGGACACGGAGAAGAAAAAAAATAAAAAGAGAAGTGCGTAACCATTTTTCGATGCCAGCAATCATCTGTGTTAATTTATTCTTCTCAAAAAGTGGTCTTCTCCGTGATCTCCGTGTCTCCGTGGTGATTAACACCCCAAGTTTTCGATATCCTAAATCTAGAAACAACGGCTCATGCAATCCACACCTCCCGTTTGCGATTACACCAATTCCGATTATCAAACCTCCTTCTGGGATCAGGGCGGACGCGCCTACGAAGACCGCGCCGAAGCCGTGGCCCTGAAGCGCCTGCTGTCGCCGGAAGGCGGCCAGCGCCTGTTGGAATTGGGCGCCGGCGCCGGGCGCAACACCCTGCGCTACACCGGTTACCAACACATCGTCCTGCTGGACTATTCCGAAACCCAGCTTCAACAGGCCCGTCAGCGCCTGGGCGATTCCGAGCGCTTCACGTACGTGGCCGCCGATATTTACCGGCTGCCCTTCATGCCGGCCAGCTTCGATGGCGCCACCATGATCCGCACCCTGCACCACATGGCCGATGCCCGCCGGGCGCTGGATCAGGTTCGGCTTACGCTGCAGCCCAATGCTACTTTCATCCTTGAGTTTGCCAACAAGAAGAACCTCAAATCGATCGTACGCTACGCCCTCGGCAGGCAGCACTGGAGCCCCTTCACCCCGGAACCGGTCGAATTTGCCGCACTCAACTTCGATTTTCACCCGGCCATGGTGCGCACCTGGTTGCAATTGGCCGGCTTCAGCATCGAACGCATGTTGACCGTTTCGCACTTCCGCATCGGACTGTTCAAAAAACTGCTGCCGACCGGTCTGCTGGTGGCAATGGACAGCGTCGCCCAGCTCACCGGCAACTGGTGGCAGCTATCACCCAGCGTGTTCACCCGTTGCCGCGCCGTCGGCGGCCAGCCCGGACCGCTCCCTCCGGCCTTCTTCCGCTGCCCGGTCTGCGGATCCGGCCCGCTGCCCGCGGCCTCGGCGGATGAAATCGTCTGCCCGGACTGCCAGCGCCATTATCCCGTGCACGATGGGGTGTACGATTTTCGGGTGGTGGAGTGAAGCGGAAGATGTGAAGCGTGAAGTGTGAAGCGTGAAGTGTGAAGAGTGATGTGTGAAGAGTGAACGGATAAAGTATTGATGTGATATTCGGCTATTCGATATTCGTAAATCCTCATCTGTCAAATCGGTTATTCCCTTTTCCATTCTGCCTGTAAAATAATCCTTACAGGCATTTTCGTTTCACTCTTCACTCCTCACTCTTCACTTCATTTTCCACGAGGCTACCATCATGCAAAGGATGCTCAAAGGTCCCGGATCGCTGCTGGACGCGCAGGGGAATTTAACCGACATCGGCTGGGCGCGCCAGCCGGTGCTGGATTGTAATCTGGACAAGACGCATTTCTACGCCCTGCGTTTCATGCAGTGGATGCGCATCAAACGCTGGGATTATTACGCGCTGACCACGCCGACCCATTTCTTCAGCTTTACCATCAGTGACGTGGGCTACCTGGGCTCGATCTTTGCCTATGTAATCGATTTCGAAACCGGGGACTATCACGAAGAAACGCTCACCATCCCCTTTGCCGCCGGCGTGCAACTGCCGCGCAACAGCAGCAAGGGCAACAGCCATTTTGCCAATAAGCGCGCCAGCCTGGACTTCAACCGCGAAAGCGGCGGGCACAAAATCAACGTGAGCTGGCCGGGCTTCGGCGGCAGCGGGCTGAACGCCAACCTGCGCCTGGCGCTGGCCCCCACCCACGAATCCATGGTCATCGTCATTCCCATTCGCGGCAAGCGTTTCTATTACAACCGCAAGATCAACTGCCTGCCCGCCTCCGGCCAGGTGGATTATCAGGGCAAGCACTTCGATATCACCCCGGCCACCTGCCTGGGCAGCCTGGATTGGGGTCGCGGCGTGTGGGAGTACAATTCCTTCTGGGTGTGGGCCAGCGCCTCGGGTTTTCTGCCCGACCGGCGCACCATCGGCCTCAACCTGGGTTTCGGCTTTGGCGACACCTCGGCAGCCGGTGAGAACGCTTTCATCCTCAACGGTAAAGTTCACAAGCTGGAGGAAGTCAAATTCCAATATGACTCGAAGAATTTCATGAAACCCTGGCACATGACCGGCACGGACGGCCGCCTGGATCTGGAATTCACCCCCTTCTTCGAACGCGTCGCCAAGACCGACGCCAAGGTGCTTTCCAGCGAAGTGCACCAGATGTTCGGGCGTTACAATGGCCGTCTGGTCAGCGACAGCGGCGAAAAGATCGACGTCCAGAATCTGGTCGGTTTCGCCGAGGAACACCACGCCAAATGGTAAGGGTTCTCAGGATTGACCTTTGGTGACAGTCTGAAGGAAACCGGACGGCTGCGCCGGTCGGCGGTGGAATGACCGAAGAAAAAAGCAACTTTCCATATCGAACCTGGAAAGTTGCTTATCTTTAAAGCCTCTTTTCGGATCAAGCAATACCGAACTCGTAAATCCCGGTTATTGTCCCGTGCTCAGGCCAGCGATCGTCAGACTGCCATATCCCATGATCCGAATAACGATCGAAGCAATCAGGAAGAAGATCATAATGCCGAAAATGATCTTATCCGTGCGTGTGAACTGGCTGGCGTGTACGAAATTGCGCTTGCCGTATGGATCGAACGCGCGGGATTCCATGGCAACACTGAGGTCGCTGACGATCTTGAGAGCGCGCAAGGACAGCGGGATGATATAGGCCGTATGCTTGCGGAAGCGGGTCATCAGGCCGCCCTTGTCGAATTCCGTCGCCCGTGATTTCTGGGCTTCGATGATGATGCCATGCTCAGCCTGGAATTGCGGGATCAAACGCAGGACGATCCCGACCACCATCGCGAACACGACCGAAACCTTCATTTGATACAGTCCCGTAATGATTTCGCGGGTTGGCGTCGCCATGGCGACGATCAAAAAGGCAAACAAAACCGATGTGATGCGCAGTGCAACTGCCAGACCTTTCAGGACGCCCATATCGGTCACCGCCCAGCCAAAGATGCTGAACAGCGGATTACCCTGGTCGCGCAGGAACACAATCCACAGCACCCAGGATAGAACGCCGGCATAGATGCCCAACTGGCCGAATTTCATCACGCGCTTCAAGGAAAGTTTGCCGGCAAAGGCCGCCAGCAGCAGAGTCGCCATGGTGAAAGACTGATAGCGTGGATCCGTGAATACCATGATCATCGCAAATACCCACAGGATATAGATCAGCTTGGTGCGTGGGTCCAATTGCGATAGGAATGATTTTACGCCCTCGTAATAAGAAACACGGATAGCCGTCACAGTTGACCTCCCTTTAACACCTGAACCATATCCGGTACGCGGATGATATTTCCGGGGATGCCACAATCCTGAAGCTGGTTCGATAGCTCCGTCACTTGTGGCAGGGAGATGTGACACTCGCGCAGCAATTCCTTTTGAGCAAACACCTCTTCTGCGGGTCCATCGAGCGCAATATGGCCGTGATTCAACACCAACATCCGGCTGGTATAGTTGGCTGCCAGTGAGACGTCGTGCGTGATGATGACCACCGTCAGGCCTTTTTGGTGCAAACCACAGATATAGCGCATAATTCGCAGGGCGACGCCAAAATCTGCGCCAGTAGCCGGCTCATCCAGCACCAGCACATCCGGTTCCATGATGAGAACGGAAGCGATGGCAATCAACTTGCGTTCGGCCAGTCCCATGAAGAAGGGCTCGTCCTCACCGCGTCCTTCCATTCCGATATCCTTAAGCGATTTCTGAACCGCTTCCTCGATCCGTTTTTCATCCCACTTAAGGTTCCTGGGACCAAATGCCAGCTCTTCAGCCACATTCTTCGAGAAGATCTGGTGGTCAGGGTTCTGAAATACATAACCCACCTTGCTCGACAACCTGGAGATGGATACCGAATGTGTATCCAATCCTTCGACGATCACTTTCCCGGCGGTTGGCTTGAGCAAACCATTCAGGTGTTTGGCCAGGGTCGTCTTCCCTGCGCCATTCTGGCCCATCAGCGCGATAAACTCGCCGCGATGGATTTCCAGGTCGACATCCTTTAATACCGGCTTTCCATTCGAATAATTAAAGCAGGCCTTCTGGGCGACGATCAACGGTTCACCTGGAACAACCTGTGATTTTTCAATCGGCAGCCCTGGTTCGAAATCTGCCGGTAGAATCCTTTTCAATGTTTGCCGGGTCGTCTCAAGGTCAACCGGCAGCGCACCTGGCCATTGTCCATCTTTTCGGAGTTGATAAGCGATTTCGGTCACATCCGGGAGTTTGATTCCGGCCTCCCGCAGCAATCCCGCCTGATCCAGCACCTTTTCCGGCGTATCCACCACCAGGATTTTGCAATCATCCATGATGGCAATCCGGTCTGCATACGGGATGATCTCCTGTAATTCCTGATCCACGATCACGATCGTAATCCCCATATCCCGATTGAGGTGCGCGATCGTCTGTAAAACTTCTTCCTTGCCAATGGGATCCAATTCCGCGGTTGGATTGTCCAACACCAGGATCTCAGGCCGAAAAGCCAGCGCTGCCGCAATCGCAACCCGCTGTTTTTGGCCACCGGACAGGTTCCAGGGGGAAACATCTTTGAAAGCCGTCATTTCGACGATTTCCAGAGCTTCCTCGCGGCGGCGGATGATTACATCCACCGGAAGAGCCAGGTTTTCCAGACCATATTCGACATCTTCTTCAACGGTCAATCCGACGATCTGGGACTCGGCGCTCTGCAAGACGATTCCAACCTTTTGAGCCAATTCAGCCGGGGTGGCTTTTTGGGTATCCGTCCCTGAAACGATTACAGAGCCTTCCATCTTTCCGCCAAAACTATGCGGCACCAATCCATTCAGAGAATAACAAAGGGTGCTCTTCCCTGACCCTGTGCGCCCGGCGATCGCAAGAAACTCGCCCTTCTGAATTTCAAGGTCAATTCCACGTAAAACTTCCGTCGTTTCATGCCCACGGTACGCATAACGTAAGCCAGTAATCTTGACAATCGGTTCCATGCCACCTCTACTTCGCCAAAGGTTCGGCCTGAGAAACTCAGGCCAGGATTACCAGAGCAGGTGAAATCGTCTGTAGATCCTGGCCTGATGACGAAACGAATAAATTAGTCCTCTTTCTCGTGTTTCAGTTCATCTCGTGATAGGCCATAGCGTTTGGCGGCCGGACCGATCACGCGCGCCACCACCGG
Source organism: Longilinea arvoryzae (assembly GCF_001050235.1). Classification (GTDB taxonomy): domain Bacteria; phylum Chloroflexota; class Anaerolineae; order Anaerolineales; family Anaerolineaceae; genus Longilinea; species Longilinea arvoryzae. Next base: position 139,319 of record NZ_DF967972.1, read on the forward strand.
GCCCAGTAAACCGCCGATGAAGGTGGTGACAATGACGGACGGGAAAATCACCGGCCAGATCACTTCCTTCGGGAACAGGTTGAGGTATTGGAAGTTGGTGCACAGATACAGGGGGCCTATGATGCACCACAGGAAAGTGACCACATAATACTTCCAGACCGAGCGGCCCTTCAGGATGGAATAATCTTCGACAATGGGCTTGTAGAACCGGTAGAGAAGGTAGGGCATCCACCAGGTGATGATGAAACCGGCGATCGAACCCGGTCCAAGGGTGCCGGCCAGCGCATCGCCGATAATATTGGAGATCATGGCGCCCCAGACTGCCGGCATGCCAAAGATGGCGCCAAAGGGGAAGCGGATCAACGCATCCGCGCGGAAAGTGATGGTGCCAGGAACAAGCACGATGACGGCGCCGACGACCTGCAGGATCACAGACAGGGCCGCGGTCATGGCCACAATGACGACCGACTTGACATTCCAACGCCGTACAACTTTCTTGAAACCGAATGGTTTGAAGTTGAATTGGTAACCAAAGATTTCACCCAGGAAAATGATTGTCATCGGGATCGAAACAATGATGCCCAGAATAAACATCCCCTGGTATGAAATTAAGCCCACCAGTTTGGCAAGGCCTGCAAGGATTGAATTCAAAAAGTTTTGCATGGTTCCCTCCGGACGAAATGAGACTTTTCGGTTAAGAAGCAGATTCGACTGGAAAATCAATCCGTTTTTGACATCATTCCATTGGCAGCTCCTCCCCAAATTTCACAACCGTTTTGATCCCGCGATATTCCGACACGTTTTGAATTGCATCCAGAATTCCCTCGATCGGAACCGTACCTGTGATAATCCCGGTGACATTGACCTTTTCTTCTGCCAGTAATCGAAGCGCCAGGTGAAAATGCTGCGGGGACAGGCCAAAAGATCCCACCAGGCGCACTTCATCGTAATGAATCGGGTAGGGGTTGATATTCAACGTGGTTCCCCGGGGCAACCCGGCGAAGAGGTTGATCGTCCCTCCCTTGCGTACATATTTGAACGCGGTTTCTGCCAGCGCGGCATTTCCCACCGATACCATCACCTTGTCTGCGCCGTCAGGATAGATTTTGTGAAGCTGCTCGTCAAAATCCTCCTTGCTCGCGTCGATGGCCACATCGGCCACCTGGGCAGATCGCTTCAGCCGGGCAGGGATCATACCGGTCTGGACAATCTGGTTCACACCCAGCGCGCGGGCGGCTTCCGCCTGCAGCAAACCCATGGGCCCATCGCCAAGGATCAACAGCCGGTCATTGGGATCGATATCCATCGCCTCCAGGCCGTGCAGGCAGCATCCCAGGGGTTCAGCCAGCGCGGCATGTTCCATGGGCAATTCATCTGGAATCGAGAACAATCCTTTTCGAACAATCCGGGGGGGGATGACCACAAATTCCGCGAATCCTCCCGGAATGAAACCTTCATCCATCAGATGATCGCACAGGGTATATTGCCCTCGGCGGCAGGCATCACATTCGCCGCACGGCGCGTAGGGCGCTGCCGCCACGCGATCGCCTGGATGCCAACCGTCGACCTGATTGACGGCTTCGATGACGCCGCTGATTTCATGGCCGAGGACCGAACCCGGTTTGATCTTTGGATGTCCCTGGCGGATGGTCTTGATATCGGTGGCGCAGATCCCGCACGCGCGCATCCGAATCAACACTTCCCCGGGTTGTGGAATGGGAGAAGCCATTTCTTCAATGCCAGCTTTTCCTTGCTCATAGTAACGGAAAGCCTTCATAAACCAATCCTTTCCAATAAAACCCAATCAGGCAAGTCGAAGTGACCGCACCGCATCCACGTCAACGCCAAATTCGATATCGTCGCCGGGTTGGAGAATTTTCATGGGATTGCCATCCACACATACGGCCGTCCCCTTCCGAACTCCGCTGACTCGAATGCGCTGATTTTCATCGAACGTCGCATAGGAACTGACGATCGGCGGCAAGGCCAGCACGGCCTGGCGATCCAGGCCAATTTGAACGAGCGGCACATCCGCCGTCAGACAGCCGGCCGGCGCCTGGACCAACGCCGCCAGGCATACCCCGCCCGTAATGGCCTTGGCGAAGAAGGCCGGTTCGGCAAAGCCGATGACCACGCTGGCGATTTTTCGTCCGCTGGCGATCGTCCGGGATCCATCGGGGCTCAGGCGCTGCACGAGGGTCTGGTTCGTGCCAATCGATCGGGGAGTCCCGGGTTGATTCGATCCGGCCATCTTGGCGGCTGCATCCAGGTCCTGAACGACGTTGTTCAACGTTCCGACAACGGTGTACCCCAGTACGCAATCGTTGAAACCGATTCCCAGCAACTCGTTGTCAGCATAGGCCAGCAGCGCGCGTAAGGGTTCTGCGCACAGCCGGTCGCATTTCAACTGCTCGATTTCAGCCGCCCGGCAGGTGATCAGGTTCCCGGCATTCGTTGATCCGATTCCAATTCCCAAAAGCGGGATATCGCAGGCCTGCCCGATGAGCACACCGGCCACATCCGCCAGGGTTCCATCGCCGCCGACGACCACGAGGATCGAAAGGGGAAGCTGCGCCAACTGCATCGCCAAAGCCTGGGTCTGGGCGCGGCCGGGTTGGTCCGGCGCGGGTAGAACGGTGACCCTCGGAAAAGCCATCCCATCCAGCGCGGACGCACCCAGTTCGGCGGGCCCGGTGTAGAGAAGGGTTGGCTGCAATTCTTCCAGCGCAGCCCGGGCAACCCGCGCGCTGACCGCAAATCCCTGTCCGGCCCTGGGATTGATAATCAGCCCAACCGATTCAAATCGACTCATAAAGCGTGCACGGTTTCTTTCAACATCCGGGTGACCCGGCCCGGGTCCGAATCCTGCCAGACGTTGCGTCCGATCGCCACACCGGCTGCGCCCGCCGACAGGGCTTCGCGAGCTTCTTTGGCGAGCATCTCCACCGGTTGTTTGGATCCACCCAAAATGATCACCGGGCGGTAACAGGCATCGATCACCTTGCGATAATTCTCCGCCGGCCCCTGATAGCGGATCTTGATCACATCCGCGCCCAACTCGGCCCCCAAACGGGCAGCCACCGCGATTTGATCGACGGTGATCTCTTTGGCGGTGAAGCCGCCCGGCAGCATTTCCGCGATCAACGGCACGCCCCAGGCGTGACATTCCGCCGCCACCCGCCACAGATTGGCGAGGGTTTCCGTTTCCCCGGGCGCGCCGACGATGCCCATCATGATGACCGCATCCGCGCCCAGACGCAGCGCGTCTTCCACCGTTAGCACCACCTTGATGCGCTCCCACTCGCCCGTTTGCGCGCTGGGCCCGCCATCGATGCGCAGGATTAGCCCCACCCGGCCAAGCTGGTGAGCGCACAGGCGCGCAATCCCGGGTGTGGTAAGGATGGCATTGGCGCCATTATCGATCAATATGGGGACGAGTTGGGTCGGGTCTTGCAGTGCGCCCAGAGGCGCCATTCCCGCGCTGCCGTGATCCATGGCAACGACCACAGTCTTTCCATCCACGCCAAAAATGCGATTCAGCCGAATCATTTTGTTGGTTGATTGGATCAATTTATGAACTCCTGGTCATTGAAAGAATTTTCTTCGCAGTGAGGTCATCGGTGATGAGCACCTGAATGTATTTGCCGCGAACCGCACCCAGGATGGCTTCAGCCTTATCCACTCCGCCGGCCACACCGATGACCTGTTGAACGCGGCGAAGTTGTTCCAGCTCGATACCCGTGGCTCCCACCAATCCCTCTACCGGGTTGCCCTGAATATCGAAGAAACGCACGCAGATATCCCCCACCGCTCCGCCCGCCTGCAAATGAGAGCGTGTTTTTTCATCCAGATAGCTTGCAAAAAGCATCTGCATCTCGACGTCGAAACTAAAATTGCCGATACCCACCAGCGCCTTGGTCATCGTGCCCCAGGTTTCCACCACATCGAGCAGGTCTTTGGTTTGAAGTAAATTGGCCTTTGTCATTTCATCCCGGACCAGGGCGGGCACGTAAAGCTGTTTCCAGGATCCGCCAAAGGCTTCGGCGATGGCGCGGGTGATCTCATGAACCTGGAAATTGGGGGAAATCTGTCCCAGCCCGCCCAGAAGAGGTACGGCCAGGAAATCTTTCTTCACCGTGGGCGCCAGGGATTGGCTGACCGCATAGAGGGTCCTTCCCCACCCCACGCCAAGAACATCATCCGATTTCAGGGTCTGCTCCAGGTATCTCGCGGCGGCCAGACCCAGGCGCTTCAAACTCAGCTCCGGTCTTCGATCGACGGCCGGGATGACGATGGCGGCCTGCAATCCGCAGCTCCGGGCAATCTCCGCTCCCAAAGCCTCATCTGTGAAAAAGGGATCGCTGATCGCAATCTGGACGATGCCCTCTTCCCTGGCCCTCTGAAGCAAGCGTGAAACCGTTGGCCGGGAAATTTTCAACTCGCGAGCAACGTCCTCCTGCGTCAATCCATCCTCGTAGTAGAACCGGGCTACCAGGACCATTTGTTGGATTTCTTCCCGTGGACTTGATGGCATCCAGCGCTTCCTTTTGAACAATTGTATTTTACATTTGTAAAGTATAGCGTGGAATTTCTCAATGTCAATATGCGTCCACCAAGATTGCAAGGATTGCAGAATAACGGGAAGGGTTTGCCGGCTTTCTGGAACTGTGCACAGCTCCGGGAGTCAGGTATCATTGAGGCATCTCACCCATTCAGGATGCCCCCATGAAATTGCGCCATCGATTATTCATTCTCGTGGCCTGCGGCCTGCTTCTCTCGGCCTGCGGCAACGCGCTGGCGACACCGATCGACCGCAAGACACCCCTCGCCCTTCAGCCCAGCCCGACCCTGCCCGCGGCCACGCTCACCCCGCAGGCCACGGATGAGCTGGCGCCATTTCCGCCGGCGGTCACGGCCGCCCGCCAGGCGCTGGCCGATAGGCTCGGGACGCAACCCGATGCGGTCGCCGTGGCCGGTTATGTCGCCGCCAATTGGAGCGACGCCTGCCTTGAGCTGGGCAGCGCCAGTGAAAGCTGTGCTCTGGCTGTCACACCCGGTTACCGCGTCTTCCTGAAGGTCGGAGAAAATTTTTATATCTTTCATACCAACCAGACCGGGGACCTGGTGCGCCAGGAACTGACTCCAGCTGATATCCCCCAGGCGGCTGTGAATGCGCGCCAGGCGCTGGCGGCCAGGCTGGGTCTGGATCTCGACCTGCTCATCACCGTGGTCAGCGTCGAGGAGGTGGAATGGCCCGATTCCTGTCTGGGCGTCAGCAGCCCGGACGTGATGTGCGCGCAGATGGTCACACCCGGTTATCGGGTCGCGTTGGAATACGCCGGCTTGAAATACGAATATCACACCGATTTGAGCGGCGAGCGGGTTGTGGCTGCTACCATTGCGCCCTGATCCCGATCCAGCGGCATGGGATATAAAACAGTCGGGGCGATTCATGAATCGCCCCGACTGTAGTTTTTAGAATTCAGGGATTTTTCACCGGTTCCGGACTACGACTCGCCATCCGCTTCCTGGCGTTCGGCCTTCTGGCTGACGGCTTCTGCGCTGGTGGAGTCTTCAACTTCAATTTCTTCGCTGTCGGCCGGGGCGCTTTCTTCAGCGCCGCCCCAGGTGCGCATCACCAGCATGTAGAACTGCGCCATGCGCTCCAGATTTTCGACGGAAATGCGCTCGTTCAGACCGTGGATGGTCGCCAGCTCGTCCGCCGTGATTTGATACGGCGAGAAACGAAACACCTGCCCGCACAGGCCGGTGTAATGGCGCGCATCCGTGGTGCCCTGCACCAGGTAAGGTGCAACGGCGGCGTCCGGGAACACCTTCTGCACGGCAATTCGGATCTGGTCGAAGAGCAGCGTGTCGGTCTGTGAAATCGGGGATGCTTCCCAACTCAAATCCGGCAAGGCCTCGAACTGAACCTGGTCGTCGTGAATGGCGCGGCGGACATGATCGCAGACATCGGCGATGCTGTCGCCCGGGAATAAGCGGAAATTGACCAACGCGCGCGCCTGAGCCGGCAGCACATTGTCCTTGAATCCCCCCTCGATGCGCGTCAACGCGGTGGTGGTGTGGATGGCGGCCGCGGTTTGCGGGATTGCCTCCAATCGCCGGCGCACGATCCTGCCAAACAGCCACAAATTGGCAAAAATCATCTGCGTGCCAAAGCTGGCCATATAACCGGCCGAGCGGGCGGTTTGCTCCAGGAAGTACAGATTGGCCGGCATCGAATGGCTTTCCAGGTTGATCAGCGCCCGCGACAATGCGCCGATGGCGCTGTGTTTCGACGGCGTCGAAGAGTGCCCATCCTGTCCGCTGGCTGTCAGCAGCAGATCGAGGTACCCTTTTTCGACATTGCCAACCATCGCGACCGGGCCGTTGAATCCCGGCAGCACGCCCTCGACCACCGCCCCACCTTCATCCAGCACCAGCATCGGGTGGATTCCGCGTTCTTCCAGTACCCCGGCAATGCGGCGCGCGCCTTTCAGTCCGAGGACTTCTTCGTCATATCCAAATGCCAGCAGGATGGTGCGCTGGGGCTGGTAACCGGCCGAGACCAGACTTTCGACCGCTTCGAGCAGCGCGATCAAGGTGGATTTGGTATCCAGAGCGCCGCGCCCCCATACATAATCATCCACCAAAACGCCGCTGAAAGGCGGCTGCTGCCAGGAATCGACCTGTGTGGGGTCGATCGGCACCACATCCTGGTGCGCGGTGAACAATACCGGCGCCAGGTCGGGCTGCGATCCCTCCCAGGTATACAAAAGGTTCAGATCGTCAATCGACTCGCGTTTCAAACGGGCGTGCGTCTGGGGGAACCGCACCTGTAGTCCGGTGTGCAGTTTGTACAGCGCGCCGGCATCCGGCGGTTGGTTATCCCCCCGGGAAATCGTTTCGCAGCGAATGGCTTCTCCCAATCCCACCACCAGCCTTTCGCGATCGACGGTTGGCAGTTCGCCTTCTTCCGGCGGCATTGGCGGGTGGCTGAACAAGAACGTGCGCACCAGAATAAAAGCGCCCAGGAAGAGCAGGAAAGCCGGGATTAAATAGTACATGGTTGTTTCCCTTCAGCTATGTTTGTCATCGGATTCCCTCATCGGCGCAGCAGGCGCGCGAGGATCAGGCCGAGTACCAGCCCCAACGCCAGACCTTTGGCGAGTTCGCGCCGCGGGCGTATCGGCAGAAAGGTCGATCCATCGGGTGTGATTTCGATGACGCCCAGGGGTTCGGATTTGGTCGTTCCGCCGTACCCATAACCGCCGGCCTGGGCAGCTTTTTCGGCATCGCTCTTCGCTTCCCCTTCCGCGGGTTTTTCACCCTCTCCGGCGCCGCCTTCGCCAAAGCCGTAGCTGAAGGTGATGTTGGCCACCGGAATGATCTTGCGCCCTTCGAACTCGATGGGTTCGCCGTAGGCGCGTCGGACGCCCGAATCGGTGTGCAGTTTGTCGGCCAGTTTTTCAAAGAACGTTTCATGCATGAGTTTCATTTTAGTCTCCTATGAAATTACACCCTGAGGGGGAAGGCTCTTCCATCCCATTCAGGGTCGGCTCAAAGAATAGAGCCGCTCGAATTCGGTTTCAAAAGAACTTGCCAGGGTTGGGTCGTTAAGAATGACCAGGTTTTCGTCATTTTTGAAGAGCCCGCTGCGGGTGAAATTGGCCGAACCCAACACCACCCACTGCCCATCGACGATGATCACCTTGTGATGCAACAACCCATCGAAGGGATCCAGGCGCACATCCAGGCCGGCATCGACCAATCGATCGTACTCACCGCCCTGGTTCGAGGCTTCCTGTTCGGCATCCATGATGCCGCGCACCCGGATCCCATTATTTTCGAGATCGATCATGGTATCGGCCAGGTAATCCAGCGTGAAGGAATAGGCCAGAAAATCCACCGAGTCGTGCGCGCTGCCCACCAGGTCCAATAATCGATCTTCGACATCGTCCTCCGGCAGGAAATACACCTCCACCGTGCGCCCGTCCACTGTCAGCCGCGGATAGATCGTATTCATCGGGCTGTTCTCGCCAAACTGGTGGTCGAGGAACATTTCCTCGAATTCTGCGGTGTAATCCTGGGCCAGCCGCGTCGATCGAATGCGTACCAGATTATTGTAATCCGAATAGGTACCCCCCGTACTCAGGTTGAGCGAACCGGTCCACACTTCCTGGCCATCCAGGATGGTGAACTTGTTATGCATCAACTCCTCGCGCTGGTCGCTTACCACCGGAATCCCGGCTTTCCTCAGCCTGGAAGAAATCTCATCCTCGTAGGTCTCGTCATCCACCACCAGGCGGACAACCACGCCGCGCCGGTAAGCCTCCAACAGGGCGTCGCCGATGGAAGGCAGGCTCAGATTGTACATGGCCATATCCACCGAGGACTGGGCCGCTGCGATGGCTGCCGCCAGGGCCTCGTCCGGTCCACCCCGTCCCTCAGCCGCCAATGCAGAATCCGGATCGGTAAAATAGACGGAGATGGCGTCGGATTGGGCTTCCGTTGGCGCCACGGTGGCAACCGCGGCGGGTGGATCGGCGGGCAGCACCGCCGCCGGGGTCAGATCACACGCGGATACGAGAGCCGCCAGGCATAGTGCAAAGAACAGTCGGGGATATCTTTTCATCAGCATCACTCGAAAGATCGAATGTGGATGATTATAGCAGACCCGCGACGCTCATTTTTCCGCATCTGGATGCAGGTCAGCATTGCAATGAACCCTCCAGAACGGTGACCGCCTGCCCGCCCAACCGGACGCGGTCATCTTCGAGACGCAGGCGCAATTCTCCACCCCGCGCCGACGCCTGATAGGCAGACAGCTCATTTTTACCCAGGATTGCGCTCCAGTACGGCGCCAGCCGGCAGTGCAGCGAGCCGGTCACCGGGTCCTCATTGACGCCCACCTGCGGCGCAAAGTAACGTGAGACGATGTCGTAACCGGGCATGGCGGCGCGGCTGGTCACCCCCACCGAACGCAGCGGTAATCTGGCCAGGGCTGAAAAATCCGGCGCGGCGGCCCGCACCTCGGCTTCGCTGGTCAACTCGATGATATAGGTGTTGCCGCCCTGCGCAATCCGCTTGGCCGTCACGCCCAACGCCTCCAGCAAACCCTCCGGCGCGCTCGCCGGCTCCACCGGGCGGGACGGAAAATTCATCTCGATCCACGCGCCATCCTTTCGCGCCGTCAGCCGGCCCGCGCGGGTATAAAAACAAGCTTCAGCCTGGGCAGAAAGGCGGCCGCTGTCCCATAGTGTGTGCGCGCTGGCCAGCGTGGCATGCCCACACAGCCCCACTTCCACGGCCGGCGTGAACCAGCGCAGGCGATAGCCGTCGTTTTCGGGGAGTAGGAAGGCGGTCTCGGAGAGGTTCATCTCTCCGGCCACGGCGGCCATCCACGCATCCGGCATCGGTTCCTGTAAAAAGCAAACCGCCGCCGGATTCCCCTTGAAAGGTATGGCGGTGAACGCGTCCACCTGATAAAGCGGTAATTTCATATTTTTCCTCTGGCAGTAATCGATGGTATGACTCGAGACCCTGAGATCACTGGATGATGCGAATCAATTATACTGGTTCGCAGCCCTGAAACCACCACTCGGAAGTATGATAGAGTCATCCCCGTCTGGCAAATTCGATCGGATCAATTGAAAGGACGAACCCCATGAACCAGGCTGCCATCCTCTCCGTTCAAGTCGGCCGTACCCGCCAGTTTGGCGACGAATCCTCCGCCGGACCCATGCAGCGCGCCTGGAGCAGCGCCATCTGCAAGGATCCGGTCGGCGGCCCGGTCTGGGTTGGCACCGCCCATGTCGAGGGCGACGAACAGGCCGATCCACGCGTTCACGGCGGCCCGGATAAGGCCGTCAATGCCTATCCTGTCGAGCATCTGCGCGCATGGGCGGTCGAACTGGGGCTGGGAGAAATTTCCGGCGGCGCTTTTGGTGAAAATCTGACCACGTCCGGCCTGGTGGAGGATGACGTCTGCATCGGAGATACCGTCCGCATTGGGACGGTAATTCTGCAGGTCAGCCAGCCGCGCGGCCCGTGCTGGAAGCTGGCGCGTCGCTGGAACCAGCCAGATCTGGCCATTCGCATGGATGAAAGCGGGCGTACCGGTTGGTATTACCGCGTCCTGCAGGAGGGCACGCTGCAGGCCGGAGACGCGGTTCAACTGGTGGACCGTCCCAACCCGCTATGGACCATCCACCGCGCTTATCTTGTGCTGCGCGCCCCCGCCCTCGACCCGGAAAAGACCCTGACCCTGGCCGGAATCCCCCAGCTTTCGGGCGCCAGCCGCGCCGGACTGTTGCGCGGGTTGGAGCAGGACCGCCGCGCCCCACACCGCAGCACATTGACCGGTGAAGACGATGATTAGGAAGCGCCTGGCGCCCAGCGAAGGACCATCCGGCCGGATGCCCAGTTGGAATCGTGACGTTTTCTTGGCAGTCCGCTTGCATTCATCAGGATGGACGCGCCAGAGGAAAATGATACAATCAGAATACATTAATTTATTTTCCTCGTTGCCTATACTCAGGAGAAACCCTGAACATGTCTGAAAAACTAAAAATTGCGGTCCCGATGGCGGGATTGGGCACACGAATGCGCCCGCATACCTGGAGCAAACCCAAGCCATTGATTGCGTTGGCCGGCCGCACCGTGCTGGATTACGTCCTCGAACAATTCAACAGTCTGCCGGACCCGGACAACGTCGAGTACGTTTTTATCGTCGGACCCAACCAGCGCGACCAGGTGGAAGCGCACATGCACCAGCATCACCCTGAAAAACAGGTGCACTACGTTATTCAAGAAAAAATGCGCGGTCAATCCGACGCGCTCTACCTGGCCCGCGAGTACTTGACCGGCCCGGTGTTGATGGCCTTCTCGGATACGCTCATCGAAACCGATCTCTCCATCCTCAAGAATCTTCAACTGGACGGCATGGCCTGGGTACGCGCCGTGCCGGATCCGCGTCGGTTTGGCGTGGCAGTCGCCGACTCGCTGGGCAATATCACCCGGCTGGTGGAAAAACCACAGGACATGAGCAATAATCTGGTGGTGGTGGGTTTCTACTACTTCCGCGAAGGCCGCGAATTGATGCGCGCCATTGAGGAACAGATGAAACGCAACGTCACCCTCAAGAACGAATTTTTCCTGGCGGATGCCGTCAACATCCTGCTCGAATGGGGCCAGAAATTCCGCATCAACCCGGTGGATGTCTGGTTGGATGCGGGCATTCCCGAAGCCCTGCTGGAAACGAATCGCTATTTGTTGGAACACGGCCACGATAACAGCGCCGAAGCCGCCAGGACTCATCCCGGGGCCGCCATCATTCCCCCCGTCTACATTCACCCAACGGCCAGCATCGAATCATCCGTCATCGGACCCTATGTTTCACTAAGCGAGGAATGCAAACTGCGCCAGGTGGTGGTTCAAAATTCGATCTTCGATGAGGGCGCTCACGTTTCACAGATGGTGCTCGACAAATCACTGCTGGGCCGCGACGTGCAGGTTCAGGGGCAGACCTCCCGCCTTAATTTGGGGGATTCTTCATGGGCAATGAGTTAAGCGATCCTGTGGAATGCCATTCGGGCTACGAATATGCCGAACGGCCTACCGCACTGCACTGGCAGGGCCAGCGATTGGAAATCAAAGAAATTGAAGCCCAGTGGCGCATCCCGGGCGGGCGGTGTTTTCGGGTGCGCGTGAACGATGACCGCCGGTTTGAACTTTTTTACGGCGAACTGTATGATGAGTGGAGAATCAATGAACTGTAATCAAATCATAATTTACTTTCGTTTGTCGATCCGATAAAATCGTTCAATTCTGATTCGAGGAGAAACCATGCCCGATACCCTAGTCAAACGCGATTCTTACGTTTCTGAGCGGGTAGCCACTCTGAAACCGTCCGGCATCCGCAAATTCTTCGATATTGCCGCCACAATGAAGGAAGTCGTTTCATTGGGAATCGGCGAGCCCGATTTCGACACGCCCAAACCGATTGTCGATGCCGGTATTGCCTCGCTGCAACGCGGTGAAACGCATTACACTTCCAACGCGGGCATCTTTGACCTCCGTAAGACCCTCGCTGAACACCTCGAACGCCTGTATGGCGTCAGCTATGATCCGGCGACCGAAATTCTCATCACCGTGGGCGGTTCGGAAGCGCTGTACCTCTCCGCGACCGCGCTGCTCAACCCCGGCGAGGAAATGCTCATCCCCACGCCGTGTTTTGTCTCCTACCAGGCCGAAGCCATTCTGGCCGGCGGTGTCGCGGTGGAAGTTCCCTGCAGCATGGAAAACAACTTCGACCTCGATCCGCGCGCGCTGGAAGCAGCCCTCACTCCGCGCAGCAAAGCCATCCTGTTGGGCTTCCCCAACAACCCCACCGGCGCGGTGGCCTCGCGCGAAACCCTGCTCGAAGTCAAGCGCATCGCTGAAGAACACGACCTGGTGGTCATTTCGGATGAAATCTACGACCGCCTGGTTTATGGCGGTCACAAGCACGTCTGCTTCTCCAGTCTGCCGGGCGCCAAGGAACGCACTCTGCTGTTGGGCGGTTTTTCCAAAGACTATGCCATGACCGGCTGGCGCATCGGCTATGCCTGCGGCCCGGCCGAAATTATCAAAGGCCTGGTCCGCACTCACCAATACACCGTCATGTCAGCGCCCACCACCGCTCAGGCGGCTGCATTGGTCGCGCTCAAAGAAGGCGAGCCCTACGTGCAACAAATGGTGGCTGAATATGACCGCCGCCGCAAGCTGATCGTGGCCGGACTCAATGAAATCGGTCTTCCCACCTTCGAGCCCAAGGGTGCTTTCTACGCCTTCCCCAAGGTTAGCGTCACCGGCCTTGACGATGAGACCTTTGCCAACCGCCTGCTTCAGGAAGAACACGTCGCCATCGTGCCGGGCAATTCATTCGGCGCTGGCGGTGAAGGTTTCTGCCGCTGCTCGTATGCCACCTCCTACGCCAAGATCGAGACCGCGCTGGCGAAGATGCGCAATTTTGTAAACCGCCTATAAATCCGTTTCATATTCCAATCGAATTCCTGCCGCCGGAGGCGCTCGTGTGTTGCGCCTCCGGCGTTCATCAACCCACCGGGATGTTTTCAATTATATTTATCCGTTCATCCACTCATTTATAAACAAGAATTATTCGTGGCCGCAGCCGGAAAACCGCAGTTCCCGGGCAGATGTTTTCCGTTTCGCAACCAGTTCCCTCCAAAAACCCCGCTCAAAGGTCCCTTATGCCATCAAGCCTGATTCAAAGCAAGAAAATTGGCTGGATTTTTCGTTTGGCTTCCTTCTTTTTCGTACTGGTGGGTATTTTTATCGGAGTCTGCGCAATTCGCGCGCCCAAATTCGGCGTCGACCTGGACGGACGCTGGGGACCTTATCGACTGCTGCTGGCCGGGGCCGGAGCGGCCATGTTGCTTCTGGGGCTCCTGCCGGGGTTGGCCATCCTTTGGCGGCGGTTCTTCTACGACATCTGGCAATCGCACCTTGCCGGCGCGTGGCACGCCAGCCGGTCCTGTCGTCGCCTGCGGGCCATCCTTGCGACGGTCAAAAGTTGGCGTCCGCTGGCCTGGTGGGCTGAAAACCCGGCTCGCTCCGGAGGCATCAGCGCCGTTTTCCTTTTTACCCTGTGCGCGGTCATCTACTTCTGGTACGCGACCGTTGGATATGGGTTCGACAATTCAAAATTTCCCAGTTATTACCAGATGCTGGCAGACGCTTTTCGGCACGGACAAACCGCCCTGCTCGTCGAACCCGACCCGGCCCTGGCGCAATTAAAGAACCCATATGATTTTTCCCAACGCGAGCATATCCATTACCTTTGGGATGTGAGTTATTACAATGGAAAATATTATCTTTACTGGGGGCCATCCCCGGTTCTGGGTCAATGGCTGCTCGAAGCGATCTCACCTCTTCCCATCGGCGATGCCTATCTCATGACTTTCTACGCCGTGATTCTAACTGGCGTTTTGTTCGGCATTCTATTTTCCATCTGGCGGCGGTTCTTCTCGCGCGCCTCTTCGGGTGCTTTTGGCTTGATTCTCATCGCAGTCGGATTTTCGAATCCAATCCTCTGGTTGGTCAGCCGGCCGGCAACTTATGAGATATCCATCATAGCCGGACAATTCTATCTTTTGGCCGGGTTGTGGGCCGGACTTCCACTCCTGCTGGGCGATTCCACGAAAACCGGAAGGTTGATTCTGGCAGGCCTCGGTTGGGCGCTGGCAGTACTTGCGCGTTCCACACTGGCGATTCCGGTGATATTCCTGGGAATTTTTTGCGCCTGGCGACTCATTCACCAGAAGAATAACATCTGGCGTCGGTTATTTGCCGTTGGCATTCCGCTGGCGCTTGGAGCGGGATTCTTATTTTTTTACAACTACATCCGTTTTGATTCGCCCTTTGAATTTGGCATCCACTATCAATTAACCAGTTTTAGTCAATTCAATGATGCGGAAAAAATGTTCCAGCCAAGATATATTCCCATCAACTTTTTTAATTATTTTTTCAATCCCATCAATGTAATGCCTGAGTTTCCATTCATTGAACCCATTCCAGCCACGATCACATTTAAAGGAATCGGGATCAATGCGCCGGATAATTATTCAGGACAATGGTTATCTGGCCTGTTGATTTCAATCCCCTTCCTATATTTCCTGTCTGTCATCATTGCACAGATATTTTGTCCCAAAGCCCGCGCCAAATTGGCATCTCCTATGCGTACCTTGATTGGCATACTTTGCATTACTGCATTGCTCGAATTGGGCATGGTCCACTTCTTTTTTTCAAGCAGCATGCGGTATGCGATGGACAGCATTCCCACACTCTTGATCCTGGCAGGCATGGGTGCCTGGTCGCTGCTGGAATGGGCCCAGCACGCCCCGCACCGGGTATGGGTTCCCTGGATGCTGACGGTCCTGGTGTTTCTCAACGCCGCCATCGGCCTGCTGTTGGGCTTCAGCGGTGAAAACCGGGTGTTTGCGCGCCTGAATCCGGCTCTTTTTGCCCAATTATCTGCCTGGTTCAGATTTTGAATCATTCCATCCGTTCCTACTGGATTGAGGTTGGGTTACATGCTAGAATAAATATACAGAACCGATCGAGCTTGTCCTTTATTAACAGGGCGAATGAGCCATGGACCGCAGACAAAAAGAAGAACTCCGCATCCTTCTCAAGGCGCGTAAACGCGCCGATAAAGTGCTGGCGGAGCGGCGAGAAGCCGCTCAGGAAAAACTCGATCGCAACATGCGCAAAGCCGCCAACCAGGAGTTGATGCAGGAATATACCCGGAAATTCACCGCTCTGGCCGAAAAGTGCGGCATCCTGGCTTTGGCGGAAGAAGCCGCTCGTAAAGTGAATGGCTGTTTTTTCACCAAGATGAGTTACTACATTGATTACGGGATGAACACCAGCCATTTGAGCGGAGCCTTCTTTACATACAAAGACGGCGTACTGCGCCCTGCCTATCTGGGCATCTTTATTACCTGGGATGAGGGTGAAGCGAAAAAGGAAGTTGAGATCCGCTACGCAAAAAACGGCGCCGTCACCTTCCATCACAGCCGTTGGCCAATCTTTCCCTTCATCTGGAAGAATTTCCCGAAAGTCCTACCCCAAATGGTGGACCAGGCCATGAAGAACCCCCGCAAGCCCGAACCCGCGCCCCGGCATGGATGCGAATAATTCCCTGCGCCGCTCAAATCATTCATGGTAAAATAAAATATTGATCGGGTTTGTCCAGTAAGCCCTTCACACAGAAGGGCATCTTTTTTATTTCATTCCGCCGTCTGGACCGGCGTCGAATCCCATTATTCATATTCCCAAGGTGCTGCATGAAATACGAAACCGTCATCGGCCTGGAAGTCCATGCCGAGATGCAAACCCATTCGAAAATGTTCTGCGGTTGTCCCGTCGTCGATTCGACGCAAACCCGGCCCAACGTGGCCGTCTGCCCGGTCTGCGCCGGCATGCCCGGCGTGCTGCCGGTGGTCAACCGCCAGGCAGTCGAATACGCGCTGCGGGTGGCGTTGGCGCTGGAATGCAGCGTGGCCCAAACCAGCCTGTTTGCGCGGAAAAATTACTTCTATCCCGATCTGCCCAAAGGCTATCAAATCTCGCAGTACGAAGATCCATTGGCCGAACACGGGCGGCTGGTGATCGATACCAGCGCCGGTGAACGCCTCATTCGCATAACCCGGGTGCACCTGGAAGAGGACGCCGGAAAGCTCACCCACGTCGAAAAAGACGGCCAATCCTATTCATTGGTCGACCTCAACCGCGCCGGCGTTGCCCTGTTGGAGATCGTCTCTGAGCCGGACATGCGCTCAGCCGAGGAAGCCCGCGCTTACGCCGAAGGGTTGCGTTCCATCCTGCGCGCCCTGGGCGTCAATTCGGGCGATATGGAAAAGGGCGTCATTCGTTTCGAAGCCAACATCTCCCTCCGACCTGCGGGCAGCCCTCAACTGGGGACGCGCGTCGAAGTCAAGAACCTGAACAGTTTTCGAGCCCTCGAACGCTCCATTGCCTACGAGGTCGAACGCCAGGCCGCCCTGCTGGATTCGGGCGCCAAAGTGGACCAGGAAACCCTGGGCTGGGACGAACCCAACAACCGTACCTATTCGCAGCGCAGCAAGGAAGAAGCTCACGACTATCGCTATTTCCCCGAACCTGATTTACCGCCGCTCGTCGTCGAAACGGAGTGGGTGGATCGGGTGCGCGCCGGGTTGCCCGAATTGCCGCGCGTCCGAACCCAGCGTTTCATCCGCGAATATGACCTGCCGGCTTCCGATGCCGCTGTACTGGCAGCCGAAGCCGACGTGGCAAATTATTTCGAAGCTCTGGTTCGGGATGCCCGGGGCATAGCGCCCCGACTGGCCGCCAATTTCATTTTGGGAGAAGTCTTCGCCTGGCAAAAGACCAGCGGTGAACGCATCGATGAATTGAAAGTGCGCCCGGCCATGCTGGCTGACCTCTTGGAGCGCGTCACCCAGGGCGAAATCACCCTGTTGACGACCAAAACCGTGTTGGCCGAAATGCTGGCCAGCGGGCGGCAGGCGGCCGATGTAATTGGCGCGCGCGGTCTGACACAGATATCAGACGGCGTCGAGATCACCCGTCTGGTGGCCGAAGTCATCGCTGCCAATCCCGGCGAGATGGAAAAGTACCTGGCCGGCAAGGAAAGCGTCGCCAACTGGTTCTTCGGGCAGGTCATGCGCCTGGCCGGGAAACGCGCCAACCCGGCCATGCTGCGCGCTGAATTGAACCGCCAGTTGGCGCAAAAAAGACCTGCTTGATCGTTCCCAGGAGCCATTTTTGGCCGCTGTTGGAAATCCATCACTCCGAACGGCGATTTTCATCATCTTGACGCACCTGTGAAAACCGGTACACTTAACCATAGTAATCGCTGGCGGTGAATGCGAATGCGAGTGGATGGATCTTGCAAAGCGAGATAGCGGGCACAGAACCGACGTGCTCGCTTATTTTTTCGGTTCATCCTCACATCCGCATCATCGCCGCAAGCCTAATCTACCTCTACTAATAGGAGCAGAACGATGGCAGGAACGACCAATGCGTTTGAAATGGCGCAGCGTCAGTTCGATCATGTCGCTGAGCTGCTGAAGCTCGACCCGCAGGTTCGCGAAATTCTGCGCTGGCCGCTACGCGAATTCTCCTTCCGCATCCCCGTCAAGATGGACGACGGCACGATCCGCATGTTCCAGGGATTCCGCGTCCAACACAACGATGCCCGCGGCCCCAACAAGGGCGGCATTCGCTTCCATCCGGCTGAGACCATCGACACCGTGCGCGCCCTGGCGACCTGGATGACCTGGAAATGCGCTGTTGTGGATATCCCGTTGGGCGGCGGCAAGGGCGGCGTGATCGTCGACCCGGCTACCCTCTCCACCGGCGAAAAGGAACGCCTGGTTCGCGGTTGGGTGGATATCATGGTTCGCAATGTCGGTCCGCGCCAGGATGTTCCGGCTCCGGATGTCGGCACCACCGGTCAGATGATGGGCTGGATGATGGATGAATATTCCAAGCTGAAGGGCGAATACACCCCCGGCTTCATCACCGGCAAACCCCTCGGCGGCGGCGGCTCGGAAGGCCGCACCGAAGCCACCGGCTTTGGCGTGATCTACACCGTGCGCGAGGCCATGAAGCACCTCAAGCTCGATCCCAAGAAGTGCTCGGCTGCCATTCAGGGCTTCGGCAACGTGGCCCAGTACGCGGCAATCGGCTTCATCGAGATCCTGGGCGGCAAGGTCGTCTGCGTTTCC
This sequence comes from Longilinea arvoryzae, assembly GCF_001050235.1. Lineage (GTDB taxonomy): Bacteria > Chloroflexota > Anaerolineae > Anaerolineales > Anaerolineaceae > Longilinea > Longilinea arvoryzae. The sequence continues at coordinate 157,615 of NZ_DF967972.1, forward strand.
TGCTGGGACCGCATCGACAAGACGTCCTACACCTTCTACAAGGCTGACGGCATCGATCCGCGCTACCTGATGAGCATCACCGACCAGTACGGCACGATCGACAAAGAAAAGGCCAAGGCGGCCGGCTATAAGATCGAAGACGGCGGCGAATGGATCAAGAAGGACGTGGATGTACTCATCCCGGCGGCCCTCGAAGGCCAGATCAATGCCGACACGGCCCCGCTCATTCGGCCCAGCGTCAAGTTGATCGCCGAAGGTGCCAATGGCCCCACCACCCCCGAAGCGGATACCATCATCCAATCCCGCGGCATCTTCCAGGTTCCTGATTTCCTGTGCAACGCCGGCGGCGTGACGGTTTCCTACTTCGAAGCTGTCCAGAACGATATGAACTTCTACTGGACCAAGGAAGAAGTTCACGACAAACTCGACACCAAGATGACCCAGGCATTCGGGGCTGTTTTGGATATGTCCCTCAAGGAAAAGGTCAACATGCGCGACGCGGCCTACATGGTCGCCATCGCCCGCGTGGTCAAGGCCATGGAACTGCGCGGCTGGATCTAAATCCACCCGGTTGCAGAACTGATTTGGTAACACCTTTGGGGCGCACAATTGTGCGCCCCAAATTTTGTTGTCGGAAGGAATTATTCCAGGGCTTTCAACAAAAACTGCACCCGCTCGTATGCATCGCATTGGATTGTCGCGCGCGCATCCGGATCATTTTCATCCAGAAAATTGGCGACAAAAACGGAACCCGGTGTTTGGTGATCGTGACGGGTGTACAATATCCAAAAATTCCAAACAGGATCGTGTCATAAATGATTACACAGATATATTCGATACAGACTGCTGAGGAGGCAATTGCGTGCGTTGAAGCAGGTGTCGATAGAATCGGGGTCGCAATCGATACAGGTATAAGGCTCCCAGCGCAGGTGAACGAGGAAAAGTGCCGGGAAATCTTTACTGCTGTCGGAGATAAAGTCGTAAAGGTGCTGATCGCTGTTACAAAAACAGGCGAGGACGTCTACGGGCCGCTTTCCCGGCTTCGCCCTGATGTTATCCATATCTGTGGAAATGAGTTTTTTGCCACGCCGGAATTTGTCGCCAGGGCAAAGAAGATTTGTCCCGGCGTGGAAGTGCTACAGGCCATCCCGATGACAGGCCCGAAGGCCATCGACGAGGCGGTTCACTTCGCGGAGTTTTGCGACATGATCATCCTTGATTCGGTGGACCCCAAGATTGCAGGCATTGGCGCAGCGGGCGTTACTCACGACTGGGCGCTCGACGCAGCGATTGTTCGCAAGGTAAAGTGCCGCGTCATCCTCGCGGGTGGGCTTGGGCCTGATAATGTCGCTGAGGCAATAAGAATCGTACGACCCTGGGGCGTCGATTCATTTACAAAAACAAGCGACAGAATGCCTGACGGAAGCACGAAAAAGAATCCCGAAAAAGTCCACCTTTTCATCAAGAATGCGAAAGAAGCGGCTGCAGAACTCGGACTATGAAACAGATACTCTGCCTGGGCGACGCCTGTGCCGATATCATCATTCCGTATGGTGCGGCGAAAATTGGTGTGGATAAGCCCCTGGAATTCTCCTGCGGCGGTACAGCGGCAAATACCGCCTCCGGCCTCGCAAGGCTTGGCGCTGGTTGTGCTTTCCTCGGCAAGGCGGGCGATGACTTTTTTGGGCGTACCATGAAAAATGCTCTCGAAAAAGACGGCGTCGATACGAAATTATTCACCCTGGATAAAAATCTATCATCCATTATGATCCTGGCCGTGATTGATGAAAATAATGACCGTTTTCCATTTCTCATGCCACGGGAGCGACCAAGTCATTTGCAGCTTTATGATGCCGATATTCCTGAGGGCTTATTGGATCAGATTTCCTTCGTCCACACGACCGGCTTGATGTTGTTTGAGGAGCCAGCCGCGGGAACCGTCTGCCGCTTCCTCGAAAAATGTGCCGGGCGGGGGATCAGAGTATCCCTGGATATCAATCTCCGTATTGAAACCTTGAATCGAAACAAGAAATACCTGTATCAGGCTTTGGAATGCACGGATTATCTCCTTGGCTCAGGCCTGGATGAGTTCGTTCCGCTCACCGGCATCGGTGACCCGTTCAAAGCCGCCAGGTCACTGGTAACGGATAAACGTGCGGTGGTATGCCGTATGGGGAATAAAGGTTCGATTGCTTTTGACCGCTTGGGCGCATATGGTTGTGGTGCTTTCCCCGTTGAAGTTGTTGATACATTGGGCGCCGGCGATGCCTATAATAGCGGTTTCTTATGGGCGCTTTCTAAAGAAAAAGATCTTCAATTTGCCAATCAGGCCGGCTGTGCCGCCGCAGCGATTAACATTACAAGACAAGGGGCGCGCAATTGTCCGGATGAGAAAGAGCTTGTCTTCTTTTTGCAAACTTACGAATCCTGAGAATTTATCGTACAGTAGTGTTTATCACAGCATGGCGAGCATGACACGGCTCATTTGCTGGAGGGTCGTCCTGGATAAACGATCTTCGATCGATTGTAAGAGTCCTAAAATGTCTGTCACGGGCTTTTGGCTTTGAGCTGATGTTTTGGCAGGCTCAACTCTACTACAGAAGCCCCATTTCATTCATTTTGGCGAAGATATTGTTAAAAACAAGAGAAATAGATATCGGTTTTTAATAGAAACAGCAATTTTAATAAATATTAAAACTCCTTGCGTAACGAATCTATACGTCCGCTGCCAATACCTTAAAACTCACTTGCGACCATCTACCACACGTCAATCGCTCTGCTTAGGTTGTCCGGTTGTTTTGTAACTCCACCAGCATCTTTTCGACCACCTTCCCCGACAACGGTCCCACATTGGGGATACTCTGCAACCCTTTCAGCCCCATCGTCTGGTAGATCAATCCGATATTCTGCTCCAGATCCTCGATCGCCCAGGCCGCCTTGCGATAGGCCCAGATGTGATAATCCGGTTCCTGGTGGATTTCCATCTCGTACACCCGGTCGGCCAGGCGCTCGACGATGCGTTTGTTGAGCGCGCGTTTGTCTCCCGGGAGGATGGGACGCGGAACGCGATCGCGGATGCCGTACTTCTGGCACAACGCGCGAATGCGCAGGGCGATCCGGTGCCGCGGATAATTGCGCGGAGCGTAACTGGCGGGCGGGTACCAGCGTTGGTACAGCGCCAGCAGGTCCGGAAAGCGCTGGCGCAGCACGCCAAAAAAGTAATCCTTCTGCTGGTCGGACAGGGTCAGGCCGCCGGCCAAAACGAACTTGCCGCCGTGGTCGGCGGTCCAGCGGACCACGGCCTCCAGGTTGGCGTCGTCATCGCACAGGCCGGGCAAAATGGGCATGAAGCTGACGCCGGTCAGAAAGCCGGCTTTGGCAAAAGCCTCCATGGCGGCAAAGCGTTTTTCGACTGGCGGGGCGAGATGCTCCAATTGCCGTACCCGGGCGTGATTTGGCGAATCAGGCGTGCTGATGGCGCTGAAAGCCACCACCGATGGCGCCTGTTGGTTGATCTCCTGGAGAAGGTCCATGTCGCGCAAGACCAGCGCCGAACGCTCCAGCACGAAGACCGGAAAGCCCAGGTCGCGGCATACCTCCAGCATCTGGCGCGAAAGGCCGAATTTTCGCTCAGCGGGCTGGTAATCGGCGGTGAAGACCACATCCACAGGGCTGCGGCTCAATGCGCGCCGCAGCAGCTCGGGGGCGTTTTCCTTGACCTTGATCACATAGGCAAAGTCGGTCGGGTCGTCGTATGGCGAATATTTCTGTTCGCGGCAGTAGCAGAACTCACAGCCGTGCTGGCAGCCCAGGTAGGGATAAGCGCTGTAGCGCGTCCAGAACCAGTGATCGGCGCGTTTATATTTGTTGAGGATCGTCTTCGGGCGGTACGGCACAAAAACAGCGCGGCGGCTCATAATCTCGTTCTTTTGAACTACGAACCAACGCCCACGATTTTTGCCATTTCAAGAAAGGCCTTCGTCTCGGCTTCGGCGAATCGGTCGAAACAGGCTGCGGCTTTCTCGAGATCCGCCTGCCGAATGGCCCCGGCCAGTCCCGGAACGATTGCCATCGATTCATTCAACCAGCCCACGGCCGGCGAGAAGTCCAGCCCGGCCATTTCACCGGCTTCCTTCAAGAATTCGATATACAAGTCCCGCCCGGCGGTGAGATGATTTCCCTCCAGGTCCGGCGGCGTGTTCAGGTACTCGCGCACCTGGCGCAGGCAGTCAGCCGTCACTTCCTCGCCCAACTCCTCGGGCCAGTGAACGATTTCACGCGCCAGCTTCTTCATCGCCGGGATGCCCACCATGCTGACCGGCGGATTCAGCATCATCCGGCATTCATCCGTGATGGATTTACGAATGAGCGCGGCATTGGAGGGCAGTTGCTGAGGTAACTCCAGGATGGCCAGACGGTTGCGTTTGCCCAGGCCCGGTGAGTTCACGTCCCAGGCCAGTTGCAGTTCAGCCAGCGGAACGGCCTGTATATCGTCTTCTCCCGTATCCCGAAGATAGGCGGTATCGTGGTCGTATCCGACCAGCAGCACAAAATGGATGGGAATGTGACGTTGGTGGTAGATGCCCGAGTAGTAAGGCAGATGGAACATGTCCAGCGGCCCGAGGATGGGAGGCGTGCCCTCGTCGAGGGCTTGCCGGGCTTTTCCCCAGGAAAACTTGAAAGCGCGATTCTCGATTTCAGTCAGGCCGGCGCCCAAAAGCTCGGCCAGGTATCGGTGCTGGCGGGGTGTGGCGTTGCCCGTATAGACCTGGCGCGGCGGATTGGCGGCATTGAACCGCAGGTAGGCAAACCCTCCCCCCTGGCCCAATCCCCACACAAATTCGTTCGACCAATCCCGTCCGGTGCGCCACTGGACAAGGTCGCGAATCCCGTTGACGGGGCACATCCCCGCTCTCTGGCGATGCGGAATGGGCAAATGCTCTATCATGGCGATCCTCTGTTTGATTGATCGGGAGAAGGATGAACTCACCTGGCGGAAGGAATCGTTCCGCCCCGATTTGATTCTATGCCGTTTTTTGCACGAGACAACCTTGGATCAGGCTTCATTCTTTCGAAATGCCATTCATGGCCTGGCACGCGATTGCACGCCTTGACCGGAACTTTGATTCTGTGGCTTTCCCATTTCGCTGGCAGCCGGAAACACCACAGGCTTTGGGTTGTCGAAGCAGGGCATGAAATTAACCAGCCCCAAATAGCGATCTGGGAATTTTCTGTGAATGCCAATTTTTACTCTGGACAAGGGTTTTGTTCGCCATTAAAATAATTCAAATTGATCTGCAGACTGTATCCCAGATGATTTGAAGGCCGGGATAAAGTGTTCACTATACATTTATCTTGCAATGTGCAAGGAAATATGTTATCATAGCCGCATTAATGGCTGGACCCGATATCATTAGGTCGAAATAAATCGCTCCAACAGGAGTGGTTTTTTCTTTCATTTAACCTCGATAATTTTCTCGGCGCGGAAATATTCCGCGCATTCGTATCTGTATCCACATTACCAAGGACCATGACATGCCCACTTCATTCCTGACTCGCGATGGATATCGCAAACTGCAGGAGGAGCTTGACTACCTCCGCACACAGAAGCGCCAGGAGATTGCCGACCGACTTCATGAAGCAATGGAAGGCGGCGAGCTGATCGAAAACGCAGAATATGAAGCTGCCAAGAACGAGCAGGCTTTCACGGAGGGCCGCATCAAGGAACTCGAGGTGCTGCTGGCATCCGCGCGCGTCATCGACGAAGGCGCCCAGGCTGCGGAATCGATCCAGGTTGGCAATAAAGTAACCATCCAGGAAGAAGGGACCGATTCGAACGAAGTCTACACCATCGTCGGCGCGGCCGAAGCCGACCCGAATGACGGTTTGATCTCCAATGAATCCCCGCTGGGCAAGGCTTTGCTCAATCATAAGGCGGGCGACCGCGTGCAGGTCGACGCACCGGCGGGCGCCTTTACCATTCTCGTGGTCAAGGTGGAATAACCCTGGGGCAAGCTTTTCCGGCCCCGCCCGCAGAAACCTGGTGGGCGGGGTCTTTTTGTGAGAAGATTGAAGGCGTCGTTGAAATAGAAAGGTGCATTTTTCTGATGGAAAGAACCGAACTCGAACGTATTCGTATTGAAAAAATCGA
>NZ_DF967972.1:164273-277377 GCF_001050235.1 Longilinea arvoryzae
CAGGCCATCCAGGCTTTCGAAGCCACTGAGGCCGCCGGCAACGCCGATCCGGTCCAGGTGACGGTCGCCGGACGGTTGCGCTCTTCACGCCCGATGGGCAAGGTGACCTTCGCACACATCGAAGACGGCAGCGGCCGCCTGCAGCTTTTCATGCGAATCAATGAAATCGGCGAGGAAGCCCTCAAGCAGTTCACCGAACTCTTCGACCTGGGCGATTTCATCGAAGCCAGCGGCAGCATGATGCGCACTCGCACCGGCGAAATCACCGTGCATGTCAGCTCCTTCCGTATGCTCGCCAAGGCCATCACACCCCTGCCCGCCGCCAAGGATGAAGTGGTGGACGGCGAGGTGGTGCGCCACGCCCAGCTCTCCGACCCGGAAACTCGCTACCGCCAGCGCTACGCCGACCTGGCCGTGAACCCCGAGGTGCGGGATATCTTCCGCAAGCGCGCCGCGATCACCCACGCCCTGCGCGATTACCTTGATTCGCACGACTTCCTCGAGGTCGAAACGCCAGTCTTGCAGCCCATCTACGGCGGCGCCGCGGCGCAGCCCTTCGTCACCCACCACAACCAGCTTCACCAGGACCTCTACCTGCGCATTTCCTTCGAGCTGTATCTCAAGCGCCTGCTGGTGGGCATGTACGACCGCGTGTATGAGATCGGGCGCGACTTCCGCAATGAAGGCGTATCCTTCAAGCATAACCCCGAGTTCACCCAGCTCGAATTCTACTGGGCTTACGCCGACTATGAAAAGGTGATGACCTTCGTCGAAGAAATGCTGGCCTATGTTTGTGACACCGTCCTGGGCACGCGTACGTTCGAATACAACGGCGCCACCATCGACATGAACCTGCCGTTCAAACGCCTGAGCATGCGGGATGGTATTCTGGAGAAATCGGGCATCGACATCAACGCCTACCCGACCACCGAGAGCCTGTCAGAGGCCATGCACGCCAAGAACATCGCCTTCAAACCCGGTTTGAAGCGCGGCAAGCTGGTGGACGCCCTGCTGAGTGAGTTCCTCGAACCCACCCTGATCCAGCCCACCTTCCTGTACGACTATCCGCGCGACATTTCGCCGTTGGCCAAGAGCAAACCCGGCGACCCTGGCACGGTCGAACGTTTCGAGATCTACGCCGGCGGCATGGAACTGGGCAACGCCTTCACCGAATTGAACGACCCGCTCGATCAGGAACAGCGCTTCCTCGAGATGGGCCGCACCTATGAGGCCGGCGACGAAGAACGCCATCCGCTGGACGAGGATTACCTCCAGGCCATGTCCTACGGCATGCCGCCCACCGGCGGTTTTGGCATGGGCGTCGAGCGCCTGACCATGCTGCTCACCAACAAACCCACCATCCGAGAGGTCATCCTCTTCCCGCACCTGAGGGAAGAGAAGTAGGAAAGTTCTGAGTTGATGAGTGATGAGGTGCGGCCAGGTTTGGCCGCGCCTCATTTTCAACTTCCCTCTCAATGTCTGATCAAATCATCAGTCTGCGCCGAATCGGGGAGAAGCTCCTGCAGGTACCCGGTAAAGTTCGGAGAGGAAAGACCTGGCGCAGCCTCCGATTGGGTTGTTTCCAGCGCTGATAAAGATCCCCCTGGGAGCAGCCTGACAGAAAAATTGTCATAACGCACGTCTGCATTCGGCATATTGGAATAAGGGATAATGAACAGACCTACGCCGGTCAAACCGCTGACACGTCCATCGGTCCAGGTTCCCAGAACGCTGCCATTGATACCCAATGTAATCTGGTTGCCGTTGCGGGTTACCATTAAGTGATTCGAAGAGCCATTGTGGATCAGCGCTGAATATTGCCAGTTAACGATCGCTTCATACCCATTGGCCCCACGATAGAAAAGAGCATATTCCTGGTAATCATTATTCACCACAAACAGATAGTAATTATTGAAACCCTCGTCCAGTCCAAAGAGCAAACCATACCCATCCCCACGGACGTTCACCCAGCGTGCATCCGCTTCAACGATGTAGTTCTGCCGTTTACAGGTCGGGGCCATGATCAGATAGATATATTGGGGATCTTTTGCCTGCAGGCGGTATTCGCCCTTGATATATTCGGTCAGAAGATAGGCGTCGTTGTTAATGGGCCAGCCGGTGGTGCTATTTTCAAACGTATCGAGAAAATCGGCGCATCCCTTTGTACATAAAGGAAGAAATGTCATATATCCGATCATCGTCTCGGCATCGATTACCTTGCTGAAAGTTCCGGCAGTCAACTGCGCCGAGTTGTGCAAAACTGCAGGCATCTGGATGTTATTCACCAACACCTGATAAGTCAGCATGACCGTCTCTTCAGCACTTAGAACCCCAGTCCAGGTAATGATCCCACTATTGAACACAGCGTCACCACTCGACGCTGAAAGCGAATCGGGCACGTAGCTCACTCCGGCGGGCAGCGGATTGACGGCCGATGCGTTTGAGTAGGTCTCCCCTCGCAAGTTATTGATCTCGATGGTATACGTCAGTGAATCGCCCGGTAGCGCATTCCGGTCTGAAACGCGCATTCTGGAAAGCGTCAGTGGATCCGCTTCGACGCTTTCAAATTGATAAAGTGCATAAGACGATCCGACAACAATTTCCCGGTTACTGTCATGATCGATCTGGTTAATCGGAATCTGATTAAACCCACCCAGGGCGTCTCCCAGATAGCTGCTTTGCCACAATAAATCTTCCGTATCACTTGTATAGACCATCAAATAACCGGAACTACAGACTACCCATTCAGGAATTTCGTCTTTATCCAGGTCAGCATATTTCAAGCATGCGATTGGTTTGGTGGTAAACGAGATTGTCTTTTCCAGCACATAGGAAGTGCCATTGAAAATATCGATAGCCCCATCTGAAAGCCCCACCAGAATAGATTGCCTGCCATTTTGATTCATATCACCCACAGCCAGGGAATAGGCCGTCGTTGGGATCAGTGCCTTTAATTCATGCGTCACCCCATTAAATACATACACTGAACCACCCTTGATCGAGACGATAATCTCCACTTGATGATCCTGATCCACATCGGCCAGTTGGATATCGTACACATTTCCCCGGTATGTATCCTGGTTAATACTTTGCCATTTGACTTCCGAAGTCTCTCCATCAAAAACAGTGATGTAAGGACCCAGACCGCCAGTATTTCTGCTCGCCCAGCCAACGACGATCTCCATTTTTAAATCGCCATCCACATCCCCGATCTCCAAAGCAGTCGTACTTTCCCCAGAATTTTTTTTACTTTGCCGTTCCAGGGTATGCGTGGCGCCATTATAAATTTGTATCAATCCATCATAAATGTCAGACGTAGCCAGAACAAATTCCGTCTGCCCATCCTGATCCACATCGCCAATCCGCAGTGAGGATATCCCAAACCAGGCATTGATTCCCGGAAGATCCTCGCTTTGCCATTCCAATGCATGTGTATCTGCATCAAAGATGCTGACGATTCCATCGTCATGCCCTGTATTACTGGATTTCGAGGCCATCACAATTTCAATCTGGCCATCATCATCGACATCCCCGGTATCGACCGCATACAATGGACCGTCCACATCGATGTTTTGCCATTCGATTGTATTGGAAAGGATATCGGCTACGTATAAGTGAACCGCTCCAATGATTGATTGTTGGCCCCCCCACACTACTTCCAATTGACCGTCATGATCCGTATCACCTGTTGCGAGCCCATTTAGGCCATTGGATGGATTGCTAATTTGCCAAAACACCTGATGCGTTTGTCCATCAATCGCATAAAGAGAACCCCATTGGGCATCACCATAAACGATATCTGGCCGATTATCTCCATTTACATCCGTCAAAGTTAATGCATCAATATCCATTTTTGTAGTGATTTCCCACATTGGGGACTCTGAGGTCGCTTTATAAATGGTAATCTTGTAATAACGTTCTGACTCAACAATTTCATAAATACCATCTCCATCGATGTCACCTATCGCCACTTGAGCCCCATAACCGGAAGCCTCGGGAAAATACCACTCCACATTGCGCGTCGCGCTGTTTAACACATAACCTCTACTGGATACGATTTCCGAATTTCCATCGCCATCCACGTCCCCTGCGGAGAGATTTCCGCCGTAGCCGCTGGTCTGCCAAATCAACAGGAATGTCACTGCGTTATAGGCAACAATATCTGTACCATTCGAGATTATGATTTCGAATGTTCCATCTCCATCCGCATCGGTAACGATCATAGAGTTAGGTACCAACGCGCTAGAGAAAGACCCAATTAAGCTGAAATCTGTCCCACTATAAACAAACACCCTTTTATCTGACAGGGCAACATAAATTTCACTGAACGCGTTTCCATCCACATCAGCGGTCAGCATCTTTTGTATATATTGGGTATAAATTTCACTAAAATACACTTGTTCATAATTCGCCGAATCAATCGATCGTAGTACGAACCAGCGATTATTTGGGCCATGGCTCTCAGCCAATGTTTCACCTGCAACCACCTCCAATGATCCATCATTATCAATGTCAGTGATGTTCAAGCCACTAATGCCTAACTCTGTTCCAAAAATAGGATATGACCATTCATTAGAAAGTAATGATTCTTCAGATAGAAGGGCTGAGGGAGGCTGATTTTCCATTTGACCTTCAACAGAGTTGAGCGAGTCTCCAAATGGGTTATCAGAAACCTTTTTCTTTCCAATGACGTTCAGATTTACGCCCAAAACCTCCTGGGAGAATCCACCTGAAGACTTCTGGATATAATTTCGCACAATGTTTTTATCGAAACCAACAGCACCATTTACATCTTCCTGGGCATTCCTATTAAGATGCGCAGCCTGAACCGCTGTTACGGGCTTGCCAGATGCGATTGCCGAAAACAGGATGGCTACAAAGACCAGCGATGAGATCAGGATGCGAGTCGTTTTTTGCATGCTTGACTCCATGGATTGTTGAGGGTGAGGTTGGAAGCGGTGCCCTTGTTCCATTAAATTTACTTGTCTTTGAAAGAAAGATTCTAGGGGTGTCAATACCGAATAAAATTATTCCTATTCAATGCACCAACTATTTTACAACATGTCGAATAAAAACGATGACCCTTCAGCCAATAAAAAAAACCAAAGGAGCTGATAGCGACTCAAAATCAGCTCCTTTGGGTCAAAGGCGGATTCATTCCTCCTTGTGGTGTCTACACCGAATTACTCTTGCACCGCCTCCGCCAGCAATCCTTCCAGCGTGACGCCTTCATCGAACAGGCGTGACTGCCAGCCCGGCGCGAAGCGATCCAGCAGCGCCGCCTGAGCGAAGCCGGTATAGTAAAAACGACCGTCCTCATCCGCGTTGGCTTCGCGCAGGATTTGCTGGATTTCGCCATCCCACTTTTTCTGCCCACTGCGATAAGCGTTGAACTCTGAATCCTGCGCTGTCCCGGCCAGAGGCTGGTAATTGCTCTGCATGCCAGCCAGCCTGTAAGCAGTCAGCTCGCTGTACTTGGCAATGCCCTCTTCCCACTCCTTCAACTGCTCGATTCGAATGAGCACGCTGGAAAGACCTGCAGCTTCCCGGCGGTCAGCGCGTTGTTGGAGAAATTCGCGCGTTAATTTCATTGCTTCGGCATCCTCCCCGGTCTCGAGCGCTGCGTTCAGCGTTTCCAATTCTGTCTGCCAGCCGGCTTGAAAACCTTGATCGTCATATGGATAAGTCGATCGATAACTTGCGTAGACCGTTTCGGCATCTTCCAATTTCTGTTCGGCCTGCATCCCCTGGTAGGCGTGCACCGATTCATGCAAAAGGAGCGTGGCGTACACATCGCTGCCCGACAGGAGCAAATTGCGCATGAATAATTTGACCGGCGCGATGGGTTGCAGCCAGGCCGGCAGCTGCTCTTTGAAATCATTTTCACCCCAGGCCCACAGATAGTCCATTGTGCCCAGGCTGGCCGCCCACGCATCCCCCACCCGCACCGTAAAACCCTCCGGGGTCTCGCCACTGGCCGGTAATTTTTGCCGGTAGTAGGGCTGCCCATCGAAATCCTCCCCCGGCGTCACTTCCCAGGCCGACCCCATGTGTTTGCCGCTGGGAACCACGGTCCAACCGTCCGCAGGATCCTTCAAACCGATCAGAAATGCATAGCTTCCGTTATAGATCACCACCGGAATCTCGGCCTGCGCGAAACCCGGCAGCGCCTGATCGCCCAGCGAATGGCGTAAATGGAACCCCTCCGCCAGTCGAACCTTTTCCATTTCGGTGAGATGGTCCCGATCGACCGATAGCTCCGGTTGGAGAGCGTTCATCACGACGATCGACGCCGTCAGAACCATACACAGCCCCACCAGCGACAGCACAATCGTCAGAAGGATGCGCGGAGCGCTTTTCTTTTGCGTTTTCACTTTTCAACTCCTCTTGCAGGACGAACCCTGTTAATCCTTGCCCGGCTTGTAATCATATGCCATAAACTCTTTAAAACACACCTTCTTTTGTGCGATCTTTCACAAGCTAATGGACCAAGACCGGCCTGGCCGGTTGACCGGTATGGTACACTTTTCACGATGAATAAACTCGATCTGGCCGCACTTCGCCTGCGAAACCAACGCATCCAGGCCGGGCGCTTCGAGCACCCTGAGGATGTCGCTTCCTGGATGGGCGCACTGCAAGCGCAGGATTACGCCCAGGCAGTGTGGGCGCTTGGACTGCGCACTCAAACGGCCACGCTGGCGGACGTGGAAAATGCGATTACCGCCGGTAAACTGATCCGCACTTGGCCCATGCGCGGTACGCTTCATTTCGTGGCGCCCCAGGACGCCGGATGGATGTTGAACCTCTCCGCGGAGCGCAGTTTCGCGGCGGCGCGGCGGCGCAACGAACAGTTGGAACTGGATGCAGGCGTGTTCGAGCGCAGCCAGCGCCTGTTCTTCGATGCCTTGCAGGGCCATCATTTGCTGACCCGCTCGCAAATAATGGAGTTGCTCGAGCAGGCCGGTATTTCGACGCAGGGTCAGCGCGGCTATCACATCCTCGTCCAGGCGGCCCAGAGCGGTTTGATCTATATGGGTCCCATGCTTGGAAAACAGCAGAGCTTCGGGTTGTTGAACGAACTCGCGCCCCAATCGAGATCCTTTTCCCGCGCCGAAGCCCTGGCCGAGCTGGCGACCCGATACTTTACGGGCCACGGCCCGGCCAGCGTGCGTGATTTCACTTGGTGGGCCGGACTCAAGCTCAGCGATGCGCGCGCCGGGTTGGCGGCCGCGCGAGGATTGACCCGCCTGCGGATTGATGAAATTGAATACTGGCTACCGGCGGAGGACCTGGACGGAAACGAAACCGCGAAGCCCAACCCACACCTGCTGCCGGGTTTCGACGAATACTTCATCGGTTACAGCGATCGCAGCGCGCTGATCGAAGGAAAGTATCTGGCACGCATCGTTCCCGGCGGGAACGGCGTGTTCTATCCCATGCTGGTGGTCGGCGGCCAGGTCGTTGGCGTCTGGAAGCGGGCCGTTAAAAACCGCGGCCTCGAAATCAACCTGACTCCATTTCAGGCATTGAAGATTCCAGAAGAGCAGATCGGGCCGGCCGCCGAACGCTATGCCCGTTTTCTGGGGCTGCCGTTGACAAAATTATCCCTGTCGCAATCGGAAGGCCTGTCAGCTTAAAATTTCAAAATATTACTTGACAATATGGATAATAAATATATACTCTAAAGAACATACGTTCGATGATCGAGGAGCAAATGTTCAAATGAGTACCCTTCCCTTCTCCACCCTGACTCAAGCGCTCGACGTCCTGTTCATCGAAGCCTACGCCGGACCACCCGATCCGCATGCCACCTGGTGGATCGATAACGAACCCGATTGCGGCATCCTGGGCATCTTGAAGAACGTCACCGCCGCCCAGGCTTCGACCTCGGTCGACGGCAGCGGCAAAGCCGGTTCGACCATCGCCGCCAACGTCGAGCACCTGCGCTGGTCAATGGCCAATGCCAACGGCGCCCTGCGCGGCGAGCCCTACAAGCAGAACTGGGATGAAAGCTGGGCGTTGGTCGATGCGGACGAAGCCAAATGGGATCAACTCCGAGCCGGGCTGCGCAGTGAATACGAATCGCTGCGCGAAGCCATCCAAAAACAACAGGATCTGCAAGGCGACTTTTTGCTCGGCGTCATGGCGCTCATCCCTCACGCCGCCTTTCACCTGGGCATTTTGCGCCAGATGATCGAACGCGTGCATCAGGCGCAATCGGCCGGCATCTGACGAACGCCGCCGGCCCGCAATCGTGTTTGGCATTGGCGATTTTCAAAAAGAATTCGAAAGGCTCAAGAAGGTGGGCGTCGTCTTTCGCCAGGAGCCGACCCGCCAGGATTGGGGCGGCTATCTGGCGCTCTTCGAGGACACCTGCGGGAATCTGATTCAACTCGCCCAGCAATTCGCCTGAGCAAGCGCCAGGAAGAGATGACGATGCGTTCGATTCCACGTTAAGAATCGAACGCATCGTACATTAAGGATCATCTAATGGATGTCTTTTTCAGTCCCTCTTAGTTAACCAATTGTTAAAATTACAGTTTCAAGTTAATCTTATGTTAAGGGTATAATTCCCCGTAGTCCGTAAAATCTTAAAAATTTTATCTGGAGGGACCCTTGAATTTTACATTCCTGCCCGCGGAAGTAAAATTTTATGACTATTTTGAAAAAGCAAGTTCAAATTTAGTCGACGGCGCCCACCTGCTTAAGAACCTTGTTGAAGACTTCCAGAATATCGAAGAGCAGGTCGGCCAGATCAATGAAATCGAGCATAAGGGTGATTTCATCGTCCACGAAGTCACCGAATTACTGCCGCGCACGCTCATCACCCCCATTGATCCGGAAGACATCATGCGCCTGGTTTCGGCGCTGGACGATGCGCTGGATGCCATTCAGGCCGCTGCCCAGCGCATGTCCATCTATCAGATTACGGAAGTCCGAAAGCCCGCCCGGCGCCTGGCCAGCCTGATCTTCGAAAGCGCCCAGGAACTGGATACGGCCATCAAGGGATTGCGTGACAAAAAGGAATTCGACCACATTCGCGAGCGCGTCATCCAGATCAACACACTCGAGAACAACGGCGACCGCGTGCTGTATGACGGACTGGTCAGCCTGGTTGCGCACCGCGAAGACATGTTCGAATTTACGCGTTGGAAGGAAATCTACGAGCTGCTTGAAGCCACCACGGACCGCATCGAAGACGCCGGAGACATCATCCTGCGTGTGATCATCGCCAACGCCTGACGCATTCCAGCCCACACCTATGGATCTTACTCTCCTGCTCATTATCATCATCATCGTGATCGCGCTGGCCTTTGACTTTGTCAACGGCTTTCACGATGCGGCGAATTCCATCGCCACCGTCGTTTCGACCCGTGTCCTCACCCCCGGACAGGGCGTTCTCTGGGCGGCGTTTTTCAATTTCGTCGCGGCCTTCACCTTTGGAACCGCCGTCGCCGAAACCATCGGCGGCGGATTGATCGATGTGACCAAGGTCGACAACTTCGTCATTCTGGCCGGATTGGTCGGCGCGGTTGTCTGGGATTTGATCACCTGGGTACTCGGGCTGCCCACCAGTTCCTCGCACGCGCTCATCGGCGGTTACGCCGGGGCGGCTGTGGTCAAAGCCGGTTTCAATGTGCTCATCATCAGCGGCTGGGTTAAAACCCTGGCTTTCATCATCATAGCTCCCGTGCTGGGCTGGGTGTTGGGCACCTTTTTCATCACCATCATTTACCGCCTCTTCAAACACCAGACTCCCGCCCGCACCGACCGGACCTTCCGACACCTCCAACTCCTTTCGGCCGGATTGTACAGCCTGGGACACGGCACCAACGATGCGCAGAAAACCATGGGCATCATCGCGGGCGTGCTCTTTACCGTCCCTACGTACAGACACCTGGTTTCGAATGCAGCCGGTCATCTATCCATTCCGTTTTGGATTGTGATGATGGCTCACGCCGCAATCGCGTTGGGCACCATGTCCGGCGGCTGGCGTATCGTCCATACCATGGGCAGCAAGATCACCAAATTGAAACCCATCGGCGGCTTTGCAGCTGAAACGGCCGGCGCCATCACCCTGTTCACCTCCACCAGCATGGGTATTCCCGTTTCGACCACCCACGTCATCACCGGCGCCATCGTCGGCGTGGGCACCGTGCACGGCAAGCGGGCCGTCAACTGGCATATGGCCAGCCGCATCGTCTGGGTGTGGCTCTTCACCATCCCGATTGCCGCACTGATCTCGGCGGGTGTCTACGAAGTCATCCTGCTGATTCAACACCTCTTTTAATTCTCAATGCACCCAACAGGCCGGCGCAACGCCGGCCTGTTTTTATTTTTCAATCCTGCTTCAACAAGCGCGATGAATTCCCCAGAATTCCCAGGTCGGGCAGCGACTGCAGGGCCGCCGCCAGGATGGGCGGCAGGATGCCGAAGGCGGCCAGCGTCAGGCCCACCGTATTGTAGACCAACGTAAAAATAAAGTTCATCTTCACCACATGCATCGTGCGCCGGGCAATGCGAAATAGGCGCGGCAGCAGGCTCCAATCGTCGCGCAACAGGGCGATATGCGCCGCCTCGATGGCCACGTCGCTGCCGTACGCGCCCATGGCAATGCCCACGTTCGCCTGTGCCAGCGCGGGCGCGTCATTGACGCCGTCGCCCATCATCACCACCGTGCGCCCTTCGGCCTGGTATTCCTTCACGATGCGAATCTTGTCCTCGGGCAGCAAATTGGCGCGGTAAGCGATGCCCAATTGCCCGGCAGCGGCCTGCGCCGTGCGTTCGTTGTCGCCGGTCAGAAGTTCGATGTGTTTCACGCCCAGCCCTTTCAACTCCGCCAGCGCGCCCGGCGCCTCCGGTCGCAGCGCGTCGGCTGCCGCCAGCACCCCGGCCAGCGCACCGTTCGTTCGAACATAGAGCAGCGTCTTGCCCTGGCTTTCCAACGCGGCGGCCCGGGCCGGAATCTCATCTTCACCGAGCATGCGCCAACTGCCCACCTCGATGGTCACGCCGTTCACGGCTGCGCGCACACCTCTGCCCGGATCGGTGCTGAAATCGCGCGGCTCCAGCAGGCTCAGTTCGCGCTCCAGCGCAGCCGAGCGCACCGCTTCGGCCAGTGGATGCTCCGAATAGCGTTCGGCCGAAGCCGCCAGGCGCAGCAATTCATCTTTGCCCAGGCCGTTCAGCGGCACCACATCCGTCAGGCGGGGCTTGCCGCTGGTCAGCGTACCGGTCTTATCGATCAACAGCGTGTCCGCCTTGGCCAGCAGCTCCAGATAGCGCCCGCCTTTGATCAACAAGCCGTGCTTCGCGCCTGCGCCGACCGAAGCCAGCATGGCAATCGGTGTGGCCAGGGCAAACGAGCACGAGCAGGCCACCAGCAGCACTGCCGCCGTGGAGAGCGGATTGCGGCTGATCAGGTAGGTCGCCAGCGCGATCGATGCCACCACCGGCAGATACCCGGCGGCAAAGCGGTCGCCCAGGCGCTGCACGTCGGCGCGGTTGGCCTCGGCCTCTTCTACCATTCGCACCACGCGTCCAAACGTGGTGTCCGCTCCGACCTGCGCGGCGCGCACCCGCAGGCTGCCCAGTTGCGCCAGCGTAGCGGCGTAGACCCTGGCGCCCGGTCCGGCTTCCACCGGCATCGATTCGCCGGTGATGGCCGCCTGGTCAAGTGTGGCCTGGCCTTCCAACACCTCGCCGTCCACGGGGATCTTTTCGCCCGGCCTTACGATCACCACTTCACCCACGGCCACCTGGTTCACCGGAATTTCCATTTCCGCGCCGCCGCGCTCGACGCGCGCCGTTTGCGGCGCCAGCGCGGTCAGGTCGCGGACGGCTTTGCGCGCGCGTTCGGTGGTGAATTTCTCGGCGTAGTCGCCCACGCGCATGAAAAACACCGCCACCGCCGCCGTGGCCCACTCACCCACCGCCAGCGCGGCAATCACGCCCATCGTCATCAGCGTGTGCGCGATAATCTGTTTGCGCAGCGCGGCCTGGATCACATTTTTGAACACCGGAAAACCGAACAGCAGCACCAAACCAACCCCAACCGGGAAGGGCACCCAATCGGTGACCTTCTCGAACCAACCCAGCCATTCGCCAAACACCACCCCAAACAGCACCACGCCGAACACAATACCGAAGATGGTCATAATTGGCCGGGTGAAATTCTGCAGCGTCCGGGCGGGGGGCGGCTCCACCGGAGCATTTACCTCCGGAACCTGATATCCCGCCGCGGCCACCGCCCGGCGGATCATGGGCAAATCGACCAGCACCGGGTCGAGCTGCACGGTGGCGCGTTCGGCCGCCAGCAGCACCGTCACCGACTTCACACCCGGCAGCGCGGCGATGGCATGCTGCACGTGCAGCGTGCATTCCACGCAATCCATACCTTGGATGGGAACTTCGAACTTTTGAATTTTGGACATGCATCGCTCCAGAAAACGAGCTACCGTTCTTGGGAACAAACTCAACAGCGGGGTGCCCGGGGTGATAATCTGACCGTCGCCGCGTTATTAACCCGGCTGGCACAGGCCGGCATAGAGTTCGATTTCACAGTGGGTAGAATCGTTCATTGTTCATAAATTATATCTTATTAGGTTTATTTTAAAGCCAGTGAGTATTTCAAATTCACCGATCCCCGATGCGGATGCTTTCCGAAATGGTGTTGCACGTTTGCAGGTATAATTTGCTCGTTGTCTTTCCTATTCGAACCGCGAAAAATGCACAGGGTAAACCCATGTTAAAAATCGGTGTTGCTCAGGCAGATTTCAAACTCGCCCAGCGCGAGGCCAACCTGGAGATCCTCCGAAAATTGCTCGCCGAAGCCGGCAAGGCCGGCGTGGACGTGCTGGTGCTGCCCGAACTCGCCAATTCGGGCTACAACTTCGAAAGCATGGCCGAAGCCGAGGCGCTGGCGGAAGTCGTCGATGAGGGCCCGGCCTGCAGCCTGCTGCGGGATTGGTCAGCGGCCGGACGCCTGGTGGTGAGCGGACTGTGCGAACGCGGCGCGGATGTGCTCTACAATTCAGCTGTCGTGTACGCCGATGGACGGTTGGAGGCGGTGTATCACAAGGTGCACCTGTTCGCCAACGAGGGCACGTTCTTCCAACCCGGAAATGAAAAGCCGCCGGTCGTGAACTTTCACAGGCAGCGCTTGGGCGTGATGATCTGCTTCGACTGGTTCTTCCCCGAGATGGCGCGCAGCCTGGCCCTGCGCGGCGCTCAGATCATCCTGCACCCGGCCAATTTGGTATTGCCCTACTGTCAGAAGGCCATGCTCACCCGCTCGCTCGAGAACCGCATCTTCACCGCCACCGCCAACCGCACCGGCAGCGAGCGCGGCCTGGCTTTCTCAGGGCTCTCGCAGATCACCTCACCCACCGGCGAACTGCTGACCCAGGCCGGCGACAAATTCACCGGCGTGGTATGGGTCGAAGTCGATCTGGATCGGGCTGATGACAAATGGGTCACGCAGCAGAATCACCTTTTCAACGACCGCCGCCCGGAGTTGTACGACGATCTATGCGTCCCAAAAATTTGACACAATAATAGAGAAATGTTACACTTTTTACAGAATTGATCAAGTATTTCATTTTCAAAGGAGTGTAACCATGCCTGTTCGTGAATCAATTGCGGTCTGGAATGGCAGCCTGACGGATGGTGAAGGCAAGATGCGTCTAGCCTCCGGTGCCTACGAAGGCGCGTTTACACGCGCATCCCGCTTCGAGGAAGGTCCCGGCACCAACCCGGAAGAGTTGATCGGCGCGGCCCACGCCGGCTGTTTCTCCATGTTCCTGGCGGCGCTGCTCTCCAATGCCGGGCACGTGCCCACCCGCATCTCCACCAGCGCCAGGGTCCACCTGGGCGCCGGCCCCAAGATCACGCTCATCGAACTCTCCACCGTGGGCGAAGTCCCCGGCATCGATGAAAAGGCCTTCCGCGAGTTTGCCGAGCAGGCCAAGAAAGGCTGCCCGGTTTCGCAGGCGCTGGCGGCCGTCGACATGATTCTGACGGCCAGACTGGCCTGATCGAAATTAACCCAACCTGCAAACACCGGGCGGATGATCCGCCCGGTGTTTTTGATTATCCAAAGGTGTGGGTTATTTATCCGGCTCCACCCGCACCAGCACGGCGCGCACCATGCGGCGGTGGGCATAGCTGTTGGCCTGCTCGCTGTAATTCTCACAGGTCACCAGCGTCAGCCAGGGTTTTTCCTCGTGCTCGAGCACCACGCCGGCCTGATCTGGCAGTACCAATCGGTTTTCATGCACTTCATAGACATACACCTGGCCGAAGGCGCGGATCTCGATCAGGTCGCCGTATTTGAGTTTCTTGATCCCCACAAACGGACCCGGCTGATTGTAGGCATCCCAAACGTGCCCGGTGATCACCGAGTTGCCGTTCCAGGTCGGATAGGCGGTACCGTTCAACCAACCGGCGCCATCTCCCAGCCAGGTCACATCCCAGCCATCTCCGCTTTGTGGCACGCCCACCACCGGAATATCCACACCCAGCGTCGGGATTTGCAATTGTATGTCTTGTTTTGTATAACGTTTTTCAGCTGGCTGATCGGGCAACAGGTGAATGGCTCCGGGGCGGAAACCGGTGTCGGGCAGCAGATTGACATCGCTGGCCGGGCGCGTCCAATCTGCGCTCGCGGTGGCATCCTGCTGCTCGCCGTTATCGGTCACATCACCGTCGCCGTTGATGTCCGAATCGATAAAGGCGGTGTTGGTCACATCCGAAATGCCGGCATCCACGCGCACGGTAAAGCTGATAGCAATTTCATTGACCGCTGTCGCGGCATCCAGCGCGCTGTAATCCGGGCCGAGCACGCCGCGCCAGACGATGCGGCCGCGCGGGTAGGTTGCGCTGGGGCCTTCATAATAGCAATACTGCGTGCTGGTCAGCCCCGAGTTATCGCTGCACGTCACGCCGCTGGCCAGCGAACCGGCCGGAGCGCCGGCGGGCAGTGGGTAGCCGCTGGGGATGCCGGTATTGACAAAGCTCGTGCCGACCGGGATGCCGTCGCCGACCTGCGCATTGACCGCCACCAGGTTGGCGTTATTGATCCAGACCATCGTCCAGCGGAGCAAACTTTCGCCGGTTTCGGTGACGACTTTGACGCCGAACGGCGGGTCGAACAGGTTGCCCTCAAAATCCAACGGGGTCGGATCTTCGTTGTTGCCCGGGTCGCCGTCGTTGTCCGGGTCGGGATCCGCGCCGTCCTGCGACACGTCGGTTACCGTGCCGCCGCCGGACCCCGTACCGGAGGCGATTGCGCTGTTTTCGAATGGCCCGGCCATCGCGGGAGTCACCCGCACCACCAGTCGAAGGGAGCCCGTCTCACCCACGCCCAACGTTTCCGAGCCGCTCAACAGGTTGACGTTGCTGCTGCCGTCATACCCTGGCCAGTTGACCATCAGGTCGCTGCTGGTCAGTGATTGCACCGTAAAGGTTGTCGGCTGTGGGAAAGCCGCTGAAAGATTGTCTGTGATTTGCAGGCTTGAGAGTGGTACGTTCCCGTAATTTTGCACAGTCAGGCCGAAGGTGATCTCCCATACGCCCGGGCTGACCTTCTGCGGCGCACTGATCACATCCTTAGCCAGCCCAATGGCGGGCGCTGCCGTCTGCGTTGGTATCAGGGTCGGTACCGACGTCTGAGTCGCAGTCGGGGTCGCCGTGGACGTATGCGTCGCGGTCGGGGTTGGTGTCGCCGTCGAGATGGCAGTGGCCGTCGCGGTCGAAGTCGCCGTGGACGTATGCGTTGTAGTCGGAGTTGGCGTGTCCGTCGAGATAGCGGTGGCTGTCAAGGTTGGGGTCGCCGTGGACGTATGAGTCGCGGTCGGGGTCGGTGTCTCCGTCGAGATGGCAGTGGCCGTCGCGGTCGAAGTCGCCGTGGACGTATGAGTTGCAGTCGGGGTTGGCGTGTCCGTTGAGATAGCGGTGGCTGTCGCGGTTGGGGTCGCCGTGGACGTATGAGTCGCGGTCGGGGTCGGCGTCTCCGTCGAGATGGCAGTGGCCGTCGCGGTCGAAGTCGGCGTATCCGTCGGCGTGGCGGTGGCGTCTCGGTCGAAGTCGGCGTGTCCGTCAGAGTCGCCGTGTTGGTCATGGTCGGCGTTGGAGTATCCAGGGGCGTGAGGACGACCGTCTCACTGTCCGTGTTAGAGGTGGTGCCGTCCGCCGAGGCAGACGCCAGGTTGGTCACTGCACCGGCAAGCACGTCGGCGTCCGTGACCGTGTATGTCGCAATGCAGGTCAGGCTCTCACCCGGGTCCAGGAAGGCATCCAGGTCGCCGACCGTTTCCACGGCCGGGCAGCTCTCGTCGCTTGAACGATCGTCGCTCACCACCACCGGCCCGGCCAGCGGTGCGTAACCGCTGTTGGTCACCTGGTAGGTGTAATGCAGCACGTCGCCGGCCGCGTCAAAGAACGTTTCGGCGACGCTCTTGACCAGCGTCAGCGCCGCGGTGGCGTAGCTGGCGGTGGAGTCATTCGATATGACCGGCGCGGCGGCGTAGCTGCCCTGGGCCGCGGCTGTGTTGGCATGCGCCCCTTCCACGGCCGCCACCGGTCCGACCACGCAGACCTCCGCGGTGTAGCGCGACAGCGCGGCCCACGAACAGGCCGCCAGGCTGACGCCCGTCCCGCTCAACGTTGGGTCGCTGACGGCGACGTTTGTCAGGTCCACATCGCCGATGTTCTCAACGATAAAGCGATAATACACCGGCGTGCCGGGGGCGACGCCGGCGAATTTTGTCCATACGCCGTTCGGATCGCCGTCCAGTCCGACCTGTTTCAGGATCGCCAAAGCCGGGTGAGGCGGGTTGACGGTCAGATCATCCGCTGCCGTATTGCCCATCAGCGGCACGCCGGAGATGACCGCCTGCACGGGAGAGGTAATGTTGTGGTACGCGCCGACCGTCGCTGCGCTCACATTCACCCGGATCACACAGGACCCGCCCGGCGCGATGCTGCCGCCGCTGAAGGAAATCGATCCCGCACCGGCCGCCGGCGTGAACACCGGCGCGCCGCAGCCAGTCGTGGCCGCGTCCGGCGCGGCCGCCACGGTCATCTGTCCGGGCATCGTCGGAAACCCATCGGTGAATTGCACATCGGTCAGCGCATCGTTCAGATTCGGGTTCGTGATGACCCAGGTAAGCGTCGAAACCTCACCCGGCAGGATCGGGTCGGGCGAGAAGGATTTACGGATGTCCGGCGGAGCCAGCACCGCCAGCGTATCCGATCCGTAACCGGCAGCGCTGGTGTTGGTCAGGGTGCCGGCGCTGTAATCGGCGGAAATGAATCCGGAAACATTGTCATAAACGCCCGCCCTGACCGCCGTGACGGTCACCGTCAACGTGCAGCTTGCCCCGGCTGCCAGCGCACCGCCGGTAAAGGCCAGCGAGGAAGGCGCGGTGCGGGTCAGCGTGCCGCCGCACTGCGCCGTACTGCCGCTGGTCATGGTCAGGCCGGCCGGCAGCGTATCGTCGAAGCGCACGTTCGTAAGCGCAAACGAGTTGGGGTTGCTGAGTGTAAAAGTCAAGGCTGAGGTGCTGCCCTCAGCGATCGGGTCGGGTGCAAAGCTCTTGCTCAACGTGGGCAGTTGCGGGGCGCCGCAACCCGTGAAGGTGATATTGTCGAGGTTCAGGTCGTTGCCGCGCGTCGTAGCGTTCGCGCCGAAACCGTAAATACGGTAATACGACGTCCCGGTGGTGGCCTGCGTGGTGTGCGTGGAGAATCCGGAGGTGGCCGGGTTGATCGCGGTGGCGTTATCCAGCAGCCAGGTGGCGCCGTCGCTGCTGTAATAAACGGAAACGTTATTCGGGCCGTTGTTTTTACGGTTGGCATCGAAGGCCATACGTACGTCCGTATAGTGGCGGGTATCGACCTGGAACTGGTAGAACGGGGAGGTGCCGGTGGCAATTGGACCGGTCTTGGCCCAGCCGTACAGCATCAGGGACGGCGCGAGGTTCCCGTTGGCGGTATCGATTTCCTGCGTCAACCCTTGCCCGTAGGAGGTCAGCGCGGTGGTCACGTCCGACGCGCGGAAGGAATACAGCGGCGGCGTGGCGCTGCCGCTTACACCGCCCGCCAGGGTCCACTGCGCCAGCATGGCGTTGGGCACGCAGGCCGGGGCGGGTGGGGCGGTGTTGACCGTCAGCGTATCGGAGGCGGAGTTGCCCGTGTCGCTCGTACCGATGAACAGATTGCCGGTGGTGTTGAGGTAGGTCCCCACCGCTGGAACACTCACGTTGACTTTGATGGTGCAGCTGCTGTTGGGCGCCAACGTGCCGTTGGAGAACGCAATCGAGCCGCTTCCGGCGGCCGGCGTAAAGGTGGGCGTGCCGCAGCCGGTGGTGGATGCGTTGGGTGGGGTTGCGACCACCATCATACCCGGCGTGGTAGGAAAAGAATCGCTAAAGTTGAGGCCGTTGATCGTGGCGGGCGTGGGATTGTTCAGCGTAATCGAGAGCGTCGAAATGCCGCCCGCATTGGTCGGGTCGGGGTTGAAATTCTTGCCGATCGTGATCATCGCCGGGTCGACGATATAGGCATAGCGCACGCTGGTGATGTAGTCGGCGTTGTAATGATAACTGCTGCCCGAGAAATCATAGATCAGGGTCGCCAGCGGCTGCGGGTTGACGCTACCCACGCTCAGGATGCGCACCTGGTAGCTGGTGGTTACCGATCCGCCGGTCTTGCCGGTCGAGAGGCAGGCGCGATAATTGGGGCTGTTGGGGTCGTTCTCCCAATGACAGGCATCGCCGTACAGCAGGCTGTTGGGATTATCCACGGTCGGCGACGTATCCGCCGAGTAACCGGTCTGTACCGAGAGGATCTGAAAGATGGTGTTGGGGAAATTAATAAAGTTTTCGATCTGTTCGTAGCCCTGCGTGGCGGTCTGGCCGGAGAGTGTGATGGTATAGGTCTGACCGACCATCAACGCCATCGTGCCGCCGTTGGGGATCGAAACGCCGTCCACGCTGACGTCCAGGTTGGCATTCCGATTTTGCGAAATCAGGTGTTCCACGTACAGTTCGCGCGGTGTGGGGGTGCTGATCACGCCCAGCGTATCCGCCGTGGCAGTGATGTGGTAACGGCGCACGTGATCATAAGCAGCCGGATTGCGCGTGATTTCCACTTCGTAGTAAAAGTCAGTGCATGCGCCGGGCGCCAGCGCTGCAACACTGGCGATACTTAACGAGCCCGGGCGTAAATGAATATATGAGTCGGTGCTGTCCCATACAAATTGTGTCGTCACATGCGTGGCCGTGTCGGTCGCATCCTCATTGCAGACGCGCGCGCCCACCGGAAAGACGTTGGGGCCAACATTCACATCATTGCTGTCCAACCCGATCACATCCCAGGTGATGGGCGTGATGGTCAGCACGGGTGCGCCGTGAACCGTCTGCGCCGGTGATCCACCCAGCCAGGCGATTGCCACGATATTGAAGACGACGAGGATGTTGAGAATCGCCCAACGCTTCTTCATAAAGATCCCCTTGTGTTGGATTGAAATCGGTAAAAAACCATACCCTGCGGCCATTACCACCCTTGATTCAGCCGTTAGTCCCTGATCCCCTGAAAGGGTCAGGAAATTTTAATCATAATGACAGTTACAAGCCCCTACAAAAGTCCAATTCTATCACAATCCCAAGAATGTCTTAAGAATTGTTAATATCCATACGATTACAATTCAACCTGCACCCGAACAACGGTTGGGGGCAGCGTGCTGCATGGAGCGTCGCCCAAAGCGCCGCCATCCCCACCGATCGGCGATCGAACCGTCTGAAAAACAGGAGTATCCTGGGTTCGCAAACCGTAGACCGCGAAACCCGCGAAACACACGATAATGAAGCAAGGATTTTTTCCGAAGCGCTGTGTGAACGGTTTTAATTCGCGACTTTCGGGATTATTTTCTTTCCGAGGGCAGCATGTCAAATGAGCATACCAGCAACTGGCTGGAAATCGATCTTTCAGCGGTGAGACACAACACGCGTGAGGTGCTGCGCCAGACCGGCGTGGCGCTGATGGCCGTGGTCAAGGCCAATGCTTATGGCCTGGGCGCGCTGCCCGTCAGCCGCGCCATGCTGGCCGGCGGCGCGACCTGCCTGGCCGTGGCGCGCGGCTGTGAGGCGCTGGAACTGCGCCGGGCCGGCATCCAAGTCCCCATTCTGGTGTTCGGTTTGCCTGCCGAAGCTGAACTGGATGCACTGATTGCCGCGGACGTCACCCTCACCCTGACCGGCTTCGAAGCCGCCGAAATGTACGCCGCGCGCGGCGCGGTCCTCGGCCGGCAGCCGCGCGTGCATCTCAAGGTGGACACCGGCATGGGACGGTTCGGGGTGCTGGCCGATGAAGCCCTGCCGTTGGCCCGGTGCGCGCTGGAAGCCGGCCTGGATCTGGAAGGCATCTACACCCACTTCGCGATGATCGACAGCGACCCGCGCGACCCGTTGAACGCGCTGCAGCTCGAACGCTTTCGCCAGGCGCTGGCCGCGCTCGAAGCCGCCGCCATCCGTCCGCTTTGGGTGCATACCGCCAATTCGGCCGCCGCGCTGGGCCACCCCGAAACGCACTTCAATATGGTGCGCGCCGGATCGGCCATGCTGGGCATCCGTCCTTTTTACTACGCGCCCTTCCCATCTTACCTGAAGCGCGTGGTCGCCTGGAAAACGCGGCTGGTGTCCTGCCGCGAGCTGCCGGCCGGCTGGGGTGTTTCGTACGGCCAGACCTACCATACCCGCGCAGACGAAACCATCGGCGTGATCGCCGCCGGCTATGCCGACGGCTTCCGGCGCGCCGGCAGGAACGAGGTGCTGGTGAACGGTCAGCGCGTGCAGGTGGTCGGGCGGGTGTGCGCCGACAACTGCATGCTGCGCCTTCCAGGACCTCTGCCGTTGGGCAGCGAGGTGGTCCTGCTGGGCCAGCAGGGCGGCCAGTCCATCCAGATCGAAGACCTGGCCGGGCGCTGGAACACCGCTCAATCGGATGTCATCAGCGCCATTGCCCCGCGCGTGGAACGGGTTTATCCCACATAGGCCGGCCTTCAACCTCGATCGCACAACCCTCAGGCTGATCGGCCGCATTCCCATTTTCCGGCGTCATCCTGCCAGCCACAGGTTGGATCATCCGTATTTAAAATCACTTTTTCATTCATTAATCTTCTATTCAGGTGGCTGTCTATCCTTTATATTAGTACAATGATTATCATTAATGGCATATTACATGACCTTTTCGTTCGTCAGATGATAGAAACGGCCACTTGAGTATGAGCAGGCGTAAATATCCTTCTTTTTATGAGAAAGCCATCCCCATCGCCCTGGCGGCCCTGGGGGTGTTGATGCTGGGTCTGCTGATTGTGATCGCCATTGTGCTGTCATCCGCCTGATATCCTGTTGAGCTGAAAGGACTCACCCACCTCATGAACCCGATCGCTTTTCTCCCCCTGACCTCGATGGTCGTCAGCCTCACATTCGCGGGTTTCGTCCTCCGCCACTACCTCCAACACCATCACACGCAGTTGCTGTTGTGGGGCGTCGGCATGGTCTTTTATGGCATCGGCAGCGCGAGTGAAGCCTATTACGGCCTGTTGGGTTGGAATCCAACCGTTTTTCGCTTATGGTATCTTTTTGGCGCCATTCTGGTGGCTGCCTGGCTGGGTCAGGGCACGGTTTACCTGCTGGCCAAAAAACGCACCGCCAACATTCTCATGGGGGTGTTGGGTCTGGCGTCCATCTATGCGCTGGTTGCTGTATTCAACGCCCGGCTCGATCCGACCCTGATCAGCGCCAGTGAGCTGAGCGGCAAAGCCATCACCTCACCCGGCGTGCGACTGTTGACGCCCTTCTTCAACCTGTACGGGACCCTGACCATGGTCGGCGGGGCCTTGTATTCATCCGTTTTGTTCTGGCGCAAGCGTGTCCTGCTGCACCGCGTCATCGGCAATGTTTTGATCGCCGCCGGCGCCATAATGCCGGCCTTTGGCGGAACCTTCAGCCGTCTTGGCATCCCCGGCGCGCTGTATATCAGCGAATTGCTCGGAGCGGTGGTGCTGTTCATCGGTTTTCTACGCGCATCGACGCCCATCGAATCGAAAGTGGAGGTCTATGCGTGACTCACCCCCGGCATTTCAGATAACCCGGTAAAAATCCAGTTCGCCGGAGATCCGGCGTCAGCGTTCGGATAACGGCGTGCGCGGCTCGGGCAGTGAAATGTTGAAGCGTACCGCCAGCAGGCGCAGGATGAAAACGAACGCCACCGCCAGCGGCAGGGCCAGCGTGTGCAGCCAGCCCAATTTCGTCGCCAGGATGTAGACCCAGGCCCCCAGCAGCGAGCAGGTGGCATACAGGTAGATATCCTTTTTGAACAACAGGGGTACTTCGTTGCAAATCACATCCCGCAGTACGCCGCCGAACACGCCCGTGATGACGCCCATCAGCGATGCGATGAACATGGACGTGCCGTCCGCCAGACCGGCTTCCACGCCCATCACGGTGAACGCGCCCAATCCGAGCGCATCCGGCACGATGATCGAGCGCACCGAAAGCCGCAGCAGCCGGGTGGAGTAGAACACCACCGGCGTCAGGGCCAGTGTCAGGTAGGCATAATTCTCATCCCGAATCCAGAACACCGGCGTATGTCCCAACAGGAGATCGCGCAGCGTTCCGCCGCCCAGTGCGGTCAGAAAGGCCACGGCCACAGCGCCCACCAGATCCATGCGCTTGCGGCGTGCCTCCATCACCCCCGAAACCACCCCGGCGCCCACGCCCAGGGCGGAAATGATCCTCATCACCCAATCGACTGGCATCTTCCGAACCTCAACATTTCCCTAAAAATACAACGAGGCGAGATTATATCACCGGAAAGTCAATTTGAAATTACCCAACGCTTTTCAGACGAGTCTGGAAAGTCGAAAAGCCATGTGAGGCGTTATATAATGAGTACACGGTTTATTGACTGGAAGG
Source organism: Longilinea arvoryzae (assembly GCF_001050235.1). Lineage (GTDB taxonomy): Bacteria > Chloroflexota > Anaerolineae > Anaerolineales > Anaerolineaceae > Longilinea > Longilinea arvoryzae. The sequence continues at coordinate 187,253 of NZ_DF967972.1, forward strand.
AGCAGACCATGAAATATCGTCCACTCGGTCAAACTGGCTGGTCGGTTTCGGAAGTCAGTATGGGCACCTGGGCCATCGGCAGCGCCTGGGGCAGCGTCGACGATGAGCAGTCCATGGCGGCCCTGCACCGCGCGCTGGATAATGGCGTCAACCTGTTCGACACCGCGGACGTCTATGGCGACGGGCGCAGCGAACGCCTGCTGGCCCGCCTGCGCAGGGAACGTTCCGAGCCGTTTTACGTCTTCACCAAGGCCGGCCGGCGCCTGGATCCTCACGTCGCCGCCGGTTACACACGCGCCAACCTGACTACTTTCGTCGAGCGCTCGCTGCGCAACCTGCAGGTCGAAGCCATCGACCTCTTGCAGTTGCACTGTCCGCCCACCGAGGTCTATTACATGCCCGAGGTTTTCGGCGTGCTGGACGACCTGGTCGCTCAGGGCAAGCTGCTCCACTACGGCGTCAGCGTGGAGAAAGTGGAAGAAGCCCTCAAGGCCATCGAATTTCCCGGCGTGAAGAGTGTGCAGATCATCTTCAACCTGTTTCGCCAGCGCCCGGCCGACCTGTTCTTCGAGCAGGCCCAACGCCGGCAGGTGGGCATTCTGGCGCGCGTGCCGCTTTCTTCCGGCATGCTGACCGGCAGGATGCGCCCCGATACGACCTTCCAGGCCAGCGACCACCGCGCTTTCAACCGTCACGGCGAGGCCTTCGACCGCGGCGAAACCTTCTCCGGCATCGATTACGAGACCGGGCTGCAGGCTGTCGAAGAACTCCGTCCGATCGTTCCGCCTGGCATGAGCATGGCTCAGTTCGCCATGCGCTGGATCCTGATGTTCCCGGCCGTGACCTGCGTCATCCCCGGCGGCCGGACTCCGGCCCAGGTGGATGAAAATACGCGCACGTCCGAACTACCCGGGCTGCCGGATGACGTCATGCAAAAGGCGGCCGAGATCTACAGCCGGCGCATCCAACCTCTGGTGCACTATTACTGGTAGGCCATCGATCTTCTGCGTCAACTTCGGCAGGAGGCAAAACGAGCGTGCATTCGCTTTGCCTGCTTGATTATTCCCAGTTGTCACGGCCTGGCGCCAGAGTTATGATAACCACAAATTGCATCGGGTTTGTGGCTGCGGAGTGAAACATGGCAAAAGATGACCTTATCACGCAATATTGGAGTCAAACACCCGAAACGCTCGGCTCCAGGCTGAACACTTCTCTGAAAGACGGCTTATCCCCCGCTGAGGCCGCCCAGCGATTGAAATCCGTCGGTCCCAACCAGATCCGGAAAAAAGCCAGGGCCACGCCGCTGAGGCTCTTATTCAACCAGTTCAAAAGCCCCATCGTCCTCATTCTGCTGGGCGCCACCCTCATCTCAGCTTTCCTGAGTGATTGGGTGGATGCAATGATCATCTTTGGCATCGTGTTGGGCAGCGCGCTGCTGAGTTTCTTTCAGGAATATAGCGCCAACAGCGCGGCTGAAAAACTGCGCGCCCAGGTTTCGTTGAAATCGCAGGTGGTGCGCAGCGGTCAAACCCTTTCCATACCCAGTGAGGAAATCGTCCCCGGCGACGTGGTGCTGCTGGCCGCCGGCAGCCTGATACCGGCGGATGGGGTGGTACTCGAGGCCAAGGATTTCTTCATCAGCCAATCCGTGCTCACCGGCGAGACTTTCCCGGTCGAAAAGACAACCGCTGCCGTCGCGGCGGGCGCGTCCCTGTCCGAACGCACCAATGTCGTCTATATGGGCACCAGCGTGCGCAGCGGCAGCGCGCGGGTGCTCATCGTCGAAACCGGCGCGGGCACCGCCTTCGGGCAAATCGCCGACCGGCTGGTGTTGCGTCCGCCGGAAACCGAATTCGAGAGCGGCATCCGCCGCCTAGGCTACCTGCTGACCGAAGTCATGTTCGTGCTCGTGTTGGGCATCTTTGCCTTCAATGTCTACTTTCACAAGCCCATTCTTGATTCGCTGCTCTTCTCGATTGCGCTGGCGGTCGGGTTGACCCCACAGCTTTTGCCGGCCATCATCAACATCAACCTGGCGCGCGGCTCGCAATCGATGGCGCGCCACGGCGTGATCGTGCGCCGGCTCGAGTCGATCGAAAACTTCGGCAGCATGGATATCCTGTGCACCGACAAAACCGGCACACTGACCGTCGGCGTGGTGGAATTGAATGGCACAATGGACGCCTCCGGGCAGCCCTCCACTGAGGTGGACCTCTACGCCTACCTGAACGCATCCCTGCAAACCGGCCTGCCGAATACACTCGACCAGGCCATCGTCGCCAAGGGTGCGGATGGGGCTGGCGAGTATGAAAAAATCGATGAAATCCCCTACGACTTCGTGCGCAAACGCCTGAGCGTGGTGGTGGAACACAACCACGAGCGCAGCGAGATCACCAAAGGCGCACTGGAGAACGTGCTGGCGGTATGCAGCCATGTGCGCCTGAATGGGCAGGACCAACCCATGGACACCGAACGCCAGGCTGACCTTCAAAAACGCTTCGAAGATTGGAGCGAACAGGGTTACCGCGTGCTGGGGGTGGCTACCAAGTCGGTCCCGGTCCAGCAGCATGCCTACGAACATTCTGATGAAGCCAGCCTGACCTTCGTTGGATATCTGCTCTTCCTCGATCCACCCAAACCCGGTGTGGAAGAGGCCATTCGCGGGCTGGAAAAGCTGGGCGTTCAGCTCAAGATCATCACCGGTGATAATCATTTGGTGGCGAAGCACACGGCCGCGGCCGTCGGGTTGGGTGATGTGAAAATGCTGACCGGCAGCGACCTGGATAAGTTGCGCGATGCGGCACTGTGGAACGCCGTCGAAACCACCACCATTTTTGCCGAAGTAGACCCCAATGAGAAGGAACGCATCATATTGGCGCTGAAGAAACGCAGGCATGTGGTCGGCTACATGGGCGACGGCATCAACGACGCTCCCTCCCTGCACAGCGCCGATGTGGGTATCTCGGTGGCTAACGCCGTGGACGTCGCCAAGGAGGCTGCCGACCTGGTGCTGCTAAAACAAGACCTGGATGTGCTGCGCGAAGGCATCCAGCAAGGGCGCAAAACCTTTGCCAATACGCTCAAGTACGTATTCATGGCCACCAGCGCCAATTTTGGCAACATGTTTAGCATGGCGGGCGCCTCGCTCTTTTTGCCTTTCCTGCCCATGCTACCCAAGCAGATCCTGCTGATCAATTTCCTGACCGACCTGCCGGAAATGACCATTGCCGGCGACAATGTGGATCCCATTTACATCGAGCGCCCGCACCGCTGGGATATTGCCTTCATCCGGCGCTTCATGCTGGTGTTTGGACCGCTCAGCTCGGTGTTCGATTTTGCCACCTTCGCCGTCCTGTTGTGGGGTTTACGCGCATCCGAACAGGCTTTTCATACCGGTTGGTTTATCGAATCGATCGTTTCGGCCAGCCTGGTGGTATTCACCATCCGCACCCGCCTGCCGCTCGGCCGCAGCCATCCCAGCCGTGCAATGATGCTGGTTACCGCCTTCGTGGCACTCTTTAGCCTGCTGTTGCCCTTCACTCCGCTGGCCGCTCCGTTGGGCTTGACGCCGCTGCCGATCACCACCGTGCTTATTTTGCTGGCCATCGTGGCGCTCTATTTCATGTTCGCCGAGCTGACCAAACGCTGGTTCTATCGACGCCTCCAGAACCAGTAAGCGCTATCCGCTCTCAATCGCTCAAGTCACTCAACGCCAGCGCCACCACCGGCAGTAGCGGTCGACCTATGCGCCGACTCAATCCCTTGTAGGCCAATGCATCGATTAATGGCGATGCGTTCTTTCCAATCCGGTTACTCACACTTCCTGAATGTCGACCCAACCGGCGACTGAAGAGCAGACGCGCAGGTCCGCGGCTACGGATTGTAAATCTCAATCGCTCAGGCCGCTTAACGCCAACGCCACTACCGGCAGGCTGGCCAGGTTGGGGTAGATCAGATAGCGTGGCGACCAGGAGGGTCCGAATTTTTCTTTGAAGCCGTGTAACCCGCGGAAATTATAGGTCGTGTTGACGTGGGTATAGATATAGTGCAGCGCGCGTTCGATGGCCGGATCGCCGGTAATCTCGCCCACGCCGGACAGGCCGCTCAACCCCAGATTGAAGCGCGGGTAGCCCATTTGCTGCGCGGTTTGTAGCAGGCTGGCAAACAGGTAATCCATCGTCCCGGCCGGCAGCTCGCGTTGGTGACGCATCAAATCCACCCCCACCCCGTGGTTCTGGTACTCGTCCACCAGATTGGCAAAGGCGACCACCTGGCCCTGCGGATCCAGCACGCTCAGAATGGGTGTGGTGTCGAGATAACCGCGCTCGAACCAGCCCAACGAGAACTTCATTTCCTTGCGCCCCTCCAGCCATTCGTTCGAGATCGCTTGCAAACGGTCCAGAAGGGCGGCGTCGTGCGGCGGCTGGCTGATGCGGCAGGTATAGCCCAGGCGTTCGAGTTTGTTGACCGAGGTGCGCACCGATTTCATCTCGCCGCCCTTGAGGGTGAAGGCCTGCAGGTCCACCAGCGCTTCCTCGCCGATTTTGAGCGCCTGCATGCCGGCTGCCCGGTAAGCTTCCAGATGATCCGGCAGGGTCTGGTAGAACGCCGCCAACCAATCATTGCGCTGGCAGAAGGCCTGGAAGGCCTGCACCGCCGCCAGCACGTCCTCCGCCGGGCCGATCGGATCTCCCAGGGCCACGGCGGTGCGGTTATTGTAGGCAAAGGCAATGACCGAACCGCCCGGGGAAAAGAAATAATGCTTGTCATCGAACAGGCAGAAACGCGCCAAAACCGTTCGCCCGTGCTGCTTAACAAGATCGGCAGCCTTCTCGCGTTCGCTGCGTTCGGCGGCATAGCGCAGCAGCACCGGCGCCAGCAGCGCCAGCAGGGCGTATCCAATGGTCACCGCGCCAATCACATAGACCGAGTCCGCGAAGTAGCGGCCGAAACGAGTGGTCGCAATCAGGCCGGGATCCGTAAACTCGGTAAACATGCGCAGGGTTTGTAAGACCGCCTGCCACAGATTGAATTGAATTGAGAAATGCCGGTCCAGAAGGTAGAAACCGGCCGTGCCATAAGCCAGCGTGAAGGCCAGCGCCATGCCCAGCGTGCGCAGACCGCGTTCGATGGTCGGCGCATCTGAACGGGCCTGAAAACGGCCGCGAAAAAGGACCAGCCCCACGATCAGCAGGACCGCCAGGCTGGCTTCCTCGATATCCAGGCTCTTGAACAAATGGGCGAGGGTGCTGACTGCCAGCGTCGCCAGGGTGACCACCCAGGCTGTGCGTTTGCCGCGCCAGATACCCGTCGCCAGCAGGAAAAGGGCAAAACCCGACAGCGCAGTCGCCAGGCGCGTGCCGGTGCGAACCTGCAAAGGGACCATCTCTTCCAGAAACAACAGCCGGCTTTTCAAAGCCGGGGTGACCGCCGAAAACAGGTTGACCAGCCCCATCGCGCCGGTCAGCAACGCCAAAAAACGCTCCGGGCGCAATTGGTTCATCCGAACAAGTTTCACGGTTCCCTCCGCACCCAACCCCGCTCTATGTTAAAATCATTAAACCATAAAGTAGAACCCATGAACACATCCGTTTTACCCACTTATTTCGAATATGGCAATCCCCAGGGCCTGCCGCTGGTGCTGATCCACGGCGGCGCGGGCGGCGTGTGGGTCTGGGATGAGGTCGTCCCCTTCCTGAAGGATTTTCACTGCCTGATGCCCGAATTACCGGAACACGGCTCCAACCATGCCAATGGCCGCTTCAGTGTCCCGCTCGCCGCGCAGGGGATTCTGCAATTGATCCGCGAACGGACGCCGCAGGGTCGAGCCCACGTCTTCGGCCTCTCGGTCGGCGGGCAGGTGGCGGTGGAGATGCTGGCGCGCGCGCCGGAAGCCGTGTTCAGCGCGGTCATCAGCGGCGCGCAGCTCCTGCCCGTGCCCGGTTACCGGCTGGGGATCTTCTCGGAAGCGGCCATGTCGCTGGTCTACTGGCTGGGCATCGCGCCCTGGAAGCACAATGACGCCTGGATTCGTTGGAATTTGCATACTTCCACCGGAATTCCCGAGCGGTATTTTCCACAGTTCAAACGCAATTTTCAAAATCTCAACCGCACGGGTTGGGCGCATGTGATGAGCGAGAACTACCGCTACCGCGCTCCGGCCGGCCTCGAAAAAGCCGACCTGCCGGTGCTGCTGATCGCCGGGCCGCATGAAAAGACGGATATTCAGCCCACCAACCGCCTGTTGAAGCAACGGCTGCCCCGCAGCCGCGCCGTTCTGGTGGGCCAGGGCCTCGGTTGGTCGGCCCCCCAGGAACACAACTGGCCCTTCAACAATCCCCAATTATGCGCCGACATGCTGCGAGCCTGGATCACCGGGCAGCCTTTGCCGTCCGGGCTGGTCGATTTTTCCTGAGCGCAGGCTGGTAGGTTCGATTGGGTTGACCTCTTACAAAAGGGTTTGTAAGAGGCTACTATTTATATATGACATAAACGCATTTTTGTACTATAATATTGGTACATTTGACATTCAACTCCATCCTGAGGATACAAAAATCGTATGCCAGCAGCGGATCGTAAAGAAGAGTTATCTGCAAATACTGAAACGGAAGTGGGGCGCAGGCTGCGTGAACTGCGCGCCTCACGCGGATTCTCGCTGCGCGCCCTGGCCGAACGCAGCGGTTTCAATATCAATACCCTCAGCCTGATCGAAAACGGCAAAACTTCACCCTCGGTGAGCACGCTGCAGCAACTGGCTCATTCACTGGAAATCCCCATCACCGCCTTTTTCGAATCCACCCTGGCACCGCGCCGTGTGGTGTACACCCCGAACCAGGAGCGCCCGACCACTCAGTTCGGGAGCTCGACGATGCAAAACCTGGGCAAAGATCTGGCCGGAAGCGAACTGCAGCCTTTCATCGTCACCCTGCAGCCCGGCGAGGGGCATCGCGACCCCATCATCGTGCATACCGGGCACGAGTTCGTTTTCGGTCTGACCGGCAGCATCGAATATCGTATCGAAGAAAAGACCTATCCCATCGGTCCGGGGGACGCCCTGGTCTTTGAATCGCACCTGCCCCATAGCTGGAGGAATTCCAGCCCGCAGGAAGCCCGTTTCCTGCTGATCTTACACTCCCCGGACCGGCATGAAGAACCGCTGAAACGCCATTTTATCCGCAGCTTGACCCAAAAAGGAGCATTTTCGATGAAGATCGCAGTCATTACCGAGGATGGCAAGACCATCAGCCAGCATTTCGGCCGCGCGCCGTATTACATGGTATTGAGCGTCGAGAACGGCCAGATCGTCGAGCGCGAAATGCGCGAGAAGATGGGTCACAACCAGTGTGATCATCTCGAAGAGCATCATCATGAAGGCGAACATGGTCATGATGAAGACTCGCACGGCAAACACGTTCACATGGCCGAGGCCATCCGTGACTGCCAGGTGCTGCTGTGCGGCGGTATGGGTTACGGCGCCTACGAAAGCATACGCCGGCTCAATATCCAACCCGTGGTCACCGATCAAAACGACATCGATGCGGCAGTTCAGGATTATCTGAACGGCACGCTGGTCGATCACACCGAAAAACTGCACTAGGCCGGCCGCGCTTGAGCGAAAAAACTGTGGAAATTATGCTTCAGCCCATCGGCATATTGCACACGCCCTTCAGCATGACCGAAGGAATGCCCATCCAATCAGCGCGTTCCGAACTGCCGGGCAGCGCCGAGGTGTTTCCGGAATATACCGAAGGCCTGGAAGGCGTGGAGGAATTCTCTCACCTCTACCTGCTGTACCGGTTGCACCAATGCCAGGCGCCGGACCGGTTGAAGGTCAAGCCCTTTTTGGACGATCGCGAGCACGGCGTCTTTGCCACGCGCTATCCATGCCGTCCCAACCGGCTCGGTATTTCGATCGTCCGGGTGGTCAGTTGTGCAGACGGCGTGCTGCATTTCCTCGGCGCCGACATGCTCGACGGCACTCCACTGTTGGATATCAAACCTTATATCCCTGAATTCGATGTCTTCGAGGTTCAGAAATCCGGCTGGTATGAACACCGCGCCTTTTCCTGATCGAGGGATTGACTTTATAAAACAAATATTCCATAATTTAAGCATCCCCTCAGACTTGAGGATGCGATGCGTATCGATCAGAATGTGTTTTGTACGGATTCTCCGTGCGCGGATGTACTGCCCGAGCGTAGCAGCGTTCCAGCCGTCGAACTCGACCCGGCGGCAGTCCGCCTGGTGCTGATCTCGGAATGCGCTTCGGCGTTGCCAGAGGACGATTATTACGCCTCTGGCAACGCTTTATTTGCCCGTACGACCCTCCAGGCGTTCGAAGATGCCGGCCTGAAGGCCAGCTCAATCGGCGATTTACTTGCGCACGGCATCTACTGCACGCCAGCGGTGAAATGCGCCAAAACCGGGTACGCCATCCAGAAAGCGACCATCGCGGCCTGTTCGCGCCTGCTGGAGCAGGAACTGGCGCTCTTCCCGAACGCCGCCGCCTACCTGTTGATGGGCGATGTCGCCATCTAGGCGCTGAATGCCATTGCCAGACGGCATCAAGAGGAACGCGTCATTCCGGCGGTGTCCACCTACAAGCTGCGCGGACAGACTTTCACCTACCGCGGCCGGCGCGTTTTCCCCTCCTACCTGCAGGCCGGTCCAAGCTTCTTCATCGAGAAAAGCAAGCGCAGAATGATCGCCGAAGATCTGAAGGCCGCCCTGGCTTTACTTCAGGCCTGATCTTCGTCTGATCTCAGGCCATTCGCATTCCAGGACCCCGTAAAGCAGTTCATCCCGCCATTCGCCGCGCAGCAGGCGCGTCTGGCGCATGCTGCCCTCGTGGCGCAAGCCCAGTTTTTGCATGACCCGTTCTGAGGCCCGGTTATCCGCGTCGCAAAAGGCAACCACGCGATGCGCGTCCAGTTTCTGGAATGCAAAATCGATCACGCTTTGGGCGGCCTCCGTGGCATAGCCCTTGCCCCATTCATCCGGATGCATCATCCAGGCAATTTCCCAATCGCGCGTCATGCGGATGTTCAGAGATAAGCCGATCAGGCCGCGCACGGTATCGTCCGGCTTTCGGGTGATGGCAAAACGGAACAGCGTGCGCGGCTGGATATGCGCCTGCATCTCGGCCTCGTGCAGGTAAGCTCCAACGCCGTCGGCGCCCATTTGCGGCTCAAACCGCACCACTTCAGTCCGGCTGTCGATGGCATACAATGCATCGAAATCAGAAACGCGAAATTCGCGCAGGGTCAGGCGAGGGGTTTCAAGGTGCATAAGCAAAGTCTTCGAATTTGCATTCCAAAAATGCGGCTGACGCCGGGAGATGAGATCATGAGGCAATGGGTTCCTGGACAGACCACCGGAAACCATCCGAGACGATTGTACTCAAAAAGACACGGCCGGGGGGTATCATTTTGGGACTGAATCCCAAATGGCACCCCTGGCCGCATCTTTTCCATCCACTGACCGCCGACCACTAACAGCCAACAGCCAACTGTGAATGGCTAATTACTGACGGCCAATCGCTTCTGCTCACTTCACCTGGTACGGCACCTCGGTAATGACGATATTTTCGCGGTGCAGCAGCGCCTTGCGCAGCGATTCGGCCGTGCGCGTGTGCAGGAAACTCGTCCACCAGTGTTGGGGTATAAATTGGGGTACGACGATGGTGATGATGTCGGTCGGGTTGGCGACCGCGGCCAGTTTATCGATATAGTCCAGCAAGGGCTCCAGGAACACGCGGTAAGGCGAATTCAACACTATCAGGCGGTATTCCTCGCCCCATTTTTCCCATTTCTCTTCCACCTTGGCCGTCTCTTTCGCGTCGACCGAGATATGTACGGCGGTTATATCGTCCGAAAGCGTGCGGGCGAAGCGCAGCGCCTCCAGCGTGCCGCGGTGCACGCCGCTGATGGGCATGATGACGCGGTTGCGGCGGATATGCGGCTTCTTGGGAGCCGGATTGTCCAATGAAAGCTGCCGGGCCAGGTTCTTGTAATGGCGGTGGATCGAGAAGAATATCGTCACCAGCACCGGCGTCAGCAGAATCACCACCCAGGCGCCGTCCTTGAACTTGGTCACCGCAAAGACGATCATCACCACAGCGGTGCAGAAAGCGCCCAGACCGTTGATGATCATTTTATGCTTCCAGCCGTTGTCATAACGCACCGTCGAACCGGGTTCGACGATCTCTTCACCGGGTTTCAGGTGGCCCGATTTCCACCAGCGGCGCGCCATACCCGTCTGCGACAGGGTGAACGATAGAAATACGCCGATGGCATACAAGGGAATCAAGCGGGTGACGCTGGCCTGGAAAGCAATCACCAGCAGCGAGGCAATGACCGATAACGCTACGATGCCGTAGGAAAATACCAACCGGCTGCCGCGGTAGGTGAGCTGCCGGGGCAGGAAGCCGTCGCCGGCATGCAGCGCGCCCAGGCGCGGGAAGTCAGCGAATGCCGTGTTGGCCGCCATCACCAGAATAATCGTGGTGGCGCTGATGGTGAGCAGATAAAGCGGACCACGACTACCGTAAACGGTGCGCGCCAATTGCGAAATGACCGTCTCACCATCCACCGGAATGACGCCAACATGAATGCTCAGGAAGGTGATACCGATGAGCAGCGAGCCCAAAATGCCAGCCATCCAAAGGAGCGTGATGCCGGCATTCTTCGCGCGCGGCTCGCGGAAAGCCGTGATGCCGTTGGAAATGGCTTCCACGCCGGTCAAGGAGGTGGTGCCGTTCGCGAAAGAGCGCAGGATCAGGAACATCGTGAGCGGCTGCAATACGTTTGTTTCCAGCGTCGGCGGATTGACCACCGTGCCCAGGGTACCGGCAAGCAAACGCACAAAACCGATGATGACCGTGGCGAAGATCAGCACCAGGAAAAAGTAGGTTGGGACGGCAAAAGTGATTCCCGATTCTTTTACACCGCGCAGGTTGATCAGCATGATCAGCAGAATCATTGCCACGGCAATCTCGACCCGGTAAGTGTACAGCGCCGGAAAAGCGGATACGATCTGCGCCACGCCGGAAGAAATGGACACGGCCACGGTGAGGATGTAATCGGTCAGCAGGGCCGCGCCGGCGGTCTGAGCCGGCAATTCGCCCAGGTTGTCGCGGGCAACGATGTACGCACCGCCGCCGTCCGGATACGCATGGATGGTTTGCTCATACGAGAAAGTCAGGATCATCAACAAACCGACGATGCCCAGCACAATGGGGAAAGCCAGATGCAGCAATCCCGTGCCAGCCGCCACCAGGATCATCATCAGTTCCTGCGGACCGTAAGCCACCGAGGACATGGCGTCTGATGAGAACACCGCCAGGCCGATCAACTTGCCGATGGTCTGGTGGGGGGCATCCTCCGTCGCCAGCGGCCGCCCGATCAGCATGGTTTGCAGCGACCGCTTGGGCGTAAACCCAGTCGTTTCGATAAAGATATTCGAGACCGATTCTTTGATATTCAATGCACACTGCTCCAAACGATTTTAATAACGATGAGTTTATACAACCCTCACCGTCAAAACGCGGGCAAGAATCGGCATCGAAGCGTCAAGAATGGGTCAAGAGACCGCCGATTTCGATAAAAAATGGACCAAAGGATTACAAATCCTTCAGTCCATTCAGATCTTCAGCTAACAGCCAAAAGCTAACAGCTAATCGCTAACAGCTAACCGCTGACCACTTTTTCATTCCACCTGATAGGGCACTTCGGTAATCACGATATTGTCGCGGTGCAGGAGCTCTTTGCGCAGCGCCTCAGCCGTACGTGTATGCAGGAAGTTCGTCCACCAGTGCTTGGGGATGAACTGCGGCACGATGATGGTGATGATGTCCGTCGGACCGGCCACCGCGCACAGCTTGTCGATATAATCCAGGAGCGGTTCGAGGAACAGACGGTAAGGCGATTTGAGCACCACCAGGCGGTATTCCTCGCCCCACTTCTCCCATTTCTCCTCCAGCTTGGCTGTCTCCTTCGCATCTATGGAAATATGCACCGCAGTGATATCGTCCGAAATGGTACGCGCATACCGCAGCGCGATCAGGGTGCCGCTGTGCACTCCGCTGACCGGCATGATGACCCGGTTGCGGCGAATATGCCCCTTGCGCGGGTTGTTTTCCAACGAAAGCTGCTTCGCCAGGCGGGCATAATGGCGGCGGATCGTGAAGAAGAAAGCGACCAACGCCGGTGTGAGCAAAATCACCACCCAGGCGCCGTCCTTGAATTTGGTCACGGCAAAGATAATCATGACCATGGCGGTACAGAGCGAGCCCAGGCCATTGATGATCATCTTGTGTTTCCAACCCTTGTCATAATGCAACGTTGAGCCTTGCTCCACGATTTCCTCGCCGGGTTTCAGGTGACCTGATTTCCACCAGCGGTGCGCCATGCCGCCCTGCGACAAGGAGAAGGACAGGAAGACGCCGATGGCGTACAGCGGGATCAATCCGGAAACGCTGGCCTCGAATCTGATCACCAGAAGCGAGGCAATGGCTGCCAGTAAGATGATGCCGCGTGAAAAGACCAACCGACTGCCGCGTACGGAAAGCTGCCGCGGCAGATAACCATCCGCGGCCACCAGCGCCCCCAGGCGCGGAAAATCAGCGAAGGCGGTGTTGGCAGCCATCATCAAGATGACGGTGGTGGCGCTGATCGTCAGCAAATAAAGCAGGTTGCGGTTGCCGTAGACGGTACGGGTGAGTTGCGAAATGACCGTTTCACCTTCCACCGGTACGACGCCGATGTGCACACTTAGGAATGTGATGCCCAGCAACAATGAACCCAGGATGCCAGCCATCCACATCAACGTGGCGCCAGCGTTCTTGGCGCGCGGCTCGCGGAAGGCGGTGATACCGTTCGAAATCGCTTCCACACCGGTCAAGGATGTAGTGCCGTTGGCAAAGGCGCGCAGGATGAGAAACAGCGACAGGGGCTGTAACAGGTTGGTCTCAAACGCGGGCGGGTTAACCACGGAGCCCAACGTACCGGTTAACAGGCGCGCAAACCCCATGATCACCGTAGCAAACATCAAAATCAAGAAGAAGTACGTCGGAATGGCAAAAGTAATGCCCGATTCTTTAGTGCCGCGCAGGTTGATTAGCATGACCAGCAGGATCATACCCACGGCGATTTCAACGCGGTAGGTATACAATGCCGGAAAAGCCGAGACGACCTGCGCCACGCCGGAAGAAATGGACACAGCCACGGTCAGGATGTAATCGGTCAGCAAGGCCGCCGCCGCTGTTTGAGAAGGCAGTTCGCCCAGGTTGTCGCGCGCGACAATGTACGCTCCGCCGCCATCCGGATAAGCGTGGATCGTTTGCTCGTAAGAAAAAACCAGGATCATCAATAGAATAGCGATGGCCAGTGCAATGGGGAATGCCATGCGCAGCCCGCCCATGCCGGCTGCCACCAGAATCATCATCATTTCCTGGGGACCATAGGCTACCGAGGACATGGCGTCGGAGGAGAAAACAGCCAGCCCGACCAGTTTGCCGATGGTTTGGTGCGAGGCTTCCTCCGTCGCCAGTGGCCGCCCGATCAGCATCGTTTGCAGAGAGGCCCGCGGGGTATGCTCTGTCATTTCTTCAAAGATATTCGAATGAGTATCTTTAATATTCACAACTCAACGCTCCATCCAATTCGCAATCTGATGCGTACAGAAACGCATTTTGGTCAAGTAATCATCAAGATTAACATAGGAAGCGTCAAGAAAATGTCAAGAAATGGTCAAGATGGTATTAGAATGCCATCAACTTATCCGGATTAAGGCTGACCAGCGTGTTTTCAGGATCCACCATCCAGGATTGGGGAGCTTCCGCCTGCAATTCTTCAGCGGTCAAATAACGCGCATAGATGCGTTCGGAGAATTGCGCCACCCGTTCCCGATCGGCGCTGATCAACTCGGCCACGCCTTCGAGCAGCACGCCCTGCAGGGGGCTGGTGCCGGGTAAGGGCTCCACCAAAATCGAGCAGCGTTGGTTCAGGCGCAGTTCCTTCACCTTGCGCGTGCTCGAAAAGGCGCTGATCCAGATGCGCTCGCCGTCCCACCAAAACCAGACCGGCACCACGTGCGGCTGCGTCGTTTTGGGGTTGGCGGTGGCCAGCTTGGCGGTGACGGCCTGCGCCAGCACGGCATCGATCTGCGCCTTACGTTCGGGTGGAATGTTTTGCATCCAGCGGTTCTCCGGGTCCAGTATGGTTTAATTATAAACAAAAAATCGCCCTGTGAAATCTGCGGATCACAGGGCGGAAATTTTGTGGGCTGCCTTGCCGGCGTCTAGGGCGCGACCTGGAGCCTGAACACCCACGGGCCGGCATGCACGTAACCCAACGCCTCGGTGAACTTCCGATAGGCCTCTTCGAAACTCATCCCCGCCGGCAGGCTGGTGAAACGCGGCCCGCCGCCCCCGCCGGAGCCGGTGGACACCGAATAATAATTCATCTCGATGCCCTGCGCCTTGAGTTTTTCCTGGGCGGCGCGAATCTGGTCGTTCGGGATGACCTCTGGCTGGGAAATTTCCATGCTATTGATCGTCAGGGTGAGCGGACCGGAGCGCCCGCCGTGCCCGAGCAGGAAACTGATCCGCAGGCAGCGCCCGTGCGCGGCGCTCTGGATTGCCTCCGGCACGCTCCAGCCTTCGCGAAAGCGCGGTGGCAGTTGAAAATCGGCGTCGTAGAGCATCGAACCGCCGCCTTCCTTCGCGGTATTGCCGGCGGCGTCCCTGAGTTCCGCCTCCATCACCCACCAGTCTTCGGCGGTGGGCTTATCGAAACACAACATCACTTCCGTGGTCGAGGCGGTCATCTCAACATAGGGTATGGTCATTTCAATATCCCCAGCCGTCACTGCGGGGACGTCGTCCACTTCCGTCATCGGATGTACCGGCGCGCTGAACTCGAAGTGGTAGGTGCCCACCAGCCGATCGGGCAGCGCGGGCGGGTAAACACCCGCCGGCCAGGGCGTGGCTTCCGGGGAAGACGGGATGTAACCCAGGACGCTATTCGTTTGTGAACCATCCAGGGTGATATCCAGCTTGAAGGTCGCCTCGGGTCCGGTGAGCGGCTGCTGGAAGCCGATACTGTAAACGCCGCGCAGTACGCCCGGCTGGCCGTCCACCCGCTCGATGGTGCTCGAACCAATTCCGGCGCCACCCAGCATCGCGCCGGCGGCGTCGCTCAGGGCGATCGTACCGTAAACCGACGTCGCGTCCGGCAGGTCGGGCAGCCCGCGGAGGGTGTATCCCACCGCGGCGCGCTTGGCATCCACGAAGAACCAGTCCAGCGAAACGGTCACGTCCCCGAGCGTCTGCTCGCCCAGCGGCGCCGCAGTCGGTTGGGGCGCGGCGGCAGAATCGTACGCGGAGCGTTGCGGCAGGTCCGTGTACAGATCCCACGGCCCGGATATCACCGATCCGTCCGCCGCGGCCAGTTCAGTCACGCGCAGCAGCAGTTGTTTCTCGTCGCCCGCGCTGCCGGCCGGGAAGGTCAACTCGGCGCAGGAACTGCCGTTCAATTCCAACCCTCGCGCTGCATCCAAAGCCGTCTCGGGACCGCCGTCCAATGAAACATTGGCGGCCTTGACGCTCGCGACCGCGGCGTCGTAGCACAGGATGGCCCGCGTGGTGGTTTCACTGACGCGCACGCCTTCCAGGCGCACCTCGACGGCGTTCAGCCGGACGGCGTAAGTCTGCTGCAGACGGATGTCCTGCGGAGCATACACCGGAATATCGTTGAGATCGAAATGGAAGGTATCCAGCACCGCGCCGTCCGGCTGCTGCAGCGCCACATCGATGCTCAGGTTCAGCGCCCCGGCCACCTCATCCGCGTGGACGACCTGATAGGAAGCATACTCAAGACTTCCGCCTGCGTCATTCATCCGCAGCGTCCACCCGCGCGGCTGCATCACGGTCGCCGCGCCGAAAGACACCCGCGGCGCGCCGAGTTCCAATCCCTGCGGCAGGTCGGCGCAGCTCATACCCAATCCCAGGCGCATCTCATCCAGGTAAATCCAGTCCAATGTCAGCGTCACGCCGGCGCGGGTCTGGCTGAGGGCCACCGGCACGGGCGCCTGCGGTTCGACGAGTGGCGTGGCGGTCGGCAAAACGGTCGGCTGCGCGCTGACGTTCAGGTCGGTATCCAGGCCGGCCTCCTGCACGGCCTGCAGGCCGGGGTCGTTGATGAAGATGTGGTAGACGGCGTACACGATGGTGGTGATGGCCAGCACCGCCAGCACAACAATCAGCAGGGTGCTTGCCAGTTTCAACTTCGGATTCATCATCGTCCTCTTTTCGGATCGAATCTTCGAAAGGATTCTGGGGGTCAGATCGAGCGAAGCGGGTACGCGCTCGGCCACGGCTGAATCCAGCAGGTTAGCTTGATTCTTTGAGGTCATTTGGCGCTCCTTTCCCCGCCGAGCAGGGCGCGCAGGCGGCTGCGGGCGGCGTTCAGCAGCCATTTTACCGTTCCGGGCGCTGCGCTTAATGCTGCGGCCATCTCCTGTTCGCTCATATCCAGGTAGTAACGCTGCACCACCGCTGCCCGCTGGCGCGCCGGCAGGCTGGCGATGGCCTCCAAAATCTGGCGTTTGATCTCACTGAATTCGACCTGGGTTTCCACGCTTTCCGCCTGCGCGAGCAGGCGATCCAGCCCATCCGGGCTGCAGTCGTTGCTGGCCGGGGCATAGCGTTCGCATTGCTTGGCCACGTTGAGCGCGGCGTTGATCACGCTGCGCATCAGGTAGGGCTCGAACGGACGCGCCTCGTCAAAATAACGGATGCGTTCGCAGATGTGCAGGAAGGTATCCTGTACGATATCTTCCGCAGTGGGTTCATCCTGAACGATGAAGTAGGCCGCGCGCACCGCTTTCAGTTGGTAACGGGCAATCAACGTTTCCAGGCCGCCAATGTCGCCGTTTTTCAGGCGCCGGATAGATTCTCTGTCAGACATAATGCTCCATGGAGTTTGGTTGTGACAGTATTAATACAAGGATGCCGGGAAAAAGGTTTGCAAATAAAGAAAAGTGGGCCGCGATCCTGGCCGTTTGGGCGGCCGGATCCTGTTCTTGACATTTTAGTACATTCATTCTATCATTGCAATCAGCAGCTTCAGGAGGGTCAAAATGGTCTCGGTCGCACTCACCCACACTCAACAAAAACAATTGGACGAGTTCAACACTGCCGCCAATCGCTTTCTCGCGTTCATCGAACCGCTCAGCGAAAGCGATCTGGACCAGCGCGAAGAGCCGGGGGGCTGGAGCATTCGCCAGATCGTGCATCACGTCAGCGACGACGGGGATGCCTGGGCGTTCCAGATGAAACGCGCCATCGCCACGCCGGGCGTGCCGGCGCGCTTCGAATGCTTCCCCGGCAATGAAGCCTGGGCGGCCGCGCTGAACTTTGAAGGCCGCGCCATCGGCCCGGATCTGGTGCTCATCCATGCCCACAATCGCGCCATGGCCGCGCTGGCCGCTGACTTTCCGAACGATTGGCAATGTAATGTCATCTTCCAGGATGAAAACGGCAAACAGGTCGGTTCCGTCAGCGTGTCCGACATGCTCACCTTTCTGACCGAACACTTACAGGAACACACGGAAACGATTACCCGAATCTTGGAAAAAAAGTAAATCGTGAGATGTGAGTCGTGAACCGGCGTCAAATCACGGTTTCGAAAAGATTGCCCGTTACCTTTCACCGATCACACCTCATGGATTCCGGTTCACCACTCATCCTTCACAGATCACTTCCTACTCGAAAGCTGCAATCATGCCCCAACCCCTTCCAGAAACCGATCCCTTTCCGCCTTCCGAATTCGACCAATGGGCCGGGCAGTATGACCGCGATGTCGACCGTCCGGGATTTCCATTCACCGGCTACCGGCGCGTCTTGAGCGAGGTCGTCCGGCAGGCGCAGGTTCAGTCCGGCATGGCCGTTCTCGACCTGGGCGCCGGCACCGGCAACCTGGCCGGGCTGTTCCTGGCGCTGGGCTGCGAGGTATGGTGCACGGATTTCTCGCGTGAGATGATCGACCGCGCGCGGGTGAAATTTCCGGCCGCGCGCTTCTTCCTGCATGACCTGCGCCAACCCTTTCCGCCCGGGCTGGCCCGGCGTTTCGATCGCATCACCTCCGCCTACGTCTTCCACCATTTCGAGCTGCCCGAAAAAGTCGCCCTCCTGCGGCAGCTTTTGAGCGACCGGCTCGAGCCGGACGGCCAAATTCTGATTGCGGATGTTTCATTCCCGACCGGCCAGGCGCTCGACACGGCCCGTCAGGCAGCCGGCGAAGGCTGGGATGAAGAGCGCTATTGGGTCGCCGCCGAAGCGCTGCCGGCACTCGAGACGCTCGGCGCAACGCTCAATTACACCCAGGTCTCTGACTGCGCCGGCATCTATCAGTTATCGAAATAGAACCAACTCGCTCCGCCGAGCGATCGGACGCAAACGAACTTCTGCCGTTCCATTTGCAGGTCTGCTGAAAATCATGCCCCCAACCGCTGTTCCTTTCGAAAGCCGTTTCTATACTTTTTCGCAGCGTTCGATCGTTGTTCCGGATTTTCCGGCTGAAGGCTTCATTCTGGATGTCGGCGGCGGCGGCGAAGGCGTCATCGGGCGTCTCAAAGGCCGCCAGGTGATTGCCATCGACCGTCTGAAATCCGAATTGGAGGAAGCGCCGGACGGTCCGCTCAAGATCGTCATGGACGCGACCCGTCTGCAGTTCCTCGACGACACTTTCGACACGGCCACGCTGTTCTATACGCCGATGTTCATCCCAACCCAGGATCTGGCGGCCGTCCTTGCCGAAATATTCCGCGTCCTGCGTCCTGGCGGGCGCCTGTGGGTGTGGGACGCGCTCCTGCCCGCCAAACCCGCCGCGGCTGGCGCGGAACAGGATATCGCCGTCTTTCCGTTTACTTTTGAGTTACCCGGTGAAACCGTCAGTACCGGTTTTGGCGCGGCCTGGCCGTCTCAAACGCGGGATGCAGCCTGTTATCGGGCTCTGACCCAGGCGGCCGGTTTTCGAATCGTCGAGAACCACGAAGATACGGGCGACTTCTTCCTGTTGGCCCAGAAGCCGGCTTAAGGTCATCCTCACTCCGGTTCACTTCGACGCTTTACGGACATGAAAAAACTCCCGCCTGAAACGATGGGCGGGAGTTTTCGATCGGAAAAGGAGTCTTTTTACTTTACCGGCTCGGCCAGGAATTCGGCGCCTTTGTGCAGCGCAGCCGAGTTGGCCGGCAGGAAGCGGTGGTGGCGGGCCGGCAGGTGAGCCTTCAGGCCGGCTTCGATGGCTTCCAGGGGCAGCACGGGCAGGTTGGCCAGCAGCGCGCCCAGCAGCACCATGTTGGTCAGGCGCTTCTCGGCAATCTGTTCGGCCAGTTCATTGCCCGGCACCATCACCCACTTGATATCGGTGCGGGTCGGCTGGCGGTCGACCATCGAACTGTTGACGATCAACACGCCGCCGGGGGCGACCATCGGCTCGTACTTATCGAGCGAGGGCAGGTTCATGGCTACCACTGCGGTGGGGTTCTTGACCAGCGGCGAGCCGATCTCTTCATCGGAAATCACCACCGTACAATTGGCGGTGCCGCCGCGCATTTCGGGGCCGTAGGACGGAATCCAGGTCACTTCCTTGCCGGAATCCATGGCTGAATAGGCCAGAATCTGGCCTGCGAACAGCGCGCCCTGGCCGCCAAAACCAGAGAAAATGAATTCGTATTGCATCTTATCCCTCCGCCTTTGACGCGCCGGATTCTTTCTGCAGTTCCGGGATCACTTTGAAATCGCCGAGCGGGTAGAAGGGGATCATATGATCCACCAACCAGCCCATTGCGTCGGTGGGGGCCAGGCCCCAGTTGGTCGGGCAGATGGAGAGCAGTTCCACCATCGAGAAGCCCATCCCTTTTTCCTGCACTTCGAAAGCCGTACGAATGGCCTTCTTGGCTGCGCGGATGTTCTTGGGATCATTCAAAGCGCGGCGCACCACATAGCTGGCACCATCCAGGTTGGCCAGTAATTCAGCCGCGTGAATGGGATAGCCCTGAAGTTCCACATCGCGGCCGGATGCCGAGGTCGTGGTCTTCTGGCCGGGCAGGGTGGTGGGGGCCATCTGGCCACCGGTCATACCGTAGTTGGTGTTATTAATGAAGATGACGGTGATGTTCTCACCGCGCGCGGCGGCGTGCACAATTTCGCCCATACCGATGGAAGCCATATCGCCATCTCCCTGGTAGGAGAAGACGATGGCATCCGGGCCCAGCGCGCGTTTGACGCCGGTCGCCATGGCCGGGGCGCGTCCGTGCGGGGACTGGACAAAATCGAAATCGAAGTAATTATAGGCAAACACCGAGCAGCCGACCGAGGCGACGCCAACGGTGCGATCGCGCAGGCCCATTTCATCGATTACTTCAGCCACCAGCCGGTGAGCAACGCCATGCGTGCAGCCCGGGCAATAGTGGGTGCTTACATTCATCAACGACCGGGGCCGCTGGTAAACAATCTGTTCATTCGCTTGCAGAGTTGTCATCTGTCAGCCTCCTCTTAATTCTTGCCCGTCATGCGATCCAGCCAGAGGCGGTGTGCATCGCTATTCAGGGGTAGCCCGCCGCCCACCATGCGGTGGATCTCAGCCAGGATTTCATCCGGGAAGGGCACAACACCGCCGGGACGGCCGTAGAACTCCACCGGTACGCGCCCGCGAACGATGCGTTGCACATCCAAAAGCATCTGGCCGCCGTTCATTTCGGTCACCAGGATGCTCTTCACCCGATCCGCCAGTTTGTCCAGGGCGGCTTCGGGATACGGATTCAAGGAAATCGGGCGCAGTAAACCAACCTTGATGCCCTCTGCACGCGCCTGGCGCACCGCGGTCAACGCGACCCGGCCGGCGGAACCGAACCCGACGATGGCAATCTCTGCATCATCCAGGTAATATTCCTTGTAGCGGATTTCGTTCTCCTTGATCGTTTGCCAGTTGCGCATCATGCGCAGGTTGGCAACTTCTTCTTCGGGGACCTTGAGATAGATCGAGGAGAGGATATTGGGTTTTTCTCGGCCATGTAAACCGCGCGCAGCCCAGGCGGGGAACTCGCCTTCCTTGCGCAGCGGTTTCATTTCCGGTAATTCGCAGGGTTCCATCATCTGGCCGATCGAGCCGTCCATCAGAACGCACACGACCGTCTTGTACTTTTCTGCCAGATCGAAGGCCTCCACCATCATATCGACCGCTTCCTGAACCGAGGCAGGCGCCAGGGTGAGGACCTGATAATCGCCGTGACCGCCGCCGTGCACGATCTGGTTGTAATCCGCCTGCGAGGGCGAAATGTTGCCCAGACCGGGACCGCCGCGCATGACATCGACGAAGACCAACGGCAGTTCGGTGGCGGCGACGTAAGAAATGCCTTCCTGCATCAGGCTGATGCCGGGGCTGGAAGAGGAGGTCATGGCGCGCACGCCGGTGGTGGTTGCGCCATAGAGCATGTTGATCGCAGCCAGTTCACTTTCGGCTTGCACGAAGGAACGGCCCAATTCAGGCATGCGTCGTGAAAGATATTCCAACAATTCCGTCTGCGGGGTGATGGGGTAGCCAAAATAGCATTGCAGACCAGCGCGTACCGCCGCTTCAGCGACGGCTTCATTGCCTTTCATCAGTTCTCGGGCCATGAATGCCTCCTATGCTCCGGCCGCGGCGCGTGCGGCTTGGGTCTCGCGGTAAACCGTAATTGCAGCTTCCGGGCACATGACGGCGCACACACCGCACCCGGTGCAGCCTTCCTTCATTAATTCTGCCGGATGAAAACCTTTGGCCGTGATGCGGTCCGGGGCCATGTGGATCACCTTTTGTGGGCAAACGCTGGCGCAGAGCTCACAGCCTTTGCAATACACATCGTCGACGTCAATTCGTCCCTTGACGGGCATGCCTGCCTCCTTTAATTGAATTCCGACAATTTCGACTAAGTCTGTAGACTTATTGATTTCATTTTTATTATCCATCCCGTTTCGCGAGAATCATAGTGTCAACCATCCTTCCACGGAAAACAAATATCAATAAATTGAGGGGATAAATTGATATTGTTATTGGATTTTTGGAAAATTATTTACCCTATAAATCGACAATCGGGCCAACGCGGCCGAATTTGGCGTTCAAGCCCCTTCACCGCCGCCGGTCGATGCCCGCGGGGGATGGATTGGCTATCGATACAACAAGGAAGACGAGCCGAAATCGATCAGCAGCCCTTCGCCCTCGCCCCAGGAATGCGGTTCGCCTTTTCGCCGCCCGGCCAGCAAATCCTCCACCCCGGCAATCAGGTCGTCGATCAACCCGGCCGGCGCGGGGTCCTGCGAATGCCCCCACAGCAGCCGGTCGAAATCAGCACGGTACGGCGCCAGTCCGACCAGCATGGCGCGAAAATCCGCCAGATTGCTCGATTCGGGCAATTGCAGCCAGATCTGCCCGCTGTGCACGGCGTCGCCGCTGAACAGAAGGCGGTTGGCGCGATCGAGCAGGCCGATCGAACCGGGGGTATGCCCGGCCAGACGGATCACCTCCAGTACCCGCCCGCCCAGGTCGAAGGTGTAACCGGGGTCGACGAACGTCAGCGGCGGCAAGGGCGAATTCGCCCAGCGCCGGTCATCGAAGCCCAGTTCGAACAACTTCAGGACGTCCGGATCTTTCCGGAAAGGTTCGTTTGCCGCCATTGCCCTGCGCCGTTCAACGGAACAATAACCCCGCAGCACAGGTTTATCAGCGCGTTCCAAAAAAGCCTCCCGGAATTGCCAGGCGCCGTCCGCGTGGTCCGGGTGGCCGTGGGTCAGCGCCAGTTGAATCGGTTTGTCATCCAGCCCGCGCGCCAGAGCCGTCAGATCGCCGAAGCCAAAACCGCAGTCGATCAACAGGCCTTTGTTCTCGCCGCTGGCGTAATAGAACACATCCATGCCGTGATCTGAAATGGCCCAGGTGCGCGGGGCGACCGCACGCACACCATAAAGCATTGAATTCAAGTCCATGGGATCCTCGGGGAGAATTTATCCGGTTTGATTTTGATTATATCGTTCAAAAGGCCGAACGTAGTTGCATTCGCCGAAACGCGCCTCCGGATACCGGCGGGAGTATTAAATTTGCCGTTTTTTCGATTAAAACTAGTCCTCCCCCCTCAACAATCTAATCTATTCTTCATTTTCGCGCGGGAAAACTATGTTATACTGCGTAGCTTTGGCCGGAAAGACACGCGCTGCCTTGAATGGGCAGCGCTTTCCCTTACCCGGATTCCGGTCGATTTTAGAGGAGAAGTAGAAGTATGTTGGTCGTTACAACCTTAATAGAAGTCCTTTATGTCCTGGCCTTGTTTGGATTAGCGGTTTATGGGGTGAACAGCGTGGTGAATATTGCCTTATTTGAATGGAAGAAGGGCAAACCCATGCAGCCCAATCCGCTACCCGATTGGCCTTCGGTCACCGTGCAGCTGCCCACATACAACGAGCGCTACATGGTCGAACGTCTGCTCAACGCCGTGACAGCGCTCGACTATCCTCGTGAAAAGCTGCAAATCCAAATGCTGGATGATTCCACCGATGAAACCGCCGTGCTGGTGCGCCGAATCGTCGCCAAGTACATCGCCCGCGGTCATAACATCGAACTGATCCAGCGTAAAGACCGTTCCGGATTCAAGGCTGGCGCTTTGGCGGAAGGATTGAAGACTGCCACCGGTGACCTGGTGGCGATTTTCGACGCCGACTTCATTCCCTCGCCAGACTGGCTGAAGAAAACGGTCATCTATTTTGGCGATCCCAAACTGGCCTGCATGCAGACCCGTTGGGGCCACCTCAACTCCGGCACCGACCTGTTTGCCCATGCCCAATCGTTGGGCATCGACGGTCACTTCATCGTCGAGCAAACGGCCCGTTCGCGCAACAGCCTGTTCCTCAACTTCAACGGCACTGCCGGCATCTGGCGGCGCACCGCC
Organism: Longilinea arvoryzae; assembly: GCF_001050235.1. GTDB lineage: Bacteria > Chloroflexota > Anaerolineae > Anaerolineales > Anaerolineaceae > Longilinea > Longilinea arvoryzae. The sequence continues at coordinate 211,235 of NZ_DF967972.1, forward strand.
ATCGAAGACGCCGGCGGCTGGCAGCCCGATACGCTGTGCGAGGACCTGGATTTGAGCTACCGGGTTCAGATGCACGGCTGGCACATTGGCTACACTCCCGAGGTGGTGGTGAAAGCTGAACTGCCGGCTCAGGTGGAGGCTTTCAAAAAGCAGCAGTTCCGCTGGGCCAAGGGCAGTTTCCAGGTGGTGCGCAAGACCCTCGGCAACCTGTGGCGCGCGCCGATCACCATCGCGCAGCGCGTCATGGGAACGATCCATCTCCTGGCTTACATCGTGCATCCGCTGATGCTGGTCACACTGTTGTTGATGCTGCCCATCGGCCTGCTGGACCCGAAATTCCTCAAGATGTTCCCCTGGACGATGATCACCGCCTTCGGACCGCCGCTGGTTTATTTGTGCGCGAAGACCGAATTCACTCCGCGCCTGATCGACCGCCTCAAGCTGATCCCGGCGCTGGTCATGATCGGCTTCGGCCTGTCGGTGAACAACACCCTGGCTGTGCTGCAGGGACTGTTCAGCAAGGATATGGGCTCATTCGTGCGCACGCCCAAATTCGACCTGACCGCAACCCGCGCTTCCAACTGGCAGGGGAAACCCTATGTCATGTCCATCAGCCCGTTGATCAGCGTGGAATTGGGCCTGGCGATCTACGCCATCCTTTCCATCATCCTGCTCCTGCCGTCGCAGGGTTTGGGCACCATGCCGCTGCTGCTGGTGTACGCCATCAGCTACAGCTATATGGCCGGCCTCAACCTGGTGCAGAACTGGCAGAGCAGTCAGGTTCGCCGCGCCAGCAACCCCAGCGAAGCATAAGCAAACCGACCCCGATCATTCAAAAACGCGAAGGCTTTTCCGGCCTTTGCGTTTTTATATTATCGCCCTGAGCTTCACCCTGGATCTGCAAATAATTTCGACTCGTTCGATCCTCTTTCCAGAATCCTGTTATAATCGCCGGCATGAAATATTACATCTGGACAGAAGGCTGTCAGATGAACGTGGCGGATTCGCAGCGGGTGGCCTCGGCGCTCGAGCACCTGGGTTATCACGATACGCCGCGCCCCGATGACGCCGACGTAATCGTCATGAACACCTGCGTGGTCCGCCAATCCGCTGAGGATAAAGCCTACGGACGGCTCAGTTCGCTGCGCCCCCTGAAAGAGAAAAAGCCCGGGCTGGTCATCAACCTGATGGGCTGCCTGGTGGGCGTCAAAGGCAGCGAACGCTTGAAAGCCCGCCTCCCGTATGTGGATGTGTTCTCGCCGCCCTCCGATCCGGGTCCCCTGATCGCCTATCTCACCCAGGGGCAGGCTCAAGAACTGGAACAGCGTGAAACCGTCCGGCGCTACGCCTGGATGGATGGCGACCTGATGCTGCCCGCCAGCGAACGCGGCCAGCAGGTCAGCGCCTTCATTCCCATTGTCCTGGGGTGCTCGCACGCCTGCACCTACTGCATCATTCCCTACCGCCGCGGCGGAGAGATCAGCCGCCCGCCCGAGGAAATTCTGTCCGAAGCCCACGCGCTGGTGGCGCAGGGCGTCAAAGAAATCACCCTGCTGGGCCAAATCGTCGACCGCTACGGCAAAGACCATCCCGAATACCCCACCCTGGCCGGGCTGCTGACCCGCCTGAACGCCATCGACGGGCTCGAACGGGTCCGCTTCCTCACCTCGCACCCCAACTGGATGACGGATGAACTCCTGGACGCCGTGGCCAGCCTGCCCAAGATCATGCCGCACATCGAGGTGCCCATCCAGGCCGGCGACGACCAGGTGCTGGAGAGCATGCACCGCGGCTACACCGTGCAGCAGTACCGCGACCTGGTGGCCAGGCTGCGCGCCCGCATCCCCAACGTTTCCATCGCCACCGACATCATCGTCGGTTTTTGCGGCGAAACGGCCGAACAGTTCGAGCACACTTATGAACTGCTGGCCGACCTCAAACTGGATGTGGCCCACCTGGCGCGCTACTCACCGCGCACCGGCACCTTCTCGGCCCGGCGCCTGGCGGACGATGTGCCGGATGCGGAAAAGTGGGAACGCTTCCGCCGCCTGGAGGCCCTGCAGGAGGGCATCGCCGGCGAAATTCACGCCCGGTATCTCAGCCAGGCCACAACCGTGCTCTTCGAGGAAAAGGTCAAGAACCGCTGGAAGGGCCGCACCCCCACCAATAAGCTGGTCTTCGTTGAATCGGACGCCGACCTGCGCAGCAAAGTCCTGCCCGTGCACATCACCTGGACGGGTCCGTGGTCGATGCAGGGCCGCGTGGTGGACCCCGTGCTGGAGAGAAATTAAGCGCCGCGACTTCATCCCCCGGGATGCAGTCAGGCACGGAAAACGAAAAGCATGAAAAGCGCCCGAATTCGGGCGCTTTTCATGCTTTTTCTCAGGCCGGGCGGATGGATGGGGCTGATTCGCTGCTCGAGCAAACCCTTTCTTTATCCATCGCGGACCCCCATCCAACTGCGGGCCTTATAGATTATTCACCAACTCAATTTTTTCCCTATTGACCTCATGCCGAACCCAGGCCAGGATGAAATTCAGGCCAAACAGCAGGTCGAACAGGCCCATCAACCAGAGCATGCGCGCATTCCACGCGGTGAACAAAAGCATCGCGGTGGTCGCCAGCAGGACCAGCAGGAAAACGATTCCATCCAGGATCAGGTTGCGCCTGTTAATCTTCTGGCGGGTATTCAAAAGTCCCAAATAGCCACTCAAGCGATCGGCTTGTTCCATTTTTTATCCCTCCAAGGCCCATCTCAATCCTCTGCGGGGCTGGTTGCAACGGCTGCGATAGCCAGGCCACCATAAACGCGCAGAATCACAGCTATGGAAGAAGTTGCGGATCGGGAGGATTATCCTCCTCACCCACCTCGCGGATGACAATGCCCAGCAGCGCCGCCACCTGCAGCGCCTGGGCCATCGTCACTTTTACGCCGCCCAGATCGGCAATGCCCACCTGCATGCCCTCGATGTTCGACGAGCGCAGATCCGCGCCCTTGAGTTTGGCGCCGGGCAGCTTGGCGCCGCTCAGATCGCATTGATCGAAGATCACGCCGCTCAGATCGGCGCCTTCGAAATTGACCTTGCGCAGAGAGCAGCGCGTGAAGCGGGCCGCTCGAAAGATCACCCCGGCGAAGAAGGCGTCATCCATCGAGCAGCCGCTGAAATTCACATCCTCGCAGCGCGAGTCGATCAGGCTGGCGCCGCGCAGCCGGCAATCGACCCATTCGGTCCGGCGCAGCCGGGCTTCCTCCCACTGCGCGCCGGAAAGGTCGCAGTGATCCAGGCGGCAGTTGTAAACGCGCAGGCCTGAAAAATGGGTGTTGAGCAAGTTGACGCGCCGGATGGCGCACTGCTCGAACAGCAGCCCGGCGGCAGACTGGTCGGAACAATCGCCGCTCAGGCTGGCCTGGCTGAACTCATTTTCGTCATACAGCCCGGCGAGCTCGATTGGCGTCAGGTCGATCGGGAGCTTCGGCGGGCGAAGGTCGCCGCCAGAACCGGATTTCATATCAGCGATTCGGTCTTTCCGGCCAGGTGGCGCAGAATTTCGAACTGGCCGATGTGAAAAGTCTCGTGGAAGTAGAAGAAGTGCAACCGGCGGTGCAGCTCCACTTCGCCGTGGCTGGTTTTCACCCTGCGCTGCATTGTCTCATCGCTGGCGCCTCGAAGGGCCGCCAGAAATTCAGCATCCACCTCAGTCCACCAGTGTTCGAGTTGCTCGAGCGGGCAGATATCCGTCGAGTCGGGCCCGACCGGATCGGCCCCAGTGTCGTAGCGCCGCAGCGCCTGCGGGGTGACCGCGGCCGGCTGGCCCAACAATTCGAGCATTTCGACGCGGCACAGCAGGATGTGTCCGAAGATATAGTTGATGCAATTGCCCGTGCCGTTCGGCCGGATGAGCGTGTCGGCCTGGTCCAGGTCATCCAGATGACGCTGCACCAGCCACGAATTGCGCGAATAACCATCGACGAGGTCAGTTTGAATCGACATGCCGCCTCCGGTGATCTCAGGATACCTGGATTGTATATCGGATTTTTCATGGGTTGGGTCGAGGAAGAAGAATGAACGCGGGACCCGACGCCCAAATTGCCCGCCCGGCCCGGGGCTCCATCGCCCGACCCAACCCGCACAGACTCTTACCCTACCGGCAGCTTCTCCAACTGATCGACAATGCCGGACAGGACATCGAAACCGCCCTGCCAGAAAGCATCCTGGCGCACGTCGATGCCGGCGTCGGCCAAAAGCTGCACCGGCGCCACCGAGCCGCCCGCTGCGAGAATTTTAATATAGCGCGGCTTGAAGGCTCCACCCTCAGCCTTGTATTGCTGGTAGAGGGCCAAAACCAGGAGCTGGCCGAAGGTGTAAGCGTAAACATAGAAGGGCACGTCGTAGATGTGGGGGATGGAAACCCACTCCCAGCGGAACTCGTCGCTGACATCCACCGCGTCGCCGAATTGCTGGCGCAGGTTCTTCAAATAGACGTCCGCCAGGTCATCCACCGAGGCGCCCTGCCGGATCAATTCGTGGGCATCGCGCTCGAACAGCGCGAAGTAAGCCTGGCGCTGCACGGTGGCGTACGCGTCGTCCATTTGACGGAAGAGCAGATCGCGGCGCACGGCTTCGTCGGTTTCTTCCTTCAACAACCGGTCGACCAGCACCATTTCGGCGAAAGTCGAAGCTGTCTCTGCCAGCGGCAGGCAGGCATGCGCGGTGAAGGCGCTGTGCTGTGCGGCCAGCATGGAATGTATGGAGTGCCCCAGTTCGTGAGCCATGGTGGCCACATCATCGGCGTGCCCCTGGTAGTTGAGCAGGACCCATGGGGTAAGCTGTGGAATGGCCGTGGCGCAGAAGGCGCCGCTGCGTTTACCCTTGCGCACCTCGGCGTCGAGATGGTCCTGGGCAAAGACGCGCTCGGCCAGTTCGGCGAATTTCGGATCGAACTGCTTGAAAGAATCCAGCACCAGGCCGGCAGCCGCGCCGAAATTGTATCTCTTGTCTGATTTTACGACCGGCGCGTAGATATCATAGCGGCGGAGTTTCTCCATCTGCAACCAGCGCGCTTTGAGTTTGAAGAAACGCTGGAATACACCCGTGTTCCGCTGGCAAACCCCGAGCAGCGTGTTGACCACATCATCCGGCAGGTCATTGATCAGGTTGCGGGCGGCCATTGGCGAGCCGTGCTTGCGCAGGGTCACCTGTTCGTTGCGCCAATCGCGCACCAGCGCCTGGTAGATCTGTCCCAAAATGGGACCGTCATCCCCGTAGACACGATACAGTTCCTGATAGGCCTGAGCGCGCAGGTCGGCGTCATGCTGGCGCACATAGACCATCAGCTCGCCGCGGGTCAATTCCTTCTCCTGGCCGTCGATGGTCAACTTGAAGCTATAGCGGTTCGAGAGCGAGCGGTAGAGCATCTGCAGCGCGCTGGCGCCGGTGACATTCTTGATGTTGATGATCTTTTCTTCGGGTTCGCTGAGGGTATGCGGTTTGAAGTGGCGCATTTCCTCCAACCAGTAGTGGTAGTCGCCGGAGGGAGCCATCAGGCGGGCGGCGTCCTGGTCGGAGAGGTCCTTCCACCACAACGTAAAGAAAATGGTGCGGTTCTCGAGCTCGGCGAAGAACTGCTCGACGCGCTGCATCAGGGTTTGCGCCGCCTGCGACTGCGTGTCCGCGGAAAAAGACAGCGAGGCAAAGCTGCCCAACCGGTTGGTGGCCAGGCTGATTTCTTCCAGCCTGGCGACGATAGCCAGAAATTCTTCAGTCGAGATCGCCGGCGTCAACTGCGGGCGCAGGGTCTCGAATTCGGACACCATTTCATCGATTCTTTTGAAAGCTGCTTCCAGTTCCGGGCTGTCCATGCCTCCGGAAACCAGCTCAGACAGATCCCAATTCTTTTGTTGATAGGAAGCGATTGTTTCGGTCATTTTTCTCCCTCGTCGGATGATTTGAGTAGGTCCCGCAATTGCTGGCGCAACAGGTCGATGGGCCGGCGTTCTCGACTGCCGGCGTCCTCATAGAACCAGAGCTGCCAGCCGTTGCAGGGTCCGGGGTGCAATGAACGAGCGATCTTATGAATGGACCCGCGCTGTCCATTATACTCGAGCGAGCCATCCGCCTGCACGCGGGCGCAGATGGCGCTTTGCTCACCAAAATAGAGCGGATCACCGGGCTGAAGCAGATTGTTTTCGAGCAGCGCGCCAAAGGGAAGGCGCGTTTCGCGGCGCGGATTGTGGCTGGCGTAGACCCCGGGGGCGCTTCCGGGCGGCGGCGACGCGGCGATGCGCTCGCGCGCCAGGGCCGCATATTTGGGGTCGCGCTCGATGCCAATCCAACGCCGGTTGAGGCGCCTGGCCACCACACCGGTGGTGCCCGTGCCGAAAAAAGGATCGAGCACCACATCCCCCGGATTGGAGCTGGCCAGCAGCACGCGGTAGAGCAGCGCCTCGGGTTTTTGAGTGGTGTGCGCCTTTTGCCCGTTGACCCGCAGGCGCTCCCGGCCAGTGCAAATCGGCAGCATCCAATCGGAACGCATCTGTTTGTCTTCGTTCAGTGCGCGCATGGCGTGGTGGTTGAAAGTATAAGTCGCGCCGCGCTCCTTTTGGGCCCACACCAGCGTCTCGTGGGCGTTGGTGAAGCGCACGCCCCGGAAATTGGGGGTCGGGTTGGATTTGATCCACACCACATCGTTGAGGATCCAAAATCCCAGGTCCTGCAGGCGCGCCCCCACGCGGTAGATGTTGTGATAGCTGCCGATGACCCACAGCGTGCCGCTGCGTTTGAGCACGCGCCGGCAGGCGCTCAGCCAGGCGGTGGTGAAGGCGTCGTAATCGGCAAACGAGCCGAACTGATCCCAGGCATCGTCCACGCCGTCCACCAGCGTCAGGTTGGGACGCCACAACTCGCGGCGGAGTTGCAGGTTGTAAGGCGGATCGGCGAAGATCAGATCGATCGATTCGGCGGGCAACCTCTGCAAGACGTCGATGCAGTCGCCTTCCAGCACCTGATTGATGGGCAGATCCGGCGCGTCCATTTGATTATTGTACACGGAAGAAGCAGTTAGCGGTTAGCGATTAGCTGTCAGTGGGTCGTCCCGTACTATATTTACAGAGTAATAGACAACAAACAACAGTTAACAGCTAAAGGCTAAAGGCTAAAAGCTAACGGCTAAAAGCTAATGGCTGACCGCTAAAGGCTTCCTCCCCCAATGGATGGCCATCGTGCCGAAGTTGAAGCGGTGAAAACCGACGTTCTCGAAGCCGGCCCGGGTCATCCGGTCGGCCAGCGCTTCGGCGGAGAGAAAATTCTCGCTCGTATCCGGCAAATAAGTATAAGCATCCCGCTGACCGGTGAGCAAGGTTCCCAGCAGCGGAATGACGAAATGCATGTGGATGTGGATCAGCGGCGAGAGCAGGTTGCGCACCGGGCGCGTGGTATCCAGGGTCACCATCCAGCCGCCGGGTTTGAGCACGCGCAACTGCTCCGAAAGCGCCCGGTCCAGGTCAGCCACATTGCGCAGCAGGTAACCGGAAACCAGCGCGTCGTAACACGCGCCGGTAAAGGGTAAATGTAATGCGTCCGCGGCGGCCCAACTGAAACCCGCCGCGCCCGGGCGTTTCCGGCCAACCCGCATCATTTCCAGCGTGAAATCCGCAGCGGTCACCCGCGCCGTGGGCACCTGGCGCAGCGTTTCGCGGGCCAGGTCGCCGGTGCCGGCGCCCAGGTCGAGCAGGCAGCCGCCCGGCGCAAGCTTTGCCCGCCGGATCACCTCGCGCCGCCAGCGCACATCCTGCCCGAAGGTCATCAGGCGGTTCATCAGGTCGTAGCGCGGCGCGATGCGCCCAAAAATACCGCGCACCTGACGGCCGCGGTCATCGATTGGTCGAACGGAGGTCTGAATCTTCTCAGCCCGGAATGGATTCACGGAAGGGCACCCAGGTGGTGATGGTCGTTCCCTGGCCGGGTTCGGAATAGATTTCCACATCCCCGCCGGCATTGCGGGCGCGGGTTTGCATGTTGGAAACGCCGTGCCCGATGGTTACGTGAACCTTGGTGGGATCGAAACCGCGCCCGTCGTCGTGAATCTCGAGCAGCACGCGGTCCGAGGTCTTCCAGACCACCACTTCCACTTTCTTCGCGCGGGCGTGCTTGGCGATGTTGGCCAGCGCTTCCTGGGTGATGTGGAACATGGCCAGGGCTTCGCCGTCGGTCATGCCGGGGAATCCGTCCGCCGGCCCCTGCAGGATCACGGGAATCAGGGTGTTGGCCTTGAATTCATTGACCAGGCGCTGGATGCCCTGCATCAGATCTTCATCGTGAAGCTGGCGCGGGCGCAGATCCAGAATATAAGCCCGAATATCCCGAATGGTGCTGTTCAGGTCGGCAATGGCCTGATCGATGCGCTGGTGGGCTCCGTTCAGGTCTTCGCTCATCAACAAGCGGGCATGTTCCAGGGTCAGGCCAACGGCGTAGATGGATTGAATGATCCCATCGTGCAGGTCCATGCCAATGCGCTCGCGCTCTTCGAGGATGGCGAGACGCTTGCCCTGCACGTTGAGGCGCAGGTTCTCGATGGCTGTGCCCAGCCAGGAACTGATGGTGGCCAGGTATTGGGTTTCGAGCTCGTCCAGGGGCTGGCTGTGGCAGGTGGCCACCACCAGCACGCCCAGCGTACCGCGCCGTCCGGTCAGCGGCATGCAGGCCAGGTAGCGCAGGCAGGTATCCTGAACGGCCGGGTTGAGTGAGGTCAACACCTTATCCGGCAGGGTGAAGAGGCGGGGTTGGTTGTCTTTGGCGGTCGCGCCGATGATGTCCTCGCCGATGAGAACCTGGTCCTTTTTCCACAGGCGGTCGATGAGCATGCCCTGGTGATGGACCATCTGCAGCACTTCGCTGTCCTCGCGGCGCAGAAACACCTCGCCGACCTCCAGACGCAGGTAACTGAGCAGTTGCCCCAGGCTCTGGCGGACGATGAGGTCGATATCGTCTGAAGTGGACATGGTGGAGGCCATGGTGTTGAGCAGGGCCAGGTTTTCGTTGCGGCGGGTCAGCACCCGGTCGCGTTGAATGAGTTCGCGATACAGGCGCGCGTTGGAGATGGCGACGGCGGCGTAAGAGGCCAGCATCTCAATGATCTGCTGGTCAGCCTCGGAAAACTCATCCGCATCGATCTTATCGGTCAGGTAAATCTGGCCCAGGGCTTCGTTGCCGAGGCGAATGGGTACGCCCAGAAACGACTTCATGGGCGGGTGGTGCGCCGGATACCCCGCGCTGCGCGGGTCGCCGGCAATATCGGCTATACGAATAGGGGCTTTGGAGCGCATCAGTGCGCCGATCAGCCCGCGCCCGACCGGCGGGTGCGCCATGCGGGCGACTTCTGCATCGCTCATGCCGACGGTGATGAACTGCTCCAGCTCGCCGTTGACGCCAACCACCCCCACCGCAGCATAACGGGCATTGGCCTGTTCGCAGGCCAGCGTGGCAATGCGCTTCAGCAGCGATTCGAGCGAAATATCGCGCACCAGATCCAGACTGGCGCGGTGCAGCGCCACCAGGCGCTCTTCGAGTTGTTCCTTGGTCAGCGTGCTCATCACATCATTCGGCATGGCCATATTTTACCTGTTGTATCCACTTTAGTCAAAAGAAAGGGGAAAGAGGTGAAGGGTGATGAGGAATGAGGAAGCCACAGAGCAACTGTGTAGAATGTCAAGAAAGAAAATCAGGCTAAAACTGAGGGAAAAGGCTGCCAGGGACGCCGATCACGAACCATAGCGTTAAGGATCACCAAGAACTTCCGCATACAGGCGACCAACGCCACTTTTTTCTCCTTTCCCATGGCCAGGAGGTGATGATAGAAAGAATGAATGATAGGGTTATATTTCGTGGCACTCAGGGTAGCCATGTACAGAACCGTGCGGACACAAGGCCGTCCGCCTTTGATCCGACGCTTCCCCCGATGACGGCCACTGTCATTGTTATAGGGAGCTACGCCGACCAAGCCAGCAATCTCCTTGCGGCCCAGGGCTCCCAACTCAGGCAGATCTGAGAGCAGAATGGCAGCCGTAACTTGGCCCACCCCAGGCGCGGAACGAAGAATGTCATTCTTTTCCTGAAAGTCAGGCGTATGCCCAATCAAGTCATCAATCTGATGGTTGAGCTCAACCAACTCCTGCTGCAGGGCTTGCATGATCTTCTGGATGCTGGTCTGCATGCTCGGATGGGCGCTGCACAGGTGGTTTTTCTCCATGGTTAGCATTTCAATCACCTGGCGACGTCGGGTCATCAATGCTGTGAGCTGCTGTTCTTCTTCACTGGGTAAGCGGGTCGGCTCGGGCTGGATGGCTTCTCCAAACCGAACCAGTAAGCGTGCATCGACTTTGTCGGTCTTGGCCAGCAGGCCAATCGAGCGGGCAAATTCGCGGACTCGGCGAGGATTGACCACCGCCACCCGAAAGCCGTCCAGGGATAATAACGAGACCACCGCTCGTTCCAGTCCTCCCGTGGCTTCCACTACGATCAATCCAGGCGCTAGAGGTTTCAGCTTATCAATGAAGGCCTCGATCCCGATGATATCGTTGCTTTCTGCCCAATCCTGGCCCGCGATTGAGACATCCAGCCGGTTCTTTGAAACATCAATCCCGACCACACTTACTGAGATTTGCTGCTCCATTCTGCCCTCGTCTGTTTGTATAATGGATGTGCCCGTTCTAGCAGAATACGGTCTCTTGGACCCCACAACTGTTCGGGCAACATACACGACGGACCCGGCGACCCTGCTCTGTGACGGCCTCTTATGACCTATACCCGATCGGCCTGCCGGGTCCCATTGTATGGTATCACTCATCATTTTCATCATACTAGTCCACAGAGGACACGGAGAGAAAAAGAAAATCTCGGAAGCTGCGGAAAACAAAAATCAACCTTCGAGCATTTTTCGGTTTTAGCTTTCGGCTCTCGTTTCACGCCTTACTTCTCATGAAAACAACCTCGCCTTACTACGTTGCAACTCTTTTCTTTACCCTCTGTGCCCTCTGTGCTCTCTGTGGCTAATCTTTCTTCTCTTCTTTCTTATCCCCTGTGTCCTCTGTGCTCTCTGTGGCTAATCTTTCTCTCCCGCCGTGATAGAATTTCTACAGGAGAAATCTCATGACCCAACCCATCATTGTCGTCGGCAGTTTGAACATGGACCTGGTGGTGCGCGTGGCGCGCCACCCGCGCCTGGGTGAAACCCTGCTGGGCGGTGAATTCCATACCTTTCCGGGCGGCAAAGGCGCCAACCAGGCTGTGGCGGCGGCCCGCCTGGGCGCGCCGGTGCGCATGATCGGGCGCGTGGGCCGGGATGATTTCGGAGCCTCGCTGCTGTCCATCGCGCAGAGCGACGGCGTGGATACCACCCATGTCCGGGAAGACCCCGGGGCGGCCAGCGGCGTGGCCCTGATTACGGTCAGCGAAGATGGGCAGAACACCATCGTGGTGGCGGCCGGCGCAAACGGGCGCCTGAGCGCCGAGGACGTCTACGCCGCCGAGGCAGTTTTCGCGGACGCCGGGGCGGTGGTCATGCAGCTCGAAGTTCCGCTCACGGCGGTCGAAGCCGCTGCCAGGTTGGGACGCAAGTACGGCGCAGCCACCATTCTCAACCCGGCCCCCGCCCAACCCCTCAGCCCTGAACTCCTGGCCTGGATCGATTATCTGGTGCCTAACCAGCCCGAACTGCGCCTGCTTTCCGGCCAAACTGACCTGGATGCCGGCATCCAAACGCTGTTGGAACAAGGCGTGGCCAATCTGATCGTTACCCTGGGCGACCAGGGGGTGCGCTGGGCCTCAACCGCCCGGCAGGGTTACGTCCCGGCCTTCAACGTGCTTGCCGTGGATACCACCGCCGCCGGGGATGCTTTCGTGGGCGCGTTTGCCGCCGGGCTGGCGGAAGGCCGCAGCGTGGAAGAATCCCTGCGCCGCGGCTGTGCGGCCGGGGCACTCACCGTCACCCGCGCCGGCGCGCAGCCCTCGCTACCCACGCGCGCCGAGTTGGAAGCATTCCTGCGAAAACGCGGCGAATGAGCCGATCCTCTCGAATTATTCGGCTGCCATCAAGCGTTCAACGCTCCGCGTCGGATGGCATTTGGACAGGTCATCAGCGCTTTGCAGATTAACCCAAAATTCGGCCGATATGCCCAACGGAATAAGGAATTCTTCCAGTAAAAAGCTCCATGGATGGGTGGCAATCCGATTTTCAGGGAACAACGCTACTCCTAAATGGTAGGCGCGCCCTTTCGAATGTGCTCCGCGGCCTCCTCAAACGTGGCTCCCCACAGGCCTTCGATCCACCAGGTGGCGCCGGCATCCCGCAGAGCGGCCAGTCTGGCTTGCCGTTCAACCGCATCCAGCCCAGCCGTGCTGCCCTCGATCACGATGTCGAAGGGCGTTTGCGCCGCGCGATTGGCTTCAATGTAAGCCTTCACCTCGGCCACTTCCGCGGGCGTCAGCGCCGCAAACTGCCCGTTTGCGCCGGATTTGACCGGCAGCACGCCGTCGCACTTCAACGCGCGGCGCATCGATTTTGGCCTGGGCCAGGCGCCCACCACCCACAGCGGGATGCGTGGCTGCTGAACCGGCCGGGGTGGGTAATACTGCGGGTCCAGCGCAGTGAGTTTGAGATGGTAATGGCGTCCGTCATAATCGAAGGGTTGCCCGGCGTACAGTTGGGTCAGGATGTCGATGGTCTCATCGAGCATCTCGGCCCGCAACCGGGTATCGGTCACCGCATCCGGAAAAGCCTGCCAGCCCATCCACACCGCGCCGGTGGCCAGCGCCAGCGTCAGGCGTCCGCCGCTCAGGTGATCCAAAGCGGCACTCTCCGAGGCAATTTTCCAGGGCTTGCGCAGCGGCACGGGCACCACCATCACGCCCAGGCGAATGCGCTGCGTGCGCATGGCGGCCGCGCTCAGTGACACGATCGGATCGACGGTCCAGATGGCATCGCCGACAAAGGCGCCGTCCCAACCGTGCTCTTCGGCCAGATAGGCTAATTCGGCAATCTCTCGCGCGCTGAGATAAGGCAGGGCGACTCCGAAATTCATGCAGTGACTCCTTGAAGGGATGGTAAGAAGCGGATCGAGACTTTGATTGTAGCCTGAAACGCGGCGAAACGATGTAAAATGAAGGGTGCGTTTGAATCCAGCTTTGATTTTGTCTTTTCTCGGAGTGTTCGCATGGAATCCATTAACCGTTTCGCCGTTGTCATTCACCCGCTCAGGCCGTTCATGGAATGGGTAAACCGCCCGGCGGTGCGCGGCACGGACGAATTGATTCCGCTGGAGGCGCTGCAGGAAGACGCGACCGTAATCCTGACCCCCGAGATGGACACGACCGATGCTGCCCTGAACTGGCTTAAAAGTTACAAGCCCCAATTGTTCGAAATGGAACTGGAAAGCTGGTGCACCGACCGCTCCACCTGGCCCGAAAAACGCACCGCCCGGCTGTTCGACGAGTGGTTCGACCTGGAAGTGCACACCATGGTCTTCGATGCCGTCGGCGAACCCATCCACACGGCCCTGCAGGAAGCTCAGGAAGGCGGTAACATCCAACCCGGCGACAACGTCCGGGTGCGTTCGGGGGTGATCGAGCCGGAAACCGGCGCCGATCTTTCCGGGTGGGAAGGGCGCGTGATGGAGATGGCCATCGATCCGGACAGCGGCGTTCTGGTGGCATGGGTGGAATGGGACAGCCCGACGCTCCAACAGCTCACCCCGGGCTTGATTCAGCGCTTCATCAACGCCGATTCCGATTGGGTCGGGCAGGCGATGGAAGTCCGGGATCTGCAGGTCGCTCAACCGCGCGATACCCTTGCCCAGACCGAACAGGCGCGCACCGATCTGCTGGCGCGCTATACCTGGACCGATCTGGGCTTGCAGGGGAAACGCATCTACCGGATTCTGAAAGATGCCTTCAAGGCCAATCCAAAGTTCACCTGCCTGGATGCCTGGGAATCGTATTTGAACGCGAAACTAAGCTTCCCGTTTATGGCGCGCGTGGTGGTCGAACAGGACTGCGGACCGTTGAACCTGGACATGGAGGTCGAGGTGCGTGAGCTTTCGGGGATCGAACCGGACAACGGATTGTTCGCTCTGGTGCAGCGCGGCGGGCGCAGCTTCGTTTTTCCCCTCTCCGACCTGGCCGTGGACGATCCGGCCGCACCGAATTTCCAACTCCTGGAAGATTACGGCATGTGGTATGAGAATAAGTAAGAAGTGAAGAGTGAAGAGTGAAGCGTGAAGCGTGATTCCGTTATTCGTTGATTCAGTATTCGGCTAAATCAACTCATCCCCAATGCAATTGATTTTCTGTAATAATGACGTAAGTCATCTGGCGGTTTACGTCGCCACCACGGGGTAAACCGAAGAAATTTTTCCCAAAAAGCCACCAGCTAATAGCTAATGGCCAATGGCTAATGGCTAATCTTCTCCAACAAGCCCCGACAACCTGCTTCCACCAGTTCGAAGACAGTTTCGAAATTGCCGTCATAATACGGGTCCGGGATATCGGCCGGAAAATCCGGGCCTGCAAATTCCATCAAACGATAAACATGGATTGCGCCGTTGCTCAACCGGCGCAAATCGACCCAATTTTCGTAATCCATTCCGATCAGGTAATCCACCCCATCCAGGTCGGTCCGGCGAATCTGCACCGAGCGTTTGGCAGGGTCGAGGGGGACGGCGTGCTGTTTGAGCACGGCGCGCGTACCGGGGTGGGGCGGCTTTCCGACCTCCCAGGGGCTGGTGGCAGCCGAACTGATCTCGATCTTCTCACCCAGCCCGGCCTCGTTCACCATCTGCCTGAATACCGCTTCAGCCATGGGGGAACGGCAAATATTCCCCAAGCATACGAATAAAACTCGAATCTTCGTTTTCTGTTCCATATCCAATCCCATCGCGAGGTCGGCAGTGATTGTACCAGAAAACACCCTCTAGGCTTGCAAGTTTCCCTCCGGATTCAGGTTGGCGTTTATCTGTTATAATTTTTGTACCCATGACACCTTCAGTACGCAATACCCATACTTCACGCCTATTTTGGCTGGCAGGGCTGCTCGGGGTATGTGTTTTCCTCGGACTGCTGACCATGCCTGCCACTGCTGCGCCTCGGGCGCAAATTTACTACAACACTCCCACTCCGGACGCGGATGGGCGCATCGTTTATGTGGTCAAATCTGGCGAGACCTGCCTGAGCATCTCCCTCCTCACCGGGGTTTCGTTGACCCAGCTTCGTGAACTCAATTCACTTAACGAAGCGTGTGTATTGTCCGTGGGTCAGGAACTGCTGCTGGCACAGGTTACGGCGGTCGCCCCCACGGCCGGCCCGACCACCACGCCCACGGCGATCCTGCCCTCGCCCACGCCCTTTAACGGAACCGGCGAAGTCTGCGTTTATCTGTTCGATGACGTCAACGGCAACGGCGTGCCGGACGAAAACGAAACCGGCATCGTCGGCGGCGCCATCAGCCTGACCGACCGGGTCGGCAAGGTATCCCTCACCGGCACCACCCTGGGGACAAGCGTTCCGGTTTGTTTTTCGGATCTGGACGAGGGCGAGTACAACGTTTCGGTGGGCGTACCGGAAGGATATAACGCGACCACCCAGTTGAACTATACGCTCACCGTGCGCGCCGGCGAAACCAGCAACGTCGATTTCGGCGCCCAGCTCAGCGGCGCGGCCCGGGTGCTCTCCCCGGCCGAAGGCGGCACCTCGCCCATGCTCGGGATCCTGGGCATCCTGGTGCTGCTGGGCGGCGGCGCGCTGGGATTCCTGGCCCTGCGTTCGCGGAAGTTTAGATAACGCCGAATTCGGACGGCCCGGCGGGGCCGTCCTTTTTTTACCAGGGCCATCCGCTGCCTGGCGGCAGCCGCCCGGTTTGGCATCCCTGGCTCAGTTCTCATTGCCGGAAAGGCCAATGGTTTCGCTGAAATTTCCATTCCCTTGATTCGTCCAGACGATGTACCGGCCGTTGGACGCGCCGGCGAAGACGTCCGTCAGGCTGTCGCCGTTGAAATCGCCAACGGCCAGACCAAAACTCTCCCGATACTCGAACCCCGGTCCCACGCGCTTGAAGGCCGGGCGGCCATCCTTCCATTCGAGACGCCACAGGTAGGCCCATTTTTGGCCGGCCACCAGCGCCTCCAGGGCCCCATCGCGATCGAAATCCTCCAGGAAGATCCGCGTGGTCGCGGGACCGGCGATGACCTGGCCGTAATCATCCAGGACGCCCATCTCTCCCCCCTGCATTCCGCCGCGATTGATCATCGCCTGCGCGCCTTTTCGCGTGCCCACCAGTGCATCCAGGTCGCCGTCGCCATCCAGGTCCTCCAGGGCCACGGCGGTGCTGTCGACCTCTCCCAGGCGCTGGCCGGAGTCGCTCAAATTGCCGGCGCCGTCGTTCAGCAGCACCCGGTCCGCCGCGGCCGGGCCCGCGTTGAGTTGCTTCGAACCGACCGCCGCGTAAACATCCAGGTCCCCGTCGCCGTCCAGATCGCCCAACGTCGTGGCGCGGACAGGAACCCGATCCAGCTCGGGCAATGGCGCCGTCCGAAAGGCCAGCCGGTCCCCAATATTCGCTTCGCGGAAAAAGGTCCAGCTCTGAACCGTGGCGGGGTTGATTTTGGAATCATCGACCGGATTGCAGCAGGAGGTCACCAGGCCATCCAGGCGGCCATCGCCGTTCAGGTCGCCCAACGCCAACGATCCGTCCATCGGGAGAAAGCTCAACGAAGAGGGAGATGCGGGGATAACGTACGTGTTCGGAAAGCTGCCGGCTTTACCCCCCTGAACGCCGCCCTGATTGATCACCCAGGTTGCCTTGTAAACGCCATAGGTGAGCAGGTCCGTATCCCCATCCTGATCGATGTCACCACCGCTGACGGCCAGACTGCCGGGCAAATCCGGCTGGCTCAGGATGAATCGGCCGCCGCCCTGGTTGAGCCACAGGAGTGGTCCGGCCCAAACGGTCATCGCTGCCTCATACCGGGCGCGTCCCATGAGGATATCCTGGTCTCCATCGAGATCGAGATCCGCCGACAGGCTGGTGAACGTATAGGGACCCTTGTTCTCAGAATTGTAGATTGTGAAAAAGAGATAGGCTATTCCGCTGTAGATCAGCACAGGGACCAGTGCGATCAAGCCCACCAGTGAATCCCGGAATATTTTTTTGCCATTCATGCTATCCCACCTTGCAAGCCGATCCGATGAGCCTGCAAGGTCATCGTAGCATGTTCAACGCGCGGTTGTATTAAATTTTTTGCCCGGCGCGCCGCAAGTGGCGATCTCGACGGCTACAGTTCGAGGATCAACCTCTCCCGCTGCCGGCTGCTTTGCACAGGGCGTCTGGTTTTAAGACGGCTTCGTTCGCGATTTCTTCGCGCACCAGCGTGGCGCGCATCACGAAGCGATCGACCGATCCGAAGCGGTATTTGTATTCTTCGTCGCCGCGCATGAAATCGAATTCGCGAATGCCGTTTTCGTTGGCCCACTTCAAAAGATCGCCCAACAGCACCCAGCCCGGTGAATATTCACTGAAGGAGCGGTCGAGGCCAGAGTTGTAGATCCACAGGCGGTCGATGTAGTGAAAATTCAGGTAGCCGGCAGCGCGTTTGCCGTCGATATTCAGAAACGCCAGTTGCAGGCAGCCCTCCTCGAAGGCGCAGCACATGGTATTGCGCATATGCTGGCGCATGGCCGGCGTCAGAAACGTCTCCTTTTCGGGATCCTGGCTCATCAACGCCAGGAAAGTCTCCATGTCGGTTTCCAACGCGGCCGGATCGGTGGTGATCGACCAGTCGATCGGGACGGCAGCCTCTTCCGCGCGGCGCATCTTGCGGCGAATCTCGTGGCGCTGTTTCTTATCGATGCTCGCCAGATAGGTCTCCCAGTCGCCCGGCAACGGAATGTAAGGCGAATGTTCCAACTGCTGGGCGGCAAAACGCCAACCCTGCCCGGCAGCGGCGCGTTGCAACGCCGTCAGGCTGGGCGAGGAATCCAGCAGGTTATACAGGTCCAGCGCCTGCCAGTCGGGCACTTCCTGCGCCAGGAAAGGCAGCAGCCCGGCGAGAAAATCGTCCAGGTCAACCGGCCGGACGATGAAATCGAGATAATCCGAGACTTCGATGCTTCCAATCAGCATCAGCGCTTTACGGCCGGCGTGGTTGGCGCGAAACAAGGGCGCGATGCCGGCCAGGCGTCCGTCCTGTGTGGCGGTGACGATCACCAGATCGCTATCGACCGGCCATTCACCGCCGCCGCGGGTTTGCCACCAACTGTAAAGATATTCATATCGTAAAAACGGTACATGCGAAACGCTCTCCTCCAGCAAAGCATTCCAATCGGAGCGTAACATTTCAGGGAAGATTGTGTGAAGGGTAAATTGCATGGGCCCATTATACTTGGTTGGAGACGGAGGCGCAAAAAGGAAGTGATGGTCGATCCGAAATCGTTTTTTGATATTCCTATATAATGATGTTAATAATCTCTTTGATGATGTTCCGATAATCTTTTTAAGGAAACAAAAAAATGAAGGAATTTTGCAAGACCATCGCATGGATCGTCTTATCCATCGTCGTCGCCGCAGGTGCGCTTACCGGCCTGAATAAAATTCTACAGAAACCATCCGTCATCCTGACCAGCACGCAGTGCGACCCTACCTGCTGGTATGGGATCCATCCCGGTCAGGAAGAGCCCTATGCAATTTATACCGCACTGAGCAAGATCAAAGAAGTGAATCCGGATTCGCTCATCATCGAAAACGATCGGGACGATCGGATTTCAGATATCCATTGGAATTTTCAAAGGCCCGCGCCGGATGGCACCGGCGCAATCTATTTCAACGACGATCGCGTTACCGCCATCAGCATCACAACCGTGAATTCGATCCGTCTGGGAGAGCTCTTCGATAAATTGGGGGAGCCGGAGCGTTACTGGACCGAAATTGGCCAACGGGAATATGGCGAGTACGCGCGCATCTATCTGTTTTATCCGGCAAAGGGTTACCTTGCGGATGTGTTGATCGATTTCGAGCCCGGCGCTACCCAGGTCGAGATCCGCCGCTCCACCCCGGTTTTTCGAGTGACCTATTTCGATCCGGATCTGTTCCAGGATTTACTGGAGACGAGAATCCTCATCGACGAGCCTGCCAAAACCCGCAGGGGCAGTTTTGTCCCCTGGAGCGGGTTCGGAATGCTTCCCATCGAAAACTAGGGGCGGATTCGGGGAAACAAAAAGAGGCGATCCATGGATCGCCTCTCGTTTGCATTTCGCTGTCGATCGGAAATCGGTTATGCCTGCGGGGGCAGGTCCACCGGCGCGGACGGCGCTTCCGGCGGAACGGGCGCTGCCGGGGCGACCGGCGCAACCGGCTCTGTTGCCGCGGGGTTGCCCGCCTTTTTACCGGTCAGACGGCGGAAGGTGAGCGTCCAGGCTCCCAGGACATACGCTTCCAAGATACCCTCGGCCAGGATGGCGAAGGGCAGCAGGACCAGCCCGATCACCAGCGCGGCGGTCACCGCGGCGGAGGTGATGCCGCCTGTCGTCAACAAGGATGAGATGAAGGGTGCAAAGACCATTCCGAAGGGGATGGCCAGCAGAATGCCGGCCGCCAGGCGGATGATGAACAGGATCAGGCCCATCACCACCATTTCACCCAGCCGCCCGGTCACCACCTTCCAGGCGCGGGCAAAAGCCGGCCACACGCCCAGGTCCTCAGCCACCAGGGCCACCTGGACCTGAATCAGGTAAATGCTCAGTACCCAGCCCAGCGGGACCAGCAGGCAGAGGAGCGGTATCAGGCACAGCAGGCCGATGCCCAGCGTGGCGACACCGAAAACCACAATCAGCAGAACGACCGCCACGGTCACGACCAGGCTGCATACGAAGATCAGCAGATCGAAGAGGAACAGCCGGCCAAAGTAATACAGGGATCGATTGAACAGACTGCCGAAGCGCAGGGAAGCGTCCTCGTCCGCGTCGACCGAACCCCGCACCAGACCGGCGCGCCCGATGATGCTCAACGCCCAGAAAGCAATCCCCAGGATGAACAGGCTGACGCCCAACACCACCCAGAACCAGACCGGGGCGGTGTTGAAGAAATGCTCGATGTTATCGACGATATGCTGAAACTCCGGTGGAATGACAATACCGTTTGCAAAATCCCCCGAGTCGAAAGTATATTGAATGCGCGATCCACCCCGGCTGCCAGCGCCGCTGCCAGCCTGCGATACCAGCCCGGCGAAAATACCGAAGATCCACAAAATCTTGTGTCTCCAGATGATGTGCCAGGCGCGAGAAAGAACTTCACCAAAATCCATTCTGAACCTCCTTCAAAACGGCGGGGAAACCAGTCCCCGGCGATTCCACTGAATCATATGAACTAAAAGATATACGTTAATTGTACAGAATAAGTTGCACATTCGCGCCGGTCCATCGACCGGATTTCCCTTGCGCGCGGAGGTTTTCAGAATGGTGCTCCCCCAAAAATCGGCAGACACACTCCCCGGTGGGAAGCGGCGATCCGCCGCTACAAAAGGAGAATGAGAGCACCTTAACCTGGGAAGCGCCGGAGGTTCAAACGCACTCGCCCTGATCGCACTTCCCATCGTTATTCGCATCCGTGTAGCGCCGGCAGTGCCCCGGATAGGAACAGCCTCTCGGGCAGCGCACGGAACAAGTTTGTGAACTGCCGACCTGGGCCGATGCCTGCGAAACGGATTGAGCCGCGGCGCTGGGTGTTGCCGTATTTGCCGCCTCCAGCGGGGTGCTGACGGTGGCCGAGCTCTGGGGAGCCACTATCTCTCCCAGGTCCTCGGATGTCGACCTCTGCGAGGCTGAGGCCTGGCTCAGGCTGCTGGCGCCGTTGACCAGCGCAATCAGTGAAACCGCCCCGACCGCGCCCATCAGCTTCAAAAATTCCCGCCGCCCGCGGGCATCATTAACGCTCGGTGAGGCCACGCCGGGTGGTCCGGCGACCCCACGCCGGGCTGTGAAGACGCGTTCGCGGGCTGTTCGCAGGATCCAGCCCGCGTGCAGGCCAATCTTTACCAACAACAGGCTCAGGGTGAGCAGGGACGAAACCACGTGGAACGCCCAGACAACCGCCATATTGGCCCAGACCAGATCGAGCCAGGTGGAGATCAGCACCCCGCTAAGGATGATCGAAGCAAAGCCAAACAGCAATCCAAAATCGATCAGGAAATACCCGCCCGCCCGGCTGGTCAGGCGCTCCGAGAGGCGCTGTCCGACCGCGCTTACCCAGTTCCGGTGGCGCGCCAGGTGATAGAGCACCAGCCCGCCCACCGCCAGGCCCAGCCACTGATGCAGCGGCAGGCCGGTCAGATCGAGAAAAAAGCTCAGGATGAATGCGCCAAATAAGACCGCATCGATCAACCAGTTGTGTTTTTGTAAATCGCTTTTCATGATGGACACCTCCAACGAAATCGTTATTGGCGTCATCATACGGCTTTGATGCAAAAATCTGGTTCAGAAATCGTATAAAAAACGGAAAAGCCGCGATCGGAAACTAGTCCTTAGTCATCCTGATTATGAGGGATGAAGGCGATGTTGTTTCATCAGCAAAAGGACTTAAGCTAATTATGCCCATATGCCGCTTGGCAAGTACGGATCCAGCCAGAAATTTGCCTGGGCCGACGATGAATACGGCGTTTCATGGCAGTTAAATTGGACGTAAACGTACTATACTGGCACTGTCGTATCGTTAACCCTGGTGATTCGATATGGAGGCTGAACAATGGCCAAATTGATCTACTTTACGCCTACGTCGCTGGATGGCTTTATCGCGGGTGAAACCGACAGTATAAATTGGTCCACACCGTCCGAGGAGGTATCCGCTTTCATCAACGACCGGCACCGCCCCATCGGCATCTATCTCTATGGACGCAAGGAATATGAGACGATGATGGTTTGGGAAACGCCAGATGTCATTCCTGGTCTAACGCCGGCCATGATGGACTTCGGGCGGATCTGGCAAGCGGCCGATAAGATCGTCTATTCCAAATCGCTGGAGACTGTCTCTACACCGAAGACGCGTCTCGAACGGGAATTCGAACCGCAGGCGGTTCGCGACCTGAAGGCTCAATTGCCTCACGACATTTCGGTGGCTGGTCCGAACCTGGCCGCACAGGCGATCCGGGCCGGGCTGGTCGATGAGTATCAGCTGCTCGTCGTACCGGTTCTACTTGGCGGCGGCAAGCGGGTTTTGCCCAGCAGCGTAGGCGTAAAGCTGGAACTCCTGGACGAGCGCCGTTTTGGTAATGGATGGGTCTATCTTCGCTATCGCACGCGGGCCTGATGAAGGCAGTGGTCAAAGAGTGTATTCGTGATGTGTTGGATCACGAACGGAGGCGTCGAGAAACGCCTGCGAAACGATACATTGTACGCTTGACCGAGGACGAACGAACAGAATTGTTGGGTCTGATTACCAAAGGAATTACCTCTGCCCACCTCCTAACGCGCGCACGTATACTGTTGAAAGCCGACGAGGGCTGGAAAGACAAAGAGATTGCTCAGGCTTTGAACAGCAGTGTGGCGAAAATTGAACGCATACACCAGCGCTTCGTCGAAGGCAATTTAGAGAAAGCCTTGCATGCTGACCCGCGTCCCGGCGCAAAGTGCAAGCTGGATGGACGTGCGGAAGCTCAACTCATCGCTCTGGCGTGCAGTAAAGCCCCGGAAGGTCATGCGGTCTGGAGTATGCGGCATTTGGCTGGCGCATTGGTAGAGTTAAGTGTTGTGGAATCCGTTTCGCATGAGATGGTGCGCCAGCGCTTGAAAAAAACGACCTCAAGCCCTGGCAGCGCAAAGAGTGGTGCATACCCAAACCTGGCGCGGAGTTCGCGGCTGCGATGGAAGATGTCCTGGATGTGTATGAAATGTCCTACGACCCCGCTTATCCAACCGTCTGCTTTGATGAGAAACCCAAGCAATTGATTGGCGAAACCCGTGTACCTTGCCTAACGATGCCAGGGCAATCTGCTCGCTATGATTACGAATACGAGCGCAACGGAACCTGTAACCTGTTTATGTTCTTTGAACCACTGCGAGCCTGGCGGCACGTCGACATCACCGACCGTCGGACCGGCAACGATTGGGCCTATGCCATGAAAGACCTGGTGGATGTCTACTTCCCCGATTCAGAGCGTATTCGCGTGGTGATGGACAATCTCAACACCCACATCATCGCCGCCTTGTACAATATCGTTGAACCCGCTGAAGCCCGGTGTATTGCCCGCAAACTAGAAATCCACAACGCCAAAGCATGGATCGTGGCTGAATATGGCGGAAATTGAGTTAAGCGTCTTTGGTCGTGAGTACCTCAACCGTCGCATTCCTGATATTGAAACCCTGAAACGCGAGGTTGCGGCTATTGAAGCCGAGCGAAACGCCCACGAATCCACTGCTCATTGGCGGTTCACCACTGCCAATGCTCGTATCAAACTACGTCGTCTCTATCCCTCATATTCAGAATGACTGAGTACTAGCCTACAGGTAACTCTCAGGCTGGTCGAAGAGTTCCTGGATGCGCTGGTAGTAGCGTCCCACGTGCACCCCATCCATCAAGGCGTGGTGCGCCTGGACCGCCACCGGCATCCAAATGTGTCCCTCGCGTTCGAAAAATTTTCCCCAGGCGATGCGCGGCACGGAATCGGCCGGGTGCATGTGAATGGGATGGACCATGCTGGTGAAACTGACCCACGGCAGGCTGGTCATGAACAGCAGGTCGTCCTGGCCGTCTTCGTCCGAAAGCACCGGTTCGGCCTGCACCCGGGCCATGCGTTCGACGGCTAAAGCCGCGAATTCAGACAGGTTGCTGCGGTACGGCACGGAGCAAAAGCTGAACAGGTCCTGGTCGTTGAGCACCGTAAAGGATGGATGGACCACCTCGTGCTCCACCACCTGCTCGCCGCGAATGCGCAGCCGAAATTCAGGGATCTCGTTGGCGGCCCGCGCCAGCACGTAGGCCGTGGTAACGGTGAACGAAAGGCCTTTTGCACGCACGGCCGGCCGGAAGACGCTGAGATCCACATCCGCGCACAGGCCAAAATGCGGGTAATCCATACCGCGGAACAGCTCGAAATGCCGGCGGCGCGGCCAGGTAGCCAGGTCGATGATACGCATCGGGTTTACTCCCAGTTCTTCAGCATGGCGGCCGCCGAGCGGCTCATCTCGAAGGAAAATTCGGCGATGAACTTGCGCAGGTAATTGCTCTGGCCGTAATTTTCAGCCCCTTCGACGAATTTGCCGCCGCTGGCCTGCATGCGCTCGATCCACGGGCGGAATAACGGCTCGACCTCTTCGGCCGCCAGGCGGCGGTAGCGATCGGTGTGAACCATATATTCGGCCGGAAAACGCGGGGAGGGATTGGCCGCCGGGCGCTGGCTGACCGGGTGGCCGAAGCATACCAGGGTCAATGGAATGACATACGGCGGCAGATCGAACAGTTCGCGGTGAATCTCGTAATTTTCGAGGATGTCGCCGATATAGCACGACCCGATGCCGAGCGACTCGGCGGCGATGACGGCGCTTTGGGCGGCAATCAATGTATCGCAGCAGGCCAGCATCAGGTCGCCCACCTGCAGCGGCCGGGTGGGCCGGCCCAGCTCGCGCGCGCGTTCCGGCGCTCCCGAAAAATTGAAAACGTCCCACCAGCGCTGGTAATCGGCCAGGAAGAGCAACACCAGCGGCGCTTTGGCGATGAAAGGCTGGTGGTCGCAGGTCTCCGCCAGGCGTTCCTTGATGGCCGGGTCGGCCACCTCGAGGATGGTGTAGAGTTGCATGGCGCCGGCGGTGGGCGCGCGGAAAGCGCCCTGCAGAATGGCGGCTTTTTCACCGGCGGTTATGGGCTGATCGCTGTAGGCGCGCAGCGAGCGGCGGTTATTGAGCAGTTCAAGGGTGGAGTTCATAGGACCTCGGGAATTCGTAGATCAGAATTGGAAGGGAAGAAAAGCCACACAGGGCTCACAGAACACATAGTCTGAGGACTCTGTGATCTGTGTGGCTAATCCACAACCCATTCTTCCAGCAGCGCTTCCAACCGGCGCGCGTGTTCATCGAGCAGGGCGGGTTCCAGCGCCGGAAGCGCCAGAATGCCCGGCAACCGGTCGTACAACTCCGGCAATCCCAGCCAACCGGACACCTGCTCGCGGATCCATTTATTATAAGCGATGGGATAGACCCGCCGCGCGATGAACAGCCCCTGCAGAAACTCCTGGAAAGCGCGGTACAGGCGATCGAAGGCCTGAAAAACCAGATCGCGAGCGCTGTAAAAGGGAACGAAACTCAGGTCGTACCGGCAGGCGCCTCGCACCATCTGCAAGCGTCGAATGCGCATCTCTTCCATATAATAAGGCAACCAGAGTTGCCGGAATTGCAAAAAATGCCCGCCCCGCTGGCCCAACGGGGCGGCGCGCAGCAGGTTGCCGATGCCAATCTCGAAGGCATCCGGACCGCCGCCGTCATCCCACTCCGACGGGATGAACTGGCCGATCGTAACGTCGAGATGTACCTGCCGGAAGGGTCCGCCGGCTTCGAAAGCGCGCAGCAATGGATCCTCTGCCAGGAATGCGTTCCATTCCAATTGCATGGCATCCGCCTGCCCCTGGGTTGCGCCTGTTCGCAGCAGCACGTTCATATCCAGATCCGAATCCGGCACGGCCGCCCCGCGGGCGATGGAATTCGTCACCAGTACGGTATCGATGGACTCGCGCCCTGAGAAAAAGCGGGCTGCCTTTTCGGCAGCTCGTTGATGCTGAGGGGTTGGGAAAACCGGCGAAGGCCAGGTCGGCCGCATAGGGACACCTCCGGAATAGGACTTCGGAACGATTCTTAGTCAGTTGGCACGTTCCAAACGTAGACCACCTGCTGCGAATCCTTCTTCGATTTCCCCTTGGAGCGGAACCCGCACTTCTCGGCAGCGCGCAGGGCGGCGCTGTGATTGTTGGCGACCATAAAAACCAGCCGTTTCAGGCTGGTTTGTTCCGCCACATACTGCTGCAGCAATGCCAGCGCGGCCGGTCCAACCCCGCGCCCGCGCATGGCCGGGTCGAACAGGTGCAGGCCTACCTGGGCCTCATCCGCGTGCGCGTCCAGATCATAGAGGAAAATTTGTCCGGCCAGCATCCCATCCAACCGAATGGCAAAATAGAGCGTATCGCTGCCCGACATGGCCCGCTGCAGCCACTGCGTCATGGCTTCGACCATATCGGGCATGCTGACCGAATTTTCGATCTCGCGTGGGTCAGGCAGGCTAAGCGTAACCGGTCCCAGATTGATATCCTGGCCGCTATACAAAGTCATCCAACACCTCCATCCGGAGATGATAACAGGCGGGGATCGTCCCCTTTCATTATATATAGGAAAAGCGCGTCAATCAACTTGCCTGGAAAAGTCAATTTCCAGGTCAATCCGCCGGGAGCGGGCTGGCGGCCATCGTCCGCCTGGCAGTGATGAGGCTCTCCGCGGAAAAGAGGATCAGCGCCAACCAGATGGCGCAAAAACCGATCAGGCGCTCTGCCGTGAAGGTTTCGTGGTAAAGAAATATGCCGGTCAGGAACTGGAGGGTCGGAGAAGTATATTGCAGCAATCCCAGCGTGGTGAGCGATACCCGGCGGGCGCCGATGGCAAACAACAGCAGGGGCACAGCCGTGACAATGCCTGAAAGAGCCACCAACAGGCTGAGCTGCGGGGTGGTGTGGCCAAAGCTGCCTGCGCCGTGAATTTCCACGGCAATGAGGTAACCCAGGGCAACCACAAAAAGCGAGCCGGTTTCAAGGGTCAGGCCGGGCAGCGGGCCCAACGGCGCCAGTTTCTTGACCAGACCGTAGAGGCCAAACGAGAATGCCAGTCCCAGCGCAATCCAGGGCAAGCGGCCAAAGCTGATGGTAAGGTATAAGACGCCGGCCGAGGCCAACGCCACCGGTATCCACTGCAAAGGACGCAATCGCTCGCGAAGAAAAACCACACCCAACACCACATTGACCAGAGGATTGATGAAATACCCCAGGCTGGCTTCCAAAACATGGCCGTTGTTGACGGCCCACACGAACAATCCCCAGTTGATGGCCAGCAAAAGGCCCGCGCCGAGGTAAATCAAGAAGGTGCGCAGGGTGAGGCTGGCGCGCAGGGCGGGCCAATCGCGGCGCAGAATCACCAGCAGAATTAAGAAAAGAAAAGACCACACAAAACGGTGCGCCAGGATTTGATCGGCAGGTACAGTTTGAATGGCTTTAAAATAAATTGGAATCAATCCCCACAAGGCATATGCCAGAGCAGCAGAACCAATACCGTTTTTCATTGTTCACCCGCAACCTATCATAATAGGCCAATTTTACCAAAATTTATAGAAATTCGATGAAAGATCAAACGAAGTGAAGATTTACAACCCGTTCGCAGAAGAATGGATACGCTGGTTACATCGATTCTCCCGGACCGTGAAAAAATCCATACCTTATTCGTTAAAACATATGAGGAATATCAGGATTGAAATGTGATGACAAAAATCTAAAATAAACTCAGGTAGGCAAACGCTTACCACGCTTTTATTCCTTAGCGTATCTTTTCCCAAACCCACACTTCCCTCCGTTGAATAAGAACCACAAGTGCATTGGAAACCGTGAGTTATCACTCGGGCACCCCTTGGGGTGCCAAGACCCATTGCTAACACGCTGCATGCCGGCGTGAATCATTTTTTCTTGTTGGCGCTTTTTGCGCCAGGAGGTTCCGCACAATGAACATTATCTTCATTGTATTGGGTGTCTGTGCATTGTTTTATGTTGCATATCGCACCTACGGCACATTCCTCGCCAAGAAAGTCTACTTTCTCAACAACGAAGCCGTTACTCCCGCTGTTGAGATGGAAGACGGCCTTGACTATGTGCCGACTGAGCCGAAGTTCCTCTTAGGCCAGCATTTCTCCGCCATCGCGGCGGCCGGCCCGATCACCGGCCCCATCATCGCCGGCATTGCTTATGGCTGGCTGCCCACCCTGCTCTGGATCCTCATCGGGTCCGTCTTCATCGGTGGCGTACATGATTGGGGCGCATTGATCGCTTCGGTTCGCAACAAGGCTCGCTCCATCACCGAAACCGTTCGCACCAACGTGTCCCGGAGCGCCTGGATTCTGTTCAACCTGTTCATCTTCGTCACCCTGGTGATGATCATCGTGGCCTTCACCGACATCACCACGGCGTCCTTCGTGAACCAGGTTGACATCGGCAATGGTGAGATGGTCGGCGGCGGCGCTATCGCCACTTCCTCCATCCTGTACCTGTGTCTGCCGATCATCATGGGCTTCCTGCTCAAGTACACCAAACTCAGCCTGACCTGGGCGACCATCATCTTCCTGCCGTTGGTTGCCGTGGCGATCTGGGTTGGCAAGTACATCCCCATCAATATGCCCACAGTCCTGGGCCTGGCCCCGCAGAAGGTTTGGAACATCATCGTTCTGATCTACTGCTTCGTGGCAGCCATCGTCCCGGTATGGGCGCTGCTGCAGCCCCGTGGTCACCTGGGCGGCTACTTCCTGTATGCCTCCGTCATCGTGGCGGCCATCGGTGTTCTGTTCGGCGGTTTCAAAGTTCAGTATCCCGCTTTCACCGTTCCGTTTAGCGAGGGCAGCAAAGCCTGGTTCCCGCTGTTCCCAATGATGTTCATCACGGTCGCCTGCGGCGCGTGCTCCGGCTTCCACTCGCTGGTTAGCTCCGGCACCACCTCCAAGCAGATCAAACGCGAAGGCGACACCAAGATCATCGGCTACGGCGCCATGCTGATGGAAGGCGTTGTGGCTGTGATCGCTCTGTCCACCGTGATGATCGTTGCCAAGGGCGACGCCCTGCTGACCAAATCCCCGAACTTCGTGTATGCGGTCGGCATCGGCCACTTCATGAAATTGATCGGCGTCAGCCCGGCCTTCGGCATCTCCTTCGGTTTGATGGCCTTCACCACCTTCGTCTATGACACCCTGGATATCTGCACCCGCCTGGGCCGCTATATCATCCAGGAACTCACCGGCTGGAAGGGCTGGTTTGGCCGTATCTTCTCCACCCTGATCGTCGGCGGCACCCCCGCCATCCTCATGCTCATCAACTTGACCGATGCTGAGGGCAAGCCCGTCTCGGCCTGGAGCGTCTTCTGGAAGACGTTCGGCGCCTCCAACCAACTGTTGGCCGCGCTGGCCCTGATCGGCGTCACGGTCTGGCTGCTCAACACCGCCAAGAACAAGAAGGCCTGGCTGGTTACCTTCATCCCGGCCTGCTTCATGTTCCTCATGAGCTCCTGGGCCCTGGTCCGCATGTTCGTTACCTATACCTTCAAAGACGGCGCCTGGATTGGCCTGCCGGCTGGACCGAATGTCATCATCCCGGTTGCGAGCGTCATCTACCTGGTGCTGGCACTTTGGATGGCCTGGGAAACCTACCGCGCGGTTGTCATGCACAAGGGCGCCAAGATCGAAGCAGCCCCGGCTGCAACCGACTAAGCCCGAATTTAGTACCATTCGTTTTTTCCAAACCCTTGAGACCCGCCCCTACCCGGCGGGTCTCAACTTTTCCGGCGCAATTGTTCAATTCCCTGGACTGACCCAATCCTCTCCTTTCGAATGGGGCGCTTCGAGTCCGAGCGGAGTATAAATAATTGCGTTTCGCCGATCATTTTCCTGTTTTCCTAGAAAAGATCATCCGATCCTAAACCTCAAGGAATTACTGTCATGAAGCTGCTTTGCATCTCCGCCTCGAACATCGAACCCTTCCGCCAGCAGTCGGCTTCCACCCGCGCCTGCCGCATCGCCGCCGAACTGGCCGCCGAACGCGCCGCGCTGGAATGGGATCTCCTCACGCTGATCGATTACGAACTGCTCCCATGCCGCATGTGCGGCAGGTGCCTGGAAAGCGGGCGCTGCTGCCGGGATGAAGCGTTCAACCAGGTTTACGCGCGCATGCAGTCCGCCGACGCGGTGCTGGTGGTGGTGCCGCATTACGCGCCGATTCCATCCAAAGTGGCCATGCTGTGCGAGAAACTGCAGGAGATGGCCTTCCTCAATTCCTGCCGCGACTCCCATTACCGGGGGCCGCTGCACGGCAAACCGGTCGGCGTGATCGCGCACGGCGGCCAGACGGATGAAGCCCTGGCCTATTATTACAAGAACCTGGCGCTGCCTGTTGCCAGCGCGCTGGCCGGAGTGGGTATGCGCCCCGTGGGTTCAGGTGAAGAGATGCCTTACGGCGCTGTCTTTGGCATCCGCGCGCTGCATATGCCCGCGGAAAATGACATCTTTTGCACGATCGAACACGATTGGGACGCCATTCGCACCCGCCTGGCGCCGTTGGTTGACAATCTGGTTGCCGCGGCCGTCTGACCCGATCGACAGCGGGATGTAAAATTCTTTACCGAAACGCCCTCCCGTTTTGGGTGTTTTTGGGTTAAGATTCCGGAAAATATATCCTTGACAGGTTCCAATAAGATGATTGATTCCAAACCCATCTATGAAGAAACGATTCGCGTCAACAACTACGAATGTGATTTCAATCAGACTCTAAAACCGGCCGCTTTCTTTCAGCATCTGA
This sequence comes from Longilinea arvoryzae, assembly GCF_001050235.1. Lineage (GTDB taxonomy): Bacteria > Chloroflexota > Anaerolineae > Anaerolineales > Anaerolineaceae > Longilinea > Longilinea arvoryzae. Next base: position 241,839 of record NZ_DF967972.1, read on the forward strand.
CCGAAGCGGCCGGAATTCACGCCACGCAATTGGGCGCCGGGTTCGACGTCCTTTACGCCCAGAACCTGTTCTGGGTGCACTCGCGCATGAAGATTCAATTCTATCGCTTTCCGCGCGTCGACGACCGGGTGACCATTCGCACCTGGCCGAAGACCATTCAGCAGAAATTGTTCTTCATCCGCGACTATGAGATGTTCGACGCACAGGGCCAGCGCGTGGCAGCCGCGACGTCGGCCTGGTTGATCATCAACGCCACCACCCGGCGCATGATTCCCCCGCAATCTTTGAACCTGAACTTGCCGACCCATGACCGGATCGGGTTGGATGAGCCGTTGGAGCGCATCGGCCTGGCAAAAGACGGCCAGGAACGCCTGTGCGTGCGGGCCGCGTATTCGGCCGTCGACATGCTCGGGCATGTCAATAACAGCCGGTACGTCGAATGGATATGCGACGCCTTCCCGATGGAAACATTCAAGCAGCACAAACTCGATTGGCTGCAGATCAATTACGATCACGAAATTCGGCCGGGCGAAGAAGTGGCTGTGCTGGCCAACCCCACCGAACGGGACGCCAATCTGTGGGCTCTGGAGGGCGTCAACCGATCCAACGATACGCGGGCCTTCGAATCGGCGGTGCACTGGCAGGATTGATTGGGTTCAACCCAGGCGGCGCGCTTCCTTTTGCGCCAGCAACTCGGCGCTGGATCGCTCACCCACCCGCAACGCAGCGCCGGTTTCTTCCCAGAAACAATAGCCGCCCGCGTCCATCCAGCGCAGCACCTGAATTTCATACGTTCCGCCGCTGGCAGCGCTCACCCGTACTTTCCATTTTTTATTTTTTGTAATGATTTCGCGCACCGTACGGTTTTTATCCACGGCGCACTCCCCGATTGAAAAATCAGGGGCCGGATTATTCTCCGGCCCCTGATCATACTTATTTCAAATATGCCTGTTCCGCGGCAGCCAGACCGGCGCCTGCCTGGAATTGATATCCGCAGGCCGCCAGACCGGTTTCGATGGCCCCCAGCGTGGCCAGGGCGTCGCCCAGCGTGACCGCGCCCATGTGTCCGATGCGGAAATATTCATTCTTGATGGCGGGATGCAACCCACCCGCCAGGGTGACGCCGGCTTTTCCCACCAGCGGCAGCAGGTCGGCGCCGTTCACACCGGCCGGGAAACGCGGAGCGGTCATGGTGTGAGCCGCAATGGCGTCGTTGAGCGGGACCTGGCCCATGCCCAGGGCTGCGATTCCCGCCTTGAGGGCGCGGCTGATGCGCGCGTGACGGGCAAAACGGGGTTCGAGCCCTTCCTGTAGAATCTGGCCCAGGCTGACATCGAGCGCGAACACCAGGTTGACCGCCGGCGTGCCGAAATAAGCCGTCTTGCGGGCTTCGTAGGCCTGCATGACCGCCAGCCAGTTGTTCCAATCGGCGTAGTAACTGCCGACCGGCGTTTTGCGTGCTTTGAGAGCCGCCAGCGCGCGCGGTCCGGCCACCAGCAGCGCCAGACCCGGCGGAACCCCGACCGCTTTTTGCGACGCAGTAAAGGCCACGTCCACGCCCCATTCGCCCATGCGCAGTTCTTCGCCGGCCACCGAGCAAACCCCATCCACCACGACCAGCGCGCCATAGCGCTGTCCGAGCGCGGCCAGGCTTTTTATGTCGGCCAGCACGCCGGTGGAGGTATCCACATGGGTAATGGTCATCACTTTGTAGCTGCCGGTTTTCAACGCGCGTTCGACGTCCTCGAGCGCGGGATGATCGCCCGGCGCGGCCCGGACATGGCTTACCTTGGCTCCGTAGCGTTCAAGGATATTCCCGATGCGGTCGCCGAAGTAACCCGTGTTCACCACTAATGCCGCGTCGCCGGTTTCCACCAGATTTGCGCAGGCCGAATCCATGCCCAACGTTCCGGTGCCGGCCAACACGAAGGGCTGGCCGTCCGGGCATTGAAAGAGTATGCGCGTGCGTTCCAAGGCCTGCCCGAAGGCTTCAACAAAATCGGGCGCCAGGTGGCTGGCCGTTGGCGCTCCCATGGCCGATAGAACGGCCGGGTCAAATTCAATTGGCCCAGGAATCATCAATAGAGTTCGGTTTTTCATAGCAGCTTCCTTATGAAAAATGGTTATTCCAGGGGATGGGGACTTAAAAAGAAGGGGCGCAATAATGTTCGTGCGTGTCAACGGCAGTGTGTTACAAGGGTTAGCGCCCCGGTAACAATCATTATAAAACAGGCCAGGGCAGGATTCACTGGGCAATATTCACTTATGCTTCCGTCAAATATCACGAATCGGCCTCAGCGCCATTGTGAGGTTGGATATAATATTTAATAAGCAAGCTGGCATGGATAACCAAAGAGAAGATCCACCTACGTCCTTTGGGCAAACGATGAACGTCTCACAGGTTCTCCCCTTTAGGAGGCGCTGCCATGATCGATCCCCACGAACCCATTTTTTCGGTCGAATTGCCTGAATCGCTGACGTTGCGGTCGGTCAGCACCTATGATGAATTGGAACGCGTGGCCGCGTTCAACGGCCTGATCCACGGCCCCGAAGTCATCGGCTTTACGGCCAATCTGTTTGCCGCCCACCCGGATACACGCGGCCGGGATTTGTTGTACATCAAAAACGAGAACAACGAGGTTATCGCCTCGGGCTGCCTGATCCCTTGGAAGTTGCACTTTGGTGAAGTAGACTTGCTGGCCGGTGAACTGGGGATCGTCGGCACCCGGGAAGATTACCGCGGCCGCGGCCTCAACCGCCACCTGATGGGCGCTTTCTGGCAGCGCTTTGCGGATCGCGGCTGCCTGCTTTCGATTATTCAAGGCATCCCCTATTTCTATCGCCAATACGGCTACGAATATGCCCACCTGCCGCTCGAGGGCGGCTGGCGCCTGCAGCCCGATCAGATTCCGGCCCCGATCACCGAAGGATATACTTTCCGGCCGGCCGTACCGGACGACGCCATGCTGCTGGCCGCCCTGTACGAAGCGCAGGCCGGCTATCAGGATATCAGCGCCCGGCGCACAGCCGGCATCTGGCGCTACCTGTTGAGCGACCTGCGCAAACCCGATGCCATGGAGCACGAAACCCTGGTTGTAGTTTCACCCCAGGGCGACCCGGCCGGTTATATCCGCCTGCCGAAATATCGCTTTTATGAGAACCTGATCGCCGTAGATGAGTGCTCGGAGTTGAGCTTCCCGGCGGGGTTGGCCGTATTGAACGAACTGGCCCGGCGTGCGCTCGCCCAGGGACAGGATGGTATTCGCTTCAATCTACCGCCCACCAGCGGCCTGCTCAAATTAGCCCAGGCGTACGGAGCCGCCAGCCTGGGCGGTTACTCCTGGCAGGTGCGCGTCCCGGATATGGCCGCGTTATTGACCCATCTGGGTCCCGTGTTCAGCGCGCGCCTGGCCGGCTCGCCCTTTTCCGGCCTGAACCGCAAGCTCAGCCTGGACCTGTACCGCCAGCATATCGAAATGGATTTCTGCGGCGGAGCCCTTAAATCCGCCGTTTTTGTGAAACACTGCCAGGACCCGATTTTGCGCATCCCGCCTGAACAGGCCGTTCCGCTTGTCCTGGGGGGGCGCACGCTGGATGAAATCAGCGCCAGCTATCCGGACGCCTCGCCGCAGCACCTGTGGAAGCCGCTGATTCAGGTGCTCTTCCCCAAAACACGCGCCTTCCTGGCTACGATCTATTGAGGGGACGGTAATCGTTGATGCGGTATTCGTGAGAAGTGAATGGTGAACCGCTCCATGATTCACACTTCACGCTTCACAAATTACACATAACGGCGCCCGAATGACGAATCACGTATCCACACCCCGGGCTATAATTTATTTATGAACCCCGATCGTTTCGATACGCATACCTTGAGAACCCTGCCCTGGGGAAACGACGTCCGTTTGGTCCTGGCTGCAGCATTGGACGCCGTCGATCCGCAGCAGGCTGTTTTGCGCGCCCTGCAGAACGATCCCCAGATCTCGGCCAGCCTTTCGGGATATCGCCGCGTGCTGGCCGTCGGCGCCGGCAAGGCGGCTTATCCCATGGCCCTGGCGCTCGAGCAGGCCCTGGGGGATCGCCTCGAACGCGGGCTGGTGGTGACCAAAGACGGCCACATTCCCACGCCCAACGCACTGCGCCGCATCCGGGCCGTCGAAGCCGGGCATCCGCTGCCGGATGAACGGGGCGCTCAGGCGGCGCGCCAAATCGCGGATCTGTTGAACGGCGCGGGGTTGCACGACCTGGCATTCTGCCTGATCTCCGGCGGCGGCTCGGCGCTGCTGACCGCGCCCGCGCCGGAGATTCCCCTGGCCGATTTGCAGCAACTGACCACGCTGCTGCTGCGCAGCGGCGCGCCCATCCAACGCATCAACGGGCTACGCAAGCATCTTGAGATCCTCAAAGGCGGCGGGTTGGCGCGTCTGGCGGCGCCGGCTCGGGTGATCACCCTGATCCTCTCGGATGTGGTCGGGGATCCGCTGGACGCCATCGCTTCCGGCCCGACCGTCCCCGACTCCACCACGTACGCCGGCGCCTGGCACACCCTGGAAGAGTTTGGCCTGCTGGCCAGCGCGCCGCCCTCCATCCTGGCGCGCCTGCGGCATGGATTGGAAGGCCGGATTCCTGAAACCTTAAAGCCGGGGGATCCGGTCTTCGCACGGGTGAGCTGCCTCCTGGTGGGCAGTAACGCGCTGGCGGCCGATGCGGCCGCCCGGGAAGCCCGCTCGCTGGGCTGGAATACGGCCGTTTTGACCACTCAAAAAGAAGGTGAAGCCCGCACGGTCGGCGCGGAACTGGCCGAATTGGCGCGGCAGGTGCTGCGTGAGGGTCTCCCGGTGCCGGCGCCGGCCTGCCTGATTCTGGGCGGCGAAACGACCGTCACGGTGCGCGGGAGCGGCCGGGGTGGTCGCAACCAGGAAGCCGCCCTGGGCGCAGTCGCCGGACTGGCCGGGCTGCCGGGTGTGCTGGTGGTTTCACTGGCCACCGATGGCGGCGACGGTCCCACCGATGCGGCCGGCGCGGTGGCCAGCGGCGAGACGCAGGCGCGCGCAGCGGCGCTCGGGCTGGATCCCGAGGAAGCCCTGCTCGATAACGATGCCTATCCCCTTTTCGACGCGCTCGGCGACCTGCTCAAGCCCGGTCCCACGCGCACGAATGTCAATGATTTGATGTTCGTGTTTGTGCGGAAATGACCGGATCCCTCGATCTTCCGTCGGGCGTCATGCTGCGCCACGCCGAACGCGCGGATGCGGTTCGTATCCGGCGCCTGATCCACCAGGTGGGCATCAATCCCCTGGCGCTCGACTGGCGGCGCTTTATCCTGGCAGTCGATGCCGGCGGGCAAGTGCTGGCCTGCGCCCAGATCAAACCGCACGCCGACGGTACCCGTGAACTGGCTTCGCTGGCGGTGGTACCGCAGTTCCGCGGCCTGGGTCTGGCACGCGCGCTGATTGTGACCCTGCAGACGCAGGCCGGTCCGCCGCTCTACCTGACCTGCCGCTCCGGGCTGGAGCCGCTCTATACCCGGTTTGGTTTTCGCCCGTTGACCGACCCGGAGTTGCCGCTTTATTTCCGAAGGCTGCGGAAGATTGCCAATCTCATCCTCTCCGTGCTTCGTTCGCCGGATGGTTTGAGCATCATGCGCTGGGACGGCTGATCCGGGCGGGCTTTTCTTAAGCTGGATGACAGTTGGTTGAAAGGTGTCTGTATATTTTCCGCGCGCAGAAACCGGTATAATGAGAACGTCCAATGAAATTGGCAAGTGAAAACAAGATAATTGGTCCGGAACAAAAACATTCCGGTTTGGATTTGCGGGCAGCGTTCGACTTCGTCCCCAAGGAGTAACAGCCCGCTCCAAGAATACGTCAGGCTGGTCATCGACCAGCCTGATATTTTTTACTTTGCCGTATTTAATTAGGAGATCTTCTCGAACCTGGCGCCGGGCGTGCCGCACACCGGGCAGCGTTCGGGTGCGCCGCGTTTGTGTACGAAACCGCACACCGGGCACACGTAATAATCATATTCTTCTTCTTCTTCCTTCTTGCCGGCTTCCAGCAGAGCCAGGGCTTCGCGATACAGCGCTTCGTGGATCTTTTCCACCTCGAAAGCATTGTGGAAGCTGTTCACCGCGCGGCGGTTCTCACCTTCCGCTTCGGCGTCCTTGATGAACGCCGGATACATGCTGACCACTTCGTAATTTTCGCCGTGAATGGCATCCTGGAGGTTTTCAGCGGTGGATTTCACGCCGTCCATGGCTTTGTAGTGGGCAATGGCGTGCACGGTTTCGCCTGCCGCCGCGGCGCGGAACAATTTTGCAATTTGCGGATACCCATCCGCCTCGGCTTTTTGGGCATAGGCGGTGTACTTTCGGTTGGCCTGCGATTCACCGGCGAATGCGGCCTGTAAATCTTCCAAAGTTTTGCTCATAATATCCTCCATTGAAAATTGATTGGTTTGTGAACAAGTTATGGTCGGTATGGCTTAAAGTTAACCGATCTGATCTTTTTTGTCACCTTGCGCAAATCATACCACACTCGTGACAAAGCTCACAAGGAAATCATCCTTAATTCTATCGTCATCTGCGCAAGTCTTATACCTGAAAAGCGGTTTTCTCTCATAAAGTGTTAAAAATGTTCTATAATATGGGTTGCTAGTAGCAATCTCACTTTGCTGATCGAAATTTCTTGGTTATCCATCATTCTAGTCAATATGCTTGCCGATCCCTTGTTCACAAACGAATTTCTTAAGCGCATAGAGATCATTCGTTCTCTGGCGCATCAAGGCATTAATCGTTCAAAACAGACGGAATTCGGCCAATTTTTTACACCCATCGAAACAGCCAGCTTAATGGCCTCAATGTTCTCAAACTCGTCCCCCGAAATTCACCTGCTCGATCCAGGGGCGGGAATGGGAATACTAACAGCAGCATACATCGGCCATATAATTCGGTTTTCACCAAAAACAATCCATGTTACGGCTTATGAACTGGATTCGGACTTACTATCTGGATTAAAGAAAACGATGTCGGAATGTAGTTCATACTGTCAACAGAAGAAAATCAATTTTCAATCTGAAATTAAACGCCAAGATTTCGTCGAATCGATTTCGAAATCCTTAGGTTCGAAAGATTCTTTCTTCCCACTTGAAACCCCAAATTTCAATGTGATCATCATGAATCCTCCTTATCGGAAGATTAATAGTGATTCCAAGGAACGAATACTCCTTCGTTCAATTGGAATAGAGACTACAAACTTATACACCGCTTTTCTCTGGCTAGCGATAAAGTTATTATCCGAAAATGGGGAACTGGTTGCCATCATTCCTCGGAGCTTCTGTAATGGATCTTACTATAAGAATTTTCGCATTGATTTCTTGAAAACAATGTCCATTCGTCGGATTCATATCTTTGAATCCAGAAAGATCACTTTTCATGAAGATGATGTTCTCCAGGAGAATATTATTATTCATGCGATCAAAAGCAAAAGCAAACCGGATTTCGTCACAATTTCATCTAGTTCAGGACCGGATGAAGAAGATTTACAACTCCATCAAGTCAAGTATGAAAATCTGGTATATCCCCAAGATTCTGACCAATACATAAGAATTGTTTCTGATCAGATCGGTCAACAGTTTGAAGAAAAAATGAAAAGATTTTTCACGACTCTGCAAGACCTGGGTCTATCGGTATCGACCGGAAGAGTTGTGGATTTTCGGGCAAAAGAATATTTGTCTTTTGATATCGATGGTTTAGAAACCATCCCGCTAATTTACCCAAATTCATTTCAAAACGGATTTATTCTTTGGCCACCCCAACGTGGAAAAAAACCGGTTGCCATACTTTCAAAACCTGGGATCGAACAAATCGTTATACCCGCGGATGTATATGTTTTGGTACGCCGTTTTTCTGCAAAAGAAGAAAAGAAACGGGTTTCTGCGGTGGTTTATGATCCGAATCAAGTAAAAGCGGATCGAATTGGCATTGAAAATCATATTAATTATTTTCATAAAACCTATGGAGGGTTATCAATAGACCTTGCAAAAGGGTTGGCCTTATATCTGAATTCGACCTTCTTCGACCAATATTTTCGACAGTTGAGTGGGCATACTCAAGTGAATGCAACAGATTTACGCAATGTCAGGTATCCGACTTCTCAACAGCTTAGCAGTTTGGGAAAAAGAATAGGGGAAGTGTTTCCAGATCAAGAAACAATTGATATCATCGTTGGAGAGGAGCTCAATTTGACTACAAAGACCTCGGAAAGCGACATTTCTGATCCTATTCAGGTCAAGAAAAGGATCGGAGAAGCCCTGAGTATCCTCCAGGAACTAAATGTTCCCCGGCTTCAACAAAACGAGAGATCAGCCTTATCTTTACTCGCATTGGTTCACCTAAAACCGGATAATCCCTGGAGCAAGGCCGAAATATCCAGGCTGGGTATAACGGAAATGATGGACTTCTTCAGAGATTATTATGGAAAGAATTATGCGCCGAACACACGTGAGACCGTTCGGAGACAAACGATCCACCAGTTTATGGAACTTGGGTTGGTGTTGGCGAATCTAGATGACCCCAAGAGGCCCATTAACAGTCCAAAAACGAAATACCAGATCGAAGAATCAGCTCTGGAACTCTTGCAAACCTTTGGAACAAAAGAATGGGAGACGAAATTATTCGTCTACTTAAAAAGTACACCTTCTCTGGCAAGCCTTCAAGTTCGTGAAAGAGCTATGAATTTGATCCCGGTTACACTTCCTAACGGACAGGAGATCAATCTATCGGCTGGCGGGCAAAATGATCTGATCAAAAAGATCATTGAAGAGTTTTGTCCTCGATATACGCCGGGTGGAAATGTCATCTATGTCGGTGATGCAGGTAACAAATTAACGGAAAACGAGCGAAAATACTTTGAACAACTCGGAATCAGTATCGATCCCCATGGAAAAATGCCTGATGTCGTGGTTGATTTCCAATCCAAAAAATGGTTGGTTCTAATCGAAGCGGTCACAAGTCACGGCCCGATTGATAATCAACGGCATAACGAGCTCAAAGAGTTGTTCAGATCGAGTAATCGGGGCCTTGTTTTTGTGACGGCCTTTGAAACTCGCAAAGCGATGAATCGTTTTCTCAAGGATATTGCCTGGGAAACCGAGGTATGGGTAGCCGAAGCCCCAAGCCACGTCATTCATTTCAATGGCGAACGATTCCTGGGGCCTTATGAAGAATAAATAGTCTACAGCCTGAAGTTCAATTCGCGTTCGGCGCCGTCATCATCCACTTCAAGGGTCAACAGGTGCTTGCGGATCTCATACAGGCCGCCGGTGTGTCCCAACCGGCTGTATTCGGGCACGCCGTGCAGGCGCAGCACCAGCTTGCGAGCCAACGGCTGCCAGTTGCCCTGGCGCGCGCCGATAGTCAGGCGCAGCAGGCCGGTCGAGCGTTCCAGGCGCAAATTGCGCACGCTGCGGGCGCCCTGGCGGTAATCCAGGCTGTGGCCATCATCCTCGTAGAACGTGAACGCGCCGTCGCCGGGGTACAATTCCAGGGTCAGCGGATCGAACGGCTTTTCGTCGGTATGCAGCATTTCCGGACCCAGCGGTAGAATCGCGCCGCCGCGCACATAAACCGGTATCGACTCCAATGGGGCGTCCGCCAGGATATGCCGGCCGCCCTGAAGGACTTCGCCGCTGTCCCAGGCGTACCAGTCTCCTTCGGGGAGGTAGACGCTGCGGGCGCGTACGCCGGGCCGCACCACCGGCGCAGCCATGACGAACTCTCCCAACAGGAATTGATCGTACAGGTAGGCCGTTTGTGGATCCTGGGAATAGTGATAGAGCAGCGGGCGCATCACCGGCTCGCCGCGCTGGCTGGCATTCCAAAACAGGGAATAGAGGTAAGGCAGCAGTCGGTAGCGCAGGCGCAGCCACTTGCGGGAGATCTCTTCCACCTGCTGACCAAACGCCCAGGGTTCCTGACGGATGGTGCCAATGCACGAATGCCCGCGGCAGAACGGGAATAACGCCCCGGCTTCGATCCAGCGGGCGAACAATTCAGGACTGGCATTTCCGGAAAAGCCGCCGATATCCACCCCAACGAAGGGAACGCCCGAAAGCCCCATGTTGAGCATTTGCGGCAGCGCCATTTCCAGATGCTCCCAGGAGGAATGGTTGTCGCCCATCCACGAGGCTGTCCAGCGTTGAATGCCGGCGTAGCCCGAGCGGCACAGTGCGAATGGACGTTCCCCGTTCAGGTCGCGTTCGAGCCCTTCGTAACAGGCGCGCGCCATGCCCAGGCCGTAAAGATTGTGCAGCTCGGCGTGCGTTGTCCGCTCACCGGGACCACCCTGCTGCGCATCCAGCGGCAGCGTGGTGACCTCGCCACCGCCGCCCTGGCTGAAGGGCTGAATGAAGACGGCCGGCTCGTTCATATCGTTCCAGATTCCGGCCACGCCATCGGCCACCAGGCGTTTTTGCTGCTCGCCCCACCAGGCGCGCACATCGGCGCGTGAAAAATCCGGCCAGACCGATTCATCCGGCCAGACGTAGGCATGCACCTCCTCACCCTGCGGCGTGCTCACAAACGCCTGCAGTTTCTGTCCGGAGGTATACACCGGATAATCCGGGTCCACCTTGACTCCGGCGTCGATGATGGGCACCACCCGCACGCCCTGCGCCTTCAAATCCCGCATAAGACCGGCCGGGTCGCTGAAATTCTGGCGGTTCCAGGTGAAATCCCGGTAGCCGTCCATGTAATCGATGTCCAGGTGCACCGCGTCCAGTGGAATCTGGCGGCGTTTGAATTCAGCCACCAGATCGCGCACCTCCTGCTGACTGGCATAGCTCCAGCGGCTCTGGTGATAGCCCAGCGACCAGAGCGGCGGCATGGGCGTGCGCCCGACCAGCGCGCTAAACCCGGCCACGATTTCTGTCGGACTCGAGCCGCACATCACGTAAAGGTCCAGCTCGCCGCCGTCGGCGCGCAGGGCCATCTGGCCGGCCTGGGTCAAATCGAATTCGGAAAGGAAGGTGTTGTGGAAAAACACCCCCCAGGCCAGCCCGGGACGCAGCGCCAGCGCAAAGGGAATGGCGATGTACATCCGGTCGACGTCCGGGCCGTGCATGTGGCCGGGGTCGGTGGCCCAACAGGTCATCCGGCTGCCGGTTTTTTCCAGCAGACCGGTGCGTTCGCCGAAGCCGTAGAAGCGCTCGCTTGGATCGGTGATCAGGCAGGCGGTCACCGGACCCTCCTCCTGCCAGGCCGGCAGCTCGTTCATTACGCAAAAACGCTGCCCGGCAACCTCGAAACGCAGTCCGCCGCCGCGTTGGTAGACAACCTGCATATCGCCCATCTCGAGGCGGATGGATTGTGAATCCTCCCGCAGCGCCAGCACGGGGGTGGTGAAATCCTCATCTGGCGCGGCCACATCCCACGAACGGCGCGGGGCGAACTTACCCCCCGGCCCCAGGCGCAGGCGTACGCAGTGATTCCCCAAAGCCGAAATGCGCAGGTTTGCGCGTTCGAAAACCAGTTCCAGATCCCGCCCGCCCTGCCAGAAACGCAGCAACGAGCCAGGTATGTTCATCGGGTGTGTCATGCCAGCCCCTCATGAGTGAAAGTTATGTTGATTCTATCACCGACCCAGGTTGAGGGCATCGAAAGGCAGAAGTTTGTTCAGGGGGAAATCATGCCCCCGATCGACTCTCTCCCCCGCCAAGCCAGGCCTGTCAGTCTTCGTTTTTTGGGGGCGGGCAGACCGATGAGCGCTCGACCAGACGGGTCGGCAGAACTTGATGGATGGGTTGGGAATTCGATTCGATCAACTTCACCAGTTCCCGGGTGGCCATTTCCCCTTTTTCGCGCGAGGGCTGCGCCACCGTGGTCAGCGCCGGGTGAATCAGGCTCGCCAGGGTAATGTCATCGAAGCCGACCACTGAAAGATCGCGCGGCACCTGCTGCCCGGCCGAAGCCGCCGCCTTGATCACCCCGATGGCGATGATATCGCTCATGGCAATGATGGCGGTCGGGTGGTGGCGGGATTTCCACAGGGTCTGGAAGCTTTCCATGCCGCCTTCTTCTGTGCTGGCGCATTCCAGCAGGCGCACCGAACGCCCGTTGATGGTCAGGCCGTACTCTTCCAGCGCCTGCAGGTAGCCGTGCATGCGGGCGCCGAGCGTGCCAACGTATTCGCGATAATGGCCCTGCTTGCCGGAACGGATCGCCAGGATGGCGATCTGGCGGTGGCCCAGTGCCAGCACGTGCTGCATGGCCTGACAGGCTCCCCCCGCGTCATCCACATTGATGGCCGGGACGCCCTCGATTGGATCGCTGTCGACCGTGACGAAGGGTACGCCACGCTGGCGCAGCACCACCATGGTGGCTTTCGACTCTTCCAGGCCCAGGGTCAGGAAACCGTCCACCGCAGCGTTGACGATGGCCCGGCGCATGCTGCCCTTCAGCGGCGGAACGAGCATCAGCGAAAGCCCCGAGTGGGTGCAGACCTCGCCGATACCCTCCAGGAACTCCGGAAAGTAGGGGTTGCGTACGATTTCTGGCAGCGGTTGCGGCAGCAGCAAACCAATGGTGCCGGTGCGTCCGGTGGACATGCTGCGCGCGACCGGATCGGGCGAATAACCCATCTCTTCTGCAATGGCCAGGATCTGCTGGACCGTGGCTTCGGACAGGCGGCTGGGGTTGTTGAACGCAAAGGATACCGCTGTTTTGGATACCCCGGCTTTTCGAGCGATATCGGTAATATTGACCCTGGGCATAGGCTGATTATATATTACGTTTCGAAGGGATAAGCGCCAAACCCTGCTGCGCTTCCAGTTTTGGCAGGACAAGCTGCCCGGCGCGGCTGCGATAACGCTGGCCGCTCAACACATCCACCCATTCGCCGTCGCCTTCATCGGGCAGCGGGATGCGCAGCCCGGTTTGCGAATTGCGCGGGTTGGTGACGACCACCACCCGATCCTCTGCCAACCGGCGCCGGTAAGCGTACACCCCGTTGAAGGTCAGCAGGCATTCGTAGCTGCCGCTGCGCAGCGCGGGATGCGCGTGACGCAGGGCGATCAGCTTCAACAGGGCACCCCGGATGGCGTCGTTCCATTCGTCCGGGTTCCACTCCATGCAGCGCCGGCAATCCGGATCGTTCGCGCCGCGCATGCCGTTCTCGTCGCCGTAATAGATCATCGGCGCTCCCACGCCGGTCAGCATGCAGATGTAGGCCAGGATGGCGCGGGCCGTATTTTCACCGCACAGCGTCAGCAGACGGGCCGTATCGTGGCTGCCCAGCAGGTTCAACTGCACGGGCGCAAGCACTCCGTAATCGGCCAGCAGGCGGCGCGTGAAATGATCGAAGTCCTCGGCGTCCATCGCGTCGCGGGCGCAGTAATCCAGAATGTAATCCCGGTAGGGATAATTCATGACCGCGTCGCAGGTATCGCCCTGCAGCCAGTAGAGCGGATCGCGCCAGGATTCGGCGACGATGTAGGCATCCGGCCGGATGGCTTTGACTTCCCGGCGGAACTCACGCCAGAAATCCAGAGGCACCTTCCAGGGCACATCCAGGCGCCAGCCGTCCATGCCGGTCTCCTTGAGCCAGTAGACGGCCGCGTCCAGCAGGTGCCGGCGTACCTCGGGATTGTCCAGGTTGAGTTTCGGTAAAAATCCGGCCCCGCCGCAGGTCTGGTAGTTGGGCGGGTCCTGCGCGATGGGTAAATCGCCCAGCACGAACCAGTCGCGGTACTGCGAGGCGCTTCCTTTGGAAATTACATCCTGAAAAGCCCAGAAGCCATCCCCGCAGTGATTGAAGACCGCGTCCAGGACGATGCGGATGCCGTTGTCGTGCGCAGTTCGCACCAACCGCTTGAACAGTTCCAGGTCGCCGAAGGCCGGGTCGATCTTGAAGTAATCGGCAGTATCATACTTGTGATTGGAGCGCGCGGCAAAGATGGGCGTGGTGTAAATGGCGTTGATGCCCAGTTCGCGCAGGTAGGGCAGATGGTCGAGAATACCCTGTAAATCGCCGCCCATGAAGGTCTGCGGCGTTGGTGGCGTCCCCCACGGCAGCACCCAGGCGGGATCGTTGCCCGGGTCGCCATTCGCAAAGCGCTCCGGAAAGATCTGGTAAAAGACGGCGTCTTGCACCCAGTCGGGAACGGCGTTAAATGGGTTCATAAAGTCGATTTATCCTTTCAATCCGGATCGGGTGAGGCCGGAGATGAAACTGCGCTGGGCGACGAGGAAGAGGATGAGCGGCAGCAGGGTGGCCGTGACCGTGCCGGCCATCATGTAGGTCCATTCGGTCTGGTAGCGGCCGGCAAAGACCTGCAACCCAAGCTGGATGGTGCGCATCGCCTCGGCGTTGGCTACCAGCAGCGGCCAGAGGTAATCGTTCCAGGCGAACAGGAAGGCAAACAGGCCCATCGTGACCACCGAGGAGCGGTTGAGCGGAACCACGACCTTCCACAGGGCCTGCCAGTGCGAGCAGCCGTCCAGCCGCGCGGCATCCAGGTAATCGCGCGGAATCGAGATGAAGGCCTGGCGCAGCAGGAAGATGGAAAAGGCATCCACCATGCGCGGCACGATCAAGGCCTGGTAGGTGTTGAACCAGTGCAGATCGCGAATAATGAGGTACGAAGGAATGATGGTGGCCTGGAAGGGAATCATCATCGTGCCCAGGAAGAGCAGGAAGAGCAGATTACGGCCGGGGAAGCGCAGGAAAGCGAATGCGTAGGCCGCCATCCCACCGAATACCACCCGCGCGGCGATGATGGCCACGGCGACGATGGTCGTGTTGAGGTAGTAGCGCATGAAGGGCGCCGCCTGCCAGGCTTTGACGTAGTTGCCGAATTCGAATACCGCCGGAAAGAGGTAAGGCGGCAGGCCGGTGGTGCCGCGCGCCTTCAACGAGGTGGTGAACATCCACAGATAAGGCACCAAAATCACGAAGGCCGCTGGAATCAGGATCAACGCCAGCATCAGGGTGGCGCGCACCCTGCGCGGGGTGACCGGTTCTGAATCGGATTTCTGGAAGAGGTTCATTCCGCCTCCTCCGCCGAGCCAAAGCCAACGAAACGCCACTGCATCAGGGTAAAGGCCGCCACCACGATGAACATGACCACTGAGATGGCCGCGCCGTAACCCAGTTTGAAGGATGAGAATGAGGTCGAATACATGAACATCCCGATGACTTCGGTGGCGTCGCCCGGCCCGCCGCGGGTCAGCACCATCACCTGGTCGAAGACCAGGAACGAATCGACCACGCCCAGGATGACCAGCATGATGGTCGTGGAACGCAGCAGCGGCACGGTGATGTGCAGAAAGCGCTGGAAAGCATTGGCGCCGTCGATTTCGGCGCTCTCGTAATATTCCTTGGATAACGACTGCATGGCCGCCAGGTACAGCATGGTGGTAAAACCCAGCCTGCGCCAGATGCCCAGCGTCATCACGGTGGGCAGCGCCCAGGTGGTATCGGCCAGCCAGTTGAGCCCCTCCAGGCCAAGGGCGCGCAGCACGACATTGACCAGGCCAAAACCGGGGTTGAACAGCAGGATCCACACCATGGCGGCTGCCACGGTGGGCGTGACCACCGGCAGGAAGAACATGCTGCGCCAGAAGGATTTCCCCAGCAGGAGTTGATTGTTGAGCAAAACGGCCAGTACCAGCCCGAGGAAGATGCTCAGTACGGTTACCACCAGGGTGTACTCGCCGGTAACTTTCAACGAATTCCAGAAACGATCACTCTGAAACAGGGTAATGAAATTATCGAAGCCGATAAAGGTCTTGATCTTCGACAGGTTATCCCACTTGAACAGGCTCAGGCGGAAAACCTCGGCGATCGGGTAGAAATTGAACACCCCCAGAATCACCAGCGACGGCGCCAGGAACAGCAGCGCGGTGGGAATATCGCTGCGCCGCAGGCGGGTGAACCAATTGGGGGAACTTGCGTATCGAACCTGCATGAGTATACGATCCTGTGTCCAGTTTATATGATCTTCGCGTAAAGGACGGTGTTATTTTAGCTGATGAAACGGCGGTTGGGCCGGAAAAGGAGGGGGCGGCGGCCGGCGGCCGCCGCCCCAGGAGAAATGAAACGTCTGCTCGACTACTTCAGCGCGTCATTGACCGCTTTTTCGGCGGCTGCGAGCGCGTCGGCAGGGGAAGCCTCTCCGAGCAGCGCTTTCTGGATTTCACGTGAGAAAGCTTCGGACACCGCGTAGTACTTGGAGGTGGCCGGACGAGTGTGCGCGGTGGCCATGCCCTGGACGAAGGGCAGCATGCGCGGCTCGGTCTCGTTGATCCACTTCAGGTAATCGGCGTTTTCAGCCACCGATTGGCGCACCGGCAGGAAACCTGTCTTCTGGTCCCATTCCAGCTGAACGTCGGGGCTGGTCAGGTACTGGATGAACTTCCAGGCCGCGTCCTTGTTGGGGGAAGCATCGAACATGAAGATATGCTCGCCGCCCACGTTGCTGGCGGTCGTGCCGCCCGCGGGCGCAGGCACCGGTGCGATGCCCCACTGGAAGGGAGCGTCTTTGCGATAGCCGAACAGCCAGGAGCCGTCGAGCTGCATGCAGGCCTTCTGGTCGCCGAACAGGCCCCAGGGACCCGGTTGAGAACCGTTGCCCTTCAGCATGTCCGAGACATAAGTCAGCGCTTTCAGGCCCTCGGGGGTGTTGAAGGCGGCGGCGGTATTATCGGCGTTGAGGAACTCACCGCCCGCGGCCCACAGCCAGACCTGGAACTGCCAGGTGATGCCTTCACCGGTGGGCTGGGTATAGAATTCGAAGCCGACCACGCCATTGGCCGGATCCTGGCACTGCTTGGCCATGGCCTGCATTTCATCCCAGGTGGCAGGAGCCTTTTCGGGATCCAGTCCGGCCTTTTTGAAGAGGTCCTTGTTCCAGATGAGCTGCATGTTATTGGTGCTGACCGGCAGGGCATAGCGTTTGCCGCCCATGACATCGTAATTGGCCAGCAGCGGGTAGAAATCGTTGATGTTGATATTGGCGTCCGCGGCAACGTAATCGTCCAGGGGCGCGATGGCGCCGGTTTCAACGAACTGCGGGATGAGGATCAGGTCCAGGGCAACCACGTCGGGGGTGGTGCCGCCGGCGATGGACGTCTGGAGGAGGGTGGTCATGTCGGCGTAGGGCTGGAAGACCGGCTCGACGACGATATCCGGGTTGGCCGCGTTGAAGCGGTTGACCAGGTCCTTCATCACATCCGCATTCGTGCCTTCCCAGTTGAACCAGAAGGTCAGCTTGACGGGTTCGGCAGCCGGGGCTGTCGTCGGCGCAGCCGTCGGGGCTTCGGTGGCTGCGGGGGCAGTGGTTGGTACGGCCGGCGCGGCGGTCGGGGTGGCGGCAGGAGCGCAGGCAGCAAGAACGCCCGCCAGCATGGCGATGACCATCAGCAGCGGGAAAAACTTAGTGGTTCTCATGACATTCTCCTTAAAGGGATAGCGAGGGATATAAACCGGTTTACTAAACCGGTTTAATTATAGGGCGATTCCAGATCAGAGTCAATAGGGAAAATCCGGCCCGGGCATACAATTGACCTGCAATAATTCCATTCGTTTATGCTATGATGAAATCACATCTTCTTATCTGTAACCTGCCGGTAATCATCTTTCGAATGGACCATTGCTGCCGCATGGATGCCCGAGGGGAGGCGGCGTGTTCTTCGAGAACCTGCTGCCCGCGCTGGCGTGGCTGGCGTCGGCGGCGATTCCTGTTCTTGTCCTCTGGCGCCGGAAACAGCCGCGAGGCGGGCTGATCGTGTGGAGCCTGCTTGCTGGCCTGCTGATGTGCGCGGCCTTCTGGATGGCGAATAATCACCCTGATTTGAACAATTGGACCGCCTGGCAGTCGACCCTGATGCGCTGGTCGACTTTCGGGCTGGCCCCCACCCTGGCGGTAGCCTGCATCGCGCGGTTGCTGGGCCCGCCGGTCGGATCTTCGCGTACAATCCTGAACGCCCTGGCCGCCCTTGGGTTGGCGCTGCTGCTGGCGTTGCAAATGTTTTTCACCAGCCTGTGGGATGTAGCCACGGACGGCATCGGCGAGCCGCTCCTGCTGTGGGTCGTCAACCTGGCGGCGTTGCTGTCTGCCCTGGCGCTGTTGTTCCGCGCACCGGGAGCGCGCAAGGCATGGGCGTTGATCCTCCTGGTCGGTTTACCCCTGCTGATGGCCGCTTCGGCGCGGCTGGCCAGCCGTCCACCCGGCCAGGAATGGGGGTACATGCCCGGCGTTCTGACCGAACGAAGCGCGGCGGTCATCGACGACGCCATCCAGCGCTACCACGCGCGCCAGGGCCGCTACCCGGCGCAGTTGAGCGACCTGACGCCGCGCGATCTGCTCTTCCTGCCCCGCCAGTACATCCTGCCGGGTTGGGAATGGTGCTTCGCCGGCGGCGCCGGTGGTTTTCGTTTTGGTTACATGGATCGCGAGTACTTTTCCTCGCCGCGAGAAGTGAAGATTGTATCCGAGGCCGGCGCGCTGTCTGTGCCGGCCTGGAACTGTCCGCTGGAGGAGGTGAGCGATGGGCTGGCTCCGTGAACACCTGACGCTCGTGCGCCTGTGCGTGCTGGCGCTGTTGATCATCGCGCTGCTGGGACCCTGGGTCTATGAAAATCTCAGCGTCCCGGACGAGTACGACTGTGCCCCGTCGCTGGTGCGCATCCGCCCCGGCTTCTGCGGCGACCCGATGTCCGGCTGGTTCGTCATGGGCTACTTCGGTGTGGGATTCTTCGGCGTGCTGTGGGCGCTGCTCAGCGGGGCGACCACCTTTCAGGAAGCCGGGCCCAACCTGATCGCCGGGCTGGTCTGGCTGCCCGTCCTGCCGCTGCTCAGTTCGCTGCTGCTATTGTGGCGCGGTGAGCGCCCGCGTCTGAAGGGTGCTCACATGGTGGCCCTGCTGCTGATGATTGGCCTGACCCTGGTATTCATCATCGCCGAGGACCCGACCGTGGTCAGCATCCACATGTGGGGGCCGTGGCTTTTTCTCGCGGCGCTGGCCGCCGGGCTGGCCGTGGAGAGCGTCACGGCATTCCGATCCCGATCCGGCGCGGAGGCAGCATGATCTTCGCAGAAGTACCTACCGAACTCACCCTGTTGGCGATCATCGCAATTGCGCTGTTGCTGGTCTGGTTCTGGAAACGACCCGGCAGCGGGTTCCTGGCGCTGTGCGGCTTTTCCATCCTGTTGATGGTTGTGAGCATCGCAATCGAAGATGCCCACCCCGATCTGAGACCCTTCCCGGGATGGCAAGGGTTTCTCATCCTGTGTGGAACTTTCTTCCTCGCGCCTTCGCTGGCAATCGCCTGCGCGGCGCGCCTGTTCAGCCTGCCCGCAGGCCCACGCCGCACCGCGATCAACGTGTTCATTGCCATCCTGCTGCTGGCGCTGGTGGGCGTGAAAATGTTCTTCGCCAGCCTGTGGGATGTGGCCCTGGATGGTCTCTCCGGTCCGTTTCTGAAGATCCTCGTCGGGGTGGCTGCCGTGCTCTCAGCCCTGGCGATGCTCATCGGGGCGCCGGGTTGGCGTAAGGCTCTGGCGCTGATCATCCTGGCCACACTGCCTTTGATGAACGTTTCCATTGAGTTGGCATCTCACGCGCCGAACGGGGGTTGGGGGCGCATGCCAGGTATCCTGACCGAGCGCAGCGCAGCCGTAATCGATAAAGCCATCCTGCGTTATCACGACCGCACCGGCGGCTACCCGGCCGAATTGAGCGACCTCAGGCCGCGTGAATTGCTCATTATGCCCCACCAGTACATCCTGCAGAGCTGGGAGTGGTGCTACACTGGCGACCAACAGGGCTACCGCTTCGGTTACATATACCGCGATTTCTTTGGCAGGCCGCAATCGCCGAAGATCGTGGCCGAGGTGGGCTCGCCGCCCGAGCAAGACTGGTACTGCCCGATCGATGCGGGCAGTATTGCGCCGGCTGCTCGCAATTAAGTCCAGGCGCCCGTCCAGGAAAAAAAACACCGCCGGGCGAAATGGGCTGCCCGACCCGTTTGAAGGATTTATCCCGCAAAAAGCCAGTGCGAAAAGAGCACCAGCAGGTACGCCTGCAGGGGCAGGGATATTCCCAGGATCAGACGATCCACCCAGGGACGTTTGCCCCACACGGCCAACAACAGGGTACAGGGGATCAATCCCAACGCGAAACGGCGCATCGATACTGGATTGCTGCTCACCAGCGGCATCAACAGCGCCAGAAAAGTATACCAACCAAAAGAGGGGCGAAATTTCAGAAAAACGATCACCACGAGGGGAATCAAAATCACCAGTGCGAAGGTATCCATCAAATAATAGATGCTGCCGACCTGACCCGAGAGGATGTTTCCACTCGGTTTGTGCATGGCAATGATATTCTGAACCAGTTGGATAAACCAGTCCAAATTGATTTTTCGGTTCCAATCGGTTTCGGCATGTAAAAAGGCAAACGGCGTCCCAAATTTCTGGTACAGAAAAACCATATAGGCGATCAACCCTGAAGTCGAAAATAAACAAGCCAGAATGCCTTTCCGGGCTTTGGGTAATTGCTTAAGGTCCATTAACAGCAGAGCCGCCTGTGCCCGCAACCTCCAGGGTTTGGGGATGAATCGGATATCCTGCTGCCATAAAGCTTCGAAGAAGATAAAAACGGTGACAAGGATACCCGGCAATCGTGTCGCCGAAGCCAGCGCGCCGGCGAGTGCAGCCGGGATCCATTTCCCGTTTCGGGCGTAGTAAAAGCAGGCCACCACAAACAGGACGAAGATGCTCTCGGAATAGACCGTGGAGAAAAAGAATGCTGCCGGCGCTGCCGCAAGGTAAAAAACGGCCCGTCCGGCGGTCTCGGAATCGAATTCTTGCCTGGCGAGCGCGTAGAAATAGAACAGGGCAATCAAAAACGCGCCATTCGAAATCCACAGGCCCGAGGTCCAAATGTTCCCGGTAACGAGAGAAGCCAACCGGATAAGAAGCGGATAGAGCGGAAAGAAGGCTGTGGATTTGAGATCATACCCAAAGCGGGCGATCCCAAGATACCAGCCGGTGTCCCAGCGCAGCAGCCCGTCCGCGATCAGGTTGCGCGGGTTGTAGCGCCAGAATTTCTCGGCACTCGGGACGGATAACTGGGCCATCGAAAAATAAGTGATGACCAGCACCATCAGGCGGGTTACGCCGAAAGCAATCAGCACTGCCGCCACGCATCTCCAATCGATTTTTCGGATCCATTTTTTGATGAAAACCAGCAGATTATTGCCAAAGGTTCGGATCATCCATTTTTCCATTCAGTGGATTTTACGCTGCGGGCTAGGCAGAATCAGCGCCCGTATTGTTTTACCATAGCCTAGCCAAAACCCGGGGCAAACCCTGGAACGAAATTTTCCAGGCTGCGTCGCCGCTACCGGCGCGAGCGTCGCCCCCATCTACCAGTCACGCCGGGCAGCGCTTTGCCGGGCGCGCAGGCCGCTGGGTTACCCGCGTCAGGATTGAGTCGAACTCTTTTTCGAACTGCCCGATTCGATCTCCAGGTGAAAACGGTGCAGGAATCGGTGGAAGATCGGCGCGAACAGCACACCTGCAACCAGGAGGAAAACCAGGCCGGAGTAGAGGGCGTAGAATCCCGCAAAGAGCTTGCCGGCGGTAGTTCGTAACGGATTGACCGGCCCCATCCCGCCGAGGATCATGGCCGCGTTGACGAAGGCATCGATCCAGGACAAACCCTCGAAAACATGATAACCGGCCATGCCAATGGCAATAGACCCGAGGATGATCAGGAAGGCAATCGAGCTGAAACGGGCCAACCGTCGAAGATAGGCAGATCGCGGAAGCAGGGGCTGTCGATGATGCTCAAACATCGGATTCCAGACCTTTCCAGTAGAGCCAGGCCGGCGGATCGCGCGCATCCCTGGATGACTCCACATAAGGATTTTGTAGCATAAATATGAGGAAATGTACATCCTGTCCAAATCGCAACTTTCCGACTGAGCCGTTTCTTGCCGGTTGGCGGAAGCCCATAAAACAGGTTGTGATTTTGTAAACCCTGCAAACTGGTAAAACCTGTGCAACGGAATAGAATAAATCAAGAGACCCTATGAAAAAAAGGGGCCGTTCACCCCTGTCGTTCCCCTGATCCACATTTTGAAAAGGCCCGCCCCCGCCGGAGGAAGGATTGGAGATAACCCCATGACTGGAAAACATTTCCACGAAATCCTCTATCCATCCAGTCGCCAGTTGACCTTCGACATGGGCAAGATCGGCCTGGGGAAGCACCACGTCAAGGCGCTGCTCGAAGTCGACGTCACGGACGCCTGGACGGCAGTCCGGGAAAGCCGGCGTACCAGCCGCAAGATTTCGTTCACGGCCTGGCTGTTGAAGGTCATCGCCGACTGCGCAGCCCATCACCCGCCGGTGGCCGGGCTCAACCAGGCGGCCCGGGGCCGGGTGGTGGTCTTTGACGACATCGACCTCTCGATCGTGGTCGAAAAAGAAGTCAACGGCGCACTGGTGCCGCTGCCGTATGTGATCCGCAAGGCAGACCAGAAAACGATCTTCCAGATTCAGGACGAAATCGAAGCCGCCAAAGGCCAGCCCATCCAGGGGGAAAAGAACTATGTGCTGGGTGATGAGGGCGGCCCAACCTACCTGAAATGGTTTACCCGCCTGCCGCAGTGGCTGCGCCTGATCCTGTTTCGCATCTACCTCAGCGACCCGCAGCGCGTCAAGAACGCCATGGGCACCATCATGGTCACCACCGTGGGCATGCTGGGCCACACCCGGGGCTGGATCATGCCCACCAGCATCCACCCGTTGTGCCTGGCATTCGGATCGCTCAACGAGCAGCCCGCCGTGCGCGGCGGCGAGATCCAGAAGCGCAGCATCCTGCACCTGACCGTGCTGATCGACCATGACGTGACCGACGGCATGCCGGCCGCGCGCTTCGTGGACGACCTGGTGCGAAAAATGGAAAGCGGTTTTGGGTTGTGAGAGATCTTACCAGATGCCCGGCAGCAGCCGGTAAGGGACCTGCGCCGAATACTCTTGATACCCAGGCAGTCTGGCGCGCAGGGTACGGTCTTCCAGCGCGGTGCGGATCACGAACAGGATCACCACTAACCCGGCGGGGATCAGCGCCCACAGCGAACCCAGCAGCAGCGGCGTGACCGAATAATATAAGATCATGCCGACGTAACCCGGATGGCGCACATATTGATAGGGTCCACTGCTGCATACGGTATGTCCCCGGTCGAACTGCATGCGCACGTCCGTGGAGAAAAAGCGGTTGACGGACATGGCCCAGATCTCCAGGCCGCAGCCCAGGAGAAAGAGGAGCACCCCAACCAGGTGCCAGGCCAGCCCGTAGCCTGCCGTCCAGCGCCAGCGGAAATCCAATCCGGCGACCAGATACAGGCTCAGGAAGGTTGCCAGGAGCAGCCGGGTCAGCGTTCGATCCCACGCCTCAGTGTTCTCCTTCCGGCTGCCGCGCTCGGCCAGCACCTCGAGCGGCATGAAAAACGCCCCGCAGAGCTGGATCAGCGCCATGAGGACCACATACACCCAGGCAAATGGCCAGTCGGCGCTGCCGGCCGACAGGAAGAGCAGCAGGGCGATCAGGCTGTCGAAGAACAGCATATAACCGACGCGGCGGAAGACGTTGCGCCGGGTTTGCGGCGGAAGACTGGCAAGCTCTTTGAACCTAAACATGGTTTCATCCGGCTTGGAGAAAGGGATCGACAAATTCAGTATAGGCCGTTTGGAAAAAAACAAACGAAATTCCAGCGGCACTCATCCTTCAGCATTCATCCTTCTGCAATCCGGTCCTTTTGTTGTTACGGGTGTGGCAAAGCATACATCGCCATGATTAAAAGATCGGAGCTGCTCTGGCGGATATTCCGATCCGGTTGGGCAGCTCCTTCGGGTGCTCAGGCTCTGATCGAGCTACAGGCGCAACGTCTTCAACTTGCTTTCCATGCGCCGGCTCATGACCTGCCGCAGGTGATCCTTCTCTTCCTTGAGAATGACGCTGAAATCCTCCGGCTGCAGCATCGGGTACAGGGCGGTCAATTCCTGGACGAATAGGACAGAATCGCGCTCGGAACGCTCTGCCAGATCGTAAATCTGATCCTTGTTGGTGTACTTTGCCGCTTGCTCCCGCAGTTTATCGGCGTCTTTCAGCATGTTATTCCCGATCAAGAGTTTCAGGTACTCCTCCTGATCGTCTGCGACGTCGACCGTCAGCCCCTTGCTGTCTGCGAATTTCTTAAGCAAGGCTGTGTAGATGGAATAGTGGCGATCTTCATCCTTGGCCAAACTCTCGAAGAATTTGGCGCCTAATTTGGAGTCGCTCGCAAACTGGCGGTACAGCGCCCCAACCGCTTTCTCGTTCGCCGCCATCATCTCGAAGAATTCAGTACCATCGTATTGCTTGCCCATTGGATCCCTCCAGTCGGTGGATACTCATTGAGTGTATCGTATGCTGATATTATTTATTTATATTACACACATGATAAACAAATAACAAGCATGATCCATTTGGCGCTGTTCGTCCGATAGGATGATCAGCGTCAAAGTGGGCGTAAAACCGCGCCTGAAATGCCTATCCACCCAACGGTGTGCCCAAAGGTGGCGAGGATTCGAACCGCTCAGTCACCTTCGTTCTTGATCTGCGCTAAGAAATCCTCGATATCCGCGATAAATTTCAGCGTCCCTGCCTCGATTTGTTGGGTTAAGGCAGCCAGATCGGTGAAATCCGGATTATCGACCAAAACGAACTCCAGGATCGAATCCGCGCCCTGCGGGGTGGATACGAGACGATATTGCTTCCAGCCGCTTTCCTTGAACAATTTCCAGTATTGGGTTTGGACCTGTTTATTCACCGCCGCCAGCCAGACCTCAAAGCGAAAGGCTTCGTGCAGAAAGACGATCGCGATTTTTAATTTTCGATCTTTCAAAGGCTGCGGAAGGATGGAAAAATAAGTCATGTCCATGTAGCCGAAATAAATGCTGCCGGGCACGGAAAAGTCGGGATGGCTATTTTGGAAATGCGTGCGCAGCTCCAGGATGTATTCCATAAGGCCTTTATAAGCCTTGCTGATCACACCCTTCTCGAGTTGTTTGCGATATTCATTCATGGACTCGTGGAATGATTCCATCGTATCCCCTCTCGGTATTACATGACGTATCTACAGCCATTTTATAGTAGATCGCGATCGATAGGGTCGATGGAGTGAAATCGGGTTTCGCATCGCGGAAAACGGCCGCCGGTTGGCGGCGTATGCCAGAACAAAACGCCGCCGTGAATATCGGATGGGGGCCGCTCTCACTTCGGATTGAATTGGAGATACGCCTCCAGCTTTTCAAGCGCTTCCGGCAGGTTCTCGCGGCCGAAGCCCAACCGAAAATGATGGCTGTCGAAGTCGTAGACTGTGGAAGGCAAAAGCATGATATTGGCTTCCCGGACCACCTGCTGGCAAAAGTCCAGCGCGTCGCGATCCTCTTTCAGCCTGGGGAAAGCAATCGTCCCGGCCCGGGGTCTCACCCATTCGAAACGATCCGCATGGTCTTCGAAGAATCGATCCAACAGGCCGAGGTTCCGCTGAATGCGGGCCCGGTGCGTGGCGATGATCTTCTCCCGTGAGCGCAGGACGATCAGCGACAGGATTTCGCTCGGGGCGCTGCTGCAGATGGTGGTGTAGTCCTTGAAAGCCGCCATTCTAGCGAACCAATCCGCATCCCGAGTGACGACCCAGCCAATCCGGACGCCGGCCATCCCGAAGGTCTTGGACATGCCGAAAAGCGAAACCGCCCTGTCATAGACCTCGCAGGCCGAGGGCAGCCGATCTTGGTGATCATATTCCAGAAAACGGTACATTTCGTCTGAGAACAGATACAGATGATGCTTTTGGGCAAGATCGACGATCCGCTGGAAATCTCCCTTGGGCGGTAAATAACCGGTCGGGTTGTGCGGAAAATTCACGATCATGAGTTTGGTGTTGGGTTGGATGTGCTCTTCAAGGAAGTCAGGATCGAAGCGCCAGCCGTTTTCCTCCTCGGGTTTCCACAGCGTGACCTCGCAGCCAATGCCCGCGGCGATTTCATACAGGGATTGGTAGCCCGGGAAGGTGCAGATGACGTGGTCGCCCCGATCCAGGATGGCGTTCAGGGCGATAAAAATGCCCTCTTCCGGCGCGACGACCAGGCAGTCCCGGGCGCTGATGCCGGTATAGATGTGGGCGATTTCTTCGCGCAACAACGGGTGCCCCAACGACTCGGTATATCCCAACGCCAGGTTGTCCCACAGTTCTTTCGTCTCCGGGTCTGCCAGGGCGAGGATGTCCTTTTGGGGGATGCCGTCGCAGTCCGAGCTGGACAGCAGGTATTGGACGGAGAATTCGTATTGGGCGAAATAGCGTTCCAGTTTGAAGGGGGATAGTTTCATCGGGTTTCGCGCTCCATTCCGGTAAAGGGTAATAAATTCAAACGGTAAAACGTGTTTGCATATTCGAGTATATACCGGAGTGAGATGGATTTGAAGGAAAGTGCCCTGGCGTAGGTTGGGTTGAGGGGTGGGAAAATCCAGATCCAGGTGAGTCATAGCACACCCCGAAACCCAACGTTCAGGATTGAATGTTGGGTTTCGCCAACGCCTGAATGGTCGCATTGATCGCCCGCAAACCTGATCCGTTTTCGAGGTTCAACCCAACCTACGTGTGACGCCGTTAATGTAAAAACCGCCTTTCCGGCGGTTCAATCAGAAATCAGCAATCGAAAATCAGAAATAAAAAGGCTCCTCGTCGAGGACTCGAACCTCGAACCTAGCGGTTAACAGCCGCCCGCTCTGCCGATTGAGCTAACGAGGAAAGCGTCTGTTATTATATGCCAATCGCCCGTCTTGTCAAGGTGAGGGCTGGGTAAAAATCCCCAGCTCCACGTAGTCCCACCAGGATTGCTGCTGGGCATAGAACCAGATCATGACGTCGTTGGCGCGTGGATTGGCAACGGCCGGTTGGCAGCAGGCGCCGTGATAGACCGCGTCGAACTGGGCCGGCCAGGTGGAACCGTCGTAGAAAATGCCGGTCTTGCCGTTCTGGACGAAGAAGAAGAACGGCTTGCCCTCCAGCAGACTGAAATTGAAGATCTCCTGGAAGCCGGCTTTCTGGTTATAGAGTTCGCCTTCCACCACCAGCGCCCCGTTCGCCTCCAGCACCCAGCGCCCGGCCCAGTTCCACACGCCGTAGATCCGGGAAGGTCCTCCCCGCGGCAACATGGCGTAGCGGTAGACCTCCTGGCCGTCCACCTTGATCACGGCGTCGATGTGGGTCGTCGAACGGGTATCCTCCTCAACTGTGATGACGCGCCCAGCCGAAGTGGCGCTGGTGGGCAGTTCCTCCGCCGAGGCTGTGCGTAAGCTGGCGCGCTTTTCCAAAACCGAGGCCGGGATGCGGCCCGCGAATTCGGAATTCCCGGGCCAGTCCAGACTGATCGGAGCGATCGGGTAGTTTTCCATGGTCAGCGGCCCCAATTGGGTGACCGCGGGTTCGATCTGGGTTGGGATGCTGGCCGGGTCGGGTGTCGCCAGCGGAATCGCCGTAGACGTCAGAATCACGTGCGGCAGATCAAGCGAAAAAGCGATCATTTCCGCGTGCGGCGGATCCAGCGTCAGGCGCAGGAAAGCCGCCTGCCCGGGTTGCGTGGGATCCGGCAGCAACAGCGTGGCCAGCGCATCGGCGGGGGCATTCGCGCCGGGCAGGATCAGGCACGGGTCGTCCTCGACGTCCAGGCTGTTCCACTGCTGGGGAATACTGCGCAGCGTGGGCTGGGCACCGTAGCGTTCGGGATGCAGGTTGGCCTCCATTTCACAGGCCTGGTCAAGGCGCGCTCCAAAACCACGGTACGTCTCAAGGCGCGCAAAGCCGTTATCGCCGTCGAAAACGACGTCGCCAGTTTGCTGCCATTCGCGCGGCACGGCGAAGGAAAACTGATAGGTCGAACTGGTGTACGAAAGCCAGGTTTGGGGCGCGCGGTGCTGGTACGTGAAGTTCGCGGTATCCCCAGCTTGAAGCGATTCGGCCATCCACAGCAGCAGGTCGTCGCTCACTGCCCCCGGCCAACCCGCTCCTGCCAGGCGCAGGTCATACGCCAATCCGTTTTCCTGCCAAAACAGGCCCGGTTCACCCGGCCGGGTCGCGTAGAAATAGGCGCTCGAACCGCGCACACTGGTCGGGCGGATATTGTCGGCGGTCGGCAGCTCGAGCACTCGAAACCAGCCTTCCAGGTCGAGCTGCAGGTTGGATTGGGTGAATCCGAGCTCGCGCGCATCGCCTGAATTGAGATCCGCGGCGTGGTAAGTCATTTCCACGCTTTGCGAACCATCGGCGAAGGTCTTCACATTCGCGCTGTCGCCGTCCGTCAGGCCGGCCGGAACGAAAGTCAGCCCGAGCAGCGAAAAGCTCACCTGGGCCTGCAATTCATTCGGCGGCAGCTCGAACTCCTGTTGTTGAACCGGCGTGGCGACGGCCATTTCGGCGCCGGGAGACGGCATCTGGGTAACAGGTTGGGTTGCCTGGAGCGTAGGTACAGCCGGGGATACGCTGCACGCTGCCAGCAGCAGAATCCCCACAATTGCCATCATGAGTCTGGGATGCATGCCTTGATTATAGTGCAGGCGCTCGAGTCATCCCTATTATTAATCCGTCAAATCAGTAAAATCCTTGATTGAGTCCATGACATTTACCTGTAAAATTTATGACATTCGCAATGCAAACTATTGTTGACAGATTCTGTCTGATTGTGCTATTCTTTCGACCATATACAGCTCCTACAAGTCTCAGGAAAGGACTTTCTACCATGGCTTATCAGATCGACTCGAATGAATGCATCGCTTGCGGCGCTTGCGAAGCCGAATGCCCCGAAGGCGCGATTTCCGAACAGGGTGGCGTATACGTGATCGACGCGACCAAGTGCCAGGATTGCGGCAGCTGCGCGGATGTTTGCCCGGTGGGCGCGCCCAGCAAGAAATAATCTCAAGCAATTCTTTTATTACACGCAAAAAAGCAGCCTGATCGAACAGGCTGCTTTTTTGCGTCCCGGGCATGAGTTTGACAACCCCAACCTCAACGATATAATTCTTCGTATATCGAATTCATACTGATTTCAGAAAGAGGAGCCATGTTGCAAACCATCCTGATCACGCTGCACAACCTCACCCGCTGGCTGGTGCTGATCTTCGGAGCGCTGGCCGTGGCGCGCGCCTTTGCCGGCTGGCTGGGGAAGAAAGGCTGGCAAAAAGCTGACGACCGCGCCGGCATGCTCTTCACCGGCATGCTCGATCTGCAACTGCTCCTGGGCCTGGCGCTTTACTTCACCAGCCCTTTCATGCAGCCGATCTTCAGGGATTTCGGCGTCGCCATGGCTGGCACCAGCCTGCGCTTCTTCGGCGTCGTGCACGCCGGAGGCATGCTGCTGGCCATTCTCATCGCGCACGCGGCCCGGTCGCTTTCCCGAAAGGCCGCCAGCGACCCACTCAAACACCAGCGGAGCGCTATCGGCTTTGGGTTGGCGCTGCTGATCGTCGCAATCCTCATTCCCTGGATGCGGCCGCTGCTGCAGTTCTTCGGACTGCTGACCGTCTAGAAGATCCGAGGCGCTGCGCTAGGCTTTACGGTTTGACGTAAACCAGAATCTTTCCCCGCGCGGGCGATCCTGTGAGCACCACCGCGTAGCGCCCGGCGGGCAGCTCTCCCCAGGCCGGATTGGAGCGGTCTTCGACGGTCGAATAGCCTTCGCCGTGCAGGATGGGGAAGCTCCAGTTTTCAGGCCCGGTGATCGATACATCCAGATAATCGGTGCGCACGTTGCGCGCCAGCACCAGCAACCCCAGCGGCCCGGCCTCGGTCTGGTCGAAGGCGTACAGCGTCACGCCCGCCCGGTCGGCCTGAGCCAGATCGAATTCAGCCGCCAGCCGGTATCCCGCGGGGATCACGGCCGTCTGGGCGTCGCGGTTGATCCACAGCAGACTGCCCGCCAGAACGGCGGCCAGCAGCGCCATCCCGGCCAACGTGCGCCGGACGGTCGGATTGGCCATGGGGGATTCAGGCTGGCGCGACCAGTTGTGAATAGCAGACACCTGTCCCCAGCCGGCGACGATCAACGCAATCCCGCCCGCCACCAGCGCGGCGAAAACCAGGGCCACCAAAATCGGCGGTAGCCCGGAGAAAATCACAAAGCTGATGACATCATCCGCGGGGCGTTCCCCGCTCAAATAGACCAGCGGCAGCACGACCCAGGGTAGCGTCGAACCCAGGACGCTCACCCCGCCGATCCAGCGAACCGCGATCAGCAGCAGATTGCGCCCGCTGCGGGTGATCCCCAGGAAGATCAAATAGACCAGCACCGGCAGCGCCCACCCCGAAACCGAGATCAGCGCCTGCTGGGCGTTGGTAAAGGTCCCATCCAAAACGGCATGCGCCGAGAAGTTCAGGAAGTTCACGTCGATCAGGCCGACCGTCCCGCCCGAAAGCAGCGCCGCCAACGCGTGCCCGCCTTCATGCAGCGTGGTGTAGACAAAGGTTGTGAAGAACACGGTCAGCAGCAGCAAACCGCTGAACTGTAAAGATGCAGCAATCAGAGTCGACTTTTTCAAAATGATTCCTCGCCTGCAAGACTGGAACACCGCTCAAATGTGCCTATTATACAGGAAATAAAAATCCGGGCGTCTATATGCGCCCGGATGAATTTAATAATTTGGACAGATTAGTGGCGTTGACGTCTGGCAGCGCCTTTGCGATGACCGTCCTTCTCGGTTCCAATCCAGATGCCGAATGCGGGCAGGATTTTTCGATGCACCAGCAGCACCAGACCGGTGGCGGCAAAGGCAATGCCAAATACGATCAACGAGTCGCCCAGGTCGGTCATCCAGCGCGGGTTGACGATCATCACAATTGCCAGGGTGAGCATCAACATGCCGCCGATCAGCTTGATGATGCGGCCGTGCTTCTCTTCGATTTTGCTGGCTTTCAGCGAGAAAACCGCCGTGAAGAAGAAGACCATTTCATCCAGTTGGTAGATGAGCATATACACCAGCAGCAGCGCCACAAACAGGAGCGGCGTGACTTTTTGCGCCGTCAGCAGGTTGGTCCACAGCACCGGGAAGCCGGCCGTGCAGGAGAATTCCACCAGCGAGACGCCCGCCCCCAACACCACCGTGGCGCCGGCCAATCCCCAGAAGGATTCACTGGCGTCCATTATTTTGCGCATGCGCTGGTAGATGCCGGGTTTCTTGCTGTCGTCGATGGTGAACGAAAGACCCTCTTTGTACCAGAAATAGTCTTTGATGTTGACGATCGCGAAGAGAAGGGAAACCATGGCCACCGCCACCTGGATCCAGCCCAGGAAACTGACGATTTTCAGAACTGTGAACAGCCCGGTGATGAAAAGCATGTAAACGGCTGAGGTGACAGTCAGGAAAATCACGCCGATGATGAAAACTTTCTTGCGCGACCCGGTGTGCAGGGTGATCGCCAGCAGCATGGTCAACACCCACACCGAGCACGGGTTGACGCCGTCGACGAAGGAAATCAACAGCGTGCTCATGAACAGGGATTGATCCTTGAGGTTGACTTTGCCGATCAGCGGCACATTGATCGTATCCGCATTCGAAGTCTGACTGCCTCCACCCGCAACGGCGGCCTGGATGGTAGTCTCGATTTCCTGGCCGATTTCATCGCTGAATCCTACCCAGTATTTATCGCCAATGAAAATGGTGGGCACGCCGGTGGCTTCAAAGCCGTGTTCCTGCGCCATCTGCTGCATCATTTTCGCATTGTCTTCGTTATACCAGACCTCATAGAAATCCAAGGTGAGACTTGGATATTTCGCTTTTAACCCCTCCAGGAAGGGTTTCGCCTGCGCGCAGTGCGGGCAGCCGTCTCCCCAGAACATGGTCAAGACAACGGGTTGGTCCCCGGATTGAGCTTTGGCTAACGTGGTCCAGCCCAACCCCAGCAAGATGGCAGCCAGCAAAGCGAATGTCAACGTTCGCGACAGACGAGCTGTGGTTCCGTGCATCCTATCCTCCATGCGACAGGGTTCGATTATGCAGAAATGGAATCTCGAATATTTGGTAACAATAAACACACACGGGAACATTCTACCATTGACCCGCATTCCACCCTAGCTCCAGGGGCCAAATCCTCATCCTGGCTTAATCTGGATCCCTTTTCACACCGTATTTCGGTTGTGCAACCGGCTTGCCATTTACCCGACCCGGCGCTAAAGTAAATATAAACCGGGAAAGATTTCGCTTTTGAAAAAAGGGAGGTCGTATGAAAGAGTATCCCATTCAACCGGGAGCAGAGCCCTTCTATTTCGAAGGCAGTGATATCGGCGTGCTGGTGTCGCACGGCTTTACCGGCACAACCCAGAGCATGTTTTACCTGGGGCATTATCTGGCTGAAAAAGGCGGCTTTACCGTCATCGGTCCGCGCCTGAAAGGTCACGGCACCACGCCGGCCGACATGGCCGAGTCCACCGCTGAAGATTGGGTGCGTTCGGTGGAACACGCCATGGAAAAGCTGCAGACGCGCTGCCGGAAGATCTTCATCACCGGGCTTTCGATGGGCGGCACGCTGGCGCTGTACATGGCCGCCATGTACCCCGAGGTGTTCGCCGGAGCTGCGCCCATCAACGGCGCCGTCTTCCTCAAGAATCCGGGGCTGGCCAGCCTGGCCTATGGCCTGGGCCTGCCGGAAACCGTCCCCGGGGTGGGATCGGATATCAAGCAGCCCGGCATTGTCGAACTGGCTTATCCGGTGGTTCCGGTTCCGGCCGTGCGCCAGATCTACGCCCTGATGGGCGCAACCCAGGACCTGCTGCCAAGAATCGTTTGCCCCATGCTGGTGTTCCAATCTCGAGTCGATCACGTCGTTCACCCGAGTAACGCGCCCTTCATCTTCGAGAACGTTTCCTCCGCCGACAAGACGCTGGTCTGGCTGGAGGATTCCTACCACGTGGCCACGCTGGATAACGACAAGGAACTGATCGCCGGGGAATTGCTGAAGTTCATTCACCGGCTGGCAGGTTGATCCGGTCGGGTTAAAACAAAGCGGCCCCGGAGGGCCGCTTTGATCGGAGTGCCTTTATTGCGGGATCTGTCCGACCAGTGTATCGATGGTCTGGGCATCCGGCGCCACCACCCACAGCACCTGGCCGTTGGCTTCGCGTTCCACCAGAACCGCGCCGGTGTCGGTCGAAGACCACTCCAGGCGGTCCGATCCACTCTGCGAGGGTTTGCCCCAGCGGTCTTTGGCGTACTCCTGGAATGCCTGCCAGAATTCCTGGCTGTCGGCATCCGTATCCCATTTCGAGAGATAAACCAGGGCCACATCGCCATCCTTTGGGCCGGAATAAACCGCGTAGGTATCGCCGCCCCAACCTTCAGCCGCCTTCGACGCCTGATCCTGATTCAGCCGGTAGCTCTCAGCATTGCCGTAAGCCAGGATCAGGTAGGTGTACCATTCGCCGACGTTGTTGCGCTCGATTTCTTTCCAGTCCGCGCCCAATGCAGCGCTGAAATCGGGCAGGTCCACCTTTAGGGGCGCATCGTTCGGGTAGCGCTCGGGGTGCATGATCTGCTCGGTCGACACCGGCAGATTCTTGTACAGCTTATCCACCGCGGGGTAGCCTCCCTGCTGGTAGAAGCCGAGCACAAAATTCACACCCTTGTCGTATGGGAATAGAAAATCCTCTTTCAGGAAGTCCGGCGCGCTGTCATAAACCGGCGACTTGTAATTCCTATAATACTCATCGATCTGGTCGCGGTCCTTCTGGGTGGCGTCGTTATAGAGCCACAATTGCTCGCTCAACGTGGCGTCGCCCTCGATCAACGACTGCACCGCGGCGCAGTACTCGCTGTCCTTGCGGCAGGTCTCCTCGTCGGTCTTGAGGCCGTTCGTCAGGTCGTAAGCGCTGTCCTGCAGGGCGTGGGTGAATTCGTGCGCGTACGTCTCGCGCTCGGGACCGTTGAAACCCTGCCCTTGCACAACCACCATTTCATTGGTCTTGTCATCGTAATACCCGGCGATCTGCTCGCTGTACAGATTCGTGTACAGGGTTTTGATATCGAAGTCGCGCGGCAGGAGGCCAAAAACGTTCATCACCTTCTGATCGACAGCCATGTCCTCGGGGGTGTAATCCTTCAAGAATTCGTCGATCACGCGCTGGCGAAGTTGGTCGGGCGTCAGCAGTGTGCGTGTGATTTCACCGCTCAGGCTCAATCCGCGGTTGGCTTCGACCTGCTTTTCGATCGAATGCATCTCGTTCAGCACATCGGCGGGGATTTCAACCCCCGCTTCAGATGAAGCCTGCGGCGTTCCCGTTGACGGCTGACCAACCGGGGTGGATGCCGGCCCGGCGGGTATCTGCCCGGTGGGCGTCTGCCCGTTGGGCGTGGCCTGGGTTTCCACGGTCGAAACGGTCGAAGAAACGGGAACGAGGGAGAGGACGCCCACCACGGCCAGCACACTCAACACCAGGCAGGCGGCGATCACCAGCACGACGATCGATATCAGAACGCGTTTGCTCATAGGGTTCAGTTATTGTAGACGTAGTTGATGGCGTACTGCGCGTCTCCATAATTGGGATGCGCATCCAACGCCTTTTGGAAAGAAGCCAGAGCTTCTTCACGGTTGCCCTGCCGATAGAGCGCCCAGCCTTTCCACAGCAGGGCCTCTTCCGAGTTGGGCGTGATCTTGAGGGCGTAATCGGCCAGGGCAGATAAATCGTCGATGCGCCCCATGTTGAAGTAGGAAATGAAGGGGCCGAATTGGTAGCGCAGCATGCGTTTGGGCAGTCCCAGATCGCGCGCCTGGTCGTAAGCCGCCACCGATTCCTCATAGCGCTGGAAGTACATCAGATTGGTGCCCAGGTTGAACCAGGCAAAGGCGTTGGTCGGGTCGCTGACAGTGACCGCTTTCGCCTGATCGAGCGCGTACTGGCGGTTCGCGTCCACATCGAACTGCGCGCCCAACTGGTTGAGCACGTTGTTTTGCTTATCGGGCGGATAGATCAGGATGTAGACATGGTTGAAGGACTGCCAGTATTCTTCCGTGGTCGTGTAAGCAACGCGCCGGTTGGCACCCTTTTCCGAATCCTGGGTGATGAATTCCTGGGTCTTGTCATCGTACCCGGTCAATAACACGTAATGGCCGGCCCAGAAATCATCCTCGACGATGAAGGCCTTATCCAGCTTGAAGGATTCCTCGATCATCACCGGGATGCCGTCCGCCAAAAAGCGGCGCAGCAGATCCAGGTCGCCGCCCACACGAAACTCGGCGTACATGCCGGGGACGAAGTTGTCGACGTAGTACTTCAGCTCTTCCACGTTGACGTTGCGGTCGGCGCGAATGGGTTTGATCTGATCCGAGATTGTATACTGGTCGCCCTCCCAACCCCAGAAACGCAGCGCCATGGCCAGCGTGGCCGGCCCGCAGGCGTTCATGTCTTCGAGTTCGTTTTTGGGCGCCGGCAGCGTCACCTGCTCTGG
>NZ_DF967972.1:278019-459356 GCF_001050235.1 Longilinea arvoryzae
CCGGATCGGTAGGCTGGCTGGTCAATTCAAGCGTGGGCTTTGGGGTGGGCAAATTGCCAGCCGGATTGATGACGCTGTTTGCGTAGACGATGGCCGATTCCAGCCGCCAGCTCAAACGGCGGTGAAAATACGGCACCTGATACAGGATCAGGCCAATGACTGCCAATCCAGCCAGGATCAGCAGAACGCGGCCAAAAGGTCGTTTGAAGAAGGGTTTCTTTCGGTATAACATGAGGGGAATTGTACCAAAGAATCAAGGGGCCTTCGACCAGTATCCGGGAGGGTTGATTTTTGAACCTTTCCCGGTT
The DNA here is from genome assembly GCF_001050235.1 of Longilinea arvoryzae. GTDB lineage: Bacteria > Chloroflexota > Anaerolineae > Anaerolineales > Anaerolineaceae > Longilinea > Longilinea arvoryzae. The sequence goes on from NZ_DF967972.1 coordinate 278,328, forward strand.
GCAGGCGGATGATCGCTGGCCGGTTTGGAATGGTGAAAAATACAAAAATAACAAAGGGCGGTTGATTCGCCGCATCCGCGACCTATAATGGATTCATCTCCGTTTCGAGATGAAAGTGAGTTGTATATGAACGAGCAGACTTACCGCCGGCTGGCCAGACACCTGGACCAGCTTCCGGATGGCTTCCCACCCAGCCGCACGGGCGCCGATCTGCACCTGCTGGAGTTGCTGTTCAGCCCGCAGGAAGCCGAACTGGCCGTGCACCTGACGCTCGAACGCGAGAGCGCCGGGCTTATCGCCGCCCGGGCCGGACTCGCGCCGGACGCCGGCGCACTTCTCCTGGATGAGATGGCGCAGAAGGGCCTCATCCTTTCCATGGATACTGAGGACGGCGGTCGAACGTACATGGCCGCGCCTTTCGTGGTGGGCATCTACGAATTCCAGGTCAACAACCTGAGCGTCAATTTCCTGCATGCCCTGTGGGAGTACTGGAGCACGACCGTCGACCGCCCATCCGCGGAGACGATCCCGCAAATGCGCACCATCCCCATCCACGAGAGCATCGATCCGCGCCTGGAAACGGTGACCTACGAGCAGGTGAACGCCATCGTCGATGCCCACACCCGTTTCGCCGTCGCCCCGTGCATCTGCCGCCGCGGCGCCCGGATGGTGGGAAAAGGCTGCGACGCGCCCGAGGAAAGCTGCCTGATCTTCGGCGAATGGGCCGAGTTCTACGCCCGCACCGGGCGCGGGCGGAAAATCGACCGTTCCGAGATGCTGGCGCTCATCGCCAGGGCTGACGCGGCCAACCTGGTGCTGCGCCCCAGCAATTCACAGGACGTTTCGTTCATCTGCTGCTGTTGCGGCTGCTGCTGCGGCGGCCTGGTAGGGTTGAAACGCCACCCCCGCCCCGCCGATGTGGTGGCCAGCGCCTTCATCGCCAGCCTGGCGCCCGAGGACTGTCAGGGCTGCTTCACCTGCCTGCAGCGTTGCCAGATGCAGGCCCTGGTCGAGGACGGCGACCGCGTGGCCCTCAAGCAGGAGCGCTGCATCGGCTGCGGCCTGTGCGTGACCACCTGCCCGAGCGGCGCATTGACGCTGGTGCGCAAATCCGAGAGTGGACTGACGCGCGTCCCGCCAACCATGGAAGATACCTGGCGCATCATCAGCCAGACGCAAAATATCTGATTTTAAGCCAATCTTTTACTTTAAAGCTGCCCGGCGCTTTCTTCGGCTGGGCAGCCAATCCATGAATATCCACTTAGAGTGGCAATGCCTTGTCATTCCCTTTAGTTGAGGTGAAGTTTGGCGAAGATCGGCACCTTGATAAGATCCAACGCCATAAGATACACACAGATCACCCCAAAAACTTCTACCACCAGCATAATCTGGATGGGAGCCATCAGGATACCCTGGGTTGCGAGAAGGCCGACTACCAAAATATCCGCGCTCGTTCCAATCAGCATCCATTTACTGGGCAGCGAAAGCCAGAAATGACCTCTTTCGCGAACCAGATAAATTGTTCCCTGCCCACTGTAAACCAACATTACAAACAGCAGCGTCTGCAGGTTTGCCAGTGGTAGTTGCAGAACAGAATGGGCGTACCAGAAAATCCCGAACGACAGCGCCAGGATTGGTAGAGCGATGCATACGGCCCCCCAAACAATCGAGCGCACATTCCAGCGGTTGGGCAAAGGGGATGGTTTTACCTGATCGGTGGATATCGACATGGTGACAAAGTCGTTGGTAAAAATCAAAAGAATCATCAGAAGGGGTGTTGTGACAAACGTGTGGAAGAAAATCAATCCAAAACTAAGAAAAAACACAATCTCAATGGTCTTGATAATCTTATTGAGTGTGTAGGTAAGCATACGTTGATAAATTCGCCGGCTGGTTTCAATCGCTGCAACCAGATTGCTGAGTCCAGGAGAAGTCAGAACCAGGCTGGCAGCTGCTTTGGCAACATCGGTAGCGCTTGAAACAGCCACCCCTACTTCAGCTTGTTTTAGGGCAGGAGCGTCATTCACGCCATCTCCCGTCATCCCTACAACCATTCCCTTCTTTTGGAATTTTTTTACCAACTGATACTTCATTTCTGGAAGCACTTCGGCATAAACATCATAATCTTCGTCCGAACCTGTTTGCGGAATTTGTAGACTCTCGCCCAACGAAGCTCGGTCGCCAATGCCGATTATCGATGCAATCGATTTGGCAGTGATCAGCCCATCCCCGGTGATCATAATCACTCGGATTCCTAATTTTTTCAATCGGGAGATCAAATTGGCAGAATCTGGGCGAGGGGGATCCTGAAAAGCAACCAACCCGGCAACCTGGACGATGTCATCTGTTCCGGAGGCAATCGCCAGGACGCGTAACCCCTTGGAGGATAGGCCATCCACCAATTGTGTGAATTTCTCATCCAGATTTGAATCAAAGGTACTGATAATTTGAGGCGCGCCCTTCATAATACGAAGGATATGATCATTCTGATTAAAAAATGCTTCTGACCGCTTGGTGGCAGGCTCAAATGGCACAAACCTTTGCCGGCTGTCATTAATATGCAAATCAACCCCTGCCTTTTTGGCCTTTTCCAGAATCGCTTTGTCCAATGGATCCTGTGTGGCTGCATCGCTCGCCATCACTGCCAAGTGAATCACATCCTGTTGAGAATTGGGCGAGAAAGCAATAATCTCTGACACTTCCAATTTATTTTCGGTTAGTGTTCCTGTTTTATCCGTACATAACACTTGCATGGATGCAGCTTCTTCGATCGAACTAAGGCGCGTAACCAGTACCCCATTCTTTGAGAGTGTAACCGCGCCCAAAGCTGTTGCAACAGTAAACGTAGCCGGTAGAGCGACCGGAACAGAGGCCACCAAAAGGATTAATGCAAATGGAAGCATATCCTGCATTGGCAACCCAGAGAAAACTGCATACGCCAGAACAATTGCAACTAAAATGATATCCAGAATCACGAGATGTCTGGCGATCGAAAAGACAATTTTTTCAAGCTGTCCGGTCGACCTTGCCACTCGAACCAACTCAGCTGTCTTCCCAAACCGGGTGCGAATCCCGGTCTCTGATACGATTGCCGTGGCTTCACCACGAACAACAATGGTGCCCTCATAAGTTAATGCACTCTCGGCTGCTTCGACTGCCATCGATTCACCGGTCAATGAAGATTGATCCAGCGATATTTGACCGGAAACCACTTTCGCATCCGCTGGTACCAGATCCCCCATCCGTAGATAAATTACATCGCCAGGAACCAGATCCACGCTCGGTAATAATTGCCAGGCCCCATCCCGTAATACACGAGCATTTACTGTTAGTCTTTTTTTCAATAAAGCTAAAGCATTCTGGGCATTATTTTCCTGTTGTGTACTCATACCTGCATTAAAAAGGATCAATGCGCCAATAATTCCAGCTTCGATATACTTTCCCAGGATAAGTTCAAGGACTACACAGGCCTCAAGCATCCAGGGTATCGGTCCCCACATTTTTTTCAAGAAGACCAGCCATAGGTGTGTTTTTTGTTCTGGTAATGCGTTTGGACCATATTGTTGTAAACGTTTCTCTGCTTCAGCCTGGGAAAGGCCTGCACCAAGGGAGGTGGATGGATTTTCCGTCCTTTTTTCAGGCAAACCATCCGATAATATAGATGAATTCATATGGCAATAATCCTTTCTTTCATTTTACCCATAACGAAATCGCCAATATGACAACCAGAGCGAAAAGCATATCTTTCCACTTTAACATTTTTACTTTATTTACAATTATTATAATATTCTATATAATAATTGTCACCATTATCCATATCTCAAGGAGGATACAGCATGTCTCGCATCATCCATTTCGAAATCCCCACCAACGACCCGGCCGCCAGCATCAAGTTCTATGAAACCGTGCTCGGCTGGAAGTTCGAAAAGTACCCCGGCCCCATGGATTATTGGCTGATCAGCACCGGCGATCGAAACCTTCCCGGCATCGACGGCGGGTTAAGCGGCGCCGCGGATGATTTTAAGACCACGGTCAACACCGCTGAGGTTGACAACCTGGACGAAACGTTCAAGCTGGTTCAGGCCAACGGCGGCCAGGTCATCACAGCCAAAAATCTGATCCCCGGGGTGGGATGGATTGCCTACATCCGCGATCCCGGCGGGACCGTGCTGGGCTTGTTGGAACCCCTGCCCGGCAGGCCGGTCCGTCCGACGCAGGAATAAGAGAGGAATTGACAGGGATGAAGAGGACGGGGAGGATGTAAGGAGAATCGGGATAAAGAAGTTATCGAGTGGTTGGTTCCGCTCGGATCATGCATCAGATGGAAGAGTGCATCATCTCAGAACCCATTCCATTCTCTTTCTTGTGCTCTTGATCCTCTTCATCCCTGTATTCTTTATCCTGCGTATCCTGTTTTCCTATGTTGGTTTGTTACCGGCCTGCTGCCCCGGGGTGAGCTGCTCGGGGATGGCGGCCGGGCCGTCGGCAAAGGCTGCCTCGATGCCGCGGCGTACCTCTCGCCAGTAAGCCTGCGCCGCGGTGAACTTGTCGGCCCGGAAACGCGCCAGCCACTCATCCAGGGCCGGGTTCTTCAACCCAACCCGTTCCCACTGTTCCAGATACCCCAGAATCAAATCCACCACCCGCTCGCTTTCCCACATGGCCACCTTGGGGCCTTCGCGATGGTTGATGTCTTTGGCCAGTTCGAACTGGTGGGCTTTGTAATCCACTTTCAAATCGTAATGCGCGGTCAGAATTTCATCCGTGATCAGCTCGGACCACTTGCGGTGGAACCGGCAGATCCCGCTGTTCTCATTGAACAGCTCGTAGGTCATGCGCTCCACATTCTTCCGCCCCAGCGTATACGGATCGAGGAAATCGACGCCGTAGTAGACAAAGTATTTGCCCATCATCGGCATCGGAGAGAACATGCCCGGCACCCAGTATTGGTTCGGCGTCATGTAGCCGTTTTCGCCGTGCGCCAGGTAGACCGCCCGATCGCGGCTGCGAATCTTGTATTTCTTGTCCAATGCGGCGGCGGCGGCGCGGATGCCCTGGCGAAAGATCGCGCAGCGCGGATCCGTGAGCACCTGGGCGGTCACCTGGATGGCATACTCGGCGTTCCTGGCGCTGTCGGCGACCACATCGAATTTCTGCGGGTCGTCGGTGTAGTCGAAGCGTAATTCCTGGCGCGCCGGGAAGCCGAAATCTTCGGGCGGAATGAGACCCTGGCTGATCAGTTCGAGAATCCAGGCCAGTGTGCAGCCGGCTTCGATGGCGTCGTAGCCCATTCCCTCGACGAAATCGTTGAGCTGTTCGGCGGCGCGTTGGTCGAACACACCGCACTGCGGACCGAGGGCGTGATAGGGTTCGTAGTCTTTCTTGTAGCGTCCATTCAGCTTCTTGCACACCACGGCGCAGGGCTCGCCGCAATGCTGGAATTTGCGGGGTTTGATGGTTTCTTCATTGAACTGGGCCAGGTAGTGATCCAGAATGAAATTTTTATGCTGGCGCAGGCGCGAATCCTCGTCGGCGTAGATGCTGGTGTAGTTGAAGCTGAGGATACGTTCGTTCAACTCGCGCATATTGACACCGAAGGTGCCGCCGGTATCGAACTGCGGCACGTAGCGATATTTTTCTGTCGCCGCCAGGTCGGTCTGGATGGTTTTCTTGCCGAAGTGCTCGATGAAATAAGCGTCGATCTCGCTCGAATCGCGCAGGTCCGGGTCTTCCCATTCGCCGCCGAAAACGATGGCAGCGATATTGTGGTACTGCAGCAGGCGGCTGCCCAGCCCGCCGCGCCCGGCCCAATCGGTCACCGCGGTCAGCGCGCCTTTGCGCACCGGGCTGGAACCGATCGCCCCCTCGCGGGTGTGGCGCGCAGCGGGGCCGACCGCCATGATGCGCACCTTGTCGGTCTGATATTCGGACGCGTACCGGTCGAACAAAGCCTGCTGCAACGCGAAGAAGCCGGTCAGACGTTCGCCATCCGGATCGGCATACCCCACCCACAGCGAATCCACATCCACGGGTTCGATGCGGCACTGAATCTCACCGTTCTTGTGGTTGAGCAGCAGCACGCTGGGCGTCTCGGCGCGGTTGCGCAGGGCGATGTAATTGACGCCCACGCCGTGGAAGACGTAAGCCGCCCCGCCCAAGCTGGACACATAGAAGCCATCCCATTGCGGACTCCAGGCGCTCACCACCAACCGGCGCGAGCCAGGAATGCTGCTACCCGCCAGCAGACCCTCGCCAAAGGTAAAACTGTCCGGATAGAGGTTGTAGCGGTGCCAACCGTAATCCACCGGTCCCAGAATATCAGCGTCTTCGAGCGGGCGCGCGTACCAGTTTCCATTATTCAAGTGGACGGTCATCTCGCGTTGGATGATCGGATAAGTCATGATATCTTCCTTTCCGCAGATGTTTGGGCTATAAAATATTGTAGCCCAGTTTCAGGTGATCAGAACCAGGCATCTGGAAAATCCATGCCATCCCGGCGATCTTAAGAATACCTAATTTATCCGAAATAAGGAAATTTCCCTATTGTAAAACCTTGCATATTTGTTAGAATAGAAATGGTTAAGGGTTTGAAACCCTGATAGTGGGACAGCGAAACCTCGTTTTTTGGTTAACCAGGGTGATTTACAATCCGCTTTGTTGGTGAGGCGATGAACCACCGGTTGAATTTGGTCGCTTGCGCTGTAAAAACAGCCTAGACCGGTGGGGAGCCAGTAGCGAAACCGGCCCGAATTGGACGCCGGTTTTTTTGTTTTCCGGCGGTTCAGGGCATTCCTGCGAGGGGGGAAGCAGGTGATCAAGGAGGTTTAACGATTCACAATCGTCATGCCATGACTTGTTTGGTTTTGGCCTATAACCGGTTTTGCTCATCAGGAGGAATTCAATGAAATCGAAGTCTATTTTTGCCGCTCTGGCAATGCTTATTCTCGTGATTGGTCTATTCGGGATTTTCCAGCCTGTTTCAGCTCAAGATCAGGCCGGCACAACGCTGACCGCCGTGGTTCAGGAAGCCACGCCTTTTTATAAGGTCACTTACCAGTGGACGCTCGACAAGTCGGTGTACCCGGCCACCTGGGATCTGTTTGCCGGCGACAGCGGCACTTCACTATATACGGTTACCGCCACCAAATCGGCCGGAACGCTGCTTGGCTTCATCGACGGCCAGGTCTGCGTCACCAACAGCGGCGCTGAAGCCACCCAGGGCCTGAAGATTGCCGTGCATGTGACCCTCCCGCCCGACACAACCGACGTCGCTCTTTCGACGATCGTTTTTCAGAGCGGTGAACTGGCCGCCGGCGCTTCACAGTGCTACCACATCATGGCTTACGTCGACCCGACCCTTCTGGCCGGCAAGGTCTTCAAGCTCACGGCCGATATCACCATCGACAATCACTCCGGCCATATCGGCGAACCCTTCGGGCCTTCGCCCTCGCTGACCGGCAATTTCCCATCCAGCCCCAATTACGTCTTCAACAACAGCCTGGATGTCAGCGATACCAACGGCCAATCCTGGCATTTCACCGACACCAGCGTGGTCAATTACTCCAAGACGTTCACCTGCAATGCGGATGAGGGTCGGCACGACAACACGGTCTCGGCCACTCAGATCATCAACGAGACTCCCAAACCGATCAGCGACACCGCCTCGGTGCAGGTCAACTGTCACGATCTGACCGTCGCCAAGGACGCCAGCACCAGCCTCCAGCGCAAGTACACCTGGAGCATCGATAAGATCGCCGACTTCGCAGCCCTGACGCTGAGCCCCGGCCAGTTCTATACGGTGCCGTACAGCGTGATGGTCAATGTCACCGGACACACCGACAGCCAGTTCGCCGCCAGCGGCAATATCACGGTTACGAATCCGGCGCCCATGGCCGCGACGATCAACGCCGTCAGCGATGGGATTGCGGGCGGCATCACCGCCAGTGTGGTCTGCCCGGTCAGCTTCCCCTACAGCCTGGCTGCCGGCGGCACATTGAACTGCACCTACAGCGCTTCGTTGCCGGATGCGGCCGACCGCCTCAATACGGCCAGCGCTGTGCTGCAGAATCACGCCTATGGATCGAACGGCAGCGCGACGCCATCCGGCACCACCCATTTCAGCGGCACCGCCAACGTCAGCTTTGCTTCGGCAACCATCAACGAAGTCGATGAGTGCATCAGCGTCACCGACAGCATGCTCGGCAACCTGGGCACGGTCTGCAAGAACGAAGCCCCCAAGACCTTCACCTACTCGGTGAATGTCGGCGGATACGGCACCTGCGGTGAATACTACGTCGATAACACGGCATCCTTTACCACCAACGACACCTTCACGCCGGGTTCCGACAACTGGCGCGTGACCGTGACCGTGCCGTGCGCCACCGGCTGCAGCCTGACCCCGGGTTATTGGAAGACCCATTCCAGTTACGGCCCGGCGCCTTATGATGGCACCTGGGCTCAGGTCGGCGAGAACACGCCCTTCTACCTGAGCGGCAAGAGCTGGTACGATGTATTGTGGACTACCCCGCAGGGCGGCAACGCATACTATATCCTGGCGCACGCCTACATCGCGGCTCACCTGAACCAGTTGAACGGGGCGGACGTCAGCGCGGTGGCTTCACAATTGGCCTGGGCTGAAGGCTTCTTCACCACCACCCTATCGAAGAGCACGCGCACTTACGTGCTGTCCGTGGCCTCGATTCTGGACAACTACAACAACGGTCTCATCGGCCCCGGACACTGCAGCGAATAACCTCGAATTTACCGATCGACAACGGCGGGCTTGATGCCCGCCGTTATTGTTGGGGAAGGGATGGGTTTGCGGTATGAGGTAGGCGGATTCGTCATAAAGCCAATGGGCTATAAGCTAATCGCCAATAGCTGATTGCTAACCGCTAACCGCTAATCGCCAACCGCTAAAAGCGAATTAGCCGCCAGCTCTTTCCCCAGAATGGCGTACATCCGCACCGCGCCGGAGAAGAGAAAATCGGATACTAACAACTGCCAGCCGCGCTTGCGGTACAGCGCCAGAGCGTTGGTTTCGGTTTGCATGGTCGATAGCACCGCCGTTCGCTGCGGCCGGCCGGCCAGCACCCGGTCGTGGAGCTGCCCGCCGATGCCAAAGCCCTGGTAAGCGGGCGCGACGGCCAGTTCGGTCAGTTCGAAGGCACTGCCCAGCCAGTGCTCGCGCTGCACGTCGTTCATATGCTGTGCCACCTGATCGTGCCACCACTGCCCCGGCAGGCTGGTGAATCCGTAGACGAATCCGACCACAGTCCCCAGGGCAGCCTCACGCGCCACGATGCAGTGGAATCCAGCCTGGCCGCGCTGGCGCAGGAAGATATCCGAAAAAGCGCGCGCCTCCGGTTCGCCGCGCAGGTAGGGCGGCGGCTCGAAGGCGGCTGCGTACACCCTGACGATCGCATCGCTCATGGCCGCGGCAGAGGCCGGCGAAAGCTCAAGGTATTGAATCTCCATACTCGAATTATAACTTCAGCCCACAGCCGCGCAACGCTGGGAACCAGGCAAATACCGGCCCCCTACGGGCGCAACGTCCCCTGGAACCAGGCGGTCGTCTCCTGCGGTATGGCCGACGGGGTGCGGTGGGCAATCCCGGCGCAGATGCTAAGCGGCAAACATATTCTTAAAAAAAGCCGGTGGCGGCCCGGCTGCGATGAAACTCTAATGTGGGCCAACCACCAAATATCATTATAGGCACTTCAGGGCCGTTGGGAACTTACAGCCACATAACAAACCGTTCCGATTTACTGCATCGGAACGGTTTGTGCACTCCCAGATGTTCGCCTTACTTCACCGGAACGTAGATATAGAATACCGAGTTGTCGGTGAAGTTGAACTCTTCGCCGTAGAATTCCATATCGAAACCGGGTTCCACCACCTCCAATCCCGACTGAGGCAGCCAGGCCTGGTAAAGCGCCTGGTAGGTTTCGCCAAGCGTGTCCAGTTTGCCGTGGTGCGGGTATGCAACACACTTCAACTCCGGCAGGTTCACCACCAGCATGCCCTCAGGCACTTTCTCGACTTTCGAGACCGGCATACAGGCGACGTATTCGAACTCGCCCTCCGGCAAGCCCGGTGGAACGCGGCACACCCCGTACGCGTTTTCGAGTCCGTTGGCAATTTCAGCAGCCCGTTTGTTGAATACGTTCCACAGTTCAGGGACCTCGTCGTTCTGGTTCTTGCCCTGGTAGCGCAGCCCGATCAGTGTCATCGCGGGCTGGTTGATGATTTTGACATCCATTTCGGTCTCCTTCTTTTCCTGTCTGGCGTTGGTTTGAATTCTCCAATGCCGGTTGCGTTCGACGGGAAACTGTAACTCCACCATGGCGGCGCTGTTCTCGCCCGGCTCCTGCAGGTAGACTTCGCGCACCGGGCCGTTCACCAGGTAACCGTTGGCTTCCACCCAGCCATACAGGCCGGTATAGGCATGCATCAAATCGCCGGGTTGGCGTGGGATGACGGAGCAGGCCAGTTCGGGCACGGCGGGCAGCCAGCGCAGATTCACCGACCCGGAGGGCAGGTTGCTAGGTTCGGAATTGCGCGGATCGAGCACGACGGCCGTTTCAATGGGCACGGCGCGTTCGTCGTATTCCGGTTTCTCATGCAGGGCCAGCCATTCGCCGCTTGGGCGCAGGTGCGCCTGCTGCAGCCACATCATGATCGAATGATAGAGCCGGTCGCTGTGATCGAACATTTGCTCCGTGGGGAGCGCCAAAGCCTGCTGGCTGGCGACATGCAGCGCCGGAGATGACTTGAGCGCGGCGTCCGGCAGCGAAGTCCGGCCCTCGGCTTCGATCTCACGCAGGCGCACGGCCACCATCTCCAACCGGCGCTGCTCGGATTGCACCCGCCGCTCCAACTCGGCCTGCTTTTCCTCCAGCATGGCGCGCAGTTGAGTCGCCCCGAGGTCGCGGTCGAGCAGGTGGGTGATCTCATCCAATGAGAAACCCAGATCCTTGAGCGCCAGGATGCGGTTGAGGCGCGGAAGCTGCTGCAGCGCGTAGTAACGGTAGCCGGTAAAGCGGTCGATCCAGGCCGGACGCAGCAGGCCCATCTGCTCGTAGTGGTGCAGCGTCTTGACCGTCACCCTCGCCAGTTTGGAGAAGTCTCCGATCTTGAGCATACTTGTTTCCCATCCTGAAAAGTACTGAAGGCCTTCAGTGCGCCCAGTATAAACCCTCCGGTAACCGGAGAGTCAAGAAGAGAAGAGAGTCTTAAGTTGATGAGTCGAAGCGTTCTTCGTGGAGGTGCCGTCAGGCTTCGGGTTATATCGTTATTGAATCAATGATCGGCTAAAAATGATGGATGTTGGAGGATACAGTCCATATCCAGAGAACGTCCTGTCTTCCTCTGAACTCCAAACACAGAACCCATCACTCATCCCCGCATGATCCCGCCGCCATTGCGGAACAGGCTGACTTCCACCCGCCCCATATGGTGAATCTGCAAGCGGTAGGTGTGCCCCAGACCGTTGGTAAAAAAACCGCGCTCGCCAATTTCAAGCAGCGTATCTTCGTCAATCGCCCAGCTTACGTCCACCAGTTCCATGGCCACGGCATGAATCAGGCGCGTCAAATTACCCCACTGCCCGGCGTGACACTCGATGGCAAACGGCGCCAACCCCAACCCCGGCCGCACTTCCAACTCGTCCAACCCCTCGCTGGCCCAATGCGCCTGGATGGGATGTTTTTCACCATCCACCGTTACGCGCCAGCCGCCCACCACGGCACGATCGCCCGCCACAACAGCCCCGGAGGAAACGCCGCAATAGGGTAAATCTTTCTCCTGCAGCCAGCGCACCCATTCGAGATCCTGGCACAGCGCCTGCTGGCAGAGTGGTGTGGAGGTGGCGCAAACGCACACGCCGCTCGCGTCCATCGCCGCCAGTGCGGCCAGCGCCTGCGCATCCAGAGAATGGCCTTCGGTCAACGCCATCTTCAGGATCTGGTCGGTTGGCAGCCCAAGTTCATTGAAAATATGCTGATAATAAGCGAAAATCTGGTCCGCATCCCCAGCCGTGACGCCCACGACGATGAGCGCCAGGCGCGCCTTTTCGGCGCCGGCAGCGGTCAAAAAACGCCCATAAGTATCGGCCCAGGTTTGTGGCTGATCGCCCCCACCGCCTATCAGAAATATATTTGCCATGGTTCCCTCGCCTGCTTTCTCCCCCCATTCGGCAGGATCAAGCAAAATCAATTCTCTGCTTCAGCCCGGCTGTTTTTTTCGCCAGGCCAGCAATACCGGTAAATGTTCGTCATAGTGTTCGTACGTGTTGCCGATGATCCATTCCACGAAGGGATGCCCGCGCGTCCACGCAAAACACGTCGGGCTAAAAAGGTGTTCCTCGGACGCGGCGGCTGCAAACCGTTTCAACGCCTGATAGGCCCAGGATTCATTCTCACGCACTTGCGCCAGCGGCGTCAGTCGATTGCGTTCGTAAACCAGCGCGTTCAACGCATCCACCGAAAGGTTCTCCCCCTCCAAATTCGACAGTTCCCCGATCACCAAACCCAGGTAGATATCGCCGACCCGGTTTTCCCAAAACGCCAGATGCGCCAGGACATCCTTGATGGACCATCCGCCGTCCAATACGGGCGCCAGGAATTGTTCATCCCGTAGGCCTGCCACCGCAGATTCCAGGCGGCTACGTCCCGCCTGCATGTTTTGCAGCAGTTCGCGTCGGTCAATCATCAGGCATCCTTATGCTCAAACGCAACCATTATACCCCCTCCATCCGGGTAAATCCGGAATCGAGACCCTCCCCGCCATCGCAATCGGAATTACACCCCTGCCCCGCCGGATGTTTCCGTCAGCGGCGATGCGAACTGGATGCGGTTGCCTTCCGTGTCGTAGAAAGCGCCGACGGCCACCACGCCTGGGATGATCGCGATATCATCGCAGCGCACGCCGCGCGCGCGTAACGCTGCCAGGGTGGCGCCGGCATCCGCGACGCTGAGCACGGCAATGGCGCCATTTTGAGGGATGGGGCCTACGGCTTGATCCCATCGATTGATCGCCAGGTGAGTCTTTCCAACTTCGCCGAACTCCATCCAACCCATCCGGTCGTCGAGGTAGGCCACCGGCCAATCCAGAAGGTCCATGTAGAATTTCTTGGCCCGTTCCCAATCGGCCACGAAATATTGCACCACATTGACATCCGTAAACAAGGACATGGCAGCCACTCCTTTTGAAATATATTTCTTTGTTGATTGAATTTATCAATTTATAAGCGGGAAGTCAACAGGGAATATTGAGAAAGGGGCTGTGCCATGTGGAAATGGGTATGCGGAGGGAGGCAAAAAGAAAGAGCTGCCAAAAGTGAGATTTGCTTTTAGGCAGCCCTTTTATCGGGTTCTTACGGGAGAAAACAATCAGGCGGTACGGCCGCCTTTGAGCGTATCCTGGTAGGCGCGCAACCGTTCCATCTCGCCGGCCGCGGCCATGCGGGCCTGCTCCGACCAGGTTTTCGGATCGGCCAGGCGGATACCCGCCGCCGTAAGAATATTCATGATTTTTTCCGGCTCCAACGCAGCAAGTTGAGCGAAAGTATTGACCCCGGCTGTATGCAGAATCGTATTGATCTTCGGGCCGATGCCCTCGATGAGGGTCAAATCGTCCGGCTGCAGCGGCGCCGACGCCACCCCGGTCGGAATTTCGGCAGCCCGGACGGCCTCATCCTCTATTGGCGCAACCGTCTGGTTCGTTTTGACTTCTTCCTCCGGCCGCGAGCGGAATACCAGCCAGAAGAGCACAAAAATCACCAGAATAATGATCACCCAACCCCACCAGGGCATGCCGGATGTGGTTTCAGTCTGTTGAGCGCATCCTGAAATCAACGTTGCCAGCAAAATCATAAGCAGCCAGTTTTTTCGAAGCATAACCATCCTCCGTCTTGGTTGCCGACTGATAGCATTACATTCTGTGATTCATTATAGACAATCTCCAGTGATTTACAAATCGTTGGTCAGACTGTGATTCTAAATGATGAATTGAACCGTCAATAAGGTCATTATTTCAAAAATCGGAATACAATCAGGCATCCTATTTTTCCCAAGGAACAAGATCCATGCGTAGAACCCGGGTCCTCGTGTTGAGTTTTACACTCCTCCTGGCTTTACTGGCAGCTTGCAACCCACTCCAGACCGCCACGTCCCAACCCTTGCCGAACACAACCGTTCAGACGGAAACCGACCTTCCGGTTTCCGAAGAAAAACCGGAACTGGAAAATTTCTTCGAGGGAATGAAGGGCGCCTTTGTGTTGTACGACTTGAATGGTCAGAAAACGATCCGTTTCAATACACAGCGCTGCGCCGAACCCTTCCTGCCGGCGTCCACCTTCAAAATTCTAAACGCCCTAATTGGTTTGGAGACCGGCGTTATCTCGGACGAAAATTACAAGATTGCGTGGGACGGCACGAACTACGAGATCGCCTCCTGGAATCAGGATCAGACCCTCGCGACGGCGTTCCAAAATTCGGTCGTCTGGTATTACCAGGAACTCGCCCGGCGCGTCGGGGAAGAGAGAATGCGGCATTATGTGGAATTGGCCGATTATGGCAACCGGGACATCTCTGGCAAGATCGATACATTCTGGCTGGAAGGCGGCCTTCGAATATCAGCCGACCAACAGGTGGATTTTCTGAAGCGGTTCTATCAAAATGATCTGCCGTTTTCCACCTCATCGATCGACATCGTGAAGAAGATCATGATTTTGGAGTCGACCGATTCCTATACCTTTCGCGGAAAAACCGGATCGGTTCAACGTGTTCCCATCCACACCGGCTGGTTCGTGGGTTACCTGGAACGGGATGGGAATGTGTATTTCTTCGCGACCAACATTGAAAGCACCGATCCGGATGGATTTGCAAGCGGTGCGGCCGCGAGGGAAATTACAGAGAATATCCTGGTCGAGGAGGGTCTGCTGCCGCCCCGCTGAGAATCACCGGCGCGGCGCTGCATCTCAGGCGCGATAGAACTGGCTGGCCGGGCAACCCGCGCAGCGCGTTTGGTACTGCGGGCAATGCGAGCAATCCGAACCGCACGGTGGTTGAACGAGCTCGGGCCTTGTATCCCCGCGCGACCAGGCGCTTTCCGCATCCGGAAAATCCATGAACGCCAGGCTCGCCCGGACCAGTCCCAACAGTTCGGGGTGTTGGGCGGGAATTTCAATCCACCAGCGCTTGTTTTCCGGCAGCACATAAACGCCAATCGTCATGCATTTTTCTGCAAGATAACTGGCCACATAGGGGCAGCGGGCTGAAATTCGAGCATGCTCGGCGGCCGCCTCGGGAGTTGCCGCCAGACCCAAAAGAACCGCGCATAACCGGTCGGTTGTTTGCGCCATTTTGCCTCCAATAACATCCATGAAAGACGATTTCTTTAGATTTTATCGAAGTTGACCGGGTCCATTGGCCAGTTTTTTTCGAAAAGCCTGTTTGGATTCACTTGAGGTACGGTCGGACAAAGAAGGGTATCCGGGTGTAAACCCGGCCTGTTGCATGAATTCTTAACATAATTCGGAATGGATCGCGGTAAAGCCAAATTGTTCCAGGCGCTGGAGCAGAGATTTTTCCTGGATGGGACAGCCAACGCGAAGCGCCGTATAGCCTTTTTCGACCAGCGCGTGCAGTGATTTTTGCAGCAGCGTCATCGCCAGACCCTTGCCCTGCCAGGGGCGGGCCGTCATAAGATCGAAAATTCGAGGGGTGTCCGACCCGCGCGGCCGCGCGATCAGGCAGGCTGAAACCGGAGCGCCATCCACGAAACACATCCACGAGCTGTCCAACAGCGGATGCGATTCTACCGTCAGGAAATAGCGGCGCATGTGCAACCGTAATTCTGGTAAAGCCGCGCCATCCAGACCATAAGCGGATTGCGTCAACGCGGCCAATAATTCATAGTCGCCGCCGCCGGGGTGCAGCAGATAGGCGCCGGTAACCGGCAAAGGCAGGGGCGATGGGATCACGTCGGCCAATGTCTTCTGCAATACAAAATCCCCGGCATTCGAGAACGTCGGGGGATCCACTTGATAAGTCAGATTCCAGCAGTGTCCGAAGGCGGTCGTCATTTTCCTGTTAGCAATGCAACAGGACGCCCCCTCGGCCCCGTTGGATCGATTACCTTTATTTTGGAGGATATTACTTTCAATAATCTTACATTTAATAGTAACGACACAGGATATTAAAAGAGTCGTACCCGGCCGAAACGCAATTATTATACAACCTTTTGCGGGTAATCTGGTTCCAGATCATGCCCGGCTTCCTTCAATGCCGCGCATGCCCGCGCAAGCAGGGCCTCTTTGACAAACACATAATCCGTATCGTAAGTCGAAAGCGTAAACACACTCACCCCGGCCTGCGCCAGCGGCGCCAGGACACCCAGCAGTACACCGATCTGGTCGAAGGCAAACGGTCCCTCCAGGCGTAAAATTCGCCAGCCGGGTTCGCAACGAAGATCCGCCGGCAGGTTCGCTTTGCTGCACACCAGCGATAACTCGTCTGGCGTGCGGGTGAGTGAAGTAAACGGGCCTTTCATGGCCCAGGCCGGGATTTCCGCGTCAGCGGCAAGCCGGCAAACGCTGTATCGTTCGGGCAGCACGGTAATCGCAGTCACGCTTTGATTGTATCCCGGTTTGACATTTCCTTAACTTATCAGGATTTTTTAAGAATTAATCCATTGGCGGTTTGGATCGGTATAATGATTTAATGTCGATGAATTAAGTACAATTTCCAAACGAACACCCATAAGGAGGTGCTGCCTTCGAAATGAGTATAGCGGGGATTAAACGAATTTGAAGGAAGTTTGGATATCCGGCGGTATTGGCCGGATATTGACCCAAAAACCAGGGTGCATTGCACCCGTGTCCAATGATAATCACGAAAGGAACAGGTTTCGAGATGAAAAAGCATACTCTTGTACGAGTATTTGGCGGTTTGTTGATACTCGTCCTTGCCTTTTCTTCGCTGACCGTCAATGTCTCTGCCGCGCCGGCCGTTGGCAAAACCACCGACACCAAGACCAACGGCGTCATCTTCTTTGCAGCCGACGGCATGCGTCAGGACCTGGCATTGCAATATGCCGAACAGGACCTGCTGCCCAATTTTGCCGACTTGATCCAGACCGGCGCGATCGCGGGCGATAACGGCCTGCTGACCCAGGCGCCGGCCAACACCGGCGCGGGCTGGTACAGCCTGGCAACCGGCGCGTGGTCTGGCGTAACCGGCTCCACCAACAACACCTTTGCCATCAACGGCGCGTCCTTCTCCAGCCGCACTGCCTCCTTCGACAAAGGCGTCGTGCAGGCTGAATCGTTGGCTCAGGCTGCTGAACGCGGCGGCAAAAAGGTTGCCCAGATCGAATGGTCGGGCGGCGCTGAAATGAACATCCAGGGCCCCTCCGTCGATTACCGTTCCTTCCTGTCCGGGCGCGGCGTGGCCACCAACTACATCAGCCCAACCGATTCGGCCGCCTTTGTAGCCTCGTTCGGGCTGCAGTTCGATCACCCGGCCGGATTTGCAGGCCAGGCGCCTTACGCCGCTGCTGCGCCAACAAACGCGGTCGGTTGGAGCCATGTACCCACCTCCTATAGCCCCGCCAAGGAAATGCACCTGCGCGTGCTCGACTTTGGCACCGACAAGTACGGCCTGAACGCCTATATCTTCGATGCCACCAACGATGCCACAGTCAATTACGACACAGTGCTGTTCGCCTTTGGCAAGAACGGCGCCGAAGCCGTGGCCACGTTGCACAAAGGCCAATGGGGTGACGTGAAAGTCAAGATCGTCGGCGGCTCGATGGCCGGCCTGACGGCGGGCATGCTGATCAAGGTCGAAGAAATGACGCCCGATCTCTCGATGGTGCGTCTGTTCCACACCTCGGTCACACGCGCCATTGCCTCCTGGCCCACCTGGCTTGGAGAAGACGGCTTCAGCGGTGATTTCGCCGAATACATCGCCCAAACCTTCCCCACCGCCACCTCGGCTGACTATGCCATTCTGGAATCCGGCATCGTCAGCGAGGACACTTACGTGGAGCAGGCGCTGTACTGGGAAAAGGCCTACCACCCCATCATCGAATACGTCATCGACGCTTACCATCCCGATCTGCTGCTGCTGGGTTATTCGGCCACGGATGAGTTCTCACACCAGTTCCTGGGGCTCATCACTCCCACGCTGCCCAACGGCGAGCCGAACCCGGCTTACGATGACGTGCAGGTCAACGGCACGCCCGATGGACGCGTGGCGGACCGCGAAGCCTACATCAAGGCAGCCTACGAAGGCGCAGACAGCACGCTGGGTCTGGGGCGGTCTTTGATGGGCAAGGACATCACCACCTTCGTTGCTTCCGACCACGGCTTTGGGGCTCAATTCCTGGCCATCGACGCCAGCAAACCGCTGGTCGACCTGGGATTGCTCTCCAAGCCCCAAACTTCCAACTGCCGTCCGGCAACCGGTGAGACCATCGGCAAGGCCAAGGCCTGCTGGGCCGGCGGTACGTTACAGATCTACCTGAATCTGGCCGGTCGCGATCCGGCTGGCGGCGGTTACCAGCAGGTGGCCGCTGCAGATGAAGCCGCGGTCGTCCAGCAAATCAAGGCCGCCTACCTGGCGCTGACCGATCCAAACGATTGGACCGGCGACGGCCAGCCCGAAGACTGGATGATGATCGACCGCGCGTATACCAAAGCCGAAGCGCGCTACATCCCCAACGGGACGGACTCCTACGCGGATATGGCTCACCCAACCCGCACCGGCGACCTGGTTGTGTTTGCCTATCCGCCGTACCAGTTCGACGCCGAAACCCCCGGCACGCTGGTGGCGCTCTCGGCCTTCTTTGGCCAGCACGGCTATGTGCCGGATGTACAGAACCTGGATGCAAACGTCAACATGCATGCCACGTTCTTTGCCGGCGGCAAAGCCATCCAGCCCAACTACCTGGCTGAAGGCATCCGCACCATCGACCTGGCCCCCACCATCGCCTACATCCTCGGCGTTCCCGAACCCCAGCAATCCCAGGGCGTTGTGCGCCTTGATCTGCTGAGAGGCGGCGAAGCCCGGACGCTCGTCCCGCTGGTCGGATTTACCGATTTCCACGGCCAACTCGAACCCACCACGGCCACTTACGACGGCAAGAACATCAGCGTGGGCGGCGCGGCTTACCTGGCGACCCTGTTCAAAGAGGAATTCGCCAACTTCGCCGATCGCGGGTTCCTGTTCTCCTCCGGCGATAACGTGGGCGCTTCCCCGGCCAACTCCGGCCTGCTGCAGGATAAGCCCGCCATCGATGTGGAAAACGTCTGGGGAGTGGACGCCACCACCTACGGCAATCACGAATTCGATTATGGTCTGGCTCGCCTGCTCATGCATGAGGCGAATGCCAACTTCCCATTCCTGGGCGCCAACATCGTGGATGAAAATACCTTACTGAACCCCGACTGGGTTCAGGGTACGCACGTGTTCCGGTACGGAAACGTGAGTATCGGCGTCATCGGCATTGCCCTGGAAACGACTCCCGAACTGGTCAGCGCGGGCGCCACGGCCGGATTGACTTTCCTGCCGGCCGTCCAAACCATCAAGACCGAATCGCAGAAACTCAAGGATATGGGCGTCCGCGTTCAGGTCGTGTTGATCCATGAGGGCACGACGGTTGGCGCAAATGCAATCGATGGGAACGCGGCCGTTGCCTGGGAAGGCCCCATCGTCGACATCGCCAATGAAATTCAGAAGACCGAGGTGGACGTGATGCTGGGCGGCCATACCCATCGCGTATCGAACCTGATGGTTGGCCACATCCTCATCGCCGAGGGCATCAACGCCGGCACCAGCTACTCGGTGGTCCAGATGATCGTGCACGGCCAGAACGTAGAATGGGCCGGCGCAGCCACCCGCATGGCCAAGGACATCGGTGTTGCAAAGGACGCGGACGTCCAGGCAATCATCGATGACGCCAACGCGCAAACGGCCATTCTCCGCAACCAGGTCATCGGCACCCAACAGTTCGATATCCTGCGCGACCCGACTCGCTTGCATGAATCGGCCATGGGCAACATGGTGGCCGACGCCATGCGCTTGCGCTATCCCGGTGTCGACGCAGCCTACACCAATTCGGGCGGCCTGCGCGCCAACCTGTACTGCACGCCACCCAGCGCTGGCGAAGGACCCTGTGAAATCACCTGGGGTGAGATGTATGCAGTCCTGCCCTTCGGCAACCGGACCGTCATCGAGACCCTCACCGGCGCTCAACTCGAACAGGCCTTTGTGAACGGGTTCACGCCATTCTGCTACCCGGGTTTCACCGGCGGAACCGGCCGCTTCCCGCAGATCTCCGGTCTGGCGGTTACCTTCTCCTGCAATGGCACCACTCCGGTGGTCACCGGCATGTGGAGAACGCCGACCGGCATGGGCGGTACGCATATCCCCATCCTGCCAACGGATACGATCCGCATCGTCACCCTTGACTTCATGTACACCGGCGGTGATGGTTACACCATCCTGAGCCAGGGTACGAATGTCTACCAGCCCGGCGATGACCTGCTGCAGGTCGCCATCGATTACGTGGCGGCCAACTCGCCGGTTGGCCCGGTGGTCGAAGGTCGCATTGTCGGTCCATAAACCCTGACCTTCCGGATTACCGCGGGGTCCTGTGATTCACAGGACCCCGCTTTTTCATCCCGGACAATGATCTCCCGGGCGCGGCCGAGGGTATAATGAAGCCTTATTCACCGCAATGAATTAGCCTCGACGTCGCAATGGTTCATCCAAATGGATTGCAAATCAGGAAACGCATGAAACCGAATGCCAGCCACCCGCTGCGAAACGCTCTGCGCGAATTTTATGACAAAACCGCCCTCGATCGCGAAGCCGGAACGGTGGCGGATTGGAAAATCGAGGTACGCGCAAATTTTCTGACCCTCCTGCAGAAGGAACAAAAAAGGACCCTGCTGGAAGTCGGCGCCGGAGTGGGCCGCGACAGCCTGTTCTTCCGCGAGAACGGCCTGGAGGTTGCTTGTATCGACTTGTCGCCGGCCATGGTGGCGTTATGCCGTCAGAAGGGCCTGGACGCGCAGGTCATGGACGTGGCCGGGTTGGATTTTCCGGACGAGTCTTTCGACGCAATCTATTCCATGAACAGCCTCCTCCACCTGCCCAAGACCGAGTTTCCCGGTGCGCTGGCGCAGATTCGGCGGGTATTGAAACCGGGCGGGTTGTTTTTCCTGGGCGTCTATGGCGGGGACGACCACGAAGGCATTCGAGAAGAAGATTACGCCGAGCCGAAGCGCTTCTTCTCGTCCTTTAGCGACGAGCATATCCAGCGGGAAGCGGCCAGGGTTTTCGACATCCTTTCCTTCCGGGCCATCGATTGCGATTGCGGTGCATCTCTTCATTTTCAAGCCTTGATTTTGAAAAAAGAGATCTGAGTAATGCGGGATGATGCCAGAGCACGGATTTACCGTTTTTGCTCGAGCCCTATAGCCTCTTTACGAAGACCATTCATCGCCTACTGCTGAAAGCTAACAGGCTAACAGCTAAAAGCGAATTGCTAAAAACTTCCCCCGGAGATTCGTTTCATGCCCACCATCGAACAGGCGCAAGCTCTCTACCCACAAAATGATGCCGTGCACGGCTTTGATCACGTGCTGCGCGTTTACCATCTGGCCGAAAAACTGGCCGAAGCCGAAGGCGCCGACCTTGAAATCGTGCGCGCGGCGGCGCTGCTGCACGATGTGCAGGGCAGCCAGCCCACCAGCGGCGGGCGCGGCAACCACCACGAGGCTTCCGCTGACGAAGCCGCCCGCATCCTGACCGCTGAAGGCTGGAACGCCGAATCCATCACCCGCGTGCAGGAATGCATCCTCGCCCATCGCTACCGCAGCAGCCAGCGCCCGCGCAGCCTGGAAGCGCAGGTGCTTTTCGACGCCGACAAACTGGATGTCCTGGGCGCCATCGGCGTGGCCCGCACCATTGCTTATGCCATTCAAGCCGGCCAACCGGTTTACGCGACGCCTTCGCAGCGTTTTCTCGAAAGAGGCGAAAAAGAGCCCGGCGAACCGCACTCGGCCTACCATGAATACCTTTTCAAACTGCGCCACGTCCGCGACCGGCTCAACACCCGGGCGGCAAAGGCCCTGGCCGAAAAACGCCATGCCGATCTGGTGCGCTATTTCGAAGCCCTGGCCGATGAAAATGAATTGCGCGACTGGCCGGACGGCCGGGGAGGCTGAACCGCAAGGCACCTGTAAACTGCATTTCAGGTGAATTGCATTAAAATTTTTCTCATGAACATTCCTTACGGTCCGATACTGGTTGTGGAAGATAATGCCAACGTGCGCGAGCTGCTGGAAGTAACCCTGCGATTCAAGGGCTATCCGGTGGTTTCGGCGCGCAACGGCAAAGAAGCGCTGGATCGCACTGAGTTGGAGCGCCCGGCGCTGATCATCACCGACATCCTGATGCCATTGATGGATGGTTACAGCCTGGTCTATAACCTGCGCAAAAATCCGCGCACCAACCAGATTCCGGTGATCTTCATTTCCGCCACCTACCTGACATCGGAGGACAAGGAATTCGCGCTCAACCTGGGCGCGGTGCGTTTCGTCGAAAAACCCATCGACCCGGAAGATTTCCTTCTGACCGTGGCCGAAGTGCTGACCGGCGCGACCATCGAACGGAAAGCCCCGCTTGGCGACAGCGATTTCTACCACGGCTACCGCGAACGGTTGGAATCCAAGCTGCACCATAAGGCCACTCAGATTGCGCGCACCGAGCGCCTGTTGCAAACCCTGCCGCCCGAGCAGAAACCGCCCTTCGAGGCGCTGCTGGCGCAGGAAACCAGCGATCAATACGAGATTCGCGACGAACTGGAAAGTCTGCTCAAGCTGGTGGGCGCGTTCAAACCGGAAGAATGAACTCGCATCGCTGAATGCCGGATTTATGGCAGTAAAGCTGCCGGATGCTTATCGAGAAAGTTATAATTACCCGTATGCAACAACCAACTTTATTTGATTTGATCGACCTGGCCCGCGCTTCAGGAGAGATTCTGCGCGCGGGTTACGGCCAGGATCACCAGGTGCACTATAAAGGTCTGATCGACCTGGTTACCGAAGTGGATCGTAACTCGGAAAATATGCTGCTGGAACGCATTCGGGCGCGTTTTCCGCAGGATGCCATCATCACCGAAGAGAGTGGGCGCTTCGAAGGCGAGACCGGCTGCAGTTGGATCATCGACCCGCTGGATGGGACGGTCAATTTCGCCCACGGCGTACCGATCTTTGCCGTTTCGATCGCCTATTCTGTGAATCGCGAGGTTCGGATGGGCGTGGTTTACGACCCGCTGCGTGATGAGTGCTTCTCGGCCGAACGCGGCAAGGGCGCCTGGCTGAACGGCCTGCCCATTTCACCCAGCGTTGAGACCAATTTACAGAAGGCGCTGCTGGTCACCGGCTTTTCCTACGATCCCGCCATCCGCGATCGAAACCTGCCTTACTTTGTACAGCTCGTCAAAAAGGCCCAGGCCGTCCGGCGCATGGGTTCGGCCGCGCTGGATCTGTCCTATGTGGCCTGCGGCCGTCTGGACGGCTACTGGGAAATGCAGTTAAAAAGCTGGGATATTGCCGCCGCCGGTCTGATCGCCCAGGAATCCGGCGCCTTGGTCACCGACATGGACGGCAACCCGGATTTTATGCGCCCGCCCTACGGCGCTGTGGCCGCCAACGCCGCCCTGCACGCCGCCCTGCTGGCCGAGCTTAAGAATGTGGAAGATAACGAATAATTCGAAAAGAGGTCGCCAGAATGACGACCTCTTTTATGCTTTCTCGAGAAACATCGTTTACAACATACTGTACACTGCGACAAAATGGGCGGCCGCGCCCAGCATGACGAAGATATGCCAGACCTCGTGGAAACCAAACACGCCCGGCTTGAAATCCAGCCATTTGGTGCTGTAGACCACCGCCCCCAGGGTGTAGATGATCCCGCCGGCAAACAGCCAGTGGATGGTCGTGGGAGTCAGACTGGCGAGCATTTCGCGGAAGGCCAGCACAATCAACCAGCCCATCAACACGTATATTCCGGCGGTGAGCCAGCGCGGCGCGTTGATCATCCAGATATTGGCAATGATGCCAATCACAGCCAGCATCCAGATGAGGGTCAATAGGCCCCATTTCCAAAAACCGTGAAAAGCCATCAGGCAAAAGGGTGTGTATGTTCCGGCGATCAGCAGGTAGATGGCGGAATGATCGAATTTACGTAAAATACCGATCCCTTTGATGGTGGAGCTGATCGAATGGTACAGACCGCTGGCCAGGAACAGGCCGAAAAGACTGACGCTGTAAACCAGCAATGAGATTTTATCGATCATCTGGCTTCCGCTGTGCATCAGCAGAACAACCTGCCCGATCAGGGCCAGGCCTGCCCCGGCGAGATGTGTCAACCCGCTGGCGGGCTGGCGAAACTTTGCAAGCATAAAACGCTCCTTGACCACGGTTGGATGGATCGTACAGTTATCCACTATAGTCCAGGAGGAAAGGTTGGCGATGTACCCATCGTCACATCGTCGGTCCCGTGTTATGCACTGTGAGGGGACAGAGGTCACAACCAGCAGGGCGTGCACCTGCCCCCCTTAGGGGGTGGGCACGCGCCTCCCGGCCGTTATTTGACCTGGTTTACAATCGTTGGTTCGATCCCACCCAACAATTAGGGCAGAGATCCGCTCAACGCCGGCGCAGGAGCGGTTTTCTCCCGGGCTGTCAGGAGACCGGAAATCGAAAGTATCAACAGTGGCAGGTGCAATACACCCATCCACCAGTTTTGACTTTGCATCACAAACCAGGTCATCATGTTCAACAGGCCAAACAGCAAACCCGCGTAAGCAATTATCGATAACACCGGTTTACAGACGCCTTTGGAATACATCAGCAACATTCCAAGAACCACCGGTGTGATCATGCAGTAGGTGACCGCTGCTTCGTTCCATATCACTGCGCCAGAAAAAACCGGTTGGATGTTGCCGCTGGCATCTACTCCATAGGGCATGAGGAAGGCCAGCAGCATCAATGGAATGACCCATGCGCGGCCTTTGGAGAAATCCCCGGAGCGAATTTCTGACTTATGCTCAAAGAAATCGTACAGACAATAAGCTGCCACCACCAGTTGCAGCAGCGTGTTTCCGACCAGCCAGGCCAGATTGTACTCCGCGGTGACAGCGATGTTTTGAAAAATTGCCACCGGGATCAGGAAGAACCCGTAATACCCCATCAAAAGGCGCTTCGAAAACCGGCCAGAGACAACGGGCAGAATCACCGCCAACAACAGCGCCAGTTTGGCGACCGGCAGCAACGCTGGCAGACCATTAATCAAGGGCCGGCTGAGCACCGCCGCGACAACTGCGGAGGTATTGGCCGGATCATACGGACGCTGCGCTACCGCCGGGACGAACAGAAGCAAGGTCAGAATTACTTTCGGCCAGATTGAAAACCAAAAAGATCTGTGCAATTTTTTCCTGTCCATATTACCCCACCTCTTTAAGAGGCATAACACACCTTACCCTGGACGAGGTACACATTTCAGCTTGGATTCTGTAAGTTATAGCCAGACGTAGACCAATGTCGGGTTTCGTTCCGGTCAAGATTTACATCGGCCCCGGCTAACATCACTCAACCCAACCTGCATAACGGCGAGTTACTTTTCTTCCTTCACCAGCGCCAGGGTCAGGGCCTCGCGCAGCGAGCGCGCCTCCAGCACCTGAATGCCCTCGGGCAAGGGCTCGCTCTTGCGCAGTCGGCGCGGGATGACGGCCGACTTGAAACCCAGTTTGGCAGCCTCGCGCAGGCGCGCGTCCATTTGCCCCACCCAGCGCAGCTCGCCCGAAAGCCCCACCTCGCCGATCAGCGCCAGGTCGGCGCGCACCGGCAGATCGCGCAGCGACGAAGCCACCGCCACGGCAACGGCCAGGTCGGCGGCCGGCTCGGTGATGCGCAGCCCGCCCACCACATTGACGAATACATCCTGCTCGCCCAGATGCAATCCCATGCGCCGCGATAACACCGCCGTTAACATCAACAGGCGGTTGATATCGATGCCGTTGGGCGTGCGCCGCGGATTGGCCATGCTGGACGGACTGGTCAGCCCCTGCAGTTCCACCAGCAGCGGGCGCGTGCCCTCCATGGTCACCGCGATGGACGAACCCGGAGCGTTGACCATGCGCTCGGCCAGGAAAGCCTCGGACGGGTTGGGCACTTCGATCATGCCGTGCTCGCGCATTTCGAACACGCCCACCTCCGAGGTGGCTCCGAAGCGGTTCTTCACCGAACGCAGCAGCCGGAAGGTCTGGTAGCGGTCGCCCTCCAGATAGAGAACCGTGTCCACGATGTGCTCCAGCACGCGCGGACCGGCGATGATGCCCTCCTTGGTGACGTGCCCGATGACGAACACGGCCATGCCGGAGGTCTTGGCCAGCTCGCGCAGGCGCGAGGCGCTCTCGCGCACCTGGCTGACCGAACCGGCCGAAGATTCGATGGCCGGCAAATAAACCGTCTGGATCGAGTCCACCACCAACAGCGTGGGGTCGACCGTGCGGGTATGCTCCAGGATCGTCTCCAGGTTGGTTTCGGTCACCAGATAAAGGTTATCGGGCATCTGGCCGTCCCTGCCGTCCTCGTCGCGCAGCAGGCGCAGGGCGCGCATCTTTATCTGGCGTTCGGATTCCTCACCCGAGACGTACAAAACCTTGCGCTCGGCGGCCATTTCCACCGCCATTTGCAGCATCAAGGTCGATTTGCCGATGCCCGGGTCGCCGCCCACCAGCACGATCGAGCCCGGCACCACCCCGCCGCCCAGCACGCGCGCGAACTCCTGCATGCGGATCGGCAGGCGTTCTTCGACGTCGCCTTCGATCTCCTGCAGGCGGCGCGGCTGCGATTGCCCGGCCAGCCCGTGCGGTTCACCCTTGCGCCCGCTGGCCGCCGGCGGGGTGATGAACTCCTCGACCATCGAGCCCCAGCTTCCACAGGCCGGGCAGCGCCCCAACTGGCGCGGGGAAGTTTTTCCACAATTCTGGCAGACGTATTGGGTGAGGGTTTTTGGCATAGAACTATTATACTATGAAGAGGGTATGGGAGATGCGGTGAAGCGTGAGGCGGTGACTCGGTATTCGTTGATTCGGTATTCGTTGATTCGACCATTGGTGATTCGTGAATCGTCAGTGCGCCAATAATCCTATCCTCGATCCAGATCCTGCCCATCCTGTTCATCCTGTGAATTCTTTACCAAACTCCGTATAATCATTTTGAGGGAAACGAACGCGTTGCCCATGCAAAGGAGGTTTCCATGCCCTGGCAAGATCAACTCAAGGGCGATGCAATCGCCTGGCTGCTGGAATATCCTTCGCCCGACGTGCGCTACCGGGCGCTGCGCGACCTGCTCGACCGCCCCGCGGACGACCCGCAGCTCGCGGCTGCCTATCAGGCGGCTTCCGGCGGTGGGCCGATCGCCGCGGTCCTGGATGAAATGCAACCCCAGGGCTACTGGGCGCGGCCCGGCCCGGGTTAC
Organism: Longilinea arvoryzae; assembly: GCF_001050235.1. Lineage (GTDB taxonomy): Bacteria > Chloroflexota > Anaerolineae > Anaerolineales > Anaerolineaceae > Longilinea > Longilinea arvoryzae. The sequence goes on from NZ_DF967972.1 coordinate 305,891, forward strand.
AACCCCAAATACCGCGCCACGGTCTGGGCGTTGACCCTGCTGGCGCAGTTGGGCGCGTCCGTCGAAATGGACGCCCGCATCCGCCAGGCCTGCCAGTACCTGTTCGAACACGCATTCACGCCGCTCGGGCAGTTCAGCTCGAACGGCTCACCCTCCGGCACCATCGACTGCCTGCAGGGCAACCTGTGCTGGGCGCTGACCGCGCTGGGCATCGACGACCCGCGCCTGGATCAGGCCTATGAGTGGATGGCGCGCACCGTCACCGGCGAGGGGTTGGCCCCGGTCGGCGAGCGCTCGAACCCGATGCGTTTTTACACCTACAAACACGGCCCGCTGTTCACCTGCTCGGCCAACAACTACCAGCCCTGCGCCTGGGGCGCCGCCAAGGGGATGCTGGCCTTCAGCGTGCTGCCGGCCAGCCAGCGCACCCCGCTCATCGATCGCGCCATTCACGCCGGGGTCGAATTCCTGTTCTCGGTCGACCTGATGAAGGCGACCTACCCAACCCGTCTGGGTGACGACAAGCCCAACCGCGACTGGTGGAAGTTCGGTTTCCCGGTCTTCTACATCACCGACCTGCTGCAAATCGGCGAGGCGCTGGCCAACCTGGGCTATGCCGCCGATCCGCGCATGGCTGGGCTGCTCGATTTCATCCGTCAAAAGCAGGATGCCGACGGCCGCTGGCCGCTTGAATTCGATTACAGCGGCAAGACCTGGTGCGAGTTCGGCGAGAAGAAACAAGCCAATCCGTGGGTGACGCTGCGGGCGCTGAGGGTGTTGAAAAAAAGTGAAGTGTGAGTGGTGAACCGGGATTGGCTTCATCTTCACGCCTCACGGTTCACGCTTCACCTCTTCGCCATCTCCTCCGCCAGATAGGCCGCATCCTCGCCCACGCCGTATAACAAACCGGATGTCTGACGATACAGCCAGGGCAGGCCGAGAAAATACAGCCCGGCAAACTCCGTCGCACCGCGCCGGGTGATCGGGTAACCAAACGAATCGAAAACCGGAAGCTTTACCATACTGAAATCGAACGCAAAGCCACCCGCCCAGATCACGGTATGGATGCCGGCCTCCCGCAAATCCAGAGTCGAATATTCCGGAGCGGAATAGCCATCCGACAACTGAGGAATCTGTTCCGGCGGATCGGAATACCCATTCCGGATAATGGTTTCATCCACCAGCCTGACAAAATCGCTTTCCGCTTTATCGGCTTTCGCCAGGCTTTCCTTCAAATCGGCCGCCAGGATAAGCTTGCCATCCTGAAAATCGCGGACGTGCCCCAGCAGCACAATGCCGTCCCGCTGAAATTGGTGCAGGTTCAGACTGTGGCCGCCGTTCTTGCCGGTTACATGCGGATTGGGGCCAAATCGCGCCGCCGGCGAGGGCAATTGATCGGCGGTGCGCCTGAACAGCCCGGTTTCCAGCACCCATTCAAAGACATCCCGGCCCCGGTAACGGCGCGGGAAACGCCCGGCGCCGCCCACGCACAAATACACCTTTCGCCCGCTCTCGTTCAATTCTTCGGCAATCTGGCAGCCGGATTGGCCCGACCCCACCACCAGCACGGCGCCGGGCGGCAGCCGGTCCGGGTTGCGGTAATCGCAGGCAGCCAGACGGTGAACATCAGGAGGCAGCAGTCTGGCCCAGGCCGGCACCCGCGCGCGCTGGAACAGGCCGCTGGCGACGACGACTTGCTTTGCCCGATAATTTCGGTCGTTCGTCCTGACCAGGTATCCCTTCTCGCGAGGCAGGATGCCCTGAACCTCCACCCCGTAGAGCAGCGGGAGGGTATATTGCCGAATATAATCCTGAAAACGCTGGTCGACCTCGGCGCGCGGCATAAATCCGTTTGGTTCCGAGCCCGCGTATTCTGCTCCCGGCAGGCGGAACCCCCAGTTGGGCGTAACCAGTGTAAAGGAATCCCAACGTTGTTGGGTCCACGCGCTGCCGGCGCGGTGGGTCTTTTCCAAAACCACGTGTTCGCGTTGCTGCTGAGTCAGGTAATAGCTCATTGAAAGGCCGGCCTGTCCGCCGCCCACAATCACCGTTTCAATCGTCTCCGTCTTGCGCGTCATTCCTACCCCATTTCTGTTTTATTATTACATTATTTGTAAACAATATCATATTACCGATTCGGCAAATTACAAGGGGCAAGAAAAATTGAAAACCGGTCGATCCCCCCGGTGACACCCAAAGGGTCTGCTATACTTACAACGGTTGCAATAAATCAATCTCTCAAGGATGGCACATGGAAATCCTGCCTCTGACTCGCGATCATTATCCACAGGCTGCTGAATTGTTTGTCCGCAAATTGAAAAGGCTGCGGCAGAGCATCCCAGAGCTTCCCGATTCGCTCGAGGATATCGATGCAGTCGCGGAGCAGTTCGGAAGGTTTCCCCCATCCACCCCGGCGTATGTTGCCATGCAGGACGGCCGCATGCTGGGTTATCTGGCCGGGTTCGTCTTCGGAAATATGCGCGGGACCGGCCGGACCGGTGCATTTGTGCCCGAATGGGGCCATGCGGCGCTGGAGGACGAGCCAGCGGTTTACCGCCAGCTTTACAGCGCCATTTCAGGTTCATGGGCCGCGGCGGGTGCAAGCATGCACGGCATTGCCCTGCTGGCCAATGATCTGGCCGCCCTGCGAGCCTGGTTTTGGAACGGCTTCGGACTGACCGTGGTGGACGGCATCCGCTCCACCGGCCCGATTGGGGCGGTTCCGCCAGCCGGCTGGGAGTTGCGGCCGGCCGAGAAAGCCGATGCGGACGCGATTTCGCGGATGGACGCCGAACACTGCCGCCATTATTCACAGGCGCCGTTGTTCATGGCGCCGCGCCAGGCCGACGATGCCGAGACGGTTCGCCGCTTCATTGGCCGCCAGCCCAACCGGTACTGGCTGGCATTTCACGGCGGCGAACTGGGCGGCCTGCTCCGCTGTGAACCGCGTTCGGAAGGTGCGGCGGAAATTGTCGTTTCCCCGAAAACGATTGCCGTCGACGGCGCTTTTGTTCGCCCGCAATTCCGCGGGCAAGGCGTGGCGTCGGCATTGCTCGAAGCCGCCTTGCGCGATTACGCCGCGCAGGGCTTCACGCGCTGTTCGGTCGATTTCGAATCCTTCAACCCGCAGGCTGCCGCCCTCTGGCCGCGGTATTTTCACCCGGTGACCTATTCCGCCATCCGGGTGTTGGAATGGCTACAGCCAAATCCCGCCGAGGATAATTCGTCTCGATAAAAATAGCCGCCCATCGGGCGGTCAGCGTCTCAAGATTTACGCCGCAACAGAAGACTGATCACCGCTCCGATCGCCAGCGAAAGGAGCAGAAGGGCTCCAAAGAAAAATTCGATCCGCGCCGAGCCGCCGCTGAAGATGGGTGACTCAGGGTGCAATACGTTCGTCGCGTTGCCCAGCGCGGCCCACAGGGCAATCCCGAACGCCAGGTTGGAGCCGCAGGTCAGCCAGTCGATGCGCAGCACGCTCAATCCGGCTTGCAGCAGCACAGCTGCCACGCCAAAGGCAAAGGGCACCTGCCAGCGCGGTTCAGCGAAAAATAGCCCTCCCCAATTGAGCTGCATCACCAGCAGCGACATGGGCAGGTAGGTCAGCCAGAAAACCAGGCCGGTGCGTCCCAGTGCCAGCGACCATCCCGCCAGCAGCGCCCGGCCCTTTTTTGAAACCAGCCCGGCCAGCCCCGTCAGCCCGGAAATAGCAAAAGCTGCTTTGCCCGCCCACACCCAGGCGCCATGCAGCGTTACGAGGCGCAGATTGGCCCCCAGGCTGCGTTCTGCCGGCCCGAAAAACGTAACAAGACCCGTCAGAATCACAAGCCCGAACAACGCGATCCACAGAGCTCGTGCAGATTTCAACATACGTTGATTATATCGAAACGCCAGAGAGTCGGATCGAAATAGCCGGGATTTTTTATGTAAAAAGAGGCGCATTGTGTTGCGCCTCTTCTGTATTCAAATCAGAGTCCGGTGGACGATCAATCGATCGTACGCAATGGTCGGTCCGGTAAACCCAGGAAATACACCATGGCATTGTTATATGAACTGACCTGGCCGGTCGATTTTAGATGATCCAGTTCGTCGTCCTGTATGTGAAGGCTGATTTCAAATTCAGAACAGGTACGCATATCACCGGTATTGATATCCAGGAACTGACCACCCCCCCAATCGATTACCACGGTTCCATCCCTTAAAACCAGCACCCACTGTCGATTAATCGGTGTGCCTACTGGCATGGTGAACTCCTGTGATGAACGGGTTAGTTGCTGCTGGCTGCTGGCGACGACGCTTCGGACATGAATTGCGCGAAAGTGGTCGTGGCCAGTTTTTCGATCAACTCCGTTTGGGTCCCGCACCAGAGCTTGCGCAGCGGGCAATTCTCACCAAATGGGCAAGCATCGGGCGAAGACGTGCATTCGTTCAACGCGATGGGGCCATCGATGGCTTCCACAACCTCGAGGATGGTAATCTCCTCCGGCGATCGGGCCAGCGACACGCCGCCGCGAGCGCCCCGGGAGGTGTGAATAAGGCCAGCGATGGAAAGCTGAGAGATGATCTTGGCCAAAAAGGAAGGCGGAATGCGCTGCTCTTCGGCGATTTGGCTGGTCGCTGCGCGTTGAGTCGGATCCAATTTGGTCAGATGATAGATGGCGCGCAATGCGTAGTCGGCCTGACGGGTGATTTGCATAAATAACTCCTCATGGAGAATTTGGACAATTCAGATATACAGATCAAATTTCTCTTTTTAAGAGTTTATGACAACCCTGGATTTTGGGCAAGTGATACACATCATACCAAATGTATGACAGGTTTACTCAATGCCACATAAAAAGGGAATAAACGTCTTTTTCCTACTATTTATTGTGACGAAATGCACATTTCTGGACCTGCGTTCAGATTTTAACATACAGTATAATTTCAGGGTCGGTTTCTGATCCTTAAACCTATGCAGGGGTAATCTCCATGACCGAATTTCGCTTCTATTGTCCGATTCAGGTCCGTTACGGCGATCTGGATGCGCAGTGGCATGTCAACAACGCCCGCTTCAACAGCTATATCGAACAGGGCCGGTTCGAATACCTGCTCCGCCTGGGTTTATTCGACGGCGTCGATTTCAGCTCGCTGGGTTTGATCGTTGCTGATGTGCACATCACCTATCTGGCCCCCATCGAGATCAACCATCAGGTGCGGGTCGGCGTTCGCACCTCGCGCATTGGCAATAAAAGCCTGGTCTTTGAATATATCGTTCAGGATGCCGCCAGCGGCGATCTATTTGCCAAAGCCGAAACAGTGATGGTAGCGTATGATTATAAAAGCCGCCAGTCCATCCCGGTCTCGCCCGAGTGGCGTTCAACCATCAGCACTTTCGAAGGCGTCGCTTTCTAGGCTGCCTTTATCCAAATCCTATCCCAATATGAGGTCAAGTCATGGCACTGCCAAAGATCGATACGGATTATTTGCTGGAATTTGCGACCAGTTTGCTCAACACCCCCAGCCCCACCGGCATGGCCGAGGCAGGCATCGATTTCACCGAACGCGCTCTGTCCGGATACACCGGTTTGGAATTCCACCACACGCGTAAAGGCGCGCTGGTGATCACCTGGCCGGGTCAGAAGGATGACGCTCCGCGCGCGCTGACCGCTCACGCCGACACGCTGGGCGCGATGGTCAAAGAGATCAAGGAGAACGGCCGCCTCAAGCTGACCCAGATTGGCGGCTATGCGTGGAACACCGTGGAAGGCGAAGGCTGCACGATCTTCGCTTCCAACGGCCAGCGCTACCGCGGCTCCATTCTGTTCAACCAGGCTTCTGCCCACGTTTTCGGCAGCAAAGTCAATGAGACCAAACGCGACGGCGATGCCATGGAAGTCCGCCTCGATTTGCGCACCACCAGCCCTGAGGAAACCGAGAAATTCGGGATTCGCGTCGGCGATTTCGTTGCCTTCGACCCGCGGGTGGAGGTGAACAACGGGTTTCTCCGCTCGCGTCACCTGGACGACAAGGCCTGCGTGGCCTGCCTGGTTGCGGCGGTCAAGGCCATCCATGATGCCGGGCTCAAGCCGTTACAAAAGACGTATTTGCACATCAGCAATTACGAAGAAGTCGGGCACGGCGCCTCGGCCGGCATCCCCGCCGAGGTGACCGAACTGGTCAGCGTCGATATGGCCGCGGTCGGCGAAGGCCAGGCCTCGGATGAGTATCATGCCACATTGTGCGTCAAAGATTCCGGCGGGCCCTATCACCACGGCCTGTCGCAGCGCCTGCGCACGCTGGCCGAAGCCAACGCCATCGATTATAAAGTGGATATCTATCCCTTCTACGGCTCGGACGGCGAAGCCTACTGGCGCGCCGGCGGCGACGTGGCGGTGGCCTTGATCGGCCCCGGCGTGGACGCCTCGCACAACTACGAGCGCACCCACCTGGATGCGCTGGTGGCAACCACGCAGTGGGTGCTGGCTTATCTGCTCAATTAACCGCCGCCAACCGCCGTAACCCAAACTCACAACGATATCGCTTTCACCACCGGATGCAGGCCTGCAATACCGGGTGGAAAATTCTGTTAAAACTTGGTAGAATCTTTATAGAAGAGTACCTAATTAAAGGTATGGATTGGGGGTTCGCCCCAGAATGCAGCAGAAGCTGTAGGCTCTTGAACGGCGGAGCCGGCAGGAATTGAGAAGGTATCAGGAGGTATCGCCGTGGCTGGTATGGAACGTTTCACCCAGAGAGCACGCAGGGTGTTAAGCCTGGCTCACCAGGAAGCAGAACGGATGCACCAAGAATCGATCAGCACAGAGCATGTGCTGCTGGGTCTGATCGAGGAAGAAGGCGGAATCGCCGGACGGGTGCTGCGCGACCTGGGCCTGGAACCCGACCGCGTGCGCGAAATGGTCGAAAGATTGGGCGGCGCTGGCACATTTCAAGGGAACAAGATCGACCTGTCTTCCGGTGTGCAGCAGGTTCTGGAATTTGCCATCGATGAAGCCCGCCGCATGGGACATCACTACATCGGCACCGAGCATTTGCTGCTCGGACTGATGCGTTCGAATGAAGGATTGGCGCTGGACGTGCTGCGCAAACTGGGCGTAACGCCCGAACAGATTCGCCGGCAGACCCGCCGCGTGCTGCAGGAAAGCAGTTCGCAAATCAATACCGCCCAGCCGGGTTCCGAAAAGCGGGGCGATCCGAATAGCGCAGGTCAGGAAAAGAGCAAGGAAAAAAGCAAGACTCCGCTGGTCGACCAACTGGCGGTGGACCTGACCACACTGGCCGAAGAAGGCAAGCTGGATCCGGTCATCGGGCGCCAGATGGAAATCGAACGCGTCATTCAAATTCTGGCGCGCCGCACCAAGAACAACCCCGCCCTGATCGGCGAGCCCGGCGTTGGCAAGACGGCCATCGTCGAGGGTCTGGCCCAGCGCATTCTCGAGGGCGACGTACCTGCGCCGCTGCTCGATAAGCGCGTGCTGCAACTCGATGTCGGTTCGCTGGTGGCCGGCACCATGTACCGCGGCCAGTTCGAAGAGCGCCTCAAGCGCGTCATTGACGAACTGAAAGCCTCGGGCGCCATCCTGTTCATCGATGAGCTGCACATGCTGGTGGGCGCCGGCGCGGCCGGCTCTTCCGTCGACGCCGCCAATATCCTCAAACCGGCGCTCAGCCGCGGCGAACTGCAGGTCATCGGTGCGACCACGCTGGAGGAATACCGCAAACATATCGAGTCGGACGCCGCGCTGGAGCGCCGCTTCCAACCCATCAAGGTGGAAGAACCGACCATCGATGAAACCATCGAGATCCTCAAGGGCATCCGCTCGGCTTACGAAGAGCATCACCGCCTGGTGATCTCGGACGAAGCCCTCGATGCCGCCGCGCGCCTTTCGGCGCGTTACGTCACCGAGCGTTTCCTGCCGGACAAGGCCATCGACCTGATCGACGAATCCTCGTCGCGCGTGCGCATGTACAAAAGCCCGGCCGCCAAGACGGTCAAGGATATCATGGAGCAGTTGCGCGACGTACGCCACAGCCACAGCCTGGCGCTGGAAGACGGCCGTTTCGACGATGCCCAGGACTTGCTGGATCGCGAGAACGCCTTGGAAAGCCAGCTCGAGCGCATGCGCACCGGCTGGGACCGCGCCACCAGTCCGGTGGTCAGCGCAGACGATATCGCCGAGGTCGTTTCGATGTGGACGGGTGTGCCCCTGATGCAGCTCGCCCAGGAAGAATCGGAGCGCCTGCTGCACATGGAAGAGGAGCTGAGCAAATCCATCATCGGCCAGGAGGAGGCCATCGAGGCTATTTCCAAGGCCGTGCGCCGCGCGCGCGCCGGGTTGAAAGACCCGCGCCGCCCGATCGGCTCCTTCATCTTCCTCGGCCCCACCGGCGTCGGCAAGACCGAACTGACCAAGGCGCTGGCGCGCTTCATGTTCGGCAGCGAAGACGCGCTGATCCAACTGGACATGTCTGAGTTCATGGAGCGCCATACCGTCAGCCGCCTGGTCGGCGCGCCCCCCGGTTACGTCGGCTATGAAGAAGCCGGCCAGCTTACCGAGGCCATCCGCCGCCGGCCGTACTCGATCGTCGTCTTCGACGAAATCGAAAAGGCGCACCCCGAGGCGCACAACATGCTCCTCCAGATCATGGAAGAGGGCCATCTCTCCGATGCGCGCGGGCACAAGGTCGATTTCCGCAACGCCATCATCGTCATGACCTCCAATATCGGCGCGGATATGATCAAACGCCAGACCGGCTTTGGTTTCCAGTTGAAAACCGATGAAGCCAACGAAGAGAAACTGGCCTACGACGAAATGCGCAAGAAACTGACCGAGTCGCTGCACCGCGTGTTCCGACCCGAGTTCATCAACCGCGTCGATTCGGTGATCGTCTTCCGCTCGCTCAACCGGGAAGATATCCGCAAGATCGTACGTCTGGAATTGGACAAGGTCGCCGAACGCCTGCGCGACCACAACCTGGTGCTGCAGGCCAGTGACGCTGCCCTGGATCAACTCGCCGACGAAGGCTACGATCCCGATATGGGCGCCCGCCCGCTGCGCCGGGTCATCCAGAACAAGATCGAAGACCGGCTGTCGGATGCGCTTCTGGCAGGCGAGTTCAACGACGGCGACATCATCCAGATCGACCGCGTGCCGGACGGCGAAATCTTCATGCGCCGGGTGGAATCGCAGCCTGAATTGGGCGAACCCGCCTAGACGGAGCTTAAGTTCAAACAAACAGGGATGCACCTAGCCGTGTGTCTCTGTTTTTTTAGTTCCTGTAGGGGCAATTCATGAATTGCCCCTACCTAAACGTCCTTTACGAACGATTCTGCCAGCGTGAACGTGCGATCAACAGGCTGTCCGGATCGTCGCCCGGGTCCGATTGGGGATCCTCCGCGCTGGCGGTGACATCTTCACCCCGCGCCAGAGAAACGCCGCGCCGAGCGGCCCATTCGCGGTCGAGAATGCCAAACCAGTATTCACTCGACCAGCGTCCTTTGAACCACAGATTTTCGATAAGATGCGCCTCACGGCGCAGCCCGATTTTTTCCAGCAGGTGGCAGGAAACCAGGTTGAGCTCGTCGCAGCCGGCGCGGACGCGGTGCATTTTCAATTCGAAGAACAGATAATCCAGCAGTCGGACGGTGGCTTCGAAACCGTAGCCCTGCCGCTGGAACTTCCGCGCAATCGTGAGTCCCATTTCAGCCTGGTGCGGATCCTCGGCCTCGACCTTGAAGGCGCAGTCGCCGGCCAACTCGCCGCTGGATTTAACCTGGATGGCCAACTGCAGCCACTTGCCGGGCGCGCCCGCCTGAACGCGCCGCATGGCGCGGATGAATTCCACGGCCTGCAGCTCGGTGAAAGGGATATCCCAACCCTGATACCGGGCTACATCCGGGTCGGAACGATATGCCGCGAAGCCTTCCACATCGCGCACCTCGAATGCGCGCAGAATCAAGCGATCCGTTTCCAATGTAAGCATGATGTATGCCTCGATATCGTGGAGTGCATTTAATTGTAGTTAAATGCAAACGCGAGGGGAGTGTCTTAAATCCCCCCTCGCGCTGGAAATCTGCCTGTTTCGTTAGCGGCGCCGCAGAAAACGCAGCGCCAACAGCAGGATGGCCGCTCCGACGATTGCCGCGATGATTTCAGCCAGGATGCCGGTCCCGATGTGGATTTTCAGCACGCCGAACAACCAGCCGCCAAACAACCCGCCCAGAATGCCCACCACAATCGTACCGACCAGGCCGAGTTTGATCCCTTTGACCAGAAACTCGGCAACCATACCCGCAATGCCGCCGATGACGATCCAGGTGACAATGCTTCCAAGGTCCATTTTTTCCTCCTATCGATATGGATCCTGTCAAACTCAGAAATCATGCTTGGATATGAACAGTATAGCATAACCTTTTCTCGCAAGAAATCGCGGGTTATGCCGCCATTCATCTCTTAAAACCCGGATCCGCGAGATGTTCTGCCGGGCAGGCCAATCACGCCATCAATATGGCAAACGTTGGCTTATTGTAAGACAAAAGGCATTTGGCAGGTCAAACCGAAATCGGGTATGATTTTAAATGGCATTAACCAGTCCTGAATGGGGACGTTTCGGTTCCAGACCACCTTGTTTAGGATATGTATTGCCAGCTTCAGAAACAACTCGGATCCAAATCAAAATTAAAAAAAGAGGCGATGAGAATGACTTCTGTGAAGCGTGTTCATAACTTCAATGCCGGCCCCTCTGCGATGCCGCTGTCGGTACTCGAAAAGGCTCAGGCCGAACTGCTCAGCTTCAACGGTTGCGGAATGTCCGTCATGGAAATGAGCCACCGTTCGAAGGAATTCGAAGGCATTATCAAGACTGCTGAAGCCGATCTGCGCGAGTTGATGGGCATCCCCGCCAACTACAAAGTCATGTTCCTTCAGGGCGGCGCTTCATTGCATTTTGCCATGGAAGCCATGAACTTCCGGCCGGCTGGCGCATCGGCGGACTACATTGTCACCGGCGCGTGGAGTAAGGCTGCCATCAAGGAAGCCGCCAAGCTCGGAACCACCAATGTGGTCTTCAATGGCGAAGCCGAAAAGTTCAACCGCCTGCCGGCTGCCGGCGAACTGAATTTCGATCCCAAGGCCGCCTACGTCCACATCTGCCACAATGAAACCATTCACGGCGTCGAATTCAAGAGCGAGCCGGTCCTGCCTGCTGGCGTGCCTCTGTTCTGCGATATGTCTTCCGATTTCGTCAGCCAGCCAATCGACGTGACCAAATACGCCATGATCTACGCCGGCGCACAGAAGAATGCCGGCCCCGCGGGTGTCGTGATCGCCATCGTACGCGATGACATGCTCGAACGTGTTCCCGCCAACCTGCCCACCATGCTCGACTACAAGGTGATGGCCGAGAAAGAATCGCTCTACAACACCCCGCCCTGCTGGTCCATCTACATGTGCGGTCTGGTGTTCCAATGGCTCAAGGAGCTCGGCGGCCTGGAAGCGATGTACAAGATCGACCAGCAGAAGGCCAAGATGATCTACGACGTCATCGACAAATCCGGCGGTTACTATCGCGGCCACGCCGTCCCCGAATCGCGCTCGATCATGAACATCCCGTTCCGCCTGGCCAGCGAAGAGCTTGAGGATTTGTTCGTGAAAGAGTCCAAGAAAGCCGATTTGATCGGCCTGAAGGGCCACCGCTCGGTTGGCGGCCTGCGCGCCTCCCTCTACAATGCCGTGCCGCTCGAATCGGTCAAGGCCCTGGCCGATTTCATGGTCGAATTCCAGAAGAAGAACGGCTGATCATTCAGTGGTTCGATTGCCACGGGCTCTGCGAATGCAGAGCCCGTTTTTCTTTCCGGTAAAGGGTGAACCGTGAACGGGGCACCGAAATTGCGTGAGGACGTGCTGCGGTCGAAAACAGGCAGCGGTTCGCGGTTCACCCTTTACGATTTACGCTCCACCGAATCCCGTTATAATAGCGCTATGCATCAACCTAACAAAACCCGCTGGATTCTGCTGCTAACCCTGCTGGCTGCTTTGTTCACCAGCGCAGCCGCCGGTCCAAATTTCACCTCCATTCATGCCGCTCCCCTGCGTTCGGATGTGAATGCCTATGATCTCATCGCGGCCATGAATGCGCTGCGCGTGGCCAACGGCCTGCCGGCTCTGGTCGAAGATCCCATCATCGACGCCGTCGCCCAGTCCACCGCCCAGATCATGGCGGCCAACAACATGTCCTGGCACATCGGCGACGTCTCCGGGCGTTTACAGTCCGCCGGTTACGGCGGCGGCGCCAAGGTATGGGGTACCGAGAACTTCGCCGTGGGCGACATGACGCTGGACGAAATCATGGTGATCTGGTCGGATGCCTCGCATATGATCCCGGCCGTCAACCCGGCCTACTGCAACGTGGGCGCCGGCATCGCAGACGCCGGTGGCGGCCGCTACTACTACGTCCTGCAGGCCGCCTATACCTCTGGCAAGTCCTGCGGCGAATACACCTCGCCGGTCGGGGCCACGCCGGGCGCCGGCCATACGGGCAGCTACGGCATTATCGTTCCGGTCGAGGTATCCACCCCGGGCGCCGACGGCAAGATCTACCACGAAGTCAAATCCGGGCAGTCCCTGTGGTCCATCGCCATTGCCTACCACGTGACCATCAAGGATATCCAGACCTGGAACAACCTCTCCTCGAGCATCACCCTGCAGATCGGGCAGAAACTTTTCATTCCCGACAAGGACACGGTCGGTTACGCCACACCCACCCCGGCGGATATGGTTCAGAAGAGCACCCCGGATGCGGATGGAAAAATCATCCATACCGTTGCTGCTTATAACACCCTCAGCACCATTGCGGATGCCTATGACGTCAGCGTGGAAACCATCCTGGCCTTGAACGGCCTGCAGGCGGATTGGCCGCTGCAGATCGGGCAAAAAATATTGATCTACCCGGGTAACATCACGCCCAGCCCGACGCCGCGCCCGCTCACGCCGATCGAAAAGCTCACCCCGGCCGCGGATGGCAAGTATTACCATACCGTGCAAAGCGGGGAATACCTCTCCTGGATCGCCGATCTTTACGGCGTGAACATCACCGATTTGATGGCCTGGAACAACCTCAACTCCGGCTCGATCCTGCAGCTCAACCAGAAGCTGGTCTTGCAGGTCACGCCGCCCGCCACCGCCACGCCCACCCTTGGGCCGGCCACCGAAACGCCAACGCCCACGCCGGTCACCCCTACCGTCACGCCCACTCTGACCCCGACCCCCACGCAAACGCTCACACCGACGCCCAAACCGCTCATATCGCTTACCGGCGGCACTCCCTGGGTGGGCGGGTCGATCGTTGGCCTGCTGATCGGCATCGCGGTGATTGTGATGCTGATGCGCAAAAAGCGCTGATCAAGCCTTCAGGGTCGAATGCAACCTCAACTCGTCGTCGCTGAAATCAGCAAACAATATGGTTCCTTCCTGGCGTTAGCCCCGGTTTCGTTTGGTTTGAATGCCGGAGAAATCGCGCTCCTTTCCGGCCCAAACGGATCCGGGAAGACAACCCTGCTTTCCTGTCTGTCCGGGTTGATCCGTCCGTCCACCGGAAGTGTAAGCGTGGCAGGCTACGATTCGTACCACGCCGAGGTCGAATTCCGCCGCCGGCTGGCATTCGTCCCGGATGTACCGCGATTTTACGTCGAATTGACCGCCTGGGAACACCTGCGCTTCATCGCCATGGCGCATAACGTCATCCGAGATTTCGACGCGCGCGCGGAAAACATTCTCCGGAAACTCGACCTGTGGGAAGCCAGGGACCTTTTCCCGCACCACTACTCACGTGGCATGCGCCTGAAATTAGGTCTGGCGCTTGCCCTGATCCGCCCCTTCGATGTGCTGCTCCTCGATGAGCCAACCTCTGCGCTCGACCAGCAGGGCATTCAATACCTGCTGGAGGAATTGCATCGCGCCAGCAACCAGGGCGCGTCGATTCTGGTTTCAACCCACGACCCGGCGCTGTTCGGCGATGTCGAATCCCGCAGACTGTTGATTCGCCAGGGCGTTTTCGAGGCGCTGTAAATGCGCGCAGTTCATTTTGTTCGCTCGAGGCAGGAAGAACGCGAACTGGCCTATTGGCTGTCCCTCGTGGCCTACGACCGCCGCGACCGTTCCACGAGTAATTACATCTACCTGGTCTACCTGGTCCTGTTTTTTAGCATCTGGACGTTTTCTGCATTGACCTTTTTCGCCAGCGGGGGCGCACTTTTGCTGCGTTTTCTCGATCCAGACAATCTGGCGCGCGCAGCGATCTTCCTGGAAGTCCTCTTACTGGCAGTCTGGAGCATCTTCACCTTCTGGCAGGCTCTCAAGCGCAGCCCGGTCAGCTTTTCGGAACCGGATGAAACCCTCATCTGCCAGATGCCGGTCAGCCGGCGCAGCCTAGTCCTGCGCTGGGTATGGATGCCCTGGCTGAAGAGCGCCGTGCCGTTCTGGTTGGCAGCAGTCACATTGGGCTTTTCAGTCGCCGAGACGAACATGCCCGGCACCATGGACCTCAGCCGCATTGTGGAATATTCCGGCTATGGATTGCGAGCCTGGCTGGCCGTAATCCCCATCCACCTGGCGCTTTTCTTGTTCCGCTGGTTCGTCGGCGTCGCCCGCCTGAATGGACAATCGGTGCGCCGCTGGCTGGCCTGGCTGGTGATGCCGCTGACGGTCGCGTTTTTCGCATTCCTGCTGATCTTTACGCGCGATCCATCCGCGCTGCCCTCCGGGCTGTGGTCCGGAATTGCCGGAAGGATCCTTCAACCCCTGCAGGCCGGATTTTCACAGATCGGGCTGGCGGCCGGATTGCTCTCAACCTCGCTGCTGGCGCTCGTTACGCTGGCTGCCCTATTCTGGATCAGTCCTTCATTTAGCCTGAACCGCGCCGCCCAGGAAACCAACGAGCTCGAAGCCAGCGAGACCGCCGCGAAATACGGCTTCGTTGGGCTGGTTGAAGAACAACGGCTCAAAAACCGCCTGGGGGTGAACAAGAAACCCAGCCGGCTGCCGGCGCTGGCCGGGGCCGGGGCGCTCCTGTGGAAGGATGTGCTCCAATCGGTGCGTTCCCTGCGTCTGCAATCCATCCTGGCCTGGTTCAGCATCGTCACTGCCATGCTGGCGCTGCCCATTCTCCCCGATCTGGGCAGTCGCGCCTTGTTGATCGCCTTCTGGGTAATCCAGATCGCGCGATTCAGCGTCGCACGGCTTCGCAACGACCTTGCCTGCTGGGTATTGATCCGCCAACTGCCTTTCTCACACACCCGATTCCTGTTTTTCGATCTCGTGGCCGTTTATGCCCTGTCCGTGCTGGCCAGCCTGGCCGGCCTGGCCGTCCACGCAGCGTTCTTCCAGGCCCGCGTGGATCCGTGGGCGGCGTTCATCCCGGGGGTCGTCGCCGGGATTGTCAGCATGGCGGCCTTCGATGTCTGCCGTCAGTCGCGGGATGAATTGTTACTGGCCGGCATTGCCCCGGAATTGAGCGCGTTGGGCAGTCTGCTGGGCGTTGCCGTGGCCGCCGCGCCGATGGCGATCAGCATTCTGGTCTCCGGTTACGCCGGCGTTCTCCTGGCAACGGCAGTCAGCCTGGGGTTGGGCGGGTTGGCCTTTTCCATTGCCGACCAGGCTTACCGCACGATTCACACGGAATAAATCTTCCTCATCCCTGTTTGTTCTCCGGTTCCCAGTAAAATGCGGCGTGGTCGGCGCATTTTTCGAAACCCAGGCTGCCGGCCAGCGCATTGGAAGGTTCATTGTTCCAAAAGCATTCCCAATTCGGTTCGCGGCCCTCTTCCAGGCAGGCCTTCACCAGGGCCGAAGCTGCAGCGTGGGCCAGCCCGCGCCGGCGGCAGCCTTCGGCCGTGTGCACGTCGATCTCCACCCGGGTGCGACTTGCAAACACGCTGGCGCAATGCGCGGCGATCTCCTCCCCGTCCAACAGGCAAAATCCCAGGCCATGGGCCAGAAAATCCGCGGGGCTGCGCCAGGTGGTCATTCCACCCAGACGGGCCAGCAGATCCGCGTCCATGCGCCGCAACCGGAAGCCGGGCGGTGCGGCCGATGGCCTGAAACGCCCGGGGTTCAACCGGTATTCGCGCCGATAGATCGGCGCGTAATGTTTTCCGGCCAGGAAACCTTCCAGCACGGCCTGCCAGCCTGCCGAGAGGGGCGCCAGCACCAGCCCGCGCTCCCCCACCGCCGCCCAGGCCTGAACCAGATCCGCATTCATCTGATCCGCCAGGGATTGGGCAGCGTCCGCGGGAGGTTGGCCGCACAGGTAGAAGTAACCACAGGCAAGCCAGATCCACGCGCTGGAAGGCGCATCCGCCCGATCGACGAACACCCGTCCCGGATTGATGCGCTCGCACACCGCCTCGGGCAGAACCGGGCGCCAATCGCCGCCCGCCAGCAGCGGCAGGACGCGTTCGAATTGTTCTCCGGGAATCTCGTGCATATCCGCCCGCTGCTTCACGAATTTTCGCCCACAGCGACCAACTGCGTGGCTCCATGAATGCCAATCGCGTGCAGGCGGACACGCAGTTCTTCGCCGCGCTGCTTCAGCGCCGCCGCCCCGGGCAGCGCTTCGGCGCGGCTCTGGTATTGATCGATGATCCCATCGAGGCGCCGGATTCCTTCGACCTCGAGCGGATCGGATTCGAGATCGCGTTCGTCCGCGAACTGCCACGCGAGCCGCATGCCCCCCAACAGCTCCACCAACCCGGCGCGGGTGAAGGTCTCGTGGTGAACCACGCCGCTCGCGCTGTCGATGGCTGCCCACCAGTGATGCAACAGGACATGGGTCAGTTGGGTTTCACTCTGATTGTCGCTGTACATCTCCGTCAGGATGCAGCGCCCGCCGGGTTTGAGGACGCGCCGCATTTCGCGCAGCGCCCGGGCCGGATCAGGCAGATGATGCAGGGAAGAGGCCATGCAAACCGTGTCGAAGCTGGCATCCGGGAAATCGAGTTGCATGGCATCCATACAACGGAAGGATGCCTTCGGTTGGCCGGCAAAGGCCTGCCCAAAAGCCTCGCCGTAGCGTTCGACCGCATCCACCCCGATCAATTCGTCGAACTCTTTGACGTTTTCCAGAATATAACCGGCAAAGCCTCCGTGCCCGGTGGCCACGTCCAGCACCCGGCCGGCCGAAAGTGTGTTGAGCATCTGGGTCAATTCCATGATCACCTCAGCGATTGTAGAATGCAGGTTTTCAAAGTATAGCCCAGCCGGGCAGGAGGTGTCCCCCTGCCAGCGGCCAGTTTTTTTCCTGGCAGAGGGGATTTTACGAAGTAATATCTGAGAACCTACAAAAAGGGCCTCACCCGCGTCGTAACCAGGTGAGGCCCTTATTCGATTCAAGTCCCTCAGGCAGCGGCTTTCTTCCGCCGCGGGAATAACTTCTTGCGCATTTGAGTGTGCGCCCAGCGGAAATGGCTGCCTGTATTGGCCTGGATGAGCAACGCCAGGGTATTGCTGCCCGCCCAGGGGTAACGCCCGCGGCGAAACAGGTCTTCTTCGCTCAACCGGAAAGCCAACGCCCGGACTTCTTCGAAGGCATCCGCAAACAACTTCTCCGCTTCTTCCAGCGGGCAGCCGGCGTATTTCTCATAGATGACCTGGTTCAACACCGGAAGTTGCGACCATTTATAACCGGGCGCGGGCAGGATGGGTTTTTCGCCACGCTGCCCGGCGGCATACCAGCCCAGTAGCATGTGCATCCATTCGGCCAGGTGCGCCAGCACGTCTTTGGGTGACCAATCACCCAGCGCGCCCGCACTTACTTTCTGTTCAGGCGTCAATGCCGCCAGAAATTGGTCCAGTTTGTCTTTTTCAGCTTGAAAATCGGCAATCAAATCGGTTTTCGTCGTTGCTCTTGGCACTCTATGGCTCCATGTTGATGAATTTTTTGATCCGCTCAGCGCTCGATCGGATGACGCAATACGGTTTTCATTTTCTCCGGCGCAGCTTTGCGCGGATCGCTCATATAGATCTCGTGGTGTTTGCCGCCGCTGCCCAGTTGCGCGTGATAGCCCTGCTGCACGGCAAAAGCGTGCATCCTGTCCACGTTGGCCGGTTCGGTGGCATATGGCCCGATGTGCATCATCTGCACGCATAGCCCCTCCTCGAAACCATCCAGGCGCAGGCGTGCAAAGGCCGGCTGGTCGCCGCGCTTCTTGCGCAGTTGCGCCAACCCCTCCGCGAAGATCTCCGCTGTAACAACCTCAGGTTGCAGGATCATTACCGTCCATTTCCAGTTATCGGCTACGCGGAGGTCAAATTTTCCGTCCTCCACCCACCACAAACCCTCCAACGCCATGACCGGGTAGTCGATGGGATCGTCCTTGCGCAGCTTGACCATGAACTTGAGCGTGTAGGCGATACCATACAGCGCCGCGACCGCTTCCTGAAAGGCGGGCGAATTGCCGGGCAATACCCCGGGTTCGATGTCACCGTCCAGCATGGCAAATTGAAAGCGTGGCACCTGAATGATCTCCGGTGTTTTTGCTGAAGGCTGGTAGTAGGGCTTCAATGATTTCTTCAAATCGAGCTTTTCCATTTTGTTTTCTCCATCTCTACGTATTCATCCTGGTAATTTCCGCCGCCCAGGCGCGCACCATCTGGCGTAGTTCCGGCGGCTCCAGCACGCTTACCAGTGGGCCATAGGCCAGTGTGGAAGAAGCCGCCCAGCCCAGGTCGGGGCTGAGCAGGGTGACGGTCACGCTGCCATCCGGTTCCTCGCGTAACGTTTCCCAGGCGACGCGGTTCAGGCGCGCCACGTGCGCCGCAGCCGGTTCGAAGCGCAACGTGGCAGCGATTTGCGGCTGGCTGGCGAACTCCTGCGCCAGGTAGGCACGCACGTCGAAGTCCGCCGGTGTACTAAAGCGCTCGTCCAACAGCACCAGACTCTCCATGCGGTCCACACGGAAGGAGCGCACCGCTTTACGCAGGTGACAGTAACCAGCAAGGTACCACCAGCCCCAGCGGTGCACCAGCGCGTAGGGATCCACGCAGCGCTGCCGGGGTTGTTCGCTGCTGCCGGAGAAGTAGCGCATACTCACCACGCGTTGTTGATGAACGCCGCGGCGCAACACCTCCAGCAGCGGGGCAAGGGCATCCAGGTCGGCCCGGTTCAGGCCGGTGGCTGCCAGCGAACGCCGCGCCCAGGCGATTTCTCCGCGCTGTTCATCGGGCAGCACGTTCTCCAGCTTCGCCAGCGCGCCGCGGGCTGCTTCGCGATAAAGCTGGCCCCACATTTCCTCCACCAGGCCGGTCCCCAGTGAAACTGCCACGGCCTCCTCGGGGGTGAACACCAGCGGTGGAAGGCGGTAGCCGCGCACCAGCGAGAAACCGCCGTTCGGCCCACGCTCGGAGTAGACCGGAATGCCCATTTCATCCAGCATGCCCAGGTAACGGTGCAGCGTGCGCACCGAGACGCCCAATTTTTCGGACAGTTGGGCGGCTTTCTGATTGGGTTGGCGTTGCAGGAGCAAAATGAGGGTGATCAAACGCGGTGCGGTTGCCAGAGTTGCCTCCCGGCCGGGTTGTGCGGCCAATCTCTATTGATTATCGGATGGATATATGTCAATTCCTGACATAATTATGACAAGATGAATACGATCGAGCAAGAGACTGACCGGGGTACGGTTTGCTTTTTCCGGCAGAGTCCTGTACAAATGATCCTGCTTTTAGCAAAAAAACGAAACAGAGGATCCATTCATGCAAAATATCACCATCGCCGCCGTTTCCACCCGAAATCGATTGGGACAACCCATTGATGCGCTGGCTGATATGCGCGCCTGGACGGAAAAGGCCGTCCGGCAGGGTGCAGAATTGGTGCTCTTCCCCGAACTCAACGTCACCGGTTACATCCAGCATGCAGCCGCGCGCCAATGGGCTGAACCCATCCCCGGACCATCCACCCGGCAGGTAATCCAACTGGCCCGCGATATGGGTGTAATCCTTTCCTGCGGCATTCTCGAACGCGAGGAAGATCGTTTCTACTGCACTCACATTCTCGCCAACGGCAGCGGCCTGATCGGCAAGCAACGTAAGATCCACACGCCCGTCCAGGAACAGCCTTATTGGGGCTTTGGCGGATCAATCGAAGTTTTCGATATCGGCAAGATCAAAGTGGGGATAACGATTTGCCGCGATTCCTTTTTCGATGAGATGACGCGCACCCTGTTCATGAAAGGCGCTGAACTCGTGTTGATGCCGTTCGGATACTACAACGTCCCGCGCAGCCGCTACCTCAAGGAAACCATCCACGGCATGTCCATCCAGAAAGCCTGCTGGACGAACGGCTTTTTTGCCCTGGTCTGCGACAGCGCCGAAGATCGCGCGCCGAACGAATGGGAGGAGAACGGCGCCAAATTCCCGGGATGGGCTGGTGTAATCGACCCGTGGGGCAGCCCGCTGGTTTTTGTAGAGCGTGACGGCAACGGCGAAGCCATGGTGGTGCAGGGAATCAGCGCAGAGGTTCTCCAGAACCGCCGCAATCATCCCAATTTTTTGGCGGCCGAACTGCGTCCCGAGCTTTATCAATGGACGCAAGCATCCTCCGAAACGTCTGACCCCGGATTAATTCATCTCAGGCGTCATTTCAGTATTCCACGGCCGATGCCAACCTAACATTAAGGAAAAGGTTCACCCGGGCAGCCCGGTTTGTGATTTAATCATCTCGTGAGCTTTTCTTTATCCCCTGGAGGTTACCGCGCCCATGTTATCTCAATCCCTGATCCCCAGTGAACTGGTTTACTTCAACGCCGAAAAATTCGCCTCGACCAGGGGCGTTTTCAACAAAGTCAGCCTGCAACACACGACTCTCCAGGTGAATCGCATCGAGCTGGTTCAGTATCTGCTGGCGGCCGCCTTTTTGGCGAACGAAAAGGCCGGCCTGCTGTGCCTGGGGCTGCGCAAGAAGAAGACGTTTTTCGGACTCAGCTCGCATATGGCGCTGTATGCCGACCCGAGCGGCCAGCCTTCAAGTTGGGAAGGCCCCTGCCTGGAAGCCGACCTGTTGGACGCCGCTGAACACTCGGCCAACAGCGAAGTCGCCAGCATCGTTTCGGCATGGTTGGGGCGCAATTATTCCGAACCTTACGATGAGGTGCTCGAACGTTCGAAAGCCAACCTGGCCGAACGCGGGCTGCTGGATATGCAGGAAGAGCGCAGGTTGAAAATCTTCGTCAGCCACAGCTATTCCCTGCCCGAGGAATGCCGCGCTTTCATCGCCGCCCAGCCGCTGGACCCGCTCAACGATCTGCTGCAGGCCTGCCAGACTTCCAGACCGCAGGTGTGGCAGGCGCTGCTGCGGGATGCCAAGAGCGCCGTCGATTCGCGCCAGGAACAAATGGACGTGGACGGTTGAAGAGAAAGACCAGCCACAGAGATCACAGAGAACACAGAGAAGATGATCAGAGATCAAGAGGATAAGAAAGCCGCTCGATAAAATCGGCCAATTTTCTTTCCTCTTTTTTTTATTCCGGTGTTCTCTTCTTCCTCTGTGATCTCTGTGGCTATCTTTTTGTAATTTGTACAACCGCCATCCTTTGGGGTACACTTTCTAGAATGCATCGAGGAGAATCATCTATGACCAACTCATTGTATATTCCTGAAAGCGCCATGGCCATCGTTGCCCATCCGGACGACATTGAATTCACCTGCGCCGGTACGCTGGCGCGCTGGGCCAGGGCCGGCGCGCGCATCGCCTACCTGTTGTGCACCAGCGGCGACGTCGGCATCGCCATCCCCGGTATGACCCGCGCCCGCGCCACCGAGATCCGCGAGGCCGAAGCCCGCGCCGCCGCCGAGATCGCCGGCGTGAGCGATATCACCTTCCTGCGCGAACCGGACGGCCTGCTGGAAGCCACCCTCAGCCTGCGCAAGCAGATCGTGCGCCAGATCCGCCGCTTTCGCCCCGAGGTCATCCTGACCGGCGACCCAACCGTTGTGATTTCCAGCAGCGATTACATCAACCACCCGGATCACCGCGCCGCCTCGCTGGCCGCGCTGGAAGCCACCTTCCCGGCCGCCGGGCAACCCAACCTGTTCGAGGAGCTGGCCGGGGAAGGCCTGACCGCCTTCAAACCCCGCAAGGTTTACATCACTGCCTGGGATAAAAGCGATACCTTCGTCAGCATCGACGAGACCATCGATATCAAGATCGCCGCCCTGCGGGCCCACAAAAGCCAGATGAAAGACTGGGATCCGGAACCGAGGATCCGCGAGTGGGCTGCCGACACTGCCCGGGGCAAGGAAATGCGCTATGCCGAAGGTTTTCGCGTGGTGACGTTGGAAGACGACGAAGCCTGGGGCAAGCGCCACGGCAACGTGCAAGAATAACCGAAATTAGCCTCGCGCCGGTCCTCCGGCTATATAATGGCCGGTCCTCCGGCTATATAATGGCCGGCCCTCCGGTCATAATGGCCGGAGGACCGGCTATAATGGACTTTCCGATGAAGAAGTTCCTTAAATTCACGCTCTCGATGGCCTTCATCGCCGCCCTGGTGGCCGGCTATTTTTTGTTCCTGCGGCCCAACCCGGACGGCTCGAGCGGTTCGATCTCGCAGCGCCAGCGCATGATCCTGGCCTACCTCAACGATCCCGCCGCGCACGCCGATTGGGTTTTGCCGGCCGGCCAACGCTGCGCGAACGCGCCCTTTCAAATGCCCACGGACGGCTACATCGGCTTCACCTGGGATGACTCCTTCTCGCCCGGCCACCGCCACACCGGACTGGACATCTTCGGGGGCGACGAACCCGGCCTGACGCCGGTGTATGCCGCCTATGACGGTTATCTCACCCGCGAGGCGGGCTGGAAATCCACGCTCATCATCCGCGTCCCATCCGACCCGCTGCAGCCGGGCCGCCAGATCTGGACCTACTATACGCACATGGCCAACCGGCTGGGCGCGGCCACCATTTCCGACCAGTTTCCGCCCGGCACCCAGGAAGTGTTCGTCGAAGCCGGGACGCTGCTGGGCTATCAGGGAAATTATTCCGGCGACCCGCTCAACCCGGTCGGCGTGCACCTGCACCTTTCGATCGTAAAAGACACCGGCGCGGGAGGTTTCCTGGACGAACGCGATATCGACAACACGCTCGACCCATCGCCCTATTTCGGCATGGCCTTGAACGCCACCGAGAATCCGGACGGCGTGCCGTTGTGTCCGCCGGAAACGCAGGCTCAGCCTTGAACACGGCCCTGGACGGCAAGACGGCGCTGGTGATCGGCGCGGGGCGCTCGCTGGGACGGGCGCTATCCCTTGCGCTTGCCGGCGCGGGCGCGGCCGTGGCCGCGCAGGACCTTTCACCGGTCGGGCTGGATGCCACAGCGGATGCCGTGCGCGCGGCGGGCGGATCGATTCGCGCCTACTGCGGTGAAACCGGCAAAGGCCTGCCCGCCGGGGCGCTCATGGACGAAGTGCTGAACGATTTTCAGCGCATCGATCTGTTTTTTCACTGCGCCTGGGCGCATCCAATAGCCGGCCTGCTGGAACTGGACGAGTGGGACTGGCAGCGCGCCTTCGAGACCAACGTCACCTCGCCCTACCTGCTGCTCAGGCTGGTCGGCCGGCACATGCAGGATCTGCACGGCGGCGCGGCGGGCATTTTTGCGGTCGACGCCGCCCGGCCGCCCGTTTTCGCGGCCAGCCAGGCAGCCCGCCTGGCGCTGGTGCGCGCCGCCGCCGCCGAGTTTTCGGCGTATAATATTTCTGTATTCGCCATCTGTCTGGGGGACCATCAGAGCATCAGCGGTGAGGCTACTGTGCCGCCGGGTGACGAGACATTGGCATTAGCGCGGGCTGTCCGGTTGGCCCTGCAACTTGCAGGCAGTCCGACATTGCCGCGCCAGATCGTCTACCGGCCCAATGCAGATCCAAAACCTTCCTCCCCGGAGTGACTCATGCTCTCCTACCGCGACCTGGTGAGTGGATTAAAACAAATCAATCTGGATGCCCATACGCCGGTCATCGCCCATGCTTCGCTTTCCGCCTTTGGCGAGATACGCGGCGGGGCCGACGCGCTGCTGGGCGCGCTCCTCTCGCAGGTGGGCGGGTTGATGATGCCCACCTTTACCTACACCACCATGATCACGCCCCAGGAGGGCCCAGCCGAGAATGGCATGGCCTACGGCAGCGGCGAAGACCAGAACCGCATGGCCGAATTCTATTCTCCGGATATGCCCGCCGATCGTCTGATGGGCGTAACCGCCGAGATGCTGCGCCGGCACACGCAGGCCAGACGATCCACCCACCCCATCCTGTCCTTCAGCGGCCTCAATGTGGACGATGCTCTGGAAGCGCAAACGCTGGCCGAGCCCCTGGCGCCCATCGAAGCGCTGGCTGACCAGGGTGGTTGGGTGGTGCTGCTGGGGGTGGACCACACCTGCAACACCAGCCTGCACGTCGCCGAAAAACGCGCCGGGCGCACGCAGTTCATCCGCTGGGCACTCACCCAGGAAGGTGTGCGCGCCTGCCCGGGTTTTCCGGGCTGTTCGAATGGCTTCGAAGCCATCCAACCCCTGTTGAGCGGCATCACCCGCAGCGTGACGATCGGTTCGGCCGAAGTGCGCGCCATTCCGCTGGTTCCCATGCTCGATATCGCCGCCGGATGGATCCGCGAAGATCCGCTGGCGCTGTTGTGCAGTTCGCCGGATTGTGAACGCTGCCAGACTATTCGTACCATTACCGCTCCAACCCCATAGATCATGACAAACCTACCCAAAAGCTATCTAACTCATCTGGAATGCCCCGAATGCGGCCGGAGGTTCGACGCCGACCAGGTTCAAACCTATTGCCCCGACTGTCGTTCACCCCTCATGGCGCGCTACGATCTGGCGCGTCTGCGCGGTGATGCCACCCGCGAGCAATTCGGTCAACGCCCACGCGGCATGTGGCGCTGGGCCGAACTGCTGCCCGTCCGCGACCCGCGCTACCGCCTGACGCTGGGCGAAGGGGACACTCCGCTCCTCCCGCTGGCGCGTACCGGCGCCGCGCTCGGGATGGACGCCCTGTTCGTCAAAGACGAGGCCCTCAACCCGACCGGCTCGTTCAAAGCGCGCGGGCTGTGCGCCGCGGTCAGCCGCGCGTTGGAACTGGGGGTCCGTGAATTCGTCATTCCCACCGCCGGCAACGCCGGCGGGGCGCTGGCGGCCTACGCCGGGCGGGCAGGCGCGCCGGCTCACATCTATATGCCGGCGGATACACCACGCGCCAATCAGATCGAAGTGCAGGCGGCCGGAGCAGACCTGCACCTGGTGAACGGCCTGATCAACGACGCCGCGCGCGAAGCCGGAGCCGAGGCCGCCGCCCGGGGCTGGTTCGATGTCTCCACCTTCAAGGAGCCTTACCGCTGCGAAGGCAAGAAAACCATGGGGTTGGAACTGGCCGAAGCCTTTGGCTGGCGCCTGCCGGACGTGATTCTCTATCCCACGGGCGGGGGCACCGGCCTGGTGGGCATGTGGAAAGCCTTCGCCGAGCTGGAAGCCCTGGGGTGGATCGGATCGCAGCGCCCGCGCATGGTCAGCGTGCAGGCCGATGGCTGCGCGCCGATCGTACGCGCTTTCCAGCAGGGCGCACCGCGCGCCGAAGCCTGGCAGAACGCCCATACCCTGGCCTCCGGGCTGCGCGTACCGGCCGTTTTTGCCGACCGGCAGGTGCTGCAGGCCCTACGCGAAAGCAACGGCACGGCCCTGGCCGTGTCGGATGAAGACATCACCGCCGCCCAGTCCGAGCTGGCGCGCGGCGAGGGTATTTTCGCCGCGCCGGAAGGCGCCGCCACGCTGGCCGGCCTGCACCAATTGCGCCAATCGGGTTGGATCGCTGCGCACGAAACCGTGGTGCTGTTCAACACGGGCAGCGGATTGAAATACATCTAGGGGAAAAGGTTTTCATGACTGCTCAGGACCGCACTCGCTCCTCGCTGGAACTCCTGCTCGACATCAGCCGTGAACTGGCCACCACGCTGGATATGCACACCGTGCTGGCGCGCGTTCTCGATCTGTCGGTCGCCAACATCGGAGCCGAACGCGGCAGCCTGATCATCCTGGATGCCAACCAGGAGCCGGTGGACGCCGCCATCGTTGTCGGCGGGCGCATGCTGCCGCACACCGTCGAGCAGTTGAAGGGCACGCTTTCGCACGGACTGGCCGGCTGGGTGATGCGCAACCGCACCGCGGTTCTGGTGCCGGATACCAGCCAGGACGAACGCTGGATGCGCCGCGAGGATGACTCAGCGGAACGCACCGGCGCCAAATCGGCCATGTGCCTGCCGCTCACCGCGCGCGAGAGCATCGTCGGTGTGCTCACCATCGTTCACCCCGAACCGGGCGTATTCACCGATGAACAACTGGCCCTGCTGCGCGCCATCAGCGACATCGCCGGCATGGCCGTTCACAACGCCCAGTTGTATACCTCGCTCGAAAACGCCCACCGCCGCTATCGCGAGTTGTTCGAAGATTCGATCGATCCGATCTTTGTCACCACCCTCAGCGGTCAAATTCTGGAGGCCAACCGGCAGGCCGCCAACGTCACCGGTTATTCGCTGGAGGATCTTCCCAAACAGGCCGTGCAAGACCTGCATGCCGTGCGCTGGGACCGGGTGGGCGCGGGATTCGAACGCCTGGCCGGCAGCCTGACCGTACGCTACGAATCGGAGTTGAGAGTCAGGAACGGCGCCAAACTGCCCGTGGATGTGTACGCCCGCCGCGTCGAAATCGAAGGCGCGCCGTGTTTGCAGTGGATCCTGCGCGATATTTCGGAACGAAAAGACCTGGACGCGCTGCGTGAAGACCTGAGCGCCATGATCTATCACGACCTGCGCTCACCACTGGCCAACATGATCTCCAGCCTGGACATTCTGGCCTCGCTGCTGCCCCTCGACGAAAACGACACGCTCAAATCCGTCTTCCAGATTGCCACGCGTTCGACCGAGCGCATGCAGCGCCTGATCAGTTCGCTGCTGGATATCCACCGGCTGGAGGCCGGACAGTCGATCGCCAACCGGACCGAGGTGTCCATCGCCAGCCTGGTCGGTGACGCGCTCGATTCCGTGGTGCCCATGGTGGATACCAAGCACCTGAGCGTGACCCAGGAACTGGCCCCGGACCTGCCGCCGGCCTTCGTGGATTCGGACATGATCCGGCGTGTGGTGACCAATCTGCTGGACAATGCCAGCAAATTCACGCCCATGAACGGCGTGCTGCGCATCACCGCCTGCCGGAAAGGCGAGTGGATCGAGGTCGGCGTGTCGGACAGCGGGCCGGGCATTCCGCCCGAGGCGCACGAGGCCATTTTCAATAAATTTACCCGTCTGCACACCGAGCGCATGCCCAAGGGATTGGGTCTGGGGCTGGCATTCTGCCGCCTCGCGGTGCAGTCACATGGTGGTAAAATCTGGGTGGAAGACGAGCCGGGTCACGGGAGCCGCTTCCTGTTTACGTTGCCTGTGGCAAAGACGGCCTGAGGTCGAATTTATCTCTTGAGGATTGGTATGCAGGAAATCGCTGCTCATGTTTTTATCGAAACTGCTTTTCCCGGCGTTACTTTGGGCGCCATCAACACGCCTCACGGCCTGATCCTGATCGATGCGCCGCTGCGCGCCGAAGATACGCGCTCGTGGCGGTCGGCGCTGCTCAATTTGAGCGGCGGCGTGGAACGGTTGTTGATCAATCTGGACGCGCACTTCGACCGCACCCTGGGCGCGCGCGCCATGGACTGCTCCATCGTTTCGCATGAAAAAGTCGCCCAGATTTTTCGCAACCGCCCGATTACCTTTAAAACCCAGGGGGCCGAGACCGGCGCGGAGTGGGAACTTTACAATAACCTGGGCAGCATTCGCTGGGCGCCGCCGGAAATCACCTTTACCGAAGAAATGACCATTCACTGGGGCGGCAACCCCATTCGCCTGGAGTATCGTCCGGGCGCTTCGGTGGGCGCGCTGTGGCTGAACCTGCCCGAAGAACATGTTTTGTTCATTGGCGATGCCGTCGTACCGGACCAACCGCCCTATCTCGCCGGAGCCGACGTGCCTGTCTGGATCGAAACGCTGCGCCGCCTGCTCTCCGAGCAGTTCCAGAACCACACGCTGGTCAGCGGGCGGGGTGGATTGATCACCCAGGCCCAGGTACGCGCCCAACTGGCCTACCTCGAGCGCGTTCGCCAGCGCATCGATGGGTTGGTGGAGAACGGGGCCAGGGTCGAGGATACCGAAGCCCTGATCGCCCCCCTGATGCAGGACTTCTCGCCCGCACCCGAACGGCGTCGCCTGTACGAGCAGCGCCTGCGCTGGGGTCTGCGCCAGTATTTCCTGCGCCGCAGTTATCCGGAGAGCATCGAGATCGAGGAATAGGGAAAGAAAGCCACAGAAAACACAGAGTTCACTGAGGAAAGAGAAAGAGTAGAAAAAGAAAGCCACAGAAAACACAGAGGTCACTGAGAAAAGAGAAAAATAAGAAAACAGGAGTGAACACGCTCCTTTTGATTACTTTACTCAATGGTCTCCGCAGCACCTTTTTTATAAAATCTGTGATGTTCTGCGAAACCAATCTTCTTAATTGGTTCAATTTCTTTTCTCTGTGCTCTCTGTGGTCTCTGTGGCTTTTCTTTTCAACCTCAAATAATAAGGACACTTTGGATGACCTATCCTAACTATCAACCGCTCGTCGAGGTCACTCGCGGGCCCATCGTCGAATCGATCCATTGCGGCGCGATCGCCGTGGTGGATGTGCACGGCCATGTGGTCGCCAGCGTGGGCGATCCCGAAATCATCACCTACCCGCGTTCCACTACCAAGCCCGTTCAGGCGCTGCCCTTTGTCGAACTGGGCGGCCCGCAGCACTTCGGCCTGACCGAACGCGAGCTGGCCATCCTGTGCGCATCCCATTCCGGCACCGACGAGCACTTCCGGGTCGTTTCGGGCATCCAGGCCAAGATTGGCGTCACCGAAAGCGACCTGCTGTGCGGCGTTCACGACCCGCAGGACGAAGCCACCGTCGAGGCCATGCGCCAGCGCCATGAATTGCCCACCTCCAACCGCCACAACTGCTCGGGCAAGCACACCGGCATGCTGGCCCAGGCCGTCCTGCGCGGGCTTTCGAAGAAGGAATACATCGACCCCAACCATCCGGTCCAGCAGTTGATCATCAAAACCTTCAGCGAGATGACCGAGATTCCGCGCGAGGATATTCTAATCGGCATCGACGGCTGCTCTGCGCCGGTGTTCGCCCTGCCGCTGCGCAACATGGCCATGGCCTTCGCCCGCCTGGCCGGTCCGAGCGAACTGTCGCCCGAACGCGCCGCAGCCTGCCGCCAGATCACGCATGCCATGATGAGCAACCCGGACATGGTGGCCGGGCCCGGGCGCTTCGACACGATCGCCATGGGTTTGCTTGAAGGGCGCATGTTCGCCAAAGGCGGCGCCGAAGGTTACCAGGGCATCGGCCTGCTGCCGGACGCTCTGGGCCCGGGCAGCCCCGCGCTGGGCATCACCTTCAAAATCGCCGATGGCGATCAGGGTGGGCGCGCCCGCCCGGTGGTGGCCATCGAAATTCTGCGCCAGCTCGGGCTGCTCTCACAGGCCCAGATCGACGAACACCTGGCCGCGCTGGCTGCCCGGCCCAACACCAACTGGCGCAAATTCATCGTGGGCGAAATTCGGCCGTCCTTCGAGCTGAAATTGAAGCGCACCTGGTAATGAACGCTCCGAAACCCGTCCCGCCCGCCGAAATCCAGCAGCGCGCCGCCGAAGTGCACCGCCGTCTGCTGGCCTTCTACGGCATGCCCGAGTGGCGCGATCCGCTGCCCGCGCTGGACGAACTGGTTTCGACCATCCTTTCGCAAAACACCAACGACCGCAACCGCGACCTGGCCTTCAACAACCTGCGCGCCCGATTCCCGACCTGGGAGGCGGTACGCGACGCCCAACCCGGACAGGTCGTCGAGGCCATCCGCATCGCCGGGCTTGGGAACCAGAAAGGCCCGCGCATCCAGGCCGTGCTGCGCCAGATCAGCGCGGAACGCGGTTCGTTGGACCTGAGCTTCCTGGCCGACTTGCCGGTCGCCGAAGCCATGGCCTGGCTGACGCGCTTCAACGGCGTCGGGCCTAAGACGGCCTCCATCGTGCTGGTCTTCTCGCTGGGCAAGCCCGCCTTTCCGGTGGACACGCACATCTACCGCGTCACCGGGCGCATCGGGCTGCGGCCGGAGAAGATGAGCGTCGAGGATGCGCATTCCTATCTGGCAGCCCAGTTCCCGCCCGCCGAGTACGGCCCGGCGCATTTGAACCTGATCCACCTGGGGCGCGAGATCTGTCACGCGCGCAAGCCGGATTGTCCCCGATGCCCGCTCAAAGACCTGTGCGATTATTTCCAACGGGCAAGCGCCGCAGTCGGAAGCTGACAGGATCAACCGGATTTTAAACAGAAGAGATGCGGTCTACCAAAGATCGCGCCTCTTTTTTCAGCCTGGGGCCGGAAACCGCCAACCCTGCCCGGCTGCAATCGTCCTGGTCTTTTTTACGTTACAAATCCGCCTCGAGCAGCTCTTCCAGCGAATGGATGATCGCGTCCGGCGGATTTTGCCCAGCCTGGGTGGTCGGCTCGTTGCGGCTGTTCAACCAGATGACGCGCATTCCCACCGAGCGCGCCCCCACCACGTCCTGTTTATACGTATCGCCGACGAACAGCGCCTCTTCCGGCTTCCAACCGCCGGCGTCCAGCGCGTATTCGAAAATCCGCGGGTGCGGCTTGAGATAACCGGTTTCGGAGGAGACGATCACCGGGCCGAACAGCCCGCGCAATCCCTCGGATTGCAGCAGGCGTTCCAGCAGCGCACCCGGAAGCATCATATTCGATATAATTCCCAGCTTGAAGTTGAGGTTGGTCAATGCGCGCAGCACCTTGCCGGCCGCCGGATCGATGCGCATGTATTTCATCGTATCGATGTGCGACAACAGGCGTTCGTATTGATCGCCATTGAGCGCGTGTGAAAAGATCTTCGGCAGAAGACCGCGCAGGATTTCGCTGCTGCGGGGTACGATCAAACCACCGTTCTCCAGGCTGATGAAACGCTGAAAATAATCGCGCTCGAACACGCCCGATAACTCGGCCGGGCCAACGCCCGGGCGCAGGTACGGCGCCAGTAGCGGGTCGACAGCGATGCGCGCCATCCCGTCCCAGTCCAGATATAAATACCGCGGGTCCAATCCCGGGGTGGGCGTTGCCAGCACATAACCAAAATCGAAGAAAATAACGCGAATTGCCATTCAATCCCCTCCGGATCTGATTTTACACTGAATTGAGAATCAAAAAGGACAGAATTTAACGCCGACGAAATAAAAGACAACCGGAACCGGCCGGAGAATCAACATAGCGGTCCATTTTTTCAGGGACCCGTATGAAACGGCTTTTTCTCTCAGGAGCGGCAGCGTTCCAGGCCGCACACCGGATCAGTCGGCGGGCGATCCCTCCACGGCCCGTTTTTGGCTGGCCCTCAGCGAGCCAAAATAGACGCCCGCGACCACCAGAACGGCCCCGACAAACACCCAGGGCGTAAACTTTTCATGATCCAACCAGGCCGAGGCCGCTATCCCAATGAAGGGGAAGATCACAAAGGAATAGGAGACCGTGGAGGCCGGCCAGCGATTGAGTACATAGACGGTCAGAATAAAGATCGCGCACGAACCGAACAGGATCAGGTAAATCAGCGCGCCCCAGGTGGTCGCTTTGACCGGCACAGGGTGAGGTTCGTGAAACAGCATCGACATCAGGAACAGGATCACCGAACCGACGGCCATGCCGATCATGTTGGTGGTGACGGGGTGGCTGCCGGGAAAGCGTTTGATGAGCAGCCCGGCTTCGGCAAAGCATACCGACCCCAGGGTAATGGCCAGCAACGCCGCCAGCGGAGCATTGGCGGGGCCTTTCGCGCCATAAATGACCGCGATGCCGGCCAAAGAAAGCAGCGATCCAAACAGGGCCCGCAAACGGAAGGGTTCGAGACGCTGCGCGACTGCAAAAATCAAAGTAAAGAGGGGCACCAGCGCCAAAAAGATGCCCGCCGTGCCGGCCTGGACTTTTTGCAGCCCCCAGTAAAGAAATGAATAATTCGCCCCAAAATTGAGCACACCGTACAGCACCGCGCCAAGCAGGTTGCGGCCGGATGGCAGCGGCAGACGTTTTATGGCAGCGATTCCGGCCAGAATCAGGAAAGCCGGAACAAATCGCAACACCGCGCCCCAAAACGGCGGCAGCTCCTCCACGGTCAAACGCACTCCCAGGCCGTTGAACCCGGCCAGAAAGATCGTCATCAGGAAAGCCGCCAGGGTGGCGCGCTCTCCGACAAGGTTTTTCATACTTCCTCCGCGATTTCTACCGATAATCTGCCATCCATAAAACCTCCGGCCCGGGCCCGGCCGGAGGCTCTCTTTCTTGCCATTTTCGCATGATATTCATTATATACAGGATATTGTTGATAAAACTTATAGTATATTAAAGTATTGCTTTTTGACCAAATGCGGGTGGATTTTTAACCAACCCATTTCGAATTTGCGCTACAGTAGTGGCAAAGGAGCTCAACCATGATCCATCTTGACAGCCGAAATTTCAAAGATGAATATGGGCGCACGCTCATGCTACGCGGCGTCAACCTGGGCGGCAGCAGCAAGGTGCCCGTCCAACCTGACGGCGCCACCTGGAACAAGGCAGGCTTCTACGATCACCGCCATGTCTCCTTTGTCGGGCGCCCCTTTCCACTGGCCGAAGCTGACGAGCACTTCAACCGCCTGCGGAACTGGGGCTTCACCTTCCTGCGTTTCCTGGTCACCTGGGAGGCCATCGAGCACGCCGGGCCGGGCATCTATGATGAGGCCTACCTGGATTATGTGCGCGCAATCGTCGAAAAAGCGGCCGAGTACGGCATCCAGGTGTTCATCGACCCGCACGAGGACGTGTGGAGCCGCTTCACCGGCGGCGACGGCGCGCCGGGTTGGACGCTGGAGGCAGCCGGTTTCGACCTGACCAAAATCCACGCCACCGGCGCGGCCATCCTGCATCAGGAGTACGGCGATCCCTTTCCGCGCATGGTCTGGCCGACCAACAACAACAAGCTGGCCGCCGCCACGATGTTTACGCTGTTCTTTGCCGGCAATGATTTTGCCCCACTGCTCAAGGTCGACGGCGAGCCGATTCAGGACTATCTGCAGCGCCATTACATCGCCGCGATCCAGCAGGTGGCGCTGCGCCTGCGCGGCCTGCCCAACGTGGCCGGCTACGATACGCTCAACGAGCCCGCCAACGGCTGGATCAGCGAGCCCGACCTGCGCAAACCCGGCCAATCCGTGCCGGCGTTGATCGGCGCCTCGCCGACCATTTTCCAATCCATGCTGCTCGGCGCGGGCATCCCGCAGCGGGTCGATTGCTACGCAGTGGGATTGGCCAGTTTCAAAAAGACGGGCCAGGTGCTGCTCAACCCGCAGGCTGAACGCGTCTGGTGGGAAGGTCAGGCAGACGTCTGGCGCCAGCACGGGGTGTGGGATCTGGACTCCCATGGCCAGCCCGTGCTGCTCAAGCCGGATTATTTTACGAAGGTCAACGGCCGGAGTGTCAATTTCGATGAGGATTATTTCAAACCCTTCGCCAACCGCTTCGCCCGCGAAATCCGCGCGCTGGCGCCTGAGGCTCTGATTTTCGTCGAAAGCGTGCCTTCCTTTACGAACCTGCACTGGGGCAGCCAGGACGAGACCCAGATCGTGCACGTACCCCACTGGTACGACGCTGTGACCGTGTTGAAAAAAACCTTCCTGCCCTGGTTCACGGTGGACGCCGACACGCGCAGGCTGGTGTTCGGGGCGGCCAACGTGCGCCGGGATTTTGCCGCGCAACTGGGGCGTCTGCTGCGCCAGGCCGACGAGCAGATGAACGGCGCCCCGACGCTGTTGGGCGAGGTGGGCATCCCCTTCGACCTGGACGGCGGAAAGGCCTTCCGCAGCGCCGATTTTTCGCGCCAGGTGCAGGCGCTGGACGCAACCATGGCGGCCCTGGAGATGAACTGCCTGAGCTTTACGCTGTGGAACTACACCGCCGACAACACAAACCAGCGCGGCGACCTGTGGAACGACGAGGATTTCTCGCTGTTTTCACGCGACCAGCAGAACGGCAGCCATACCGTTTACGACGGCGGGCGCGCGCTCGAGGCTGCCCTGCGCCCCTATCCCATGGCCACCGCCGGCCAGCCCCTGCGCCTGGCGTTCGATATCCGCAGCAAGCGCTTCGAGTATACCTTCCGCGGCGATGATGGCGTTGTCGCCCCCACCGAGATCTTTGTGCCCGATTACCAATATCCGCGCGGTTTAAGCGTCGAAGTCTCGGATGGATCCTACGAGTTCGACCGCGAAGCGCAGGTGGTGCGGTATATCCAAACCCCGGGCCGCGAGGCGCATACGATCCGTATCAGGCCAGAAACCTGACAACAACGTGGCGGAGGGGTCGTGCAAGAAGCGGCTCATGGATGACAAGCCATCAAACCTCCACAGAATCCAATCTGTTTTTCGGACCGCGAAAGGACGTCAAAAGCCATGCCCGGCATTCATCTGCGTCCGGCCGAATTGGAACGCGATTTCGGGCTGCTAGCCGAGCTCTTCACGCTCGAACAGGACGAGCCCACCACCGAATCGGGACTGATCGAAGACTATGAGGTCCATAAAGACCGCATCTTCTGCCTGACGGTGGCGGAGGACGAGAGCGGCGAATTTCTGGGGTTCAACTGGGCCACCCTCAACCGCGACAGCGCCCGTAAGGCTTATTTTTACGTCATCGTCCAGCCGGAACACCGCCTGAAGGGGGTCGGCAGCTGGCTGTATCAGGATGTGGAACAGTCCGCCCGGGCGGCCGGCGTTGATCAGTTGGAGGTTGGCATTCGGGATGACCGGCCGGAATGCCGGGCATTTGCCGAACGGCGCGGGTTCAGCGAACACCTGCACCGCATCGGGATGCGCCTGAATCTGGATGCCTTCGATGACCATCCGTACGACGAACTCATCGCCCGGCTCGAGGACGGCGGATTCTTATTTACCTCCATGTCCGAACTGGGGGACACGAACGAAGCCCGGCGCAGGCTTTACAGGCTCAATGACACCACGGCTGCCCAGACCATGGGCGCGGACGGCGACCATCCCTGGTCAGATTTCGAGGACTTTCAAAAGCATGTCTGCCAGGCGGAATGGTACCAGCCCGGCGGGCAAAAGGTCGCCATCGACGTCGCCAGCGGCGAATGGGCCGCCATGAGCGCAATCACGTGCTTTGCAAGCCGCGATTACGCGTACAATCTGTTCACGGGCGTGGACGAGCGCTACCGCGGGCGCAAATTGGGTCAGGCCGTCAAGGTGACCGCGCTGCGCTATGCCCGCGAGGTGCTGGGCGTGCACGAGGTCCGCACGCACCACAACACGAATAACCTGCCCATGCTGGCCATCGACCGTAAATTCGGCTACGAAGTCCTGCCGGGCGAGTTCGTCATGATCCGGAGCCTGATTTAGGAGCCTGCATTCCGAACGTGCCGGCCGGGTACTCATAGCACGGGCTCATCAGCCCGGTTTTTCAGGGTCAAAGTCCTCGAGTTCCAGCTTCATCTCGCTGGTCTGTTCGAAACCCATCTTTTCGTAGAGCAGGCGGCCCTCCTGCGAGGCGCGCAGCGTTGCCCGGGGAATGCCCTCTTCTTGCAGTAACACGAGAATTCGTTTCATTATGGCTGTCGCAAGCCCGCGGTGGCGGAATTCCGGGCGGGTGTAGATGCCCATGATGTAGCCTTCGCGCCCCGAAAGGTTGTGGTAGGCTGGCGGCGCTTCCCGCAGGATCAGCCCGCCGGTGGCCGCAATTTGCCCATCCACCTCGACCAGCCAGGCTCGAAAACGGCCGTCAGCCAGGTGGGCATTCATGTACGTCTCGCTGGCGGCCGCCACCTCGGCCAGGATGTTGGGATCGCAGCATCCCATGGATTGGAACATCGCCAGGCGCAGCTCGATCAGCACGGGAATATCGGCCATTTCAGCGGCGCGAAGGAAGGGTTCAGGATTTGTCATGGCGGTATGGGATGGATGGCTGCTCCTACGCCAGCCGTAATTTCATTTCAGGGGTGGCTTCGAAGCCCAGCGATTCATACAACGGCCGCCCATCCGGGGACGCGCGCAGGGTCACGCGGGTGATGCCTTCGGCGCGCAGTTGATCCAGGATCGCGCGCAGGATGGCCGTCGCCAGTCCGCGGCGGCGAAATTCAGGCCGGGTGTATAAGGCCATGAGGTAGCCCTCCCGCCCGGAAAGATTGTTGTAGGTGGGCGGCGCCTGGCGGATGACCAGCCCGCCGGTGGCGACGGCCTGCCCGTCCATCTCGATCAGCCAGGCCCGAAAACTGCCGCCCGGCAGGTGTTCGCGCAGATAGACCTCGGTCGCGGCGGCCAGGCGGGCCAGCGACTCGGGATCGTGCCTCCGCATGGACTGCATTTGCGCCAGGCGCAGCTCGATCAGCACCGGGATGTCGGCGATTTCAGCGGGACGAATAATGGTATTAAGGGCAACCATACAGACCTCACAGGTCGTGATTTTGGAGAAGTATAGCCCAAAAATGGTTTCCGGATCACGTGTCAACGAATTGCGCTTCTTGGATTATACTCATCTCCATTCCACTCAGGAGCACATCATGAAATTGTTGATCGCTGTCGATATGGAAGGCATCACCGGCGTGGTCAACTGGGATCACGTTACCCCCAGTCACGCCGAATATCAGCGCTTTCGCCACCTGATGACCGCCGACGTCAACGCCGCCATCTGCGGCGCCGCCGACGCCGGGGTCGAAGAAATTATTGTCTCGGATGGTCACTGGTCCGGTACCAACCTGCTGATCGAGGAACTGGACCCGCTCGCCCGGCTGAACTGCGGCAGCCCGGCGCCCTTCTCGATGGTCCAGGGCGCCAACCAGAAGATCGATGCGGCCTTCTTCATCGGTTATCACGCACACATCGGTTCGCAAAACGCCATCCTGGATCACACCTGGTCGTCCACGGCGGTGGCCAATGTGTGGCTCAACGACCGCATCGCCGGCGAGATCGGCCTGAACGCGGCGGTGTGCGGCGCCTTCGACGCGCCGGTGCTGATGGTCTCCGGCGACCAGACCGCCATCGCGGAGGCGCGCGATTGGCTGGGCGAGATCGAAACCGCCGTGGTCAAGCAAGCCAGCGGGCGCTTTGCGGCCGAATGCCTGCCCCCGCCGGTTACCCAGAAGCTGATCCGCGAAAGCGCGACCCGCGCCGTGCGCCGCTACATGAAGGGCCGCGCCCCCGCCCCGCTCAAGGTCGATCTGCCCGTCACGGTGACCGTCGAATTCACCTACTCGAACATGGCCGACCTGGCTGCCATGCTGCCCGGCGCTGCGCGCCTGGACGCCCGCAAGGTGGCCTACACCGCCGCGGATATGCCCACAGCTTACCGGGCCTTCCGTTCGCTGGTGGGGCTGGGAAATAAGTGATGAGTTCTGAGTTGATGGGTTCTGAGTTCTGAGGAATGAAGGTCAGAGTCAATGGGTTCTGAGTTCTGAGGAAAAAGAAACCATAGGACGTTTAGATAATCTCGTTGACCCACACATTCTTTCTCATCACTCATCATTCTTCACTCATCACCCATCCCCCATCACTCCTCACTCATCAATTCAATGTCCACGTTTCTTCCCCTCCCCAAAGTCACCGCCCTCATCCTGCGGCCCGGGCTGACCGGGCCGCAGATCCTGGCCTTCCACCATCCCACCGCCGGGCTGCAATTGCCTGCCGGCACGATCGACCCCGGCGAAACGCCCGAGGCAGCCGTGCTGCGCGAAGCGGAAGAGGAGAGCGGCTTGACCCGCCTGCGCCTGGTCTCCAAGCTGGGCGTCGTGGAGGTGCAGGCTGAGCCGGGTCAGGGCTGGCTGCTGCGCAGTCTGCGCCCGTTGGAAGCGCCCCATCCCGGCGCGGCCGAGGTCGCCCAACGCATCGGGCGCGCCTGGCCGGTGAGCGTCGACGAACGGCGCGCGGGCCTGGTCCACGTCACCTACACAGAGAGCGACCTCAATTACACCCCACCGCTGTTCCAGTGGTCGGTCGCGGGATGGGTGCCGCAGGCCGACCTGGCGACCGCGCAGGTGCGCCACTTCTATCACCTCGAGGCCGCCGCGCCGACCGATCCCTCCTGGCAGTGGCGCGCCGATCACGGCCATATTTTTCGCTTCGAATGGCTGCCGCTGGATCCGCCTCCCGCGCTCATCCCGCCCCAGGATGGCTGGCTGCGTCACCTGCCCGCCGGCCCAGGCCCCGCGCAAGTGATCATCGAGCAGGGCGACCTGGCGCTGCGGAAATTGCAGCCCCACCCGACCGATTACGCCGCGCTGCAGCGCTGGCTTTCGGACCCGCGCGTGCTGGAATTCTACGCGGGGCGCGATCAGGCTTTCGATCTGGCGCGCGTTTCAGCTCAATTCGATCCGGCTGCCGCGGCAGCCGCCGGCGAAACGCCCTGCCTGATCTTCTACAAAGGCTGGGCAGCCGGCTTTTTACAGTTCTACCCGCTGGCAAGCCAGGCGGCCTGCGCCGACTACGGCCTCACGGCCGCAGGCAGCCTATCGGCCGCAGGCGACCTCACGGCCGCAAGCGGCAATCCCTGGGCGCTGGACCTGTTCATCGGCCAGCCCGAACTGTGGTCGCGCGGCCTGGGGACGAAATTGCTGAATGCATTCGCCGATTGGTTGTTTTCGAACACCCCGGCGACTGCGCTGGCCGTCGATCCGCACGCCGACAACCTGCGCGCCATCCGCGCCTATGAGAAAGCCGGCTTCCGGCGCCACAAACTGCTCCCCGCCCACAAACTGCACGAGGGAAAGTGGGTGGACTGCGTGGTGCTGGTGAAATCAGCTTTTGGCAATTAGCTTTTAACCTTTAGCCTTTAGCTTTTAGCCTTTAGCTTTTAGCCCTTGGCGTTTAGCGATTGGCTTTTAGATCCTTTCCTGGATATGAATTTCAGGGCCTGACATCGGTTCACGCTTCACTCTTCACTCATCCCCAATACCGAAGCAACGAATACCGCATCAACCCAAATCCCCTTTTACCCGTCCCACCCTGCTGATGATATACTAAGGCCATATCCAACCCCGGAGCAGCACCGGGTATTACAGGGAGTAAAGAATGTCCAACAGTATTTTCGAAGAACTTCAATGGCGGGGGATGGTCTACGACAAGACCGATGGCGTGCAGGATTTGCTTGCCAGAGAGAAAGTGACCGTCTACAACGGCTTCGACGTGACTGCCGACAGCCTTCACGTCGGGCATATTGTGCCGCTGGTTGCCCTGGCGCGCATGCAGCGCTTCGGCCACAATCCCATCGCGCTGGCCGGCGGCGGCACCACCATGGTCGGCGACCCGTCCGGCAAGACCAGCGAACGCACCCTCATGTCGCTGGAGGCCATCCAGGCCAACACCGAGGCCATCAAGGTCCAGCTGGCCCATTTTCTGGACTTCGAGACCAAGATCAACCCGGCCAGGGTGCTCAACAACGCCGATTGGCTGGCATCGCTCAATCTGATCGAGTTCATGCGTGACATCGCCAAGAATTTCACGGTCAACTACATGCTGGCCAAGGATTCGGTGCGCACCCGCCTCGAACGCGAGGAAGGGCTCTCGTTCACCGAGTTCACGTATATGCTGCTGCAATCCTACGACTTCCTGTATTTGTACGATCATTACGGCTGCCGGCTGCAAACCGGCGGCAGCGAACAATGGGGCAACATCACCGCCGGCGTCGAACTGGTACGGCGCATGCGCGGCGAGCAGGCCTTTGGCATGGTCTACCCGTTGATCACCAAGGCTGACGGAACCAAATTCGGCAAGACCGAATCCGGCGCCGTCTGGCTGGATCCCAAACGCACCTCGCCCTACCGCTTCTACCAGTTCTGGTTGAACACCGAAGACAAGGATGTGGTGAACTACCTCAAGTACTTCACCTTCCTCGAGCACCAGACCATCGAAGACCTGGCCGCGGCCGTGGTCGAGCATCCCGAAGCGCGCGAGGCGCAGCGCCGCCTGGCAAGTGTGATGACCCAGACGATGCACGGCGAGACCGCCCTGGCGCGCGCCGAACAGGCCAGTCAGGCCCTCTTCGGCGGCGATATCAGCGGCCTCTCGGCGGCCGAGATCAGCGACATCTTCAGCGACGTACCCTCCTGCGAACTGTCCAAGACGCAGCTCGAGGGCGACGGCCTGCCCGTGGCCGACCTGCTGGTGAGCGCCGGCGTGGCCAAGTCGAAGGGCGAGGCGCGCCGCTCGCTGCAGGAAGGCGGCATCTACATCAACAACCGCCGCGTCAGCGATCCCAATCCTTCCGCAACGCTGACTGACCTGCTCGAAGGCCAGTTCATCGTTCTGCGCAAGGGCAAGAAAAATTACACGCTGGTCAAGGTGATCGGGTAAATTCACAGGTCATTTGAACTTCAGAGGCCGGCAGGCAGGCGTTTTTTGGTAAATGTCTTGCTTTTCGGCCTCTTCTTATACCAACCTGAGTCGCAGAGGGGAAAACCATGCTCTTTACAGAGATTGAAACGGATCGATTGATTCTAAAGAACATCGGCACGGATGACCGGGATTTCATCTTCGCCCAGTTTTCCGATGACGTCGTGAACCGCTACCTGTTCGACGCCGAACCGTTGAGCGATCTCCAGGGCGCCGACGAGATCATCGCCTTCTACACCCAACCCGAACCGCGCTCGCAGCAGCGTTGGATTCTGGTGCGCAAAACGGACGGCGCGAAGGTGGGCACCTGCGGTTTCCACTGCTGGAACCCACCCGAGGGCAAGGTGGAGGTCGGTTACGACCTCAGGGAAGCCTTCTGGGGAAACGGCTACATGCAGGAAGCCATGCAGGCCATCCTCGCCTTCGCCCGCGAGAAGATGCATGTCAAAAAGATCGACGCGTGTATAGCGGTCGAAAACCAGCGGTCGATCCGGGTGGTCGAAAAGTTCGGTTTCGTTCGCTCCGGTTCGACGACCCTGGTGTTTCGCGGCCGGGAATACCCGCACCACATTTACTCGCTGGAATTGGCAAAATCCGCGTGAACCCCATCGAT
This sequence comes from Longilinea arvoryzae, assembly GCF_001050235.1. Lineage (GTDB taxonomy): Bacteria > Chloroflexota > Anaerolineae > Anaerolineales > Anaerolineaceae > Longilinea > Longilinea arvoryzae. The sequence continues at coordinate 347,048 of NZ_DF967972.1, forward strand.
GCCTGGAGGCGGCAGAATCATCCGCGCATTCCGACGTGCATTTGTATAATGATTGGATAATCATCCAGGGCCATCCAGGACGGGGCGAACCGCGCGTCTGATTGATACGGCCCGTCGGAAAAGCGCAGGATGCGATTCAAATCTCTTGAATTCAACCTGAGAGAACTGGCCGGGTCGATGGGCGATTTTGGAACGCTGCTCCCATTGGCGATCGGTTATATTGCCGTCAACGGCCTCAACCCGGCCGGTTTTTTGGTGATGATGGGGCTGGCGAATATCGTCACCGGCCTGGTTTACGGTCTGCCCATGCCCATCGAACCAATGAAGGTGCTGGCGGCGGTGGCGATTGCGCAGCACTGGTCGCCGTCCTTGATCTACGCGTCCGGCTTCGCCATGGACGTGATCTGGTTATTCTTTGCCGCGACCAACCTGGTGGGTTGGATTTCGAAAGTAACGCCCAAATCCGTAATCTAGGGCATCCATATCACGCTGGGCATCCTCCTGGCGATTGAGGCGCTCAAATTGATCTCCAGTTCCTGGATGCTGGGCATGGTCTCGATTGGAATCGTGCTGCTTCTTCGCCGGAATCGCTACGCTCCCGCCGCCGTTGTTTTGATACTGCTGGGTGTGGTAATCAGCCTCGTCAACGGTAAATTCCATCAGGTCAGCCTGCCGGCCTTCACGCTGCCGCCGCTGACCCGTTTTTCGCTCCGGGAAGTCTGGCAGAGTATGCTGCAGGCGGGCTTTGCCCAAATCCCACTCACCGTAACCAACGCCACCATCGCCACAGTCGCGTTGATCAAGACGTACTGGCCCGAAAAAGCCGTTACCGCGCGCCAGCTCTCGCTCAATCAGGGCATCATGAACCTGATCGTCCCATTTTTCGGCGGCATGCCGATGTGTCACGGGGCCGGCGGCCTGGCCGGACAGTATTATTACGGCGCGCGCACGGCCGGGGCGAATATCCTGGAAGGGACAATCGAAATTTTGCTGGGCCTGTTCTTCGCCGCTTCGGTCGCCGGCCTGTTCGCGGTCTTTCCCTCCGCCATCATCGGCGCCATGATGCTTCTGGGGGCATCGAAATGGCGCTGTTTGCCCGGAACGCCCGCCTGGACGTGGATGTGCTGCCCATGGGAGCAACCATCGCTGTCGCTTTATTGACCAATATGGCCTGGGGCTTCCTGGCCGGACTCGCGGTCCATTATTTGATCCAATCCATCCTCAAGCGCAAGAAGCATCCCGAAGGCCAACCCCCGGCGATTCCCCCGGGATGAGCGAGGGCCTTGGAGCGCAAGCGCCTCAGGCCGCCCTGACCATCAGCTCTTCCTCGGTTACGTACAACCGGAAGTTCAGTGAACGGGCCAAATTGACGGACGCGATGTTCGCGGCGTCGCAGCGGTACTGCGGGAGGGAACCCCGTTCGACCAAACCGGCGCACAGCGCCCGCACGGCCGCCCTGCCCAGGCCGCGTTTGCGGTAGTCCGGGTGGGTCAGCACCCCGACATCCATGAATCCGATGTAATCGAAAGCGCTGGCCGCTGCCGCAAGCTGCCCGTCTGCCAGGCAGCCGAAAGCCAGATCATCGTCGACCTCCACGCAGCCCGCCTCCACCTCGGCCGGAGGGTTGGCGGCGTGCAGCGCCTGCATCAACCCGGCATCCTGGGCGGTCAATTGGCGCAGCTCGAGTGGCGCCAAAGGCTGGATTGCCGGCAGGTCCGCGGCATAAAGGTAATGATAGAGCGTGCTGTCGCGCGCGATGACTTTCCAGCCATCGATCGGGGCCAGGTCATCCGCGCGCAACGCAGTTCCGGCCGGCCGGCCTGCGGATGCGCTTTTCAGATAGCCGGCCAGATGAGGATCGAATTCGAGAAATGTGCGCCGGTGAACGTAGCGGAAACGGACCAGTTCCTTTCCGTCCCAGCGCTCGATCGGAATCCATTCCGTACCCGGCTGGTTCAAGTTCTCGGTTGGGCAATGATAATGATTGCCCCAATTTTGAAAAATGGTTCGTTCAAAGGCGTCGAAATCCATGCATGCACCCGGCAGACGAATTAATTTTGAAGATCAGCAGGACTTATTTTTACTGCATTTCCACCGGAAACGTGGCCAGTCTTTAAGGCCAGAATCCCCACGCCATGGCATTCGTTGCACGAATTGGATTTCGGCGATTGATTTTTTACTCGAGCTCGTTTGGGTGGGGTTTACTTCCGATTATCCAAAGAGTGTCAAAATAATTCCAAAAAATGTAACGGTTGCATGCAAATGAATATACAGTATAATAGCAGGCGACAGCACAGGAGTACTCGAAGTTGGAAAGAGTCGTACAGGGTATTATCGATGGTTTAAAAATGTTCTTTGGCGGCGATCCGGTACTGTGGGAGATTATCCTGCTCTCCGCCAAAGTCAGCGGCATCGCCTTGGTGTTTAGTGCGGTATTGGGAATCCCGATTGGGGCGTTTCTCGGCCTGGTTCGCTTTCGCGGACGGCGGCTGGTGCAGGCATTCGTTTACACGGGCATGGGACTGCCGCCGGTAGTGGCCGGCCTGGCCGTCTACCTGCTGCTCTCGCGCGCCGGAATCCTCGGGCCGCTCAATCTGCCCTTCATACCCCAGTTGTTCACCGTTTCCGCCATGATTCTGGCGCAGGTGATCATCGCCACGCCCATGATCGTGGGCTACACCATGTCGGCGGTGGCCGAGGTGGCGCCCGATCTGCGCCTGCAGGTGAGGTCGCTGGGCGCGACCCCTTTCCAGGTGACCGTCGCCGTGCTGCGCGAGGCCCGCATGGGCCTGATCGTCGCGCTGGTCGGTGGGTTGGGCTCGATCATCTCCGAAGTCGGCGCGGTGATGATGGTGGGCGGCAATATCGAAGGCAAGACGCGCGTGCTTACCACGGCTATCATGCTCGAAACTCGCCAGGGCGATTTTTCGCTGGCCATCGGCCTGGGAATGGTGCTGCTGGCGCTCTCTTTTGCGATCAATTACGGCGTCACCCAGCTTCAGGGTAAGGGGAACTGAATCATGGGCGCCATTTACGAACTCGATACGTTGAAAAAGCTCTACGAAGGGCGCGCCGTCCTCGATCTGGACCGCCTGACCATCGAACGGGGTGAAATTCTGGCCATGGTCGGTCCCAGCGGAGCCGGAAAATCGACGCTGCTTCGCCTGCTCAATTTTCTCGAAACGCCCGAGCAGGGAGAACTGCGTTATAAGGGCATCTCCGCCGTTTCGATCCCGCTGGAACTGCGCCGCCAGGTGACCACAGTTTTCCAGCATCCGGCGCTGCTGCGCGACAATGTCGAGAACAACGTGACCTACGGTCTGCGCCTGCGCGGCCAGCGCGACTGCGGCGATCTGTCGCAGACGATTTTGAAGCGCATGGGCCTGGAGAAGCTGCGCCGCTCGCAGGCGCGCACGCTCTCGGGCGGCGAAGCGCAGCGCGTGGCGCTGGCGCGCGCCGTGGTCATCCAGCCTGAAGTGCTGCTGCTGGACGAACCCACCGCCAACCTCGATCCATACAACATCGGGTTGATCGAAGATGTGGTGAAAGAAATCCACCAGCAGCGCGGCGTCACGGTGGTGCTGGTCACGCACAACATCTTCCAGGCCCATCGTCTGGCCGACCGCGTGGGATTGATGCTCAACGGCGGCCTGATCGAGATCGGCCCGTCTTCCCAATTTTTCGAAGATCCCCGCGATCCGCGCACACGCGCATTCGTTCGCGGTGAGATGATCTATTAGCACTAGAAATCAGGAGAGAGAAATATGAAATCGACGAAGTTCGCGAAGATTTTTGGACTGCTCGTCCTGGCGTCCATGCTGTTGGCCGCCTGCGCGCCGGCCGCCACCCCCACTGCCGTGGTTGAACCTACCGCCGCCGCAGTGGAACCCACCGCCGCCCCGGTCGAGCCGACTACCGAGCCCACGGCCGCCGCAACCGAAGGCACGAAAACCCTGATCCTGGCCACCACCACCAGCACTCAGGATTCCGGCCTGCTGGATTACCTGCTGCCCATGTTCACCCAGGATACGGGCATCGAAGTGAGCGTAATCGCCGTTGGCTCCGGCCAGGCGCTGCAGATGGGCAAAGACGGCGACGCCGATGTCCTGCTGGTGCACTCGCCCGCTGCTGAAAAGACCTTCATGGACGACGGCGACGGCATCCGCCGCGAAGACGTGATGTACAACGACTTCGTCATCGTCGGCCCCGAAGCGGATCCCGCCAAGATCACCGGTATGACCGCGGCTGTCGATGCGTTCACCGCCATCGCCAACGCCAAGGCACCCTTCATCTCCCGCGGTGACGAATCCGGCACCAACGCGAAGGAATTGGCCATCTGGAAAGCCGCCAAAATCGAACCCGCCGGCGATTGGTACATCTCCGCCGGCCAGGGTATGGGCGCCGTGCTGACCATGGCCGATGAGCAACAGGCCTACACGCTGAGCGACCGCGCCACCTACCTGGCCCAGACCCAGAAGGACCTGACCCTCAAGGTTCTGGTGGAAGGCGACAAACTGCTGCTCAATCCCTACGGCGTGATCGCCGTCAATCCGGCCAAGAACGCCAAGATCCAGAACGACCTGGCCAACCAGTTCATCGATTGGATCATCTCGGTGCCGGTGCAGCAGAAGATCATGGACTTCAAGAAGGCAGAACTCGGCCAATCGCTGTTCATTCCCCAGTCCAAGTTATGGCTTGAATCACAAACTGCTGCCGCCCCCGCCGCCGCCCTCAAGATCACCGGCCTGGTGGAAACCGAACAGGCCTGGGCCGAAGCGGACGTGAAAGCCATGACCACCCTGGAAGTCGAAGCCGCCAACAAAGACGGTGTGATGTCCAAGTACACCGGCGTTTCGCTGAAATCGCTGCTCGAGCTGGCCAAGCCGAAAGCCGATGCCACGACGGTCGTCTTCGTCGCCGATGACGGTTTCACCGCCGAATTGCCGCTGGCCGACGCACTGGCCTGCGAGAAGTGCATCGTTTCCTTCCGCGACAAGGGCGGTTTTAGCACCGTGATGCCCGATATGGCCAACAAGCTGAACGTCAAGGGCGTCATCGAGATTCAGGTGAAGTAATTTCTCCGCAGGAAGGAGTATTCAGGGACCTTCCTGATCCGTTTTTGCAAAGGCGCAGCAAATCCGTTTTATTGCTGCGCCTTTGCCTTTCAAAACCGAAACCGGATATACCTTTCGAACCCGTACGAATGTACAATAAGGAAGTGAATGTGAACAAACTGGCCCATTCCCTCGCCGTCAGCCTTCTGATTGGGCTGCTCATCGCCCTGGCTGGTTGCGTCCCGGCGGCTGCCCCGGTTGCACAGGCAACCCTGGCGCCCGCATCCGCCGCCAGCGTCGCGCCGGCCCAACAGGTCACGCCCACCTCGCTGTCGGGTGATGCCAGCCTGCCCGCACTCCAGTCCGGCGCGCTCTTCCGGGTGGTCAAGCCCGACGGCAGCGCGGTGATGTTCACCGTCGAGGATGTCAAAGCCCTGCCGCTGGCGCAATACATGACCGAGGGCAAGGTGGAAGAAGGCCCCAAACTGCTGGATGTGCTGGCCAGGGCCGGGGTCGATGAATTTAGCGAGGTTGTCATCAGCGGGCCCAAGAGCAGTCAGACGCTCACCCGGGCCCAGGTGGATGACCAGACCGTACTCGACCTGACCAACCGCGGCACGGTCAAATTGGCCACGCCGGCCATCACCAAAGCGGACTGGGTCAAAGACGTCGATTTGATTCTGGTGCATTGATGCGAATATTGATTGGAATCGACGATACGGATAACCTGGAGACCGAAGGCACCGGCCACCGCGTGCGCGTGCTTTGCCAGCGCCTGATGGAAGCGGGCCTGGCGCAGGGGCGCGGCATCACCCGCCACCAATTGCTGGTCTCGCCGGAAATCCCCTACACCTCGCACAACAGTTCGGCCTGTCTGGATGCGGAAACGGTCCCCGAGAGAATGGATGAAATCTGGGCGGCCTGCCGCGCTTTCCTGCTGGCCGAAAGCGCGCCCGGCTCGGACGCCGGATTGTGCCTGGCGGCCTTCGAGCAGGCCGGCCCCCGGGTGCGCGCCTTTGGAACCCGCGCCAAAATGGAAGTGCTGCGCAAGGCAGAAGCTCAATCGCTGGCAGATGCCGCAGACATCCGCCTGGAAGGGCTGACCGGCACCGGCGGCGGGATCATCGGCGCACTGGCCGGTGTGGGGTTGCATGCCGCCGGCCAAGACGGGCGTTTTTTATGGATGCCTGGCCTGCGCGAAATGACCGGGGAGCGGGTCTCAGCCGGAGAATTGGCCGAACGCACTGGCATCGGCGCAGTGCTGACCCTGAATGGCAGGGCCCTTGGACCACAGGAATGGATCGATCTGGGCGCCTGGCCGCGGCCGGTTTTACGCGCCGGGCAGGCCGTGTTGCTGGTAGAGGAGGACGAGAATGGATGGCACTGTCTCTCAAAAGAAATCGTTAAGCAGCTTTCTGAATAGCGCAAACCTGACAGCGCTCGAAGCGTTGTTGATGCTGGGGGTCGGCGCTTCCGCGGTGGTGCTGCACCAGGTCCTGCGCGCGCCGCTCGATTTGCCCGGGCGCCACGGTTTGGAATGGATGGCGCTGCTGGTCATCGGGCGTTCGTTTGGGCGCTCGCGGTATGCGGGCAGCCTGGCCAGCATCGGCGCGGCGATCACCGCGGTGCTGCCCATGTGGGCCGGCTTCGACGATCCCCTCATCTGGCTCATCTACCTGCTGCCGGGCCCGATCATGGATCTGGCCTTCGCGCGCTTCTCACGCTGGCAGGGTAACCTGGCTTTTCTGGCCGTACTGGGTGGACTGGCGCATGCCACCAAACCGCTGGTGCGCTGGGTGATCAACCTGGTCACCGGATTCCCATACGGTTCGCTGCTGTGGGGCGTCGGCTACCCGCTGGCCACCCACATCCTCTTCGGCGCCGCCGGCGGTTTGCTGGGCGGGCTGGTGGTGTGGGGCGTCCGCCGCGCGGGACGGGCCAGGAAATAAGCTCAGTGCGTAAAGAGTAGAGAACCGCGGGCAGCGTCCCAGCGCAGTCCGCGCAATGCCTTCAGGCGTTCGAGGCGCTGTTCCAGGTTCTGGGGGGTCAGGTACAGTTCGCGCGAGGCGCTCCATTCCCAGGATTCGAGCGATGACAGGCCGCTCCATTCGCCCACCTCGATATATTGCATCAGCTTCCGGTCGGTTTCATCCAGGCCCAGATCATCCACCGCAGCGCGTTTGGAAAGCAGGCTTTCGATGCCCTGCCAGTCGTATCCGGCGCAGCGCAGCAGCGACACGGGCTGTTCGGCCAGCGAATTCAGCACTTCCAGCGCCGGTTCACTGTCCAGGCCTTCGAAAACGGGGGTCAGCAAATCCAGCAGCTCACGGCAGCCCTGGCGCAGTTCCTGAATCATTTCATCCGTCAGCGCCGAGGTGTCGCTGGTGGCCAGGTTGCCGTCGTTATTATTCAATATTCCCAACAAATAGGTCTTGCGGCGCCAGGGAACAATTTTGCCAACATGAATGACGCCGTACTGGCTGAAATCCACCGCTTTGAGCAGCAGCGCCAGGAATAAAAAGGTTTTGGCGCTCACCGATGTGGCCGAAAGATCGGCATCCGGGAAGCGAAATTCGAGATGAAAATCGCTGACCGCGCCGGAATCATCGAATTGAACGTGCTGCAAATTGAAAAAGTTTTGGTGCTCGGGGACGCGCTTGCTCTCTTTAAGGATCTCCTTGATTTCCCGCATGGACATCGTAGCCGGGGAATGCTGGATCATCTCGATGTGAGAGGTATAGTTGCGGCGCCGGCACAATGCTTTGCGGGTATCGCCGCAACTGGTCAGGAAGCGCAGTTCGGGCGAATAACGCCGCACCAGGTTCCACAGATTGGCCAGGATGATCTCCGGCACCGGTTCGGCCAGGCCGGGGGTCAGCAGGTGAAAGTGCAGCCCGCAGGTGGCGCGAGCCCGCCCGCCCTTCTCCAACAGCGCGCCCATGATGGCCGAAAGCTGCTTTTGCAGCGACCGAAAATGCGGCTGGCGGCCGATGATGCGAATCTCCACCCCGCAGTGTTCTTTTCCAACGTCCAACACGCCGTTGATCCCCAGCGAATTGAACGTCCCGCTCGGCGCCAGCGCCTCGTTCACCGCCGCTTCGAAGCTTGGCCGGTCGATGCCCTTCGGCGTGGCCACTTCCAGTTCCATCCCGATTTTGGTCACCTGGTACAGCAGGCGCTTCCAGTAACTGGCTTCGTCCAACGATAAGAGATCGGAACGGCGTAAGAAGATGGGATCTTTCATTAGCATGCACTCGGTTTCGTTGAATAATCTTTCACGCCCGGAATAAACTTGCAACCAGGCCCTTCTTTGGATTAAGAAAGGGCCTGGCAGAAATTTCGATCCGATCCGCCGCGGCGGATTACTGCATGGTCTGAATTTCGATGGTGCAGGTCTTGGTCCCTTCGTCGTATTTGCGGCTCAGGAAGCGGTTCTTGTGGCCGGTGCCTTCGCGCAGGGCGGAGGAAGCCATGCAGAACATGCTGCAGTAGAAAGGCTGCACGCCGTGGCTTTGCAGTCCGTTGCACATCGTGCAACCTTTACAATGATCGCATTCAATGGTGATATGGTCGCCCGTAAAGACCGCCTTGCCGTCTTCCATCAGGCCCAGCTCATCCACCGACAGGCGGACGATTTCGGTCAGAATTTCATCCGGGGTTTCGCCCTGCACCTCGAGGCCGGCGGCCTTTTCAGCGCGCGCGACCATCATATCGCCGATGGTTGTCGAGGTGGCGAACGAAGAATCGCCGAACAATTCCCACATGCCCTGGGCCAGACCGAAGACGGTATAGCTCAACATTTCGAGCAAATTCTCTTTTTTCTTCTCTTCTGTAGCCATTTTCGTTTCCTCAGAGTGATCTATATTGATAACCAGAATTAACGGGGAATTGCATCCCATAACTGCGCGTCGTAATCATGGATGACCATACGGGCCACGCCCAGGGGCGCGTCGTTGGACAGGCCGAGCAGGGCGATATACGAACCGTCTCCGAGTTCGTTGATCAATACCATTCCGGTGTTCGTTGAGATCAGGTTGTCTTCCACTTCACCGATGTTCAACTTGTCGGCGACTTTGGCGGCCAGTTTGGCGACCATGGTAAACCGGGCCGCGACAACGGACGTATCGATATTGATGAATTGCTCATCCGCAATGGAGAGGCCATCCGAGCCCACGATTTCGATAAATTGCAGGTCGGCGCCCAATTCATTATGGATATCCTGAAGTAATTGGTCGAGTTTAGACATTCCGCTATTCCTTTGTATTCAGTCCGTCCACGCCTTAGCGCGGCATCACCTTGGAAATACGCTCGGAGTAAATGCCGCTCATCAGGCGCAGATTGCCCAATACGGCGGTTTTCCGGTCGGCAATGATGCCGATGAAATGCTTCTTGTCCGGCAGGTGGTGCATCAGGACGTAAGCATTCCTGGCGGTGAGCAGGTTATCCTTCATGACGATGCTGCTGTCCAATTTGGAGACCGAAGTATCCACCAGTTTGAGAAGCAGGGTCATCTGGGCGCTGACCATGTCAACGTCTTCTTTTTCCTTGGAATAAACGGCAATCGGGAGGGCATCCATGCCCACTACCATACCGGCGACGAAGCCGGTGATCTCGTTGCCCATTTCCTTTAAAATGTCTTCGATCTTCTGTGCCATCGTATCCAGTCCTGTTACAAGGGGTTGGTCAAATAGCTGGTCGATTTCATTGGCGTTTTCATCGAGAAGGCGCGCGCCTTCCAGAAGAATACCCGACCAGTTCTGCGTGATTGTGGTTTTCGGGGAAGTTATTCCCGCATCCAATGAAAATTCACCGTCTTCCCAGCGTATGATCTGATAGACTGCCTCCTCTCCCTCCACATTGCCGCACACTGCATGAGTCATGTTGCCGTCTTGAAAAAAAACGATGGCCGACTGGTTGGCGTGCCTGAGCGTCAGCCGGGCAGTTTTCTGCTCCATGCAATTGTGTTGAATCAAATCGGTAATCGTCATATCTGCAAGTGTGCCTTGCATCATTGCACCCTCACTTCCAGTGTTTGGCCCACACGCTGCTGATCTGGTTGATCGCGTGTGCTGTGATGCGTCGATAAGTGTGCTGCCGGTCAGCCATCAAAACTGCCAGGATGAAATCGTGCTTCTTGGCAGAAAAAGCCCGGCAAATCAATAACTGCCCGTTGGAGTCGACAATGCTGATCTCTTCGGCCTGAGCGATGCCCAGGCGTTTCTCGTTTTGCGAGATCGTTTTTTTGACCATGGCCACCGTGGCGGACTGCCGGTCTGAGTCGAAACCCTCACGGGCTGCAAAAACAATCGGAAGGCCGTTCTCGTCCGTAAGCACGGACGCGAGAAAATCGCCTTCTTGATTCATCTCTTCCAATATTTGGGTAAAAATATCCGTTACCGATCGTGATTCATCGAATGTCATGTCGTCGCTGCCAGGTTCAAGGGATATTCTGTTGTAAACCGATTGGGGATGAAATCTTGCAGTCTAGATTTCGAAGACTTTCTGAATTGCCGTAATCGTCTGAGCCATCACCCGGCGGTAGGCTGTATCCTTGCCCGGGATGAGGAATGCCAGCACCAAATCGATCCCGTTGGCCGAAAACGGCCGGCAGATGAACAGGTTGCCGTTGGCGTCTGACAGGCTGAACTCCGTGGCGGCTGAAATTCCAAGCTGCTCGGTTGCCCGGTTGGTGACGCGCTGGATGATCCCGACCAACGCGGCATGAATTTCGGAATTCAACTGGGTATTAGATGCCGAAGCAATTGGGAAACCTTCCCGATCGGTGAGGACGGAAGCCAAAAATTTACCTTTTTCTTTTGCATCGACCAGTATCCTGGATATTTCGGTGGAATTCATTCTGCCTCGTTTATTGTCGTTTTTCTCTTGCGGTTGTTTGGATAAAGCGGATTGTTTCTCCGCAGATCAACTTGACGGTTTCCAATACCCCCCTGCCGTTCACAGCAACCGCCCCAACAACCGGGCAATCTTTGGCATTCAACAGGGAGCGCATTTCTTCTTCCCCCAGAGCGCCATCGGCATCCTGTTTATTGAGTTGAATGACGACCGGCGTGCGCTCGTGCAATTGATGTTCGCGCATGTGCATGTGCAGATCACACCACGAGACGATATTATCCAGCGCGCGTTCGCGCGCGGAGTCGGCCACGAAGACGATTCCGTCGGCTCCCTTTAAGACCACCTTGCGGCTAGCCTGGTAATAGGTTTGACCCGGCACGGTATAGAGTTGAATGATCGGCACCAACCCGCTAATGCGCCCCAATTCCAATTGCAGAAAATCAAAAAACAGGGTCCGATCCTCAGCAGTCTTTAATGAAACCAGGTTCGAGCGTCGATCGGGGGAGGTGTGCGCGTGAATGTATTCGAGATTGGTCGTCTTCCCGCTCAATGCCGGACCGTAATAGACGATCTTGAGGTTAAGTTGTTTTCTTTTGTAATCGATAATCATCCCGAAGATTCCCCCATGCGATTACATGCGCCAGAGTTCTTCCAGGCTTTTATCGATCTCACTGCTAAAGTCCACCTGATCGATATCAAGCGAGGATTCGGAAGGTTCTTCTTCGACCGGGGCATCCGCAATCTCGGCGATCAATTCAGCGGCCCGACGGATCACCAACCGCGTCCAACCCAGGGGTACATCGGAGGAGACTTTGAACATCAACACCAGATTTGGCCCGGCATTGACGATCCAGGTATTGATCTCAGGCCCCTCACGCAGGATCATGTTGTAATTTTGAACTTCGCCGGTAAGATGCGCCATTTCCTGGCTGGCGGCCATATCGCTGGCCACCAACGCGCCCAGCGCCACCGGATCGGCTTGTTCGCGTTTTCCACTAACGGAAATGACCTGCCCGCTGCTGTCGGCCAGCAGGATATACTGGGCAGGAATTTTTTCCATCAGGCTGGAAAGCACCTTGTCGATGGCTTGATCCTGGGAAGGGTAAAGAATTAGGCCACAGCGCAGAATCGTGCTGGCCTCAGCCTTGGGGATTTTCATATGAGAGCACCTCCACTGGGGTAATCGGTCTTCCTTGTAATGAACCGGTCCCCCATGGTTTTAAATACAAACAAAGCCCATTGCCAGACACAGCAATAAACCAATTTTCGGGGAAGCTAATCGGTTTTATTCTTGGTAGGTGAGTTTATTATAACGTTCCTTGTGAAAAACCTCCTTAACACTCCTGTAAAGTGAGAATTGGATTAATTTCAATCCGTAAAATTAATGATCTTCATCCTCGCCCGAATTCAACCGGGAAAAGCAGTTACCCGGGCAATCTTTACGGTTTTTGTGAGGCTCAGCCGCCAAAACGGGCCGAATAAATTAATGGATAGTTCGTTCCCAGGCATTCCCAATGTTCGCCGTCGTCCTCCGACAGGAACAGGTTCCCAGAGTTGGTGCCGAAAACCAGGTCCTTGCCGGCCCGATCGGCGGCATGGCGCAAGGCGTAATCATAACAATTCTTCTGCGGCAGACCCTCGCGCAGCGTCTGCCAGGAGCGTCCGCCGTCCGACGTCCGGCACACACACAGCGCTTCGTCGATCGCCATACGCTGCTCGTCGCTCTTGGCCGGGAAAACCCAGGCCAGGTCCGGATTACCATCATCCATCAAGATCGGGAACCCAAAACGCGCCGGGCCGTTTTCCTGCATCGCCGCCTGCCAGTTTTGGCCGCCGTCTTCGCTGCGATAGATACCGACATGGTTTTGCTGCATCATCACCTGCGGGTTGGCGCGGTTGGCCGCCAGTAAATGCGTATCGAAGCCCACTTCAGGCGTCGGATCGGGCAGCCAATCGGCTCGCAGGCCCTTATTGCGCGGCGTCCAACTCTTGCCCCCATCCCAACTCTCGAATACCCCGGCCACGCTGATGGCCACCCACACATGGTTGCTGTCACGCGGGTCGACCAGAATGGAATGGATCCCGGGCTGAGGGCGGCCGCCGCCAAACCACTGTGTCTTGCGGGAAGGATGATTCCAAAGGCTCTCGACCAGTTCGAAGTGGTCGCCGCCATCGTTGCTGATAAACAAACCGCCCGGTTCCGTGCCCAGATAGAGACGCCGGGGTTGGTCCGAACCGCCAGGCGCGACCAGCCAGATGTAACTCAGGCTGGCAGGCGTCCCATCCCCAAGTTCGGCGCCGGCCGGATATTTGGGCAGTTCGACTTCCTCCCAGGTCTGCCCTCCATCCTGCGAACGTTGTAATTTCGGTCCCCAGTGACCCGTATCCAACGCAGCCCAGATCGCTTCACTGCGCGGATCTCGAAATGAATAGGATACGGTCAGTCCTGGGAATGCGTGCCGCACGGTCTTCCAGGCGCCGGCGCTGTGTTCCAGCATCAATAACCCTTTTCGCGTTCCAAGTAGTAGAGATGTACCGCCGTTCATCGTTTCAACCTCCTGATAACGCCTGCAGGATAAAAATCGTATCATTGGCCTGAACCGGATCGGAGAGCGACTCGCGGTCGCGAATCAAATCCTTCCCGATAAAGATGTTGACGTGCTCACGCAAGCGGCCCTGGTCGTCGACGAAATAGGCGCTCAACCCGTGATATCGCTCTTCCAGCGCTGCGATGACGGCTGCCACAGTGCCGCCTTCCACCTCCGCGGTTTGCAGAGCCGGATAATAACGCAACAAGTGTTTGGTAAATCGGACCGTTGGCATTGCGCACCTGAAAATCGTTAGCCGAATCAATCTATCGTAGATAAATATTATATATATTTACAATGAGGATTCAAGAAGAATCCCCTTAACACAGCATATATTATTTTTTCGCCTGGCTGCAATCTGATCCCTATGCCGGATGCCAGGGCGTCAGGCGCGGAATCCAGCGCGGAACGTTCTTCCTGTATTCGCGATATTCGTCCCCGAAGCGTTTTTCCAGCCCCGGTTCTTCTGAAGCGATGAAATAAATGGTATTGACGGCAAAATTCAATACCGCCAGCAGGGCGATGCCGGGCGACCGGAACAGGAAGGCCTCACCCGCCTGAAGGATGATCAGGGACAGGATCATGGGATTGCGAACGTAGGCGTACATGTTCGCGATCACGAGTTTGCGGGAGGGATCCCAGGGCATGATGGTGCCGTCGCCAAGCAGGATGAACATGCGGATGGTCAAAATGAGCAGGATCAGCCCGATCCCGCCGACCAGCGCGCCCAGGATGCGTAGATAAATCGAAGTCGTCAGCGCCGGCCGGGCGAATTTAACGTTCTCGGCCCAGACAATGACCCATGGTATCACCAACCCCAGCATGGCAGGCGCAATGAAAGAACTGAGGTGTCGCCAAAAGTTCTTCATCTTTCACCTCCCGCTTCGAATCAGAAAACCGGATCGGCCATCGTGAACCGGCCTGATTCCATTATAGCCAGTAGGCGGGCCTGTGGGACACCTGACTTATCCGGCCTGTTCCCAGGCAGAACGCAGCCAGCCGCGCACCTCGGCATCGAGATCGTTCGAGGAATTGAGTTCGAGGTGGTGCATATACCGCCCGCGCGCCGGTTCGACGATTTCCTTCCAGCGCCGGGAAGGATCCCGCTGCGGGAAAACCAGCGACAGCACCAACGGCGCAGTCTGGCGTCCGCGCAGATATTGGCCCGGCATCCAGACCCAGGCGAACGACCGGACGCGCCGAAAGGCAATCTGGCTCTTCGTCACCGACCTCTCGGCCGGGCCGATTTCATCGATCAAACGCGCGACCGCCTCGTATAGCTGCCGGGATGCGGGTGGATCGCGGAAAAAGTCATCCACCGCTGACATGACTTGCTTATGACTCTGACCGCCGGAACAGGTCGCCAATCAGCAGCCCGCCGCCCACCGCCATTGCCGCTACGGCCAGCCAGTAGAGCAGGATGCACCCTGTCACCACGCCCCACCAGATGCCCTCCGGCTCGATGGCGCCCGAGGCCAGACCGCTGAGCGACGCCACGGCCATCCCGCCGACCAGGAGAACGGCTGCCGATCCAAGGCTCCACCCGACCCAGTTCCGCCGCGAGCGAGCGCGCAGCGCCGCCCACAGCAGCGCCAAACCGCCCGCCAGCGCCACCGGAAAAAATTCGGCGGGCATCAACCAGTCGAGCAGATAGCGCCGGCCGGCGATCAGGCTGGCCAGGCCAAAAATAAACGGCGCCAGAGCAGTGAAAGCCGTCAGTACCGTGCCCAGGATGGCCAGAAGTTTGGTGAAACCATCTCTTTTATCCATGCGGGTACCCTCCTGAAAGGTGAACAGGCCGCGTCATTTTCATCATACAACTTTTCAGGTGGAGAAACGGATGAGATCGATCGAAGCGCCCCTAGGATGCCGCGGCTTCGGGATCGATCTTCTTCTGCCTCGGTTTGCTGAAATAAACCCCCATCCACAGCACCAGCGCGAACACATTGCCGGCATGCCAGCCGATGTTTCCCAACCAGTTGGCCAGCAGCGGCGTCCACGAAAGCAGCCAGGTCAGAATCATCCAGCCGGGTTTCATGCGCCCCAGCGCCGGCATCAGCAGGTAGAAATGGTATGGGAAAAGATGCGGCGTTATGAAGCTGCCGGCGGCCATCAACAAATCCTCATCGCCGCGCGAGAACCACAGCAGCGGCAGCGCCACGATTGCCCCCCA
Organism: Longilinea arvoryzae; assembly: GCF_001050235.1. Taxonomy (GTDB): domain Bacteria; phylum Chloroflexota; class Anaerolineae; order Anaerolineales; family Anaerolineaceae; genus Longilinea; species Longilinea arvoryzae. The sequence goes on from NZ_DF967972.1 coordinate 362,716, forward strand.
CGGGAACAGGGAAATATCCTGGACCCACTCCGCGCGCCAGTCCGGCGCGAAGGTGCCCATCAAGGCCTGCGGCCAGAGGCCCCAGATGAGCAGCGTGAGGACGCCCCAAATCGCGGCCGCGATAAACCACTTCTTTTTTGCGAATAATGCGAAGGTCGAGAGCTGGGGTTTCATGGTCACCAGCGGCACGCCCCACGGCATCAGCAGCAGGCCGGCCAGCACCAGCCCGTCCAGGTTGCCCAGGATCATCAACCACACGGTGGGCAGCGAAAGCAGCGCCAGGACGATCGGCAAAGGCGAAGGATTGTAGCGGTAGGTCCGGTAGATGAGCGCGAACAGGGTGATGGCGACCAGCAGCGGCCAGTTCAGGAATTTGACCACCACCGCCGACCAGGGCGTCCAGATCGGCGAAACCGCGCCCTGACCAAAAAAGTGCACCCAATCGAAGCCCTGTGGAATGAATAACCCGGCTCCATAGAGCAGCGCAAACAGCCCCACCCAAGCCAATACCGGCTTCCAGTGGATGGGATGGTCATGCAGGTAATTGTGAATGGGATTTGGAGTCATCAAGGTATCATTTCCCGGCCGTTCGAGGCAATGGCTTTTGTTTTTGATACAGCATCGCCGCCAGAATTCCGGGCGCGATGATCGTAAAGGCATACCAGGCCGTATTGTTGGTATAGGCAAACAGGATCACCAGCCAACCTGGGATGGATAAGAGAACGGCCGTTCTCAGGATTGATGGATCCTCCAGCAGCGGGATGAGCTGGATCAAATCGTAATCATGCACCAGGGGGCTGACCACGAAACTCCAGACAAGCATCAGGTCGAGCGAGACGGTTTTGTGATTCAACCGCCAGACGACCCACAGGAGCGCCGCCGCGATGCCAACCAGGAGGATCCAGAACCCGGCCTGCGCGGGAGAGATCCAATACAGCAGCGTCCGCGGGACGAAACCGGAAAGCGCTCGTTCGAACAACGGGCGCGGCGAGCTCAACCACTTCGCCGGCCAATCCGGCATCACCAGGAACCCGGGCAGGTAAAGCGCCAGCATGGCGATTCCCCAGCCCCAGGCCTGGCGTGGGATGCGGCGCTCCTGGCGGAAAGCCTTCCACCACTGCCAGACCGCAAACAGCAGTGGAATCATGCCCAACTGCGGTTTCAGCAGGGTCAGCGCCAGAAAGATGCCGCCCGCGATTCGATCCGTCGGGTTGTATTTCCGGTAGCCCCACAACCCCAGCATTCCGAACACGGCCGATTGTCCGCCGGCAAAATGCCCGAACAGGGGCGCAAAGAGCAATACCAGCGGGTTGCCGCGTGTGATCGCCAGCGCCACCACCACCGGGCCCAGCAACCAGAGCGCCAGGCTGAGCGGGCGCGGCAGCCAGGAAAACAACGCGAATACCATGACATAGGGCATGGGATAGTAACTGTTTTCACCGTAGACTTCGCTGCCGGCCAGCAGGTGCCCGCCAATCCGCATGAACGTCTCATAATCGACCGGTCCCTGGTTGGAGCGAATGGCAAACCAGGTATACAGCAGGTAAGGGATGAGCAACAGGATCAGAAAGATGAGTTTGAGCAGGCGTTTTTTTTCTGGGCGCATGGCTGGATCATATTGTGAGGAAAAAAAAGCAGCTTGGATTTCGTTCTATTGTGCCACAACCCGGACCCGCTGCCGGCCAATCGAAGGCCCGAATTTTGACTGCAAAGGGTTTGTAAGGAGATCGTCCGAAGAAATTTTTCCAAACCGAAAGAGGGTGTTCAAGAAGCGTTCAGGGTTGGATGTGTTGCAGCGCCGCACCGCTGATCGGGCGGCGGGAATGGCCGCTGTAGATGGTCCGGGGTTGGGCATTCTGTAAATGGCGCAGGCTGCCCGGCAGCGATTCCCAATGCGTGGCGAGCAGATTTTGCAGGTGCGGCTGGCTGGAACTGGCGATCAGGTCGGCCGCAAAAGCCGTGCCGTCGCCCAGCACCAGGCAGGTATGCCCGGGGGTGTGGCCGGGCGTATGCAGAACGGTCGCGTCCAGGCCAAAGCGTTCCAGGGTCTGGCCGTCCTCCAGGGTAAAATCCGGCGGCGTGGGTCGCAACGGCCGGAGGAGCCTGGCCACCGGTTGAGCCATCGGATAGATCCGGCTGCGGCCGCGCGCGGAGCCGAGCGGCGATTCACCCCGGGCCAGGAAATCCGCATCCGCCGGGTGGACGCCAATGCGCGCGCCGGTCAGCTCGCGCAGGCGGGCCGCGCTTCCGTAATGGTCATAATGCGCGTGCGTGATCCAGATCAGCCTGAGATCACTGCGCCCCAGTTCATTCAGTCTGGCCAGCAGGATGTTTTCCTTGCCCGGCGTGCTGCAGTCGATCAAATACAGGCCGTGCGGGTATTCCAACAGGAAGAACTGTCCCAGGCCGGCGGGCAGGATATGCAGGATCAGAGAGTGAGGGCCCATCATGATGCAACGATTATACTGTTAGTTCCCTAAAGAAAGCGTTTCAACCGCGCTTATGTACCGCTAAATGTCGATGGATCATTTTGAAATTTGTGGCAGGTAGAGCGACAACGTGGGAGCCCGGCCGTGCAGGATGACGCCGCCATTCCCCACTGCCCAACCATCGAAGGGTGAAACCAGGGATACAGAATTGAGGGTTGCCGAAACCGGGCTGGGGACCAGCGCCCAGGTATTGCCATCCCAGTGCCCGATATCCCCTTCACCTCCGACAGCCCAGGCGTCGCCGGCGGAAAGGATATCGATGGAAGGCCGGCCGCGGATCGGGCTGTCGACGGCCGTCCAGGATGTCCCATTCCACCGCAGGAATCGGTTTTGCCCTGAGACAGCCGTCCAGGCCGTATTCGGGTCTAAAGCCGCAATCTCTTCGAGGATGAAACGGATGCTTCCACCCGGGTATTCCGTGAGCGGATGTTCGACCGCCGTCCACGAAGTACCGTTCCAGTGCAGGATGCAACTGCGCAACTGCCGGGTGGGTTGCACCAGTTCGAGTCCGACGGCCCAGCCGTCTGTATCGCTCAGCATCGAAATGGCCGAAAAACGCAGGTACGGGAACGAAGTGTAATCCCAGGCGCTGCCGTTCCAATGCAGGATGGTGCCGAGCGCATATTCGGGGTTGCAGGGCTGGCCCAACGAGCAGACAAAAATACCGCCCGCGATCCAGGCGCTGGTATCATTCGGCACCGAAACATCGGCCATCGCGAAAGGCCAGGGCGGAGATGGCAGCGGCACGGCCACCCATTCGATTCCATTCCAGCGCAGGATGACGCCGTAATAGGGCGGCGTTTCATCCATCCCGATTGCCCAGCCGTTGTCTGCCGAGGACATGGAAACCGCGGCAAGCGTGGTCGTGGGCGTAACCGGCGCGTTGAACGCAATCCAGTTCTTTCCATCGAATCGAAGCACCGTGCCGTTATCGCCTACGGCCCAGCCATCGTTTGCCGAAAGCATGGCCACAGAATTTAGATCGGCTGTAACCGGACTCGAAACGACCGACCAGGTGTAGCCGGCGATGGGCGAACTCACGGCTTCAACGGGCGCGTTTGCCAGGCCCACACCGGACGGGCCGGAAAGATCAGCCATGCCTACGGCGATGAAGAAAGCCACCGTGATCAGAAGGACTGGGGTCTTCATCATGGTACCTTCCTCGAAACCATTGCGGATTGGCTTTTAGGCGGCCGGATTGCGTGCGATGATTTGAACGGATCGCGATCCAGGCCGGCCCAACAGGATCATCCTTTTCATTATATAGAGCGAGCGGGAAAAAGAAAGCCATCCAGAAAAGATCGGGAGGCGCCGGCCCTCAGTACGGCAAAAGAACGGCGAAAAAAAATAACCGCCCGAATCCTTTTTTCGATTCGTCATATAATCGAGTGCTGTAATTTATCGGAACAGGATCGTTATGAATCAACCCCTTCTCGAACACAATTACCAGGGCGAATCGCCGCTGCGCACGCTCTGGTTTCTCTTCGAAGGCGACCGCCTGCACCTGCTGGCGGCCACGCTGCTCTTCGTCATCAAGCACAGCCCGGTGTGGCTGATGCCGCTGCTGACCGCCAAGATCATCGACGTGGTGGTGCAGCACCGGCCCATCGCCGAATTATGGTGGAATGCCCTGGTGCTGGTGGTGCTGCTCTTCCAGAATATCCCGATCCACGTGCTCTACATGCGCCACCTGAGCGCCGCCCTGCGCCGCATGGAAACGAGCCTGCGTTCGGCGCTCGCGCGCCAGATGCAGCGCCTTTCGATCGATTTCTTCCACCAGGCCAGCGCAGGCGTGCTGCAGAACAAGGTCGTGCGCGACGTGGAGACCATCGAGCAAATGGTGCGCCAACTCTTCGACGGCGGGTTGAGCGCGGCCTGCAACCTGATCGGCGCGATTGTCATCACCGCGGTGCGCGCGCCGGCCTTTCTGCCGTTCTTCGTGGTCATGGTGCCCATCTCGGCCGCGCTGGTCAATGCCATGCGCCGGACGTTGTCTGCGCGCAATAAGGAATTTCGCGCCGAGGTCGAACGCATGGCCGCGCGGGTCACCGAGATGACCCATCTCATCCCCATCACCCGCGCCCACGGCCTGGAACGCAACGAACTGGAACACATGGACGAAACCCTCAGCCACGTGCGCGAGGCCGGGCTGGAACTCGACTCGTCCACGGCCGTCTTCGGTTCGATTTCGTGGGTGACTTACAACGTTTTCAATGTGGTGTGTCTGGTGGCAGCGGCCTGGGCGGCCTATACCAGGATCATTCCCATCACCGCCGGCGACGTGGTCATGTTGAGCGGTTATTTCGGCAGCCTGACCAACGCCGTCATGGGACTGGTCAACCTGATCCCGGCCATCAGCAAGGGTTTTGAATCGATCCATTCGGCCGGCGAGGTGCTCGAATCGCCCGACCTGGAGCACAACGAGGGCAAACTCGCCGTCGAAACCGTGAAGGGCGACTTCAACTTCGAAGCCGTTGATTTTCGCTATCCGGACGGCGATTCGGCCGTGGTGCGGGATTTCAACCTGAAGGTTGCCCCCGGCGAAAATATCGCCCTGGTAGGTCATTCCGGCGCCGGAAAATCGACCGTGTTGAACCTGGTGATCGGTTTTGTCCGCCCCACCGGCGGGCGCATCCTGTTGGACGGCCGCGACATGCAAGAGATCGACCTGCGCACCTACCGGCGCTTTATTTCCGTCGTGCCGCAGGAGTCGATCCTGTTCGAGGGCAGCGTGCGCGAAAATGTCACCTACGGGTTGGGCCGCGTATCCGACCGGGTGATCGAAAGCGCCCTGCGGGACGCCAACGCCTGGGATTTCGTGCAGAACCTGCCGGACGGCATCGAAACGCGCATCGGCGAGTACGGCGCCAAGCTCTCCGGCGGGCAGCGCCAGCGCCTGGCCATTGCCCGCGCGCTCATCCGCAACCCGCGCGTCCTGATCCTGGACGAAGCCACCTCGGCGCTGGACAGCGAATCGGAAGCGCTGATTCAAGAAGCGCTGGCGCGGTTGATGAAGGGCCGCACCACCTTCATCGTGGCTCACCGGCTCAGTACCATTCGCAACGCACACCGCATCGTGGTGCTCGAAGACGGCCGGATCGCGGAAATCGGTTCGCACGCCGAATTGATGGCCCGGGAGGGCGTCTACGCGCGCCTGCAATCCGTCCAGGAATCCGGCCCCCAGATCGAAATCTAACGAATGCCGGACTTGCCGACCGCGGGCGGGGAGGGTTGGATCGTTCAATCGATCTTGGCCGCACCCAGCACAACCCCTCCCTGTTGGTTAACTCGTCGGTATTGTTGCCCGAATTAAAAGGGGCAGCCGTTTGTGAGGCTGCCCCTTTGTTGATCCTCGTCAGGGTCCTGAATTTATTTATAGATCATCGGCATGATCAGCACGTACGGCGCGAATGCGGTCTGTGTGCCTGTGCTGGCGACAAAATTCGGGCCGCCGCTGTAAGTGACGGTGAAAGTATTGTTGCCCCGCGGGACATCCGGCGCCGTCACCGTGGCCCGGCCGTTGGCATCCAGGGCAACCGTCGTGGTCGCCATCGACCCGCCGCTGAAGGTCACCGTGCCGGTCGGGATGCCCGCGCCGGGTAACACAGTCGTCACGCTCACGCTGAGCAGCGCGTCCTCCTGGAATAATCCACCCCCGTAGGTGACTGCCAGGGTCGAAATCGTGCCCGCCGCCGAAACGACCTGCGTGACGGGCGTCGTCAGTGTATAGAATTGGAAATTATCATCCCCATTGTAAATGGCGCGAATGGAATGGTTCCCCGCGCTCAACTGGCTTTCACTGATGACAGCAATGCCGTTATCCAGACCGATCATCGTGCCATAATTTCCATCCAGGCTAAACTGCACCGTACCGGTGGGGGTTCCAGCATCCGAAGTGACCGTCGCTCGGATGGTAATTGCCTGCCCGTAGATGGATGGATTGGGAGACGTCTGAAGGGCGAGCGTCGCCGCCGCCTTTTGAACGGTCAGTGTAAAAATCTGGCTGGTTTTACTACCAGTGGCATTATTGGCCGTGATCGACACCGGGTAGCTGCCTACCGTACCCAGAGCCGGCGCCCCAGACATTGTAGCCGTGCCGTCACCGTTGTCGCTAAAGATGACCCCGGAGGGCAGCGCGCCGGCCAACGTGAGCGCCGGTGTGGGGTATCCCGTGCTTGTCACGGTGAAGGAACCTGACGTGGCAACGGTAAATTCGGCATGGTCAGCGCTCGTGATCGCCGGATTAGCGTAAATTGTGGAAGCGGCGCTGTCCGAGTTGTTGGTTGTCACCGGATCCTGAGCACCCGTACTCACAATGGCCGTGTTGGTCAGCAGTGAACCCGGCGTCGCCGCCGCGTTAACCGACACGGTGATGCTGAACGTGGCCGTTGCGCCCGATGGCATTGAATTGAGGCTATCGCTGATGGTGTTGCCGGCATTCGAGAGCGTAAAGGCTGGCCCATTGGTCTGGCTCTGTGAAACAAAGGTTGTATTCACCGGGAGCGGATCGCTTAGCTGAACATTCGTGGCAGCGTCCGGCCCGTTGTTCCTCACGCTGAGGGTATAGGTCAACGTACCGCCCACGACGCCGTAGGATGGCGCGCTCTTGCTGATCGACAAATCCGCGGCCGGGTTCACCGTCTGCGTGACAGGAGAAGCGCTGCTGACGGCAGTAAAGTTTGCATCCCCAATGTAGCTGGCGCCGATACTGTGATCTCCGTTGCTCAGCGTGCTGGTCGTCAGGCTGGCGCTGCTGCCGCTCAGGTTAACCGGTGAGCCTAAGCTGCTGCCATCCACGCTAAACTGAACCCCGCCAGTGGGCGTACCCAAACTTGAACTGACCGTCGCGGTAAAGGTGACTGTCTGCCCATTGTAGGATGGGTTGGGAAGGACGGTCAGGTTGAGCGTTGGCGACGCTTTCGCAACGGAGAGGGTAAAGTTCTGGCTGGCATCCACAAGGCTGGCATTGCTGGCTGTGAGGGTGACCGGATAGTCGCCCACCGTGCCCAGCGCGGGCGTCCCCGCCAGTGTAGCCGTGCCGTTGCCGTTATTGGTGAAAGTGACCCCAGCCGGCAGCGAGCCGCTGAGGGATAACAACGGGGTTGGGTAACCCGTGGCTGTGAAGGTAAAGGACCCGGCGGTGGCAACGGTAAAGGAGGCGGTTGCGGCATTGGTGATGGCCGGCTTTGTATAAACGATGGAGGTGGCTGAGGATGAGCCGTTTCCCGGCATGGGATCCTGAGCTGCGGAACTGACACTGGCCGTATTGTTCAGGCTCGATCCCGGCGTCGCCGTCGCATTCACGGTCGCGACGATCGTAAAGGTGGCCGTCTCCCCGGACGGCAGGCTGCTGATGGTGTTGGAGATCGTATTTCCGGTGTGCGAAAGGGTAAAAGTCGGGCCGGCAGTCTGGCTCTGCGAAACGAAGGTCAAATTCGCCGGCAGTGGATCACTCAGCACCACGCTCGCGGCCGCATCCGGGCCGTTGTTGTGGACCGTAAGGGTGTAATTAATCGTATCTCCCGCCACGCCAAAGGCCGGGGCGGTCTTGGTCACCCCGAGATCGGCGTTGGAGGTGACCGTCAGGTTGGCAGGCACAATGGCATTATCGACCTGCGCGCTGGCGCCGGCCAGTCCATTGGCTGCTCCGCCGGTAAATGTGGCGGTCGCCTGGCCATTGGGTTGAATGGAAGTTTGTTGATTCGAAAGCGAACCATTGACGGCATTTGCCCAGTTCACCGGCAGGCCCAGCAGGACGCTGATATCGTTCACTGTCAGCGGCTGCCCGGCTGAATTTTGCAGGAAACTGGCGGTCAGGGTAGCGATTCCTCCAACTGAAAGGGCATTCGGGTTGGCGGTATGCGACAGCACGATCCACGGCGCGAACGTCAATCCGGCGTTATCGGTCACGGCCAGGTCGCAGCCAGAGACGGTCGGACCGCCGTTGCAGCCCCACCAGTTGTTGGCGGCCGTCGTCGTGGCGTTGTTCAGGGCATGATTGAAAATACCGCTGCCAGCGCTGCTGGCCTGATTGCCGGTGAGACGCGAGGTACTGATATTGAGGGCGGCGGAATCAACATAGATAGCCCCGCCTTTGGCGTTGGTTCCGCTGGCGACGTTGGCCGTGAAGGTCGAGTGGTCGATGGTCAGGCTGCCGGTATTGATCTGAATGGCTCCGCCGTAAGCGGCGCCGGCTGTGGAACTGGTCGCCTGATTGCCCGTAAAGGTCGACCGGCTGATCGTCGCGGTGACATTATTGAGGTAAATGGCTCCGCCGCCGGACGGCCCACTGAGGGCGGTATTGGCAACTTGGTTCCCGCTAAACGTAGAATCGGTAATATTCATAGTGCCGGCGTTCCCGGAAGCGATGTAGGCGATTGCGCCGCCCGGGCTGGCAGCCGAACTGTTGCCGGTAAAACTGCAGTTGGACACGGTCAGGTTGCCGCCGGCCATTTGCAGCGCTCCGCCCGGCTGGGTATTGAAGCCGGCGTCGGGTTGGCTGACGCGGTTGTTGGTGAAAACCAGGTTGTTCAGGGTCAGCGTGTCGGTCGGGGCCCATATGCTGCCCGCCAGAATGCCCGCACCGCCGAAATGGTCTCTTTGATCGGCGCCGCCCGAGATCGTCAAACCGCTGATCGTGACGTTCACATTTCCGACAACGTCGTAGTCAATGCTGATGACGCGATCGATACCGTTGGTCTGGTGGAGGAGGGTGCTGGCCGCACCGGCGCCGTTGAGCACAATGGTGCGGTTGCCATCCGGCGCGATTTGGAGTTCTCCCAGCGTCAGGTCATACGTCCCGGCCGGCAGGGAAATGGTGGTGGAAGCGGCCGAGAGGCTGGCCTCCTCGATGGCGGCGCGCAGACTGCATTGGCCGGTCGGGTCGATGCACAAGCCGTTGCCCGGCGCCGCATCATGGGAATCGGCAGAAGTGTTGACGGTAAAGGGCCCGGCGGCCTGCGCGAAGGGAACGGGGGTAAACGCCAGGGCCAGGACAACCGCCAGAGCTGAAAAGGGCAGCCAAAAGTTTTTCTTCATTGGAATTCCTGTGATTCTGGGTTAATGCGGCGCAACGGATCGGATAGATCAACCTCGGGATGGGAAAACACCCTGAAGCGCAATACAAAAATTGAGCGCGAGATACGGCGGCATGTTATTGTGCGGCTGGCTTCCGCCGCTCGCGTTGAGCGCCTGCGGGCTCATGCCCACCTGGGTCGTGGTGCCTGGTGCGTACATCTTGATCGGCGTGCGGCCGGTATGGGCCTGGGCCAGCACGCCGCCGGTCGCATCGCTGTTGGTGCCGGGTTGATTACTGACCATCAAGGAATGTGAATGCACAGGCATCTCGGTGCCATCCAGTGTGACCGACGCCTCTCCACCGCTATCCCCGATGAAATAATTGGTCAGACCAACCCCCTGCCCCCAGTGAATAGGCGCGCTATCCTGGAAGTTGGGCAGCGCGAAGTTTGATTTACCATCTCCGCCGAAGTTTGTGCCCAGCAGTGAAAAAAGGGCTGTATTTTGATACAGGGGTATCAACTGGCCATTGCAGGTGGCCCAACCTGACGGCGGAAAATTGCACGCAAAGATGCGAATCTCAGCAAGGAAGGGTTCTGACACGAGTTCTGCTCCTGACTGCTCGCGAGGCGTCAATCCCGACTCGGGAAGACACCGGACAAAGCGATACAAAAATTAAGCGCCAGATAGGGCGGCATGTTCGGGTGAGGCTGATTGCCTCCGACGTTGGCCACGGCCGCCGGATTCATGGAAACCGCGGGATTATCGGCATAAGCCGGGACGTTTTCACTGGCGCACAGATTGCCGCCGGCGGTTGTTGAATTGGCGGCGGCGCTGCTGGCGCTGACCGGGTGATTATGTACAGGAATCTCAGGGACGGTCAGCGTATGCGCGCTCTCGCCGCCGGCTTCGCCCATCCGTTCGAGGGAATGGATGGGCATGCGGCCCTGTAAATTGGGCAGCGCAAAATTGACCCGCCCGTCGCCGCCGTAGGTGGTGCCCAGCAGGGCAAAAAGCGCCTGATTTTGTTGGATGGGCAGAAGCTGTCCGTTGCACATCGCCCAACCCTTGGGTGCGAAACTGAAGCTGAAAATCCGAATTTCAGACATATAAGGAACTGACATAAGGGTTGCTCGCTTTCTAGGATTGCAGCGGATAGAGCCCTTCGAAGGCAATGATAAAGCTGACCGCAAGGTAAGGCGGCATGTTGTTGTGGGGCTGGCTGCCGCCGGCGCTGCCCAACGCAGTTGGATAAGCGGGCTGCAGGCCGTTCAGGTCAGGAGTGTACTGCGCTCCCGGCCAGGAGGCCCAGACGTGCCCATCCGGGAAATTGTATTCACCGTTCACCGCGACCTGCGGGGTATGCGTGTGCGCGGGCATCTGGCCGATGGCCAACGGCACATTCTCGACGCCGCCCAATTGACCCAGAGTGTATGTCGCGCCGCCGCCCGCGCCCGTGTGCAGCGGAAAACGGCCGCACAAATTGGGCAGCGCGAAGGTTTCCTGACCGTCGCCGCCGTAAGTGGTGCCAATCAGGGTAAAGAGGGCCTCATATTCACTGATCGAGAGAAGCTGTCCATCGCAAAACCTCCAGCCAGGCGGGGCAAAATTCCCGCCAAAGAGCCTGATTTCACCGATATATGGATCTGCCATTTTCCTTCCTTTCGGTAAAGACCCGTTATGCTAGCGGGTCGGTTTTAGCAGGTTGAAGACCGCCTGGTATTCAATGCCATTTTCCCGCCGGCCGACCGGCACCAGGAACAAATCCATCTCACCCAGCTCGGCGTGCCGCAAATGGTAGATATGCTGCGGTAGCATACCCTCCTCCGGGCCCAGAAAAAACAAGGAGAAAGACTGCTGGCCGGGCATCTCTTTGAGTTGCGAGACCTCCTCCAGTTCCAGGTCGACGGGTTCCGGCAGCACGTTCAACGCGCGGAAACGGGTGTGCAAACAGCCGGCGAACGCGTCCCGCGCGGGCAACTCAGCGCTCATCTCGATCCTCCTCTGAACGCCATTCCATCTCCAGATAAATTCCGTTTTCCGAGACGGCTCGAAAACCCAGGCGTTCGTAGAGCCGCCGCGCCGGATTGAAGCTCTCGACGTGCAAGACCACGGTCTTGTGCGTCTGGCACGCCTCGTTCATCAGGTCGCGCAGAATGGCCGTGCCGGTGCCCTGGCAGCGGTATTCAGGCAGGAGGGCGATGTCCATCAAAAGCAACGTTTTCGGCTTACGCTCGACGATCAGGCGGCCAATGCGCGCGCCGCCCTGCTGAATAATAAAATATTCGGCTTCCGGATAATAAGCGGCATAGTGGCGGGATTGGGCGTCAAACTGCATGCTCGTAAAAGCCTGTTTTTGCTCCGCGCTCCAATCGACCAGCGCCAGCTCATCGGCGCGCGTGCTGGCATAGACCGCCAGCAGAAACGGCGCGTCGTCGGTCTGAGCCGGTATGAGGATAAAGGCTGTACTCATGCCGGTCGATTCAGGCGGCGCTGTTTCGCAGGGTGCGCCATACGCGCGCGTCCGGCGAAGAGAGCGTGAAGTGCATATTGCGCAGGCCGACCTTGGCGAATACCTGGCCATCGCGCTCCATCAGGTCCAAAACCGCGCAATGGCTGCCAAAATCAGCCGTTTGCTGCCAGGTCTGGCCATTGTCGCCCGATTCGAGCACCCGTCCATCGGCGGTGCCGCGCAGCAGCCGGCCGTTGAATGCCAGATCCACGGGCTGCGGCGCTAGAACGGCCGCCGTGACGCCGTGTACGGTTGAGGATTGAATGGCCATTCCCGCCAGCGCGCCGGTGGCAGCAGCCATGGTTTTAAGAAAGCTCCGTCGGTTCAATGACATCTCCAATTCTGGGAGCAGAGGTAAACCGTGTAATGGATATTTACCCCCCGGAAAGATTGTTATATTTTGTTTGAAATGGGTTAGGAAATCAAATACTGATGGTTATTTTACAGCAATTTCAATTCGAGATCGTAAAATCAGGCGATTAAATTAGATGAACATCCAATGAATCTCGCTCGAGATCATTCGCCCCAATTTCCAATATCGTTTTTCACATAAGCGCTGAATTCATCCGGAATGGGCAAACCAAAATGCCGGCACAGGGCCCTGACATCCCGGTAGTCGTTCTCGTCGATGGCGTACCCGGTGTGAAATTTAACCAGCCACTCCGGGGTGATGCAGCGCACCCGTTTCCCGCCGACGGTTCCTTGCCCCAGAAGCGAGTCGAACGGATAAGGCACGCCGTGAACCAGCTTGCCGTTGGCGTCGAAGGTGTACGAATGCACATCGATGCGGTGTCCTTCCGCGTCCCCCAGCACGAAGTTGCACTCCCAGGAGTCATCCAGCGGCACCTCGGAATAACCCCGCCCGGCCAACAGGTCGCGCAGGCGCGGCGTATCGGCATGCTGCATGGCGATATCCAGATCCGCGTGCCGGCGGGTCACCCGGCCCAACTGCGCGTCCACGGCCCAGCCGCCGTCGAGGATGACCTCGATGCCATTGTCTTCCATCCAGCCGACGAATTCGATCACGTCCTGCGCGGTCATTTCCGGATCGGATTGATCCATGTGAGATACCTATCCCATCCTATATAAAATTTTCTCAAAATGATCTCCAATCTTAGCATCAATTATAAGAATTTAATTCTTTACAAATCCAATGGATATTACCAAATATAATGTGCTATCATAATTTTAAGGGGGCTCGTCAATACTTGTCAGTTTACAACATCTCCTTTACGAGCTCCGTATGTCACACGGGCACCCAACTGTCAGACAACCTGATCATCATACTCATCCATCCTGACTACTTTTCCTTGAATGGCCCATTCCCCAAGCAAATCGTCCTATATCGAAGAAGGTGAAATTTCGACAAGCTAGAGTCGCACGGTAAAGATGTCTGTCTCGCCGGGTCGACTCTCAGGAAGGTGTTCGTGTCCGCAGGATTTGATCTCGAGAGGAGGGATCAAAATGGACACCCAACTATTCAAACGATTTCTCAAAAGGACCACTAAATATGCGACACTTCTACTATGCGCAGTAGTCGTGTTTACGCTAAATTTCGCTGGAGTCTCCTCGATGGGCTCGCCCACCTGGAAGGATCCTTTCGACGCTCCGGTACTCCGCCCTGAATGGACCTGGATCAATGAAAATCCGGATCGGTGGAGCCTGACCGAGCAAAAGGGATCTTTGCGCATTTACACTTCACCTTATGGCGCCGGAGGAGAAAACCTGCTGCTGCAATTGGCGCCCAGTCAGGATTTTACGATTGAAACCCGCCTCCTTTTCGAACCAACGTCGAACTTCCAAATCGCCGGGCTGGTGATCTATGAGGACTCGGAGAATTTCCTGCAATTGGGACGCGCGTACTGCGACCCGGGCATTCCTGTCTGCGTCGGCAACGGCATCTATTTTGACGATGTCTCCAATGGAGTCTGGTTCCCTGATAACTTTGCCACTCCGACAGCCAGCCCAAGCATGATCTATCTGCGGCTTGTTCGCCAGCAGAGTATCGTCACCGCTTATATCAGCGAAAATGGGACCGATTGGCGGATGATCGGCGCGCATAGCATGCCGGAAGACTTTGTGATAAACGGAGTAGGACTGACGGCTTCGCAAAATTTCTCTTACCCCGATGTTCCACCCATTCCCGCCGACTTCGATTACTTTCACCTCAGTTGGTCGTCGCCATCTGTCATACCCAACCGCCGGGATCCCTTCAATGCTCCGGTGCTTGGCCCGCAATGGCGCTTGATTAACGAAAACCCGAGCACATGGAGCCTGACCGAGCAGAAGGGATCCTTGCGCATTTACACTTCGCCTTACGCTGCCGGGGGTGAAAACCTGGTGGTGCAATCGGCGCCCAGCCAGGACTTTGTCATCGAAACCCGCCTCCTTTTCGAACCAACGTCGAACTTCCAAATCGCCGGGCTGGTGATTTACCAGGACACAAATAATTTCCTGCAGTTGGGACGCGCCTATTGCGACCCGGGTATTCCTGTCTGCATCGGCAACGGAATCTACTTTGACAATGTTTCCGATGGAGTCTGGTTCCCAGATAACTTTGCCACTCCGACAGCCAGCCCAAGCATGATCTATCTGCGGCTCGCCCGCCAACTGAACACGGTCGACGCTTATATCAGCGAGGACGGCAGCGTTTGGGTAAAGATAGGGTCTCATACACTGCCGGAAGACTTCGTGATCACGGGTATCGGTCTGACAGCATCCCAGAATTTCAGTTTCCCCGATATCCCGGCCATCCCAGCCGATTTCGATTATTTCACCTTGGTCTCCGAACAGCTTAAATCCTATTGAGCGCCGTAAATTGGCTCTCTGCCCGGCGCTTGGCGGGCAGAGAGCCGGCAACGGGCCGTCGAACGGCCATTTTCCATCGGGTGAGGAGGATTTTCTTCTCTTCACCCACCTTGAAAAGGTGGGGGCACCATGAAAAGACTCTATCTTCTGAGTCTGATATTTGCGGTTCTATTTGCGCTCTTCATCCTGCTGCCGCCCTTATTGAGCACGCCTTTCGGCGAGTTTCCGCTGATGAAAACCGCGGATGTCGTCGACCTGTTCACCCCGCTGGTGCTCATGCCGTTTTACTGGCTGCTTTTCGAGGTCAAATCCGACAGCCTGCCCGGCCGGCGTGAAGTGCTGGTTTTCATGGTCTTTGCCGCACTGTGGGTGCTGGGACAGGGCATGCACCTGGCCGCCAACTCCATCGGCCATCTCGTCCCTGAGAATCCCACCGGCGACCTGTACCGGCTGACCTACTACTACGACGAACGCCTGGGTCACCAGCTCTGGCACGGCGGCATCCTTCTGATGATGTTTCTGCTGCTCTACCGGCAGTGGTGCTACCCCTTTGCCGGCGAAAGCGGCGGCCCGGCCCCGGGCATAATCGGTGGGATTGTATACGGGATCACCTTCTTCCTGGCCGGGATCGAAGGCGGCACGGTTGGCCTGGGCTTTACCGCCGCCATTCTGGTGACGGCCTTTGCCCTCATCTGGGGACGCAGGCAATTCCGCCACCAACCGCTGCTGGTCTTCTTCTTCGTCGCCTGCGTGGCGTTCATCCTGCTCTTTATCGGATGGGGCATCTACTGGGGCGGGTGGCCTGAGCCCAGCAAGGTGGGCCTGCTGTAAAACTCCGAAAAGAGTCCTCATTGTCCCCTGCGATTTGGGATCGAGTCGCCGAGTTCGTTTCAATTGCCAGAATCTTAATATTCTCTATAAGATTGCGCCTTGCATTTTGTGCTCGATTTGTTTAGAATTTTCACACAATTTACATCTGAATAGTATATTATCTACCAGGAAAAAAGGAAACGACTTATGGATTCGAACGATTCCTCTACCCTTGGCCTTGGCAGCCGGGAAATTGCCGAATTGCGGCAGATGCTCAAGGGTTCACTGATCCTACCCGGCGACGACCTTTATGACAATGCCCGCACTGTCGTTCAAGGCGCCATCGATCGCCGACCGGCGGCCATCGCGCGCGTTGCCAACGCCGCGGATGTGGCGCAGGTGATCGGATTCGCGCGTCAGAGCGGTCTGGAATTGGCCGTGCGTTCCGGCGGGCACAGCCCGGCCGGGCACGGCGTTTCGGACGGCGGCCTGGTCATCGATTTACGGGAGCTACGCACCCTGACGATCGATCCGGAAAAGCGCACTGCCTGGGCAGAAAGCGGCCTGACCGCGGGCGAATATACCGCGGCCACCGGGGTTTACTCGCTGGCAACCGGATTTGGCGATACCGCCTCGGTCGGCATTGGCGGCATCACCCTGGGCGGCGGGGTCGGCTACCTCACCCGCAAGTACGGCCTGACCATCGATAACCTGCTGGCCGCGGACCTGGTGACCGCCGACGGGCAGCTCGTCCGCGCTGACGCCGGTGCCAACCCGGATCTTTTCTGGGCCATTCGCGGCGGCGGCGGCAACTTCGGCGTGGTCACACGCTTCCAATACAGGCTCCACCCGGTCAGCACGGCCGTGGGCGGCATGCTGATTCTGCCGGCCACGCCCGACGTGATTGCCAACTTCGTGGCCGAAGCCGAAGCCGCTCCGGAGGAGCTTACGACCGTCGCCAACGTCATGGCTGCCCCGCCCATGCCGTTCCTGCCGCCTGAAGTCCACGGCAAGCTGGTGTTGATGGCGCTGATCCTGTATGCGGGTGACATCGAGGCCGGCGAGCGCGCCGTGGCGCGCTTTAGGGCACTGGCCAGCCCGCTGGTGGATCAGTTGCACGCCATGCGTTACGCCGAGATCTTCCAGCCCGAAGACACCAGTTTCCGCCCGGCCACCGTGGCGCGCACGCTGTACGTCGATCGCATCGATCGGGCTGCCGCCGGGATTATTCTGGATTATCTGCAGGCCTCGAACGCTCCCCTGCGCCTGGCCCAACTTCGCGTGCTGGGCGGAGCGGTGGCGCGCGTGCCCGTCGAAGAAACCGCCTATGCCCACCGCCAGGCGCGCATCCTGGTCAACCTGCTTTCGATCTATAACGGTGAAGTGGATCGCCCGGTGCGCCAGGCATGGGTGGACCAGTTCGCCGCCGCGCTGCCGCACCAGACGGGCGGCGTGTACGTCAATTTCCTGGACGGCGCGGGCAGAAATGGAATTCACGAGGTCTATCCCGGCGAAACCGGCCAACGCCTGGCCCAGATCAAGGCTCGCCGCGATCCGGACAACCTGTTCCGCCTCAACCACAACATCAAACCGATGTAACTATGTTTACGTCCGGAGGAGGGTTTGCGCAACCCGGGTTCGTCCCGCGGCCAGACCCTCCCCGACATTTCCAATCATTCCATGGAGGTTTTCTCTCATGCAAAAGATCACCCCCTTCCTGTGGTTCGACGATCAGGCCGAAGAAGCGGCCCGCTTCTACACCTCGATCTTCAAGAATTCGAAAATCAACGCCATCTCCCACTACGGCGAAAGCGGCCCGCGCCCGGCTGGCATGGTGATGACCGTCTCCTTCCAACTCGAAGGCCAGGAGTTCACCGCGCTGAACGGCGGGCCCGAATTCAAATTCAACCCGGCCATTTCGCTGTACGTGGACTGCAAAACGCAGGCGGAAGTCGACTTTTTATGGGAAAAGCTGTGCGAGGGCGGCCGGCCGGATCAGTGCGGCTGGTTGACCGACCGTTACGGCATCTCCTGGCAGATCGTGCCCACGACGCTGACCGAGCTGCTGCAGGATCGGGACGCCGAAAAGGCCGGCCGCGTCATGCAGGCCATGCTCAAGATGACCAAAATCGACATCGCCGAATTGCAGCGCATTTATGCTGGATGAAATATTGTGCAAACTATACCAAATCGAGCCGGTGTTTTCACCGGCTCGTTTCTTAATTGAAACAACAGGAATTTCTTTTATCCTTATCGAATGATGAGTGGCAAAAAAACCTTCCTTTCATTTGGCTCCGTAGAATCAATGGTGAACTGCATCAATGGACTATTTGGGCCATATCCACTGATATTCCAGGTCTTAACTTGCCAGGAATAGACACCATTATCCAACGATATATCCGGCGTGAATGTACAGACATCAACTGTGCAATAACTCATTGCATCTACCCATTCAATATTAACATTTTCACCCTGTGCATCCTGAATGGCAAAAAGATATCTTGTTGAATTCAAGCCAGGTACCCACGTAAATGTCGGCCTGCGAATTACCAAAGTGGAATTCGGTGAGAGAAGCTGGGCTGCGTCGGGTGTATTGATACTGAAATCCACATGCAACTGCATCGTCCCTGCTCCGATTGTTAGTGGTTCGCTGATTTTTCCGGACGACCCAGCCTCGGGGCTTGGGGTAAGATACCCATTGTATTTGCCGACCATTAGGTAATAAACATTGCTAGCGTCCAGAGTAGCCACTAATTCTGAATCCTGATCGTGAGGAGTAATGCTTCGATCGTCGTTACATGCAACTAAAGTCAAATTGCCTCGTGACCCTGTCCACACGGCTAAAACGGTATCATAATCACTCCCGATCGTATCTGCATGAAGAGTACCCAATTGAGCCGGCGTAAAGCTATACCAGACCGTCGCCTCAGCAGGAGCCAGATCGCAATCCAGCATCGGCTGATCATCAATAGCTCGGGTGGCACCAAAAGTATCCAATTCTGTGGCAAACGGGGTATTGTTAATTATCACGGGTGTGTTGATGTCATCATTCAAAGGTGACGGCGTATTCCTCACCTCGAATGTACTCATACCACTTGTCACCCCCTGCCATTTTCCTAAATAATTTAGAGTCACTTTTGAAGTCCATGTTCCGATTGCAGCATTCCCGGGGATCGTCCAGGATGTCAAACCATTCCACCCATCTCTGCTTTCTTGATATGTAAGGACATTAGTCGGGTCTAGTAGTTCCACTGTGGCGGCAATTGGTGTGACAGTCTGAATCGTGACACTCTCTGCTAACTTTAAATTATCCTTCCATTTTCCAAAGAAATGGCCTGTTTCGTTATCTTTAACGAAGATTCGCTCATCCAAGACCTCTCGAGCGCCTTCGTGATTAATCACAGGTGCGTTCGTGGACGTTCCTGTTTTTGTTTGCGTCCATAGATCAGAAAGGTAGTTCCCATAACTGTCTTTCACACTTTGCTGGATCATTGCCTGATCACCCCGGCCGTATGGGGTTTCATATGGTTTCACATTAACTTGCAAATCTCCACCGATAAAAATATCGTTTCCTTGCCTGAACTGCTCAATTTGCAAGTTGCCATTTCCAAAGAGGTAATACCAGAAATCCTCGGTATCTTCCAGTGCCACGATGTTATCAGACCAAAAGGTCAGATCCGGCGGGAAGGAAATTACCGCGGTCTGACCATCAAACATCTCAAGACCTGTTCCAGAATTGCCCGTCCATATGATCAGATTTACACTTGGAACGGTTTGGACATGATAGTTCAGAAGAATCGCCGGGGATTGCGCCACATTATAGATATCTTCAACTTGGTCATTACCCTCCTGGACTGTAAATTTGTGATAAGTCAGATACTTATCCGTATCGTTACTCATTTGGATCAAGTAATTATCCGGTGACGCATAGACGACAAGCGGGCTGTTTACATAAGAATAGCCAACATAGAATTCGCTGTACTTGTTTGCGAACGCGACAGTTGAATTGATCGGATTACCCTGCAAATCCTCCAACGATACGACCGTGATTGGTAGATCTGAGGTATATATCCCCAAATAACCAGGCCCTTGTAGATTTTCGACCGTTTTTAGAATACCCCAATCGGTAACCACAACGTTATAAACACCTGTGCTCAAGTCATTGATCAAGCCGAATCCATACTCGTCCAAATCAAAATACCGTAGGAACGCGCCTGTACCGTCAAAGACTCGACCGCTATTCGTCATTGGCCGATACCAAGGGTTGGTTGCCGTAATGCATAAAGATGTCGACGCGCAGGGAACCTGTGACATATTCATCGTCAGAGACCCACCCGTGCCATTGCCGTAGTGCGTCACACTGATCAAGTAGGTCGTATCCCTATTTGCGGTAAAGAGAATCTTGGATTGGCGCAGGTTTGGATCCGCCTCATCATCATCTCCCTGAATTGGAGAAAGAGTTCCCATGCTTCCACGCTCGAACACGTGTAGCACCGTGTCGTAATTGCTTCCAAAAGTATCCACTGAGAAGATTCCAGTCGCTGTGGGTGAGAATCTAAACCAAACACTCGAAGCATTGTTCGACCCGATGGGATAATTGGGTTCGCCACTCTCGATCGTCGCGGCGCGTGTAGATTGGGTGACCGAATATGGCAATGTATTGATCGTTGTCGCAGCTGCTATGTTGTCATTCGCGGGTGGGCAAATCGCGGTAGTAATACTGACCGTATCACTGGCAGCGGAAAGGATCGTACCTCGGTAGGCGTACACAGCGTAGCTATAATTACTTTCTCCCGAAACAGAAGTATCCTGGTAGCCTGCCGAGTTACTTCCAAGTGTAGCAATCAGCGAGGTGTTGCGATAGACCTGATAACCCTGTTCATTACCGGAACTATCAACCCATAATAAATTCACCCGATTGCAAGAAGGTGATGTCACTGTGAGATTGGCTGGCTGGCCTGGACGCACGGTGAAATTACGCGTGTTGCTAAATCCACTCTCTCCGACTGTATTTCTTGCTTTTACTCTCCAGGTATAAGAATAACCTGCCCATTGCGGGCCAAGATCCTTGCTCGTCTCATTCTGCCAACCGAAAGCCAACGTTCCGGCCGGACCGCCGGAAATTTCACCATAGAATTCATCACCCGTATCGCTCCACGAGAGGCTGATGGATTGGCCTTCATCAAAAATGGCACCATCGTTAGGCTGCATCAGTATCGGTGTGCCCGCCGCACATCCCGCTGTTGTCAGGCTTTGTGTGTTGCCCGAATCGGATTCCAGACTTCCTCTATATGCCCTGACAAAGTACGAATAGTTCCCATTGCAAGACAGGCCATTATCTGTGAAATTGGTGGTGGAACTTCCTACTGTGGCAATTGCCGTCCCATTGCGATAAATGCGGTAACCATCGATATTGCCTGGCGCATCTGCCGAAGCACCCCACGACAGAGTCACTTGTGTCTGGGTCGCGTCAGACAGAGTCAGATTCGACGGTGTACCATACTTGCGATATAACGTGCGGGTCTCACTCCACGCACCCTCACCAGTGCTGTTACGTGCTTTTACGCGCCAGGTGTATACACCACCCCAAAACGTACTCCCGATGGTATAACTCGTGCCGCTCGTCCATCCAGAGTTTACCGAATACCCAGGTCCGCCAGAAAATTCCGCGTAGTAATCACTGGCGCCAGAAACAGAATTCCAAGATAAGACTACATTATCATAACGACCGACTGTTGCATTATTTGAAGGTGAACTTAGCGATGGCGCTGCTGGCGGCTGAACGCAGACGCTGGTATCCGTTGTCCACCATATCCTTACCCGCGCGTCGCCCCCATCTTCACGTAAAAGGGCCCGTAGGTTGGCATTACCACTGATATATCGAGCTGGGCAAGCCTTATCATTAGATCCACTGCCACCGTAATCGCCTATGTTTTGTCCATTAAGCCATATTTTCAAACCGTCATCATGATCCGACAAAAACACATAATTGCCAGAGGGGAAATTAATTGTGGCGGAATAATCCGCAATCCATGTATCCCCATCCATGCCGCATGGCCCACTGGTGCCATAGTTTTTATCTAATGTTGGGCCGCCAACATTTTCAGAGCACTTATAATTTCCGCTATTGTTGTTATCCCACCAACGGTCAATCGTATCGTAATAGTTGGCTGTCCAACTACCGGAAGAGGAGCCCCTCGATTGAACTTTCATTGATGAGACGGAATTATCACCAATGCTATTGTCGCTTAAATTAGAATCGTTCCCTGTAAATTCTTCGCATCCGCCGGCATAGTTATCATCTTTGCAGAGAACAGCTTTGACGTTACCCCCAACTTTTACCGAGGAAACAGAATCGTTGCCAAAACCCATTGCGCCCGGATTGGCCCATTCACCTTGACCAAAGATTTTATAACTGCCACAATAATTTGCATCCGCATAAATCCCTACCTGATCAGAATTAGGAGAAGGATTATTGCAATTGTTGTTGTAACTGCCATGATTATCCACCCACCATTCAGGGTCATAATAATAGTTCTCTACATTACTTTTAACATTTAGGACATTCGTAGTGTAATAACCACTATTATTAGGATCCGGATGATCCGACTGGCGAATTTCCCAATGAAGATGACATGAAGCAGCTCCTCTGGTACCCATTTCTGCAATATGTTGACCTTTGGTTACATTATCTCCAGTAGAAACTAAAGAGCTCTCTAGATGGCCATATTGAGAATAAACAGTAATACCTTGCCAATTATGTTCGATTACTAGAGTGCCCCATCCGCCAAGATTCAAATTTTTCACAACACCATCAGCAACAGCGCTGATATCTGTATAACAATCATTCCCTGGGCCGTTATAGTCATCGCCAGGATGATAAACAAGAGGTGGATACCCCGCGGTCCAATCTAACCACTCAAATCCATAATGATCATTGCTCATGGGGCGTTGAAAGCCAGAAGACGCCTCCTGCACGGCGAGAACGGAAAATGACTGAATGCCCGATGAGTTTCTCAAAATTGTTGAATTCGCTCTTGAAATCCAACCTTGAGGTAGTATTTGGATGTTATCACTAGAATTTACGGATTTAATAATTTCCTGGGTGAAATCCAACATCAACAATGTAGTTGATTTTGAAAACTGGATTGGCGTATCTCCAACTAAACCTTTCAACACGCCAGTGGCAGCCATATATAAGTTATCGGGAGAAACCCATAATGTGCTATTGTAATAATCGCTTTCAGAAGCCATTTCAGTAAATAATTGCTCTTTAATTTTATAAACATAAATACCACTAAAGGGTTCCATTCTTACGTGATCATAGCTTTCGAAATAGATTAACTCTTTTTCAGCGTCGAACAGAACCGGATAAAGTAATTTTCCGGGAAAAGAAGAATTGGAATTATCGGCAAGTAATTGCCTCTCGCCAGATTTAAGATTTACAAACCACATTTGAAATTCAGTCAGAAATCGTTCACTAGGAGAATCGTAGGAATTCTCCACATATACTAGATTATTTTGATCCTCCGATAATATTCCACCCAACAACATATATCCGTCTTCGATGTGTATATCAGGGTAGGATTGGGGATTCTCGATGCAATTGGAGCACCTTGGTGACAACAAAGTGCGGTCCCATCCAGTTTTTGACCCAATATCAATGGATTTATCCAAACCTGGATCGTATAAATAATAGTGATCATCAATTTGATATAAGAATAAGTATTCTGATGTTGTTTCACCATTTGTATTGACTAACTGTTCTTTTGAACTTGAACTGCTATCTGATATTGATGCAGCAAAGGCTGGTACTGGATTAAGTAATTGCAAACTCAGAACCAAAATAATCATTGAGTTTATTAACCACAATTCATTAGTTATCGAGATTGAATTTACTTTTTTATCAGAAGACAGTACATTGATTCTTCTCTTTTTGCTGTTCATTTCATATCTCCTTTTGCATGATGGGACCATTTTGCGCAACTTCATCTAATAACAATGGGTAAATATGTTGCAAAACCATTAACTTTGAATGGCGTCTTTTCTTCAAATGAGAACCACCAATTATTTAAATCCTCAAATGCTGGCTCAACAAAATATCCTTTGCCTGGAATCGCAAATAACCGTTCTCCCAAATAGGTGTAACTTTGACCAGGACGCAGGATAATGTTATCGACAGGCGGAAAATCCACATTCCGCTCGCAGTTCCAATCTGCACAGTTCGGTCCGCGCGCTACGACTCCTAAACGCCTGATCGTGATTGATCGACTGCCCTTGTTTTGAATCGTATAACATGCTAAAACAGGCTCGAAAACACTTGGGTCTTGAGGGGTTAATGTAATTGGGGAGGAGATTTCAATTCCTGGCGAAACCAAAAACCTCTTCATATCTCCGATCTGCCACCAAAAATCTTCCCCTCCGAAAAACGTAATCTGAGCAAAATAATCGCTGCCCGGTTCGATAAATGTTCTCGTTTGAGAAAAATCAATTTCTTGGCCTGGCTGAATTGTCACATTTTCAAGCCAGGGATAATCCACTGGCGAATTACAGCTCCAATCCTGGCAATCAGGGCCATGGGCACCTACCCCAACGCGTTCATAGCGCAAAACGTGATTCCCCATGTTCTTTAGTTTGAATTGAGCCGTCACGGATTCGCCTGCCAATGGCGTTGAAGGCGTTAAAGTCAAGGGCGTAACAACTTCAAGACCGCGATCCACCGAATAGGTTCGTTGCTGTGCTCCAGGAAGTGTTAACCACCACCCATTTGCATCCATAAAGAGCGGCACAACAAAATAGCCGCTCCCTGCCTGTGTAAAGGATCGTGTGGCTGAATAAAGAATCTCTTGACCTGGGTTAAGGGTTATATTTTCTTTTGAGGAAAATCCAGCCCAATTCGTGCAGGTCAAATCAGTGCAATTTGGACCCCGGCCATCTGCATTAATCGCTCGAATGTAGATCGTTCTGGGTCCAATATTTTTTAATGTGTAGGTAGCGGTTACAGGTTGAAGCACGACCGGATCGGAAGGGTTTAGATTAATGGGTGTGGTAACCAATAAACCGGAAGACACTGAAAATGTCTTTATGTTATCCAACAATTTCCAGAAATTCTCCCCAACGTTATACATTATCTGAGCAATATACCCGGCTCCAGCTTCAGTAAAAACCCGATGCTCCTCAAATACATACTCCTGGCCAGGCAAAAAGGTCACATCCTCTTTCCATGGAAAATCCACCGCTCGTTGACAATCGAAGGAGGTACAATTCGGGCCCTGGCTGCCTACTCCAATTCGGTCTACGTGAATTGTGTGCGAGCCCATATTTCGCAGCTTGAAACGCGCGATGATATCTTCCCCAGTTAAAGGCGTGGTTTGGTTAAGGGTTAATTCTTCGATCAACTCCAGCCCGCGATCCACCGAGAAATTTAACCGAGAGCCTCCTGGGATGATATACCACCAGTCATTTTGATCAGCGAACATGGGCTGGACGAAATAACCACTGCCAGCTGATTGATAACTGGTTATCTTTAAGTAGGAAAATTCTTCTCCAGGTGGTAAGGTTATGTTACTCATCACCTCAAACCCCGCCCAATTCTGGCAAGTCAGGTCGGAACAATTCGGTCCGCGACCCTCTACGCTAAGTTTTTGAATTGTGATCGATCTATTCCCATTATTTTGCACTTTAAATGCAGCTGTAACTGGTAAGTTCGCTATAGGTTCAGTAGGAGAAAGAGATAAAGGTTGGCTGATCTCAATTCCCGCCCCAACCGAAAAGGTTAGCTTGTTACCAAGTACAAACCACTGATTGGAAGATTTGTTGTAGGTGATTTGAGCGAAATAATTACTTCCTTGCTCAGTAAACACACGTTGTTTTGTATATGAATATTCCTGACCAGGCTGTATCGTCACCGATTCAACGACCGGCCAATCGACCACCGGATTGCACGTCCAGTCGGCGCAGTTTGGTCCATGCGAGCCGACCAGGATACGTGCGAAAGTAATGGATTGTGTGCTTGTGTTTTTTATTCGGAAGTGAGCAGTAATACTCTCTCCAACAAGTGGATCTTGGGGGGATATTGTTAGAGGATCGATGATTTGAATTGGATTCTGAAGAGAGAAATGCCAGGTGCTTGACCAACCACTTTCCGCGTTGCGATTATCCCTGGATTTCACATGCCATTGATAATTGCCATACTGGTCATTCAAAGAATTGGGTTGCCAACAGGTGCCACTGATCCATCCGCTGCTTAAGTATGTTGGGCTGTTATAAACTTCCGCAAAAAACTCAACAGAGTCTCCATTTGGATCACCGTTATTGTTCCAACAAAGATTTGGCACAGTACCATTGGTGATGATTGAGTTATCAGGTGGGCTTAACAATGTCGGTACGCGTGGGGGATCATTGCACACACTTGTGTCGGTAGTCCATGATAGTTTTACCCTAGCATCTCCGCCATCTTCGCGAAGCATCACACGAAGATTATTATTGCCGCTTAAATTTCTGGCCGGGCAGACCCATGAGATCCCGCTGCCGCCCCGATCGGCAATGTTCTGCCCGTTTAACCACAGTTTTAATCCATCATCATGTTCAATACCAAATACATAATTCCCTGTAGGAAAATTGATGGTAGCACTATAATCTCCGACCCAGGTATCACCATCCATCCCACCACATGGTGCACCTGAACTATAATTCTTATCTAGCCCTGGCCCATTGATCGTTTCGGAACATTTATAGTTTCCAGAATTGTTGTTGTCCCACCAACGGTCCTGGTTATCGTAATAGTCAGCCTTCCAACTACTGGGCGGAGGTGGCGGAGGTGCATTATCAACAATAATTGCCAGGTGATTCACAATCGCTCGAGAACCGCTTCCTTTCATTAGCGAATTGTTATAATAAATACCGCTCGAGCCGCCTCCATCAAGTTTTAGAACATCGAATGCGCCCCGATCCTTTAACCACTGGGCTACCTGAGTTACTGTCCATCCGCCAGATGAAACGCCAATAAAGAGATATCGCCGATCACTCGAATATCCAGCCAATGTTAACGCGCCAGTAGTTGTACAGTACCAGCGTTGGTCACCTGTAAATTGTTCTTGGGTGGAGAAATATGTTGTCCCATTAATTAATTCACCCTGACAGACAGGAGAACCACCATCTTTTACAATCCACGGACCTCCAGCAATCGTCATGTTTTTCTTAGATTGCGCGTCACCGATTGCGATTTGTACACTTCTGGAAGAATCGAACCCGATGTTACCCCTTACAGGCCAGGTAGTACCATAAGCTGACCAATTATCTTTTTTATTCCCATCAATGAAAGTTAATCCTTGCGCGCAATTAACATTTGCTGGACAGCCCCCACCAAAATAATCCCCGTTGATGATTGCCCATTCTGAATAACCTTGACTGGCATACCGGTTCTTCATACTGGAGAGTGATTCATATCCTCCAGAATCATTATTTGCCAAACCGACTCTGATTCGCACCCTAGAATCTTGTAAATCGACTTTTAAGAAATAAAGGCTGCCTTCAGAAATTACCTCAATTGGTGAACTTGCAACAATTGAGGTAATACCTTCTGGCTCCGCAGAATCGGTTTGATCATTTTCAAGATAATAAACAATTGCTGATTGATCTTGCTGGTCAACTATAGAAGCATTTATGCCATAATTTTGGGAAAATGAGAAGATTAGGTTTAGTATGATCGCTAATTGTTCTATCATCTTTATTCCCCCTTATATTTATTGTATATTAATTGTAATATATGAACTAGTGATAAATGTAATCCTTATTATGATCCTTGATCAATGAGCGTTTTGGGGGTTGGAAGTAAAAATCCTTAGATTTACGGCGATTCTTCGTCATTGCTTCCAAAATCGGTTACCAGACCTGAAATGATCTTTATTTCCCTATTACATTCAAATGGAAATTCCTGCCTAATAGAAATTGCCAATGGTAACACAACCATTGTTTAGTGTAGTCGCTGCCTTTACAATGATGATATAAATTTTGCGACGATTACGATTAAACTCAAAAATGCCGTGATAAGCAATATTTTATAAAATAAACGGCACGAACCGCTTCGTGCGTTTCATATACTCCTGATAGCGCTCGCCAAAGAAGCGCGTGCATTCGGCTTCATCGGCGCGCGCGGTGGCGACCAGCGCCAGGGTTGCCCCCAGCAGCAGCAGCCCGCCGACCCAGCCCGGCGCCTTGAAGAAAGTCCCCCACGCCAGGAACAGCAGCGAGCTGTACAGCGGGTGGCGGATATAGTGGTAAATCCCGTCCGTCACCAGGGTGGAGGTCTTTTCGAAGCCCAGCAGCTCGCCCTGCCCTTCCCGCCGGTCGACGGGTTTCCCGCGCCGGACCAGTAAACGCACCCCAAAGCCCAGCGGAATGAAACTGATGACCAGCAAAACCCACGAAAGGATCTGATGCCACGACCCCGCCTCCCGGAACCAGACGTCCAGGTTGATCAGGATCAATGCCAGAATGCACTCCCAGGCAAAGAAGCGGTAAAAGCCGTGCGAGCGCGGTTTGAACAGCGAGCGGCGCGAAATGATAACGATCGCCAGCGATGCCAGGACAAAGATAATCCACTCGAACAGATCATCCATTCGTTGACCCCTTGCAAGGCAGAGAATGTATTTTGGTAACGATTATCGCACAGAATATCATCTTTCCTGGCCTATAAGCCGGTGAATTGGCGGTTCGTCAAAATCCGAACGGCGCTATACTACCCTCATTCCTCACGAGGTGATCCCATGGACAACCCAATCCTCCAGACCCTGCGCAACCGCAAATCGGTCCGCAAGTACACCGCCCAAAAGCCAGACGATGAAGTCATTGCCACGGTGGTGCGCTCCGGACAGCAGGCGCCGTTCGCCGCGCAACTCTACAGCATCCTGCTCGATCGCAAGAAGAAGCATGCTTTCTCGGCGCCGCTGCTTTTTACCATCTGCGTCGACCTGCACAAACTGGAACTCATCATGCAGCGCCGCGGCTGGCAAACCGTTTCCAACAATCTGTCGCTGCTTTTCTTCGGCATCCAGGATGCGGCTTACGCCGCCGAGAACATGGTCATTGCCGCCGAAAGCCTGGGCATGGGATCCTGTTTCCTGGGCATGGCGCCCTATCGCGCCGCCCAAATCCAGAAAACCTATCATTTGCCGAAACGCGTCTTTCCATTGGTCGAGCTCGTGATGGGTTATCCGGCCGAAGACTTCCCGCCGCGTCCGCGCTATCCGCTGGAATACACACTCTTCGAGGACCGTTACCCTGAATTCAGCGATGCCCAGATCGAAGAAGCCATGCGCTGCATGGACGCGGGTTACCTGGCGCAGGGATACTACCGCAAGCAGCGCGCCAAAATCGATATCGAGACCGAAGGCAAGGAAGAGACGTACACCTACTCGGATTATTCCTGGACAGAGCACATTTCACGCAAGTGGGGGCAGTGGCTGGCGGACCCGGCCGAACTGCTCGAGCCGTTGGCAGCCTGCGGCTTCGAAATCGAGTTGCCTTCGAAGAAGCCTGCTGAATGAAAGCCTGACGATGATGAAACAACAAAAAATTCGACCCGCCCGGTTGGGCAGGTCGAATTTTTGTTGTTTTTCGGTCACGGTCCGATTCGCCCGTGAGACAGGCTTTTACAACTCCTGGCGGTGTTCGCGCAACCACTCACGCAGCCCATCCAGGTGTTCCTTGTGATGATCGTACGAACCGATCAACACATCCGCCATCGAATAGCCGTTCAGCCAGGCATGACGGCTGCCGTCCAGCAGATCGCGCTCGGGGATCTGCTTGGCCGAATTCAATAAACGAATAAAGCCGGCCCGCCATTCCTGGCGCAGGCTGGCCCAGGAGGCATCCTGATAGGTGGCGTGAATCCAGTCATTGACCGGGTCCGCCCCGCCCTCCCCGTCCGGATCGCCGGCAACGGGCCAATCCGGATAGACTGGCTCGCGATCCAACCGGGCGGCTTCGCTGCGCGCCAGCGAACGCTGCTGCCAGATCCACAAATGCGCGATCACGTCCTTGACCGACCATTCGGACGGCGCCAGCGGCGCAGTGATCTGCGCCTCGCTCAGACTGTCCAGCAGATCTTCCCACTGCCCGAAGACCTCGCGCAACGCCGCCAGGATGTGATGTTTCATATTCATGGCCGTTCCCCTCGATTTCATTCCCTATCATCCAGTATACGCAACGATAAACGAATATGCGCGCTCCAATTAGCGAGCGCAATCCTGTGCACTTGAATCGATTGTTCACAAATCTTGAATTTTTACTCCTGTAATGACCCAACCAATAATTACCGCTCCTGAGGTGCTCCACAGGACTCTCGGATGATCAGTTCCGTGTCCATGATCACGCGCCGGGGAGGGAGAATACCGTTATTGATGACGTCGATCAACGTCTCGATGGCCTTGTAACCGAACGGGTACACCGGTTGGCGCACCGTGGTCAGGCCTAATCCGATTGGGGAAGTGAGGGGTAAATCGTCGAACCCGACGAAGGCCACATCCTGCGGAACGCGCAGGCCGGCTTCGCGCACCGCGCGCATCCCGCCGATGGCCAGGATATCCGAGGCGGTGAAGACGGCGTCCACCCCCATCGTCAAAAGCTGGCGCATGGCCTGATAGCCGCTGCCCTCGGAGAAATCGCTGTCGACGATCAAGGCCGGATCGACCGCGCGCCCGGCTTCGCGGAGCGCCTGCATATACCCCTCTTTACGGTCGAGGGTCACCGGGCTGTTGGGTGAACCACCGATGTGCGCGATGCGGCGGTAACCCAGCCGGATGAGGTGATCCATCGCGTTGCGAGACGCCGCCACGTTGTCCACGTCGATGTAGCTGATGTTTTCAGCGTGGAACGGCCGCCCGGCCACCACCATGGGGATGCTCGTCTCGGCCAGACGGTCGATCAGTTGATCGCCAATCGCGGCCGACTGGACCAGCACACCGTCGAGAAAACCCTTGCGCGAAACGCGCGGGAAGATGCGTTCCTCGTCTTCCTTGGTGGTCACCAGGAATAACGCCAGGGTGTAGTTGTGATCGTTGCAGGCCTGGGCAATGCCCTGCGTCAGGCGCGGGAAATACGGGTCGGCGAAAAAACCGCTGACCGTGCGCGGCAGCACCAGTCCCAGCATCCACGAGCGGTTGGAAGCCAGCGTGCGCGCCGCCAGGTTGGGGTGAAAGCCGGTGGTGCGGATCACTTCCAACACCCGTTTGCGCACATCCGCGCTCACGTTGGGATGCTCGTTTACCACCCGCGAAACCGTCGAACGGGATACCCCCGCCAGTCTGGCAATATCTTCCAGCGTTAAATCGGCCATCCGGACCTCAACGATGAGAAAAAGCAAACAAAGGCTTATTCTATCAGGGAAATGTAGAAAAGGAGGGAGTTGATGGAATATGGAAGCGCTCCCAATAAGATTAGTATATAAATTAAGATCGTTTTGTCAACACCATTACCCGGTTTCCCTTCGAATCCCCTCTTGAGGATCCCGGAAAAATCCTTGATCCTCCGCCCGGTTTGCCTCATCTCGCACGCGCCAATCGCAGATTGACCAAAGGGTGATTTTCGTAAAGGACATGGTTTGGTGATCACCTTGTAGATTGACGATGGGATGGAGTTCTTGAAGCACAATTCAGAGATTTCGTGAAGCGTGAGGAGCACCCATCTGGAGTATGTCACGTTTTTCTTTTATGATTACAACAATGGAACGCATGCGCTATAATCATGTTCGCCGAATTTGATCCTGCCCAGAATAACTAATAGAATGGTCTCAGGAATCTTCCGATGAAATCCCATTTCCTCGCTAAATTTAACGCAAACCTGCGCTATCACCAATTCCCTGGCGCCGGTGAACCGCTGGTCTTCATCCACGGCTTCGGTTGCGCCTCTTCATGCGACTACCCGCGTGTCGCTGCTGACCCGAAACTGGCGGGATGCAATTCCATACTAATCGACCTGCTTGGCTCCGGTTTCAGCGACCGGCCGAAAGACTTCGGCTATACCATCGACGAGCACGCGAAATGCATTCTCGATCTGCTCGGCACGCTCAATTTTCCGGCCTACAACCTCTACGGGCACAGTATGGGTGGAGCCATTGCCATTGTCGCCGCGACCCTGCAGCCGGATCTTTTCCGGCGTCTTATCGTCTCAGAGCCCAATCTCGACCCGCGGGACGCCACCTTCAGCCGCGCGGTTGTCACCCAATCAAAAACCGAAGCCGATTACATTTCCAACGGCCACGCCTGTCAGGTCGATTCCGCCACCCGGAGCGGTAACCTCATCTGGGCCGGTTCGATGGCCATTTCGGCGCCGCACGCCCTTTATCGCGAAGCGCTATCGCTGGTACAGGGCAGCGCTCCCACCTGGCGTGAGCAACTGCTGTCGCTGCCGATGCCACGTACATTCATCGTCGGTGAGCATTCTTTACCCTACCCGGATGCGCAAATGATGTCGGATGCCGGTCTGGATGTCAGGATCATTCCAAACGCCGGCCATTCGATGATGTGGGAAAATCCATCCGGTCTGGCTGAGGCCATCCGGAGAGCACGAGACTGATTGTGCCCGCAAGGTAATTTTCGTTATTATTCTTGCACGTTTCGGTCTCCGGCGGCCTGTCAAAATTTCCGGTTCACGCTTCACCCTTCACGGCTCACCCTTTCTGGCATCCCGGGCAGTAATAAATGCTTCCCCCCATGTAGGCTTCTTTCAGAATCGTGCTACCGCATTCCGGGCAGGGTAAACCGACCGTGTTCTTGCTCACTTTGGTCGCGTAGCCGCCCGGGTTGCCGAACAGATCGCGCTCGGTGTCGCGCCCGCCGCCGTCCGTCATCTCATGCAGCGTGGTAACAATGGCGTCCAACAACCCTTCGCGCTCGGATGCGCTCAATGTATTGACCTTGCGTTTCGGGTGCAGCTTGGCATTGTAGAGAATGTCCTGCAGCACGCCGTTGCCCAAGCCGGGAATGCGCTGCTCGGTCGCCAGGAAGGCCTTGACCGACAGCTTATCCAATTCGGGTTGGAACAACCCGCCGAAATACTCCGGCGTGAAATCGCCGCGCAATGGGGATGGCTTTTCGCAGGCCACCCGGTAATAAGCGTTGTCTTCCGTACCCCGCGCGAAACACATCAACCCGCCGTACATCGCCACGGATGCGCTCAGAGCCGTGCCATCGCTGAAATCCATCAGCAACTGGTGTTTGGCGGGACGTTCCGCCGGATTATGGTGAAAGCGCAGATTGACCCCATCGCTGAACACCAGCACGTGATCTTCGACTTCGATTTCCAGCATGCCGCCCCGCGCGGCAG
This sequence comes from Longilinea arvoryzae, assembly GCF_001050235.1. Taxonomy (GTDB): domain Bacteria; phylum Chloroflexota; class Anaerolineae; order Anaerolineales; family Anaerolineaceae; genus Longilinea; species Longilinea arvoryzae. The sequence continues at coordinate 395,677 of NZ_DF967972.1, forward strand.
CCGCCCCGATGGTCTTGCCCGTCAACAAACCGGCATAGCCGGCCGGGTCGCCGGTATACCAGGCAAATTTGTGGGGCGATTGGGCAGCCACGACCTCGTGAATGGTCTTCCCCGAAATGGATTGGTTGATTTGTCGCGCCAAAACGGCGGCTTCAGGAATCTCGAGCATGATAAACCTCCCTCCATCGTTTGAAGATAGTATAGCGGAGATTGATTTTTTGTTGTCCGCATCCGAGTCCAAAATACCGGGAACTGCCCGAATGATCTAGACGTCCTTATTGAGAACAATATGACCGGAAAAGGAAGAACCTATCATGAAATTTACCCTTTTATCCCTCGGAATGCTCTTTTGCCTGCTTCTGACGGCCTGCGCGCCGTCTGATTCTTTGAATGATACAACCTGGATTTTATCCTCCCTCCAGGGCCAACCGGCTTTACTGGATAAAACCGTCACCCTCAACTTCGAGGACGGCACGTTGAGCGGCACCGACGGCTGCAACAGCTACAGCACGGCCTATCAGATATCGGGCGAGAAATTGACCATCGACAAAAACATCATCAGCACCATGATGGCCTGCGCCGACCCGATCATGCAGCAGGCCTCTGCGTTCAGCGCGGCCCTGATCAAGACGGCGGCTTACCAGATCAAGGATCAGGAATTATCCCTGCTGGACGAAAACGGCCAGGTGCTGGCCATCTTCACGAAATAGAACCGGATATCCAATCCCCCCGCGGTTTTTTCGGGCCCAATTCCGCATCCCGACTATACTATTATTATTTGCGCGGGGGTATCCATGCTGGTCCTGATTAAGAATCCCCTTTTCTTTCAGATCTTCGCCGCGGCCGGTGCATTGAGCGCTGTGCTCGGCGCGTGCATCGCCGGCCGGGTTTACCGCGACCGGGACGGCCGGCGATATTCACCGCTCAACCACTTCATCTCCGAGCTGGGCGAGATCGGCATATCCCGCCTGGCCTGGGTTTTCAACCTGGGACTGATCCTGTGCGGCCTGTGCCTGCTGCCGGCCTGCCTCAGCCTGGGGTTGATCCTGCCGGGCGTCTGGTCCAGGCTGGGCCTGGCGGCCGGCGTGATCGCCACGCTCAGCATCTCCGCGGTGGGGATTTTCCCGATGAATCGCATGACCGCGCACACCCGCGCCGCCAATTCCTACTTTCGCATGGGCCTGGTGATGGTCGTTTTCTTCACGCTTGCCATCCTGCTCCAGCCGTCGGAGTCGCAGCGGCTGTCGCGCTGGCTGGCGCTGGCCGGGCTGCCGGCCATCCTGGCCTATGCCTCTTTTTTGATCTACTCGCGGGTCGGCGTCGACCCTTCCCGAAATCCACTCGACCCATCCGAGTTCATCCGCCCGCGCTTCTGGGCTCTGGCCGCCGTCGAGTGGTCCATTTTTGTGACCACCATCCCCTGGCTGCTAATGATCGCCGCAGGCTTGTAGGGCTCGTGCGTTTACGAAGTTTTGCAGTGCAGCAAATCGTGTACATGATCAAAATAGAGTCATCTGATTGGATGGTTTCGGCAGACTCGCGGATTTTTCCTGCAGCCACCCCGGCAGCCTGAGCGGAGGTTCGGTGAACGGGTGCGGGAAGGGAAGCGCGCCTTTCTTCAGCAGCTCGCGGTTTCCATCCGGCATGTCGGCGTGTTCCAGCACGAAGACCGGCACCCAGCCGTTCTTGAGCGTCTCGCTGGCGCCGGACCAGGTGCCGCCCGTACCGGCGTCGGACGCGACCACGATGGCGTAATCGGCCAGACAGTAGATCAGGCGGTTGCGCCCCATCGCCGCGCCGACCGAAAAACCCGCGTTGGGACTGTAGGGCGTCACCAGGCACAAATCTCCGCACCGCAGCGCAGTCTCATGCGCGCGCAGGGATTTCTCCAGGCTGTCGGCCAGCACACCCACCGCCGTACCGCGCGCTTCGAGGGCCGCGTCCATGCTGAGCGTATCCACGCCCCGGGCGCCGCCCGAATACAGCACCTGCCCCGAGAGCCCGCAGGCATTGCCGACGAAGCGCGCACATTCCTGCCCGGCATCATCCAGGCGGCGCGAACCGACCACGGCGATGCCCGGCTGCCCGAGCAGCGCCTGTTCGCCGGCGTAGAATAGCACACTCGGCGCCGAATCCTTCAGGCGTTCGCGGTAGCGTTGGGGATAATCCGCGTCGGCGCGGGTGAGCGGGAAAATGCCCAGGCGGGCGCAGCGCTCCAGGCTGGCCTGCAGTGCGCCCGCGCGGTCGACCAGCAGCGCGATGCGCGCGGCCACTTCCGCCGATAGAGCGAGCTGGCGCTGGAGGTCCGTCACCTGCAGGTCCAGCAGGCTGGCGGGGCGCAAAGCAGCCGCCTGCAGTTTGCGCGCCAATGGATTCCACTCGCGCAGGGTCAGGGGTTTGGTCTCGTCATCGGCCAAAGCCAATTGCGAGCACAACAGCAGGATCGCCAGAGAGTCTTGGGATGGGTTCATTGGTCCGAATGGATGGTGCGGGTCAGGGTTAGAACGTGGACGCCGGCTGCGCCGTGTTTACGCAGCAAGCCGGTAATTTCTTCGAGCGTGGCGCCGGAATCGAACAGGTCATCCACCACTAACAAACGTTTGCCGTGCACGTCAGCCTGCAAAGCGAAGGCGCCGCAGACATTGGCGCGCTTCTGCGCCAGGGATTTCAACTCCTTTTGCGGCCGGGTCGGACGCGCCTTTATAAGCCCGGATTGCAGCGGCATTTTAATTGTACTCGAAAGCGCGCTGCAAAAGGCCCGGACCGGGTCGTTCGGGCGGTCGAGCGACGGCGGGACCGGCAGGACGGCGTTCACCCGCCCGAGCTCGGGGTGAGTTTGAAGCAGATGGAGGGCGTGATCCACCAGCGCAGGCAGGACCGAAAGGTCACCTTCATACTTCAGGCGATAGGTGAGGTCGCCGACGCCGCTGCGCGCCCAGTCGCCGCCGCTGAAGTGCGAGTGAAAGTCGAGCGACCAGCCGCAGTCCCAGGGGCCGTTGAGCGGGCGCGGGTGCGGCCGGGTCAGGAAGGCGTCGACGGCGTCGGGCGCGGCGCCGGTCGGATCGGGCTGCGGCGCAGGGCGGTATGCTGCCGCCACGCAGCGGATCATGCCGTAATCGATTTCTTCCGGCAGCAGCGCCTTGATGGGCGCCAATTGTTCCGTCGAACCGGCCTGGCGGATGGCCGCTTCGATTTGGGCCCGGACATCGGCAGAGATCACCTGGTTCAGGTTCAATTTGCCGGCTGTGATCAGGCGTTCGCAGTGAATGTAGATCGTGCTCACGGCCAGTTCGCGCTGGCGGGCGATCTGCTCCGGCGTCAGGCCATCCGCCAGCAATTCGGCGGTGCAGGCCACCGAATCGTTTACCGTCCGTCTGGCTTTTTCGCGGCGCACCTCGGCTCGGGAACGGAGTTTGGTCAGCCGCAGCGGGATACGCTCCTTCTGGCGGATGGCGTTTTCACCGCGCGGCGTCAGGTTCAGCACCGGGAAATCCCCGCCGACAATCTTGAGATGGCCCAGCCCGACCAGCCGGTCGATCAACCCTTCGATATCCTTCTGCCGGAGGGCAGCCAGCCGCCCGTAGTAGGTATCCTTTTCGTGGTGAAACTGCAGGATCTCTTTGGCGCGCGAGCCGTTCAGGACCTGCGCCAGTTTCACGACGCCCACCTTGATTTTCACCCGCCGGACGCAGTCCAGGATGACCAGCGCGGTGCGTTCGGCTTCCGAGAGTTCGGCGGCGGCGTCCGGCGGCGCAGAATTCGCCGCCGGAGCGCGGTTGCGGCAGTTATCGCAGCAATCCCCGTCGCCGGCGCGCGGTTCGGCAGCGTCGCCGAAATGCTGCAGGAGGATGCGGCGACGGCAGCGGTTGGATTCGGCGTAAGCGATCATGGCTTCCAGTTGCTGCTGGCGGTTTCGCAGGTACTCGGTGTTGTGCGCGATCGCTTCATCGATCCGCTCCGGGTTCCATGCCCCGCGGCGGTACATCAGGCGCAGACCTTCGTCGCCGAGGTGTTCCAGCGCGCCGGCGCGTTCCAGCATCGACAGCCCGACCTTGATTTGAACGGACTGCAGCTCCGAGAGGCGCGACAGATCGTCCAGCGTCGTCCAAAACTCCTTCCCGGCCGGCAGCGCCTGGCGGAGCGCCAGCAGATCCTCCGTCCCCAGGTCGCTTTGGCGGACGAAATGTTCCTGCAGGGCGCGGTCCTTTGGATCGTAGAGCAGCGCGGTGCGTGCGGGCAGCCCATCCCGCCCGGCGCGACCGGCTTCCTGATAATAGGCCTCGAGCGAGCCGGGCAGGGCATAATGAATCACCTGGCGCACGTCGGCGCGATCGATGCCCATGCCGAAGGCGTTGGTGGCGGCAATGAAGTTCGATTTGCCGGTAATGAAATCGTTCTGAATGCGCGTCCGTTCTTCCGCGGGCAGGCCGGCGTGGTAGAACTCGGCCGGACGCTGCAGCACCTCGCCCGCAAACTCGGCCACCGCTTCGGCGTCGCGGCGCGTGCCGGTGTAAACGATGACGGCGCCGTCCTGGCGGGAGCCCGCCAGCTCTTTCAGGGCGCCCAGTTTGCCGCGCTCCCCGCCGGTATAGCACACGTTCAGGCTCAGATTCGGGCGGTTGAAGCCGGTCACGATGCTCACGGCGTCGTCCGCCAGCCCCAGCAGGCGCAGGATATCCTTCTGCACCTGGGGTGTGGCCGTGGCGGTCAGCGCGATGGTCAGCGGTGGGTGTGGAGGCAGGCTGCCGCGCCAACGGGCAATGTTCAGGTAATCGGGGCGAAAATCGTGGCCCCACTCGGAGATGCAGTGCGCCTCGTCCACGGCCAGCAGACTGATCGGGCGATTCTTGAGCGCACCCAAAAAGTCGATGCTGCGCAACCGTTCCGGCGCGATGTAAACGATACGAAAAGCGCCGCGCGCCAGCCGCGCCAGGCGGGCAGTCTGTTCGGCCGGCGGTAACGCGCTGTTGATGAAGGTCGCCGGGATGCCGCGGCCGGTCAAACCGTCGACCTGGTCTTTCATCAGGGCGATCAGCGGCGAGATGACCAGCGTCAGTCCAGGCAGTTGCAGCGCGGCGAGTTGAAAGATGAGCGACTTGCCGGCGCCGGTGGGCATGACCACCAGCGTGTCCCGCCCGTCCAGCAGACTGTGCAGCGCCTCGCGCTGCCCGGGGCGAAACGAGTCGAAGCCGAAGGACGTACGCAGATGCAAAAGAACTTGTTCGTCGAGCGTCATGGGTGCAACTCCGTTGGGCTCTCAGCTAACCGGCAGAACGCCAAACCGCGCCGGATGAGATACAAACCGGAATCGATCACCTGTAAATTGAGAATTTAAGATTATAAGGAAGGATCTATGGAATCAATGCGAAACGTACCATCCCCATGCCATCATTATACACAGGTCAGCCGCTGCCTATTGTAAAACCGCCGGTATGATTTTCGCGATGCGCTGGCTGTTTTCGATCTCGTTTCCAAAGCGCAAATCCTTGCCGATCGCCTTGCCGTAGGCGAAGAAATCAGCGCCCAGTTGTTCCGGCGTGGCATTGGCCAGCTTTTCCAGGCTGCCGTAGCCGGCGCCGACGATGTTCGATATGGTTGCCTTGCTGGCCCAGGGAAGGCGCGACAGATCGGCGCGGTTCACCAGATCCAGGATGACTGCCTCGGGCAGCCCGCTCGTGGCCGCCAGCGCCCTGCGCCCGGCCGGCGGGATGCCCTGCTGCAGGAGGTCCAGGTTCGAGCGAACGCCCAGCCCGTTCAAAATCCCGACCGCGCTGAGGACGGCCGCCTGGTCGCGCACCAACTGCGCGAGCAGTTTACGCTTCGGGACGATCCAGTAGGCCAGATACTTCAGCACGTGCGCGATCGTTGTCGCGCCGAGACCGCTCTGCCCGCAAAAGGCCTCCAATGCATCCCGACCGTCCGCCCGCGCGAACAGATCCAGGATGCTCTTCACCCCGGCCTGCTCCAGCTTCGCGATGGCATCCACCAGCCAGTCGGCGTAATCGGCGTAGCGCTGGCGCGGATCGCCGCCCAGGATGCGCCGGGTATAGCCGGAGAGCTCCGCCGTCGGAAAATCGTACGCCTGACGAACGAACGGATAGGCAAACGATTCGTGGAATTGCCGGCACAGCGTTTCATAATCCTTGATTGGGGACAGGGCTTTTTGAACTTCGGTCCAATCGATTGGCATGCGATCTCCTCAATGTCGGCGCGAAATGATCTTTGGAAGGATGAACGGCGTCCCGGCCTTGTAATCCAGATACGCCTGCCCGAAACGTGCTTCCAGTTCGCGTTCCTCGATGCGCTTGAGATAGGTGATGAGCAGCGCCGCCAGCAGAAGAGCTATGGCGATGGAGGAGATCGAGCCTACCGCGACGGCGACGCCCAGGTAGATCGTCAGCGCGCCGAACGACATCGGGTTGCGGCAGTAGCGGAACGGCCCGCTGATTAACAGCGTTTGCGTGGGCATGACCGGCAGCGGGGTGCCCCGGGCGTGACCGATCTCCATGACGTTCGACCAGATTCCAAAGAAGGCCCCCAACAGGATGAGCAGGCCGCCCAGCACCAGGTTGCCAATGCCGAAGGTAAGCTGCGGCAGGCCCAGCAGCGTGTCCAGGCGCGGCCCGAGCCGCACCAGCATCCATGGAATCAGGAAGACGAACAGGACCCCGGCCGGCAGCACAGCCAGCAGGCGTTGCCCCAGAGAATATTCTCGCTTGGCCCAGCGGGTGAAGAGATTCATGAGATACCTCCACGGCGGATCGATCACTTTATTCATTATATGCCGTGGAAGAATTTAACTGGGGTGAAGAGGATGGTGAGGATGAAAAACGTCCACCCGGTCCCGATTGACCCAGTTACAGCTCACAACGTAAGGGCGCAGCGGGGAATATGTAAGGCATCGATCTATCCAAGGCAAGCTGCGCCCGTACCGGCCACACCCTCATCCATTCAGTTGCCGTAGGGCGTGCACCTGCCCCCATTCGGGGGTGGGCACGCGTCTTCCGGCGTCAAACCCATCCCACCCGATGCCGTAGATCGTGGGCTCAAGCCCACCCTACTCGTTGCTCTTGTGGCGTAAGGGCGCAGCGGGGAATATGCACGGCCTCAACTTACCTAAGTCAAGCTGCGCCCGTGCCCGCCACACCCCTCATCCATTCAGTTGCCGTAGGGCGTGCACCTGCCCCCATTCGGGGGTGGGCACGCGTATTCCGGCGTCAAACCCATCCCACCTGATGCCATAGATCGTGGGCTCAAGCCCACCCTACTCGTTGCTCTTGCAGCGTAAGGGCGTCAGCGGGGAATATGCACGACATCGACCTGCCTGGGCCAGGCTGCGCCCGCGCCCGCCACACTCTGCCACCACTCAAGGTACCCCACGCGAACAGCGTAAGGGCGTCAGCGGGGAATTTGCACGGCCTCAACCTATCTAGGTCAAGCTGCGCCCGCACCGGCCACACCCCACATCCACTCAAGACGCCCTGCGCACTCTTACACCGTTTACGCAGCACCCACAGTCTGATCGTTCCGGATATCTCCTTAATTCCTTGCAATTCTTTTCTTGCTCCGAATGTATAATCAAGGGTGAATCCCCGATCTTGCTAATCCATTCTCCATCCGTCTCTTTTCCGGCCAGGTTTCCGCCGCGTCGACGCTTTCATTCCTTCCCGCCCCAAGGAAATCATTTCTTTTCCGCACCCATGGGCTCAACGAGCAGTGAACACAGGAGGGTCAACCATGGAAGCACCGGACCAACCCAGGTTGGTGTTGCGCGAAGGGCAGGCCGAGCGCGACAGTTTTCCCGTCGACCGGCCCGAACTGATCATCGGGCGCGATCCATCCGCGGAGATCCTGATCGATTCGCCGGGCGTCTCGCGCCGGCATGCCCGCGTCTACCGCCAGGCGGGCGACATCTGGCTGGAAGACCTGGGCAGCCGCAACGGCACCTTCGTCAACGGCGAACGCGTCGGCGCGCCGCAGCGCCTGAATGCCAACGATGAAATCCGCCTGGGGCAGTCCGTGATGCTGATTTTTCAGCAGCCGCCCAGGGCAGCCGAAACGGTCCTCGAATCGGCCGCCACCCAGCAGCAGCAAATCCCCCAGGAGACGGTGATGGAAGCCATCTCCGGCGTGGCCGCCACCATGATTGGCGACGATTCGCTGCTGACCGGCGCGCCGCGCACCCCGCCCCGCCTGACCATCACCATCGCCGGCGAAAAGTCCGCCACCTACACCCTGACCCAACCTGAAATCCGCCTGGGGCGCGCCAGCGACAACGATATCGTCATCGATTCGCGCATCGTCTCGCGCTACCATGCCCACCTGGTGAAAACCCCGGCCGGGTACACCCTGAACGTATTACCCGAGGCCGCCAACCCGATCCTGTTGGAAGGCCGCCCGGTGCAGGCCAGTCAGCCGCTCGAGAACGGCGACATCCTGCGCATTGGCAGCCTGGACCCCGGCCTGATGGTCACGCTGACCTACTCCGAGCCGGTCGCGGCGGCCGCGGGCGAGATGCAGCCCATTCGCTTCGGCGAAAAGGCTCTGCTGCAGATCGGGCGTGACCCGGGCAACGATATCGTCCTCTCCTCGCCGACCGTCTCGCGCTTCCATGCCCAGATCGAACGCGTCGGCCACCGCTATTGCCTGCGCGACCTGCGCTCAGCCAACGGCACCTTCGTCAACGACCAGCGCATCGAAAAAGAAGTCTGGCTGAACGAGAACGACACCGTGCGCATCGGGCGCCACCGCTTCGTCATGAAACAGGACCAGTTGGACCGCTTCGACGACACGCGCGGCCTGAAGGTCGAAGCCTACGGCCTGAACCGCTGGGTGCGCAAAGACCTGAACATCCTGCAGAACATCTCGCTGTGCTTCCAGCCCCGCGAACTGGTGGTGGTCGTCGGCCAATCCGGCGGCGGCAAATCGACCCTGATCAACGCCATCATCGGTTACAAGCCCGCCACCCAGGGCCAGGTGCTGGTCAACGGCACCAATGTCTACCGCAATTACGACGCCGTGCGCGATGACATGGGCTACGTGCCCCAACGCGACATCATCCACATGGGCCTGACCGTATACCAGGCGCTGGATTACACCGCCCGCCTGCGCATGCCGCGCGACACCAGCAAGGCCGAGCGTCACAAACGCATCCTGGAGGTGTTGGAGGATCTCGATCTGCTGCACCGCAAGGACAGCCCCATCAGCAAGCTGAGCGGCGGGCAGCAAAAGCGCGTCTCGATCGGGGTCGAGCTGCTGACTTCGCCCGGCCTGTTCTTCCTGGACGAGCCCACCTCCGGCCTGGATCCCGGCACCGAGACCGCCTTCATGCACCTGATGCGCCGCCTGGCCGACCAGGGCCGCACCATCGTGCTGGTGACGCACGCCACCAAGAACGTCATGCTGGCCGACAAGGTGGTCTTTCTGGCGCGCGGCGGCTACCTGGCCTGGTTTGGCCCCCCGGACGAAGCCCTGGCTTACTTCGATTCATTCCGCTCGGAACGCGAGAAACGCGTGCGCGAGATGGAATTCGACCAGATCTATGCCATTCTGGATGATTCTTCCAAGGGCAGCGCCCAGGAATGGGCCAAGCGCTACACCGAGACACCTTTCTATCAAAAATACGTTGTCGAGGCGCTCAAGCAGGCCAAGGAAGCCCATCCGGTGGCGACCCCGCCCGAGGTCAAAGGCCCCAAGACCGCGGCGCCCAAACCTAAACGCAAGAAGGCCGCCTCCGGGCTGAGCCAGTTCCTGATCCTCTCGGCGCGCAACCTGCGCATTCTCATCCGCGACCGGTCGTCGCTGATTTTGATGCTGCTGGCGGCTCCGGCGGTGGCCGCGCTGGACTTTGTCATCGCGCCCCTGATGGGCAGCGCGCCGTTCGATTACAATACCGGCGACGCCGCCAATGGCTCGATCACGCTCTTTCTGATGACCATCTATTGTCTGCTGGTGGCCGGGCTCTCGCAGATGCGCGAGTTCGTCAAAGAGGAGGATATCTACAAGCGAGAAAGGCTGGTCAACCTGCAGATCGTTCCATACGTGGCCTCGAAGGTGTGGGTGGCGCTGCTGCTGGCCTTCTACCACGCCGCCGCCTATACCGTCATCCATTATCTGGCCTTCAAGATGCCCGGCACACTGGCGGATATGGGCCTGGTCTACGTGACCATGGTGCTGGCGGCCATGGCCGGCATGGTGTGCGGACTGCTGGCTTCAGCGCTGGCGCCGGCGGCCTCCTCCGCGCCCATGGTGATGATCTTGCTGCTGGTGCCCCAGATCGTGCTCAGCGGCGCGCTGGCGCCGGTGCCCGAAAATGTCAGCGCCATCGCCTCGACCCGCTGGGCCTTCGAGGGGCTGATCGGCATCGTGGGGTACGGCTCGGATGTGGCCGCTGATCCGTGCTGGGAGCTGCCCGAAGATCTGCGGGACGCCATGACGCTGGAGGATAAAGCGGCGGCCGGCTGCCGCTGCATGGGCACGGCCATCTTCACACCGGGTTCGTGCAATTTCCCCGGCGTGGGCCAGTATTTCGTGCCTGAGGTGGACCAACCCGAGGTCGCCAAACCCGCCGATCTGCCCGCCAAACCCGCCGAACCGGTCATTCCGGACGCGCCGAAAGCGCCCACCGATCAGAACGATCAGGTTCAGATGGTTCAGTATCTGAACGCGCTGAAAGCGTATCAGGATGAGGTCACGCTGATCCAGAACGCCTACAAGGATGCCATGTCGCTGTACGAATCCCAGGCCAAGGTTTACCAGGCGGAAATGGAAGCCTATCAGGAAGATGTATTGAAATACGAATCGGCGCGCAACTCGGCCGTGGAGCGCGCCGAGGGTGTGATCGACGGCGTCAAGGAAAGCTTCGGTTGGGGTTGGGTGGACAAATCCAACCCGGCCGTTTTCCGCGCCTGGCTGACGGAGGTCTGGGGCGCGCAGGGCATCCTGATCGGTGTGTTCATCGTGATCATCCTGATCCTGATCAAGCGCAAGGACAACGCCTGAGGGCGGCGCGGGGACGGAGGAGCAATGAGAAGAACATCCGGCTTCAAGACCTGTCTCAGCCTGGCCAGCGGGATGCTGGCGGTCACCCTGCTGCTGGCGTCGATCGCCGGTTGCGGTGGGACGAACTCCGCCCGGCCCGACGGCACCCTGAGCGCGTTGAGCACGTCGGTGGCCGGCACGGCCACCGCGGCCAAACTGAAGGAATCCTCGGGAAATGAGCTGGCCACAGCCCAGGCCGAGGCCACCGCCAAGGCAGCCTCCATTCAGGCCACCGGCACCGCCGGAAGCACCGGCCGCAGCCAGGAACAAAACGCCGAGGCGACCCGGGCGGCGCCCATCGTGGCCGAACTGCCGCAATACGGCCTGGACGCCGGCAGCGGGCACGTGGGCTGGGTGCACGAACCGCTCACGCTGGATATTTCCGACTACATGTCTTTCACCTACGGCAACGATCACATGGAAGTGACCGCGGCCGATTTCGTCCTGGCGGCGGATATTACCTGGGATACGCGCGGCGGTTCCGGCTGCGGCTTCATGTTCCGTTCGAACGGCGACAAGAACAAACCCGACCAGTACATGGTGCTGATGTCGCGTTTCGCCACCGGGCATGTGATTTTCACGGCGCTCTCGCAGGGTGAAATCGCCAACGTGCACGATTTTTATCCCAAGTCGGAAGATTCGACCTTCAACTGGCAGAACAACGCCACCAACCGGCTGGCCATCGTCGCGCGCGGTAATTTGATCGAAATCTACACCAACGGCACGAAGATCGGCGAGGTGGACACCACCAAGCCGCCCAGCCGACTGCCTTCGCCATCCAAACCACTGCCGCCGTTGAATCAATCCGACACGGCGGCCATGAACGCCTACCAGGCCCAGATGAAAGAGTACGACGACATCATCGCGGAGAACGAGAAGACCTATCAAAGCGCTCTGAAGAATTACATGCAGCGCGAGGCCGTGTTCACGGACGGTTTTCTGGCCATGGTGGCAGCCTCCGAATCCGGACGGACGGTATGCACCTTCAGCGACGCCTGGTTGTGGCTGCTGAACCCATCCGGAAAATGAACGAATCGATGGAGGCGAGGCGTGCCGGTTGACCGCTGGGTGGGACAAATTCTAGGCGGACGCTACCAGATCGAGGATCTGATCGGGCAGGGCGGCATGTCTTCCGTTTACAGGGCGCGCGACCTGAACCTGCGCCGCACAGTCGCCATCAAATTGATCCACCCGCACCTCTCCGACAACGAGGAGTTCGTGCGGCGTTTCAAATCGGAAGCCACATCCATTGCCCGTCTGCACCACTCCAACATCGTCGAAGTGTACGACCTCAGCCACGAAGGCGACCAGTATTATATGGTGCTGCAATACGTGGAGGGAGAAACCCTGCAGAGCCGTATCAAACGCGCGAATTCAGCCGGACGCCGCCTGTCCATTCGCGAGTGCCTGCGTTGCCTCCGCGATGTTTGTAAAGCCGCCGATTACGCTCACCGAAACGGCATGATCCACCGGGATATCAAGCCCGCCAACATCATGCTGGATGCCCACGGCAGCGCCATCCTGATGGACTTCGGAATTGCCCGCATCCTGGGCGAGCAGCAGCACCATACGGCCACCGGTGTGGTGCTGGGCACGGCGCTGTACATGTCGCCCGAGCAGATCCAGGGACTGCACCCGGATGCGCGTTCGGATATCTATTCCATCGGCGTCACCCTCTTCGAAGCGCTGGGGGGGCAGCCGCCCTTCGAAGCTGATTCGGCCATGACGCTGATGCACAAGCACCTTTACGATCCGGTTCCCGACCTCGGCCAACTGCACCCCGGCATTCCCGAAAAAGTACGCGCCATCGTCAACCGCGCGTTGGAAAAAGATCCGACCAGACGCTTCCAGACCTGTGCCGAAATGGCCGCGGCGTTGGGCGACGCCCTGAAGTACCTCCCACCTGAAGAAAGCATGCCAACCTCAGCAACGCCGCCGGCCCCGCAAGCGGTCCAGCCCACCCCGCCAGCCGAGACACGCATCGAAACGCCTCCGGTGAAAGCAACCGACACCATCATCGAAACGCCCCCGATCGAGAAAGCCACACCGCCCGCACCCGCGGAGCCTGCCCCTGTGGTGCCTGCGCCTTTGGTGCCAGCCGTGGAACCGTCGCCGGCAACCCAGGAGCCCATCCCGACCGTTGTCAGTGAGTCCGTCCCGACCCACGCGCGCAGGCGTTGGCTGCCATGGGTCATGGGGGGCGTGGTGCTGGTTGCGTTTGCGGTCGGGGCTTACTTTTTCTTCCAATTGGGTAGACTGGTATCCGCCCCGCCCACACCCACTCCGACCCAAACGCCGACTGCAACGGCCACGCTCCAGACCGCCGTTCAACCAACGGCTACGGTCAGGGTGGTGGTTCCGCCCGTCACCGCCGTGCCCCGGGATGTGTTGAAAATCGCTGTTCTGGCGCCGCTTTCGCAGCCGGCAGGCGTCATGACCCGCGACGGCGTGCAAATGGCGATCGATGAATGGAACGCCAGGGGCGGCGTTTTGAACATGAACATCGTCCCCATCCTGTTGGATTCGCAGTGCGAGCCCGGACCGGCTGCCGAGGTTGCCACGCAGGCCATCGACCAGGAAGAAGTCCATTACATCATTGGCGAGGTCTGTTCCACGGCCTCCGTCGCCGTATCCGGAATTGCCAATGACCGCGGCGTAATCATGATCACGCCGTCCTCCACCAATTCCTTCGTGACCGTGACGGAGAACGGCAAGGTGAAGCCCTACATCTTCCGCGCCTGTTTCAGCGATCCATTCCAGGGACGGGTGGCCGCCAAATTCGCCATCGAGAATCTCAAGCTCAAATCCGCCTTCATCATCATGGATGAAAACAAGTCCTACGGCATCAGCCTGGCCGAGGTCTTCGAGCAATCCTTCACGCTCATGAGCGGCCAGATCGCCGGCAAGGCCACCTACCCGACCGGTGAAACCGATTTCTCGGCGGCCCTGGCCAAACTGGTCAAGGTCAAACCCGACCTGGTCTACCTGCCCGATGATGCCCAGGTGGCCAATCTGGTGATCCAGCAGGCTAGGGAAAAGGGCATCACCCTGCCGTTTTTAGGCAGCAATACCTGGAATTCTCCCGATTTGGATAAGAATGTGGCCAACGGCAGCTTCTTCACCGGCGATTTTTCGGCGGCTGATCCGCGCCCCGAGGTGCAGGGTTTCGTGGAAGCCTTTGGCGCACGTTATAAGGATGAAAATGGCAAAGCCGTGGTTCCGGACCAGATGGCCGCCCTGGGGTACGATGCTGCCAACCTGCTGCTGCAGAGCATCTCCGAAACGGGCGTCGATGCCGCCGTCCGGGTGAAGGATACGCTGGCCCACATCCAGTTCCAGGGCGTCACAGGCCAGCTCACCTTCGACCTGGAGCATAACCCCATCAAATCCGCTGTGATTATGACCATTCGGGATGGACAGATCGTCTTCGAGACCCTGGTTAATCCCTGATTCCGGCGAAGTTGTGAGGCAATTCAAGCGCAGGACTGTAACAGCATGAGCATCAACAATCCATCAAGTTTCACGGAGGAGCAACATGGGAGCTGATCGCTGGGTGGGCCAGGTTATCGGTGGACGCTACCAGATCGAAGAACTGGTCGGGCAGGGCGGCATGTCGGCCGTCTACAAGGCGCGCGATCCCAACCTGCAGCGCACGGTGGCCATCAAATTGATCCACTCGCACCTCTCTGATAACGAAGAGTTTGTGCGGCGCTTCGAATCGGAAGCCACCGCCATCGCCCGCCTGCGCCATCCCAATATCGTCCAGGTTTACGACTTCAATCACGACGGCGACACCTATTTCATGGTGCTCGAATTCGTGGCCGGCGAAACGCTGCAGGCGCGCATCAAACGCCTGAACGCGGCCGGCCGGTTCGTGCCCATCCGCGAGGCCATGCGCGCCATCCTGGATATCTGCAAGGCCGCCGATTACGCCCACCAGCGCGGCATGATCCACCGGGATATCAAGCCCGCCAACATCATGCTGGACGTCAGCGGCGACGCCATCCTGATGGACTTCGGCATCGCCCGCATCCTGGGCGGCCAGGCTCACACCGCCACCGGCGCGGTCCTGGGCACGGCCCTGTACATGTCGCCCGAGCAAATTCAGGGCCTGCACCCGGACGCGCGTTCGGATATCTATTCCATCGGCGTCACCCTGTTCGAAACGCTCGGCCGGCGCCCGCCCTTCGAGGCCGATTCGGCCATGACGCTGATGATGATGCACCTGCACGATCCTGTGCCCGATCTCAGCCAGCTCCATCCCGGCATCCCCGAGGATGTGCGCGCCATCGTCAACCGCGCGCTGGAGAAAGACCGCAACGACCGCTACCAGTCCTGCGCCGAGATGGCCGCGGCCATCGAGGAAGCCCTCAAAGCGCTGCCGGACGATAAAGCCGCGCGCGTTCCCGCGCCGGTTTCAGCGCCGGTCGAAAAACCCACTCCGCCGCCTGTAAGTGCGCCGGCTTCCGCCGAGGGGTTCGAGACCCAGGTCGAGCCCGCGCCGCCTGCCCCCAAAGTCAGACCGGAAAAACCCGCCAGGAAACCAAAAAAGGCGCCCGAACCCATTCCGGAGCCCGCCCCCGTTCGGGAACCAGCTTCCGTCCAGGAACAGGTCGTCGAAAAGGAACCCGTCCTGAATAAAGGACTCGAAACCATTGTCGAAACCCCGCCGGCGGGTTTTACACCCCCCAAGAGTGTTACACCCCCCAAGGGTGTTACACCCCTTAAGGGTGTTACACCCTCAAGCGGTTTGCCACCTCCTGGGATGATGGCTCCCGTCGGGAGCACCGCGGCTGCCGAGACCTTCGCCCAGGCCGGTCCGGTTGCACAGGCGCAGGCCGCGCCGGCAGCAGCGCCCCCCTTAACACGCGCCCGGCGCAAACTCCCGCTGGCGGCCATCCTCGCCGCGGCCGTGGTCGTGTTGGGCGGCGGCGGCTTCCTGCTCTTTCAGCAGTTCGCCCCGGCCGGCGGCAGGCCGACCCAGGTCCCGTTGGTCTCCCCGCCCACCGTCACCGTTGAGGCAGTCTTCCCAACCCAGGCGCCCGCTCCAACCGCCACACTCGAGCCATCGCCCGAACCCACCTTAACGCCTGCCCCCAGTGAAGCCCCGCTGCCCACGGCGACCGCTGCCGCCGCGATTCTTCCTCCGACGACCGGCGGCGCCGACCTGATCGCCTACCTGCAGAACAGTGAAATCTGGACCGCCCATACGGACGGCTCGAATGTGAAGCAACTCACCAGCGACGGGACCCTGAAGAAATATCTGCGCTGGCTGCCGGGCGGTCAGGCGCTTTCATACATCAGCGGCAAGTGCCTGGAGACCGTCAACCTCACCGGCGGGGTCACCCCCATCACCTGCTTCAACAACGCCGTCTACTTCGATTCGTTCGAACCCTCGCCGGACGGCAAGCACGTCGCGCTCAGCCTGGACCGCCAGCTCTATCTGCTGCCCTTCGACCTCGAGCGCCTGTCCAAGGCCGATTCGCACCCCGACCTGGTGGCCATTGCGGACTGCGCCGATCTGGCCCCCTATCAGCGCAGCGCGGTGCTTTCCAGCCGCTGGTCGAAGGACGGCACGCTGCTGGCGGCGCTCGCCATCGGCGTGCTGGCCGACGGCACCCGCGGCGACCTGGTTCAGCTCTTTGCCGTCGACCGCTGCATCCCCAACCCCAAGGTGCAGTTGCAGTTCCCCGAACCCCATTTCGCGCTCAGCGAATACACCCACAAGCACACCCTGCCCGGGCTGACCTGGGACGGCGAAGCGTTGTTCGTGCTTAACGGGTTGACGCGCAATGACGTTTTTGGCGACCTGCACATCTTCAATCGCGAGAGCTTCAGCATCACCACCAACGCCAACCCGGTCAACGGCGTGTGCTGCTACGCCAATCCGACCTTCAGCCCGGACGGCAAATACCTGTTGTTCGCTTTTCAGGATATCACCCTGGGTGCCAACAGCCAGACCCGGCTCTATTACATTCCCTTCGGCAACATCGGCACCGGCGCCAAATTCGAGCCGCTGCCCCTGCCCGAATTCAGTGACCCGAAGGAGGCGCCTCAGGCGGTGTTGAGGCCGGCGGAATAGATTTTATTACGGGAATATCTGCCTGCATTCCACGCTACGGGTCGCGGCTGATTTCTCCAGGGTTTATGACCAGGCGGCTTTTCGAAGTGCTGCCCGGGTGAAATGTCCCGCCGGTATTTTTCCGGTCCGGCTATTTTCGCGACCTTCCTCTACAAATTTGCAATTTCCGCCGCCATCCCGGGGTGAGCGTTCTATTCCGCTGGTAAAATCGCCATTGTGAGAATCCGTTCCATTTGAGAGAATACATCCATGCAAACAACGAAGACAGCCAAGATTGATCTGCCCAGAATCGGCACGACCGGCCTGGGAGCATTGCTGGTGGCCGGACTGACCATCCTGGCGTGGTGGCTCACCCAACGAGTCTACGGCCTTAGCCTGCCCGGGGGCATCCCCGGCAAGGCGCTCGAATATCCCATCTGGGCGGTGCTGGTGGGTCTGCTGGGCAACCTGGCGCTCAAGCTTACCCAAACGCACGAGAAAATCAAAGCCGGTATTCAGACCGAATTGTTCTTGAAAACTGGGCTGGTGCTGATGGGTGCCGGCATCAACCTGGCGTTGATGGCGTCCACCGCCGTCGGTGCGACTGTCCAGGCATTGATCATGATCCCGTCGGTATTCTTCTTCACCTACTGGCTGGCCGGAAAATTCGGCCTGGAGGATCGCCTGCGCGCCGTCATGGGCACCGCCCTCTCGGTATGCGGCGTTTCGGCGGCCATCGCCGCAGCCGGATCGGTCTCGGCCCGCAAGGAACAGGTCGCCTATGTGATCGGGCTGGTCATTCTGGTGGCCCTGCCGCTCATGCTGATCCTCCCGCTGCTGGCCGGCGCGCTGGGGCTCTCGCAGGTGGTGGCCGGCGCCTGGTTTGGCGGCAACATCGACACCACCGCCGCCGTGGTTGGCGCGGGCACCCTCTTCGGCGAGCAGGCCCAGAAGATCGCGACCATCGTCAAATCGGCGCAGAACGCCCTGATCGGCGTGGTGGCCTTTCTGCTGGCGGTATACGCCGCGACTCACGGCGAAGATGGCAAGCCGGGCGCCCGTCCCAGCCCGCGCATGATCTGGGACCGCTTTCCCAAGTTCGTGCTGGGGTTCGTCGCCGCCTCCATCCTCTACACGTTGGGCGTGATCGACGGCGGCAAGGGCACGTTGATCGAAACCATCAAGAACTGGGCCTTCATGGCCGCTTTCGTGTGCATGGGCCTGGAATTCTCGGTCATCGAGTTCAAAAAGATGGGCTGGAAGCCCGTGGCTGTGTTCCTGCTGGCCACGCTGTTCAACACGCTGCTGGCGTTGGGCGTGGCGTACGTCATTTTTACGTTTTTGCTGCCGGTGGCGGCGTAAGCCGGATGGATGGGTTCCGGGGTGGGGCCGGTTGGCGCCGGCATGGTAATTGGACGAATAAAGTCCTATAATTCCAATGAAAGCAGATGCAAGCATCTACCTTTCGCAGCCGGATCTGGGATTTCATCAGGCTCACGCGCGTTGTGTTCCTGTTTGGCGGATTTTTGTTGTACGCGCTGGGCGCGGCCACGGCGGCTCGCGCCGGATTGGCCATCCTTTGGCCGGCCTACCTGCTCGGGCAGATCGTGGTCACTTCCATCCAGCTCAGCGCGCATTACGGCAACGAATACTACGATCGCGAGGTCGACCGGCTGGCGGCGCAGAACCGCACCTGGTTCTCTGGCGGCTCCGGTATGCTCGCCACGGGTAGCCTTTCTCCTTCGACGGTGCGGGTTGCTGCCTACGCTTGCGTCGCCGTAGCCTTGGCGACCGGCATCCTGGCTGGCATTCGTTCGCCCTGGATGTTCGCCATCGTCGCGCTCAGCCTGGCGGGCTCCTGGTTCTATTCCGCCCCTCCATTGACCCTGATGTCGTCGGGCTGGGGCGAACTCACCACCTCTCTGATCGTTGCCGTGGGCGTGCCGCTGGCGGGTTACCTCATGCAGGCGGGACTGCTACCCGCGCAATTCTGGCCGGTGTACCTGCCCCTGCTGTTGCTGCACGGCGCCATGCTGATTGCCTTCGAAATTCCCGACTTCAGCGTGGATCGTTCGCTTGGCAAAAAAACCCTCACCGTTCGCCTGGGACCGCCCCGCGCCGCCGGCCTGGCCGGCGGCCTGATCGTGTGCGCATACCTGCTGCTGGCCATCCTGGCGCTGTCCCCCGCCAATCCCGGCCGCTGGATGGTCTGGACGCTGCCGCTGGCAATCATCCAAATGCTCCTGCTGCGGCGCGCCGCCCGTGCGCCGACGCGGATCGACCATTTCCTGCTGACGGCGGGCGGCGCGTGCCTGTTCACACTCACCGCGCTGCTGGCGTTGCTGGGGATGCTCTTCGCCGGGTTAGGGTTGGGTTGAGCCTCATCCGCGCATCACTGCCACACAACTCAACACAACCGCCATATGCCTGACGAAACCCAACATCCTCAAACGTTGGTTTTCGGGATCATGGAGTCAATTTGCCCACGGTCACGAAAAACCAGGCCGCGCCGCGCTGGCCGAAAAAGTTGACATGGTTCACCCAGGCTTGCGGGTTAAGCACGGCTTCGCTGCAGCATCCGTAATGCGGGATGACGTCAAAATCCAGGGGAGTCGCGCTGCCATCGTAAACGAAACCCATCCCATCGCCGCGCCGGAAGAAGTAATAGGGTTTGCCGCGCAGGGTTTGAAAACCGAACGCCTCATCGTATTTTTCTCGATCATTGAGCAGCACCCCATCCACGCTGATTTCTCCCACCCGGTCAGTGCTGACCTCGTTTCCCGACGGGTGCGTGCGGATATAGACCGTTTCAAGCGCCCAGTGATGATCGTAGACCCAGAGGCCCTGCAGGTGATTGGTTGGATCAGGCCCACCCGTGTCAATCCGGTAGATCTCGCGTCCGTCACGGGTGAGATCCACCCAGCTCTGCGTACCATCCCCGGTGTAATGCTGGCAGGCCATCAGCGCGGCTCCATCCAGTTCATTTTTTATGCAAACAGCCGAACCGTCGAAGAAGGAAAGATCCGTATAGCGGGTATCGCCCATCGAAAAATCGCGGCTTTCGAATTTGCGTCCCTGCACCGAGGTGAACAGCATGGGTTCGAAGTAAGGTGATTCTTGCATTTCAACGCTGACCACGGCGAGTTCGCCGGCCATCATTGTGGGGATCAGGGTCGGTGTGGCGGAAGGGGAAATACTGCTGGAGGTGGCTCTGGCTGCGGTTGCAGCCGGAAGCGTGGGGGGTGTTGCCGGGGTTGGCGTGGAAGGAATCGAGACGGGAGTGTTGACCGGCTGGCAGGCGGCCAGGAGTCCCGCGGACCACAGCAGGATGATGAAAATCAGCGCCTTTGTGTGCATCGTCCTCCTTCTGAACTCCGGTGGATGTTCACACTCTGGTTAACATCCTCACAAAAGGCAATGCAGGCTGCCCAAAGCGGGCGCTATCGACAGGCCTGCTCCGCAGGCGCGGTCGATTGGCGGCTGCCCGCCCTGGCAAGACCAGGCTATGAGTCGGCCCGGCCCAATACAATCAGCCGGTTGATGTATGGCGTAAAGTGCCCGGCATAACGCGCCTGCAGTTCCGGGATCTTCCAATCCGCAGCGCTGACCCGGCCGCGGCACAGCGGCGAACCGCACCGGCAGGGATCCAGCGTCCAGTCCACGTCGTACAGCCAGAGCGCGTAATCCGCGGTCAGCTCTTCGCCGGGCTCGATGCGGCGCCGCGCCGCCAGCGTGAACGCGTCCGCCATCCACAGGTTCGGGTCGCAGGAATGGTTCAGCGAATAATCCTCAGGTGTGGGTTTACCGGCCGGATCGGCCAGGTACAGGTCGTCGTCGATCAGGGCGATCGATTCGGGGTCGGCCAGCCCGGCCAGGATCTGGGCGCGCGAGTAGAGCGTTCCGCCCCAGCGCACGACTTCCTCGCCGGGCAGGAGGATGCGCAGCGCGAACATGCCGCGTCCGGCGATGCCGGAGGGCCGCATTTCGACGCGCGGGTGGATCCAGGGAGTAAGGATGGTGCCGGGGGTTGGGATCAGGGAATTGGACATGAGAAATCGAGCGCGATGACTCTCCGATTTTGTGATCGATTAGTTCGTCTATATTGTATCCGCTTATCGAATGTAAAAAAAACGGCCAGCCAGACCGATCGGAAAACCATAAAAGAAAAACCCCGCCGGTTTGGGGCGGGGTTTCGAGATCCATCAGATCTAATAACGGCGGTTGCCGTGGCTTGGGCCATTATTGGAGCGAGAGCCGCCGCGGTCTTCGCGGGGTTTGGCTGTGTTCACGGTCAACGGGCGTCCACCAACTTCTTTCGAATTGAACATGGTGATCGCTTTGGTTGCATCATCCTGGCTGCCCATCGTGATGAATGCGAATCCTTTGGGGGTGCCGGTATCGCGATCTTTGATCACATCCACCGAAACCACCTGACCCGCCTCCGTGAACATCGTGCGCAGTTGTTCATCGGTGGTGTCGTAAGACATATTGCCAACATACAATTTTACTTCCAAGGTTTTCCTGTCTTTCACTAGTTCAGGCCTGGAGGAACAAAAATGCCACCCACTTATAATGAAGCGTGGCGGCATAACTTGAACGCAAACCTGATTATAAATACAACTTCACTATACCACATAATGCCGGGTTGTGCGGGAATCAACAAAACCTACCCGGTTTTGGGGTGGAATTAAATCCATTAACCACCTGAGGGCTAATCCAGCCCTTCATCCAGCCTACTCTACAGGATCTCAAAATGGCCACAGCGATCGCTTGCACACACTTGGTCGGTGAACATCCAATATCAGATTGACTTTCTGTTGGTCCATCAATTCGAACAGGCCGTCTGCGCCGTTGTTGAGCTTGTAATTCATCTCATCCGTATAAATTGGGAACATGCTGAAAAACTGAATGCTCTTGGTTTCATTGATTCTTAAGACCCCGAATTCTTCCGGAACCATTAACGGCGGCGCCAGGATGATTCCCGACAGTTGCGTATTCCTGGCGAAACCCCTGGCCGGGTTGCCGTTGGGAAGGGTGTGCCCATACCAGAGCCAGGAGTCATATTCGTGCGGAAAGCGCGCCAGAATTTTCAACCAGCGGAACGGCCAGTAATTGGACTCGTCTTTCATGGCCTCATCCGTCATCGGCCAATCCGGCGGCAGGCAGATCAACAATTCCGCGTACTCGCACCCCTGGACGCCCGGCGGGGTCTTCATCGGCCGCTGGCTCATGCCGCTGGTGACCAAGGTGCAAAAGTTGCGCTGCGGCGTGGGTTTGACGAGCAGGATATCGACATGGACGAAATTGGAAATGATTTCGTGAAAGACATTTTCGACTTTTCCAACATATTTTTCGACATGCCTCTGGATCTGCTCCACATTCGGGCTGTCGAAGACGGGTTCGAAGGATTTCGAGTCCGTGTGTCGATAAATGATATCCCCATGCGGGGTGCGCTCGACTTTTTCATCGGCCATGATCTTCTTCCCTTTCCCTCCCCTGGCAAAGAGCCATTAACTTGACTCCTGTCCAAAGGACAACAAATGTCCGTCCGGATCCCGGATGACGAAGCGGTAGGTGCCCCAGGGCGTCTTCTCCAGCGGGCTGACCACTTCGGCCTGGTCCCTGACGCGCAGCCACAGCGCTTCGATGTCATCCACGGCGAAAGCCACCTCGTTGGTGGAGCCGGGTTCCTCGCCCACGGCGAAGAAGACGCCCTCCTGAACCTTGTAGGACTGCCAGTGGGTTGGCGTGAAATAAGCATCGGCTTCGAAGCCCAGCAGGTCTTCATAGAAGCGTTTGGATTTCTCGATATCCGCGACGGTGCGGGTGATACCGGCCAGTTTCATTGATTTTTCCTCCAGGGCAGATTCGCAGTCGAATAAAAAGATTGTTGAATTCGTTTATATATGATCTGTTGAAACCTGGCAAGCCGGGTTCGACCAGGAATTTGAATTGCCGAAGTGTTACGGTTGGGCGGGGCGATTGACAAACCGATCCCGTTGATATAGAATATATAAAGTTTTATATATCATTTATGATATAACGAGATATATATACACTCGAGAGCAGTTGTCCGGAAATCACCCCCGATCTTCTGCTTTCCTTATCACAGGCAAACCTTACAGGAGAATTCCATGGAACGGAAAAAGGTTGTGATCATTGGCGCCGGTTGCGCGGGCCTTTCGGCCGCCTACACGCTGCAAAAGCAGGGCGTCGATTACGTCGTCCTCGAAACCACCGATCGGATTGGCGGGCGAGTGGGCAACAAGCAGAACAGCGGCTTCACCTACGGCATCGGCGCGGCCATGACCGAACCGCAGTGGAAAACGACCTTCGAATACCTGACCGAGCTTAACCTGACCGACAAGGTCAAGCCGGTGGAAAACCAGTGTTACGCGTTCTGGAATAAGAAAAAGATCCACTACCTGCTGCTGGGCAAGGACACGAAGCTTTCCCACCTGCTGGGCTTTCGCGGCATGCCTTTCAAGACCTATATTCAGGCCTTGAG
Organism: Longilinea arvoryzae; assembly: GCF_001050235.1. GTDB lineage: Bacteria > Chloroflexota > Anaerolineae > Anaerolineales > Anaerolineaceae > Longilinea > Longilinea arvoryzae. Next base: position 419,286 of record NZ_DF967972.1, read on the forward strand.
GTTCATGACGGCCATCAAGAAATACATTGCCATGTTGGGGAATGGCAATCATGATTTCAGCAGCCTGTCCGAAATCTCCAACACCAGCACGGCCGAATTCGGCCTCGAGCACGGCGGGCCGGAAGTCGTCAACCGCATCCTCAACCCATTCCTGGGCACCATGACCCTGGCGCGGGCGAGCGACGTCAGCATTGCCCACCCCATCGCCCTGCTCTCCCTCATGAAGGGCATGTGCTACCTGGACGGCGGCCTGGGAATCCTGATGGACGCCCTCTACGAAAAGGTCAAAGAGAACGTCCGCCTGTCCACGCCGGTCCGGAAAGTGATCACCGAAAATGGCATGGTGAAAGGCGTCGAGACCGGGCAGGGTTTCATCGAAGCCGACCAGGTCATCTGCACCACCGACGCCGTGCTGACCCGCCAGATCATCCCCGACCTGCCGTCTACCATGCGCGAACCGCTGGAGACCTGCAAGTACAGCACCACCTACAACTACGTGTTCGGCCTGAAGAAGAAGGTCGTGCCCGATTACTTCCTGTCGTTGATGATCCCGGCATCCGAAAATTCGATCCTGAGCACCATCTTCGACGAGAACTCGAAAGCCTTTGGCTCGCGCGGGCCGGAAGGCGCCGGTTTGATGCACGCCTTCACCGCCGGCTGGCACGACGCCGAACTGACCGGACTGTCCGAGGAAGCTCGCACGCGCCGCGTCATCTGTGAAATCCAGAAGTATTTCCCCGAGTTCCCCGATCAACCGCTGTTCACCGATTCGATCCGCTACGAACGCGCCATCAACCTCGAGGCGCCTGGCCAGTTCAATGCCATCCAGGACTTGATCCGGCATCACATGCGCGATGTGAAGGGCCTTTACCTGGCGGGCGAATACCTCTTCCTGATCGCCTCGACCGAAGGCGCGCTGGCGACCGGCGAAGAAGCCGCTCAAAGCGTCATCCGCGATCGCTGATCCGCAATCCGATTTTTTGATTTTCCCAATCCGGCGGCCAATCTCATCCATCCGATGGGATTGGCCGCCGGCGTTTCGATCCACACTTTGCTCGCCCCGGTAATGATCTGCCTGCGAAGGTTAGGGGGTAAAATCAATTTACGCCAACCCACCTGGAGTATCTGAGTTGAAACTGGAATACATCCTACTCGGACTGATCAATATCCATCCCTCGGTTTCAGGGTATGAACTGAAAGCCATCATCAACCAATCCACCGGCTATTTCTTCTCGGCTTCACTGAGCCAGATCTACCCGGCCCTGAAGCTGCTGGCCAATCAGGGATGGATCACCTACGAAGTGGAGCCTCTGGTTGGCAAGCAGGATCGCAAAGTCTACACCATCACCCCAGACGGGCAGCGCGAACTCGGCGATTGGCTGCGTACCCCGTTGAAATTTGATCCATCGCTGAACGCGTTCGAAGATTTTCTGTTGAAGTTGACCTTCATGGGGATTCTGGATGACGAAAGCATCCTGGCCTACTTGGAATCCGGACTGAGCCATTTTCAGTCCGAAAAAACGCGCGTTCTGGATAACAACCTGGCAAACGAGAAGGCCTATCTCAAAATGGGCCCGCTTGTCGACGAGCACCATATTTTTCTCTGGTCTTTCGAAAACGACTTTTTGATCCAGGACCTGGACCGCAAGATTGGTTGGATCGAGGAATTGATCGCGGCCATCCGAAACAGGCCAACTGGCTAGACGCCCTGCCCGCCCAGCGGCTGAGGCTTATTCTTTTTTCCCTTTCTTCGCGGCGTTCTTCAGGTTTTCAGCCACACGATAGCGAACGATCTTGTCCACCAGCTCCAACGGCAGGGGTTTGTTGATCGGGAACTGCACCGCGCCCTTCGAACTGGCATAGCCTTCGATTTCCTTCTGGAAGGCCGCGATTCCGCTGGACGTGGGATAGAAGCCGATGTGATGCGTGAAGGCCGCGAAATACACCAGGTTGCCTTTGAGATAATAAGCGGGCATCTGGTAGCTGATGCGTTCCTCGGCATCCGGCGCGGCTGCCCGGATGGCGGCGCGCAACTCCTGCAGTTTGGCCTGAACATCCGGGGGAAACGCCGCGATATATTCATCGATGGTCGCAAACTGTTGGCGTCGATCCATGCCTTCCTCCTGCAACAGGCGGTCTGAGTGAACCTAATAATTTGACAGGATCCATCGTAAATTATTATACGGTTTTTCCGATTCAGGTACAATCGATACCAAAACCCGCCGGGTGTGATTGGATAGAAGGGCGTCTGGCAAATAAATCAATCCGTTTTGGCCGCCAACGAGCGCAAATTACGCGGGATGCCGCTCAGGTATTCGGCCATCTCCAGCCCATCGACCTTTAGCCGCAGGCCCTCCGGCAGGCATTCGAGCGGTTTCCCCTGCATGAGAATGGCCGTCTCCGCGGCGTCGAATTCGATCGTCCCGCCCTCGCGCGCCAGGTAGGGTTGATTCTGCGGGCAGATCATCTGGCAGCGCAGGCAGCCGTACAGGGTATGGTGTACGCCCGGGTCCATCCAGGCGGGGAACTCATACTCGCCGCCGGCTTCATTGAAGTAGGTCAGGCAGCGCTGGTTGTCGATCAGAAAGCGCTCCGCTATAATTGCCCCGGTGGGGCAGGCTTTCTGGCAGGCCTGGCAATGGGTACACGCGTCCATGGCTCGAATTTCCCGCCACGGGTCCTCCGGGCAGGCGATATCCGTGAAGAAAGTATTGAGATTCAGGAAACTGCCGAAGCCCTCGACGAAGGTGATGTTATTACGACCGTAGCGGGCCAGCCCGCTGTGCACCGCGCTCAACTTGTGCGGCAACCGGGGCGCATACTGGATGTGACGGCCATTCGCAGCCAGACAGGCCCGCAAATAATCTTCGACCCGCAGGTGGGAGCGGTTTTTATCGGCGTATGAAGCCGGGAGCAGGGCCTGGATGCGCTTCCCTTCCAACGTGAAGAACAGCCGGAGCAGGGAAGGCTGCGGCGACGCCACGATGAGGATGGATCGAGCCCCGAAATCTTGAGGCTCATCCAGGTGGTAGAGGTCGTTGACAATGAATTGCTGAAAAGAGTTCAGTTCGGCGTTGGCTTTCAGCCCTTCGACGTCCCGCTTCAGGTCTTGCAGGTGATGGATTGGGAAGAGGGCAGCTTTATCGCCGTGGCGGACGATTTCATTCATCAAAAGGTTATACACGGTTTACATCCCCTATGTTGGCAGAAAATTAGAATTTATGTTCTGTTTTATTATACACACAATCCACTGATTTGCAACTCTTTGGAGGAATTCGCGACCTTGAAGAGATCAACCGTAAATCCACGTGGAGACGATTTTGGACCAATCCGTAAGACCGAAGGGAATGTTCTTCATCTCCATGGGAATCTCCGGTGATGATATAGATTATAGAAATTGAAATCGAGCTAATCGTCCCTATCGCGGATCCAACCACGGATCATTCTTACCAACCGTTCGTTTTCGCGAGGCAGCCAGCGAGGCTTGAACGAGATCGATATTCACCTGGATATGATTGCGCGAAATCGCTTCGGCGCGATCGCCGTCGCCGGCCTGGATGGCGTCGATGATTTCATCGTGCTGGGCCAGCATCACCGCGTTCAGCTCGGTTTCGTAAACGATCGGAACGCCCAGATTCCAGTAATTGAGTTTCGTCAGGTCATAGATATGGATCAACGTTGCATTTTGAGAAGCGTCGACAATCCATTGATGCAGATGATCGTTCATCTGATAATACTCGATCCCCGACGTTGCGGATTTTCGCATGGCCTCGTTGATCGCCCTGAGCTTCTCGACGTCCGCATCACTACGGCGGCCTGCGGTCAGCCGGGCGGCGTAGCTTTCGATGACCAGGCGTGATTCCATGCGGTCGCGGATTTCTTGCGGCGAATGTTCGTGCACCATCCAGCCATTCTTCCGCTCCACCAGGCCGTCCTTTTCCAGACAAACCAACGCCTCGCGGATGGGAGTCCGGCTGACATGCAGCCATTCGGATAATTCATTTTCGACCAGACGTTTATTGGCGCGCAACTCGGTGCTTAAGATGGCGCTGCGCAACTGGACGTACACCCGATCGGCAATGACCTTGGACTTGTCCCGGGTTTCGAATTCGATTTGAGGTCGTTCGAAGAAGATCTCTTCTCGTTCCATTCGTCTCGGCAATCCTCCTGTCGGTTACCTTTTTTCTGAGTCCCTTCCCATTTAACAACCGCTGGAATCACCGAAAAAAAAGAATAGTCCTGTAATAAAAAGAACAACGATCGCCGCCGGTCCAATCTTCTACCTGATAATCTCCCGCGGCGATCGTCTCATTATATACCGGAGCGCATGAAAATGCTGCGGAGCGTCCGGAAGAAATCGATCCGGACCGCCCCGCCGATTTCCATCAGGCCACGCCCAGGAATAGTTCCGCGAACTTCGGGTCGTTCAGCAAATTCTCACCGCTGTCGGTGCGCCGGATCAGGCCCGATTCGAGCAGATAAACCCGCGGGCAGTGCATCAGCACGCTGGCGGGATTTTCCTCTACAACCCACAGAATCGCGGTCCCGCCGCGGTTGATGTCCAGAATGTGGCTGATGACCTCATTCGCCACCACCGGCGCCAGGCCAGTGGTCGGTTCATCCAGCATCAAAAGCTTCGGTTCAAGGATCAGGGCGCTGGCAATGGCCAACATCTGGCGCTCGCCGCCCGAGAGCGTGCGGGCCGCCTGCTTCTGGCGTTTTCCAAGGATCGGAAAACGCTCGTAAGCAGCCTTGATGCGCGGGCCGGGGTTCTTGAGCATGGTGGATGCCATCTCTAGATTCTCGGCCACGGTTAATCCCGGAAAAACGTTGCGATCCTGCGGAACATAGCCCAAGCCCCAGGTGGGGAGCATATTGGGTTCGTAATCGTGCACGTTATTCCCGGCGAAGCTCACATTTCCCTTCCAACACGGCAGGAGTCCTGAAATGGCCTTCAGCAGCGTCGATTTACCCGCTCCATTCGGGCCGATCACCGCGACCAGTTCGCCCTCATCGACCTTCAAATCGATGCCGTGCAAAATGGGCAGCTTGCCATACCCCGACTCGAGGGAATTGACGGTTAGAAGCGTCATTGCTGCACCCCCAGATAAGCTTCGATCACTCTCTTGTCATGCGCCACGCTTTGGGGCGCGCCGGAAGCGATCAATTTTCCGTACTGCAAGACGTGCATGTAGGTGCTCAGTTTCATGATAAAGCTCAGGTTGTGACCAATGATAAAGAAGGTCATGCCTTCTTTGTTCAGGTCGAGGATCATGTTGGAAAGCCGGTCGAGCATGGCCGGGTTGACGCCGCTGGAGGGTTCATCCATCAACAGCATGCGCGGCGAAAACATGAGCTGCCGGCCGATTTCGAGCATGCGCGCTTCCGGCGCGCCGAGGTTGGCCGCCTGCTCGTTCAGCTTCTGGGCCAGCCCAATCCGCTCGAGAATGCCATAGGCTCGCGCGATCTGTTCTTCTTCCTGCGAGCGAATACGCCCGGCCCGGGTATAGATCGACCACAGACTCTCCCCGGTTTGATGCGGATACGCTTCCAACATATTTTCCCAGACGGTCAGCTTGGGGAAGATGGAGGATACCTGGAAGGTGCGCGCCAGGCCCAGGTTGGCGATTTTATTTTCCGGTAGGCCGGTGATTTCTTCACCTTCGAACCGGACCTTACCGGCCGTGGGCTTCAAGAAACCGGTGATGACGTTGAAGAGCGTGGTCTTTCCAGAGCCGTTCGGACCAATCAACGCCGTAATGCTGCCTTTTTCCACAGAAAGGGTACAGTCATCCAGAGCTTTCAACCCGCCGAAATGCATGGAAAGGTTTTCGACTTGCAGCATCGTGGTCATGCTTCCTCCTTCGCCAATTGCGATCCTTCTGCGGGCGTCTTCAGCCTGGGCGCAGCCGGGCTCTTCTCAGGCACCAGGCCCAAAGGCCAGAAGCGCAGGATCACAATCAGTACCAGGCCCTCCAGAATCAACTGGACTGAAGAGACCACCGGGGTCAGTTCGGGCGTGGTCGAGATGAACTTCAAAGCCTGCTGTGCGCCCAGCAGAACGACCGTGCCGATCACGGCGCCCTTGTTATTGCCCGTTCCGCCGATGACCACCGCGATCCAGGCCGCGAAGGTTACGCTCATGCCAAAGAGGGAAGGCAGAGCCAGGGTCATGTACCAGGAGTACATGGCGCCCGCGAAACCGCAGATGGCCGCGCCGACCAGGAACGCCCGCATTTTGAAGGAGAAAATATTTTTGCCGGTTGCCAGGGCAGCCGGTTCGTTATCGCGCATGGCGCGCAGCGAGCGGCCGAACGGCGCCCGGCCGAGGCGCTGGACGACCAGATAGACGAGGACCACGATCAGAATGACCAGGAACGCCAGGAAAAACTGGTAATTTTGGCCGGGAATCATTTCCCGGAAGGGCTGCTCGATGTTGATATAGCCGCGCGTGCCGTTCGTCAGCCAGGCTTCGTTCGACAACAGGTCCTGGATGACTTCCGAGAAGGCGAAGGTTACGATCAGCAGGTAATCGCCGCCCACCCGCACCGTGGGCAGCCCAATGATGAACGCGAAGATCGTCGTCACCACACCCGCGGCAATGAAACCCACCCACCAGGGCTGATCGAAATAGAACAGGTAAGCATCCTGTCCGACCGGCGCGCCGCGAGTCACGATGGCATAAGTGTAGGCGCCGATGGCCACAAAACCCACGATGCCGAAGTTCATCAAACCCGCATACCCGTACTGCATATTGACCGACATCGTCAGCAGCGCGTAGATGCCCATCAAGATCAGGACGCCTGCCAGGAAGAGAAGTACGTTTAACATAACTCAGGCCTCCTTGAAAATGCCCTTGGGGCTTACCAGAAGGACAATGATGATCAGCACGAAGGCGATCACCTGGCTGTACTGGGCCGGGATCACCAGCACGCTCATCTGCGTGATCAAACCGATGATCAAAGCCGCCACCATCGCGCCGTAAATACTCCCCAGACCGCCAAGAATCGCGACGATCATGATCATCATGATGTATTCAAAGCCCATATACGGGGTCAACCGGCTGATCAGGCCGATCATGACGCCGGCCAGCCCGCCCAACCCCGAAGCGATCAACCAGACGTAGATGCGCAGGCGCGGGGTGTTGATACCCCGAATGCGCGCCAGATCGAAATCGCTGGACATGGCCCGGATGGCCTTGCCGGTTTCGGTCTTGGTCAGAAGGAAATGCAGGAAAAGGACAGCCAGAATGGCGGCCACCACCATCGCAATCTGATCGGGCCCCGCCAGCGATAGGTCGCCGATCTTGATGGCGCGCATGGGCGGGAACTTATACTGCTTGACAAACGGTCCGAATAGAATTTCGATGGTGCCCTGAATGACATAGGAAACGCCGGTGGAAACAATGGCGATCACCAGCGGCGCCCGGCCCTTGAGGGGGAAGAACACCACTTTGGCTGTCAGATAACCAATAACGGCAGTGGCCAGCACGGCCACGATCGCCGATGGAATGATATTCCACCCCAGCTTGGCGTTGAAAAAAAAGGTGAAATAGGCCCCGACGGCCAGCATTTGCCCGTGAGCGATATTGAGGAAACCCTCAATGCGGCGGATCATCGAAAAGCCCACCGTTGCCAGGAGCAAGATACATCCCATTAAGAGACCATATACGGCAAATTGCATGATCTACCCATCCTACACGGTCCGAAGCTGCCAACAGACGGAGACCGGTTTCCGCACGCAGTTTTAGGTTTTCCTGCCCCCTCTTATAAAAGAAGGGGCAGGCTATCGACGGCGCCTTCCGGAGGGAAAATCGCTCCGGAAGGCTTATTCCAGATCAATCACCGAGTTTGAAGTTATCAGCGGTGTAGAACTTGTAAGTCTTCCAATGATCGCCTTCGGCCTGCAGGATGACCCACGGGGCGGTCACATTGTTGTGCGAGTTGAACTGCAACGGGCCAGAGACGCCCATGTACTGGATGGTCTTGCCTTCCTTCAACAAAGCCATGCAATCGGCGTAGGAAAGGCACTGGTTCTCGCCGGTCGTGACGGCCTTCAAATTGGCATTGATGGCCTCGCCGGTGGCTTTGCCGCCGATCTGCATGGCCAGGGCTTCGATAATGAAGGAGTCATACAGAGCGCTGGCATACGGGGCAATGGATTCCTGCCCGGTCTTCGTCTTCCAGAGGTCCAGGAAGCGCTTGTAGGAGGGCGAGTTCACATCATCCGCGCCGGTCTGGCCGAATTGACCCACCATGACGTCCGCACCGATCTGCGCCACAACCTCATTCGCGCCCAGGTCGCTGCCCAAAATCCATTTGCCGCCGTAATTGCCGCGATACCACTCGCGCATGATATTGGCAGCCGAGTCAGCGCCGGCCGAAAGCAGAACGATTTCGGGTTTGGCTTCGAAGACCTTGGCCAGTTCGGCCTGGTAGGAAGTCTGGCCGGGGTTGAAGGCTACGTTGGCGACCACTTTGCCGCCGGCGGCCTCGAAGGCATTTTGCATCGTCACCGCATTGCTTTGCGGGGATTCGCTGTTTTCATACAGGTTGGCGGCTGTCTTGAAGCCTTCATCCAACAAGAATTTAGCCGTACCAATTCCGCAGAAACTATCCGATAAGGCGACACGGTAGACATAATCGCCGCCCTCGGTATCCAACTTTACGGTACCGCCCCACTGATTCATAATCGGCACCTTGTTGGTGCGCGCGAAATCGAGCAGGGAGACACTATCGGTGGAGTTCAGACCGAGCAGCGTGATCGCCCCATCTGTGAACACAAGTTTGTTGGCGCCGGTCACTGCGCCCTGCGCGGTCGATTCATCGTCTTCTGTCGCCACGGTGACCTTGCAGCCAAGCGGCCCGCCGGCGGCATTGATTTCTTCGACAGCAATCTCTTCGCCGGGCAGTTGGGCGGCGCCCAGGTCGCCCAGGTCGCCGGTCAGAGAAAGCAGCAAGCCCATCTTGATTTCACAGGACGCATTGGATTGAGCCGCGGCGGGGGCATCCGTCGCCTTCGCGGCCGGAGCTGCGGTGGGCGTGGCGGCGCAGCCGACCATCGCCAAAACCATGATCAATGTAAAGATAATGCCAGCTGCGCGTCGCAGTTGGACCAAGCCGGATTTCTTCATCATATTCTCCTCAGGTTGATTGAATGGGAACATTTCTTTAACATTCGGGAAAGCTACTGAAGTACGTAAAAATTTACTTATTCGGTGGATAGGTATGGGAAAGCACCTCCTTCTATTCCTGAGACCGTACTTTACTGTTCATTACGGTTGATCAGGTGAATACAAAGCGTAATAAGAAGGCAATAATGGTATAGCCGGAAGCAATCCGGCTATACTTGCTCAATAATGAAATATAAGCATTAATAAGTTACGGGGGAATTGGGATTATTGTATACAGCGCAGTATGCAGTGTCAACCAAAATAGTATTGTAATTTAGTTACAAATTTATTTAGAATTATCGTTAATCCACGATAAACAGCTTCGCTCCCGTGGCGGTATATGAACGATGCGGATCGGTATCATCCGCCACCTGATAGCTGACGCCCGGGGTAAGCACAAACTCGCGCCCATCCGCCAATTCGGTATGCAGTTCCCCTTCCAGGCAAAATAGAATGTGGCCCTTCTTGCACCAGTGATCCGCGCGGTAACCGGGCGTGTATTCGACCAGGCGCACGCGAATCTGGTCGAACTGCTGCGTGCGCCAGTACGCCATGCCGGTTTCACCTTTGTGTTCGGTCGGGACAATTTTGGACCAGTCGGTCAGGCCAAAGGGAATGTTCTTCATTTCCATGAGAAGCTCCTGTGGTTATGGAATACCGTAAAATCCGAAGGTGGACGCCGGGCGCCCTTAATCTACGTCGCCGGGTTCTTCCAACGTGAACCGGAAATCGCAGACCGGCTGGCCCTGCATGATGGTCTGGGTGCGTGATAGAAGGATGCGCGGATTGAAACCCTGGGTGAAGGCTCCGTCCCGGCTGCAGGAAAGGCAGAACCCCAGGTCCAGCATCCCCTCACGTTCGTAATATTCGGCATACCGGCAGCGGGTGACATCGAAGGAGAGGTTTTGGTCACTCTCCTCCAGGATGCGGAAGGAGATGGCCTCGTCTGCAGCCCAGAGCTCGCGGACGACCCTGGCCAGTTCTTTCATGGAATTGCCGCCTAACTGGCCGGCGACGGCTTTCCCGGCCGAAGCAGCATCCGATTGGATGGCCTCGGCGGCGATTTGCAGCGCCTTTTCCTCGCCCAGTTCGCCGGCGAACGCGCGGATCAGGCAGGCCGCCAGCGGCGCCTGGATCTCGCGCCGGGTAAACTGGCTGATCAGCGCAGTTTCCGAAACGGGTGGTTGGCCTTCTGGATTGGATGAACCCCGGGTGGACATATCGCCTTCCTTCGAATGATTCGGTTCGCAGTATATTATAGACCGCAGTCAGGTCCCGTCAACCCGGATTCTCAACGCCGGTTCCGCTTCATCGATCACCGCCGTCCCGGATCCAGCCCCGGATCAATCCCAGCAGCAGTTCGTTTTCGCGCAGCGGTCGTTTCTCGACCAGGCGCGCCGCTGTGACAGGCAGTTTCCAGGCAGCGATTTGCGGTGGGGTGTAACCGCTCAACACGCAATATCTTTCGAGATAAGCAGCGTTGAAGGATTGCCTGAGGACCTGTACATATTTCCGAACGGGTCCAGGAATGCCCTCCGGCAGCTCGGATGTGGTCAGGATCAGCGCGGTGCGCGCCGCATCGGCAGCCGGGCTGCCGGCGCAGGCCGTCATCCAATCCAGCACCACCGCTCGGCCATGGTCGAGGACGATATTGTCGGGGTGAAAATCGCCATGGCACAGGCAGTCGCCGTCGGGCAGCGGATCCAAAACGGCCAGGATGGCCTCTTTCTCCGCCGGCGTCAGCAGCGGCGTAGCTTGAACGTTGCGGCGGATACCCAGCTTGAAGGATGGGAGGTTGGCCGGCTTCTTCGTGTTGATTTCGTGCTGCAGGGCAGCCATTCTTTCTGCGCATGCGTGGGACTTCCAGGGAATAAGCATTTCATTCAGCATGGATTTGCCCTGAACGCGTTCGTATACAATCCCGACCCGACCGTCGTATTCGACCCAATCCATGGCCCGGGGAGCCGGAACGCCACACGCCTGGATTGCCCTGGCTTTATCGTACTCTGTCTTTGCAAAAGCCATCGGAAAATCCTGGCGAAAGAGCTTGAGAACGCGGCGATCATCCAACGCATAGACTTCGGCGGTCGCGCCCGCGCCGATTAAATGATCTGCATTCAACACCAGTTCTGCTGTCAAGGATGCTGTCCTGTTCGTTTTTTGATCCGTTATTATATGGATCAAAGCCGCCGGGTGTCAATGAATGCAACGGCTGGATCCTCAGTAAATGGATCGGAGTTCGATCGATGGGAATAAAGGACATTAGCGAAATGCAGATCAGCGTCCGGGCGGGCGAAAATCGATGCTCATCTTCACCGCTCGATCCATTTCCTCAGGCGTCAGCAAAGCCACACCCTGGATACGAAATGTACCGCTGACATTGCCGGCCAGCGTGACAGCCATCGCGCTCACGTCATCGGGAAGATTAACAATGATATAGAAATCTTCCCCGCCGGATGAAAAATAGAAGGCCTCCAGTGATTCACCCGCGCTGATCAAGGCCTGCCTGGCGGCTTCGATGCGCTTCGATCCACCTTCGGCCAGGAGACCCCGAAATCCCTCCGGCGTGCAGGAACCGTGGAAAAGGTATTTTTTCACCGGACACCTCTCTTTGATCCTACCGGATTTACATTGAAAGACCTGTCATCTGAAGGGCTTTCCCCAAGGATTAGCAAAGCCAGGATTGGAGCGAGTTTTTCTCCGGTAAAGGGCATATCCCTCACCAGATTCATTATACGGGCTTTGTCCCCCCATCTTTCCACCTGAAAAATCGGCGGGCAGGTTTCTGCATGAAAGGATTTCCCCTACCGGTCTGCGGCGGGGCTGGGGTTATCCTCGCGTAGCAGCGGTAAAAAGGTCAGCCCCCCAAACAACAGGGCCATCAACCCGACCGCGAAATAGGCCGCCGGACTGAGGGCGCCGCCGTCGCTGCCCAACTGTGAAGGGTCAGCCGCGTCCGTCCGCGCAGACTGGCCAATGTCGGCAGCCTGCACGCCAACCGTTCGAACCGGCAATACGATCCCGACCAACAGGACCGCCAGAAAAAGGATTCGCATCCAAGTGAATTTCTTCATGCTCCGCTCCATAAAAATCGATGATGCCCTTTGAACAGCGTAAGGATAACGGAACGGCGTGAAAATGAGATCAGCCCGCGGATGGAAATGATCTCCGTTCACGGGCTGATCTTTGGGTAACGGCCGTATCGAAAACCTAAGCGCTGCCGTTCTGGCTGCGCCGCACGATGCCTTCCTGCCAGGCGAACACCGCCGCCTGGGTGCGGTCGGCCAGGTGCAGCTTGCTGAGGATGTTGGTGATGTGGGTCTTGACCGTTTTTTCGCTGATCACCAGGGCTTCGGCAATTTCGCGGTTGTTCTTGCCGGCGGCCACCTGGCGCAGCACGTCCAGTTCGCGATCGGTTAACTCCTGAAACGGGTTGATGCCCTGCGAGCGCGCCCCGTGGATCTCCTGCACCATGCGCGCGGCCACCCGCGGGTTCAAAACCGCTTCGCCGGCTCGCGCCCGCCGTACGGTTTCAGCCAGGTCGTCCGGATCGATATCCTTGAGCACGTAGGATAACGCCCCGGCGCGGATGGCCGGGAAGATGTGTTCGTCCTCGTGGTACGAGGTCAACACGATCACCTGCGTGGACGGACTGACCTTCTTGATCTGGCGCGTGGCTTCGACACCGTCCATCTGCGGCAGCAGCAAATCCATCAGCACCACGTCCGGCGCCAGGTCCATCACCTGCTGCACGGCCTCTTCGCCGGTGCCGGCCTCGCCGACCACCTCGATATCCGGCTGGGTATTGAAATAGGCGCGCAGTCCCATGCGCACCACGCTGTGGTCATCGACCAACAGCACGCTAATCTTGTCAGTTTGCATGGATCAATTGTCCTTTTGGCATCAGCGGCGCAACCGCGACCACGCGCGTGCCCTCATCCTGCGCGCTGTGAATTTTCAACCACCCGCCCAGCTCCGCCATGCGCGCGCTCATGCTCTCGAGGCCGAACCCTTTTCCGGCCACCTGCTTCGGGTCGAAACCTACCCCGTTATCCGCGATCTCGAGGCGCACCAGTTCGGCCTGAATGTCGAGCTGGAGGGTGGCCGCTGAAGCCCGGCTGTGGCGCGCCACGTTCGACAGGGCCTCCTGGGTCACCCGGAAGAGGGTCTGTTCCAGCGCCAGGGGCAGGCGGCGTTCGCCGGTGACCTGAAGCGTGGCCGGGATGCGCGAATACTCGTTCCAGGTGATCAGGTAGGCGCGCAGGGCGCCGGACAGTCCCTGGTCCTCCAACGCCGCCGGGCGCAGTTCGGTGATCAACAGGCTCAGGTCCTGCTGCGAAGACTTGATCAGGCTTTCGGCCTCGGTCAGGTGTTTTTCAGCCGCGGCCGGGTCGCTGTTCAACAGGTTGCGCGCCGCGCGAATCTGCATGAAGGTCGCGAAACTTTGCTGCTTGACCGTATCGTGCAGGTCGCGGGCCAGCCGGTTGCGTTCCTCCAGGATGGCCAGTTCCTGCTGGGTGTGCAGCAGATTCTGAACGCGTTCCGCCATGTTGCGCATGCGCAATCCCAAAACTCCGATTTCATCGCGCGAGCGGTCAATCGGCAGCGGCCGGAAGTCGCCCTCGCTCCACGCATCCGCTGCATCCGACAGCGCGCTGAGGCGGCGCGTCAGGCCGCGGGACATGATGAACCCGAACAGTGCGCCAAAGGGAGCCACGGCGATCAACATCAACAAACCCGCGCCCACGATCCCGCCCACGTAAACCGGCAGGGTGCTGAAAAGCATGGACGGCGAGGGTTCCAGGGTGAGCAGGATCACGCCGACCACCGAGGAAGCCGAATCGGTCTGGAAAATGGGCACGGCCATGCGCGTGTCGCCTTTGTCGGTGGTTACCGAGAGGGCCAGCGCATCCCGGCTGCCTTCGAAGGCCTTATCCAGGATCGATTGGGAGATGAAATCCTGGCTGGGAACGTAATGCCGCCCCACCAGGTTGTTGGGGTGCAGCGGCGTCTGCGCCAGCACGGTCATATCCGGTGAGATCACCAGCAATTCAGAATCCGGCGCGATGGCCGCGGCCGGGCTGTCGAAGACATCCTGGGCCGGCAGGCTGGCGTAACCGGATTCCGCCACGCCTTCCAGCCATTCCTGAAGCCCGGGCAGGTCTTCCGCGCCGGGCTGCAGGAACTTATTGGCTTGCGGATAAAGCACGGACACAACATCGCTCAGATAACCGCGCCGGTCGCTTTCGGTCAGGCCGGTGAGCAACGCCCCCAACACCAGAAACACCACCATGATGGCCATCAAGGCCAGCACCGTCACCAGGGTATAAGTGAGGGTTAATTTGCCACGCAGCCCGCTGAAAAAGGATCGCATAACGGTTTATTCCCGATCGTTCAAGACGACCAATGGCGAAACCTGGGTGGATTTCCAGGCCACCGCCAGCACGGTAAAAAGGGTGATGCACAGAGTGAAAAGCAGGATTCCGCCGGCCACTTCGGGCGTCAGCACCATCAGGCTGGCCAACACTTCGTTTCTAAGTCCGGCCAACCACAGGAATCCCTTGACCACCGCCAGCCCTGCGCCGGCGGCCAGCAAACCGACCAAAGCATATTCTACCATCAGGGTCAACAACACGTGCCCGCGCGTGTATCCCATGGCTTTGAGCACGCCGATCTCGAAACGCCGGTCGAGCACCGACAGACTGACCGAGTTGGCCATCAACAGCATCCCGGCCAGTATGGCCAGCCCCGCCATGCTGATCGCGAACAGGAACAGGTTGTGGTACATGGCGGTGAAGCGGGCGGAATAAGCCACCAGGTTGATCACCGTCGCATTGGGGAGTAACCCGCCCAGTTCGCCGGCAGCCGCCGCCAACCGCGCGGCCGGGATGTGCGCCCAATACTGGGCCTGGTCGGCCGGGGCGATGGATTGACTTAATTCCACCGGCAGCAGGATGCCCTGCTCCGGGGCAAGCACCTGCTCCGTGTCCACGCGGTACGAACCGACCACCGGCAGATCGCGGATCGTGCCATCCCACAACTCCACCTTGAGCAAGCTGCCTTCGGGAATTTTATCCATCTCCGGCGTATAGACTCCGTCCGGTTTACTGCCCCAGTCTGCGCCGGTAAAGGTGTAGCCTGACAGATCCGTGCGCGCCGTCAATACCGGCGACAGGACCTGCTGCGAATCGGTTGCCAGATGAATGGCGCGCACGCGCGTGGAGTAATTCACCGACTCATCCTCGATCCCCTGCTTGTCCAGGGCAGCGGTGACCTGTTTAGCCTGTTCAGCCGGCGCGAGGATGGTAAGGTTGGGTCCCTGCGTTTCCAGCGTAACCGAATCGATCACGCGGTAGGCGCTTTGAGTCACCACGCTGGCCAGGGTCAGCGCGGTCACGCCGACAAACAGGGCAACCAGGGCAAACACTGGCGCCAGGCCGCGCCGCGCCAGATTGCCGCGCGCCATGTTCAATAACGGCAACCCGTGCAGCGGCAGCAGTCGGGTGACCAGCCAGAGCAGCCCGCCCAGCAAACCGCCCAGCACGGCCAACCCGACCAGGGCGCCGGCCAGCACGCCCACCGCCTTGAGAAACGATCCCATGATCAGGCTGATGACCGCCGTGAAGGGCACGGCCAGGAGCACAAACAGCAGCCCGGATTGGAACCGCGGCAGTTGGGCAGCAGAAGCGCTCTGACCGCGCAGCAACGTCACGGGGCTCACCCGGCTGGTCGAGACGATGGCCCACAGGGCGAACACCACGGTGGTGGTTACGCCCACCAGCACGGCCAACAACACCGGTTCGGGGGCCAACACCCAGCGAATCAGCATGGTGGAGGTGCGGCTGAACAGATCCACCAGGCCATACGAAACGGCCACCCCCAACCCCGCGCCCAGCAGGCTGCCAACCAGGCCCAGGATGCCGGCTTCGAGCGCAAAGAGGACCATCAGGTCGCTGCTGCGATAGCCCAGGCTTTTCCAAACCGCCACCTCGCGCTGGCGGCGGCGCAGCAAAACCTGCATGGTGTTGGCAATGCCCACCCCGCTCACCAGCAGCCCGAGCACGCCGGCGCCGTTGAGCAGCGTGGCGAACAGGTCCTGAACGAATTCATCCGCCTCTGCCAGGTCATTCGCCATAAAGACCCGCCAGCCCAACGCTTTCAGACTGGATTCCGCCGCTTCCGAATCGGCCGTCGTGGCAAGCACGGTATTCAAGGAGCGGTCGCTTCCTTCCAGTTGGGCGGCTGTTTCCAGCGAGTAATACAATTTGCTGCCCTTATGGTTGGGGGTGTCGGTGATGATGCCGCGGATGCGCGCCGGCAGGGGCTTGCCGGCATTCAGGTCGGCGAGCACCAGGCTGTCGCCCAGCGCGAGATGATATTCCAACGCCAGGTCGCGGCTGACCAGAACATCGCCGACCTCGGCCAGAAGCGTGGGCAGCCCGGCGCTTTCGGAGCCTTCCACCGACAGCGCGCCGATGGGCGGGTAAGCCGCCGGATCGATGCCAATGCCCTCGTTGGGGAAGCGCAGCTCTCCGGAATCGGGCAGGTGAAAGGTCAGCGAGGAGGTATACGCCACCAGCGTATATTTTCCGAGGACGCCGTCCTTGACAAGCTCATCCAATCCTTCGATATGCTCCGGCAGGATGGCATCCTCAGCGGAACGATCCATGCTGATATCCGCGCCGATCAGGTCGTGTGGAGTCTCGACCAACATACGCTCCAGCGAACTGGAGAGCAGGGTCATGGCGACCAACGACATGACGCCAAAGGCGACGCACAGCACAGCCACCCCGATGCGCTGCCCGCCGTGGCGCAGGTGTTCCAACGCAGTATGCAGGAAGAAATTCAGGCGGGTCATCGCTGCTCCCTGGCCAATGCCGGCGCCATGGCGGGGCCGAAATCGCGTTGGGCGGGGTCGGCCACCAGGCGCCCGTCGCACAGGTGAAGCTGCCGGTCGGCGCACAGCGCCACCCGCGGGTCATGGGTCACCATCACCACCGTCAGATTGAGCGCCCGGCGCATCTCGCGAATCAGTTGGAGCACCTGGGCGCTGGTGGCGCTGTCGAGATTGCCGGTGGGCTCGTCGGCCAGCAAAACGCGCGGGCCGCCCACCAGGGCGCGGGCGATGGCCACGCGCTGCTGCTCGCCGCCCGAAAGCTGGTTGGGCAGATGGTCCAGGCGCCCGCCCAACCCGACCTGGGTCAACATGCGCTCGGCCAGTTCGTGCGCCTGGCGCCGTTTGGGGCCGATATACAACGGCGCAGCCGCGTTCTCCAGCGCGTTCATGCTCTGGATCAGGTAGAACGCCTGGAAGATGATGCCGATCTTCTCGTTGCGGAAGTGCGCCAGGCGCGCCTCTGGCAGGGCGCTGATTTCAACGCCGTCCACGCGCACCGAGCCGCGGGTGGGGCGGTCGATGCCGGCCAGCAGCCCCAGCAGGGTCGATTTACCCGACCCCGAGGGCCCGGTCAGCGCCACCCATTCACCCTCGGCGACCGAAAAGGAAATGCCGCGCAACACGACCAGCTCGCGCCCGCCCATCGGCAGGCTGCGCTGCAGGTCGGTAACTTCGATTATGTTTTTTGAATTCATCGATGCCTCGCGAAATTGAGATTGTGGCTCTCATCTTACCCGCCCGTTCGCGAGGTGCAATCGGCCTCCGGTCTGATCTTCCCTCAGACCGGAGGCACTTAAAGAGGTCAATTCAGCATCCGAACGACGTACAAAAAGCGCCGAAAATCCTGAATTCCGCCGCATTCCGCCAGCCGGTTTTTGTAGAGGAATTCATTGCCTTCGGCTTTGAACATCGATTCCAGGTCCTTCAGGGCGGCTTCTTTTTTCAGCCAGTGCTGTTTATTTTGAACTGAAAAATCCAGAACCCGGTAGGTCTGTCCCAGAGCGGACAATCCCCTGGCGAAGGCCGTTTCATTCTCCGCAACCGGCGGCGGACAGATATAGAAAACGACCATCCGCCCGCCCGGGGTCAGATGATCCAGGAGCAGCTTTGTGACGGACGGCTGGTCCCTGGTAAAGAACAGGCTGTCGATGGCGATCACGCGGTCGAACATCTCCGCGCCGAGACTCTCGGGTTCCTTTTCGACGTCGGCGCATCGGAATTTTATCCGGTCGCGCTTGCCGGCCGTCCGTTCCGCGGCGATGCGAATGGCCTGCCCGGCGAGATCGACGCCGGTGACAAGCGCCCCGCTGGCGTCCGCGATATATTCGGATATCTGGCCGTCGCCGCAGCCGAAATCGAGCAGCGTCATACCCGGCTCGATCTGCAATTCGGCCAGGGCGCGGTCAAGCTGCTGCATGTCTGCCATCCCGTGCTGACCGAGATCCTTACCATAGACGCGTTCACAAAACAGGGCGTGCGCCCGGCTGTGCCGGATGGCCCGGTAGTATTCGTCATAGAACAGGGCATTGAGGGAGCAGCGCTGCGCGATATCCCGGACCGCGCGAGACCCATCCGGAGTCAGCGCAAATGCCTCTGCATCCCCCCGGACGAACCCTTTTTCCAGCAAAACGCCGATCAACGCAGCGTACCCGCGCGCCACGGCAGGTTGTTTCAGCTCGGCAAAGGGGACGATCGTCTCTCGACCGAGCGTCTGGTGGTTGGCTTGCAGGCGATCGATCAGGAGCAGTAATCCGATTTCCTCCAGGCATAATGAATCTTCCATGCAAAATCGGTCCTTTCAGAAGGGCAAATTACGGAGAAAAAAATCCAACCGTCGCCCGTGTACCTATTCTATTCAAATTCAAGTCCAGCGCCACTCCGCTGCAGGGTAGTTCCTGGGAAATTGAACCGTCCACTGTATGTATGGTCAATTCATGACAGCCCCCCATATAGGCATCATGAACCCCCCCATAGGGGCAATTCATGAATTGCTCTTACGGGAATAGTTCAACAGGCGTCGCCGAAATCGGCGCGGAAATCCTCCGCCAGCCGTTCATCCCAGCCGCCGATCGGCGCGAGCCGCCCGAAGAAAAAGCGCAGCACGGCCGGTTCTTCGACGAATTTCAACCCGCCGATCAACTCGCGGTGGACGAACAGCCATTTCAGCCGGTCGATGGCGTATTCGATATGCGACAGCGTGTACAGGCGGCGCGGCAGCGCCAGGCGCACCAATTCCATGTCGGCCAGCGTCTCGCTCCCGTCCGCGCCCCGGTCGGTAGAGATGGTGCCGCGTTCCATGCCGCGGATGCCAGAGGCAATGTAAATCGCCGCCGCCAGCGCGCCGGCCGGGTACTGTGACTGCGGAATGTGCGGCAGAAAGCGCGTTGCATCCAGGTGACAGGCCAGCCCTCCGGCCGGCGTCACCACCGGCACGCCCTCCTCCGCCAGGCGGCGCACGAAGTACTCGATGAAATCCGCCGAACTGCTGGCCACGGCCGGGTCGGTCATCTCGCGCAGGCCGACCGCCATGGCTTCGATCTCCTTGGTGGACATGCCGCCGTAGGTGGCAAAGCCTTCGTACACGGGCAGCCAGGCCAGGATGCGGTCGTAGAAATCCTTGCGATTGGTGGCGATCAACCCGCCGCGTGCGGCCGCGCTCTTGCGCCCCGACATGTACAGGATGTCCACGTTGCGCATCATCTCCAGGATGATCTCCTGAAGGGTCGTGCCGGCGAACTCAGCCTCGCGTTGTTGGATGAAGTATGCGTTTTCGGAGATCAGGCTGCCGTCGAAAACCAACGGAATGCCAAAAGAATCCGCCATGGCCTTCACGTCGCGCAGATTCTGCATCGAAAACGGCTGCCCGCCGATCAGATTGGTGGTGGCCTCCATGCGCACGTAGGCGATGCGCTCGGGGCCACGCTCCTCGACCGCCGCGGCGAACTTGCCCAGGTCCAGGTTGCCCTTGAACGGGTTGCAACTGCACGTCTCCAGCGCATCCTCGCCGAAGAGCTCGATCACCCGTCCGCCGGCCAGGTCGACGTGAGCCTTGGAGGTGGTGAAGTGGTAGTTCATCAAAACGGCGTCGCCCGGTTTGACAAACGCCTTGGCCAGCAGGTGCTCGGCCGCGCGTCCCTGGTGCACCGGCATGACGAAGCGCAGGCCGAATACCTCCTGCACGGCCGCTGCCAGGCGGAAGAAGCTCTCGCTGCCGGCGTAGGCGTCGTCGGAGGCCATCATCGCCGAAAGCTGCCGGTCGCTCATCGCGTTGGTGCCGCTGTCGGTGAGCATGTCGAGAAAGATATCCTTTGTGCGCAGTAAAAAGGTATTGAACCCGGCCTCCTGCATGGCTTCCAGGCGCCGGCTGGCGGGCGGCAGATGGGTCTTTTGCACGATCTTAATCTGGTGCATCTCGATCGGGAGTACTTTTCCATTCGATAAGGTGATGTTCATTATTGAATCCTTTTTAATTAGCCACAGGGAACACAGAGTTCTCAGAGAAAAAGAGGACAGAAAGAAGAGATTCTTTCTTTTTTTTGATTTTTCCTCTCTATGGTCTCTGTGGCCTCTGTAGCTTGCTCTTTCTTAATCTCAATGAATCGCAAGACGATCCTGTCAAAATCGTCTGACGGACAGATGCAAAAAGGGACACCCCCGGGCGCGATTCAGCCGGAAATGTCCCTAAAGGTAATAATACTGTTGGGGAATGCAGAAAATTTTTAGCGCGTTAGACTTTATAAAAGCTCACCATGGGCGCGATTATAGCAGATAATCTTTGCTCATTCGAAAAATCCGTCATTTGCAACCCAATTAAAATCGAAATTTTGATCTATAATCAATTCATGCTCATTCAGGAAATCCACTCCAAATCGATCCTGTGCGCGTCGAAGATCTACCCGTACGTCATCAACCCGTACACCGGCTGCCAGCACAACTGCCTGTATTGCTACGCCCACTTCATGCGGCGCTTCACCGGGCATAAGGAACCCTGGGGGCAATTCGTGGATGTGAAAATCAACGCGCCCGAGCTGCTGCGGCGCGAAATCCTGCGCAAGAAACCCGACCGCGTGTGGGTCAGCGGGGTGTGCGACCCCTACCAACCTTTGGAGGCCCAATACAAAATCACGCGCCAGTGCCTGGAGATCCTGGCCCAAAACGACTGGCCGGTCACCGTCCAGACGCGCTCGCCGCTGGTGCTGCGCGACCTGGATATCCTGCGGCAGGGACGCCAATTCGAGGCCGGCTTCAGCGTCACCACCGCCGACGACCGTATTCGCGGGCTGTTCGAACCCACCGCCCCGCCCATCCCCGAACGCATTCGCGCGCTGGGCGAACTTCACCAGGCCGGCATCCACACTTATGCCATGATCGCGCCCATGCTGCCCGGCGTCGAAAACCTGCCCGAACTGCTGGCCGGCAAGGTCGAGTACGTGCGCCTGGACCGCATGAACTATCACGACGCGGATTGGGTGTATCGCAAATACGGCCTGCAGGATAAACGCAGCGACGAATACTTCGCCGGGGCGCAGGCGCTGTTGTGCGCGAAGTTCGTCCACCTGGGGATCGAGTGCCGGGCTTAAGGGCGATCGAAAGCAACCCGGCCGTCCGCGTGGTTCCGGCTTTGCCCACTCAATGACTCACCTCGGCGCGTTAATCCATTTCAACCCACGCGAGTCGATCCTGGCCTCCCGGCTGCGGCGCTCATTTCACTTCACCCGGCTCAGGATGATCACCGGGATCACCCGCGAAGTTCTCTGCCGGTATTCTGCAAAACCGGGCATCATGTCGATCATTTTGTCGTACAAGCGGGTTCGCTCCGGCTCGGTTGCAACCGCCGCCCGGGCCTGAAACTTTTCGGTTCCGACCTCCACTGTCACCAGCGGATGGGCGAGGATGTTGTAGTACCAGGCCGGATTCGTCGGAGCCCCGCCTTTCGAGGCAATGATCACGAATCGATCGGCATCCTGAACATAGGCAGTCGGGTTAACGTGTTCCTGCCCGCTCTTTGCTCCGATCGTATGCAAAAGAAGCAGCGTCTTGCCCGCGAACGGGCCGCCGACCTTTCCGGCGTTGGCCCGAAATTCATCGATGACCATCTTGTTCCGGTCAAATGCAGTGCTCATATCAGCCTCCTCGCTGTAAAAACAGCGCTACTGCTCAGGCAAAAAAGAAAATCGTGACGCTTGCGGATAAAAATCCGCCGGCGCCGTTGTGTGGTTGATGAAGCCCGGCGAACAACTCTCCGGAGGTCGAAAACCAATCCTTCAAGACCCGGGTAGCCATCGGTTCAGAAAATGGATAAGGTTGCAACCCTTTTGCCAGATTGTTCCGATCACGAACTGTGAGTCTTGAAAATGTTTCCACGACCGCAAAAGCCGGGCAAAATCAGGGTACGGATAAAAACAATGATCCTCCTTCATCGTACAGCGGGTTTCTAAGATTCCGATAAGAGAAGTGAACAGGTGGCCGATGCTTTCGATGCCGGCCAGCGCGACCGAGACTCCATTCGGCCGCCAGAACTCGCCAAAAAAGGGGTTGTATGATAGGCTGGTTGGCATCCTCATCGTTTTTTTTTGGAGGGAATTCACATGCCGACATCCGAAATTCACAGCCCCGAGGGTCGAGTGCAAGGTATGAAGATCGTATCCGTGCGCGACAATCCCGAAATGAAGGATACCTTCATTGCTTATTTCCAGAAGATCTGGGCCAACGAGGCCAGCCGCAGGGTCTACGAAGACTGCATCGCGCACTGCATCGCCACGCCGGCGCCGCTGCCGCAGTGGTATTTGCTGATGGACGGCGAAACCATCGCCGGTTGCGCTGGGCTGATCACCAACGACTTCATCAGCCGGATGGATCTTTACCCGTGGGCCTGCGCGCTGTTCATCGAGGAAGCCTATCGCGGCCACGCCTACGGTTCGCTGCTGTTGGAGCGCGCCCGGACGGATGCCAGGCGGGCCGGGTTCACGAAGCTGTACCTGTGCAGCGATCATGTGGGCTATTACGAACGCTACGGATTCCGGAGGATCGGAGTGGGTTACCACCCGTGGGGTGAGAGTTCAGGAATTTTCGAAGCCGAACTGTAGGAGACTTCAGCCAGGGTGAGGATCCCGCCCAAGCCCGGCCGCAGCATGACCCTGATCGACCGCTGGGTCTTTACGCATCAAGAAAAATGAACCGCATAAAGCGTCCCATATGCCCTCTCCCTCCCAGGGAGAGGGAAAACGGCCGAGGTTGTAAGTTGCGTCAATCAGGGTGAGGGTCCCGCCCAAGCCCGGCCGCAGCTTATCTACAAATGCCCACCGGGTCTTCGAATTCCCCGCTGAGCCCTTACGCATTAATCAAATGACGCATCCCGCTATCCTTTATGCCCTCGCCCTCCCAGGGAGAGGGAAAACGGCCGAGGTTGTAAGTTGCGTCAATCGGGGTGAGGGTCTCGTCCAAGCCCGGGCGCAGCTTAACCTTGATCGACCGCTGGGCCCTTACGCATCAAGAAAATGAATCAGATAAAGCGTCCTTTATGCCCTCGCCCTATCAGGGAGAGGGAAAACGGCCGAGGTTGAAAGTTGCGTCAATCGGGGTGAGGGTCACGCCCAGGCCCGGCCGCAGTCCTGTCCCTGACCGCCCATGAGGTCTTCGAATTCCCCGCGGGGTCTTTACACATCAAGAAAATGAATCGGATAAAGCGGCCCTTGCGCCCTCTCCCTCCCAGGGAGAGGGAAAACGGCCGAGGTTGTAAGTTGCGTCAATCAGGGTGAGGGTCCCGCCCAGGCACGGATGGCTCTGTTTACCTCCTCCTCGTCCCATGCCTCCCCGTTAAACGCGGAGGATGCGGTCCTCCCCTCGACCGCACCCTCCAAACCCTGATGAACAGCAAATGCTGGCTGTCGGCTGTTAAATCACAAACTGCTGCAGGTACTTCTTCGAAATCCGCAGGCTGTCCAAAATCTTCTCTTTGCTGCCTTCGAAGGCGCGGTCCTCTACCTCGATGCAGGCGTAGCCGTCGTAGCCGATGTCGGTCAGCGCCGAAACGAACTTGCTCCAGTTCACGTCGCCCAGGCCGGGCAGTTTGGGGCTCATATAATCCAGCGGGTAGGCCATCGTACCGACCTCATTCAGACGGTCCGGGAAGAGTTTGATATCCTTGAAGTGAACGTGGAAGATCTTGTCCTTGAACTCATACAGCGGACGGGTGTAATCCATCATCTGCCACACGAAATGACTGGGGTCGAAGTTCAGCCCAAAGGAATCGCTGGGGATGAGCTCGAACATCTGGCGCCAGATGCGCGGGCTGGTGGCCAGGTTCTGCCCGCCGGGCCACTGCTCGCGCCCGAACAGCATGGGGCAGTTCTCGATGGCCACTTTGACGCCCCGCTGCTCGGCGAAGCGGATGATCGGCGGCCAGAGCGTTTTGAACAGATCCAGGTTCTCATCCACCGTCTTTGTCTGGTCGCGGCCGATAAAAGTCGTGACCCGGTTGACACCCAGTTTTCCACTGGCGGCGATGACCTTCATCAGGTGGTCGATGGCCGCCTGGCGTTTGGCCGGGTCGCCGTCCATGGGATTGGGGTAGAAGGCCAGCGCGGAGATCTCGACGCCTTTTTGTTTGCAATAAGCGAGGATGTGGGCGGCCTGATCATCGCTCAGGTTATCGACATCGATGTGGCTGACGCCGGCGTAACGCCGTTCGGCCTTGCCGCGCGGCCAGCAGGCCACTTCCACACACTGAAAGCCCATCCCGGCCGCCACATCGATCGTTTCTTCGAAATTCCAGCCATCCAGAATGGCACTGACGAAACCTAATTTCATAATTGTCCTCTCTCAGGCTTGCTGAACGGCCACGCTGTGGCCGGTCTGCGAAGATTCGATGCTGGCAAAGATCACGCGCATGGTCTTGAGGACCTCGGCGCCCGAGATCTCGGGCTCGTGATGGTTGACCAGGCAATCGATGAAGGCGTCGATGACCCCGGACTTGGTCTGCTGATCGTTGGTCTGGATTTTATCGATCTCGTACAGAATGGTATCGCCGGCGCGGGTGGTGACCTTGATGGAATAGGTCGGGTCATCGTACAGGCGCAGGATGCCCTGCGTGCCGTATATCACGGTGCTGTTGTCTTCGGCGCCGTAGAAGGTCCAACTGGCGGTCATGGTGCCGACCGCGCCGCCGCTCAGGCGGTAGATGCAGATGGCGTTATCGTCCACGCCGATCAGGCTGCCGCTGGCGTCGCGTTTATCCAGCGTCACCAGGCGGGCGGTGGTCTCCACCACGGTTTGGCCGGTGAGGAAATGAATCAGATCGGTCTTGTGAATGCCCAGGTCGGCCATGGCGCCCATGGCGGCCTTGTTCTTGTCGAAGAACCACACATTCTTTCCCGGGTCGACGCTCCAGGTCTCGGGGCCGCTGTGGCCGAAGGTGGTGCGGAAGGAGACGATGTCGCCGATCAGCCCGCCGGCGATCAGTTCGCGGGCTTTGACATGCGCCTTCGCCAGGCGCTGGTTGTGCCCCAGCATCAGGTAGCGGCCGGTCTCCCGGGCAGCCTGAACCATGGCTTCGCAATCGGGCAGCGTGGTGGCCATGGGTTTTTCGCACAGCACATGCTTGCAGGCCTTCAGCGCGGCAATGCTGATCTCGGCGTGCGAGGTGTTGGCCGTGCACACGCTGACGGCATCGATATCCCTGACGGCCAGCAGTTCGTCCACCGAGGGGTAGGCTTTGCCGCCGTATTTTTTCGCCAGTTCCGCGGCGCGCGCCGGATTGAGGTCGTAATAGGCCGCGAGCTGCGCGTTGGGGTTGGCGGCGTACTCCGGGATATGCCGCACCTGGGCGATCTTTCCACATCCGATAATGCCAATTTTGATCATGACTCACACACCTCCGAAGAAGAAAAACCACAGAGCCACAGAGCCACAGAGTTCACAGAGACCTCAGAGTTTTTAAAAAAGAGTAAGACAAAGAGAAATCAGTAAGAAGAGGGCTAATGGCTAAAAGCTAACAGCTAATAGCTTTTTCTCTGTGTCTCCGTGGTGAATACTCTTACGAATTGCTTTCTTTCTTTTGCAGCAGCACGGCGCCGATGACGATGACACCCTTGAAGGCCTCACGCAGGAAGGGCGGGACGCCCAGCAGGTTGAGCAGGTTGTTCATCACCGCGATGATCAACGCGCCCAACACCGTGCCAACGATGGAACCCTTGCCGCCCATCATGCTGGTGCCGCCGACGATGACCGCCGAGATGGCGTCCATTTCATAGCCGCTGCCGGCGTTGGCATAATCCATCGAACCGATCCGCGAAACCTGAATCACCGCCGCGATGCTGACCAGCAGGCCCATCAGGGCGTAGATACGGCGCTTGATGGCATTGACGTTGACGCCCGACAGTTTGGTGGCGCGCTCGTTGGAGCCGACCGCGATCACCTGGCGCCCAAAGGTGGTGCGCGTAAAGACGATATACAGCGCCACGGCCAACACGGCCCAGTAGATGATGGGCATGAGCAACTGCCCGCCGATCTGGAAGGAAGCGATGTTCAAAAAACTCTTGGGCACAGCCGGGGTGTAGCCCTGCATGAAGTGTTGGGTAACGCTGCGGAAGATCTTCATGGTGCCCAGCGTGGCGATGAACGGCGGCAGTTTGCCGTTGGTGACCAGGACGCCGGTAAATCCGCCCAGCAGCGTACCCAGCGCCATTCCCAGCAGGATGGCGATGATGAAAGCCGGCACACCGGTGATGCCCCAGCCGGCCAGGATGCCCATGGGACCGCTGTCGATCAGCATCATCACCACCGCGCCGATGGCCACCAGCGTGGAGCCTACGGCCAGGTCGATGCCGCCGGAGATGATGACGAAGGTCATGCCCAGCGAAATGATGCCGATGCCGGCGTTATTGCGCAAAATGTTGATCCAGTTTTGCAGCCAGGTGGTGAACCATGCGCCAACGGAGTCGAAATGAAAGCCCAACGCCAGGGTCTGTAAGACGATCATCACGATCAGCGCGATGCCGGTGCTGAAGAGTGGGCGGGACATCCACATGGTCCCGAACCAGGAGAAGAAATTCTGGTTGTTCTTTTTCCGTGCAACAGTTGCATTCATACTTGGTCTCTTCCCTCGCTCAATTTAAAGATGCGCCTGTGGCCAAACGCATGATATCGTGTTCGTTCATGGCCTCGCCGGTCACTTCACCCTGCAGCGCGCCGTGATACATGACCAGCGCCCGGTCGCACACACGGATGATCTCCTGCGCTTCGCTGGACAGCACCAGAACCGCCACCCCACTGTCCGCCAGGTTCAGAATAATGTCATAGATCTCTTCCTTGGCGCCCACATCCACGCCCTGGGTCGGATTATCCAATATCAACAGCCTGGGCTGCGTGGCGAGCCACTTGGCCAGCACCACTTTTTGCTGGTTGCCGCCCGACAGGCTGGTAATCAAGTCCGTTTTGCGTTCCAATTTGATTTGCAGGCTCTTGACCTGGGTGTCAAACACCTGGTTCTGCAGTTTGCGGTTGATGAACCCGAACCTCGCAATCCGCGGCCAGGTGACGATGGAGCCATTTTCCAAAATATTCATATCTTTGATAATGCCGTTTTCCTTGCGGTTGCGGGGCAAATAACCGATCCCCAGCTCCACCGCCTGGGTGGTACTGTGCACCTTGACCGGCTGGCCCTCGAAAAAGACCTGGCCGGTGTACTCGCTGCCGGCGCCGATGATGGCCTGAAACAGTTCGCTGCGGCCGTCACCCAGCAGCCCGGTGACGCCCAGCACCTCGCCGGCGCGCACCGAGAATGAGATATCCCTGAAACTGCTGCTGTCCGTCAGGTGATCCACCCGTAAGACTTCGTGAGCCGTGTCGTGCCGGCGCTGCAGCTTCATGGTGCGAATGTCGTGTCCAACCATGAAACGCGCCAGGTCGTCGGTGTTCACATCCGCGACGTTCCCCTCGGCCACCAGCCTGCCGTCGCGCAGGATGAAGTAGCGGTCGCAGATTTGCATCACTTCTTTTAATTTATGAGAGATGAAGACAATACCCACGCCCTGATCCCGGAGCATGCGCATCATATCGAAAACGCGCTCGATTTCAGGCCCGGTCAGCGAAGAGGTGGGCTCGTCCATGATGATGAGCGAAGCGTTCATCATCAAGGCGCGCGAGATTTCAACGATCTGTTTGTACGAAGCATCCAGGTCGCGCACCATCGACCTGGGGTTGAGGTCCAGATTCATGCGGTCGAACACGGCCTGGGTCTCCCGGATCATGCGGTCCGCGTCCAGCAGGCCGTTTTTGCGTTTCAGCTCGCGCCCGATGAACATGTTTTCGTAAACCGCCAGGTCGTTGATCAAATTCAATTCCTGATGGATAAAACCAATGCCAGCACCAAGCGACTCGGCCGGATTGTGAAAAGTGACTGGCTTCCCATCGATGTCGATCTCACCCGCGTCGGCCGGAAGGACGCCGCCCAGGATGTTCATCAGGGTGGATTTACCAGCCCCATTTTCTCCCAGCAGGGCGCAAATTTCGCCGCCCTTCAGCGAAAAATGAACGTCCTTGAGGACTTCATTCGCGCCGAACGCTTTGTAGATGCCGTGCATATCAAGGATCATAAAGACCTGCCCGTTCTAGGATTACTACTATTATTTCTTAAGAAAGAGGCTATGGCAATGCCATAGCCTCTTCGCTTGCCAATGACTTCTGTAGAGAAGACCGAAATCCTAGTACGGAGAATTCGCGTCCAGGTATTCGGTGTAATTGTCGCGATCCACCAGGGTGGTGGGGATGATCTTGACGGGGTCGACCTTCTCACCCTTGAGGATGGAGAGGGCCATATCGACGGCGTCCTTGACCATGGCCGGGCTGTACAGCGCGGACTCGATCCAGATATTCTGGTTCTCGGGCATCATCTTGAAGTATTCCTGCATACCGCCGCCACCGGTCACGACCTTGATGTCGGTGCGGTTGGCTTCCTTGATCGCCTGGAGAACGCCGATGGAGGTTTCGTCATCCATCGAGTAAACGGCATCGATCTGCGGATTCTTGGTCAGGATGTCGGCGAAATCCTTGAGGCCATCTTCGCGGGTGAACTTGGTGGCGTAGGTGAGGATGTTCATATCCGGGGCGATGTCGGCCATGGTCTCGACGAAGCCGGCCTTGCGCAGCTCGGAGACGGAACCGGAGGTCGGGACTTCGAGCATCACAACGGTGCCGGTCTTGCCGATTTTATCGACGATGTACTTGGCGCCCTGAATGCCCATGTCCTTATTGTCGCCGGAAACGCGGTAGACGCCGGTGGCATTGATTTCGATATCGAAATTGACAACCGTGACACCCTTATCGATGGCGGCCTGGATCGGAACTTCCATGCCTTCCCACTGCGGGAAAGCAACGATCGCCTGGGCACCCCAGGTCAGCAGATCGTCAAGCTGGGTGGTCATTTCTTCCGCATTGCTGCTGGTGTACAGTTTGTATTCGATCTGATCGGAGAGTTCCTTGCAGCGGGCTTCGGCGTTGTAAGCAACGGCGGCGACCCAACCGTGGGTGACGGCCGGGGCCAGGATACCCACCTTGTAGAGGGTGGTTGGGGCGGCTTCGGTCGCGGCAGGCGCTTCCGTCGCGGGCGCAGCGGCTTCCGTCGCGGGTGCGGCCGTCGGAGTGGCAGTGCTTGCACAGCCGGTCAGTGCAAAGCTGGCCATAATTACAAGGGCCATCAATACAGTTACGAACTTCTTCATGACCTTTTCTCCTTCTGAAATTTTCCTTGCTCTTGGGTATCCGCCGGTTTCCCGGTGAAGCCGACGGTTATTCCAACTCAGCGGGTGGGGAAGTGGATTCCCGGACGATCAAGCGGTGTTCCAAAATCGACTGGCGCGGAACCTGTTTTTCCTGCATCATCAAGGCGTAAAGCAGGCGCGCGGACTCTTTGCCCATTTCATAGCAGGGTTGGGCCACGGTGGTGATGTAAGGGTGGAACATGGTGGTGTGCTCCACATCGTCGAAGCCGATGACAGTCACATCCTGCGGGACGCGCAGCCCCATTTCTTTGACCGCCGTGATGGCGCCCAGGGCCAGGGTATCGGAAATACAGAAGATGGCGGTCGGGCGCGGCTCGACGGCGAGCAATTCTCTGGCTTTGGCTTTGCCGCTTTTAAAGGAGTAATCGCGGGACGCGTAGATGATATAGTCGTCGCGCGAGGTCAAACCGTGTTCCGCGAGCGCATCCCGATAGCCTTTCAAGCGCAGGCTGGTGGAAATGTAGTCGTTTTCGCTGCTGATGTGGGCGATGCGCCGGTGGCCCAGCCCGATCAGGTATTCCATGATGTCGCGGGTGGCCCGGTAGTTGTCGATGGAGACGTGCGGGATGTCCACGTCCGGGCCGTACTCGCTGCACTGCACCAGTGGGTATTCGTCCGCATATTCCAGCAGCCAGGCGCAGTTCATGTCGCTGGCCATCAGGATGGCGCCGTCGGCGCGATGTTTCTTCAACATCTCCAGGCCTTCACGTACACGGGCCGGATCATCGGCGGTGTTGAAGATCAGCGCCGAGTAACCCAGTTCAGCGGCGGCGTCGCCGATGCCCGAAAGGATGTGGGCGTAATAGGGGTTGGTGATGTTCGGGGAGAGGATCAGGATGACCCGGCTCTCGTTCTTGCGCAGGTTGCGGGCCAGCAGGTTGGGCTCGTAGGAGAGCTTTTCGATCGCGGCGTACACGCGGGCTGCCGTCTCCGGGCTGACGACGCCCAGATTGTTGAGCAGCCGCGAAACCGTTGCGACCGATACACCCGCTTCACGTGCGACATCCGCCATGGTGGCCATGAACTGCT
This sequence comes from Longilinea arvoryzae, assembly GCF_001050235.1. Classification (GTDB taxonomy): domain Bacteria; phylum Chloroflexota; class Anaerolineae; order Anaerolineales; family Anaerolineaceae; genus Longilinea; species Longilinea arvoryzae. Next base: position 450,163 of record NZ_DF967972.1, read on the forward strand.
CCGAAACCCAGAAAATAAACCGAAAAACCGGGAAAAAAGATACAGTATTCCCATGTAATCGATTACTGTAATCGATTACATTCGAACTTGTCCTTATCGTAGCACAACCCGCGGGCGATGTCAATCACGCGATTCGTCATATTAAATGGACGTGATTCGTCATTCCTTGCTTTGCCCCGGGTCTTCCCCGGACGGAAAAAATGCCCGCCGCTGGCAGGCATTTCACTTTTCGGTATGACCTTGGAACGGTCGGCGGGCGCTTCGGTTATTCAGCCCGCCATCTCTTCCAGCAGCCCCACCACCGTCAAAATCTGCTCCCGTCCCACCCGTTCGGACGGCGCGCCACGCTTCACGCAGTCCATGAAGTGCGCCAGCTCGCGGTAGAACATGCCGGTCGGCGGCAGGTTGATACCGGTCGGAATCTGGATCTCATCCGTGGTGTCGAACACGCGCGGCTCGTGATCCAGCGGATAGGCCACCAGGCGCGCCCCATCGTTGACGACCACCGCGTTTTCGAAATACACCCGCCAGCGCGCGGTGAACGGGAAATCGGCGTTGAACCAGGCCGCTTCGGCAGCCACGTTCAAATCCTTGTAGGCATATAGGAAGCGGTAATGCTCTTGATAGGTCTTCCCGGCGCCGCCGCAACTGGTGAAGCTGTAATGCTCGGGCCGGCCGAACAGGCTGACGATGACATCCAGATCGTGGATGTGCAGGTCGAAAGGCAGCAGGCCGCTCTTCGAGCGGTCGAACAGCCAGCCGTTCTGCACCCAGCGCGGGCAGGCTGAGAGCCGCTCGAAAAATGCGTCCAGGGGTTTGCCGTACTCGCCGCTCTGCACCAGGCCGCGCAGGGTCTCGATCTCCCTGGTGAACTGCAGGACCTGGGCGACGAGGAGCAGTTTGCCCTGCTTCCCGGCCAGGTCGAACATGGCTTCGGCGTCCTTTTTGTGCAGGGCGACCGGTTTTTCGGTGATGGCGTGCATGCCCAGCGACAACGCCTCCATCACGTGGTCCTTATGCAAAAAAGTAGGCGAGCACACGTCCACCACATCCACCCCCTCGGCGCGCGCCATGGATTGGATGTCGGCGTAGAGCGGCAGGCCCCACTCCGCAGCGCAAGCCTTGCTCTGTTCGGTGATGCCCACCAGCGCCGCGACCTTGCAGCCGTCGATGTGTGCGTAATTGTTGTAATGCACTGTGCCCATGCCGCCCGTGCCGACGATGGCGATTCGAATCATGTTTCAACCCTCCGCTGAATTGGCAAAAAGACCCCGAAAAATAACGAAGCCCACGAAACCAGAAAAGAAGCGAAAAGTTCTCTACCGGTTGGTCAAAAACTCTTTTGAATCTTCTTTTTCGTGTATTTCGTGCCCTTCGTGGTCAACCTTCCCGGGTCAAATATTCAAACCCAGATCCTTCAAATAATCGTACGAATCGCGCACGGCCTGGTTCACCTCGGCCAGATCCTTCGAGCCCGCGCTGGTGAACTCGATCTCGATGCTCAGCGGGCAATCGTTGCCGGCCTCATCCAGCAGCCCCAGGATGGCCGGAAAATCGATCTCACCCTTGCCCAGCGCCGGGAAGTTCCACTCGCCCTTGCCGCCGATCTTGTCCTTGATGTGCATGTACCCGACTTTATCCACGCAGCGCGGCAGGTCGGCCAGCGGATTCACGCCCGCGAAGTAAATAACGTTGGCGGTATCGTAGTTGACCCACACCCGCCTCGAACCGACCAACTCGACGATCTCCTTGATGATTTGGCCGGTGGCGTGCTCGCCGTGGTTTTCCAGCACCAGGTCGAGATCGTATTCCTCGAGATAGGGTAGCAGGTTCTGGATGTGGCGGGCCACCTCTTCGTTAGTCGCCACGGCCTGGTCTTTCAGGTGGGCTTCGCCGATCGATGAAACGATGGTATCGCAGCCGAAGAAGTTGGCCAGGCGCATATTGTTGATGAAGTCGCCGATCCGTTCCGTGTCCATCAAGTTGGTGTGCCCGCTCATCGAGAACGCCACCAGCCCGGCGTCGTCCAGCCGGTCCTTGACCGAGTTCAGGTCGTTGAAGCTCATGGTCGGAAAGACGTGCTCAGTCCAGCCCTTGGTGGCGGTCAATTCGATGAAATGAAAACCGGCAGTGCGGATGCCATCGATGGCTTCCTCGATGGAATAGCCGTGGTAGCAGTTGGAATTAACGGCAACGATACGGTTCATGATTGGAGTTCCTTTTTGAAGTCCCATCGAGAAAAAGCGGTTCTCGGATAGTCGTTTGGCAAAGTATATCACTGAGCAGGCAAAGCGCATTTCTGAATGTGCTTGACATAACGGTTGAATTGCAAAAGAAATGGACCGCGAAACACACGAAGTACACGAAAGAAGGAAGAAGAATCTCTACAAGGTTATATACTGCCCTATTCAGTCTTCTTTTCGTGAATTTCGTGCCTTTCGGGGTAAAAAATCTTGGGCGGTATTCAACGCGATGAGTAGTATGCACCGACGAAGGCGCGCGGTCGAAGATCGGCGCGAGTAGAATGATTAGCGGCGAGACGGAGAAATCTACCCTGAAATTCCGTCATCGGATGACGGAATTTCATGATATTCTCGGCAAGAAACTCAAGGTCTGTGGCGCGCACGGTCGGAAACCGGCGCGAGCAGAATTTTCCCGTTACAGGCGGCTCACAGGCAAGGCAGTCACGCCCTCGCCCATGGGCAATACAACATTACCTGGGTGAATAACAAATCCCGGTAAAGCCCTACCCTTTAAATCGTTCAGTAAAGAATGCAATTCCACCGCCATTTCCGGGCGGGGCGTCTGGGATAATTTAACCTCGATGGGTACCAGGCCTGCCTGAGTATCGATAATGATATCTACTTCCGAACCGGCTGCGGTACGCCAGAAATACATGGCAGGCTCTTCGCCACGATGGAGATAAGTCTTATACAAATCGGAAACCACCCAATTTTCGAATATTGCTCCGCCCATGGGACCTGCAACAGCATGATTCACATCCCGCAACCCTACCAGGTAACACAACAGGCCTGTATCCATAAAATACACTTTGGGAGATTTGATCAGGCGCTTGCCGATATTCGCATAATATGGACGCAGGATAAACACCAAAAAACTGGCTTCCAGAATGGAAATCCAACTCTTAGCCGTATTGACAGCTATACCAACATCCCGCGCAAGGTCACTCAAGTTCAGGATTTGCGTACTGCGGGCAGCCAGTGCGCGTAAGAAAAGTTGAAATTGGGTCAGGTCGCCCAGATTTCGTAAGTTCCTGACATCCCGTTCCAGATAGGTTTGAATGTAATCGGCCTGCCAGAGGTGAGCATCCCGCTCCGGATTTGCAGCCAATTCGGGATAAGAACCACGCAGGATTTGCCACCATAGATCTGCGGGAGATTGCAACGGCATTCCGGGAGCAGCCGCGCCCTCCCATGGGAAGCTCAAACCGGGCGCGCCGGTTATTTCACGCCGGGTTAACGGCATCAATTTGAGAATCGCTGCACGGCCCGCCAGACTCTTGCTGACCTGCGACATCAATAACAGATTTTGCGAGCCGGTCAGGATGTATTGCCCTGGCTGACTGCGCCTCGAGTCGATGGCCTCTTTAATATACGGCAGCAAAATCGGAGCATATTGAATTTCATCGAAAATGACCGGCGCGGGAAATTGATGGAGAAAACCCCGTGGATCCGATTGCGCAGCCAGACGCACATCGGGTGGCTCGAGTGAAACAATCGAGTATTTTCCGCCAAAAAGGTGACTCAGAAGTGTGGTCTTGCCGGATTGTCGTGGCCCGACCAGTACGACCGCCGGAAATTCGCCAGCGGCCTTTAATAAAACCGGTTCAAGACTGCGCGGGATGAATTCGATTGACATGAGCAACCTCGTGCTATTTTGCAATTGTACTGCAAATTTGCACGTTTACAATATTTAGAAAGGCCAATTTTTGAATAGCTCCATCCGACTGGGTTAAAAAATAAAAAGCAGAGACTCATCTTCCTGGTGAGAGGGGAAAGAGCCCCACGTGCATAAAACGGCGGCCCGCAGATCTAGGCAGCGGGTTTTCGCCCGACGTACAGCAAATGCCGCGAGGCGGCCAAAATGGACGGTTCGGTGCTCACCGCGTAGAGTAAATCCAGCCAGCACCGGCGGCGTTCGCCCTCCAGGCGGTTGTAGCTCTCGTCATCGGCGGAGATGGCCGGTTCGCTGCCCGCCAGGGCCAGCGTTTCGAAGCCGGCGCTCTCATGCAGCGGCGTGATCTCCTCGCTGCGCGCAAAATAGCCGCGGAACCCACTCCTTGAGGCGTCGTCTGGGCGGTGCCCGACCTCGAGCAGCGCGTGCACCTCGCGCGGGTCGTCGATCCATTCGGGCAGGTCCTTCATCAGGTCGCCCAAGATACCCAGGCGGCTGATGAAAGCCGAGACCAGCAGTCCGCCCGGCTTCAGCCGGTCGTACACCTGCCGCAAGGCAATCCGGCGGTCGCTCTCCAGGATCAGGTGATAGAGCGGCCCCATCAGCAGGGCGGCGTCGAAATCCGTCCCCGGCACGGCCGAGAGGTCGCGCGCGTCGGCCAGCGCGAAGGTCACCCGCGCCGCCAGGCCGGCCCGTTCGAGATTCTGGCGGCAGGCGTCCAGCAGGTCCGCCGACAGGTCGACCGCGGTGACGGCGTAGCCGCGCCGGGTCAGTTCGAGCGTGTAGCGGCCGGTGGCGGCGCCGACCTCCAGGATGGAGCCCTGCGCGGGCAGGTAGCGTTCCAGGTAGCGCCAGGTCAGCTCGTACTCGAGCTGGTGGCGCTCGAGGCGGGTGTGCTCCCGGGTTGGGTCGCTGCTGTAATAAGCGGCGATATCGCTGACGTCGTCGGACATGTTAGCCTCCAAAGGTACCATTTTCTACTCGAGTAAAGCATACTTCTAAATGCGATAACAAACCAAAAGGATGAATTTCTGATAGTGCCCAAAAATACTTGGAAGAGAAGACCTAAGTCAAGTCTGTAGAAGGAGAAAATTCTGTAATAATAGATTGGAAGGTTTTATTATTACGAAGGAATTCAAAACGAGAATCAGATTGGCATGAATCAAGGAGAGTTGTATCTAGACTAATAGCTTTTCTCAGCCAACTACATGTTTCATTAGGTTTTAAAATTAATGCATAACCGATAGAAATGATATAAGCAATTTCCCCTACATTACCCATCAATTTTTCTGCCTGAATAAAGGCATTTTTGGCTGCCCGAAATTGACTTTTTGCTAAATAGACACGTCCCACCCAAACAAAATTTGTAGCCTCCTTTGGTTGTAATTCGGTTGCTTTACTGAAATCTTCTTGCGCAGCATGATAATTCTGTAATTCATAATAAGAACGCCCACGCCAAAAATACAAATTTCCGTCTTCTGGTTGGAATTTTATGGCAGTAGAAAAATCTTCTACCGCGATCGAATATTTTTGCAACTCAAAATATGAAATTCCACGCCAGGAATAATTTTTTCCAACCTCTGGTTGGAGCTTAATTGTCCACGAAAAATCCTCCAATGCTGCAAAATAATTCTTTAATTCATAATAAGAACGCCCACGCCAAAAATACAAATTTCTGTCTTCTGGTTGGAATTTTATGGCAGTAGAAAAATCTTCTACCGCGATCGAATAATTTTGCAACTCAAAATATGAAATTCCACGCCAAAAATAATTTTCACTATCTTCCGGCTCCAGTTCAATTGATTTTGAAAAATCATCCAAAGCTGCAAAATAATTCTTTAATTCATAATAAGAACGCCCACGCCAAAAATACAAATTTCCGTCTTCTGATTGGAATTTTATGGCAGTAGAAAAATCTTCTACCGCGATCGAATAATTTTGCAACTCAAAATATGAAATTCCACGCCAAAAATAATTTTCACTATCTTCCGGCTCCAGTTCAATTGATTTTGAAAAATCATCCAAAGCTGCAAAATAATTCTTTAATTCATAATAAGAACGCCCACGCCAAAAATACAAATTTCCGTCTTCTGATTGGAATTTTATGGCAGTAGAAAAATCTTCTACCGCGATCGAATAATTTTGCAACTCAAAATATGAAATTCCACGCCAAAAATAATTTTCACTATCTTCCGGCTCCAGTTCAATTGATTTTGAAAAATCATCCAAAGCTGCAAAATAGTTCTTTAATTCATAATGAGTATGCCCACGCCAAAAATAAGTTTTTCCACTTTCTGCTTTCATTTCGAGCACTTTATTAAAATCATCCAATGCTGCAGAATTATTATGAATAAAATGATAAGTTAATCCACGGCAAAAATAATGACGTTCATCATCCGGTTCTAATGTTATGGCTTGAGCAAAATCAGCTAGAGCATCATCTACACAATTAAGATTGACTCTAACGTGAGCACGTTCATGGTAATTCTCCCCTTCCAGGGGATCTAGTTCAATTGCTTTAGTAAAATCTGCTAATGCAGCTGGATAATTTTGCATATCTTCATAAGTATATCCACGTTGGTGATAAATAATACTATTATTGGGTTGAAATACAATCATTTGAGCGAAATCGTTCAATGCGGCAGTGTAATTTTGTTGTCCGTGATAAACACAAGCGCGACAAAGTACACATTTGGGGTCTAGTTCCGCAGCCCGTGTTAATGCAAGCATACCTTTTTGGGTAGATAATGAATTAATTGTAAAGGGATAAGAGATTCCAATGCCAATTTGCCGATAGATCTCGGCTAATATTTGGCGCAAACTGATATCAACCGGTAAAGATGTATCTATTTCATAACAAGATTTAAGAGCTGATTCCCATTCCTTTTGCCGTGCAAAACAAAGGGCACGTTGTAGATTTACAAGCGCATTATGTTCAGAAGAAAGTAATTGTCCATACTCATGCCTGAAAGCTTCAAGGGCAGATAGGGCATCCAAAGGTTCCGTTGCAGCTGTTTTAGCAAGAAGATCAATAATATGATTCGTGCGGGAGTGCCACCAATCTTGTTTGTCGCGAAATTCTTGAATCAACTTAAGTAAAATTTTTGCAAATTCAGGCTCAAATATTTGTACTTCTAATATTCGCTCAACGAGAAAGCGTAAAGCAGCTGATTCATCACTCCAAGCAAGTGCATTAAGCGTATCAAGGGTTACCATACACCAACGCTGTTCTGCTAGGCGATCAGCAATTGTTTGTAATTGTGCTGTCTCGAATTCCCAACATTGTAAAAAATGGCAAGAGGCTAATGCACCGATAAACGAAGCAGTTTCGCGATCGTCGGAACGCAGGTGCGTACGAAGAAATTCTTGGACGATATCATGGAGAGAATAATCAGATTGAATAAACCCATAACGAGATTGTAGGGTAATAATGATATCATGAGGTGACACATTCTCGGGTAATTGCCATATAGCACGTAAAGCTGCATCATCACGAGTACGGAGAATAGCTAATGTACAAATTCTTTGTTTGTCATCTGAGTCATAAAGACAGTATCGTAAGAATCGGTTGACAACTAACTGCGTGATTTTTGATAAATCAATTTCAGTAGGATCAGGTGGAAAATCTTTCTTGACATGCACAATACCAAGTTTATCAAGAGCTTTAGCAAGGAGAAGTACTGCAAATGGTACACCTCGAGTCGTTTGTTGAAAATAGGCAATCATTTCTTTTGAACAAGGCAACTTCCATTCTCGTAAGAAATCTTTAATTTCTGGCGCGGAAAATTGGGTTATATCCCATACAACAGGTGGAGGATCAACAAGGCGATCGGCATAACCTGAAATATAGCGACCTTCAACTTCGCGAGCATGGTATTGATTATGACGACCACTAACAATAAAGAAAAGCCCAGTTGCGTTTTCTACCGCTGGGCAGATTAGAATGTCGCGAAGAGATTCTTCAAGAGTAATTGATAGTGTTTCGCTTGTATCCAACGCTACGACAATACCTGTTTGATGTGCAATAATATGAAGTGCTTGGATAAGTGCGTGAGCAAGTTGAGTATCTGGTTTTTTATATAGTTGAGCTTCGGCGATATTAAGTTTTTTCTTCGCTACCATCATATCTATCAATCTAGCAAGGAGGCGGGGGCCATAATCGAGAGCTGCTGTAGCTGCTATACCAAGCGCTTTTATTTCCAATGTTGGAAGCTGCATAGCGATAGTTTGTGAACTTTCAATAATTCTTTGCCATATTTCAGGATTATCAGCTCGATATCGTTCAATACGCTCACCAATCGATAATAACTGCCTATGAACTTCAAGATATGACTGAATTGCTTTCTGTCCTCCTTCAATGGTAAGTAATTTATCGGCCAATGTATTTAGAATATCTACAAATTCATTTGGACGATCATTAATGCGATCCCAATCGATATATATTTTTTGCCAACCAGCTTCATCAGAAATCTCCAAGAGTTGTCTAGAGAGTTCGGTTTTACCAATGCCCCCAATTCCATGAAGTAGGAAAACTCGAGCCTTGATTAGCCGAGGTGAGACGTAGTCTGGATTACTAGAAAAAGGATGATATAAATATTGCTTAAATTGCTCGAGTTCGGTTCGACGACCAACGAAGGTGTTATCTTCTGAAATTGTCATTTTTCCCTCCTCAAACATTGTGAACAAAAAACCTTTAGCGAAAGACTTGATCAAGTCAATTCTTGAATTAGGCATTGATCAGTAGGTATATATTTATTAAGAAGATAACTTAGGGTGATTAATAATATTCACATAAATAAAATATTCATCAATGATCAATGATTGAGCAAGTCTTTTTCTGTAAAATCGATCAGGTTATTCCAAAGTAAAGGTTCAATCGAGTAAAACTACCTTGCTTCCAGGTTGAGGTAAAGCCTGCCGACTTCCCATTCATCGCTGGTCTCCATCAGGATGGCACTTACCAACCGCAAACAGGCTCCTTCGTTTGGGAAAATGCTTACCACCCGGGTTCGTCGTTTGATTTCACGATTGAGCCGTTCCAGCCCATTGGTGGTGCGAATCAAACGCTGGTGAGCGGCCGGGAAAGAGAAAATCGTCAATCCTTCTGGTATGTTGTTCTCCATCCAGTCTGCCAGCTTCGAGGCAGTCTTCTGGTACTTGGTGATTGCTTCCCTGAGAAATTCCTCCGCTTTGGAGCGATTTGGGGCGTTGAAGATATTCCGAATATCAGCCGCGACCTCTGCTTGCATGTCTTTACGCGGCACATAAGCCTGGGCGTT
>NZ_DF967972.1:460268-515523 GCF_001050235.1 Longilinea arvoryzae
AGGTCCTGCATTTTACAGAAACAATCCTACACTACTTGATCAATTAGAATTGTCTTCTAGTTAACCAACAAGATATGTAAAATCCATTACTAATCTCTGGTTAATCGAATCAAATCATTGAAGAACTGATTCTTTATTGATAGAGAATTTATCCTTAATGATAATCCCCACTTTTATTATTATACCTTTTATACTCATCCTCACAATAAAATGAAAACTATATCCATTATGGCTATATCCGAACATTTGGAAACTGGCATCAACCCAAGGTCCTCCCATCAGGTTTCGAAGTAAATAAACGTATGTCGCTTGAGAATCTGTCGATCCTTTACGACGAAGATCGCGACACCTTTTTGGATAGTTTGGCGGACGCCCTTTTCGGTCCGGTACCACTCCAGAAATGCGGTGATCACGTCGTCCTGCACCATGGCGTCCTTCACCGCCACCCGGATGGTGGGTTCCTTCTCGAACCAGTCCCGCAGGAAGTTCTTGGAATTTTGAATGGGATCCGCTTCACCCGGCCCGATGTCGTCGTCAGAGTAATCCGGATGGAGATAGACATCGAGCGCGTCGACATTGTGTTTGACAAAGAGTTCGTCGAAATAATCGCGAATGAAATCAAGGGCCTGTGCGTTGGTCATAGGTACCTCCTTCGGGCTCATGCAGCCCGCTGCCCCTGATTGAATGAAAAGTGGGTATGCAGGATACGCCATTGGCCATCCCGCCGCACGTATACCTCGCTCACATTCCAGGGAGTGCACCGGGCAACCGAACCGTCCGGATTCAACGAGGTTGAGATGAAGCGGAAGGGCATGACGGCCAGGTCGCCGCACACGCGCACCTGCGGATCGACGAAATCCATGACTTCGAAGAATATCTTTCCAGCAGCCTGGGCGTAGTAGGCGCGCAAGGCCTCGCAGCCGGTCAGGCGCGGCTGTGTGCCGACGTCGAGGTAGGTGACCTCAGGTGTGCTGATCTCGACATAACCGAATGGGTCGCCTGTGCGCCAGCGCTGCATGGCGGCTGCCTCGAGCGTCATCAGCTCGCCCAGCACACCCTCGAAGGGCGCCGGCGCCACCTGGATGGGGATGGGCACCTCCAGGCGCTCGGGCAGGCGCTGCTGGATGTAACCCCAATGGCCATGTACGATCTTCCACTCGCCCTGGCGCCGAAAGTAGACCTGGGTCACGTTCCACAGCGGCCGGCCGCCTTCGGCTTCGAGCAGGGAATAGGTCAGCACGGCGGCGTCCCCGACCCGCGTGACCTGCGGCTCGATCAACTCGGGATCGATCGGGCAAATGCGCTGGACGGGGCCCTTCAGGTAGGCCTTGAATTCCGCCAACCCCAGGATGGGTTTGGACAGGTTGGGATCGATGTAGATCAGATCCGCGGCGCTGATTTGCGCCCAGGCAGGCGAGTCGCCGCCGCACCAGCGCTTCACGGCAGCTTGCTCGAGAGAGAGGATGGATTCAGACATATCTGAAACTCCAGATGATAATTTGATCCGTATCAGGGAGGATCGGTTATCCAATCCATCGATGATTGTACAAATTTTCTATGATCGCGTCAAGAAAAAGCGCCCTCCAAAACTGGAAGGCGCTTAATTTTTACTTCTTCGAATACCGCCTCACGGCCGGCGACAGCGTGATGATCAGGATCAGCCCCGCCCATGTGTAATAGGTGGTGTGCAAAAACATAAACGGCACCCAGATCAGTTCGACCGACAGCCACAGGATGACGATTACCGCGGCCGCCAGCGAACCCGCCCAACTCCAATGAAATTGCTTGAACGGGTTGATGGCGTCCGGCCAGGTCCAACCCGGCTGCTTCCACAATCCGTAAGCGACCCCGAACGGGTAGATCCCCACGAACAGGAAAAGGATCAGGCCGGGGATGAAAAAGCTGGAAAAAGGCGCGCCCTTCATCACACTGAGCGGCATGTGCATAAGGCTGCCATCCGGCGAGGCCATGAGCAGCGCCCCACTGGCGACCGCGCCCACGCCCAATAAAAGCTGCAGGACGATCAAGATCCAAACGAGCAAAGGCTTCGATGTTTTTTCTTTCATGATGGCTCCTATCCATCCTTTCCGGCAGCCGCCCGGCCGGCCAGGGCTCCGCTGCTGAATGCGAATTGCAGGTTATACCCACCGCACGGGCCGACCACGTCCAGCGTCTCGCCGGTCAGGTACAGCCCCGGCGCTCGGAGCGATTTCATCGTCTGCGGGTCGACTTCGCTGACCGGCACGCCGCCGGCTGAAACCTGGCAGAATTCGAAGTCGCGCACGCCCTTGACCGGCAGGCGCATATCCTTCAATCCGCCGACCAGCCGGCGCAGCGTGGCATCGTCCACATCGCGCAGGGCGACCTCGCCTGCCAGGTGGGCGATCTGAAGGAGCAGCCCGGACACTTTGGGGGCGAAAAAGGCGTCCAGAAAGACGCCCAGCGGCATGGAACTGGCCCGTTTTTGGGCCAGCAGGGCGTCGAACTCGGCCTGGATGTAACCCAGCAGGTCAAGCGACAATTCGATTGTTTGTCCCGGGCGGGCGGAGACCAGGTGCGAGAGGTCCATTACCGCCGGGCCGTTCAGACCCCATTCGGTGAAGATGAGGTTGCCGCGCGTGGCGCCCAGGACCTGTTCACGGCTGTCAAGCAGGCTGGCGCGAACGTTCAGACGCATACCCTGCAGCGGGCGCAGCCTGCCCAGGTCGACCAGCAGCGGGGCCAGCGCCGGGCGTTTGGGCAGGACGGTATGACCCAATTTCTCGAGCACCGGGAACAACTCGCCGCGCGATCCCAGGGACGGGTAGGCCTTGCCGCCGGCCGAGACGATCGCGCGCGCGAAAGTCTGCTCCTGCTCGCGTCCGTCACGCCAGAACCGGACGCCGAAACCGCCTCCGGCAGCCCGCAGCGAACTCACCTGCGCCGCGGTCAACAGCGCCACCCCGGCCTGCTCCAGCGCGCTGGCAAAGGCCTCCACCACCGACTGGGCCGAATTGGAAAGCGGGTAATACCAGCCGTCATCGGTCATCTGGACCGGGACGCCGATGGCCGTTAACATGTCGATCCAATCCGACACGCCGAAGCGCCCGAGCAGCGTCTCCATCCAGGCCGGATCCGCGCAGGCGTACTTTTCGGCTGCCACACCAGCGTTGGTGATGTTGCAGCGTCCGCTGCCGGTGACCAGCAGCTTGCGCCCGACCGCGGCGTTGCGCTCGAATAGGGTCACATCGGCCCCATTCCAGGCCGCCTGGAGGGCCGCCGCCATACCCGATGCGCCCGCGCCGAGAATTGCGATCTTCATGCCGCAATTATACCCGTGGATTTCCGAACCCACCGGAGGATGCAGTGTTCAGACATCCCGGCCGGCCAGCGGGTGGTCCGGGCTGAACTCGATCAGGTCCCACAGGTTGCCGTACAGGTCCTCGAACACAGCCACCGTGCCGTAGTCCTCGGTTTTCGGCGCGCGGATGAAATGGATGTTCCCGGCGAGCATCTCGTTATAATCGCGCCAGAAATCATCGGTCTTCAGGAACAGGAAGACCCGCCCGCCGGCCTGATTGCCGATGAAGGGTTCCTGCTCGGGTTTGGAGGCGCGCGCCAGAAGCAGGGTCGTGCCGGTTGATCCGGGCGGCGAGACCACCACCCAGCGTTTGTCCTGGGCCGGCTGGTAAGTGTCCTCGACCAGGGTGAAGTGCAGCTTTTGAGTATAGAAGGCGATGGCTTCGTCGTAGTCGCGGACGACCAGGGCAATGTGGGCGATGGATTGTTTCATAAAAATTCCTTGATTCAATTGACAGCGAATAGGCAATTCATTCGGGGGCGCCGTCCGATCGCTTCGTAGCGATCGACCCGCCTGTCCTCGTAGGAGAACATGTCGAATCTCGCGGCAGTTGGCGGACACACAGGTCCGCGTCTACATAATTCTATCCGAGCCGGGTGCCTGTACCCAGCACAGGTGCCTGTACCCGGCATGGGCACCTGTACCCGATATGGGTGCCTGCACCCGATATGGGTGCCTGCACCCGATATGGGTGCCTGCACCCGGAACGGGTGTCGACCAAACCCGGGCGGGCGGACACATAGGTCCGCGGCCACACAGGCCGGGGATTAACCGCCCGGGGTGATGGAGCCCATGGCCAGGAAGATAAAGATGAGTACGTCCTGCCAGAAGTGGATGAACCAGGCCCAGAAAAGCCCCCGCGTTTCCAGCATGGACTTCCCCAGAAACCAGCCCAGGAAGGCGGCCAGGATCACGCCGATCATACCATACGGGACGCCGTAGAAGTGCAAAATGCCAAAATATGCCGCCAACAACAGCAGCGATTGGCGCCGGCCGACCACATCTTCCAGCACGGACAGGAACGAGGCCTTATAAGTCATCTCTTCGTTGAACGCGTTCAAGGCCGCCGAGAGCAGCACAGCCGGCAAATAGGGGGTGACCTGGATCAGGATGCTCAGCGACGGCCGGCCGGCGATGACCAGGAAGGCCAGCGTGCCCAGGCTGATGCAGCCGGCCGAGATGAGGCCCACCCGATTCCAACGGTCCCCGCTCTTGATTCCCAGCCACGGAACGGGCTCCACCACCGGCGCGGAGAGGTCGCCCCTGGCGAGGAAAAAGGCAGTGCGCTTCTTTTTCAGGATGAACAGACAGGCAATGATGACCAGCGTCACGATCAGGTTCAGGGTTTGCTCGGCCGGCATGTACACCTTGAAGGACGGGTTGTTCAACCAGGTCCGGTAGATCGCCAGGCGGTCGACGCGCGTGTAGACCAGCCACTGCGCGCCGGCCAGGACGACAAAAAGGCCGAAGAAGGCTCGCAGCGGGCGAATCGGCTTCCACAGGAAGGCCAACCCCAAACCGGCGACGGCGATGCCGGCGTCGATAGCGTACTGCAGGTTCTCAGAGACGTGATAATGAAAGATCTCCTGGAGAACGATCCTGGTGAGTGTCATCGCGAGAATGGCTGCCCAGGCCGTGACCAGAATGAAAATTCGATTCTGCCGGTTATCCATCGTTTCCCTCCCCAGACACCCGTCGGTTACGGCACACCATCCAGTATAGAGGTTCTTGTAATTTCTCAGGCGAAATTCTCGGCCCAATTATAAAGAAAGCGCCTTCCCAGGGGGAAAGCGCTTCGCATTCTCAAACCAGTTATCGACCCGTACAGACGAATTGGGCCCGGATGAATCGGAAATCGGATCGTCCCGGTTAATCCATCCGGCCGGCCTTTCCCGGATCATTCGGGTTTCTTGCCGGAAGGCAGCTTGGCCTTCTGGTGCTCCTGCTTCTTTTGAAGCTGTTCCTGCTTTTGTTTGTTGGCTTTTTCCTTGTTCTTCTTACCGCCTTTGTCTCCCATCCTACTCCTCCTTTTATGGAATATCAGGCTCAATGAAATCAGAGAGGTTTTTCAAGCTGTTCGACTGAAATTATTATAACCACTTAGGGCTCAATAACCAACCGGATCAAGTTGCCGGTATTTTTCTACCCCGGTTTTAATTCATAGTGAAACCACCGCATGCAGCCGCAGGGGCCCAACTTCTCGTATAACCCATTGGCTTCGTTGCTGTAGCCGGTGATGTAGGCTCTGCGGATACCGCGCGCTTTCAGACGTTGCATGCAGGTGCGGATCACGGCTTCGGCCAGGCCCAGACGCCGATATCGGCTGTGGGTGCATACTTTTTCGATTTCGGCCACCCCATGGACCGGGTCGTTGAAACCCACGCAGGAAGACACGTGGACGCCTTCCGGGGTCACCACCGAAAAATCGAAGGCGGGTTCGTAAGCCGGGTTCTGATGAGAATATACCGTCGTAAGCAAATCGAACTCGCTGATCTGATCCTGGTTGTGATAGGCGTTGTGATACAACAGCGTCTTGCTGCGTTCGTCGGTGTTCTCGCACATGTTCAGGATGCGAAAACCCTCCGGCAAGCGCAGCGGATTTTCCGAAACGGCCTGGATATCGTAGGCCCGCGTGGTGGCGACGATGCCGTTGGAGTGAAAGCCGCGCCGTTGGAGCGCGATGAGCGCGCCCGCCTGATGCTCGTGCACCTCGGTTTTAAGCGAGCCGTAGCGCGGCATCCAGTGCTCGACGGTCCATTCCAGGATCTCGGCGTACAGATAATCGCAGCCGGGCAGCGTGAAGATGAAGAAAATATTGTCCCCGTTCTCCGAAAGCACAAAACCAAGCAGTTCGTCGAATGGCCCGAACCAAAGCTGCGCATGATCGCGGCAAAAAGTCGGCATGCACTTCTGGTCGTTCCACAGTCCGTATTTCCAATCACCCAGGCGGCTGAAGAGCCAGATGAAATGATCCTGCCGGGCGGCGTAATCGGCACGCACAAAATGCCACATCTTCTCGAAATCGCGGCGCTCATCGTCGAAAGGGCGGTCGTAGACGTACATCGTACAGCCTCCATTGGAATAACAAATCCAATATCGTATCTGGAAGTTAATTCTACTGCATGGCAGTCTTCAGAAACGCCAGACTCGCCTGACCATCCGGCGAGTTCCGGATGATCCATTCGACCGGAATTTCTCCCGCCCACGTCCACACGACCCTGCAGAAGCAACCGCCTGGCCGGAATCCGCCGGATGATTTGCCTCTGTCTATCTACTATATAATAGTAGCAATCCCCCTCGAGCCTTTTGGCTGGAAATCCCCAATCTCATTTTCGAACCCTGCCGCTTCTTCTCACCGGTCAAGGAGAACCCAATGATTCGCAATCAATGGTATGTCGTGCTGGAATCGAATGAAGTGAAAAGTCGCCCCGTCGGGGTCACCCGCCTGGGCGAGAAGCTGATCTTCTGGCGGGAACCGGGCGGCAAGGTCTGTGCTGCTCTGGACCGCTGCCCGCACCGCGGCGTGGCCCTTTCCAAGGGGAAAATCCAGGACGGTCATCTACAGTGCCCGTTCCACGGCTTCGAGTTCGACGGTTCCGGCCGGTGCAGGCTGATTCCGGCCAATGGGCGCAAGGGCGCCATTCCAAACGCCATGCAGTTGAACACCTATCCGACCTATGAAGCCCACGGGCTGATCTGGCTGTGGTGGGGCAACCCTGTGCCCGAAGGGGTGCAGGCACCCGAATTCTTCGACGACCTCGACGACACCTTTTCCTACGGATCGGCGCATGATCCATGGGACGCGCATTACTCGCGCGTCATCGAAAATCAACTCGACGTCGTTCATTTGCCGTTCATTCACGGCAGGACCATCGGACGCGGCAATCGCACCCTGGTGGATGGGCCGGTGGTGGAATGGAAGGGCGACCGGCTGCTGTATACCTATGTTTTCAACCGCGTGGACGATGGGACGCCGCCGCGCCGGCCGCGCGAACTCTCGCCCCGAGAAGCATCCAGCGTACACCTGGAATTTATCTTCCCAAACTTGTGGCAGAACTACATCAGTCAGGATGTACGCATCCTGGCTGCCTTCGTCCCGGTCGATGATGAGCACACCTTGCTGTATCTGCGTTTCTACCAGCGATTCCTGCATGTGCCCGTCCTGGGGAAACTGCTGGCTCAGCTGGCCATGCCGGTCAACCTGTATATCGCCCATGAAGACCGGCGGGTGGTCGTCACCCAGCAGCCCAAGGCCAGCGGTCTGAAAATCGGCGAAATTCTGATCCCGGGCGATCTGCCCATCGTCGAATACCGCCGGAAGCGGGCCGCTTTGATGGACTCGCGATCCTGAATTTTCAGGAACATCGAAAAGCGCCCTCCATCTGGAAGGCGCCATTGAGGGAAAAAGGGTTCGATCCGCTTGGAAGTGAGACGGTTATTCTGCTCTGAGGATTTGTCTGGCGCCGACAACCCTGCGCTTGCCATTGCCGGTCTCGACGACGTAAGTGGTCTTTCCAAGTATTTCCCGGACCTCGACGACCTTTCCGGTGACGGTCTGTTCTTCGTTGGTGATCGACTTTTCTACGAGCAAGACTTCATCACCAATCGCAAATCCGTCATTGGATACCTGAGATGTCATTTCAAAACTCCTGTGAATGTTGATCACGGCAGGCGCACCAATGGTTTGGACGGAGCGCGCATACCCTTGTATTTATACCGTCCAGACGGTATAAATATACCACAGAATCCCGATAAGACAAGGGTAACCCGCTCCGGCGCCGGTTTGGAGTCGCTCCCATACACTCCAGGCACCGGCTCGACGGTATAATTACCCGAGAAATTCACGAGGAGCCGCCAAGATGCCCAAATCCGGAGAGCCGACCCACAGAGCGCTTTTGGACGCCGCCAACCGCATCGTTCAGAAATACGGCGTGGAACACCTGACCCTGGAACTGACCGCCGAAGAAGCCGGTATCAGTAAAGGCGGTCTGCTTTACCACTTCCCGACCAAGGAAGCGCTCATCAAGGGCATGATCCAGGATTACCTGGAACGCTTTACCACCGAGTTCAACGCGACGGCGCAGGAAGAAGCCCTGTCTTCAACAGGCCGCTGGACGCGCGCTTACCTGAAGACCACCTACGAAGATAACCAGCGCAATCCGAGCATGAGTTCAGGGCTGCTGGCGGCGGTGGCCACCAATCCGGCGCTGCTCTCGCCCATGCAGCAGACCTTTGGCGAATGGGTCGAACTGTTGGAGAAAGACGGCATCGATCCGACCCGCGCGCAAATCATCCGCCTGGCCGTGGACGGCCTGTGGATGGTCGAGTTGTTCGGTCTGGCGCCGCCCGATCCGGAAATGCGAAAAAAAGTTTTCGAAGCCCTCAACGCAATGATCGATGCCGGTTCGTGAGGATTTGAGCCATTATTTCACGATAAAAGAGGGCGAACCTGTGAGTTCGCCCCGATGGTCATGCGGATAGAGCCAGGACAAAATAGGCATCTCCATCCTGGTAATGTGTGATGCGAAAACCGTGAGTCTGATAAAACTCGATCACATCCTGCCAGGTGGCCGTGGTCTCGAGAATGATTTTCTGAAGTCCGTTCAGTCTGGCGTGATCGCATAAGCGCGCCAGAATTTGCCCGCCGATGCCTTTGCGGCGCAGTCCGGCCGCCACCGACATGCGTACGATCTGGGCGGTATCCGCCGACAGCGGCACCAGTGCGCCGGTGCCAACGACAGTCTGTCCCTGCCAGGCGACCAGAAAATACGCGCCGGCATAGGAGCGGCCGATATCGTTCAGATCGGGATTCAGGCTCAGGTCGAGCGTACCCCAATGCCCGGCCAGCCCCGCCAGGATGAGCGCTTTGACCGCGGCCTGATCCTCGGCCTGAAACGGTAGAAACCGAATTTCCTTATCCGGGTTCATTTTTCGTCCCTTCCCCGGTTTGCTTCCACTCGACCTCGGCCCTGAGTGGGTAATGATCGGAGGGATAGCGGTTATGATTCTGCCAGGGATCGACCGAGGTGGACAGTGTCGTGAAGTGCCGCGACCCCAGAATCCAATCGATGGTCTTGAAGGCTTCCGGATTGCCGTAGCCGTGGAATGTGATTGCATCCGCCTCGCCCGGATGGGCCTGGCGGTAGACGTCGTGAAGTCTGTCCTCCGCGGTCAGCTCGCGGTAGGCCGGCGAATCTTTTTCGGAGTTGAAATCACCGGTCACGATCAGCGGCAGGTCGGGCGTAATTTTCTTCGCCCACCCGCGCAGCAGGTGGGCCGCACCGGCGATGGCTGCCGGTTGAAGATCGAAATGAGTGTTGAGAAAGACCAGCCTCCGTCCGGTCGGGCGGTGGAGGAGTTCGGCCCAGGCGGCGGTGCGCGCAAAGGTGGCGTCCCAGCCAATGGAGCCCGGAATTTGCGGTGTTTCGCTCAACCAAAAATGGCCGGCCCGGAGCACCTGAAAGCACTCCTTGCGCACGAAAATCGGCGCCATCTCGACCCCCGTTTCACCCCCGCCGCCGCGCTGGACGCCGTAGAATTGATATTCCGGCAGGGCGGCTTTGAGAAAGCCAGCCTGGCCGTCGTCGCGGCACTCCTGAACACCGAGCAGGTCGGGCTGAAAGGCCTGAATCCGGGCCAGGACCAGCGGCTTGCGATTCTCCCAACGATTCAGGCCATCGGCGCAGTTGCTGCAACGGATATTGAAGCTCATGATGCGGATCATGCACCCATTATCCCACGAAGTGGGACTTTGCCATAAAATGGCAGAATGCCATAAAATGGCCTTGTGCCATAAAATGGCTTTGTGCCATGAAATGGCAACTTGCCATGGGTGGGCAGAAAAACGGTTCGGCCATTTCTTACGTATATCTTTTCAGAAATAATCCTCCAATATTGAACCTTTTGCCTTCGGTGGGGTACATACGGATGAAAGCAACCGGTTGAAACCAACGAAGACAAAATGATCGCAGACTCCTTGGCTAAGAACTTCCTTCAGACAAATCCGAAAGAGCAGGTTGTGCCACCGGATCAGGTGCACGACTTCGAATTGCTGCGCCGCATCGCCGGCAAGGACGAGGCCGCCCTGCAGGAGTTGTACGCCATCCACGGCCAGCGCCTGTACGCCTTCGCGCTGCGCCTGACGGACGACCCGGCCCAGGCCGAGGACGTGGTCCAGGATGCGCTGGTGGCGGTCTGGAACCTGGCGGATTCGTACCGCTGCGAGGGCCGCCCGATCGCCTGGTTGATGGGCATCGTCCATCACACGGCGCTGAAATCCCTGCGCCGGCGCTCCACCCCGCTCTCCGAGGAAGACGAAGCCAACCTGGCCGCAGCCGACCCGCTGCCTGAAGAACAGGCCCAGGCCAACCAGCAGGCGATCTGGATCCGGCAGGGGCTGCGGGTGCTGTCGCCCGAGCATCGCACGGTGCTCGAGCTGGTCTTCTACCAGGGATTGAGCCTGCAGGAAACCGCCAAGGTCTGCGGCTGTCCGCTGGGCACGGTCAAGAGCCGCCTGAACTACGCGCGCCAGCGCCTGCGCGGCCTGTTGAGCCGAACGGAGGAAACCCGATGAGCCACTATCGTGATGAACTGCCGCTGTACGTCGCCGGTCAGTTGAAACCGCAGGAAAAAGCAGCCGTGGATGCGCATCTGCGCGAATGTGTGGCCTGCCGGGATGAATTGGCCATCTGGCTGTCCCTGGCGGTGGAGATCCGCGCGGCGGACGCCAAAGTGACCGCTCCGGCTGGCCTGGCGGAGCGTGCGCTCGAACGCATCCACACCCCGGAAGCCGAGCCCAAGCCGGCCCCGCGCCTGTGGAGAACCTGCCAGAGCGTCTTCAGCCTCCTGCGCGCGCAGGCCTACCTGATCAAGCGCGAGATCTGGCCGGCCACGGCTGGCATCATGGCGCTTGGCGTCATCCTGGGCCTGCTCTCGAACCACGTCGAGGCGATTTCCTACATTGCCCCGCTGGTGGCCGCGGCCGGTCTGACCGCGCTGTACGGTCCGGAAAATGATCCGGCTCACGAACTGGTCCTGGCCACGCCCACCTCGTCCTGGAAGATCCTGCTGGCGCGGTTGAGCGTCGTCTCGGCCTACAATCTGCTGCTGGCGCTGCTGGCCTCGCTGGCCATGCTGCTCATCGTCCCGCCCAACCTGCTGGGCATGATCATCCTGGGCTGGCTGGCGCCGATGGCCTTTCTCTCCGCCCTGGCGCTGCTGCTCTCGCTGTGGATGAAAACCAGCACGGCCATCGCCATCGCCTATGGGCTGTGGATTCTCCAGTATATGAAGTTCTCCAAGGTTTTCGACAACTGGGGTATTTCAGTCCAATTGAATCACTTTCTGGATATCTATCGAAGTTTCTGGCAATCCCCGGAGTTGCTGCTGATCTTCGCGCTGGTTTTACTGGCCATTGGCCTGTTCTCGACGCACTTCAGCGAGCACAGCCTGAATCAGACCCCGGGTTGAGTCTCCGTCAACCGGTTGCAGGAACTTCCATCCCGAACCTTTGGAAAATTCGATGAAACAATTCTTCAATGTCACACGCTATGAGTTTTCGATGTCCATCCGGCGCGCCGGATTTTGGATCACCTATGTGCTGTTGGGCGGGTTCTATCTCGTCTCGATTTTGATCCCGGCCGGCAGAGACAGCGCAGTCATCGCCCCCGACCAGATCTGGCCGGAAGCCGGCCACCTGGTGTTCATGTTCAACATCTTTCTGCCGCTGCTGGCCGGACTGCTGTCCGCCGATCGTATGCAGCGCGACTTTCGCAATGGGGTGCGCGAACTGCAACGCAGCAGCCCACTCTCGACGCCGAATTACATCCTGGCGAAATATCTCGGAGTATTGATCTCGACCCTGCTACCGTTTTTCCTCATCCTGATCATTGCGGGGTTGTATTCGGTGTTCAAGGGCCTCGCCCCGTGGGAATTCCTCTGGCCGCTTTTTGTGGCGTTCCTGGCCATCGCCCTGCCGGCGCACGCCTTCGTGGTGGCCTTTTCACTGGCCTGCCCGCTGGTCATGCCGCTGCGGGTTTACCAGGTGTTGTTCACCGGTTACTGGTTCTGGGGCAACCTGCTCAGCCCAAAGGCATTTCCCACCATCAGCGATACCGTACTGAACGCGGTCGGCCAAATTCCGTTGCAGGCTTACTTCAGTGTAACCAATGCTTCGACCCACCCCGTCAGCGATACTTTCACCCGCCCGCAGGCAATGCTCAACGTGCTGGTGCTGACGGTTCTCATCGCCGCCGCCCTGTCCACCGCCAACGCTTACCTGCGCTGGCAGGCCAGACGCGCCTAGGAGCATCGCCATGAAACGATTCTCACTGCGCTATTTACTGCTCACCTCGCGCTTCGAACAGATCTGGTTTCCGCTGGCTTTCTGGGCGTTGTTCGTGATCATCGCCTTCCTGCGCGGGCCGGAATACATCGTGGATACCACTCGCGCCTACCTGGGTGCGGTCATTCCGCTCGGCGGCGGCATCCTGGCGGCATACGCCGTCCTCGAAGACCCCGCGCTCGAACTGCGTTTTGCCACCCCGGTCACCAGCCTGCAAACGCTGCTGGAACGGCTGGTCCCCACTTTCCTGGTCCAAACCCTCTTTGCGCTGACCTATCAACTCTTTGCGGTTGCGTTTGGGGCGGATTTCGCGCCGATCTACGCCACCTGGGGTAGTCTGCAACTGGCCTGGTTGGTCCCAACCCTGGCGCTGATGGCGCTGGGCTGCTTCAGCGCCATGCTGGCCACACGGGCCACCACCGGCGCCCTGCTGGCCGGCATGGTCTGGCTGGTGCAACTGGTCGCGCGGAGCTGGTTTGCCGAAAATGAAATCGGAAAGTATCTGCTGGTGTTCATGAGCAGCTTCATGCTCGACCACCCGGCGCTGCGCGCCAACCAACTCGTCCTGGGCGCCGTCAGCCTGGCCTTCTTCCTCGCTTCCTGGGCGCTGCTGCAACGCCAGGAACGTTACATCTAAAGGGTTTACACATGATCTCGATCAACTCGCTCTTCAAAACATATCACGCCAACGGTCACTCGGTGCACGCGCTGAACGGACTCGATCTGGAAATCGGCAACGGCATGTTCGGGCTGCTCGGCCCGAACGGCGCCGGGAAGACCACCCTGATGCGCATCCTGGCCGGCATTTCCAACGCCAGCGGGGGTTCGGCCATCGTCGACGGCCACAACCTTTCGACCCAGGCCGGAAAACAGGCCGTCAAGTCCACGCTCGGCTACCTGCCGCAGGAACTGGGCATGTACACCGAATTGAGCGCCTACCAATTCGTGGATTATATGGCCATTCTCAAGGGGCTGGACGATCCGCGCAGGCGCCGCCAGCAGGTGGGAAAAGTGCTCGAACTGGTCGGCCTGAACCAGGAAGCCGGGCGCAAGATCAAGGGCTACTCGGGCGGGATGAAACGCCGCGTCGGCATCGCCCAGGCCCTGGTCAACGACCCCCGGTTGTTGATCGTCGACGAGCCCACCGCCGGGCTCGACCCGGAAGAACGCATCCGCTTCCGCAACCTGCTGGTCAACCTGTCCACCGAGCGCACGGTCATCCTCTCGACCCACATCGTCGAAGACATCGGCCAGACCTGCCAGGACCTGGCGGTGCTGGCGCGCGGCGAAGTGATCTTCCGCGGCAGCCCGATAGCCCTGATGCAGTCCGCGGCCGGGCATGTCTGGACGCTGACCTGCGCCGGCCTCGATAAGCCGGATCACGATCTGACCGTGCTCTCCATGCTGCACCTGGCCGAGGGCACGCAGTACCGCCTGGTGGGCAATAGCGCCGCGGATTATCCCGCCGCGCAGGAGGTTCAGCCCGGCCTGGAAGACGGTTACGTCTGGTTGATGAAGTGCCGCGGCCATTCCGTGGAAGGGCTGTCATAAGCCGAAAGCGTTATCCAAAGAAAGGCGCCCTCCGCATGACCACGGGAGGGCGCCTGATGATTAAGCTCCTGCCAGGAAACAAATCCAGGCCAAAGATTTATTTTTGCGCTTCAGCCAGTTCCTGCACCAGCTTCTCCAGTTTTTCAACCCGCTGCTCCAGGTCGGCATTCTGCAGTTCCAGGGTGGTGATGCGCGCATCCTGCGCCTCGCTCAGGCGCGTCAGCTCCCGAATGGCTGCCAGCGATACCCCGTTCGCATCCAGGGCCGCGATATGCTTGTTGTCGGCTCCCAGGCCAAAGGCAGCGTAGAAATCCTGCGCGGTCGGGCCCATGTGAACCACCTGACTGCCTTCAGCCTTGTAGCTCCAGGTCGTAACCGGCATATCCAGCAGTTTTTGCAGAATTTCGGCGCCGTCGACCGGTAAAAAACCCATCTTGACGTTGGCATCCGAAAATTCGACGATGTACCCATCCACCCGGACGTTACCAGCGACATGCAACTTCTCAGTCGGGTTCGACGTCCCGACGCCCACACAACCGGTAGAGTCAACGTACAGGGAATTCGCAGGCGCTCCGGCCTCCAGGGTAAACAATTTCCGGTTTGCCGTCGCGTCCATGATCGTGAAATAACTGCTGCCTCCACTGGCAGAATCGTTCATGACCAGGCGCCAGTCGTTGGCCGGGAAACCTGCCAGGCTGGTATCGTCAAAATAGACCTGTAAATTATTCTCTTTGAGTTTGACGGTATCGTATCCAAAGTTTTCACTGCCATCGGTCAGGCAATCCAAACCAACGCACAGACTTCCCGCGACAATCTCATCATCCGGCTGCACGACGTCCAACGGTGTGGCGATATCGGTCGATTGCGCATTTTGCACAGGATCCGTATCCGATCCTTCGACCGCCGCCATGGCAAACGAACCGTTGTTGATGTAGAAGGCGCCGGATTGCGTCAAGGATTGTTGGGGTAACTTACCCGCCTGCTGCAGCTCCAAAATGGTTTGGTCGCGGTTCTCCGGGGTGACCTGTGCCAGAATATTCAAAGTTTCCGCGTCCAATGGCGGCATGACCACCAGCTCATACCGGTATAGACCATCTGCCAGACGATTCCCGTCCGGGTCTGTCAAACCCAATGTTGACGACTCGCCGTAGTCGAATACTTCCCCGCCCGGCGCCGCAATACGCAGATACAGGTGAGAATATTCTCCCACCGGTGTCCAGGTGATGGTATTCGGAGTGAATACGACATCCGCCAGCTCCCCGGGAACGGTCGATTGCGCCTGAACGGGTTTCCCGTTTGCCCCAACGGTGAACAGGCAGAAGATCATCACCACAACAAAGATCGAGAAGAACGGTTTTGTTTTCATGGATTCAAATCCTTGGATGTGTCAATTTCAGAAACCGCCTTAGCGCCCCACCAGCGGAAGGAACATGCGCAGACCGGTATAAGACCGGATCTCAAAAATCGGGCGGATATCCAGCGTCCCGCCGGCCCCGTTCGAATAAACAAAATGCACCACGGGATATTCGGACGCCGTGAGCCGGGTTGTGTAGCCGCTCAAATCCAGCGATAGCCACGTTCCAGTCGCGGCCGTGGTCAGGTCGACCGGGCTGGAAATGGTGCGGTGATAGCTGCCGTCGATGCCGTAGATATCCAGCGTCATCGTCACCGATCCGCTGTAATTCCCCGAACGGTTAAGAATATAAAAGCAAGCCGAATCGATCACCTGCAGCGAGGACACCGCCGGAAAGACGTAGTAGCTTTCAGAAGCAGATGCCGTCTGAACGACTGCGGATGGCGTCTGCGGGCGACCGGTCAGGTTGGTCAGATTGAGAGCCCCGATGACATCGATGCCATAGCGCCGGAATACCGTGCCGGGGGTGGCCGAGGCAGCCTGTGCGATGGAGAAAATACTCCCCAGCAGAGCCGCTCCCAGAAGCAGCGCCAAAATCCTTCTTCGTATCATTTCATCCTGTCCTTCCTGAATGACACGGATTAATGGACCACGACATCGAACAACAGGCGCGCGTCCAGATTATCACCTGCCACGCCGGAGAGTGCGGCGTGGAAAGCCAGAAATTCCCCTGGATTGATGACCAGATTGCCGGCCGTCGCCGAAAGCGGCAGCGCGACCCACTGGCCGGTAGCCGCGGCTTCCAGGTCCACATTTGCCAGCGATACGCTGCGTTTCAACGTCCCCGCGTAATCATAGACGCGCAGGGACAGCCATACATTCCCGCTATACGCGCCGGTTCGATTCAGGATATAGAAACTGGCGCCATCCACCGTTTTCACAGTGGCAGCCGCCGGAAAAATATAGGCCAGTTCGGTGACTCCCCGGTTCGTGCGGAATACCCCGCTGGATTCCAGAAAGCGCCCGGTAGCGGCCAGGTAAGTCGGGCTGCCTTCCACATACGTACCCACCGACCATCGTTCGCCCCCTGCGCCCGGCAGCGCCGGACTTTGAGCCTGTGCCAGTAACGGCGGCACGAAAAACCAGGCCAGTCCGAATACGCAGCTCAAGATCACAAAACCTGAAAACAATTTCCACAAACGAGTCATTTCCTCTCCTTTCATACTCGGGAAACGCGAAAAAACGGCCCTTCTTAATCCTCAATGAAGGCCATCGGTAATAAACTTGGATTGTCGTTTTTTCAGGATGCGTAATAGTTGGAACTATATCTCTGGTAAATGAATAGCCTGATTAGGGATTCATAAAGACATGCACCCTAAAGTTACAATTCATTATATACGAACATATTGGATTCATCCGATTGGATGACCAAGAAAACCCGGCCGCGCGGTTTTCGCAGGCAATTAGGTCAGAATTTAGGCGGGACGGCGGTAGGCCGTGAGGTCAGGTCCCGGAGCCGGATCGAAAGAGCGGCCTTTACCCGGTGCAATCCTTCGGACGCCAGTGTGATGAGGGTCACCGAACACAGCGCCGTAAGCGGGATGCGCAGCAACGGGTTGAGCGCGTCGCCCCTTAAAAATGGCAGTCCAAACGGCAGCAGCTCGTTCACCAGCGGGTGGAAAACGTAGATCCACAGGCTCTGGCGCGAGATGACCTGAACGAGCCCGGCGAAAAGCGGGGAGCGGTCGCGCAGTCCGGCCAGGGGATCATCCGAAAAGAGAGAGGTCAGGCACAGCGTGGCCAGGATGACGTTCAGGCCGACCTGGTTGCTGAAAAAACCGTCATATTTGCCCTGCGCCAGCGAGAGCGATCCGGTGCCGAATAGCGTGACGAGCGTCATCAGGACGGCAATGCAAAGTGCCCAGGGCTTTTTGAGATTCCACCGGCGCAAATTGAAGAAATACCCGCCGAAAAGGAAGTAACCGGTGAAATCGACGAAGGCGCTCGGAAAAATGGCGATGCGGATGGGGCTGAATCGCTGGATCAACGGGACGATCGCTGTCGCCACGACCCACAGAATCAGCATGTACTCGACCCGCGCGCGATTCTGCGGCGTGAAGATGGGCCGCAGAATGGGAGTCAGGAAATACAGCCCGATCAAGGTGTAGAAGAACCACAAATGGTAATACTGCGGCTCGCCAAGGGTCCTGGCCAGGAAGTCCAACACCTGGATCGAACCGTTGGCGGCATGGGCATACAGATAATAAACCAGTGAGGCGACCAGAAAGGGCGGCAAAACGGCCCGGGCGCGTTTGCGCAGGAATTTGGGGATGGATTCATCCGGCCGCGCCGGATTGAGTAAAACGGCCCCGGACAGGATGAAGAAAATCGGCGACAGGAAATTCACCGCCAGGCCGGTGAAGACATTGCCAGCCCACCAGTCCAGGGCGTGGGCCGGAATGTTCAAAATATCATGAAAGCCGCCGGCGGCATGATAGAGCACCACGCACAGGCAGGCCAGGGCGCGCATATCATCGTACACGGCGACCCGGTTTCGATCCCAGGTGCGAGCCGGATCTAGTTTTAGAAATAAATGTCCAAAAGCCGTCTTCGTACCGGCCGAATCGTTCGCAAATTCCAAGAACTTCGCTCCACTCAGGTTAAGGCCTCGCCAACGAACACGAGATTATATCACTCCCGCGCGGCCTTACCGTCGGAAGGGGTTGGATGCGATTCCTGCGACCCGTCGGTCGATCACCGGTTCAGTCGGCCCTTTTCTTGAACGGATTGGGGTTGGGATAACAGCACAGCAGGCTGTCCAGATATTCGACGCCGCAAAAATAGCGGCAGATGGACACATTCTTGACCGCGCAGAAATGCTCCTGGGTGTTCTCGGCAACGTTCCAGGGACAGGCATCCTGCTGCCAGGATATCGTACCGGCCGGCGTGGTCAGATCGATGTCCATGTTGGCGCCTTTGAGCTTTTGGATGGTCGGAGTCATTCGAAATCCTCCTGGGCGGCCAGTTTTCCGGCCAGCCCGGCGATGGCGCACACGCTGCGCCAGTTGCGATCGGTCATCACCACACCGAGCAGCTTCTCCGCGCCGGCGGCCAGCTTCGAACGGCCGACGCCCTCGGGGGCGAACAGGTAGAATACCCGGCCGATGAGTTGAAAGCGTTCGCTGTCCGCCTTGATCCGGGCGAGCCCGGGCAGATCCGGATTCGAAGGCTGAACGGCGAGGAAACCCAGGTGCAGGACCTGGGGGTTGGCCTCGGCTTCGGGAAAGGGATTCTGCGCCATGGCCTGCCCGAGTTCGGCCAGGCTGAGGAGCAGAATATAAGGTTCGAAGCCATGCCGGCGCCGGATTTCAGAACGGATGGCGTCCGCGAGCCGGGATGCGTCCGCTTCCGGGCTGGCAAAGACCGCGTTGCCGCTCTGGATATAGGTCTGGACGGACCGGCAGCCGATGTTCTGCAGGTCGGCGACCAGTTCCTTCATCGGCAAAAGGCTGTTCCCGCCGACGTTGATGCCTCGAAAAAGCGCAATATAGGTGTTCATTTCAATAACCTCAGAGGAGACCTAACCCCCTAACCCCCTTCCCGTCCCGGGAAGGGGGGAAAATCTGTCAGTCAAAGACCGTCTGTTTTTCACGCTTCGAGACCTTACCCTGGCTCCATTCTGAATGGGAACGGGAATCATAGTCATTGGATTAGAACGGCTTACCCCCCTTCTCTCCCCGCAACGGGGAGAGAAGAGGTCGGGGGATGAGAGAGGTCCGTCCCAACCCAGATTTCTCCATCTTCCTAGCGGGTCAGCACGGCCTCGGCCGGTAGGAACGAGAATCATAGTCATCGGATTAGAACGGCTTACCCCCCTTCTCTTCCCGCTTCGGGGAGAGAAGGGGCCGGGGGATGAGAGAGGTCCGTCCCAACCCAGCTTTCTCCATCTTCCTACCGGGTCAGCACGGCCTCGGCCGGTGGGAACGGGAATCATAGTCATTGGATTAGAACGGCTTACCCCCCTTCTCTCCCCGCAACGGGGAGAGAAGAGGCCGGGGGATGAGAGAGGTCCGTCCCAACCCAGCTTCCTCCATCTTCCTACCGGGTAAGCACTGGGCTTACCCCGATTTAATGGACACAATTAAAGGGTGAGACCTAGTTCGAAATCAACCGGGCTGCGATAGCCCAAAGTCGAGTGTAGTCGTTGGCGATTGTACCAAACCTCCATGTATTCAAAGATGATTGTGCGAGCCTGGGCATGGGTCAAGAAAACGCCGGTGACGCATTCGGTTTTGAGGGTGCTGAAGAAGCTCTCCATCACGGCGTTGTCGTAGCAGTTGCCTGCCCCGCTCATGCTGAGTTCCGCCAGGGCGGTGTTGAGGCAATTGAGGTAAGCGGCGCTGGTGTACTGGCTACCCTGGTCGGAATGATGCAGCAGGCCAGCCGGTGGACGGCGGCCCAGCAACGCCATCTCCAAGGCAGACACCACCAATTGCGTATCCATCTTGGCGCTCATTGCCCAGCCAATCACTCGGCGCGAAAACAGATCCAGTACCACTGCCAGATACAACCATCCCTCGGCGGTTTCGATGTAGGTGAAATCACTAACCCATTTCCGGTTGGGCGCGGAGGCAGAGAAATTCTGGTTGAGCCGGTTCGGCGCAGGGATCACTCCGGCCTGGCGTTGAGTGGTGCGCGGGTAATAGCGCCGCTTCCTGCGTGCCACAATCCCGTGCAAACGCATCAGCCGCGCCACCCGGTTATGCCCGCAGCGTATCCCTTGCCTTTTCAACACCGCGTGCAGTCGCGGACTGCCGTAGGTCTTGCGGCTCTTGGCATGCTCCGCCGCGATCAGCCCCAGCAGCACCTGGTTGGCCTGCTCTCGCGTACTCGGCTTGCGCTTCCGCCAGGCATAGTACCCGCTCCGCTGCACCCTCAGCACCTTGCACATCCGCTTCACCGCGTATTCTCCCTCGTGCGCTGCCATGAACATGTACTTCATGCGTCTTTCTTTGAGAAAATACTCACCACTTTTTTTAGGATCTCGCGCTCTTCGGCCATCTCCTTTAGCTCGCGCTGCAAGCGTTGGATTTCCCGTTTCGCCGCTTCCAAGTCACTTGGCTCTAGCCGTGGCGGTTCTTTCTCGCTCGTCACCATCTGGTATTTGGCCCGCCACTTCAACAGCATTCCCGGCGTGATCCCCAGTTCCCGTTCCAGCTGCCCCGCACTTTTTCCGCTGTTCTTCAGTAGTTCCAGCGCTTCTCGTTTGAACTCCGGCGTGTATGTCCGATATCGTTTGTCTCTCATTTCCTCGCTTCCTTCCCGTTTAGTTTACCGGATTCTCCCTTTTTCCGTGTCCACTTTTTCGGGGGAAGCCCACACAGCCTCGGCCAGTGGGAACGAGAATCATAGTCATCGGATTAGAACGGCTTACCCCCCTTCTCTCCCCGAAGCGGGAAGAGAAGGGGCCGGGGGATGAGAGAGGTCCGTCCCAACGCAGCTCTCACGGTCTTCCTAGCGGGTCAGTACGGCCTCAGCCGGCAGGTAGTATTCCCCGTCGGGCGGAGTGATGATCTTCCAGTGGATGGTATTTACATCGACGTAAGTGATCTCGGCTACGCCCGCATTCGAAGTGAAGGAACTCTGGAACTGGACGGTCGCCACCT
Source organism: Longilinea arvoryzae (assembly GCF_001050235.1). GTDB lineage: Bacteria > Chloroflexota > Anaerolineae > Anaerolineales > Anaerolineaceae > Longilinea > Longilinea arvoryzae. Next base: position 481,523 of record NZ_DF967972.1, read on the forward strand.
TGCCCTGGAGGCTGCCGTCGATGGAAACGTCCAGTGTATCGATCTTATTTCCACCCTGAGCGACGACCGTGTGGTGCCCGTAGATGTGCTTCCATTCCTGGTACAGGTCCAGACTGAAATGATCCGCGGCGTCTTCCCAGTGCCCGTCCAGCGAGAAGTCCGCCCGGTATTGCGCCACATCGATCTCGACCGTGTAGACCTTCTGGTCCGGGGTCAGGTTGCAGGCCGAGATGGGCTGGTCGGCCGGGCAAACAACGTCCTCGGCCGGCGCCCAATTCACGGCCAGGAGCATCAGGGCCATGTCGCGGGTCAGCGCTTTCGCGGTGCCTGTCGGGCCATCGGCCTGGTAATCCAACTGTTCGTTCCAACCTGCGCCAACTGAACCGGTCAGGGTCTCCATTATAGACTGGAGATCACTGAAGCGCGTTCCATCGCCGGCGGCCATCAGGCGGCAGCCCTGTCCGCCTTCTCCGGCCAGCGTATCCTCGAAGGGTGCCGCCTCCTCCAGGCTGAAATCGACCGCGAGAGCCTGCGCAGCCGTCTCCTGAAGCATCCTGCATACCTCTGCCGAGACCGGTTCGTAGGCTTCCCCGGCGGCCGGTACGGTTTCCGTCTGGGTGGGCTGCGCTTCAGTGGCGGTTTGCGCTGGAACGGCCGTTTCGGTGAGCATGATCGGCGCAGCGGTGGGTGAAATGGACGGCATTGGAGTGCTCTGGCTGCAGCCAGCGAGCAGCCCGGCGGCTAGAGCCAGGCAGGCGATGATCTGTAATGGTTTTGTGCGCATGATGTTCTTTTCAAAGTTGGCTTTTATGGCTTACTTGACTGGTAGAATCTGGTACTCGAATTTATAGCCGGCCTTCTCGACAATATCCTTGACCTTCTCACGCATCTCTTTGAAATCGAATTGGTAGGAGTAGTCTTTTCCAAATAGCTTGGATTGCTCCTCGATGCTTCCCTGGCGAGCGCCGCCGAACGTGTTATAGGTCTCTTTTTTGAAACCAAAGCCAGAGGACATATCGCTGTCAAAATCGCCGCCGGTTGAAAATCCGGATCCGGCTTCGACCAGCATCTCAGAAAACCTGACCACTTTCATGCCATCATCAATTCGGATTTTCAACGTGTAGGTTAATTTCTTCGTGGAGAGAAAGGCTTTCCGTTCGGCGATCGTCGCTGAAAAATCCCACAGCCCTTTCTTTTCAGTCCACCTGCCAATTTGGTTTTCAAGGGCTTTCTTGATTTCATCGATAAGGCCAGTCATATTGGTCTTCCTTTTTGGGTTGGATGGATGTTATCAGAGTATAGGGAGATGATCGAAGAAATTCAATAAGAAGATACCGGGGATTTCGTCGAATTTCAGACTTCGTCGCCGTTGGGGTGGCTGCGCCAGGCTGATGACGAGATGAAAGCGGCCGAAGTGTTATTCCCACTTAAAGGTCAGGGCGACGACGAACATACAGACGATGAGCATGCCCCCCAACACGGCCGCCTCGGTCAGGTGCATTCCCCAGGGATCGCCAAACCACAGCCCCCGGATCAGGGTCATCGCGTATTTCAGTGGGATGAAGCGCGAGACATTCGCAACGGCCGGCGGCATGATTTCGAGCGGGACCATCGTCCCGGAGAAAATGACCATCGGGATGACGATCACATTTCCCAGCACGATCGCCGTGCGCGAATTCTTGACCAGCCCGGCAATTGCGTATCCCAGGGCAAAAAACGAAAGCGCGCTCAAACACACTGCGGCAGCCAGGCTGAACCAGTTGCCGGCGAAGCGTACGCCGTAAATAAAGAGCCCCATCAAGATGAGAATCAACGCGCCCAACAGGGTCACCAGGAAGGGCGCCAGGATGTCTGCCAGGAAGTAAACCAGCGGGCGGAGCGGAGTAGCGGCGAAACGGCGTAGCACGCCCATTTCACGCCGGGTGGCGGTTACGATGGGGACGGCGGTCAAACCGATGATCCCAACGATGAGAGGAATGTAAGCGGTGACGGATAGATCCATCTGACTCATCCCACCCAACTCGGTACGTGGCATACTTCCAAAAATAAACCCCATGATCATCAGCATGATCGGCCCAAAGGCCAGGGTGAAAAACACCGACATGGGCTCGCGTAAGTAGAGCTTGGTCTGGACCAGGGCTAATTTTCCAAATCCGTGCATCGGATTGCTCCTAATCCCGGATTTCTTTTCCGGTTAATCTCAAGAATACGTCTTCGAGGGTTGGCTGTTCGGAATGTATGTTGTCGTAAGGCAGGTTGGCTGTATCCAGCGCGTTGACGACTTTGCCAACCAGCCCTTCTTTCTTACCATACACCAGAATGCGCTCGCCGATTTTTTCAACGCGCGTGACACCTGGGAGCGAGGTGAATATTGCATGATCCACCGGTTGACTCGTTTCGAACACTACCCGGCTCTCATCTCCCAGCGAATCCACCAGTTTTTGGGGGCTGTCCAGGGCCACGATCTTTCCGTGATCGATGATGGCTACCCGGTCGCACAGGCGTTCGGCCTCCTCCATGAAATGCGTGGTGAGAAAAACCGTCTTCCCGATGGATTGGATGTGCCAGACCAGATCCCACATGGCTCGCCTGGCCTGCGGATCGAGTCCAGTGGTCAGCTCGTCCAGGAAGACGATTTCGGGATCGTTGACCAGCGCCAACGCGATGAAGACGCGCTGTTTTTGGCCGCCCGACAGTTTGGAAATATAGGCATTACGCTTCTCTTCCAATTCCATTTTCGCGAGCAACAGACGCCAATCGATCGTTTTCTGATAGAACGAAGAAAACAGGTCGAGCGCCTCCCATACCTTAATCCGGTCCGGCAGGGCGGCGGATTGGAATTGGATGCCAATGCGCTCGCGCAACGCATAACCATCCTGGTGCGGATCCAGCCCCAAAACCCGGATATTTCCCTGTTCGGGCTGGCGCAGGCCCTCGATGCATTCGATGGTGGTGGTCTTGCCGGCGCCGTTGGGACCGAGCATGCCGAATATTTCGCCGCGATGGATGTCGAAAGAAACGCCGTCCACGGCGCGCACGCCCGGATAGTGTTTGATCAGATTTTCGACCTCGATCACCGCTTCATTATGCAATTTCATTCTTACTCCTTACCCATTCAGCCGCGGCGTTGATTCCGGCCGGGCTGTATCCTCCGGGTCTTCAACATAGTCAGGCGGGCGCGGGGCCGATTCCAGAATCACCCGTCCCTCTGGGATACTTAACAGCACCTTGATGAGCAGATCGCGCAACTGCAGGGATTTACCCTCGCCGAGGGACTGCACGGCTTTGAACGCCAGATCTTCTTCCGAGATGACCGGCATGGCCGCCAGCAGCGCGCGCCCCTGTGAGGTAAGTTGAATAGGGTGGCGTCGGCGGTCGTAAGGGTCAGCGCCGCGCGTAACCAACCCCTTCTGCTCGAGTAAATCGATGATGCGCAGAATAGAGGAAGGATCCATGCCCATGCGCAGGCTAAACGTGCTGATGGTCAGGTTTTCAGCCTGCAGCATTTGCAGAATTCCGAACTGCAGGCCGCTCAAGGTCACGCCGGAATTTTGCATTCGCCGGCTGACGTCATCGTTGAAGAACTTGAGCAGCAGGGCTGCCAGGCCTCGGATTTCGTTGGCACGTACAATCCAATTGACGTCGGGCAAGGTTTCCTCCGATTGATTGCGATTATCAATCATTTCACATATCAATCATATATCATTTCAATCAAAAGTCAAGAGACATGGATCCGCCGATCGGGTCACCTCTGCGGACAACCTTGGTCCTATATTGGTCCCTTTTCCAAAAAACATCCTGAGAAAAAGTGGCTCTATTAAATTGACCCGGGTTCTTTTCCAAATATAATTTAGTAATTACAAGAATTGATTGAGCGTCATGCTAAAGAATTTCTAAAAAATTGCCATCACCAGGCATTTTCCTGATTTCCGCATTGATGGAGCGAACATGAACGCCGAGCCAATTTATTGCACCGCTTGTGGAACTTCGAACGAACCGGATGCCCGGTTTTGCTATAAATGCGGTAAGCCGATCAAAGGCAGCGAACCTGCCCTGCCCGTTAGAGCCGCATCCGATTTCATCAGCCTATCCTGCCCGAATTGCGGCGGAAAGCTGGAAATCACGCCGGACATGGAACGTTTCTCCTGTAAATTCTGCGGCACCGAACACCTGGTCCGCAGATCGGGCGGCGCTGTCTCGCTTGCACCGGTTGTGGAAGGTCTGAAACGGGTGGAAACCAAATTCGACCAGGTGTTGACCGGCTCCGATCGCATGGCCGCCGAACAAACGATCCAAAGGCTAAAAAATGAAACCCGCTCGCTGGAACAACAGATACAAGAAAAACAGGGTTATCTAAAATCCATCACTCCCCAAAAGAGTCTTTACACGCTGGGCGTTCTTTTCATGGCGTTTGCCGTTTTGGCCTACCCACTGGGTAGCCATGTGTTGTATTACAAAATCTATAATTTTATCAACCACCTTCTATTCAATACGCCTTTCTTCGCTGAAGAAAGCCAATTCGTAGGTTGGAGCTGTGTCATCTTTTGCGTTTTGATCGCCGTCATTTTGATCTCCTCCTCGAAAGTAAAGCCGCTGGCGGGGAAAAAGAAAGCCGCCGATCTGGAGGAGAAAACGCGCGCCGAGCTTGAACAGCTCAAGACAGAGTTGCAGGAACGCAGGCAGCAACTGGCCCAATTGAATCGGTATACGACGGAGAGGTAAGAGCCCGCTGCAGGAACCAAAAACAGCGCGTAGGGTGCGTTCAAAAATCGAACGCACCCTACAATAAATCAAATCCTCGCAGGTCGGTTCGGCGGGGTGAGGAAAAACTTCTGTGGGAAATTCATCCTCTTAGAACCGACCTCTTGACTTTCAAGACGGTATCTACTTGAACTGCGCGTGCCAACCCCCATTAGGGGGCAGGTGCACGCCCTACACCAACTTTTGCTTGATGTACGCCATGGTCTCTTCCCAGGCCCGGGTTGCCTCAGGGAACATGGGCGCCAATAGCGGGAAGCAGTGCACCATGTCTTCCCAGACTCGCAGGCAAATATCCACCCCGGCCGCTTTGGCTTTCGCGGCAAAACGCACCGAATCGTCCAGCAGAATCTCGTGGTCGCCGACCTGGATCAAAATCGGAGGCAGCCCGTGCAGATCCCCGTAAAGCGGCGAAATCCACGGGTTCCGCGGATCGTTCGGCCCGACGTAATACCCACCCCACACGTCCCAAGAACCCAGCGTGGAGATGTCGCGCATGGCATTGGTGCGGTAGGAATCACCGGTGCAGGCCAGATCGGTCCAGGGCGAAAGCGCCACGCCCGCCGCGGGCAAGGGCAGGCGCTCATCGCGAATGGCCAACAGGCTGGCCAGGCACAGGCCGCCACCCGCCGATTCTCCCACGATGACGATCCTGGCCGGCGCGATGCCCTGCTCCAGCAGCCAGCGATAGGCCGTCAGCGTATCTTCCATAGCAGCGGGAAAGGGATGCTCGGGCGCCAGGCGGTAATCGTACAACAGCGCGCCGACGCCGGTGGCCTGGACGAAACGAGCCACGTGCATGCGGTGATCGATGCAGTTGCCGCTGACGTATCCGCCGCCGTGGGTGTAGAAGATGGCCCGATCCGCGGCGCCGGGCTGCTCCGGCCCCCCGGCCGGATAAATCCACTCCGCCGAAAGCCCATCCGGCAGCCCGGGGATGCAAACCGGCGAAACATGGATATCGGCGGGCATTTTACTGAATTTCTGCGCGCCCTTTTCGTTCTCCTCGCGCAGGCGCAGCGTGGAGGTCTGTGGAGTAATCACTTCGCGATTAAGCCGTCCTTTAAATAAATGCCGGTTTTGGATGGCGAAGATCACAAGTTTGCTCTTGAAACTGGACATGATGGATGGCTCCTATGGGTCTGTGGCGGGGTTCAGGACTGCGCCCCGCGAATGAATAAATCAACGGATTGAGCAATGGCTTTCTGCGGATCGAAGGTCTCCGGCTCCAGATAAAACGGCTGGATGGCCGCGATTAATGCGTATTCAAACAACCCTTCCAGCATCGTCTGAGGCAGGTCGGCGCGCAATTCACCGGCTGCCTGCCCCAGGCGGATGATCTCGTGAATCAGCAGCGACAGGCCGCTCTGCTCGGCTTCCGGAACGGGATGGAAGGAGAGAACGTTCTTCATCCGGTAGACCATGAACGACTCAAAGATCTGCTTCTGCCTTCTGACGCCCTCGACCAGATCGGTAAACACGGCCGTCAGGCGCGCGCGGGTGTCCGGCAGGTCACGCAGCTTCGCGACGCGATCTTCGTTGCGGTCCTGAAAGGATTGCTGCAGGTAGGCATTGATGATGGCCTCTTTAGAGGGGAAATAATTGTATAGCGTGCCCCTGGCGATATCCGCCACATCGGCGATCTGCTCCATGGTGACCGAATCCAGCCCAAACTGGTTGAACAGCTCGACCGAAACGGCGATGATCTTGCGCTGGGTGTTTTCTTTCTTTCGATCCATACGGCGAGGAGATGATGATTCCATGGCAACCCTAAATGAAGATAATAAATAATTAGACATAGTCCAATGTTGGACAATGTCTAATTATAAAATCACCCTCTCCACCTGTCAAGAGCATGGAATTGTGCTACGGCCAAGCTGCGCCCGTGCCCGGGCAGGCGCACGCTCTACGCCTATTGAATCCGCACGATCATCCAGGCCTTCGCCACGGCTTGAATCAGGTCGTTGAGCGCCAGGGTGAACACCACGATGGCGACATCCGGCAGGAAACCGGTGAACCAGTTCCAGTTGAACCCGCGCCCCAGGAAGGCGGGCACAATCATCACAACGATCAGCAGCGTAAAGGCCACCCCCAGCAGGTGCTTCGCGACCTCCAACCAGCGCCGGCGCAGCGTCCAATCTCGCACGCGGCCGCGCCAGCGGGGCAAGCGCAAGATGTCGCGCACGGTCAGCCCAAGAATGACGAGCCAGAGGATGAACAACCCCCAGCCGTACAGCATGGAGGAAATCCCTTCGGCCGGTCGGGATTGTCCGGTGAGGAGTCCGGCCAGACTCCAGAAGACCGTGTTGTATTCGTTGTAGTCCTTGAGCAGGTGGTTCTCATTTACCAGCATCACCAGCGACATTTTGCGCTGCGGCAACAACAGCACAGCCGTATGGAAACGTTCGGTGTCGCCGCCGTGTGTGATTTGCGTCTCGCCGTAATACTTCGAAATGTACCAGCCAAAACCGTAGGTGCTGTCTGCGGCCGAATTGGGTGTGAAGAGCTGCGCGACGCTCTCGGGGCTGAGGACGCGCGCCCCATCCAATTCGCCGCCATTCATCAACGCCATCGAATAGCGTGCCAGGTCAGAAGCCGAGGAGATGAGGAAGCCGGCCGGCTGGTCGTACCGGTAAAAGGTCTGATCGACCGGCAGCGCCAGCATGAAGATCTGCGCGTAACCCTGCGCCAGTCCGGCCGCCTGCGCGGCAGCCGGGTCGGTAAATGAACGTGTCATTTTCAGAGGCGCGAAAATATGCGCGCTGATATAGTCGCCGTAGGTTTGGCCGGAAGCGGTTTCGACCAACAAACCCAACAGGCTGTAACCGGGATTGAAGTACTGCATCTTTTCCCCGGGACGAGCGGCAAGGCGGGCGCGGGATAAATCGCGCGCCAAAACCTCGAGCGAAGTATCCGGCGGGAAGGATTCAACATACCCCGCTTCGGACAGGCCGCTGGTATGCTGGAGTAGTTGGCGGATCGTGATCTGTCCCGAGGCTTGCTCATCGGCAACCCGGAACCAGGGCAGGTAGGATTTCACCGGTTCGTCCAACGCCAGCTTCCCCTGCTCGACCAACTGCATCACCGCCATGGCCGTGAAGGATTTGGTCTGTGAACCGATGTAGAACGGCGTATCAGGGGTCACAGCGCGATCGTCGCCGGCCTGACCATAACCGCGGCTGAAGACGATCTGGTCATCCTGCGTGACTGCCAGCGCGATGCCTGGAATATTGTGGCGGCGCATGGCGGTCGTGAGATAGTCATCGACAGCCTTAAAATCACCGGCCGCGCCGGATGCCCGGACATCGGAAGTAACCAGCGTGCACACGAAAATGAGGCACAAAGCAGCGAGTAAAAAATGGCTGAGTTTATGAGTCATGAGAGCTCCTTTTTGAGAAAACGGGGAAGCGATGGGCGCAATTGGCCATGCCCTCCCAAAATGAACGCGGAGATTTGACTTCACTATCGAAAGAAACAAGCCGAAAAAGCGATCTTTTCTTACCGGGTTTCAGTGTAATTTACCAAGACCCGGAATTGGGACATTTTTCAACTGATAACCTTGCTATAAAACAAGGTGTTGGATGCAACCCGAAAACCGATCCTTTCAGCGACGCGCTGCATGGCAACGTTGGCGCTGCTGGCGCCCAGCAGGGCCGTGTCGATGCCGCGTTCGCGCAGCCGGTGCATGCCGGTGAGAATCAGCGCTCTGGCCAGACCCTGGCGGCGGTAGGCAGGGTGCACGCCCACCGGATCGGTCCAGCCCTCTTTCTTGCCCCCAGCGCGAGGAACGTCATCCCCAAAAATCTGCCCCATGCAAAAGGCAGCCAGCGTTCCATCCGGCGCCATGGCCACCAGATCCAGGTCGGCCAGATAGTCAGGCGCGTTCATGATCGAGCGCCGGTAATCAATGCTCATATTCTCCGTTCCGAAGGCAGACCGGTGCAGGGCCACGTAAGCTTCCAATTCGGCCGCTCCACCCATGGGGCGAATATGAAAGCCCGGCGGGAGCTCCGGTTCGGGCAGTGGGCAGCCCAACGAGCAGGCCATGAGAAGGGAAGATTCGGCCTGACGGAGGAAACCAAAGCGTTCGAGCAGATCCAGGCGCGACCTGTCTTCCTCCAGCGCACTGGCGTCCAGGGTGAGCATCTCGCCTCTGGCCGGGTTGCGCTGGCGGGCCGCCTGCACCAGCCAGCCCATCATTTCGGCCTGTACGGCCGGGCTGAACGCATCCGCCCAAAAGGCATCCACCATATTCTGCCAGCGGCTGATATAGGCAAATCCGAGCAGTCGGTTCCCCGCTTCCCACAGCCGCGCGCTGACCTGGGCAGCGGGATCGTCCAGCTCTTCATACAAATCCGCCGCGATCGGGTAGACGCGCTGACCCGCAGCACGCAGATCTTTCGTCAGGCGGATCAAAGCGGGTAGATCGTCGGGATGGCGGTAAGGGCGGGAATGTATGTTCATGGTCGAGGTACTTATTGTTTTTATGTGATCATCCGTCAGGCGGTTGGGTTTTGAGTCCGGGATCGGACGCCAGGCGAGCGGGTTCCGAAAGCAAAAAGGTTCAAGATTTGCCCTCCCAGGGATACCACGCTCATCGTGAGCAGGGCGATGCCAAACAAGGCAGCCTCGCGGGGCAGGCGAGCGACCAGCCAACCGAGCAGGACGAAAGGCGCGCAAGCCAGGATCATGGCCGGGATCAGACAGAACCTCGTTCGATACCAGGCTCGTTCGCCTTCCGGCGCATGATCGGGCAGAAATCCATGGATCGCAGTCGCAACCTCCGTCAGGGAAATCACCGCTGGCGGCCTCAAGATCAGAGCCGGCAAATCCGGTGCAAATGTCGAATATAGCGAGACCATCCTCCGGTCTCTTTCCAGCGAAAAGCGACTGAAGGATTCCCACGGCAGCAAAGTCCGGTCATGGACGATGCCCTTTTCGGTGATCGCATAAGCAACCGGATCGTGCCGGTAAATGATCAGGGGAAAAGAGATCAAGACACTTCCGGATAAGAAGCCGATCAACCCAGCGCCGAAATACTGAGCAAACCAGACCATCAGGAGCGTGACCCGGTCCGCCGATTCGGGATACTCATTCAAAATCCCTGGGTTCGAAAACGCGGGCAGGGCGGCGGCGCTCAGGACAAAAACCGCCAGGACGTGAATCAAGATCGCAGTTGTGGAAATCCGCTCATATTCCCAGGCCGGCAGGGGAGCCTCCGTCCATTCATGGAGCACCCCGGTTATTTGCCCGGTCCGACGAGACATTTTGATCTTTCGATAGGTGCTGCGTCCACCGAAGACCATGCCTGCGGCGAAGAATAGCAATGGGAGCATGACAGACGACATCGAACCCCTTCTCTCCGGCCAACGCTCAAATCATTTTCAAAGGATCGGGTATTCGAATATTATGCCATAACAACTGAAAACGCCCTCCAAAAATGAGCGCCGGATTGAAGGGATGATCCGATGGCTGGTTCTACACCCCGTCTTCCCAGGTCATGCTGGTAATTTTCCACTTATTGCCATCCAAAGCCATGCTGATGAAATTCTTGCCCTGTTTCAAGAATTTTTCACGCTCAAAATCCGCATACGCCGCGTATTCATTGCAAATGCAGCCGATATCCCCGTAGATGCGAATTTCATTTCCGACCGAATATTCATAGAAATCGTTCCGGGACAGAAAGGATCGCATCCTTTCGATATAGCTATCCAGCATATAACTGGTAATGCCTGTGCGACCCTGGTCATCCTTTTTACAGATCGACAGGATGGCGCTGCCGATAAAAAGATCCCGAAAAGTCGACCAATCTCGATCATCCGTCATTTTTCCGGAAATAATTCCATAAAAGGATTGGATGTTAAATTCGATGGCTTGGGTTTCCTGATTCATTCTTGTTCCTCATCTGCCAGCGGTCTTGAAATCCGTAGAATTAGGCAATTTTTGTTTATAACATGCCAGCCCATTCAATTGGAACAAAACTGGTCTCCAGGTATCAAGACCCGTCCACCAGCACCGTAAAGCGATCGATCATTTTTCCGAAGATCCCCCCATCGCTGGCCGGAATCCAGGCCCATCTGCCAGCCTGCGGCGCAGGGATCGCGAAGCTCTCATATCGCTCTCCCCCTCCAACCGGCCAGTCTTAACTCTATTCTTCCCTGATAATCAGGATCTGATCGATCGATATGGTATGATCACGCTCTCGCCATCCGCAGGGTTGCCACAAGGAACCATAAAATTCGTTGCACACGGCCGGATGGCTCTTCATTAAAATCAAAATAAAAAACCTTCGAATTGCTTAAACCGAATCAAAACCTATTCCACAAATAAACGAATGGCATCGGACGAAACGGTTTTCGTTCTTCTTCGCCAACCTTTTTAGCCTCGCCCCTGTATGTATTGTATGAGCGCTCAAGAATTGGATCAACCGATGGATGATTTCGATGCCATATGTCGCCTGAAGAACGGCGACATCGGCGGGTTGGAAATTTTGGTGACCCGCCACCAACGTAAAGCCATACAAACGGCTTATCTCATCACACACGACGAGCAACTGGCTGAGGATGTTGTACAGGACACGTTTATCCGCATCTACCGGCGCATCGCCACGTTCGATGAATCGCGCCCGTTCAGACCTTACCTGATGCGCAGCGTGGTCAACGCTGCGCTCAACGCCGGCGAAAAAACTGAACGTTGGGTGCAGTACGGCAACGGGGCCGATTTGGAAAGCGTGACCAAATTGCTCCTGCAAGTTGCTTCCGCGGAGGAAACTGCGGATCGAGCCCGGCTCAAACAAGAAGTGGCCGCAGCGCTCGAACATCTGCCGCCGCGCCAGCGCGCCGCCATCGTCCAGCGCTACTACCTGGGCATGAACGAAAAGGAAATGGCCGAAACACATTCGGTCGCAGCCGGCACGATCAAGTGGCTACTGAGCAACGCACGTGAACACCTGCGCAGTTTACTCGGTGTGGAAAGGAACCTGGAATGAAATCCAATAATCCCTATCTTGTGTTGGAAGAAATCTCCGATGAACATGTGCCGCAGGATGTCAACGTCCTGCCAGATGTTCTGGCGAAAATTCAAAATGGGAATATGAAGAGCATGAAAACCAAACGAAAAACCAGTCTGACCATCCTGACGTTGATGGCCGCCCTTATCATCGCCCTTCCCGGAACGGTCTTCGGCATGCGCGCCATGCTGGGCTTCATCCCCGGAATTGGGCTGGTCGAACAGAGCGAGTCCCTGCGAACATTGGCAGAACCGGTCTCCAATACACGAGATGGTTTTACACTCACCGTCGAAAACGCGGTGCTCGATTCCGAACACACGCTGATCACCTACAGCGTCGAAGGCCCGTTCGAAGGCGGGGCTGTCCAATCCGACGGCTCGCTTTCAGACGTCTGCTACGATGCCGCAGAATTAAGGCTCCCCGATGGAACGGTCTATCAGGTCCCGGGAGGTTTCCCGGATGAAACCTGGACGACTGGCTACCGGGTGCAATATTCCTACCCCGCGCTTCCAGCTACGGTCGATCAGGCCACGCTTTTCCTGACCTGCCTGCATGCGATGCCCGCCGGACAGGGACCGGAAAATTGGGACATGCCGCTCGCTTTCGTCCCCGGGACGTCAAAGCTCACGGTTTATCCGCTTGACAGCCAAACCGAGCTCCCCGCCGAATCCGAAACGGTGGGCGCGAACGCCGGCATCAACCTGGCCGTCGACAGCGTCATCCCACTGCCGGATGGACAACAGCTCGTTCAGATCCGCCTGGATTGGCGCAATCGTCCTGAGATCTCCGGGGTTTCCGTCGACTCGAAAAGCGTAAGCATCTTCGACGCCAACGGGCAGGCGGTTGCCTTCGAACCCTCCAGCGAAGCGACCGATCCGAATCGGGAGGATTTGCTGAGCGCCGTGTACGGCTTCAAAACCGCCCCGATCGAAGCCGGCGCGCCGGCCCGGTTCGTGATCGAAGGCGGCGTACAGGTGAATTACATCACCTCCGATTATGCCGCCCCCTTTGCAAGCTTCACCTTCGATCCGACTTCCAACCCACAGGCCGATCAGATTTGGGAATTGAACCAGGATCTGCAAATCGACGGCCGCCAACTGCGTATCCTGTCCGTGGCTGTGACGGAGAAGGAAGGCAACGCCAGCCTGTCCGTAGAGATGACCTCCAGCGATGGCATTGTCAGCGCAGCCGTTGTCGACCCCCAGCGTCTGCCGGTCAGCGGCGGCGGCAGTGAAAACAACCCGGCCAGCGATTCCGTCCAACCGTTCTGGTCCAGCCTGAATTATGACGGCGGTCTGCCTGAAGGACCGATCACGGTGGCGATCGTCGGTTATTCCATCCGAATTTCCGGCCCCATGAGCGTGGAATGGACGCCTGCCGCGGTTGATTCGGCCGCGTCTGCCCTCACCGCGCAGCCCCAGGCGGCCTGCCTGAGCGAAAGCGACTGGCAAGCTGCCCAGACCGGTTCCGTATCCATCCCGGACGAATTGAACGGGAAGGTACTGTATGAAGCTTACGACACTGAAGCGTCGGCCAATCCCCTGTCGCTGGCCCGCCTGGATGGAAGCCAAAACCAACTCCTGATCGAAGATGGATCCAATGCTTCCATATCGCCGGATGGCAAGCGGGTGGTGTACACCGACGCCCAGGGCGGCTTGTTCATCTATGATCTTTCGACGGGCGTCAGCGAACCCATCCCCGGCGCGAGTTCGAACAGCGGCATCGTCCAGCCGTTTTGGTCGCCGGACGGGAAGCAGATTGGCTTCACGGGCACCCCGGATGGCAGCAGCCCCAACCTGTACCTGACCAATTTGGATGGCGCAAACCCACGGCTGCTGGCAAACGGAGAAGCGCTGAAATTGATGCAGGGCTGGATGCCGGACGGGCGCATTCTATACGTGACGATGGATGAGAACGGTCCGGTCCTGAAGCTGATCGATCCGCAAAGCGGAGAGACTCAAACGCTGTTCAACGTACCTCAACTCACCACGCCCGTCGCGGTTGTGAGCGATGGCGACCGGCTTGCGATCAACTGGCTGGATGAAGCCAGCGGAAAACAGACGCTGTACGTCTTCTCCGCGGATGGTTCACAGCGCAAAGCCCTGCTGGAATTGAATGCCGAGGCTACTGTTCGCAGCATGCATTGGAGCCCGGACGGCAACTGGCTGCTGATTGACCTGGCCTGGACCGCCGGCGGCGAGAACACACAAGCATTGGTGAAGGTGGATACGTGCCAGATCGTCCCCGTCACGCACCTGGAAGGCAAGGTGCTGGATTGGCTGCCGTGAAAGGCCGTTCCACATGCCATAAAGGTCTTCTTACGGCTCTGACCTAAACTCCGAAAAGAGCCTAAATTGCAAGCGCCTCAGCCAGAAGTTCGGCTGAGGCGCTTTTTCTTATTTTATGTGGGCAATTCAAAACAGGGAAACGCGGAATGCTTCTCCCCCTGAACGATTAACCTTCCATGAAGGGGTTCTTGTAAACGCGGAACTGCTTTGGAATCTGGTCGCCGCCGTCCCATACCACGCGCCGGTAATCATCCGGATCGGTATTGCGCTCGGAGTTGACAAGCAGCACCCGGCTGTTGGCGTCCAATCCCAGGGCCTCGCGGATGGGCCGATAACGGTCCAGTTCCATGATGAACATCAAAGCGCCCAACGAAACCGCGCCCGATTCGCCGGCGATGATGTATGGATCGCCGTGGAGCGGGACGCCGCCCACGCGCATGCCCTTGGCGGACACGTAATCCGGGCACTTGACGAAACCATCCGCGCAGTCATACAGCACGTCCCAGGCGATCGGGTTGGGGTCGCCGCACGCCAGGCCGGCCATGATGGTGTTCAGGTCGCCGGTGAAGGAATGCGGCTTGCCGTCGCCGACTTCCATCGAATGGAACAGGCAGGCTGCCCGGTCGGGCTCGACCACCACCATTTTGGGGCGCGCCGGGGCGAACAGGCTGGCGTAAAAGCCAAAGGCCGAAGCCGCCAGCGATCCCACGCCGGCCTGCATGAAGATGTGGGTCGGGCAGAACTCGCCCATGGAGACGAGCTGCTGTTGAATTTCTGAATACAGGGTGGTGTAGCCCTGCATGACCCACACCGGAATTTCCTCATAGCCTTCCCACGAGGTATCCGAAACGACCTGCCAGCCGTTCTTTTGGGCGTCCTCGTTCACCTGGCGCACGGCGTCGTCATAGGTGCCGTCGATGACCTTTACCTGGGCGCCGTTCTGGGCGATGGCGTTGATACGCGCTTCGGAGGTGAATTTGTGAACGTAGATGATGGATTTGAAGCCCAACTGGGTGGCCGCCCAGGCCACGCCGCGTCCGTGATTACCGTCCGTGGCCGCGGCGAAGGTGATGTCGCCCACCATTTTGCGAACTTCGGGCTTGTTCAGGTCGGCGAACGTAAATCCTTCCGGATTACCGATGCGCTTCAGGATGGTCTGATAGATGGCATACGAACCGCCCAGGACTTTGAAGGAGCCCAGGCTCAGGCGGTCGGCTTCGTCTTTCACCCACAATTTCCCGATGCCGATCATCGAGGCCAGCCGGTTGAGGCTTTTCAACGGGGTGACATGGTAAGCCGGGATGTGGGTATGGAATGCGCGAGTTTTTTCGGCAATCCCTGCAGGAAAATATCTCGCCACGGCCGGGCTGTGGCGGATGGTTGCCGCGCGAGGGTTTGCAATCCAGGAAATGGGTTCAGGGGTTGTCATGACAATCACCAAAAAAGTATATTTCTCCCCCGGAGAGGAGATGAGCCCATTATATCAGTTGTCTGACAATTAAACGAGTGACTGAACTCACCACTCGCGTCCTCTTCGACACTCGCCGGCGCGCCACCCTTCCATCCTATCCCGGGATCGTCTTTCCGGCCGGCCAATCCCGGCGGTTTTTGAAAAATGCAAATGCCAATAACCCGGTTTGCACGGCGCTGGCCAGCAGGACGATCCATAGAATCTCGGTGTACCCGCCGATGAGTGTGAACAAAATATCCGAAAGATGCAAAACGGTGGGAAAGACGAAGACCGGCAGGTCATGGACCGTCCAGGGTCCGGTCGTTCTTCCGCGCCACAGGAAAATCAGCAGCCCGGCCGGCAGCGCCAGGTGAAACGCCAGCAGGATCCATTCGATCGAACCGCCTTTTTGGAAGACCGGTCCCAGCCACAGCAACAGGCTCGAGATCGGGCTGATCATCAGCAGCAGCGCGGCGATCATCGAGAGAAACGGATACACATAACCAACGCCGGGTTTGTAGCCCGATTTGCGATACCACCAGCGCCCCACCAGCAGACAGGCAGAACCGTACAGCATGATCAGCATCCACCCGGGGAAGTTGAAGACCGGGATGTTCAGGATGTTGACGTTCGTGGATGGATTGATCAACCAGTTCCAGCGTCCCGAGGTCACGCCCGCAGTGGTGAACACCTGGCGGATCGCCAGCGGATCGAGTGAAAAATCCTGCAGCATGCCCAACAAACCGATGATGGGCGGTTTGGTCCAGGCCGGCAGCGTTGTCTTCTCCAGAAACCAGAAGCCGGTGATCAAGACACAGGCTTCGATGATCGGCACCGCCGCCGGTACAAAACCGATCATGACCAGCGAGCGCCCGTACGAGTAAAGGCCCATTACAATTGCGGCGTTCTCATAGACGGACGCATACAGAAAAATGAAGGCAAACAATTCGAGCAATACGACGACGGGGTGCTTTTCGCGCCGGATGACGAACGCCAGCACAAATAGAAACAGCCCGAGGGCGATGATATCCTGAACGAGCCAGGGTAGCGGAAAGGGTTCAACGAAGAGGTAGTCAAGAACGTTTTTCATGTCGTTTTCCTGGAATCAGTCGGGGGGTGTGTAATGAGATAATCAACAGGCTGTCTATTATCTGGATTATAATGGTGCCAGGCAAAACAAGATCGACATGAAAATCGAAAATGTTGATTAGTTGAAAAATCCAGGATTTCGATGAGCGTATCCGATTCCGACCCGCGTACGATCCGCACCCGCAACCGGCTGCGGGAGGCCATGTTGAAGCTGGCCTCCGAGAAAAGCTTCGCCAGCCTGTCCATTCAGGACGTCACCCGCCAGGCAGGCCTGAACCGCACCACGTTTTATCTGCACTACTCGGGGCTGCACGAACTGCTCGAAGACTGCGCCCGAACGCTGTTCGAACAGATGCGCGCCGAGATCTACGCCAATCCGATCCCCGCCGTCCAACGCGACCCGGCTTACCTGGCGCCGTACGCCGAAAGCGTATTTCGCCACCTGGAGCAGCACGAGAAATTCTACCGGGCCATGCTCGGTAAACACGGCGACCCGTTATTTCGCGGATTGTTCCAGGAAATGCTGTCCGAATTGATCTTCGAGCCCATCACGGAGCGCAAGGCAAGCGGCGAAACCGATCCCCATCTTGAGATGACCCTGCGCTTCTTCAGCGCGGGCTTTGCCGGCGTGGCCGCCTGGTGGCTGGAGAAGGGCAAACCCATCTCCGTTCAGGAGGCAGCCCTGCTGATTGTGCGCAGCATCCTGCCGGATTACCTGCGCCTGATGAACGATTGATGCCCGGAAACGAGGATCATCGGATCGCGCCTGGACCGGCCAGCAGCTCCGCAAATCGACCGGCGGAGGGTGGACTCAGACGATAAATTCCATGCAGCCCGATCACGCTTTTCAGGCGTCCGTCCACGATGTGCCGGAGTCCTCTTTCCCGCTTCTGTGAACGAAAACGGATTTGTTCGAGCATGGCTGCCGGCACAGCCACATCCAGACGAATTGGCAAGCTGTCTTCACCCAGAATGACCTCATCGGTACAGGACGGCGCAAAAATGCGCTTTTCCGGATGAAGCTTCAGATAATTTTCAAAGGTGAAACTATCCCAGGCGCTTCGTTCGCAGCCGGCAAAGACCCCGGGGAAACTTTGGATGTATTCCGCCAGCGGCAGAATGGTTTTGACTTGCATGCGGGTGAGGATGTATAGGATCCCTTTATTGACCCATACCGGGTAGATGTAATCCCCGGTTTTAACCCCGGCACGCCTGAAACCCGGCTCTGAAGTGTGCGGACCGCCAAACAAAGTATCGAACGTCGTTCCCACAAGATTGAACTGGCGGAGCAGCGCGCATCGATCTTTCGTCCAGAGCGTTGTAAACGAGTCTGACATCGAATTCACTCTCAAGATGGTTCGGATTCCCTCGATCCGGAAATGATCCGCGCAGCCCGCTTTTCCGGAGGATCTTCTGCCCGGCGCGCGCTCATCCGATGGCCGGTTTCAGGGTCAGCCCGTAGAGCACGCCCAGAACCAGCATCTCGGCCAACCCGGCGGCCAGGCTGTACAGCAGCGTTTTCAAGGGCACTTTGAACATCACCCACTGCGACGCCGCCGACATGATCCCCCGAAAGAACCAGGCCAGCCCGGCAAAGCTGATGCCTTTGACCAGGCCGGTCGCGCCCGGCAGGCTGTTATAAAGCAGCAGAAACAAGCCGGCCATGACGAACCCGTAGACGAGGTCGATTCCAACGCCAATCCGGGGATTGAGCGACGTTCGCGCGATGGGTTGGTAGACCTCGAACAGCCTGCGCGCCAGGGGATTGGCGTTGATCACCCCGTCCAGGACCCCGAACAGGATTCCGCTGAGGATGCTGACGATTAGGTAGGTAACCATTGGCCTGACCTCCTGTCTTCGCAGAACTCAATCCGCGCTCCGGTTGGCGTAGGGATTGATGCGGAAGAGCGCGCGATCGATGGCCTCGCTTAAGAACCGATCCGGAAACGTCCACTGCAGCCTGAAATACAAGGACTGCAGGAAATTCTTGACGTTCGCGCGCAGAATGAATTTCTGCGGCGGCGACTCAACCTCGCGAACCGTATCCGCGAAGGCGTGCACCCATTCGGCCAGGGCCGCGTCCGGCAGAATCTGGCGCCGCAGAATCGAGAGCACCGCCGTAGCCAGGCGCTCCTCCTCGCCGAAGGCGTAGATCCGCTCCGGGTCGCAGATCACGGCGCGGACGGCAGCCAGGAGCTCGCCCAGGTCGGCCGCGCCCATCTCGGGGCAGCGCGCCAGTTCCTCCAGCGCGTCGGCGGCGTGCGCTACCGCGTGCGCCCAGCCCGGGCCTTCCACGAAACCGCGATGATCCAGCTCCTCATGCAGGAAGCGCAGCACGCCGTCCTTGATCCCGGCCACCTCCGCCGGCGCAAGGAAGGGCCGGGCGCGGTGCCGGTGGAGGATCAGCGGCAGCAGCAGAACCGAAAACGAGCGCCGGAAAACCGAATCGGCGCCCGTTTCGCCGATGCGGTGGAACATGTGGCGGTCATCGAGCGCCGTTTGCAGGATGAGACGCAGCGCGTCCTCCCCCAGGCAATCGTCGACCGTAACCCAGGTGGCCAGGGCGGAATAGATCAGGTCGTCGCGCAGCTCGCTATCCAGCGAGCCGTTGTGCTCGAGCATGTCCGTCACCAGCGCCGCAGCGGCTGCCGGGTCGGCGCAGTGAAAATCGTTTTGAGCGAATGGAATGAGTTTTTCTTTGAGTTGATTTTCGTCCAGCATGGTTTTCCCCGTGGGAGAGGTGTACGGAGTGTCATCCCTATTATGGCATAAACCGCAAGCGCCCGTAGCGGTCGAACGATGTGTCGACCTGCCAGCGCCGTACCGGCCAACCTTCCACCGCCGTAGCGGTCGACCTATGTGTCGACCGGCTTGTCGACCTGCGTGTCGACCTGCCGCCGCCGTGATCCAATCCCTATCCGGCCAGCAGCTTTTGCAGGGCCAGGGCGTTGGCCGGGGCGAAGCCACCGAAATCGTTGTTGAAAAAGATGTACACCCGCCGGGCGCCGCGCTCGATCAGGCGGCGCGCCACCCCGGCGATCCCGTCCAGATCCGCGGCCGAATAATCGCTGGAATACCAGTGCTCGCGGCCGTGCAGGCGCAGGTAGGCCCGTTCGGCGGTGAGGACCTCGGTCAGTGGCTGGCGCGGCGAATCCACGTTGCAGAAGCACGCGCCCAGAGCGCTCAACAGGCTTTCGACCTGCGGGTTGAACCAGCGCGGGCTGCGAAACTCCACCGCCACCCGGGACGGGTCCGGGAAAGCCTGCAGGGCGCCGCGCAGCACCCCGGGGTCGTAGGGCAGGCCGGGCGGCACCTGCAGCAGGATCATCTCGAAGGCGTCGCCCAGCAGCGCCGCCGAGCGGCAGAAGGCCTGGATGTCGGCCTCCGCGCCGCGCAGCAGCTTGCGGTGGGTGATGGTCCTGGGCGCCTTGAGCACGTAGCCGAAGCCCCGCGGCGCGCGCGCCTTCCACTTCAGGTAGGTTTGGTCCTGGAAGGCGCGGTAGAAGGTGGCGTTGACCTCGACGGCGTTGAAGCGCGCGGCGTAGAAATCGAACCAGCGGCTTTTGGCCAGGTCGCCCGGGTAGAAACACTCCTTCCAGTGATCGTAGGTCCAGCCGGAGGTGCCAATGAAGAAGGCGGATGAACTCATGCAATGATGATACTTCCGGGAAGAAGACCATTCAAGCGCTGCGTGAATTGAGATTAGAAGTTCGCGTAGGTCGATTCGGAGGGGAGGTAAGCCAGAGCCTTAATGGATCATTTTTCTCCCCAGAGAACCGACATCGCGCGCGGAGGAAATGTTGGATCCTTCGCCGATAAGGATAGGAATGCGTTTTTTTCTGGTCACGCCGTAAAGTTGTATGCGTTTCCCCCGTGGGGTCGGCTGTAATTGAGAATAAGAATAGAGAGAGTAAATATAGAAACTGAAAGTGCCATATGGAATAAATACATCACTATATTTTTGCAATTGGTAAAGGTTTCCCTAATAAAAAGTCATATATACAAATATGCTCTATTGTTTTTGTACAATGTAGATAATCGTATACACAAGGATATTCTCCTTCTTTACTCGGTGGTAATTCTTGATTTTGCAATTGTCTTTTTACCATAGACCAATAGCCAGAAAATACTTTCTGATCTAATAATATTGGTAAACTAATTTCATAACCTAGAAAACAGATATTTATACAAACATGTTCATCTCGATTGATGGGAATTTTTAACCTTATCAAAGGATCAGGAAATTCATTTGCTCCAATTTGAGATAAATAGAAATCATTTCGTATCGGAAGAGCTAGAGTCTCTTGACTATTATGCTTAAAAGATGAAGTGATGAATTCGCGAAGAAAATCAAACTCTCGATTAAAAATATACCGATAACCCAAAGTATAAAATGCCATCAAGTATGCTGATGTAATCCATCCTGCATAGACTAAATTTGATTTGTACTCTTTCGGAGGATTAATTTTAACTCTAGATGTTTGTTGGGTTTCAATGCTTTTTCTTATTAATTCTTCAAACCTAATTTGATCATTAAGACTACTTCCTATCCACCTATTCTTACTATCTAAATTACCGGTAACAGTAACCTCATCATTGCTATTTACGCTAACATGTGCCCTCAAACGAATTGGATTTTTCCCAGGATCTTCAATAATTTCCACAGTTCTTATCCCATAAAAATCACCTTCTTTATAACCATTCTTTATTCGTTCATAAATTTGCATCTGGGCATCTCCCTTGCTGCCCGCAGAATTATTACAATCCCGGCAAAGAAGTATTGTTTGATTATTGGCTATACTACTTTTTTTTCGTAAATCAGTAGGCCAGACATGGCCATCTGTTATTTCCCCATTATCGATAGATTCTATAGTGAATTCTCGGAGACAAATGGGGCAAACAAAAAAATCTTCAATCGCGGGATCAAAACTTTTGAGATCGGCTAAGTGCGATTTAAAAAGAGATCGAAGATAATCTTTTTTTGTCATGAAAGTTCTCTCGTGTAAATTGAATACAGTGTTAGAGAACGAATATTCGCTTCCCTATAAAGCTGATGGTAATTGACCATAAGTAATTATAGGTCAGAAAACAGGAAGGCGCGTTTAAAAACGAACGCACCCTATAAACTTCGTAAAAAATTGTGAATTTGCATATGGACATATTATATGAATTTTTTCAATTCATCCAATGCACTTGAATTGCTACGATCAAGGAGTATCGGTTTCGCGTGCTTTGGGAAGTGGTTGTCTAAATCCAGCAGAACTTTATAATAAGGCTTATCAGCAGTCACGAAAATATCGACATCCAGTAAATAACATGCATGCATTTGATCACCGAAGTTTCCATGACCTATTTTGTGTTTTACTTGATAAAAATCTACCAAACTCGATATTCGGTTCTTTTGAACCTTCTCGGCTCGAACATTTTCCATCCAAAAAACGCTATAGGAAGGTGAGGTAAAGGATTTATCTTTAATATAAGGAAGAAGCCAGTCTGCATAATCGCGACTTTCGGGTATCCTTTTTACAATTGCATCATAAAATATTTTCCAACATCCAAATCGCCAAAAATTTTCGGGGCCAAAAGGTAAATCCTCAGATAGCAAACAATGTCGATCCGTGTCTTTCTGTTTTACCAGGTTTATCCTTAGATCATTACCGTATTTTAATATGAATTGGCGTAAAGCTCTTTGGCTTTCGGCCTCTTTGGCGATTCCTTTTTCATAATCTCTTTTATATATAGCATATTGAGATGCTGGAGGTATGAATGGTTCTTTAGCTCGTGTCCAATTTTCAAGGTGGCTTTTTAAGAACATTTTTTCTTGCAAAACCAAATTTACTTTTGGTGATTTTTCAATCCAATATGGCCTTAACTTCATTACTTCTGATAATACTTCATTAGCTTGACGCCAAGATTGAGGCTTTGAATCATAGTTGTTCGCTACCGAAGTCAAAACACTCAATTGACTGGTACACAGATCACGATCAGGGATCGCCCAAATCTCATAAATGTTAATATCAGACGCAAGAACTTCATATCCTTTTGTGGCTAAATATTCCCTAACCGATTGAGCCTCTTGTTTTTCATGAATAAAATCATATACGTTTGTATCAAAGTATAGTTTCATTTACGGACCTCGATATCACAAAATCATTCCTTTATATTCATCTATTTCGCAATTATTGATAGATTTTTTCTGTAGGAAAATCACCTATATAAAAGGTAGGTCATGTGTACCCAATTGGTTATCAAACCGAACCAGAATGGAAAGATACGTTTGGGTATCAAAGGCACCACTACCACAATCATCCTTACCTCCAAATCCAATAGCTAAAAAATTTACTCATGTATATATTTGACGGTAATTGGGCAAAGAAATTATAGGACAGAACCCAAAAAGAGAGGGCCTGCCAAGGGTCTTAAACCCCGCACCTCACGTCGGACAATTTCAACCTTCTTACATTCTCAAAATGATGCCTGTTATAATAGACATGCCAATCTTTCCCCAAACCATCGCCCATCCCTTCCGGGGATGATTTCTTATTGTCTTTTGTAAGGAGAACGACATGACCCAAGAAGACGTATCCGGGCTGACGATCCTGGGCGGGCAGGCCCAGCCCAGCAAGAAGCTGGAGGCCTTCCCCAACCGCGCGCCGGACCGCTTTTACCTGGTTTCCCTGCACACCAGCGAGTTCACCTGCCTGTGCCCCAAGACCGGGCAGCCCGATTTTGCCACCATCCACGTCGATTACGTCCCCGACCAGAAGGTCATCGAGTCCAAGTCCTTCAAGCTGTACCTGTGGTCGTACCGCAACGAAGGCGCCTTCCACGAGCACGTGGTCAACCAGATCCTCGACGACCTGCAAAAGGTTTTGGACGCGCACTGGATCCGGGTGACGGGCGAATTCAACATCCGCGGCGGCATCGGGATCAAAGTCGAAGCCGAGCACACCCGCACCCCCGCAGCGCGCCTGCAATGGATGCAGCGCGCGGCTGATGCAGCCGCCGCGTCCGGGCAGGAATGAACGGCTTTTCATGAACGCGCCGCTCGAACGCAAGGCTTACCGCTATTTCACCCCGGTCACGGCCATCTTCGTCACCGTGCTGGTGATCTCGAACATCATCGCCGTCAAACTGGTCTCGTTCTGGGGCCTGACGCTGCCGGCGGCGGTCATCCTTTTCCCGATCAGCTATATCTTCGGGGACATCCTGACCGAGGTCTACGGCTATGCCAACGCCCGCAAGGTCATCTGGACGGGCTTTTTCTGCAACCTGCTGGCGGTCGCAGCCATCTGGGCCGGCGGCCTCCTGCCCTATTCGTCCTTCTGGACGATCGGCGGATATACCAGCCCCGCGTCCGCTCAACAGGCGTACACGGCCATTTTGGGCTTTACGCCGCGCCTATTGGTGGCTTCGTTCATCGCCTACCTGTGCGGTGAATTCCTGAATTCCTTCGTCCTGGCCAAGTTGAAGCTCATCACCGCCGGAAAATTCCTGTGGGTGCGCACCATCAGCTCCACCATCGTCGGCGAGGGCGTGGATGCGGCGATTTTCATCACCATCGCCTTTGCGGGCATCCTGCCCACCGGCGCCCTGCTGACGACGATCCTCTCGCAGTGGCTGTTCAAGGTTTCTTACGAAGTTCTGGCGACCCCGCTCACCTACCTGGTCGTCAATTTCCTCAAGAAGAAGGAAAATGAGGATTACTTCGATCGGGATACCAATTTCAGCCCGGTGTCGTTTCGTTCCTGAGATTTCAAACACCGTAAAAAAACATCCCCTAGCGATCTAGGGGATGTTTCGCATTTTAAGGAATCTCTGAATCTACTTCAATGAGATGTTTGCATCAAATAGATAATTAAAAATGATTGGGAAGGTATTGATTGGATCCGTTTCTTGAACCGAATGGGTCGGCTTATACCCTGGCATCAAACGAGCATACAGAATACTGGTTTTGTACTCTTCGGGGAAATCTTTAATTTGCCCTAAATAATTACCGGTGAGATTTCGCATTCCGTGATCCGATTGGAGGATGATCACCGGTGGATTTGCGGGATCGGAATCATTCAAAATACCGTCCACAATTTTTTTGGCAAGACTGATGGAAAAATTGTACTGTCCAAGATATGAACCGTAATTAGAAAAAGAACCTGGTGCGATATAGTACCCATTTTCATCAAACATGAACGGGGCATGCGGCATCATTAAATGAGCATAGATGAACTTTGGAGAGCTAATATCATTCAATTCTCCGATTTTTTTGGTCGTAAAGAATATGAAATCACTATGCTGGTTAGAACCTAATCGCTTATAGAATATCGATAATTCTTTGAGCATTGTCTTATCTGCAACCAACATCCAAAAATCATCAAAGAAAACGCCCAGATTCGTGGCCGAAACATCGTTATAGGTATATGAGACATCGGAGACAATGGGCGTCGCTGTGGGATAAGGATATTGCATTTCGTTAAAAACAACTGTCGTATAGCCCATTTGCTTTAAATAACTCATCACCCGGTTATCGGCAATATCATTGAACCATTGCTGTTCCGTATCTGGATCCGGATTTTCTTTATAAGGGTAAAACCGATAATTTAAGCGGGTCGCCATTTCATGCGGAGTATAAATACTGCTTCCATGGCTGTCCTCATATACTTCAAAACCTTTCGAAGATAAGTAATTGACGAAATCATCCACCTTCGAATTATGCCAGTATTCGCGCATGGGCTCGAAACCGGAAAATTCATCTAAAAGGATGTAATAGATATCCGGGTTTTTTTGGCTGGTGGACAAACCGGTCTGGAAGGAATTCGGGGTGAATACATCTGATTTTTGTAATTTCGCCAGCTCAACCGGGACGATCATTACCAAATTGTAAGCAATCAATCCGGTCAAAACCACGCTTGCCAAATTCCACAACCTTGCTGCCATTGGGGCTTTTAATTTGTTCAGCAGCCAAATTGAATAAGAAATGAACACAAATATCAAGGGAAGCGTCGTGTAAACATGTACCGGGAACCAATCAAGTTTTAAAAGCAAATCTTCAAAAAAACCGTAAAGATTAAAAAACGCCAGGAAAACAAATGTGGCATTTGCTGTCCTCAGTGGGCCTCGCTGAAAAAAAACAGACAACAAAAAATAAATGACAATCGCTATCAGAAAATAAACAAGGACCGTTCGGGCAAGGTGAGTGAGCAGAAGATTCTTGACATTGCTTGCATATAAGAAAAGCGTAGGATAGGCCGCTGCCAAGAAGGGGAGGAAAAAATACTTAAAATGTAAACCAGTTGGATGATGTAAAGTCTCAATTTCGGTTATGTATTTATGCTGGTTGCCTTTAATACCCATTGATTTTACCTGTTCATCAAAATGCATCTAGAAGAATTTTACTGGATGATCCAAAGTGTTTCTGGGAAGAGGCCGAAGACTTGAATCGTACACTCGATTAATCGGTTCCAGAAGATTGAGGATTTCAAGGTTCATTTGGATGACTCTTTTAATCCGGACTCATTTTAGGACCGTCTGTTTTCTAAGTCCCGTCCGAGTCATTTTATAATACTGAAATATAAGGGGTATCCATTTCTTAGGGTAAAATCCCCGTATTGATAGAAACCGAATTGGGAGTTCGTTTCAGGTAATCGTTGGTTTTCGAATAAATAACCCCCTGCCCTGATTTTCCTGTAAATACGAATCCAATATTGTACCATCCAGATTGGATATTATCTGCCGAAATATAGGCCCGGAAACCAGAATTCACAATATCTAAACCCAGGTTTTCATAATAAGCTTGGACGTCGTCCCTTTTTTTGGTCTCATATTGGAAATAATAAATCCTATCGTTGGATTGTAAAACCAGATACTTATCATATTTTGCCTGATCAGGTTCTTCCAAGAGGAATGCCCACCCGAGGATTTGTTGCAGTTTCTGATGATCAATAACAACTTCCTGATAGCTATCCAGCGAGTAAGAAATCTTGTCGGCTGGGGCAGGCAAGGTAATGTTGCGATCAATAGGTTTCCCTAATTTCCCGGAATATCGCGCGATGATCCCCGGCGCAAATGCCAGATAAGCCACGCTAATAATAAGGATGAATATGTGAATACGATTCCTTTTTATGAATTTCCAAACCCTATAAAGCCGTTTGTCGGATGATAAGGATTTGTTACTTAACGTTGATTGTTCTGTCATCATTTGATCCAGAAAAAATTCTATTGAAGTTATTATATCCTGTTATGAACCTGGATGACCTCAAAAAACAAACTGACTGAATGCGTGTTCCTCTTGGTATTGATCTGCGAGCCGGCCAACTATTCGGCTGGCAAAGGGACTCAAAACATACAAAATCGTAGTTAGAACCGGTAAGTCCTTCCGCCGGTTGCCATCCGCGCGCTGACCCCGCATCCCAATTCAGACGGCCGGTTGGCTATTTCGGTTTGGGGGTTGAGTGATACAATCTTAACCATCTTCAAAAAATTGACAATTTCATACCGATCCGTGGATCAGGGAAAAGGACACACCCGCCGCCCTCTCCGGGGTATGTTCGCCTCCCCGGCGCCGGCCTCGACGCACACCCGGTTCCAAATCATTCGAATGACCCCGATATTTGAAGCCATCTCTTCGGTTCGCCCGACTGCCATAATCCCCCCTGACGACCCCGAAACCCGCCAGAGTATTTATTCGCCCGAAGAACCGACAACTTCAAACCTTGCAGCGCGTACCGCATCGATCGAGATTTGGGATGCCACAGGGCATCTTCATCAACGACAGCGTTTCACCGGAGAATCTCATGAACAGGCGCTTCAGCAATATCATCTCGGCATTTGCGCAACTTTTCAGTGTATTCGTTCTGGCTTTCGGGCTGCTGGGTATGACACCCGGCGCGGCCCTGGGCGCTTCTAATATCCTCTACGTTGTGCCCGGCGGAACGGGCGCCGGCACCAGTTGGGCCAGCGGCATGAACCTGGATGCGGCCCTGGACGCGGCCGCCAGCGGCAGCGAATTGTGGGTCAAGGTCGGCTACTACCAGCCCACCATCGATGACGCGGCCCACCCCTCGCGGGCCACTTTCGAGCTCAAGAACGGCGTGGCGCTCTACGGCGGCTTTGCCGGCAATGAGACAGCTCGCGACCAACGCCAACCGGCCGCCAACGTCACCATCCTGAGCGGCACCCTGGGCTATGCTCACAGCCTGCACGTCGTGACCGGCAGCGGCCTGGATTCCAGCACCGTTCTGGACGGCTTTACCATCTCAGACGGCGCATCCAACACCGCCGACCCCGACGCAACCGGATCCGGCAACGGCGGCGGCATTTACCTTTCCAACAGCAGCCCCACCCTGGCCAACCTGACCCTGACCAACAACAGCGCAACCCTCAACGGCGGCGGGATGTACAACGATTCCGGCAGCCCAACCCTGTCGCAGATTGCGTTTTCGAATAACTCCGCCGGCAGCAGCGGCGGCGGCATGTACAACGTCTCCGCCGGCAACCCGGTTCTGGCAAACGTCACCTTCGAGGGGAACAGCGCCACCGACTTTGGCGGCGGCATCTTCAACTACACCAGCAGCCTGGCCCTGATTACGGTCGCTTTCACGAATAATACGGCCGGCAGCGGCGGGGGGATGTACGACACCAGTACGAGCCACGCGACCCTGACGAGCGTCACTTTCGACACCAATCAGGCCTCGAGCGGGGCCGGCGGCGGCCTGGCGAACAACTGGAACAGCGACCTGACGCTGAACAACGTCACTTTTACCGGAAACCTGGCCCTGGTCACGCTCGGCGGCGGCGGGATGTCTTCGGACGGCGGCGCCGTCAACCTGAATCAGGTGTCTTTTATCGATAACCACGCCTATCAGGGCGGCGGGATGTACCTGTTAAACTGCAACGCTGAACTGACCGGCGTCGTCTTTTCTGACAACCTGGCCAGCGGCGCTAACCGGACCAAGGGCGGCGGGATGTACAACGAATACAGCAATCCCAGGCTGACCCGGGTGATCTTCCATCATAACGGGGTGACGGGCGGCGGCGCTGACACCAATTACGGAGGCGGAATCTACAACCTGCACAGCTCCCCGGCGCTGGTGAACGTTGCCTTCGAGCGCAACTATGCCATCTGGGGCGGCGCGATTTACAACGCCTACAGCGATCCTGTCTTGATCCAGACGACCATCACAGCCGGGCAGGGCTACTGCTCCGTCGCAAACTGCGGCTCGGGAATCTACAACGCCTTCAGCAGCCAGCCTACGCTTCAAAACAGCATCGTGTGGGGAAACGCCAAGGGTCAGATTGATAACGATACCAGCAACGATTTCGACCAACCCGCCACCACGTCGGTCATATACTCCAGCATCATCCAGGGTTCCGGCGGCAGCGGACCGGCCTGGGTTCCCGCGGCCGGAATCGATATGGGCGGTAATCTGGACCTCGATCCGCGGTTCGTGACCGCTTCCACCCCGGACGCCGACGGCGACCTGCATCTGCAAAGCGGCTCCCCGGCCATCAACAACGGTTCGAACAGCCTGGTTCCCAACAGCCTCACCACCGATTTGAGCGGCAGCGTCCCGCGCATCCTGGGCAACGCGGTCGACATGGGCGCCTACGAGTACACCGGCAGCATCCTGCCGCCGCAGACCACGATCACCGCCCAACCGGCGTCCGTTTCCAATCAAATCAATCCGGCCTTCACCTTCAGCAGCGATACCCCGGGCAGCGCTTTCAAGTGCAAACTGGACACCGGCGAGTGGGCCGACTGCACCAGCCCGCAAACCTACCCGGGGCTGGCCGACGGCAGCCACACCTTCCAGGTTCAGGCGCTGGTGACCATCGATTCGACGCAGTACGTCGATTGGACCCCGGCATCCTACACCTGGACGATCGACGCCACGGCGAACGTGGCCATCAACAGCCACCCGGCCGATCCGGCCGGCAACGCCAGCGCCGAATTCACCTTCTACAGCCTCGAGCCAGCGACCTTCGAATGCCAGTTGGATTCGAGCGCGTGGGAAGGCTGCGCCAACCCGAAAACCTATTCCGGTTTGGCGGAAGTCGCGCATACCTTCGCGGTGCGCGCCATCGATGCCCTGGGCAATGTGAGCGCCCCGGCCAGTTACACCTGGACGATCGACCTCACCCCGCCCGACACCACCCTCGAGAGCCAACCCGCTAATCCGGCCACGACCGCTGACGCTGCCTTCACCTTCAGCAGCTCCGAAACCGGCAGTACCTTTTTGTGCCGGTTGGACGGCGGCGCGTGGGCGGCCTGTTCCGGCGCCTCCGACCAGACCTACACCGGCCTGAGCGACGGCAACCACACCTTCGATGTGAAGGCAGCCGACCTGGCCGGCAACGAGGACCCAACCCCGGCCACCTACACCTGGCTGGTGGCGGTGCCGCCCGAAACGGCGATCCTTTCGAAGCCGCCTTCGCCGGTCAGCAGCGCCAGCGCTTCCTTCACGTTCAGCAGCAATGAAACGGGCAGCAGCTTCGAATGCCGGTTGGACAATGGCGGATGGGTTCCGGGTTGTACCAGCCCGCAGGAATATAGCGCGCTGGCGGACGGCTCGCACACTTTCGAAGTCCGCGCCAGCGACCCGGCCGACAACACCGATCCCACGCCGGCCGGCTACACCTGGATCGTCGACACCCAGGCCCAATCGATCACCATCGACAGCTACCCGCCCAATCCAACCGCCAACCCTGGCAATGCGTTTACCTTCTCCAGCCCCGAAAGCGGCGTCACGTTCGAATGCAAACTGAACGCTTCCGATTGGACGGCCTGCACCAGCCCGACTACCTACTACCCGCTGCCCGACGGCGATTACACCTTCCAGGTGCGCTCCGTCGACGCGGCCGGGAACGTCTCCACCGCCGCCAGCTATGCGTGGACGATCGCCGGAGCGCCGATGGTGGCGCTGCCATCCGGTGAGGTCAGCTCAGGATTGGGGCATGCCTGCGCCATCCTTCCAAACGGCGGCGTCCAATGCTGGGGAAGCAACAGCAACGGGCAAGCCGAAAACCAGACCGGGCCGTATACCCAGATCAGCGCCGGCGCCATGCATACCTGCGCCCTGACGCCCAGTGGCGCCGTCGATTGCTGGGGGGATAATGAGTTTGGCCAGGCTGAAGGCCAATCCGGACCTTATGTGCAAGTCAGCTCAAGTTTCGCGCACACGTGTGGCCTGACTCGGGAGGGCGCGGTTCATTGTTGGGGGATGAACGGTTTCACGCAGTATGATTTCGGCCAGGCCGCTGACCAGACGGGGCCGTACACCCAGATCAGCGTGGGACTTTTGCACACTTGCGGGCTGACTCCTTCCGGATCGGTCGACTGCTGGGGCATCCACGACGGTTCCGCAAATGACTTCGGCCAGGCTGCCGACCAGGCCGGGCCATATACCCAGGTCAGCGCAGGCTATGCCCATACCTGCGCCCTGACGCCCGCCGGCGCGGTCCACTGCTGGGGGAACAACGATTACGGCCAATCGGGTGACCATGCCGGCCCGTATGTCCAGGTCAGCGTTGGGCAATTTCATACCTGCGCGTTGTCCATCACCGGCGCCATCGACTGCTGGGGGAATAACAATGGTGGCCAGACTGCCAGCCAACCCGGCCGCTATCGACAGGTCAGCGCGGGTGGAAATTCGACCTGCGCCCTGACGGAGGAAGATACCGTCCACTGCTGGGGTGATCTTGAGTTGGGCCAGGCCGGTCCGTATGGCGCTCCCGAGACGTTCCTGGCGATCCCGCGCAAGGCCGGCGGCGACATGACCTTCGACTTCTTCAGCGACGACCCCGGCGCAACCTTCGAATGCCAGCTCGATGCGGGCGGCTGGGAAGCCTGCCAGAGCCCGGCGGCTTATGCCAGCCTGACGAAGGCCCGGCACGCCTTCCAGGTGCGGGCCGTGAGCGCGACCGGCGCCCGGGATTCGACCCCGGCTGCCTTTACCTGGACGAACAGCTTCTGGATCTACCTGCCCCTGATCGGCAGGCAATGAAATGAGAACCTGACGTCTTAAAGGGCTGTCTCCACGTGCTTTGGAGACAGCCCTTTATTTTTTACACCCGCCCGCGCAAACGCGGGGCGCCCTTCCGGGCCGCGGTTTATCGCAGCAGCGAGCGCATCTGGTTGTAGATGATCTGGGTGGCGCGTTTGGGCATCAGGCGGTACAGGAAGTTCATCATTTTCGCGTCATTCCCAACGTAAACCTGGAAACTGTTGCGTTCGACGCCTTTCAAAATCTGTTCTGCGGCGGATTGCGGCGTCGTCATTTTGATGGTGTTTTTCGCGGACGAGTCGCCCATCGAAATCGTGACCCCCGAGTTGGCGGCGATGTTGGTGCCGATCGCGCCGGGGAAGACCGTGGTCACGTGAACGTGGGTATCCATCAGCTCCGAATACAGTCCTTCGGTGAACAGCTTGACGGCCGCTTTGGAGGCGCCGTACAGCGTCTGGCCGGGCACGGGCAGGTAGCCGCCCATGCTGGAGATGTTGACGATGTGAGCCTCCGGCCGGCTCAGTAAGAACGGCAGGAAGGTCTTGGTCATATAGACCATGCCGTAGAAATTGACGTTGATCATGCGCTCGATATCCGCATAAGCCAGGTCCTTGAACTTGACGAAGGGCTGGATGATGCCCGCACAGTTGATCAGACCGTCCACGACGCCGGTGTGCGCCGCGAGCACGGCGGCCGGCAGCGCTTCGACCGCGGACCGGTCGGTGATGTTGACGACATGCGTCGACAGGCGCTCGCTCTGGCTGCCCGCCAGGCCGGCTGTCTCCTGCAAAGCCTTTGCGCTGATATCGACGGCGGCGACCCGGGCGCCTTTTTTCAACAGCGCCAGGACCAGTTCGCGGCCGATGCCGTTTCCGCCGCCCGTGACCACCATGACTTTGGATTCGATTTCCATAATCTTCTCCCGGACTCATGCTTGAGTAGTGTCATTTATTATGATAAATATTCTCTTATTGGTAATATATATTCTATCCCGAATTGGCGAAATTACAAGAGCCAGTTTCTCGAACCCGCGCCTCGAGGGGATCGCGGTTTGTCAGGAAATGGAGCCGGATCGAAAAAAGCGCCCCCATCCCAGGGGGCGCTTGAACAGTACGCAGTGTTGCATTCAAAACCGGTTAAATATCACCGGACCGCGCGTTTTGCCGCCAGGCTTCCCATTCGCGCAGCATTGCGGCCCTCCGGTCTTCCGGCAGAAAGGCGGCCCGCAGGCCGTTCAGGTTCAACTGCCACAATTCGTCGAAAGAAAATCCCTGCCCGGCCAGGGTCAGGTACTCGTTGTTGAGATCGGTCGAGAACATGGCCGGGTCGTCCGAATTGAGCGTACAGTTCAGCCCGGCGTCGACCATACCCCGGATCGGGTGCGGCTGGTTGCGGTCGACCACCCGGGTGCAGTAATTGCTCTGCGGGGAAACCTCGAGCGGGGTGCGGCGCTCGCGCAAATCCTCCACCAGTTCAGGATCTTCGAGCGCGCGAATGGCGTGCCCGATGCGTTCGGGCCGCAGGGTCTCGAGCACATCGCGCATGAAGGCCGCGTCCCCGGTTTCGCCGGCGTGGGCCACAACGTGCAGCCCCTGGCGGCGCGCTTCGGCGAAGACGTCCCTGAACAGGCTGGAGGGATAGCCGACTTCGAAGCCGGCCAATCCCAGGCCGATGCCGATGCCCAGCGCTTTGGCCTGCAGCGCGAATTCGAGCACGTCCTCGCGCAGATGCTCCGTGCGCCATTCCTGGCGCGACATATCCGGGATGAAGGCGATCTCGACGCCGTATTGCTGCCGGCCGATCTGTGCACCTTCGCGCAGCGCCGCCAGAATCTCGTCCGGCGGCAAGCGGTGGATGTGCAGCGCCGCGCTCAGAAAGACCTCGCTGTAGCGGATGTTCTGCCGGGCCTGCCGCCCCATGAAATCGACGACCATTTCCGTGAAGTCCCGCGGCGATTGCATGCAGCCGACCGAAAGCCGGTAGACCTGGATGAAATGATCGAAATCCTTGAACTCGTAGAAGGCCTTCCACTCCGCGACAGTCGCAACCGGCAGCTCGACCCGGTTGCGCGCCGCCATTGCGAACAGGGCTTGCGGGCTGGTCGCGCCCTCGAGGTGCACGTGCAGCTCGACCTTGGGCATGGCGGAGAGGAGGGCGATGAGGTCCGAGGATGGGAGGGTAGAGTGATGGGTTTGGGTGTAATGCATGAAAAAAATTATATAGCAGAATCTCGCGGCGTCCCATCCCGCGGCCGGAATGCCGGGACCCTCAACGCCGCGTAGGTCGGGTTGAGGGACTTTACGGCAGGCCTCCGCCGCCAGCCTCTACCGGGGGAACCGCCAGACCATCGTCCCGAAACCCGACGTTCCATACCGAGTAGTGTAGGATTGTTTCTGTAAAATGCAGGACCT
>NZ_DF967972.1:515949-613449 GCF_001050235.1 Longilinea arvoryzae
AGGTCCTGCATTTTACAGAAACAATCCTACACTACTCACCAGCGTTTGATTCGCACCACCAATGGGCTGGAACGGCTCAATCGTGAAATCAAACGACGAACCCGGGTGGTAAGCATTTTCCCAAACGAAGGAGCCTGTTTGCGGTTGGTAAGTGCCATCCTGATGGAGACCAGCGATGAATGGGAAGTCGGCAGGCTTTACCTCAACCTGGAAGCAAGGTAGTTTTACTCGATTGAACCTTTACTTTGGAATAACCTGATCGATTTTACAGAAAAAGACTTGCTCAATCCCATACCGCGGCCTGAACGTCGGCTCTTCAGGGGAGTCTGGGGCAAATTGCAGCCTGTACCCGCCGCCCCCTCCGAGCCGACCTACATTGGGACTGTCAACGAAGAGCGCACCGCACCCACCACCAGCCTGGCCCCCTTCGACACATAGTTAATGAGAATAGAAACCGAAATGTGCGGTCAAAATGCCCCTACGGGACGCAGGCTGACCGTATTATCTATAAACTGTATCTTGTGCTTCATACTTTGTAATACTGACACGATGTCTATGAACCATACAATTATAAATCTTTGCTGTTAATAACAGAATTTCTTCTCAATAATATCAGTCATAAATTTCTCTACCTGTACTGGATCTTCAAGGCAATAACCTAGATATTCTTTTTCGCTTGGGAAATACTTCAAATGTAAATCGATAGCCTCAAGAATCAACATCCCTGCCATCTTTTTATAATTGTTTATGCTCTCACTTTCCCATTTATTATTACGATTCACTGTTCTTTTTTCCTCATTTGCTGAAACTAGAAAATAGACTATTAAAATTGAGAGTACTTCAATGGAAAAAAGGATTAAAAAGAAGAATCCAATAACATAATAGATCCATGAGCTTGGAATTTGGACAATAAGAGTAGGCAAGCTAATGCCTAGTATGCCTAACCCTGCGACAACTGCCTTAACCCAATAATTTCCTTTCGATAGTGGAGATAAATTTCTAAGATTTTCAAGGAGTTCATCTTTTTTCTTTTTTTTGCTCTCTATAGATTTCCAAACATCCGCAATCCTATCTCGTTCAACTGAAAATGCCCGGACATATGCAGAAATAACAGAGATCATTTCGTTGTTAAACTGTGATTCTATTGGGTTTTCCCCCAATGTTCTATATTCAAATAGAAAATCCATTATTTTCTCGCCGAATTTTTGATGTCCGGAATTATTTGAGCGATGTGCAGGAAGAGCTAATACTAACGATATTGCTTGTGGAATTTCGAGTCTCATTTTTTAACTCCATTCACAACAAATATCCTTGTTATATCTATATTTTTTTCCTTATTTTTTATTCGGCATCTTAAAAGATGTATACCTTCATATGATACTTCACGATCAAAATAAAATTTAGAAGTATTTTCATGATCACCCTTGTAGTAAATCTCCTGGTGTTCATGATCATCGTTTATTCCACCATTCGATACTTCCCAAGAAATATCCACTTTATTTGATGGTTCAAGAATCGGATCATGAGTCTTAATATAGAATTTCAAACCACTCCCAATTTTGAAATCGCCGCCTGAAGTACCAGGAATATTTTTATTCTCACCAAAATCATAATTGCAACCAATTTGAAAAGAATATTTTTCTGTAGATTCGTGCGGAGTAAAACATGATCGTGAAACAGTCCATCTATTATCTCGACTAATAAATCCGACAAATGTGCCTAAAACATTCGTCGTATATACTTGATTATTTACAGCGTTTTCCATATATATCTTTACTGCTTCTTCATCTGGATGCCCATACTGTTCTTTTTGACCACAAGAAATAAGTACAATTGCGGGATCGATAAAATTAATTGAATCTATATATGTGCTTTCAGGATTTTTTTTGCTATCAATTACTTCATTTAATTGGGGATCAGTAAAGAATGATCTTGAGCCATGATGCGAAGCAATCAATATATCCGATTTCAATCTGCCAAATTGGGAAAATTGAGGAACGATTTTGTCTCTCCATGCAATATAGTCTGAATCACTCGTTAATAAGAGATTGCGATTTCCATACGATATCGACAATACAATTGCGTTAGTGTGTTGGATTTTTGCTTCCTTAATAGTAGATGCTTCTTCTAATAAGAAATGTTCACCATATGACATTACCATTTTTTCACTTAAGAAGTCTCTGGAGGAACATAGACAGTAAACAGTAGCTCCTCCAAAATTACGAAGAGGAATTAATGATGGTGCGGGAACAACAACTGCATTTTCACCATATTTTTCAACTAATCTACGTCGTAGATCCATATAATACTGATAATCATCGTCATTTGTTGTGGCTCCAGACTCGCCCGAGTCCCAAATTGACTTAATACCAATTTTCTTTCCACCAAATTCAGAAACTATTTCCCTTAACCCTCTATAATGATCCCGATCCCTGTGCGAATTTACATAAATATCAATCCACTGAAGGATTTCTTTGGATTCTGAGTCAATTCTCCATGGAATATTTGTTTTTAAGTAGTCAATGACTCTATCCTTATTCCCTTCCATAATATTGCAGTCATAAATCATGGTAGTTTGGTCGGGAAATACAATCAATATCATCAAGCCTTGTTCTACATCAATTACATGAAATAGGAGAGGCAAATCATCTTCAACATTATAAAAACTAATAGGTCGTGGAATGTTCATTTTCCCCCCGTAAAGAGTAGTATTGATATTGTAAAGCAGGAAATATTTTCTATTTTAGCATAGTGTCATGTAGAGAATGTGGGTTACGTTAGTGATTAAACACACCTCAGCCACCGCTAACCTGCTTCTTCGGTAAACAGATATTTAAAATTATAGTATAAAAATTGGAAATCACAATCAAAATATCATGGTGCGGTCAATAATAGACCGCAACCTACGCAAAATCTATTTCGTTCTATTCAACCGCGCGTACACGCCCTTCATCTGTGTATAGATCTGTTTGAACACAGCGAACTTCTCATCGTACAGCGCGCGGTTCCGCGCCTGCGGGCTATAGATCATCCTGAATTGCACCAGGTTGGGAATATCTTCGAAGCGGATCTCGCCCATGCCGACCGCGCCGATCCAGGCCGCGCCGCGCGCGTTGGCGTACAGCGGATCGCTGACCTGCCGGATCTCGACGTTCATCACGTCGGCGAAGATCTGGCACCACACGTCCGACTGGGCGCCGCCGCCGACGATGTTGATCGACTTCACCCTGCGCCCGAGGAACTTCTCGACCGGCGCCATCAGCCAGCGCGTATTGAAGGCGATGCCCTCCAGGAAGGCGCGGATGATATCCTCGCGGGTGTTGTTCAGCGACAGGTTGTACAGCCCGGCGCGCAGCGTGCGGTCCTCCACGGGCGCGCGCTCGCCCCAGATCCAGGGCGTGTAGAGCACGCCGTTGGCCCCGGCCGGGACGCGCTCGGCGATCTGGTCGAGCACCTTGAAGATATCCGGCACGTCGGCTTCCTGGAGCAGCTCGTCTTTGTGATACAGGATGTTGTCGCGCAAATAGGTCAGGTTGCCGCCGGCGGTGGCCTGCAGCGCGGTCAGCAGATAGCGCCCCGGTACGGCGCACGGGATGGACGCCAGGCTGGAGGCCACGTCCGTCTTCTTGAAGGGCACGTGCGCGGTGATCCAGGAGGAGGTGCCGATGTACAGGTGCGCGGCGTAATCCTCGACCGCCCCGGCGCCGATGGCGGCGGCGGTGTTGTCGATGGCGCCGGCCACCACTTTGACGTCCGTGGAAAGTCTCAGCGCAACGGCCACGTCGCGGCGCAGGCAGCCGATCACGTGCGTGCACGGCACCAGGTCCGGCAGCTTCCGGCGGTCGATGCCCAGGATGCCGATCAACGAATCATCGTAATGGATCGCGTTCGGGTCGCGGTTGTCGGTCACCCAGGAGGTCACGATCGAATCGTAACTGGCGACGAACTCGCCGGTCAGGCGTAGGTTCAGATAATCGAGCACGTTCAGGAATTTATAGGTCCGCGCGTAGACCTCGGGCAGATCGTCGCGGATGAACGGCATGTGCGCGGCGGGGTCCTTGCCGGTCATGGAGGGCATGCCGCCGGTCAGGCGCACGAAGCGCAGCACCTTAAAGAGGTCCGCGCCGTCCAGGTTGAACCAACCCCGCATCTGCCTTTTCAGGTTCGGCTCGCCGCGCATGTCCATCCACAGGATGGCGTTGCCCAGGGCGTTGCCGGCGCGGTCGACCGCCACCGTCCCCTCGCCCTGCGTGGAACAGCACACCGCGATCACGTCCGCGGCTGCATCGCGGTGGCGCGCCAGCATCCGCCCGGACGCCGAAAGAAAGGCCTGCCACCACTCCTCTGGCGACTGCTCCGCGCCGCCGTCTGGGGTGAGGATGAGGCGCACGGGTTCACTTTCCCAGCCCAGCACCTTGCCGCTGAGGGTGATCAGGGCCACTTTCATGCCGGACGTGCCAAGGTCCACTGCGAGGATGATTTTTTCGTTGGGCATAGGGGTTTAGTCGATTGCAGGCTGGCTTTCGAGTTCAGGGGGTTTTTCGGGGTTCTTCATCCGGGTCACCAGCAGCGCGCTCAGCACCAGCAGCCCGATCATCAGAACCATGGCCGGCGTGAAGGAGCCGTCGGCGGTCTTCAGGGCTTCCATGATGTAGACGAAGACGACCGATGCCTGGCCGAACAATTGGATCAGGCCGTTGGAGGTGCCTTCGGGGGTCGGGTGGGTGATTTCGGCGGCGTACTGCATGCCGACCGGGTTGGTGCTCACCAGGAAGAAGCCCATGACGAAGGCGGAGATGAAGATCAACGGGCGGCTGGTGGCGAAGGTCACCCCGATCAGGCCGGGGATGGCCAGCAGCAGTCCGAGCAGGATGTAGGGCTGGCGCTTGTGGCTCTTATCCGAGAAGGGCGGGATGATCACCGCGCCCAGCACGCCGCCCACCAGCATCAGCGCGCCCAGCGTACCGGCGTCGGTGGGGGTCAGGCCGCGCGGGCGGATGATGTTCTCGACCCAGGTGGTGATGCCGTTGAAGAGCCCCAGTCCGATGAACGAAACGCACAGGTACAACCAGAAGGATTTCACCGTGAGGGCGTGTTTGAGGCCGTCCAGCATCAGAGCGCGCGCCTCGCTGCCGGCCGGGCCGGGCGGGGTGGCGGGGGCTTCGCGGGCGAAGACCAGGAACAGAACGGATGAAAAAGCCGCAATGCCGCCGTAGATCCATTGTACGTTCGGAATGGAAATGGTCTCGATCAAAATGGGGGTCAGCACCATGCCCAGCGCCGTGCCGACCAGGTTGGCAAGCTGGACCATGCCCACGGCGGTGGCGCGTTCTTCGATGGAAAACCAC
Source organism: Longilinea arvoryzae (assembly GCF_001050235.1). Taxonomy (GTDB): domain Bacteria; phylum Chloroflexota; class Anaerolineae; order Anaerolineales; family Anaerolineaceae; genus Longilinea; species Longilinea arvoryzae. The sequence continues at coordinate 521,298 of NZ_DF967972.1, forward strand.
TTGGCCGGGACCGTGGTCCACGCGTTGAGCAGAAACGGCTGCGCCGCGGCGATACCGATGGTGCTCCACAGGACGAGGGTATAGTTTTGGCCGGCGAAGCCGCGCAGCAGACCGAAGACGCCCATCAGCACCGCGCCGATGCTGACGGCCAGCCGGAAGCCGTAGGTGTCGATGACCCACGAGACCGGGATCGACAGCGGGATGAAGGCGATCATGAAGGACATCGCCAGGAAGCCGATCTGCAAATCCGTCACGCCGTAATACGCCGCCGCCGGCCCGGTGATCGGGGCGTAGGCGATCCACAACATCTGGATGGTCAGATTGATGAACATGAAAACGGCCAGCACCACCCAGCGGTACTTGTAGAGTTTGAAATCGGTCGCCATGCTGTTCCCCCTAAGCGCAAGCCGCCAGAACCGTCTCAAATTTGCCCAAGGCGTCGTCGATGACTTCGTCCGTGTCCGCCAGGGAGGTGTACATGCGCGAACCCGCCAGCGTGATCAGGCCCTGCGACATGTACGCCGCTCCCATTTCTTCCATCATGCGCTTGCGCGGTTTGAGCTCGCGCGCCAGCCGGATGGGGTTGCGCAGGTCGAGCAGCATCACCCCCGAGGTCTCCAGGTGGACGATCGAGCCCTGGTTGTAGGTCACGAAGGGCAGGCTGTATTTGTCGATAAGGACTTGCAGGCCCTGTGTCAGCCGGTCGCCGGCCCGCCCGGCGATGACCGGGGCATTGGTGCGCTCGAGCTCGAGCAGCGAATGATAACCCGCCACGCACGAGAGCGGGTTGGCCGAGAGCGTCCCGCCGATGTAGGCGCGCTCGCCGGTGCCGCCGATGCCGGCCGCGAAACAGCGGATCACGTCCGCCCGCCCACCGACGCCGCCCGCCATGGGGTAGCCGCCGGTGATGCACTTGCCGAACACGGTCAGGTCAGGCTTGATGCCGAAATAGCCCTGGGCGCCGCCCAACCCCACGCGGAAACCGGTGACGACTTCGTCGAAGATGAGCAGCGCGCCGAACTCGTCGCACAGCTCGCGTACCTTCTGGTTGAAATCGTACGGCACGGGGCGGGTGCCCGATTCGGGTCCCAACGGTTCGACGATAACCGCCGCGGTCCCGCCGCGCAACCGGTTGAGGATCAGATGCCGCTTCAAGTCCGCCAGGCTGTTGGGGAAAATTTCCTCGGTCGAAGAGGTGCCCCCGCGCGGGATGCCGGTCGATTCGAGGCGGCCGGTGCCCGGCACGTGCAGGCCGTAGACCATCGAATCACTCCAGCCGTGATAGGCGCCGCCGACCTTGATGACGTAGCGCTTTTTGGTGAACGCCCGCGCCGCGCGGATGGCCGCCATCACGCCCTCGGTGCCCGAACCCAGCATGCGGAACATCTCCACGGCCGGCATGAGGCGGTTGACGAGCTGGGCCAGCTTCAATTCGTATTCGTGGAACAGGCCGGTCACCGGACCGCAGGTCTCGAGCATCTCGAAGACCTTCCGGCGCACCGGTTCGTAGTTGCTGCCGAGCAGTGTGGGACCGCCCGCCTGCAGAAAGTCGATGTAGCGGTTGCCGTCCACATCCCACAGGTAGGCGCTGTCGGTCTTCTCGATGGCCATGGGGAAGGGATAATTGAAGGCCAGGTTGTGCTGCACGCCGCCGGGGATGAACTGCCCGGCCTCGTCCGAGAGCTGCTTCGAACGCTGGCAGTGATCGTCGAAGTAGGCCAAAAATTCCTGCATCTTCTCGCGCCGGACCGGGCGCATGGGCTGGCCGATGAGCCGGTCCAGCCTGGCATAGACTTCTTTGACGTCCGGATACTGGCTGATGGCGTATTTTTGCTCGTCCATGATTATTCTCCGCTTGCCTCGAGTGCGTTCTTTGCGACCCGCTCCTGGTCCTTGCGCAGTTTGGCGAAGGCAATCTCGCGCACGGCCAGCGGCACTTTGCTGACCTTGCGCTCGCTGCAGATCGCCAGCAGGTAAGCCAGGGAGCATTTTTCCAGGATTTCGACGTTGTGTGCGGCGCGTTCCATGTCGGTGCCGAAGACCAGCGCGCCATGGTTCTGCATCATGAAGGCGTTGTTGTGATTCCGGATGTGTTTGGCCACCGTGTTTTTGAGAAGCCCCGTGCCCGAGGGCACGTAGGGGATGATCTCCACGCTGCGCCCCAAAAAGCGGGTCTGCTCGTCGAACAGGGCCGGGATGGGCGCCTGGATCAGGGTCAGCGCGCTGGCGTACACCTGGTGGGTGTGGACGATGGCGTTCACGTCCGCCCGCACCTGGTACACGGCGGCGTGCATGGCCGATTCGACCGACGGCTTGAGGCGGCCTTCGAGCCTCTTGAGGTCGAAATCCAGCACGCAGACGTCATCCGGCGTCATTTTGAAATAATCGTAGTCGGAGGGAGTGATGGCAAAAGCGTTTTGTCCCGGGATGCGGACTGACAGGTTGCCGCCGGTCGCCATCAGATAGCCCTTGCGGGTCAGATCCTGGGCGGTATCCACCACCTGCTTTTTAAATGCGTCGTAGTTTCCCATAAGTCGCCCCTTTTCAATCTAGACACTGTAAAGATTATAGACTTTAATCTTTACAGCGTCAAGATTTTCCTATAAAATATTACATATGTCACTCGATAATTATCATCACGGCGATCTGAAGAACGCGCTCATCCAGGCCGGGATCGAGATCCTGGCTGAGGAAGGCGTGGGCGGCCTGAGCCTGCGCAAGGCGGCCCGCCGGGCCGGCGTCAGCCACGCTGCGCCGTACGCCCACTTCGCCGACAAGCAAACCCTGATCGCGGCCATCGCTTCCGACGGGCACGCCCGGATTCACGAACGCATCGAAAAGGTGCTGGCGGACCATCCCGAAGACCCGCTGCGCCAGTTGGTCGGCGCGGCCTGGGCCTACGTCCAGTTCGGGTTGGAAGCCCCGGCGCACTATAAGATCACTTTTTCGGGCGCCATCCAGGACGAACACGGGCACCCGGAATTCATGGAGATCTCGCAGCGCAACATGCAGGTGCTGAAGGCCATCGTCGAGCGCTGCCGCGCAGCCGGGATCATGGACAGCGGCGGTATGGATGCCGAACTGCAGGCCGTCAGCCTGTGGGGGTTGATCCACGGGCTGGTTTCGCTGTGGATTCAGGGCCAGCTTCCCAGCCACCTGATGCAGCGCATCACCCCGGAAGCGATGCTCATCGCCGCGCTGCAGCAGGTAGTCAAAACGCCCATCGCAAAGGACGTGCTCGCCTGAGGCTGCCCCTGCGCGGGGGAACGCTTTTACCGGCAGCTTCTAACCATCCATCCCCAGGCAATTCGTCACCAGCAGTTTCAACTGGTGTTCGAGCATGGTATACGAATAATAACGGCGGGCCAGCTCGAAGTTGCGCTCCCACTTTTCGGCGTACTTTTGCGGGTTCAACAGAATGTCGCGGGCCTTCTGGATGGTCTGGTCGCTGATGAAGCCGTCGAACTCGACCACCTCGAAGCCCTTGGGCTTGATATCCGCCTCGAAGATCGAGTAATTGTTGATCACCAGCGGGCGTTTGTAATACACCGCCTCCAGGAAGGCGTTGCCGAAGCCCTCCAGGCTGGAGGGATAGGTGACCAGGTCGGCCAGCGGATAGATATCGCCCAGCGAATAGATTTTTCGCCCGTCTTCGGTCGTTCCGCGGGTGCGCGAGACGATGTTCGACTCGAAGTTGACCGTCACGTTCAAAAGGTTGGCAAACTCGCGGACGTGTTTTTCATATTCCGTGCCCTCGTCGCCGGAGGCGTGGCTGATGACCAGCCTGGCCGGTAGGTCCAGGCGGCGGGTCAACTCGATAGCGTGCTCGATGCCCTTGCGCTGGATGATGCGGGTCGGCTGCAGGATCAGGTATTCGCCGTCAGCCAGTCCCAGGTCTTTGCGCGCGTTTTTCGCGTACCCGTTGATCAGAGGCGGCGGCGAGGCGTAATCCATGACGTTCGGAATCTGGGTCGAAGGCACCCCGACCCGCGCGGCCAGGGCCTTGGCCTGGATCGAGTTCAGCACCACGTGCCGGATCGAAGGCAGTTTGGGCGGGAAGGCCGCCGCCAGATAATCGTCCACCGAATTGTTCAGGAAACGCTGGCGTTCCCAGTAGAAATCGTGATGGTGGGCGATGACCGGGTAGCCCGTCTCGGCCACGAAATCGGTGATCGCCAGGCCCAGGGGGATGTTCAAAGGAATGGCCAGGGCGTTCTCGACGATCAGCAGTTCCAGCTCAAAGCGCCTGGCGAAGCGGTACAACTCCTCCAGCAGGAGAGCCCGCAGCGCCTGGATCTTCTTCGTGATGTCCCGGGGGCGGATATAGATCGAAAAATAATCCCGGCTCAACCCCTTGAGCCCATTGTTTTCGGTAAACATCCGGTGCATCTGGCCCCAGGAGCCGTTGAAAACGATCTGGTTGATTTCATCGATTTCCGGGTGGCGGTAGAAGGCCTCCGGCACCACGCTGCTGACGGAAGCCGGCCGGTCGCTCAGGCCGCAGAAGTAAAAACAGTGGTGCCCCATGCCTTCCAGGACCGCGGCCCATTTTGCAGTTTCCAGCGATACCCCATCGGTTCCCGCGAAGCGGGTTGAGATCAATCCTATTCTTCTGGATGCGCCCATCGTTCACCCTTTCTACAACTCCCCCCTATTGCGTTGCAAGGCAGTGGGTCGATCTATGGCTCCAGTTGATATTGCAAGTTTGGTACCGGCAGCCGGGCGGAAAGCAGCGGTGCAGGGAATCATTTGTCCAGGCAGGATTGTTAGAGATGATTTAATTATAACGACTCAGTAAAGGGTAGGTCGGGTTGAAATAAAGGGTAGGTCGGTTCGGAGGGGGTGTCGGGCAAGTGCCATAATTCGGTATTTTCTCCCCCGGAGAACCGACATTCCGAGCCGTCGTTGTGCTCTATAATCTTTTCATGAAATATCGCCGACTGCTGATTCCGGGCGGCACCTATTTCTTCACATTGGTAACCCACCAACGGAAGAGGATCTTCCACATTCCTCAGCATGTCGACCTGTTGCGCGAATCGCGCCGCCAGGTTCAAACCAGGCACCCCTTTACCATCGTTGCAGCCGTTATTTTGCCCGACCACCTTCACATGATCTGGACCTTACCCGAAAACGACGCAGATTATTCGATGCGCTGGCGCTTGATCAAAGCGGGTTTTACCATCGAATACCAACAGATAACAGGCGACACGCAGCCCTGGCAAAACCGGTATTGGGAGCATTTTCTACACGACGATCAGGATCTTGAAAGACACATGGAATATATTCACTACAACCCGGTAAAACATGGTTGGGTTGAAAAACCGGAAGATTGGAAATATTCGAGCATTCACAAATTGATGCGGGATGGGGCATACCCGGAGATATTAGATTCCAACGAAATTCGGGGAATGATCGCCGCTGGAGATGGATAGGTCCATAACGTCGGTTCTCCGGGGGAGCATGGGCCAAATTGCGGCGTTCGCCCCTCACCCCCTCCGAACCGACCTACATTGTGGCCATCAACGACGCGTAGGTCGGGTTGAGGGACTGCATTGCAAGCCTTGACCGCCAGCCTCTACCGAGGGGACCGCCAAACCGTTGTCCCGAAACCCGACGTCCCAAGCCGCGGCATCAACGTCGGTTCTCCGGGGGCGCATGGGCCAAATTGCGGCATGCACCAGTCACCCCCTCCGAACCGACCTACATTGTGGCTATCAACAACGGTAGGTCGGGTTGAGGGACTGCATTGCAAGCCTTGACCGCCAGCCTTTACCGGGGGGGACCGTCAGATCCTTGTCCCTCAACCCGACGTCCAAAGCCGCGGCCCGAACGTCGGTTCTCCGGGGGCGCATGGGCCAAATTGCGATGCGCGCCTGCCACCCCCTCCGAACCGACCTACTCGGGGCGATTATTGTCCCTTTACCCGATGGGAATACATCCTTGCCGGAAGCAAAAGAGGTTTATGATCTATCATTTCTAATTTTCTTGTAGAATAGTTACATTTGAGAAATGTCGAGGCGAATCGATATATCGACTTTCTCCACCCCCAATATTTTCGTTTTGAACACGATCACAACAAGAAGGCTAACATGACAGATACGCTCAATGAAAATCCAGGCTGCCTGGGCGCAATTTTCAATCTCTTTGGAGGAAAAAAGAAAGTAAAGCGTGTCGATTCTTCAGCCGACACGACCATCGATGAACCAGAGGAAGTCTTCCCCTACCGTCTGCGGGATGACTTCCTTTCGCCCGCCGAATTTTCATTCTATCGGATCCTCTCATCGTTAACAGGTACGGAAAGGGTCGTTCAATCCAAGGTCCGGTTGGCGGATCTCTTTTTTGTGGCCCGCCCCAATGAAAACGCCAAATATTACAACAAAATCACCGCAAAGCATCTGGATTTTCTGGTTTGCGATGCAACCACCATGAAGCCGCTGCTGGGGATCGAGTTGGACGACGCGAGTCATCAAAGATCGGAAAGAATCGAGCGGGATGAGTTCGTGGACAAAGTTTTTCAGGCGGCGAGCCTGCCCTTACTGCACGTCCCCAATCAGCGCAGCTACAGCACCCGCGAAATCGATGCCTTGATTTCGCCGCATATCGACATAACCAACAGCCATAAAGAAACGAGTCCGGCGGAAAGCAAACCGCCTGCAGTGCAAATTTCAGAAAATAAACCCGCTTCACCCGCCGCGGCGCCGATTTGCCCCAAATGCGGAATTCCCATGGTGCTCCGCATCGTTACCCAGGGCGAACATAAAGGCAAGAAGTTTTACGGCTGCCCAAATTTCCCGCGCTGCCGGGAAGTGAAGCCGTATTCTAATCAAAGTTAACCGTTCATGATCCGCGGCCTGGACGTCGGTTCTCCGGGGCGCATGGGCCAAATTGCGGCATGCACCGGTCACCCCCTCCGTACCGACCTACATTGTGGCTATCAACAACGGTAGGTCGGGTTGAGGGACTGCATTGCAAGCCTTGACCGCCAGCCTCTACCGAGGGGACCGTCAGACCGTTGTCCCTCAACCCGACGTCCCAAGCCGCGCCATCAAAGTCGGTTCTCCGGGGGCGCATGGGCCAAATTGCGGCGTGCGCCCCTCACCCCCTCCGAACCGACCTACTTAAACGAATCCTTCCGTAAACTTCCTCTATCTCGATCGGTATATCCAAGTTACAATCTTAGATGAAACTCTTATGATTAGAAAGTAGTCAAACAATGGAAGAAAACGATTATTCCACGGGCAACCCGCCTACCAGCGAACCCCTGAACCCGGCGCCGCAGGATGTTTTGCCCGAGGCCAGACTGGCCGATTTACCCGAAAAACTGCGCCAGGGCGCCGCGCTGGCGGGCTGGAGCGAGCTGCTGCCCGTTCAGGCCAAGGCCATCCCCTACCTTTTCTCGCAGCGCGATATGATGATCCAATCGCGCACCGGCAGCGGCAAGACCGGCGCGTATTTGCTGCCCATGCTCGAGCTGGTCAATCCGCTCCAAAACGCGGCCCAGGTGCTGATCCTGGTTCCGACCCGCGAGCTGGCCCTGCAGGTGGCCACCGAAGCCGAGTTGCTCGGCCAGACAACCGGCGTGCGTTCCATCGCCGTCTACGGGGGCGTCGGCTATCGCGCCCAACTGGACGCCTTCAAAAACGGGGCGCAGATTGTCATCGGCACCCCCGGGCGTATCCTCGATCACCTGCTGCGCCGCTCGCTGTCGCTCAGGGACCTGAAATACCTGATCTTCGATGAGGCCGACCGCATGCTTTCGATGGGTTTTTACCCCGACATGCGCCGGGTGCAGAGCTACCTGCCGGACCGGCCCATCAGCACGTATATGTTCTCGGCCACTTTCCCGCCCCAGGTGATGCGCCTGACCAGCCAGTTCCTGCGCGACCCCGGATTTATCAACCTCAGCAGCGATCACATTCAGGTCACCGAAACCGAGCATGTCTATTACAACGTCCCGCGCATGGACAAGGACCGCAGCCTGGTGCGCATCATCGAAGTCGAGAACCCGCTTTCGGCCATCATCTTCTGCAATACGAAGGTCCGCGTCGAATATGTGACCACCGTCCTGCGGCGCTTCGGGTATGACGTGGATATGCTGACCTCCGACCTTTCGCAAGCAGCGCGCGAAGCGGTGCTCACCCGCATTCGACAGGGCGCGCTGCGCTTCCTGGTCGCCACCGATGTGGCCGCGCGTGGCATCGACCTGCCGGAACTGTCGCACGTCATCCAGTACGAGCCGCCGGAAGATCCCGAGGCCTACATTCACCGCTCCGGGCGAACCGGGCGGGCCGGCGGCAGCGGCACGGCCATCACGCTGGTCAACGTGCTCGAACGCGCCGAATTGATGCGCATCGCCAAACGCTATTCGTTCACGATCGAAGAGCGTCCGCTGCCGACCGACGAAACGGTGCAGCAGGTGGTCACGGAGCGCGTCATCACCCTGCTGGAATCGCGCCTGCGCGCCCGCGACAACTTGCAGGCCGAACGCATGCAGCGCTTCATTCCGCTGGCCAGCAGCCTGGCCGGGAATGACGAGGACGGCCTGCTGGCCATGCTCCTGGATGACTTCTACCAAGAGACTTTTTACGGCCCGGTCGTGCCGCCGCCCTCCGAGGACAAACCCGAACGCCGGCATGATTTCCGCCGGTCGGAGGCGCGTTCAGGGGACGAGTCAGAACGACGGGGCGGCCAATCCGGCCATCGCGGGGGCGGTCACAAACGCCGGCCGAGGTAGAACGATCTGTGAGAGGGACGCGCGCGCCCACCTTTCCACCTGCCTGCCCATCCTGTAAATGGATCACCGGGTGCGCAGGGCTGGTGAGGGCCCACCGTCCTTACCTGTCACGTAATCAACCCACCCGCTCGAATACCATAATCGGAATGGGGCGGGTGGTCATCTTCTGGTACTCCAGGTAGGGCGGATGACGCCCGGTGGCGAACTGCCACAGGCGCTCATATTCCTCGCCCCGGGCTTCGTGGGCCATCACCGGGACGATCCTGCCATCGACCTCCACCCTGGCGTGGGGGTCCTTTTTTAGATTGAGATACCAATCCGCCTGAGTGTCTTTTCCCCAATTCGAGGCAACAATCAAATAGCGGCCTTCGTAGGAAAAATAGGCAATGGGCGTCGCGCGGTCCTGGCCCGACCTGCGGCCAATGGTGTGCAGGATGAGGATGGTCTGCGTCCCAAGCCGGCTCCCGATCCGCCCCCGGCTGAGCCGGAGAAGCAGGGTATTGATCGACATGAACCATTTGATGAAGACGTTTTTCATGAGGGGTCATCTTCCTGAGCCAAATGTGTAAACAAATCCCGGCGGCGGCGCCACGAAAGCAATCCACAGGCAGCATTTCGGGGTTGAAAGCACCGTTTTAGCACGCGGGCCGTTCATTTCCCCGGGTATTGCACCTCCGGCCGGATCTGCGCGCCAGGTAGGTGTCTTTTTATCAAGGATTATTCCCCATGTCCGCAGGTGGATTCTCCGCCGGTGTGGCCGGGCTCGCCGAAGGCGGCGGCGTTTGCGGCGGCAGCGCGCCGGAAGGCGGGGTTGAGTTCAGCCTCTCCTGGGCTTCGTCCAGGGCGGCGGAAAAGCTTGCCAGTCGTTCTTCCAGATCCGAGATTTCCTTCTCCGATTCTTCCAATTTCTTCAAGGCCTGTTCTCGAACCGACGCGGCCTCATCAGCTTTCCGTTTCAGATTGTCGCGTTCCACTTCAAGGCTGGAGAACTTCTTTTTGCTCGAAGCGTTATTCCAGCCGCGTCTTACCATCCCGGGAATCGAAACCAAGACCGATATCAGCACCCCGGCGCCCAACGCCAACAACAGGGCAACCGCCAGGGAAACCTGGATATGCCAGGCAAAAAAACTGATCGACACAACGGCCACATTTTGAACCGCGAAAATCACCGCGAGAATTGCGATCAACAGGGCAAGGATCAAGAAAATCTGCATTGTCCCTCCTCCATGATTTCATCTGTATTCATTATAATCCGCAGCCCAAAAAGAGTCTTTCGACCGAACGCCTCAAGCGCAGAACGATTTCAGCGGCCCGGTTCCCGATCCAACGGCTCATCGTCCGCGGGCGGGTTGGCCAGCCCGGCGGCCTCGATGGTGGAAGGGCCGATGCTCACTTCACGCCCTGGATGACCGCCAGCATTTCCTCCACGACCATTTCCGGCGTCTTTCCGGCGGTGTCGATCTTGAGCGTATCGGTGAGCGACCGGGTTCGCTCGAGCAGTAGGAAGCAGGGATCGACGTTCTCGTCCCGCAGCCGGGCGCGTTCGGCCAGGGTGGCCGCGTCGCACATCAGGGTAATGGATATCAACGTGTAATCCACGCCCTGGATCCGTTCCAGGATGCGGGCGGTGATGGCCGGCTCGCTCAAGACGATCGACGACAGGATGACGTAATCGAAGCGCGACTGGAGATAGGTCTGCAGGACGAACGCCATGTTGACGTCGCTGGTGCGCAGCCGGGGGTCGTCCAGCGACCAGGGATTCACCCGCCAGACATCGTCGCCGTCCAGCCAGGCTGAATTGTTCAGGCGCCGGTATAGAATTTCAGCGCAGGTGCTCTTGCCGGTCCAGGCTTCGCCGCCGATGAGGATCAGTTTGGGTTTCAAGTGGTTTCGAGCCTTTCTCCCTGGGCTGCCAGCCTACTATTCGCGGACGACCTGGGGCTGATCCTTGCGGGTCGCGAAGTAAAAGAGGCCGCTGATGCCCACCGTCACCAACAGGGCGATCGTATAGGTCAGCGCGATCCCCAGGTGGGTCAAACCCATGCCCACGATCAAAAAGAAGAAGGCATAGGATACCGAACTCAGGACGATCCCGTGCAGCAATCGAGCGACCGCATTCGGGCCCTGCTGGGAATGCGTGAACGTGGCGAAGACCACCCCAAAAATCGGGAAGGTTGATATCAACCCGCTCAGTTGAGGGCCCAATACATTCGCGAACGTCGTGAGAAGGATCACGAACGTCGTCGCCACGACGATCCGGGCGGGCAGATCCCATTTGGGGTAGGATGAAGATTCCGAGGCAAAGGAATGACGGGGAATGGATCGCTCGGCCACCGCAATTACGAGAACCAGCGCGATGAACGCCGGCAGGATCTGCCAGACGAATTGATTTAGAAGAAAAGTCGTCAGCAGGAAGGCGGACACGGCCAGGAAAGCGCTGGTCAACCAGGCGCGTTTTTGCGCGGCCAAACTGTAGATCAGGCAAAAAACGCACATCGAGATTTGCCCGGCCAGGTTGCCTGCCGCGGCCTGGGAGGCAAACGCCAATCCATACTCGTGCGCCAGGATGAACGAGATGGGTCCGGTCGTCAGGGGCAGCCCGACCAGCAGGCCATTCACGGCCGGCCCCCATTTCCGCCCGGCGAGGGTGGCGGAACCGATAAAGAACGGAGTAATCAAGAGCTTGAATAAAAAGATCTGCAAGGAAATGACCTGTTTGGAGCCGGGATGGGAAATTTATGCCATGAATCCGCTTCACGCTTTGGATCTGGGTTTATTGGGCGCAGTGGAAGAACGACGGACGTCGATCCTAGGGGTTATCCAGCCTCTTCATCTTCTGTATCCCTGTTTTCTAATTCCGCGGGACGGTTGAGGAAGGCCAGGGTTCGCTCCCAGGCCAGGCCCGCCGCGGCCGGATGGTAGGCATCGCTCCGGTCGGGCTCGAAGAACCAGTGCCCGGTGCCTGGGTAGCGGTGGAACGTCACCGGGCAGCCGGCCTGTTTCAGGGCCAGCTCCAGGGCGTCCACTTCGGCCGGAGGTTCGTAAGGATCGTGCCCGGCAAAGTGGCCGAGGAAAGCGGCCTTCGAACGGCTGAAGTCGCCGCCGCCGGTGCCGTAGAAGAGCACGACGGAGCGCAGGCGGTCGGAATCCGCTGCAGCCAAATCGAGCGCGTAGAAGGCGCCCAGCGAGAATCCGATCACGGCCAATCCGCGCCCGGAACCCCCGGCGCGCTGGCTGACGAAGCGCGCCGCTTCGGCGACCTCGGCTTTGGCTCGGGGATATTGGGGACGCAGCGCCCCGGCGAGCGCTTCGGCGGCGGGGATGGTATCAGCGACCCGGCCGTGATACAGGTCCGGCGCGAAAGCGACAAAACCGGCCCCGGCCAGGCGGTCGCAGAACGCCTTGAGCGCGGCGTTCAGGCCCCACCAGGCGTGCAGGACCAGCACAGGGTGTCCGCCCTCAGCGGGTGGAGCGGCAAGGTAACCTTCGGGTTGGGCAGGAGACATGGATCACTCCTCGATCTGCTCGCCGGTCGGCAGGCGTTCCGGAAACGGGTTATTGAAGCAGGACCAGCGAGGACTTCAAAAGGCGCAGATCGTGTTTGATCTGCGGATAATTGGCCGGATCGTGGATCTTTTCCGGCAGTTCCTGAATGGCCGCCTCGGCCAGCAGGCGGACGATGGCTTTATCGGGGTGGCTGATATTCTCGTCGGCGTTCACACGCGACCACATCGCTTCGGCCGCCGCGCTCAGGGCCTGCTGAGCGCTCAGAATCTGGCGGGTGTCCTGGCCGTCGAGCGCTTCGTACAAGGCGCGCGCAAGTTCGGTGATTTTCTGGATGGCCGCGGCCTGTTCGGGGTTGACCTCTGACATGGAAAGGATCTCCTGGTGCATTGATTAAATATCGATAAGGATTGCACGGACTGCTGTTCAGCCTTACGAACAGCATCCCTATTATACTCAGGGCCGCCCCGGTTCCAGGAGGATCGTACGGGGAAGAGCGGCTTAGTCGGCCTTTTCCAACACCCAGATCATGAACGGGCTGTCTTCGTTGAATGAAATCCGGGAATAATCACCGTAAAGCGCGTTGACCCGAAAACCCGCCGCCCGGGCGAGCGCTTCGAATTCGTCCCGCTGCGTAAAACGGTAATACAGTTCGATATAACGCTTGGAAAAGAGTACTCCCCTGGAATCATATTCCTCGTAGAACTGCAAGGCCTCGACAATCCGGGCATCCTCCGGGACCCGGTTTTCGACGATCCACAGGAGCAGTTCGCCTCCGGTTTCCGGCAGGGGGTAAATGCGGAGCAAACGCAGTTGGCCGTCGACGGTTTTCTGGCGGACCTTTGGATTGGTCAGGGTGCAGATGAAAATGCCGCCTGGCCGCAGGTGCTGCCGGATGCGTTCGAGCGTTTTTCGCTGGTCCACGGGCGAGGTGATGTGAGAAAAGGAGTTGAAGGGAATGATGGCCATGGCGAACTGCCTGCCCAACTCGAGTTCGCGAACGTCCATCTGGTGAATCTCTGCCTTCAGCCCCAAATCTTCAAGCTTTTTGGCGAAGACCGCGTTGAGTTCGGCCGATTTGTCCACGCAGGTCAGGTTCACGCCGGCTTCGATCAGGGGGATCGAAACCCGGCCGGTGCCCGACATCAGTTCCAGCACGTCGCCGGAGATCTTTTTGGTTTCGGTGATAAAGAAATCGATGTCGAAGGTGGCGGGGACGTAGATATCGTATAAATCAGCAACCGCAGCGTAGTCGTTGATTCCCATTTTTTCATCCCTTGGGTTAATCGGCAAATCCCCCCGAGGCCGAGGATTAAGGAATATTGTACATTTTTTTACACAGATGATGGTATCGATATCAAAAGGGTTGGAGGAAAGTCGGGATCATCGTTGGATGTCCGGACCCCATTCTTGTAAGGGCAATTCATGAATTGCCCTTACAAGAATGCCATGGGCAAAGGATTATTTTTCGAATTCGACTTCCCAATCGGGGCCGTAACCGAGATCGTAGCGCCTGGCAAAGCTGCCCTGGTTGACCGCCACCGAGACCTTCATCAGTTCGTTGTTGTAGATCACCACGTCGCCTTTAGCGGTGTAGCCGAAGGAGCGCTGGAAGGTCACGCGCTGGTCGAAGGCCACCTGCCCGGCGTGCCGCACGGTCAGATGGAGCGTATCACCGTAGGCAAAGCCGGCTTTCTCGAACGTCGATAGCGGGATGTTCGTCCACAGGTTACCAAAATTCGGGTCGCCGATCTCGAAGATGCCGCGCACTTTACCGCCCTCCAGGGCCGGCTCCAGGATGGGAAAGGTGACAATCTCCTCCACCGGATACGCCGGGCCAACGCCAGCGTAATCGATGACGCCGGAGGCCAGGCGGGCCGCCGTGTAGCCGAACACGTCCCGGCCGTGGAACACGCTGGTCTCCTCGGTGTCCTTACCGCGCAGGCGGTTGACTTTCAGGTCGATCTCGCGCACTTCGCAAAGGCCCACCCAGGCCTTGACGTGGGTCAGCGAACCGTTGTCCGGCGTCACCACGAAATAGCCGTCCACCGTGCGGGCCACGCAGCCCCGGCGTGCCGTGCCGACGCCGGGATCGACCACCGAGACGAAGATCGTGCCTTGCGGCCAGAAGCGCATGGGTTGGTACAGGCGGTAGGATGCGCTCCAGATGTCGTACTGCGGGATCTCGTGAGTGGCGTCGATGATCTCGAGTTCGCGGTCGACGCTCTTGACTACGCCGTACATGGCGCAGACCGCGCTTTCCTGATAGGTAAAGTCCGTTTGAAAAACCAGGATGGGTTTCACCATGGGTTTCACCGCTGAAGTCTCTTTCTAGATGAATGGATTGTAGAACCGGCTGTGATTGATGAAGATCGAAACGCACACCGTGATCACAAAGATCAGCGCCGAGACGCCGATCGCCAGGTAATCCCCACGGTTCATCCTGCGCGAGGTATACCAGGTGCGCGTCTTGCTCTTCGAAAAACCACGCAGGTCCATGGCGTTGCTGATCAGCTCGACCCGGTCGAGCGTGGAGAAAATGAGCGGGATGACGATCATTAGCGAGTTCTTGAACCGGTCGAGGAATTTGGCCTTATTCGAGAGCTCCAACCCGCGCGCCTGCTGGGAAAGGTAGATATCGTGATAATCACGCTGGATATCCGGGAAGTAGCGCAGCGTCAGCGCCAGCGCATAGGCGGCCTTGTAACTGACTCCGATGCCGTTCAGCGAAGAAGCGAACTCGCTGGGGTTGGTGGTCATCAGGAAGATCATGCCCAACGGGATGACCGAGATGTATTTGAAGAACTTGGTCACCTGGTAAAAGAGCTGTTCATATGTCAGCGAGATTCCGAAAACGCGCGCGAACGCGTGGCGCGTGCCGTAGATGGTCACCCCGTATTCCGGCGAGAAGAGGAAACTGATGACCGCGTTCGTGAGCACGAAGATCAGCACGTAGATCACCATCACCCGGATCTGCGAATAGCGGATCAACGACACGCGCATGAGCAGGATGGAAAAAACCATCACGGCCAGGATGACCCGGATGTCGTACGAATACATGACCGCGAAAGACAGGAACAGAAAGCAGATCAGTTTGGTCAGCCCGGAAAGCCGGTGAATGTAGGTGTCGGCGAGGTTGTAGGAGAAGAACTTCATTTTGAGGTTCATCGATTTTTCAACCTCCGTTCGTAATCAATGAAACCCTGAACGAACTGCGTGCCGTTCGCGATGCCCACCATATGAGACAGGGCGAACAGGGAGGTCTCCTTCAGGTTGGCCTCGGCGATGACCCCGGGGTCGGTCAGCACCACGGAGGCCGCGGTGTCGGCGATCTTGCGCCCGCCGGCCAGCACGATGGCGCGCGGGGTATATTCGAGCATCAGGTGCATATCGTGGGTGATCAGAATGACCGTCACTCCCAGCCGGTTGACCTGCACCAGGAATTCCATGATCTCGGTGTAATGGTGAAAATCCTGGCCGGCGGTGGGCTCATCCAGGATGAGAATCTTCGGATCCAACACCAGAATGGAAGCGATGGTGACGCGCTTCTTCTGACCGTAGCTCAACGCGGCGATCGGCCAGTCGATGAACGGCGCCAGGCCGCAAATCTTCAAGACCTTCTCCACGCGGGGCTTGATTTCGTCCTCGGGTACCTGGCGCAGGTGCAGACCCAAGGCCACCTCGTCGTAGATCATGGCCTTCGAAATCATCTGGTTGGGGTTTTGCATCACCAGGCCGATGATCTCGGCCCGTTCCTTGATGGATTGATCCCGGATATCCCTGCCCGCATAGAGAATCCTGCCGCAGTCTTCCTTCTCGAAGCCGCACAGCAGCTTGGAAAGCGTGGATTTGCCGGCACCGTTCTTGCCGACGATGGAGACCATCTCGCCTTCTTGAATGTCGAAATGGATATCCTGCAGCACGGGGCGAACGCCGTCGTAGGAAAAGGAGACGCCTTCCATCGTGAGGATGGATGGGCGGTCATCCACCTTCTTTTCTTTCTGAATGCTGCCGTACCAGTGCTGCAGCGCTTCGCGAGAGAGGTCGGCTTTCAGGGTCTCGATGTGCCCGGCCTGCATTTCTTCGGTCACCTTCACGCCGGCATATTTCAGCGCAGTGACGTACAGAGGTTCGCGGATGCCCACCTCCTGCAAAATCGGCGAAGCGACCAGGGCATGCGCGTTCATGTCCGCAATGATGCGCCCGTCGTTGACGACGATGATGCGGTCGATATCCCGGTGCAGCACGTCCTCGAGGCGGTGCTCGATGATGATGACGGTCTTGCTGGATTCCCGATGGATGTCTTCGATGATCTCGATGGCCGTCTTGCCGGTGGCCGGGTCCAGATTGGCGAGGGGTTCATCGAAGAGCAGGATCTCAACGTCATTGATCATCACGCCGGCCAGCGAGGTGCGCTGCTTCTGCCCGCCCGACAGTTCGAAGGGCGACGAGGTCAGCAGATGGTCCATGTCCACCATCCGGGCCACCTGCTGCACGCGTTCGCGCATCTCGGCGTGCGGGACGTTGTCGTTTTCCAACACGAAGGCGATATCCTCGCCCGCCGTCAACCCGACGAACTGGCCGTCCGAATCCTGCAGAACGGTGCCGATCATCTTCGATAACTCGAAGATGTTGAGCGAACTGGTTTCGAGACCCTTGATCTTCAGGCTGCCCTGGATTTCGCCCTTGTAGGCGAATGGGATCAGCCCGTTCAGGCAGTGACCCAGCGTGCTTTTGCCGCTGCCGCTGGGTCCGACGATCAGGATCTTTTCGCCAGGATAGATTTTCAGATTGATATCGTGCAGGGTTGGCTCTGCCTGGCTAAAGTACTGGAAGGAGAAGTGGGTGAATTCGATGATCGGTTGTGGGTTCATTCGGGTTCTTTACTCAATAAAAAGCTCAGACCTGTTATACCACATGAGTCTGAGCTTTCAGAAAGCGCGAAAAAAACAGAAGTGTAAATCTTACTTCTTGCTCAAGCTGCCCTTCTTGGTGCGGGTGGCTGCGTAGGCAATCAGCAGCAGGGTGCCGATGATGCCGGCGCTGACCGCGTTCATGGCCGCGGCGGCAGCGCCCTGGGTGAAGACCAGGTTGGCCGGTTCCTGGTAGATGAGGATATCCAGCACGGGAGCAACCACGAGCCAGGAAATGGCATTGCCGATCACCTGGATGATGTTGAAGGTCAGGATGTCCTTGCCCTTGAATTCACCTTCCTCGACCCGGGTGCGCTTGAAGGCAAAACCAAAGAGGAAGCCGGAGACACCGCTGGCGATGACCCAGCTCCACCAGGGGGAACCGTATTGCGCGAAATCGCTGAAGGCATGACCGATGAAAGCAATCAAAGCGCCGGCAATCGGGCCAAACAGCGTGGCGAAAAAGGCGCTCACGCCGTAAGCCGTCTGGAAGCTGGTTTCAGGAATGGGGGACGGGATTTTGACGAACATGAATAATAGCCAGAAAATCGCCGCGCCCAACCCGGTGGCTACGATGGTCTTGGTGGTCACCTTGAATAAACCCTTCATTTCATCTCCTCCTAAAGAAGTATTGAATGAAATCATCCAACGGGATAATCTTCATTGTATCCAAACGCCGAACTTCCGTCAATTAAAACACCGGTGCTTCTTGGCACTGAATGGCTTGATCGTCCCCTTTCGGCTGTCCCGCCGAAAAGGATTCGTTGCCTTGTTCGAGCCGGGCTCAGTAATGGATCGCCTTGCGGATGATCCTGCCCTTGAGCTGCAGGAACAGACGCTTCTCGTGCACGATGAGCGATTCGAGGTCGTCCGGATACTGCGTGATGCGCTCATAGCCATCCTTCGTCACCAGAACCGTATCCGAATGGCGGAAACCGCCGATCTCCGGGAAATACAGCGCGGGTTCGATGCTGATCACCATGTTTTCGGCCAGCACGTCCTGGCTGCCGGAGCTCAGCCAGGGCTGCTCGTGGTTGCCCAAACCGATGCCGTGTCCGGTGCGGTGGATGACCCGGTCGCCGTGGCCCTTCGACTTGAAGAATTCCTGCGTGGCAACGTCGATGTCGCTGCAGCGAACGCCGGGTTTGACCATTCCATAAGCGATGGCTCTGGCCTGCATGACGATATCGTAGAGCCGGCGCTCTTCCGTTGTCGGATCGCCGAGGAACACCGTGCGCTCGACCTCGGCGGCGTAGCCGTTCACGCGGTTATAACTCATCAGAACGATCGGGCCGGAACCCATGCGCATGTGCATGTCGGGCAGGCTGTGGGGTTGGGCGCTCTTCGGCGCGGCCCAGCCGGCGGTGATGAAACTGCAGTTGAAATAGTCGAACTCGCCGGATGAGATGACGCCGGTCTGGAGGGTCTTGGCGGGCATGGTCGTCTCGATCACGGATTGACCGCGGTACAGCCCATGGTGAACCAGGTGCATGCCCTTGTCCGTCCACGCCGCCGCGTTGCGGATGGCCGCGATCTCATCCGGAGTCTTGATCCTGCGCATTTCGGTGATGAAGGGCGAGACGACCGTCTCCTTCACCTTCAGCAGCGCGGCTTTCGACACCGAAAGCTCCGGCTCGATGGCGACCACAGCCTGCCCGCCGAGCATGCTGTTCAATTTGTCGTACCAGTTCTCGCCTTCGATGGACGGGTACTCGAAATACGATCCAATCTCCCCGAATCCCTCGACCTTGCGCATGTGGTCGTATTCGAGCTGCGGCACCACCAGTTGGGGAACGCCCTCCGGGTGAACCACAATGAAAAAGGGGCGCTCCACCGGCATGTAGGATGCGCCGGAAAGGTAGTAGATGGAATCCTGAGTGGAGACAATGAACGCGTCCAGGTTGTTGGACTTCATAAACGCTTGCAATTTCAAAATTCGGGCTTTGTAATCGTGTTTGATCGACTGCGGCATTGGGGATTTCATGATTTGCTCCTTTTGCAATAATGTTCATCATCGCGTGGATGACTTCGATGCCATAACCCGGGGCGGTCCGGACAACGGATTCTTATTTCAAAAGAAATCATCCGGTCATTTTTCAAGGCCCAATCGCTTGCGAGTTCCACGCGCCGTCGCGGAATTCTCTCACCTCCAAGGTCGACACGAGGCACCGGGCCCATGGGGCCGCGGCTATCCCCCGACCCGCCAACTGTGTGCGCAGGGAAGAGCCGGTTCGTTGGGTTCAACCAGTAACCAAAGCATCATGGGAATTGGCCCGGTTATTCAATTTAATCGTCAACTGGATTGGGAAATCGGCTGGCGGCGTTCCAGGTCTGAACGCGTTGCAACAAAATCAAACACAAATTCCTATTTTTATTATATACGGCACGTGAAAAAGCGCCATTTCCCAGTGGGAGGCGTTTCGCAGGGCCCAGCGAATCCAGACAAGGTTCAGACTGCTAAAACCCGGGCAGGGATCTCAAATACTTTACGCGGGTCAACGTGAAAGCGTAGCCGCCTTCTGCATCCAACCCGACATCCTGCATGCCAATCTTCTCCATGACCCGCTTCGAAGCCAGGTTCTCCGGCGCGGCGCCAGCGTGGATTCAGGGCAATTCTATTCGCGTAAAAGCATCGTCGAGCAACGCGTTGCGTTCGGATTGAAATCTTGCACCGGAAGGATCACGCGAGATTCGAGAAAATGCCGAGCATGATCGGAATATCCATGCCGCCATCGAACCATATCGAGCCCCACATACTGTCGGTCTTTTGCATGAGATATCCCCAGAGTAAAGCCAGTGGAAAGGTCACGGCCAGAAAAAGTAAATTATCTGCCGAATAAGTTACCGTGCCATGCAGGCCGGTGCATACGAAAGCGACCAGGAAATTCGAAATGATCTTGCCAAAGAATGGTTGCAATTTTCGCAGGAACAACCCCCGAAACATCAGTTCTTCCATGGTGCCGTTTACCAGCACATAGATCAACAGCCAGGGAATCCACGGAGTGATCCTGGCGATGCTCAAGTCGCGTGCTTTGAACAGGCCAGCCATGAGGAAGGAGCCTGCCGCAGCGAGCAGGAAAGTAGCCGCCCCGATGATGAGACCCAGTTTCAGGTTGCCCTTCTGGAGGTAGATCGAACCCGGGCTGTCCCCGGCTGTCTTGTTCAAGAGAATGATCGCACTGATGACGATGAAACCTTCATTTAATTTCTGGACAGCCCAGCCGACAGGGGCAATATCGGTGACGCCCAGGGCCTTGATCAGGTAAGTGCCAAAGATCAAGTCCAATGAGACCGCGACAGAGAGGATGAGAAGACCTACCAGGATCTGCCGATACCTTTCCAGGCGCGCACTTCGATAGGTCAATTCCACGACCATCAGGAGAGCGGCGGATATCCCGATTCTGCCAAGATAGTCTTTAACCTCGCTCTCGAGCAGAGGCCGCCACGGGCTGAATACGAGGATGATCAACGCCGCAAGATTATTCAAGAATCAAAAAGCGTCTTCAATCGGATAAATCGCTTCAAAAAAGAGACGCTTCCCTTTTACATCATTGGCTTAATCGGATCCTCATCGAGGGCTTTGCGCGGTTACAGGCCCTCACCTGAGCCGAGTCACATGCCCGCAGCCGAGATCATGCTCGGGAACCATTGACCCTCCAGCGACGTCTTCACTTTGTTCAATAAATGGAGAATAACGATGAAAAAGGTCACTTTGCTGTTCACTTTTACAATGATCTTTAGCCTGCTGCTGGCAGGCTGCGCCTTGCAACCTGCCCCGACGCAGGGGATACCGCCGGAAATTCGTACACCAACCCCAAACCCTACCGGCGCCGGTGATTCGAAAACGATTACTTTGGAGGATTCCGGCAAAACAATCCAGCTAGCGGTTGGCGAGCGTTTCCTGTTGAAATTGGGGAATGAGTATACCTGGGATATTTCCATCAGCGATCAGACGGTGGTGGAGCGGGTGAAGAACGTCATGGTGATTCTGGGAGCGCAGGGACTCTATGACGCGCTAAAGCCGGGAACGGTTACACTGAGCGCTACGGGCGACCCGGTATGCAATCAGGCGGTTCCATCCTGCAAGGCGCCATCCATTCAATTCAGCATCGCCATCGAGGTGACCCCATAAGTCCAGGGCCTGCCGGGTAGAATCGATATCAAATCTCGAAAACGACCCACCGTTGACGCCTGGATCATAACGGGTTCCAAAACTGAAAAACCAGGTCGAGTTCAGCGCCGGCCTGCGTACCCCAAAAATGCGCGGCATTGGGATGCGGAATTTGCGTGGCCTGTTCCAGGACAAATCCCTCCCAGGAAGCGCCGACCCCTGGGATGTCCATGCAGGCAGTGAACATCCGGAATATCCAGAAGGCTGTGCAATAACCCTGTATCCCGGAGTCAGATTTTGGAAGATTTCACCTGGCGTTTGCCCAGGTTCTCGAACCAGGGCTGAAGCTGGCAAATCACGATCGTGCCGGAACAGACTCGCCTTACCGAATTTACGAATCCAGAAATTCTTTCCGAGAAATCGTGAAAGCGTAGCCGCCTTCTTCATCCAGCCCCACGTATTTCATACCGATTTTCTCCATCACCCGCTTCGAAGCCAGGTTCTCCGGCGCGGCGCCGCCGTGGATGCTGGGCAATTCCATTCGCGTAAAAGCGTAATCGAGCAGCGCCCGGGCTGCCTCGGTGGCCAATCCCTTACCCCAATCGTCCGATTTCAGCAGGTAAAACAAAGCCGGGTCGGCATCCGCCGGCTGGGTATGATCCAGGCCGCACCAGCCGATGAATTCGTTTGTCTCTTTCGAGAGGATCGCCAGACACAGGTGGACGATCTTTCCGGGCCGGTTTTGGGCGTGATTCGCGCGCATCCTTTGGATGACCCGTTCCGCCTCCGGCAGAGGGATGGGGCCTTCATCCAACTTCCAACTGGAAGCGACGCCAGCCACGTCCGCCGGGGTGACGGTGCGAAGGATCAGCCGGGCTGTTTCGATGAAGCATTCACCGGCCATTTCAGGATTTGCCATCCACACCCCCTTCGGCATCGGCCATTTCCCATGCGATTCCCAGCGCCCGGCATTTTTCGATTGCCTCACGGCAGCCGTTGCGAGCCGAAGTCCGATACCAGGATTCGGCGAACGCCCTATCCGGCTGCGTTCCCAGCCCTTTTTCGTACTGTTCGGCCAGATTGCACTGCGCATCGCGATCGCCGTGTCTGGCGGCGCGCCGGTTCCAGTACAGCGCCTTCGAGGCATTGCGCGCCACGCCCAGTCCCTGCATATAAAAATAGCCGATCTGGCATTCCGCCAACGGGTAGCCCTTGAGGGCGAGCTTCATGTGTTCCTTGAAACAGGTGGAATAATCACCGGTCAAAAAATAATCTTGGATGATTTCATCGCAGCGGGTGAGCTCAGGGCTAGGGGGATAATATCGTTCGGACATGGCTCACCCATTATAGGTTCCTTTGGGCAGCAGCAGCGTCCAGTTTTGGCGGCAATTTGGCGGGTTGGCTGCGAATTTGCTTGCTCCCGGGACGGGCATAAATAAAAGCGGAGCCGGTGTATCCTGGCTCCGCGCGTTTATTTTCGAGAGATTGGCTTTCGCCGTTCAGATGGCTAATTGATGGCGCTGCCGTTTACATACAACGTGTGTCCGTTCGTCACCACATTGTCCATGCTCCCGTTGAACGCGCTGACGTAGCTGTCGGCAGTGAGGGTCCAGGTGCTGGTCGAATCCAGCGTCACCGAGAGCGAAGAGGCCTGGGTGCCGTCCGGGTTGATCGCGCCGGTGAAGGCGGAGGAATTCGAGATCTTCATGTCCAGGGTCGAGATCGCGTCGACGAAGATATCGCCGGAAAGGGTCTGCCCGGAAAGATCGAAGGTCGCATTGCCGCCGTTCGATCCGGCCGTGCCCCAGCCGCGCGAGCCGTCGTTGCCGGAAACCCGCAGCAGGTACGCGCCGTCAGCCAGGGTCAGATCGACGCCGCTCAGGGTGATGACGCTGTTGGTGTTCGTCACATAGAACATATCACCGTTCTTCGAAACCAGCGTTCCGCCGGTCATGGTGAAGCTGCTGGTTCCGGTTTCGGCGTCGCCCGACATGCTCTGATAAAGCATGACATTGTGGATGTTCTCGCCGCTGGCCTGACCGTAGGTGCCGCTCATGTTGCCGGTGACCGTGCAGTCATTGAGCGTCACCGAGTTGAAGCCTTCGACGACCACGGCCTCGGAATCGTTGGCGGTCAGCGTGGCGTTGTTGGCGGTGATATTCGCGGTGCTGTAGATGGCCGGCGCACCGGAGCTGCCGCTGGTGGTATAGGTCCCGCCGTCCACGGTCAGGGTGCCGCCCCCGCGGTCGCTGCGGATGGCGGCCTTGACGGTCGAATTGACGGTCAGGTTGGTGGCGGTCAGGGTGGCCCCGCCCGAAACCTCGATCCCGCCGGCGTTACCGCCCGAAACGTTGATCGTCGTATCCTGGATGTGGATGGTCGAGCCGTCGTAGGCGAAGACGCCGTTCGCACCTTCGGCGCTGGCCGTGACCGTGCCGCCGGTGATGTTCAGGGTGGCGGTGTCGAGGGCCAGAATGGCCGCGTTCAGACCGTAGAAGCTGCTGGCATCGCTGCTCGAAGCTACGCCGGCGCTCTTCTCGACCGTCACATCGTTCAGCGAAGCCGTGACATCGCCCTCGGCGCGGAGCGCGTTTTCATCCGCGTTGGTCGAGGTGTAAG
The DNA here is from genome assembly GCF_001050235.1 of Longilinea arvoryzae. Taxonomy (GTDB): domain Bacteria; phylum Chloroflexota; class Anaerolineae; order Anaerolineales; family Anaerolineaceae; genus Longilinea; species Longilinea arvoryzae. The sequence continues at coordinate 545,179 of NZ_DF967972.1, forward strand.
TGCCGCCGTTGAGCGCTTCGCCGTCGGCCAGCGTGTAAGCGCCTGTACCGGTATCGACGCTGGCAGCCCCGCCGCCGGGGGCTCCACCGGGAGCATTACCGGGCGCCCCGCCAGGCCCGTCAGCCGGAGCGCCAGCGGGCGGCGCCGCGGGGACCGATTGGGTGGCGGCGCTGGTGGCAGCGGCCGTCGTTTGGGTGGGGGTGGTCGCAGCAGCGGTACTGGACGCCGTCGCCGCGCAGCCGGTCAACAGCGCAAGAAGGATGGCGCCCGTGCAAATGGTCATTCCGATTTTGAAAAGTAAACTTCGCATCAGACATCTCCAGGAACAAAGAATGGATAGACAAAATATATGCGCTCTTCCGCTGGAGGTGGTTTAGGAATGGTATAGGCACACCCGGCGCTTCGGGTACTGATAATAAAAGCTCTCCACAGCGGGAGAGCGCTGGTTGCGATCCGCCCGACCGGCAGGCCGATCGCACAGAGTCAGCGCAACGCGAAAGGCGCGTGCACCGGTCGAACCGATCCGGCTCATGCCGCATTCCTCTACGAGGGTTTTCCCCTTTGCGGTTTTTTCTCTGCCAGGACCTTAGCCGTGGACACCGCCTGATAGGTGATTTTTGTGGTGGATTTCGCGGGGATTCCCATCAGCAAATCGGCCGGGATGCCCAAGTTTGCCGCCAACCTCTTATAACTTGCCTTCATGACAAACACAAGCGACAGCCACTACAGTGTCATACCGATTTCAATAAATAATCGAATAAGGCCGAATGCAAAACGTGCATCCAAAATACGAATTCACGTTCTCGATCGAAATCACCCTCACTATTCAATCCTGACTCGTTTTTTCTTCTTTCAACCACAGAAGTGGAATTTCCTTTTCCTTATCCCTTGTCAACCACATCGGTGATCAACTCAATCGCGCGCTCAACCCCTCTCTCAGACCGGATCTGCTGCCCCAGGGTGTTTGCTTTCATCCGAATAACCTCATCCTCCATAACTTTTCGGATCGCTTCGGTGAGGATTTCGCTCTTCAACTGCGCCCGGCTGATGGGCTGCGGGCCAACCCCCAACTCCTGGACTTTTTGGCCCCAGATAAACTGGTCAATAATGTGGGGAATCACGATCTGGGGGATACCCGCCCGGAAACCGGCAGCCGTCGTACCAAATCCACCGTGGTGCATCAGCGCTGCCGACCGTGGCAGCAACCATTCATGGGGGATCGAACCCGCATGAAAGATGTTCGCTGGAAGGGTCATTTTTCCAATGGGTTCATCCCAACCCTGGATGATCGCCCGCGCGCCCGCATCCTGTACGGCATGTATGGTAATTTCAGCCGCTTCCTGTGCATCTTCTCCACTGATGGACATCGCTCCCAGACTGACAATAACCGGTGGAACGCCTTCATCCATAAAAGCTTGCAGATCAACTGGCGGAGTCCATTCCAGCGGCGATGGAGCAAACCAATACCCTGTCATCTGATGTCGGGTTTCCCATCGTGGATTCGGTGAATAGATTTCCGGGCTAATTGGGATGAGATTGAGTTTCGGAGAAGTAATCCCGGTCGGTCCCATGGGTTGAACTCCAACGCGTTTGCGAATTTGATTCAACGGACGCGTCATCACCATCCCCATTCCCGCTCCCGCAATCCGCATCAGGCCGCGTTTGATCAGAGAGTCGGCCGGGTCTGGGGCAGGAATGGCTTGCGGTGACAGAGTTACGCTGATTGCGGGCATTCCCAATTGGTCAGCTTCGATGCTCCCCGCAGCGGTATGCGACACGATCACCCAATCATTCTGGCGGCACAATTTTAGTAAATCCGGGTGGCATTGTTCAAGCATAATGAAGGAAAATTTCATCACGCGCATAAAACCAATCATCCAATTGGGTGAATGGCCGCGGATGATCGCTGTTTCGCGGGCAATATCGATATCCGGTCCCATCGGCGCGAAGTGTATGCCATAGGACTCAACCAGTGACCGCATGCATGGGTGGGAGGCAATGGTTGCTTCGTGACCGGCGTGATTAAGACCCAAAGCAAGGGCGATATACGGCTGCACATCACCCCGCGTTCCTATGGTTGGAATGAGAAATTTGCTCAATTGTTACTCCGTTTTGACAATAATATTAAATAAACACAATCAGGGATCTGGGATTTAGGTAGAAGGCCGGTCATGGTGAAGGCCATCTTTTGGCCTGAAACATCTACAATTTTACATCCGAGATCCTTCCTCATTTTTTTGGTTCTCCCAAATTCAGGTTAACATGATAAACCATAGAACAAAAACCCGGTAGGGATGGTCAAAACCGAAAGGTGCGTTCAAAATGCCCCTGCGGGGCACAGGCCGAACGCGCCTTATGCCGATACACAATTTTCAAATAGCGGCTCAATATACTCTTTAATGAATTCTATTCGATCCTTAGCGCGTAACCCAACAAGAGAAGCGATCGAAACTACCATATTTTTCTTTGTATTGACATAAATCACATTTCCGCCTTGCCCCAAAGCTGCATAGATCGGTTCATCATCCTCAATAATCCACCAAAGATAGCCATACGACAGCTTGCCCCATCGGCTATGTTCCTTTGTACTTTCATCGATCCATCCGGTCGATAGTATTTGTTTGCTTTCCCATATCCCATTATTTAAGTACAATTGGCCTATTTTCGCCATATCCGCAGGTGTCAAGAAAAGTCCCCAGCCTGCCGTGTTGATCCCCTGCGGGTCAGCAACCCAACCACGGGTGTTTTTATCTTTCATAACGGCGATCTGTTCTTCTTTACTATGAAACACCACATTGTTTGGAACATGGATTCCCAGCGGAGAGAATAGATTTTCCATTGCGAAGGCAAGCACCGGCTGACCCGTCACGTTTGCAAGAATGCCCGACAGGATATCCGGCCCCACGACCGGAGTGTAGCGGAACTCGCCGACCTGCCCTTTGCCGCCCAGCAGGTCGAGCGCGGCCTTTACCCAGCTTTCACTGGTGAAATACTTTGTGTAGGGTTCCGACTTGAACTTATATGGCACCGTCATCGTCAGCAGGTCCCTGATTCTGATATTTTGGATCGTTTTTTCTCCTCTTTTAACGGTGTATCCCGGGAAAAACTCCAATACCCTTTGCTCCGTGCTCTCGATATATCCCTTTTCCATGGCGATTCCCATCAAGGCGGAAATAACGCTCTTTGTCACTGAGTACACATGCGTGGGATTATCGGCGGTATATCCATTAAAGTAGTTTTCGTATACTTTTATACCGTTTTTTTGTACAATCATGCCCGCGATATTGCCATAGTCACTGTTTATTGTTTTTTCAAGTTCTCTAATTTTTTCCTGATTCATACAATCACTTTCCTTCTTTAAGGTATAAAGGATATCCGTTACACGAAGGATAAGTTGATTAAAAATATTTTGCAAGATCAATTGGGTTGTAAAATAAACCCTGTCATCCCAATTCAGCCGCGGTGGGTTGCAAATCCGCGGCGCGTGCAAGGAGCCCTGAATGCCCATTCCAGAAAGCTGGCTTCCCGCTCTGGTCGACGAAACCACCCAACCCTACTACCAGCAGCTCTACCGCTTCGTCGCCGAGGAACGCCGCAAATATCGGATCTATCCGTCCGGACAGGATGTGTTCAACGCCCTGCGCTACACACCCTTCGAACAGGTGCGCGTGGTGATCATCGGGCAGGATCCGTACCATGAAGAAAACCAGGCCCAGGGGCTGGCATTTTCGGTGCGCCCGGGCGTGGCCGCTCCGCCGTCCCTGATCAATATCTTCAAGGAACTGCACGAAGACGTCCAGTTTCGCGTGCCCAACAACGGCTGCCTGATTCCCTGGGCCGAACAGGGGGTGCTGCTGTTGAATGCCGTGCTGACCGTGCGCGAACACCAGGCCAACTCGCACCAGGGCAAAGGCTGGGAAGCGTTCACCGACGCCGTGCTGCGGGCGGTGAATGCCAAAAGCAGCCGGGTAGTCTTCCTGCTGTGGGGCAGCTACGCCCAGCGCAAGGCCGAATGGATCGATACCAGCCGCCACACCGTGCTGAAAGCGCCGCACCCCTCGCCGCTCTCCGCCACGCGCGGGTTTTTCGGCTGCCGGCATTTCTCCAAAACCAACGCCGCGCTCCAATCGGTGGGCCTGGCGCCCATCGACTGGCAGTTGCCCGATTTGTGAGCCAAAGCGCGACGGGTCTAGTGCGCGTCGGCCAGGTTGTTCGTACCCTCGAGCACGTCCTCGCGGAGGATGTGCCTCATTTTTTCCGGTTCCTCGAACATCGGGCTGTGGGCGGATTGGTGAAACGTGTAAAATCCCTTGATGGGGGCCTGTAATTTCTCGAGATACCCCTTCGCCAGGGCGTAGGAAACGGTGTAATCGTAAATTCCACTGAAGAAATAGACGGGCAGATCCAACCCGGGCACCTTTTGAGCCAGATCCGTGGCGATGATCTCTTTCCACAGCGAACTGACGCCGGATTTCGCTTTCGCGCGCCACAGATTGATCTTTTCCGGCAGGGTGTACGCCCGGCAGGCCAGGGAAGCGAAAAAGACCCCCGTGATCACCGATTTCATCGCGCGCGTCGTGCCGATTCCAAGGCTGTGCATGGCGGCGTCGCGCAGGGCCAAATAAGCATCCGGAATGCCGCCCGGCAGGCTGACGGGCGCCGCTTCAAGTTTTCGCGCCATCTTCCGGTTTCCGGCGGTTCTGAACGCCTGAAGCATATAATCGTAGGCCATTTTCTCGGATTGCAACTGATCGACCATCTGAGCCACGCCCAGATAAGCGAAATACAATTCCGGGGCCCTGGCTGCCGCCTGCAAGGCGATGAAGGATCCGCCTGAATGCCCCAGCAGGTAGATCTTTTCTTTGCCGAAGCGCGCGCGCAGGTAATTCGTCACCTCGATCGTATCGCGGATGAACTGTTCAAGGTTGATCGTCTCCGGCGGCAGATCGGCGCGATAGGAGAGTCCCGAGCCGCGCTGTTCCCACCAGACCACGGTGAAATCATCCTCGAGGCGGGTCGGATAATTCCGGGCCAGAAAATATTCCGGCATGCCCCCATGAACATACAACAGCACCGGGTTGGTTGCATCCCTGCCCCGGATGAACAGGCCTTGTTTCGCCCCCTGGATGGTTACAAAGGTTTTTTCCGAAAGGCTGCCGGCCAACGGTTTGCCGCTTTCATCCAGAAAAGGCTCGGGGTTTCCGGGACTGTTTGCCAGGAGAACGCCCAATAAAATCGATAAACACGCCAGGAAAACGCCGAAGACGATCCACATTCCGCTTTAGCCCTTCGCGCAGCCGAAATTAATCAATATCGCAGGTTCGCCAGCCCAATAACCCCTCAGGCTCATGACAATTCAACGTTTATTCTATACCTAATCGGATTTCAGACCTCGCGATCGGCTTCCCGGCAGCGGCTTTCCGCCGGCCGGCCCGGGTCAGTAGAAAGCAAAAGGGTGTGTTCGAGGATCGAACGCGCCCTTTTCGCAGGCGCAAGCTTTGCACCAAATCAGGAAATCTTGACCAACTGGCCGTTCTCCAGGCGGAAAGTCCATGTGGCGCTCTGGCTGGGGCAGCACATGCCGTCATTGGGTCCCTGCACGCGCATGTTGAGCGTGATCAGGCCGTCCTGGATCGTCCCGGACTCGACCACGACCCGGTCGCCCAACGCCACCGTCGAGACATTGCTGGGTTGGCCGTTCAAATTGAGGACCGCCGCCATCTCAATGAAGTGCCCGGTGCCGCCATTCTGGGTGGCAAGGAACACCAGCGCGTCCCCGGCGCCGTCCGAATTCAAGTCCCCATACAGAACCGTATCCAGCATGCGGGTGGTATACGCCTCAGGCGACTCCTGTGAGGTGGGCGGGGTGCGGTAATAGATGCCCTCCGTCAGTTGAAACTCGTCCCAATCCGGCGAGGTGTACACGCCGTTGCGAAGAGACTCCACGGAGAGTGCGGCGGGCGTTTGCGGCGGCGCTGCCGTTGCGGTGTCTGCCGGTGTGGCAGTTGGCGCTGCCGTCAGCGGCGTTTCGGTGGGCGCGGGGGTCGGCGCCATGGCTGTCAGGGTGGCATTCACGCGTTCGGTCAGGTCCGGAGTGGGTTGGAACTGCGCCGCGCATGCGGCCAGGACGAGAAGAAAGGGAAGCAGGAAGAGAATCTTTTTCATGGTTTTTCCTACAGCTTAAGACGAAAGGCGGCTGAATACGGTTCCGTGATGGATTTTCCCACACTTTTTATTTTCGTGACTCCTTGACAAGCAGGCTCTACTATTGTCAGTAACTCTGTACAGAATGGGAAAAAAATGACCATTCATACCACCGATACCCAGGCTCGTGATGGGCTGGCAAAATTACGGGATCAAGTGACCCACAACCGCGAAGTGGTTGTGATTCAACGCCGCGGTGAAGAAGAAGTTGACATGCTCGCCGCCGCGGAACTGGAAAGCCTGATGGAGACCGCCTATCGGCTGCGCTCACCGGCCAATGCCGAACGCCTGCTCGCGGCGCCTGGCAGGGCATTGAAAAATGAAGCCCAACCGATAAGCGCGGATGAATTACGGCGCGAGGTCGATCTTGAGTAAAAAAACGCATACGGCCGTATTCCAGCCGGAGCTCATCGAAGATCTGCGTTGCCGGGTGGAAACAGACCGTAAGCTTGCCATGCGGGCATTCGACCTCATCGAGGCCATTCTGCGAGAACCTTTCGAGTGAACCGGCAAACCCGAACCCTTAAATATCTGACTCGGGGGCCTGGTCAAGAAGGCTGACCCCGGAGCATCGCATCGTCTACCTGGTGCGCAACGATCGAATCGATTTCCTGCAGGCGCGTTACCATTATTAGGCCTGCTGTGCCTAGATCAATACGCCCCGCCCATGGATTGAGCGGGGCGTTGATTTTTGAACTCAGGAGCACACCCCGAGCCGGAACCTGTCAGCGCTTCTGCGATGCAGCCCTGGCAGGCGTTTCGCGGCGATCAGGCCAGGTCGAAACGGTCGAGGTTCATCACCTTGTTCCAGGCCGCCACGAAGTCGCGCACGAACTTCTCGCGCGCGTCCTGGCTGGCGTAGACCTCCGCCAGGGCCCGCAGTTGCGCATTCGAGCCGAAGATCAAATCGACGCGCGTGCCGGTCCACTTGAGCTCGCCCGTGGCGCGGTCGCGACCCTCGAACACGTTTTCGTCCGGGGTGGCGCTCCACACCGTGCCCATGTCGAGCAGGTTCACGAAGAAGTCGTTGGTGAGCGTTTCCGGCCGTTGGGTGAAAACGCCGTGGCTGGACCTGGCGTGGTTGGCGTTCAAAACGCGCAACCCGCCAACCAGCACCGTCATCTCGGGCGCAGTCAGCCGCAGCAACTGAGCGCGGTCCACCAGCAGTTCCTCCGCGCTGAGCGGACCTTTCGCCTTGAGGTAGTTGCGGAAGCCGTCCGCCAGCGGTTCGAGCACGGCGAACGACGCCACGTCGGTTTGGTCCTGGCGCGCGTCCGTGCGCCCCGGGGTGAAGGGCACGCCCACCGCGTAACCGGCGTTCTGCGCGGCCTGCTCCACGGCGGCGCAGCCGCCCAGCACGATCAGGTCGGCCAGCGAGACCCGCTTCCCGCCGGATTGCGCATCGTTGAACTCCTTTTGAATCCGCTCGAGGGTCTGCAGCACCGTTTTCAGTTGGGCCGGCTGGTTGACCTCCCAATCCACCTGCGGCGCGAGGCGAATGCGCGCCCCATTCGCGCCGCCGCGCTTGTCGGAGCCGCGGAAGGTGGAGGCCGATGCCCAGGCGGTGCTGACCAGTTGGGCGATCGACAATCCCGACGCGAGGAGCCTGGCCTTGAGTGCAGCGACGTCCTGCACGTCGATCAACGCGTGATCAACCGGGGGCACCGGGTCCTGCCAGATCAACTCTTCGGCCGGCACCTCGGGACCCAGGTAGCGCGAGCGCGGCCCCATGTCGCGGTGGGTCAGCTTGAACCACGCCCGGGCGAACGCGTCGGCGAACTGGTCGGGGTTCTCATAGAAGCGCCTGGCGATCTTCTCGTAGGCCGGGTCGAAGCGCAGGGCCAGGTCGGTGGTCAGCATGGACGGCGCGCGGCGTTTGGCCGGGTCGTGGGCATCCGGGATGGTGCCGGCACCGGCGCCTGCCTTGGGCTGCCATTGGTGCGCGCCGGCGGGGCTCTTGCTCAGCTCCCAATCGTAGCCGAACAGGTTCGAGAAGAAGTCGCTGCCCCATTGGGTTGGCGTGCTGGTCCAGGTGACCTCCAGCCCGCTGGTGATCGCGTCGCCGCCCTTGCCGCTGCCGAAGCGGCTCTTCCAGCCCAGGCCCTGCTGCTCGATGGGGGCGCCTTCCGGCTCAGGCCCCACCAGCGACGCATCGCCGGCGCCGTGGGTTTTGCCAAAGGTATGCCCGCCGGCAATCAGCGCCACCGTTTCCTCGTCGTTCATCGCCATGCGCGCAAAGGTCTCGCGGATGTCGCGGGCGGCGGCCAGCGGATCGGGGTTGCCGTTGGGCCCTTCCGGGTTGACGTAAATCAGGCCCATCTGCACGGCGGCCAGGGGATTCTCGAGGTCGCGCTCGCCGCTGTAACGCTGGTCGTCCAGCCACTTGCGTTCGCTGCCCCAGTAGACGCCCTCCTCCGGCTCCCAGATGTCCTCGCGCCCGCCGCCAAAACCGAAGGTCTTGAAGCCCATCGATTCCAGCGCGACGTTTCCGGCCAGCACCATCAGGTCGGCCCACGAGATGCTGCGGCCGTACTTCTGCTTGACCGGCCAGAGCAGGCGGCGCGCCTTGTCGAGGTTGGCGTTGTCGGGCCAGCTGTTGAGCGGCGCAAAGCGCTGGTTGCCCGAGCCCGCGCCGCCGCGGCCGTCCCCGATGCGGTAGGTGCCCGCGCTGTGCCACGCCATGCGAATGAAGAGCGGCCCGTAGTGGCCGAAGTCGGCCGGCCACCAGTCCTGCGAGTCGGTCATCAGCGCGGCCAGGTCCTTCTTGACGGCCGCCAGGTCGAGTTTTTTGAATTCCTCGGCGTAATCGAACTCAGAGCCCAGCGGGCTGCTGGTGGGGCCGTTCTGGTGAAGAGCCTTCAGGTTCAACTGGTTCGGCCACCAGTCCCGGTTGGATGGACCCCGGCCGGCCGGTTGTGGGTTGGTTCCGCCCGCGAGCGGGTGCTTGCTGTCGTCGGTCATACCACTACCTCCTATCGAATACGGAGCTCAGCGAATTGCCGCTGCCAATAAATGACATCCTTGATCGTTTAGCTAAATAATAATTATAGGCCATTCGCGGAGTTAAATCCACATCCCCCGGCCACAAAAGAATTCTTTCAGCCAATCGCCGGTGATGCGCTGCCCGGTCCTGCCCGGGAGGATTTCAGGCGCGCCGGCGAGTCGTTCAGGCCCTTGCCCGCCAGAAATTGCGGCAGGCACTACTCGACGCGCGCTGCGCGGGTTTGGGATTGTTTGGGCGCGGAAAAATACAGCAGGCAGGCCCTTTGCCGGGCCGCCCGGCCTCAGCCCGCCGCCTTCTTCACCAGCGCGACGATGCGGGCCTCATCAGCGGGCGTCAATGCCTTCAGCGCGAAGGCCACCGGCCACAGGGCGCCGTCGTCGAGCCTGGCCGCGTCGCTGAAGCCGAGCGTGGCGTAGCGCGTCTTGAACTTCTGCGCGCTCTGGAAAAAGCAGACGATCCTGCCGTCCCTGGCATAGGCGGGCATGCCGTACCAGGTTTTTGGCGCGAGCGGCGGTGCGCTGGCCTGGATGAGCTCGTGCAGCCGCATGGCCATGCTGCGTTCCGGCTCAGGCAGCTCGGCGATTTTGGCGAGCACCGCGCTTTCGCCGTCCTCCTTTTCCTTTTCGGCTTTCAGCTCCCGGGCGCGCTCCTTCATTGCAGCGCGTTCCCCGGCCGTGAATCCGGCGTTTTTAGTGGCGCTCATGGAAAACTCCCTGTGATTGTTCGAATGCGTGTCCCGCGGGACAACCTGGAAGGAAGTATAGCGCGCGCGGATTAAAATATCAACAAAATGGATAATGATTGTCGTGGAAAAGGAGGAGGAGGAACAATCGAACGCGCCCTCCGTGGATGGAGAACGCGTCAAAGTTTCGATCAAACCAATGCACCCCGACCGGAATTTACAACCGACGATACGATTCGGCGCGGCGAGATGTCTAGATTAATTCCTAACGATCAGGTTCAGCCAAACGCGGGACGAAACATGTTGGTTTGCCCCCATTATCAGGCGCATTACAAATACTTTTGCATCACCGCCTGCCGCCGTGCCGGGGCAGAGGCAATAACAGCGTAAGTAGATTGAAGCAAGGCTTGTTTGCGGGTTATCTCTTCGACAACATTATCCAATTCATTCTCTTGAGGAACGCGAACCTGTAAATTTCGCATCTTTTCCCACGATGTTCTTGGTAATTGTTGTCCACTTACTGTAGCAAGAACTTTTCGATTGAATTCTTCCGTTAACAAATAATGCTTCAGGTAAATTCCATTCCGTGAATCCTTCATGCGTAACACAAGAATATCTGTAGAACAGACACCTTCCTGTTGCGCCAGATAGACTTTATTCAGGTTTGGGCGTAATTTGCCGTAGAGAATGTCCCCTGATTTGAAAACTGACTTGGCGCTCTTGATAGTTGAGCAATCAGTGAGCGGGTTTCCAACCAATTCGCCTGTATCGCTTTCTATATTCTCCAGCCCAACATAAAATATATCGCCCTGTTGGATAAATGGATCAATACGGTCATCCACTAGCAACACAAGGTCATCAAGCCGCTTGAACATCGAAGAACGGTGAACCTGTATCAGAATTTCTTGCTCAAGTTTGGGAATCACCCCTTCCGCCTGCTCCACTTCCGCGTCAATCGCCTGACACGCCGCCACAATTTGCGCCTGCACGTCCATCGGCGGAATTGGAATAGCAAAATTTTGAATAGTCGTTGTATTTATCTCTTTGTATTTCGTTCCGGCAGGCACAAGATCTTCAAGCAAATGACGATGTTGCTCAAAGAAGTAATACAGGTATTCTGGATTCAAGGCAGAAGGGACACAAACAAAACTCTTGAAACCTTGATTAGTGGTTAATTCCTTCTTGGTGATTGCTACTCTTCCGATGGTGGCACGAGTAGATAACACAACGGCATTTTCAGGAATCAAAGTGGCATTACTGTTTTCAAGCCCTACTTGGTTAATCTTTCTAACAGTATCATAGAGATTCTTTTGTTTCATATCCTCCAAAGTTACCCAGAGAATATTACCATTCCAATACGATTGAATAGCAGTATCAGGTGTGCCACCATTAATGATTTGTTGGATAATTCTCTTGTCGCTCAATTTATACATTTGCCATCTACTATGCACCTGCGCGATTGCCTTCTTCGACGTAAGAGAAACCTGCTTATCGAAACTTACGCGGCTGAAGTTGAGCAGGTCCACCAAAGGGGTAAACGTGGCATATGGCTGAAGGGCATCGGGGACGCTAACTGTCTGCCCCATAAAGTTTTGGCGTATGAGCGTGCTGATTTTTTCAGGATTGTCGCGGTTCTGCGGGTCAAAGAGTGGGGTTTCGATGAAATCGATAGCGCCTCTGAGATACTTTATGCCTTCCTGCCCCTTGGCAGCACTCCATTCGTAGCCCATAAATCTTTTCATTTCTTCCGTGCTCTGTGGACTGCGCGCCACAAGCACCGGGCAGGGCTGGGCATAGGCAAGTGCGAAGTAATATACCTTTTCGCGCTCGATGGCGCGTACATAATCTATAAAACGCTTATCTAGTTCGGCTTGTTGTTCAGCCTGGCTTTTTTGCTGGAAGAATCTCTTCTTCTTGAGAGCTTTCACTTCGCTGCTGTTTTCAAAGACGCGGCGACATTCTTTGAAAATATCGGTATCTAAAAGCTTTTGGCTGGGGTTTGATTGCAGGAGTGTTTTGTAATCATCCAGTAGAACGCCGATATGTTCACAATAGGCGAGCAAAAAGTGGACATCGGCAAATACTCCATCTTTCCTTGTATCGTTGTCAAACCATGCATTTACGCGGATGCGGCAATGGTCGGCAGGCGCGGGGTTATCGTCCTTGCGGCGAAGGAATAGCGTCACAGTATTGGTACCGGTTTTGCCAAATGTGCCACTGCCCAATTCCACAAGAGCAATGATATCGAACTGCTGTAAAAGAATCTCGCGCACACGGGTATAGACGCTGGCAGCATTGGAAAGAATGGATGACGGCATGATGATGGCCGCCACACCGCTCGGCGCAAGCAACTGCCGGGCGCGTTCCACGAAAAAGGCTTCAATGGCATTGTTGGTTGAAAAACTTTTGGGGTCAATGATCTCGATGAGCCCATAGTGGTCGCGTTCGGCTTCGGGAAGTGTTTCCAAAAAGCCCTTGACGCTGTAGGGTGGGTTAGAGACCAACAAGGCGAATTTGCCTTCGGAGACGTCGGGGTGATGCGCCAGTGCATCGGCATATATAATATTGATCTCATCCTGGTTGTACATAAACGCCGACACTTTGGCGACTTTGGATAGGCGGTATTCTTTCTCTATACCGTAGAACTGGCGGTAAAAAACGCTTACATCTTGCACCTGGCGCAAGCCGCGTAATTGGGATGCCATCTCGGTTAAAAAGTGACCTGCACCGCAGGCATAGTCAATTACTTTGGGCGGATTCTTTCCATCGCTGAAAACAGTTTCCAAAGGCAATGAAAGTACGATAAACCGCGTCACCGGCAAGGGGGTGAAAAACTGTCCTTCTGTCTGCTTGAAGCCTTGATCGAGGAAAAACTCGAACATGTCTCCCAGAAATTGATTTTGCTGATTACCATTTAAGTGGATATCTTGAAGCATCCGCGTAATTTTGAGTAAAATTGCCGCATTCTGGTAAAAGAGTTGTTCGTTGTGAACATCTAGAAAAGAAAAATCATTATTGGTGAAATATTTCTGCTGGCGGAAGTAATCCAAAATTTTCTCGCGAGTGGCGTCGGGGTCGTTCTTGAAGAATTTAAAGGCATCATTGATGGTTTGGTTGTCAATGTAGGTTACGTCTTCCTTGAGAAACTCGCGCATTCCATCGCGGTGCAGACGTTGCAGACGGTCAATCAGGTCAAAGTAGGTATCGAAAGCAATTCCGCGCCAGTAAAACTGCAAATCATTGGGGTTGTGTTTCTCGTCGACAATTTTGCATAGAAACAGATTGACCAATTTATCGAAGGCGTTTTCGCGTCCCGAAACGTTGTGTTGGCGCAGGATAGTTGCAAATTCATGGTATTTGGGCTGGATATCCGCTTCGGTGACGACTTGCAGATCAGCAACAGTGTATTTAGCTTTGCCAATTTGGTAGGGTTGAACATCCTGCTCGAAAATGCCGCGCGTGGCGTAATCACTCTCATAAGTACGCTTCCAGGTTTCGTATAGCTCTTTAGCACTATCGGCATCGCGATAGGTTAACGGTTTTTCCACCGCTTTGCGCTTGAGAATATCATTGTTATCGCGCATGGCAACGATATGACTAGCATACTTTAGCGCGCCGTCTTCCAGCCCTGAGGCATATAAGCAAAGGTATTGTGTACTACGTTCTTGGTGGGCATAAGTGAACAATTGCCCTTTGCCGTTCAGGGTGTCTTTCCAGGCATCATCAAATTCGCCACCCCATGTCTTGCATTCGATGATGAGCAACGCCTTTCTGTCATTGTCGCGAACAAGAATATCTGCTCGCCCGCCGCTTAGACCGTGCCCAACTTGCCAGCGTGGTTCAAGTTCGATGTGTTGTGGCTTATAGCCTTTATCGAATAAGCGATAAACGCACTCAAAAACGACAAAGTTCTCGTTCGACTTGAAATTGCACGTTTGCCGCTCATTAATTTTCAAGCCTTTATCTTCGGGGTAAGTCAATTCCTGCTTATCAAAATCCACCCGCAGATAGGCATCTCCCGCAGGGAAATGTTTGTAAAACACATTACCTGTCTGCGAGAAACCAAGTTGAAAGAGTAAATCTTTGATGTTCGCTGTTGTAATCATCTTGTGTAATATTTTACCGCGTTGTAGTCCCTGAAAATGCGATCAACTATTAATTATACGGAATTATGATTCGCTGCAATATGCCGTATAACTTTACTCATTGGCGCTTATTTTTCCAAACCATTCAAGCACAATCCAATCGTATATAAAAATATATATCAAGGATTATATGCCGCGAACTTACATAAGTGATCGAACAGTTCAAAACCCAGAAAGCTGTTAGATCAGTTTTGTGACACTATCCCAAATAAGTATCACTGATATTCCTGATAATTACAAATCAAAAGCGTCCTCAAATTCAGGAAGGCGCTCCATCATTCAAGCTTTATCTTTTCAGGCTCAAAACCGGCTGGATCCTTCACCCGTCTATTCGTTTCCTCCCTCTTCGTGGACTCTAAAATACTCCGTCCGGCGGACTTTAAAAATCCGCCGGGTGCACTTCCCCCCAATTCGGCCCGGCCAAGGCCTGCAATGTAATTAGGCCTTGTTCAACTCGATGACGTAGGAGATAATCCCCACTAGTTTCCCACGCGAAATTCGAAAGACGTCGCAACCGGCGGACGGGGGGGGTTATCGCCCCGTTATAGCGCGTTCTGAAAAAAGCCGAGCAGCAATTCGACGAACGCCGTGGGCTGTTCGTAGGCCGGGACGTGACCGCACGCGTTCATGATGGCTTTTTTGGCGTGGGGGATGCGCGCAGCCATTTCGTCGGCGGCGCGCAGCACTTCTGCATGATCGAGCGCCCCCGCGACCACCAGCGTGGGGCAGTGAACCGATTCCAACCGCGTCACGGCGGGCGGGTTGAGAGGCTGCGCGTCGGCGCTGAAGAAGGTGCCCTGCGCCACGGGAATGCGGTTCATTTCCAGGGCCTTCTGGCGCAGTCCGTCATCCACCTGTCCCGGCTCGCGCTGTGCGCCGTCCAGCCAGATGCGGATCTGCAGCTCGTTGGCGCGGTCGACGTCGCCGTTCTGCAGGGCGCCGATCATCTCCATCAGGTAGCGCGGAGGCTCACCCTGGAGCTCGAAACCGCTCGGGGTGGAGTCCACCAGGGTCAATGAAGCGACGCGTTGCGGCTGTTCGAGCGCCAGGTCGAGGCTGATCTGCCCGCCGTTGGAACAACCCACCAGGTGCGCGCGCGCCACGCCCAGGTGATTCAACAGCGCATCGAGGTCGCGGCGCCGGCACAGCGGCCCTGTCGTCGGGCTGGACCTGCCAAAGCCGCGCATGTCGTAGCGAATGACCTGAAACTGTTCCGCCAGCGGTTCCCAAATGTCATCGAACATGCGGCTGTCGAGAAATGCCGCGTGGGTGAGCACCAGCGCTTCACCCTTGCCCGCGGTCTCGTAATACAAGCGCCCGTCGTCCAGATCGAGGGTATCTTTCGTTGTCGGGTTCATTTTGTTGCTCCTTTGGCTTATCGCAATATTCCGATCCAAAAAAGGAAGGCAAATTTTATCTGTGTTCCATATTAGAACATAAATTCTGTTTTGTCAAGAAAATAACGCACCGGATCCCCTGGCTCACGCCCGCGGGAGTGAGAGCCCGCCTCTGTTGGATGCGGTTTCAAACCACATCATCAGCCGGCGCGTTGACCATGAGGCCGGCCGACCAGTCTCCCAGGGCCAGGGTCCCGCCATCCGGCGACCAGCGGAGCCTGGGGCAGGTGCCGCCGGTTTCGATTAAGTTGGATGCCAGCTATAGGTTGGACAGGTTTCAGTGAATAATTGACTTGATCCTTTCTATTGTAAATTTGATGTTTTTGTGCCATTCTTTAATACGTATATAAAAAATACCGACATTTCTCCCCTGCGCAATCCAATGCTGGTTATTGTAAAGTTCTTGAAATTCGGCCAAACGAATTTGATTATTTGAACAGCCACAAAATAATATCGACAAAATGTCGGGCAAAAAGGAAGGGAACCTATGGCATCAGAAAACCTGAAAACGGATGGAAACAGGTCGATCGGCACAGTGGAAATCTATGCTCTGCTGATTTTTATCGGCTGTATTTTGGTGGGTATATTCATACCCCTTGGGTCTGCGCCTTTGATGGTCTTCTTGTTGATCTACGGTATGATCAATAGACGCAGCGAAAAGAATTCCGTCGCCTGGCGCCTATCCAGATCTGCGCTTGCCAGCGCGATCGTGCTGGCTGTGATTTCGATTGTGTTTAATCTATTTTTCCGGATGGTCTATATCAAATAATCCGGCGGCGAGAACTCGAGGGTGTAGCTGGCGCCAATTTTCAACGGCTTATTCAACATGGACCGATTTCCTACGGGTCTGACAGTGGGCGTTACGGGCGGCGGGACGGGATCCCATCTGCAGCGAGGCTGTCAATGTCTGGCATTGTTCCTCTTTATGTCCAACCGGCAGAACTCACAGGGCCGGGATGCGCCGCCCTTCTGTGTTCCGGAGATATTCTCTATATTGCGATTTCTCCAAGCAAATCATCGACGCGTCCATCCATCCAACCGACAAGGCGAGGAACCCTCCAGGATTCGGCTTGACCGGCATTCCAGATGATCTGTTGCAGTTCATGTTCAATTTGATACAGGGTCAAGCGCTGCGCAAGGTCGGGAACCCGGGTACATTTGGGGGATGCTTTGAATAGAGCGCGCAGAAATGGCCTGAAATCCAGGCCGGATTCTGGCGGATATAGGCACCAGTGAATGAGGTGGCACAATTCGAAATCCGCTTCGCCATACTGCGAACATTCCCAATCGATCACCCCTGAAAATTTGCCTTGATGAAGCAGGATATTTTTAAGATGAAAATCGTTGTGCAACAGCCGGGGGCCGGTCTGAAAACCCAACACAGCAATGGATGCCTGCAGGAACCGATAGGCTCTTTCGAAAACCCGGATACTGTCCGGCTTCAAGGGCAATTTTTCAGATTCCTGCCTGAGGTGTTCCCAATATTCTTGATGACCCTCTCGCCAGGTTCCGGAAAAGCATGGAAGCGCCGCCACATAGAGACCGATATCGTAATGCGTTCCGGTCAACTCCTGCAAATCATCCAGGAACCCGGCAACATTCTCACCGAGTTGTTTCTGTTGGGCTTCCGTAGTTTCAGGATAGACGTTTACTAAATCATCGCCCGGCAGTAAGGTCAAGAGGGTATAGTAGATCGGCCCGGTTTCCCGCTGGAGGATACCCGTGTGAATAATTTTCGGCACAAAATTAAGCGCGGCAATTCGTTTGAACTTCTCCTGTTCGAGCGCCATGGATGTTTCTGACACGCGTAAGAGAAATTCTTGATTGATCGCAAATATTTTCTTACCAAAGTTCCCGGTGATTAATTTTAGATCCCTGATTTGGATCTGATGGCTGGCGCATATCTGGCGTGCTTCGGTGAAATTGATTTCCATTTTCGATCTTCTCAAACCCGGCGACCGGGATCGTTTTTAGGATGCTGCAACGCACTCAACACTGAATTCAGGCTCAAATTATACCGGATGGCCATCCGGAAAGAGTCATCTATTCGGAAAAATTCAGGCGCAGGCGCGTGATCCCCTCTACCGACATGCCACACATCACAGCGGAAGTGAAAGGCGCGTTCGACCCTCTTCGAGGGCAGGCCCCTCTTCGAGGGCAGGCGATCGAACGCGTCTTCCATACTATGATATTTCAAGTCTGAAAAGCTTGTACTCGTTCTCGCAGGGTCTCCCATGAGCGACGTGGATTTCACCTGTACCCAGTTCAGCGACCCAGGAATAGATGGTGCCAAAGGGCTCAGACCTGGTCTCGCCATGATCACAAAGGCCAACCTCATGGTCGCTGCAAAGCCTCTTTGCAGCATCCAGGTCGATCTGGCCTTTGCGTTCATCATACCAGGCCGGGATGCGCTTCTGGTGCCGATAGACGATGTTCTCCTGACCAAGAGTGAGCTCAAGCCCGCCCATGCGTTGCGACTGGAAAAGGTTGATGGCTGCCAGCATGCCGTCTCTCGTGATGGCGACATCCACGCGTTCGGGCGCGGCCTCCACACGAGCAATGCACCCCTCCTTGTCCGCAACCAGGTACGAGATGCCCTCGTGATGCGGAATGCGCTTGAGATAATCGACAGCGCTCTGCGTATCTGAGAAGTTATCCAGCACCCAGCGTGTGACGACGTTCATGCGCAGGCCCGGCTGCGGCTTGTTCCGGTAGTAGATCGCGGCGCCAGCCATCGCAAGCCCCGCTTCATTGACGCCGTCATATCGTCCCGGATCTGCAAAGCCAAACCCGATGCTCCTTAGACCGTTCCTGGGACTCGTGTCGAAACAGGTCACCCATTGTTGATCTTCATCGCAATAGTCGTGATTGCGCGCGAAGATGGTCCGGCCATTTCGACATTGAGTTCCGGTGACAGCAACCACGTTACAGGCCGGCTGCCCATAGTAGGTTACCGTCATGTTCGACAGGATCAGATCATAGTCCCTCTGGCACGCGTCGGCCATTCCCCGGATCTCTTCGAGAAACCCCGGCGCATAAATGGCAATCTCACGCTCACATGCCTTGACGAGCGCAAGTTTGTCCTCACCCGGCGGTGTCCACCACCAGTCGAGCTTGTTTTCAGACACGATTCGCCCATATTTCAGACCCAGTTCATAGTTTGAACCTGCTATTTCAACACGTCGCATGGAATCTTCCTCTTTTGAACACGGCTGCTTTGGAAACACGCGGAGTATGAGGGCAGACGTTCGTCCTTTGTCGCCCATCAGTAGGCCTGGGAAATTCTCTCCCGGTGCACCCAACTATTAATTATACGGACTAATGAAAGACTGCTATTCCATTTGTTTATTCCATGTACGAAACTGGAACCCCTTCTTACGAAATTATTTACCTATAACTTTTGAAACCAAAATTCCTGAATGTGTGCAATCCCCTCCAAAATTCTGGAGACTTCTCGGCTTGCTTCGCGATGCGATCCATTTGAAGCATTTCCCCTTTAAATCGAGCGAGATCATTTTCTCGGATCAAAATTAAAAAACGCCCTCCATTCCCGGAGAGCGCTTCTCAAATTCTGAATGA
The DNA here is from genome assembly GCF_001050235.1 of Longilinea arvoryzae. Lineage (GTDB taxonomy): Bacteria > Chloroflexota > Anaerolineae > Anaerolineales > Anaerolineaceae > Longilinea > Longilinea arvoryzae. The sequence goes on from NZ_DF967972.1 coordinate 564,190, forward strand.
AAAAAATAATGAGCCATCACCGGCTGGACCTTATCCTCTGCGAGAATTTTTCCAATAAACCAGCATGTTTCTTCGATTGCCATCTTCGCGCAATTTTCACCCCTACCGAGTGCAGGCGCGTCACCATCTCGACCGACATGCCGATCTCAACAGCCGATCCCCCAGGCGGTTGAAGGCGAATGATGCGCCTAAAATATCCCTTCGGGGTACAGGTGCCCCTTCGGGGTACAGGTGCCCCTTCGGGGTACAGGTGCCCCTTCGGGGTACAGGTGCCCCTTCGGGGTACAGGCCGAACGCACCCTATCTATGGACCGGGTTGCCATCCGCTTAGCGGTGTCAGTTGGATCTGCTTCGAAAGAGCATGGGCAGCCGGCAGGTCGCTGTCGCCGAACACGAGCACGCGTCCGAACACGAGCACCGAATTGTTCGGCGAGGATATGCGCGGCATGCCGCCCGGCACCTGTCCTTCCCAGCCGGGGCCGCTCACGAGGTAGTCGCCCGCCTGCGTGCCCGTGGCGCGTTTGCCGACGTAGGCAAAATTGGTGTTGTCCGATGGATCGGTGAACTGCACGCTGTAGTAGCGACCGGCCATTTCCGGCACATGTAAGACCTGGGGTCCTTTTGAAAGATCGAGCCAGCCGGCCGTCATGAGTGTGTCGCGGTTCACACCCGTTGTCGCCAGTTTTGAGGCCGAGGCAGGCACGTGGAGGGGATCTGCAAAAAGCGTTTGGGGCTCCGTATAGAGCGTGTTGATCGGAATGGGGCCGTCGCCGAACCCTTTATCGAGAATCGCTCTCTTGAATACCGACAGAAGCAGGCGTGGCCAAAAGTAGGTGAAAAGAAACCATGCCGCGACCATGACCGAACCGAATATCAGCAAATGCTCCAGAGGTGTCATGATTTCACCTCGACCACCGGCGGCACCCTATACTCGCCACTGAGAATGGCCGCGCCGGGTATGTACACGCGCAGCCAGAGGATGAACTTGCCCGAAGGCGCGGGCAGCCAGTTGGACTCGCGCCCTGCCGGAATCGTGTTCTGAATGCAAATATCGACCGAACCGTCGGCATTTGGCACGAGACCCGAGCGGTCGCTGACGCTGTACCGATGAATCGGATTCGCCACAAAGTGATTCCGCGCATCCCCCATGGTGATCGACCAGAATGCATTGTTCGGCGGAAGTTGGCCTGCCGGAAAGTGCATGACGTAGTCGTGCACTCCGGAGAGCGCATGGCCCGCGCCATCCGTGTTCGTCCACCAATACATCGCCTCTTGCGGAATGTTCACCGGGCCGGGAAAGTACTGGGCGTGGGCGGCTCGCAGCAACATGCCGTTGCCGGGGACGCCCAATCCAACCATGGTGATCCAGCCGTTGACCTTCCTGGCCTTGATCCGCGCATAAATTTGAGCCGTGACAAAGGCCAGCGCGAAGCCGATGAGGATGCCCTGCACAATGTCACTCCGCACAGTTCTTGAACCGGTAAAAAAGTGGCCCAAGAAGAATGCATAGATGATGAAAAAGCCGCATATCCCGCCGTTGAGTATCACCAGATAAGTGGTTGTTCTGCTCATATTGATTATTGTATCCCGTATGGCGTTGGGGTGTTGGCTGGACCTGCTTCGCGGACCCATAGGCGGTCGGAAGATCGCTGTACACGAGGTTGCGGCCGAGGGCAAGCACCGGGTTGTTCGGAAAGCAAACTAATTTGCCGCTCTCTCTGCATAGATTATCCTTTCGACTTCCATCAAAGGAATCCCTCTTTTCACCGGTTTCAGGTAGTGCTCTTCCTATTCAACATTCCCTGCTGTTCCAACTCTCGCCAGGCAGATTGGCCCAGGAATGTACCTGCCGCTTCGGGTTCCATATTTCTTCCCGGCTGATTGGATCCAGTGCGCCACTCTTCATTATATAGAATATGGATATGCTGCAATTAACAACCCATAACGCCGGCATAGTATCCGGAGGACGCAACTTGATCCAGAATGCTTGATTCGACCGCAACCGAATCTCGTGCTTTTACCACGATCCACAGACAGGGTATGGGTGGAGATTCGAGGGTCCAGGATTGTTGCATCGCCGCGGGTGGAAAAAGAATACAATGAAGATAAATGGAATGAGAAATCCACGGCTCCGGCGTTTCGCCGTGCGCCGGGCATCCTCGATACCCAGATTGGATTGGAAACGGCCCCGGGTTTTCGGGGACGGGTCATGGGAGGTGACGAAGATGATCCAAAGGATGCTGGTGTTCTTCGTATTGGCCGGGATGCTGGTTTCCTGCGCGAGCGTGACGCCGCCCACCCCGCCAGCCGCAACTCCCGGCGCAACCCGGATCCCAACGATTGCGCCAACGGCATCCCTCACCCCGGCGCCAACCAGCGACCGGACGCTCGAGCGCCTCGCGCAGACCGGCGGGAGCATCAACGGCATCACCGTGATGGGCGACCTGGCCTACGTCGGCCTGGGACCCCGCGTGGCAGTCATCGACCTCCGCCAACCGGAAAGCCCGCGGCTGGTCAGCCAGAGTGAGCCGCTGCCCGGTCTTGTCAGCCAGTTGATCCAGGTTTCCGGCGGCCGGGCCGCGCGCCTGCTGGTCAACGCCGGGAAATACCTGGTCCTGATGGATGGTTCCGACCCGGAAGCCATCCTTCCCATCCGCCGGTTGGACCTGGGCGGGGCGATCACGGCCATGGTGTGGGATGAGCGCGCCAACATCCTGTACGCCGGCGGGTCGATCTACCAGCGTCCCTTTTCACTGGGCTATACCGGCTTCGTCTCGGCGGTCGGCCTCGGGCCGGATGACGATCTCAAGGTGATGAGCACGGTTGCCCTGCCCGCCCGGGTCCTCAGCCTGGCGCTGGGCCAGGCGAGCCTGTTTGCCGGGGCGGAAGGCGAGGAGAGCGGGCTGTACCATGTGCGGGTGAGCACGCCCGGCAGCCTGTCCGCGCCCCGCCGCGTGATTGCCTCGACGCCTGAAGATCCCCTGCAGCCCACCTCCATGCAGGTGATTGGCGACCGTTTATACCTGGGTTACCGGTCGATCGATGCGTACGATATCACGAACCCCGACCAACCCGCGCGGGCCTGGCGAGTGTATGCATCCATCGTGGTGAAAAGCTTCCAGGTGGCCGGCGAACAGGTCATCGCTTTTGGCTGGACCATCACCAATGAGTTCATGCTGAACACGATCACCCCATCTGAGCCCATCCAGGGCGCTCCGATTGGGGTCATCTCTTCCGTCACGGCGATGCACGGCACAGGTTTTCTGGTTGCCTACAATGACCTCGAGATCCATGACGCGGTCGACCCGCAAACTCCCCGCCTGGTGGGGAGCTTCAAGGCGCCGGTGACGCATGCCATCGATGCGGCGGCCGGCGATAGCGCCGTTTTCGTGGTCGACAACGGGACGGGGGCCAGCAACAGCGGCGCGATCCTGCGGGGCTTCCGTCTTCCTGATCTCGAACCCCTCGGCCAGGCGCCGATCGAATTCCCCGTCGGATCGGGCTGGTATGCGTACGATGGGATGGCCCTGGAAGGCGATCGGGTCTATATCGCCAAAGCGGACGGAGTGTGGGCCTATGCCATCAGCGGTTCAGAACCCACCCTGCTGGGCAAGGTCGCGCTCGAGGATGAGCGGTTCGAAGCCATCGCGGCGACCCGGTTGGACGGGAAGAGGCTGCTGCTAACCGCGCAATCCACTGAGGATCACTTTATCACGCTGAAGGTCTACGACCTGACCGATCTGCAGAATCCAAACCGGCCGGGCGATCCGTTGACGCTCGATCAGGGATCGGGAGTGCAGATGGTCTGGAACGGAGCGGCCATCGATCTTCTCCTGGACAGAAGCTATTTTTCGCCGGAAAGCGACCGGCTATATGCCATTACGTATGAAAATCGTGCGTTGGAACGGAAGCAATCGCTCGAGATACCCGGTTACATCGAAGGCATGGCAGCCGGTGAAGGCTTCCTGCTGCTGACCGGCATCGACGAGTCGCTGAGCGAAGCGTTCGTCCTGGTGGTCGAGAGCGGGCCGTTGAAGATCGCGTCGCGGACGACCCTGCCCGAAGTCGGGTTGGGAGTCGCCGCGGTGGGGGATCAGGCCCGGGTTGTGGCGGGCGGCGGTGAGGCCGGCGCGGCGCAATTGCTGACCCTCGACGTTCACGACCTCGCCGATCCACGCCAGGTGGACGCGCTGGACATTGCCAGCAGCCAAAACAATGCGGTGCCCATTCTGGCGACCCCTTCCTATGTGATCCTGGCGAACGGCTCCGGCGGGGTCGAGGTTCTGGCGTTCGGGCGTTGATTTGAAGGCTGCTGCCGGCACTGCTTGCGAGCCTCAGGCGTCCGGCGGCAGGCTCAGGCCGCGGATGCCTTTATCCAGCGCGTTGAGCAGCCCGTCCAGCTGTTAGGCGTACGGTCAGATCCAGTTCCTGGCAACCTCGATACCGATGCGAACCCGGTCGGCTCCGAAACTGCTTTGATAATTCCGGATGACATACTTATGCATCGCCTGGCCTGCGACTCACCGGCGGACTGGGGCGTCCGGTGATGGTGGTGTTGGGTGAGAGTTATGGTTGACCCACTTGCGGATCTGTGTCTTCGCCCAGGCATAATGATTGCAGGTGTTGCCGGCGACATAGTCGGCCAACAGCAACTTCCCCGTCCAATCTATCCTGCCATGTCCAAACAGATCTTCCTCTGACATTGCTTCAATCGCGGTCAAAACTTGCTTATACGATTTATTGAACTCGGAAATTACCTCGTTGAGCGGGCGGTCTTTGTTTTTCTCATAGATGGCTTGATTTAATCGGTCGATTTTCTTGCGGGACATGCCGACCGGCAGTATGGTTGAGGAACCGCCCCGCAAGCCAGCCTGATACCACTCAAGCAGGAGACGCTCCCAGGCGGCCAGGTGAGCGAGAATATCTTTGACCGACCAGTCTCCGGTCACCCCGGGTTGTTCCAGTTCATCATTCGTCAATTCAGACAGGCAATTTTCCAGGCGGTTGCGCTCAGTCTGAATATCCCGCAATAGTTGATCTTTACTGGTCTGCTTTACCATGTTTTTCCGACATTCTGCCTTACAGCCGGAGTCAATTCGTTAAATAATTATATCCCCCCAATGGAACAAACCGACTGCGGATGCCCGCATCCAGTTGGACCATGAGCTGGTCCAGGCGGGTCTTGCCGGGCGAACGGGCAGGCATCTGCAGCAGAATGGCGCGCGCTTCAGCAGGGATGCACTCAACCGCCCGGCGCACTTCAGCCTCGCCGATGGCTGCATCGCCGCCACCGGCCAGCTCGACCGCCAATGCGGCATAGGCCGCCGGGCCGAGGATGTGTTTGGTTTGCCCGACGTCCGCCAACGGGTGCGTGTACGCGGACGATGCGGCAAAGCCCGCGGCGCGCGCAGCGGCGGCCGCGGCCGGATCGTTAACCTCGCGGGCGGCAGCCAGCGCTGCCAGGGCCAGCGTGCGCAGTTGCGCGGTGCGCCTTTCCCCGCCGGCAAAGGCGCGGATGCCCTCAATCGCCGCGCGGGGGCGGAGATCGGTGGGAGCGTGGCGTTCGAAGAGCGGCAGCGCGCGTTCGGCGCAGTCCGCGGCCCAGCCGGCAAGGATGCGGAGGGTGTCGAGGGTGAGGGAAAAGTAGGATTTTTCGCCGCCCATAATGCACCTTCTAAAATTGATACCTGATCTCGTCAATGTTACCCCGTACGCCGAATGCGTCCGCCTGACGGAATGCGTTAGCCGCGGTGGGGCGGGAAAGCAGGACAAATATTATTTTAGCGCCACTTTTGGCAAGCCGACGCAGTTTTGAGTGATGCAAGCCAACTGTCCAATTGGAGCTGGTGAAGGGCCGCATTTTTCTCAATGAACAACAAGAGCGAGAATCTCATTCCCCGTTTCTTCAGGCAGCTTGCCTTTAGTGAAAACAATATGCTTAGCTATTGTGAAGTAAGCTCCGTTCTCCAGGAAATGTCGATTGAAGTCAAAGTTTAGATCCACCGGAGGATTTTTATCTCTGCTTTTCAAAATTTGAAGGGATTCTTCCAAGTCAGGAGAAGGTAAGATCAGGAAGATATTGGGGTAGGAGCTTAGTGCGCGTTGTATTCGGATAAGACTTTCCCGGCTTTCTGAAACACCGTTACCAGCTCCCAGATCAAAAATGCAGTTATGATGATCAGCCAACATGCGCTCGATAGCATATGCATCAAAGAGATTCCAGTAAAGAAAAAGAGCAAGAAAGCCACCATGTTGGCGGAAAGACTCAGCGAGCTTTTCATCATAGCCGATTTCTTGATAATAGTTTCGACGCAGATTATCGAGCGATACTTGAGGCTTACCAAGTGTTTCAGAAAGCAATTTGCCCAGAGTGCTTTTTCCGGTTCGAACTGGTCCGATCAATATAATTTCTGAGTTCGTGGTGGACATTGCAACTCGATTTCCAGGATCAATACCACCCTGCCCCATGTTCATATAAAGCGACCCCACAATTAATTATACGGATTCACGCCACAAAAACTGCTTGAAAAACGCGCACGCCGCAAAGCGGAAGTCCCACTGGTCGATTGCACGCTGGGTTGGGCAGCCCGGCTTACAATTGAGATCCGGATTGCAGCCACTCGATGACGCTTGCCGCTGGCAAAACTTTGACTTCATTTCTTGGAAGGATCAAGTTTTTCCACATCCAGTTGTGGTGACGAATAATCGATTTGGCATCCAGGTGTGGCTTATCCCTGGTTGTGTGCGCATCTTCAACAACCACCACATCATAATTTCGACTCGCAGCCGCGCGGATGGTGGTATCGACACAAAAATCAGTTGCACAGCCTGTGATGATGATCTCCCGGGCACGATATTGTTCGAGGAGATCCGCCAAATTGGTTTCATAGAACGCATCACAAGCCTGTTTGTGCACCAACAAATCTGGATCTGCCCGTTCAAGAATCGGAAGGATTTCCCAACCTTGTGTTCCTCGCTGAAGACCGCCCTTGTCTTCATGCTGGATGAATATCACGACGCCCCCGGTCGCGCGCACCACCCTGGCGAGCTCATTGATGCGCTGGATGACACCCTTGGCGTCGTAACGGGGTGAGTTTCCTTCAAACAATCCCACTTGCATATCGACCACCAGAAGAGCTCTCATTCCATAACCTCACTTCGCTGAATTGGGCAGCCTGACTATTAATTATACGGAACATTGATAGGCTGCAATCAGGCAATCAAAAACCAAAAGCGCTCTCCAATGGTGCAGAGCGCTTCAACTTTCAACCAGGGCCAGCGAATCACCGGCCGGGCCATCGCCCGCGCAGGCCGGCGTCAGGCTTCGCGTGGCAGGCTCGGGGCGCGGATGCCTTTATCCAGCGCGTAGAGCAGACCCTCCAGGCGGCTTTTCCCCGGCTGGCGGGCCGGCATTTGCAGCAGCAGCTCGCGCACTTCCGCGGGGACCTGCTCGATCGCCCGGTGCACTTCAGCCTCGCCGATGGCTGCATCGCCGCCGCCGGCCAGCTCGGGCGCCAGCGCGGCATAGGCCGCCGGGCCGAGGATGTGTTTGGTCTGCTGGACATCCGCCAGGGGATGCGTGTACGCGGACGCTGCCGCAAAACCCGCGGCGCGCGCGGCGGCGGCCGCAGCCGGATCGTTGACCTCGCGGGCGGCAGCCAGCGCCGCCAGGGCCAGCGTGCGCAACAATGCCGTGCGTTTGCCGCCAGCGGCAAAGGCACGGATGCCTGAAAGGGCCGCGCGCGGACGCGGATCAGTTGGGGCGTGGCGTTCGAAGAGCGGCAGGGCGCGATCGGCGCAATCGGCGGCCCAGCCGGCAAGGATGCGCAGCGTGTCGAGGGAGAGGGGGAAGTAGGATTTGTCAGCCATCTTTATTGCGGCCAGGTGATTTATGATTCGGAAGAATGCCACGCCGCTAGTTGGAAAAGCGAGGGGGCAAGGGACGGCGCGTTTAAAAAAACTGAGCACACCTTACTCACTCTTTTTATCTGATAGGGTTCACCTCACCATCTTCATTAATAAAGCCAACCTGTTGAAAAATATTGCGAATCCCGTTATGGTATTCTGTTAATACCTGCGCAGCAGCATCCGGATTTATATGGAAGTTGAAAACCCACGTTACCATAGGGGCACCACCGCCACCTGTATACGAATAATTATGTACTGTACTAATTATCCAGCCATTATTACTGGCATATTGCACAAGCAGCTTTGGAATTAATACCATTAAAACTTTTTGCATTTCCCTTTGAGTAATGTTGGTAAAATCTATTTGACCACTGAAAAGAGATACAGCGATCTTTTCCCCTAAGTGGATTATCAACAATTCTTTAAAAGTGGCATCGTAGTTGCAATTATCAATCAATAATTTAATTACCTGTGCATTCACAATATTATTCCAAAATATCTCACCATGAAGGGTTAAGCACAATGACCAATCTATTCTGTCTTCCCTATGTAATAAACTAAATTTTTTTATCCATTCGATAACGGGGATAGCAATTTCATTTACAGTTTCACCAACTTTTATTGGTTCATTCAAATCTAAATTAATAATTTTAGCTTTGCAGTAAATAATCTCATCTTTGTTTTCCGGAAAATTACGTTGACCATCTCCCTTAATTAAACTTTGAATAGGCATCTGTAAAACATTCATGCCAGGATATCGTCTCAAGAGTTCAATTTGAGCTGCTTTTGATGATTCTAAAGCGACTATTTTGTGAGAATCTTCACTATGAATGGCTCCAGTTTCTGTCCGTCTAACGATTCCATGTTCAATAAGTAGATTGATTTCCCCTCCCAATCTTCCAGGTAAAGTTAAATATAAAGGATAATGAGAATCATATCCCTCCTGTTCAGCCCTTTGGATCTCATCTAACCATAAATGCCTAACGAAATTCTTTTCGGGGCGGTTAGCCGCCATTGCATCATCGATGGGTCGTTGGTGGATCATCCCCTAAACCTCTTTGTTAGTTTCTCAACGAATTTAGCCAATTGATCAGAAGATAGAAATTCTTTCCCGATATCCAAAATAATTTCATAAATTTCGTCAATAGAATATTTCTTTAGCAATTGTGATCTACCTAAAGTTTCAGTAGTTGCTCCCGTCCACGATTGTGTAATCTGCTTAGGTTCTTCTAACGGCAAGGACAGACTTGCTTCCTCTAACTGCTCGGTTATTCTTGTTTCAATAACGCGCGCTTGTTCTATTTTTCTTATTTCCCCTTGCTTGTTATATATATCTGTCCGGATCGAACTAATGAAGGTAGATAGGAATTGATGAACAGCAAGTTGCAGCTCAACATACGCCTCGTGAGTAATTCGGAATGTTTTGCGATCTATAACCATTGCATCTTCCAACCTGTCATCTGCGTATATCTCTGCAGAAATCCAGTTTTGGAATAGTGCAGCGGTTGTAGGGGAAAATTTCATATATTCTCCATCATAACCTCCAACGGCAGCACCTCTCACTCTGATAAGGATGCCACGTAATTCGGAAGGATAAATAATTCCATGTTGAGCGTAAAAATAACCCCTTGCACTTATATGCTCACCTTGGTAATTAAATTCACGGATTATCGATACTTTTTCCTTTTCAAATACAATAGGCTTTCTCAATTCAGTTCCATCTATAAACGCTGAAAAGTCCAATCTTTTGACCGCAGCAGATATATCATCAAGAAATTCATATTTATTTTCGAGCCCGGGCCAATTATCAAAATATCGGACTGGTACATTCAAGGCAATGGATAACATATTCTCAGAGTAAGAATCAAACTCTTTCCAGCTTTTAGGGCCTTTTCCAAGTATTTTATTAATGCTCTCGGGTTGCAGTCCATATAAAGTTTTATTTCCTGAAGAGTGCGGAGAAATTCCCGCTCCTTCTAATATCTTCCTCGCATCCCCGATAATATTCTTTAAAGTGATATAAGTATAATGATCATCAATAGGAGCCTCTTCCACAGTTCCGAAATAATCTGCTTTAGATATCTCCGGGCTTCCTTCAATTCTTCGTTGGGCAGGATCCTTTCTCATCTCACCGAAATTTATCGTGACTTTTAGTAACTCGCTACTACCTTGCTTTGTCGATTCAATTTCCATAACATTACAGATTTCATTTGCTGCTATAAAACCAATCCCTATTTTCCCAATTTTCGGACGTCCGGATTCCGTTATATCAGATGTCTCTCGTTTGTGAGATTCGCTAATTCGGTCAAAGTGTCTCTGGAATTCGGTTTTATTTAATCCTATTCCATCATCAGCAAGAATAATTTGATTCGCATCTGGTTTTAGGAAAACATCGACCCTTTTTGCATCAGCGTCATAGGAATTATTTATTAATTCTTTTAGGCAAGCTGCAGGAGATTCATATAAACCTGAACTGATATGATCAATAATGCGAGCTGCTACTTTAATCTCTCCACTAAAAGTTGCATTATTGGTGCTCACAATATTCTCCTCCTGCTTCTTCAAATGACCCGAAAGCAAAGCTATTCTTTATCTTGATAATAAATGGATGACGCGTCTTTTATCCACTCATCAGGGATTTTTGCGACATTTTCGGTAGATGGTTCATATATCGGTTTCCCTAACGGACGAGTTCGTAACTCTCCTCTAGCAAGTTGCACAATTCTTTCTTTTGCAATTTCAACATACTGCATTTCTTTTTCACTTCCTAAAGCTTTCCTGTTATGTAAGATAGCTGCAAGCAAAGTAGATCCTACTCCCATGTAGGGATCCAGCACTCGTCCGTTTTCATCTGTAAGCGCCAGAACACATCTTTCGACTAACTCGACCGGGAATTGACATGGGTGGATTGTCTTTTCAATATGATGCGCCTTAACATTAGGAATTTCCCAAATGCCATCTTCCCATTCCGAAATCCAATTTCGTTTTTCTATTTCCCAATAATCCGAAGGATTTTTTCCTTTCGGGTTTCCAGAAATTTGCCCCCTTTGTGGACCTTTACTATGCTTTTTTCCAGGGTATTTCGCCGGAACCCTTACAGGGTCAAGGTTGAATATATATTCATCCGATTTAGAAAACCACAAAATAGTTTCATAGCGCCCAGAAAACCTATTTGTTGTATGTAAACCATGCCCGAATCTCCAGACTATTCTATTCCTTAGGTACATTCCCTGATCTTTAAACATTTTGTAATAAAAGATATCTAAGGGAAACACCTCTCCATGGCTAACGTAATTGCCAACTTGCCAACAAATACTGCCTGTTTCTTTCATGATTTTACACATCAGAGGAATAATCTCCTCTTGTTCTCGTACATATTCGGAAATAGAAACGTTCTCTTCGTATTCCTTTCCAGTATTGTAAGGGGGAGATGCCACAATTAAATCAATGGATTTCTCCGGAATAGATTTAACGAAATCAATAGCCATACCGTGGTAAATGACCACATCAGATGTCTCGGTAAAATTATCACTAATTGTCAAGTCCTGATTCTCGGTCAACTTCCAAATCTCCTAAACAAACAAATAATACAATCTTGCCAAAGCTCCTGCTAGCAACCTTGACATTGATGATTAACTCAGAATTAACATGCAGCGCTAAATTACTACAGACGTCTAGCTATTAATTACACAGTACAATGATTGGTGACGAGTAGACCGATTCACTAATCTCCTTAGGAACTATATGGTGGAAAAACGCTTGGCTTTCCAAGCCATTCAAGCATGATCAAACCTCCACTAAAATTATATATCAGAAATTACACACCAAGCTCACCGGAGCTGTCAAACCACTCAAAACCCGGAAAGCTGTTTATTGGTATCCATGACGCAGCACAATCCCCTATCCTGCCAAATCGAAAGCGTAATCCATTTCAGGCAACAAATAGGGTGTGTTCGTTTTTTGAACACGCCGCTCACCGACGCACCTCTCCAACTTTCCGCCATCACTCTCCCATCCCTCCACCCTCAACACTCGCTCGCCCTTACCCAATTCTTCTCATAATATCCCGTGCGCATGAAGCAGTGAAAGCTTGATCACAGCCAATTGCACACCGTCTGGCTGCATAGCAATGCGTGGGCAAGTTAATACCGTGAAATAATTGGCGTTTTCCCCACATGGTCGGCGATTTTTGAACATAGGCGAGAATAGAATGATTTGGAAATCAGTGCGTTCAAAAATCGAACGCACCTTTCGGACTTTCCGTGATTCGAATATAGCCTGGCATTGCTGAAATACCATTTATTACATGCAGATCTTGCCGAATTTGTAAAAAAGGTGATTCTAAATAATCTTTCTCGGTTTCAAAAATAACATAGCCATTGGCGTCGAATAGCGCACCTGGAAAATTTCTTAACTGGTGATACCACTTTCCGTCCTCGCGATATAAGGCATGTTTTGCGCCAACGTTCCATAATTCGTTGAGATATTTTCCTGATAGATTGTTTAGATTTGTCATAATATTTACTTAGCCCTTATAGTATTAGTTTTTTGTGGTGTCACATATAACTAGAACAATTGATAACCTAACTCCTTCAAGCATTATCAATTAAATAAATTATATATCAGGATTTTAAAGATTAGTATTCAATACCCGCTCAGTTCAATTACCTCTTCAAATTTGCTCATCCCACCAAGCGGCACGGTTCTCAATCTCGTCAAATCCGTAGCGCCCTCCATTTCTGGAAGGCGCTTCATCATTCGAGCTTTGGTTTTACCGGCTCAGAACCGGTCGGGACGGATCCTCTGCGAGGACTTTCCCCATACATCCGACCCGGTCCGCACCGGGAAGATAAGAGTGACCGTTTGAGAGGACGGTTTCGGTCATTTTCAACAGGATATACCTCTGACGAACCTTTAGTCTGGCTCCCGCACCATACACCAAATCGCAAGATCGAATTTTGGGAACCGGGTTGTGTGAACCAGAGAAAAGCCCATCCGTTGATAATAGGCAACGTTTTTTTCGTCGTGGGTTTCCAGATAAATTGGCTTTTTTTCTACATCGGCCTTTTCGATGACCGGCTTTAGCAGGGCGGTTCCGACCCCCTTCCGTTTCTGGCTGGGGTCAACTGTTAATCCCCACAGGTAATAATGGGGGCGATCTCCCATGATCTTTTCGTGCGTATCCGCAACGAACTTTTCACATTCCTGTGACCGCACATAATCCCGAAATCCTAAAAGCAACGGTGTGAGTAAAAAGCCATTTTGAATATACTCGCTCTGGGAAATCTTGGTATGGCCGGGAGGCAGGGTAAAAATCACGCCTGAAATCTCAGGGGTTGTATACACTTCTCCGTAACGCAGTGCACAATTCAGCACGTTTCCGAGGTACCATGGCAGGAGACGGATTCGTTTTTTAGGGTCAGGAAAATAAAAAGTGAACATCGGGTAATCGAAAAAAGCCGCTGTAACAACTTCCGTTGCTCTTTTCTTTTGTCGGGGATCCAGTTTAATGATTTCCATCATACCTTTGCTGCCAGGCCCTGGCGAGACTCAAAATTACGGAACTCTTTGAAACCATTTCTCTTTGATTGGATTGAAGCAAGCACACCGAAAAGTGAAGAAAATCCCGCACATTCAAGAATCGTCCGGTGTGAGCGGAGGGCAAAATTCGGTACCCGGCGCCCAAAAGATTATACCGCTTCCCTTCCTCTCTGCAATCGAAAGCGCCCTCCATCTCCGGAAGGCGCTGCATTGCCCGATGAAAGAGACTGCCTGTTCTGGACCCATGATCAGGAGAGCGCCATCCTTTCTTTTTAAGAAATCAATTTCGCCAGACCAAAGGCTGCGGCTGCTGCGATGCCACCCAGTATTGCTGTCTGAATAGCGCTCAGGAAGGGATGGGTACCCGAAAAACGACCTTTCACATAACCAAAGATCAATAAGGCAATGAGGGTGAAAACGACTGAGAAAATGAGGGCGCTACCCGGTGTGTGGATCAGTATATATGGAGTCAACGGAACCAACCCGCCTATGATATAGGATAGTCCGATCGTTATGGCGCTTGAAAAAGCCCGTTTCGGATCCGGTTTTTCGAGACCCAGCTCGAATCTCATCATGAAATCGATCCATTTTTGCGGATGGAGGCTCAATTCTTTGGCGATCGTATTGCTTTGCTTTTTATCAAGGCCATAGGATTGAAATACTTGCTCCACTTCTGCCACTTCAACGTCCGGGATTGTATCGACTTCTTTTTGTTCGGTAGCGCGTTCAGCCTGGTAGTGTTCGGCGTCACTCCGCGCAGCCAGGTAGCCTCCCAGGCCCATCGAAATCGCGCCGGCAGCCATCTCAGCCAGTCCGCCGGTGATGATGATCTTGGATGTTGCATTGGCTACACCGGAGAGTCCGGCTGCGAGGGCGAAAGGTACAGTCAACCCATCCGACATTCCGATGATGATATCTCTTACGCGTTCGGAACCTTTGAAATGATGTTCAACGTGACGGGATAATGCCATAGGAAACCCTCCCTTAAATCATCGAGTAAGGTTGTAAATAATTATAGAACGTAAATACCGATTTAACTTTCTGTCTTTTACATAGTCGCCCGGGGGAATTTCCGCAATCGGAATGAGTCGAAATTGGTCATCCACCCGGGAAAAGGTTCGCACATCCACCCAGCCTTCGTAATCAGGTGGTGAAAAGACAATCATCGCAGGAGAATAATGATCTGTATAATCATTATTATCAGGCAGTTGAAGGAATCCGTTCATAGAACTCGCCAGAACAAGGGTTCGTAGTTAAGTGTCAGGGCAAGGAGGATATTGTGATGGACACCGACAGGCGTTCTCCCATCGAACATGTAATTGTTCTCATGCTTGAGAACCGTTCCTACGATCATCTGTTGGGCTATCTGCCGAACGGCCATGGGCTGGCAGGTGATGAATTCAATTGGGTCGATCCATCCAATTCCGCCTCTGAACGAATCACTGTGAGCAACACATCCGGTTACATCACCGCAGTCGACCCTCTTCATGACTTTATCAGTGTCGAGAAGCAGTTGTTTGGCCAAACAGGGCAGATTGTAAACCCGGCGCCAATGAATGGCTTCGTCGCCTCCTACATGGAAAAGGCAAAGGGCGATGTCGAGGTTGGCAGAAAGATCATGGAGTGCTTTGACCCGGGTAAGATCCCGGCGTTGACCACCCTCGCGCGCGAATTCTGTGTCTGTGATCGCTGGTTCTCTGCGGTCCCAGGTCCGACGTGGCTGAATCGCTTCTACGTGCATGCGGCAACTTCTGACGGAATGATTGTGGACACTGTAAAGCACAAGTACAGGATGAAAACCATTTATGACACGCTGAGCGAAAATGGGTTGTCATGGAACATTTACTATGGCGACATTCCCCAGAGTATCATCCTGGAGCATCACTGGAAGACGCTGGACCACTTCAAGCGATTCGATACATACTACACCGACCTGGAGAAGGGGGACCTGGCTGCCTATACCTTCATCGAACCCCGCTACATCAGCTTTCATGAGTGGAAAGCGAATGACGAACACCCGCCGCACGATGTAAGACTGGGCGAATACCTTATTGCCGAGGTTTACGACACCCTGCGCAACAGCCAGTTTTGGGAGAAGAGCCTGCTGGTGGTGCTCTATGACGAACATGGAGGCTTTTTCGATCGGGTTCCACCGCCTGGCCCGGTGCCGAGTCCGGATGGAAAAAAGGCTAAAAAACCTCCCTTTGATTTCACTCGCCTGGGGGTACGTGTCCCGGCCATACTTGTTTCACCCTTTGTGGAAAAAGGTCAGGTTGATTCAACCATCTATGAGCATTCCTCGCTTCCGGCCACAGTCAAAACCCTGTTCAATCTTCCCGAAAATCTAACGGCCAGAGACAGGGCAGCGAACACATTCGAGAAGAATCTCTCTCGAAGCATTCCCCGCAGCGACACACCGTTAACGCTTCCGGTCCCTGGTGAACCCAATGAGGCCAGCCGTCACCGGGCACTGCTTCGCATCGACGCGCTCGAAAAATGGCGCCAGGGTGAGGTCGATCCGGCAGAGATTTCACAGGAGCCCCTTTCTGTCTTTCAGGAGGCGCTGGTTGAGCTCGCGCATCTTCTTAACAAGGAGGCGCGCAGAAAAGTACGCGCAAATGCGATCAAGACGGAGCACGAAGCTGCGCTCCACATCTACGATAGCCTGACCCATTTTCTGGATCGCTGAACCAGAAGAACGGGTCAGTCAGACTGTTGGGGCTGGCTTTCGGAAGGATGCACGAACCGGATATTCTGTTGACGCGATCCGCAAGGCAATGGTGAGAGTAGAAATCCAGCGCCAAACCTCGGCCGGCTGTTCGTCAAGCGGGGTCATGGGTAATGAATTGCCGGGCTCCAACTCACGGTTGCCTGACGATATCGACCGAGATTTCCACCGCCGGAATCGTTCCCCGGTTCTCGAGCCAGTGCAGGGTATTGCGATCCTCGGGCCAGCCCAACCCCGGCCCATAGTCCGTGGCGCCGCCATTGCGATGGTCGGTGATGGTTCCCTGCAGGATATAGACGATGCCGGGGCGGTCTTTATGGTCGTGAAGCGGGCCGAAGACGGCGCCGGGCTCGAAGGTCACCAGGCGCATGCGAAGCTGGCGCCCGGCCATGCCCTCGATCTCAGGGCCAAGGTCAACCGTTTCCAGTAACTTCACCGTAATCCCTTTCGTCTCAGGTACCGCCTGTTGGCTGTTCATCGTGCTCTCCTTTCCGTACTTCCATGGTCTGACCCAGTTTTATGATCCTACCCGCCCGGTTATGACTGCGCCGGCGCGCTCGTAATTCACGACAATGACGCCATTCGGGGCGACAATGCCTTCCGTCACTTTGAACGCTGCCGGGATCGTACCCCCGGCAAACAAGCGCTTACCGGCGCCCAACGTCACCGGGTAGATCATCAACCAGAACGCATCGATCAAATCATGCTTGAGAAGCGTCTGGATGAGATTGCCGCTTCCCCAGACGTTCAAATCCGGCCCGGGTTGCTGCTTGATTTTGGCGATTTTTTCCGCAATATCTCCGTCCAAAAACACGGACGGCTGCCATGCGCTGGAAGTCCGGGTGTTCGAGGCGACGTACTTGGTGGCCGTTTTGACGCCGGGCCACGCGTCCGCATGGTATGGCCAGTACGACTCCCAGATGTCAAAGGTGGTGCGCCCCAGCAACAGGTCGAACGGCAGGTTCATCTGCCTTTCCAGGGCTGTTCCAAGACTTTCGTCCAAAAAGGGCGCTGTCCATCCGCCGTACGCGAAGCCGCCGCTGGAATCTTCGTCCGGAGCGCCGGGGGCCTGGATGACACCGTCCAGGGAGAGATGTTCAAGCACAATCACTTTTCGCATGGCTGGGTTCCTCCAATGCCTGGATGAAGATCCAGGAGTCTTATTCAAAACCGGTAATAGATGTCTCAATTGCTATTACTATATCACAATGAGCAAGGCCCATCTTTTGCGGGAACGCGACGGCGGCGGTGCGCAGCCCGCCGAATGGACCTCCGTTTCTGGGCAGGAATCAAAAAAGCGTTCTCCCGGTCGGGAGAACGCTTTTTACATCCAAGGCTGAAAACTGTGCTCACCGCTTTTCATGAAACAGTGCTGCGGCTCTTGTGATTTCGCGGGGAATTTTCACCCGCGCTGTGATCGGTTTTCAGCTCACCGCTTTCTTCACCAGCGCCACGATCCTTGCCTCTTCGACGGCGGTCAACCCCTTCAGCGCGAAGGCGGTTGGCCACATGTCACCCTCGTCGAGCTTCGCCCTGTCATTGAAACCGAGCGTCGCGTACCGCGCCTTGAATTTCTCCGCGCTTTGGAAGAAGCAGATGACATTGCCGTCGTTGTCAGCGTAGGCGGGCATGCCATACCAGGTTTTCGCCGAGAGAGACGGCGCGTTGGCTTTGATGATCTCATGCAGGCGTGCCGCCATACTTCGATCCGGTTCCTGCATCGCGGCGATCGCCGCGAGGGCGGCATTCTCACCTTCAGCCTTGTTCTTGCTGATGCGCGCTTCGGCCTTCAGCTCTTTGGCGCGTTCCCTCATCGCGGCTTTTTCATCGTCCGTGAAGCCCTGGGACGTCCGGGCCGATTTTTGCGTTTCAGTATTTGTGCTCATAAAATCCTCCTACCACTAAACCGGGTTGATGTTCCTGCCTTTGCCTGAGCGAAACCCTGGAAACTGCGCTTGCATCTGCAGGAATTTAGTTATATAATAAAGATACTTCATAATAAATATAATGTCAAGAGGCATTTATGACGAATTCCATGAACATTGATTTGAAAAGGCGGGCTTTGAACGCGGTCAGGGATTACGGCGTGCAATTGACGCTGTTTCGCAGCGCGATGAACGAGTGGGTGGGCCTCAACGCGACCGATATGGAATGTCTCCGGCTGTTATTCGCCAAGGGTGTTTCCACGCCATCTGAACTTGCCCGGCATACAGGCCTCACCTCAGGCGCGACGACCGCCATGCTGGACCGGCTCGAAAAGGCCGGCTTGATTGAACGCCGGCCGAATCCGGAGGATCGCCGCGGGACACTCATCGTTCCCGAGAAATCGAGCGCTGAAAAAGCCGCCTCGTGGTTCGAATCGGCGCGGAAGGCACAGGAGGCGTTAATGGCCCAGTTTTCGCAGGAAGATTTGGAAGTCATCGCGGACGTCTTTGAACGATTTGCACAATTATGGGAACAGGAACGCGAGAAAATAAGAAAAAATCCGTAAGGGTGGAACGAGCCGCAGAAGGGTAAAAAAAATCGCCCTCCAATTCAGGAGGGCACTTCATCTTTTGATTTTGATCCTTACCGGTTCAAAACAGGCCAGAACTTATACGGTACATTCGACTCGGTCCGCGTTGGAGAAGTAACAGTGATTTTCTACAGTCAGCTTCACTCGGGTGGCACGTTTTCAAACTGAAGCCAATTATGCGACCGAAAACCGGTTTGCACCACTCGCAATTTCTCAAGGCGCGAAGCACCGTGTCGTGTCGGTGCGCAAACAGTTGTTAGGCAGTTCATTGATCATCCAAGAGTTCTTCCACCTCATTCTTTGACAAACTCAGATGTTCGGCAACCTTCTTGATGTACATTTTCTCTGCGGGCTGAACCTTGCCATCTTTCTTGGACATGCTCACCATATCCAATATAAGATTAAGTGCTTCATCAGGATGATTTTGATATGGTGAAAAATCAATTCCTACCAATTTTTTTGCCCCTAGACGACTTTTAAGGTCTGATGTCTGTTCAGCATTAAACTTCACGGCAGACGTAAGTTCTTTCAGAAATTCGATCTCGGCCTTGTCTGTAACTCCATCAACCTTCATCAAGTTAATAAGCGTCTGTAGATTGATTAAGGCAAGGGATATATCGTCAGCAGTTGATGTTGGTAGAGTAGAAACCGTAAATCGCGCCGATAATTCTTGCTTTTTGATCTCTAGTTCATCATCCGTTAACAAGCCTTCAACATGAAGGAGATTTAACCGCTCTAAAAGTTCTGCCTGGCCAAGAGAAACCCCTATCGTTGAAATTGCAGCTACACCACTAGATACTGGCTCTGGTTCAGAGGATACTTGTGACGCTTTCTTGCCAAAAAGCCCACCAACTTTGTGGCCTAATATACTCGCCTGTTCTCTCAAGCCCTTTTGCTCTTTCCGTGTAAAGCGAGATGCCTGAGCTTGAAGTTCATCCAGATCCAACTTCGCATCCAAAGCTGGCAAAAAACGATTGAGCAGGTCGAGCTCGGCCGGAGCAATTGTGCCACTGGCGGCAGTGGCCAATTTAAGAAGTTCAGCCAAAGCCTTGCGCAATTTACCGCGCTTTATGGCACGCAACTGTTTCTCGACGGTTTCAGCATTAATCTCTACGCGGGCTTCAATTTCTTGCAGAGCTTCATCAGGAACATTCAGGCACTTAACAATCGCCTGGTATACCTTCAATTCACGTGGATCAATACTACCGTCGATGTTAATTACTGCTTGTACGGCCTGCACAATCATAGGCAGATCTTCGGATTTCAATTCAGCTTCATTACAAAGATCAACGGCTGCCTGTCGCGCCCGGGCTTCTAATTTAAATTCCTGCCGCCCAGCGTCAGCTATGTTCTTTGTAGAAACATAGTTCCAACCAGAAGAGATAGCTACTCCTGCTACTGGTACTACAACTTTCAAAATCGCCTTCCGAGTAATCATATTCCCGATACGCGGGCCCAATATTTTTTTGGCAGCTTCTTGAATAATATGCGTTCTACCTGTAATGAAGCGATAAGTCTGTGCTCGTACTACTTCCGGCCCCGCAGCTGCGGCTACATTACCCATATTCATAGAAGCAGCAGAAATACCGTAAGCCAACATAAATGCTCGATAAAGTTGTTCTGGGTCATTTACGTCAATTGGGTCTCCATAGACTGTAGCTAGATCGTAAATAAGTCGTACCTGCAAACGCGTGGTATACAAAATCTCGCCACCAATGGAAGCAATAATTACCGGTATAGTCAAACCACCCAATACCCCTGTTGAAGCTGTTATACCGGTTACCCCACCAGCGATGGCTGCGTAACGCGTAGCCAGTGTACAAAGGTTTTCTGCAATGGCATCCTGTGTCAGGCCAGGATATTTTTTCCGAAAATACTCTACACCACCTGCCTTGATAATTTTCTCAGCATATGATGACAGCATAGCATGCACAAATTCATTAAACCAAGTACCATCCCTTAAGCTCGCAGGGCCGAAGGCAAAGGCCATCTTCTTCAGATTTTCCACTTCTGTTTTGATTTGGCTCTGGATAGATTCATCCTCATCGAAATATATACTGGAATCCACCATTTTGTACCTCCATGGTTGAAATGTATCGCCCAACGGTTTGCGTCACTGGCGTTGTAGTGGGCATGGATTCTGCTTGGGAGTAAACTTCATTTTGAATTCAGTAATCACTGTTAACAAATATAACGTCCCGAACTTCAATTATACAGAACCCTAGTATTCACGCAAATCAATAACGCCCTCCAATGTTGAAAGGCGCTTCATCATTCTACCTTGATTCTTACCGGCTCAAAACCGGCCGGAACTTATGTCCCTTCGGGCGCCTTTAGGGGGGTACCCATACACCAGCATGCCGCGCTGGTTGCCGTCATCGCGCAGTTTGCGCCTAAACGGGTGCAGTCAAAGCGGTGCGGTCTGTCTGAGACAGGTCTTTCAGTTGATTGCACGGATAACCAGACCAAACGGATGCGCCAACGCGTCAGCGCTGCATCAGAGCAAACACACCCCAGCCCAGGTATTCACGCGTGTAAGCGGCGTAACGCCCGGGTTCCGAGGTCAATTCGGCACGAACCTCTTTCGCGAACTCGTCGTCGGGATTGGCTTCAAGCCATCGACGCATGGTGAGCCATTTGGCCGCCTCGTATCGGTCCCAGTCGTCCTGGTTAGCCAAAATCATTTCAACAACATCGTAGCCAAGGCGGCGAAAAGACGCGAGAAGTTCTGGAAGCATGAGAAAGTCGGAGATTGAGTTGGCAAGACACCCCTTGGCAACCTCTTCCGTCGGCGGAAACTGCCGCCAGTAGGGCTCGCCGATGAGGAGGATCCCTCCGGGGCGCAGGCTCCGCGCCAGAAGCTCGATCGTGCCAGCGACTCCCCCACCGATCCAGGTGGCGCCGACACAGGCTGCCACACTGACCTTCTCGTCAGAGACAAAGCCAGCAGCATCGTCATGGATGAACTTGACTTGATCGGCGACGCCGAGTTCTTCAGCCCGAAGTTGCGCCTGTTCGGTGAACAACGGGCTCATGTCGATGCCGATGCCGGTGATGCCGTGATCGCGTGCCCAGGTGCACAGCATCTCCCCCGAACCGCTGCCGAGGTCGAGCACTCGGGCCCCCGATTCCAGACGCAGCGCCGCACCGAGCGTGGCGAGCTTTTCGGGTGTGATCGGGTCGTGGATGCGGTGAGCACTCTCAGTGATGTTGAATATCCGGGGTATGTCCATTGTAGAAAAACTCCTTACGGGTGAATAGACTCGGTCACGGCCGGACGGCTTGCGTCAGGTAGAAGAAAAATTATCCCTCGCCCGTTCATTCTACTCCCGAAAATAATCCCCCGATAAAAAAAAGCGCCCTCCATTTCAGCACGTTGTGTGCTTCGCAGAGCGCGCTTCGTATTCTCTATCCAAAAAATTAATGAGTCACCACCGGACTAATTTTATACCCGTACATACGTCTCGGTCCGCGGTATGGAAGAAAAGATTGTTGTCTATCGATTTGTGAACTCGGGGCGGGTTTTGAGTCGATTTGAGCTAATAAGCCGGTTCGTTTACAGGAGGTTCATGTTGATTCTAAACTTGTTTACACTTACTGGATTTCCTTCAAAAGAAATTTAATGACAACCATCTATGGAGCAATCGTTCCAATGCAATTTTTTCCTGCTGTTCTGTTTGAGTTTTCCGTACAATCTGCGAGAAATCATGTGGTTTTCACAAATGGAAAAGGTAGATCAACCATTTTGAATAAGATAGAGTTTTTGGCCAGGGATGGGTTAAGTTACAAAATTGTTCTTCACTCTTTAGGTATTGACCCAGAAAAACGAATTATATCCACTTTCTAGCCAGGACAGGAGATAGAATCGGAAAACCTTGAATTGAGTGTATTTTGATATAATAAATTGATTTTACAAATCAACACGAATTCGAATAGAGTAAAGTGCTGAAGACATGTTGAACCGGTATCTTGCAGAGTATAAATGGTCGAATATCTTTGCCATGTTACGAAATTTAAGATCCGAACCCCGGATCTGCTCAGATGATTTCAACCAACGCCTGGTGGTGATAACAGGTGCCAGTTCCGGAATTGGTTGGGCAACTGCAAAAAAATATGCCACACACAGAGCAGACCTATTATTCATCAACCGAAATGAGCCAAAAACGAGAGTGCTCTGTGAAGCACTAAAGAACGAATACAACATAAATTGCAGCTATATCCTGGCTGATTTTATGAGGTTGTCGGATATATATTCGGCGGTAGCAAAATTATCAAACCTGGGCAGGAACATTGATGTCCTGATCCACAATGCGGGTATTTACAACACCACCCGGATTCTTACTGCAGACCACCTGGAGGCAACTTTCCAAATCAATTACCTGAGCACTTTCATTTTGAATTATTCCCTTAAAGAAAAATTTAGGAATCAGGCAAGCGGAAGGATCTTATTTGTCAATTCTGAAGCCTATCGGTTCGCTGCGTTCGGTCTACATTTGGATGATCTCTCATGGAATAAATATCGCTATTCAGGGATAATAAGTTATGGATCTGCCAAACTAGCACAATTACTTTCCATGTTAAAACTTAATGAGTTCTTTAGAGGGAGTGGGGTCACGATCAATGCCATGCA
This sequence comes from Longilinea arvoryzae, assembly GCF_001050235.1. Lineage (GTDB taxonomy): Bacteria > Chloroflexota > Anaerolineae > Anaerolineales > Anaerolineaceae > Longilinea > Longilinea arvoryzae. Next base: position 587,512 of record NZ_DF967972.1, read on the forward strand.
TCCCGGCAACGTGAAAACCAACAGTGGACAAAACAACGGAAAAATTTATAGGTATTTAAAAAAACTGCTCTTGGATCGCAATTCACGGCCAGTGGATTTTGCCGCTGAAGCACTTTATTACCTGGGTGTTTCTAATGAAGTAGTAATGGCCTCTGGAAAATTTTTCAACCTGACAACCGAAGAGAAACCCGCACCTCCAGCGCTGGATATGGAGGCCGCTGAAAAATTATGGGAGGTAAGTTTAGAGTTGGGTGGATTTCATGAGAAAAAATGATGAAAAGATCATTATTGTAGGTGCAGGGGTGGCAGGGCTGACTGCAGCGGCCTACCTGGCGAAAGCCGGGTTCAATGTGCTGTTGCTGGAGAAGAATGACAGAAGCGGGGGCCTGCTGTATACAATGAATAATAATGGTTTCTATTTCGATTCCGGCCCAAGAGCTTTGGTGAATTCGGGTATCGTGAAACCGATCTTAAAAGAATTGGAAATTAGGTGGGAATATTATGAAAATAAAATTTCGATTGGCATCGAAGACCAGCTTTTCCGGGTAAACTCGATCAGTGACCTGGAAGAATACCAGCGCATTTTGATGAGTCTTTATCCGGATGACAGAGAAGATATAAAGAATATCCTCAAAGTGGTGAATGAATTATCTGAGTACACCAGAGTCATATATGAGTTTGACAACCCCTATTTTGGTGATCAATTCAGTAACAAGGAATATGTTGTAAAAAAACTACTGCCATGGACGTTTAAATTCCTACAGGCTTTACGAAAATTCAACCAGTTCAAAATGCCGGTGGAAGATTTTCTGCATAAATTTACCGGGAATCAATCACTGATTGACGTCCTCACCCAGCACTTCTTTAGAAATACTCCCACCTATTTTGCCCTGGGGTACTTCTATGTATATCTGGATTATTTTTACCCAAGGGGGGGAACCGGCACCCTGAAGGAGAAGCTGACGGAGAAAGTAGGTGAATGGGGTGGTCAAATCAAACTGAACAAACGGGTCAACCGGGTCATTCCATCGGAATCGAAGATCGTTGATGCGGAAGGTACTGAATACCACTACGATCATTTAATCTGGGCGGCGGATCTGAAGACGCTTTACCGCAGCCTGGATCCGGTCGGGTTGAATGCCCAAATCACGCGCAGCTTTGAATCGGAGAAGCAGAACATTCTATCTTCAAAAGGGGCAGAATCCGTCTTCATCCTGTATCTCGGCGTCAACCGCCCGCCTTCATATTTCAAAGAACACGGCGGAGAGCACTTGTTCTTCACTCCCTCAAGGCAAGGGCTGGGAGAGATAAACAGGTCGCAGCGGGTGAATCTCATCAAGAATTTTGACAAGGTGTCAAAAAGTGAAGTGATCAAGTGGCTTGAAAGCTATTGCGACCTGACTACTTACGAAATATCCATCCCAATTCTGAGGGATAGTTCGCTGGCACCTGAAGGGCAAACCGGGGTGATGGTTAGCTGCCTTTTTGACTACCAGGTGATCAAAAATGTTGAAAGCGCTGGCTGGTACGATGAATTCAAGGAAAGACTGGAAAAGCGAATACTAAGTAATTTATCAACGACCATATTCAAAGATGTCGAAAAAGATATTCTTTTCCGGTTTTCCTCCACTCCGCTGACAATCAGCAAAATTTCCGGTAGCTCCGAAGGTGCGATCACCGGATGGTCGTTTGAAGCTGAACCACCTGTCATCTATAAACTCACAGATGTTGGAAAATCGGTTCTTACCGCACTCCCGAATGTATATAAAGCCGGGCAATGGGCGTATGCTCCTGCTGGCGTGCCCATTGCCATGCTGACTGCCTGGCATGCCTATCAAAAGATTATCAAGCAGTCAAAGAGAAAAAATAGATGATGTTAAAGATCGTTCTCTTGGCTTTCATCCTGCTGGAATTTTCAAATGTTGTGGCATTGTATTTCTTCCCAGGGTCAAAAAGAGCTAATGCGGTTGGAATTTTCTCCGCCTGGGAGAAATCAAAACAGTTCCCGGAGATTCATGACCTTATGCGTTACCTGGTTTATTGGGTAGCGGGGGCAAAATTGATCTTTCTTTTTCTGCTGGGGCTGATTGTGACGTTCGCTGACCTGAATTTGCAGCGGTGGAGCCTGATGGCGCTGGGTCTTGCAACCCTTACCTTCTACTGGCGCATGTTCCCGTTGGTGCGAAAAATGGATCATGACGGTCAAATCCACCCCAATAATTACTCACTTGTACTGGGAGGCATGATCCTTGCGATGATCGTGCTGTTTTTCGCTGCCGCATTGATCGGGATATAAAGAGAAATTTTGAATCAATCCTGCTTATGTGGCAGGCTCTGTAAATCCCGAATCCGCTCTCCAAGGTGTGCTGTCTTGAGAATGAAGACGAAATAAATCTCCTGAAATGGTTGGTAGACCGGCAATAAAGGGAACTAGAGCATCAGCCCCGCGGTCAAATTGAGGAGGCGCGTGCCAAGCTCCCGCTCCAGTTCAGGCAATTTCATCTTGATCATTTTAGACCACATACCTTCCGTTACTGTTTCGCGCTTATCGAATGGTAGTAATATAGTCTCCAGAACCTCAGGTGCTGATCAGGTATTCGCACCATGAAGGAACTACCTGGACATAAAGGTGCCAAACCAACTTTGATTAATTTATGAAAGTACTCAAACTCGAACCCAAGTGGTACGCAGCTCACCGGGTTAGGAAATAAATACCGTGTGAATCAAGAAGCGCCTTGTAAAGCAGAAAGGCGCTTCTTTGTCCGTAAATGGTAGAGATTTACCGAGAACCGGCAAGCACCGGTCGGGACTTATCCTCTACGAGGACTTTCCTCTACGAGGACTTTCCTCTGCGAGGACTTTCCTCTGCGAGGACTTTCCTCTGCGAGGACTTTCCTCACTGAGGACTTTACCCGTATATCCGACTCGTCCCGCGCTGGGGAGGTAAAGGCGATTTTCGAACGATTCCTCTGTTCTGCCTTATTCCGTTTCTTTCAGGGCGCGCTCCAACAAATCACTGACGTTGAGTTCGTTCGCCCATTTTCGCAAATAATCCAGGTCAAGTTCACCGGCGCGTGTTTTCAGGACGCCGAGAATGTCGCGCCATTGATGTTCCGACACCCCGCCGCTCAGACGATACCTTTCGAGTTTGGCCAGGATGATATCTTCGGGACTGCTAAATTTTGCACTGACTTCTGATTCAAAGAAGAAGGTTTGCTTTTGAGCGCGAGCCAGTTGAGATTGTAAAAATGGGCGCGGGCGAGGGATGAAAATATCTACTTTGAACATGCTCTCGCGATGAATGATATTAAAACTGGAATGGTGCCGGATAGATTCGGCGATCATCTCATCATCCATATAGAATTCATCTTGCAAAGCCGAAATAAACGGCTGAAGATGCTCAAGCTGCATTTCGGCCACGATGTCTGAATCCTGGGTGGTGCGCACCATGCCGTAGAGGGCGCTGGCAAGTGAACCGCCAATGAGATATGGTATGTTCAGTTTTTCGAGAACCTGGGTGACCCGGATTGTGACTTCAATCGGTTCATTTTGCATCGGGCAGTTTCCCATAAACCTTGGCCGCGATTTCTTCTCCAAGCAGCAGGCCTGCCAGCCTGCGTCGCAGTTCAGCCTCGCCGGCCTGGGGATATTGCGATCGTAAACCTGCCAACGCTAACAAGCGGGCTGATTGGTTGAGTTGCGCCAGCATTTGCATTTTCCGAGTGGGGCTGGCTGCCCGCCATAGTTTAATTTGCAGGGCTTCCATTTTTGGGTGGGTATCGGGGAATAAGGCACTCATCTGCTTTTTATCCATCCCATGACGGCAGTTTCACCTCCCGCCAGGCTATAGAAGCCATAAACCAATGCGCCAATTATTTTCGGCTGTTATTATGATTAGATTTTACTCGAAATAGAAACGAGAAGCGCCCTCCATTTTTCAGGATGGCGCTTAATATCCGAAAATGACAGAGTTTACTGCGAGATGGCAAGCACCGGCCGGAAATTTTACCCGCACCTTACTGCTTTCTTCGTTACGCAGCTCATATGCCTACCCCTTGTAATGCTTATCCTGCCCGCGTGAGTAACCACGCTGGGAATTCAAAATTGGTAAATCCCAATATTCATCTTCGAACTCCCGCAGCAAGTTGCCTTCAATTTCCGTAGCATTTTCTGTTGTAGCTATTGCAAATTTCACTGAAACTTTTATCTTGGGACAATTGCGGATTCTGGAAAGTCGATTCGCTACCGTGTGTCGTGTAAAGTGATTCTGTATTTCTTCAAGCAAGTCAGTTTTTGACATGCCGATTTTCAACACTCTTGTACATCCTTTGTAACGAGGATATTCTTCAGACTGTAATAACTCATAAACCCCAGCTTCCCTTGGAATTTGATTTCTGAAATTGCTTTCATCAAAGGGGATTTCTATAGACCAATCGAAAGTAGTCATTTCTTGATTCCTTAGGATCAGAGGAATTACTGGGTAGGCTAACGGCTTGCGTTACCTGCGTGTGGGCGGGCGTGGATTCTGCTGGGGAGCAGAAAAACTCGAAGCGAGGAAAATACCTGCAAATCGCGCAGAATCCCACATGTCAGGTACACGTTTTGTTAGCCCGCTATTGGTTTAGAAAGGCACTTCAATTTCTTCGGCTAAATTTAGCGTGTCTTTCATTTTGGAATACAACTCGCTTAGACCTTCTGGTTTTAGTTGAGACTCTCTACCTTTTATGATTTTTGACAAAAACTCTTTTACATCTGGGTCGTCAATAATCCAATAAACTTGATTGTTTGAGTTTGTAGCGTCAATTATTGCGTTTATTTGTGCAATTGTAAAATCTGAATATTTATCTAATTTGCCAATAATTGTGTGAGTTTCAGCGAATGACGAACTATTGGCTAAATCTCGGATAACCAAATCTTTTTCCAGTTCGCTGGCTAAAGTGATTTTTGGGAAATATTCTTTGAAAAACTCTGAAAGACTTTTGTAATAAACAACCTCCGATTGTTTTTTGTCTTGCCATTCCCTTGTTAAGTACGCGTTGAATAAATTTGAGTCAATCGGCGATGCGTAATCTTTGTCGTCGGTAATAAAATACAGCGACTCGCCATTTGGGATGCTTTGAAGTAATGCTTCCCAATTCAGAGCATCACCCAAAGATCCATTTTTTCCAGGGGGATTACCTACTGCCATACGAGTACGGGCTAATTCTTTTATTGCGTCGCTTACCGTAATTTTAATGCCGTTATTGAATAAATCCTGAATTACCCTATCAGCCTTCAAATCTTGTTTCTGAATATCATTAATTGCCTTTTGAATTAGTTCAGCATGAATTTTCGAATAATCTCGTTGTAATTGGCGGAGATTCTCAAATTCATCATATTCCTTGATGAATTGTGGAAAACGCAAATCTAATTTTTGTTCACGAAGTTGTTTAAGCGCATCTGCAATCTTATTTTCACGGTTACGATAAAATTCTTGGATAACTTGTTCGGGGAGATATAGTATAACCTTTCCCTGTCCAAGTAAAACGTTTAGCTTCTTCAACTCTTCCAAATCATCATTCGTGAAATGGAAAAAGGAAAGAAAGATGTTTGTATCTAAAAAGATGTTCATTTGATTGTCTACCCTTGTTGTGCAATGGGCGTGTTAATGGTTTGCATTACCTTCGTGTGGCCGGGTTTGGAAAATTTCTGTGAAGAATATTAGACCGAGAAAAACGTTTTTACCACCCCGTCATTGTAATTATACGAATTTCAAATATTCCCACAACAAAAAGAGCTCTCCAAAACAGGAGAGCGTTTTTCAGCTATTTATTTTTTTTCATTGAGTCATCACCGGTCTAAACTTACTCTCTACGAGGACTTTTCTCGTGTACCAGCATTCCGCGCTGGTTGCCGTCTTCGCACAGGCGAAGTGGTGCAGTCAAAATGCCCCTGCGGGGCACAGGCCGAACACATCCCACTTACTGTAACGTTATTATGTAGGAAAAAGCTGCTAAACCTATCATCAGAATATAGAAGACCATATTTAATAACCAATCTTTTCTTTGTAATGGACGACGCCAATTTTCAAATACCCAAATGATTGGATAAATAAAAACAAGGGAGATTATTGGAAGCATACTGGGAACACTATTGTTATGAAAAAGAGTATCGATCACTAACATAATTAACGTTCCAAGACACGCAGAAAGCGCCAGATCCGATATTGGATTTGGCATTCGCCACGCAAGAACCAATGACAGACTAAGGAGAATTGAAATTGCTATCACAATCGGGATAGTTACATTTCTTTCATGGAGTCGCGACTCTATAAGTGGCTCGTGCGATAAATAATAAAATCCTTTTGACTCAATATCAAAAACAATTCTGTAGACCTCGTCAGAATTTTCCACTCTTTTCAAAATGGACAAATTGAGTGGGTCACCTACCTGGATTTCAGAAAGAAATTTGTCTTCCAAAAAGAACTTTTCATCATCATCAGGTACAACAAATTGCAGAGTATGATTATTAAGATAAATAACGAACCAACCATTCTTATCTCGTCCTGTGCTTTCCAGATTTCCGGACACGGTCATCAATTCTGAAGGAGTGATAGCAGGAATTGCGAAATTTAGTAAAATCAAAAATCCACTAACGAGGAATGAAAGGGGGACAAGTATCCCCCAACGCGATTTTCTTGCAATACGATTCAGACCTCCTATTAAAAAGACATGAATTATGAGCCTAAGAATGATAGTGAAAATCATAGAATTTTGCTTGGTTGGAAGTTATCATCTATTTTTGTGAATATGGATTTTTTTAGCGTTCCAGTTATCACCGACCGCAACTTATAAATTTACATGCATACTCTTTGGTTATTGTCCTCGCATTATTCACGTAATATTATCTCGACCGGCATGCTGATCCCGACGGACTGCTCGCCCAGGGGTTAGTTGAGTAGTACTGAAACGACCTTCAAAGTAACTTGAATGGGTTCGGGAAGCATGTCAGTTCTTCACGGTCGGCGCGCCATACACTCGGCCGGCAAGGGTTGGTCCAAGGATCAAGTCCGCCAAACGGCGGCGTAGCATATCAATGGAATCATCCGGATAGCGCGAACGCAACCCGGATAAGGCCAGGGTTTTGACGGTCTGGTTCATCTGACCCAGCATGGCAAGTTTTTGCGCCGCACCTGCCTGGCGCAGCAGCTTGCGCTGCAAGGCAGCAACCTCAGGACGAGTGTCGGACAGGGTTTCGACCATAAAATGATTATAGCATTTTCCCAAGTGTCCGAATCAAAGACTGACCGCGAATCAAAAGCGCCCTCCAATACTGGAGTCTCAGGATGCGCTGCGCCGGTACCGCACGTACAAGACACCTGTCGGAAGGGGCGACACATCCACCAATGTCAGGTCGACGCACTTTCCTGGCGGGAAAAGCCGCTTGCCGCCACCCAGCACGATTGGATAGATGTGCAGATAATAAGCATCCACCAGATCGTTCTGGGCCAGCACCGGGACCAACACGCTGCTCCCATCGACCAGAATGGTCTTGCCGGGCTTTTGTTTAAGCTGACGGACCGTTTCAACGACGTTATCGCTGATGAGCGTAGAGTTCCGCCAGGCCGAGGCGGATTTCAAAGTGGTGGATACAACGTACTTGCGAATGTTGTTCATCGCATCAGCGAATGGATCACCATTGACCGGTTCGAACGCGCCGCCGTGAATCTGCCATGTCTTCCGACCGAGCAAGACTGCATCGGCCTGAGAGAATACCTGAAAGAAGTGAGTGCCGATATCATCGTGCCAGTACGGCTGCGTCCAGCCGCCATGCGTAAAACCGCCTTCTGTATCTTCATCCACGCCACCGGGCGCCTGAATCACGCCATCCAGGCTGATAAATTCAGCAACGATTAGTTCTCTCAAGTTCTTCCTCCTTTTTTAGACAGTGTTAAGATAGGCGCATCACAACTTATAAGGTTACGAACTCTATTATACGATATAAAAGATAATATTGATATTTTATTTTACATACCCGTACAGTTTATTGGCGTAACCTTCCCTTTACCTCACTTCACACATAACAAATAATTACGCTACATCCCATCACCGTTTTCTCCATTATCAATTAGGGAGGGTTATATGATGGTAATTTAGAAAATCCTTGGCAACCCATCAATTTAAAAATTTTCCCCTATTATCATCTCGTAAGTCGTTGCGATTCTTTTGTTCCTCGCAAACCAAACAGGCTCTCCGTTTCCGGAGAGCGCCTAATCATCGCCAGAATGGTAGGTAAAGAATGCACACAGATTCCAAGGGCTGACGGGAATTTAATCCCAACCATAAAACCCGGTCTGCGCATGGGTTGGCTGCAAGTCGCTCAACAATAATCGCTGCGATTACAAGTGAATCGGCTTATGCGTTTCTGCGGGGCAGTGCTGTGTATATACATTCGACAAATCCATAAAATTCCACCATGTAACCGTGAAAGAATATGGCGGTCGATTCAACTATGACCTGACCGTCTTCGGTGATCAATCCAGGTTTGAATTGGATATAGGCCTCGGGTGAATTCATCTGTGGGGAATTGCAGGAACCAAGCAAGCTACGCAGGTGCTGCTTTGCGACGGCTGTACCAATCATGCCAGTTGATGCGCAGATCAAAGCCGATAGTTTGCGCTACCTGCGCTGGGGCGAGTGTTGACAATGCTTGGGAGCAAGAAAAACTCGAGGCCATGCTTCGCGAAATACTAGAAAACGACGCGGAATCCTTACAGTCCATCAAACACAATTACAAGTACAACAAAAAGCGCCTTCCATTTATTGAAAGGCGTTTTATTTTACTATTATTGCACAGTGTCTACTGCGGACCGGCAAGCACCGGCCGGAATTTATATCCATACACCAGCATTCCGCGCTGGTTTCCATCCTCGCGCAATTTTCGCGTCACCATCTCGACCGGCATGCCGATCTCGACGGACTGCTCGCCCAGGTCGGTGAGCTGGGCGGTGACCACCGGGCCTTCGTCGAGCTTGACCAGCGCAACCGCGTAGGGTGTGGTGGTCTCGTAGCCGGTGGGGGCGTCATGCATGACGGTGAAGGAATAGATGGTGCCCTTGCCGCTGAAGGCATAGGATTCCTTAGCTTCCTTGCCGCACTCGGGACAGACGTCGCGCGGGGGGAAGAGCTTGGCGTGGCAGTGCGGGCATTCTTCACCCACCAGGGCATACCGTTGTTTTCGCAAACGCCAGTGGCGCGGAATTTCCATGAATTGATTCTCCTTGGATCAGAATAACACAACCAATATAAGGGTCCAACCCTGTCAGGGGCTATCAATATACCGGTAGAGGACTCTCAAAAGCTATCAAAGAGAGGGGAGGAGGAAGAAAACCACAGAGAGCACAGAGTCCTCAGAGAAGAAAAAATGATTTCGGAAGACAAAGTAGTCTTCATGGTCTTATTCTCTTTCCTCTTATCTTCTTCCTCTGCGATCTCTGTGTCCTCTGTGGCTACTCTTATCTCTCCAATACGTGGGCAATCGCCGTGGAGGCCGGGCCGCCCAGGGCAAGCGTCAGGGCGCGCCTGGCGCCGGGGACCTGGTTGGGGCCGGCTTCGCCGCGCAACTGGATGGCAGCCTCGACGATCTGATAGACGCCGGCGGCGCCGATCGGGAAGCCACGCGCCTTGTTGCCGCCCAGGGTCAGGATGGGCATGCGCCCGTGCAGGCCAAACTCGCCGGCCTGGGCCGGCTTCCAACCCTCGCCGCGCGGCGCCAGACCGACCGCTTCCAGGCTGATCAGGGCGTAAATCGAGGCGCTGTCCCAGGTCTCGAACAGGTTCATCTCGCCGGGCAGCACACCCGCCTGCTGGCAGGCAGTGTCCACCGCGCGGCGCACGGCCTCGAAGGCCAGCGGCTCGGGGCGGTCGTGCAGCGCCAGCGTGTCGATCGAGACACCCGAACCGGTCACGCGCACGGCACGCTGGCGTTCTTCGGCACTCAACTTCTCGGGCGTGGTCAGCAGCACGGCAGCCGCGCCGTCGGCGTAAGGCGCCAGGTCGTACATGTTCAACGGGTCGGCCAGCGCTTCGGCAGACTCGTACACGGCCGGTTTGATGGCCTTGCGATACATGGCATTCGGGTTGCCGGCGCCGTTCTCATGAGCAATCAGGGCAAAGGGCATCAGCGCGCTGCGCGGCGCGCCGGTTTCGTAGAAATAACGCCGGGCCACCAGTCCGGCCAGGCCGTAAGGGGTCAGCCCCTGCATGCCTTCATAGTCGGTATCCATCACCTGACTGACGGCGGCCTCGGTTTCGGGGCCGACCATGTCGGTGTATTTTTCAACTCCCAGCACCAGGGCCGTATCGACCAGGCCGCTGGCCACCGCCAGGTAGCCCGCGTGCATGGCGCCTGCGCCGGAAGCCTCGCCGGCTTCGACGGTATAGGCTTCGATGCCTTCCAGCCCGCTGTTTCCGGCCACCAGCGCGCCCAGGTTGGCCTGGTGCGACAGGACGGAGGCCAGCAGGTTGCCGATGTAGAGCGCGTCCGGGCGCAAGGCACCCTGATCAGGGCGCAGGTTGTTGGCATCCTTGCGGGCCGCTGAAATGGCGCGCGCGGCCAGGGTGCGCAGCGAAAGCTCCCAATGTTCACCCACAGGGATCTGTCCGATCCCGGCAATGACGACTTCGCGCATCGCGGCCTCCTATTCCATCATCAGTTTGCCGCGATAGCGCGCGTAGGTTGCATAATCGATCTGCGTGCGGCGGTTGATGTAATCCGCGGTCTTGGGGGCGGCGTCGCGGTGTTCGGTGATGCGCCCGGTGACGCGCAGCATGAAGGCGTCCGAGCCGGCGCCGGAGCCAAACGAGACCAGCAGAATGCGATCGCCGGGTTTGGCTACATCCAACACGGCGGTCAGGCCGATCAGGCAGGAGCCGGCGTAGGTGTTGCCAATGACCGGAACCAGCAGGCCGGTCTGGATCTGTTCGGGCTTGAAGCCGAGTATCTTGCCGACGCGCTGCGGAAATTTGGTATTGGGCTGGTGAAAGACAGCGTATTCGAAATCGTTGGCGGTGACGCCGAGTTCCTGCATCAGGGTCTCAGCGGCCGTGGTGATGTGTTTAAAATAAGCCGGTTCGCCGGTGAAGCGCTGGCCGTGCTCGGGGTAGTGGGCGTACTGGCGGCGCCAGAAATCGGGCGTGTCGCTGACGAAGGAATAGGAAGCTTCGATGTTGACCGCGGCTTCCTCGGCCGGACCGACGATATAGGCAGCTCCGCCGGCGCCGGCGGTGTATTCGAGCGCGTCGCCCGGGCGGCCCTGGGCGGTGTCCATGCCGATGGCCATGGCATACTTCGCCATGCCCGAGCCGACCAGCCCGACCGCGGCGACCAGCGCCTCGCTGCCGGCCTTGCAGGCAAACTGGAAATCGGCGGATTGAACGTGGCCGGAGGCGCCGATGGCTTCGGAGACGACCGTGCCGGTGGGTTTGACGGCGTAGGGATGCGATTCGGAGCCGACCCACACGGCGCGCAGCTCAGCGGGGTCGATGGACGCGCGGGCGATGGCGTTGCGCGCGGCTTCGATCGACATGGTGATGACGTCCTCGTCCAATCCGGGGACGGCTTTTTCTTTGATCGGCAGGCCGCCCGTGCTGCCCGTCCACACCCGGGCGACTTCGGCGGCCGGGATGCGGTAGCGCGGCACGTATGCGCCGTAGCCAATGATGCCAACAGCTCGATCGGGTTTGAGTAAGTGATTGTTATCGTTGTTCATTTACCATTCCTTTAGCACGGCGGTGGTTTAAGAGGTTATCACCACGGAGACACGGAGATCACGGAGAAGAATAAGATTTGATAAAGAAATTATCATAAGACCTTTCGTACAATACCTTTTGTAAGTACCGCAACGTTAAAATTGATCAATAGACCTACCTTGCATCCTGTGATTTTCAGATAAGTGAGCAATTGCGCCTCATGAATTGGATGAAGAGCTTCGATGGATTTGATCTCGATGACCACCTTGTTTTCCACGATGAAATCCAACCGTAATCCGCTTTCCAATCTTACGCCTTTATACTCAACTGGCAAATCCTTCTGTTGCTCGAAATGAATACCGCTTAAATCCAACTCGCGAGCGAGGCAGGCCTGGTAAACGCTTTCGAGGAGCCCGGGGCCCAATTGTTTGTGGACTTCAATGGCTGCTCCGATGATCTTTTGGGTTAAATCCTCATAAAGCATTTCTAGCCCCTCCAATTTTTTCTCTTCCCTCTTTAAAAAATCTTCTCCGTATTCTCCGTACCCTGACGGGCATAATGTCTCCATGGTGATTTCTTTTCCAACTTTGCACCTTAAAGAAATCATGGATTTCTTCTTCTCATTTTATGAAATCTTCTCCGTGTACTCTGTGTCTCCGTGGTGATTTCTCTTTCGACATTGTGTCTTAAAGAAATCATGGATTTCTTCTCTTTTTAAGAAATCTTCTCCGTGCCCTCCGTGTCTCCGTGGTGAAAACTCTTATGCCATTCCTTCAAGATCTCTTCGGCGCGATCGATGCGCACAGTTTTTTCGGAGACGAGTTGGTCGGCCAGACGGTTGATTTCGTCGCCCGCGGCGCCGGCGGCGACGGCCACCTGGCGGGCATGCAGACCCATGTGCCCGCGCTGGATGCCTTCGGTGGCCAGGGCGCGCAGGGCGGCCAGGTTCTGGGCCAGTCCAACCGAAATAATGATCTCGGCCAACTGGGCCGCGGATTGGACTCCCATCAGCTTTAGCAGAACGCGCGCGGCGGGATGCACGCGGGTGGCGCCGCCCACGCTGCCGACTGCCAGCGGCATTTCCAGCGTTCCCAGCAGGTTGCCGTCGCGGTCCTTGGCCCAGGTGGATAGGCTGGTGTAGCGCCCCGAGCGGGCGGCGTAGGCATGCGCGCCGGCTTCGATGGCGCGCCAGTCGTTGCCGGCGGCAATCACCACCGCGTCCACGCCGTTCATGATGCCCTTATTGTGCGTCGCCGCGCGGTAGGGATCCGCCGTGGCAAAGGCCCAGGCAGCGATGACGCCGTCGCGCACCTGCTCGGCCGGAAAATCGCCGAAGGCCAGTTCTCCGAGGGGAATGGTGCAGCGCGCGCGGGCCGTGCGCCGGTCAGCCAGGTTGGAAAGGATGCGCAGGTGGGCGCGCCCGCCGGTGATGCCTTCGACGGAGGGGGTCAGGCGCTCCATGGCGGTGTTGACGGCGTTGGCGCCCATGGCGTCGCGCACGTCGTAGATCAGGTGCAGCACCAGGAACGCGCCAATGGGCGACTCTTCGATCACGCGCACCTGCAGGTCGCGCGGACCTCCGCCCAGGCGTTTGAGCACCGGGTCGATCTCATCCGCTTCGGCCAGCAGGCGCTCGCGCTGCTCGAGCAGCTTCAGGCGGGCGGTATGCACGTCGTCCAGATCGATGATCTGCATCTGGCCGATCATCTCGGGCGCGCTGGCGCTCGCGGAGAAGCCGCCGCCGGCTCGGGCCAGTTTGGCCATGAAGGACGCGCCCGCGATCACGGAGGGCTCCTCGATGACCATCGGCACCAGCACCTCGCGCCCGTTGATCACGAAATTCTGGGCCACGCCCAACGGCAGGCCGAACACGCCAATTGCGTTCTCGACCATGTGGTCGGCCTGATCGACGCTCAGGCCTGCGCGCAGCGCCTCCAGATCGGCGGCGTCCAGGCCGGCCTGCGCGGCCAGCCAATCCAGGCGTTCGGGGATGGACAGGTTGTAGAACTTGATCTTTTCCGCGGGCATAGGTGCTCCTGGTTTCAATCTGAACAAATCTTATCCGGGCAAGTCTGGCAAAAGCTATCAGAAAGAGGTGAGGAGTGAAGAGTGATGCGGGATGTATTGATTCGGGATGTGTTGATTCGGTATTCGTTGATTCGGGATGCGTAGGGCCACGGCTATGTGAGAAACCGGTCCGGTTAATCAATCCACCTGCCGTGCCCGGAAACGCAACACCCCGACGCAAAGGCACGACCAACACATCGCCGTACCTCAACCAATCGATAATAATATTTTACGCCGCGCTGGTTCGGGCGCGGCGTAATGGAAGTTTTTGACCTTTTTATTCCAGGGTAAAACGATCCCCGGGACGCAAAACGTGCACTTTGGCGTCCGTCGAACGCTCCACCTGTTCGGCCCAGGCCAGCGCGTCCTGCCTGATCAGGTCGAAGGTATTGTAATGGATGGGGATGACGTGCTTCGGATGCAGGAACTGGACGGCGCGCAGCGCGTCGGCCGGTCCCATGGTGAAATTGTCGCCGATGGGGATGACCGCCAGGTCCAGCTCTTCCTCACCGATCAGGCGCATGTCGCCGAACAAACCGGTATCGCCGGCCAGGTAAATCTTCTGGCCATCGTTCGTGGTCAGCAGAAAACCGGCCGGGTTGCCGCCGTTGCTGCCGTCGGGTAAAGCCGAGCCGTGCATGGCCTGGGTCAATTTAAGATAACCGAAGGGATGCTGGTGCCCGCCGCCGATATGCTGCCCGTGGGCGCGCACATCCTGCTTCTTCATCCAGTTGGCGATTTCGAAATTGCTGATCACCAGCGCATTGCAGCGTTTGGCGATCGAAACCGTATCGCCCAGGTGGTCGCCGTGACCGTGGGTCACCAGGATGAAATCGGCCTGCGCATCCGCGGCTTTCTGGCTGGCGGCCGGATTGCCGGTGAAAAATGGATCCACAAGGATTTGGTGGCCGCCGCTCAGTAAGCCAAGCGCGGCATGGCCGTACCAGGTCAGTTGCGTCGTCATACCGTCAGGCTGCCTTGCGGAAGGAACGGGCCATCAGCAGCGCGCCGCCCAGGATGAGCAACAGGGGACCGGCGATCTTGAGCGCCGGACCGCCGAAGAGCGTGCCGAACAGGCCAAACACCAGCACGCTGATCGCCAGCATCCACTGCCCGACCGCCATCGAATCCTTACCCCAACCGCCGTACCAGGAACCCAGCCACAGACCCAGGCCCACGCCGCCGGGGATAAGCGTCCAGGCGTAAGCCCAGGAAGCCCAGTCGTTGGTCAGCGTATTATAGAAGAAGATGATGCCCAGCATGAGCATGATGGCGCCGGGGATGAACAATCCGGACAGCCCCTCGCGCGCCTGCGGCCAGACCAGGGGCGGAGCAAAAAAGCCCAACGCCAGCACCAGGAAGATCATCGGCCAGAGAGCCGTTAGATTGATGCCGGGGATGATATTGAAAAGGAAGAACAACACACCCAACCCGATCAAGATCAGGCCTACAACAAGCGAACCACGATTCGTCGGTTTCATGATTACTCCTTTCGATGAATTACAGGAATGTTTTAAGATAACCCGGCAGATGCCCGGAGTCATTGTGAGAGACGAGCTGCGTGCGGCCGGTGTGATCGAGGGTGAACTCGGTGATGCCGCAGTTGTAGATCTCCAGGCTGGTCCAGCGTTCGGCGGGCAGGTCGAGGGCGCGGCAGACCAGATAGCGCAGCAGGTTGCCGTGCGTCACCAGAATTTCGTGCGCGTCCCGGCCGTCGGCGCGGCGGAAGTAACGCGTGAAAGCCCGTTCAGCGCGATACTGATCGCGGATGATCGCGGACGGGTCGAGATTGGTGAAGGCATCCGCCTGCAGTGGCGGAATGACCGGCACGCACTCGCGCAGGTCGGGGTCGCAGCGCACGCGCAGCTCAGGGAAGCAGCGCGCCAGCATGGCGGCGGTCTGCTGGGCGCGGCGCATATCGCTGGCATAGATGGCCTGCACCGGCAGCCCCTGCATACGCCGCGCCGTCCAATCGGCCTGCATTTCACCGGCCGGGGTCAGGCCGCCCTCCAACTCGTCGTCTTCCGGGTTGGCGCGGTCATGCTGAGCATGGCGAATGAGGTAAAGGGTGCGGATCGACATGTTAAAACTAGTCTAACACGCCCGGCCTGGAATGCAAACTGATCGAAGGGATGGATTTAATAAAGAAGGGGATGCGTGAATGGGTGAAGCGTGAACCGGAAGAGAGTAAACAGGATGGACAGGATGCCCAGGATACTTAGATTAGAGAGAAAATCCAAGCGTTGTCGAAAACCCTTCCCTCATTTGCTGGAAAAAATGGGGGGGGGTGTTCGATAATCAATATTGAATTTTATTGCTGGTGTAAAATGATCTTATCTTCCTAGTAAATTGTGAATTAAATTACCGTGGAAATAAGCAATGAAAATTCTCATTCGAAACCAAAAAAGTGAAATGTGGCAAATGGTCCAATCGGTTGCCTACGCTAATGAAACAGAACTACAAAAATTATTGGCAGAACAACCTTCCTTAATATCTCTGAATGAGGTGCGCGAAGGCGCAGGCCCATTGGTTGCAGCAGTGCGAGAATTCCCCTTGGATATCGGTTCAGTTGACCTGATAGGATTTACTGCTGATGGTGATATTGCCATTATCGAATGTAAGTTAGCATCGAATGAAGAAATTAAACGTAAAGTCATTGGTCAGGTGCTCGAGTATGGTGCCAATCTTTGGGGAATGGGTTACGAGGATTTTGAAAAAAAGATTTTAGATAAATCCTCAAGAAACTTAGCTGATTTAGTCAGGGTAAATCTTCAGAATCAGGAATGGGACGAGGAATCCTTTCGAACTAACGTTGGACAAGCACTTCAAAGCGGAAATTTTATTCTAATTATTGTCGTGGATGAGATCAATGAAGAATTAAGCAAGATCGTGCGATTTATTAACGAGGCAGGTAAGCCTGCCTTTTCACTCGCTGCACTTGAAATGCGGCGTTTTCAAAAAGAACAAACGGAAATCTTGGTTCCGCATTTGTTTGGTGTAGTAAATACAGGTAAATCATCTACAGCTGGCTTACGTAAACAATGGACAGAAGAAAGATTTTTTGAAGCAGTACATAATTCTTTGCCCAAAGAAATAGTTACCATCATTCAAGATCTATATACGTGGTCAAGATTAAAATCAAAGCGGGTATGGTTTGGCACAGGAACAGCGTCGGGATCTTTTACGTTTCATTACCAGAAAAATGGAAAAAGTGTTTCAATGTTTTCAATTTACACTAATGGAAATTTGTTTATCAATTATGGTTGGGCGACTACACAAGTTTCCGCTGAATCGCTTCAAAGATTTCACCAAGCAATTACTAAAATACCAGGTTTTGAAGGTATTCCGGACGATTTCAATAAATGGCCAAATGTACGGATAAAGGATGTTTTTTTAGATAAACCGAATGTTCTCAATCAATTTAAAGAAGTAGTAGAGGAATTTGGTACTTATTTCGTATTACTCTAAAGGTGTCACACTCATTTAGTTCTTTCATCCCTTTCACCCACAGCATCCCGGTAATCACAGTGGCACGTTGGTCTGCCAGTGCCTGCCACAGAAAAGGGATGATTAATCGCTTTCAATTTCCAATTTACACAATCCCATATTTCTGTAAAGTAGTAATTTACAGATTTATAAGATATCTGTAAATTAGTTCCATCCTCTTCATCTTCATCATCCTGTCTCTTACACAAACAACAGCGCCACGCCGCCCAGGGCCAGCAGCGCGCCAAACACCGCGCGCGGGCTGATCTTCTCGCCCATCAGGCCTGCCATGGGCAGCACGAACAGCGGGCTGGTGGCGACCAGCGTTTGCGCCACGCCGGCCTGGACGGTGCGCAGCGCGGCATGCTGCAGCCAGATGCCGATGAAGGTGCCAAAGAAGAAAGCCGCGAAGGCCAGTCCGCCCAATCGGGGCGCCTGCGGCAGGCGCAGCCAATTGCCGATCGGCTGGCGGCGCAGGATCAGCAGCCCCCCTGCCACGGCCGTGCCCGCGGCCAGACGCAGGCCGGTACCCCAAAGCGGTGTGACCGGGGTCAGGGTAAGGGCGGCGCGCGAAAGCACCACGCCGCCCGCCTCGGTCAGCGCGGCAATGACGCCCGCCAGAATGCCGCGCAGGCGCAAGGCGCGGGGCAGCGTCTCCTGCTCGGCGGCGGAAGAATGTTCGCTGATCACCCAGGCCACCCCGGCGGCAATCAGGGCAATCCCGCCCCAGGCGGAAACCGAAAGCCGCTCACCCATGAACAGCCAGCCGAGCAATCCGGCCGTCGGCGGCGCCAGGGTCTTGATGAGCGAAGCCTGGCGGGCGCCGATGGTGCGCAGGGCTTCCATATACGCCGTATCGCCCAGGCCGATGCCCAGCATGCCGCTGGCCAACAGCAGCGCCAGCGCGGTTGGCGTGAGGACGCTGGTTGCTTCTCCCAGCGCCAGGAGCGTGATAGCCACCAGGACCAGCGCGCCAATACCCTTGAGAAAGTTCAATTCCAGGGGCGGAATGAACTTCCCGACTCGGCTATATATTATGGAAGAACCAGCCCAAAGCAGGGCAGTCAATAAAACCAGGATTTCCCCTAAAGGGGGGTGTGCAGTAGTCAACATAAGGGTTAAAATAAACTGAGGAGAGTCATCCCCTTCCAATTCAATCAACGCAGGCCGGCGCAATTGTACTCCCAAACCGGTCCATGATCGTTCTGGATACCTATTCTCACGAATGTGACAGGGAACCCCTTTTTTTGTGAGATATGGTACTTTTGGCTTGTGTAGATGATGAGTAAAATTATCAATTTGGATGGAAAGAGCTTTTTACGTGCACACCCGCGGGGAATGTGCCGCCCTAAAATCTATCATCATACTTACTTAATGGAGTTTGAAATATGACAAGAAAAATGGTTACGATAGATGCCAACGAGGCGGTTGCTTACGTAGCTTACCGTCTCAATGAAGTGATCGCGATCTACCCGATCACCCCGTCCTCCGCAATGGGGGAGTTCGCCGATGCCTGGATGGCCGCCGGCGTGAAGAACCTGTGGAATACCGTTCCATCTGTGGCGGAAATGGAGCATGAAGGCGGCGCGGCTGGCGCAGTGCACGGCGCGCTGCAAACCGGCTCGCTGACCACCACCTTCACGGCATCTCAGGGCCTGCTGTTGATGATCCCGAACATGTACAAGATCGCCGGCGAATTGACCCCGACTGTCTTCCACGTCACCGCTCGTTCCCTGGCCGCGCAGGGCCTTTCGATCTTCGGCGACCACGCCGACGTGATGGCCACCCGCCAGACCGGTTGGGCGCTGATCTCCTCGCGCTCCCCTCAGGAAGCGCAGGACATGGCTCTCATCGCCCAGCGCGCCACCCTGAACACCCGCGTTCCCTTCATGCACTTCTTCGACGGCTTCCGCACCTCGCACGAAGTCAACAAGATCGAGCAGCTCACGGTCGAAGATATGCGCGCCATGATCCCCGAGGACAAGGTCCTCGAATTGCGCCAGCGCGCCCTCTCCCCCGAACACCCTGTGATGCGCGGTTCCGCTCAAAACCCGGATGTCTACTTCCAGGGCCGCGAAACGGTCAATCCGTTCTACGCCAAGACGCCGGCCATCGTCCAGGAATCCATGGACAAGTTTGCCAAGATCACCGGCCGCCAGTATCACCTGTTCGATTACGCCGGCGCGCAGGATGCCGATCGCGTCATCATCCTGATGGGCTCGGGCGCTGAAACCGCCGAGGAAACGGCCTTCTTCCTCAACAGCAAGGGCGAAAAGACGGGCGTCGTCACCGTGCACCTGTATCGTCCGTTCTCGATGGAAGCCCTGGTCAAGGCGCTGCCCGCCACCGTCAAGAAGATCGCCGTGCTCGACCGCACCAAGGAACCCGGCTCGGATGGCGAACCACTGTATAAGGACGTGATCACGGCCATCGCCGAAGGCCTGGCCAAGGGCATCGCCCCCTTCAAGACCTTCCCGGTCCTCATTGGCGGGCGCTACGGTCTGTCCTCCAAGGAATTCACCCCGGCCATGGTCAAAGCCGTCTTCGATGAACTAAAAAAGAGCGAGCCGAAGAATGACTTCACGGTCGGCATCAATGATGACGTTTCGCACCTCAGCCTGGACTTCGATCCGCACTTCACCATCACTGACCCCACCACCAAGTGCTGCGTGTTCTTCGGCCTGGGTTCGGATGGCACCGTGGGCGCGAACAAGAACTCGATCAAGATCATCGGTGAAGACACCGATAATGCAGCCCAGGGCTACTTCGTCTACGATTCGAAGAAGTCCGGCTCCGTCACCACCTCGCACCTGCGCTTCGGCCCCAAGCCCATTCACGCGCCCTATCTGATCGGCCTCAACGACGCCGATTTCGTAGCCTGCCACGCTTTCAGCTTCCTCGAGCGCATCGACATGCTCAAGTATTCGAAGCCGGGCAGCGTTTTCCTGCTCAACAGCATCTACGGTCCCGAAGAAGTCTGGGACAAGCTGCCGCGTGAAGATCAGGAAACCATCATCCAGAAGAAATTGCGCTTCTACGTCATCGACGCCTACGAAGTGGCCCAGAAAACCGGCATGGGCGGCCGCATCAACACCATCATGCAGACCTGCTTCTTCGCCATCTCCGGCGTGCTCCCGCGCGACGAAGCCATTGCCCAGATCAAGAAGAGCATCAAGAAGACCTACAGCAAACGCGGTGAAGCGGTTGTTCAACGCAACTACGACGCCGTGGACGCTTCCCTGGCTTATCTGTTCGAGGTCAAAGTACCCGCAAAGGCCACCAGCGCCATCACCCGCCGCGCGCCCGTACCTGCTGACGCTCCGCAGTTCATTCACGATACACTCGGCCCCATCATCGCCATGGAAGGCGACGACCTGCCCGTTTCCAAGATGCCCGTCGACGGCACCTTCCCGACCGGATCGGCTGCGTATGAAAAGCGCAACATTGCCCTCGAGATCCCGGTCTGGGAACCCGATCTGTGCATCCAGTGCGGTAAATGCGCCATGGTTTGCCCGCACGCCGTCATTCGCATGAAGGTTTACGACCCGGCCGAACTCAAGAATGCCCCGGCTACCTTCAAGGCGACCGATGCCAAGTTCAAGGAACTGCCCGGCACCAAGTTCACCATCCAGGTATCCCCCGAAGATTGCACCGGCTGCGCGCTGTGCGTTGAAGCCTGCCCGGCCAAGGACAAGACTCAACCCTCCCGCAAGGCCATCAACATGGCCGCCCAGCCTCCGCTGCGCGAGAGCGAAAGCGCCAACTGGGACTTCTTCCTCAACCTGCCCGAAGTGGACCGCACGGCCATCTCGCTGACCACGGTCAAGAACGCCCAACTGCTGCAGCCGCTGTTCGAGTTCTCCGGCGCCTGCGCTGGCTGCGGTGAAACCCCCTATCTCAAGCTGGTCTCGCAGCTCTTCGGTGAGCGCGCGGTCATCGCCAACGCCACCGGCTGCTCGTCCATCTACGGCGGCAACCTGCCCACCACCCCGTGGGCGCACAACCGCGAAGGCCGCGGCCCGGCCTGGTCGAACTCGCTGTTCGAAGATAACGCCGAATTCGGCATGGGCATGCGCCTGACGCTCGATAAGCAGGCTCAATTCGCCCGCGAACTGCTGCCTACCTTCGCCGGAACCATTGGCGAAAGCCTGGTGACCGAACTGCTGAACGCCGACCAGACCACGGAAGCCGGCATCAAGGCCCAACGCGAACGCGTTGCCCTGCTCAAGCAGCGCCTGGCGACCGTGAAGGATCCGAGCGCCGCCATGCTGCTCAGTGTAGTCGACCAATTGGTCAAGAAGAGCGTGTGGATCATCGGCGGTGATGGCTGGGCGTACGATATCGGTTACGGCGGCCTCGACCACGTGCTGGCCTCCGGACGCAACGTCAACGTTTTGGTGCTGGATACCGAAGTCTACTCCAACACCGGCGGTCAGTCCTCCAAGTCCACCCCGCGCGCGGCAGTCGCCAAGTTCGCTGCCAACGGCAAGGGCCTGCCCAAGAAGGACCTGGGCCTGATTGCCATGGCCTATGGCTACATCTACGTAGCGCGCGTCGCCATGGGCGCCAACGATGCCCAGACGCTCAAGGCCTTCACCGAAGCGGACGCCTACGATGGCCCGTCCCTGATCATCGCCTACAGCCACTGCATCGCCCACGGCATCGATATGCGCAAGGGCCTCGAACAGCAGAAGCTGGCCGTGCAGGCCGGCCACTGGCTGCTCTATCGCTACAACCCCGTCCTGGCCGATGAGGGCAAGAACCCGCTCCAACTCGACAGCAAGGAACCCTCGATCAAACTCGAAGACTACGTCTACAACGAAACCCGCTACCGCATGCTGGTGCAGAGCGACGAAGCTCGCGCCGAAATGCTGCTCAACGAAGCTCGTGGAGACGTGGATCGCCGCTGGCAGGTGTACAGCCAGATGGCCAATCAGACCTTCAAGAAAGAAGACGAGAAATAGCCTGACTCTGAATTGAAAAACCTCCTGCGAAGGCTCAATCGCCTTCGCAGGAGCACATCTCCGGCGAAATGGAGGAAAAAATCCATGGTAGACCTGAGCACTAGGTATCTCGGTTTGCAACTGAAGAACCCGATCGTAGCCTCGGCCTCACCGCTTTCCAAGAAAGTGGATTCCGTTCGCCGCTTGGAAGATGCGGGCGCGGCTGCCGTAGTAATGTATTCGCTCTTCGAAGAGCAGATCATTCACGAAAGCAACGCGCTCGATTTCTATCTGAGCAGCGGCACCGACAGCTTTGCTGAGGCGCTAACCTACTTCCCTGAGATGAAAAAATACAACGTCGGACCGGAAGAATACCTGGAACTGGTGTCCAGGCTGAAGAAGGCCGTCAATATTCCGGTCATCGGCAGCCTGAACGGCATTTCGACCGGCGGTTGGGTCGATTACGCTCACAAGATCGAGCAGGCCGGCGCGGACGCGTTGGAACTGAACATCTACAACATCCCCACCGACCCCGAAATAACCTCCGCCGACCTCGAACAGTCCTACATCGACCTGGTCACCGACATCCGTAAGAAGACCCACATCCCCCTGGCTGTAAAGCTCAGCCCCTTCTTCACCTCACCGGCCAACCTGGCCGTGCGCCTGGTGAAAGCCGGAGTGAACGGCCTGGTGCTGTTCAACCGTTTCTACCAACCCGACCTGGATACCGAAACCCTCGAGGTGGTTCCCAGCCTGTCGCTCAGCACGTCTTCCGATTTGCTGCTGCCGCTGCGCTGGACGGCCATTCTCTACGGGCGGGTGCAGGCCGATCTGGCGCTGACCAGCGGCGTGCACACCTGCCAGGACGCCATCAAGGCCGTCATGGCCGGCGCGAACGTGGCGATGATGGCCTCCGAGCTGATCGCCAACGGTCCGAATCGCATCTCCGAGATTCTGGAAGAAATGCGCCGGTGGATGGAAGAATTCGAATACACGTCGGTCAATAAGATGTGCGGCAGCATGAGCCAGAAGGCCGTAGCCGACCCGGCGGCGTTCGAACGCGCCAACTACATGAAGGCGCTAACCAGCTTCGATAACCGATTGGTGTCCTGAGTTCATTGGTCAATAAATAAAGAACTGCCCCGTTTTGGGGCAGTTCTTTATTAATAATCCATCTGTGAGATTTTCTATAAAAACCGCTTCTATCCTATAATGGACTTCAATAAGAGGTCATCCTGGCATGCAACAAACCCAAAAATATATTGCGGTCTTACAAAAGTTAAAAACAGAATTCGACACACCCGCCTGGAAGCGCAGCCTGATGCTATGGCTGGCGCTGAACCTGCTGTTGAGCGGCATGGGCGGGCTGGCCTGGCGCCTGCACAGTCCAATCCGCCCGGATGATCCCTATAACCTGTGGGGATCCACGCCCATCGACGAAGGCCTGCCGGGCGCGCTGGAAGGCGTCTGGCTGCGCTGGGATGCGCTGCACTACCTGCACATTGCCCAGGAAGGCTATAACGCCGACGTGGTCAGCGCTTTCTTTCCGCTCTATCCGCTGTTGGGGCATGCAGCTGGCTGGCTGCTGGGCGGGGATGACCTGGGAAGCCTGCTGTTGGTCAGCCGGTTGGCTTTCCTGCTGGCGCTGGTGGTGCTGTACAAGATGGCGGCGCAGAGATTCGATGACGACATCGCCACCTTTGCCATCCTGTTCGCTTCGATCTATCCGATGGGACTGTACTGGTTCGCGCCCTATCCACTGGGCCTGGCGCTCCTCTTTTCTCTGATCAGCCTGGAATGCGCCACGAAAAAGAAATGGCTGGCGGCCGCGCTGTCCGGCCTGGCGGCCGGCCTGACCCACGGCACCACAATCCCCCTGGCGTTGGGTCTGTTGACGGTCTGGTTTTTACAGGTCCGGAAGGACCGCCGCGCATGGCTGCTGCTGCCAGCCACGGCCGCCCCACCGCTGGGCACGCTGTTGTTCTTCGCCTGGCGAATCCGGCAGGGGTTCCCGCCCATCAACCAACTGCTGGAGACCATCTGGCTGCGCGCCATGCAGCCGCCCTGGATGATCGTGGGAGATTTCCAGCGCTTTTTCAACGTCTATCTGGGCCATCCGGACGGATGGATCAACCTGGCGTTATTCCTGTTTGGAGTGGGTATGCTGGTTGTGTGCATCCGGCGCCTTGAAGCGTCGATGTGGGTTTACCAGCTCGGCATGATCGTGTATTTGTGCATGACTACAAACTACACCACCCCCTTCGGCAGTTATGGACGTTACTTGATGATGGCGTTTCCATCCTTCATGGCCTTACCCCTGGCCGCGCGGGGTAAGGGAGCCCGCCTGGCAATCGTTGGAGTGTGGTTTTTCAGTATGCTTTTTATGGCCATGGTTTACTTCGAGTGGGGCTGGCTGGCCTGATCTGTCGATTATCAGAATATGCCGGATAAAAAAAGGGACCGTCCTGTACAGGACGGTCCCGGTGGTTCAATGATCGATGATTCCGAGGGGTTATTCTTCTTCCATTGGCGCTGCGCCAGCTTTTTGGCGGTAGACAATGCGGCCGCGGGTCAGGTCGTAGGGAGACATTTCCACCCTCACCCGGTCACCCAGCAGGATGCGGATATAATACTTGCGCATTCTGCCGGAAAGGTAAGCCAGCACCTCGTGTCCGTTCTCCAGGCGCACGCGGAATTGCGTGGCTGGTAACGCTTCGACGATGACGCCTTCTACCTGAATCTTATCTTCTTCTTTGGCCATTCATACCTCCAATCAAACTGAGCAGGCCGCTTACCCCGGGAAGGATCGTGCGGTGAGTGTTACTCGCCCATCTTGCTCATCTGGCGGCGCTTAATCCGGCGGATCGCCTTTTTCTTTTCGACGCGGCGCAGTTCGCTTTTCGAGATGAACCAGCGTTTGCGGCGAACGGTGCTCAGCACACCACTCTTGACGACCTTCTTGCGAAAGCGCTTGAGCAATTGATCCTGAGACTCATTCGGGCGAATAATGACGAATGTCAAGAAACTCACCTCCCTCCCATTTAGGGATTTACCGCGTTCAACGGCAAAAAAACTCGGCTGGCGGTTTCCGCAGGGCAGCCGAGAGAGATGATCGATGGTGTTCAATGATATCTCGCGGAAGCAATGTTCGGAGAACCTCCAGTAACCTTCAAGTCGAAAGCTGAACCTGTTAAGAGACAAACTTTCTACGGAACGATTATACCCCAAATCCTATACAGCGTCAAAGGCCTTTTCGTATCGTATCAGGGAGTGAGAAGTGAACAGTGAGAAGTGAATCGCAGGTCGTTCCAGTAAATGCTGCACGATTGATCAAACTTTAAAGAGGATTACCCAATCGCTTAATGATGAGCTCTATCTGGCTTTTCAATGGATCCAGGTTATTCTGAACCGTATTCCAGACAATGTCCAAATCCACCTCAAAATACCCGTGTACGAGGATTTGGCGCATGCCGATCAATTGTCCCCATTGGACATCAACGAAGTATTGCCGAATTTCAGGGGATAAATGGCTGGCCGCTTCACCGATCGTTTGTAAATGATGAACGAACCAGATCTGTAATAGTTCGTCTGTGTCAAATGTAGAGCGAGAAATTTCCTTGTGGGCGTCGATTCGGTCGATCGCTTCAAGAATATCCAATAATCGCTCCCGATCGCTTCTCATAACGGAATCGCTTCTTTCAGTACACGATCGC
>NZ_DF967972.1:618449-881057 GCF_001050235.1 Longilinea arvoryzae
GTAGGCCACTACCCTACCAACTAGCTGATGGGACGCAGGTCCCTCCCGAAGCGAATTACTCCTTTCATCCCGGACTGCTAATCTCCGGGATCACATGCGGTATTATTGGTCCTTTCGAACCAGTATCCCACACTTCGGGGCAGGTCACCAACGCGTTACTCACCCGTTCGCCACTAAGATCGTATTGCTACAATCTCCGTTCGACTTGCATGTATTAGGCACGCCGCCAGCGTTCATCCTGAGCCAGGATCGAACTCTCCGCAACAACTTTCTCAACCTTTCGGTTGTTTCAGTCGTCTTGGTCTCCTCTCTCTCAAGGGCTCGCTTTCCTATCACTCTTCAGTTGTTAAGGTTCTGCTCGTCACGACCGGCCGACAAAAAGGCGCAAAAAAACCGATGTTTCCCTTCGTATTCCTCTGGTCAACATCGGCTCTCACAGCGATGTCTTCGGCCTAACTGCCACGACTATTCTGTTTTGATGGATCGGTTTACGCTCGATCCGTTCTCAATCAGGAGTTCAAGTTTATCTTGAACTTCGTGGTTTGTCAAGGTTTTTTCCGGGCTAAATTTTGCCGATGTCTTGCTTGTTCATCGGCCCCGGGCCTTGCTTTGCGGTCGTTTTCGGTTTTTATCGGTCGCTTTCTGGTGACCGGCTGTTCATTTCTGAAAGCTCGATAATTATATGCAGATCAAGAAATGTGTCAAGGGATTTGGTGGAAAGTCGCAAGAAGTGAAGAGTGATGCGTGAAGCGTGATGGGGCTCCTCTCTATTTTTCATATCCTCTTCTCCGTGGCCTCCGTGGTGAAATGCTTCCCCTTCCTTACTAAACTGTGAACCCGCCCCGGTCTGCCCGCGCTTGCCCGGCATCCGGGGCTGTGCTACACTTTGCCTATGCCTACCCCAGAAGAGAAGATGGCCCACGAGGCCTTCAAGGCCCTCGAAGCCCGCGACCGCAACCGCGCCCGCGACCTGCTGGCGCGCCTGATCAAGCTCAACCCGTCCCGCGTCGATTATTGGGTCTGGATGAGCACAGTGGTCGACAGCGCCAAGGAGCGCGTCTTCTGCCTGAGGGAGGCCCAGCGCCTGGACCCGCAGAACGTGATGGCGCGCCGCGGCCTGACCGTGCTGGGCGTGCTGCCGGTCGACGAAGCGCTGGTGGTGCCCTACGCAACCCAAAAACGGAGCTGGCAGCCCAGCCTATTAAAAGAAGCCGAAGAGCAGAAGAAGCTGGCCGCCAAAGCCTGGAAACAACTGGCCGTGTACGCCGGCGCGGCTGTGCTGGTCATCTTCCTGATTTCAGCCGCGGTGTACGGCGCCAATAAACTTTTCCAACCCAGCACACAGGCCAGTGGACCCTCAGGCGCCTTCCTCGCTAACGCCACCCCCACGCCGCTGCCCACCAACACGCCCCTGCCCGGACGCGGCGTCACCCCGACCCCCACCGCGCCCTGGGGCGACCTGCAACTGTCGCCCACGCCGCTGTACGCCGCAACCGCTCACCCGCGCACCGAAGCCTACCGCTCGGCCATGCGCGCCTACGAACGCGGCGATTGGGCCGGCGCATTGAGCTATATTCAACAGGTCATCGAGGTCGAACCGGACGCGCCTGACCTGTACTATCTCATGGGCGAGATCTACCGTTTCCAGGGGCAGACCGATGAAGCCTCAAAGGCTTATGAGACTGCCATGGAAAAGGCCGATTTTGCCGCGGCCTACCTGGGCCGCGCCCGCCTGCGGATGGAATCTTCCCCCAAATTCACCAACGATACCATCCGCGCCGATCTGGAAAAGGCGGCCGAAATCGACCCGCAGTTGGGTGAGGTTTGCCTCGAGTTGGCGCGCCTGGACATGAACGACGCCGCCCACCTGGATGAAGCCGGCCAGGCCCTGGATCAGGCCGCCAAACTCATGCCCGATTCTCCCGAGGTCGACCTGCTGCGGGGTGAGGTGCTGCTGGCCCAGGGCAAAGCCGCCGACGCGGTCCAGGCCCTGCGCGATTCAATCGAACGAAATCCGGCCAACCTGGCCACCTACAAACTGCTGGGGCGCGCGCTGCAGTTGAACGAACGATACGCCGATTCGATCGAGCCGCTGCAAACGTACATTCAATACAGCGAACCGGATGCGGAAGCGCTGGCCTGGCTGGGCGCGGCCTATGCAGGCCAGGGTAAATATGAAGAAGCACTCGAGACGCTCGACAAAGCCGTGGCGCTGAACAGTAAATCCTTCGAGGCCCTCTACCAGCGCGGCCTGACCAACCTGGCATTGAAAGAGTACAAACAGGCGGTCAAAGATCTTTCTAATGCGTATGTGCTGAACATGGATTCCTTCGACGCCAACCTGGCGCTGGCACGCGCCGATCTAAAGATCGACGCCACCAAGGAAGCCTTTGCCCTGTTCGAGGCCAGCGAAAACCTGTCGCGTTCGGACGCCGACCGGGTTCAGGTCTACTATTATCGCGGCACGGCCCAGCAGGAATATGGCAGCATCAGCGCCGCAATCCGCGATTACCGCGCTTTGTTGGAAATGCCCACCGATTTGGTGCCGCCGGCCTGGTCGAAAGAAATCCGCGCACGGCTCGACCAGCTCGTTTCGCCCACGCCGACCGCCACCCGGGCCACCTCCACGGCCAGCCCAACAGCGCGCACCAGTAAAACACCTGCCAAGACAGCCACCTCCACGCCGCGCGTCAGCAAGACGCCCACGCCAACTCCAACGAGGACACCCACCCCGCGCGTGACACCCTCCCAGGGTGTGACACCCTCGCAGGGTGTGACCCCCACGCCGTAAATCCACTGCCGTGCGATCGCAACCTGTTTCACTGCTGGTCAGACGCCGCCGCCGCCGTTCAATCGAACGGCGCGAGCGAAACCAGCGGCGCGCCGGCGGCGCGCTGCTGGGGTTGGGATTCGCGTTGGTGGTGGCGCTGATGGCCGGATTGATCAGCCTGGGCGCGGGTTATGCCAGCCTGACGGCCGATCTGCCGCCGGTCAGCCAACTGACGGCCTGGCTGGACCCCGAAACCGGCGCGCTGCTGGAACCCACCCGCCTGTACGACCGCAGCGGAGAGCACCTGCTGCTGACGCTGGATAACCCGGGCGTACCGCGCAAGCTGCTGCCGCTCGACCCGCAGCAGCCCGATTCGATCAGCCCGATCTTCACCCAGACGGTGCTGGTGCTCAACGACCCGACCTTCTGGCAGAATCCCGGCTTCAGCCTGAAATACCTGCTCGATCCCGAACCCCACACCCTGGCCGAACGCCTGGTGAACGACCTGCTGCTGGGCGGAGAACCCGCCACAACGCGGCGCGCCCTGCGCATGCGCCTGCTGGCCGCGCAGGTCACGGCGGATTACGGGCGCACGCAGGTGCTGGAGTGGTATCTCAACAGCGCATCCTTCGGGCATCTGGCCTACGGAGTCGACAGCGCCGCCCAGCTTTACCTCGGTAAATCCGGCAGCCAGCTCGATCTGGCCGAAAGCGCATTGCTGGCGGCCGCGCTGGAAGCGCCCGCCCTCAACCCGATCGATTCGCCTAGCGCGGCCCGCGAACGCCAGCAGCAGGTGCTCGAGCGCCTGTTGAGCCAGGGCGCAATCTCCACGGACGATTTTCAGAAAGCCCGCCAGGAGACGCTCGTCTTCCGCCAGGCGCTCGATCCGCCCAACCCGATGGCGCAGGCCTTCACCCGCCTGGCCCTGAATCAGCTTTCGGAACGCTACGGGCGCGAACGCCTCGAACGCGGCGGGCTGCGCATTCTCACCAGCCTGGATTACGATCTGCAATTGCAGGTTTCCTGCGCGCTGCGCACCCAGCTCGCGCGCCTCGAAAACCAGACCCCCCAGGCCAGCCTGCCCGGCGGTCAATCCTGCGAGGCAGCTCGCCTGCTGCCGGCGCTCGCCACGGCGGGCGAGGCGCTGCCGGACGGTTTGGAAGCCTCGGCCGCGGTCACCGACCCGAACAGCGGCCAGGTGTTGGCGCTGGTGGGTGAATCAACGCACAGCGCCGAAAGCAGCGCGCTTGGCAATCACGAGCCCGGCTCACTGCTCAGCCCGTTTGTGGCAGTCGCCGCCTTCGCGCGCGGTTACGCGCCGGCCAGCCTGGTGTGGGACGTGCCCGCCAGCCGCCCGGAAGCCATCGCGCGGCAGGAAAACCCGGACGGAACGTATCACGGACCGCAGCGGCTGCGCACCGCGCTGGCCAACGATTATCTCGTCCCACTCAGCCAGCTCGTCGACCAGATCGGCGCGACGGCGGTGTGGCGCTCGGCGGCTGCGCTGGGCCTGAGCAGCCTCGAAGCCGCTGATAACCCCGGCGGGCTGCTTTATGAAGGCGGCAACACCGACCTGCTGCAGATCGCCCAAGCCTACGGGGCTTTCGCCTCACTGGGTGTGGAATATGGAGCCGCCCAATCCAGCAGCAGCACCCTGCAATCCATTCTGGTGCTCTCCGTCGAGGATCTCTCCGGAAAGGGCGGAATCAGCGCGCCCGCGGCGCATTCGCAGACCGTGCTCAGCGCCCCGCTAGCCTACCTGGTGCACGATGTACTTTCAGATGAAACCGCCCGCTGGTCCAGCCTGGGGTTTTCGAATGCGCTGGAAATCGGCCGGCCCTCGGGCGCCAAGATCGGGCAGACCGCCGACGGGCAAAACGTCTGGACGGTGGGTTACACGCCGCAGCGCCTGGCGGCCGTCTGGCTGGGGCTGCCGTCCGGGACGGGCAAATCGGCGCAGATCGATTCTCGCGCCGCAACCGGCCTGTGGCACGCCGTGATGCAGTACGCCAGCCGGGACCTGCCCGTGCAGGATTGGAGCGAGCCGGTCGGGCTGAGCCACGTCGAGGTGTGCGACCCTTCCGGCGGGCTGCCGACCGCCGCCTGCCCGAACGTCGTTTCTGAAATCTTTCTGACCGGCAACGAGCCGGTCGCTCCGGATACGCTATTCCGCACGGTCCAGATCAACCGCGAAACCGGCCGCCTGGCCACCGTCTTCACCCCGCCGGCCCAGGTGGTCGAACAGACCTACATGATCGTGCCGCCCGCCGCGCAGGAGTGGGCCTTCAACGCCCAGATTTCGCGCCCGCCGGAGGAATACGATACCATTCAGATTCCACAGGCCGACCCGAACGTCAACATCACCCAGCCGGCCCTGTTCAGCGCAGTGAAAGGCCGGCTGCGCGTGATGGGCGCAGCCGGCGGGGATGATTTCGCCAGCTACCGCCTGCAGGCCGGCGAGGGCATCAACCCCTCCACCTGGCTGCAGATCGGCGACGGGACGCAGCCGGTGAACGCAAACCTGCTGGGCGAATGGGACACCACCCGGGTGGAGGACGGCCTGTACGCGCTGCGGCTGCTGGTGGTGCGCGGCGACCAGAGCGTGGAAGTCGCCGTGGCCCAGGTTACGGTGGATAACACCCCTCCGCTGGCGCGTTCGGTGTACCCGATCGCCGGGCAAACCCTTGAAACCGGGCGCCAGGTGGTGCTGCAGGCCGAAATCAGCGACGCGGTGGGCATCGATCAGGTGAGTTGGTGGTTGGACGGCGTCCAGATCGGCGAACGCAACCAGGCGCCCTTCAGCCTGGCCTGGAAAGCCACGGCCGGCAGCCATACCCTGGTGGTCAAGGCGCAGGACACGGCCGGGAATGTGGGCGAGTCGGCGGCGGTGACGTTCGAGGTGAAGAAGTAAAGCCGCGGGAATCGGGCGCTTCGCGCCATTAATCCAATACTTCATCCAACCAATCAAAGACCAGTTGGCTCATCAGGCTCAGGTTGGTGCCCACAGCGTGCGAATCGGCGCCCTCATTGCGCGGGGTGACGATGAGTTCCTTACGCGGGTGTTGAATCTCGCGCAGGCAGCGCCCGGCCCATTCCCGGCCCAGGCTGAACTGGCTGTATTCCTGCTCGGCCACCAGGTTCAGGGTGGCGCAGGTGATCCGCGCCGGGTCGACCACATGATCGCGGGTCTTCTCGATCGCTTCCAGGACGCTGTCGACGCCCCAGCGCCACTCGTAGGTGGCCAGCATGTTCATGACTGCCGCGAATCGTTCCGGCTGCAGCCTGCGCAGCAGCCTGAAAAACGCCCCGCTTTCCAGCGCCGCGGCGCGCGGCGACCAGATCTTCGAAAAATCGAGGATGATGGAACAGGCCACACAGGCCTGGAACCGTTTCTCCACCGTCAGCGCGCGCGGCACGCTGTATCCACCGCCGCTGATGCCGTAGATCGCCATTCTTCCGGCGTCGATTTGCGGAAAATGGTCCAGCGCGTAATCCGTGACCGCCTGGAGGGGCGTTTCCATGTCGGCCCGCCAGTAGAGCCCATCCCACGGCAGGCCGCCCTGGCCGGGAAGGTCGACGAAGAGGACGTTATACCCACGCCGCAACGCCATGGGAACGATGTAGAAATACAGGTCTTCCACAAACGTGTCCGCGCCGCCGATCATGAACAGCGTCTGGCGCGGCGGACCGACCGATTCGACGGGCGCGAAATATCCCGGCAGCGCCTTGCCCTCGAAAGGCACATTGACGATTTCCAGCGGCACATCCAATAACTGACTGGCTTTAAGGAAAAAACCACGCGCCTTGAGATATGCCTGCCGGTAGCGTTCATCCGTGCGTGGATTGAGAAAGGCCGGCGCCGCCCGGTAATAGACATAGCTACGCAAATAGCCTTCCCGCGCACTGATGAGATGCCCCTGCCGGAACGAGGCAGCCGCGCGCGCCTCCACCCGTTGGCCCAGCGCGGTGAACTCGCGGTACCAGCTTTCCGGGTCGCCATCCCGAATGCGGGCCGCGGCGAACATGGCTTCGCCCAGCTCTGCGCCGCCGTTGCTGTGTGTCCCCGCCAACCACTGGAAGAAAAAATCAAAAATGGGTTGTTGAAAGCGATAACGGATGCGCGGATCGCGCGGCAGGCCGCCTTGTTTTTTCATTGGTTCCTCCCTTTTCCTCACATGGGACGCGGATGATTTGATCATACACCGCCCGGACGCGCATTCAATCAGACATCCGGACAGTCCCGCCTCCCCAACACGGGCCGGCGGGCCCTGCGCGTCCATCCCGGTTTCCCAATGAACGCGAGACGAGCGATCCGCTCCTGCCGATCTTTTCCATCCATGATATCATCACGTCATGCCACCACGCTATTCGCACAGCCTGCGAGAGATCTTCAGCACCTTTCTGGTGATCGGCCTGCAGTCCTTCGGCGGCGGAACCGCGACATTTTACCTCATCCACCAGGCTTGTCTGAAACGCGGCTGGCTTTCGGAGGAAGAATTCCTCAAATACTGGGCTCTCGCGCAAATCACGCCGGGCATCGGCCTGGCGAAAATGACCTGCCTGCTCGGCAAACGCCTGCACGGCTGGGCCGGCATCGCGGCGGCCCTCAGCGGGCTGATGCTGCCCAGCGCGGCCATCACCGCATTAATGACCGCCGGGTATAACAGCATCCAAAACCAGCCCCTGGTCAAGGCCGCCATGCGCGGCATCCTGCCGGCCACCATCGGACTCACCCTGGCCTTGAGCTGGGACCTGGGCTCGCCGCTGCTGATCAAGGCGCGCCGGGACGGCCGGGCGCACCTGAGCCTGGTGATCTTTCTGATCCTGGGCGCGGCGGCGCTTTTCGTGCTGGCGCAGTTCTCGCCGATTCTCATCCTGCTGATCGCGGGCGGACTGGCCATCGCCTCTCGAACGGCCGTGCAGAAGCTGGATCGGGAAAAAATCGCGGGGCAGCCGTGATCCAACCCCTACAGTTTTTCCTGATCTTTCTGAAAGCCTCGCTGCTCTCGTTCGGGGGGCTGGGAAATTTGCCGTTTCTGCATGAAGACCTGATCGCGCTTGGTTGGGCTAACGAGTCGAATTTTCTGACCGCCATCGCCGTGGGACAGATCAGCCCCGGGCCGAACGGCCTGTGGGGCATCAGCCTGGGCTATTTAATCTACGGCTGGCCCGGCGCCGGCCTGGCGCTGCTGGCGCTGCTCCTCCCGCCGCTGTTGGTTCTGATCCTGATTGCGGCCTACCAGCGCATCGACAAACATCCCGGCGTGCAGAATTTCTCGAGCGGCTTGATGCTGGGCGTGATCGGGCTGCTGCTGGGCACGGCCTGGATGCTGGCGCAATCGGCCGTCACGGATGCCTGGGCGCTGGTCATCACGGTGGGCGCAACGGCCCTGGCCCTGACCAAACGCGTGCCGGCCATCCTCATTCTGGCGCTGGCCGCCTTGGCCGGGGTGTTGATTTATGGATAAGAATTTACAAGATGGACAGGATTTCAAGGATTTAGCGATAAGAATTCACAGGATGAGCAGGATTTCAAGGATTTATCGATAAGAATTTACAGGATGGACAGGATTTCAAGGATTTATCCATAAGAATG
This sequence comes from Longilinea arvoryzae, assembly GCF_001050235.1. GTDB lineage: Bacteria > Chloroflexota > Anaerolineae > Anaerolineales > Anaerolineaceae > Longilinea > Longilinea arvoryzae. The sequence goes on from NZ_DF967972.1 coordinate 626,816, forward strand.
CACAGGATGGACAGGATTTCAAGGATTTATCGATAAGAATTTACAGGATGGGTAGGATTTCAAGGATTTAGCGATAAGAATTCACAGGGTGGAGAAAATTTCAGGGATTTATCGATAAGAATTTACAGGATGGACAGGATTTCAGGGATTTGCAGGCGAGGAACGGGTTGATGGAACAGCTTTGGCGCAACCTGGCGTAGACTCTTCTCTACCTTTGTAATAATCGATCGGTGTCGCGGGCGATATCGATCACCCCGCCCGGCTCGAAACAACTGGTGAAAAAACCGAGTCCCCGCTCGCGGTCGTCCCGGCTGCCCTGGACGCCCAGGATTTGTTCGCAGAAGGCGGCGATGTCCTCGACGATGCGTTCGTAGCGATAATAGGCCAGGGCGGAAAGGTCGAGCTCCGCCGCGCCGTAGCCCCGGTAGAACAGGGCCTCCTCGCGCGGGCTGTTCCAGATGTGGCCGATGCCGCCGCCGATGAACATCAGGTCGCGTTCTTTGGGCGCCAGAATGGGAGCATCCCAGTCCACGATATAGAATGCGCCATCCTCGGTCAGCAGCAGGTTGCCGGCGTGAAGATCGGCGTGGCAAAGGACGCGTTCCGGGGATTTGGATTGCAGCGCGCGGCCCAATCGATCGGCCCGCTCGATCAACCGGCTGATTTCCGGGCGCTGATCCCGCATGAAAGCCGCCAGTCTGGTCGTCACGGGATCCGCGTACGCGCCGCGCTCGACCTGCGCCTGATAATCGACCCGATCGCGCCAAAAGGAAGAATAATTTTCAACGCTGATCCGCCGGCGCAGGTCATCCGGTAAAGCCATTGCATGGATGGCGCGCAGCGCGGCGCCGAATTCCGGCCACTGCCGGTCAGACAGGGCCCGTTCGAAGCCGTCCCGGCCCGCGATGAAAGGATAGAGGATGCAGGTGTACGCGTCCAGATGAGCCCAAAGCTGGCCGGCGGTTGTTCTCGAGGGCGGGATGATCGGGCGGATGCCATGCTCATGCAACCGGCTGGGAACAAGCACCGAGGTTTCATCGAAGGTCCCAGCGCGCAGTTTCAGAAACCAGGGGACGACCTGATCGTCCAGGACGCGAAACACGGCCGTGTTGGCGTCCGCGCCCAGCGGAAGAAATTCGAGGCTGGCGGCGCGCAAGCCGTAGGCCTCCCGCAGCATCGCAGCAATGCGTTCGTCTGGAAGGATTGGTTTTTCAAGCATCGAGAATTCTATGGATCGGGGTAAACGGTGAAGTGATTCCGGTTCGAGATGTTGGGTTTCGTTCCGGCATTGGATCCATCAGGGCATTGATTCACACCACTCAACCCAACCTACCCAAGGCCGACGGCTAACCGCCATTCCCTCACCTCGGCGGCCAGACCACATACATCAACAGCGAGCAGGCCGCGCCCAGCAGAATTCCGGTAAACACCTGCAGCGGGGTATGGCCCAGGACCTCTTTGAGGCGTTTATCGGTGATGGGATGCCCGGCGAAAATTTCCTCGAACAGGCGGTTGATGCGGGCAGCCTGCATGCCGGCCTGCCGGCGCACCCCGGCGGCATCGTAGACCACGATCATGGTGATGGCTACGGCAAGGGCGAACAGCGGCGTGGAAAACCCATCGTAAAGTCCGATCGCCAGCGTCGTACCGGTCATCAGCGCCGAATGCGAGCTGGGATTGCCGCCCGCGCTGAACCACAGACCCCAATTCCAGCGGCGTTTGATCGTGTATTCGACGAAAGGTTTGAGCACCTGCGCCAGAAACCAGCCCAGCAGTCCGGTCCACAACACCTGATTGTCAAGAATATTGCCGTTCATATCAGCCTTCAGAAGCGTCTTCGTCGGGTAAATCGGGCAAATGGACGTTCACCTGCTGGACACGCAATTCAGCGCTGTCGAGCAGGTCGGCGCAGCGTTTGGCCAGCAACTGGCCGCGCTCGAACAGGGCCAGCGATTCTTCCAGCGCCTGCTGGCTGTTTTCCAGCGCAGCCACGATGGTTTCCAGTTCGGCAAAGGCTTCTTCATAGTTCAATTCATCAACCGGCTTGGCTGTTGCAGTCATGATCATTCTCCAGGGTCGAAATTTGCGGGTGAATCGGGGGATAACGTCTCGACGCGCGCGCCGAACGAACCGTTGGCCAGGCGAACCTGCACATCCGTGCCCGGGGTAAGCTGGGCGACGCTGCGCACGATTTCACCAGCGCGGCTGACAACGGCGAAGCCACGCCTCAGCACGGCCAGCGGATTCAGCGCCAGCAGGCGCGAACGCGCGCTGTCGGTCATGACGCGGCGCAGGGCCAGGTTGTGCAGCATGTTGCGCTGCAGGCGTTCGCCAAGCGCATCCAGCCGCTGGCGGTCGTTGCTCACCCGCCAGCGCGGCGAATTGCGTTCCAACAGGCCGAGGGTTTCGTTGAGCGCGCGGTAGCGCAACGAGACGCCTTCCAGAAATGCAGAATCGAGCTGGCGAAGCGTCCGGTTCAATTCGACCGTCAGGTCAGCCTTGTCGGGGGTGGCCAATACGGCCGCTCCGGTGGGGGTGGGTGCGCGCAGATCGGCGGCGAAATCGGACAGGGTGAAATCCGTCTCGTGGCCCACGCCGGTGACGACCGGCGCGGCCGACTCCACGACACTTCGCACCACGCGTTCATCATTGAAAGCCCACAGGTCCTCCAACGAACCGCCGCCGCGCGCCAGCAGAATCACATCCACGCCGCTGCGATTGAGCGCACCCAGAGCAGCGACGATTTCCAGCGGAGCGTCATCGCCCTGGACGGCGCAGGGCGCCAGAAGCACCTCGGCCAGGGGATAACGGCGCCGTAAAGTATTAAGCATATCCTGCAGTGCAGCGCCGGTGGCCGATGTGGCAATGCCGATGCGCTGCGGGCGAGCCGGCAGGGGACGTTTGCGTTCCGGGTCGAACAGACCCTCGGCCTCCAGGCGCGCCTTGAGGCGCATGAACTCCTGATAGAGCATGCCCTCGCCGGCCAGACGGGCGGCATCGACATAAAGCTGGTAGGCGCCGTCCCGTTCGTACAGGCTGATGTAGCCGTGGGCTTCGATGGCCATGCCATTTTGCAGCGGCAGGCGCAGGCGAAGCGCATTGGTACGCCAGATGACGCATTTCAACGCGGCGGCCTCATCCTTGAGCGTGAAATAGATATGCCCGGACGAGGGCCGCGAGATATTGGAAATCTCGCCCTGCACCCACACATCGCGCAGCACATCGTCGCTTTCGAGAAGCTGGCGAAGGTAGCGGGTCAGGTCGGTTACGGAAAGGGAATGGGAAGCGAAGAGCGGCATTTGCTCCATGTGAATTAGGATACCCGCTTTCAGGAAGAAGGTCAACCGTGAAGAAATGATAAAAGAGTAAAGTCTAGAGGCAAGCGTTGATGAGGGATGAGTGATGAGGAAGAAATCGCATGCCAATCGGGTTTCTTCTCCCCAGAACTCAGAACACAGAACTCGAAACTTCTTCGTTTGCAGATTCTTCCTGCCTGCATTACAATTGCACGCACATGCGGCGCCGGGGGAGCGGGGACATCAGACGCGCCGTAAATTTCTCCTACAGGTGGTGAGGCATGGACCATTTATGGTCGCCCTGGCGGATGAAATACATCCAAAAGCAGGATCCCGTTCCAGGCTGCGTTTTTTGCACGGCGATGGAAATGCCCGATAACCCAGCGAATCTGATTCTGGCGCGCGGCGAACAGGCATTTGTCATCTTGAATCGTTTTCCCTATACCAGCGGGCACCTGATGGTGGTGCCTTACGAACATAAATCGACCTTCGAGCTGCTCAAGCCATCCGTCCGCGCCGAGATCATGGAGTTGATCACGTGCGCCATGGGCGTGCTGCGCAGAGTGTATAACCCAGAAGGTTTCAACGTGGGCGCCAATATCGGCGCGGCGGCCGGGGCGGGCGTGGCCGAACACGTCCATTTTCACATCGTGCCGCGCTGGGACGGCGACAGCAATTTCATGTCCACGCTGGCCCAAACCCGCGTGCTGCCCGAATCGCTGGAAGACACCTACCTGCGGCTGCATGAAGCCTGGTACGGCGAGGAGGATGCCGGAACCGGCGAATCGTAAAAAGGCCGTGTTTCGCCGGGAATATACATTCTCTTTGAATTATTCTTTACAATCCCCTGTTCGATTCTGAAAGAAATATCCTGAAAGTAATGAAATAATGACCACCGCGAGGGATACCCGATCGCCCGCGGCTTTTATCGCGCGGTTCAAATTATCTGCGGTCTACCTCAGCCCATCGAAACCCTTTTGCCTGAGCCTTAGGGCTCCAGCATGGGAGATGGCATGGGCGTCAAAAAGAGTTGCCCGGGATCGTCCGGCGTGGCGGTGGAATCCGGCGGCCGGGTTTTCTCGCGCGGATCCTCGCCGGATGGACGGGTTTCATTCGTTCCGGGCTCCGGATTGCCGCCCGACTCATCCCCGCGCGTGGGTCCGGGCGATATCTTCGCGCCGGGGGTCTTCTCCTGCCTTTCGCTCTCGCTGGAGGGTGCTGGCAAAGTCCGATCCGGTAATTTTCCACCCCGGCCATCGTTCAGGCGCATCGACAGCGCCAGGAAATCGTCCACTGAAGGCCGGATGGCGGTAATTCGAACTTTTTGGCCCGCTGCCGGCGGCCGGTCGACCTGGGTTTGGTCTGTAATCGACACCCAGATACCGCTGACCGCCCAGCGCTCTCCCTCATGGTCGGCCAACACACCCCTGAGATCAAAGAAACGCAATTGCAGCGCATTCACCTGCACCTGCCCATCCGATTGCACCTGGCCATGGACTTCGATATACGATCCCGCCAATTTCTGAGCAACCCCGCGCTGCTCCGCATCGAGTTGCAGCGGAATGCCGCCCACCACCCAGGGCTGGTCGCCCCCGCCGGAAAGGAAACCGGCAAAATTGACCGGCTGCCCGCTGCCCAGTTCCACCAGCCGGACGGCTTCGTCGACCCGGCGCTGGTCGAATGTCTCTTCCAACAGCAATTTGCCGGCCGGATCGGACGACGCAAAGGCAAGTTGTGCCTGTTCGAGGGCAAGCTTCATGGGATATAGCGTCTGTCCGGGCAGGGCCGAGGCTGAACGCAGACCGGTGAAGAATACAGCGCCGGCCACGATTGCCAAAATCACCGCCAGATTGAGCGCCAAATGAAGGCGCTGGAAAGAAGCAGACGTCCGTATCGCCCGAGCATCGGCTGCGCGTAAAAAACAGGCCCGGCTGCGCGCCACGGCCGCACGCGGCACGGTTCGCTGATCGGACTGGCGCAGCCAGCGGGCTGTTTCCAGCAGCGGAGCCAGTTCGGCGGAGAATTCACCGCATTCCGCCAACACCTGGTCCATGGGCTCGCCAGCCTGCAGCTTGCTCAAGGCCTCATTCAAAACCAGGTTCACATCCGGCTGCTTCATAGCCATTTGCCTCTTTCATCCATCGCCCGCCGCAGGGACGCCAGGGCGCGAAACTGCAACACTTTGACCGCATTCACCGATTTGCCCAGAATCTGGGCGGTTTCTTCCAACGATAACTCCTGAGAAAATCGCAGCGCCAGTACATTTTGCTGATCCTCAGTCAGTTTCCATAACGCCTGCCGTAATGCCTGGTGATCCTGGCTCTGTTCGGCGGCCTGTTCGGGCGATTCCCCGCCGGACAGGTCTTCGTGATGGTCCAGATCCGTTTCCGGACGCTGGTACTGGCGCCGGTAGTGATCGCTGACCAGGTGAGATGCCGTGCCAATCAACCAGGCGCGCAGGTTCTGGATGGAACTCGAGCGCTGGTGGATTCGATCCAACAGGCGCACGAACGTCTCGGAAGTGATATCCTCACACGCCTGTGAATCCTCCAGCCGGTAGCTGACGTAGCGGTAGACCAGCGGATAGAGCTGATCGTGCAAAGCCGCCAGGGATTGCATATCCCGTTTTTTTGCGCGCGCTAGAAGGTGCTCAAGCGTCATGACCGTTGCTACTTTTGCGTTTACTTTCCCAGTCAGACAAAGTGAATCTGTTTTATTTGGATATTGTCGACCGTTTGAGTATACCTTAAGTCGGGCTGTCCCTCAACCACCGGCTGGTTGTTTACTGCCTTGCGGAGGGCGGTAGAATCCCGTCCTCCGCAAGGCCTTCATTGGTAATGTGCAAACCCTGCGCCGGCCGAAAGGTCAAATTTCGGGCCGCGCAAGAGAGTGGCTAATGCCGTCCGCCATTGGAAAAGCCGTCCTCACCGTTGTCAGGATGTTGGCCGGCGCGGTCATTATTGGAATTGTTTCCATTATTACCGCCAGCGCCGGAATTTCCATGGCCACGCTCGCCCGGTTCGGGGGTCGCGGTGCCGGGACCAACGTTCCGGCCATCATGACCGACATCCATCAACAGTTTGATCTCATGAGCGGTCAATGTGCCGCCTGAATCGAAGACTTTCACCTGAACGAAGTCACCCACCTGCGGGGAGAACTTGATCACGGTATCCGAGGTCACGGCGACCGAAACGCCGGAGACGACCCACAGGTTGTCGCTGATCGATTCGACAATGCCGTTGAACCTGGATTCACCGACCATGGGGCTGTTATCGTTCTTGGACTTGATCTGGTTGGCCGTGATGACGCCGTTGACGTCCAGGGCCTCGACCATCACATAATCGCCCACCTGCGGCGAACCCTTGATCATGGTATCCGGGGTGATGGCCACCGTCTGGCCGGAAATCACCCACATGTCTGCGCTGATCGACTGGACAACGCCGCTGAACTTGATCCGGTTTCCACCCGGAACGCCGCCGTGTCCGCCCCCTTCCCCGGTCTCGACGGCTTTGATCTCACTGGCCAGCATCGTACCGTCTGGCTGAATGGTGCCTTCGGCCATCGCCATATCACCGACCGCCAAACCGCTGGCGATCTGAGTGGTGGCGTCCGTCTGAATGTTGAACCCACCGATCACCCACAGCGTATCGGTGATGGATTCGACGACGCCCTTGACCTCGAACTTAACGACGCCGACTTCAGGATTCTCAGCCAACCGGACTTCGAGCGCCGTCAGGCTGCCATCGGATGCGCGCAAGCCATCCACGGTGACGATATCGCCCACCTGAGGATTGTCTTTGATCTCGGTCTCAGGGGTAATGGCGAAGGTCAGGCCGTCCACCTTCAGCGAGGCGCTGTCCATGGCAAGCAACTCGCCGGTTACCTCGATCTTCGCCTCACCCGAAGGGATTGGCGTCGGGGTTACCGTGGGAGTTACGGTTTCGGTGGGGGTTACCGTCACCGTCGGAGTGGCCGTGGGGGTAGGGGTTTCTTCCACGAAGAGCTCGATGCTCAACGCCTGGAGTTTGCCGTCCACCACCACACCGTTCACTTCCACCATGTCGCCCACCAGAATGCCAGCCTCGATCTGAGTACCGGTATCCACCAGTACGGTCTGATCGCCGATTTGCCAACTGGTATCACCGATGGAAACGACCGTATCGTGGAAATTAAAGGTCACCACGCTCGCCGGCAGGTCCAGACTTTCAGACCGCTGGACATCCACCGCATAGCGGGTCGCGTCCGGCAACGCCAGCGCGCGTACGCGTACCGGCGTGCCAACGGTCAGGTTCCGGGCCAGACTGGTCTGGTCGTCCACCCGGAAGGCGATGTCCGCCACCTGCAGGCTGGAATCGGAAATCGCCTGCACGTTTCCGGTAAAGAAAATTTGACCAAGCTGCGGCAGGGCCGCAATGGAAACGCCCGCCAGGGCGTTTACGGCTGAGGCGCTGGATGATGAAGCGCCGGGAGCAGCCACACCCGCGCATGCACTGAGCAGCAGCGCGGAGAGCACCACGATAAAACGCAGTGAGTTGGCTGCCGATAAGATCTTCTTATTCATCACGTTCCTCCTTTGGTTCGATTTGCTGAGTACAGATAAAAGGCTTACGCCTATTTCCATAGTCGCAGGATGGCTGAAAAAGTTACGGGGAGAAATGGGGCCTGGATGACGAAGGCCAGACCCGCCGATTCAGGATTCTTCGAATCGCGAAGAATGCAATTGTGAAGGGCCTGGAGGATGATTTCTCATCCATGCCGAATTTACAACGAATCCTGTCTTTTCCCTTGACAACCGGCCGCTTTTGCCTATAATCCATCCGACATGTACGAACAAACGTGTGTGACCCCTCCATCGAAAATTCAGCCTACGCCCCGGGTTTCTGGGGCGTTTCTTTTCCCCGCTTTTCACCACCCCGAGAATCTTCTCGGGGTGTTTTTTTACCCCGTGGAGGTGAAGCCATGTTGAAACTGCCCGGTCTGATCGACCCGCACGTGCACATGCGCGAACCCGGCGGCGAGCACAAGGAAGATTGGGACAGCGGCACGGCGGCCGCCCTGGCCGGCGGCTTCACCCTGGTGCTGGCCATGCCCAACACCAAACCGCCGGTTACCGACGCCGCCACGTTCGAGCTCACATTGGCCGCTGCGGGAGGCAAGGCGCGCTGCGATTATGCCCAATATCTCGGCGCGGGCGCCGATAACGCCGCCGAGGCCGCGGCCCTGGCCGGACGCGCGGCCGGCTTGAAGATGTACCTCGACCAGACCTACGGTCCCCTGCGCCTGGATGACATGACGCTGTGGATGCAGCATTTCGAGCGCTGGCCGGCGGACCGGCCGATCGTGGTGCACGCCGAGAGCCGCAGCATGGCTGCGACGCTGCTGCTGGCCGGGCTCTTCGACCGCCCGGTGCATATCGCGCATATCTCGCTGCGCGAAGAAATCCTGCTCATCCGCAAAGCAAAAGAGCGCGGCCTCAAAGTCACCTGCGAAGTAACCCCGCACCACTTATTTCCTCCCCCACCCAACCCTCCCCCAAATTTACGAAATTTGGGGGAGGGCCAGGGAGGAGGTGGAGGTCGATTGGAAGTCCGTCCGCGCCTCAATACCCCCGCCGACCGGCAGGCATTGTGGGACAACCTGGACTGCATTGACTGCTTTGCCACCGACCACGCCCCGCACACCCTGGCCGAAAAAGACGGGCCCAACCCGCCGCCGGGCTTCCCCGGCCTCGAAACGGCCCTACCGCTCCTGTTAAGCGCCGTCCATGCCGGCCGCCTGACCCTGGACGATATCATCCTGCGCAGTTACACCAATCCGCGCCGGATCTTCCACCTGCCCGAGCAGCCCGACACCTGGATCGAAATCGACCCGGACGCCGAATGGACCATTCACGCGGTGGATACCTTCACCCGTTGCGGCTGGACGCCATACGAAGGCCAGCCCGTGCGCGGCCGTGTCACGCGCGTGGTGCTGCGCGGAAAGGAAGCCTACCAGGAAGGAAAGGTGACAGCCGAACCCGGGACAGGGAAGAACGTAAGAATGATGAATGAGGAATGCTGAATGATGAATGAAAAGAGATTGTTGATTTGTGATTGCTGATTTCTGACTGAAGAAGAAAATTCTTCTTCGGTTCACGTTTCGCGAATACCGAAATGCCGAATACCGCATCAACGAATACCGCATCCACGAATACCGCATCCACAATTACCGATTTTTATACCCCAAAGGAGATTTCCAAAATGCATATTCCACCCGCACGCCGCTTCAGCCCCTATCTGCCCTTCGGCGAAAACAAAGAATCCGCCTGGTACGGCAAGGACATTCTCACGGTCAAACAGTTTGGCGTCGACGACCTGAACTACATCTTCGGCGTGGCCAATGAAATGCGCGGCATGGTCAAGCGCGTCGGCACGTTCGACCTGCTCAAGGGCAAGATCCTGGCCAACCTGTTCTACGAACCCTCCACGCGTACCTCCTCCAGCTTCACCTCGGCCATGGAACGCCTGGGCGGCTCGGTCATCCCGATCAATGAGGTGAAATACTCCTCGGTTTCGAAGGGCGAGAGCCTGGCCGACACGGTGCGAACGCTGGAATGTTACGCCGATGTGATCGTCCTGCGCCATCCCGAGGTCGGTTCGGCGGCGCTGGCGGCCAAATACGCCCGCAAACCGGTCATCAACGCCGGCGACGGCATCGGCGAACACCCCACCCAGGCCCTGCTGGATACCTTCACCATCTTCGCCGAATTGGGCAGCGCCGACGGCCTGACCGTGACCATGCTGGGCGACCTGAAGTACGGCCGCACGGTGCACTCGCTGGCCCGCCTGCTCTCGTTATTCAATGTCAAGATCAACTACGTCTCGCCCGACATCCTGCGCATGCCGCAGGAAGTGATGGACGAGGTCAGCGAGAAGGGCATTCCCCAGCAGGTCTGCGACCGGCTCGAGGACGTGCTGCCGCAAACCGATGTGCTCTACGTGACCCGCGTTCAGAAGGAACGCTTCGAGGATCCGGCCAATTACGAGCTCGTCAGGCACCAGTTCGTGGTCAACCCCGAGATCATGAAGCTTGCCAAGTCTGAAATGATCGTCATGCACCCGCTGCCGCGCGTCGGTGAGATCAGCATGGATTTCGACGAGGATCCCCGCGCAGCCTACTTCCGCCAGATGGAATACGGCCTGCACGTCCGCATGGCCCTGCTGGCGATGGTGTTGGGAAAGGCGTAAGAGTGTTCTGAGTTGATGAGTTCTGAGTGGATGCGGTTTGTATCTTAATCTCATACCTCATAACTCATTGATTTCTTAATTCACTTTTACCTTTCTCATTTTGGATTAATCTTGATTCAACCGGTATAATTAGCCCCATGACCACCTCATTCTTCACCCAACTGGACGAACGCGCCCGCCGCACCGGCTCTCTGCTGTGCATCGGGCTGGACCCGCACGCCGCCGACCTGCCGGAGTTCACCGCCCAGGCCGCGCGTGACTTCTGCCTGCGGTTGATCGATGCCACACGCGACATAGCCCTGGCCTACAAGCCCAATACCGCCTTTTTCGAGGCGCTGGGTGCGCCCGGCTGGCAGGCGTTGCGTGAGGTGATCGACGCAGTGCCGCACGGCGCTCCCGTCATCCTCGACGCCAAACGCGGCGACATCGCTTCCACCGCCGAGGCCTATGCCGAATCAGCGTACGGTCTGCTCGGCGTGGATGCCGTAACGATCAACCCCTACATGGGCTACGATTCGCTCGAACCCTTCCTGAAGAGCGGCAAGGGCGTCTTCCTGGTGTGCAAAACCTCCAATCCCGGCACCATCGACGTGCAGGACCTGAAACTGGCCGGGGAAGGCAAGCCATTGTGCCTGTATGAAAAAGTGGCCCTGCTGGCCCAGGAATGGAACGACGATAACAACAACATCGGCCTGGTGGTGGGCGCCACGCACCCCGAGGCGCTGCACCGCATCCGCACGCTGACGCCCAACCTGTGGTTCCTGGCGCCCGGCGTGGGCGCCCAGGGCGGCGACCTGCGGGCTGCCCTGCAGGCCGGACTGCGTCCGGATGGGCTGGGCATGCTCATCCCCGTGGCGCGCGCCATCAGCCGCGCCGCCGATCCGCGCGCCAAGGCTCTGGAACTGGCCGCCGAAATTCGCCAGGTGCGCGAGGAAGTCCTGGCGCATCCCGAAATCGTCGAAAAGGCGCGCAAACGCCAGGTCTCGTCCGAATTGGCCGAGGGTCTGTTGAGCGCAGCCTGCGTGCGCTTCGGTCAGTTTACCCTCAAATCCGGGCTGATTTCGCCCATCTACATCGATCTGCGCCAGCTCGTTTCGCATCCGGATCTGCTGGCTCAAGCGGCCGCCGCCTATAAGCCGCTGCTGGACGAATTGCAGTTCGACCGTATGGCCGCGCTGCCCTACGCCGGGCTGCCCATCGCCACCGCCATCAGCTTGCAAAACGGCTGGCCGGTCATCTACCCGCGCAAGGAAGCCAAGACGTACGGCACACGCGCCGAGGTGGAGGGCGAATATCACGCCGGCGAGCGCGTGGCGATCATCGATGATCTGGCCACCACCGGCGGCTCCAAGTTCGAAGCCATCGACAAGTTGACCCAGGCCGGCCTGGAAGTCCACGACGTGGTGGTCCTCATCGACCGCCAGTCCGGCGCGCGCGAATCGCTGGAGGCGGCCGGCATTCATTTGCACGCCGTGCTCACCCTGACCGATCTGTTGGACTACTGGGAGCGGACCGGCCGCATCCCACCCGAACAGATCGCCGCCGTGCGTACCTTCCTCGAAGGTGAATAAAGAGGATTTACCCACGGAGACACGGAGAAGAGGATGAAAAAAAGAGAAGAAACGAGGAATAAAACTCCATTTCTTCTCTTTTTTTGAGTGTTCTCTTTGTTTTCGAAGTTTCTCGTAGATTGGGTGGAGCCAATCAAGGCAACCTTTTCAATTCAGAATTGCCGCGACCTATCTGAAACCCAACATCGATCCCCAACGTTGGGTTTCGAGGTGAGGAATATGCCCATTGAATACCGTAATCCCCCACCTCTCAACCCAACCTACCGGCTCCGTGGTGAATCCTCTTCTCTTCCTCAACGATCTCTTCTCCGTGACCTCCGTGTCTCCGTGGTGAATCCTCTTCTCTGCGATCTCTGAATCTCTGTGGTGAATTTCATAAGGACCCCTAATGTCTACACCCTACCGCATCGTTCGTCCGCTCATCTTTCGCCTGACCCCTGAACAGGCGCACACCTCCACCATTGCACTGCTCCGCCTGGGGGGCAGCCTGGGGATTGGACGCTGGGTACTGCGCGCCTGGTTCCACACTCGCGAGCAGGGACCCGCCGTGCAGGCTTTCGGCCTGACCTTTCCCAACCCGCTCGGCATGGCCGCCGGTTACGACAAGGATGGCCTGGGCTGGCGCGGGCTGGCCTGCCTGGGCTTCGGCCACATCGAGATCGGCACGGTCACGCCCAAAGCGCAGCCCGGCAACCCCAAACCGCGCATCTTCCGCCTGGTCGAAGAGGAGGGCGTGATCAACCGCATGGGATTCCCCAACCGCGGCGCCGAATTCATGGCACGCCGCCTGCGCGCCCCGCACCCCAGGGGGCTGGTGCTGGGCGTCAACATCGGCAAGAACAAGGTCACCCCACTGGAGGAATCCGTCAGCGACTATCTGAGCCTGTTCGATACCTTCGCCCCGCTCAGCGACTATCTGGCGGTCAACATCAGCTCGCCCAACACACCCGACCTGCGCAAATTGCAGTCCAGGCAGGCGCTGGAAGAGCTCCTGGCGCCGCTGGCCGCCCGGCGCGCCGAATACACACGCGCGAGCGGCCGTTCGATGCCGCTGCTGGTCAAACTGGCGCCCGATTTGAACGACGCGGAACTGGACGAGGCGCTCGACGTGATCCTTCAGCAGGGCATGGACGGAGTCATCATCCACAACACCACCGTCCGGCGCGACCTGGTCAAAACCTCCGCCAAGGCCGGCGAGACCGGCGGGTTGAGCGGGCGCCCGATCAATGCCATGAACACCGCGATGCTGCGCAAGGTGGTGGCGCGCACGGGCGGCAAACTGCCGGTGGTGGCCAGCGGCGGGGTGATGTGCGCGGCGGATGCCCAGGAAAAACTGGACAACGGCGCCGTTCTGGTGCAGCTCTACACCGGCCTGATCTACGAAGGCCCCGGCCTGGTGCGGGATATCTTGAACGCCGGGATGAGAATATCGCGTCCGTCAGGCTTCGCGCGCTGACCAGGAACCTCTCGAATTTAAGGGCGCAGCCTGGAATCCGGACCGCATCGATCGGTCCGTGCCAGGCTGCGCCCGGCTTGAAGCATCTCATTGCTGCCCGATAATTCCATCTTGCTCCAAAGACCTTCGGCGCGCATCCTGCCAATCCGACCGTTCCAAATACTTCACGAAATCCTTTGTTCAATCGCCAAAAGGAGGTCGAAATGTCCGATGAGGTTTTGAAACTGATTCCCCTTTCACCGACTTATGTGCCGGACAACGAAATCCTGAAAACAGCCGTCGCCCGGGTGCGGGAATATTTTCCGAAAGCCGAACGAATCGAGATGGAAATCAGCGAATCGCCTCAATTCATCGATCCGGGCAGCAACCTCGAACGAATTACATGCCCGATCTGCAATGCTGTTCTTGAGGATGGCTGGTGGCAGGATGCCATGGACAAAGCATCCGAAAATGGGTTTCGGGACCTGGCGGTCGAACTTCCCTGTTGCGGGCAGAAAACAACCTTGAACGATCTTCGGTATCAATGGCCGGCCGGTTTTGCACAGTTTTCGATTGAAATCCACAATCCTGAAGCAGAAGATCCCGAAGCCGTTTTGCCCGATCTGGCAGACTTTCTGGGAAGCCCGCTGAGAATCATCCGGGCGCATTATTAAGCAGCAAACAGTATCCCCGTTACACCCGAAGGGTGCTGGACCCTTACGGCGAAGAAGCCGGGCCTCTGCTGCTCGCCCACTGACGACGTTAGGGCACAGTGGGGAATCCGGACCGCATCGATCGATCTGTGACAAGCTGCGCCTGATCCGCGTCGGCGACTTCCGCCCGGGGCATGTTCTGCGGATCGTGATGGACGAGGATAAGGGCCAGGCGGTGGGATATTTGGTAGAAGAGAATAAGGCGTGAGTGGTGGGGAGTGATCCGGTTTTCAATGAGTAAAACGGATTCTAAGTAGCGATAATGCCAATTATTTACTTAGAACCATCCACGCTCTAAGGGCAGATTCATCAGGTGTATTATTAACCGCGTTCAATACCTGATTCCATGTTTCAATAGCAGCTGAAAGATCTCCCTTAGCTGCTTCCACACAACCAGCGATCATCCCAACAAGCGATTTATTTGCTGAATCTTTTCTTAGGTCTTCTACAATACTCTGCGCTCGCGTTATCTGAGTCGCTGCCATGGCAGCCGCAGCACCACATGCGCGCGCCGCATCTTCCAGTGTCATCAGTCGTCCAGGAATTGAGATCGGATCAGGTTGCATTTTTCCATTGACCCAGAAAGATACTCTCAGCATTGCTTCTTCTTTCCTATATTTTGATTCTAGGACTGCCGCAGACGCTTTCCGCGATTTTTCATAAGCACCAGTTATATTGTAAAGATATGCGAGGTCGCAGTGGGCTATTTCCCCAAATAAACCGACTTTGGGATGATCTGCCACCTGTATCAACAATTCTTCAGCTTGAGTAGTCTCTCCTTTTTCGATTAGGAAATACCCAAGATTTGAAGAAAAACGCCCATCATTTGGTTTGAGATCTACCAGTTGGCGATAAACCGCTATAGCAGGTTCACTCAAACCATGCTGATAGAAATCTGCTCCAATATCTGCTAGCACGTTCAACCGTTCTTCCGATTTCTTTTCAAGATACGGTCGAATAAAATTCAATGCTTCCTGACTACGTCCCAATTGATGGAGAACTTTAAATTTCAGTGCAGCCAACCGCTCCATGAGATCCGGATTGGAGACCGAATCAAGAATTTCCAAAGCCTGATTTGCCTGATTTGTGGTGGACAAAATTTCAACGGGGTATTGATAAAAACGATGATCATTCGGAATTTCCTGTCGGGCAAGTGTCATCTCAGCCACAGCGTTTTCCAAATGTCCTAATCTTATGAAAGCAGCGAATCGCTGTAGATACAATACTGCAAGAACCGGTTCAGCCTCAGCCTTTCCTTCGGCTTTTGAATGGATGATCTCGATGCCTTTTTGAGATGCCAGCAGAGCTTGATCAAATTGACCTAAACTTAAGAGTACATCCGATTTGGCCTGCCAGTTGCGATAATGGTTGGGGTTAATAGCGATTGCACGCTCAGCTGCCTCCAAACCTTTATCAAAGTTTCTTGCCTCGTTATAACATTGGGCTAAACCACGCCATGCTCGATCAAACTGCGGGTCTATTTCTACGGCTTTCTGCAATAGATGAGTTGCATAAATACAGTCATTGGTAAGAAGGCAAGTCAAAGCTAATTCTGATAGGGTTCGAGCAGTTGTCGATATCTCAACAACAGCCGTAAGAACGTTTCGAGCCTCTTGCGGATCACCTTGGTCAAGCAGGTAGCGACCATAACGAATACCGAATTCTGTATTCTTTGATTGTTCCCATGCGGTTTTTAAAGTTACTTGGATTTTTTCTTCACGTCCAGGAAGGTGATGAAAGGCTTCCAATAAGCCATCCAAACTAAGCGAATCAGTTGGATTTTTCTGAAGATGCTTTTCTAAGTAGGGTAATGCTTCGGAGTATCGGTTTTGAGAAATTAAGAAAAGTCCTAATCCTTGTAGAGCTTCCGTATTATCTGGCTCGATCTCAAGGGCTTTGCGAAAAAATATTTCAGCCTGTGCATCACTGCTTGTTGCTTGATATAGAGCTCCTAGCAAAACATAGGCTGGTGCGAAACCTGGATCATCATGGATTGCATCCTGTAGAACCTCAATTGCCTTTAAATCGTATCCCGCCTGACGTAATAAAATTGCAGATGAAACCAGCAGTGCTGATTTGTTTTGAGGAAGGGTCATCTTTGTCACCATTTGTTCACGGGTTCTACTATCGTATTCGAGGTTTCGGATTCACACATGGATGTGGTCGCAGAAAATCGGCTTTTTTCGAGTATCTGCATACGGCTTTGAATTGGATGATTGATGGCCCCAACAATCATACCGATTTGTTCGCGCATTTGTTCAGCCTTAAGTACCTTCTGATTCATATCGCAATTCAATTCAAGGAGTTCAGAGAATTCCATCAAGAATTGGCTAAGTGAACGTAGGATGGGACTGCGCTCCCAGTGTTCTTTTAGTAATTCAGATAAAGCCTTTGCTTTCGCCAGTGCTTGTTCAAAATTCCTTTTTTCGCAATCTATCTGAATATCATACAGGTTTTGATCAAGCCAATTAGCGAATAAACGCTCATCCATTACACCAGCTTCATGCCCCATACCAACATCATGTAATATATGCTGTATAGCAGAAGAGATTCCTGGCCATGTTGAAGTCGTGGAGACTTCTTCAGCCTTGACTGCGTTCGCAGGAAATTGAGCGGTTGACTCCCCAACTGCTTCAGCCAATGCGGTATTAATCCATTGGTTCAGGCTAACCCTATCGCGATCAGCAGCTTCTACCAATTTACGGTGAAGTGCCTTCGGAACACGAGTATTGAACTTGCCACTGTATTCTTCTTCCTCACGAGGTTCTGGGATTGGTTCTCCGTCTTCCAATTCGCCCTTGATCCAACCATACATGGCATCATTTAAATTATGCAATGCTTCTTCAGGCGAATTACCCTGACTCATGCAATTCGGTAACTCTTTAACTCGGGCAAACCAAATGCCGCTAGCTTCTGGGATCAATTCGCGGGTATATGGCAACCCAAGGTAGTATTCAATATTCTTATTCATCGTATCATTCCTAATTTTCAATCAAGATCACGGATTTCTCGAATAATCCGTAATGCTTCTTTGACTATGTGAATCGCTAGAGGATTCTGTTTGATCGGTATAGGAAATCGCCGGTAACCAGGCTTTTTATACTGTACATGGTCTCCTTCTTGACCCTTGTTTTCGAAACCGTATTCTTCAAGTAATTCCATCAATTGCTTTGGAGTGACATTCGAAGGGTTACGCTTTATTCGTTCATAAAGATCCATGTCGGCCTCGTTATAGTACCATATACAGTACCAATTGTCAACTGTCTTTTACGAGTTGATAAGTTTTGGCTTTTGAATTTTGACAATGTTGTTGTTCATTGAGATCGTTTTGAAATTACATTTGACTCATGTAGGAGGAAAAAGAACTTTCTAGATTTTCTTCATTCAATAGGTGTTATCAATCCCAACATGCTCCATAGCATTATAATGAGCTTTGTGATATTCTCGGTCACCACACGACTAAAATTTCACTACTGATATGATAAAAACAGCAATAATTGATTCCGCTTACCGGAGGTTGATTATAGACATGAATGGAATCCTTCGATTCTGCGAATAAAAGGTTGTGAAAGAACATCTGGTTTGTTCAGGCGTATGATCGATCTGACTTTTCATGATATTTTGTTATTATCGATTTTTTTCCCGAATTCATCCCCTTTTATTTCCAGAGAGAATAATTGTTAAGGAGTTACTTTCATGTAATCAATGTTAAAAGGACACATTAAAAGTGTACATGTTGATAAAAAATGCGTCAAATACAAAGAAGTAATTTCTTGATCTTCGAATTTTAGATTTTCATAGTTTTTAAATAAGGTGTAAGAATACTCCACACTCAGCCTTTCTTCCACACCTCGTAGTGCCCCAGCCTTCCCCCCTGGCCGTCCGACTCGTACGTCTCAACAACCTTAAAGCCAGTCAGTTCCGCCAGCCGCCCCAGTTCCTCCGGCGTGAAGCGGTGCACGTACCTGAGGCCGACCTGTTCCGGCTGTCCGGGCAGGGCATAGCGCCAGTCCAGCAGCGTATCCCCCTCGTCCACGTCAGCGTCCACCAGCCCGATGCGCTCCCAGGGCTGGACGCGCGCCAACAGCTTGGGACTGTGCTGGAACTGCCAGTTGGAGTGGATGAACAGCCCGCCCTCCGGCATCAGCCCGCGCACCTGCCGGATGACTGCCACGCGCAAGGCTTCCCCGGGAAGGTGGTGCAGCGCCGCGAAGCACAGCACGCCGTTGAAAGGTCCTGCGCAGGCCTTCGACCAGTCGCCGGCCAGATCGCCGGGCTCGTAACGGATCTCCAGCTCCGGCGTCGACAGTCCCTGCGTCTCGCGGCGCGCCTCATCCAGCAGCGCCTCGCTAGAGTCGATGCCCAGGTACAGCCCCTGCCGCCCGCTCGCGGCCCATTCCACGCCCAGCGCGCCCGATCCGCAGCCCAGGTCCAGCCAACGGCCGCTGTGTGGCACCCATTCGGTCAGCGCGCGGCGCACGCCGGGCTGAATCCGGAGTCTAGTCTTTGCGAACGCGGGACCAAAATTCTGGTAGAATTTTAAATTAAGGGATAGCAGGCGGGCGATCGTGTCGGGTTTCATGGTGTTTGACGGGAAGGTGTGCTGTGGTTGGAAGTGTTTCGCTGTAATGTGTCAATGAGTGATGGGTAATGTGTGATTTGTAATGAGTGAAGAGGAATGAGGAATTAGAAATTTATAAGCTTTTCCCTCATCACTCTGAACTCAGACCTCATTACTCATAACGGGTTTGTTATTTCCGCGGCCTCCGCGCCGCGTCCTCTTCCTCAGTTTATCATACTCCCCATGGGAGGCGTTATGGCTTCGGAATACTCCATCGAGACCGAAGGACTCGGTCGCGTCTATAAATTGCGTGAAAACAAGAAGAAGGATCAGCCCAAAGAGCTGATTGCCCTGAGCGATGTCAATTTACGCGTGCGCCGCGGCGAGCTGTTCGGCCTGCTGGGCCCCAACGGCGCTGGCAAGACCACGCTGATCAAGATCCTCACCACGCTGCTGGCGCCCTCCACCGGCTGGGCGCGCGTGGCCGGCTTCGACGTGCTGCGCGAGACGGTCAAAGTCCGCCCTTGCATCAACATGGTCTCCGGCGGTGAATCCTCCGGTTACGGCCTGCTGACCGTGCGCGAGAATCTGTGGATGTTCACCCAGTTCTACGGCATCCCTTCGGCGCTGGCCTATCAGCGCATCGACGCGCTGCTGGCTACCTTCGGGTTGGCCGACCGCGCCAAGACGAAATCCTCCGACCTCTCGACCGGCCTGCGGCAGAAGATGAACATCATCCGCGGCCTGATGACCGATCCCGAGGTGCTCTTTCTCGACGAACCCACCCTGGGACTGGATGTAGGCGCATCCCGCGACGTGCGCAACTTCGTGCGCCGCTGGGTGGACGAGAACCCGGCCCGCACCCTGCTGCTGACCACGCACTACATGGTCGAAGCGGATGAGCTGTGCGATCGGGTGGCCATCATCAACAAGGGGCGCGTGCTGGCCTGCGACACGCCGGCCGCATTGAAGCGCCAACTGCAAAAAGAATCCATCTTCAACCTGGACGTCAGCCCGCTGAACGGGCTGGGCACGGCGCCTTTCGAGGCGCTGCCGGGTGTGCGCAAGGTGCTGCATACCCGGGCGGACGGCTACTCGCAGGTGCAGTTCTACCTGGCCGAGGAAGCTGCCCTGGCCGGTGTGGTGGAGACGCTCACCCGCAACAGCATCCGCATTCTCAACCTGCAAAAGCGCGAGCCGACCCTGGAGGATGTGTTCGTCACGCTGGTCGGGCGCAGTATGTCCGACGAGGAGAAAAACGCCAATGGAAACCCCGATTGAGAAAAACACCGGTTGGCGGCTGTTTATTCAAACCATTCTCGGGCGCGCTTACCCGCGTGTGATCGGCCTGCAGCGCGAGAAATCCTGGCTGTTCTTCGATTCCTTTCTGCCGCTGCTCTCGGTGGCCGCCTACGTGTTCGTCTACCGCGCCATCGGCGCTCCGGAGGAATATGTCGGTTTTGTCATTGTGGGCGGCGCGATGACCGCCTTCTGGATGAACATCCTGTGGAGCATGTCCAGCCAGCTCTACTGGGAAAAAGAAACCGGCAACCTGGCCCTGTACATCCTCTCACCCGCCAACCTGATGGCCATCCTGCTGGGCATGGCCATCGGCGGGCTGGTGGCCACGGCGGTGCGCGCCGGAGCCATCATCCTGGTGGGCAGCCTGATCTTCCATGTGCAGTACGCCGTTGGCAACCTGTTTCAACTGCTGGCCGTGTTCCTGCTTTCGATGACGGCGCTCTACGGCATGGGCATGATGACCTCGTCGATCTTCCTGCTGCTCTCGCGCGAGGCCTGGCACATTGCCAACCTGGCCCAGGAACCGGTCTACCTGGTTTCGGGCTTCTACTTTCCGATCAAGAGCTTCAACTTCTGGGTGGCGGCGGCCGCTTCGATCATCCCGCTCACCCTGGGATTGGACGCCATGCGCCAGTTGGTCTTCCCTTCCGGCCCGCTGCTGGGCTTCGTGAGCGTGAACGTGGAGATCGGGGTGCTGATTGCCCTGAGCGTGATCTTCCTGGTGGGCGCGCGCCTGCTGCTTGAAAAGATGGAACGGCTGGCCATCCGCGAAGGCCGCCTGACAGAAAGCCGGAGGTGAGGCATGGGACTGCGTTCCTTTCGCATGGCTTCCTGGCTGGGCTGGAAGATCGAGTCCAACTGGACCGATCCCTTCCTGTTCGCCATCTACTCGATCATCAAACCGCTCTCCGGGGCGGCCATCCTGGTGGTGATGTACAGCGTCATCACCAACGGCAATTTCAGCGACCCACTCTTCCCGTACATCTACCTGGGCAACGCCTTCTACATGTACGTCGGCGCGGTCATGACCGGTGTCTCGTGGGCGGTGCTGGACGACCGCGAGCACTATAAGACCCTCAAATACATCTACGTGGCGCCGGTGCATATTCCCTCTTATCTCATGGGACGCGGCGTGGCGCGCTTCATCACCGGCACCTTCTCGGTGGTCATCACCATTGTCTTCGGCGTATTATTCCTGCACGTGCCCATCGATCTGGCCCATGTGGACTGGCTGCTGTTCATCGTCAGCCTGCTGTTGGGCGTGGTGATGTTGGCCTTGATGGGTTTGCTGCTGGCCGGTGTGACGCTGGTGGTGGCGCGCCATTCCGACTACCTGGGGGATGGCGTGGCCGGAGCGCTGTACCTGTTCAGCGGCGCGATCTTCCCGCTGGACGTGCTGCCAGCCTGGTTGCGCCCGTTCGGTTTTGCCCTGCCGGTGACCTACTGGCTGGAACTGCTGCGCCGTTCGCTGGTCGGTTCGGTGGCGCAGGCTTTTCCAACCCTGGCCGGCTTCAGCAACCTGCAACTGCTCGGCATTCTGGCCGGTCTGACGCTGCTGACCGGCGTGCTGGCGGTTTTTGCCTTCCGCTGGTGCGACTGGCAGGCCCGCGAGCGCGGCTACATCGACCGCACGACGAATTATTGAGAGGAGTGTGAGGAGTGATGCGTGATGAGTGAATTCGGTATTCGTTGAATAGGTATTCGTGAACGATTCATGCCGAATTCTTCCCTCAGAACTCGGAACTCATCACCTCAGAACTCTGAACGCATCCCCTCAGAACTCATCGACGCAGAACAGTCGGCGCGTTTCTGAACGCGCTGATTTGAGTTCCCGCATCCGGCGATAACTTCATTACGCCCGGCGGCAGGTTGACATACAGCATGCCTGCGCCGGATCTAGCCGGGAGAACAATTTTCCCCTGGATGGTAAATTCCGGCTTCTCCTGGGCGAGATGTTCCAGGTGAGATTCATCGGCCAGAATCTTGCGCACGTTGCCCTGCGAATCGATGAAAAGATACGGCTGGTAACCTTTCAGGCAGGTCTTGCAGTACAACTCGCGCCCCAGGCTGCGCTCGGCGAACACTTCGGGATCCGGGTTGTAGAGTGCCGGATCCTGCTCGACGACCCAGCGCGCCAGGGGCGAGAAATTCATATAGGATACCGGTCCCATGGCCAGCAGGAGGACTGCCTGTGTCAAAACCGCCGCAGCCGCCAGCCCGCGGCCGGTCGGTCGGCGCATGGGCAGCCAATCGCTGAACAGGTAGAAGATCAGGGGCAAATGCCAGACCGCGTAGCGGTTCAGGCCGGCCGCGCCGTGATTCCAGTTGGCGGTTTGCAGGCAGGCGAGGGACATCGCCAGCAGCACCGGCGCCAGCCCGAGCGCAGGACTGATCTTCCGGCGCTGGAGGGTGATGATCAGGAGGACGAAGACCGTGCACAGCGCCACGGGAATATAGGGCAGCATGCCCATGTTCAAATCCAGGTACAGATCCGCCAGGCGCGTGAGAGAGGCCAGCCTGGGGTCGGCCATGCCGGTTCGCAGAATCAGGTTGGGCGTGCCGAAATGAAGGTAGTAGAACAGCATGGGCGTCACTGCCGGCGCACCCGCCAGGCAGACCCCGATGGCCTTACGCAGGCGAAAGTTCCGGCGCATTTCCCATAGATGGATGAGTATGAAGAAGCCGGCCAGGAAGATCAGGGGTGGGTTCTGCGTGGCCGCCAGCGCGGCGAACACCGTCGCGGCCGTCCAATTCCGCCGGCTGAAACAGACCAATGAAATGGTAACCAGCGCGAAGCTCCACGCTTCGGGATGCGTCCAGCTCAGGTAGAAGAAGGCCGGGTTGAACGCGGACAGGCCGAGAAAGGTCAGCTTTTGCGCCCGGCTGCCACGAAAGAACCCGGCGATGCTCCACAGCGCGGCCAGGTAGAAGAGCACGTTCGTCCACGCGAAGGCGCTAAGCCGGTCAGCGCCGGTCCAGCGCAGCAGCATCTGCGCGGGCAGCGTTGTGAATGAATACAGCCAGAAATGGTAGGAATAAAGCTCCCCGGTGTTGGAAGGAAAATAGCCAAAGGGTTGGTCGGAGAGCGCTTCCTGAAAATCCCGCTCGAAGGACGTTCGCGCGGCTTCGATATCCTCCGAACGTAGATCCGGGCTGAGGTGATTTGCGAAGGATTCGGCGGTAAGGTAGTATTCGCGCGCATCGCCGGTCAAAACCGGTTTCTGCCGGGAGATGTAGAGGATGCAGCCGATCGAAAAGGCGATCAGAATCAGCCGCAGCGTGCGTTCAAAACGCGAGGAATGTTCGAAGTATGACACGATCTGTTTTCCCAATCGAGGTGCAAGTATATCATCCCGGCCCGGGATGCGGCATCGATCGAGGGTTCACCCACCTGGGATGAGTGATAAAATGGGTGAAGCGTGAATCATAAACCGTGACCTGGAATGCGGATGAGTCACTCATCACTCTTCACGTCTCACTCATCCCGCATCCCTCATCCCGCATCAACGAATACCTCTTCTTATCTTATGAAACTGACAATTGCGCTTTCGCAAATCAATACCGTGCTGGGCAATGTACAGGCCAACCTTGAAAAGCACCTGGCCGTCATCGAAGAAGCCAGCGCAGGCGGCGCTGAACTGCTGGTCTTCCCTGAGCTGTCGTTGACCGGTTACGTGTTGCAGGACCTGGCGCCGACCGTTTCGCACCGCCCCACCCGCGACGACCCCATCTTCCGCCCGCTGCTGGAAGCCAGCCGAAAACTGGACCTGGTGGTCGGCTTTGTGGACGAAGATATCCGCAACCGCTTCTTCATTTCGGCGGCCTACCTTTCACAGGGCGAGGTGCTGCACGTGCACCACAAGGTCTACCTGCCCACGTACGGTCTGTTCGATGAGGGACGCTTCTTCGCCCTGGGCGAATCGGTGCAGGCCTTCGATACCCGCTTCGGCCGGGTGGGTCTGTTGATCTGCGAGGATTTCTGGCACGCTTCCCCGCCTTATCTGCTGTGGCTGGACGGCGCCGACCTGTTCCTGTTCACCTCGGCCTCGCCGGGCCGCGGGTTGACGAACGAAGCCCAGCTCGAATCGGCGCGTTGGGTCGATCAAATCACCCGCGCCTACGCCAGCCTGTTCACCTCGTTCGTGGCGCACAGCAACCGCGTCGGATATGAGGACGGGCTGAACTTCTGGGGCGGTTCGGCGCTCTACGACCCGAACGGCAACCAGTTGGCCTGCGGGCCTTTCCACAAAGAAGACCTCACGTTCGGTGAGATCGATCTCAACCAGCTGCACCGCACCCGCGCGCGCCTGCCGATGCTGCGCGACGAACGCACCGCGCTGGTGCAGCGCGAGATGAACCGCATTCTGGCCGACGGCGAACGTACTTCAGGGCGCTAGGCGGAGGCAACCATGATTGATGTAGACCTGAACATCCATACCGACCTGGTCCGCGGCATCCTGACGGGTTTCATCCGCAGCGAGCTGAACCGCATGGGCTTCACCAAAGCGGTCATCAACCTGTCCGGCGGCATCGATTCGGCGCTTTCCTGCTATCTGGCGGCCGAAGCGCTGGGACCCCAGAACGTGCTGGCCATCCGCCTGCCGTATCGCACCTCCTCCCAGGATTCGCTCGACGACGCCCAAAAGGTGATCGATGCGCTGGGCGTGCAGTCGCTGACCTATGAAATCACCGGCATGGTCGAACCGCTCTTCCAGCAGTTTCCCGAGATGAGCAACACGCGCAAGGGCAACAGCATGGCGCGGGCGCGCATGATCGTGCTCTACGACCAGAGCGAAGCCTTCCACGGACTGGCCATCGGCACCGGCAACAAGACCGAAATCCTGCTGGGCTACACCACCCTGTACGGCGATTCGGCCTGCGCCATCAACCCGATCGGCGATCTGTATAAGACGCAGGTGCGTCAGTTCTCCCGCGATTTGGGGCTGCCGGATTCGATCCTCGCCAAGGCTCCTTCCGCTGACCTGTGGCTGGGCCAGACCGACGAGGGCGAGCTGGGCTTTACCTACGCCGAGGTGGACCGGCTGCTCTACCTGATGGTCGACCAGCGCTACACCCCGCAGGAAGCCGTGGAAGCCGGTTTCGCCGAACCCTTCGTTAACGCCGTGGTCGAGCGCATCCGCCGCAACCAATTCAAACGCATGCTGCCGCCCATCGCCAAGCTCTCCAACCGCACGATTGGATATGACTTTTTGTATTTGCGGGATTGGGGTACATAAGAAGTTCAGAGTTATGAGTTATGAGTTATGCGGTATGAGGTTCTTTCCGCATAACTCATTGACGCAGAACTCTCCTTCATTCAGCATTCTTCATTCACCATTCAGCATTCAATGCATCTTCCCCCATCCCTTCGCCACCGTAAATTCGTCCTGCTGTGGGCCGGATTGTTCATCTCGATCGCCGGCTCGCAGATGCAGTACTGGTCGCTGCTCTGGCACATCCGCGAACTGACCGACCAGCCCATCGCCGTCAGCGGCATCGGGCTGGCGCGCTTCATCCCCATCCTGGCCTTCGCCCTCATTGGCGGGCTGTTCGCCGACCGTTACGACCGGCGTAAGATCATGCTCATCACCCAGGCGACCATGGCGTTGGTCGCGCTGGCGTTGGGGCTGCTCACCCTTAGCGGGCAGATCCGGCTGGGCTGGATCTATCTGTTGACCGCCGTGCAGGCGGTAGCCATCTCGTTCGACCTGCCGGCCCGCCAATCGCTGATCTCCAACCTGGTGCCGCGCGACGACCTGGCCAGCGCTTTCAGCATGTCCTCCATCGCCGCCGATCTGGGCGCGATCATCGGCCCGGGGTTGAGCGGGTTGACCATTGCCGCGCTGGGATTGTTTTCGGTCTACATGATCAACGCTGTATCCTTCCTGGCCGTGATTGTGGCGCTGCTGATGATCGGAACGGTGCCCCAGCAGGCGGTCAAGCGCGCCGAAAACAACCATTTCCGCGGGCGCGTCGACGCCGGGCTATTCGACATTCGCGAGGGTTGGCGCTTCATCCTGCACCAGCCGGTCATCATGGGCAGCATGATCCTGGACTTCTTTGCCACCTTCTTCTCTTCGGCCAACACCCTGCTGCCCTTCATCACGCGCGATGTGCTGCACGCCAGCGTCCAGCAGTACGGCTGGCTCTCGGCCGGGCAGTCCATCGGCGCGGTCAGCGCCGCGCTGGTGATTTCGCAGCGCAGCCGCATGCGCAGGCAGGGATCGCTGCTGCTGGGCGCGGTGGTCATCTTCGGCTTGGCGACCGTGTTCTTCGGATTGTCGCACAGCTTCTGGCTGACGCTGGTCGCGCTCATCCTGATCGGCGCGGGCGATTCGGTCAGCACCATTTTACGCAACACTATCCGCCAGTTGCAGACTCCGGACGAACTGCGCGGGCGCATGGTCAGCATCAACCAGATCTTCTTCCAGGGCGGCCCGCAGTTGGGCGAGGTGGAATCGGGGATCGTGGCTCAGGCATTTGGACCGGCGGCCGCCATTGTTTCCGGCGGGGTCGGCTGCGTGCTGGCCGTGGGCCTGGTAGGCGGTCGCTGGCCGCAACTTCGCGCCTACGATGGGGTGGAAGAAGCGGCCAACGCTTAGTCAGTATGCAATTCGAATCATCCGCCTGGCGATGAAAAGGCGGCTCACCGGATCGTAACGCTCAAGGGTCCCTTGCGGCCGGGCAGGTGAATGTGCACGAGGCGGCTTTCGGGCAGCCATTGCCAGAAGACGCTGCCATTGCCTGCCGTTGCAGAACCCGGCTGCATCAAACAGCCGTTGAAACAAACCTGTTCCGGTTTGTCGCCGAGGATCAGCAGGTCGACCGGCAGTTCTATACGCTCCAGGTTGAGCTGTACGCAATGTTCTCCGGGATTCTCGCGCGCCGTCAGTGAGCCAAATCCGTGCTCGCGGCCCTGATACAGCTCCACGGTGCTGACCTCGCCCGGATAGACCAGCGCGGCCAGATTTTGCACCGTTTCGGGCGAACCGCTGGCCGGGCTGAACAGAGCCAGGTCGTCGCCCAGGTTGAGCGACACGCAGCTTCCCTTGCGCAGGTAGACTTCAATCGAGCCGCGCTCCGGCGCTACCGTCCGAATTTGCGGTCCGCTAAAAGGCTCGCCCGTCCACAGGCTGCGCCACTCGCCGGCCGGCAGGTAGACTTTCCATTCTGGCGCACCTTTTTCCACGACCGGCGCAACCAGCAGGCTCTCGCCAAAAAGGTATTCATAGGGGAAGGAACGCGCCTGCCGGTCGCCTGGAAATTCCAACGGCAGCCCGCGCATAAGCGGCAGCCCGCTTTGGTGGCTGATGCGCGCCTGCGCCTGAATGTACGGGGCCAGGTTGACGCGCAGGTTGGCGTATTTCCGGAACACCGGGATGATTTCGCCATCGCCGGTCTGCTCCTGGACGTTCCACGGCGTGCGGTCGCGGCTGGGAATCCGGCGCGCGTTTCCATCCGAATGGTATTGCATGATCGGGCAGAAGGCGGAAAAGGCCACCGCCCGCAGATAGAGTTCCGCTTCCGGAAGCGGCCCGGCGAACCCGGCGATATCCCAACCCATGAACGAAAAGCCGCACATTCCGGCGTTCAACATAGCGCGGATAGTCGAACGGAAGGCCTCCCAGGTGGAGGATTCGTCCCCGGCCCAATGCGAACTCACCTGCTGCGCGCCGGTATACCCGGCTCGACTGAACAGTACGTGATCGTCGCCCCGGAGAGATTCCATCCGGCGCGAATAGGCGCCTTCGTAGGCCAACGGGTAGCGGTTGATGCCCCGCGTTCCGCGCAGCCCGTCCGCAAAACGGGTCGCGTTGTCCCAGATGTGCTCACCGCCGTCGGTTTTAAATCCATCCACGCCCATTTCCTTTACCAGATAGGCGCGTTTGTCCAACCACCAGCGTTCCGCATCCGGGTTGGTGAAATCCAATACCAGACTGTTGCCAAACCATGGCGCGTGCCCTTCGACGCGGTGCGGCGTGCCGTCCGCCTTGCGCACGACATAACCCTGCTCGATCGCGTAAGCCTGATCGGCGTCTTTCTGCCGCTCGTCCAGGCCTTCGGCGGGATTGGGAAATTTCAGCGCCGGAATCTGCCACAGCACCAGGCGCAGGCCGGCCTGATGCAGTTCATCGATCATCGCTTTCGGATCCGGCCAGAGCCCGTCCGCCGGAAAAGTGTAATCGGATAGAGAATAAGCCTGCGAAGCGGGTTTCAGCGTGTAGTGCGAGTTGTTCCACGTGTAGAAGTTGATTTCATCGCTCCAGGCCTCGATGACCAGCACGCTGGCCGGAATGCGGTGCTGCCGGGTCAGGTGCAGTTGGCGCAGCACCTCCGCCTGGCTGTTCCAATCATTGCTGCTCATCCACAGGCCGAAGACCCATTGCGGTGGCAGCTTGGGCTTGCCGGTCAGATCGGTAAACGCCTGGACAACCGCCTTGGGATGGGTCTGGAAGAAAAAGCGCAATTCCAGGCTGGCGTCATCCTCGGCCTGGCCCGTCACGCGCCAGCACTCGCTGTCTTCGGCGGCCAGGTCGAAATTCGCCTGGCGGTCTGTATTCAACCACAAACCGTAGCCCCGCGATGAAATGAAAAATGGCACCGGGATATAGGAGCGTTTGCCCTGGCCGGTGTATTGGGCATACACGTAGTTATCCAACGAATTGCCGCGTTGGTCGAAGGCGTTGAAGCGCTCGCCAAAGCCGTAGAAAGCCTCATCGGCCGGACTTGCGAAGCTCAACCGGAACATCGATACGCGGCCGTCCGGCCTTACCAGCGCCTGAAGCGGCATGGATGTTTCCAACGCCAGGCGATCGCTGTCGCGGCGCAAGGCCATTTGCAGCGGGCTGCCGGTCAAAGCCAAGGATAGACCCGCCCAGTTCCTCTCAAAGACCATGTTCTGAGGATATTCGGGTTTCGGACTTTCATCCGCGGAAAGCGCCTTGAGCCGCAGCGCAGCGCTGCCCTTTCCGTCCAGGGCGAGGGTCATCTCCAGGAACAATCCGGCCTGATTGGTCGACAGGACCACCCGGACCCCATCCGCGCAATCTTCGACCCCGACCACGGCCCGGGCTTCCGCCCAGGCGGACACTGGCAGGGAGAATTCCTGGCTCTCCACCTGTTCCGCGCCGCTGCCGGCATACAAACGATACCTCACATGCTCACGGCGTGAGAAGGCCGGCAGATCGATCTGCCAGTGATCCGCGTTTTCACCGACCTGCACCCGAGTACCTTCCACCCGCTGCGCCGTTGAACCGCCGGCGTCCTGCCAGACGCACCAGACCGCATTCGCGGCCGGGTTTTGCCCGGTTTCCACTCCCAGGGTGATGGGCTGCCCGACCCATGGGTCGCGCGGAGAGCGTTCGTAGGGCAGCGGCTCGTAGGGGTGCTGCTCGCCGTAGGGCTCATGGCGCAAAGTCAAACGGGGAGATTCAGGGGTGGCGCTCATTTCGTTTTTCCGTGTTGGATGGCATTAACCAGGATGATATACATGGCGTGCGACCAGAGCAGCGGTTTGGCCACCGGCCCCCACTTCTTGAGCCAGGGTTCGTACTGATCCGGAGCCAGGATGTGATCTGAAATCTGTTCCGCCAACTGTTCCTCGCCATCCGCCTGAGCCTCGATCCAGTGCAGCAGTTCTTCCGCCCGGTCAAGATTGCCCACCTGGGCATCGTACCAGCCCAGCCAGGCAGCCAGCAGGATCCATTCACCGCCGCCGTAGTAGACGTCTTCCTTATAGCGGTATACCCCGCCGCGCGGGTGGTGCAGATCCCTTTCGATGGCCTGAATTGTACCCACAATCAGCGGATCATCCAGGGGAAACACGTGATACGGGATCGCCAGACCCAGCAGGCTGGCGTCCACTCCGCTGCCGATGAACTGACTGGGGGTCCCTTTCCCGTTGGCCGGCCGGATGTGTTTGACAAAAACCCCATCCCCAACCGCATACTTTTGCAGGAAATCGGATACCTGGTTGGCCAGCCGTCTCACATCCACCGTTGGGGCCACAAACAGGCCATCCTGGACCAGTCCGTCCACCGCCGCCAATCCGCCGTAAACGGTCGCCAGTGAATAGGGGTGCAGGTATTCGGGGTGTTCCTCCCAACAGTCATAGTTCGGCAGCTTCCATACCAGTTCCAGGTATTGCAGGGTGATATCGATCGGCTCTGCCAGTTCCCGCAGAAGGGACACATTTCCCGTGCGGCGCACATGCTCCGCCAGCGCCCAAAGCCAGGTGCCGTAACCATCCACCTGGAAATTCCCCCAGGTGCTGTCTGACGTGTCCTCTTCGCCGTCCAGCGTGAATCGGGTGTGCATCGTATCATCCTTGCCGATTGGCAATCCCTTTTCCAAAAGACGGCGCACTTCGGCGACCTTATACCCATATTTCTGGATCGTTCTTCCCACCCAGCGGAAAAACGCCTCTGCGCTTTCCGTTTCCCCGGCCACATCCATTGCATGGGCAATAAAACTGCCGTCCCTCAGCCAGCAGTAATGGTAGGTTGGAAAATTGGGCGAAGCGATGTAAGCTCCCGAGGGGGATTGGCCTTCTTTGATGATCTGGATGCTTTTCAGGTAAAGAGAAGACATGGACCCATTATCCTTTCAAGCCGGTAAGTTTGAAACTTTGCACGAAGTATTTTTGGACGCAGAAAAACAGGATCAAGATCGGCAGCATGGTCAAAATCGAACCGGCCATTAGGAGATTCCAATCGGTATAGAATTCGCTGTTCAGGTAGGAAAGGCCCACCTGCAGCGTGCGCAGCTTCTGATCGTTCAGGACGATCAACGGCCATTGGAAATCGTTCCAGATTCCCTGAAAAGCCATCAATCCCAGCGTGGTGAAGATCGGTTTGGAATTCGGCAGCAGGATATTCCAATAAAATCCAAACGGGTTGCAACCGTCCAGCTTGGCCGCATCCATCAGCTCGGATGGGAAGGACTGGAAGAACTGGCGCATCAGGAAGGTGCTGTAAACGCTGCCAACCGCCGAGAGAATCAGGGCCCAGTGGGTGTTGACAGCCCCAATTTTGCTCATGATCACGAAGTTCGGGATCAGCAGCACCGTCCCCGGAATCATCATGGTAGCCAGGTAGAACACGAATAATTTATCCCGGCCGGGAAACTTCAATTTGGCAAAGGCATAGCCCGCCAGCGAAGAAGTCAGCAGTTGCCCGACGGTAACAATCAGCGAGACTTTCAGGGTGTTCAGGGTATAGGTCAGGATCGGGACTTTTTGCCAGATCTGTTTATAGGCGGAAAAATCCGGGGGAAACTGGATCCAGAATGCAGAATGCGCAAAGACGTTCTCGGAGCTTTTCAGCGAAGTCAGCAGGCTCCAGACGAACGGGAGGATCATGGTGATCGCACCGATGGTCAGAATCGTGACGGATAAAAGGATCACGATGCGTTTTTGAAGGGAATTGCTTTGGGTACGGGTATGTGCGGCTTCCATGGTTTACTCCTCGGAATAGACCCAGCGCTTGCGGAGGACCCATTGGATCAAGGTCAGGATCAGAATGGCGATAAAGACCACATAGGCCAGGGCAGCGCCGTATCCCATGTGCAAATACTTGAACGCCTGCTGCCAGATATAGTAGCCAATCACGGTCGTCGCATGGCCCGGCCCGCCGCCGGTCATGTTGTAAACCAGGTCGAAGCTCTGGAAAGAGCCGATGACCCCGGTGATGGTCACAAAGAAAATCACCGGCGAAATCAGGGGGACGATGATCCGCGTGAACTGTTGAAAACGGTTGGCGCCGTCGATGGAGGCCGCTTCGAGAAGTTCATTTGGGATATCCTGCAGGGCAGCCAGGAAGATGATCATATTCATCCCCAGCCCCTTCCAGATGGTCACCCCGATCACCGAGTTCAGCGCAATTTTGGCGTCCGTCAGCCATTTCACCGGCTTCAGGCCGACCGATCCCAGCAGTTGGTTGAGCAAACCGTTGCTGGCCAGAATCCACATGAACATCAGGCTGACCGCCACGGAAGCGGTGATGACCGGCATGTAATATGCGGTGCGGTAAAAGGAAATTCCACGCAATTTCTGGTTGAGAAGTACCGCCAGGACCAATGTGAGAATGACGTTGATGGGCACACTGATCATCGTAAAATAAAAGGTGTTGAAAAGCGTTACCCGCGCAACCTGATCGGTCAGCAGCTTTTGATAATTCGCCATGCCGATAAAATTCGGCTGGCTGAGAATGTTCCAATCCGTCATGCTCATGTAGAACGAAAAGAATACCGGAAAGATGGTGAAAATCAGAACGATTAAAAAGTTTGGGGTAATGAATAAATAGCCCCAGAGAGCTTCACGAATCTTATTCGTCCTGAAGGTTTGTTTTTTTCTTGCAACGGGGAATTCCTGAATTATCTCCATGGGGCACCTTATACAAATGAAGGGGATGAGATTTGATCCTCATCCCCTTCATGATCAATGAAAGATTACGGTTGAGCCAAGACAGTATCCACACCCGCGCAGGCTGCGTTGAGCGCCTCGGCAACGTCTTTCTGACCACTCATGGCCAGATCGAGTTCAGGGGCAATCGCATCATAGATTTCCTGCCAATGGGCATGGACCGGCTGCGGAACTGCGTAAGCCATGGCTTCCATGAATACAATGGCGTGTTCGGGATCGTCGCCGGCTAGGTTTTCCACGTAATACTTTTCAGCAATTTCCTTGACCGGGGAAATTTCGTACTTGCCGTCCTGGCGAATCTTGGTGCCCTCGGGGCCGGTGGCGAATTCAATGAACTTCCAGGCGGCGTCTTTGTTCAGGGAACCGGCAGCCATGCCGTAGGAATTGGCGTACACATGGGTCGCCTGTTTATCACCGGCGGGCATGTTGGCAATGTCATAGGTGAACGTGGTGATCTTGTCATTGAAAGGCTGCACTGCCCACGGTCCGGTCGGGTACATGGCCAGCTTGCCGGCGATGAACATGTCCCAATCGCCCTGTTCGGCCAACTGGTCGACGGTCGGGGAATATTGCTCGGTGTAGCGAGCGTCTACGATTTTCTGAAATGCCTTGATGGCTTCGGGGGAATTCAATGTGCACTTGTTGGTGGTCGGATCCCAGATGTGGGCATTGTACATTTCCAGGATGACGGGCCACCAGGGGAAGGCATAGCCAAACTGGTCGAGCGTGCCGTCGCCATTGGTGTCCTTGGTCAGTTCCAGGCCGGCTTTCTTGACGTCTTCCATCGTCCAGCCATCCTGCGGGTAGGCCAGGCCGGCGGCGTCGAAGAGGGCTTTGTTGTAGTACAAAACGACATCGGAGAAGGTGGCGGGCATGGAATATTGGACGCCATTCACTTTGAACATGTCCAGCGTAGCCGTATAGATTTTGCTGGTATCATAGCCGCTGGCCTGAATATAGCTGTCCAAGGGTTCGAGGGCGCCCATCGCGCCGAATTGGTAGGCGTTGTCATAATTGAAGGCCATCACATCCGGGGGTACCTTGCCGGCGATCAAAGTCTTGTACTTGAGGAAAATATCGCTCATCGGGACCGATTCAAATTCGACTTTGATATCGGGATATTTGGCCTCGAAGGCGGCAACCACGGCCTGTTCGACTTCGGGATTGTCGTATGCGAAGAAAGACATGACTTTGATGGTGGTGGCGGCGCCGGTAACAGCCGCTTCAGTGGCGGCTTCTGTTGCAGCCGGTGCGACTTCGGTCGCGGCCGGATCCGCGGCCGGCGCAGCGGTCGGGGTGGCGGCAGCGCAGCCGCTCAGCAGCATGCTCATAACGAGCACAAAGGATACAACAATCCATGACACACGTTTCTTCATCTTCGTTTCCTCTTGAGCAGTTGGGATTTGGTTCCTGTAGCGAGCAGATACAGGTTTCTTTGTATAGTGAACAAACCAACTCGGATTAAAAAAACAAATTGGTCTACTTCAGTAAAACGCCTCCTTGACTAGATCGGTGAATTAAAGGTCCCGGCAATAACCAGACTGGCAGCGCCCAGCGCCCAAATGTCATCACCCCAGGAATCGACCCGAATCTCGGTGTCTTCTGCCAGTCCGGGCATGACATTTTCATGAAAGGCTGAACGAACAGCGGTAAAGAAAGTTTCCCCCATGCGAATACCCTCTCCGCTGATGACGATCAAGTTTGGATCCAACACGTTCACCAGGTTGGCGATTTCAAGCCCCAACAATCCGCCGGCGCGTTTGAGCACCGCCAGCGCTTCCGGCCGGCCGGCTTGCGCCAACTCCAACAGCCCGTCCAGGTTGGTGATCCCCGGATCGACCTCGCGGCGGGCAATTGCCACCAGGGCGTGATCGCTCACCAGGCTTTCCAGGCAGCCGTGCTTGCCGCAGTCGCACAGCGGCCCGTCCGGATCCACCACCACGTGGCCGAATTCGCCAGCGCCGCCGCCCTTGCCGCGGTAGATGCGCCCATCCAGGACGATGCCCATGCCCACGCCGCGGCCGATCGTGATCACCACGAAGTTGTCCACCGGTTTGCCCACGCTCAGCCACTTTTCGCTCAGGGTCAGGGTGTTTACGTCGTTATCGATATACACCGGTACTTTCAAACGGTTCTGGAGCAGGTTGCGCAGGGGGATATTTTGCCAGCCAAAAAACGGATTCTGGCGTACAATTCCATTGGCGTAATCGACGACTCCGGCCAGGCCAATACCCACGCCCATCAACTGCTTTTTGCGGACGCCGCTGCCGTGTGTCAGGCGGGCGACCAGCGCGACCAGCGTATCGACCGCCGTGTCCACGTCCACACCGGAAAGGCCGATCGAATCCTTGGCCAGAATGGTCGCGTTCAGATCGGTGAGCGCCCCCACTGCCTGGTCTTCCATTAACTTGATCCCGATCACGAAGCCGCCGCGCGGATTCAAAGCCAACATGATGGGCGGCCGGCCGCCGGTCGAGTCACCGGTCGTCTTTTCGAACACCAGCCCTTCCTTGATCAACTGCCCGGTGATGGCGGTTACGGTGGCCGGGCTCAGCCCGGTCAGATGGGCAATGGCCGCGCGCGACACTTCGCCCTGCGTCTTGACGACGTTCAGGATGATCGAACGATTGATGCTGCGGATGAGGTTGCGGTTGGCTCGGGGAAGGGCGCTCATGGGTAATTACTTTGTTTAGAGAATAAACTATGTTTTTTATTATAGGGCGCAATTCCGAATTGTCAATACCCTCTTCAGACGCTTTCTGATTCTGTTGGCTGGATTCTGGCGATAACCTCCCCCGAGATCGCCGTTGGCCACATTGCCAGGCCCGGGTTGGGCCAGTAGAAACGCCCAGCCATTAGCCAGTAGGATTGATTTTCCGAGAAGTTGGCCAGGATTGTAGCCGCTGAGCCCTGAAGAGGGGTATCATTGCGCTGCTGTTCGATTTCACACCTCCGTCTCCCATACAAATGTATCCCGATACCCCCATACCTTCCCCCACCGATGAAAATTCTCTGGTAACTATGCTGGCGGCGAATCCGCTCGTGCGGACCCTGCGTTATGTTCTGCGCCGTTTGATTGCGATTCTACTGACCATCCTGGTCGGCGTGTTCATTACCGTCGTCGTGGCCAACGGCGGCGGCATGTTGGATCGGATCGCAAAGGATCAGGTCGAGACTCAGGTTCGCCAGTTAATGTGGGATGGCATCCCGGCCAATGAAATCGAAGCCAGGCGGGTTCAGCTCGAAACGGCCGCGGGGGTCTCACTGCCATTCTGGCCCAAACACATGCTCTACACCTACCGGGCGCTCACCATCGACTGGGGAAATGTCGCCGATCAGAAAAATTTCGGCATGTTCATCCAAGCCTCCGGCAACCAGGTGATCAAGACCTACGATGTCCGCACCATCATCCTCAGCCACCTGAACAACACACTCCTGTTATCCGGGACAGCCTACCTGGTGTTATTTTTGATCGGCATTCCGCTGGCGCTGTATCTCAGCCAGCACGAAGGCCATTGGCTGGATCGACTGGTCGCAATCCTGACCCCCATTTCATCGGTGCCAAGCTGGGTGATCGGAATCCTGTTGGTCATGCTTTTTGCGGTCCAATTCAGGATTTTCCCGGTGGCGAAGATGATCAATTTCCCGCCCCCCTCGACCACCTGGGGAGTCATCCTCCAAACGGCCTACCATATGGTCCTGCCGGTGGCCTCCATCGTGCTCAGCCTGATCTTTCAACTGGTCAACAACTGGCGGACCTTCCTGCTGATCTATTCGGAAGAGGATTACGTCGACCTGGCCCGCGCCAAAGGCCTTACCGATCAGGCCGTTCAAACGCGCTACGTCCTGCGCCCGGTGCTGCCCTACCTGCTGACCGGGCTGGCACTCAGCCTGGCCGGCTTCTGGCAGTTCATCACCGCGCTGGAATTCTTCTTCGATTGGCCGGGCATCGGCAAACTATACGTCAACGCCCTGCCGCATTTTCTGGGTGAATCCATGTTCCAGGGTGAGATCAGCGTCATGATCAGTATCGTGGTGCTGTTTGCCTACCTGTTGGGCATTACCGTCTTCATTCTGGATTTTATGTACGTGATCGTCGATCCACGCCTGCGCCTGGGTGAAGAGGAACACCATCTGATTCCGGCTCACATGGGCGAACGCGGCCGCTTTCAGGCCTGGTTCAGGGAACGCCTGCAAGGATTTCGCACCCTGCAAAGAACTCCGCGGCCCGCTCGAAAGGAAGCCGAACCGGTCAAGATCCGGATTGACCTTCGGGTCTGGGGCGAGAACCTGTCGCAACTGCGGGATACCCTTTCGAACATCCTGCACGAAATCCTGCGTTCACCCGGGGCGGTGGTTGGATTATCGATCATCACCCTGCTGGTGCTCGTTTCCATCGCCGTAACCGTATTCCTGCCTTACAAGACCATCGGCCGGCAGTGGGAAGCCACCGCGATTACGAGTAAACCCATCCGCGCCAGACTGGCGCTGCCCAAGTGGGTCAACTGGTTCCGCAGGAACGACCTGCCGGCTACCCTTGTGCTCGACAACCGCCAGGGCGCCGGGGTGAAAACCTCCAGCCAGCTCACGGCGGAGATGACGCAGACCCAGATCGAATTCGCGTTCGACTACCCCTATCAGGATTTTCCGAGCGATATCGTCGTCTATCTCACCACCACTTACGCCGAAAAAGCGCCCTTCATCTCCATGACCTGGATCACCCCGGATGGCCGCGAAATTGGGTTGAAGAACGTCAGCGCAACCCGGGATATGATCTACAAATTTGACGAAAATGTACCCTACCAGCCGCAGCTTCAGAAATACCCGAACTGGAAGAAATGGTTTGTCACCTCGGGCAACTATCCGACCCCGGCCTATGATCTGCTGCTGGCGGATCCAAATGCCGACCAGGCCAGAGCCTTGCCCGGGCGCTACCGGCTGCGCATCACCGGCACCTTTTTCGAACCCAACGGCGATCTGGACGCTCAACTGGTGGTCTTCGGCAAAGTGGAAGGTTGGGCCGGCACCGACATTCTGCGGCGCGATTTGCTGGTGCCGCTGTTATGGGGTCTGCCCATTGCGCTCGTCGTCGGCGGCCTGGGCGCCATTGCCACCACGCTGCTGTCCATCCTGATTGCCGCGACCGGCGCCTGGTTCGGGGGTTGGGTGGATGCGTTCATCCAGCACGCCATCGAGGCCAACCTGATTCTGCCGGTTCTGGCAATCGGCGTGTTGTTCAATGCTTATTACGGCTTCAACCTGTGGCTGATTCTGGGGCTGATGGTGCTGCTCAATGTGCTGGGCAGTCCCACCAAAGCCTTCCGGGCGGCCTTTATGCAGGTCAAGAACGCCGATTATATTGAAGCCGCCCGCGTCTACGGGGCCAGCAACGCGCGCATCATCCGCAGCTATCTCATCCCGCGCATCCTGCCGGTGCTCATCCCGCAAATCGTCATCCTCATCCCCAATTTCTTCTTCCTCGAAGCCACGCTGGCCATCTTCAACATCAGCGATCCGCGCTACCCCACCTGGGGCCGGGTGATCTACTCGGCGCTGCGTTTCGGCGCGGCTTACGGTTCGGAATTCTGGGTGCTCGAACCGATCTGTTTGATGCTGCTGACCGGCCTGTCGTTCGTGTTGCTGGGTTTTGCCCTCAACCGCATCCTGAACCCGCACTTGAAAAACGTGTGAGGAGACCGGATGAATGGGGTCTGGTGTTCTCCATGGATGAATGAAAGTTATTCACATGCTGAATAGAATTTCATCAGCAGGCGAAATACAAGGTTTCCGCGCGGCCATCCGGTAATCCTCAGCGTTCGATAAAGGGGAGAAATACCACAAACGGGTTTTCGATCACCTTGAGGGTGAAGACGGCCGAGTCCGTACCGCCATCGCCGTCGCTGACCGTGACGCGAATGGCGTGGGCGCCGGCCGCGCTGTTCGGCGGCGTGCCGCTGAAGGTGAGCGTCTCCGGGTCGAAGCTCAACCAGGCCGGCCAGGCGCTGCCGTCCGCCAGCGCGGCAGTGTAGGTCAGCGCCGCGCTGTCGATGTCCGTGGCGGCCGGGATGACGTAGGTGTGACTCTCGCCCGCGGTCCATTCCGCGTCCGCGATCGTGGGGGCAATTGGGTCGTCATTGACGGGTGTGACCGTGATGCTGACCGTGGCGCCGGCCTGCCCGCCGCGCCCATCGCCGACGTTGTAGGTAAAGCTGTCGCTGCCGCTCCACTCGGCGGCCGGGGTGTAGGTGAAGGCGCCGGTTGCGCTGTCCAACAAAAGCTCGCCGTGCTCCGGCCCAGCCATGCGCACGAACTCGAGCGGGTCATTTTCCGCATCGGTAACGTCGAGCACATCCACCAGCGGCATGTCTTCATCGATGGTAAAGGATTGGTTCACTGCCACGGGGGACGAGTTGGGCGTGAATACCAGGGCCGTCGCGGACAGGCTGGCCAGTGAAGCGTTCGAAGGCCAATTCAAATCATCCAGTGTAACGCTAAAGTGAAAGAATTCAGGCGTGTTGAAGTTGATGCGGAAGGTAAATGTCATTTCGGCGGGGGCGCTTAGCGGGAAACCGCCCTGCGGGCCATACGAACTCAGCAGATCGGCATTATCGGCGCTGAGCGGCATGGGCACCCAGGTGGCTTCATCCGTGAGGTATTCGAAGCTGGCGATGTCGGCCAGTTCGGCATTGGCGATGCGAAAGCGCAGCAAGACATTGGGGTAAGTGGCGCCGATATCCAGGTTCTCCAGATTAATGTGAAATGTCTGTGTGACGCCGGTGGTAAAGGGCGCGTTGAGGTCTAGCGAAGCGAGGCGCGGCAGAGTGTGCAAATTCAGGCCGACGATCAGCGGATCGTGATCGGCAGCCCGGTACACATCGGCGCTGTAGAGCGAGACGAGCTGCCCGGCGGTCTTGTACTCGGTGTTGTAGTCCAGCACGGCGGGTTCGTCGGCGTTGATGTGGAACTCCGCCGCTCCGGCCACCTGCCCGGCCAGGCTGGCGGAGGCCAGGGCGTGGTCGAGTGCGCCCCATTGCCCGTCGTAGGCGTAGGAGTAAGCGCCGGAAGGCGCCAGTTCGGTATAGCCGGCGCTCTGAAGGGCGGCGATGGGATCTTCCATGGCGTAGGCGTTCAGGTCGCCCAGGATGAGCACGTCCGGGTCGCCCGTGCCGGTCGGGTCGGTCGCCAGCCAGGCCGCCAGGGCATTGGCGGCGGCCAGGCGCACGGCGTTGCAGTTGCCCTGCCCGTCGCCCGCATCCGGCGCGTCGCAGGCCGAACCCTTGCTCTTGAAGTGATTGATCACGGCCACGAAACGCGCCCCGCTGATATTATCGGCGAAGGCCTGGGCCAGGGCCGGGCGGTTGCGGTTGGCCGAGTCGCCGCCGGTGACGAAGGCGGCGCTGTTGAGCGCGGCGGTGACGCCCACCGGGGTGACCGCCGCGGGTCGATAGATGAAACCGACCTTGATGGCATCCGTTCCCAGCGCGTTGAGCTGCCCAGTGTGGGCGTCGGCGTCGATGAAGGCATAGGCGCCCGGGGTTGCCGCGGCGTTGAGCCTGTCGACCAGGTCCTGAATGGCGCTGGTGGGACCGTAACCGTCGTTCTCGAGTTCAACCAGGCCGATCACCTCGGCGCCGCTGGCCAGGATGGCTTGGACGAGCTTGGCGGACTGGCGCCCGAACTCGATCGGGTCGTCTGCGCCGCGGCAGTCGGTGAGCGCGCCGCCCACGCCCAGCATGCAGGCGCTGCCGAAGGTATTGAAGTAGTTGAGCGTGTTGAACCCGGCCACCTGAATGGCGCCTCCGACCGCCGGCGCGGCGGTCGGGCGCGGATTGGCCGGCAGGAAGTTGGGAATACTCCCGCCGAGGGCGCCGAGCGGGCGGACGCGGTAAGCGTTCGGGCTGGCGCTGTTGCCGGCCCAGGTGTAGGTCATCACGCCCACCACGCCGCTCAGGCTGTCGCCGGCGCGCAGGGTATTGGCCGCCGATAGCGGCAGCCCGCCGCGCCCGAAGAGGATCGGGTCGGCGTTCGAGGCGTTGGTTGCATCATCGAGGAGGATGCGGTTGAGATCGTTTTGGGCCTGCAATGCCACAGCCGCCGCGCCTGGGGCGACGACGTTGGTGGGCTGCTGCAAACGCGCACCTGAGGAGAGCGTCACCTGGCCGAAGCGGCCCAACAGGTAATGGTCGGTGACATAGAGAGTCTGGGGTAACGCGACCAGCATACCCTCATAGCGCTCAGGGAATTCGGCTGATTCGAATGGGAGGGTCACTTCAGTGGGTGAAACGGTTCCCTGACCGCAGATTGAGATGGAAGAGATCGATGATAACTGCGTCTGGCCCTGATATTCTCCGGCTACGGCGCTTACACGCACAACATTACCCGGAGCTACACTGTCAAAGCCAGGATTGTAGACGAATATACCATCCGATGTGACGGGATTCCCATCGCCGGTCGGGTCCTGCAGGTAGAAGCCCTGCAGGTTCGGCGAGGCACCTTCATAATCGCCAACCACGACCCCTTGGGTGGTAACCGGGCCGGTGATGGCCGCTGTGGCGCCGCCGCCCTGGATGGCGTAAATAGGCAGGTAGGAACCATCGCAAACTCCGATGGCCTCAGCCGTCGAAAAATTCCATGAATAATCTTCCACCAGGCTGCGCCCTAGGCCGCCCTGCTCAGTGATCAACGTGTTTTCGAGCGTGACGGTGCAGGCTTCAGACGGCCAGAAATCGAAAACCGGATTGATGGTGTAAGTGATGGAGTCGACGGTGGAAGACGCGCCGGCATGGACGCCTGAGTAAGTGCACTGGATTGTGAAGAAGCCTGTGCTGGCATTGACAGGCTCGCTAAAGGTTACACTCAGGTCGCTTCCCGTTGGGACATCCTCAGCGCTGTTCAACGGCTCAGTGCTGCTGACAGTGGGAAGCGGATCGGCCAGCAGTGTGCGGAAACTGAAGCTGAAATCCGCCAGCATATGGTCGTAAGGGTCGATCGTGTCGAGATCGGTCACCTGGTCGGCCAGCACATTGAGCGTGCACAATTCTTCCGCCGAGAAATCAGTGACCGGATCGAGTTGAAAATTCAGATCGTCGGTTGTCACCAGGTCATAGGAGTGCGGACCGCTGGTGCCACAGGTCAACGTAAATGCCGTGGCCGGCGCGCTCACCGGCTCGTTGAAGGTGACCATGAGATTGGCAGCAGTTGCCACGCCGGTCTCGCCATTCGTTGGAGAGGTGAT
This sequence comes from Longilinea arvoryzae, assembly GCF_001050235.1. GTDB lineage: Bacteria > Chloroflexota > Anaerolineae > Anaerolineales > Anaerolineaceae > Longilinea > Longilinea arvoryzae. The sequence continues at coordinate 668,576 of NZ_DF967972.1, forward strand.
TGTGATGTATGGGGCCGGATCGGGAATGGCCGAGCCCGTGATCGAAATATCGTCGATGCCAACCCACTCGTCATTTCCAAATGCGTTTGCGGTCATGATGCGGAGTTGCACCAACGCCTGGTTGTTGGCGGCCGGCGGCAGGGTGACGTCCACCTGCGTGCTTTTTGGCAGCATCTCGATCGGATCCGTTGCATCGGCCACAAAACCTTCCGGCAGGTTGGTGAACGCGCCGCTGGAGCCGATCCGGTAATGCAGCGCAACCGGTTGAACAGATTCATCGGGGGAGCTTTCGATATCCCGGATCAGATAACGGACCAGAATATTCTCCATTCCAACGGTGCTGATCGAAATGAGCAAATAAGGGGCATCGGCGAGCATGTCGCCGGCCAGCGCCACCACCGTATTTGACGAAACAGTGAATTCGGCAACGCCATAGGTTGCGAAGATGTTCGGGTTCGTCAGGTTGGCGTTCACGTCCATCACCCCGTTGTCGTCCGCCGCCAAAATGGTCTGCGGGTTGGCGCCGACCACCGAGGCCAGGTTGTCGCCGCGGTAGCCCATGATGCCGGGCACGGCCGACCAGTTATCGTTGATTGTGATCAACCCCGCATCGCTCCAGTCCTGTGCGAAGGGCAGGCTTTGAACGACCGTGTTGGCGGATCCATTCTGAAGCGGCAGCGCCAGCCCGCCGGTTGCCATGGCAAGCGCAACCAGCAGATTCAGGAAACGAAAATGAGTATTCATATCGTATTTTCCCCCATGGAATGTATCGAAAGAATCAATTCCAGGCGTTTTAAGAAAGCGAAGGGTTCCTCGCAGGCGCGGTGATGAATCGGCAAATCCGCCTTCCGAGAGGGCCCATCCGGGCGGACACATTCCCCTTAGAGGGATCGGCGGTCCGCCTCTACGCGTGAGACACGATTGGGATATGAAATTAAAAGAAAGTAAACGATTCCAGTAAATTAAAACAATATTGGTAACAATTAATATTATAGCAATGTTTATGGAAAATAATCACAAAGAGAGAGCGGAAATAGGATTTCCCCGCACCGAAATTTCTAATCGTTGGCCGCCTGCACGTCCTGGGAGGAGAAGACCACCTCTTCCTTACCGGTCAGCTTCTCCTGGACCTTGTGGATGATGAGCTCCAGGTGGCGCGGGTGGGCCACGTAGTCCAGGTCGTCGGCCGGCACGGTCAGCACCGGGCAGAGCGTGAAGCCGCTGATCCATTCCTCGTACAGGCGGTTGAGTTGCTCGAGATATTCGGGCTGCATGGTGCGTTCGTAATCCCGGTCGCGCCGCGAGATGCGTTGGATGAGCGTGGGCACCGAGGCGCGCAGATAGATCATCAGATCGGGCGGGGTGAGAAAATCGGCCACCGTCTCGTAAAGCTGGTGGTAGGTCTCGTAGTCGCGTTCGCTCATGTGACCCTGGCGGGCCAGGTTGCGGGCGAAGATCTCGGCGTCCTCGTAGATGCTGCGGTCCTGGATCACCGCGCCGGGGTAGCGCGCCATGAGCTGGTGAATGCGCAGGCGGTGGGTGAGAAAGAAGACCTGCGAGTGAAAGGACCAGGAATCCATCGATTTGTAGAAATCGGCTAGATAGGGATTCTCGGCCACGGGTTCGTAGAAAGGTTGAAAATCCAGGTGCTCGCAAACGAGCTGCACGAGGGTCGACTTCCCGACACCGATATTGCCGGCCACGACGATGAACTTTTTCATGCTGCCCTCTCCGCCATGAATTTTGTTTCGATCATTATACCGTCAGAAGGGGCGGCGGTTGGGCAAAGATGGGAAATTGTAACGCTCAGGGCGCAGCCTGGCACGGACCGATCGATGCGGTCCGGATTCCCCACTGTATCCATACGCCGGCAGTGGGCAAGTTGTTCTTTCCTTCAGCATTCTACATTCATCATTCTGCCTTCACCAGATATCCCACCGCCTGGCCCTTATCCTCGTCCATCACAATGCGCAGGGTGTGCCCCGGCCGGTAATCGCCGACGCGGATCAGGCGCAGCGCGCCGCGCAGATCTTCCCTCAACTGCAACACCTCATCCAGGTGATTGGGTGTTTCCTCGAAAAAGGCAGTGTTGATGGAATTCTGCGGATCGTCCAGGTGGATGGCCAGCGGGTAGATCTGGGCTTCGAGGATATCCTGGAAGAAGTGCGTGCCCAGGGAGGGCTCGGGTGGCAGGCCGATGCCCTGCCCGGCCAGTTCGACCAGCGCGCGGGTGTGGTAAATATCGCCGTAATCGATGGGCACGCCCAGGTCGGTGTTGGTGCTGCCCCAACGGCCCGGCCCGACGCAGATGAAATTCTTGCCGTCCAACGCGGCGTTCAGACTGCCCACGGCCCGCGCCAGCAACGCCCGGTCATTGGCGGTGGGCAGCGCAAAATAACCGCTGGCCGGGACGTAGACCACGTAGTCGATCCGCTCGATCATGCCCTGCGGGACCATGAAATGGGTGTTGAAAATCACATCCTCGGCGGGCAGATTTTCGGGCAGGATCGCCTTTTCCATGCTCATCAGGTGGGCCTGCGGGCGGCACTGCAGGATGGTCAGGCTCAATTCGGGTTTGCCATTCTCCAGTTCTTTCAACGCGATGGTGAATTCCATATCCACGGGTGTGCGGTAGGAGCGTTCCAACTGCGCCAGGACCTCACGCATCAAAATCGCGAATGGAGTGCGTTTGAGCAGTTCGTCGAAGGTGAGCACCAGGCTGCTGGCGCCGCCTTCGATCACCGTGCTGTGCAGGGGCACGAAATAGCCGTCCTGGTCCAGTTGCGCCAGGTAACGCAGCGGCGGATAGTGGCCGTCGAGCACATCCACCACGGGCAGCGTTTTGAAATCGTTGTCTTCCAGATCGATCACATCCACATACTGCTGCGAATAGCGCCGGATGTTTTTGGGCTCGTTGTTGGGACGCAGGGTGGGGTGGCTGAGGGCGATCAGGCGCGGATAGTCGTTGCCCACCCGGTCGACCGCGCGCGTGCCCAGCCCCCACACCAGGCGCACAAAGCCGTCCTCGCGCCGGATTTGCGGCGTCCAGCGGTAGAGGTTGCGGCTGAAGGCCACGCCCGCGCCGTGCGGCATATAGTAGCGCCCAAAAGCCTCACCCTGGACGACCTGGATGAGCACGCCCATCCGCTCGTCGTAATCCAGCAGGCCCTTGGAACGCCGGTAGAGCAGCGCATTGGGGTTGAGGGTGGAACCGTAGATATGCGAGATCGCGCGTGTTAGCGCGCGCAGATTTTCCTGGGGGCTGGCCTGGTTGGCCAGGAAAAGGCTCTCGTATTTTCCGGCGAAGGAGGTGCCGAAGTTGTCCTCCAGCAGCGAGGAGGAACGCACGATGAGCGGAACCGGCCCGACCGTGGACAACATGGATTGAAACCGCTCCAGCAGGTCGGGAGAAAAAACGCCGGCTTCGAATTCTGCCAGGACGGCGGGAAATTCGGCGCGCATTTCGGCTTCGTTCTTGTACTTCTGATCGTTCCAGTGGCCCAGGTTGTTGACTGCCATGAAGGTGTACATTTCGTCCGAGCCGACGAAATAAGATTCGGGGATGTAGATCTGGGAGCGCAGGGTCAGATCGCTGGAATCCTTGAGGATGCGGTAGGCCAGCATCATACCAGCCGCCTTGCCGCCGATGCGCCCCGCCCCGATCTTGCGGCGGCGAATTTCCGCCAGGTCGGCGATGGTGAACCACTGTTTGGCGATGTTGATGTAGCGCAGTGAATCGCTAATCAGCGAGCGGATCAGCACCACTTTGGATTCCTGCAGGCGCGCTTCGAACTGGCTGCGCTGTTCGTAGGGCATGCGGTCGATGGTCATGGCCTGCTCGAAGACCAGTTCGATGGGCGCGAGTTCAGGATTGAGCGAGAGCGTCATTTCGCGGAGGTTGACGCCGCGTTCCTGGAGCACTTCGTTGACAATTTGCTCGAAGAGCTCGAAGGGCAGATGCTGGCTGAAGATCAGCGAAGTGAGTTGATCGCGCACGCGATTGAGGCGCATATCCCAAATTTCGGCCGGCTCTTCGCCGTAGGGGTTGACCAAGCCTTCCTGCGTTTGGGTGCGAATGGCCATGTCGCGCACCTCGGATTCGAAAGCGTGCTGCTGGATGATGCCGCGCGTAAAGAGTTCGCGGCGCATGCGGTTGTGGATGCGCGTGCTGAGGATGGGATACTGACCCAGGGTCAGGTATATGGAAAGCAGCCGTTCGGAGGAGGTGGGGGAATAAGCCATAGGGATACCTGCATTCGATAACAATAACTCAGCCGGAAAGAGCCCGCGGCGCTTTTACTGAAATAATGCGCGGCGTTCAGGCGGATGAACGAATGGAGAGCATTCTTAAAGCGCGAGGCGCAGCCGGACAATCCGTCCTTGTGCTGCGCCCGGGTGACCAAATGTTAAAGATCGAGGATGGTTTGCGTCAGCCCAAATGCATCGGCATGATGACATGCAGGAAGTTTTCGTCGCCCACGGGTTTGATCAGCGCCGGGGTGTTGCTGGCGTTGCATTCCAGCGCCACCGAAGGCGTCTTGACCACATCCAGCACCTCGCGCAGGAAGCGCACGTTGAAGGCAATGGCCATCTGCGGCCCGTCGATGGTGGCGTCCACCTGCACCTCGGCCGAACCGGTCTGTTCAGACTGGGCGGAAATTTCCACCTGGCCGGGCTGGTCGCCCTGGGGATTGATGCTCAGGCGCACCACGTTGTTGCTCTCGCGGGCGATGATTTCGGCCTGCTTGCAGGATTTGAGGAAAGCCGCCGTGGTGAGGATGGTGTGGGTCTTGAAGGAACGCGGAATGATGACTTTATAATCGGGGAAATTACCCTCGATGAGCTGCGAAACCAGTTCGGCGTCGCGGGTGTGGAAAATGACCTGACCGCGACCGCTGGGGACAGCCATGACCAGGGTCTCATCGCCGTCGGCGGCAATGCGAGCCAGTTCACTGAGCGCGCGCGCCGGAATGATGACCGAAATGGGATGCGAAGAAGCGTGGTCGAGCGCGGATTTGCGGACTGAGATGCGGAAACCATCCGTGGCGGCCAGCGAGATTTCAGCGCCGTTGACCGTAACCATCACTCCCTGCAGCACGGGGCGGGCTTCTTCGGCGGAGGCGGCAAAGGCCACCTGTTGGATCATCTCGCGAAAATCAGAAACCTTCAGTTCGATGCCATCGGACAGATCGGGAACCGGCATGGGCGGGAATTCATTGGCGTCGATGCCCTTGATATCGGTGTTGCTGCCGCCGCAGCGCACGTTGAGTGTTTGGGTGCGGGCGTTGAGCGACATTTGCACCGGGTCGGCCGGCAGCGCGCTGATCAGGTCCACGAAGGTGCGCGCCGGCACGGTGATGGAGCCTTCTTCTTGTACTTGCGCGGGAATCCAGCAGGTGATGCCGAGTTCGAGGTTGGTGGCCGAAAGGCGCAAACGGCCTTCATCGGTCGCGACCAGGACGTTGGCCAGCACGGGCAGGGTGCTGCGTGGAGAAACGGCGCGAGAAACCATGCTCAAGCCATGCGCCAGGTGTTGTTGCGAAACCGATGCTTTCATGGAATCCCATTCCCTCCCGATATTGGTATTGATGAATAATTATACACGAAAAGAAGAGCAGCGTTCTGGAGAAGAAAGCAACCGGGATCAAGAAGATGAAGAGGATAGGGAAAAAGAGGGGATGCGTAGGATAATGGAATCCCATCCCCCAGAACACTGAACTCAGAACCTCTTCTACAAATACTCGTGCAACTGGCGCGCGCGGCGCGGATGGCGCAGACGGCGCAGGGCCTTGCTCTCGATCTGGCGAATGCGTTCGCGGGTCAGGCCAAATTTCTGGCCGACTTCTTCCAGGGTATAGGTGCGCCCGTTTTCCAATCCGAAGCGCAGGCGCAGAATGCGCGCCTCGCGCGGCGGCAGGGTATCGAGCACTTCTTCCACTTTTTCGCGCAGCAGTTTGGTGTAAGCCGATTGGATGGGCGTGGGCGTGGTCTGGTCTTCGACAAACTGGCCCAGCTCTGAATCTTCTTCATCGTCGTTGATGGGGCTCTCCAGCGAGAGCGGCAGCCAGGAGACGCGCATCATCCACTCCACCTTGTTGACGGGGGTATTGAGCTGTTCGGAAATCTCCTCGGTGGTCGGTGAACGGCCCAGTTTCTGTTCCATTTCGTGGGTGGTGCGGTAGAGCTGGCGGATGCGGTCGACCATATGCACCGGCACGCGGATGGTGCGGCCCTGATCGGCGATGGAACGCGTGATGGTCTGGCGAATCCACCATGTGGCATAGGTCGAAAAACGGAAGCCGCGTTCGACTTCGTATTTTTCCACGGCTTTCATCAGGCCCAGGTTGCCCTCCTGAATCAGGTCCAGGAAAGGCACGCCGCGGCCGATATAGCGTTTGGCAATGCTGACCACCAGGCGGGTGTTGGCCTTGATAATGTGTTCACGCGCCAGGATGCCATCGTTGATCTGCTGTTCGAGCTCTTCGCGGCGTTCAGGCGGGGTTTGGCCGTTGGAACGCTGGAGGGTGTGTTTGGCACTCCGCCCGCGGTTGATACGCTGCGCCAGAGCAACCTCTTCTTCGGCGGAAAGCAACGCCACCCGCGACATTTCTTTAAGGTACAAGCCGATGGTGTCGTCACTGGACACAGGATCCAGGTCGGCAAAAGGATTCAGCTCGGGATCGAGCGGAGAATCATCCGCTAAGTCATCCAGATAGTACGGCGTTTGATCGTGGTCGATGACATCCACACCGCGCCGGCGCAGCATGAGCATAACCCCTTCCAGGTGTTCTGCATCCCGGCTGACGTCCGGATAAACTTCGATGAGGTCATCGGTCGTTAAATATCCCTGAACATCTGCTTTTTCGAGCAGCATATTGAGAATTTCGACATTCCTTACGCGCCTACCCGGATTGGCCACCCGCACCTCCTAGGTCAAAAAGGAGCCTGTTGAATCACTCAGCCGCTTTGCAGCCGCAGAAAACAGATGCAAATTGCAGGCTCTGCGAAAAAGCATGAGAAAGAATTGCAAATCCCCCAAAAAAGAAGGTCAGTCTTCGACCACCTGCGCCTGGTGAGGGCAAGTGGTTTCATTCAGGTTTGCGCCGCATTCCAGACACAAGCCGCGGCAGTCGGGGCGGCAAATCGGTTTGATGGGTACCTCCAGCAGCAGATATTCGCGAACTAATGGAGCCAGATCGATATTGCCATTTTCGGGAAGGACAAGCCCTGAATCGGTGGCCTGATCCGACCTGAACGCAAACAATTCCTGAAATTGAGCATGGATCGGCTGCTTGAATTCGGTCAGGCAGCGCACACACTCAACGGTTGAAACCGTCTGAAAGTCCCCCTCGACCAATATGCCCTGTCCGGTTTTTGAAACCCGCGCTGTTCCCGAAAATTCGCTTGCCGGAAGATCGTCCCAAAGATCCAACTGCTCGAACTCGAAGGGAATTTCACGATACGTCCCGACCGGCTGATTGATTAAGAAGCCAACATTAAATCGTAATGGATAGCGAAGGTTCACAATTGTTTTACCAGAGATGGGTATAATTTATACAAGATAAATTATAGCAAGCTGAAAGAGTCTAGTCAAGTTATTATGATTAAATTGATAATAATGGAGTTTATTGGATGAAACGCCTGTTGATCGCCACCACCAACCCCGGAAAACTGGTCGAATTCCGCGATCTGCTGGGCGATCTGGCGGTGGAGCTGGTGCTGCCGGAGCGCGATCTGCAGGTGGTGGAAAACGGCCGCAGTTATGCCGAAAATGCTGCCCTGAAAGCGCACGCTTATGCCGCCGCCAGCGGCCTGACCGCGCTGGCGGACGATTCGGGCCTGGAAGTGGACGCGCTCGACGGCGCGCCGGGGCTTTATTCGGCGCGCTATTCGCCGGATGAGAACGCCAGCGACGCGGATCGCCGGGCCTTGCTGCTGGCGAATTTGCAGGCCAAACCCCGGCCCTGGACGGCTCACTTTCACTGCACCCTGGCGGTTGCCCAACCGGACGGTTCGGTGCACTACACACAGGGAAACGTTTACGGTGAAATCCTGCCGGAAGAGCGTGGAAACAACGGTTTTGGTTACGATCCGCTGTTCCTGTTGCCTGAGCTGGGCCGCACGATGGCCGAATTGACGCGGGAAGAGAAAAACACGCTCAGCCACCGGGCGCTGGCGGTGCACGCTGCGCAGCCTTACCTGCAGGAATTATTACGTTTGAGGTGACGCGTCCGGCGGACAATCCCAAAATGCCGGTGTTTCATTCCCCCGGGTGAATTTTGTCAACGAACAAGGCTGCTTTACGGCAGCCTTGTTGGTAACAAGCCCGTTGAGGTCGCTGGATGGTCGGGGATCCGTTCGCGATATGCCAGAATGGGTCAGCGTGGTTCGACGATCAGTTTGATTGCCGTGCGAGTCTTGCCATCGATTTCCACGTCGACGAATTCCGGCATGCAGACCACGGGGATGCCGTCCTCGGCCAGATAGCCCTTGGCCAGAACCAGCGCCTTGACGGCCTGATTCACCGCACCGGCCCCGATGGCCTGCACTTCAGCGCGTTTGTGCTCACGAACGACCCCGGCGATTGCCCCCGCTACAGCGGCAGTGCGGGAGTTTGCTTTGACCTTGATGATGTCCATTGAATGCCCTCCCTTCAGGGTATACAGTACATAGTCGGCAATCTTCAATTCCAGGGGGCCAAGATTCAATCTGCCAAAACAGATAATCTTGATGTAAAAATTGTACAAGAAACTTGGTGGAAAAACAAGAATCTATTTCTTAACTCTTTTATAGAAAGAATAGGTTTTAGTAGTTAATAGTAGGGGGTGTGGATATGTGGATAAAGTCACTTTGAAGCGTGATTCTTCCCATATGCGGGGGTATGCCTTCGCGACTTCCCGTATCTGGCGATTTTTGACGAAATGGAGGCTTTGATAACTGTGTGGATAAATCCGCATCGATTCCTTCCTCTTTTTCAGTCCCCGGCCATTTTCAAACCCCAACTGCTTATTCGCGGGTAGAACAGGCGTACCCCCCATATATGGGGGTCGAACCTTTTCGTCTGGCCGGTTTTTCTTCCCCAAACCTGCGGAGTTATCCACAGGCGAATCGAGTTCTCCACAGTTTTCCCCAGGTTATCCACAGTTTTGGAGGGAAAAATGGATATCCTGCGGAAAAATCTTTTGCGCATAGGAATAAATGAATGCGTATATGTGGGGGCATGCAGGAGGGTGAATTATTAATTTCGGTGAGAGAAAGCGACCAATTTTTTAATCTTCACCAAATCTGAATAATTTTACGATAAACTTGGATAGGTTTTGGTATGAATCACGCGACGGGATCGATTCATCGCCGTCCCGCGCGAAAACCCATTTTTACGATGCAAGTGGAGAAAAACATGAAGTCCAATAAGAAAGGGCTTTCGCTTGCCCTGGCGTTAGCTGCGCTGACCATTCTTTCCCTGGTGCTGGCGGGCTGCCAATCCAGTTCCAGCGCGACGGCCACTGCGACCCCGGCTGTGACGGCAACTGCCGCGCCCACCGAGGCCGCAACGGCGGCGCCCACGCAGGAACCGATCGTGCTGAAAGGCGCCACGACCACGGACAGCGGTTTGCAGTACCTGGAAGAGGTGGCGGGCACCGGCGCGAAACCGCAGGCCGGCGAGCTGATTACCATGAATTACATCGCCACCCTGCCGGACGGAACAGAACTCGGCAACACCTACACGGACGGCAAAAGCGTGACCGTTTTGTGGGGCAAGGGACTGCTGCTGCCCGGTTGGGAAGAAGGCATTGGCCTGATGAAGGTCGGCACCAAGGCAAAGATGGTCCTGCCGCCCGATCTGGCGTATGGTGAAAGCGGTTACGGAAGTTTTATCCCGGCCAATTCGCAGATCGTCCTCGAAGTGGAATTGGTCTCGACCGAAAAGCCGCCAGAGCCAACCGCCGTGACGGATGACAAACTGACCACCAGCTCCACCGGCCTGAAATATTACGATCTTGCCGTCGGCGACGGTGAAGAGGCGATCAAAGGCGCCTCCGTGACCACGCATTATACGCTGTGGGTGAAGACGGATACGGGCTACGATTACATCGATTCTTCGTTGAACGATTCGCCGCTGGATTTCACCGTTGGCCTGCTGGATACCGTTTTCAAGGGCTGGGATGAAGGCGTCACCGGCATGAAGGTGGGCGGTAAACGCTACCTGGTGATTCCCCCGGATCTGGGCATGGGCGACCAGGCGAACGGGATCATCCCCGCCAATTCGACGCTGGTGATGGAAATCCAACTCACCAAGGTGGTTTTGCCGCAGGTGATGACTCCGGTGGATTCGAAAGATTACACCATCACCGCGACCGGGCTGAAATATTATGACATCGTAACCGGCACCGGCGCCGCAGCCGAAACCGGCAAGACCCTGGTGGTCAATTACACCGGTTGGTTGGAAGACGGCACGCAGTTCGATTCCTCGTATACCTCCGGGTCGACCTTCAGCTTCCAACTGGGAGCGGGCAAGGTCATCTCCGGCTGGGAAGAAGGCCTGGTGGGCATGAAGGTGGGCGGCAAGCGCCAGCTGGTCATCCCGGCCAGCCTGGGCTACGGCGACAGCGCCGTGGGCAGCATCCCGGCCAATTCGACCCTGATCTTCGAAGTCGAACTGGTCGATGTTCAGGACACGAAATAAGGAAGAAACAGGGATCAAGAGGATAAACAGGATCACCGAAATTCGGTCAAACTGTTGATATCCGGATGAACAGACAACCCTTGAAGGTCAGAATGACTTTCAAGGGTTGTTTTTTTCCCCGAATCGGGTGGACGGCGGAGTGAAGCGGACAAACCGAAAAGGTCGTCGCTTTTTACAACAAGTTCAGCTACGAATTTTCGTTGAATACGAACAGATCGCCCAACGATTGGCGCAGTGAATTGCGCCGGATAGCCTCGCCAAAGATGGGCGCCGTGGACAGAATGTGCAATTTGGGGGTGCGTTTTTCTTCAGGAATGTTGACCGTGTCGGTGGTGATGATTTCGGTGATTTCGGGGACGGCCGACAGGCGTTCCAACCCGCCGTGGGTAAAAACGCCGTGCGTGCAGGCCACCCAGATTTCCTGGATGCCCTTTTCGACCAGCAGTTTGCTCACTTCCACCACCGAGCCGCCGGTGGCAATCTCATCATCGTATACCAGGGCGCGCTTCTTGCCGGTCAGGTCGCCCACGAAGCCGGTCAGTTGCACCTGGGTATCGGAAAGACGCTCCTTGATGCCGGCGGCCATGGGCAAATTCATGTCTTTCGCAAAGCGGGTGGTTTGTTTCGCCTGCCCCAAATCCGGGGTCACGATGACCGTGTCGCTGAGATCGCGCTGGGCAAAATACTCGTGCATGACCTTGCGGCTGCTCAGCGGGTCGATTGGGACGCTGAAGAAACCGTGCACCTGAGGAGAGTGCAGCATCATGGTCATGACGTGCGTGGCGCCGGCGGTTTGCATCAGGTCGGCAATCAGGCGCGCGGTGATCGATATGCGGGGCGCATCCTTCTTATCCGAGCGGGCAAAGGAGAAATAGGGGATGATGGCGTGCACTTCGGTGGCCGCGGCGCTGCGGGCGGCATCCAGCATGATCAGCAGTTCGACCAGGTAATCGTTGACCGGCGAAAAAAGGGATTGGACGATGAAAACCTTACGCGAGCGCACGCTGGCCCCGAGTTGGATATACAAATTATCGTTGCTGAAGCGGCGGATTCGGGTCGGATCCAGGGGAACGCCCAGATAGGCGGCGATGCCGGCTGCCAGTTGCGGGTGAGAACTGCCGCTAAAGATGCGCACTTCATCGGGATTGATTCTGGCCTGGTTTTCCATGAAATCTCCTTTTTATGTGTGCAGATCACGGATCTTCGATTTCCGGCGCGGCCCCCGGGGGGCGGTCACGCCGAATTCAGGGCTGAGCGACAACCTTGATCGTAACCTCGAAATCACCATTTTGCAGGCTGCACTGCCCGGGTTGGACGCCTTCATAGCGGACCACATAATATTGGGGTGGAACGCTCTCGACGTTGGTGATGCCTCCCAGTGCATCCGCGGGCTGGCAGTGAAGCACGAGGTTCGCCAGCGGATATTGCGCCGCGTCGAGGACGACGGATATTCTCGAGGTAATCCCAATCTCGAACGTTTGGCCGTTATCTGCGGCGGTAATTTCGCCCGTCGCCGGCGTCCAGTTCGTCCAATCGAGGGTCGGGTAGGATTCGACCGCATTGGGCGGGATCGGGTTGGCGGTCAATTCGGCCGCCTGGGTGAATTTGGCGGATACCACGGCCGTTCCGGTCGCCAGATCGGGGGGCAGCGGGCTGGCGGAGCGCGGCGAGCAGGCGGCCAATAAGCCGATCGCCAGGCCGAGCCATCCGATCCGAATTGATTTTCGCATCCTGGTTTTCCTTTTACTAAAAACTACCTATCCATTATGGCATAAATTGTTCGATTTTTTGGAAAACCTATTCCCGGTTATGCGGTTGGCGCGAAGATTACGGTTGGGGGATTTTCGTAGGTCGGGTTGGAGGGGGATGAATGACGACGGCCGAGATTTGACCCATGGTTCGCCCCGCAAACCTGACGTTACGAGCCGCGGCATGAAAGTCAGTTTTCCGGGAGAGCATGGGACCCATGGCGGCACGAACCTACCACCCCCTGCGAACCGACCTACGCGGGAACCTGGGTCCAATGGCGGCGCGTGCCAACCCACCCTGCGAACCGACCTGGGTTTGCCCCGCAAACCCGACGTTACGAGCCGCGGCATGAAAGTCGGTTCTCCGGGGGAGCATGGGACCCATGACGGCAGGCACCCACCACCCCCTGCGAACCGACCTACGCAGGAACCTTGGCCCAATGGCGGCATGGACCCATCACCCCCTGCGAACCGACATACGCGGGACTTGGGGCCGATGCGACATATGCCGGCCGCCCCCTGCGAGCGGACCTGCGCAGGGAACCCGGAAACCATTATTGGATCAACAGGTTATATGCCGTTGGCCCGAATGTATTCGTCCTGGGCTTCTTCGACGCCGTCCAGGTAGCCATCCAGCCCGGCCAGGCGGCGCTCGAAGTGGGCTTCATCCAGCTCCAGCGCGCGGCAGGCGTCCTTCCAGCCGGCGTCCGGCGCACCGGCCAGCACGGCCAGCGTCCAGGTGCGCAGCAGGATCCATAACGCCGCGGCGGGCTGATCTTCGCGCAGGGCATCGACGGCGCGTTCGTAATACAGGCGGCGGGCGGTGTGCAGGCGAGCCGGGGCCTCCGGAAGCGCGGCCGCGGCCGTCAGGGTGGATTGCCAGGCGGCGTTCAGTTCGGTCCATCGACCGGCGTCGAGCGGCTCGGACGGGGTGAAAAGATCCGCCAGGCCGTCCGCCAGGCCGGGACGCCCGATGGCGCTGGCGCGTTCGGGCAGATTGAGCATGAAACGGCGTTCGGTGAGCGGCGAGCCGCTCAGGCAGGCCACGGCATTGCCGGCCTGCTCGATCACTTTCAGGTAAGCGCGCAGGGTCTGGGGCGTTTCGGCGGCGCCTTCCAGGGCAAGCCAGCCCTGCCGGGCGCTTTCGGCCAGCGGGCGGGCGCGTTGGATGACGTTTTCGGGTTCGTTGAACTGGGCGGCGGCCGAAGCCTGGGTGAATTCGAACCAGTGGGCCACGTCGTAAAGCTGCAGCGGGTCTTCGGCCAGGAACGAGCCGATCCAGGCATCCGTGCGCAGCAGGCGCGGGCGCTGATAGAGGTGCTGCGAATAATGGGCGATGTCCAGGCTGACCTCGTCGGTCAGGCGCACCACCTCGCGTTCAATAGCCGGTTGGTTGCTGTGCACGATGATCAGATCGATATCGGTGGCGCCGCCGAGCAGGGGTTGCTCGGTGGTCAGCGATCCGGTCAGATAGATGCACAAAATATCGCGGCTGGCGCGAGCGCGCTGCGCAGCGGTATCACGGGCGGTTTTGAGCAGAGTCTCACGGGTGATGCGCATGGATGGTTCCGTACCTCGTAAATCATTATAGCAGGGAAGCGGCAAGAGATGAGTTCTGGGTTCTGTGGGATGTGGAAGACACGCATCAAAGAAGGGTTGACTTCCCTGCCACAGAACGCATTCCTCATCCCTCCGAACTTCCTTCGCCGTGATTTGGCAAGGGCAGCTCGGGCTGGAAGGGCGGCAACTGCAGGGACTGGCGAATGCGATTCTCCACCCAGGCCAGGTCCTCGGGGTGGCGAACGAAATCGATCTGGTTGGCATCCAGCACCAGAACCGGCGCGCGGCGCGATTCGCCGAGGAAGGCCCTGTCGTAGGCGCGATTGAGCAGATCGATGTAATCGGGATCCATCTGGCGTTCATACGGACGGTCGCGCATGGCGATGCGCTGCATCAATGTGGCCGTGCTGGCGCGCAGGTAAACCACCAGGTTGGGGGCCGGAATCTTCTCGGCCAGGGCCTCATGAACGCGGTAATACATTTCCAGCTCATCACCCTGCAGGTTGATGCTGGCGAATAGCGAATCTTTCTCGAAGGTATAGTCGCTGATCAGGTGCTGGCCGCTGGCAACCATGGCCGGCGCATTGCTGTTTTGCTGGTGATAACGCGAGAGCAGGAAGAAGATCTGCGTCTGGAAGGCGTAGCGCGCCCGGTCGGCGTAGAAACTGGAAAGGAACGGGTTTTCTTCGAAGACTTCCAGCAGCAGATTGGCCTGGAAAGACGGCTGTAACATGCGGGCGAGCGTCGTTTTACCCACCCCAATGACGCCTTCGATTGCAAAATACATGGTCGCTCCGTCGAGAAATCCCTAAAAGGGAAAATTTGACCTAAATATACCACAGGAAGCGGGGAGGAAAATGATTGCCGAACGGGGGAAATGCCGCAGAAATCCGAACTTAAGGTAGGAGTGCGCCGGCCCACTGAAAAATCCCGAATGCGTCCGTCAATTTACGCGCCCCCTAAATCCTTAAGAAATCCATGGATTGACTTGTTCGAATCGCCCGGTATACTAATGCATACACAAAGATGATAAATAGCATTTATATTGTCATAATATATGCGACGCGCGGACACACAGGATCGCTGAATAGGTCGAACGGCCTGCCCACGATCGGGCAGGCTTTGGCGGCTTGGCCGCTTTTTATCCGATTTATTTGTAGAAAGGGAGTTTGAGCGATGATCCATCCGACCCAAGTATTTTTCCAACGCGCCTTTATCCTGTTCCTGCTGGTGGGCCTGTTCCTGGTTCCAACCGGGATGGCGGCAGCTTCCGGCCCGGTGGCGGCTTATACCTTTGCCGGGCCGATTTTCGGCCTGTCGGCCACGCCGGATAACAGTTTGCTGGTGGCCGACGCTGGCGCCGGGGTCGTGAGCCTGCGCAACGGCAAAGGATCGTTGGTAGCCGCCCTGCCCGGAGTGAGCGATGTGGCTTCCATCGGCCGCGGCGACCTGTTTGCCATCACCAGCAAAGGCGATGAAAAATTGTACCGGATATCGAACGGGGCGACCCGCATGGTCGCCGACCTGGGCGCATACGAAGCTGCCAAGGATCCGGACGGCGCCGGCGTCGACTCGAACCCGTTCGACGTGCAAGCGTTGACCGGCGGCCAGGCCCTGGTGGCGGATGCCGGCGGCAACGATCTGTTGATCGTGGACGCCCAGGGCAACATCGACTGGGTGGCGACGCTGCCCGAACAGCTCGTTTCGACCACCAACGCCAAGACGCTGGCGGGCTGCCCGAACGCCCCGGCCGAGATCGCCTTTGTGTGTGGACTGCCGCCCATGATGCCGGCCCAGGCGGTGGCCACCAGCGTGGCGATCGGCCCGGATGGCGCTTACTACATGGGTGAATTGAAGGGCATCCCGGGCGCTTTGAATTCCTCGCGGGTGTGGCGCATCGAGCCCGGCACCCGGCACGCCCAATGTGGCAGCAGCCCGGCCTGCAGCGTGGTGGCGGATGGGTTCACCTCGATTGTGGACCTGGCCTTTGGGCCGGACGGGACACTGTACGTGACCGAGTTCGATGAGGCCAGCTTCCTGGCGGTGGAATTGGGCGGCGCGATGATGCAGGGCGGCACGGTGAATGCCTGCGACCTTTCGGGCAATTGCTCGGTGCTGGCCGGCGGGTTGAGCATGCCGATCGGCGTGACGGTGGATAAGACCGGCCAGGTTTACGCCGCGATCCAGAACCTGACCCCAAATGCCCAGGTGGTGACGCTGCCATAGACGAAAGCGAGGCCTAATCCCGTCAGCCGGGAGAACGATCCGTCGAATTTCAAAAATCGGAATCACTGGGGGATAACAAGCCGTGAGCGATGTCCAATCCGTCGCCCACGGCTTACCGTTCCTGTCTTGAATATTCGATCATTCCCCTCTTGACAAGGTTGATAAAAATATGCATAATAATCATAGAACAATATTTCTAATTTAGAACACTCACTCCGATCTCCATGACACACATAATCTTTCTTCCTGACGATCACACCCTGTTGCAACTCGAGGCCGCGGAAACGACCGAGGAATTGCTCGCATCCATCGGCAGTGGGCGCTGGCGGCCGCCGGAACCGTACGCCTCGATCTTCAGTGCGAACTTCCAGGGCAATCCCTTTTGCGCGGTGCGCCAGGGCAGCCTGGTGGTGGTGATGCTTTCGCGGACGGCTGCGGCGGCGATCGGGCTTGGGCCGGATCTACCGGACGCCGGGAACCGGCCGGCCTTCAGTCCGCGGCAGATGGAAGTGCTGCACGGGCTGGCGGAAGGCCAGACCACGCGCCAGATTGCCGCCCGTCTGGGCCTGACGCCGCGCATGGTGCAGTACCACGTCAGCGAGATCAAACGCCACCTGGGGGCGCGCAGCCGGGCGCAGTCGGTCAGCCGCGCCCAGGCGCTGGGCATGGTGCGAAGGAAGGTGTGAGGGAGGAGATGAGTGATGAGTTATGCGGAAAAAGCTCTTCCGCATAACTCATCACTCAGAACTCATCACCCAGAATTTATCATTCAGAACTCATCGCTCGGCCCCGCTCACTTCTGGTACAATAGCCCCCTGTTATGGAGAAATTACTATTGATTTCTAGCGGGGCGGTGCTGGGCGCCAACCTGCGCTATTGGGTGGGCGATTGGGCGGCGCAGAAATGGGGCGCGGCTTTTCCATACGGCACGCTGGTGATCAACGTGTCCGGCAGCCTGGTGATCGGTTTTCTCTTGACGCTGATCGCCGAACGAGTGGTGGTCGATCCACGCTGGCGGTTGTTCCTGGTGGTGGGCTTTCTGGGCGCTTATACTACGTTCTCGACCTATATGTTCGACAGCTTCAGCCTGATCGAAAAAGGCCAATGGCTGCCCGGAATGATGAATCTATTCGGCAGTTCGGCGCTGGGCATTCTGGCCGTTGGCGCGGGCGTTTTCCTGGGCAAGCTGGCGGTCGTGCAGGTGGAATGGCTGGCGCGCGTGATGAATGCGGGATAATCAGGATGTTCTGAGTTATGCGTTGATGCGTTCTGAGGGAAAAGACTCCAGGGATCTTCCTCAGAACTCATTCCTCATCACTCTCCACTTCTTTTCCCTTGACAGTGATTATACCGATCGGTATAATGTGTGGCATGGATAATCAGTCGATCCTCTTGCAGGTGGCGCTGGAGCTGTTTGCGGCGCGGGGGTACGACGGCGTGGGCGTGCAGGAAATCGCCGAAGCGGCCGGCGTGACCAAGCCGACGCTGTATCACTACTTTGGCAGCAAAGCCGGGCTGCTGACCGCGCTGCTGGACGAGCAGCACGAACCCCTCAACCGGGCGGTGGCCGGCGCGGCCGGGTATCACGGCGACCTGCCGGGGGCGCTGGAAGCGCTGGCGCGGGCTTACTTCGACTTTGCCCGAGCCCATCCGGCCTTCTACCGCATGCAACTGGGCATGTACTTTGCCCCGCGCGAGAGCGAGGCCTGGCAGCAGGTGGCCGGGCGCAACGAGCAGCAGTACCAGGCTGTGGCGCACCTGTTTGCGTCCGCCGTAGGCGATCACGGCAACCTGTCCGGACGGCAGGAATTATTCGCGGCAATTTTCATCGGCTCGCTGAACAACTGCATCGCGTTGTGGCTCAACGGACGGGTCGATTTGAACGACGAACTGGTCTACCGCGTGGTGCGGCAGTTCCAGTATGGGATCTATAGCGGTTAGGAAGTTCTGAGTGCTGGGTGAGGAGTTCTGAGGAAGAGCGGCCAACAGCCTTTCCTCATCTCTCAGATCGCATTCCATTTGTATACCTACCGGTATGTAACTATCTGAGGAGACCTGACAATGAAATCCCATTGGACGAATTCGGCGATCTTTTATCACATCTACCCGCTGGGGCTGTGCGGCGCGCCGCGGCGCAACGATTTTTCGGCCGGGCCGGTCGCGCGCCTGGAACAACTCTATCCCTGGCTGGACCACATCCAATCCCTGGGCGCAAACGCGCTCTATCTGGGACCGCTCTTCGAATCCACGGCCCACGGTTACGACACGGCCGATTACTACCAGGTCGACCGGCGCCTGGGCACGAATGAGACCCTGGCGGCCCTGGCGCGCGAGCTTCACCGGCGTGGCTTGCGCCTGGTGCTGGACGGCGTGTTCAACCACGTCGGGCGGGATTTCTGGGCGTTTCGGGACGTGCAGGCCAATGGTCAGGGCTCAGCCTATGCCGGTTGGTTCAAAGGGCTGGATTTCGGTAAACGCAGCCCGTACGGGGATGCTTTCGCCTACGATGGCTGGAGCGGCAATTTCGACCTGGTGCGCCTGGATGGCGACCATCCGGACGTGCGGCGTCATTTGCTGGACGCCGTGACGCAGTGGACGGAGCAGTTCGGCATCGATGGCCTGCGCCTGGACGCCGCCGACCAGCTCAGCGACGGCTTCCTGGAGGCACTGGGAGCGCACTGCCGTGGGCTGCGCAGCGACTTTTGGCTGATGGGCGAGATCGTCTTTGGCGATTACCGGCGCCTGCTGGGGCCCGGACGCTGCGATTCGGTCACCAATTACGAGGCTTACAAGGGCCTGTATTCGAGCCTGAACGACCACAATTATTTCGAAATCGCCTACGCGCTCAAGCGCCAGTTTGGCGAGCAGGGAATTTACCGCGGTTTCGGGCTGTATAACTTCGCTGACAATCACGATGTCGACCGGGTGGCCAGCCGCCTGAAGGATGCGGCGCACCTCTACCCGCTGTACGCGCTGCTGTTCAGCATGCCGGGCATCCCTTCCGTTTATTACGGCAGTGAATGGGGACTGCCCGGCGCGCGGACGCCGCACAGCGATGCGGCCCTTCGCCCGGCGCTGGACCTGGCCCGGGCAGCCCAACCGGCGCCCCAGCCGGACCTTCCGGCGGCTTTGCGAAAGCTGGCGGCTGTGCGCGGCGCATCGCCGGCCCTGCAGCGCGGAGATTACCACGAATTGTATGTCAGCGCCGGGCAGTTGGCCTTCGAACGCGCGCTGCCCGGCGAGCGGGTCATCGTGGCGCTGAACGCCTCCCCTGAACCGATCGCGATCGATATGCCGATCCCCGAACCGGATGCCCGCCTGGTGGATCTACTCAACCCGGGCGAGGAATTCGCGTTAAGGAATGGAAAGGCCCGGGTGGAAATACCGCCGACCTGGGGAAGAATAATGAGAATGCTGAATGATGAATGCTGAATGCTGAATGAAAGAAGTGATGAGCGATGAGATCTGAGGGGATGTGATGAGTGATGAGTTATTAGGGGAAGTGATGCGTGAAGCGTTTTGAGGGGATGTGGAAGAATTTAAACGAGAAACTTATTTTTCCTCATAACTCATTGCCCCAGAACTCATTCCTCAGAACATTCTTTCGAAAACTACTAAAAGCTAATCGCTAATTGCTAATCGCCAATCGCTAAAAGCTAATCGCCAATTGCTAAAAGCCAACCGCTAACCCTGCGGCGTCGGTTCGCCCAGTTGATAGGTATGCACGCCGGGCAGTCCGGAGAGGGCCTGCATGAGGGGTTCGATGGGAATTTCCGTCGAAAACGTGACCATCACGCGCAGGGTGACCGTGCCTTTTTTCAAATTCTTGCTCACGAACAGGTTTGACATTTCCATCTTGTTGTGTTTGAGCAAAGAACGCAGATCGTCGATGTTGAGCATGCCTTCCTTGCCGGTGACCATCAACGGGATCGTCATTCTGGCATGGATCAGGTATTTTTCGACGATATCCAGCAGCCAGAGGATCACCAGCAGGAAGATCGTGGTGAACGCACCGACCAGGTATTGGCCCGCGCCGACCGCCAGCCCGACGATTGCCAGCGTCCAAAGCGAGGTGGCGGTGGTGAGGCCGCGAATGCTGGTCCCATAGCGCAAAATGGCGCCTGCGCCGAGAAAGCCAATGCCTGAAACCACCTGCGCGGCCAGGCGAGCCGGGTCGCCGCCGGAAACTGGGCGAAACGCGAGCGCCAGGTTGATCGAGAGCGTCATTGCCAGGGTGGCACCAACCGCCAGAATCATATGGGTACGCAAACCGGCGGTCTGACCGTGGCGTTCGCGTTCGTAACCGATCAACGCGCCCAACCCGGCCGCCAGCAGCAATCGCAGCAGGATTTCGATTTCGGTGATGATCATGGCGACCTCTTTCGAAAATTATAGCATGGGAGGGACGGGCGATGGGTTCCGGGAGTTGAGGAGTTTCGAATCATCGAACGTGGGTCATAAGCAGTGAACCGTGAAGAATGAATTGCGGGAAGGAAGCGAAACGATACGAGGTGAAATCCATCGATTTCACCTCGTCATCGCGTAATCAATATTCAATTTCAGGCTTGTGGCGTTTCAAGGGGCGCCGGCGCAGCCGTTTCAGCCGGCCGCAGGGCCCGGGAGCTGGCGAAGATCAGGATTGCCGTAACCAGCCAGGCCGCCATGCCGATGATTCCAACCGGCATCGGCCCCACCAGCGGATTGCCGGCGCCTTCGACGAGCACCAGGGCGCCCAGCGCGCTGATGCCATTCACTGCGCCGTGCCCGATGACCGCCGGCCACACGCTGCCGGCGCGCAGAGTCGCCCAGGACAGGAACGCGCTCAAACCGATGCAGACGAGAACCATCATCAGCATTCCCAGCCAGGGGAAACCGGGATAATCGAAGCCATAGTTGTGCCCCATGGCGATGATCGGCCAGTGCCAGACGCCCCAGATCACGCCCAGGAGCAGTACGGCGCGTTTGCCGCCGAGCGGCATGAGTTTTGGAAGCAGGTACGCCCGCCAGCCGAACTCCTCGCCGAAGGTGAACAGGCCGTTGAGCAGCGGCGAAATCAGGACCGCCTGAACCGTTTGGATTACGATGAGCGTGATGGCGCTCATCCCGGCGGCCGCGGGTCCGGCCTGCGCGATCATTTGATTGAGCAGCGTCAGCTTGGGGTCGAAATCCTGCGGAAAAAAGAGAAAATAGACGGCCGCGCCCAGGATGGTAAAGACCGCCGGCAGGAACCAGGTCGCCAGCCAGAACGGCCAACCGCGCCGGATATTGGGGCGCAGACCGACGTTTTTCCAGCCTTCGTGGCTGATCAGGCGGGTCAGGACATTGGCGATGGCCGGCGCGCCCATATAAACCACCGCGGTCATCACAAAAGCCAGGGTATAGGTCGAGCCAGGCACCAGCGACGGGCTGCCAACAATGCCGCCGGTCAGAGCGATGACCAATGCCCCGGCCCAGGCAATGCCGAAGGCAAAAGCCAGGAAGATGAGAATGCGTTTGGTATCCAGAGTTTGAGACATAAGTCGTGATCCTGTCGGATTTTGTGAACTGTGATTCGTGAATGGTGAATCGTGAAGAGTGAACCGATGCGAATGTTTCACGTGAAACAAATAAATGCTTCAGGGTTCAGGTTAATGTTTCACGTGAAACAGGTGTGGATGGATAAACCGTGAATTGTGACCTTCTCGTCTCACAGTTCACGGTTCACACTTCACTCCTCCCGTTTCTCCTGCGCATTCTGGGCCAGCGAGATCATGCCGCTCAGGCCGCCCAGATTCATGGTGTCGACCGCGCTGGAGGGCACGATGACCAGGGCGCCCTTTTGCTTGAGGCCTTCGAAGAGCATATTCATGGCGCGCAGGTGCAAAGCAGTGGGGTTGTCGATATAGGCCTCGGAAGCCTGCGCAAAACTGGAGGCGATTTGCTTTTCGCTTTCGCCCAGAATGATGCGCGACTGGCGTTCGCGTTCGGCCTGCGCCTGGCGGCTCATGGCGTCTTCCAGGTCCTGCGGGATGATGACGTCGCGGATCTCGACGGATTGCACGGTGATGCCCCAGGGCGTGGTGCGCTCGTCAATGATCTTCTGCAGGTCGGCGTCCATTTTGGCGCGTCCGATGAGGATATCGGCCAGGGTCATCTGTCCGATGATCTCGCGCAGGGCAGTCTGGGCCGCCCAGGCGATGGCCACCTGGTAATTCGCGACCTCCAGGGCAGCCTTTTCAGCGTCCCACACCACCCAGAAGAGCACGGCGTCCACATTGACGGGCACGGTATCGCGGGTGAGGGTCTTTTCGGCGCTGAACGGCGTAACCATCACGCGCTGGTCGACCCAGATGGAGACCGAGTCGATCAGCGGCATCAGCCAAAACAGGCCCGGACCGCGCAGGGTGTGAAATTTGCCCAGGCGCAACACCACGGCTTTTTCCCACTGCCGGGCAATGCGCAGCGAATACAGTGTGACCATGCCGGCCAGGATCAACGCGATGGATCCCGCCACCGTCCAGAAGGTGGTCGCGCCATATTCATCCATGTAGATCGAAAAACCGGTCCCCAACAGGATGAAGAGGATGCACAGAAAAAGGGCCAGGCCATTCAGGTGAGCCTCTTCCATGCTCTGCTGTCCCTTTTTCGCCGGACGCAGCGGGCTATCCGGATTGATGAGGTTGATATTCGTGTCAGTTGTCGTTTTCTTTTGCATTCTTCCTCACTTATGATCGATTCGATCGTGATTCTTCAGGTTCAGAGGGCGTCGCGCCGCTTTTCCAGTCTTCGATCTGGCGAGCTGCCTCCGCAGTCGCATCGGCAGGGGAATAGCCCAGTTGCGCCAGGTCGGTCAACCAGCGATGGGTCAACCCGGCCAGGGTGGCCTGGCGCAGCGCGGCCGACGCGCCGGGGTCAGGCTGTTCGAGGATGTACGTTCCGCGGCCCTGCTGCGTGGAAATCAGGCCCGCCTCATCCAGAATGCGGTAAGCGCGGGCCACCGTATTGAAATTGACGCGCAGTTCACTGGCCAATTGGCGCACAGTGGGCAGCTGATCGCCCGGACGCAGTAACCCGCTCCACACGCGATCCTGAATTTGCTCGACGATCTGGGTGTAGATGGGCACGCCCGAACGAAAATCCAACGCCAGCGGCGATAAGGGCATGAACACCTCCAATAATTATTGTATCATTGTATCATTGAATGAATTGTATAGCGAATGATTCGGTTTGTCAAGAGGGGATTCGAGTGGGTGAACCGTGAGGGGTGAAACGGGATCCGTTTACCGATGGATTGAAATTGGTAACTCTCGTTCAGTTTTCAGGGTTTGTTTTTCCTTTCAAAAATGGAAGACATCGAAGTGAAAGCATTCGGTATAATATGTTTGCAATTTTTACGTAATCTCTCCGTTTTCCGTCTGACTTTGATTGGCGGCGTCAAGCCCACTAGGATCGAATTCTTGTTCCCTTATGTAGACAAACATAATCCCTGGTCGAGCCATTCCATCATTGCCGGCTGGCTAAAAGAAGCCCCGGCCGGTGCGACTGTGCTTGACGTCGGGACGGCCAGCGGTACGCTGGGGCGTTTGTGCCAGGGGAAAGGATTGCAGTTCGTTGGCATCGAACCCAACCCCGAATGGGCCGAAATGGCGCGCCCGTTTTACCTGGAACTGTTCGTCGGGTCCGTGCAGTCTGCGCCGGATGAATATTTCAGCCAGGCGGGTGTGATTGTGCTGGCTGATGTGTTGGAACACCTGGCAGAACCGCAATCGGTCCTTTCCGGGATTGTCAGCCAGGCGAAAGTGGGCTGCCTTTTCATCGTATCGGTGCCGAATGTCGCCAATTTATGGGATCGAATCAGATTATTGTTTGGACATTTCGATTACACCGAGCGCGGCATTTTGGACCAAACCCACCTGCGTTTTTTTACACAGGACACACTTTTCGATTTGTTGCAAAAATCCGGTTTACGAATCCAGCGCTGCGTGGTCACGCCCGTGCCGCTCGATCTCGTGAATCCATTCTTCGAGCAAAAAGCGTTCGGCCGGCGGCTGCACCAGGCCCTGGCACAGGTGACCCGCTGGTTCCCGACGCTTCTTGGATATCAATTTGTGGTGTTGGCCATCAACGAATAAGGATGAAATCGCTTGAAAATCGAAGATGCAAAGATCGTCGTGGTCCTGCCGGCCTACAATGCTGAAAAAACATTGGAACGGACGCTGGATGAGATTCCGGCCCAATTTCGCCAGCACATCCTCCTGGTGGACGATTGTTCGAAAGATGGCACGGTGGCGCTGGCGCGCAAGCTGGGCC
Source organism: Longilinea arvoryzae (assembly GCF_001050235.1). Lineage (GTDB taxonomy): Bacteria > Chloroflexota > Anaerolineae > Anaerolineales > Anaerolineaceae > Longilinea > Longilinea arvoryzae. Next base: position 693,083 of record NZ_DF967972.1, read on the forward strand.
TGACCGTCTTCGCGCACTCCAAAAACCGGGGTTATGGCGGCAACCAGAAGACCTGCTACCGCGAAGCGTTGGCCATGGGCGCCGATATCGTGGTCATGCTGCACCCGGATCACCAGTACGACGCCCGCGTGATCCCCGACCTGGTGTATCCGCTGCTGCGCGGGGACGCGGATGCGGCCTTTGGCTCGCGCATGCTGGGCGGGCATCCCATGGAGGGCGGCATGCCGGGTTGGAAATATAACGCCAACATCTTCCTGACCGCTTTTGCCAACATTGCCTTCCGGCGCTATCTGACCGAAATCCACTCCGGCTTCCGAGCTTACACGCGCAAATACCTGGAGACGGTGCGTTTCGAAGAGAACAGCGACGATTTCGTATTCGATACCGAGATCATTGCCCAGGGCATGGCCAACAATCTGTTTTTCACCGAAGTGCCCATCGACACGCGCTATTTCCCGGAAGCTTCCTCGATCAATTTCCGCCGCTCGGTCAAGTATGGGTTTGGCGTACTCGGAACGCTCATCAAGTATGCGCTGCACCGGCGGGGAATCGTCCATCAGGCAAATTTCAATCGAAAAATATCCATCCCGGCCTGATTGCGATCGAGGCTGTCATGGCGCGCTGGATCTGATTCATAAAGGATCTGCCCGGGCCCTAAAAATGCTGTAGAATCATTCCATCCTTCGAGTTCATCCAAGGAGGTTGTATGCCAACGCTTAAAAATATCCTGGCCATTTTGCCCTTCGAGCGCATCCGCCGCCATCACGGAATCGAGCATGCCACGCTGCAGGTTCTGGCCGAGCAGAATCCGTACCGGTCGCTGGCAGGTTATTCGGACGCCGAGGGTTTTTGGGTGGTGGGTGAAGTGCCCACCGAGGAATTGCAGGCTGCGGTGGCGCAGGCCATTGCCCGCCTGATAGCGGGTGAGAAGAGGCTGGCCATTCATCCGAACTGCGGCACCAATTTCGTCGCCAGCGGCATGGTGGCCGGCAGTCTGGCCTGGCTGGCAATGCTGCCCTCCCGCGGGCGCAGGCGGTCGGAACGCTGGTCGCTGGTGGTGGTGCTTTCCACCCTGGGCCTCCTCCTCAGCCAGCCGCTGGGGCCCTGGCTGCAGGCCAATGTAACGACTTCGGCGGATGTGGGCACGCTGCATGTCCAACAGATCACGCGCTACGTGGGTTCGAACCTGCCGCTGCACCGCATCGTGCTCAAATCCTGAGGACTGAATGGATTCTCCTGCTCCCGGCGCCGAAAAGCCGTGCATTTTTCTGCTCTTCGGCGATGATACGCATGCCATGGAAAGTTTCGTGCACGGGATGATCGCGCGCATGGGCGATCCGGGCATGGCTGAATTGAATACCACCCATCTGGACGGCAAGATTGCCAGCGACGAAGACCTGCGCACGGCGGTGAGTTCGCTTCCGTTTCTGGGCGACCGGCGGCTGGTCATCCTGAACCATCCGCTGGCGCGAACCCAGGGCGCCGAAGGGAAAAAGCGTTTCCTGGCCCTGCTGGATGAAGTTCCGCCGTTCACGGCGCTGGTGCTGCTGGTGGAAGATCAGCCTTTCCGCGGCGATTGGGATACCCTGCGCGCGGGCCACTGGCTGCGCAAGTGGGTGGCAGAGGCCGGACCCCGCGCGCTGGAACGTGTTTGCGGGCTGCCCACGCCGGGCGACATGCCGGGTTGGATTCAAAAGGAAGTGCGCAAACAGGGCGGTACGATTTCTCCCGAGGCGGCCCGTGCGTTGGCTGCCGCTGTGGAAACAAATACCGAACTGGCCACGCAGGAGATCACCAAACTGCTGACCTACGTCGACGGAAAGCGCGCGGTGGAGGCCGAGGACGTGGACCTGCTGTGCGCGCCGATGGGCCAGGGCAATATTTTCGACCTGGTGGACGCCGCCGCCGAGGGCCGCACCGCCAACGCGCTGCGCGAACTGCACACCCTGCTTGAATTTCAAGATCCGCTGCTGGTGTTCGGCATGCTCACCCGCCAGTACCGGCTGCTCATCCAGGCACGCGAGATCCTGGACGCAGGCGGCGGCGCGGGGGAAATCGCGCGCGAGATGAACCAGCGGGATTTCGTGGCCAACAAACTCGTCCGGCAGGCACGCCGTTTTTCGATGAACGACCTGAAAGCCGTCTACCATCGTTTGTTGCAGCTTGACGAAGATTCCAAATCCGGGCAGAACGATTTGATGACCGGGCTGGATATCTTCGTGGCCGGAGCCTGACTTTCAAAGCTGTAAGGCCAGGCTGGCACCCGGCTTGCAACCATATCCTCTTACAATTAACAAATCGATGCGCGTTTGCCCCGGGCAGGCGCGCAGATCTGCCCCTTGAATGGATCGATTCGGGCGGCGCCAGGGAACCATCCCTGGAGGATTCCGACGGGATAGGGATTTATGGGAGACGGTATGAAGCATTGGCTGGCACTTCTGGCAGGCAGTATCTTACTGGGGGGGATTTTCATAACCGCGCAAGCGCAGACGCCCGATCCGCAGACGACGGATCTTCAGACGCCGGCGCCTGAAACTCAGACCGTGATACCCGATGCGCAGGGGCCGGTTGGTGACGGCCAGACGGCGGGGACGCAAACGCCCGGTTTCGACGCCGAAGCTGAAAGCGCTGCCCTTTCGATGCTGCTGGAAAATCGGCTGAAAAATCAGACCGATTCACTGGCGCCGTTGATCTATGACCTGTATATCGACCACATCGTTTACTCCAGCGATGGGCAGATCGCCGCTGTGTGGGTTGGAATGCGCGATAAGGAAAGCGGCGAAATCGTGGAAACCGAACCCTCGCTGGTCATTGCAAATCGCAGTTCACTGGATCAATCCTGGACCCTGACGCTGCCTCCCGAAGCCGGTTATTCGAGCGCGCTGGCTGCGCTGCCAGACGACGTAATCTCGCCGGAACTGCGCGAGACTTTCCTGGAATCCGCGGATGCAGCCGCGCAGGCGGTGGATGGCGCACAGTCTTTACCGGTCTTCACGGGTTACCTGCTTCCCTGGGCGGGCGGACTGTCCAAGCGCGTCACCGGCAGCATCGGGCATTACCTGATCTATTATTCCTGTTCTGAAACCTATTGCCGGTACGCCTACGATTTTGCCGATGGCACCATGTTCCCACTGCTGGCATCCAAGGGCGGCGAAGTCTATTCGTTCTATGCCGGCTGCTCCAATGGCGATACTTCGTGCACGAACTATATCGTTCTCAAGGATTACTCGACCAACCCGGTTACCTACCAGGTCTATTACCACCTGGCATATAACACCATCCCGGCAGCGCTGCGCGTGAAAGGCGCACAGGTGCAGCAGGGACAGTATATCGGCACTGCAGACGACACGGGTTATTCCAGCGGCCATCATCTCCATTTTCATGTGTTTACCACCCCATCCAGTAACAGTTGGGGTCCTTCAGTGGACTTTACCTTCGATGATGTGGATACCAACGGCGGGCGGCCGCGCACCTGTTACGAAGCCGCCAACTGGCCGTCGCTGGGAAGCGGATGCCACAATAATGGGGATTTCTATCTCTCGCAAAACTACGGCGCTTATCCCCCAACCGCGGCACTCACCCTGCCGTCGGCGGGCGAAGTGATCACGGATGGCAACATGCTGGTGGCCGGCCAGGCCTGGGATGATATCGGCGTGACCAAGGCCCAGACCATCGTCAAGATCAACGGCGTCTGGAAGTTGGTCGGCTCAGCCCAGGTGCTCGGCGGCACCAAATCCGAATCCTATGTGATGGATGTGAATTTGTGCGATGCTCAGGCGCCTTTCGGCTCCCTGGACGTGGCGGTGCGCGTGTGGGACTATGAGGGCAACGCCTCGATCGATCCGCAGAGCATGCGCACGGTGACAAACAAAACCTTGTGCGTTCCCGATCCGCCCGCCTGTCAGCCATCCGCCAGCCAGGTGGCCATTTACAGCGGCTCGAATTACACCGGTTCGTGCAAGATTCTCGGCGCCGGCGAGTATAGCTCGGCCAGCGCCTTTTCGCCGGTCGCCGATAATTCGTTGTCCTCGCTGCTGGTGGGCAGCAATGTACAGGCGCTGCTTTACGACGGCGTAAATTTTACCGATCGTTCTGAAACGATCATCCAGAGCGATCCCAACCTGGCGGATAATCGCCTGGGCGTAAACCGGGTGACCTCGATCCGGGTGGCGGCGCGTACCGCCACACCAGTATCCTCGACGCCGACACTCAACACGCCCTTCAATGTGACCAATACGGCAATCACCAGCGCCGATTCGTTGGTGCTGGATTGGGCCGCGCCGGGCGCGATCAGCTTCCAATCCACGCTCGATGGACCGCTGTCGCTCACCCAGGATTGGACAGACTCGAACGGTTGGTCGGTGGGTTCGCTGCCGGCCGGCGATTACAACTGGACGGTGAACGCCAAAACCCCCAACGGTTCGATCGCTTCCTCGAGCAGCAGTTTCACGGTTGCCAGCGCCAGTCTGCCGGCGGCCAATGCGCTGGCGGTCCCTGCCACACAGGTCGAAGAAGTATCCGGTTGGAGTGCAACCAGCGCCGGACTGTGGCACCGGGTCGACGGATATGCACTCGACGGGCGAACGGTGAATGCCTGGGTGTACAACGATGGTACAGACGTGGGTTCTTCGACGGTGGGCGCCAGCGACCTGACCTCACCCCCCTTTACGGTTCCGGGCGGAAATGTCTGGCTGGCTTTCGATTACAACACGCGGACCGAACGCGACACGCCCTACTGGGACCAGCGCTGGGTGCAGATCTCGGTGGACGGCGGGCGTTTCGAGAATTTGCTGCAGCTCAGCGGCGATCAAATGGATACCTGGCTTTCCAGTCCGTGGATCGATCTATCGCCCTTCTCCGGGAAGAGCGTCCGCCTGCGTTTTCACTTCGACATCGTCGACAAATTCTACAATGGGTCCCTACCCGAAGGCGGCGTGGCCCGCGGCTGGACGATCGATAACGTGCGCGTCTTCAGCCAAAGTCTGCCCGACTGTGCCGAATCGTTGAACGAAACAGCGGCCACTGCGACAGGCATCGACATCGGGGCGGTCGTGCAGGGCGTCATTTGCCCGGCCGGCGATATGGATTACTATCGTTTCAACGCTTCGGAGGGCCAATGGGTAACCATGCAGATCCAGGCCAACGGCGCAGATTTGGAACTGGCGCTGCTCGATACGGATGGGCGCTCGGTGATCAGCAGCGGTTCGATCAGTTCGGGGCTGTATGTGCGAACGGCCGGAGTTTATTACCTGCGCGTGCGTGCGGCGGCCCATCCCGGCGAGGGTGGAGCGGCGGATACGTATAACTTGAGCACCTCCAATCTCACCCCGGTCTCACAATTGAACAGTCTGCCGGCCGAAACCAATTCCACGGCGGTGTTATTGCAGTGGAGCGCCTCGGCCGCGTCCTATGGACTCGATCATTTCGAACTGCAGGTTGACGCCAATAACGATGGAAGTTGGGAGACGTTGGATGGGGCTCTCCCCGCCAATGCGCGTTCGTATTGGTTCATCGGCCAGCCGAATACAACCTACGGATTCCGAATTCGGGTCATCGATCAAAGCGGCACCGAGGAGCCATTCCCGTCCAGCGCCGAAGCAATAACCCATCTGGCCTCGAGTTGCAATGGGGACGTTTTTGAGAACGGGGATGATTCTCCATCGGGTTTATCGGCTTTTGTGCTGAACAGTGCGGCGCAGGACCACAACCTGTGCGGCAGCAACGATCCCGATTGGACGAAAATTCCGGCATCTTTGGGCCAGAGACTGGCGGTGATGGTGCGCGCAGCCTCTGGTGGAGCAGCGATTAAGATCAGCCTGTACGCGCCGGGGAATACCAGCACGGTATTGGCGAGCACGCAATCGGCCGGCCTGGGACAGGGCGCAGCGCTGGAGTGGACCGCGTCCGCCGCAGGGGATTATCTGATCAAGATCGAGCCGCTGCGGGCAGATTTATACGGCACGGATGCGGTATATGCGCTTTGGGTCGGCGAACCGGAACGGATTTATTTGCCGACGATTTCCAGGTAGGTGCGGATCTATGTGTCCGCTTGCATGGGTTGGGTAATGGTCCGTAGCCGCGGGCCTATGTGCCCGCTTTGACAATGACCCCGCAAGTGGGCGAAGCGCCCCAGAATTCTTAAAAGGCCAATTGCTGATCGCCAACAGCCAATAGCCTCATCGCTTTTTTGCTGTTACAATAGGCCGCATGACTTCCCATACCCCTTCCAGCAAGGCCGCGCTGCGCGGCGAACCCTCCTATGTCTGGCGCGCCGGTCAGGTGCGCCGCCTGGATTTGATGTGCGCAGCGGCAGGCGAACGGATCCACGGTCGGGTGCTGGTGGACGGCTGCGGCGTCGGCGCGTACCTTTCGCACCTCGCGCCGGAAGCCTCTACTATTGTGGGGTTGGATATCGAGTTGGAGCGCACCCACGAGGCGCAGGCCAAGGCGCCGAAGGCGGGTCTGGTGTGCGGCGCCGGCGAGCATTTACCCTTCCCGGATGCCAGCTTCGATTTTCTGCTCAGCCATGAGGTGCTCGAGCACGTGCAAAACGATGCGGAAGTCATCCGCGAGATGGTACGCGTACTGCGGCCGGGGGGGCGCCTGGCCCTGTTTTGCCCCAACCGGGGCTATCCTTTCGAAACGCACGGCATCTACTGGCGCGGCCGGTATCATTTCGGCAACATCCCGCTGGTCAACTGGCTGCCGCGACATTGGCGCGACCGTCTGGCCCCGCACGTCGAGGTCTATACATCCGGCGATTTGGAGGGGTTGTTCAACGGATTGCCGGTGCGCTTCGTTCAGCGTACGATCCTGTTTGGCGCATATGACAATATCATCGCGCGCGCGCCGGCGCTGGGCCGGGCGTTGCGGGCGGTTCTGCAAGCATTGGAATATACCCCTCTGAGATTCTTTGGGCTATCCCACTTTTGGGTGGTCGAGAAAGTGTAAGGTATGGATCTTCTGAAAGATGAAGATCACTGTCTGGCGGTCTTGACTTTTCGATTCCTAATTGTAAAATAATAAAATAGATGATCACTATGCGGCGCTTCTCGTTTTAAGTGGGAATGTTAAGAGAAGCGCCTGTTTTTTAAAACCGCGTCTCATTTTGAAAATCCTTAAGGAGAAGACCATGCTTCGCAAGCCACTGTTTGTTTTAATGGTAGCTGGCCTGATGTTGTCGCTCATGCTGGCTGCCTGTTCTCCCGCCAAGGAGACCTCCACTCCCGCACCGACGCAGCCTGTAACACCCACCGCAGCGCCTACTGCTGAGCCAGAAAGCGGTGCGATCGACAATGTGAAGGATGCAGAAAGCGCCGTCATCCGGATCGTCGCCGAGGGCACCTATCAATATCCTGATTTCACCACTTACACGGAGTTGGGTTCGGGATCCGGTTTCATCATCGACCCCAGCGGCATAGCCGTGACCAACAATCACGTGGTGACCGGCGCCGGGCGCATCAAGGTTTATTTCAGCGACAACGATAAGGCTTATAACGCCCGCGTGCTGGGGGTTTCGGAATGCTCTGATCTGGCCGTGATCGATATCGAAGGCGATGGCTACCCGTATCTCGATTGGTATGACGAGACGCCCGAAATCGGTCTGACGGTTTATTCGCTGGGTTATCCGCTGGGCGATCCGAACTTCACCCGCCACAAGGGTGAAATCTCCAAGGAAAAGACCTCCGGCAACACCAGTTGGACGGCAGTGACCGAAGTGTTGGAACACGATGCCATTATCAACCCCGGCAATTCGGGCGGCCCACTGGTCACCGAAGACGGCAAGGTGGTGGGCATTAATTACGCCGGCGCTTCACAATACGACCAGTATTATTCCATCCCGGCCTCTGAAGCCACGGACATCGTGGCCGAACTGCGCGACGGCAAGGACGTGAACTCGATCGGCATTAATGGCGAAGCGCTGGTGGCCGATGACGGATCCTTCTCGGGCGTGTGGGTGTATTCGGTCAAATCTGGCTCGCCGGCGGACAAATCCGGCATTCAGGCCGGCGACTTCTTGACTTCGCTGGAAGGGATCCAACTCGGCCGGGACGGCACCGTTACCGATTACTGCGACGTGCTGCGATCGCACAACGCCGAGGATACTCTGACCGTCGAACTGATCCGTTTTGGTACGGGCGAAATCATGAGCGGTCAGATTAACGGGCGTGAACTGGAAGCGACCGGCAACCTGGATACGAGCGGCACATCGGGTGATACCGGCACAACGACCAGCGATGAAGCACCGACATATTTCACCGAGGAATTCGACACCGAGCTGCCGAATTGGAGTTACTTCTACTTCGGCGATGAAAATGACTTCGACCTGTATACCGACAGCAGCCAGCTCCTGTTCGACATCAAGGCCAAAGACACTTATGTTTATCTGGCTTACGATCCGTACACGTATACCGATGTGCGCATGGACGCCCAGGTGGAGAATAAAGGCGCCAACGACAACGCCTTCAGTCTGTTCTGCCGTTATGTGGATGGCGTGGGCTGGTATGAACTGAACGTTACCAGCGGCGGGTTGTGGTCGATCTTCCGGTTCGATGAAGCCGACAACAATTTCGTTCTCCTCGGCAATGGCGGCTCGAATTCCATCAACATGGGGCGCGGCCAGACGAACGTGTTTACCTTCGTTTGCCAGGGCAATCAGCTCAGCGCTTCTGTGAACGACCGGCTGCTGAAAACCGTCACCGATAACTATTTCGATGAAGGTCAGATTGGGGTTTCAGCCTCTTCGTTCCAGGTGGGCACCGCGACGGTGGGCTTCGACTGGGTGACGGTCAGCGAGCCGTAGAAGATCGTAATTCGGGATGAATAAATCGTGAGCCGCCATTTCGACGGCTCACGATTTTTTTGGCAAACCGGTCTCATTGTCCCTGACCAATAAGACGATTACCTTTGGATCGCCGGCAGGTAAATGGTGGGGCTAATGGGAGCGTAATAGGCTACCCGGACACCACATATTTGCAGGCTGGTGCCGCTGATGGAAGGCTTCACCAACAGCGAGTACGCATAAGTTTGATTATCAACGATAATACTCTTTTCAGTACTGACTGCATAACCGTATCCGCCGGCGAAAAGAGTTGTAGATGAAGTCGATATCAAATCTTCAACTTGCTGTCCTGGTATGAAACTCGTCAGGTAGGCAGGAATTTCACCTGTCGAAGAGGTATCAATATAGATCAGGCGGAGATATTTAATCATCGAGCCCGTCGGGATGTGCAAATCGGTATTCAGGACGAGCGTGTTGCCGGCGGTGACGGAAACGCAGCCATTACTTTGATACGTATACTGGGTACTGGAATCTCGGGGGGTCATGGCCGCGCCGGTTACCTGATAATAGCTGAAAGTGCTGCTGAGCGCGTATGTGGTGCTGGATTGTGGAGAGGATGTGGATGGGTTTTCATCAGGTGGTACAGCCGTGCTGTCAGATTGGGCTGCTTCCTCTGAACGATAGGCCGCCGGAAGGTCAACAACAGCGCCACTTTCCGGTCCTCCAGATTCGGAGGAAGGAAAGACACCAGCCGCCAGGGCAACTCCACCCAAACTGAGGGTCAGGACAAAAGCGACTACGATGGCAACATAGCCCCGTGACTTCTTCATTTCATTGCTCCTTCGAGAAAAATACCTATTAACATTTTATATAGTATATATCTGTGAATAATATTTGCACGAGTCGAATACCCGGTCAGTCCTTTATTTCATAATTATTTACAAGGGCCGGCCGGGGGCGCAGCCACCTGGCGCCCGGCGGGCAGCGCGCAGTGGGCTCGGACCGGGTGACGCAGCAAGCTGTAGAATTTCGAAGTCAATTTGAACCGTGAGCCGTTAAGCGGACAGCTCACGATTTTGGATTTCAATAAGCGGCGGATTTCCTTTGGGTGTTGCAAATCAGTAGTAAAATAATTGCAATAAGTTTTAATTATCACAACTTATTTTCTAAAAATCGAACATCGACCCTTCGATATCTTTCAGCAGGTTGACTGCGCCGAAAATTTCTGCCCGGATAAATTTCATCATGAAAAGAAGCCATTATGATCTGAAGTTTTGTTTCCTTCTCTTGATTTTTAGCGGTTTCGCCTTTGTTGCTCTCGGCGCCAACCTGCTGGGGATCGAAATGCAGCCGGGTTGGGGATTGCCAAGGAAAGTCCTTTTTGGCATCGGGGCCGGCGGCTTGGTCCTCACCCTGGTTTACAAGGGAATCCTGGAAATCGAAAAATGGATCCTGAAACGACAGGAGGGGGTCAGCGTCGAAACGAACCGGCGTGGCAACAGTCCGTCGGGCAGATCGAAATGGATCGCAAAGTTGGCGATTCCAGGATTTCTGATGGCCGTGCTGGCGCTCTATGTCGGGTTTGTCAGCGTCTGGAATTGGACGGATTGGCCAAGCTCTACGAATTTATACGGGTTGCTTGGCGAATCCTTTATTCAAGGGAAAACAAATTTACCGATTGAACCATCTCCACTTCTGGCCGATTTAGAAAATCCCTATCTAACATCTGAACGAGCAGGAATCCCAGTTGAAACGGATTTGTCATACTTCAACAAGAAGTATTACATGTACTGGGGCCCAGCGCCAGCGCTATTTGCGGCTATGGTGATCTTACTAACAGGCCAAATTCCCGGAGATGAGCTCATCATTTTTCTCTCAATCAGCGCAGTCTTCCTTTTTTCATTCGGGATTATTCGATCCCTGAAACAACGTTTCTTTTCTTCCATTCCTGGATGGTTGTACGCAGTCGGTATCTTCAGCATTGCCACTTCTTTTCCGTTTCTGTGGATCCTAAACTCCCCCGATATCTATGGGGCCGCCATTGCCAGTGGGCAGGCCTTTCTGCTGGGTGGGTTGTTTTTCGCGCTCCCGATTTTCGGCGGGGGCTCCGCGCCGCGCTGGCGGTTGATTTTGGCCGGAGCCTTTTGGATACTGGCGATTGGGTCCAGGTTGATCCTGGCGGTGCCGGTGGCCGTGCTGCTCCTTGGAATTTTCATCCAATGGATCCTTCAGGCGCGGAAAAACGGAAATTGGGCCAAACCGATTCCTGCGTTGATCTTCCTGGGCATGCCCATGCTGGTGGGCCTGATCCTGCTGGGATCCTATAATTACGTCCGGTTTGGCGATTTTTTCGAAACCGGCTTACGTTATTCGCTGAATCCACATGACCTGTGGAAGAATATTCCAAAAGGATGGGTGTTTAATCCCCGTTATCTCCTTTCGGACCTGTTCTATTATTTTCTGACGCCGATTCGCGTGGTCACGAGATTTCCTTTTCTAAAACCTTACTGGGGACCTGTCGATCTATTTGCGCGTTTACTCGAGCCGCTGGGGATTCCGTCGATTTATACAATCGATAACAGCGTCGGGTTGTTGTTTACCACACCAACCCTTCTCTTCGCGGTTTATCTGATCCGACCTCTTTTCGAAGGTTGGAGAGTTTGCGTCCAGAATCGAGACGCCGCGCCAGGGAAGCGCTTGAATCAAGCGTTCAGTTTTGAGGCCCGATTTACTCTGGGTTTCATTTTACTGGCGGGAATTGCGGCCAGCCTGCCGATCCTGACCTATTTCTACGTATCTTGCCGTTATATGCTTGACTTTCTGCCGTTGCTGAATATTCCAATTGTGGCTGGAATGTGGCAGTTATTCAGGGTTCATAACCATTTTCCGATACGCCGTTGGCTGACTCCCCTTTTAATTATTTCATTCGTCACGTATTCAGCCGGGATCGGTTTTATACTTGCGCTTACAGGGGCTCAAACCCGCTTCGATGATTTAAACCCGACTTTATATAGCGTGCTTTTTCAATTCTTCCGGTATTGATTTTGTAGACGTTTCGCGATCTGGATTGCATGATTCAACCCGGTTTGATCTTTCACCAGGCTGGTCGTTTTTCATCAATAACTGTTCAATTTTCGAATGGTGCGGATATGGATTATAGATCTTGCACTAGATATAAGTCTCCGCGCCGGAAACCGCGTTTTTCGTAATACCGGCGGGTGCCGATGGCGGAGATGACGGCCAATCGGCTGAAACCGGCTGCCCGGGCCAGGCCGGCGGCGCGCTCCAGCAGGGCGGTGCCCAGGCCGATGTGCTGCGCCGCGCCTTCGGATTCGGCGCCGACCGCCAGCGCCTGCCCGTAGACGTGCACTTCGCGAATCAATGCCGCACCTTTACGACCGCCGGCATCCTCCAGGTCGGGCATCCCCAATGCGGGGGCGTCGGTCGCCGGCAGCGACAGGCGCAGGTAGCCGGCGATGCGGTCCTCCGGGGTGACGAACTGGAGGAAATGCTCCTCGGCATAGGCGGGATGGTAGACGGAATCGACCAGTTGCAGGTCGGCCGGCGTGACCGGCGTTCCGCGTACCTCGCGGCAGCGCACGCAGTTGCAGCGCTGGCCGCGGCGGGCCAGTTCGGCCAGCACATCCTGGCGCAGGCTGGTGCGGCGGTTGCCGTCAACCACGTGCGTGGAGGGAATGTCGCGGATGATGCGGTTGACGCGGCAGTAGGGCGGGATGGTGGGCTTGACGTTGGCGATCAGGTTCACCAGTTCGTCGGTGGTGTAGGGCGTATATTCACCGCGCTGCCAGCATTCATACAGTTCGGCGTTTGCCAGCAGTTGGGTGGGGTAGATCTTGATTTCATCCGGGCTGTAACCGTCCGACCACAGGCGCGCGAAATCGACCTCGTCGCTGGCGGGTGTGGCGCCGAGCAGGTTGGGCATCCAGTGCAGGACGATCTTGAAGCCGGCGGCGCGCAGCAGGGCGGCGGCGCGCAGGGTTTCGGCGGCGGTGTGCCCGCGCCGGTTGAGCTCCAGAATGCGGTCGTCCAGGGATTGCGCGCCCATCTGCACCTTGGTGACTCCCAGGCGGCGCAGCCAGGCCAGCTCGGCGGGCGTGATCCGGTCGGGACGGGTCTCGATCACCAGACCCACGTTGCGGTGAGCGGCGGTTTCATTGCGCGCCTGGGCCTCGTCCAGCGTGGCGGAATCGACCTCGTTGAGGGCGTCGAAGCAGCGCCGGATGAACCATTCCTGGTAGTCGTGCTTATACGAGCTCCAAGTGCCGCCCAGGATGAGCAGTTCGATCTTATCGGTGGGGTGGCCGAGCGCGGTATAGGATTCGAGGCGCGAGCGGACCTGGTCGAAGGGATCGAAGGCGTTTTGAAAGGCGCGCGCCGCTCCGGGTTCGTCCGGCAGGTAGCTCTTGGGCATGCGCGCGTCGGTGGGGCAAAAGATGCACTGGCCGGGGCACGGGTAAGGCTTGGTGAGCACGGTGACGGTGGCGACGCCGGAGAGCGTGCGCACCGGTTTCATGCGAATACGCGCCAAGAAGGCCGGATCGGCGGGCCACTCGCCGCGCTGCACCAGCCCATGGTAGGCCGCCACGAGGACGTGCTTGGCCAGATAGCCGCCTCCGGGCAGGGGATGTTTACGCAGCGTCTTGAGCACGTCTGCGCCTGCGCGCACCTCTAGGAGCACATCCCGGGCGATTTCCAACATCTCGGGCGTGATGGCGCGCGCTTTTGTCCATTCTTCCACTTTTCGGTCAAAGTCAACCATAGCAGTCTTATTTTACCGCAAAGAAGAGGAACGTGATGTGGGATGAGTGATCCGTGAAGCGTGAAACGTGAAACGGCATTCCAGGGAGAATGAAAGGGATTGTCACCGGATGGATGGGACGGTTCGCGTCGGGGAAGGCCGGGATAACTCAACCCACGGCGTGGTTCATAACACAGGAAAGGGATACAATACGGGGTGAATTTACCATTATCCTGACAGGGGACATCCATGAAGAAGACGATTAAGAATAACGTATCCTGGGTTGGTAAAGTCGACTGGGAACTGGAATCGTTCGAAGGGGAAGAACTCTCCACCACCCGCGGTTCAAGCTATAACGCGTATTTGATCCAGGAGGAGAAAAATGTCCTGGTGGATACGGTCTGGACGCCATTTTCCGAGGAATTCATCGAGAATCTGGCCCAGGAAATCGATCTGGACAAGATCGATACCATCGTGGCCAACCATGGCGAGGTGGATCACAGCGGCGCGCTGACGGCTTTGATGAAGCGCATCCCGAATACGCCGATTTATTGCACCGAATTTGCGGTGAAATCCCTGAAGGGCCAATATCACCAGGATTGGAACTTCCACCCGGTGAAAACCGGGGACCGGCTGCCAATTGGAAATGGGAAGGAACTGGTATTCATCGAAATGCAAATGCTGCACTGGCCGGACAGCATGGCAACCTACCTGACCCAGGAAAATATTCTGTTCAGCATGGATGTTTTCGGAGAACACCTGGCAACGGATAAACTGTTCAACGATCTGGTGAATCCTTACGTCCTGCAGTACGAAGGGATGAAGTATTACGCCAATATCATCAATCGCAACAGCCCGACGGTCATCAAAAAAATCGAGATGATCCAATCGCTGGGGCTGCCGATCGACATCATCGCGCCCAGTCATGGGGTGGTCTGGCGGGATCATCCGATGCAAATCGTCGACCGTTATCTGGAATGGGCGAATGGCTATCAGGAAAACCAGATTACGATCATCTATGACACGATGTGGGGCACCACCCGCAAGGCCGCCGAGAAAATTGCCGAGGGAATCGCGCAGGCCGACCCCACGGTCACGATCAAGTTGTTCAATTTATCCAAAAGCGATGAGAACAATCTGATCGTGGAGGTATTTAAATCCAAGACGGTGCTCATCGGTTCTCCCACCTTCTGCAACAGCGCCCTGCACACCACGGTGGGTTTCGTGTATTTCATGAAATCGCTGAAGTTCCTGAACAAGAAGGCCGCGGCCTTTGGCTGTTACGGCTGGAGCGGGGAAGCGGCGAAGGAACTCACCGAAATGTTGAAGGATGCCGGATTCGAAGTGATCGATGAGGGCTTCCGGAATAAGTGGGACCCGGACGACGAGCGCCAGCTCGATGCCATCGAATACGGGAAGAAGATCGCGCTGGCGTGATGGAATTGAGGACTGCTGATTTCTGATTGCTGATTGAAAGAACGACGCCAGGCCGGGTATGGATGGCCTGGTGACGCGTGGCATAGGCAGGCACGGGCGCAGCTTGGCTGTGATCGACCCCATCGAGTTCATATTCCCCGCTGAGCCCTTACGTAAGTGGTGAAGCAGACACATTCTCCTGATGGGGGGGCAGGCGATCTGCGGGGGTACGAAGAAAAGATGGAGCGCATGCTGGAATAGCATAGGCCTGGATCGGCACGGGCGCAGCCTGGCTGCGGATGGCTGCGGGGTGTTCATATTCCCCGTTTATGCCCTTTAGGGTACTGGGCCCTTACTTGCAGGCAGACGCGTGCTCACCTCCAAAAAGGAGGCAGGCGCACGCCCTACTCAAGCCTCACGCTTCACCCTCTTCCGAATACCCAATACCAAATCAACGAATACCGATCATCTCACTCCATTTCCCTTTTTAATCCAAAATTTCCTCTTTTGACAGGTTGTGCATTTCACCCTCTTTGGCGTATGCTGTCTGCATAAATAGAACAAAATATCTATTTGGAATGCCGCAGGCAGGGGCGCAGCGCACATCCAACGCATGTGGGGACCTTCGCGCCGCCCGGAGCGCCCCTGCCCGGCTTCACTGGAGGGGTATGGCAGCATCGACAGGCCGCCGCAAGAAGAGCAACCGTTCGAACGAGGTGCCCGGTCTGGAAGACGAGATCCGCCTGCTGCGCGAGATCATCCAGCGCGCGGCAGCCATGGCCGAGGAGGACCGCGCGGTGATGGACCTGGTGCGGCTGTGGGGCGCGGCCGGCCGGGCCTGCGGGCAGCTCTCAGGTCTGCTCAAGACCGAACGCGCGCTGGGCGCGCTGCGGGATGCGAACGCCGAACTGGACCAGGCGCTGCGCGAGGCGCTGGACGAGCTGGACGCCTACCGGCGCGAGCACGGCGTGGAGATGGAATGAACCGGAAGACGGCTGATGCGGAAATCAAAGCCCATGACGTGTTGCTGGCGCTGACGAAATCGGAGGCGTTTTCACAGTCCTTTTCACACCTTCGGCTGCGCAAATATCAGGAGGCAGCCCTGGCCGTGGCGGTTCACTCGGTGATGGCGCACCTGGGGCTGACCCTGGTGGTGATGTTCCCGCGCCAATCCGGCAAGAACGAACTGCAGGCCCAACTCGAAGCCTTTTTGCTGGTGAAGTTGCAGGATACCGACGCCGAGCTGGTCAAGGTCTCGCCGACCTGGAAACCGCAGAGCCTGAACGCCATGCGCCGCCTGGAACGCGTGCTGATGCGCAACGAGCTGACGCGCGGCAAATTCAGCAAGGAAAGCGGCTACATCTTCCGCATCGGTCGGGCGCGCATCTACTTCCTCTCTGCCGCGCCGGAGGCCAACATCGTCGGCGCCACCGCCTCGACGCTGCTGGAGGTGGATGAGGCCCAGGACGTGCAGATCGCCAAGTTCGACAAAGATATCGCGCCCATGGCAGCCTCGACCAACGCCACGCGCATCTTCTGGGGCACGGCCTGGACGGCGCACACCCTGCTGGCGCGCGAACTGCGCGCAGCCCGCCAGCTTGAAGCGCGCGATGGGCAGCGGCGCACCTTCGTCACCAGCGCCATCCAGGTGGGCGATGAGGTGCCGGCCTATCGCGCTTTCGTGGAGGGTCAGATCGCCTCTCTGGGGCGGGATCACCCGGCGGTGCGCTCGCAATTCTTTTCGCAGGAGCTGGATGACGGCGGCGGGCTGTTTACAGCCCAGCGGCGGGCCTTGATGCAGGGCGGGCACCTCACGCTGAACGCCCCGCGGCCCGGTCAGAGTTACGCGCTGCTGCTGGACGTGGGCGGCGAGGACGCCGGTTCGCTTTCCGGTGGGGACCCTGCCAATCCCGGGCGCGATTCGACGGCCCTGACGGTGGTGGAGGTGGACCTGTCCACCTGCGCCGATCCGCTGGTGCACGCGCCGGCCTACCGCTGCGTGGCGCGCCAGGTCTGGCAGGGGGCGGGGCACGACCGCCTGTATCGCGAGGTGCGCGCGCAGGCCGAACACTGGCGGGCGCGCTGGCTGGTGGTGGACGCGACCGGGATCGGCGCCGGGCTGGCGGCCTTCCTCGAGCGCAGCCTGCCGGGACGGGTGCACCCGTTCGTCTTCAGCGCAGCCAGCAAATCGAAGCTGGGCTGGGATTTCACGGCGCTGGTGGACGCCGGGCGCTGGAAGGAACCCCGCGATGCCGGCGAACTGGGAGCGCTGTTCCTGCGCCAGGCCGAGGGCTGCACGTTTTCGCTGCTGCCCGGGCCGGAGAAGCGCATGCGCTGGGGCGTGCCGGAGAGCGCCAATGACCCGCTCACCGGCGGCCGGCTGCATGACGACCTGCTGCTCTCGGCAGCCCTCGCGGCCGTGCTGGACGAACTGCCCTGGCCGTCCGGCGCGCCGGTCCTGCTGGTGAAGGGGAGAGATCCGTTGGAGGAAATGGAGGGGAAGTTCTGAGTGATATGTGATGTGTAATGCGTTCTGAGTGATGAGGAAGAGGTGGTGTAAAGAGCGACTTCCTAATGATTCAGAACTCGGATTACAAAATTATCTCGCCTTCCTCAGAACTCATTACCCATAACTCATTGACGAAGGAGTTCTCATGCCCAAACGACCCTTATTCACCCGTTTTCAATCCGCCTTGCGCGCCTTCTTCCAGACCACGCTCATCGAGCCGGAATTCTACGAAGGCGCGGCGCCGGAACAGCGCGACCGCGCGGTCTGGGACCGGGCCGAGCTGCTGCGGCAGGCATTGGAGGCCTGGCGGAGCAACCCGCTGGCGCGGCGCATCGTCGAGCTGACCAGCCAGTACGTGGTTGGCGGCGGATTCACGCTGGCCAGCCCCGATCCGCAGGCGCACGATTTTTTGCAGGAGTGGTGGCGCCACCCGCTCAACCAGGCGCCGCTGCGCGTCTTCGAATGGTGCGACGAGCTGACCCGCTCGGGCGAGCTGTTCTTCCTGCTCTCCAGCGACGCGGCCGGCATGACCTACCTGCGCGCGGTGCCGGCCCTGGCCGTGCGCGCCGTCCACACCGCCGAAAACGACGTGCAGCAGGAGACGGCTTACGAGCTGGAAGGCGGCGAATGGGGTGAATCTCTCCTGCGCCCGGCCTACAACCCGCTCGAGGACACGCCAGACGCGGCGGTGATGGTGCACTACGCCGCAAACCGCCCGGTGGGCGCGCTGCGCGGCGAGAGCGACCTGGCGCCGCTGCTGCGCTGGCTGGCGCGTTACGCCGCCTGGCTGGAGGACCGCGCCCGGTTGAACCGCTTCCGGACCAGTTTCGTGTACGTGATCAAGGCGCGTTTCGCCGGCGAGGCCGAACGGCGCGCGCGCCAGCAGATGCTGGCCGCCAACCCGCCCACGCCGGGCTCGTTCCTGGTCACGGACGAGAGCGAAAGCTGGGAAACGCTCTCGCCGCGCCTGGAAGCGGATGACGCCGCCAACGACGGTCTGGCCCTGAAGAAAATGATCGCCGCGGGCGCCGGTCTGCCGCTGCATTTCCTGGCCGAACCCGAGTCGTCGACGCGCACCACGGCCGAATCGGCCGGCGGCCCGACGTTCCGGCACTTCGAGCAGTGCCAGGAGCTGTTCCGCTGGCTGGTGGGCGACCTGGCGCGCATCGCGCTGCACCGCCGGGCCTGCCTGCAGCCGGGCCTGAATCCCGACGCGGTCATCGAGGTGCGCGCGGCCGATCTTTCGGCGCGGGATAACGCCGCGCTGGCGGTGGCCTGCTCGACGATCAGCGGGGCGTTCCTGCAGCTTTACGAACGCGGGCTGATCGACGCCGGCGAGCTGCTGCGGCTGTGCTACCGCTTCGCCGGGGAGACGGCCGACGTGAACGAACTGCTCAAACGCGCCCGGCCGCGACCGCGTTCGCGCAGCGCCGCCTGGAAAGGCCGCCCCGCGGGGATCAAGGTGGACCCGGTGACTGGGGAGGTAAGTGGAGAAGAGGAATAACCACAGAGACACGGCACCCAACGGGCGCAGGCGAGCATGGAGGAGAAATATTGAAAGAAGAGAAGAAATCAGCGTAGGGGAGGGTTCGTGTTGGGATGAATCGTTGAGGGCCAATGCCCAAACCCTCCCCGGATGGATATCCCGATTTCGTAGGTTGGGTTGAACGGTTTTTGAGACAGCCGGTGAGGATCGTGAAATGAGCGAAACCCAACATCGTCATCGTTGGGTTTCGGAGCGGGGCAATAACCCCCCCCGGTCTGGGATAACCGCTCATCAAGCCAATAAAAATTTTCTTCTCCGTGATCTCCGTACCCTTACGGGCATAATGTCTCCGTGGTGAATCCTCTTCAAAAGGAGCGTTAATGACAGGTGCAATCGACGATCGATGTTGGGTTTCGGAGCAAGCCCGGTGCATTCTCCGGACCGAATCCAATGCTCCTCAACCCAACCTACGAAAATTCTTCTCCAACAAAGGATCATCTCCGTGTCCCCGTGGTGAATCCTCTTCAAAGGAGTGCGTATGACGAAGGTAATCGAAGAAAAACACTGCCGCACGCGGCTGGATGTGTCGCTGGAACCGGAAAATTCGGCGCAGGGCGGCGGTTTCGAGATCCTGGCGATCAGCGCCGGCGAGGGCAACGGCTGGCAGTTCGGCGCCGAGGCCCTGCGCGCTTCGCTGCCACTGTGGGATGGCGTGGAAACCTTCATCGACCACACGCCGGCGCTATCCACGCGGCGCTCGCTGCGCGACCTGGCCGGCGTTTGCAGCCAGGCGCGCTACGACGAGAGCGTGCAGGGCGTGCGCCTGCACCTGCAGCCGGCCGGTCCCAGCGCGGCGCTGCTGGAGGCGTTGGGCCGCGAATGGCTGCAGGCCGCGGAACCCCGGCCGCGCCTGGGCTTTTCAGCCGACCTGCTGTTCAGCGCGCGCGGCAAACAGGTGGTCGAGATCCTGCGTGTGCTGTCGCTCGACCTGGTGTTCAACCCCGCCCGCGGAGGGGTTTTTCTGCGGGCGCTCAATCAGACCCAAATTCAGGAGGAAAGCATGTCCGAAAATCCCAATCCCGAGCTGGAATTGTGCCAGCAACTGCTCGAAACCACCCTGTCGGCCGCGCGCCTGCCCAAACCGGCCTCCGACCAGGTGCGCAAGCAATTCGACGGGCGTTGTTTCACGGCGGCTGAATTGAATACCGCCATGGAGGATACCCGCCGGCTGGTGAGCGATCTGACCGGCGGCCAGGCCGTGCAGAGCGTGTCTGCGCAAGGCCGCGTCAGCGAGATGTTCGACGAACGCGACCAGATTTCGGCCGCGCTGCACGAACTGCTGGGCGCGCCGCGCCCGGAAGGCCTGGAACGGCTGCACGTCCAGCGCCTGAGCGGCATCCGCGAGTTCTACACCCAATTGACCGGAGATACCGGGTTCACCGGCGGGCGGGATGCGGAACGCGCGCAACTGGCCACCACTGCCAGCCTACCCGGCCTGCTCAAGGACGCGCTCAACAAACTAATCGTGCTGCACTGGCAGGAGCTGGGCCGTTCGGGCTACCGCTGGTGGGAGCCGGTGGTCAGCGTGGAGCATTTCACCAGCCTGCAGAACATCACCGGGGTGCTGGTGGGTGAGGTGACCGCGCTGCCCAGCGTCAACGAGGGCGAGCCTTACACGGAATTGCCGATCAGCGATTCGGCCGAGACCGGCATGTGGAACAAATACGGCGGTTACATCGGCCTGACGCTGGAGATGTTCGAACGCGATGAAACCCACAAGCTGCGCCAATACCCGCGCAAGTTGGCTTCGGCGGCGCTGCGGCGTATCTCGGCCCTGGTGGCATCGGTGTTCACCACCGCCGGCGGAGCCGGGCCCATGATGGCGGATGGGTATACCGCTTTCGAGGCGGCTCACCATGCCAACCTGGGCGCAACGGCGCTTTCGGGTTCGAGCTGGGAGGCGGCCTCGCAGGCCATCTACGACCAGCCCATGCTGGTGGCGAACGGCGGGTCGGCGCCCAAGCTGGCCCTGGACGCGCGCTATCTGCTGGTGCCGCGCGACCTGCGCCTGACCGGCATGCAGATCCTCTATCCCAACTGGGAGCGCCAGGCGCAGATTTTCTCGGAGAACCTGCAGCGCGGCGAGTTGGGCGATGTGATCACCGTGCCGGAGTTTAGCGACGCCAACAACTGGGCCGCCGCGGCCGATCCGCGCCTGGCGCCGGCCATCATCCTGGGCGAACGCTTCGGGTTGACGCCGGAGATTTTCATCGCGGACAACGAGCGCAGCGGGGCGCTGTTCACCAACGACGAACTGCGCATGAAGGTGCGGCACTGGGTGAGCGTGTTCGTGGCCGATTATCGGCCGTTGTTTAAGGCCAACGTGGCGTAAGAGGTAGAGGAATCAACCACGGAGACACGGAGGACCCGGAGAAGATAAAGAAGAGGAGAAGAGAAAATTAGAAAATGGAGAAGAAGAACTATGAAGAAATTTCACATCACTTTTGGTGGGTAACAGAATCAATACTGTTGTTTTTACTCTCTTTTCTAAAGATTTCTTCTCCGTGATCGCCTGCACCCGCAGAGTGCCGTGTCTCCGTGGTGATTAATCTTATGGAGGAAATGATGGAATCGAAATGGAAGGCGTTGTTGACTTCGCGCAAGTTCTGGGCGGCGCTGGTCGGGCTGGGATTTGTGGTGTGCGAGGGCCTGGACCCGAAATTCCCGCTCGACGCCGCCCAGGTGAGCAACCTGGTGTACGTGCTGGTGGCGTACATCCTCGGCGTGGCCATCGAGGGGCAGAAGAAAGAGGGCTAACCACAGAGGCACAGAGTCCACGGAGAAGAATCTTTCTTTACGCGAGGAAGAAAGAGATGAAAATCTCACCCCGGAGACACGGCACCCTGTGGGTGCAGGCGTCCACGGAGAAGAAAGTTGAAAAGTGGGGGAGAAGAATGATTGTTTTTTTCTCCTCTCCGGCTCAAAAATTTCTTCTCTGAGGTCTCTGTGTTCTCCGTGGCTCATCTCTTCAGGAGGTGCACAATGTTGGATCTAACCACGTTACGCGCCCGGCTGCGGGCCTGGCTGAGTGATTCGACCGGCCTGGCGCTGTCGGATGGGCTGCTGGATGAAGCCGCGCTGCAGGCGTTGGACGCCATCAACCGCGCCGGCGCCACGGGCTACAGCGTCCAGGGGTTGGGGGAAGCGCCGATCACCACGCTGCCGGCCGCGCTCGAAATCCTGCTGGTGCACGGCGCGGGCGCGCTGGCTGCCGAGGGCGCGGCCGTGGCCGCCGAACGCCTGCTCGAACCCGACGGGCAGCGCACGACGGTGCTGGTGGCCTGGGGACGCGCGCAGTACGGGCGCTTCCAGATCGCGCTGGCGGAATTGCGCGCCCGCCAGATGCAGTCCGGGCTCGAGCCGCCCTACGCGGCCTGGGGGGAGGCGCCGGATGTATAGCCTGCGCATCGCCTGCGGTAGTGAAACGGTGTGGCTGCACGGGCCTTCCATTCAGCCACCGGTGAAGGGCGCGCGGCGTCTACCCATCCCGCGCGCCCTGGAGGGCGGCCGCTGCGAGGAACAGATCGATCTGCTGCTCGAGGGCACTCCGGCGTCCGTCCAGTGGATGATCCAGACCATCGAACGCCTGTTGGCGCGCGCCCGGACCGGCGCCGGCGCCGGGCTTCATCTGATGCCGAGCGCCGCGGATACCGAATGGGAGGCGTGCCTGCTGGATGGGCGCGTCGAATTGCTGGGCGCGGGCACGCCGGAACGCGGACGGGGCTCGCAGGCGCTGCGCCTGTTCCTGGTGCGCGGCGATTGCTGGCAGGGCTCGCTGACCGCCCTGCCGCTCAGCAATCCCAACGGAGCGAACGTCACCAACGGATTAACCCTGTTCAACCATTGCGACGCGGATGCGCTGCATGCCAATTACGCCGATTCGAATGACGCGCAGGGCAGCCTGCCCGCCCCGGCCCGGGTGGAACTGTTCCACGACCTCAGCGGGCCCGAACCGGTGACGGATATCTGGTTGGGCGAGGGGGCCGCGCCGCTGCCGCACGACCTGCTGGAGGGTGAGGCGGCGACGACGACGCTGACCACGCAGGTGATCGGCGATTCCACGTGCAGCGGCGGCGGCTACCGGCGCGTAAGCTGGGAAGGCGCTGCTGAGGTCGAAATTTTAGCCTGGGAGCTGAATTCGAACTGGCTGGAGCAGGCCGGCGGGCGCTGCTTCCGGCCGCTGCTGCGCTTTGCCAATCTGTTTGACTGCGCAGATCTTCAAGTGCATCTGCAGGTGCATTCCGGCGGGAGCGTGTTATTCGAAAGCCCATTTCAAACGTTGCAGCCGGGCGCACGTCTGCAGGAGCTCGCGCCGGTGATGCTGCCGCCGTGGTCACTGGCGGCGGATTCGCCGGCCGGCCTGGCGCTGGCCTGGATCGGCCGGCGCGTTTCCGGGGAGAGTACGACCCTGGACCTCGATTTTCTGGCGCTGCTGCCGCTGCGCGGCTGGCGGCGCTACTGGAGCCTGGACGGGCTGCCAGCCGGCGCGCGCCTGCTGGACGATCCGCTCGAGCAGCGCTGCGTGACGCTGCACCCGCAGAACGGCGAACTGGCCGGACATGTCGCGCAGGGCCCGGGGTTGGAGGTGCAGCCCGGACAGGCCCAGTGCTTTGCGGCGCTGTTCGCCACGGGATCGCCGGCTGGAATGGACACCACAGCGCGGGTGCGGCTGAAGATCACCTACCGGCCGAGAAGAAGGACCGTGTGAAGAAATGATGAATGTTGAATGATGAATGCTGAATGGGAGGTGCGGAGTGAAGGGTGAAGAGTGAAGGGTGAACCGAAAAGTGGAAAATTTCTTCTCTTCTCCAATAATTTCTCTTCTCCGTGTACGCCTGCGCCCGCAGGGTGTCGTGTCTCCGTGGTGAATCCCTCTTTCTGGAGGCTTTATGCAATTGATTCTCACTTCTCCGCTCGTTGCCGCGCGGCTGGCGTGGCAGGTGCAGCGCATGGAATGGCGCGCCATGGGCGGCGCGCAGCGGGCCTGGATGCGGGCCGGACTGCCGGCTGAACTGCGCCCGCTGGGCGCAGGGCTGTGCAGCGCGCTGCTGGGGCAGCTTTGCACGATCCAGGATGCCGCTGGCGCGCCCTGCTGGTGGGGTTATGTCCACGCTGTGACTCTGGACGAGGGCGGGTCGAAACAGCGCCTCGCCCTGGACAGGCTGGCCAACCGGGTCGCTGCGCTTTACCCGCTGCCGGATGGCGGCTGGGCCCGGACGGCCTGGGCCGAGGACAGCCTGAGCCTGGCGCAGTGGGGGCGGCGCGAACACCTGCTGAAATGCCCCGCGGAGGGCGAATCCGGGGCGGCGGCCGCGCGGGACGCGCTGCTGGCGCGGTCGGCTCAACCCCGCTGGACGGCTTCCATCGGCGTACAGCCCCGGGAGAGCGAGGCTGTCCTTGCGATCGAAGCCCGGGGATGGTGGGACTGCCTGGACTGGACGTATTTCGCCCCCGGCGGCGGGCGGATCGAGCACGCGTTCAGCGGCGGAGCCGGTCAGCCGCTCGGCGACCAGCCCGCCAATACGCGCATTGCGCAGTCCTTTCGCCTGGCCGGGGAAAGCTGGCCGGCCGGCGAAGCCTGGCTGAAGATCGGTAAACGCGGCTCGCCCGCGGATGCCCTGCGGCTGGAACTGTGCGCCGATTCGGGTGGAACACCGGGCGCTGCCCTGGCCGCAGCCGAAATCGAGGCTGCCGCCGTGCCGCACGCTTCAGGCTGGCTGAGATTCGAACTGCCCGGGCAGCTGCTGGCAGCGGATACGCCATACTGGCTGGCGCTGCGGCGCACGGGCGCGTTGGACGCGGAGAATCATTACTCCCTGCTCGCCGACGAACAGCAGGGCTATCCGGGCGGCGAGTGCCGGCTGTGGAACGGCCAGGCCTGGTCGGCGCGCCAACCACCGGCCGACCTGAACTTCCGCGTCGACGGGTTGCAGCCGTTTGGCGAGTGGCTGACGGCGCTGGTCGGCGGGAACGGGCGGTTCAACAGCGCACGCCTGGACTGCGCCACCTCTCTGGCGGCATTACGTTGGCGGGACGGCCGGCGCACCTGCCGGATGGAACTGGAGGAAAGGCTGGCCGTCGGCGGGCTCATTGCCGAGGTCGAGGCTGACCGCGGGGTGAGCGTCCGGCAGCGGCCGCTGGAGGATGAGATCGAGGGCTATTTACAAGGTGAAGCCATCCTCACGCGCACCGGTCAGGCCTGGCCGGCATCCCGACCGCTGGCCGGTCGCTGGGTCCGGGCCGGCGCGGCGGCCGTGTGGGCCGAGCACGTCGTGTGGGAGGATGAAATGTTGAAGATGGAAGAATGAACAGGGATGCAGAGGATAAAGAGGATAAGAAGAAATAAATGTATACATGCGTAGGGGCACGGCATGGAGACTTCATCATTTTGTAGATTTCTCACTCAGCCGTGCCCCTACGAATCGATGTCGCGACCAGGCCGTGCCCGAATCGCAATAGGCTTCGATTATTTTCCCAGCACGCCCTGCTTTTGATATTCCGTGAACAGGTGTCCCCAGGTGGTCTCTTTGCGCCATTGTTCGGCGACAAACTGGTACTTGAGCGGCCAATAAATCGAATCCTGTTCGAACTCGCCGATGGCAGTGGGCACGATGACGAAGGGAGTGTGGAAGAGGAACTTCTGCAGGAATTTGGTCGGGCCGAACCAGGACAGCCAGGCCAGCAGGGTGTGGCTGTTTTTGTTGATCTTGAAGTCCCAGCTCTCGTTGGCCACGTCCGCGTCGCCCACGATTTCGATCTCGCGCGGATCGCCGCAGCCCAGGCCTTGATCGTGCGCCAGGCGGATGTACTTGATCGAGAGCGGGTCGAAGCCCATCAGTCTGGCGGCCACGGCGTCGATGGCCACCTGGTCGGCCGAGGCCAGCATCACGTTCTTGACCACGGGCTTCATCAGACGCGGGCCGGCGCCGTTGCCGGCGGTGGTGCCGTCCATGACGGCGAACAGGCCGGGGTGAATCTCCTTCTGGATGGCCAGCAAGTCGACCAGCGTCTCATGGATCCAGGTGTGGGTGTAGTGGCGGTACTTGCTGAGCAGCCCGCCGAAGGCGTTCTTCATCGCCCCGGTGGTGGTGGTGTACATGTGCGTCTTGACGGTGGGCAGGTGCAGGATGTTTTTGCCGATGAAGTAATCCGGAATCTGGATGCCCTCCGGGTAGATATGGTCCAGGGCCAGCATTTTGGCCTTCGGCGTGTAGTTCACCCAACTCATGTCGGAAGGGCGGAAGTTGAACAGCACCGGGATGCCATAATGCTGGAAGATGGGCACGTAGCCGTTGAGGTCCTCGCCCTTGAAGGGATTGGTGACCACGGTCTGGTTCTGGACGCAGGTGACGTCGGTATAACCGGCTCCGCGCAGGGCCTGAATGACGCCTTCGAGCTGCCACGGGGTGGTGTTGGCGGCCGGCATGGGGAAGTGCCAGGAGATGTTATCTTTGAGAATGGTGGTGACGCCGGGATCCAGCGCCTGGCGCATCCCGCCCAGTTCGCACAGGCGAACGGTATCTTCCAGAACGGTATCGGGTTGAGTGAGAACGATGGCAACGCGCGCGCGAGGGGTCATGGGTACAGTCCTTGGAGGTAAAATTTCGTCCTAATTGTAAACCAGAAACGAAGAATTCCAAGTTCACAGTTCAATGAGGGAAGAAAATCTGGCTGAAGGGCTAATAATTATTAAAAAGAAGAAGAAGCAAATCAAAGGGCTTTCCGCGCCAGGAGCCCGGAATATGGAATTCCCGGGAATCTCACCCACTTTAATTTTGAAATCGCACGACTGTATAATCATTAAGCAACGAAGTATATCCGCTGAGAGAGAAATCCGATTTGGGTCTCCCGCACCGGATGGCGCACCTGGATACCAGACCCCATCCGGGCAACGTAAAAGTTGGAAGCCATGAAAAAGAACCTGCTTTCAATCATCGGGGTGGCTGCCTTGACGCTTTACCTGGCAGCCTGTTCCTGGCCCAACCTGGCAACCGATGTCCCCGCTGTGAATGCGGAGAGAACCGCAATCCCTTTGGTCCCATCCCGTACAGCGGTTATACCCCCATCCAGGGTATCCCCTTCCGCAACTGCCGCCGCGACCACGACGCCAACGGTGGAGGCGAGCCTGCCTGCATATCTGATCCGGCTGACCAACCCGCCAAAGGACATGGAGTCTTACGGCCTGGTTTACGATCCGCAAGCAACCCCTGCTTTGCCCCCTTCCTATTCGGTCGATATGCCGATCTGGGGACAGCATTTGCCGCTTCAGGTATTGGATCACGTCCCCCGTTTTATCGCCTATCCCCCGCCGCCGGCCCGGAAAGATCTCTCCGCAGCGCTTTCCCAGGCAGATTGTGCCCAGAAGTCACCCTGGACCATCGAGTGTACTGCGGGCAGCCCCGTGTTGGATTTTGACTGTGCGGAGCTGGTGGTTCCGGAAATGGATGACGCCGGTCTGGACCCTGATATTCAGCTCTTGGCAATCTGTCAAAATCCGCTGGAAGAGACCAGCGCGGAGCAGGCAGCAAATTTCTATCGCCGCTACTGCGCCTTCCGGAGAGATGTCGCCTACATCGTGAAAGATAAGGACGCTTACAGGCTCATCCAAACACCCGCTGAGCTAAAAACGTTGCTGCTACCGATTGATACCCCGGACCAGGCGTTGACATACATCGAGATGAGGACCGGTTTGACCGCACAGTTCACCTTTGAATCGGATCCGAGCCTGCTGTATTTCCAGGATCCCGTCGAAGGGACACACATCACCGAAACCGGGGGCGTTTTTACTCTGAATATGTTCCATTTTACGCGCTGCTCGTGTGAACCCTGGGTCAATTCGGTGGTCCTCCTCTCCGTGGACCGGGATGGGGAGATCAAATGGCTGGGCGCAGAACCCTGGTCGATGACCACCGGTTTTAGTTGTACGGATTAAGCCTGACCGAAGGCTGAGGTCTTATTGAAATAACAAAGTGGCATGTAAGATTTGATACCTCAGGTCCAGCTATCCGGCCTTTTTAGCACATAACCGTTTGATGAAGTGACAGTATCAGGCAATTGACATTTTCCAAGAGCGCTTGGACTAATGTGCCTCTTAAAATCCGCCACTCTATCAAGTTCATTTGAGTGCCTGCCTGGTGGATAAAGAATACCAACTTTTAAATGAAATTATCAATTTATATTTCATTTTCATTTTCTTTTTTTGTTTTATTTTTGTATGATTTAAAAGTCATTGTGGGTAGGTTCGGAACGGCTTTTTGCCACGCCCCAAAATGGATATTCTTGTTCCCGGAGAACAGCCACATAGCAGATATTCCCGTAAAGGCGATAGCATCCCGGGAACCGTCGAAGGAAGCAATCGACCTCCCTTCCCGGATGCTTCGCCCAGCCCAAGCTCAAATGGAAATCAGTTCGAGACCGATACGTCCTAAAGGCAGATGTGTCTGGGAAGTTGGGCGAATCATCATCTCTAGCGAATCCTATGAAGCAGATATAATCATAAAAAAACAATCGGACTTTTCGATGACTGACCTTTCATTTGACGAACGCCTCATCAGTGCTATCCGGACAGGACAAAAAACAAGCGTTTCTGATCTCAGTGAATATCTAGATCGTTTACCTCCCTCAGAAGTAAATTTATTAGCATGTTTTAGTTTTTTGATCCAACCCCTGTCAAGCGAGGGGCTTAGCGATTTCCTGAATAAGTGTGAATTATCCTTCCCTTCAGAAAGTGTATTTAAGGATTGGCAAATTTCCTACGTTGAAAAAGGTCTCCTCTCTGTAAGCTTCGAAAATGACAAGGCATTTTTGATTATCGCCGAAGAAGCTCGAAAGATCCTGGAAAGCAAGCTCGCTGACGAGGAGAAACGAACCTACCGGCAATTAATTGACCGATTTTATGAAAAAAGGTTTCTTGAATTTGCAGAATTATTGGAAGTAACCCCTCCGGAAAACGAAAAAGCTCGTAGGGCATTTTTGGTCGGTCCCAACGGCATAATCGATGGGCTTTCTCACAACCCTCAACATCGGTCCTTGTTTCTTTTTGCGATCAACTCAGCCGTTGGATGGCATGAGCAGTTGTTTCAATTGAAACATTATGAAGAAGCTGCCGATCTGTTGAATGCCACCTGTTTCGCGATCACCCGTGAAGGACAGGGACAATTAGCCCAAGCTCTATTGCTGAGGATCATACCGGTAACCAATGGTATATATCGGCAATCTGCACAGATAAATTTAGCCACGCTTCTCAGGAAAGAGTTCAAATTGGACCTTTCCTTAAAATTTTATAGGGATGCAATACCTGGTCTCATCCGGAGTCGAAATTTCTGGCACCTGGCGATTGTCTGGTCGGAAATGGGAGTAGTTTACCGCCAGCAGGGTAAGCCTCTGAAAGCGGCAATTACATTGGAAGCCTGCAGTCTCTTGCATGGAATGCTAAAGAATTATAAAAGCCAGGCTATTGCACGCGCTCAGCTTGCCAATGTCTACCGATCGATGCGCTTGCTGCGGCTGGCATTGGAGAAATCAATTCAGGCATATACCTATTTTCAAAAAAGTGGCGACTTGATTAATACCGGCCATTCATTGCTAACTCAGGGGAACATCCTTTATAACTTAGGAAAAGCACACTCAGCAAACGCGTGTTACGATGAAACACTATCCATCGGGCAGCAAATCAACGACTCGGCGCTGATCAGTGGTTCACTCAGCGGAAAAGCCCGCGCTTTGATGTACCTGAATCGATATGATGAAGCCCGGCCGCTATTAGAAGAATCGATTGCACTCCGGCAGCGTACGAGCGATAAAAATATTGGCGTAGAATTTGAAAATCTGGCACATTATTACGAAAAAACCGGCAACCCAGAAATGGCTCTGGTCTGGTATCGCAAGGCGCTCAACAATTTTGAACAATACCACCATGGGTTTGTGGGTTCCTGCAAGAATAATATCCACCGGATCGAAAAAGCTCTGGCAAAGAAATCCCGCCGGATCGATGGGAAAATGTAGTGCCCCTACCGCCGACATTTCCCAATCATTAAGAAGAAAGCGCACTGAATGCGCTTTCACTCTTTCTCTGGCTAATCGCCAAATGCTAATCGCTAATTGCCAATCGCCAATCGCTTCTTCACTCCCACTCGATCGTCGCCGGGGGCTTGCTGGTGATGTCGTAGACCACGCGGTTGACGCCCGCCACTTCGTTGACGATGCGGTTGGCGGTGCGCGCCAGCAGGTCGTAGGGCAGGCGCGCCCAATCGGCAGTCATGAAGTCTTCGGTGGTGACGGCGCGCAGCGCGACCGTCTCCTGATAGGTGCGGGTATCGCCCATCACGCCCACCGAGCGCACCGGCAGCAGCACGGCGAAGGCCTGCGAGATGCCGTCCGGTTCGTCCGTGGCGCGGTTGAGCAGGCCGGCAGCGGTCAGCTCGGAGGTGAAGATGTGGTCGGCGGCGCGCAGGGTGTCCAGGCGCTCCAGGGTGATATCGCCCAGGCAGCGCACGGCCAGGCCCGGCCCCGGGAAGGGCTGGCGCCAGACGAGCTCGGCGGGCAGTCCCAGCGCCTCGCCCACGGCGCGCACCTCATCCTTGAACAGGTAGCGCAGCGGTTCGACCAGCGTGAACTGCATATCCTTGGGCAGGCCGCCCACGTTGTGGTGGGTCTTGATGCGCTGGGCCTTACTGCGATCCGGCGCCGAGGATTCGACCACGTCCGGGTAGATGGTGCCCTGCACCAGGAAGCGCGGTGATCCGGCCTTCTTGGCTTCGGTTTCGAAGATGCGGATGAATTTCTCGCCGATGATGCGGCGTTTTTGTTCGGGATCGGTCACGCCCTGCAGCGCGTCCATGTAGTCTTCGATGGCGTTCACCACCACCAGACGTTGGCCCAGGCTGCGGCGGAAGGCGGCTTCAACCTGTTCGCGTTCGCCCTGCCGCAGCAGGCCGTGATCGACGAACACGGCCGTGAGCTGGTCGCCGATGGCGCGGTTGACCAGCGCGGTGGCGACGGATGAATCGACGCCGCCGCTGACGGCCACCAGCACGCGTTCATCGCCCACACTGGCGCGGATCTGGTCGGTCGCGGCCCGGATGATCGAATCGAGCGTCCAATCCGGTTTTGCGCCGCACACTTCCACCACGAAGCGGCGCAGCAGTTCCCTGCCGCCGGGGGTGTGATGCACTTCGGGGTGGAACTGCACACCGAAGCGCTTCGTTTCGAGGTTGCCCATCATGGCCACCGGGCTGTTGCCGGTGTGGGCCAGCGAGATGAAGCCGGGCGGAGCCTGTTCGATGCGGTCGCCGTGCGACATCCACACGCGGTGTTCGCCGGGCGGCAGGAGCGGGTTGTCGCCGGTCGATTCGACCTGCGCCAGGCCGTATTCGCGCCGGGTGGCGGCGGCTACCTTGCCGCCCAGGGCGTAGGTGAGCGCCTGCATGCCGAAGCAGATGCCCAGGATGGGCAGGCCCGAGTCCAGCACGTAGGCCGGGATGAACGGCGCCCCGGATTCGTAAACGGAAGCCGGGCTGCCGGAAAGAATGAAGCCTTTGGGATGCAGCGCCAGCACTTTTTCGGCGGGGGCGTCCCAGGGGAACAGTTCGCAGTAGACCTGGGCTTCGCGGACGCGGCGCGCAATGAGCTGCGAGGTTTGCGAGCCAAAATCGAGGATGGCGATGCTGTCATTCATGGCGTTTCTCAATCTTCTTCGGCGAATTCGATGCGCCCGTCCTCCATCGCGGTGATGGTCACCAGCGAATGGATGGGTACGTTCATGGTTTTCAAGGATTCGCGCCCGCCTTCGAAGATTTTTTCGATCAGCGTACCGATTCCCACCAGTTCGGCGCCGGCGGCGTGCGCCAGGCGCACCAACCCCAGAATGGTGGCGCCGGTGGCCAGGAAGTCGTCGATGATGAGCACGCGCTCGCCCTTGCCCAGATATTCAGGCGAGACGATCAGTTCGACCATGTGGCCTTTGGTGTGCGAGGGCGCGATGGTCAGATAGACCTGATCGGGCATGGTGACCGGCTTGCTCTTGCGCGCGTAAACCACCGGCAGGCCCATGTGTCGGGCGGTCATCAAAGCCGGAGCAATGCCGGAAATTTCAGCGGTGAGAATGCGGGTTGCACCAACATTGGCGAATAATCGGGCGAACTCGGCGCCGCACTGATCCATTAAATCGGGGTCCACCTGGTGGTTGATAAATCCATCCACCTTGAGAATACCGTTGCCGAGGAGCTTCCCCTCGCGCTGAATACGTTCCTTTAATGCCTGCATGGGCCATCCCTCCACGAATGGTTGTGCAGACATTTTAACGCGAGTCAGAGGCCGAATTGGATTCTTTAAGGTTAGTGAAGGGGGAAGGTTGAAGCGTGAAGAGTGAAGGGTGAAGAGTAATGAGTGAAGAGTGAATCGTCTGGTCGGTATTCGTCAATTCGTTGAGACGGTATTCGGATGAAACACGAAGAAAAGCGCGGAGGAGATCCGGACTGACGTCCTTACTCCGAAAAGTAAAAAAACCGTGAGCGGATTTCTTCCCGCTCACGGTTCACTTTTCACTCTCTTCACGGATCCCGTATCAACGAATACCCAATACCCTCTTATTCATACTTCAACGCCGTCACCGGTACCAGTGTGGCCGCGCGCAGGGATGGATAGAGACCCGAGAACAGGCCAACCAGCGTGGCGAAGACGAGGGCGAACAGCGGCAGCCAGAGCGGCGTGTAGGTCATCTGGGTGGTTACCGAGTTGCCCTGGCTGACCAGGTAATTGGCCAGCACCACGTTGAGCAGGGCGCCGCCGCCCCAGCCCAGGGCCACGCCGCCCACCCCGCCGATGAAGCCGATGCCGGCCGCCTCCCCCAGGAAGATGCTGAGCACGTTGCGGTTGGTGGCCCCGATGGCTTTCATCAGCCCAATCTCGCGCGTGCGCTCCAGGATGGCCATGGTCATGGTGTTGGCGATGCCGATGGCGGCCACCAGCAGGGCGATGGCGCCCACGCCGCCGAAGACGAGCTGCATGATGATGAATACGCTGTTGATGCTCTGCACCATCTGCTGCGGGGTGCTGGCGTAATAGCCCATGTCGTTGATCTGCTGGGCGATGTCGATGGTCAGGTCGGGACTATCGGCGCGTACCACCACGCTGTTATAACCGTCCTTGTTACGGTTGATGCGTGTGCCGTTGACCCATTCGGCCCAGGCGGTCATTTCGTCCATGCGCACGTACATCATGTAGTCGGACTCGCTGCGGTTTTCCTTGATGATGCCCACGATGCGCAGATTGATGGTTTTGGTGATCGGCGTGCCGGTCGAATCCCATTTGGTCAGCACCAGGCGGACCTGCTGGCCCAACAAATCGGGCTGGGTAGGCTGGTCCTGTCCGGGACGCTGGTTTGGATCCATGAAGGAGCGGGCCGCATAACCGCCGATGACGGCGGTGCCGCGGCTCAATTCGGTCGAGCCGCTTTCCATTTCGTAGTCGAAGACCGACAGATCGTCGGTGGCGACGCCCATAATGGAGGGGTAGTTGATCAACTTGCCAACGCGCATTTCGGCCCCGCCCGGGAACCAATCGCGGGCCACGGCGGCTTTGACGCCCGAGATGGCGGCGATATCGGTGATGGCGCCGGGCGTGAGCAGTTTCTGGCCGGAAGCCGACGAACTGCTTCCTCCGCCCCCTCCGCCGCCAACCTTCACGGCTTCCATGCCGGACATATCGCCGTAATTAGGCGAGACATCGATGCGCGAAAGATCGTTGACGCCCCACAACTGGCTGGTGGCACTTTTTTGTAATCCGGCCGCTAGCGAAACCAGAATGACCACCGCGGCTGTGCCGATGACGACGCCGATGGCCGTCAGCACCACGCGCCCCTTGCGGCGGCCGAGGTTGTCGATGATCAAACTGAGCAGGTCGAAGAATCGCATACCGGTTTCCTTTCCAGGCCCCACCCCATCCCGACCCTTCTCATTTTCGAGCAAAGATGGAAAGGGCCGGGGTGGAGCGATCGTTAGTTATCCTTTACCGCCAGGAATGACGGGAATGACCTCTTTCCCACCGGGAATGGTTTCTTCTGGCAGGGTATTGACCGGTTCGGTTTGCTCGCTGCCCAGACCGAACAGGCCCTTGAACAGGCGCACCAATTTGCCCATGAAGGTTTCCGGCGCGGCCGGGATTTCCTCGGGCATACCGCCCGGTGGCGTTTCGACGACAGGCATTTCCTGGACGTCGACGGTCAGGGTTTGTTCGATGACGCGCGGCTGGTTGAAGTCATCTGTGTAATTGATCGAGATCTTCAATTCCAGCGGGCCGGCCTGATAGGGCATCAAACTGGCATCCAACGTGAAATATCCGCCCGCATCCAGAATGCCCACCAGAGCGGAATTATTGCTGATATCCGCGTTTTCAGCCGTGATCTTCATATTGCCCAGCACCGCGGAACTGCGGCCCAGGTTGGTTACCTGCAGCGGCAGCATGCCCATCTGCCCGGCGAAGAAGACGCCCGGGTCTTGATAGAGGCTGACTTCCACCTGCGGCAATTTGTAGACCAGCAGGGTGATGACCTGGTCGTCGACGTAGCGCACGCCGCCGGGGTCGGTATAGACGAAGGAAATCTTGAAGGTATAGGCGCCCGGGTTGGCCGAGACATTGACGATCAATTTCTGGTTGCTCTTGATTTCCTGAGCGGCGGTGACGTCACCCAGGAAAACCAGGTTCGAACTGCCCAACGGCGCAAACGTGGTCAGGTCGCTGCTCGAACCCTGCGTGCCGGGTTGGGGCGTGCCCGTATCCGAGGAGACCACCCCGCCGCCCAGCACCATGGTCACCGCGCGCGCGTCTGCATTGCCCAGGTTGCGCACATTCAGTTCGAGTTGGAAGATGCTGCCCGGCTGGAGCGGATCGATATCGGTGTTGTAGGAATTCACCACCAATTGCGGGCGGCGAATGGCGGTCGGCGTTGCCGAGGGGCGCGGGGTGCCGTAGATGGGCTGCTTGGTCGCATCCGCCGAGACATACAGCGTGATGGTGAAGTTTTCGGAGTAGCTGGCCCCGGTCTCATCGGAGTAACTGACCGCCACCGCAATGGTCGCGGGAGCGCCTTTGTTGACCGTGTTGACCATAAAGGGCTGGTTCACACCTTCCTTACCACCATCCTTCGAAATATCCGAAAGCGTCTTTACGCCGCCGGTCTGCAGCGGCAGAAAGGTGTCAGAGGTGAAGGTGAAGACGACGTTCAAGGCGTTCGAATCGCCCTTGTTGCGCACGTCCATCTTGAGGGTGAAATTCGTGCCCTGCATGAGCGTGCCGGGATCGGTGGCATAACCGTATAAATAGACCAGCGCGCGGCCGAGGCC
Organism: Longilinea arvoryzae; assembly: GCF_001050235.1. Classification (GTDB taxonomy): domain Bacteria; phylum Chloroflexota; class Anaerolineae; order Anaerolineales; family Anaerolineaceae; genus Longilinea; species Longilinea arvoryzae. Next base: position 728,435 of record NZ_DF967972.1, read on the forward strand.
GGGCGTAGCAGTCTGTGCATTGACCTGGCCAATGCCGGTGACTCCCAACAGGAGAGTCAGCACCAGGGTGGAAATCAGGATCATGGAAAAACGGCGGGATGTGTTCATGAAGGCTATCCTCAAGCTTTTTCTTTGGTTTTTTCTTCAGCAGGGATCTCGAATGGATTGAATTCCGAAGCGGCGCGGTAATCGGCCTCGCTGACGGTTTTTCCATCCAGCAGATACAGCATGTGCGTGGCAAAGTGGCTCATGCGAATATCGTGCGTCACCACCACCACGGTGCGCCCATCTTTGTGCAATTCGGAAAGCAGTTGCATGATGGCGTACCCGCTGCCGGTATCCAGGTTGCCGGTGGGTTCGTCGGCCAGAATCAGGCGCGGATCGTTGACCAGCGCGCGAGCGATGGCCACGCGCTGCTGCTGGCCGCCGGAGAGTTCGGTGGGGCGGTGATTGGCGCGTTTCTCCAGCCCGACCTGTTTCAACAGGGTCACCGCGCGCTGCTTGCGCGCCCGGCCGCTGATGCCGGCGAAGCGCATCGGAAAGGAAACATTGTCCAGCGCGGTCATGCTGCTGATCAGGTTGAAGGATTGGAAGATGAAGCCAACTTCACGGCGGCGGTAGACCGCCAGCGCGTTTTCGTCCATGGTTTCCAGCCGCTGGCCATCGATGCGGATGCTGCCGGAGGTGATGCGGTCCAGCCCCCCCAGCAGGTAAAGCAGCGTGCTTTTCCCTGAACCGGAAGGTCCCATCACCACAGTGAACGAATTGGCCGGAATGTCCAGATCCACCCCGTCCAGCGCGCGGACGATATTGCGGCCCATCGTAAAATTCTTATGCAGTTCGCGAATTTGGATGAAAGTGTTATTTTCAGTCATGACGCGGCCTAGAAGAAGAAGAACCCTGTGCCGCCGCTGGAAAGACCGCTCAATTGCGACCCGATGAAGCCCGGCAGCGCCTGCAGCGCCAGCAGGAGAATCACCGCCACCAGCGTGGTGACCCAGGCCTTGGTGCGGTGCATACCAGAGATGATTACGGCGCCGATCAGCAGCAGCGCCACCATCCACAGAAAATAGATGTCGACGAAACTGAGCATGGAACGCAGGTAGAGGCTCAATCCGGTGACGTCCGAGGCGATGAAGCCGGAGAGCCCGGGACCGGCGATCAATTGTTTTTGCGCCAGCATAGCCACGGACTGGACTATCAAACGCAGTCCCAACGGCAGGCTGGCCCAGGCGGCCAGGTTGAGCGCGGCGGTGCTGCTGCTACGGCTGCCGGTGAGGGTGAGCGCCAGGTGCAGGATGCCGCCCAACAGGAACCAACTGATCCATAACCCCAGGAGGGAGGTCAAGGCCGGGAACACGGTGGTGAACAACGGCCCGGACGAATTGGCCTGAGCTTCCATGTACTGCTGCTGCTGTTCGGCGGACCAGTACTGAAAATCTTGCGGGGTTTCACTGCCCATTTGCGCGGCCTGCTGGCGGATGGGAGAGGCGACCAGGACGGCAATGATTGCCAGCAGCGACAGCACCAACAGCGGCGTCAACCAGACGCCGTGGTTCTGTTCGGCAATTTCGCCCAGCGTGCGGCGCGGGCGAATGAACAACGGCAGCAGCCAGTCGAACCGCAGGCGACGTGGATGCTCGTTATTTTCGAGGGTATCGATATCAGCTTCGGCCATATTGTTCCTCTTTGGTGCAATTTTATAGATTTGGAAATGTAAAGACGGTTGGTAAACATTGTTAGCATACCATATTTTTAGACGTCGATTGCCCGCGAAATGTTCCCGGTGGAATAGCGTCGGATTGGCGTCGGATTCGTATCCGACAGGCCCCGCTGCTATAATCGAGAGTATGCCATCCAAATCGAATTTCCTGCGCACCTCCGATCTGGCCCGCATCGTCGGCGTCCATCCCAATACGGTCCGGCGGTACGCCGAACGCGGCATCCTGCCGCCGGTCGAGCGCAGCCCATCCGGTTACCGGCGTTTTACCCGGCGCCACCTGGATTGCCTGCGCCTGGCGCACCTGGTGTACAACGGCCAGTATCCAGGGAAGGCGATCTACAAATCCGGGGTGCGCATCGTGCAGGTTGCCGCCAGCGGCGACCTGGGGGGTACGCTCGAGCTGGCGTACGGACATCTGGCCCTGGTGCGGTCCGAGCGCGACCAGGCAGACGTGGCTGCCCGGCTGCTCGAGCGCTGGGCATTTGGCGCGCCGGTCGACGCCACCCATCAGCCGCTCCAGATCGGACAGGCGGCGAAATTGCTGGGCGTCAGCATCGACATCTTGCGCAACTGGGACCGAAACGGCCTGATCGATGTGCCTCGCGACCCGGCCAACGGCTACCGGCGCTATGGGGCGCAGGAAATCGGCCGCTTGCGCGTCATCCGCATGCTTTCGCGGGCCGGTTACAGCCTGTCGGCCATTTTGCGCATGTTGACCCGGCTCGACCGCGGCGAAACGACGGATTTGCGGGCCGCGCTGGATACGCCCGACCCCGACGATAGCGCCTTCATGGCTTCGGACCGTTGGATTTCGACCCTCGTCGAAGAGGAGCGGCGCGCGCACACGCTGATCGCCCTGGTCGAGGAGATCATCGCAAACCAGAGCGGCGTGGCCGCTTGAGCATTTGCCGGCCGGAAAATCAAACCCTCCCTAAGCACACCAGGGTTATACAATCAATTAAGAGGATCAACGCTGAAGATGGGAATTCCCCGTCTGCGATTTCTTTCCTCTGGAGAACCGATGACTGCTCAAATCACCATTCGCGGCGCCCGATTGCATAACCTGAAAAACATCAGCCTGTCCATACCCAAGAACCAGCTCGTCGTCCTGACCGGCGTGTCGGGTTCGGGCAAGTCCACCCTCGGGCTCGACATTCTGTTCAAAGAAGGTCAACGCCAATATCTGGAGTCGTTTGGTCTGATCACATACGGGGTGTCGAAGCCGCCGGTGGATGCCATCACCGGCCTATCGCCGACCATCAGCGTGGACCAGCACCTGACCAACCATTCTCCGCGCTCCACGGTCGGCACGGCCACCGAAGTCTATACCTACCTGCGCGTCCTCTATGCGCGCCTGGGGCACCGGCCCTGCCCGACCTGCGGAAAGGATATCTCCCCATCCTTCGATTCTTCCGACGCCGAATGGGCGGGCGAGGCCGGCGTGGACGAGGATGATTCCGCGCCGGAAGGCACCTTTCCCTGCCCGCAGTGTGGCGCGCCCATCCCGGAGCTGGGCATGGCCCATTTCTCGTTCAACAAACCGGACGGCGCCTGCCCGACCTGCACCGGATTGGGTGTGGTCCATCACGCCAACCTCAAGCGCCTGATCGATGAGACCCGGAGCATCCGCGACGGCGCTGTCCTCGGCTGGGACGATTTTCAAACCGACTTTCATATTCCCGTCCTGCAGACTGGGGCGGCGTATTACGGCTTTGCGTTCGATCCTGCCCAGCCGGTGCGAGAGTTCAACCCACCCCTGCGCGATTACTTCCTATACGGCGTGGAGAGCCCCATCTTCCGGCGCCATTTTCCCGGGATCGAACCGCCGCCCACCGTGCGCCAGGGACGCTTCGAGGGCATCGCCACCAACCTGCTGCGCCGTTACGCCGAACACATCCAGGATCCTGATTATCGGGAAAAAGTGGAGGAACTGCTGATCATCCAGGAGTGCCCGGACTGCCACGGGACGCGCCTGCGTCCCGAAAGTCGGGCCGTGACCGTCAACGGAGCCAACATCGTCGAGCTCTCGCGCCGCTCGCTCGGCGAAATCGACGACTGGCTGGCGGGGCTGCCGGCCGTGTTTACGCCGGACGAGATGCTCATTGCTTCCTCCATCCTGGCCGACCTGAAGGAGCGCATTGCGCGCCTGGTGGAGGTGGGCGCCGGCTATCTGACCCTGGACCGCTCCTCACCGACGCTCTCGGCCGGCGAAGCCCAGCGCCTGCGCCTGGCGGCCCTGCTCGGCTCGGGGTTGAGCGGCCTGCTGTACGTTTTCGACGAACCGACCATCGGGCTGCACCAGCGCGACACGCGCCGGATGATCGATGTCATGCGGCGCCTGCGCGACCTGGGGAACACGGTCCTGGTCATCGAACACGACCTGGAGACGATTGCCGCCGCCGATTATGTGATCGATTTCGGTCCCGGAGCCGGCAAGAACGGCGGGCAGGTGGTGGCGGCCGGGACGCCGGCCGAGGTGGCCGCCTGCCCCGAGTCGCTCACCGGGCAATATCTGGCCGGGCGGATTTCCATCCCCGTGCCGCCGCGCCGGCGCCAGCCGAACGGCAGGGCCATCACCATCCGCGGCGCGCGCCAGCACAACCTGCAGAACATCACCGTGCGCCTGCCGCTCGGGCTGTTGATCGCGGTGACGGGTGTCTCCGGCTCCGGAAAATCCTCGCTGGTGTTCGACGTCCTCGACCGCGCCCTGCGTCAGCGCTTCTACGGCGCGGGCGGCGACGCCCCCGGCGAGCACGACTCGATTGACGGCTGCGAATATCTGGATAAGGTCGTTACCATCGACCAGGAACCCATCGGGCGCATCCCGCGTTCGAACGCGGCCACCTATTCGGACACGTTCAGCGCCATCCGGGCCGCTTTTGCGGCGGAGCCTGAGGCGCGCCGGCTGGGCCTGACAGCCCGGCATTTCTCGTTCAACGTGCCGGGCGGTCGCTGCGAGCGCTGCGAGGGCGCCGGCGTGCTGACCGTCAAGATGCACTTTCTGCCGGACGTGGAGGTGCGCTGCCCAGCCTGTCACGGGCGGCGCTTCACACGCGAGACGCTTTCGGTGCGCTACCGCGGCCGCGATATCTCGGAGGCGCTCGAGATGACCGTAGAAGAGGCCCTGGCGCTGTTCCAGAACGTGCCCGCCGCCCGCTCGCGCCTGCAGGTGCTCGCCGACGTCGGGTTGGGGTATCTTCAGCTCGGTCAGCCGGCCACCACGCTCTCCGGCGGCGAGGCGCAACGTGTCAAGCTGGCCAAAGAACTGGGCCGGCGCGGCACGGGGCGCACGCTGTATTTACTGGACGAACCGACCACCGGCCTGCACCTGGCCGATATCGCCCGTCTGCTGGGCGTTCTGCAGCGCCTGGTGGATTCAGGCAACACGGTGCTGGTGGTGGAGCACAACCTTGAACTGGTCAAAACGGCCGATTGGGTCATCGACCTGGGGCCGGAAGGCGGCGCGGCCGGCGGCCGCTTGATTGCCGAGGGCACGCCCGAGCAGGTGGCTCAGACGTCCGGTTCGTACACCGGCCGATACTTGAAGGAATTGTTGTAGCCAGCGCAGGTTGGGCGGGGCGACTCAAAACCGCCCAACCATTGCCTTATTCCTGGTATGGTGGTGTAATGCAAACAATCCTTACGAGTTTACCGATGAACGTGTAATTCATATTATTTTTCAGATGAATGCAAGACGTTTAACTTTCCAAAAAGCGCTGCCCTTCATCATCACCTTCCTGGTGGGGCTTTGGCTGGTCGTGCTTCGACCCCTGGGACTCGACCTGTCCCGGCTCCCCGGTGATCTGGGGGATGGGCGCTTCAATAATTACGTTCTCGAGCATTTCTACCGCTGGCTCTGCGGATTGGAGCCGGACTACTGGAACGCGCCTTTTTTCGCGCCCTACCCGAACACCATCGCCTTCAGCGATAACCTGCTGGGATCAGCGCCCTTTTACGCGCTCCTGCGCGGGTTGGGACTGGATCGGGAGAGCGCGTTTCAGGGCTGGTACCTGTTGAGCTTCGCGCTCAATTATGCCGCCGCCGCCGGGGTGCTGGCGCGGGTGAAGTTCAAACCCGTGAGCGCTGCCCTGGGGGCCTTCTTCTTTACCTTTGGGCTGCCGGTCCTTGCGCAGGAGGGGCATGCCCAACTGGCTTTCCGCTTTGCCATCCCGATTGCCGCGTACCTGCTGTGGAAATTCTTTCAACAGCCGCGCCTGTCGACGCTTGCCGGGGTCGCCTTCTGGACGGCGTGGCAGCTCTACTTGAGCATTTATCTGGGCATTCTGCTGGGGATGTTCCTGCTTGCGCTGCTGGCGGTGCTGATCTGTCTTTATCTGGCCGGGCGTCGCCGGGGAATCGCCTGGAGTCTGCCCGAACGGCTGCGCCAGGCGTGGCGGGCTGCCAGACCGCGCGAAAAGGCGGCAGCCGTTCTGTTGTTCGGCGGGGCCGTCCTGGCAGCCGGGCTGTTGATGCTGCCCTACTTCCAGGTAACCCGTCTCTATTATTTCTCAAGGCCCTGGAACGAAGTGACCGAAACGCTGCCGCGCTGGCAGAGCTATCTGCTGGCTCAAAATTCGCTGGTCTGGGAGTGGGTTACCCGCGGCGGAAGCTTTCTGAAACCTTACCTGACCGATTTCTCCCTGCTCAACGAACACCAGTTATTCCCCGGTTTTGCGCTGGTGATCTCGCTGCTGGCCGGCCCGTTTCTTTTGAAGCGCAACCGTCGATTGGTTGTGGCTTTTCTGGGCGCGGCCATGGTTCTGGTAATCGTTACGTTCTACTATAACGGCTTCTCGCTGTATCGTTTTATCTGGAGCCTGCCCGGAATGGGCAGTTTGCGTTCGCTGACGCGGGTCCAACTGGTGTTGATGTTCCCGCTTTCGGTGTACCTGGCGGGTGTGCTGGATGGGCTCGAAAAGCCGCCCTTATTTACACCCCGCTGGGGAAACGCGGCCCTGGCGCTGTTCGCGGTCCTGCTGATCGGAGAATCGGCCCTGTATACCCACAGCACCATTTCCAAGGCCGAGGCGCAGGCCCGCCTGACAGCGCTCCGCGCCCAGATCCCCGATTCGGTCCCGCAGGATCCGGTTCTGCTGCTGGTAAGCCGGAGCGATGAGCCGGCCTACCAGAGTGAACTGGACGCGATGCTTCTGGCGCAGGAACTGGGCTGGAAGACGATGAACGGCTATTCGGGAAACGTTCCGACCGGCTACCGCAGCGCCGAAAGCTGTTCCCAGCTCACCGCGCGCATCGAAGGCTACATGAAATTTGCCGGAATCAGCGACCCGGAGTTTGAGCGCAATTTCATCCGGCGCGTGGTGCCGCTGGGATTCAACGATTGCAACCTGGACGAATGGTTGCGGTAGGTCAGCCGTCCGGCCCTCAGGCTTCCAACGGCTTCATGCGCCAAAAAATCACCACCCCGGCCGCGAGAATGACCAGGATGGGCAGCAGGCTGAACCAGCCCGGCAGCCCCAGCCAGGCCTGCCCGATGTTCCAGGCGAAGCGCCCTTCGACGAGTTCCTTCAGGCAGTCGCTGTAGATGGTGGAATACTGGAAGAAGCTGAGCTGGTTGATGCGTTCCAGGTAATACTGATCCACCGTGATTTTGCTGGCGGCCACGATGCCCATCTGGGCAACCGAGATTGCGCCCAGAAGTGCGGTCGCAGGCGTGGCGCGCCGGGGAACGAAGATCAGCGGCAGGCACAGGAACGGCAGCATGGGCACGATGGCACGCACGCCGAAGGACCAGCCGCCCCACCACATATAGTATCCCGAGTTCATCACCAGATACCCGCCACAGGTCGCGGCCGCCACCAGCAGTTCGGGCCAGTAACGCTTCTGGCGCAGCATGAAAAATCCGCCCACCAGCGCCATGAGCACCACCGGCGACTGCCAGAACAGGCCCTGGGCCGGGTGCAGCGTTTCATAGTACAGTACGATCGGGCGGGGACGGCCGATGCCCATGATCCCGCTCGCCATGGCTTCCTTGAACCACGGGTTGACCAGGTACTGGTAACCGCTGGCCAGGGGTTTGCCGTAAGCCAGCAGGTTGTAATCCACCATGATCAGCATCGGAATCAGGCCACCTGCCAGGGGAAATAACCAGGCGCCGACCTGCTTCAACTGTTTGCGCTTCCAGAGCACGAAGAAGTAATACACCACCAGCGGCAGCACCACCAGCCCGGTGGTCATGTCTGTCAGCAGCGCCAGCCCCAGCACCAGGCCCAGCCCGAACCCATGGAATTTCCCGGGCGCTGCGCCTTCGGGCAGCGTCCGCAATTGGAAGATCATGAAAAAGCCGCCGAACAGCAGGGCCGCGGCGAGCTGGTTGCCGAAATAGATCACGCTGAACGGGAAGCTCATCGTTCCCAGGGCCACCGCCAGGGTGACAATGAAGGCCCTCAATCGGCTCCGCGAGAGGTATTCGCACAGAATGTAGATCAACATTCCGGCAAAGGCCGAGGGCAGCCCCGTGCCGAGGAAGGTCAGCAGGTGTTTCTCGACCGCGATGGGGATCTCGACCCCCACCAGGCGCGCCCCCCAGTAGATGGGCGCGTAGATCACCGCCCCCAGCACCGAGGAGCCGATGGCCTTGTCGGTGTAAAAGTGGCCCTGGTAGGTGGCCAGGTCGACGGTTTTGTAGCCGCCGGCGTCGGTATTGGTGTTGTCGATCTCCAGGCGGCCTTCCTTGACGATGGCCATGGTCAGCGCCAGGCGTGAATTTCCGTTCGCGCCGGGTTCCTGGTAGAAATAAACATAGGTCAGCGCCAGCACCAGAAAGACCAGCGCCGCCGCTTTCGAGAATTTCATCATGAAAAAGTCACCTGTTTTGCCCTGTGCAAGGCTGGTTTTTTCTCATTCTACCACCGCCCATTTAGCCGTCCCACTCCAGGGTTTCGCCGGGCAGAAACCCCAACCGGCCGTAGAAATCCTGGCGGCCCTCCGCCGGCCACAGGATCAGGCGTTCGACGGCGTTGTCGCGCGCCCAGGCCTGCATGGCCCGCAGAAGCTGTGCGCCGATGCCCTGGCCGCGCCAGGTCGGGCGCGTGTAAACGTTGGTCACATAACCGATCTGGCCGCGCAGAAGACCGGGCCGCGGCACCTTGGGAATGCGGTAGACGTAGGCGTTGCTGACGATCAGGCCGTCGTCCTGCACGGCCACCCAGTAGGTCCAGCGGCCCTCTGTCAATCCCTGCTGCAGGAATTCAAGGCAGACGGGGATGAATTCAGCGTGGGCCGCATCGGAAGCGTCGAAGCCGGGCTGCGAAGCGTCATGTTCGACGCGGAATTGCCAGCGCAGCTCGGCCAGCTCTGGAAACTCGGCCGTTTGGGCCGGACGGTAGGTGATCATGCTGCGATTGTAAACCCGATTGCAAAAATCCCCCGCGGATCGCGAGGGATTTTTGAAGGATAGGACAGAGATGTCGAGTCTTGTCCGGATCGTTTCTACTTGCTCCATTCGATGACGTGGGCTTCGATGTCGAGCTGGCCCAGCGCCGAGGCGACGGAATTGCGGTGGTGCCCGTCGCGCACGTAGTAAGCGCCGCCGACACGCACCAGTTCCACTGGAGGCAGGGGCAGGCCGTCCATGAAGACCTACCAGACGTTCAGCCAGCGTTCGCGGGTATTGTCCTGCAGCGGGCGGAAGAAACGGTCGAAATCGTTGGCGCGGCCTTTGCTGCCGGTAATCTTGCGAATCGGCACAGTTCGAATGCCCAGGTCCCGCCCGTTGCCGTTCAGGGGAGCGTCCAGGCCGGTCAGGCGCAGTTTACGTCCCAGCAGGCGCCCCAGCCACTCGGCCGACAGCCCACGCTGAAGACAACGGTTGAAAAACATGGCGCCGCGGGCCGGGCTGCCGAAGCCCGGGCTCTGGTCGAGGCCCAACTGGCCGATCCGGCGCTGTGGGTCGAAAATCGGCCGCGCGCCGAGCAACTTCTGAAAAAACTAAAATCGTAGATCAGGCCGCGAACAGCGCCTGCGCCTGTTCGGGAATTTGGGCCAGTTCGCCGGGTTGGGTGAGCATCAGATCGGGCGAACAGGCCTGCAGGGCGGCCGGCCTGCCGTAGCCCCAGGTCACGGCCGCAGTGCGGGTTCCGGCGGCCTGCCCGGCGCGCACGTCGTTGACCGAATCGCCGATCATCAGGGTTGTCTCCGGCTGCTCGCCGAGGCGTTCCAGCGCCAGCAGAATGGGATCGGCGGCAGGCTTGGGGTGGGCCACCATATCCGAATTGACCCACACTTCGACCAGATCCTCGACGTCGAGCGCGGCGCGGGAGGTTTCGAGTTCCCCGGCAATCTGCGAGGTCACCACACCGATCCGGTAACCGGCGCCGCGCAGTTGGCGCAGCGCTTCGCGCGCGCCCGGGTAGAAGATGATGTGGTCGGAATGGACGCGCATCAATTCGTTGTGGCGCTCGACCATGGCCGGAATCTGATCCTCCGGCGCATACTGGGCCAGGATGAGCGGCGAGGGAACGCCAATCCGGCTCTTCAGCTCGGCGGTGCTGATCTCCCGGCCGGTATATTCGCGGATATTTTCCTGGAAGGACAGCACGTACGCCGACAGGCTGTTGATCAAGGTACCATCGAGATCGAACAGGATGGTTTTCAGGGAATGATTGGGGGACATCACGATCCTTTAAAATGAATCAACCACACGGGGTCGATGAGAGGTAAAGTGACAAACGCGGGTTTGCGCGGGTCTCTGTGCTGGGACGCAGGCATTATAACATCGAGACCGGCCGCGCACGCAAACCCGGCGCGGACAGTTATAATGAGGTAGGCCGAAACCATGAGGGACAATACCAATGACCGATAAGAATTACCTGATCGATATGGACGGTGTGCTGGTCAGCGGCCGGCACCCGATTCCCGGCGCGCCGGAGTTCATCCAACGCCTGCGCGACCGCAACCGTAAATTTCTGATCCTGACCAACAATCCGCTCTACACCCCCGGCGATCTGTCGCACCGTTTGCAAATCTCCGGCCTGGAGGTCCATCCCGAGCGCATTTTTACCTCGGCCATGGCCACCGCGCTGTTCATGCAAAAACAGGCCGCCGGCGACAAAGTGTATGTCATCGGCGAAAGCGGCCTGACCACGGCGCTGCACAACGCCGGCTTCATCCTGACCGACGTCGAGCCGGATTACGTGGTGCTGGGGGATACGTTTGCTTATAACTACGAGTTCGTCAAAAAAGCCGTCCGCCTGATCGTGGCCGGTGCGCGCTTCATCGCCACCAGTCCGGACGCCAACGGGCCCTCCGAAGGCGGCATCGTTCCGGCCTGCGGCGCCATGGCAGCCTTGATCGAAAAAGCCACCGGCGTCTCGCCCTTCTTTGTCGGCAAGCCCAACCCGTTGATGATGCGCACGGCCCTCAATTATCTGGACGTTCATTCCGAGAATACGGTCATGATCGGCGACCGCATGGATACCGACATCGTGGCCGGCGTGATGAGCGGCCTGGAAACCTACCTGGTTCTGAGCGGGGTGACCCGGCGCGAAGACGTGGCGCGTTTCCCGTACCGTCCCTCGCATATTTTTGAATCCGTCGCCGAAATCGAACCCTAGACGGACCGATTCCATGAAAAAATCGCCGTTGTCGGTTCAGGTCGGGCTGTTTGCGTTGATCCGCATCGCCCTCAACAGCGCCTATCGCATGGTGTATCCCTTCCTGGCGTTGTTCGCGCGCGGCCTGGGTGTGGACGTGGAAACCTTCTCGTTGGTGCTGACCGGGCGATCGCTGTTGGGGCTGCTTTCTCCGCTGGTGGCGCCGTTGGCCGACCGGCGCGGGCGCAAGGTGAGCATGCTGCTCGGCCTGGGCATCTATACCCTGGGTGCGGGCGCGGTGGCGCTGTTTCCCAGCCTGTTCACCTTCATCCTGGCCCTGCTGCTGTCTTCGCTGGGCAACATTATTTTCGTGCCCGCCATGCAGGCTTACCTGGGCGACGCCGTGCCGTATGCGCGGCGCGGGCGGGTGATGGCCATCACCGAGTTGAGCTGGTCGCTGGCCTTCATTGCCGGTGTGCCGTTGTTGGGCTGGTTGCTGAGTGGGCGGGGCTGGTCGGCGCCGTTCGAACTGCTGGCCGTTCTGGGCGTGATCTGCCTGGCGTTGATCGCGCTCTTCATCCCCAATCCCCGGCCCGAATTGCAGCGGGACGCCGACGGAGTGGCCATTCAGCCCGGCGGGCTGCGTTCTGTGTTGGCCATGCCGGCCGTACTGGCAACCCTGCTGTTGAGCTTTTCCATCACCACCGGCAACGAGGTGGTCAACCTGATGTTCGGCGTGTGGCTGGAAGAATCGTTCAACCTGCGGCTCGAGGCGCTGGCCGCCTCGACGGCCGTGTTGGGGCTGGCGGAATTGAGCGGCGAATCGCTGACCGCCGCGCTGGTCGATCGACTGGGCAAGCACCGCGCCATCCGGATCGGCATCCTCGCCAACATGGCGGCCTGCCTCAGCCTGTGGCTGCTGGGACGCAGCGCGGCGGGCGCGCTGTTCAGTCTGTTCCTGTTCTACCTGTCCTTCGAGTTCACCATGGTCAGCAGCTTGCCGCTCATTTCAGAGGTGGCCCCGGGCGCGCGCGCCACACTGCTGGCAGTCAACATGATGATCTTCTCGCTGGGTCGCGGCGCCGGAGCGCTGCTGGGACCGCAGCTTTACAAGCTGGGTTTTGGGGCCAACGCGCTGGCGGCCGTGGCTTTCAATCTGGTGGCGTTCTTGGCGCTGCGCGGCGTGAAAGAAGGCCTCCCCAACCCACGCGTTGCTTAGCCATAAACTGTCCATCCGGCCGTTGTTTGCCATCCGGCGGGATGACTACAATGGGATTTCAGTTTTTAACCCTGAAGGAGTCCCCTATGCGGTTGGAATCGTCTTTGCAGGATCGCATCGATTCATACTTCGTCGATTATGACACCCCACACACGCCCGGCTGCGCCCTGGGCCTGATTCTGGACGGCGAACTCGTCTACGCGCGCGGGTATGGGCTGGCGGATCTCGAACAGGGAACGCCCATCACGCCGGATACAGTGTTCCACCTGGCCTCCGTGTCCAAGCAGTTCACCGCCGCGTGCATCGCCCTGCTGGAAGAAGCCGGCGAGCTTGCGCTGGAAGATAAGGTCGGGCGGTACATCCCTTATCTGCCCGAAGCTGCGCAGGCCTTGACCCTGAAGAATCTGGTCTATATGACCAATGGGCTGGAGGATTTCTACAGCGTCTCCAACCTGATCCGCGGCATTCCCGAGGATGAATACTTTTCCGAAGAGAACGCGATCGAGATCATTCGCGCGGCCAACTGGCTCAAGTTCAGCCCGGGCGCAAGTTGGTCTTACAGCAACACAGGGTATTTCTTGCTGGGAAAAATCGTCGAACGCGTTTCAGGCCAATCCCTGGCGCAATTTGCCGGAGAGCATATTTTCTCGCCCCTGGGCATGGCGCACACCTTCTTTCGGGATGACCGCCGGAGGATCATCCCACACCGGGCGAACGGTTACGCCCGCGCGGCCTTTTTTCACCCGGGTGATCCCACCTATGCGGAGGAAAAGCGTTACGATCACCACCGCGAACCCATGGCGCTCCCCGGCGCCGGGCAGGCCTGGTCGACGGTCAACGACCTGTTCCATTGGGACCAGAATTTTTATCACAATGTCCTTGGCAAGGGGGATCAACGCCTGATCGAGCGCCTGACCACGCCGGGCCACCTGGACGACGGTACGCCCACGAATTACGCCTTCGGCCTGTTCGTCACCCGGGCTCACGGCTGCCGGGTCATCTCCCATGAAGGCGGCGCTCCCGGAACCAACACGGTGATTTACCGGGTTCCGGAAAAGCGGTGCTCGTTTATCTGCCTGGCGAATACAAACGATTTTATCGACGCCCAGTTCAAGAAATTCGGCCCCACCTATTACGAGGATCTGGCCGGGACGATTTCTCCCTGGGCGGCTGTCGCGGAAGCGGATGAAGAAACCCGCAAACCGATTTTTACTGGCGTGAATCTGGAGCCGGCATCGGATTTATCCCCCGAGCAGGAGGCCCTGCGCGGCAGTTACGAGGACGCCGCAACCGTCTTCGTGTGGGAAGTAACGCCCACACCGGCCGGGGCGGTCATCCGGGAAAACTTCGGCCAGAAATTTCCCCTGGTCCGCCTGCCAGACGCCGCGCCGGACGGGGCTGTTTATTCGGCGGACGGCCGGAACCTGCGCTGCACCTTCATGCGCGATGCGGGGGTTCAAGACGGCCCCTTTACCCGCATCCTGGTCGAGGGTGCACCTTCCTGCCAACCCGGCCAGCCTGCCCGGGTCTTCCAGCGCTTCTTTTCAACACCGCGATCGATGGACGAATTACACACTTACGCCGGCATGTACCGCTGCGCAGGCGTCCGGGCCGGTTATCGGGTGATCCCCGTCGAAACCGGGCTGCGGTTGCAGAACCTCGAGCCGCGCAACGACGTCCTGAACGTAGTCTTTACGCCCACCATCCCGGACCTGTTCATGGCCCACTATCCGCCGGCATTGGAATGGTATATGGTTCACTTCCGGCGGGATGAGACCGGGCGGGTGGCGAGCTTTGTCTTCCGGGACGAGGTTCCGGGCCGGGAAAACTGGGTCTTCGAGAAGTGCGCGGACGATGGGGGGATTCCCTGAGCCAGCCCCGCTGGGGCTGCAAAATTCAATCGTTCCAAGATCTCGCGCGGCGGCGAGGTGAAGGCCTGCGGCACGTGCAGCGAGGCGCGCGGCATCAAAGGGCTGCCCCTGATCGAGGGGGGCGAAATCAGCACGCTGAGCCAGTTATGCGCGTGGACCGTCGCGGCCGATAAAGTGCTCACATTTTAGAGGAAGCCGCGACTCGGGTTCGCGCCCTCATCCCAACCCTTCTCCCTCTGAGGGAGAAGGGCGTGCAATTCAGCGATTTTCGAAAATATGACAACATCAGGGGAACAAACAGCCTAATACCTCTTCCTCCCAGGGAAAGGATGGGTGAGGGTCGCCCCCCAGATCGCCGATGGTCAGATGCTGATGCCGCGCCGTTGCCTTGCCGGTCATTCAGCATTCATCCTTCAACAGTAAACTTCGAGGAAGCCGCGACTCGGGTTCGCACCCTCATCCCAACCCTTCTCCCTCTGAGGGAGAAGGGCGTGCAATTCAGCGATTTTCGAAAATATGACAACATCAGGGGAACAAACAGCCTAATACCTCTTCCTCCCAGGGAAAGGATGGGTGAGGGTCGCCCCCCAGATCGCCGATGGTCAGATGCTGGTGCCGCGCCGTTGCCTTGCCGGTCATTCAGTATTCATCCTTCAACATTAAACTTCGAGGAAGCCGCGACTCGGGTTCGCACCCTCATCCCAACCCTTCTCCCTCTGAGGGAGAAGGGCGTGCAATTCAGGGATTTTCGAAAATTTGACAACATCAGGGGAACAAACAGCCTGACACCTCTTCCTTCTCGGGAAAGGATGGGTGAGGGTCGCCCCCCAGATCGCCGATGATCAGACGTTGATGGCGCGCCGCTGCCTTGCCGGCCATTCAGCATTCATCCTTCAACATTCAGCATTAAAAACCAACCGGCAGGGCGTGATCGCGCCCTGCCGGTTGGTGGTGATCGAGTCGCTTACATCCAGTTTTGCTGCTTGGCGAAATTGGTGATAAATGGAATCTCGACGTACTCGCCCTTGTAAGCCTTGAGGCCCCAGATGATGTTGAGGATGACGATCAATGGGGTGAAGCAACTGATGAGGGGCAGGAGGGCCGAAATAATGCCGCACACGATCATTTCAGCCAGTCCCAGGATCAGGGTCGGGATGGTGTGGTATTTGAGGAAGGGACGGTTTTTCTTATCTTCCATCAGCAGGGTGATGATGGGGAAGAGTGGGGTGAGAACGAAATTCAACAATGCCCACAGGCGGTCGTCGCTGCTGACTTCGGGTGTGGATGGGATAACGGGTTGGTCGGACATTAAATATGCTCCAGTTTGAAAAGAATGAACGCTGTAGATAGTATATCTGACACCTTGAATTATGCAATCCAAAAAAACCATCGAAATCAGCCCGGTTGTCTGAACCGGTTCGGCAAAACCGGGTTTCAAACGGTATAATTCCTTGGGCTACTGAATGAATATCGGATAAGGAGTCTTCCGTGCCAGACGATTTCGACGGTTATCTTTCCCCATTTAGCTGGCGCTATGCCAGCCCTGAAATGCGCTCCATCTGGAGCGAACGCAATAAACGCCTTCTCTGGCGGCGCATCTGGCTGGCGCTGGCCCGCGTGCAGTCGGGTTACGGCCTGGTGAGCGCCGACCAACTGGCCGACATCGAGGCTCACGCTGCCGAAATCGATATTCCGCGCGCGCTGGAGATCGAGGCCGAGATTCGCCACGACCTGATGGCCGAACTGAAGACCTTCGCCGAACAGGCGCCGTTGGGCGGGGGCGCGCTGCACCTGGGCGCCACCTCGATGGATGTGGAAGATAACGCCGACGCGCTGCGCCTGCGGGACGCCCTGGACCTGATCCTGGTGCGGTTGAACGAGCTGCTGTCCGTCCTGGCCGAGAAGATCGACGCTTACGCCGGCACGCCGGTGATGGCCTTTACCCACCTGCAGCCGGCCGAACCATCCACGTTGGGTTACCGCCTGGCGAGTTACGCCCAGGACCTGCTGGAAGATGGGTTGGCGCTGCGCAGCGCCCGCGACGGCGTGCGCGGCAAGGGCTTCAAGGGCGCGGTCGGCACGGCCGCTGCTTACGGCGACCTGTTGGGGTTGGAAGCTGTGCCCGAGTTCGAGCGCCGCCTGAGCGAAGCGCTCGGGCTGCCCTTCTATTCGATTGCCACCCAGACCTACCCGCGCAAGCAGGACTATACGGTCCTGGCGGCGCTGGCCGGGATGGGCGCTTCATTATACAAGCTGGCCTTCGACCTGCGTGTGCTGCAATCCCCGCCGATCGGCGAGGTGAGCGAGCCCTTCGGGCGCAAGCAGGTGGGCTCGTCAGCCATGCCCTTCAAACGCAACCCGATCAACGCCGAGAAGATCGATTCGCTGGCGCGGTCGCTCTCGGTCATGCCGCAGGTGGCCTGGGGCAACGCCGCTCATTCGCTGCTCGAACGCACCCTGGACGATTCCGCCAACCGGCGCAGCCTGCTGCCGGAAGCCTTCCTGACCGCCGACGAACTGTTGGGCACGGCGACGAAGATCCTGCGCGGGTTGGTGGTACGCGAGGAGACCATCCGGCGCAACCTGGCCATCTACGCGCCTTTTGCCGCCACCGAGCGGGTGATGATGGCGGCGGCCCGCCACGGCGCCGACCGCCAGGAGATGCACGAACGCCTGCGCGAGCACGCCCTGGCCGCCTGGGCGGTCGTGCAAAACGGCTCGGCCAACGACCTGATTGCCCGCCTGCAGGCCGACGCCGGGATCACCCGTTTCGTGCCCCCGGCGGAGATCGCCGCGCTGGCAGACGTGCAGAGCTACGTTGGCACCGCGCCGGACCGGGCGCGGGCGATGGCGGGCAAGATTAAAGAAGAAATGAGTAATCGACCAGTTCTGAGTAAATGAGTTCGGAGTTGATGAGGTGAAGAAAAAACACTGGAGTCGAAATTTTTCGGCTCCAGTGTTTGCATCACTCATTGATTCTATTTCTCTTCCACAGAACTCAGTGCCACATCCCTCATTACTTTAATCCCCCCGCCAACTCCATATCGATCACCTGTTGGAAGGTCTCGTAGGGCTGCGCGCCGACCAGGGCGATGCCGTTGACGAAGAAGGTCGGGGTGGAACTCACGCCCAGTTCGGAAGCCCAATCCCGGTCGGCTTCGACCTCGTCGCGGTAGCGTCCGCCCTCGTAGCAGGTCTTGAAAGCATCCACATCCAGGCCGAGCTGTTGGGCGAAGTCCTGGTATGTCGAGTCGCCGAGCGCTTCGCCGCTGTTGAAGATCAAATCCTGAAATTCCCAGTATTTGCCCTGCTCGAAGGCGCAGGCGGCTGCCTCGGCGGCGGGCTGCGCGTTGGCGTGCATGGGCAGCGGAAAATCGCGGTATACCAGGCGCACCTGATCGCCGTAGTTCTTCTGAATCTGCGGCCAGGTTTCGGCATACCACTTTTGGCAATAGGGGCATTCGAAGTCGCTGAAGGCCACCAGCGTGATGGGCGCGTCATCCGGCCCCAACGCGGGTTCGCCGTCGGTCGGAATGGTGTAGCGGGTCAACGGCTGGGTTGCGGTCGGTTCGATCACCGCCGCCTGCACGGGATCCGCTTTTGCCGGGGCGGCCTGTTTCCCCCACACCAGAAACCCGGTGCCCAATCCCAGTCCAAAGCCCAGCAGCATCACCACCACCCAGACCAGCGAAGTGCGCTGCCGGGCAGATTTTTCAATTTCGGTCAGGTTATTTTCTTCGCTCATGGCGTGATTATAGCATCAGGTCGAGAAAGAAGGCCACACTAAACGCGCCGAAACCTGGCCGCGGAGCCTCCGTGAGTGACACCCCAAGGGTGTTGACGCCCCAAGGGTGTTGACGCGAATGCCGGCTGCCTGTACACTACTCCTATCCCCCTTTTTCGAGGCAACCGCATGAAACTGTCGAAACCGTTGCGCTATGCACTTTTCGGGTTGCTTTACTTTACCCAGGGCACCATTTTGAGCTACTTCACCGCGCTCAACGCGCTCTACCTGCTGGAACGCGGCCTGACGATGACCAACGTCGGCATTTTTTCTTCGATTGCGCTGATTCCCTTTGTCATCAAGATCCTGTTCGGGCTGCTCTCGGACCGGGTCAGCCCGTTTGGCCTGGGGCACCGCAAGCCCTACATCTTCATCGGGCTGACGGTCCAGATGATCTGCCTG
The DNA here is from genome assembly GCF_001050235.1 of Longilinea arvoryzae. Taxonomy (GTDB): domain Bacteria; phylum Chloroflexota; class Anaerolineae; order Anaerolineales; family Anaerolineaceae; genus Longilinea; species Longilinea arvoryzae. The sequence goes on from NZ_DF967972.1 coordinate 746,985, forward strand.
ATCATCGCCCCCTTCATCGACCCCAAGAATGCCTACTGGGGATTCGTGGCGCTGGCCTTCGTCCTGCAGATGGGCATGGCGCTTTATGATACCTGCACGGACGGCCTGGCGCTGGATACCACTCCCGAAGGGGAGAAGGGTACCATCCAGGGCTTCATGGTCGGCGGGCGCGCGGTGGGCGTGATCGTGACAGCCTCGCTGGTCGGGCTACTGGCCGAACGCTCCTCCTGGCAGGCGGTCTTCTGGGTGCTGGCCGGGCTGACGCTGCTGCCGCTGCCGCTGCTGTTCAGCGCGCGCGAGCCGGCCCAGACCGTGGACCGCAACTTCGATTGGAAGGCGTTCAAAGCCTTCAAGAAAGCCCCCGTGCTGGCGCTGGCCGGGGTGGGTTTCCTGTTCTTCCTGATCGTGGTGGGCGCCAACCAGTTGGTCAATCCTTTTCTGCAGAAACGCTTTGGCATCGAACTCTCGACGGCCGGCCTGTTCACCACCGTGTGGGGCATCGGGGTGGTGTTGGGCGGCGCGGTGGGCGGCTTCCTGATCGACAAAGTGGGCCGCCGCAACGGCGTGCGCATCGCCATGCTGATCTCGGTGGCCGGCGTGCTGGCCCTGGCCGGCATCCCGGCGTTGGGATGGGCCTGGCCGATCGTGGCGCTGTTCGGCATCGCCTACGGCACCTATCAGACGGTGTATTTCGCGCTGGCCATGGCCTACACGGAACCGCGCATTGCCGCCTCGATGTTTTCGATCTTGATGGCCGTGACCAACGTCGGCCAGGGCGTGGGTTTGGCGTTGGGCGGTCTGCTGGCCGACCGGATCGATTACCCGCCGACCTTCATCATCTTTGCGGCGATGAATCTGCTGGCCGTGCCGCTGCTACCGATCGTATTCGAAAAAGTGGCCCGCAAGGCGACCCGCCATCGGCGGGCGGTGGCGTAAATATTCTTTGTGGCGGTCGACCTGAGTGCCTGTACCCGGTACGGGCACCTGTACCCGGTACGGGCACCTGCACCCGACACGGGCACCTGCACCCGACACGGGCACCTGCACCCGACACGGGTGTCTACCCAACCTGGGTAAGCGGACACGCTCCCCTTTCGGGGACAGGCGGTCCGCGACTACAGAATTTGAGTCGAATCGTGTGTCTACATCTGGCACCAATCCTGCACGATTGCATCATCATCGGATCGGGCTTTCATGGGGGATGGGATTGTGTCAGCATTCGAGTCAGGGTTACTCTTAATGATGTTGCTCTGCGCGCTGGTGCTGGCGGCTGGCCTGGTTTGGGCCCAACGCCAGCAACGCGGCGCGGATCGGCCGGCCGGGCAAATCCTGGCCCAGAACGCCAGCGAGGGCTTGCTGCTGCTGGATGGGCGCGGGCGCGTGATCTATCACAACCCGGCCGCGCAGGCCATTTTCGGCGCCGAGAGCCTGCACGAGCGCCCGCTGGTGGACCTTCTGGCCGTCTGGTGGCAGCCGGCGCTGCAGCTTCTGGAAGAAGGACAGATCGATTTCGAATGCACGCCCCGCGAAGGCAGCTTTCGATTGCGCATTCTGGCGCTGCCGGCGCGCAACCGGGGAACGCTCGAAGGCCGGGCGCTCATCCTGACCGATCTCAGCCGGCAACGCGGGCTCGAACGCCGCCTGGAAGCTCTGGAAACCACCGATGTGCTGACCGGTCTGGCCAACCGCCCGCGCCTTTTGGAAATGGCTTCCCGCGAGGTCTACCGCGCCCGGCGCTACCACCGCGCACTCTCCGTGGTGATGATTCAAGTGGACGACTTCAGTGCGTTGTGCGACCGGTTCGGTTATGCGGCCGGTGAACAGGTGATGCAGTGCCTGGCGCAGCGCTGCCGGGAAAATATCCGCCTGGCCGATTCGTTGGGTCGCTGGGGGGAGGATACCTTCACCCTGTTGTTGCCTGAAACTGGCCTGGAGCAGGGCTGTCTGGCCGCCGAACGCATCCGGCGCATCCTCTCCGGCCTGCCCATTTCCACCCAGCGCGGTGAGGTTTGTATCACACTTTCGGCCGGCGTGGCTGGCCTGTCCGACGCCGCGCCGGTGGCCGCCGACCAGTTGCTGGATCAGGCCGCGGCCGCCTTGTTCGCTGCGAGCTGCCGGCAGGCGGCCGAAAGGTCGCTGGCCGTGGTAACCGTGGGCGCGCCAGCTTGGCCGGCGATGCGCCAGCGCCGCGAGGATCGAGCCTGAAGCGCGCGATTTACACGACTTCTATACCCCATCTATACCAATTCTAAATAATTCACAGCTAAGATCGCTATATCCATGGGATACAGCGATCTTTTGATTGCTGGGGGCCGGGGACAAACTCTTGCGAGGGAAAGCATCGTATGGCTGTGAAATTTAAATTTAATTTCAAGTTGAGCAAGCGCCTCAAAAAATGGATCCTGCCCGCGGCAGCGGTCCTGGTTGTCATGATCGGGGCGGGTGGATATTTCTTGTGGAATCAGGCTCGCCTGGCCAAGGCGGCCGGTGTCAGCGGTACAACCCTGAACACCGCCCAGGTGAAGATCGGCGATCTGACCCTTTCGGCATCCGGTTCGGGCACGCTGGTTGCCGGGCAGCAGGCTGATTTGGCCTTCCCGATCGCGGGGATGGTGAAGAGCGTGAACGTCACGGTGGGCCAAACGGTTACCAAGGGAGATGTGCTGGCCGAATTGGCCGATACCAGTGCACTGGACGCCAGTCTGGCGACGGCCGACCTGAACGTCAAGCTGGCCCAGCAGACGCTGGATAACCTGACCATCAACGCGCCCTCCACGCTGGCGGCGGCGAAGGTGGCGCTGGTCAATGCGCAGGAAGCCTATGCCGATGCCAAAAACACCGTCAAATCCGATGGCATGGCGCGCTGCGATACCGACACCACGGAAGCGTATAAAGAGCGTTACGATTTTCTCAAGTCCCATCTGGACTCGGTCACCGAGACCTGGGACGGCAAGAATATGGAGTTCTACCTGAATACCATCGTGCCGATCAAGGACGAGGTCGACAAAGCGTACGCGAATTACGTTTACTGCCAGAAATACTTTGAATCCGAAATCGTCGATTCGCAGGCCAATGTGACCGAAGCCGAAGTGACCCTGAAACAGGCCCAGAGCGCGTTGGATACCCTGCAGGCCAATAACGGCATCGATCCCATCGAACTGGCCAAGGCCCAGTCCGCACTGGCCGAGGCGAGGGTGGCTTATGCCAAAGCCGAGACGGATCTGGCCAATGCCAAACTCACCGCGCCCTTCGACGGCACCGTTCTTTCGGTGGCGGGCGAAGCCGGCTCCACAGCCGCCACAGGCACCTTTATTTCCATCATCGATCTCTCCCACCCCAAGGTCGAGTTCTCGGTGGACGAGAGCGATATGGATAAGATCAAGGTCGGAAATACGGCCGACGTTGTTTTCGATGCGTTGCCGGACGATACCTTTACCGGTAAGGTAACCCAGGTGACTCCGCAACTGGTCTCGACCGGCGGTTATCAGGTGCTGACGGGTGTGATCCAACTGGAATTGAGCGACGCGCAGGGCGCCGAAGAATTGATCGCCGGGTTGAACGCCTCGGTGGAAGTAATCGCAGCCGATGCCCAGGGCGCCGTTTTGGTGCCCCTGGATGCGCTGCGTGATCTGGGCGACGGCCAGTACGCGGTCTTTGTGGTGGGCATCGGCAACACTTTGAAGATGCAGACCGTCACGATCGGCATCAAGGATGACTATTACGCCCAGGTCTTGAGCGGACTCGAAGGCGGCGAGACAGTTTCGACCGGCCTGGTGGAGACAAAATGACCGCCGCAGTTGAAGGTGTCCCGATCATCGAGACGATCGGCCTGACGAAGGTTTACGGCAGCGGAGACAGCGAAGTGTTTGCTCTCCATGGCATCGACCTTCGCATCATGCCCGGCGAGTTCGTGGCCATCATGGGGCCGAGCGGTTCGGGAAAGAGCACTCTGCTCAACATTCTGGCATGCATGGACCGTCCGACCGGCGGAAAATACATACTGGCCGGCGAGGATGTGAGCGGGTACGACCGCGCCGAAATGGCCGGCATTCGCAGCCGCGAGTTGGGTTTTGTGTTCCAATCCTACAACCTGCTGCCGCGCATGTCAGCGCTTGAAAATGTGATGCTGCCGATGATGTACCAGCGCGGGCAATCGCGAACTACGGTGGAGCAGCGCGATGCAGCTTTGGCGGCCCTGGAAAACGTCGGGTTGAAAGATCGCGTCCATCACCTGCCCAGCCAGCTCTCGGGCGGGCAGCAACAGCGCGTGGCCATCGCGCGCGCGTTGATCAACGATCCTATTCTGCTGCTGGCGGATGAACCGACCGGTAACCTGGATACAAAGGCCAGCGAAGATATCATGGATGTAATGCACGACCTTCACGATCGCGGACGCACCATCGTCATGGTCACCCACGAACCGGATATTGCGCACCATACGCAGCGCGTCATCATGATTCGCGACGGCCTGCTGGCTTCGGATCGCAAGAACGGCGAACGGGCCAAACGCAGTGAATGGCAGAAAATGATGAGCGAGCCGGCCGACGCGGCGGAAGGAAAGCCACAATGAACCTTAAAGAACTGATCAAAGTGGCCTGGAAGAGCGTGCTTTCCAATAAATTGCGCTCGGCGCTGACCATGCTGGGCGTGATCATCGGCGTAGCAGCGGTCATCGTCATGGTGGCCATCAGCGCCGGAACCGAGGCAACCATCGCCGAGCAGATCAACGGCCTGGGCTCCAATCTGATCTTTATCTCCTCGGGTTTCAGCCGGGGCGGTCCGGGCTCAGAGAGGACGTCTTCTTCGACATCCCTGGTCTATGATGATATGGACGCGATCAAGGAGAAGATCAACGGCGTGGCCGGCGTTTCGGTCGACCAACAAACCACGGCGACCGTCAAATACGGGACCACCACCCTGGAAAGTATCACCATCGTGGGCACCACGCCCGATTATCCGACCGTGCGCGATGTGGCGGTCGGCCAGGGGCGTTTCTTCACCAGCACCGAGCAGGAACGCACATCCAAAGTGGTGGTGCTGGGTTCGAACGTCGCCGAGGAGTTGTTCGGCAGCGAGGATCCGCTTGGCCAGACGATCACCGTCAGCACCACCAAACTGGTGGTCATCGGCGTGTTGGCGCCAAAGGGCATCGCGGCGGGCACGGATTACGACGAATTGATCTATACGCCCATCTCCCTGGTCTTCAAGAAATTCTCGCCCAATATGTTTGCCCGCTTTATGGGCGACACCGTCCGGCAGATCATCGTCTCGGTCGACAAGAATGCGGATATGGATAACGTCATCGAGCAAATTACCCTGCTGCTGAATAAACGCCACGACGTGACTTCGGATACGTCACCCTTCTCGATCACCACTCAGGAAGATATCATCCAGACCCAGGAATCGACCACGGCATCCTTCCGCACATTGCTGGCCTGGGTGGCGGGTGTTTCGTTGATCGTGGGCGGCATCGGCATCATGAACATCATGCTGGTCAGCGTTACCGAGCGCACCCGCGAAATCGGTCTGCGCCAGGCGGTCGGCGCCACCCCGGCGGACATTCGGGTGCAATTCCTGGCCGAGGCGCTCATGCTCAGCCTGATGGGCGGCCTGACCGGTGTGCTGTTGGGGGTGGCGGGCGGCTGGTTGTTTGGCAAGCTCAGCGATATGCGCACGGTCATCGCGCCTTACTCCCTGCTGCTCTCGTTCACCTCGGCGGCTGTCATTGGCATCATCTTCGGCTACCTGCCGGCGCGCAAGGCAGCCTTGCTGGATCCTATCGTAGCCCTGCGGCACGAATAGGGTATCGATTCTGAACAGGAAACGCGAAATATGAAGAATACCTCTCCAATCATCGTCTTTTTGTTGATCCTTGCCCTGCTGCTTTCGGGCTGTTCCAGCAACGCGGCAACCAGCAGTTCCACCACGCCGGGCGCTTCGAGTGGAAAGAGCGCCACACTGACGTTGAAGGACAAACTGGCCGTCGGTACTCTGAAGCTGGAAGGCACCGATCTGGCGGTGACCGCTGAACAGGCCAAAACGCTGCTGCCCTTGTGGAAAGCGGTGAAAAGCCTGAGCTCGAGTAGCACGGCCAGCCAACCGGAAATCGATGCGGTGTATCAACAGATTCAGGATGCCCTGACCGCCGATCAGCTCGCCTCGATCGAAAAGCTCGATCTGAGCGGAGAGAATATGCAGGCGCTCATGACCGAGCTGGGGATCGATCCCGGCGCGAACGGCGGCAGCGGCCTGACGGACAGCGCAAAGGCTACGCGTGTCGCCGAATTGAAGGCCAGCGGCAGCACGTTCCCGGGCGGCGGCGGGAATATGCCTTCAGGCGGCGGTGCACCTTCTGGTGGCTCCATGCCTTCGGGTGGGGGCAGCATGCCCTCCGGCGGCGGTAATTTCACCCCGCCGGATCAAGCGGGCGGCACCACCACCCAGTCCACTCCGCAGGCCGGGCAGACCGGCGGGCGCGGCGGCGGCATGGGGATGAGCTCCATGTTCATCGAGCCATTGATCAAACTGCTGGAAACGCGGGCAGCGGAATAGCTTATTTCGGTCGGCTGTCTTGACGAACGACCATCATCAACAGCCGGCGTTCACTTCTCCTCCTCACAACGCTGGCGGGCCGGTACCCCGCCAGCGTTTCTGGGCTAATCAGCAGGATGACATAAATGAAAGTTTTTCCGCGAAGCAGGCGAATGCTTTAAAATTTACGACTACAGGATGGCAATTTTAATTTAGAGGTTGGATTGGATGATGCGTGCGTGGGTCGATCACACCGAAGTTGGCATGGGAATGGCCATCGCGGACGATAACGGCAGGCTGTTCGAACAGTTCTTCGACAGCTACCTGCAGGAGTTGTATATTTTTCACCCGACGACCCTGGCCTTCGAAGCGATCAACCGCGCCGCCAGGCAGAACCTGGGCTATATAGACGAACAATTGAAACGCATGACCGTGGCCGATCTTGTGCCGGAATTCATCCTGGAAACTTTCGAGAGCCTTCTTCAGCCGTTGGTCCGCGGAGATCAGGAACAGGTGGTCATCGACACCTACATCCGCCGCCAGGATGGCAGTTTGTATCCGGGCGAGGTGAATATCCAGCTTTTTGGGTATAACGGAGAAAAACATTGCCTGGCGCTGATCAACGACCTTTCGAAGGTGGAAGGCCTCGAAGACTGTTTGCGCGAGAAAGAAATGACGTTGAATGCCGTGATGGATGCGGCCCAGGATGCCGTCATCATGCTGGATGGGAGCGGCAATGTCACGTATTGGAATCGTGCAGCGGAGGATTTGTTTGGCTTTTCCCGCGAGGAGATTCTCGGAAAAGAACTCCACAATCTGATCACCGTCGAAGGATGGACGGCAGAGGTCTATGGAAGGGCTTTCAGGGAATTTCAGGCTTCCGGGGGAGGGGTTTTGGTTGGAAATATTATCGAGGTGACGGCAAAGAAGAAAGACGGCCGGGAAGTGGAGGTCGCGCTTTCGCTTTCGGCTCTGAAAATCCAGAATTCCTGGCATGCCATCGGAATCGTCCGCGATATCAGCCAACAAAATCAATCCAAGCGGGAACTCGAAAGCAGCCGCCAAAAATACCTGGATCTGGCTGAGAATGCCCCCATCGGTATCCTGGCCTGCGACCTGGAAGGCAATATCACGTTCGTAAACCAGAGAGCGCTGGATATTCTGGGTTCGCCCGGCAGCGAGGAAACCCGGAAGATCAATCTGCTGACCTTCCCGTTATTGATCAAACACGGTTTTTCACGCAACCTGGCCGAGTGTTTGCAAAAGAATACCGCCAGTTCCTTCGAATTGAGCTACAAATCCAAATGGAACAGGCAGGTCTGGTTGAAGGTTTACACCAAACCGCAAATCAGTCAGGGGGCTGCGGTAGGCGCGCAGATCATCATCGATGACATCAGCGAAAGAAAGCAGTTGGAAGAAAAGCTGCTCAACCTGTCGATCACGGATAATCTGACCGAGGCCTATAACCGTCGCTATTTCATCCAGAGGCTTGAGGCGGAAATCGATCGCAATCGTCGGGCGGGAAATCCGTTTTCGGTGATCATGGCCGATATCGATCACTTCAAAACCATCAATGACCGGCTTGGCCATGACCGCGGGGACGTGGCGTTGAAAAAGATCACCTCCGAGATGATCCGGAAGATCCGTAAAATGGACACGCTGGCCCGTTGGGGAGGCGACGAGTTCATGCTGCTCACCGCCGAAACGACCGTAGAACAGGCAGGCGTGGTCGCCGAAAGGATCCGCGGCAGCCTGTGCGACCTGAATATTCCCGAGGTGGGGATTGTGACCGCCAGTTTCGGCGTGGTGGCCGGTTATGCCGGAGATACGGTGGATTCGATCGTCCAGCGGGTGGACGGTGCGCTTTATCAGGCCAAATCCGCGGGCCGGAACTGCGTGAAGCTCGTGGATGCGTTTTCTCTACAACCCCCAGAACAACGCCAATCCGGCCAATAATCCGGCGAAGCTGATCAGGGTCAGCGGCCAGCCGATGCGGAAGAAATCGCTGAACTTGTAATTGGCGGGCGCGATCATCAGGATGTTGACCGGGTGAGCCATGGGCGTCAGGAACGACGCCGAACACCCGATGGCGGTTGCCACAGCCACAGCCTGCGGGTTGGCGCCCATGCTGATGGCCGCGCTGATGGTGATGGGCCCGGTGACCAGCGCACTCACCTGGCCGCCCATGAACTGGGTGAGCAACGCCGTGAGCAGATAGGCTCCGGCGGCCACGCCCAGCGGTCCAAACGGTGTGACCAGTTCGAGCATGCGCTGTCCAAGCAGTTCGGCCAGGCCGGTCTGCACCATGGCCAGGCTGACGGCATACATGCCGGCGATGAGGAACACCGCCGGCCATTCGACGGACTGGTAAGCCTCTTCGGGGGGCAGAATTCTGAGCAGCAAAGCCAGCACGGCGGCGGCCAGCATGACCAGGTAAATGGGCGCGCCGGCCAACGAAATCCCCACCGCGGCCGCGATGAGCAGCAGGGTCAACCCGGCCTGGCGCCGGTCGACGGGTTGGCCGGCCGGATCCGGCTGGAGAACGATCAGGTCGGGGCTGCGCTGCAAGGCCGGTGCCTCGCGCAGACGGCCCACGGCCAGCAACGAATCGCCCATCTGGAGTGGAATATCGCCGACGTCGGTTCGATAGGAGCGCGTCAGGCGCTTGAGTGCGATCACCGGCACGCCGAACTGCTGGCGGAAGTCGAGCTGCTTGAGCGTCTGGCCCTCCAGGCGCGAATGCGGGGCGAGCATGATCTCGAGATATGAGATGCCGCGCAGCACCGAGGTATCACCTGCCAGAGGCGTGATTTCCAACCCCATCTCATTCAAAGGGGCGATTCTTTCTTCCCGCCCGATCAGGTAAAGGATATTTCCGGGCCGGATGAGCGGATTGGCGGTTGGCTCGCGCGGACTGTCGGCGCCCCCGCGCACGGCGGCCACGGCCACGCCGAAGCGTCCGCCGATGCTGCTTTCATACAACGGCCGGTTGGCGAATGCGGACCCCGGCAGCACCCTGGCTTCCCACAGGCGCTCGCCAATTTGATAGAGCGCCTCCAGTTCGCTGCCGGTCAGGCGTGGGGCGCTTTGCGGGGCGGAGGGTTCGCGGTCGGGCAGCAGGCGGCTGCCAAACACAGCCAGAAAGAGAATGCCCGCCGCGGCGATCAGGCCACCGGTGGGGGTGAAATCGAGAATGCCGAGCGGCTGCTGGGGCGGGTTGGCGATGCGCAGCAGGTCGCTCATGATAATGTTGGCCGTGGTGAAATAGGTGGCCGCCCCACCCAGCAGGCTGCCGTAAGCCACCGGAATGAGCAGCTTGCTGGGGCGGATGCCGGTCTTGCGGGAGGCCTCCATGGCGCTGGGCAGCACCAGGGCGCCGGCCGCCAGGTTGTTCATGAAAAGCGAAAGCAGCGCGGTGAGCGCGGCGAAGAGGGCGATCAGGCGGCTTTCGTGGTGATTGCTGATGCGCACGATCTGGTGCGCCAGCCACGCCGTGAGGCCGCTTTTTTCAAGGCCGCGGGTGAGGATGAACAGCGAGATGAGCGTGATGACCACCGGTTGGCTCAGGCCGGAGATGGCCTGGATGGCGCCGGCGGGCGTGTGCGCCGGTCCGAGCATGCCCAGTCCGAGCAGTTGCAGCGCGCCCAGGGCCACGGCCATGCTCAGCGCTGCCAGGTCGATGCGCAGCCGGTTGAGGATCACGAGCAGCAACGGCAAAACGATAATGGCAATCAACAACCATTGATTCAGGTTCATGGCAGGCATACCAAGATTTTACGACGATTTTGACCGGGAATGATACCTGCTGTATGGTCGACCGCGTACTGATGTTCATAACTTTGACGCTTTTTGGCTCTATGCTACAATCATATCTGCCAAAAGAGGTCTCGCGCGGATATTCGACGGACCCTGTCCGTTTGCCGGGGCCGAAGATGCGGAATGCTTCCGCTTCCGGCGCGATGGAATCGCATTCAAGATTTTCCGGGGAGACGCGGGCGCCGCTGTCCGCGATTTGCAGGCCCACGGCAGGCCACCGAATCAGCTTCCATCGACCCTCCCGGCCGGTAATTTGATCGAGATCCACCAACCGTTGGGTGAATTGAGGACGCCATGAAATACGGCTTTGTCTTTTCATACGGCGAGGCGCGCGAAGCGGCCGAACTGGCTCACGAGGCCGAGGAGGCCGGCTGGGACGGTTTCTTCGTCTGGGAGCCGATCTGGGGCATCGATGCCTGGGTGCAGTTGACCGCCGCCGCCATGGTGACGAGCAAAATTCGCCTGGGGACCATGCTGACCCCGCTGCCCATTCGCAAGCCCTGGAAGGTTGCCAGCGAAACCGCAACGCTCGACCGGCTATCCGGCGGGCGGGTGATCCTTTCGGTTGGGCTGGGCGCCGCCGATACCGGTTTCGCCAGCTTTGGCGAGCCGACCGACCGCAAGACGCGCGCTGAACTGCTGGATGAAAGCCTGGAAGTCATGACCGGGTTGTGGCAGGGGCAGCCTTTCCGCTATTCAGGCCGGCATTACCAGGTCGAACCCACCGAGTTCTACCCACCGCCGCCGCCTCTGCAGAAACCGCGCATACCGGTATGGGTGGTGGGCGCCTGGCCGCGCGAAAAATCGCTCGAACGCGCCCTGAAATACGATGGCATCCTTCCGGTTGTCATGGGGGCCGGCCATGAGATTCTGACCCTGACGCCCGAGCATGTTCACGAGATTGCGGCTTACGCCGCCGCGCATCGCGAGAATTCCGGGCATTTCGACATCGTGGTCGAGGGCAACACGCCGGGCGACGATCCCGGTGCGGCCGCCGAAAAAGTGCTGCCCTGGGTGGACGCCGGCGCCACCTGGTGGATCGAGGCGAACTGGAACATGCCCAAGGATCCCATTGCCAACCCCATGGTCGAGACGCTGCGCAAACGCATCCGCCAGGGACCACCGAGGTAGCGGTTAGCTGTTAGCGGTTAGCTTTTAGCGGTTGGCGTTTTCGGTTCACGCTTCACTCATCACTCATCACTCTTCACGAATCAACGAATACCGAATCAACGAATACCACTTAACCCACAAGGACTCCGCATGAATATCGAATTCGAAGGCCAGTATAAAGAAGAACAATATATCCGCGCCATCAAGATGGTGATTACCCCCTCCCGAAAAAGCACCATCCTGCGCATCGCCGCTTTTATCGTCGCCGCGGTGGTCGTTTTCCTGGTTTATAACCACGGCATGCAGGACGGACAGTTCGATGAAATCGATAGCAATCGCTTCCGGCTGGCGCTTTTCTTCGGCGGCCTGCTGACGGTCTATCTCATCACGCCCTACATCGGCATCACGGCAACGGCCAAACGCCTGTGGAAAAAGCCTTCGGTTCAAAAAGTGAAATCCGGCAGTATTTCGGATGAAGGCATCACCTATAATGATCGGTTGAAGCCATGGGATAGCTTTCGGCGGAAATATCTCTCCGATGACATGGTGTTGCTGATTACCGGGGATCAGGGCATGTCGCTGCTGCCGCGCCAGTTCTTCAAGGAAGAGAGCGAGTGGAGGCGGTTCCGGGAGATGGTGGATCAGTACGCGGTCAAGGCGAAACGGTATTAATTACGAATGCAGGGAAGGGCCGGGTGGATGGAATGGCTCTGGCTGTCCACTACCCATCCCTTCCCCGTGTGATGAAACAGTCCCGAACGGCCATTGCGGCCATTCGGGACTGTTATTTTACTCCACCACTTCTCCCTGCACGGCGATCTGGAAGGTCAGGCCTTCCTTGCCGCGGTCGACCAGGATGGTGTCGCCTTCGCGGAACTCGCCGCCCAACACCTTCATGGCCAACGGGTCCTGCAGCTCGCGCTGGATGGCGCGTTTGAGCGGCCGGGCGCCGAAATCGGGGTTGTAGCCCACATCGGCCAGGTACTCGCGGGCGGCTTCGCTGACCTGCAACGTATACCCGCGGTCGGCCAGCAGTTTGGACACGCGCCGCAGTTGGATGTTGACGATGCCGTTGAGGTGCTCGCGGCCCAGCGGGTGGAAAATGACGATTTCGTCGATCCGGTTGAGAAATTCGGGCCGGAACTGGGTTTGCAGCACACGCGTGATCTCATCCCGCGAGACGGTGTGCCCGCCTTCCCACAACTGGTTGCCCAGGTTGGAGGTCATGATGATGACCGTGTTGCGGAAGTCGACCGTGCGGCCCTGGCCGTCGGTCAGGCGGCCGTCGTCCAGCACCTGCAGCAGCACGTTGAAGACCTCGCTGTGGGCCTTTTCGATTTCATCGAACAGCACCACGCTGTAGGGTCGGCGGCGGACGGCTTCGGTGAGCTGGCCGCCTTCGTCATAGCCCACATAGCCAGGCGGCGCGCCGATCAGACGGCTGACGGTATGCTTTTCCTGGTACTCGCTCATGTCGATGCGGATCATGGCGTGCTCGTCGTCGAAGAGGAATTCCGCCAGGGCGCGGGCCAGCTCGGTCTTGCCCACGCCGGTGGGCCCCAGGAAGATGAACGAACCGATCGGGCGGTTGGGGTCCTGCAACCCGGCGCGCGCGCGGCGCACCGCGTTGGAAACCACCTGAACCGCTTCATCCTGCCCGACCACGCGCTGGTGCAGAGCCTCTTCCATGTGCAGCAGCTTTTGGGTCTCGCCTTCCACCAAACGCGAAACGGGGATGCCCGTCCAGCGCGACACAATGGCGGCGATCTCTTCAGCGTCCACCTCTTCCTTGAGCAGCAGGCCGCCCGCCTGGAGCTCCTTCAGATGGCGTTCGGCTTCCGTGCGGCGGGTTTCCAGGTCGCGCAGCGTGCCGTAGCGCAGCCGGGAGGCCGTTTCCAGGTCGGATTTGCGTTCGGCGCGCTCGATTTCCTGGCGGGTCTGCTCGATCTGGCTTTTCACCTCGCGCAGGGCGGCGATGGCCTGTTTCTCGTTCTGCCAGCGTCCGGTCAATTGCGAAGAGCGTTCCTTCAGATCAGCGAGTTCGCCCTCCAACTTTTCAAGGCGTTCCTTCGAGGCTTTGTCTTTTTCCTTCTTGAGGGCCTCGCGTTCGATTTCGAGCTGCATGATCTGGCGGTCGACTTCGTCCAGTTCGAGCGGTTTCGAGTCGATCTCGGTGCGCAGGCGGGCGCCGGCTTCATCGATCAGGTCGATGGCCTTATCCGGCAGGCGCCGGTCGGGAATGTAGCGCGCTGAAAGCGTGGCCGCGGCGATGACCGCCGGGTCGGTGATGCGCACGCCGTGATGGACTTCATATTTTTCCTTCAACCCGCGCAGGATGCTGATGGTATCCTCGACCGAAGGCTCTTCGATCAGCACGGGTTGGAAACGCCGTTCGAGCGCGGCGTCTTTTTCGATGTGCTTGCGGTATTCGTCCAGCGTCGTGGCGCCGATCAGGTGCAGTTCGCCGCGCGCCAGCAGCGGTTTGAGCATGTTGCTGGCATCCATGGCGCCCTCGGCCGCGCCCGCGCCGACCACGGTGTGCATTTCATCCAGGAAGACGATGATCTCGCCCTGGGCATCGACGATTTCCTTCAAGGCAGCCTTGAGGCGTTCCTCGAATTCACCGCGGTACTTGGCGCCGGCGACCATCGCGCCCAGGTCGAGCTGCATGATACGTTTCTTCTTCAGGCCTTCGGGCACATCACCCTGCACGATGCGCTGGGCGAGGCCTTCGGCGATGGCGGTCTTGCCCACGCCCGGCTCGCCGATCAGGGCCGGGTTGTTTTTGGTGCGGCGCGATAGAATCTGGATCACGCGCCGAATTTCCTCGTCGCGGCCGATGACCGGGTCGAGCTTGCCCTGGCGGGCCAGCGCGGTCAGATCGCGGCCGTACTTTTCCAGCGCCTGATAGGTCTCCTCCGGGTTTTCACCGGTGACGCGCTGCGAGCCGCGAATGGCTTTCAATGCGTTGAGGATGGCGTCCTTGGTCAAGCCGAAGGAAGCCATGCGTTTGCGCTCGATGGATTCGGTCAGCCCGAGCAGGATGTGCTCGGTGGAGACGTAATCGTCCTGCATGCCCTTGGCGTAGCGTTCGGCCGCGTCCAGCGCATCGGCCGCGGTCTGGCTCAGGCCGACCTCGCTGCTCGCGCCAGTGATTTTTGGGCGGCTGTCCAGGTCCTTGACCAATTCTTCGCGCAGGGCCTGCACGCTGCCGGCCACGCGGGTGACGATGGCCGGCGCCACGCCTTCATCCTGGCGGATGAGCGCCAGCAGCAGGTGAGCCGGCTCGATGGTCTGGTGGTTCAAATCGCGAGCCAGTTGCTGCGCGTCAAACACAGCTTCGCGGGATTTTTGGGTAAATTTTTCAAGATTCATAATTCCCTCCAAAAAGCCAATAAATCTTCTGTATATAGAATAACCCGGGAATGTTAAAGGATTGTCTGAGATTGGTCAGAAGTAGATTAATCCGGCATCAGGAACGGGAAAGACAGCGCCATCGCAGCGTAGATCCGGGCACGGACGCAGCTTGGCCGCAGCCGACTGTGGAGTCTTCGAATTCCCCGCTGCGCCCTTACGCATATTTCCAATACCTTCATCAACGACCTATGGGGAGACCTGGGAGATGATAGGTCACAGCGCCAGCCAATGCCAAATTACATTGATGTTCTCACGGCGTAAGGGCGCAGCGGGGAATACGTTCAGCGGCGATCGGTTTATGCCAAGCTGCGCCCGTGACCGGCGCCACCCCACTTCTGCTCAAGATGTTCCGTTCTTGCACCCGTGCTCGCAGCAGTGTTCTTCTTTTCAAGCAATCCCGTGACAATCTAGCTTTCCTTCGGCCAATTGAGTGGATTGGAACGGATATACTCCCGTATTCGCTCAATATCCCGTTCATCGGATACAACGCGCTCAAAGTAATTACGCTGCCAGAATGGTTCGCCATCCGAGAAGCGACTGAAATTTACCAATCTCGCCACCGTCGATTTATACGCACGCACAATCGCGCCCAACGATCCTGGAACAACGTGGGGCCGTGAGGGTGAACCATCGGGTGTGTTTGCCCCTGTGTATTGTGTATTTTTCACGTCCTTCAACAAAAGAATGCCATGCACGTGATCTGGCATCACCACGAATTCGTCCAATTCGAGCTGCGTGAAACGCTGCGCCAACCGAAGCCATTCGCGCTGCGCCAGCGTGCCGGTTTCGCTCAATTGAATCGCATGATCGATCACCGTGCCCAAGACTGGCTTGCGCTGCCAGGTTAGAATGGTGATGAAATAGGCAGTCGGGAAGGTATAGTCGTAACCTGGCAGGCGAATGGAACGACGGTTAGGGAGCGGCGCATGGGACATGTAGATATTGTACAGGAAGGACGGAGAAAGGCAGCGCGATCATAGGACATATCCGGGCGCGGGCGCAGCTTGGCCGTAGCCGGCTGTGGAATCATCGAATTCCCCGCTGCGCCCTTACGCCAATTTACGATACCATCATCAACAACCTCATCCTGCGCGCAAGTAACTTGGCTGTAGCAGGTTGCGGAGTCGTCGAATTCTCCATTGCGCCCTTACGCATATTAAGCGGAAACTGCGATAGAATTGGCTAGCAGCGAATAGCTAACCGCTAACCGCTAAAAGCTAATCCCCCCGGAGGCCCTTATGGCGCAGCATACCTGGCAATTCAGCCTGGATAACCAGCCGCACACAATCCGTGCGGAAATCGATCTGTTCCGCGGCATCCGGAGCGTTCAATTGGACGGCGTGGATGCCCGCCCGGCGAACGAGGGCCGTTTCGACACGTCCGCATTAAAGAGCTTCGAGGTGGCCGGTCACAGCGCCCAGGTGATGAAGTACACCGGCGGCGCCGCCTTGCTCCTGGATGGCCAGGCGCTCCCGAACACCCCCGGGCAAACGCTGCCTGCCCGCCTGCAAAAATACGAAACCCAACGCGTCTTCTGGCGCAAACTGGCCGGTTTGACCGGTTTGAAGGAGTCGCCTCGCGCCGATGGCATGCTCGAATGGCGCAACCGCCTGATCGGCACCAGCGACAACCGCCTGGTGGTGTTGGATTATTCGGTGACCTACCAATTCATGCGCTCGCGCATCGCCATCTTTACCCGTTTCGCTCAAGAGAAAGATGTAAATTCCCTGCGCGGAAAGATCGAACTCGACCCGGCGGTGCTGGCGCTCGCCAAACGTCTGAAGCGTACCAGCCTGGAAATGTCCATCCAATCCGCGGGGGTGGCCATCCTGCTGCCTTATGACCTGCGCAAGACGTCGCCCGAACAGGCGGCGGAGGACATTCGTACGCTGCTGAATGTGGTCAAGAAATACACCAAACCTCTCCCGCTTACCTACTGCGACTGGGGCCAGTGCAAATCAGCCGTGCACCCGCGCGAGCTGGTCTTTTACAATCATTCCCCGCTGCTGGTGTGCTCGTCCTGCATGCCGCTGTTGGAAAAAGCCGGTGAAGCCAATCTGGCGCGATATCATAAGCGCGCCCCTGGCTTCCTCAAGGCGATTTCAGCCGGCCTGGCTGTAACCGCGCTGGTGGGCGTCTTCTTTGGGATTTGGAAATTCTCGCTGGTCCTGGCGATTGCCTCCTTTGGGCTCTTCTTCGCCATCGTGGCCGCCATGAACATGTTGATGGTCAAGCGCACATTCGGTATGCTGTGGGCTGCCGGTGGGCTTACCTTGCTGGGGGTGGCCATCGCCAGCGTGATCGAAGCCGCATTAAGATTGATGAGCACGATCACCCTGGAGCAGGTCGAATTGGGCCTGGTCTTCCTTCGGCCTGAAACGCAGCGCCTGATGGGAATCAACCTGGCGGTTTCCGCAGTTGTCACCGCTGCCACGCTGTGGTTCGTGCTGCACCAACAACGTCAGGCTGTGCACGAATTGGCCCACCCGACCATCGAACACAGTGGGATCGAAGGTTAGTCCCGGGCGGCATCCAGATCTCCGCGCCAGGCGATCCAAACCAGGCATGGCCATGAATTCACATCCGAAAATCTCGAAGGCGGTCATTGCCGCGGCGGTTTTGGTCGCGCTGTTTGCGGTCAATTTCATCATTCACCTGGGTTTCAGCCCGGCTTTCAACCCCCTCACCACCGACAGCGGCGTGTTCGCCTATTGCGGCGCGCGCATGCTGGCCGGAGATGTGCTCTATCGAGACTGCTGGGATAACAAGCCCCCGGCGGTCTACCTCATCGATGCCGGTATCGTCGCGCTCGGCGGACAGAATCCGTGGGCGATCTGGTGGTTTCAACTGCTGTGGACCACAGCCAGCAGCGCGGTGGTCTTTGCCGTCATCCGGCGCGTATGGCGCAACTGGCTCGCGGCGGCCCTCGGCGCGCTGCTTTTCATCGGCACGGCGCTGACCCATTTTTACTATACCGGCGGCAACCTGACCGAAAACTATCTTCTGCTGCCGTTGGGCCTGACCGCCGGCGCGCTCTACGCCAGCCTGACGAGCGGACGGCTGCGCTGGACGGCCGGCATGGGACTTTTGACCGCCTTGGCCGTGCTGCTCAAGCCGACCTATTTTGGCATGGGCGCGGCGGCCATTTTGACGGTGGTGGTGTTTCATTTTGCTCAACGCAAATGGACGCCGGGACTGAAGCACCTGGGCGTTTTCATGCTCGGCTTGATCCTGCCGCTGGCACTGGTCGCGCTGGTTTTCTGGCGGTTGGGGGCGCTTTCGGACCTGTGGTTTGCCGTGCTCCAACACAACGTCGGCTACGTCGAGGCCGGCCTGTCCCGGGCCACGCTGCTGGCCAGTCTGCGCCAGTTCTTTGTCATACAGCCCCTGGCGGGCCTGTTCTGGACGGCGCTGGCATCCCTGGGAATTTACGGGCTGGTGCGCGCTTTATCGAAACCGGCGCACTCGCTTTCCGCGCCTGAGAATTTGCCGGCCTGGTGGCTGGGCGGGTTGGTGCTGGCGCTGCCCCTGCAGATGGCGTCCATCAGCATTTCGGGCAAGAACTTCGGGCACTACTATCTGGAGATCATGCCGGCGCTGGCGTTGCTGGCGTCCGCGGGGCCGGCCGTTTTGTTGGCGCCGGATGGGTTGAAATTCCCGCGCAGCGCCCATCTGCACAATGGTCTGCGGATCGGGCTGGCGCTGGCATTGGCGGCGCTGCTGGCCGTGTGGTCGAAGGGATTGAACGCCAAAGAACTGGTCAATCTTCCCCGCCTGACCAGCACCGCCCAAAATTTCGATTTGTGGAATTATCCGTTCAATGATCTGGAACGCTACATCCAGGAGCACAGCCGGCCCGATGAGAGCGTGCTAATCTGGGCGACGCATCCGGATTTCAATTTCGTCACCGGGCGGCGTTCGCCCACGCGCTACATTTTCCCGCTGCACGTGCTCACGCCAACGCCGACCGGTGAAAGCGGCTTCCCCGAACTGTTGAGCGAGCTGGCCGCCGATCCACCGCGCTTGATCATCCAGCAGGTGGTCTCATCCGCCAACCTGCCGGCCTTCACCGCCCCGGAGAATGAACTGTGCGGCGGTTGCAGCCCGGCGGCCCGCAGCGGCATGGAAGAATTGAAGGCATATATCGACGCGCATTACACCTACGCCACTCAGATTTACGACTGGCTGGTGTTCGTGCGAAAATAGAATCGCGAACGGAAGAAGGAATTAAATAGATAACCGGTCACGCGCCGGGGTTGGGAAGACCGACGCTGAGGGTTGGAGTTTACGCCCCGGCCAATTCGCCCCAGGCGGCCATGCGTTCGTCCAGTTGGGTTTGCAGGCGCTGATATTCCTGCCCCAGGCGCGCGACTTCGCCCGGATCGGCGGGCGGATTTTCGAGGGTGCGTTCGAGGGCTGTAATCTGCGCCTCGGTCGCCTCGATATCGTGTTCGAGCTGCTGCATTTGCTGCTGGCGGCGGCGTTCATTGTTGTTCAGGCCCGAACGCTGGCGGGAACGCTCTTCGACGGCCGCCGGGCGGTCTGGCGTGGCGCGGGCGGGCAGGCTGACCGATTGGGCAACCTCTTCCTGCTGCGCGGCCAGATAGGCCTTGTATTCGCTGTAAGTCCCGTCGAACAGGTGCAGCGTGCCGGGCTCGGGCAGCACCTCCCATACCTGGGTCGCCAGCGCGTCGATCAGGTAGCGGTCGTGCGAAACGAGCAGGATGGTGCCGCCAAACGCCGACAGGATGGACTGCAGGGCCTCTTGGGCAGCCAGGTCGAGGTGGTTGGTGGGTTCGTCCAGCAGCAGCAGGTTGGCGCCTTGCAGCGCCAGGCGAGCCAACGCCAGGCGGCCGCGTTCGCCGCCGGAAAGCGCGCTGACCGGTTTGAAGGCGTCATCGCCGGTGAAGAGGAATTTGGCCAGGTAGTCGCGCACTTCACCGGGGCGCATCTGCGGCGCAACCGATTCGATCTCGGACATCAGGGTCTGGTCGGAATGCAGTCCCTCGTGCGCCTGAGCAAAATAGCCGATCTGCAGGCTGGCGCCCAGCTCCACCTGCCCGGCCAGCGGGGGGATTTCTCCCAGCAGCGTCTTGAGCATGGTGGTCTTGCCGGCGCCGTTGGGACCGATGATGGCGGCGCACTCGCCGCGCGTCAGGGTCAAATCCGGCACGCTGAACAGCGCCCCGCTGGGCTCATCAACGTAACCCACGCTCAAACCGTAGGTCCGCAGCACCAGATCGCCCGAGCGGGCGGCGGGTTCGAGCTGCAGGTGCAGGCGGCGGGACTGAACCGGCGGGGTCAGGCGGGCTTCGGCGAGCAGGCGTTCCAGGCGCTTGCGGCGTCCCTGGGCCTGGCGGGTGTTCTGGCCGGCGATGTTGCGCCGGATGTATTCTTCTTCCTTTTCGATGAAGGCGATCTGGGCCTGATATTCTTCCAGGCGGCGCGCGTATCGCTCTTCGCGCTGGCGCATGTAGGCGGAGTAGTTGCCGTGATACTCTTCCAGCGCGGGCGTCATTTCCCAGATGGTCTGAACCACCTGATCGAGGAAATAACGGTCGTGCGAGACGATCAAAACCGCGCCTTTCCATTCACGCAGGTAATTCTCCAGCCATTCGACCGCGGCGATGTCGAGGTGGTTGGTGGGTTCATCCAGCACCAGCAGTTCGGGTTCGGCGAGCAGCAGTTTGGCCAGCAGGGCGCGGGTGCGCTGTCCGCCCGAAAGCTGCGCCAGTGGGCGGCGCAGGTCGTCCCGTTCGAAGCCCAGCCCGGCCAGGGTCTGGCGGATGCGCGTTTCGTAGGTGTATCCGCCCAGGCGCTCGAATTCCTGCTGGCGCTTGCCGTAGGAATCCAGCAGGTTATCATTCGCCGGTCCGGCGGCCATGACATCTTCCAGGCGGCGCAGTTCGGCCTGCTGTTTGCGCAGGTCATCGAAGACCGTCAGGCATTCTTCCCACAGCGTGCGGGGTGAATCCAGAGCCGCTTCCTGGGGCAGGTATCCGATCTGCAGGTTGCGCGAGCGCTGCACTTCGCCGCCGGTCGCCTCTTCCAGCCCGAGCAGCACGCGCACCAGGGTGGTCTTGCCGACGCCGTTCGGCCCCACCAGGCCAATGCGGGCGCGCTGTGGAATCGAAAGCGACAACCCGGTGAACAGGTCGTTGGGTCCGAAGGATTTGGAAAGCTCGACAGCGGTCAGTAAGGACATGGTTAATTCGCAGCCTGGATTTTACCATGAGGAAGTGAAGAGTTGATGAGTAAGAAGTAAATGGGGTGAACCGTGGTCTTAGAAAGACGGGTTCACGAAACAGAAAGCATCCTGTATTCGAGCCATTCGGCCGAACAGGGAAAATGGGAAACTGCGCGGACCCCCGGGAAGGATTTTTCGATCAGGCCAGGGATCTTAGTTTTCGGTATATTTCCACCATGGCCAGTGTATCCAGGGCGCAATATTCTTCCAACTCATCCACCAGGGTCTTTTTCTGCGATTCTTGCAGGTCGCTAAAAGTGATATTCCACCAGGCCATGCTCGCTTGGTCGCCTTGATGGATCGGCAGGCCCTGATAGGATAATTCCGGCGCCATGATCGGTAGAACGTTCTTGATCGACCAACTGCCCTTGAAGCCGGGATGCAAATAAATACCCTGGTTGACGATTTCACCAATATCATAAATCCGGGCATTTACATCCTCGAGAAAACTGGCAAATTCCGGGTAGAGGCAGGCCATTTCCTTGTTCCGGGTCATCTCGAAGGTTTTATTCCACACGATGACTGTTCCAGGGCGACCCAGATGGGTCGAAAGATGTTCCAGAAGTGGTTTCGACGGATCGCCTTCTGTGATGGAGATATAACCTGAATGTTGCAGGTTGCCCTCAAGTTCGTCCAACTGATGCAACGAATATTGAAAGACGACCTGCTGCTGCGGGTGATAGCCCGCATATCTCGGTACGGCCTGAATACAGGTTTCATAATCCAGGAACCACAAGGGGAACTCAAGATGATCCAGTATCCCCCGGAGAGTTTTTTGGTCGATGCGCTCGCGGTTGGTTTGGGCCCGCTCGACAATCAGGCGTTGTTTGGGATTCAGGCCAAAGGTTTCAGGAATCGCCTTTGCCTCCCGAATTCCCAACCTCAACAACTCGGACTTATTCTTTTGGCTTAGGTAAGGGATATCATAAATCGAAAAGTCCGGTAAATTCGGATGGCATACTGCCAGACAAGGGCAATCTCTCGGGGAAAGGCAATGCGGTAAAGCATTCGGATCCGTCGCGTTGGCGGCCACCACAGCCATTCTACGCAGTTCGGTTACTTCCGGCAACAGTGCATCGATCTTTTGGGTGACATCCTCCGCGACCAGAACCTGGGGGAGATCCAACTCTTCCGATCGAATGTACTCTTTATTGAGGTGCAACAAATAGGAATGCTTCAGGTCGATTTGTTCTTTCAGAATCAGAACCTGGAATGCGACGTCGTAAAGGTCTTTTCGATCTGGTTTGGTTGCACTTTTAATTTCATAAAGGTCGTAGCTGTCGGTGTCCGGCCAGTAGATCAGCACATCGATCCGGGTCTCGAACGGGCCCGACCGAAAAGTCTTTTGCCAGATTAGGTCAGCTCGCGGATTTTCGGGCAGGAAGACGGATTCGAGATATTCTCGAGCCAGCGACTCGACCACATAGCCTTCATCTATTAAATGCCGGTCGAAGTCCGAAAGGGTCTGTTCGATACTGTTATTCTTCTTTGCCCACAGGTGACGCGGCGCTTCACAAAAGAGTAGAAAATCAGATTTTGTCAGTTTACTATTTTCATTCTGAATCATCATTGGCCCCAAAAATGGATATCGATCGCCGAAATAGGCTTTGAATTTTCAATAACTATATACCCGAAGTAGGAGTGATTATCCATCTGTCTCATTACCTTTTTGCATCTTTTCTGGGCTCTGTAATTTTCAAAATACGCCGCCTTTTTTTACCGAATACCGTATCAACGAATACCGTTTCCTCCTCACCCATCACTCCTCACCCATCAACTCATCCCTTCTTCTGTGCTACAATCACCCGCATGGAATGGGACGTGATCGGCCACGAGTGGGCCGCGAAGCTGCTGCAGGAGCACATCGCCACCGGCGAAGCCCGGCACGCCTACCTGTTCACCGGGCCGGCTGGCATTGGACGGCGCACGCTGGCGCTGCGCTTTGCCCAGGCGCTCAACTGCGCCAACCCGCCCGCGCCTGGCCTGCCATGTGGCGTCTGCCGCGCCTGCAAACAGACCGAAGCCATGCAGTACACCGATCTGGCGGTGCTGCAATCCGAACGGGTGGGCGGGGAATTGAAGATCGACGCGGTGCGCGAGCTGCAGCGCACCCTGGCGCTGGCGCCGTATGAATCGCGCTACAAGGTGGCCCTGCTGCTGCGCTTTCACGAAGCCAACGCCAACGCACAGAACGCCCTGCTCAAGACGCTCGAAGAGGCCCCGGAACACGCCATTCTATTGCTGACGGCCGATTCGGCGGAAGACCTTCTGCCAACCATCGTTTCGCGCTGCGAGGTGCTGCGCCTGCGGCCGCAGCCGTTGCTCGAGGTCGAGAAAGCCCTGCAATCGCGCTGGGGCGTGGAGTCGGACGAAGCCCGCCTGCTGGCCCATTTTTCGGGCGGCTGCCTGGGCACGGCGGTGCGATTGCACCAGCAGCCCGAATTGTTGGAGAAGCGCCGCGCCTGGCTGGACGATTTGTGGGAACTGCTGGGCGAACCGTACCGCGGCCGTTTTGCCTACGCTGAGAAAATCAGCGCCGGTAAGGGGAAAAACCGCGGCGACCGTGAGGTGCTGCGCGAAAATTTGCACGATGCCTTCCGCACCTGGCTGACCTTCTGGCGGGATGTGATGCTGCGCAGCGCCGGCGCGCAGGCTGCCCTGGTGAACGTGGACCTCGAGGAACGCATCAACAGCGTGGCCGTACAGACCAACCTGGAGACTGCCCGCTTGCAGACCGCCGCGCTTGAAAAATCCCTGGCGCGCCTGAATAATGCCAATCTTCAGTTGTTGACGGAAGTGGTGCTGATGGATTGGCCGAGGATAAGCGGGTGAGGCGTGAATAGTGAAGCGTGATCCGGTATTGGGTACGCGGTATTCGGTATTGGGTCATCCTAATTTAGCCTAGATAGTCTTAAAAGATAAACTGGACTTAATAAAATCACTGTACTTATTCATAAGTACAGTGATTTTATTGCTGATATTCAATTCGCTTGCGATCCACGATTACCGGATGCTGATTCGACGGATACCCAGTACCGATACAACGATTACCGGCTTCCCCGTTCACCCCTCACGGTTCACGAATACCGCATACCCAATACCGGCTACCCTCAATGCCGGAAATGCCGTACCCCCGTAAACAGCATGGCCATGCCGGCCGCGTCAGCGGCGGCGATGGCTTCGGCATCCCGAATAGAGCCGCCGGGATGGACGATGGCGGTGATGCCGGCCTGGGCCGCGATCTCGACCGAATCCGGGAAGGGGAAGAAGGCATCCGAGGCCATGACGGCGCCTTTGGAGCGTTCGCCGGCGCGCTGGGCGGCAATGCGCACGCAGTCGACCCGGTTGGGCTGCCCGCCGCCGATGCCTACCGTGGCTTCACCCACCGCGAAGACGATGGCGTTGGATTTGACGTACTGGCAGGCTTTCCAGGCGAAGTGCAGCGCCTTGAGCTCCCCGGGCGTGGGCGCGCGTTTGGAGGCCACTTTCCATTCACCGCCCGCCGGGTCGCCGAAATCGACTGCCTGGCGCAGCACGCCGCAGTTGATGGAGCGCAGTTCGAACTGCGGTTCGATTTTCAAGTCGGGCATTTCGACCAGGCGCAGGTTCTTCTTTTTGGCGAAGATCTCCAGCGCTGCGGGTTCGAAGCCGGGCGCGGCGATGCATTCCACGAACAGTTTGGCCATTTCAGCAGCCGCGGCGCCGTCCACGGCGCGGTTGGCGGCGATCACGCCGCCGTAAGCGGAGACCGGGTCGCTGGCCAGGGCAGCCGTAAAGGCTTCCGCCAGTTGGTCCGCCGAGGCGATGCCGCACGGCGAGAGGTGTTTGACGATGGTGATGTTGGGGCGTTCGAAGCTGACCGCGGCGCGCCAGGCGGCGTCCAGGTCGAGCAGATTATTGTAGGAAACTTCCTTGCCCTGCAGCACGCGCCCGCCCAGCGGCCCGCCTCCGGGATGGTAGGCCAGCAGGTCGGCGGATTGGTGCGGGTTCTCGCCGTAACGCAGCTTTTGCACCGGGTAGAGCTCCAGCGCTTCGTAGGCGCCGTTCGAAAGGTAGCCGGCGATGGCGGCGTCGTAGTGCGCGGTGTGTTGAAAGCCCTTCAACGCCAGCTTCGCGCGCAGTTCGGCGGGGATGGCGCCGTTTTTCAGCGCGCCTAAAACGGCCGGGTAATCCGCCGGGTCGCATATCAGGGTGACGCGCTCGTGATTCTTGGCCGCGGCCCGGATGAGGGTTACGCCGCCGATGTCGATGTTCTCGATGGCGTCCGCCAGGGTCACATCCGGTTTGGCGATGGTGGCTTCGAAGGGATACAGGTTGACGGCCACCAGGTCGATGTAATCCCAGCCGTTGGCCTTCAGGTCGGCCGCGTCGGCGTCGGTTGCGCGGGCCAGCAGGCCGGCGTGCACGGCCGGGTGCAGGGTCTTGACGCGCCCGCCGAGCACTTCGGGCGAACCGGTGTATTCGGCGACCTCGGTCACCGTCAGGCCGTTTTCGCGCAGCAGGCGGGCTGTGCCGCCCGAGGCGAGCAGCTCCCAGCCCAGCCCGGCCAGGCCGCGGGCAAACTCGACCAGGCCGGTTTTATCGTGAACGGAAAGAATTGCTTTGGGCATGATCTCTTACCTTTCTATTGAATGGGGCAGAACTTTAAGAAGCGACCAGTGATTTTCGTGACTTTCGGGGCTACGATTCCGGGTCAACCCGTGACCAGACGGCGCAGGGTATCAACGTACAGGCGGTGTTCCAGCTCGTGAACGCGCGCTTCGAAGCTTTCCAGCGGTTCGCCGGGCTGAAAATCGATGCGTTCCTGCCCCAGCACCGGCCCGGCATCGACGCCTTCGTCAGGCACCAGGTGAACCATCACGCCGGAGTGGTCGATCTCGCCGCGCTGCCAGGCTGCATAGGCGCGTTCGATGGCATCCAATCCCGGAAAGGTGCCGGGCAGCGCCGGGTGGATGTTGACCACGCGCCCCGGGAAGCGCCCCAGAAATTCCATCGAAAGCAGCCGCAGCCAGCCGGCCAGCACGATCCAATCGGGTTCGAATTCAGCCACCTGATCGGCCAGGGCGCGGTCGTAATCGCGGCGGTCGACTTCTTTACGCTTGGGGACGGCCAGCGCCGGGACGCCGGCCTGGCGGGCGCGTTCCAGCCCATAAGCCTCGCGCCGGTTCGAAATCACCGCCGCCACCCCGGCGTGCAGCGAACCCTCCTTGCAGGCGTCCAAAATGGCCTGCAGGTTGGTCCCACTGCCCGAAATGAGAACCACCAGACGGGCCGGGGCGCTCACAGCAATTCCACCCTGCGCTCGCCGGCGACCAGTTGGCCGACGATCCAGGTTTCTTCGGGCAGGGCGGACTGCACTTCGGCGGCGCGGTCCGGCGATACCACCGCGACCATACCGATGCCCATATTGAAGACGCGGTGCATTTCCGAGCTTTCGATCCGGCCCTGGCGCTGGATGAGCTGGAAGAGCGGCGGCACCGGCCAGGTGCCGCGTTGAATCTGCGCGCCCAGGCCCTGCGGCAGCACGCGCGGGATGTTTTCGATGAAGCCGCCGCCGGTCAGGTGCGCCAGCGCGCGGATGGGCGAATCGGGCTGCTCGATGAGGCCGATCAGCAGGTTGAGGTAGCAGCGGTGCGGCGCCAGCAGCGCGTCGCCCAGGCTGCCGTTCAACTCGGGAACGTAAGCCGTCAGGTCGGCGCCGGAGAAGACCCGCCGGATGAGCGAATAACCGTTGGTGTGCGGCCCGCTCGAGCGCAGGCCGATCAACACGTCGCCGGGGTGCAGATCCGGGTGCGGCAGCATGCGCTCGCGATCCAATGCGCCCACGATCGTGCCGGCCAGGTCGAATTCGGTTGGCTGATAGACGCCCGGCATCTCGGCAGTTTCACCGCCCAGCAGGGCCACACCGGTTTCGCGGCAGGCAGCCGCCAGCCCACCGACCACCGTGGCCACAATCTCGGGGTCGATGCTTGCGCTGGCGAAATAATCCAGGAAGAAGAGCGGGCGCGCGCCCTGGACGAGAATATCGTTGATGCAGTGGTTGACCAGATCGGCGCCGATACTGCCGTAGCGCCGGAGCTGCGCGGCCAGCTTGACCTTGGTGCCCACCCCATCCGTGGAGGCGACCAGCACGGGCTGGCGTAAATCGCCCAGCGCAGCGGCGTCGAACAGCCCGCCGAACGCGCCAATCCCGGCCAGCACGGCCGGGGAATAGGTGGAACGCACGGCCTGGCTCATCAATGCCACAGCACGGTTTCCGGCGTCGATGTTGACGCCGGCGGCGGCGTAGGCGGAGACGGACGCGGGCTTCAGCGCGCGGGCGGCGATATCGTGCCGATACTGCATGCCGTCGAAGTGAATGCCCTCGATGGCTTGATAGGCCGACTGCACGGCCGAAGGTAAATTTTCCGCCCAGCAGGTGACGCCCAGCACGCGCCCGCCGATGGAGGTGGTGTGCTTGAAGGCCAGCGCCGTACCCGCGTGGAAGACGGCCCCGTTTTGGATGGGTTTCTCCAGCCCCAGGATGACCTGCCCGACCTGGGGGTGTTCGGGGTAGCCGGGCGCGGCCAGCACCACGCAGGCGGCTGCGCCGGATTTCCATCGCACTTCGGTCTCGTTCAATTTGCCCAGCGCACAGGCTTCCAGCACCTCCAACAGGTCGCTCTCCAGCAGCGGCAAAATGACCTGCGTTTCGGGGTCGCCGAAGCGGGCGTTGAATTCGAGCACTTTGGGCCCTTCGGCGGTGAGCATCAGGCCGGCGTACAGCGCGCCGCAGAAAGGCAGCCCCTCCGCGCGCAGCCCGTCCAGGGCCGGTTGGAGCACCTCCCGCACGGCCCGCTCGATGATCTCGGGCGTGGCTGCGGGCGCCGGGGCGTAAGCGCCCATGCCGCCCGTGTTGGGACCCTGGTCGCCGTCCAACAGGCGCTTGTGATCCTGCGCGGCGGGCATGGGGCGCAGCGTCTGTCCGTCGCAGAAGGCCAGCAGCGAGACTTCCTCGCCCTGCAGGCGTTCCTCGATGACCACTTCGCGCCCGGCTTCGCCGTAGGCCAGGTGAATCATCAGGCTGTCCAACGCGGCGTGGGCTTCGGCCAGGCTGGCGGGCAGCAGCACGCCCTTCCCGGAGGCCAGGCCGGAGGCTTTGAGAACCACCGGGTAATCGACCCGATCCAGGTGGGCATGGGCGGCCTGCAAGTCCTGAAAGACCGCGTAGCGCGCCGTGGGAATGTTGTGGCGGGCCATGAAATCCTTGGCAAAGGCCTTGGAGGTTTCGATGCGCGCCGCGGCCCGGGACGGGCCGAAGACGGCCACGCCGGCGGCGCGCAGGGCGTCGCTCAGCCCGGCTTCCAGGGCGGCTTCGGGCCCGATCACGGCCAGGTCGATCTGCTTGCGGTGGGCCAGCGCGCTCAGCGCGTCCACCCCCAGCGCGGGAATGGAAATGTTTTCACCCAGCGCGGCCATGCCCGGGTTGCCCGGCGCACAAACCAGGTGCCCCAGGCGCGAACTTTGGGCGATCTTCCAGGCCAGGGCGTGTTCGCGGCCGCCGGAGCCAACCACCAGTACATTGAGTCGTTTTTCGGTCACTCTTGCCCTCCCACCGCCTGCTCGAAACCGGTCTTGGCGGTGTGTGCATTGACTTCGAAGGGATAAACGCCGGTGTAGCAGGCGTTGCAATAACCATCCGAACGGCCGATGGCCTTCATCATGCCTTCCAGAGATAGGAAGGCCAGTGAATCGGCGCCGCTGATCTGGCGAATCTCTTCCACCGTGTGATGGTGCGCCACCAGTTCATCGTAGGTGCCCATGTCGACGCCCATGAAGCACGGGTGGCGAATCGGCGGGCAGGTGATGCGCACGTGCACCTCGCTCGCGCCGGCATCGCGCAGCATTTTCACCAACGGGCCGGTGGTGTTGCCGCGCACGATGCTGTCGTCGATCAACACCACGCGCCGGTTCAACACATTCTCGACCACCACGTTGTATTTGAGCATCACGCCCATCTTGCGCAGCGAATCGGTGGGTTCGATGAAGGTCCGGCCGATGTAGCGGTTCTTGATGAAGCCGTCGTTATAAGGCACACCGGAGCGGGTGGCATAACCGATGGCGGCCGGGATGGAAGAATCCGGCACCGGCACCACCACGTCTGCGCCAACCGGGGCCTCCTCGGCCAAGTGCATGCCCAGGCGTTGGCGCACCTGGTGCACCGATTGCCCATCCCAGAACGAATCGGGGCGCGAGAAATAGATGTGTTCGAAGGTGCACAGCGCGGTCCGCTCGGCAGGCGGCAGGGCCTGCCCCACGCTCAGGGCGGTGTTGGTGAGCATGATGACCTCGCCGGGTTTCACCTCGCGAATGGCCTGGCAGCCCAGCGAGCGCAGCGCGCCCGATTCGGAGGCCACGGCGTGACCGCCGGTGGGCAGCATGCCCACCGTCAGCGGGCGGATGCCCCACGGATCGCGCACGGCATAGAGTTGATCGCCGGTCAGGATGACGAGCGAATAAGCTCCCCGCCAGAGGCGCATGGTGTTCTGGATGCGCTCGAACCAGGTGGTCCCCGTCGCGCCGGCCAGCATCATGGTCAGCACCTCGCTGTCGGAACTGGAGGAGAAACCCACCCCGCTGCGCAGCATCCCGGCGCGCAGCTCGGACGCATTGACCAGGTTGCCGTTGTGGGCAACCGCGATGGGGCCGTACTGGGTGTCGATGAGAAAGGGTTGGGCATTGCGCAGCGACGAGGATCCGGTGGTGGAATAGCGCACGTGCCCGATGGCAAAATCGCCCTTCAGTGTGGCGATGCGCTCTGGACTGAAAACCTGCGAGACCAGGCCGATATCCTTGTGCATACGGATGCCGTGCCCGTCGGCCACGGCGATCCCGGCCGCTTCCTGGCCGCGGTGCTGCAAGGCGTAGAGGCCGAAATAGGCCATGCGGGCCACGTCCTCCGATGGGGCGTAAATGCCCACCACGCCGCACTCTTCCTGCGGGTGCTCATCGGCCAGCCAGTCGATGGGGACTTGCGATTCAGGCATTCAGTTCACCGTCATCCTGGAGAATTTTCCGGGCCTGCTGGCTTTTGAAAGCGGCGATGCGTTCGCGCATGGCCGGATCGGCGAGCGCGAAGATCTTGGCGGCCAACAGGGCGGCATTGGCCGGTTCCAGCACCACGGCCGGAGCCACGCCGGAGGGCATGCGCAGCGAGGAGAACACGTCCGCGCCGCCGAAGGTTTCGGAGGGCGGCGGGCAGGCGATTACCGGACTGCTCACGCTGCCGTCGACGAAACCCGAGAGTGCGTTGGAGCGCCCGGCAATGGTCACGTAAACCACGGGCCGCTGGCCGGTTTCGTATTCCTTCAGGATGGCGAGCACGTGCTCGGGGGTCTTGTGCGCCGAACCCACGCGCAGCACCGATGCGAGGCCCAGCCCGGCGGCGGCGTCGGCCACCTTGCGGGCGTGGGCTTCATCGGCGCGCGAACCCATGAGAATGACGATCAGGGGCTGGTTCACAGAATGCCTGCCTTTTGAAGATTGGCCTGCAGCCGCGGCGCCACCGGATACTCGCCCGGGACAAAGGTTTGCCCGGTGAGCCGTTCATAGATGCTGATGTAGCGCTGACTGGCCGCAGTCCACAGGCTGGGCGGCATGGCCGGGACGGGCCCATCGCCGAGGTAACCCTGATCGGCATAGGCGATGCGGATGAATTCCTTGTCGTAGTTCTCGGGTTCCTGGCCGGCGGCAAAACGGGCGGCGTAGGTGTCCGCCTTCCAGAAGCGCGAGGAATCGGGCGTGTGCACTTCGTCGATCAGCATCACCCGGCCGTCCGGGGCGCGCCCGAACTCATACTTGGTGTCCACCAGGATCAAGCCGGCGCGGTGGGCCACTTCCTGACCGCGCTGGAAGAGCGCCAGCGCGGCGGACTGGACTTCGTTCCAGGTGGCTTCGTCCAGCCAGCCCTGCTCGCTCACCTCACGGCAGGTCAGGCGCTCGTCATGGCCGGTCGGGCCGCCCTTGGTGGTGGGGGTGATGATGGGTTCGGCCAGTTCCTGGTTCTTGCGCAGGCCGTCCGGGAAGCGGTAGCCGTAGATCTCGCGCTCGCCGATCGAATAGCGGTACCACAGGGCGGTGTGAGTGACTCCGGTGATGTAACCGCGCACGACCACCTCCACCGGGAAGGGCTGCGCCTCGCGGGCCAGCAGGGCGTTGGGATCGGGCACACCGAGCACGTGGTTGGCGACGATATCCCGGGTTTGCTCGAACCACCAGGCCGAGAGCTGATTGAGGACCTGACCCTTGTAAGGCACGGCCGCCAGGATGCGGTCGAACGCCGACAGACGGTCGGTGGTCACCAGCAGGCGGCGCCGGTCGGACAAAACATACCCATCGCGCACTTTGCCTTCGGATTTACCCGGCAGCGCCAGCGCGGAGCTGGCGAAGGACTGGTCGAGGAGCTCGAGAATCTTCTCTTCGGGGATCACAGACTTTACTCCAATATCTAGAACTGGTTGGCGGCCTTGACGCCGTTGCGGAAGAGCGACAACCCGGTGCCGCGGGCCTGGCCGCGGGTAAACAGAGGGTGCTGTTCGGCAAAAATATGGTTTTCGGGGTGCGGCATCAGGCCCAGCACGTTGCCGACCGGATTACAAATTCCGGCGATGTCGGCGGCCGAACCGTTGGGGTTGTACGGGTAAGCGCCGCGGGCCGGATTTCCGTCCGGGCCGGCGTAGAGCAGGGCAGCCTGGCCGGCCGCGACCAGCGTATCGATGAATTGCGGATCGCGCGCCTGGAAGTTGCCTTCGCCGTGAGCAATCGGGCAGTCGATGACCTGGTCCAGGCCGCGCGTCCACAGGCAGGTCTGCGAGACGGGCAGCATCCTCACCCAGCGGCACTCGAAATGGCCGCAGGCGTTGAAGGTCAGGGTCGCCTCCGGCGCGGCGGCGGCTTTTTGAGGGTCGGGCAGCAGGCCGGATTTGACCAGGGCCTGGAATCCGTTGCAGATGCCGATGACGGGCTTGCCGCTGGCGACGAATTCTGCGATCGGTCCGGCGAAGTCGTGCTGCAGCTCAAGCGCCAGCAGTTTTCCCGCGCCGAGCGCGTCAGCGTAGGAGAATCCGCCCGGCAGCACCAGCAACTGATAATCCTGCCAGCGGCGTTCGCCGCGGCGTAACTGGTTCAGGTGAACCACTTCGGGCAGCGCGCCGGCCAGCTCAAACGCCTGGGCGGCGTCGAGATCCCGGTTGGTGCCGGGAGCGAACAAGATAAGCGCTTTGGGGGGCATGAAATCGGCTCCGATTTTCGATAATCTAGAATGGGCGCTGGAAAGCGTCCACCAGGCGGTCCACCGGCAGATCCAGCAGCGTTCGACCGGCGCGGCGGGCCGTCAGGCGCGGCGCGGTTGTGACGGCGCCCAGGCGGCGGCAGGGCAGGCCCTGCAGCGCGGCTTCGAAGGCAGCGGCGTGCTGCGCGGGCACTTCGGCCAGCAGGCAGCCGCTGGTTTCGCCAAACAGGGCGCGCAGCGGTTCGTCCTCCTCCAACGCCAGGTCCAATCCCAGCCGCCCGCCGATGCACATTTCAGCGGCGGCCACGCCCAGCCCCCCTTCGCTCAGGTCGTGGCAGGCGGCCACCCACCCGGCGCGCATGGCAGCGTGCAGGGCGCGGTAGACCGCGCGCGTCTGCGGATGCAGCGCGGGCACGCCCTCGGCGGGCGGCTGCTCGCCGGACGGGCAGATCAGCGCGTAATGGCTGCCGCCGAAGGTCGGGGCGAATGCGCCCACCAAATACAGGTGGTTGCCGGCGGATTTCAGGTCCATGCTGACGGCGGCGTCCGCGTCTTCCACCAGGCCCAGCCCGGAGACGAGCAGGGTGGGCGGGATGGCGTGGCGTTGGCCGTCTGAACCCAGGTATTCATTGTTGAAAGAATCCTT
The DNA here is from genome assembly GCF_001050235.1 of Longilinea arvoryzae. Classification (GTDB taxonomy): domain Bacteria; phylum Chloroflexota; class Anaerolineae; order Anaerolineales; family Anaerolineaceae; genus Longilinea; species Longilinea arvoryzae. The sequence goes on from NZ_DF967972.1 coordinate 780,021, forward strand.
GCCGGAGATGAAGGGCGCGCCGTAATAAACGGCCCCGTCGTAGCAGCCCTGCGCGGCTTCCACCAGCTCGCCCAGAGTCTCGGGGCGCAGCGGATCGCCCCAGCAGAAGTTATCCAGCAGGGCCATCTGGTCCGGGTCGGCGCCGGCGGCCACGGCGTTGCGCATGGCCTCATCGATGGCGTTCACCGCCATCTGGCGCGCGTCCAGCTTGCCGTATTCCGGATTCATGCCGGCCGAAAGCGCCAGCGCCTGCGGCCCGGCCGATGTCGGCGGGCGCAGCACCACGGCATCCGCCGGGGCATCGGCGGCCAGCCCGGCCAGCGGCTTGATGTAGGAGCCCCCCTGAATTTCGTGGTCGTAGAGGCGGATGATGCGTTCCTTGGAAGCGATGTTGGGGTGCGAAAGCAGCGCCAGCAGGCGGGCGGCGTAATCCGTTTCGCGCTGCGGCAGGGCGGCGGTTTGCCCGGCCGGGCAACGCGGCGGCAGCACGCGCGCGCTCAGGTTGCGCTGCGGCAGGCCTTCGTGCAGAAAGTCGTTGCTCAGGTCGAGCACCGTCTTTGGGCCGTACTTCACGACGATGCGCCCGCTGGCCTGGAATTCGCCGATGTCGACCAATCGAACCGCGTAGCGGTCGCACAGGGTTTGCAGCGCGGGCACGCATGCCGGCGGAACGGCCAGCACCATGCGTTCCTGGGCTTCGGAGAGCCAGATTTCCCACGGCGCCAGGCCGGGGTATTTGAGCGGCACCTGGTCGAGCTGCACCTGGCCGCCCCGGGTGGAGGTCATCTCGCCCACGGCGGAGGAGAGCCCGCCCGCGCCGCAGTCGGTGATGGCGGTATACAGGCGTTGGTCGCGCGCCAGTAGCACCACGTCGATCAGGCCCTTTTCCACCACCGGCGCGCCGATCTGCACGGATGCGCCGGAGACCTCGCCGGTCTGGGCGTCCATGGTCATCGAGGAGAAGGTCGCGCCGCGCAGGCCGTCGCGCCCGGTGCGTCCGCCCAGCACGATGATGCGGTCGCCGGGCTGCGGGTCGCTGGGATGGGCGTCCTTGGGGGCGATGCCCAGGCAGCCGCAGAAGACCAGCGGGTTGGCGGTGTAACCGGGGTCGAACCACACTCCGCCCGAAACGGTCGGCAGGCCGATCTTATTGCCGTAATCCTGCACGCCGGCCACCACGCCCGAGAGGATGCGGCGCGGGTGCAGCACGCCTTCCGGCAGGTCTGAAAAGGGCGTGTCCTGCGGGCCGAAGCACAGCACGTCCGTGGCGGCCACGGGTTTGGCCGAAACGCCCAGCACATCCCGGATCACGCCGCCGACGCCGGTGTTGGCGCCGCCGAACGGTTCGATGGCTGAGGGGTGGTTGTGGGTTTCCACTTTGAAGGAGACCGCGTTGACGCCGTCGTATTCGACCAGCCCCGCGTTATCAACGAAGGCCGAAAGTACCCAGGGCGCGTTTACCTTTTCAGTGGCGGCGCGGATGGTGGCCTTGAACAGGTTGGGGATGATCTCCGGTTCAGCCTGGCCGGGGCGTTCGACGCTGACGCGCGCCTTGAAGGTCTTGTGCACGCAGTGTTCGCTCCAGGTTTGCGCGATCATCTCGAGTTCGACGTCGGTCAGGTCGCGGCCTTCTGCCCGGTAATACTCCTGAATGGCGCGCATTTCGTTCAGGTCGAGCGCGGCGCGGCGTTCCTGCGAGAGCGCCAGCAGCCCGGCGTCGTCCAGGGTGCGGATGGGCAGAATTTCGACCGCGTCGCTGGCCCGGGCGCGCACGGGGAAGGACGGCTCGATCTCACCCAGCGTGTAGCGCTGGATGACCGGGTTGGAGAGCAGGCGCGCCGCCAGCAGGTGGCAGTCGGCCTCGCTCAATCCGGTGCCGTAGACCTCGAAGCGCAGGCCGGTGCTGGCCGCTTCCACCCCCGGGATGCCCAGCAGGTGTGCGGCGCGCACGATCTGCTCGGCCACCGGGTCGGTGACGCCGGGACGCAATGCCACTTCGATGACGTACATCTGCTTCGAAAGACAAGCCGCCGCTGACAGATTCGCAGCGGCGGTTTGATGTTGCATTACGTTGTGGGTGATTGGGTCGTGAAGCAGCCGGTCGACCAGGACCTGCACCTCCGTTGACGACAACCTTCCCTGTATGAAGTAGAGATCGGCGCAATGAATGCGTTCCACGGCGGTCAGGCCGAGGGCGTGGGCGTCATGCAGAAAACCGGAAGAACGGGGATCTTCCGGCGCTCGCGGTGCGACCACAAAACGGCGAACTTCCGATAAAGGCTCGTTACTCGATGGCATGGCCAGTCCTCTAGACAATTTGAACAAGGCGGATTATACCTGCCCGCCCAATTAGGGTCAATGCTTAAAAGCGTACAGATAAATATCAGGATTCTCGGGTCACAAGTGATATTGTAGGGCGTGCACCTGCCCCCATTCGGGGGTGGGCACGCGACTTCTGCTGTAATTTGACATGGATCACAAGTGATATCGTAGGGCGTGCACCTGCCCCCATTCAGGGGTGGGCACGCGTCTTCGGCCGGTATTTAGCCTGGGTCACAAGCGAAATCGTACGGCGTGCCTAGGCACGCGTCTTTGGCCGTTATTCGATCCCGGCTGAAAACGTGGGCTCTACAAAAAAATTACGTGGGGCGTGCACGCGTTTTCGGCTGTTATTTGACCTGGGTCACAAGTGATATTGTAGGGCGTGCCTAGGCACGCGTCTTCGGCCGTTATTTGATCCAGGCCACAAACGTGGGCTCAAGCCCACCCTGCCCATGATTGTCCTACTCCACGTCTCCTGCCATTTCAATACCATAAACGGACTCCGGACGTGAATGTCCCCAATTTGCTGAATACTGCCCTTTTTCATAATACCTGTGGAATGTCGACCATGGCCATTTTTCCAATTCGCTCACATAACCATGGTGAATTGGATTGTAATGAATGTAATCAAAATGTCGTTCCAAATCCTCTTCATCGCGGATGAGGTGTTCCCAAAACCGGCGCTGCCAAATGGCAACCTCCCGATGAGCCATCCGCGAAGCGTTTCTTTCGCTTTCCATTCCACCGGATTGCAGGTAATTTCGGGAAAATATTCCTTTGATGGATGCCCAGCGAATTGAAAAATTCGAATCGTTCTCCGGTAACTGCCAAAGGCAATGAAGATGATCCGGGAGCAGACAAATGGCCAGACTTTCAAATGGATGTCTACTTTGCGTATCTTGATACGCCTGATGCAATACCTTTCTGGCCAATTCGTCGACAAGAAACTTGCGACGTTCAAAGGTCACCACGGTAAAGAAATAGATACATCCAGGGACGTATAACCGACGATAGAATGGCATGACAATAGTATAGATGGGAATTTGTCGCCAGGTGAATGCCCAAGAGCTGTGATTTGATCTGGGTCATAAACTTGGGCTCACCCTCTTCGAGGGCATAGCTCACCCCACGATAAATATCCGTAGGGCGTGCCTGGGCACGCGTCTTCGGCCGTTATTTGATCCAGGCCACAAACTTGGGCTCTACCTTACTTAAAAAAGTACCCTGCCGTCATAGCTGGAAGAAGTGTAAAGTCTAACTTGCCAATAATTACAGATTTATCTCGATAGCTTTATGAAATTGATAATTTAATATAAATCATTTGTCATGAAAAAAATCCAAGGTGTTCATATTTTGTGAGAAGAATTAACACCAAACGTGTTTTCTATCACCCTTGGCAAAAATGTGTAGACCGATTGCCCTAAAATTCGCTCAAAATCGCGCTGCAATTGCAGGAAAGCCCGCCATTTATCCAGGGTGTATTCGTTGAAACCGTGGCGTAGGGCCACGTCGACCAGACGCTTTTCGATTAGGCAAAGGCCGTCTGGAAGGGCCAGCGCGTCGCAGAGCTGGATCAGGCGGTCGTAATCCTTATAGTCGACCCGTTCGAGGTAGGTCTGCACGAAGCGAAACTCCTCTGGGGGGATATCCCACTGCCCGGCGGCGGCGTGAATATTGCGGATCGGATGGGAATGGGTCAGGCAGATCTGCGCAGCCTGACCGTACCCCAGCCCGCTCAGGTAGCGGTAACCGTCCAGCGCGTGGCGCATGTCGGAGGGGCCTTCGCGGCGGCCGATATCATGGAGCAGTCCCAGTGAAAAAGCTGTATCGGGGTCCAAACCGGGCAGGTGCGCCGCCAACCGTATGGCGGCCTCGGCAACCCAGCGTGAATGTCCCACCCAGGGTCCGGGGTTGAGCGATTCACCTTCGGCCAGCAGCGCTTCAGCCTGCGCGCGGCCCGGAACGCCGGTCGAGTGCGCGGCAGCGTTGACGGATTCCTGGTGGGCCGTCCAGCAGGCGTGACACAGGTGCAGCGTGCCCAGGTGTGGATCCTCAACCAGATAGGCAGCGGTGTATCTTTGGCAGATCGAGCAGCGGCGCAAGGTTTTTCCAATCATGACGGCTTCTTTCCATTCTAGCATAGCCTGCTCTCCGGTACCCGGGCTTAAGAATTCCGCAAGTTTCTTTAAGATACGGCCAATATGAGAGATCTTCTCATCTTGATTTGGTAGAATGAAGAAGCTGTTCGAGATTCGATATATTCAACCGTAATTTTTTTTCAAACCAGAAAGCAGACAATTAATGAAAGTCGTAACCGATGCTGCTGCCAACCTGACCCGCCAGCGGGCCACCGAGCTGGATGTTGCCGTCGTTCCGTTTCAGGTCACCTTTCGTGGGGAGACCTACAAAGATGGTGTCGATATTCTCCCCGAAGATCTGTACCGTATGTACATGGAATACCCCGAGGATTTTTGTGAAACTTCGCAACCCTCGGTCGGCGATTTCGTCGAGGTGTACAAAGAGAACGCCAATGAGGAAATTCTCTCCATTCATCTCTCCTCCGGGTTGAGCGGCGCATATTCCTCGGCCGAGCACGCCGCCAGAATCCTGGAGCGCGAGAACGTGACCGTGATCGACTCGCGCACGGTGGGACCGGCCTTGGGCTGGATGGTGGAAACGGCCGCCCGCGGCGTGAAGTTGGGCTGGCCGAAAGACCGCATTCTGGAGGCCATCCGGCTGGTGGGTGAGAATACCCTCACCATGGTGGCGTTCAGCGATATGAAATACCTGCGACACTCCGGGCGGGTCAGCCACATCAAGTCCATCATCGCCTCAGTCCTGCACATCAAGCCCATCATCGGGATGAATGCGGTGGACGGTCGGTACAGCAACCTGGGACAGGAAATGACGCTCAGCCGCGCGGCGCATAAAATGGTCACGCTGGTGCAGGAGCGCTTCGGCGAGCAGAAACTGCGTCTGCAGTTGATGCACGGCAGCAATTTGCCCGGCGTGGCGATTCTACGGGAAGCCATGCGGGATGCTTTGAGCGTTGTGGAAGAGCAGTTGACGACCGTGACCCTGGTATTGGGGGCGCACGCCGGGCCGACCGTCTTTGGACTGGCCGCCGCGCCGCAGTCCGTGTTCGATCAGTTATTCAAGTAAGCTGCTATACGATTTTCATACGACTTCTGAACCAGATCTAAGCATTTCTTCCTTATCCTGAACTTATCCAAACGTTCAGGACCTGGCCGGTTTCGGCCTGGTCCGCAGGAAAGGGAAGAATAGTATGAAAAAGAACCTCATCGGGGCGATTATTATTTTGGGGGCCTTGATCCTGTCGGCGTGCAGCGGCGCGGCCGTCCGCGCGACCGCCACCGCCGGAGCGACCAGTTCCACCCTCAGCACGGGCTATTCGAATGCCATCTCCACCGCTCAGCAACTGGCGCTGGGCACGCTGAAGCTGGAGGAAAGCGCCACACCCATCGATACGCAAACGGCCAGCGCGCTGCTGCCGCTTTGGAAGGCGGTGCGCAGCCTGAGCACGGATGATTCGGCCTCGCAGTTGGAAATTCAAGCGGTATACCAGCAAATCGAAGAGACGTTGCCGGCCGACCAAATCACGGCCATCGCTGCCATGCAGTTGACGGGCGCCGACCTGTCGCAGGAAATCGCCTCGCTTGCACCTGCCGCTAATTCGGAAAAAACCACCGCCAGCGCTTCGAGCGCGTCGAATTCGAACGCTGCCGGGGCTCCAACCGGCGGCCAGACTCCGCCGCAGGACATGAACGCGGGGTTGACCGGAACGGGCGGCGGGGGGCAGGGCGTTGGGCTGACGACTTCGTCGACGACCACCCAAACCGTCAAAGTAGCCGGTACGACCCAAACCAGTCCGGTTTCCACCGTGCTGGTCGATGCCGTCATTGCGCTGCTGGAGGGCAAGGAGTAATCGATCCTCGCCCGCTGTGGGGCCAATCTTCAGGGCGCTCTTTCGCAGGCCCTTTTCCCCTTTCGACCTATAATTAATCCAATTCCCCGTTCTTTCAACCGCCCGATCCCGGGCGTTTATCTCTCCAAGGAGCAGCAATCATGCCCGAAGTGTTTCGCTACCTCTCACCCGAATGGGCTCAGGAGGCGCACCGCCGCCTGCGCGAGCAGCTCACCCCCGAGCAAATGAAGCACGTCACCTCTTCGATGGTCACGCTTTACCACGACTGCCCGGACGGTAAGGACCGTTCGCTGTATTACGGCATGGTCGACGGCGTCGTCGAGTCGCTGAAGATCCTGGTCGATGAAGTCCCGGAAGCCGAGTTCGTCATCAGCGGCGACTACGAGACCTTCGCCCAAATCTCGCGCGCCGAGCTGGGTTCGCGGGCGGCCCTGATGTCCGGCAAGCTGAAGCTCAAAGGCAACATGGTCAAGGCGCTCAGCTTCTCTTCTGTGGTCGACCGGCTCAACAAAGTACTGTCGACCGTGCCGACCGAGTTTTGAGGAGCGAAGCCATGACCCAGACCGATCCGTATTTCATCGATTTTCCGGCGCGCATCCGCGCCATTCAGGCCGAAATGGCCCGCGAGAACCTGGACGTATACCTGGGTTCACGCCTGCGCACCCTGTCCTGGACGCTGGACGCCTTTTGCCCGTGGCGTTCGTACGTGGTCATCCCGGCCGAAGGGCTGCCGACCGCGTTCACCTTTGTCATCGACGCCGCGCGCGTGGCGGATGAATCCTGGCTTGACGCCGACCACGTGATGGGCTTCGCGCCCATGGGCGGGCAGGACCAAATTACCCAGATCTCGGATTTCATCAAAGACCGGCTCAAGGGAAAACACGGGCGGGTGGGCATTGAGAGCGGCATGTCCAATTACCTGCCCGAGGGCAACCTGACGCACTTCGAATACGAGGTTTTTCAGGCCGCGCTGGACGGCTGCGAACTGGTCAACGCCTACGATATCATCGACCGGCTGTCGCTGATCAAGGATGAGGGCACCATCAACCGCTTTCGCGAAGCCTCGCGCATCGTCGACGTGGGCCACCTGGCGGTTTTCGAGGCCATTCAAAACGGCGGCTACAAGGGCATGACCGAGACCGAAATTGCCGGGCTGGCGGCCTACGCCATGCGCAAAGCCGGCAGCGAGTGGGAATGGTCGTACACCGGCGGCAACGAAATTGCTTCAGGCTACCGGACCGGGCTGGCCGGCGGGGCCTGCACGCCCGCCACGCGCCGCAAACTCCAATCCGGCGAGCCGCTGATGGTGGATATCCACGCCATGTTCAGGCTGGGGCTGGGTGACCATTCGCACAATTACCTGCTGGCCTCGGCCACCACCCGCCAGCAGTGGCACGCCGATTGCTTCGTCAAGGTCGTCAGCCGTTGCCTGGAAACGTACAAGGCCGGCGTCTCGCCCAGCAGCCTGGCGGACGAGATGATGGCGTTCTGCGAAGACCTGGGCTGCGCCGAATACATGGTGCCGGGCTTCGAGCACGGCATCGGCATGATGGGCGATGAATGGCGCATCGGGCGCAACGACGGCCCCTTCCCGTTCTGGACCAATCCCGATCACGTCTACCAGCCGGGTGAGATGCTCATCTGCGCCATCCAGTACGCCTGCCCGGAGGAGAACATCGGCTTCCGTTATGAGAATCCGATCCTGATCCAGCCGGAGGGCTGCGAAGCCATGTCGCAGTTCCCGTTGCGGGTGGATGTGGTGTAAGAAAAGAAAACAGGGATGAAGAGGATGAAGAGGATTTAAGAAAACCGCAGGAGACGTAGGTCGGATTGAGGGGGTGAGTGCGGAAACGGCCTGGATGCGCTTCTCACCACCCCGAAATCCGCCGTCGAAACCCGACAGGATGGACAGATATTCGGGATAAACGGACCGATCCGCATGTTCACCTGGCGACGGTCTTTCCCTGAGCCATAGGCGCCTTCCATTTCGGAAGGCGCTTCTTATTTTTACGACATAAATGTTCAATCCATTGATAGATATTATCGGGAAATCGTAGGCTGGCAGTAGGATGAGCGTCAAGAAAAACCGGTTCGATTATGGTATCAAGGAATGACCCTATAAAAGAAAGGATCCATCCAAAAATGTTGCGCAAGACAAAAACCATTTGGAGCATCATTTTCTTCATCGCTGCCCTGTGTTTATCCTCCTGCAGCCCATCCTCTGCAATGGCAAAAACCCAAGAAGCGGAAGCGGCCGACTCACAGCCGGTTTTGAAGACGGCCATCGGTGATCTGGTGATCGCTTCAGCCCGGCTGGTGGATGAAGTCAACGGCCAAAAATCACAACCGGAAGGAAAAATTCTTTTGGTCATCCTGACCCAACCCGGCAAAGAAAATTTGACGCCCGGCGAGTTTAAGCTGGAAGATTTCCAAAAAATGATCCAGGAAAGCAACGGCGAGATTTACGTTTCGGGCAAAGAGGATCTCCAGATCATTTCGACGATGGCGGGCTGGGTGGAGGATGAATTCGCAATGGGCTTCATGGTGCCCGTTCAGGATTCGTATACCCTGCATTGGCCTGAGAATGATCCGATCGCGCTGGATGTCCAGGCCGAATAAAGTAGCGTGCGAACGCTTGCGGCATTGAATTCGCAACTCATTTGCCGCCAGTTGCATAAACCGTTCAGGCGCGGTCGATTTTGGACCGCGCCTGACGATTACTCAGGCTTTTGCCAGTAGATATTCACGCAGCACAACGGCCTGGTTGAACTCGACATCCCGGGCGCTGAAGAGCAGCGTCAAGCGGCCCCGGGCGGCGAACTCCAGCAGTTTCTGCACCGGCTCGGGGTTGGCGTTCAGTTCGGCGAAGTAGCCTGCCTTGAATTCGTCCCAATGCGCCAGGTCGTGGTGAAATAATTGACGCAGTTCGTTGCTGGGCGCGACCTCTTTCAGCCACAGGCCGGCCTGCACTTTCTCGGCGGTCAAACCGCGCGGCCAGAGGCGGTCCACCAGCACGCGAAAGCCATCATCGGTTGAAGCGGGTTCATAGACGCGTTTGACTTGAATATCAAGCATTTCAAACCTCCCGGACCCAGTCCAGACTCTGCGTGAACGGCCATCGAGGCCGTACCCCTATTATGGCGCGTCCCGGTCGGAAATTCAATCGCGGGAAAGTCGAGGCGGCCCGGTAAAATTCCTTAAGGGTATTTTAATCCTGTGAAAAAACGTATAATAGCCTTGGTTCAACTATACTCTTATTCGATACGTTTTTTCGAGGTTTCTATGGCAAAGAAATGGCTCCTGGTCTTAGCGCTCTGCGCGCTGTTATTTACCGCGGCGGCCTGCACCCAGACGGCTGCCCCCACCACGGCTCCCACCGCAGCTCCGGAAGGTACAACGGCTGCTCCTGCCGCAAGCGAGGATGTCGTGCTGGACGTGGTTGGTGAATCCAAAAGCGCCAGCTTTTCGATGGACTCATTAAAGGCCCTTCCCGCTGTCGAAGGTCAGGCCGGCATCAAGTCTTCCACCGGCAAGATCACCCCGCCCACGGCTTTCAAGGGCGTCAGCCTGATCGACCTGCTGGACCAGGTTGGCGGGTTGGGCGAGAACATGGGCGTCGAGATCGAAGCCGAGGACGGCTATATCATGACCTTCTCCGGCGATCAGATCGCCAACGGCGATTTCATCACCTATGACCCGGCCACCGGCGACGAGATCCAAAACGCAGGTCCGCTTACCGTGATTGTGGCTTATGAAATGAACGGCCAGCCCTTGGACGAAAAGGCCGACGGCCGGCTGCGCCTGGCAATCATCAGTGATAAGAACAACCAGGTCACCGACGGCCACTGGTCGATCAAGTGGGTGCGCAAGGTGACCGTCAAGTCGATGGCTGAGGAATGGTCGCTCGACGCGCAGGGCGCCATCCAGGACACGATCGACCGCGGTTCGTTCGAATCCTGCTCGGCCAGCGGCTGCCACGGCGCCTCCTGGACGGACACCAAGGCCCAGGAATGGAGCGGTACGCCGCTGTGGATCGTCGTCGGGCGCGTGGATGACGAATTCAAACACGGCAGCGACGTCGAACCCTACAATCGCGAACTGGCCGACGCGGGTTACACGATCGAACTGGTCGCTGCGGACGGCACTTCGGTCACGCTCAACAGCGCGGATATCAAAGAAAACAACGCCATCCTGCTGGCGAACAAGGTCAACGGCAATCAACTGACCGACAAAGACTTCCCGCTGCGCCTGGTCGGGTCGGGCCTGGATGGAAAACAGAGCGTTGGCGGTATCGTCAAGCTCATCCTGCACTTCAATGAAACCGCAGCCGAAGGCCAGGCAGCCACCCCGGCGGTCGCGCCCGCGGGCGAGGAAGCCCTCAAGCTCACCGGCCTGGTCAACGCCGAACAGTCCTGGAGCCTGGATATGTTGAAGGCCCTGGATGTGGTCAAGCTGCAGCTCGAACACCCCAAGAAGGGTATGACGGATTATGAGGGCGTGCGCCTGAACGACCTGCTGACCCTGGCCGGTTTGAAGGCGGACGCAACCAGCCTGATCTTTACCGCGGCCGACGGCTTCACCGCCGAGGTCAAGCTGGCGGATGTGCAGGCCTGCAAGGACTGCCTGGTGGCGTTCGATGACGACGGCAGCCTGAAACTGGCGATGCCCGGCATGGATAGCGGCGTGTGGGTCAAGACCCTGACCCAGATCGAAGTCAAATAAGCGCAGTCCGCCGAGGATTTCAAGTCTATAATCATTGGGGCGCACCCGGGTGCGCCCCAATGCATACCCTGGAATGACCCATTAAGATGAAATCCAAATCCCTTATTTGTCTGTCTCTGGTGTTGACCCTGACCCTGATTCTGTCCGCCTGCCAGCCGCGTGAGAAGACGCCGCTGGTGGTTTTCAGCGCCGGCAGTCTGATCCAACCCATGGCTGACATGGAAGCGGCCTTCGAAGCGGCCAATCCGGATATCGATGTGCTCAACGAGTATCACGGCAGCATCCAGGTGATCCGGCACGTCACCGAGCTGCACGAGTCGATCGACGTGGTGGCCACCGCGGACCAGGCGCTCATCCCAATGCTCATGTACGCCAGCGCGGTCCCCGAAACCGGCCAGCCGTACGCGAACTGGTATGTCCGGTTCGCCACCAACAAACTGGGCCTGGCTTATTCGAAGAACAGCCGTTACGCCGATGAAATCAACTCCGAAAACTGGATGAAGATCTTGCAGCGCAAGGATGTAAAGGTGGGCATCGCCGACCCGCGCTTCGACGCCGCCGGTTACCGCGCCTTGATGGTTTTCCAACTGGCCGGCAAATTGTACGACCAGCCGACGCTCTTCTTCGACATGTTCGACGGAGCCTTCAAGTACCCGGTTACGGTCGAAAACGGCGCGGACGGCGCCGTCGTCCACGTGCCGGAGCTGCTCGAATCGCAATCCGGCTCGCACATCCTCCTGCGCGGCGCCAGCATCCAGCTCATCGCCCTGCTCGAATCCGGCGATCTGGACTATGCCTTCGAATACGAAAGCGTCATCCGCCAGCATTGGTTGGGCCTGGTGGAACTGCCGGCAGAGCTCAACCTGGGCGACGCCGGGATGGAGCAATTCTACGAAGGCGTGACCGTCAACCTGGATTTCCAGCGTTTTGCCAGCGTGCAGCCGGTTTTCCGGGGCGAGCAAATCGGTTACGGCATCACCATTCCCTCCAACGCGCCGCACCCGCGTGAGGCCGAGCGTTTCGTGGAATTCGTGCTGGGTCCCGAGGGACAGAAAATCATGGCGGCTGATTACCAGCCCCTGCTCGATCCCCTCGTCGCCGACGGATACGAGAATCTGCCGGCGGCGCTTCAGGCCCTGACCCAACCCGCACCGTGAAGCGCAAGCCTGTTCCCACCGGTTTTATCACGGCCAGCGCGCTGCTGGCGCTGTTTGTCATTCTGCCGCTGCTGGCGACCCTGTTTTCCACCCGCCCGGGTGAACTGGGGCAGACGCTGACCGACCCGGAGGTATCCCGTTCGATCGGCCTGACTTTCGGCGCGGGCGGCATCGCCACAGGGCTGGGGCTGCTGGGCGGCGTGCCGCTGGCCTACCTGCTGGCGCGCTATCGATTTCACGGCAAGCGCGCCCTGCAGGCGCTGGTCGATCTGCCCATCGTCATTCCGCACACGGCGGCCGGCGTGGCGCTGCTGATGGTCTTCGGGCGGCAGGGACTGCTGGGCAGACCACTGGCGGAGCTGGGATTGTTCTTCACCGACAGCCTGGGGGGCATTGTGGTGGCGATGATGTTCGTCAGCCTGCCCTACCTGGTCAACGCCAGCCGGGACGCGATCGAACTGGTGGACGAGGAGATGGAGCGGGTCGCCCTGATCGACGGGGCTTCGGCCTGGCAGGCCTTCTGGCTGGTGACGCTGCCGCAGGCCTGGCGCGGCGTAGCCGGCGGCGCGTTGATGATGTGGGCGCGCGGCGTCAGCGAATTCGGCGCGGTGGTCATCCTGGCCTACCATCCCAAGATCGTGCCGGTGCTGGTTTACGAACGCTTCGAAGGGTTTGGCCTCAAGACCGCGCTGCCGGTGGCGGTGCTGCTCATTCTGGCGGCGGTGGTTATGTTTGGCCTGCTGCGCTGGCTGCTGACGCCCGAACGCGAAAAATAGCCCCGGTTCCCTATTTACGTTTGGGAATTATTTTGTAAAATAGAAGGATCATTCGGCCCTATCCATTTGACAATCGAGGAGCTTCCCGTGCTGCCTGTTTCACTGGTGGATTCAGCCTGCAACCTCATTGAAGCCGCGCGTCCCATGTTGGTGAACGCCATCCTCGCAGATTTGTACCAAAATTCCTTCTGGCAGAAGCGTTTCGATGATTATGGGCGTGATTATGCCCATCGCGTCACGCATTATCATCTGAATTATCTGGTCACGGCGATCAAGTCGCATGAACCCGTCATTTTCGCGGATTACTTTGCCTGGAACCGGCCAGCGTTGGTGGTTCAGGGCGCCTGCACGCATCACATGCACGAATTCATCGACAGCACGGCTCGCCCGGTGGCGCTGGTGCTGCGGGACGGCTTTCCGCTGGCCGAACCGTGCTTTGCCGCGGCGCATCGCGCCCTGGAGTACGAACAACCCGCCTGCCGGGCTCTGAGCGAACAGCGCGAGGCCATTCTCCGGGGCAGCCTGGCCCGCCTGGGGGCGCCGGAAAGCAAGCCTGCCTCCGATGAGCGCGATATGCGCTATCACCTGAGCTACCTGGAAGATGCGGCCGCCATGGGAAAGCCGGAATTATTCCGCCAGCACGTGGAATGGGAGCAGCGCGAATGCATGGAGAACGACTGCCCGCCGGCGGTGCTGGCCACAGCTTTGCGCGCGCTGAGAGATGAGCTGGAAGGGGCGCTACCGCTGGAATTTGCCGCCGTGTTCACCGCCCCGCTGCAAACAGCCCTGGATTATGTTTTCCCCCAGAACTCCGCGACCCATAACTCGAAATTCTAATCTCTCTTCAGCAACAGCGGCCCCAATTGGTCGATCAAACCGCCGAAGAGGGGTTCCACCCAGCGGCTCAGGAGCAGCCAGCCCGGCACGTAGATGCGCCGGCGGGGGCGCACCAGCAGCCGGACGATGGCCTCGGCCACCTGTTCGGGCGGCACGGCGAGCCGCTCGGCAGGCACCGGCCTGCCGTTGGGCTGCCCGGCTGCGCGCGGGTAGAACTCGCTGGACACCGGTCCGGGGCAGACCAACCCGGCATGCACCTGCGTGCCGCCCAATTCGCGGTGCAGGGCGGTGGTGAAGGCGTCCATGAAAGCTTTGGTGGCCGAATACAGCACGATGCCCTGTTCGGGCATCCCACCGGCCACAGAGGAGATATTGATGATATGACCGCTGCCGCGCTTTTTCATGGCTGGCAGAAAGGCGCGGATCAGTTCCGCCACGGCCATCAGGTTCACCTGCAGCATCTCACTCACCAGGGAAGGCGGCATCTCGACGAAATAGCCGTACCAGCCCAAACCGGCGTTGTTGACCAGGACGGTCGTTTCGGGCGCCAGGCTGGCAAGCGCATCACGTTCTGCGGGTTGAGTCAGGTCAGCGGTGATGACCTGCGCCTGCCCGCCATCGGCTTCGATCTGGGCCGCCAGGGCGTTCAGGCGATCGGTGCGCCGCGCCACCAGCGCCACGCGCATGCCCAGCCCGGCCAGCCGGCGGGCCGCCGCCGCGCCGATGCCGCTGGAGGCGCCCGTGATCAGCGCCAGTTGGCCGCGCAGCGCCGCAGGAAGCTGTCGGATCATTCTTCAATCCGCCTGGCTGGTTTTCTTCGCGAGCAGATATTGCTTCCACCAGGCAGCGGTATCGCGCAGGCTCAGTTCGATCTTGCGCGGGTGGTAACCCAGTTCGCGTTCGGCTTTGGCATGGCTGATGACCGAGTTGGACTGGACGGTATCGATCGAGTAAGGGGTAAAACGCGGTTTCTCGCGGCTCATGCGGTAATACAGCACCGCGAATCTGGCGAAAAAGCGCGCCCAGCGCAACGGAATGGTGAGCACCTTCACCGGCAGGTTGAGCGCTCCTTTGACCAGACACAGCATCTGAACCAGGTGGATCTGCTCGCCCGAAAGGATATAGACCTCACCGCGGCGGCCCTTTTCGGCGGCCAGCATTTCGCCCCGGGCCACATCGCGAACATCCACGAAATCATAACGCCCGTCGATCAGTATTGCCGGACTGGGTTGGAGCCAGGAGCGGATCAGGGCGCCCAATTCGGAAACCCGAAAGTCCTGGGGGCCGATCACTCCGGTCGGCGCCACCACGACGGCGTCCAGACCGTCGCGGGCCGCCTTCAACACCTCGAGCGAGGCTTCGGCCTTCGAGCAGTCGTACTGGCCGATGGCGTGCACCGGATCGAAGGGCAGCGTTTCATCCACCACCACGCCATGCGGCGTGCGCTGGAAGGCGTGGATGGAACTGGTGTAGACCAGGCGGCGCACACCCGCGGTGCGGGCCGCGGCCAGCACATTCTTCGTGCCTTCCACGTTGACGCGGCGCACCATTTCATCGCGCCCCGGTAAGATCGAGATGATGCCGGCCAGATGGTAAACCGTGTCCACGCCGGCAAAGGCCGGCGCCAGGCTGGCCGGATCGAGGACATTGCCCTCCACCCATTCCACCGGCACGCCGTCCAGAATCGAACGGTCCTCGCCCGGCAGCACCAGCGCGCGTACGGTCTGCCCGGCCGCGACCAGTTCATGAATCAACACGTTGCCAATATGGCCGGTTCCACCCGTTACCAGAATCGTCATTCGTTTCTCCTTTCCAAACCACTCAACAATAAACGCAGGGACTGCTCGGTGGTCTGGGGCCAATCGGCTCCCCGCGGATCGAGAGAGGCCTGCAACAGCAGCCCCACCGACAGCGCCAGCAGCATGCGCGCCGCCAGATTGGGATCGGTCACGCGCAGCGAGCCTTCATCGATGCCGGTTTGCACCAGCCCAGCGAAGACCTGCTGGTAGCGCTGGTAGGGGGCAATGGTGGCCTGCCAGACCAGCGGATCGCGGCTGGCCTGGGTCCAAAATTCGAGAAACATGGGCAGGTTGCCGCCGGCGTCGCCCGCGAACTTGCCGGCCATGCCGGCCATGCGCACCAGCCCATCGGCCATGTTTGGCGAGGTGAATAAAATCGACTGGATTTGCTCGTCCAGACCCTCCAACCAGTCATCCAGCAGCGCCAGAAACGTGGACTGCTTGGTGGGGAAGTGATGGTAGAAAGCGCCCTTGCTGACGCCGGCTTCGGCGCAAATTTCGGCCACACCTGTGGCGTCATAACCCTGTTTTGAAAATAATTTGCGCGCCGCTGCCAGAATGGCTGCCCGGGTAGCCTCACTGCGCTGCTGCATGCGGATCTCCTTGAGGTTCGGTTTGCAGGCCTTAACCTTTAGGCCTGTAAAATGCGTGATCTTCCGGAATTATCAGACCGACCGGTCGGTTTTATTAATGATACCTATCCCCATTCATCAGAGCAATAGGACTGAAGGTACATTGAGGTCACGATTTGGGGAGGGTGAAGCGCGAGGAGTGAAGCGTAAACATAAAAATGGTTCAATATCAAGCCAGGGTACTCGACGCGCTATTCACTCTACTTTCGGTAATCGATTCTGGCCGGTGATTTCACTTTCAATAATTTGAACCCATTTTTGGGCAAACTCCAGAATTTGTTTGGCTTCATTGGTTGAAACCAGCCCTGTGGTTTCGTAAATGACCCGGTTCCGCTTTCGACGCATTTGATCGAAAAGAGCAACTTCGTTGGTATAACGATTTCCAAAACTTTCGCGCACAAACTCGACCACCACAGCATGATTTTCGGCTCCACGCGGGCGGTATCCCTGATAAAACATCCAGGCCCGCCCGGATTGCAGAACGGCGTTATACGACATACTGTATGCCCATTCCGGATCTTCGGGCAAATTGCGAGTCGCGGCAGCTAGATCTCGTGCAGCCAGGTGTAATAACTGTTGAATCTCGGACGGTTGGGCGTGATAGGCCTTTATCTTTTTTTCTGCCAACAGGGATTCATAAGCCATTTTCCGCTCCGATCAACATGACCTTCGGGGATTGTGTAACATTGATCGCAAATGGATCCTGATCGCTGATCTTTTTCGACCATTCATTTGGTGTAAAAAGGGTGTAGTTGATTGACCGGTTCAGATCTTTTTCGAGCTGAGACACCGTTACGGAAAATACAGTCAAATCCAGCTCTCCGATGACCATCAGGTCGATATCCGAAAACGCATCGACTTCACCGGAGGCAAATGAGCCATATATGAAAGCAGCTTGAATATTGGGGAAATCCGACAGACTGGCGAGAATTTTTCCGCCAAAGCCTTCCGTTTTGAGCACCAGACCTTGCAGTTCAGGTACGATCGGGCAGCGTGGATCAGCTGAAAAAACCTTGGACTTGCCGAACTGTTCGCTTTGCAGGATGCCGATTTTTTCTAGATGGTTCAATTCTCTCCAAACGGCACTGTAACTTTCGCCAATTCGCAGTGAAAGCACGTGCGCATTCAAACGGTTCTCGGAGGACAAAAGGAGAATCGTCAGGAGTTTGGAACGGACGCGGGAAGAAAACAATCCTTCAAGCATAGGCTACCTGTTATCACTTTTTGTGATAATACTATCACAAAAAGTGATAATCGATTGAGAAAAACGGAAAAACGATTTTTGTCAGGCAAAAAGTGAGTCGTGAGACGTGAAGAGTGAACCGTTCACGCTTCACTCTTCACGCTTCACCCTCTTCTTCAGCACTTCGAGTGCCTCTTCCGGCTGGCTGCGCTGTACTTCCACCCGGGGCGTCTTATGCCAGGCGGCGCAGCGCAACAGCGCTCCGGCGACGTCATCGAGCAGTCCGTCGTCCACGGATACATCGGGCTCGAAGTACAGGCTGCGCACCTCAAAGCGGCCTTCCTGGCGGTAGGCCTTGGCGTCCAGGCGGCCCACCAGCGCGCCGCGGCGCAGGATGGGCAGGGAGAAGTAACCGTAACGCCGTTTGGGGGCCGGCGTATAGCATTCGATCATGTAATCGAAATCGAACAGCTCGCGCGCGCGGACGCGGTCCCACACCAGCGGGTCGAAGGGCGAGAGCAGGGTCGTGTAGGTCGGCTGGAGCGCGTCGTTGCGAGCCTGCTCCAGCAGGGCTGTGTTGACCGGATGCACGTAGGCCGGGCTTTCCCAACCCTCCACGGCGGTTTCGATCAGTTCGCCGCTGGCGGCCAGTTCGCGAAGCAGGGCGGACAGGCCGGTTTTCGGCAGGCGGTAGTAGTCCCACACCCAGTTGGGGCGCGCGAGGCCCAGTTTTTCGACGCTGCGCAGGACCAGTTCGCGGCGAACCTCATCCGCGGAAGGCGCATTGGCATCGTCCCAACCCGGCAGCACGCGTTCGCGCAGGTCGTACACGCGCTGGAATTTCTCGCGCCGCGCGATCATCAGCTCGCCGGTGGTGTGCAGCACCTCCAGGGCCACTTTTTCTTCCTTCCAGTTCCACCAGCCGCCGGAGGGTTTGTGATTTTCGAAGTCGGCCGAGCGCACCGCTCCTTCGGCGCGAATGCGCGCCAGGATGCCGTTCACCAGATCCGCGTGCTCCTCAATCCACTTCGGCGCGTCGTACCAGCCGCGCACGCCATTCAGCATGGTGCGCCGCTGCAGGGGATAATCCTCGATGGGCAGGAAGCAGGCCGCGTGCGCCCAGTATTCGAACAGGCGGCCTTCGGCCAACAGTTCGTCCAGCCAGTTGGGATCGTAATCGCCCAGGCGCGTGAAGAGTGTCAGGTAGGGGCTGCGCGCCACCACGTGGATGGTGTCGATTTGCAGCACACCCATGCGCCGAATGGCATCCAGCACGTCCGTTTTCGTGGCCGGGGCGGGCGGTGGGCTGAGCAATCCCTGGGCGGCCAGGGCCAGGTTGCGCGCGGCAGAGAGGGACAGGGTGAACATTAGACCTCGCGGAGTGCTAGAAATAAAGTTCTAGAGCTTGATTATACATGATTATTCCTATGGTATAGTATTTCTACAGATTTTTTCTACATGAGGTGTCAACATGCTCATCCGTGTGGGATTGGAAAATGGCGCCGACGGGCATTCGATCGCCTGGGCGCTGGATTTTCCGGGTTGTTACGCCGACGGCGCCGACGGCAGCGCGGCCCTGGTGGCCCTGCCGCGGGCGCTGGTGGCCTATGAGGCCTGGATCAAGGCCCACGCCAGCCCATCCTGGCTGCCTGACCTGAGCGAAATCGACGTGCGCCTGGTGGATACCTGGCAGTGTTACTTCGTCGATGACGATTTGAACGAATGCGCCGACGGTTATGAGGTCAACGCCTGGTTTCGGGATGACTGGCGTCCGCTGCGCGCGGAGGAAATCGAGCACGCGCTGCAAATGCTGCGCTGGAACCGCGCCGAACTCATGGCCGCCATCGAAGGGGCATCCCAGGCCGCCATGGAAGAAAAGCAGCCCGGTGAGCGCTGGGCGGTGCGCGGCGTACTCAACCACGTGGCCGGCGCCGAATGGTGGTATATGGACCGCCTGGACCTGGCCGGCCTGACCCGCGACCAGGTGCCCAAGGATCCCTTCGAACGCCTGCCGCTGGTGCGCAAGCAGTTGGAAGCCGTGCTGCCCGGCCTGGCTGGTATGGACCGCGTGGTCGGCAGGGAAGGCGAGTTCTGGTCGCCGCGCAAGATGCTGCGCCGAACGCTGCAGCACGAGCGCGATCATATTGGGCATATTCTGAAGTTGGTCAGGGAGAAGTAGATTTTTGATTCGGTATTCGTCAATTCGGTAGTCGTTGATTCGGTAGTCGTCGACCCGTGGGGTGAATAAGAAGTTTTCCAGCTCCTACCAAATTGCGATTTGACCAATCACGGATACCGAATACCCAATACCGAATACCCAATACCGAATACCGAACACCCAATACCCTTCTTCTCACTCGATCGCCCCGCGCAGCAATTTCTGCTGTTCGGCGAAGCGGGGCGTGTAGCGCATTTCGTCGCTGCGCGGGCGCGGCAGATCAACATTCAGGTCGAAGGCCACCCGGCCGGGGCGCGCGGTGAGCACCAGTACCCGGTCGGCCAGCAGCAGGGCTTCGCTGATCGAGTGCGTCACCATCAGCACGGTGGTGCGGTGTTTCTGCCACAGGTGCAGCAGTTCGCTGCCCATCTTCTCGCGCGTCAGGGCGTCCAGCGCGCCGAAGGGCTCGTCCAGCAGCAGCAATTCGGGATCCTCGATAAAGGCGCGCGCCAGGGCCACGCGCTGGGCCATGCCGCCGGAAAGTTCGCGCGGCCAGTTGTTTTCGAAACCCTGCAGGCCGATCAATTCCACCAGCTCGGCGGCGCGCGCATTGGCCGCCGCCGTTTCGACGCCGGCCAGCTCCAGCGGCAGGGTGATGTTTTGCAGCACCGTGCGCCAGGGCATTAAATTGGCCTGTTGGAACACCAGGCTGACGCGCGGCTGCCCGGCAAAATGCAGCTTGACCTCGCCGACGCTGGGCGCCTGCAGCCCGGCCAGCACGCGCAGCAGGGTCGTCTTACCGCTGCCGGAGGGTCCTAACACGCACAGGAATTCCTGTTTGTGCAGGTCGAAATTAATGCCCCGCAGCGCCTGCAGGCCGCCCCGGTCATCCTCGAAGGTGACCCCCAGGCTGCGCACCTGAACCACAGGCAATTCTGCAACCGGTTCGCTCATTACGGCTCCGGTACGAACTGATTGGTATAGGCCGCGCTGAGGTCCAGCGGCGATTTGAGCAGCCCCATCTCCAGCAGAATGGACTGCATGTTCTCCCAGGCCTGCGGGTCGGAGTAACCCGGGCGGTCGGTCTTCCATTCTTCGATCGAGGCCGCCAGCACCTGGCGCTGCACGTCCGGGTTGCCCTCGGCCAGGTTGTCGACGTACTTCTTGCTGATCTCGAAGGCTGCCCCCGGGTCGGCGATGCTGGCCTGGATGCCCTTCAGCATCGCCCGGACCATCTTCTGCACCAGCTCGGGGTTCTCCTTCAGCACTTTCTCGCTGGTGGCCAAGCCGTTGCCCACCAGCGACAGGTAATCAGACACGCGCAGGACGTTTACACTGTAGCCTTGCGCGGCAAGCTGGATCGGCTCGTTGGCCAGGTAGATCACCCCGGCCTGGTCGTGGTCGGTGGCGACCATTTCGGCCTGGGTGAAGCCCACCACGTCGAGCTGCACGTCGCTTTCCTGCAGCTTTCCGGCGCTCAGGAGGGCGCGCAGGCCGATGTAGCTGGCGCCCGAGAGCACCGGCACGGCGATCTTCTTGCCTTTCAGGTCGGCCGGCGTTTTGATACCCTGCTCCTGCTTGGCAACGATGCCCACCGGATACTGCTGGTACCAGGCGGCGGTGTAGACCACCGGCAGCCCCTGGGCGCGCGCCAGCAGCACCTGTTCGCCGGAGACGATGGCGAACTGGAGCTTGTTGGCGCCCAACAGCGCCAGGTTGTCGTTCTCCATGCTGTAATCGATGCTCACGTCCAGACCTTCATCGCGGAAGTAGCCGTTTTCGATGGCGACGTAGAGCGGCGCAAACTGCACGTTGGGGATGTAGCCCACCGGCAGGCTGACCGGCGTGAGTTGCGCGGCAGCCGTCGGGGCGGTGGTCGCCTGCGGCGCGCAGGCCGCCAGGAGGGAGAGCAACACCAGGGGAATAATCAATTTCTTCATGAAGGGTCCTTTGAAATAAGAGGTAGCCACAGAGATCACAGAGGGCTCAGAGAATGAAATAGGAAAAAAAGCCACAGAGATCACAGAGTCCTCAGAGAATGAAAGAGGGGGAAAGAGCCACAGAGAATGAAAGAGGAAAAAAGCCACAGAGATCACAGAGTCCTCAGAGAATTGAAAAGAAAGAGGAGAACATTTTTTGAAAGAGAAAACCAATTCTGTACATCAAAGGCCGCTTTTTCTTCTTGTCTTTAAAATCTTTGTGTTCTTGGCTCTGTGCTCTCTGTGGCCTCTGTGGCATTCTTAACTCCGCCACTTCAGCAGACGTTTCTCGAGCAGCACGATGATTCCGTAGAGCGACATGGCCATGACCATCAGCGCGAAGATGGCCACGAACACCAGGGCGGTGTCGAACTGGCCGCGCCCGATGTTGATCAAAAATCCCAGCCCGCGGTCTGAGCTGACGAACTCGCCCACCACCGCGCCGATGACCGAGAGCGTGGCGCCGACGCGCAGCCCGCCCAGCAGCACCGGCAGCGCGGCCGGCAGTTCCAGGTAGCGCAGCATCTGGGATGGCGTGGCGTGCAGCGAACGCATCAGGTCGCGCAGGTTTTCGGGGACGGCGCGCATGCCGACCAGGGTGTTGATCAGCACCGGGAAGAAGACGGTCAGCGCGCAGATGAGCACCTTGGCGGTCACACCCGGGAACCAGATGATGAGCAGCGGCGCGATGGCCGCCACCGGCACGGCCTGGCTGGCCACCAGGTAGGGCGAGAGGATCTTTTCGACCAGCGGCGAGCGCGAGAGCCAGTACCCCAGGGCCATGGCCAGGATGCCGCCCGTCGCCAGCCCGGCCAGCACCTCGCCCAGCGTGACCAGTGTGTGGCGCTCCAGCGTCCCGTCGGCAAGCGTCTGGGCCAGCTTCTGCAGGACCAGCTCCGGTGAGGGCAGGATGAAGGCCGGCAGCCCGCCCCAGCGCGCGACCGCTTCCCACGCCCCCAGCACAACTAACACCGAAACGGGCGCGACCCATCCGCTATGGCGCTGGATCAGCCGCGGCGTTGTGCTTTTGTAATCCCGTTTCAAACTGAGATCCATCCCAACCTTCCTTATCGCATGCAATAGAAAACCTGCCACAAGACAGACTCGGGGCAGGTTGGCAGACGGTTGCGATTCCGCTCCCGGCTGGTTGCAATGAAAACCCCGAAACACAAGGTTCCGGGGCGAATTTGACCAGGCGCGTTTACGCCAAATCTCGATCCTTCTTATATCCGGACTATACCGTCGACCCTGGAATTTCACCAGATCGTGCGCAAGAGCGCGCTCGTGGGTTATCACCACCGATCGGGAATTGGGATTTTGTCCCGCACCCTGCCCCGAAGGTACTATGCGATTGTCAAAAATAAGTATAGTCCGGTGGCATGGGAGTGTCAATAGTTGAAGGAAATGGTATTCGTAGCATCGGTATTCGGAGATGCGTGAACCGGAGACCAAAATCCCGGATACCGTATTCCGGATCAACCCTTCATTTATTCCTAGGAATAATCGAACGCGATGTCTGTATACTGAATATAACGGTCTCCAATTCAGTGCGGGTAAGGAGATTAATCATGAGCAACCCTTTTTCGGAAATCAGGGTCAAACCGGACGAGGATATCACTGAACTGGGCGATGAACATCGACAGAGAATGGCTAAGCGGGACGCCATTTACAGCAAATACGATCCCATGGTGAACGAAATTCTGGATCTCTTTATTGCCGCCCACCGGCCGGGCGTCTGGGTAAAGGACAGCGACTGCTCACGCAGCTATTGCTGTCATGTGGCCTGGTTCGCAGGCCCGAAAGAGACGCATTCGGATCCGTATGACAAGCACCACACGCTGCGCCGCCGGATCGAAATCCAGCTCGAAATGGACAGCCTGTGCAACCCAACGGGTTTCAAAGTGATCAATTATGAATCCGTCGATAAGATCATTCACGTGGGTCTGGAAAAGGACGATCTGATCCGCGGGATCAAGGCGGTCATGGAGTAGGGCCCCGGCTTATAACGGAGAATGCCCGGCCCATCTGCATGCGATTCCATTGGGATCATCGCTATCCTTCTCTGGAATCGCGCCTTGATGTGTTTTCTCATTCAGCATTCTACATTCATCCTTCAGCATTCCTAAAATCCCAGATCCCGCAGCAGTTCGTCCTTGCTCTTCGCGCCGGGCTGGTTTTTGCCGAGCAGCTCCTGCCAGAATTTGTCGTCGTAGCGCCGCGAGCGCACCAGAATGGGCATGGGCGTGCCCCAGCCCAGCATGAGCACCTCCTCCTTGGGCTGCAGGCGGGCCAGCATGCCGCGCAGCGCGTCCCGCCCGGCCAGGCCCGAGAGCACGGCGGCGATGTCGGCGTCGTCGCCCAGCCAGCCGGTGACGCGCGTGCCGAGCTGCGACATGACCTCGTCGTAGATCTGCGAGGGGCGCTGGTCGATGATCAGCAGGGTGACGTAGTACTTGCGCATCTCGCGCGCGATGGTGCTGAAGGCGGTCTGGGCGGCCATTTCGCGGTTGAGCAGCTTGTGGGCTTCCTCGACGGCGATGACCAGCGGGCGCGGCTCGCGGCCCTTCTGGTTGCGGAAGGCGTTGGTCAGCTCCCCCCAGCGCTCGCGGATGCGCCGCGTGAGCAGGTTGCTCACCAGCAGGTAGTCCAGGTCGGATTCGTGATCGCCAAAGGAGAGGATGACGTGCTGCCCGGCTTCGAGGGCCTTGATGATCTCACTCAGGCCGTTCGAGGCGGGCTGCTCGACGATGTAGGGCAGGTTGAACAGGCGGTTGAGCTTGCTTCTGAGGCCGGCCGCGGCCATTTCGTTGACGCCGGCCTCGGCCGCCCAGAATTCGACGCTGCCCGCGGCAGGCACTTTCTTGCCGCTCTCCTCGTCGACGACCACTTCGCCCTGGCTCATCTTGCGGAACTCGTGGAACCAGTTGGGCCCAAAGGAGTGGTAGAGTGCATCCAGGGTGGTGGGCGTGGTCTCCTTGAGATTGAGCTCGCGGGTGAGCATCTCGACGTCGGCCGGGGTGATGTCGCGCTCGGCAATCTCGAGGTGGAAATCGGGCGGCATGTTGTGGATCATGGCGCCGGCGCCCAGCCCAACCACGCGCACGCGCGCGCCGAACTTGGTCTTCAGCCCGGGGACGGCCTTTTTGGTATCCGAGGCGATGTCTTCGTAGCCGTATTCGTTGTGCATGTCGAAGACCAGCACCGAGGCCTTGTCGTACTGGATCAACCCGGCCAGGATGATGCGGGTGAGGAAGGATTTGCCGGTGCCGGTTGCGCCAAAGATGCCCGAGGAGCGCTGGACGAACTTTACGAGGTCGAGGACGATGGGGTGGCCCTGCTCGCGGGTGGTGCCGATGACGAAGTTGCCGGGCTCGCCGGTCTTACCGAAGATGGTCTCGATGTCATTCGGGTCGGCCAAGCGCACGGTTGCGTGGTGGGATGGGATGGTCTTGATGGGGATGGGGCGCGGCGTTTCGGGGTGGGTCTTGACCCATTCGTCGTAGCGCGCCAGGTCGGCGGCCGGGTCGGGGCCGCGGTCGACCATCAGCGACGGCAGGACGGCCAGGTTGGTGTAGAGCGTCTGGCCGTGGAGTTGGGCCGCCAGCCAGACGGGCAGGCGCGCCTCGGACTGTTCGTCGGCGAAGCGCGGGTCGGTGGAGCCAAGCTGCAAATCGGTGACCAGGCCGTAGAACCACCAGTCGCCGGACTCGATGACGACGAATGCACCCTCCTGAACGGACTGGGCGGGAACGGTGAGGCGAACGGAGAGGGTATCCTTGAGGGCGCCGCCAACGATATAGCCGATCGAAGAATGCTGAATGTTGAATGCTGAATGCTGAATGGAAGAGGGAATGTTCTCGTTTGAGTTCATGGTTTACCTTTCGGCCGCGATCAATCTGAATAAACGAGAGAATACTGAAGGTTGAATGATGAATGCTGAATGGAAGAGGGAATGATCTCGTTTGAGTTCATGGTTTACCTTTCGGCCGCGATCAATCTGAATAAACGAGAGAATGCTGAATGTTGAATGCTGAATGAAAGAGGGAATGTTCTCGTTCGTGTTCATGGTTTACCTTTCGGCCGCGATCAACCTGAATAAACGAGAGAATGCTGAATGTTGAATGATGAATGATGAATGAAAGAGGAAATGTTCTCGTTTGAGTTCATGGATAACCTCTTGGCCGTTGTCAATCTGGTAGAAATTCAGAAGTATCGACAGACGTTGGTTGCATGTCGAGAGATTGCGTTTCGTATGTGCCCTGGTCTGGCTCTTTGACCATTTTCTCCCGGGCGGTGAGGACCGAGGCGGTGAAGATCGAAATCAGTTGGTCGGTTTCGTTCATCAGGTCGGACAGACGATCTTGCGGAATAATCTTGGCCTCACACAGCAGTTCCATCCAGTACAGCGATTCGTCGGCCTCTTCGATGACGATGTTCATTTTGGCGATGAAATCAGCGCGCGATTTGGCGCGGCAGGCGGCGCGGTAATTGGCGCCCACCGATGTGCCCGAACGCAGCAACTGCTTCCCGATGACGCTGGATACGGACGAGCGCGGCAGGCTTTGCACCAGGCGAATGATGCGCAGGCTGAACTGTTTCGTTCTCGATACTAAATCATTCATCCATGCCCCTCCTGTCATTCAGCATTCAGCATTCATCATTCAGCAATTCTTCAGATCTTGCAATCCGCCAGCGCTCCCAGGACACTGTTCAACGTCGGATAATCGTCCCGTAATAGCGTAATGAGTTCTTGGGATGCCTTGTTGACCCATTCGTCATTTCCGCATGCCTTTTGCGCCGCAGCCGTCTTCTGAATGTGCGCCGCAAGCAGTTCTCCGATGGGCAGCTCGGCGGCTCGCAGCACGTGCCGGAAGTATCCGAACCTTCCCGCGGCGGTGAAGCGGCACAGCTCGGCCTCGCTGCACGGGTAGATCGCGTCCAGGGTCAGCGGCGGGCGCGGCGGCAGCAGGTGCGAGACGGCCCCGGCCTGCTCGTAGCCCACGAACAACACGCTCACCTCGACCGGCACGTTGCGGTTCTCGCGGTTGTCGCGAATGACCTCCTCGGTGATCGCGTCGGAGGTGACCAACTGGCGCACCAGCCCGTCGTCGTCGATGTGAATGTCGTGAATCAGCCCGAAGACCTGCAGCCCATCGGCCAGCGGGATGCGCACCAGGTCGCCGAAGGCCGGCGCGCTCAACTGCGAAACGCGGCAGCCCACCACGCAGCCGGTGATGCCCGAGCGCAGCAGGCGTCCAATCTCGATTTCAGCCATTGTATCTTCCCTTTCCGCCGGATATGGCGTTCTTGGCGTTTTGTTTGTGCGAGCCGCCTTCCGGCTCGATGCCCTGTTTGCGCAGTTCGAAGGCAATCATGTCGCCGATCTGGCGCTTCTCCTCGAAAGTCACCACGGCAATCTCGTGGGCGCGGTGCAGTGCGTAGGGATAGGCCCTGGGGCCCATCATGCGGCACTGCTCGAGCAGCACGGCGTGAATCGCGCCGGTGACGGCCGCATCTTCGGCAGCCCAGGCCGGGATCTCGACGCGCGCCAGGTAGGGTCTGGCAGCGCCGACGTTGATGTAGAAAAAGTGCGGGCGGGCGGGTTCGCTGAACTCGCGCGCGTCGGTCGATTCGAGGGCAAAGACCGCCGAACGCTGCCCCGGTTCGAGCAGGCTGCCCAACAGGGCCACGTCGCTGACGCGCCTGAACGGGCGGTGGTCCCTGGCATTCGCCAGGTCATCGGCAGGCGCGTCGGCCAGTTCGAGCAGGCGCACCAGCAGGTCGGCTCCGGGCTTGTCGACGTAGCCCGCCATGGCGATCTCGCGCCTGGCCATCTCGTCCGAGACGGCCAGAAAATCGGCAAAGGCGTCCTTCACCGCCTTGTCGGCGTTTGCGCCGGCCAGGTCGCGCGGCTTGCGATACAGCAGCGGCCCGTCGACCAGCGCCAACACCAGATCATCCTCCTGCCTGGCCTTCTCCAGCAGGAAATTGCGCTCGCGCAGGTCGCGCTTGAGCGCCACCAGGTCCTCGTCGATCATGCCGCCCTGGGCCGGGTAGAGCTCGTCGTCGCTAAAGAGGTGCCCCTCCACGGATTCGCTCGGCGCCCCGCCGCCGCCCATGCGGAACAGCCCGACGTTGATCAGGCCGAAGATGACCTCGTCGTGCCGCGATGGAGTCACCTGCGAGCCGTCCGCCGCCAGCACCACCGGCCGGGCGTGCCCGGTGGGCGGGCCGGCGTGGAAGTCGAGCGGCTCGGTGAGCGGGCGGGCGCAGCGCAGGCCGAACTGGCGCGCGGCAATCTCGACGCGCTGCTGCAGGAAATCGAGCTCGCCGGCATACTGGCGGAGCAGCGCTCTGGCTTTCTCCAAACGGTCGGTCAGCTCGCGCTGCTTCAGGCCGGCCTGCGAGGCGTTTTCCTGGATCTGGCGCTTGATATCCTGATAATTGACGGGCATGGCAGCCTCGGATGGAACAAATGTTTGAGGATATTATAGCGTGAATTGGGGAGGAGGTATGCGTTGATGAGGTATGGGGTATGCGGTATGGGTATTCGGAAGGAGCCGCCGCGTAGGTTGGGTTGAGTGGCGTGAGCCCATGCCCGGATTGGACCTATACCGGAACGAAACCCAACATTCCAAACCGCCGCCATCGGATTTCTGATTGATATGCCGATGGTAAAGATTCGTTCATTGAATTCAAGAAGAATTCATAATGCATCCCTATTCCTTTGAACGCATTTATCCGGCTTTCATAATCACATTCTCTATCCAAAATTTGCGATACTTTTTTCGGGTTTCCAACACATATGGTAACCGCTGGGCAACCAGTTCCTCTTGCGTCATACCGTCGAATTGTAAACCGCGTTCGGCGGCATGCTCGAAGAAATGATTGTCTGCGGTGTTACAGAAGTTGCATGCAGCGACGATGAAGTCCGGATTGTCGCGATTAGGATGGCCTTTCGGCAGCAAATGATCCCAGGAGAGTGAGAGCCAGGTGTCGAAGGATTTTGTGCCGTCCGCGCCGCAGTAGCGGCATTTGAAACCGTCCCGGAGGAGGATCGTGTATGCATAACCTCGCAGGGCGTCATCGAATTTGGGCATGGAACGCCTCCTGAAAGACCTATTCGTTTGAAAAAGCACTATCGATGTGAAAATAAATGATTCCGAATACTACGTATGTAGCACAAAAGGTAGGAAATAGGCAACCTGCCAAAGGTGAAAATCAATCGATTCCACGCGTTGTACAATGGAGACACTATGGACGATTCCGCACTGAGTTTTCCCATCCTGCACACCGGGCGGCTGCTGCTGCGCGAACTGCGCCCGGCCGACATCGCCCAATTCCACCGCATCAAATACGACCCGGCCATCGTCAGCCACTACTACGCCAGACCCAAAACGTACGCCGAATCGCTGGCCAAGCTGGAGGCGCTGAGGACCGACAACCGCACACGCGAGTCGCTGACCTGGTGCATCGCGTCGATCGGCGAGCCGGACACGCTGATCGGCACGATCTGCCTGTGGAATTTTCGCCTGGCCGAAGAGGCCGCCGAGCTGGGCTACGAGCTGCTGCCGGAGTACCAGCGTAAAGGCATCATGAGCGAGGCGGCGCGCGGCGTGATCGCGTTTGGCTTTGCGGAGCTGGGGCTGCGCCTGATCGACGCGTACCCGAACCCGCAGAACGCGGCGTCGTGCGGATTGCTGGAGCGGCTGGGGTTCGAGAGGGTGGGGGTGCTGGAGGAGGAAGAGGCGGGGGAAGTGCGGAAGTATGTCCGGTATGAGATGGTTTTCGAAAAGGGAAAGGCTTGATCGGAAATGAGCTGTTCAGGCCGCGGTTTAGGAAGGTCGCGCGGTCGGGAGACCGGCGACAGCGGGACTCGAAATTAGCCAAAATCTTGTAATGGAATATTTAATTGATCAATCATCCAATCTGGAAATCTATTCCGAAGCAAATTCTCTTGTGTTCCAATCGGAACGCCAATTACTAATATTTTCCTGGGTCTTGTCATTGCCACATATGCAGTTCTGACCTCTTCATTATTCAAATCATTTGTTGTTATTTGGGTAATATTTCCTTTCGCCCCTCCTCTGGTGCTGTCATTTACAATATATAAGACGGCTTCGTATGTTTTTCCTTTCGCGGCGTGAATGGTCTCAATAGTAATTCCATCGACAACAGATTCTGGATCAGAAAATAGTTTAGAAACGGGTTCATCGTAATAGGCGGTAAATTTATGGCGATTCATCACTTGGTATTGTTTTATACTAAGATCTAATTTACCTCTGTCAACCTCTCTCCAACTAGGATGGGCATCAAACCACTCATGAAGTTTTCGTGTCCCATTTATCAACCATAACCTAAGTGCATCACCAGAATTTGGGAGTAATTTCATAATTTGCCATATACCTAAAGGCCATCCCGGATTTAGGTTTCTCGCTTCTATTTGATTTTCCAGATCGAATTTAGAGATATATCGATCTCCAAATAATATCCGAACTAATGCAGCTTCTGATGAGTTGTGAGATCTGATAATGTCGCCTTTATCGCGGTAATATGCAACCTGAGCGAGTAGCCGTGTAATAGCATGGTTCCAAGGATCACCCATATCAATAATATCTCTTAATTTTAATAATTGCCTATTTGTCCGAACTAAAACAGATATCTCAGATGGTTTTATCTCTAATCCCTGCCTCTCACATAAATTGATAAAATCATTCTTTATGGTTGATAAATGATTTGGATCATATGTCACTAGTTTTGGGGGCAAACTGAAATTTGCATCAGTTCCTATTGCTTGTGATATATTTCGCAGTGAACTTGAAAAATTCTTAGTTAAGTTACAAATTAGCTGTGAACTACGCCGATTCTGATCCAAATAATATGGTTCTTGCCATTCCAATTGACTTGTTTTTCTCATGAATATATCAGGTCTTGCGTCTCTCCACTCATATATTGCTTGATCTGGATCACCAACTAGCATGACCTCTGAAAGGCCATTCATTACGAGCAAATCGATAATCCTCATTTGAATTTCAGATGTATCTTGAGCCTCATCAATGATCATTTCTGGAAAACGAGTTGATAGAGATTTGGCAATTCCGGGATACCTTTCGAGAATTCTCATTGTAAAATATTCAGCATCCGATTGAGTTGCAAGTCCCATTCTATTGAATCTATTTTTAAGGATCCGACAATGAGTAAAATCAAAAGGACAATTCACTAATCCACCAATAAGTCTGCCATTAATGTCGTATGAGAAATTCTCCAACTTGCATGAATAACATTTTTGATTTCCCCAATATAAATTGAGTTCTTTTTGATTCCATACATTGCTTCCCATTCCAATTAAATTAGGCCTACCAGAACAGCCCATAACGAGATGACCGAATGGAAGAAATATAAATGTATTTATGAAATGATCAATTGTTCCAAGAAAATGTGGAAACGGAGGAGAGGGACTAAACCCATCGTTTATAAGATCACCGCTAATTTCAGAGTGAGCCACATTTGTGAACGATAGAGTCGCGATACCTGATGATTGTCTTTTCCAATCCTTCATTCTTCGCATGAAACGAGTAGAAACAGTGAGAGTCTTTCCACTTCCAGGACAAGCAATTACAACAAATTTTCCTGCTCTAGTTACTGCCGGTAGTTGTTCGGGTGATAAAATAACCATGCTAACCTTTTTAATCTGTTTCTATCACGGCTACATGTTCGATAACTTCAATAATATATTGCGGAATTGTAAATTGGGTGACGAAGTTACCTTGCTGATTTCGTTTGTTGAGTATAGTAGCCAGCCTTTGAGCAAACTCCGCCTTTGTATCTTTACAAGCTTGCCAAAAATAAATTGCTTTGAGACTAGGATCATCGATTGCAGCAAATAATCCTCTCAATTCAGCCGTTTTCCTTGGATGAATAGGATCAAGTGCTGATAAAAGCACAGGAAGATTTAGATCGATTTGTGCTAACTCAAATTCAAAAGTCTTATATGCCATTTTCACTAACAG
This sequence comes from Longilinea arvoryzae, assembly GCF_001050235.1. Classification (GTDB taxonomy): domain Bacteria; phylum Chloroflexota; class Anaerolineae; order Anaerolineales; family Anaerolineaceae; genus Longilinea; species Longilinea arvoryzae. Next base: position 811,542 of record NZ_DF967972.1, read on the forward strand.
GTTTTCATTTTGCAGACTCTGGGCTCTTTCTGCTCTTGGAGAAATATGCCCATTTGGTAACTTTGTCAATATCTCTTCAGGACTCATTTCATCAGTAATTCTGTTTACATCATCCTTTGAGGTGCAACGATCATCATCAGTCATAATCACAGATCGAATGTTAATTCTTTTATTTTCATCTGGATCGTTGAAAAGAAGTGCGAAAGGTTCAAAGGCGGTTCCAGATATGTTTACTACCTCTATTGCATTTTGATCTAACCTTCTATTCATGCGATTTGCAAATATTGGCAGCAATAACGCTTCAGAGATTCCTTCTACAAATATTACGCCTCTAGAAAAGAAGAGCTGAGATTTGGTAGTATCCAAATATCGTCGTAAGTCATCCTTTTGATCCGGAAGGAGGGGACAATTTATTAGTCCAGTTACAATTACTTTATCTTCCTCATTGTGGTTAATCAGTTGAATATTATCAATATCAGCTCTTGATACAAGAGTAGGTGAGTGCGATGTTACAAAGACTTGAACTGAGTTTGGGGCTGCTCCTCCATTTTGATTTGAGCAAACCCTCTTGAAAAAGTCAAACACCAAATTTTGTAATTGAGGGTGCAGATGGGATTCGGGTTCCTCAATAAGAAGAGTGTTGTATGAACATGTTTCGACCTTTTTTAATTCTTGTAAGTCACCAAGTACTGTTCCCATATAAATCAGATTGTTATACCCCATACCATTCTGATCTAGCTCAAAATAAATAGTATGCTCCAATATTTCCGAATAAATTTCGAGGCCAATATTTTCTTTTTCTTGTTCGGACAACTCACTTATAGAAATATAAACACTATTACCCACTACTGTTATTTTTCCATTCAATATCTGTTCAAGTGAATTATTTTGTGCAATCATTGATTGCCATGTTTTTTGGTTTAGAACTGCTTTTGTTTTATTATTATTGGGTGGAAGTAATGCACGTAAAGAATCGGTAACCCTACCAAAATCAGGTAAAACCAGCCCCAGATTGATATTCTGCTTTAGCCGGTTCCCTTCAATATCAAGAAGATGATCATTTATTACGGTGCTTGCCTGTTTCACCTTAGGTTCGTTTAAAATTTTTCGATTTGCCGTTTTTATATGGGCTAGTATTGCCTCTTTTTCATCATCGTTTTCTATCAGCTTTCTAACAAGCTTTCCAATCCTGCTACCCTTGCCTGGACGCAAATCACTTTCCGCATCACGTAAAGCCCCAAGGTAATAATGATTTATGAATTCTAAAGTGCCGTAAGAAACAGGCTGACCTTGTTTTTCTCCACCCCATATCTGAGTATTTATTTTTTCAAATCCTTTAGTAGATTCCTTTTTTACCCTGATATGTAGTTGTGCAGTAAAAACAGCTCCTTCTACAACGAGCAATTCATAAAACCCAGCTTGTTCATCTTCATTCAAGTCAATAAAATTCAAATCAAAAGATATTTCACTCGCATAGATTCCATTTTCATCAAGATGAAAATCAGAGGTAGTAACAAAAATTTCTCTTTTCCCTATCCCCAAGCTAAACACAATCCTAAGCGCATCAATTAGGGACGATTTGCCTGAGTTATTTTCACCAATTATGATATTTACACCTGGCTGAAATGTGAAAACAATCCCAGTTTCATCAAAGCATCTAAAATTTTTAATAGCGATTTTTTGTAGATACATTTTTCCTCTCAAATAGCTTAATCAGACTGGTTGCCAGATTTCAAACCCCATTTTCTCTAGGAATTTTGTTATCTATAAACAAACTCATTAAAATAATTAAAGGGTTACATAAATTTACGCGATTGCTTATAAGTTTGACTTTAACTTTATAAACGAACATTAACATTTGTCAATAGTATTAACTTTAATCATTCTATAACCTATACCAACGATGTCAAGCTGATTTTTGGATCATTTTTAATTGTTCTTATCCTAAGTTTCATTCCTCTCTTATAAGATAACAAAATCACCACCGCGTTCACTGCCGCAGTTTACGCCTCATTGGTAACCTCTGCTTCCGCACCTTTTTACCGTCTTACTCACTTGACGTGTCCATCTCCTGGTGCGTTTGTTGCCACCTCCGTCGCTATAACCGAATTTGAAATGATTAATTGAAAAAACTCCGCTCTCGGCGCATAATATATTCAGAAACCACCCCCTCGTTTCCCGTAGAAGGAGGGCGCCATGTCCGTGACGGTCGAAGAACTCGTTTCCGCCTGCTTCGATGAGCTGCAAATGGGGCAGCGCTTCGTGCCTTATATCCGGCGCGCCGAAGAGGCCGGCTTTCCGCAACTAGCCAAGCTCTTCCGCGTCCTGGTCGCCAGCGAAACCGTCCGCGATACGCTTCTCCGCCAGGGGCTGCTGCACCACGCGGACCTGGAAGGGGACTATTTCGTCTGCCCACACTGCGGGCTGATTTTTCATTTCGAACATCCCGATCAATGCCCGGTCGACGAAACCCCCGGCGCCACCTTTATCGCCATCCGGTAACACCCTGCTCCCGCGCGAAAGGAGTCAGCCATGTCGCTGCTGCCCGCCTTCTCCATGCCTTTGCTGCCCTCGCTGAAGAAGCTGCCGGGCGATGCGAAGTGCGACGCCAGGCGCTTACAACCCTTTCCCCATCCTCACGTATATTGAATCATGACAAGTCAACTCAACGAAAGGGAATCAACCATGTCTACTGAATCTTGCGAACACGGACACACCCGCACCCGGGTCGTCCGCCAGGACGGCGCGTCGGGAGCAGTGTACGGACTGGGCTTCATCGGCGCCTGCGTGTACTTCATCGGGCAGGCCACCACATTCTGGCTGGGCGTGCTGGGCTTCCTCAAGGCGCTGGTCTGGCCGGCGTTCTTGGTGTTCGAGGCCCTGAAGGCGCTGTATCATTAAGAAGAAAGAAGAACGACTGACGTCGTTACTACAGATTCAACCGGTGGTAAGGGCAATTCATGAATTGCCCTTACCATCGGCCTGTTCATCCTGAATATCCTGTTTATCCTGTCTTCTTGGCCGTCACGTACCAGTTGTGGGGCATGTCCGGCATTTTCACCGGGATGACCGGCAGCGTCCAGCGGCCGTAGTGAGCGTCGGGCGCGCCGGGCTGCGTCATGGATGCCGTCCAGCCCAGCCCGGCCAGGAAGCCCTCCGGGTCGTCCAGCCCGCCCAGCCAGGGCGCGCCCTGGGCGGCCTGCATCTCGATCCAGGCGTGGGTGATGGGCGAGGTGAGCGTGGCGTGGTTGACGCAGTCGAAGCCCAGCCATGAGCCGGGCGCGGACAGTTTGTTGATATCGGTCAGCAGGTGGGTGATCGCCTCATCCGGCAGGTAGAACAGCAGGCCTTCCAGCAGCCACAGGGTGGGGCGTTCGGAATAGAAGCCCATGGTCTGGAGCGGCGCCTGCCAGGGTTTGCTCAGGTCGACCCCGATGGCTTTGCGCTGGTGGGCCGGCTTTGCGCCGGCGGTATGCAGCGCCTGCTGCTTGTAGTGCAGGACAACCGGTTGATCCAGCTCGTAGATGCTGGTGCCCAGCGGCCACTCCAGGCGGTAGGCGCGCGTGTCCAGGCCGGCGGCGACGATCACCACCTGGCGGATGCCTTCTTCGCGCACCACGCGCTGCATGAAATCGTCGAAGTAGCGGGTGCGGATGACCATGGGGGTCACGCTGCCGCCGCGGGATTGCAGCCATTCGGCGCCTTCCGGACCGGCCAGGGCTTCGGCCCACGGGTCGTGAAAGAGCGCGTCGGGGCGGGTGCTTTCCTGGGCGCGCGCGGCGGCGGTCCAGCGGGCGGTGAGACCCAGCGATAACTGCGGCTTGGTATTTTCCGGCATATCGAACTCCGTTGTCGAAACGATCGGGAAACTGTATTCAGTATAAATCAAAATGGGGGAAGAAGGTGAAGAGTGATGGGTGAAGAGGGAAGAGGGAAGAGGTATGCGGGATGGGGGATTTGGAAAGAGGGTGAGGGGGGAAGCGGGAAGAAAACCATATACAATAGAAGATAGCGATCGTCCAAATACGAACCATTTTCAAAGATAAAGATGCCCAAAAATAAGATCGACCAACCTTTCAGCGCGCGCGAACGCGAGGTCATGGATTTCCTCCTGCAGGGGAAACCCAACAAGGAAATCGCGCTCGGGTTGGGAATTACCGAGCGCACGGTGGAGTCGCACCTCAGCTCCATCTACGCCAAGTTGGGCGTTTCATCGCGCACCGAAGCGGTGATCCGCTTATCCGAAAGGTCACTGCGGGAATCCACAGGCGGATCTCCAGGAAATCCTCAATTGAAAACCGGCCTCCGGCGAGCTAGCCTGTCCTCAAAGGCCGTCCTTCCAGTGGACCGTTTCCGGAGGTTCAGAACGAAAAATTTTATTCGCATCTGCATTGTTCTTCTGCTTGCCATCCTGATCATCACCCTGGTGATCGTCGCTTTTTCCTTGCTGCGGCAGGCCTGATCGTCTCTTTTTCAAGTCCGAAAATTTCTGGTCATTCCCAATCATCCTCGTTCCTGATGAACGTCGATTTGCGGAAAATGACGCGAGCTGCCACTTTCCATTCAGGTGAATCATGTACCGGAAAAGGAGGTGAATTTCTGATTCCATTTCCATCCCAATCCAGAATGCTAATTTATACAAGCTAACCTTCCATAAGGAGAAAAATCCCATGAAAAGCAAATTCCTCTTGCTCACGGTGTTGGCCATTGTGGTTTTCGTATCCGCAACGCCAGTTCGAGCGGAAACCCTCATTCCTCCTTCCAGCAATCCAAATGCCCAGGTCGGCCGGGTCGAATCCTTTGAAAGGGTCACCTGGGATAAGGCATCGCTGATTGATGGATATTCAACGCTGGCGACGGGATGTAAGACCTATACGCTGGGGGTAAACGGGTATAGCGCGGTTGGTATAAATATTTGGAGCTATGCCTGGAATATCAAGTGGTGTTACAACGGCACATCCATCACTTCTCTGAGCAAATGGAGAACCGTATGGGCCAATTACGGCTGGAGTTTCAAGGGGGATATATCCGATGACCAATCCGGCGGAGTCAATCAGTCTTCCTACTGGCATTATGCTCAGGGAGATTTCTGCTTCATCGAAACCTACACCTGCATAACCCATTCCTACCCCTGGGTGGACCAAACGGTTTATGGGAGCGGGAATTATTCAGGAAGCGCGGGAGGGAATTGATATGCTGTACGCGTATCTGGCGCTCATTCCGCTGGCCGTTGGGGGCGTGGCCCTGTTTTTCAAAGGCCGGAAGACGTGGCATAAAATCACCGGGATGACCCTGTTTGCGCTGGCCATTCTGGCTTTGTTCCTGATCCCCACCATTTTCAGGCAAGCGGCCTGATCCAGGCGGCCTGGCAATGTAAAACGACGGGAAGAATTCGATTCTTCCCGTCGTTTGTTGATTCCGTGCGCTTTTCTTCTTCATTCCGTCCTACCATCAAAAAAGCGAGCCAGGTCGCGATTTTGGATGCGGCCCAGATCGCGGCGCAGCCGTCCGGCGGCGAACGGCCGGCCGTGGGCCGGATAGATGCGGCGCGCACCGGCGTCCAGCAGTTTTTGCCAGCTCCGGTAGGCCTGGTCCATGTCGGTCATGAACACGCAGCAGTGGCGCGTCCCGGCCCAGGTGAGAAAATTGGCGGCCGCGTCACCGCAGAAGGCTTCGCCGCTGTCGAGGACGACGGCCAGATGGTCGATGCAGTGTCCCGGGGTATAGAGCAGCGCTCCGGGCACGCCCAGCCGGCGCAGGAGCGCGTCGTCGTCGCCGCCCACGCGGAGGTCGCGTTCGCGCAGCGTAAAGGGCGGAAACGAAAGCGACCAGCGCGGATCGAAGCGCGCCTTGAGGCCGGCCAGGAAGCGGATGCGCCGGTTGACGTAACCGCCGCCGCGCGAGCGGTCGTTGGCGCCGCCGCGCAGCAGGTCGCCGGCCAGCCGGTGGGCGATGAGGATCAGGTCGGCGTCGCGGGTCAGTTCGTTGAGGAAACCGGCGTGATCGTCGTGATGGTGGGTCAGCGCCAGGCAGCGCACCTGCTCGAGCGGGATGCCGGCCTTTGCCAGCCCGCGCCGGTAGGCGGGGTAGTCGTGCTGGTAGCCGGCGTCGATCTGCAGGAAGCCGCCGTCGCAGGGCAGCAGGTACACGTTGGTCAGGCTGAGGGGAATGCAAACGGGCTGCATTTACACCCTCCCCAGCAGGATGCCGTAACCGTTCACCACCGCCCGCCAGGCGTTGGGGCCGCGGAAATAAGCCGCCTTCAGGTCCGCCGCGTTGACGTCCCTGGCCGCGCGGAAGCCGCGCGCCAGCAGGAAGGCCTCGCCGGTGCCTTTGGGAATGCCGAAGGTCAGCCCTTCGCCGGTCATGAAGCGGTAGCGGCGCATGTTGCCGACTTCGCGCTGCCTCCCGGCCTCCTCCAGCGCCTCCCGGTAGAGGTAATCGAAGACGATGGCGCTGCCCGGGGCCGAATTCCGGACCACGAAATCCAAAGTCGCGTCCACCGCCGCGGGGGTCAGGTACATGCTCACGCCCTGCCAGATGAACAGGCTGGTCCGGGCGGGGTCGAAACCGGCGGAAAGCAGTCGGTCGGCGAGGGACTGGGTGTTGAAATCGACCGCGACGTAGGTGACGTGGGCGGGGACGGAACCAAAAATCCGGCGCACTTTTTCCAGCTTGTCGGCCTGGGTGGCGGGATGATCCACCTCGAAGGTCTTTACCCGGCCGGACAGGTCGAAGCGGTAGGCGCGTGAATCGAAACCCGCGCCCAGAATGACCAGTTGCTGAATGCCGGCCGCGATGAAGCCGCTCAGGACGTCGTCGATGTAGCGCTCGCGCGCCGCCAGGAATCCGTTCACGCCCGGCCCGCGCAGTTCGGCGTAACCGCTGCGGATGAAAAAGCCGAGCACGTGGTACATCCAGGCCGGCACGAATTGCCTGGCGTAGGGGTCATAACAGATGCGCGCCGGCGCGGGTTTGCTGCTTTCGACGGCGCGGGCAATGGCAATACCCATGGCCGTCACGCTGGTTTGGTTTTTTCGCATGGCGTTCCTCAAAATAGGAGATCAGTCGTGCGCGTGCAGCCGGTTGCTGACTGCCTTGCCCACCTCGACCGAGACCAGCAGGATCAGGCTGATGCCGATCACCAGCCCCCACTCCTGCAGGCTGAGGGGCACGATTCCCAGCAGCGTACGCAGGCCCGGGAAGAGAAAGGCGATCGCGATGGTGACGAAGCCCAGCAGAACGGCCCACATGAGGGGTTTGTTGGTGCTCAGGGGGTTCATGCGGTAGAGCGGCTGGCGCATGCTGCGGTAGGCGAAGATGTAAACGATCGAGTTGATGGCGAAGCTGGCGAACACGATGCTGCGGCCTTCGATGGGGTTGTTGTGAATGTGGTAGAAGTGGCCGAACAGGTACAGCGCGAAGACCGAACTGGTGATGCTGATCACCCCGATCAGGATGGTCGAGAGGCGGGTCAGGATGGGTGCGTTCAGGGCGCGCGGCTTCTCGTCCATGATGCCCGCCTCCCTGGACTCGAAGCTGAGCACGATATCCAGCGGGCCGTCGCAGATCAGGTGGATCCACAGAATCTGGGCCACCGCCAGGGGCGCCGGCCACTGCAGCATCATGGCTGTGAAGATGGTCAGCACCTCGGCAAACGAGTTGGACAGGGTGTAAGCAACCACCTTGCGAATGTTGGAGAAGATGACGCGGCCCTCCTCGATGGCGGCCACGATGGTGCTGAAATTGCTGTCCAGCAGGATCAGGTCGGCGGTCTCCTTGGCCACATCCGTGGCGCTGCCCACCACCACGCCGATGTTGGCGCGCTTGAGGGCCGGGGCGTCGTTGACGCCGTCGCCGATCATGGCGGTCACCTCGCCGTTGGCCTGCAGGGCCTGGATGATGCGCAGTTTGTCCTGCGGGCGGATGCGCGAGAACACGGCCGTCTTCTCGACCTGATCGCGGAACTCCGCGTCGCTCAGCGCGGCCACCTGGGCGCCTTCGAGGGTCTCGTCGCCGGGGTGGATCAGGCCGGTGTTGGCGGCGATGCGTTCAGCGGTGCGGCGGTAGTCGCCGGTGATCATCCTGACGCGGATGCCGGCGTGTTCGGCCACCTGGATGGCGTTCACCACGCCGGCGCGGATGGGATCTTCCATGCCGAGCAAACCCAGCCAGGTATAACCGCTGTAATCCTCCAGGATGCCGTCTGTGCGGCAGGCCAGGCCCAGCAGGCGCAGCCCCTGACCGGCCCATTCGTCGGCCTGAGCCAGGATTTTTTCGCGCTCCGGGTCGGAACCGGCGCACATGCCCAGGACGATCTCGGGCGCGCCTTTCAGGAAGAAGACGTGCTGCCCGTGAAAGAGAGTGCTGGTCACGTCGGTGATCATATACTTGGTCTCGCTGGTGAACAGCTCTTCGCCCAGGCGCTGGGTGCTGTCGTATAAATTCTGCGGCCCGCCGTGGTTCAATTTCTCGGCGTACTCCCACAGGGCGATATCCACCGGCCCTTCCAGGTCGTTGCACAGCACCATGGTCTGCCAGGCGCGCTCCTCATCCAGCAGGTCGGCGCGGTTGACGCGCATGCGGCCCTCGGTGAGCGTGCCGGTCTTGTCGGTGCAGATGGCCGTCACCGAGCCCAGCGTTTCGACGGCCAGCAGGCGCTTGACCAGGCCGTTGCGCTTGAGGATCTTGCGCATGCCCAGTACCAGGATGACCGTGACGGCGATCAGCAGCCCTTCGGGCACGGCCGCGATGGCCAGGATGATGGAGGTGCGCAGCATCTCGAAGAATTTGTGCCCCAGCATCAGGCCGACCACCAGGATGACCAGCGTGGCGCCGACGACGATGTAGGTGAGGATCTTGCTGAAGGACTTGAGGCGCGCCTGCAGCGGCGTATCCTCCTCGGCGTGCTCGCTCAGGCTGGCCGCGATCTGGCCCAGTTCGGTTTTGATCCCGGTCCGGGTGATGCGCAGGACGCCGCGCCCGGTGACCACGGTGGTGCCCATGAAAACCCGGCTCTGCGGCGCGTTAGCGGAATCGGCCTGTTCATCCGGTCGGAGGGCCTGCTTGTTGACCGGCTCGCTTTCGCCGGTCAGGATGGCCTCATCGATCGAAATCTTGGTGGATTCGATCAGCTCGCCGTCGCCGGGGGCCTTTTCGCCGGCATTCAGCACCACCAGGTCGCCGGGCACCAACTCCCAAACCTCAACCTCCACGCGCTGGCCGCCGCGGATGACGGTGGTGGTGGGCTTGAGCAGGCCTTTCAGGGCCACGTAGGTACGCTGGGCCTGGTATTCCTGGATGAAACCCATGATCACGTCCACCACCACCACGAACAGGATGATGGCGAAGTCGCCGATCTCGCCCAGGAGCAGCGAAATCCCGGCCGCGGTCAGGATGATGTAGACCAGCGGGCTCTTGACCTGGTTGAGCAGGATCGTCCAGACCGAAACGCCTTTTTCGGCGGGCAGTCGGTTTTCGCCGAACTGCCGGCGGCGTTCCAGAACTTCGGCGGCAGGTAAACCACTGAGAGGGGCATTTTTTAAGGATGTTTCAGCATCCCGGGGCAGTGCATCCATTTTGTTCCTCGACTTGGATGAGAATCCGGCCGAACGAAGCCGTCCGGCCGGCGGGCGGGGACGATCTATTTTTCTTTTACATGGTTGATGCCCTGCTGGAACAGGGCGATGATGTGGGGGTCGACGACGGAATAATAGACTTCCTTGCCATCCCGCCGGGCGTGGACCAGGTGCATCTGGCGCAGTCCGCGCAGGTGATGCGAGACGGCCGATTCGGTCACGCCGACCCATTCGGCGAGCTGCGTGACGTTCATCTCGCGGTCGATGATGGCGGAGAGGATGCGCACGCGGCTGGTGTCGCTGAAGGCACGGAAGAGTTCGGCTACGTGCGCGGCCAGGTGTTCATTCAAGACGGGAGAGGTCATGGTTCAGCCTATAGATGCAACAATTGAGTATATGTTCAGATGTTATTAGTGAATAGTATAGATCGTTTTGGCGTTGAGTCAATCGGTACCGAGGTGAAAAATCCAAAATGACTGGTAGCAACGGCGTTATTCATTCGACCGCGCATAGAATGGTATTGACGGCGTAAGTCCTTGTATGACCGACGTCATTCCATCGCAGGCGAGACCTATGGACAGGGCAAGGCCGTTCCTTTGGGGGAGGACATCCATCCCGGCCCCGTTATAATGATTCTCATCCCCATTTAATAATGATACCCTGGAGTAATTTGCATGCCTCCTATTCTGGAAGTCCAGCAATTGGTCAAAAAATACGGCGAGAAGACCGCCGTGAACGGCATTAATTTCGAGATCCAGGAGGCGGAAATCTTCAGCCTGCTGGGACCCAACGGCGCGGGCAAGACCACGACCATTTCCGTGCTGTCGACCCTGTACGCGCCCACTTCCGGCGACGCATTGATCGGCGGGCATTCGGTGGTGCGCGAGCCGATGGCGGTGCGCAAGCTGATCGGCATTGTGCCGCAGGACCTGGCGCTTTACGAGGACCTGACCGCGCGCGAGAATCTCTCCTTCTGGGGGCAGATGTACGATCTGAGCGGCAAGGCGTTGAACGCGCGCATCGATCAGGTGCTGGACCAGATTGGGCTGCGCGAGCACGCCAACCAGCGCGTGCGCACCTTCTCCGGCGGCATGAAGCGCCGCGTCAACATCGGCGTGGGGCTGTTGCACCAACCCCGCCTGCTGTTCATGGACGAACCCACCGTGGGCATCGACCCGCAGTCGCGCCGCGCCATTCTCGATTCGGTCAAGGACCTCAATCGCCAGGGGATGACCGTGCTGTACACCACTCATTATATGGAGGAAGCCCAGGAGTTATCCGACCGGGTCGGCATCATCGACCACGGCGATTTGATCGCCCTGGGCACGCAGGGCGAACTGACCCGCCAGGTGGGCGAATACGAATCGCTGCAACTCCACCTGAGCGAAATGGACGACGCCGATGGGCTGGCCAAATCGCTGCGCAGCCTGGAGGGCGTGGTGCGGGCGGATGTGATCGATCACAGCATCACGCTGATCACGCCAGACGCCGAACGGATCCTGGCGTCGGCGGTAAGCCGCGCCAACGAGCGCAACATCAAGATTCGTTCGATTTCCATCCAGGAACCCAACCTCGAGGCGGTTTTTCTGCACCTGACCGGGCGCGCTCTGCGCGATTAAGGAGCCGCCGTGAAAAAAATCTTCCTCATCGCCTGGAAAGACCTGACCCTGAACTTTCGCGACCGGGCGGCCATCATCCTGATGCTGCTGGCGCCGTTTGTGCTGACGCTGGGACTGGGCCTGGTCACCGGCGGCTTCTCCACATCCAGCAGCTCGAGCGGCATCAGCGCCGTTCCGCTGGCGGTGGTCAATCAGGATGAAGGCGAACTGGGCGGCGAACTGGTCAACGTGTTCCAATCCGAAGACCTGGCCGACCTGCTGCAGCCCGAAGTATCCTCCGACCCGGCCGCCGCGCGGGCGCGTGTGGACGCAGATGAGATTGCCGCCGCCGTGGTGATCCCGGCCGGTTTCAGCGCCGGCGTCATTCCCGACCCCGTTACCGGCCAGACCGGCCCGGCCGTGGCCATCGAAATCTATGCCAATCCCACCCGTCCCAACAGTTCGGGTATCGTCGAATCGATCGTCGAGCAGTTCGTCAACCAGGTCGAAATCGGCCGGGTCGGCGCGCAGGTGGCTGTGAGCGGCCTGATCCAGACCGGGCGCATCCAACCGCAAGACGCGGCTGTCGCCGGCGCTCAAATTGGCTCCAGCCAGGCCCAAAACGCGGCTTCCAGCCAACGCATCACCTTGAAGGGGGTGCAGGCGAGCAGCTCCGCGCCGGATTTCAATGTCCTGGCCTACATGGCGCCGGGCATGGCGCTGATGTTTCTCATGTACACGGTAAGCCACGGCGGGCGCACCCTGCTGGTCGAGAAGACTCACGGCACGCTGCCGCGCCTGCTGGTGGCGCCGGTGAATACCGGTCAGGTGCTGCTGGGCAAAATGTTCGGCATCTTCCTGACCGGCGTGGCCCAGATGCTCATCCTCATCATTACCTGCTCGCTGCTCTTCCAGCTCAAATGGGGTGACCCATTGGCGGTGTTGATTCTGGTGCTGGCTTGCGTGGCCGGCGCGGTGGGCTGGGGCATGCTCATCACCGCCCTGGTGAAATCGCCCGGCCAGGCGGCCAGTTTTGGCTCGGCGGTGATGCTGATCTTCGGCATCCTGGGCGGCAGTTTCTTCGATGTCAGCCAACTGCCGGGCTGGTTCCGCGCTTTCAGCCGCATCACGCCCAATGCCTGGGGGCTGGACGGCTTTACCGCCCTGGCGATGGGCGACGGTCTGGTCAAAATCCTCCCGGATATCGGCGGGCTGCTGGTTATGGGGTTGGTGTTGTTTGGCATTTCATTATTCTTGTTCAAGCGCCGCGGCGTGCTCCAGGGTTGAGGAGAATCGGATGAACAAACTGCTTGCCATCATTCGCAAGGATACAGAAATTCGCTTCGCCTCATTTTCGGAGTGGCTGTTCTTCCTGATCCTGCCGATCTTCTTTACATTCGTACTGGCCGGCGGCACCGGCACGTACAACGATCCGCGCACTGCCCTCACGGTGGTCGATCAGGCCAACTCGCCCCTTTCGGCGCAGTTGGTGACCGAACTGAAAAAATCGGATTCCATCCGGCCGGTGCTCAAGCCGCTGGCCGAAGCCGAGGATGAGTTCGAGAAGCGCAACGTTTCGGCGCTGTTGGTCATCCCGCCGGATTTCGACCTGGCCCATCTGCGCGAGGGCTCGCTGAGCCTGGACCTGCGCCAACTGCCCAACAACCTGGGCGCGCTGGCGGCCTATCAAACCGTGGAGTCTATCCTGCAGCGCCTGAGCAGCGGGGTGGAGATCGCCGGGCAGAGCGTGGCCGCCGCCGAGCAAATTCGACCCTTTGCCAGCGCCCAGGAACGCAACGCCTACTTCGATGCGGCCCTGAGCGCTGCCCAGAGCGAGATCGAAGCCGCGCCGGAACGGGTGAGCATTACCCGGGCCGCCGTCGAGGACCCGGTGGATTACGACCCGGCGGCCAACGCCTCGGCCGGCCAGATCATCACCTGGGTGTTCATTCCGCTGTTCGGCATTTCGGGCATGTTTGCCTACGAACGCGCCACCGGCACGCTACGCCGCCTGCTCACCTCGCCCACCCGCAAGGCCACCTATCTGCTGGGCACGCTGCTGGGCATGGTCTTCTGGTCGCTGGTCCAGATGCTGCTGTTGATCCTGTTCGGAACCTTTGTCATGAAGCTGAATTGGGGCCATTCACCGGCCGCGCTGGCCGTCATTCTGGTCAGTTCGGCGCTGGCGGCATCGGCCATCGGGGTGGCCTTGGGCGCCTTCGTCAAGACCGAGAGTCAGGCCAGCGGGCTGAGCATCATGCTGGGCATGGTGATGGCGCTGCTGGGCGGCTGCTGGTACCCGTTGGAACTCTTCCCGTCGGTCGTGCAGCAGGCTGTCAAAGTGCTGCCCACGCGCTGGGCCATGCAGGGCATGCTGGATATCGTGCTGCGCGGGCAGGGCCTGAGCGCCGTGCTGCCCGAAGCCGCCGTGCTGCTGGGCTTTGCCGCGCTGTTCTATGGGATTGGGATCTGGCGGTTCCGGTATGAGTGAAGAGTGATGCGTAAAGAGTGAAGGGTCGATTCGGTATTCGTCAATTCGGTATTCGTTGATTCGGAATACGGAGTCCGAATATCGAGTACCGAATACCGCGTACCGTGTACCGCATACCGAATACCTCATACCGCGTACCGAATACCGTTTTCACTCCCTCCCGCGGTATAATCCAACGCGTTAACTCTGGCGTTGGAGACCAACTTGGAACTCGTAACCGATATCATCATTGCCGTTGGACTGGCAATGGATGCGTTTGCCGTGTCGCTGGGTGTGGGCACCAGCGGCCGCGCCCGGGATGGGCGGTCCGTTTTTCGCCTGGCGTTTCATTTTGGCTTTTTTCAGGGCGGAATGACCCTGTTGGGTTGGCTGCTGGGCAGCACCGTGGTCGATCTGATTGCCAACTTCGACCACTGGCTGGCGTTCGTCCTGCTGGCCTGGGTGGGTCTGCGCATGGTCAAGGAAGGTTTTGCCAGGGACGGCGAGGAAAGCGCCTTTGCGGCGGATCCATCGCGCGGGCGCGTTTTGATGGTCCTGTGCGTGGCCACCAGCATCGATGCGCTGGCGGTGGGCCTGAGCATGGCCATGCTCGACACGAACGTGATCTTTGCCAGCGTGGTCATCGCCGTCATCACATCCGCCCTTTCGCTGGTGGGCCTGCTGGGCGGCAACCGGTTGGGCAGCCACTTCGGCAAGCGCATGGAAGTGCTCGGCGGTCTGCTGCTGGTGGGTATTGGGGTGAGGATACTGGTGAGCCATCTGTTGGCATGAAGAGTGAAGAGTGAGGAGTGAAATGAAAGAATTCACGGTTCACTCTTCACCCATCACTCCTCACTTCTTCTTGATATAATTAGGACATAGGAGGCCCGAATTCTATGTCCGATCGTTTTTTCCGCCGAAAAGAAGACGAGCTCAAGGCGCGCAGTCAGAAACGGCTCCCGCCCGGCCAGGCGTTGACCAACAAATTCCCGGTCCTTCATTATGGGCCGGTTCCGGCCTTCAACCCTGCCACCTGGGATTTTCGCATCTGGGGCGAAGTGGAAAGCCCCCTGCGTCTATCGTGGGAAGAATTCAACCAGCTCCCGCGCACGCGTCTGGTGATGGACATTCACTGCGTAACGCGCTGGAGCAAGCTGGATACCGCCTGGGAGGGCGTGTCGTTGCGCGACCTGGTCGAGCGCGGCATCCTCAAGCCGTTGCCGACCGCCCGTTTTGTTTTTCAGCATGCCGAATATGGGTTCACCGCCAACCTGCCGCTGGAAGTGTGCCTGCAGGAGAATTTCCTGCTGGCCACGCACTACGATGGCCAGCCGCTCAGCCCCGAACACGGCTACCCGCTGCGCGGCATCATCGGCGCCATTCCGAGACGGGATGACCTGAACGTGCCTTATTTTTGGAAGGGCGCCAAATGGCTGCGCGGCCTGGAATTCATGAGTCAGGACCGCCTGGGCTTCTGGGAACAATCCGGTTATCACAACGACGCGGACGTGTGGAAAGAGCAGCGCTACGCCTGACGGCGTCCGTTTTGCGAATCATCTTTTCGATCCAGGTCCCAAGCGCGACCATCCAAACGACGGGCAGGCACACTCTCCCAACCCCGTGCGGGGAGCGTGCCTGCCCGAAATGTTGGCGGGTCGCCTTTTTTCGATTCTTCTTCAATCACCCCTATCATTTTTGATAAATGGTTTCAATAATTGCTAAAACCGGGTAATTATTACCGATCTATTCTTTTTCTGGCCTGATGCATAGTTGACAGGGGAACCTCGAGATGTATAATGCTTAACATGCGATTGGCGGATCGCATTCCATTACCGGTTCGCCCGGTAATTTTTGTAAGTCAATCCCGATTTCTTCACAACATAACTCAACACAACCAGTACGACCCAAAAGCAAGAGCCTTAGGAGGAGATGTATGAAATCTCGGAAGTTTTTTGTATTCATTACCGCCATTGTGGCATTGGCGATGCTGCTGAGCGCTTGCGCCCAGGCAACGCCAGCCGCCACAGCGGAACCGACCGCTGCGCCGGCAGCGACCGAAGAACCCACCGTGGCGCCGGTCGAACCGACGGCAGCCCCAGAGCATCCACTGTGGAGCAAGGAACTTAGAGAGGCCATTGCTGCCGCCATCGACCGCGAAGTAATCGTGGACCGCGTGTTCGAAGGCCGCAACACACCGGCCTATTCCATGGTCCCGTCCGATTATCCTTACGCCACGGAACCCTTCCTGGATAAATACGGCACCCGCGACCTGGAGTTGGCCAAGAAGCTGCTGACAGACCTGGGCTATACAGCCGACAAGCCTTTCAACTTCGAACTCTGGTACCCGCCCGAGCACTATGGCACCACCACCGCGGATGTCATGCAGGTCATCAAGGAACAGCTCGAAGAGACCGGCCTGATCAAGGTGGATCTCAAGTCGCAGAACTGGGCTGAATACGTCGACAGCTTCGTTGCCGGCAAGCTGCCCGCCTTCATCCTGGGCTGGTTCCCCGATTTCGTCGACCCCGACAACTGGCTGACCCCGTTCGCCTCCTGCCTGCAGTCGCCGGATAATGGCGTGAACTACTGCAACCCGGCAATGGACGAACTGTTGACCAAGGCCGCCACCACCCCGGATGGACCCGATCGCGAGGCCCTCTACAAGCAAATTGGTGAGCTGTACGCCGACGAAGTGCCCACCCTGCCGCTCTTCTGGGAGCCCGAGTTCATCACCTACCGCAATGGCGTGGAAGGCATCAAGATCAGCTCGGCCTTCGAGTTCAATTACTACCCGCTGTCCTTCACCGCAGATGCCAAACCCGCTTCTGGCAAAACCGACACCATCATCATCGGTACTACGGATGAGGTCAACAGCCTGGATGCGCAGGACGCCTACGCCACTCACGACTGGGAAATCATCAAGAACACGGGTATGCCGCTGCTGACCTACGAGCCCGGCACCACGAACCTGATTCCCGCCGCCGCGGCCGATCTACCCAAGGTCAGCGAAGATGGCCTGACCTACACCTTCACCCTGAAAGACGGCCTCAAGTTCGCGGATGGCACCCCGGTCACTTCGGCCGATTACCTCCGCGCCTGGCAGCGCATCGGCCTCGAGGGGCAGGTTTCCGGTCTGGTGCAGAACTACGTCAAAGACGTAACCGCGCCTGATGCGAAGACTGTGGTCTACACCCTGAAGAACAGCTACGGCTTCTTCCCCGCGCTGGCTGCCACGGCCCCGTTTGTGGTTACCAACCCGGCCGAATTCCCCACCGATAAGATCGTGGCCTTCCCCGAGAAGATCGATGGCATCGGCCCATACCGCATGGTTTCGCACACCCCCGGCGAGCAGTTGGTCCTGGAAGCCAATCCGAATTACATCGGCGAAGCCCCCAAGATCAAGAATGTGATCATCCGCTACTACGCTGACCCGGCAACCCTGGCCAACGCGGTCGAAAAGGGTGAGATCGACATCGCCTGGCGCACGGTCGGCCCGGTGGAAGCCGTTCGTCTGCAATCCGTAGCCGGCCTGACCGTCGAAACCGTCAACGCCCCCGCGCTGCGCTACCTGGTATTCAATGACACCTTCATGGTCGGGAGCAAATAACGCTCCCTTAATCCGCCAACGCTGAATGAATCTGGGGGCGAGGGTAACCTTGCCCCCAGGAGTTATTGAAGGCTCCCCCCGTTATTTTACATAGAAGGTCCAAGGCTTTCGATGCCTTTTCTATTGCCAGAATCCGTCAATTCTGGCGAGAGAGCGTGTTAATCAAGACTTGAAACTTCCAACGATATGCTATTTTAAGTAAAAAATCTCTCCTTTTGGAGACGCCGTATGTCCGCATCTCTACGCAAATTTCTAATCACCCGTATTCTTCTCACCATTCCCATGGTGTTGATCCTGATTACGCTGGTGTTTCTCATCATGCGCATCCTACCCGGCGATCCGATCCGCTCACAGCTTGGCCCGCGCGTCAGTGAAGAGCAGGCCAACCAGTTACGCGAACGCCTGGGCCTGAACCGCCCGTTGATCGTCCAGTATGGCGAATTCCTCTGGCAGATGGTCACGTTCGACTTCGGCACCGCGCTCACCCAGGGTGAACGCCCGATCAAACAGGAACTGGCCGAAAAACTCCCCGCCACCATCGAGCTCTCCATCCCGGCGGTCATTTTCATGGCCGTTTTTGGGGTGGGTTCGGGCGCCTACGCCGCCAAGAACCGCAAAAAACCAGTCGATTATCTCCTGCGACTGTTCAGTATTGTCATTTACTCCATCCCGATCTTCTTTATGGGTTTGATGTTTCAAATTGCCTTTTCGGTAAAGCTGCCCGTGTTCCCGCTGGCCGGACGCATGGATACTTTGATGCAGGTGAACTTTGTTTCACCCACTCATTTCTATGTCATCGATGCCATCCTCACCCGCAACTGGCCGGCATTGGGTTCGGCATTAATGCATTTGATCCTGCCCTCCTTTACACTGGGACTGGCGCTGACCGGTGTCTTCATCCGCCTGACGCGCGTCAACATGATCGAAATCCTGCAGTCCGATTTCATCACCGCCGGGCGCGCGCGCGGCATCTCCGAAAGACGGCTGGTCTACAAACACGCCCTGCGCAATACGTTTATTCCCATCCTGACGCTGATCGGTCTGCAGTTCGCCGCCCTTATGGCGGGCGCGGTGCTGACCGAAACGACCTTCTCGTGGCCTGGCATTGGGCGTTACCTGGTGGAGCGCATCCAACTCCGCGATTACACCGCCGTGCAGTCTACGATCGGTGTGTTCGCCATGTTCGTCGCGGCCATCAGCCTGATCATGGATGTGTTGTATGCATTCGTCGATCCCCGCATCCGGTACTGATCCGGCGTAAAGGAGAAATGATCCCATGGAAGAAAAACAAATAACTCCTGAAGCCGTTCCCCAATGGCAGTTGGACCTGGACAAGGTCGGTTTCGTGCGCAAGCTTTTCCTGGCGCGCAAGTGGTACGGCGGTGATTGGTGGTTCGTGGCCGTCAGCGCCGTGCTGTTGTTGTTCATCATCCTGTTGGGTGTGGCGCCGAAATGGTTTGCCCCCTACGATCCGCGAGCCGAGGTCGGCCCGGCCCTGCTGTCTCCGGGTGAAATCCCTCTGGGCTATGTGCTGGTGGTCCAGGCTGACAGCACTGTGACTTCCTTGAAAGAAATCGGAACCAACAAGAACAATATCGGTTACGTGGTGGGCAGCGCTGCCAGCCAGGCGCTGCGGGATACCATCGACGAATTGAACGCCGCCGAAAAAGCGGCCGGCTCGGGCATCACCTACCAGCCCCGGCCGCGCCGGTATGAGACGAACGACCTGGGGTTGGCCGATCTCCAGGACGGCAAGCTGGACGCCTTCGTGGCCAGCATGGAAGAGCTGACGCCCCTGCTGCCGAAGTTCCCGGGCGTCAAAGTGGCCGGCAATCTGACCGGCAATACCAAAACGTTTACCCTGGGCACCAACCAACTCGGCCAGGACGTGCTCAGTCGAATCATCTGGGGCACGCGCATCGCTTTGATCGTCGGCCTGAGTTCGGCCATCATCTCGTTCTTACTGGGCGTACCGCTGGGCCTCATATCCGGTTTCATCGGCGGACCGTTCGACCGCGTGCTGACCATGTTGATGGACAGCCTGTACTCCTTCCCGGGTCTGATCCTGGCGATTGCCATTGCCGCGGTGCTGGGGGCCGGCATTGGAAATATCATTGTGGCCATCGCGGTGTTGTACATTCCAACCTACTTCCGGATCGTGCGCGGGCAGACTCTTTCGGTCAAGAACGACCTGTACGTCGAAGCGGCCCGCAGCCTGGGCACGCCCCCCTGGCAGATCCTGACCAAATACATCCTGCCCAACGTCATCCCGTCGGTTGTGATCATCTTCTCGGTCAACGTGGCGGACGCCATCCTGACCGAGGCCGGCCTGAGCTTTTTGGGCCTGGGCCTGCCGCCGGACACACCCGACTGGGGCATCGACCTGTCGCGCGGGCAGGATTACATCCGCCGCGCCTGGTGGTTGATCACCTTCCCCGGCGTGATGGTCAGTCTGGTCACTTTATCATTCAGCATGCTGGGTGAGAGTCTCGCCGAGATTCTCAACCCGCGGCTGGCGGAGTTGTAAACGATGGACCAATCTTTTCCTCTGGTACAAATCCGCGATCTATCGGTCACCTATAACACCCGCCTGGGTCCGACCAGCGCGGTGGATAAGATCAGTTTCGACATTCGCCGCGGCGAAATCATGGGTCTGGTAGGCGAGAGCGGCTGCGGAAAGAGCACGCTCGGCAAAGCCCTGCTGCGCATGATCATGCCCCCTGGCTACATCAGCGGCGGCCAGATCATCTTCAACGGCGAAAACGTCATGAAGTTCGACGAAAAACGCCTGCGGGATTACCGCGGACGTCAGGTTAGCATGATCTTCCAGGACCCGATGACCTCGCTCAACCCGGTGCAAACCGTGGAGCAGCACCTGGAGGAAGCCATTCAGGTGCACGAGGCCGAGACCAAAACGCCCTATATCATCAAGCGCATCCAGACCCTGATCGAACGATTGGGCATCATGCAAAGCCGCCTCGACAGCTACCCGCACCAGCTTTCGGGCGGCATGCGCCAGCGCGTTATGGTCGGTCTGGGGCTGGTGTTGAACGCCGGGCTGATCATCGCCGATGAAGCCACCACCTCACTGGATGTAATCGTAGAGGCCAAGCTGGTCGACCAATTGCGCGAGATCCGCGACGAATTTGGGGTGAGCATCCTGGCGATCACGCACAACATCGCCCTGGTGGCCGAAATCGCAGACCGCGTGGCGGTGATGTACGCCGGCAATCTGGTGGAACTGGGGGATGTCAACCGCATCTTCGACGCGCCCCTGCACCCCTACACCCAGGGCCTGCTGGCATCGGTGCCCACCACCGAAATCAACGCAAAGAAGGAGCTCTACAAAATGCCCGGCGAGCCGCCCAACCTGGCGCGCCCGCCGTCCGGCTGCCGTTTCCATCCCCGCTGCCCCGCGGCCATGCCCATTTGTTCGCGCTACCGGCCCGCGCTGGAAGAAGTTGCGCCCGGGCATTGGGTGCACTGCTGGTTGTATCAAGATCACCCGGAAAAGGTTGAAAAGACGATCAAGGTGGCCGCATGAACGTGGAAATGTCTGCTCATCAACAGGAAAACCTGGTGGAAATCCAGGACCTGAAAAAATGGTTTCCGGTGCAAAAAAGCTTCCTCGACCAGATCCTGGCCGGGCGCAAGGATTTCGTTCGCGCGGTCGATGGGGTGACTTTTAACATCAAACGCGGCGAGGCATTTGGCCTGGCGGGTGAATCGGGCAGCGGGAAGACGACCATCGGCCGCCTGGCGATCGGCCTGGAAACACCCACCGAGGGCACGGTGCGCTTCGACGGCATCGATCTCAGCACGCAAAACGAACGCGAGATGCGCCACCTGCGCCGGCGCATGCAGGTGATCTTCCAGGATCCGATGGCCTCGCTCAACCCGCGCATGACCCTGGGCGACAGCGTGGTGCAGGGCCTGAAGATTCACTACCCCGAGGCGGCCGAAAAACACCGCGACACACTCCTGGAAATCTTCGAACGCGTGGGACTCAGTCCGGCGCGCTACTTCATCAATAAATACCCGCACCAGATTTCGGGTGGGCAGCGCCAGCGCGTGGTCATCGCGCGCGCGTTGATCACGCGCCCCGATCTGGTGCTGGCCGACGAACCCATCGCCATGGCGGATGTGAGCGTGCGCGCGCTGCTGCTGGATTTGATGGTTCAACTGAAGCAGGAATTCAACCTGACCTATCTGTTCATCACGCACGATCTGGCGACGGCCAAATACATTTGCGACCGCATCGGCATCCTCTACCTGGGCCGGTTGGCCGAAGTGGGCGAGCTGAAAGAGGTCTACAGCTACCCGTTGCATCCCTACACCCAGGCCCTGATGGCGGCCGTGCCCGTCCCCGACCCGCACAAACGCCGCACTCAGCCCATGCCGGCCGGTGAAATTCCGAACCCCATCAACCCGCCCTCGGGCTGCCGTTTTCACCCGCGCTGCCCCATCGCGCAGGCGATCTGCTCGGTGGAGGAACCCGAACTGCGCGAACTGCGCCCCGGTCATCTGGTGGCGTGCCATTTCGCCGAGAAGTTCCTGTAGGAAATTCACAGGATCGACAGGATTTTAAGGATCAAAATCGGATGCTGCGTTTTTGACAGCATCCGATTTTTTACGCTGGGGTACGGTCGGGCCAACGCCTAGGGGGCACGGCTGTGTCTTTTTAACCCATGCGTATGGGCACGGCTATGTGGGGAATATACGTAATATCGTAACCCGGCAGGCGACTCGAACGGCGCTGGAAGGGTTGCATACTAAAATTGTTTATTGTTTTTTTCAGGAACCGCTGTCAGCGATCAATCCAACCAATTTCTTAAGGAATGGAACCGGCAGGGCCATTTGGACGTTTAATACAAAAAGGATACAATGGGTGGAATTCTGGCATTCTTCTGGCAATCGAGGATCAAATAGGTTGACATTCATGCAACGAATTCGTTCGATCTTCCGGCGAGGCGGAGCGGTGTGGCTGGCGCTGCTGCTGGTTTTGCTGTTCACCTGGACCGCCAGCGCGGCCGGCGGCGGCACGACCATCTATCTGCCGTACGTGGCCAAACAGCCCACGCCTACCGCCACGCCTACACCCTTACCGCCGCTGCCGTCCGATTATTCGGTAAGTTATTACGTGCAGACCAACAGCAATCAGGCGGCCTACGACAAGGGTTGTGCGCTCGGCCAGACCGATTTGAACCTGGCCGGCGCTCAGGACCGGCTGGTCATCCTTGACTTCGGCCAGCCCTGGTATGACGATTACGGCACGCTGGGAACGTTGATTTTCCGCGTTCCGCCGAACACGAACTGGACGTTCATGTCGATCGGCGCCATTGGCGAATTCGCCAAGAATTTTGCCACCGGTTACTGGGTCTGCACGGGCAGCGATAAGGCCTCACACCTGACTCTGGGCATTGGCACCAGCAATTACCTGGGCACCGATCCGCCGGTGGACATGAAAGTGCCCGGCACGGTTCGAAATCACGGCAGCCAGTGGGCTCAAATGGTGTTGAACGTGAATGCCTGGTTGTCCACCCAGCATTACGCCGCGCAGGTGACCGCCGCCGGCGCCAATGACATGGAACTCTCCTGGGCCACTTCCGCGCTGACCCGCGCCTGGGTGGACGGGTTCGATTCGGCGGATAACAATTCAGCTCTCTACTATAATTACGGCGCCTGCGAGGGCTGCCCGCAGACTTATTACGCCGACATCGGTTCGTGGACTGGAGGGAAGAATTATTCCTGGCATGTCGAAGATGTCTGGTACATTTCCTGGGGCATCCCGCCGGCCTGGGTGGTGCCGGAGATCTATTTGAGCAATGAAGCCAACGCCAAGCAATGGCAGACCGTCAGCAAATACGCCAAGGTGCAAAAGGGAATGCGCATCGATTTCTCAGGCGTGATGACCCAATCCGGCGCCTGCCAGCAGCGCGGCGGCTGCACCGGCACCAGCAGTGATACGATGAACACCCCACAGGAGGGTTGGAACCAGTTGTGGAAGTACACCTTCGCCGATCCCGACACGCGCATGAACCGCCTGCCCTGGATGACGGACATCCGCTATTGGACCAACTGAAGAGGAGTGATGAGGGATGGGTCGAAGCGTTGAGAAAAAATGGATTACAATTTCTCATAACTCATAACTCATAACTCATAACTCATAACTCGTAACGAAGAACGAATCAACCCCTCACGAATAACGCAACCTATGAAACGCATCTACTTCTTTATCGGAACCCTCTTACTGATCGGCCTGCTCTTCTGGGGCGGGAGCGTGCTCGCCAGCTCGAAGACCCCCGAACAGCAGCAGCTCGATTCGTTGCAGGACCAGGCCGCCAACGCTTCAGACCCGGCCGTGAAGGCGCTGCTGCAGCAGAAGGCCGAGCCGTTGAGCGCGGCCCAGGCTGCCCAGGCGACCGCCCAGGCCAACGCGCCGGATAAGCCCAGCGACGTGTGCGGGCTGCGACCGGCGGCCGATCCGAACGCCACCCCGGCCCCGACGATCGAAATTCCGCGCGGCATCAGCGACTGGCTGCAGCCGCCCTTTTCGCCGCAGGAATTCAGCGTGACCAATCAGTGGAACGACCAGGTGGACGGCGTCTGGCTGACCGCCTACGCCGGCGTGCTGGGTGATGACCCCGATCAGGGCGCGATCGTCGCCGTGGATGCGCAGGGCAACTACTTCCGCTACCTGTTGAACAGGGGCTCCGGCGCGGCCCGATTTGCCGCCGCTGACGGCTCGCTGCTGACCGTCGAAACCGGCAACGGATCGACCTACCAGCTCGATATGGCCGCTTTGACGCTCACCGACGCGCAGGGGCAGGTGCTGCAGGGCGTCCAGCAGGCCGCTCCGGCTACCGTGAGCAGTTCAGGTCCGTGCCAATAGACCGTTCAGGCTTCGCCCGGCGGCCCTTTTTCGACATCCATTAAATCGGTTTCACGAAGGCCCTGACGCAACATCACGGCCTTCTTTATCGTTTCCAACAGCAGCGGCCACAACTGCGGGCGCGCAACCTGGAACTGCTCCAGCATGTTCTGGATGGATTTGATATCTTGCGCCAGAGCCAGGGTTTCTGGCGGTACTGCATAGCTGCGCTTGACCGATAACAGCTTGCGCTCTTCGATCACGTTCAGCAGGCCGCGCGCGGCCAGACCGTTCTGGATGCGCGTCACCACTTCGGCAAACGGATCATCGTAACTGGTCTTCAACCAGACGTAGATCAGGCGCGCCAGGTCACCGCTTTCTTTATGCACGTCGCTCGAACCGGCGGCAGCCAACACATCGGCTTCCAGGGTTTGAGCGGGCCAGTCGGCGGATTTTCCGGTCGGTTCGACGGAGAGAATTTCTTTCTTGACGAGGCCGAACCAGCGCGAGTGTTCGCGCTGCGATAGCAGCAGGGTTCCTGTTTGAAGATTGGCCAACAGCGCGCTGGCCAGCGCCGCCTGCACCAGTTGGGCAAGATGGACTTCGCGGCCGGAATGCAGCAAGCGCGTGCGCCGGGAAGCGCGCGGTTCGCCGGCGAATTGTTCGCCGTTCAGGTAGACCAGTTCGCTGGGGGTCAACTGGGCCAAAGGGGTCTCCTTGAAAAGGGATAACGCTAAGTGAGCTAAATTTTATCAGAAATCCGGCGCCCGGCCAGAAGAATAGTTGTGCAAATTGATTAATAGAACTACAATTCTATTATCCAACCACTTGAAAAAGGAGATCCCCATGTCGAAGATCAAGCGCATCCCCACGCCCTTCAGTTATTCAGACGCTGTTCAGGCCGGCGACACGGTTTATCTGGCGTTGCACCGCGGATTCGCCGAGGATTTCGAAGGCCAGTGCCGCAACGCGCTGGAAGGCATTCGCAAGTCGCTGGCGCATTTCGACCTGGGATTGGAGAGCCTGGTCAAGGTAAACGTGTGGCTGAAGCACGTCAGCGACCTGCCCAGGATGGAGAAGATTTTCTTCGATTATTTCGAAAAGGACGGTTTTCCGGTGCGCATGACCTCCACCACCGAGTTCATCGACGAGGATTGCCTGATCATGATCGACGGGGTGGCTTTTATCGAATAGCGGTTCGCGAATCTCCGGATCGGTCATCGGACCCGGATGGGGCAGCCGGTTTTCGTTTCCGGTCTCCAACCGGCCGTTCAACGCTACGGCGCGGGCTCCGGCGGGCGAACCCCGGTGAAGAACAGGATGGTAAAGGCCTTTAAGCGACCTTTCTCGAAGCGCAACGTATACTTAATTAATACCATTCGACGGAACAAGCCCCAGCAGCCCGGTTGATCCGGTTCCTCCCTCGGACTGGTCTGTACAGAATCCGGAAAAGGGTATACTCGATTCTTAGGCGCCGTTCAGCGCGTCAAGGAGAAGGAATGACTCTGAATTTTGGCAGTACCCTGTTAATCGCAATCGGGATCATCGTGATTCTGATCCTGTTATCCGGGATCCGCTTCATCCCCAACAACCGGATTGGTATCGTCGAAAAGCGCTTTGGCAGCAAGTCGCTCAAAGGCGGTTTCATCGCGCTACACGGCGAGGCCGGCTACCAGCCCGACGTGCTGCGCGGCGGTTTGCATTACTTGATCCCCATCCAGTACGTGGTTCACATTGCCCCGCTCGTGACCATTGCCCAGGGCAAGATCGGCTACCTTTTCGCGCGCGATGGTGAGCCGCTCAGCGCCATGCAGGTGCTGGCCACCAACACCACTGCCAACGATTTCCAGAACGTGGCTCATTTCCTTAGCCACGGCGGGCAGCGCGGTCCGCAGCGCCAGATTTTGCGTGAAGGTACCTACGCCATCAACCTGGCCCAGTTTGTGGTCATCACCGAAGAACGCGTCTATTACATGCCGCTCAGCCGGGATGATCAGACCGTCATCCAGAGCATGGCCGAAGTGATCGCCAAACGCAACGGTTTTACCCCGGTGGTGATCAAGGATTCGGACGATTCGATCGGCGTCGTCACCGTGCATGACGGCCCGTCCCTGCCCTCAGGTGAAATCATTGCGCCGGTGGTGGGCGGGGATTCCAACGATTCGCTGACCTATCACAACAATTTCCAGATGCCGGATCGCTTCATCAACGCTCACGGCCTGCGCGGACGCCAGCTTCAGGTGCTGGTCGAAGGCACCTACTACCTCAACCGGCTGTTTGCCACGGTCGAGATGATTCCCAAGACCGTCATCGAGGTCGGCTTCGTGGGCGTGGTTGTTTCCTACACCGGCGGTCTGGGTGAGGATCTGTCGGGCAGTGAATACCGCCACGGCGAACTGGTGAGCACCGGCAGCCGGGGTGTGTGGAGCGAACCGCTGCTGCCCGGCAAGTACGCCTTCAACACCTATGCCGGCAAGGTGGTGTCGGTGCCGACCACCAACATCATCCTCAAGTGGATCAAGAGCGAAATCGGCTCGCACCACTTCGATGAAAACCTCTCCGAAGTCTCGCTGATCACCAAGGACGCTTTCGAGCCTTCCCTGCCGCTCTCGGTGGTCATGCACATCGACTACCAGAAGGCCCCGCTGGTCATCCAGCGCTTCGGCGACGTGAAGAAACTGGTCGAGCAGACTCTCGACCCGATGGTCTCGGCGTACTTCAAGAACATCGGCCAGACGCGCACGTTGATCCAGCTCATCCAGGAGCGCAACGACATTCAGCGCATTTCCAGCCAGGAAATGAAGGATAAGTTCACCCATTACAACCTGGAACTGGAGGAAGTGCTGATCGGCACGCCGACCACGACCGGCGAGGATAAACAGATCGAGATCATCCTCAACCAGTTGCGCGCGCGCCAGATCGCTGTGGAACAGATCGAGACCTACCAGCGCCAGCAGGTGGCGGCCGCCAAGGAACGCGAACTGCGCGAAGCGCAGGCGCGCACCGAACAGCAGCGCAACATCACCGAATCCGAACTGAGCATCACGGTCCAGTCCAACCAGGGTAAGGCCGAATACCAGCGCGCCCTGCAACAGGCGGCCCAGATCCGCGCCCTGGCTGAAGCGGAATCCGAACGCATCGCCCGTACGGGTATCGCCCAGGCCATCGCCACCGAGGAACAGGTGGCCGCGTACGGCGGGCCGCAGTTCCAGGTGACCCAGCAGGTGATGAACCGCTTCGCCGAAGCCGTGCAGCAGTCCCGCGTGGACGTGGTGCCGCGGGTGGTGGTGGGCGGCAACGGCGGCGAAGGCGGCGCCTCCGGCAGCAGCATCATGGAAGGGCTGCTGACCCTGCTGCTCTCGGATAAGCTTAACCTGGCCGTCACCGGCGAAACCGCCGGCAAGGAACGCAGCCCTGAAGCGGATAAGCTGCGCGAGGAAATTCGCCAGAGCCTGAGCGAAAAACGCCAGGCGCCCGACGCGGGAACGACCCCGCCGGCGGCTAAAGCGTAACCCGGCCGTTCAGCCAATAAAACGCGCCCTCCTTGAAAAGGAGGGCGCTTTCTATAAAAGACTTTGATGGCGCCGGTCGCCCGCCCTCGTCGAGGGCAGACCATGCGCCGCTTCTTTCCTGGTTTCCGACCGAATCATCGCTTTCAAAATATCCTTGCTACCGGCTCAAACATTTTTGATTCCGTGATAAATTTCGACATCTTTGTAAATGCTGCGATCGCTTTACACCGTATTATTTACAGGATGGCAACCATAAACTGTAAATCGCAATTCCGGGGTTGCCTGATATACTCGGGGGCATGACTCGCTCGCGGCTCGTTCCGTACCTCCAGGCAACCTTCGCGGTGCTGCTGTGGGGGGCGTCGTTCGTTGCCACCAAGGTGGCGCTGCGCTACCTTGCGCCGGATGCGCTGGTCTGGCTGCGCTTTGGCATGGGGCTGGCCCTGCTGGGCCTGACCATGCTCGCGCGCCGGCAGTTCGAGCTGCCCGGGCGCAACGACCTGGCCTATTTTGCCCTGCTCGGTTTGATCGGCATCACCTTTCACCAGTGGCTGCAATCCAATGGGCTGGTCACGGCCCAGGCCACCACCGGCTCATGGATCGTCGCCACCTCGCCCATTTTTATCGCGCTGCTGGGCTGGCTGGCGCTCAAGGAAAAGCTGAGTGCCTTCCAGATCCTCGGCATCGGGGTAGCCGTGCTGGGCGTGCTGCTGGTGGTGTCGCGCGGCGACCTGCGCGCGCTGGTTGGCGGCAGGGCAGCGACGACCGGCGACTTCCTGATGATGGTCAGTGCCCCCAACTGGGCGGTGTTCTCGATCCTATCGCGGCGCGGGCTGAAGCAGCACCCGGCGGCGCGCATGATGTTCTACGTGATGGCTTTTGGCTGGGGCTTCACCACGCTGCTTTTCCTGCTCAACCCGCAGTTCGCGGCCATGCGCCAGATGCCCTGGGACGGCTGGATCGGCGTGATTTTCCTGGGCGTTTTCTGCTCGGGGCTGGCGTACATCTTCTGGTATGACGCGCTGAAATCCATCCCGGCCTCGCAGGTGGGCGTGTTCCTGTACATCGAGCCGCTGGTGACGGTGGCAGTGGCCTGGGCGGTCCTCGGTGAGCGGCTGACCTGGGCTTCGCTGATCGGCGGGGCGGTGACACTGACGGGCATCTGGATGGTCAACCGGCTCAAGCCGGCTCCCCGGGATGAAAAGGTGGAAGGCGCGGTTTAACTGCAAAGTGCGCGAAGAACTCAAAGAAGGAAAGAAAGCGCTCTCCATTTTTAATGATGGAGAGCGCTTGTTTTATGCAGGGCGGGCCAGGCCGGCACCCCGATAGCGAACCGGATCGATTACTACGCCGGAGCGTAGATCAAGGCCAGCACACCCCCGGCGAAGGTGCGGCTGGACACCAGGCGCAGCGCAGATTGGGCGCTGTTGGTGAAGATGCGCTTGCCCTTGCCCAGCAGCAGCGGATAGACCAGCAGGTGCAGTTCATCCACCAGCCCTGCCGAAAGCAGGAAGTCCACCAGCATGCCGCTGCCGCTGACGACGATATCCTTACCGGGCTGCCCCTTGAGGTCCTTCACGGCCGCGGTGATATCGCCACGGATGGGATGCGAATTGTTCCACTCGAGCGTTTTCAGGGTGCGCGTGACCACATACTTGGGCATGCTGTTGAACTGCTCGGCGCCTTCATCCGTGCTCTTCGGCCAGGCTTTGGCGAAACCCTCGTAGGTCACGCGCCCCAGCAGTTGGGCGTCGCAGGCGCTGAATTCAGCCCCTTTGAATTGGGCGATTTCAGCGTTCCAATAGGGCAGCGACCACAGGCCGGGCTCTTCCATCCCGCCGTCCAGTGAAACGAACTCCGTTACGATCAGTTTTCTCAACTCAGCGCTCCTGTATTGTGAACCGGTGAGATCGGACCGCCACAACCGTCCGGCTGCGGGGCGGGGCGGCCGTTTCGAGCCCGCCGATCAGGGCTTTGGAGGCGGCCGCGACGGCCGCCACCGCGGCATCGAAGACGGCCCGGTTGGCCTGCGACGGCCGGTTGAAGCCGCTGATCTTGCGCACGTACTGCAGCGCGGCTTCCTGAATTTCGGTCTCGCCGGCCGGCGGCTCGAGGTGATAGAGCGTCTTAATGCTGCGGCACATGGATCAGGATTTTTCGGCCGCGCCGACGCGCGCCAGCAGTTTTTCCAGCCGTTTGACCATCTCGACCGCGCCTGCTTCCATGCCGGTAGCCAGCATACCGTCCCGATCGGCCACCGATTGGAAAAGCGTATGCTCGATCACCCGCGTCTTGCTGCCCAGAGCCTCGAGCCGGTAAATTTCCAGCAGGACGTGATCCGGCATCGCTTCCCACTCGAAGGTGTAGATGTACGTTTCGGGGAACTTCAGGCTGTGGAACACACCGTGGAAGGCATATTCCGTACCCGCCGGATCGTGCTGGATCACGCGCCACTGGCCGCCCGGGCGGACGTCCATCTTTTCCACCACGGTGGTCAGGGATGCCGGTCCCCACCACTCGCCGACCAGGGATGGGTCGGTCATCACCTTGAAGACCAGTTCGCGCGGCGCGTTGAGTTCATAGGTGGTGAAGATCTCCTGCTTTCCGGGTTCAGCCGTCATCTGCATGTTGCCCATAAGATTACCTCCTAGACCTGGACCGGTTGATAGTTCAACTGGACCAGGCCTGATTTGAAAATTTTGGAACCGACCAGTTTGAGGGGAATCCGATCCAGCAGCCCCTTGAAAGCCGGATGGCCTGCACCCAGGATGATGGGATTGAAGAACAGGCGATATTCGTCGATCAGCCGGTGCTGGATCAACGTCGTCGAAAGGTCGGCGCTGCCAAAGATGGCCATGTTCTTGCCGGGCAGCGCTTTCAGGCGCGCCACCTCGACGGCGGGATCGCTTTTCACCAGGCGCGAATTCTCCCAGTCTACGTGGTCGAGCATGCGCGAGAAAACGACCTTTTGCAGGCGGTTCATCATGTCCGCCACCAGCGGGTCGTCGCGTCTGGCTTCCGGCGAGGGCCAGTACGCCGCCATGAGTTCATAGGTCCGGCGCCCGAACAACAGCGTATCCAGTTCGGCGTTCAACGCGATGGCATATTCGTTGAATTCCGCGTCCACCGTATGCCAGTCGATTTCGTGCTGCGGCCCTTCGAAGAGGCCGTCCAGGGTGAGCATGTTTTGAAAGATCACTTTTCGCATTTGCTTTCCTCAAACCGATAAATATGACAATGTAGGTCAATTATAGAATATATATTCGAAGAATGCAAGATATTTTAAGAAAGAAGACAATATTTGTAAACAATGCGCCGATTTATGAGATTGCGGTGGACCTCGATCTCCCCGCCCGTGCGATGGACATGGGGTCTTGCGGTTCAAGGCGCGGCAGGCAAATTTCACAATCAGGTAGATTTCTCACACAGCCGTGCCCCTACGCATATGGCGATGCAGGCAAATGCCATAATCATTCACGAAATCGCCGGCCCCGCCCGCAGACAATTCGAAGGGGCACGGCTGTGCAGGCAAATGCCGCAATGGATCACGGCTTTGCCGTGTCCCGACCGACGCTGTCAGGACACTCCGAGGACAAGAAAGCGTACGTTAATGACAAAGGTTCGTTGTGGATCCCACCGCGGCTTGTCTTCAATCAGCAATCCGCCATCAGAAATCAGCAATTCATTCAGCCGCCTAGCCGGGTAAGGGTCAACATTCAGCATTTTTTCCTGCCCCTTTCTTTCCAATCTGCTGTAAGATATTCCCATGTCCAATTCACCTTCCTCCTCCACACGCATCACGCCGCGGGCCTGGTTCGTCATGGCCGCGCTGGCCATCACCGGGCAAATCGCCTGGGCGGTCGAAAACTCGTGGTTCAACACCTTCGTCTACGACACCATCACCCCCGACCCGCGTCCGGTGGCCTGGATGGTGGCGTGCAGCGCCATCACCGCCACGCTGACCACGCTGCTGATGGGCACGCTCAGCGACCGGGCGCACACGCGCTGGGGCCGCCGCCGGCCGTTCATCCTGTTCGGCTACATTTGCTGGGGTATCTCCACCATCCTCTTCCCCACCGTGGCCTACATCAAGGTCACCAGCGTGGCCGTGGTGATGGTGGTGCTGGCCGATTCGCTGATGACCTTCTTCGGCTCCACCGCCAACGACGCCGCCTTCAACGCCTGGACGGCGGATATCGCTGCCAGCGATCAGCGCGGCCGGGTGGAGGGCGTGCTCAATCTGAGCGTGTTCATCGCGCAGATCGTGGCCATGGTGGCGGCGGGTATGCTGATCGACAGTGTGGGGTATTTCATTTTCTTCTACGCGCTGGGCGCGATTGTGCTGGTGGTGGGCTGGGTGGCCGGCAGCCTGTTGCGCGAACCGCCGCAGCCCGCGGTGGATGTACACCAACGCTCGTTTTGGGCCGAGTTTGGTGAGTTGTTCAGCCTGGATACGCTCAGGCAGAACCGCGCCCTGTTTATTCTGCTGCTCTTCATCATGATTACCAGTATCGGCATGCAGATTTCGTTCCCCTACATGATCGTTTATCTGCTGAATTATGTGGGCATCACCAAGACGGATTTCAGCATCGTCGGCGGGGCGGTGATGGTGGGCAGCGCCCTGGTGGCCATCCCCTTCGGCATGCTGGCCGACCGCTGGAATAAGCGCGCCATGATGGCGATTGCGCTGGTGGTCAGCAGCCTGGGCGGGATTCTGCTCTCGCTGGTGAAGACACTGCCGCTGCTGGCGACGGCGGGTTTCCTGTGGCAGGGTTTTGCGGTGGCCGTTTCGGTGGCCTCCGTGGCCTGGTTGAAGGACCTGCTGCCCGAACAAAACCGCGGCAAATTCCTGGGCATCCGCATGATCTTCTGGATCGCCATCCCCATGATCATCGGCCCGGCCATCGGCTCGGCCTTGATTCAGGCTTACGGCATCCCCACTGTCTCCAACGGCGAGGCCGGCTTCATCCCGGTGCCCATCATCTTCCAGGTGGGCTCACTGGTATCCCTGCTGGGACTCCTGCCCTTATTCTTTACAGGTAAAAAGCATGCGAATCGCCTCCCTTCTGCCTGATTTCTGGTACGAACGCCAGCAGGTCAACGCGCAGCAGGCCATCTTTCATCAGTGGCGCCAGCTCGAAGCCTCGGGCTGTATCGAAAACTTCCGCATCGCCGCCGGTCTGAGCGACGGGCTGCGTGAAGGCTGGTTCTTTGCCGATTCAGACGCATACAAATGGCTGGACGCGGCCGTGCGCATCCTGCGCGACCGGCCCGATCCTCACCTGGCAGAGCTGGCGGACGGGTTCATCGATCTGCTGGCGCGCGCGCAAATGCCGGACGGTTACCTGTTCACCTACAACCAGATCCATTTTCCGGGTGTCCGCTGGCGCAATTTACAGATCGAACACGAACTGTACTGCCACGGCCACCTGATCGAGGCCGGCGTCTCGCATTTCGAGGCCAGCGGGCGGACGGACCTGCTGGCGGTCGCCCGGCGCGCGGCCGACCGGATCGTGGCCGATTTTCGCGGCCAGGGCGCCGCTTACACCCCCGGGCATGAGGAGATCGAGATCGCGCTGCTGCGGCTGCATGCCATCACCCCGGGGGATACCGATTACCTGGGCATGGCCCGCCAGTTCCTCGAGCGGCGCGGGCGGGCCTGGTTTCTGGGCGTCGATCTCTTCCGGCAATTGTCCGATTCCAACCGGCGGCTGGCTTTTGTGAAGCAGCAAAAGCAGGATTACCGGGCCACCCACCCCGATTTCAAGCCCTTCGAACTGCCGCCCGGGAACAAATCCATCCGGCCGGGCAACATCATGCTGCGCTGGTACGTTTCGGTATTGAACGGCAAGTATTTTCAGCAGCACGCCCCCATTCGCCGGCAGTGTGTGCCAGAGGGGCACGCGGTGCGCTTTGCCTATCTCGAAACCGCCACAGCGATGCTTGCGCGCGCCACCGGCGACCGTTCGCTGCTACCGGCGCTGGAAGCAGCCTGGGAGCGCATGGTGACGCGGCGCATGTACGTCACCGGAGGCATCGGTTCGCTGCCCGTGCTGGAGGGCTTCGGCAACGACGACGAACTGGATCCCGAATACGCCTACGCTGAGACATGCGCGGCGCTGGGCAGCCTGTTCTGGAACTGGCAGATGGCTCAGATCACCGGCGCGGCAAAGTACAGCGACCTGTTCGAATGGCAGCTCTACAACGCCGCCGCTGTGGGCATGGGACTGGACGGGACAGGCTATCTGTACAATAATCCGCTGGCCTGCCGCGGCGGGGTGACGCGCAAACCCTGGTACGCGGTGCCGTGCTGCCCGTCCAATCTTTCGCGCACCTGGGCCGATCTGGGCGGCTACATATATACCAACAACGCGGACAGCCTGAGCGTGCACCAATATATCAGCAGCAGCTTTACAGACGGGCCGCTGAATCTGGAGATGCGCTCGGAACTGCCCTGGCAGGGTCATGTACGCCTGACGGTGAAGGCGGTCCGCGGACCTGAGCCGGTCGCGCTGCGGCTGCGTTTGCCGGCCTGGGCGGCGGGGATGCGCACCCGCGTCAACGCCCAACCCGCCGAGGCTTTTCCCTTGCCGGTCCGTTCGGATGAACCGACCGACGCGGGCTACGATCCGCGCAAGGCTGTTTTCGTCCCGCTCGAGCGAGCCTGGTCGGTGGGAGATGTCGTTGAGATTGATTTCGACATGCCGGTGCGGCTGCTGCGCGCCCACCCGCGCGTCAAAGGTCACGACGGCAGGGTCGCCGTCACGCGCGGTCCGCTGGTTTACTGCCTGGAGGACTGCGACAACCTGGGCGTGGATCTTTTCGACGCGCGCCTCGATCCAGAATCGCTTTCGTGGGTCGAGGATGAGGCGCTGCTGGGCGGCATCGTCAAACTGGTTGGCAGGACCGTGGATGGTCAAGCGCTGACCTTTATTCCCTACTTCCTGTGGGGCAACCGCGGCCCGTCGCAGATGACAGTGTGGGTGAAAGAGGGATAACCACGGAGACACGGAGTCCACGGAGGAAGAGAAGAAAACAGCCACAGAGTTCACAGAGGACACAGAGGGGAAAAAAGAAGAAGAAAAAACAAGGAATTCTCTCTTCTTTTCTATGAATCTTCTCCGTGTCCTCCGTGTCTCTGTGGTGAATCCCTCTTTATTAGGAGCTAAATTTGTCAATCGAACCTTTACGCACTCCCTGGGTGCCCGATAGCCCGATCCCGCTGCCCGAATACCCGCGCCCGCAGATGACACGCCCGCACTGGGCCAACCTGAACGGCGCCTGGCAGTACGCCATCCTGCCCAAAGATGCCCCAGCGCCGCAGACCTTCGACGGCGAGATTATGGTGCCGTATGCGGTCGAGTCGCTGCTCTCCGGTGTGCAGAAACCCCTGCTGCCGGAACAGCGGCTGTGGTATCGACGCAACTTCAGCGATCCGCGCCCACAGTGGAGCGATGCCCACGTTTTATTGCACTTCGGCGCGGTGGATTACCTGTGCCGGGCCTGGCTGAATGGCGTTGAACTGGGCCAGCACCGCGGCGGTTACCTGCCCTTCACCTTCGACATTACGGACGTGCTTCGGGAGGGTGATAACGAACTGCTGGTCTCGGTCTGGGACCCGACCGACGCGGGCTTGCAACAGCGCGGCAAGCAGGTCCTCAAACCCGGCGGCATCTGGTACACGCCCGTTTCCGGCATCTGGCAGACCGTCTGGCTGGAGGGTGTGCCGGCGGTGAGCATCGCGGGCCTGAAATTAACGCCCGACCTGGACTGGCAGACGCTGCAGGTCGAGGTGCGCCTGCGCGGCGGAACGTACGCGGTGGACCTGTGCCTGGAGGTCGAAGCCATGGACGGTGGCCAGGTGGTGGCCAGCGGCGCCTGCCCGGCGGATAAACCCCTGCGCCTGAATATTCCCGGCTCGCACGCCTGGAGCCCGGACGACCCGCACCTTTATGATCTGCGGGTGCGCCTGGTGCAGGCCGGGAATGTGCTGGATGAAGTCGGCAGTTACTTTGCCATGCGCAAGTTCGGACTGGCCGCCGACGGCGCGGGCCACCTGCGCTTCACGCTCAACGACCGGCCGCTGTTCCTCTACGGCCCGCTGGATCAGGGTTACTTCCCGGACGGCCTGTACACGCCGCCCAGCGAGGCAGCCATGCTCTACGACATCGAGTACGTGCGCAATCTGGGCTGCAACATGATCCGCAAGCACATCAAAGTCGAGCCACTGCGCTGGTATGCCGCCTGCGACCGTCTGGGTATGATCGTCTGGCAGGATATGCCCAACGGCGGGCGCATCGACGGCATGCCGGTGGCGATCGCCGCCCAGGCGTTCGGCTTCTGGCGCAGCGACCGGCGCTGGTTGAGCCGTTTCGGCCGCGCCGAGGAGGCCAACCGGGTCGAATATCGCGCCGACCTGCAGGCCATGGTCGATCATCTGTACAACGCCGCCTGCCTCGCCGTGTGGGTACCCTTCAACGAGAGCTGGGGGCAGTTTCATGCCAAAGAAACCGCCCAATGGCTCAAGGGCTACGATCCCACCCGCCTGGTGGATCACGCGTCCGGCTGGTTCGACCAGGGCGGCGGCGACTTTCAAAGCAAGCACATCTATTTTAAAAAGCTTTCCCGTCCCCGGCCCGACCGGCGCGCCTTCGTCATCTCCGAATTCGGCGGTTACAGCCTGACGACGCCCGGCCACGTTTGGGATGTGACCCAGAAGTTCGGCTATCGTTTCTATGACACGCCCGAAGAATTGACAGCCGCCTACCTGAAGCTGTTGGAAGAGGAACTCCTGCCGCTCATTCCGCAGGGTTTGACCGCGGCGATCTACACCCAGACCACGGACGTGGAAATCGAGATCAACGGCTACCTGACCTACGACCGCAAGGTTGAAAAGATGGACGCCGAGGCGGTTCGTAAAGCGCACGAGAAATTGATTAATTCACAGGGATGAAGAATTCACAGGATAGGCAGGATGTTCAGGATTGGAATCTTCGCGTAGGTCGGGTTGAGGGACGAGCAATCAAGATTGTGGCCGGTGAAAAGTATCGTTGAGTTTGGATGGCCTGTCCCGAAACCCGACGTTATGGCCACGATTATGCAATGTCGGTTCTTCAGGGCGATATAGGCTATTCCGACACATTTCTCTATCCCGCCCCTCCGCCCATCCAGGGTAGGACCGACCTGTAAAATTGAGTTATCGAAGGAATTTCAGTGTGTGCCGCCCACCCGGCCTTTACGGAATTCCCGCATTAATTAAGCTTGCAGAATTCACTCGTTGCGCTGTATGACACATTCATGAAACCCCAATCGCCGATGTGGCCTTTGAGGACATCCGGATAATCGGTATCCAGGATCTTAACCGCTTCTAGACAGGAGGTCATGGCCTTGTGGGTAACTTCGTATTGCGTGGCAAACTCCTTCGCCACAACGACAAATTCGTTGCCCGGCGTGCCGTCCGGAAAAGATTCGCTCATCTCATGAATGACCTCATCCGCCATATCGACCCGATTTTGCGAAAACCAGATCACCACGATGCGGAAAAACGCAAAGGCCTTTTGGTAAGGCTCGGCTAATTCCGTTTGATTTTCAGTCAATTCATAAGTTGTGAAATAGCTGGAAAGATTCGAGTCTCTGGCAGCAATTTCATAATATGCAATCGCCATCATCAGATTGCCCTTCTTGGATGCGTCAGCACCATCTCCAAGATAATGGACCCGATCGTCACCTGGCGGTAGATCGGAATAAGAATACTCAAAATTCTTTCCATTCCAGGCAAATACATCTATTTCGTCCCGGCTTGCACCGCCCCAGAACCCTGTCGAATTTCCAGTCAGGACCAAAACCTCTTTGGTTCCATCGCCATCCTGGTCATCCAGCATGATCTCGCTACCGACTAGGCCACCGCCAAGAAATATTTCTTTCCATTGATTTTCGCGCCACCCGAATGCATAATATTTCGTTCCCCATCCAATAGTCGCCCTGATTTTGACAATGATAAATGGAAGTTCCTTTTCAAAAATTTGTTCTACGAACAGAATGTCACCAGAAGAGACATCCTCAGTTTGAAAGGATTGGACCAGTCGATACGCATTTGTACTGCATTGGTAAATATTTATAAGATTTATATCGTCCGAAGGCGAGCCTTCGTTAATTATTGTAATTGACCCGCTCACAACAATTTCTTCCAGCGCATCCCCGTCCAAATCCGCAACCGCTGCGCTGACTCTGAGCAAATCCGTGGATGCAAGCAGCGATTTCAGGCTGGCAGGATCTCCTCCATGGTTTACATAATCCAAAATGGCGGCATCCAGCTCAACCAGGTTGCTGTAGCCTTTGAGTTCAGCGCCGCCGGTCAAGACCGGGCATCTGTGTTCCGGGGTGGGTGTTGAGGTTGCCTTCATCTCAGGCGTGTTCGTTTTCGTCTGGATTGCCCTGGTCGCTGTGCCTGTCGCTAGGACTGGCGGAATATTTTGGCCAGGAGCACAGGCCGCTAACGCTATCATTGCCATGAGTAGAAAGAAAATAACGGGATGAAAATTATTACGATAATATTTCATCTTTTTTGCCTGTTTTCGAGTCACAAATAGGTCGGAAAACTGGCTGGCAAACTGAAACGATTTTTATTGATACGCTTTATTTAAGCCATCATTTTCCATTATACAATTGCTTTTTTAACCCATGAAATAAACCTCTCACCCTTAACGGCCCCATTGTCAGGATTGGGTCGCAGGGGAGGCTGGTATGAATTGTCAATGGACCTATGTTTCCCCGAAGACCCGGCGTTATGGCCGCCCGGTGGATTTGGGCACGGCGGATGGGATCAAGGAGCGCTGCCGTTCCCGCATTTTGGCGGAAAGCATCGATGTCGCCTGGACTTTAATCGGACCGGAGGACGGATTTACCCCCAATAAAAGCATTGTTGAATTCACTTCTCGATAAAGTAGGTCCTTCTTGATAAACGATTGGGGGATTAGGTCTGGGAGCTTAAGGGTCCAACCCATTTACAAATTCTTCGCCAAAAAGTCTCAATTATCTTAGCTTGAATACCGAGAGGATCTTGGCTCCGTCCAACTCAACTGAATACACTTCCCGATACTCGCTGGGGTAGGACTTCTTCCAGCGATAGTTGATGATCAGGTACCTGGCCTGATCGTCGGCTTCGATTCCAAGCCAGTTCAATCGTTTTTCATCCGCCTCTGGAAGGATGAAAGTATAACCTCCCGGGGTGGTTTCCGAAATATAATCGATGACCGGGCTGGGGTCCGTCCGGCTGATATATTCCAGCCCCTGGCGGTAGGACAGCCCCCAATAATCCAGTTCGTAGCGGCTCTTGAGATCTGCCAGGTTCCCTCCCGCCAGGCGGTTGAAGTACAACTGCTCGTATGGATGCGCCTGGATCATGAAAACGGCGGTGGAGACGAATGTGGCGCCGAGAATGAGAATCAAACCCAGCGAAGCCACATTGAAACGGCCGAATTTGGCGCTCAACTGGGCCAGCGTCTTTTCGAAGCCCCAAAAAGCCAACAACAAAAAAGCCGGATAGATAAAGAACAGGTGCCTCCACGAGTCGTAAAGGACTGATTTCAGAAAAATGACCAGGAGCAGGGGCACGAAAAACCAGGCTGCGATCGCGAGTAATTTCAGCGCCTGGTTTTCAAAGAAACCGCGAACGGTAAAATGGATCCCGGCGATCCACTTGATGGCGCCGGTGAAAAACAGAACCGAATAAAAAATGGGCGTCGAAATCAGGATCCAAACAATCGAGTAGAACCAGGGCAGCTCGGTGGCGGAGTACGAGGTCCCCATGAACAACACGGGGAGATTCCAGCGAAAATGGCTGAACTCGTTGAGCGCCAGGATGAAATTACCGATTGGATTCTTCCACAGGATCGGCCAGAATAGAACGCTGAAAAACGCGAACAGGAGCAGGAACAGGGCCAGTTTTGGCAGACCTGCGCGCATCTTCTTCTTCCAGCCCTCGGGCGAACGCATAAAGCCCACAATCAGGGTGAGGACGGTGAGAAATGGGATCAACAACCCGGCGAGGCGGATGGTGGTGGTAATCGCCGAAGAGACGGCCAGAAAAATCAGATAAACGAATTTTCGCGTGTCCACGTAAACCATGAAGAATGTAAAGCTGATGATAAAGAAAACCAGCAGCGGGATGTCTTTCGTGTTGTAGAAGGCATTGTCGAAGATGCGTGGACTCAGGATCAGGGCGGCCGTACACAGGAGCGCTGTAATCGCGTTCTTGAATATTCTTTTGGAAAGGATGTAAAAG
Organism: Longilinea arvoryzae; assembly: GCF_001050235.1. Classification (GTDB taxonomy): domain Bacteria; phylum Chloroflexota; class Anaerolineae; order Anaerolineales; family Anaerolineaceae; genus Longilinea; species Longilinea arvoryzae. The sequence goes on from NZ_DF967972.1 coordinate 851,461, forward strand.
AAAACCGTTCCAACGAAGAAGGTCAGAAATGTGAGGAGGTGCCGCAAGAAGTAGATATCCTGATGGGACGCCGGGGGAAAAAACTTCAGTTCAGCTCCCAGCAGGAAGAGCTCGAAGAATGGGCCGTAGAAGCGGTCTGCCATGCTCACCAGCGGATCTTCGTGCCCCAGGATGAATCTCAGATTGGCCACCCCGATATCTCTCTGGAGCGGTTCATCCCAGGATACGCCGTAATCTCTGTAAATGGAAAGACCGGCGATCAGGAAAACGGAAAACAACAGGATGGGGAGAATATTCTCCCTGAGCTTGCGCAGTGCCAGAGTCATGCTCATTCCTTTGTAGATGGCATCTTGAGCCAGGCCGACCAAAAGCTTTTAATTTGGCTGTAAGGCATCTCGCGTCCGCCTTGCAGCAATTCAGTGACGTTTACTTCTTTTGATTCAAAAATCTTCCAGATATTAGTGAGGGCTAAATGCCCTCATCAGAGCCTCAACCGTCAAGGATAGTTGCCGAACAATTGTACGCGGATTGTGAAAATTGCGGAAGGTTTGCCGGTATGCGACAGAGACTCATTTGGGGCAGTTCTCGAAGACAGGCCCGTTTGCCCTCTTTCGAGACGCGCACCCCGCGTATAATGATTGGAAAACAAGAGGAATGATGCGCAGCGAAAATGAAATGCTGGATTTGATCCTGACGGTCGCCCGCGCCGACGAACGCATCCGCGCCGTGGTGATGAACGGCTCGCGCGCCAACCCAAACGCGCCGCGCGACCTGTTCCAGGATTTCGATATCATTTACCTGGTGCGCGGCAGCAGCGCGCCCTTTCGCAACAATCCGGCCTGGATCCGCCAGTTCGGCGAGCTGATGATCCTGCAACTGCCCGAGGAGATGGGCGATCCGCCGTCTTCCGGTCATTACGATGCGGTTTATCTGGCGCAGTTCGCGGATGGCAACCGCATCGACCTGAGCGTGTATCCTTTGGAGCGCTGGCCTGAGCTGAAAAACGACAGCTTGAGCGTGCTGCTGTTGGACAAGGACGGCAGCATCGGGCCACTGCCGCCGCCGAGTGAAAACAGCTATCTGCCCAAACCTCCGGATGCAAAGGCTTTCGGCGACTGCTGCAACGAGTTCTGGTGGGTTTCGCCTTATGTGGCCAAGGGACTGTGGCGGCGCGAGCTGCCCTATGCCAGAGCGATGTTGGAAATTTACGTGCGCGAGCAGCTTACCAAAATGCTGCGCTGGCAGATCGGCATCCAAACCGAATTCAAGGCCAACCCGGGCAAGGAGGGCAAGTATTTCGAGCGCTACCTGCCGAAAGCGCAGTGGCAATTATTGCTGCAGACCTTTGCCGGCGCCGATGATGATTCCACCTGGGACGCGCTGGAAGCCATGGGCGCGCTTTTCCGTCAGGCGGCGCTGTTCGTGGCCGGGCAGTACGGATTCGATTATCCGCACGGCGACGACGAACGGGTGAGCGCGTTCCTGCGAAAAATTCGGGCGCTGCCGCCGGACGCGAAGGATATCGCCTAAGGACGCCGTCATTTCTTCCGAAGAGGGTAAAGCCATGCCGTTCGATGCCGCAATCGATGAACTCTTGAACCGGGCCTGCCCGTCGATCCGCTACCGCCTGCGCGCTGAAATTCTAAACCAACCGCGCGGAAGCGCTGAAATGCACCGCCTGCAGGCGGAAATTCTGGGGGATGGAGTAGTCAAGGAAGTCGCCGGCTGGCAGCAGCCGGACGGCTGGCTGGCCTGGAATTTTCACGGATCTATGAGCACGGAGTGCGGTATCCGGCTGCTGTGTGAAAAGGGCATGGAACGCGATCAGCCGCTTCTTTCCCGGGCGCTGCACGCGTTGGCCGGCGCCGACCCGATCCGGTTGACGCGCGGCATTGGCAGGGTTGGCGGGCTGCTGGACGATCTGGGGTTGGGAGGGTCGCAGATGATCCGGGCGGCGGTGCTGGCCTACAGCGGCGTCGAAAACCTGCCCGGCGTGCAGGCGCAGATCGAACGCGCGTTGGCCGGGTTCGCGGCCGTGCTGGACGTCCATTCCGAGGCGGATTTATTCGATGTTTACCGCGGAAAACGGGTGATCAGGCCCGGCGTCGCCTGGCCGAGTCTCTATCACCTGCGTTTGCTGGCCTATACGCGGGCCTGGCGCACGCCCCACAGGCTGGACGGGCTGGTGCAAAGCGTGCAGCGCCTGGTGGAGCTTTCGCCTGTTCCGGAATATAACGCCCGGCACGGGTCGCAGCTCATTGCGCCGGCTTCCTTCTGCATGCACGATTTCAGGCCGGTCCTGGCGGAACTGGACGCGGCCGGTTGGATGATGGAATTCCAGCGCCTGGAGTTGCTGGCGCGGTTAGGCGTCGTGAGCCGGGTCGCGGCGCTCCAAAACCAGGTGGCCGCGCTTGAGGAAATCCTGGAGGCGGGCGACGGGCTGTTCCGGCTGAAGTTGAACCACGCCTACTTCAAGCAGTGGGGCGCATACACCGGGCTGATGCTTGAATCCGATTGGCGCGAGGCGCAACGCAGGATGTATGATCTGACCTTCCGCAGCCTGTTGATTTTGCATTACGCCCGATCCTAAGGCCGATCGGATATTTTTGCTATACTGAATCCATCATGATCTTCATCTTAGGGGGTTGGGAAACACGCTATGGCCAAAATCTTAATCCTGGGTGGATATGGGCAGACCGGAAAACCATTGGCCCATCATTTACTGCAAGAATCACAGGCCGAGATCGTCCTTGGCGGGCGCAGCCTGGAAAAAGCGGCCGCGTTGGCCGCTCAGCTCAACGCGCAGTATCCCGGCGGGCGCGCCAGCGCCGTCCGCGTGGATGCAGCCAACGCGGAGAGCCTGCGCGCGGCCTTGCAGGGCGTCGATCTGCTGGTGGCAGCTGCGCCGACCATGCGCCATGCCGAAACGGTGGCGCGCGCGGCGCTGGAGGCGGGCGCGGATTACCTGGACGTGCAGTTGGATTCCGGCAAGCTGGCCGTCCTGCGGGCGTTGGCGCCGGAAATTGAGCGCGCCGGGCGCTGCTTCATCACCGAGGCGGGTTTTCACCCCGGGCTGCCGGCGGCGATGGTGCGGTATGCGGCGGCGCGTCTCGATCGCCTGGATACCGCGATCACAGCCGCTTATTTGAACATGGGCCGGAACCTGCCTTATTCGGAAGCAGTCGATGAACTGATGCAGGTCTTTCAGAACTACCAGGCGCAGGTATTTAAGAACGGTGCCTGGACGAAGGCCGGTTCGTACGAGATGCGCCAGGTGAATTTTGGCGGCGAGATCGGCGAACGGCGCTGTTATTCGATGTTCTTCGAAGAACTACGCGAATTACCGCACCTGTACCCGTCGTTGCGTGAAGTCGGCTTTTTTATTGCCGGTTCTGATTGGGCGACCGATTGGGTCATTACCCCGATTGTCATGCTGGGACTCAAACTGGCGCCAAAACGCGGCATCCGGCCGATGGGTAAATTGATGTGGTGGAGCATGCAAACCTTCAGCCGCCCGCCTCATATCGTCTTGTTGAAGGTCATCGCAAACGGAGAAAAGGATGGACGCACGGCTTGCGTGCAGGTCGCTCTCAGCCACCCGGATGGCTACGAACTGACGGCCATCCCGGTGGCGGCCTGCCTGCTGCAGTGGCTGGACGGCTCAGTGCGCCGCCCCGGCCTGTGGATGATGGGACATCTGGCCGAGCCGCAGCGCCTGTTCGCGGATATGCGGCGTATGGGGGTGAAGGTGGAAGAAAGATAACAGGGATGGGGAGGATGAAGAGGATTATTAAGAAAGAAACCATCCTCTAGATTGCCAATGACGAATGCACCCGCTGAAACCATGAAAAGTGTAGATCATTTCAAGTTCGCGCGCTGGTTCGCGCGGCTGGCCGTGGCGACGGTGTTCGCCCTGAATGTAAGCTGCGCGCTGCTCTTCATTTTTCAGCCGCAGAATTACACCGGCGGGTTCGAAGTCTCCGGTGTGGCCGGCGAGGCGGTCGTGCGCGGTTACGGGATCCTGTTTCTGATGTGGAACGTCCCTTATCTCCTGGTCATCCTGCAGCCGCAGCGTCACAAAACGTTGTTCGGGGTAGTGCTGGCCCAGCAGGCCATCGGCGTGCTGGGCGAGAGCTGGATGTGGCTGGCGCTGCCGCCGGGGCACGCCGCGTTGAGCGCCACCGGGCTGCGGTTCATTTTCTTCGACGGCGGCGGGTTGATCTGGATGGGCGCGGCGTTCCTTGGGTTGAGGACCGCCAACCGGTCGCAGTAACGCATTTCCTCGTAGCGGTCGGCCTGCGTGCCGACCCAACGCCCGAAGAGCGGCATCCTACGGGTGTAGGCACGCCGGTCCGTCGCAACGATCGTCAACTGCGATTGGGACGCTGGCGGATCGAGATCAACATGAAGACCAGCGCGACCAGGGCCAACGGCAGCCAGATGAAGGGTTCGAAGCCGGTCAGTCCCCGGGCCGGCGTGGGCGTGACGGTCGGGGTGAAGAGGGGTTTCCCGGTCGGGGTGATGGATGTGGCGCTGGGCTGTAAAGCCGCCGCCGTGCTTGTGGCGCTCAGGGCCTGTTGAGTGGCCTGTCGCGCAGCCCCGTCCGCCGTGGCGGTCTGGTCGAGAGCAGCCTGGGTGGCGTAGGGAGCGGCCTCGGTCTGGAGCGATTGAATCTCGGCGTTGATCTGGATCAGATCGGCGTTTTCCGGAAACAGGCTCAACCCGCGGCTGACCAGATCGCACAATTCCGGCGGGCAGACGCCTTTGAACATCAGGCTGGACCAGCCGCCGGTGCGCATCAACCAGCGGGCATATTCGGCGTAAATCTCCGCGCGCTGCGGGGCCAATTCCAACGCGCGCCGGTAGGCGACGTTGGCCTGATCTGCCAGGGTAACCCCGCCGCCGTGCTGGCCGACCGATTTGACAATCATCACGGCACCCTGGATGGCGTTGGCCAGTTCCAGTTGCGCGTCGGCCGAATCCGGGCTGTTGGCGGCCTGGGCGCGCGCCCGCACCAGGGCGCGGTAGCGCTCGGGTTCGAGCACGTCCACGTAGATGTTGTCCTTTGCGCCGGGTTCCAGATCGGTCAATTCCCAGTGAATCACGTTGTTTTCGATGCTGTAACCGGTCGGCTGCGGCGCGATGGGCAGGCCTTCGATGGATTTTCCGGACAGCGAGACGCTTTCGGCGGTGACCGTATCCGGCAGGTACACGTTGATCACAGCTTTGCCGATGCTATCCTTCCAGCCGGCGCCGGTCTGCAGGATGTACTCGAAACCGCCGAAAGGCCGCCGTCCGCTGGGATAGAGCGTGTAATTAACCCGCACGGTCACGTCCTTGCCGGCTGGGAAGGTCATCCCGAAGCGCGCCCAGGCGCTTTGCTGGGCCGGGTCGCTCACGTCCGGTGCCTGCACCTGTTCGGTCGCGGTCGGTTGCCCGTCCACCCAGACCTTGAAATCGCTGACGATGTTCTCAGGGGTATAGGGCAGCATGCCGGGGTAGCGCAGCGATGCGGCCAGCGGGAACCACACGTCGAAGGCTTCATCCGCTGTGCCCAGGTTGCGCATGGTGAACACCGCTTCGACCAGCGCGCGCATGTGATAGGCCGGCGACTGCTCGCCGCCTGCCGGGACGGGACGCTCGAAGGATTCGATGGTCAGGTTGACTTCTTCGGCCAGCATGCGCACGTTGGTATCGACGCCCTGCGGCGCCTCCAGCGACGATCCGCCCGGACTGAGCGGCGGCCAACCGATGTCGGCACGGGTTGTGGATGGCGGCGATGAGATCCAGGCAGCGGCCAATAACACCAGCGCCGCGCAAATCTGAAAAATCGATCTGGATTTCATGGCGTACTCCTGACGGCAATTTTCCTCTTTCCCTGTAGTTTCATTTTAAGACATTTCCGGGCGTTGATTCGTTCCATTTTTCCCAAGACTCATACGCCAGATATATCCTGGAACCAAAATCAGTTATGAAAATCACATCAATTTTTAAGTTTTACAATGTATAATAATGGTGAATACTTCAGAAAAATGGCATTTAGTCATTAAAGGTTCGAAAAATGGACGAAAATCGGATTGCAATCCTTACCGACAGCACCTGTGATGTCCCCCAGGCGTTGATCGATCGGTATAATATTAGCGTGATCCCGCACGTGGTGATCTGGGGCAACGAGCAATACCGCGACCGGGTGGACATCCAACCCGAGGATTTTTACAAACGTCTGGTCACGGACCCGCAGCGCCCGACCTCCTCCCAGGCCGGCATTCCGGATTTTACAGAGGCTTATGAAAAGGCGGCCAGCCGCGGCGCGAAGGAAATCATCATCCTGACGGTCAGCAGCGCCATGAGCGGCGCCTACCAAATGGCCCAAAAAGCTGCCCGGCTGGTCAAAATTCCGGTTTCGGTGGTCGATTCCAAAGGCCCGACCATGACGCTGGGCTGGCAGGTGCTGGCGGCGGCGCGCGCCGTCGCCGCCGGACTGGACGTCAAGGGCGTGCTGAACGCGGTGGATGCCGTGCGCAAGAATATGGTCCAGGTGGTGGCGATGGATACGCTCGAATACCTGCAAAAGGGCGGGCGCATCGGCAACGCGGTGAAATGGGTGGGCGGCCTCTTGCAGGTGAAACCCCTGGTTTCGATCAATCACCAGACCGGGCTGGTGGAGCCGGTGGGTCTGGCGCGCACGCACAAAAGCCTGGTGGAAATGCTCTACAGCAAGTTCTTCGACAGCCTGAAGAGCACCGAGAACCTGCATGTGGCCGTTCTGCATGGCAACGTGATGCAGGAAGCCGAGGCTCTGGCCGGGCGCATTCAAAAGGAATTCCATCCCGTCGAACTGCTGGTCAACATCACCGGGCCGGTGCTGGGCATCAATACCGGGCCGGGCGCGCTGGCCTTGTGTGGCTATTCCGAAGGCTGAGACTCCCGGAAGAGTAAAAGACAGTGGACATGGACCTGAGCCGTCTGTGAAAACAGGGGGCTGTTTTGGTTTGACAGCCCGTTGGCCGGCTCTATAATTTTTCTATGTCCCACGAAGCATTCGAACTGAATATCGACGTGCTGGATGTCTCGCAATGCAGTTATGCCGAGCGCATTTGCGCTGCCGCGCTGCAGGGATTGGCCAACCGGGCCGGGCCGCGGCTGTATCTGGATTACGGCACCTACGACGATCCGGCCGCGCGCCGTACCAACGAAGTCTTCATGTCTGACGAATTCTGGTACGGTAAATACCGCGACCTGGTCGGGGCGCAGGACCGCCGCAACCTGGAGTATTACCGCCAGGAACACAGCGCGCGGATCCGCGAGGCCGGGAACCTGGACGAACTGATTCGGAAATACGCCGCCGAATTGAACGGCTGTGTGGTGTGGGACGCGGCCGTTCCCGACACGGTCAACCTGGCGCTGATGCTGGCCGCACAGCAAAATTTGCTGCCGGTGGATGAAACGTTGTTGCCTCGGGTTTCAGCCTGCGGTCTGGAGGTGCGCCAGGACCTGCGCGGCTGTTTCGGCGAGCGGGTGGATCTGTACCGCTGGGCGTTGGAGAACCTGATGCCGGGTTGCAAGCCGGGCTGGTTGGGCTGCATCGAACCCGAATGGCAGCGCCCCGAATTCGTCGATTTTCTGGTCCAGAATAAGGTCTTTATCTACAACCTCTCCAGCCGTGAAAAAGGACTGGGCGGTGACCTGCTGCTCCTGCTGGCGTTCGGACCGGCCTGGCTGCGCGAGGTTCTCTTCGCATTGCGGCTGGATATACTCGTCCGGCGCTACGCGCTGCGTTGGCTGGGGACGCATTCGCCCGAGGTTGGCCTGAACATTCGCATTCAGCAGCGCGCCCGGCGGGAGGCGATCCAGTCGGATGAATTTCCGACGTTATTTGGCTGGCACACCTGCCGCGACGATGAGCTGAGCCTGATGCTGCTGCTCTCGGCCAACGGGCTGCGGCTGGCGCCGGCCCACCTGGCGGGCAACTTTTCGTTTCACAACCGGGTGAAGCCGCTGGACGGCGTCGGCCCCGCGCCGGCGGTCGAAACCCGCCTGGATGAGCAGGGCGTCTACCTCACCTTCACGCTTTCGGACGGCGACCAGTTGATGATGATGAGCACCGCCGAACTGGGCAACTGGTACAGCCCGGCGCGCGGCCGGGTGTGCTTCAATTGGGAGACGCAGCCGCTGCTGGCCGAACTGGCGCCGGCGCTGCTGGAAAAATTCCAGCGTTCCGCCAGCGTCACCGACTGCCTGATCGCCGGTCCTTCCGGGGCGGGCTACGTCGTCCCACCGCTGGCCCCGGACCTGCCGGGCTACCTGCGTGAGACGGTTCGCCTGTGCCAGGCCGCCGGCCTGCGCGTGGCGACCACCTACGTGGCCGACCCGCCGCGGCGCGTGCTCCGCCAGCTTGCCCGTCACGGTGGAGGGCTGGATTTCCTGGCCGGTTACGCCGTGATCCAGCGCAAGCCGCAAACGCGCATCGGCGACTGCGTGGTGATTGCCAATGAAATTCCGGCCGTGAGCCAGATCTGGGACGCGGCCGAACAGACCCTGGCGAACGTGCGCCGGTTGATCGAAGCGCCCGGACCGCGCCCGCGCTTCATCGGCGTGCACCTGTTCGCCTATCGCACCACGATCGAAGACGTGGCGCGCTTCGCCGAGACCCTGCAGGATGCGCACGTGCACATCGTTCGCGCGGATACCTTCCTATCCTTGGCCAAAGGGCATTTGCGGCGCTGACCCGCCACAAGAGAGGGGCACGATGAACGCCAAACTTTCCGCCGGCACCAAAGTGTTTTATGGAATCGCCGACCTGGGCATTTCCATGCTGACCGCTTCGATCCAGTTCTTCCTGCTGTTTTTCTACACCGACATCGCCGGCATCGATCCGGCCCTGGCTGGTTCGGCGCTGCTGGTGGGCAAACTGACCTGGGATGCCATCAACGATCCTTTCTTCGGATTTCTCTCGGACCGCACCCGCAGCCGCTGGGGACGCCGCAAGCCCTACATGCTGTTGGGTGCCATCCCCTTCGGCCTGTCGATCTGGCTGCTGTTCTCGCTGCCGCCGGGCCTGGTGGGGGTGAAGGCGTTTCTGGCCGTGCTGGGTTCCTTCCTGCTGGCGGATACCTTCCAGACCATGGTGAGCGTACCCTATTACGCGCTCTCCGCCGAGCTGACTTACGACTACGACGAGCGCACCTCATTGATCTCGGTGCGCATGATCTTTACCGTGCTGGGGTATATCCTCGGCGCGGCGCTGACCACGGCCGTGGCGGGTTTCTTCATCGGCCTGGGTTGGACGAAGAACGCCGCTTACAGCGGGATGGGCGGGGTGTTCGGCGTGGTCGCTGTCATCACCCTGCTGGTGACAACCTTCGGCGTCAGGGAGCGCCCCAACCCCGACCTGCAGCCGGCGAAAATGCCGGCGCTCTCGCAGATCCAGCACGTGCTGCGCAACCGGCCCTTCGTGCAGTACATGATCATGAGCACCATCATCAGCATCAGCTTCACATTACTGACCAGCCTGCTGCCGTACTATTTGACCTACCAGCTCCAGATGACCGATCAGATTTCCTTCGTCATGTTCGTCATGCTGGCAACCATTGGCGTCTTCCTGCTGCCCTGGCGCTACGCGTCGACCCGGATGAGCAAGGGACCCGCCTATGCGTTGGGTCTGGCGATCGCCTGCGTGGCGATTGGGGTGGCCTTTTTCCTGCCGCCAGGACCCACGCCCATCATCTACGGGGTGGCATTCGTGGCCGGGCTGGGGTTCTCTGCCCAGTACGTCTTCCCGTGGAGCATGGTGCCCGACGTGATCGAGGTGGATCAGGCCAAAACCGGCGAACGCCACGAGGGTATCTACTTTGGCATCAATGCCTTCCTGGGCAAGATGACCGGCGCCCTGGGCATCGCTGCCAGCGGTTGGGCGCTCAAACTGTACGGGTACGTGCCCAACGCGGTCCAAACGCCGCACGCCCTGTTTGGCATCCGTTTTTTCTTCGCCGTGGTGCCGGTGATCGCCTTCCTGGCGGCGCTGCCGCTCTTGATCTGGTACCCGATCAACCGTAAGAATCACGCCGAATTGGTGGCGGGGGTGAAGGAAGCAGATTAGTCTTCGATTGTTTTCAACAATCGGCGAAACCTATTTCCGGACGGCCGGGATATAGGTCATGTGAGCGTTGAAGGCCAGCCAGGTGGCCAGACGGCCGTCGCTCTGAATTTCGTTCCAGATGCCGGCCACATATTCGCCATTGACGGCCATATCCAGCCCGCCGCGGCCGTTCCAATCGGTGGAATGGATGATCTTCTTTCCATTGACCAAATCATAAAAATAAATATCGTCTGCCATGGTCGGAAATCCGCAAATATGCCAGCCGATCACCGGAACCAACCCGTCCACCAGGCCGATCCTGGGATGGCAGGCGTGGTCAGTGCCCGTGTAGAACGGTTCAAGGCGCGAAGGCGTACAGGTGGAACCATTCGGATAACAGGCGGTCATGTAGAGATCACCCTGGTTGATGTGATCGTTATTGTGGGCAGAAAATACGATCCAGACGCGATCGCTGGTGGAGGCGATGGCGGGGCCGCCGTAGAAGTACCAGGATTTGGCCGCTGGTAGGTCGATCGTCTTCAAACCGCCAACGTTTTTACAATCGCTGGGAGCGCAGTAATACAATCTCATCCAATCACTGCTGCTCTCGTCGGCGGCCATGGCGATGTAAAGATACCCATCGTCGGATTCGATGCTGATGGCGGGTGGAAAGAAGGGACCGGTTTCATATTGTAATTCGTGCGCCATATCGACATCCACGGCGCCGTAATTATCGTTGAGATAGCCGGTTTTGCTGTTTCCGGAACCCTGCAGCCAGGCGACGTGCAATGAGCCGGCCGTGCTCACCGCCGCAGCGGGGTTGGTGCGCCGTATGCCGTCATCCGCAACGGGATGGTCGCTGACAAAATGGCAGCCAAAGCCTGCATCACTGATCCGGCAGAAACGCAAGACGCTGCCGGTGGCGTAGTCGTTGGTGACTTCATGAACCGCGTACACCGTATCACCGCGGCTGGCCAGGATGGGCGCCGACAGGCTGTGCGTACCCAGGTCGAGCACCTGCGGATCCATCTGGTCGCTGGTGGTGTACCAGGTGGAACACTCCCGCCCATTGACATTGTTTGCCGGGCAATTCTGCCAGATCATATAGGCCGGGCCCGAGTCGGTGACCACGATGTCCGGGTTGCGGAAGGTATATCCGGAAGCCGGGGTGAAGTACCACAACACCCCCACTTCACCGATATGCGTCATTTCGTAGGTCAATTCACAGGACGGATTGGAACCCGATGGGCATTCGGCGTGCAGGAGGTATTTGGCACCACCCGAATCCACGGCGATCGCCAGTTGCGAATCGGCGGTGGCGCTATGATTGATATCCATCAGCGAACGCGGCGCTGGCTTTGGATAAGAATCGATACAACCCGTCAGCAGCAGGACGCTCAATGCCAGGAACCAGGAAAGGCGACGTTTCATGGCGATCTGTTCCTTGTATTCGTTTAAAATAACTGGTGAAAAGCTGTAACTATTTTACCGAATTATTATGAAAATAGATATCGGATCAATATCGTTAATTGACGGTCTGATTAAAGAACAGCCGTCCGGCTCTGAATCAGGCTGCGGACGGCTGTTGGTCACCTGCCCGGATCGTTCAATAGATGTCGTAAACGGTGTTATAGACGTTGAATTTGCCGGTCGGCGTCACCAGGTTGGGGATGCGCGCCACCTCTTTCAAGGTGGCGTCGTCGTAGATGACGATTTCCCCGGTTTGCCCGGGTTTGCTGGCGTCGCCCCAGACGCTCACCCACACCTGGGTGCCCTGCTTGTTGTATTCGAAGTGCACGGCCCGGCCGTAGTCGGCCACCTGCCAGCACTTGTGGACTGCATCCGGTTGAGCCTTCGCGACGACGCAGATCGTGCGCGCCAGAACCGGATCGGTGTTGAGGGTCATGTCCACCCAGATCCACTTGCTGTCCGGGTGGGTTTTGATGAACAGGCTGCCGTCGCCGGGCAGCGGGGTGGTGCGTACGACCTTCCAGACGTGGTCGGGGTGATTTTCAGGGTCGGTACCGATCGAAACGATGGCGCCGTCGCCCAGGTGTGAGGTGCTCCACACCGGCCCGAACTCGGGATCGATCCAGTTGGCGCCGCGGCCCGGATGGGGGATGGCGTCCGTTTCCACCTTCGCAACCAGCTTTTCTTCCAGCAAATCGATCACCGCGATCTTGTTGGACTGGTTGGCTGCCACCAGGAAGTAGCGTTTGGTCGAATCCAATCCGCCGTCGTGCAGGAAGCGCTCGGCCTCGATCATCTTGATGGTCGGGTTGTTCGGATCGGAGTAGTCGACGATCCATACCAGGCCGGTTTCTTTGATGTTGACGATCCATTCGGGCTTGAAGTGCGAGGCCAGAATGGAAGCCACGCGCGGCTCGGGATGATATTCTTCGGTGTCGTAGGTGTAGCTGCGCGTGCTGACGATCTTGAAGGGTTCGAGAGTCTGACCATCCAGGAAGACGAAGTGCGGCGGCCAATAGCAGCCGACGATGGCGTATTTATCCTCGAAGTTGCCCTTTTCACCGTTGTATTTACTCACCTCGACCGAGCGCGCGTCATAGCAGACCTGCACCTGGGCGACCACGTCCGGCTTTTCCATCCACAGGTCGATCAGGGCCAGCTTGCCGTCGCGCCCGATGACGTAGGCGTAGCGTCCGGTGGCCGACATGCGCGTGATGTGCACGGCATAGCCGCTGTTGACCGTGTTGACGATCTCGTGTGTGTCGCCGTCGATGATGGCCACCTGGCCGGCGTCGCGCAGGGTGACGATGAAGTAATTCTGCCAGTCGCGTTGAGTCTGGGGTTGGGTGGGGCGCTCGGCGGGTGGAACCAGGACTTTCCAGGTCTCTTTCATTTGAGCCAGGGAGTATTCAGGCGGGGTGGGCGGTTCCTGCTGCAGGAATTTGGCCATGATTTCGGTCTGCTCCTGGGTCAGCAGGCCCTGTTTGCCCCAGTCGGGCATCCCGCCGGTGGTGCCGTTGAAGATGATGGCCGCCAGGGCCAACGTGCCCATGGGCTGGGTCACATCCGGGGTGAGCGCCGGGCCGGTGGCGCCCATGCGCAGCGTGCCGTGGCAGCCGGCGCAGCGTTCGAAATAGGTCTGTTTGGCCCAGTCGAAATCCGCCTGGCTTAATTCTGGGGCATTGCCGGCCTGAAGAGTGCTTTGCGGAGTGGCCGTGACTCCGGAGGCCGCGTTTTCCTGCGCGGGCAGGGCCAGCATGTAGCTGACGATTGCGTCAAGTTCGGCGTCGCCAAGCGTTTCTGCCAGGTTGGCGGGCATCAACCCTTTCTGACAGGCTTTTCCGCCGCAATCGGCCGCGATGTAAGCATCCGGTTTGGAGATCGATTCGCGCAGGAAATCCGCAGCCGTTTTGGCCTGGCCGGTATAAGTGCTGGACAAAACGGTTTCCTGGGCGGTCTGGCCGATCGCACTCAAATCCGGCCCGAGCGTTCCCGCCGCTCCCGGCACGCCGGGGATGATGTGACAGGCGCCGCAGCCGCCATCCTTGAATCCCTTCAGCGCCAGATCGCGATCGGTTTGTCCGGAGACCCCGCCGGCTTCTTCTGGCCGCGTACTCACCGGCGGGGCCGGGGTTTGGGTTGCCCGGCCGCAGGCGGAAATGAGAATAAGAACGCCCAGCAGAATAAGGACAAATTTAAGGGATTTCATGGAGGTCTCCTGATATGAGGATCCTGAAATTTGCAGAGATTCGGCGCCGGCAAGAAAAACGGGAATTGTTCTTTATTCTGATTTTAATTATATAGTATTCGAATGTGAAATCTTTGCGCTGGCGCAAAAACAGCCTGAAGCTGAGATCCGCTTCCATACTTCGTTCGGAATCCAGATAGAACCATTCGACTGGGTTGGTCCGCGCGTAGCCTGAAAATTCAGTACAATAAAGAGCGAAAGGGTTGTCATGATTTCAGTGCGTGAATTGGAAGCACATTTTGCGGACCTGCCGCCTGAGTTGCTGGATATCGTGGTGGAGCTGCGCAACCTGGTGGCAGAGATCGCCCCCCAGGCCTGCGAAGAAGTGCGCAGCCGGGGCCTGGTTTATCATTATGCCGGGGGCGGACCGGTCAGCGCCGGAATTTGCGGCATTCACGTCGAGCGGGATCATGTGCGCCTGTATTTCACGCAAGGCGCCTTTATCCCCGATCCGCACGGGCGGCTGGTCGATGAGGGCCGCAAAGCCATGCGTTTTGTTCGGATCGAGTCTTTCGACTCGGCGCCCTGGGATGATCTGCGTGCGCTGATCGAATCCCATGCGCGTTTCAATCCTTACACGCAGACGTTTCGCTCCGCCCGATGACTCGGCGAGAGGACTTCACGTGGATAGCACGGACGAACTGGATGGCATTTTGGCGCTCTGCCCGCCTGAAGTGCGCCATCTGGCGCTGCAAACGCGGGCCTTGATCCGGCATGTCCAGATCACGACCCGGGCCGATCTGAGCACCCCTCGCTTCGGGCGCTCATCGAGGAAGCCGTTAACTTTTAGGTTTACAGAGAGAATATGTTATCGAACCATGATTTGATCAACCGAGCCAAAGCCGTGCTAAACCCGCGCCGGCTGCCGCACGAAAACACTGCCGGAGACGTGGCCTGCGCGCTGGAAAGCGCCAGCGGGAACGTCTACCTGGGGGTGTGCATCGACGTGGGCAGCGGCATGGGCTTCTGCGCCGAGCACGCCGCCATCGCCGCCATGGTCACCGCCGGCGAAACCCGCATCGCCAGAATCGTGGCGGTGTATGGCGAAGATACCGTGCTGGTACTGCCGCCCTGCGGGCGCTGCCGCGAGTTCATGTACGCCATCGACCATGCCAACCTGAACAATACCGAGGTGGTTCTGGGCGAAAACCAGACCATCCGGCTCAAAGAATTGCTGCCGCATCCATACGACGAGGTGTGGGGACCGAACACCTGATTCACGCAGCCGGCGACTGGCCCTTCAACCCGGCCAGGCGTTCGGTCTCATCCCACAGCCGTTTCCAGGTTTCGCGGTTGTAGGACTTGGGACTGGAGCGCACCTGCTGGTTGTTCTCATCCCAATAGGCGCCGGTGATTTCCTGCACGGCCGGGTCGGCCGCCAGATAGACATAAGTTTGAGCCTGGCGCTCGGGCCGGATCGACATGCGGCGTTTGATCTCATACAGCCGGCGGACCCACGGGTCCAGGCCGGTCAGGCGTTCGTCGGCAACGGCCACGTTCGTCACGCGCACGCAGTTGACGGTGACGCCGGTTCCCCGCAGGCGCTCGGCCAGGTCGTAGGTAAACAGGATTTGAGCCAGTTTGGAATGGTAATAGGCGTGCTGCGGCGAGAAATTGCGCTGACCGTTCAGATTATCGAATTCGATATCCAGGAACGGGTAGACACTCAGGCCTTTGGAGGCGACAGTGAGGATACGGCTGGGCGCGCTGGCTTTGAGCGTTTCCAGCAGCAAATGGGTGAGCAGGAAAACGCCGACGTGGTTGGTGGCGAAAATGGTCTCGACGCCGTCGCCCGTCAGGACGGGCGTTTTGAGGGATTGGTCGAAGTTGGCGGCGTTATGGATCAACACGTCCAGATGCGAATGGCGCGCCTGAAATTCAGCGGCGAACGCTCGAATGCTGGCCTGCGAGGACAGGTCGACCTGCATCAACTCGACCTTTTGGCTGTTGGCGTTCGTTCTAACATCGTGCAGCGCCTGCTCGCCGCGTTCGCACGAGCGGCAGGCCAGGACGACGGTGGCTCCCATGGCCGCCAACTGTACGGCGGCAGCTTTGCCGATGCCTGAATTGGCGCCGGTGATGAGGATGGTCTTGTTTTCCAGGTTGTAATTCATCTCATTACCTGTGTCTTATACCCTGTCCACCGATCTCAGGTTTGGCAAACAACCCCATTCGGAATTTTAGCATCCCGGGAGTGGATATACAACAAAGCGATCGACAAAAAGATGCCCGGCAAGCTGGCTTCAAGGGTCATAAATCTGCGGCGGATCGATCCGCGTTGGCGGATGGATACAAACAGAACCTGCGGAATCACCGGATTTCAATTCAGAATGGGAATGATGGCTGTTCTGCGCGCGGATGAGTCTTGGATGAGAAAACCTGCCGGAGAATTGCCGGGATCCTGCCCTGGTGGTAGGATTTGGACGAGCGTATGGATAATATTACGGCGACGAACTGCTCCGGCGCCGGGATCGCATTCGAACTTTTTTCCTGAAGGACTCACCACATCCGCAAAGGAGCTTCTGCCTTGAAAATCAAATCGTTTCTTCTCGTGACGCTTGCCTTCGTTTTGTTGGTGACGGGCTGCACCGCCACGCCAACAGCGCCGACCCCTCAGGTCACGCCCACCCGCGCGCCGGCGGTGAAACCGGATATCGATTACTCGGTCCTCAATATGGAAATCGGTCGCGCGGGCAAATGCATCCTGGAAATCGAATTGCCCGACCGCATTTCCGAGGACGAAGTCACCCGGATGGCTTATTACTTATCCGAAAACGAAGGCAAAGATTGCGCGCCTCTGTTTATCTTCTATTATCTGCCGGGGCAGGAAAGAAAATACGAGTTGGCGTGGGCTTACAGCCACTTCAACCCGGACCTGCAGGTCAAGATCAGCGACGCGCAACCGGAGAACTAGCCCGGGCGCAACGCTGCGGTGAGGAACGCCTCCCTCACGTTCGCAGCCGTCCCAAGCAGTTATGAGGCGTTTTCTTGCGCGGGAACCAGGTAGCGATAAACCGGCCTGTCCGCGAAAGCGTATACCCCCCGGTATCTTTCGGGCAGCAGCTCGGCGATTTTATACATCATCTCATCGCTGACCGCCTCGCGAATCTCACGCGACAGGCTGGCGCCTTCGGCGGTCAGGTAAAAGGGCTGGCCGACCTCGATGTGAAAATCGGTGCGGCGCAGATGCCTGAGGTTGCTCCAGACGGCTTCGTGCCCCCAGTAAGCCAATGGCAAAATTGGGGCATGGCTGCGCGCGGCCAGCAGGGAAACGCCCGGCTTGCCCTTTTGCATCTGACCCGTTTTACTGCGCGTGCCTTCGGGGGCAATGGAGAGCACTTTGCCCTGCTTGAGGGCCGCCAGGGCCAGGTTGAAGGCGTCCCGGTCGACCATGCCGCGGTCGATGGGGATGATTTCCCAGAGTTGAAACAGAAAATGGATGAACGGATTCTTCCAGAGTTCGCGCTTGCCAATCCCGGTTACGGCCGGATTATCCAACCAGCACACCATGACGGGCGCTTCGAAGGAGTTGATATGATTGGCAATGGCAACCAGGGGGCCCTGGCGGGGAATGCGGTCGAGATGGCTGGTGTCCACTCGAAAAAGGATGGAGAGCAGAGTCCGCATCACCCGATTGACAGCATGAAAACCAGGTTTCATAAGAGTAGCCTACGATAAATCAAAATTGCCTGCGCGAGGCAGGAGGAATGGGAGTTCCCGGCCAAAGTAACCTTGGATGGTCGCGCCCGGATGACCGGGCGCTTGGGGGGCTCAATTCGCCGGAACCAGGTAGCGGTATTCCACCGGCTGGTCGAAGGCGTACGCCCCGCGGTATTTTTCAGGTAAAAGTTCAGCCAGTTTATACATCATCTCATCGGCCACGGCATCGCGCACTTCACGCGCCTGGCTGGCGCCTTCCGCCGTCAGCCGAAAGGGTGTTCCCACGGCGATGTGCAGTTCGGTGCGGCGCAGGCGTTTGAGGTTTTTCCAGAAATCTTCATGGCCCCAAAAAACGGCCGGCAATACGGCCGCGCCGCTGCGCGCAGCCAGGAAGGAAACACCCGGTTTGCCTTTGACCAGTTTTCCGGTTCCGTTGCGCGTGCCCTCGGGCGAGATGGCCAGGATCTTACCCCGCGCGAGAGCGTCGAAGGAGCTGCGAAAGGCTTCCCGGTCGACCATGCCGCGGTCGATGGGAATGATTTCCCACAGATTGAAGAGAAAATAGAACAGCGGGTTTTTCCAGCTTTCGCGCTTGGCGATGCCGGTGATGGCCGGGTTGTCCATCCAGGACACAAAAATGGGCGTTTCCAAAAAGTTGATATGGTTGCCAATGAGGATCAGCGGCCCGTTCCTGGGAATCCGGGCCAGTTCGCGATCGTCGACCTTGCAGACCAGCCGGAATACACCGCGCAGGAATGCATTGACCGCATGATAACCAGGTCTCATGCCTGCCATCCGTTGGAATGTGTCAGCACGTCCAGCGCGCCCGGCAGAATCTCGATGGTCAGTTGCTCGCCGGCCGTGCAAATGGTTTCGCCGTCGGCGTGAGCCGGGATGCTGCCCTCGATGGCTCGAATGGTGATCTTGCGCGAACGGCGCATGCTGACCGCCGGATCGCTGCCCTGCTTGCCGCTGATGAAGGTGGCCGCCACCGGCAAAATTCGGATCTGGCTGACCTGTCCGGTCAGACAAAGATCGAAGGTCCGGTCGGAGGGATCGCCGTCCGGCGCCATCATGAACGCGCCGCCCATGCGCCGCCCGTTCATCACCGACACCATCAGGAAGGGCTGACGCAGCACGCCATCGTCGAGTGTGACTTCGTAGACGGGCGCCTTGGCGTATTTGAAGATGGTGCGGATGACCGCCACCAGATAGGAGGCGCCGCCGTGCAGCCAGGTCATCTTGGCGGCCTCGAAACCGACCACGGTATCGAAGCCCAGCCCCACGCCGTTGCCAAAGTAACGCCCGTTGGGATAATCGCCGCCGCTGACGCGCCCGATGTCGATGCGCCGCCTTTGGCCGCCGGCCAGGATGTCGCAGGCCTGGGTCAGTTCCTGCGGAATGCCCATGCCGAAGGCGAAGTCGTTGCCCCGCCCCACCGGCAAAACACCCAGCGCGGGACGTTTCTTCCCGTTGAGCGGCTGATTCATCAGCCCGTTGATGGCCTCGTTGACCGTACCGTCGCCGCCGGCAACCACCACCAGGTCGACCCCGGCTTCGACGGCCTGTTCGCCCAATGCCTGGGCGTGGCCGACGCCTTCGGTGAGCACCAGATCGCTCTCGAAACCGCGTTCGCCCAACAGGGTCTGCACGCGGGGTAGAATCTTACCGGCGTTGCCTTTACCGGCCGTCGGGTTATAAACCAGCATGGGTTTAATGGTCACAGGGGGTATCCTTTTTGAATGCGCGTATTCTGTTAAACACAGGAATCAGGCAGTCGGTACGAACGCCGCGTCTTTGATGGGAAGGAAACGAGTCGAATGATAAAAAAAGGAAAAATTGCAGGGAAGATCGCTAAAGTATACACCAAGACGATACCGTATGCCAAATGGGAAAGCTCTGGCAAAAACAAAAAAAACCATACCTCGGTGAGATATGGTTTATTAATTTATCGAAAAACGATCAGGAACGGCGCGTGGATTCGGCAGCCGGACGGCGTTGTTGCGCGGCAGGCTGGCGACGCGGGCTTGCACTGGGGCGCGGTTCGCGAGAGTCGAAAGATGCGGGGCGATCGCTGCTCTGCGGTTGGGCGTCAAACCCGGCCAACTGACGGCGTTCGATGCGCCGGCCAATGTTCTTCTCGATGGTACGCAGCATGGGCAGGTCGTCCGGCGTCACCAGCGATAAGGCGGTGCCGACGTTGTACATGCGCCCCGTGCGCCCGATGCGGTGAGTGTAGGCTTCGGGTGTATCCGGCATGTCAAAGTTGATCACATGCGAGATGTGGGTCACATCGATGCCGCGCGCAGCGATATCCGTGGCCACCATCACCTTGACGCGCCCGGAGCGGAAACCGTCCATGGCCGACTGGCGGGCGGATTGAGACAGGTTGCCCTGCAGCGAGGTGGCGGCCAGGCCGGCCTTGCTGAGTTGAATGGAAAGGCGCTTGGCGCGGTGCTTGGTGCGGGTGAAGATGAGGACTTTCTCGCCTTTGGCCTGCGGCAGCAGCTCGAGCAGCAAATCCACCTTGTGTTCCTGCTCGACGGAGTATACGGCGTGCTGGACGGTATCCACCGGGCGCGAAACGTTGATTTCGACCGTGGCGGGATCGTGCATCGTCTCCATGGCCAGTTTGCGAATTTCGGGCGGCATGGTGGCCGAGAAGAGCAGGGTCTGATGCCGGGCCGGCAGCGCGGCCAGGATGCGACGAATGGCGGGCAGGAAGCCCATGTCGAACATCTGGTCGGCCTCGTCCAGCACCACCGTTTCGATGGCGCCCAAATCGACGTAGCGCTGCGACATCAAATCCAATAAGCGGCCGGGACAGGCCACCAGGATCTCAACGCCAGCCTGCAAACCCTTGATCTGGGGTTGGGCGCTGACGCCGCCGTACAGCGTGAGGCTGCGCAGGCCGGTCTGTTTGCCGAGCGCCTTGAAAAAGAGGTGCGTCTGTTCGGCCAGTTCGCGGGTGGGGGCAACGATCAGCGCGCGCGGTTTGTGGCGCGCGCCGCTCATCAGGCGCTGCAGAATGGGCAGCGCGAAGGCAGCCGTTTTACCGGTGCCGGTCTGCGCCAGGCCCAGCAGGTCGCGGCCGGAGAGCAGGACGGGGATGGACTGTTCCTGGATGGGCGTCGGCGTGGAATAGCCGGCCGCCAAAATACCCGCCTTGATTTGCGGGTGAAAATTAAATGTATCAAAACTCACAATGTTTTCCTTCAAAATCATTGAGTCCGGCTCCGCCGGGCTCGATGGTAAATTTCAAATCGTAAATGGATAGTGGAAGATCGATTTACAAATTGTTGAGCAGAAGTATAACACACAAAAAAGAAGGATTGTCAACTGCAGTGAACTGGAGCTTGAAACAGCCTTCTCCGCCGGATAGCGGATCTTGCTTGTCCCGTGCCCAAATCCTGCTTGGCCGGTTTCTTGTATAATATGAATCCATTCCCTAAAAAAACGGACAGGAGAATCCCATGCCTCCCAAGCATACCTATTCCGGTGTCTACACAGCCCTGGCCACGCCTTTGAGCAACGGACGCCCTGATTTCCAGCGCCTGCAAAAGCACATCCGCGTGCTGGCGCAGGACGGCGTGGACGGCCTGCTGGTCAACGGCACCACCGGCGAAGGCCAGTCCTTCGATCAGACCGAGCGCGCCGACCTGGTGGCTGCCGCCCGCGAGGCCGCCCCCGAGCTCAAGATCATGGCTGGCACAGGCTGCGCCAGCCTGACGGATACCATTCACGCCACCCAAAAAGCCTTCGCGGTGGGCGCCGACTGTGTGTTGATCGTGCCGCCGTTCTTCTTCCGCAGCGTCACCACCAGCGGGCTGGCCGAATATTTCCGGCGCGTGTTCGCCGAGGCCGTGCCGGAGGGCCGCAAGGCGCTGCTCTACCACATCCCCCAGGTCAGCGGCGTGCCGGTGACGATCGAACTGCTCGACCGGCTGCGCGACAGCGTCGGCCCGCGCCTGGGCGGGGTGAAGGACAGCTCGGGGGATGTGGATAACCTGGTGACTCTGTGCAAACGCTACCCCGAGATGGATATCTTCTCGGGGTTCGACGACCTGCTGCTGGATGACCTGCAGGCCGGTGGGGCAGGCTGCATCACCGCCGAATCGAACATTCTGGCGCCGCTGGCCAAGAAGCTGGAACGCGTCTTTTTCGATGGACTGGATGCCCAACCCTACAAGCAAATGCTGACCGAAGCGCAGGTCTTTCTGCCGTACGCTTCGTATCCGTCGGCGATCAAGGGGCTGTTGGCGGCGCGCTATCACGACGACGGCTGGCTGGAAGTGCGCCCGCCGCTCGAGCCGCTTTCGCATGCGGACCAGGCCAAACTGGTCAACAGCCTGCTGGCCATGGATTTGATGCCCGGCGTAGAATAATCGCTGATCCTGCTCATCCTGTTGATCCTGTGAATTCTGCTTTACGAATTCACCGTCGCTCGAAGGATGACGGGTGGTCTGTTCCCCCTTTTTCTTCTTCCCATCCTGATCATCCTGTCGATCCTGTGAATTCTTCTTCCCGAACTCACCGTTTCTCGAAGGCTGATAGGAGATCTGCTTTCCTTTTTCTTCTTTCCATCCTCAACCCATCCTGCTCATCCTCTTTATCCTCTTCATTCTGTGAATTCTTCCTCCCCGCCGTGCATGACGCCGACGATGCGCTGGCGCGCGTTTTCGATGTGCGTCCGCATGGTTTCGCGCACGGCGGCCGTGTCGCGTTTGCGCAGGGCCGCCAGGATCAAATGATGCTCGCTCTGCGAGGCGCTGGCGGCGCCTTCGCGCTGCCAGGCGGCCAGGTTGAAGCGCGCGGCCAGGCGGTGCAGGCGCAGCAGGTAATCGCGCAGGTAGGGGTTGCCGGACGCCTCGGCCAGGCGGGCGTGAAATCGATAGTCCAGATCCGCCAGGGTGGTGAAATCGCGCCGGGTGGCGGCGTCCTGCAGGCTTTCGACCAGTGCGCTGAGTTCGTCGAGCTGCGCGTCGCTCAGGCGCCGGCAGGCCAGCGAGGCCGACGGCCCGACCACCATGGCCAGCGCGTCCATGACGTCCACGAAGTCGAAGATGCTCAGGGGCGTCACCAGCACGCCCTGGCGCGGGGTGTACTGCAAGAGGGACTGCTCGGTCAGGCGCTGGAAGGCCTCACGCAGCGGGGTGCGCCCCCAGCCGTAGCGGCTCATCAGCTCGGCTTCGCTGAGCGCCGCGCCGGGTTCCAGCTCGAGGGTCAGGATCAGGCGGCGCAGTTCGCTTTCGACGCGGTCGGATTCACGGTTGTGGGGCATGAACGGTCCTTAAAGAGGGATTAACCACGGAGACACGGAGATCACGGAGAAGAGAAGTAATATAAGAAAGAAAAGAAGGAGAAAAACCCGATTTGCGTTTGTGGGACATGGGCAGTCCTTTAAGAGGATTAACCACCGAGGCACGGAGATCACGGAGAAGAGATTGATAAAGAAGAGAATGAGAAGAATAGAACCTTGATTTCGTGAAAGTTCAAGCAAGGTAATATCCTGATTTTTGTCATTACAACTCTTCTTTCATTCTTATCTTCTCCATAAATACGATCTTCTCCGTGTCCTCCGTGTCTCCGTGGTGATATTTCTTCAATTAAATCATAACCTCAACCAAAGTACAATATCCAATTTGTATATCAGGTGGATATTTTGATGTAAAATAGCCCTATGTCCACTGGCATGCTGTTCGACATCCGGCGTTACTCGATTCACGACGGCCCCGGCATTCGCACCACCGTGTTCTTCAAGGGCTGCCCGCTGCGCTGCGCCTGGTGCCACAACCCGGAGAGCCAGTCCGGGCGGCCGGAGTTGCTGCTGCACCCCAACCGCTGCATCGATTGCGGTGCGTGCGCCGAAGCCTGCCCAAACGGCGCCATCCGGCGCGCGGACGGCGCCTGGATCACCGAGCACGCCAGGTGCACAGCTTGCGGCCGCTGCGTCGAGGTGTGTTACGCCGAGGCCCGCCAGATCGTCGGCCGCGCGTACGCCCTGGACGAAACGTTGGCCGCGATCGAGCGCGACCAGGCCTTCTACGCCCAATCCGGCGGCGGGGTGACCTTCTCGGGCGGCGAGCCGCTGGCCCAGCCGGAATTTCTGCTGGAACTGCTGCGGGCCTGCAAAGCCGCCGGGCTGCACACCGCGCTGGATACCTGCGGCCTGGCCGCCTGGGAGCAGTTCGAGCGTGTGCTGCCCCTGGTCGATCTGGTGCTCTACGATCTCAAGCTGATGGACGCGGAACGCCACCGCCAGTACACCGGCGTCTCCAACCAACACATTCTGTCGAATTTGCAGCGCCTTTGTGAGCAGGGTAAACCGGTCTGGCTGCGCCTGCCGCTCATCCCGGGCGTCAACGACGACGAGGCCAATCTCAGCGCGGCCGCCGCATTCGCCGCCGGGCTGGCGGGCCGCCCGCCCGTATTTCTGCTGCCGTATCACAATTCCGCCGCGGCCAAGTACGCCGGCCTCGGCCTGCCCTACCGCCTGCCCGGCGTGGTCTCGCCCGACGAAGCCCACCTGCACGCCGCGGCCGAATTCTTTACCCGCGCCGGTTTGAACGTCACTTTCGGAGGTTGACCCATGCCCATGACCGAACGCGTCGCCCATCTGCGCCGCCAATCGTTGGATGCGCGCCCGACCCTCTCGGCGGAACGCGCCGAACTGATGACCGATTTCTACCACCAGCAATCCGGCCTGCTTTCGGCGCCGGTGCTGCGCGCGCTGTCGTTCGAGTACCTGATGGAGCACAAGACCCTCTATATTGGCGCGGGTGAGCTGATCGTCGGCGAGAAGGGGCCCGCCCCCAAGGCCACGCCCACTTATCCCGAGCTGTGCTGCCATTCGCTGCAGGATCTGGATATCCTCGACACGCGCGAGAAAACCGCCTTCGCCGTCAGCCCGCAGGTCAGGCAGCTCTACGCCGAGAAGATCATCCCCTTCTGGCGCGGCAAATCCATGCGCGAGCGCCTGTTCGACGAGATGACGCCCGAATGGATCGCCGCCTATGAAGCCGGCATCTTCACCGAGTTCATGGAGCAGCGCGCCCCCGGCCACACCGTGCTGGACGACAAGATCTACCACCTGGGCATGCTGGATTTCCAGGCCGCCATCGACGAAAGCCTGTCCAGACTGGATTACCTCAACGATCCGCAGGCCTTTGCCCGACAGGAAGAACTCAGGGGCATGCGCATCGCCGCCGGCGCGCTGATCTGCTTCGCCGAACGCCACGCCGAACGCGCCCGCGAATTGGCTGCGGCCGAGCCCGACCCGCAGCGCCGCGCCGAGTTGGAACGTATCGCTGAAGTCTGCTCGTGGGTGCCGGCCCATGCGCCGCGCGATTTCTGGGAGGCCCTGCAGTACTACTGGTTTGTCCACCTGGGCGTGACCAGCGAGCTCAACACCTGGGACGCCTTCAACCCCGGCCACCTCGACCAGCACCTGACGCCTTTCTACCGGCGCGGGCTGGCGGACGGGTCGCTGACGCGCGCATCGGCCGAGGAACTCCTGCAGTGCTTCTGGATCAAGTTCAACAACCAGCCCGCCCCGCCCAAAGTGGGCGTCACCGCCGAAGAGAGCGGCACCTACACCGACTTCGCCCAGATCAACACCGGCGGTCTGCTGGCGGACGGCTCGGACGGCGTCAGCGAAGTGACCTATTTGATGCTGGACGTGATCGAGGAGATGCGCCTGCTGCAGCCCTCCTCGTCCATTCAGGTCAGCACGCAAAACCCGGATGAATTCATTCACCGTGCCGCGAAGATCATTCGCACCGGCTTCGGCCAGCCCTCGGTCTTCAACTGTGACCTGATCGTGCAGGAACTGGTGCGCCAGGGCAAATCGCTGGCGGACGCGCGCTGCGGCGGTTCGAGCGGCTGCGTGGAAGTCGGCGCATTCGGCAAGGAAAACTACAACCTGACGGGGTACTTCAACCTGCCCAAGGTGTTCGAACTGGCCCTCAACGACGGGCGCGACCCCCGTACGGGGGCGCAGCTCGGCCCGCACACCGGCGATCCGCTGACCTTTGCCGGCTTCGACGACCTGTTCGCGGCCTTCGAACGCCAGATGCGCTACTTCGTGGACGTCAAGGTGCGCGGCAGCAATGTCATCGAGCGCTTGTACGCCGCCTTCATGCCGTGCCCGTTCCTCTCGCTGCTCATCGACGACTGCATCAGCAGCGGCCGGGACTATCACGACGGCGGCGCGCGCTACAATACCTCCTACATCCAGGGCGTGGGCATCGGCTCGCTGACGGATATGCTCAGCGCGGTCAAACACCACGTCTACGACGTGAAGGATCTGAGCCTGGAAAAGCTGCTGGCGGCGCTGCGCGACAACTTTCACGACGAACGCCTGCGCCTGCTGCTGGCCAACCGCACCCCGCGCTACGGCAACGACGACGAACGCGCCGACGCGCTGACCGTGCGCATCTTCGACGCCTATTTCGACGCCGTCGACGGGCGGCCCAACACCAAGGGCGGCCGCTACCACATCAATTTGCTGCCCACCACCGTGCACGTCTACTTCGGCGCGGTCACCGGCGCCACCCCGGATGGGCGCCGGGCCGGCCAGCCGCTCTCGGAGGGCGTTTCACCCGTGCAGGGCGCCGACCGCTGCGGCCCGACCGCCGTGCTGCGCTCGGTGGCCAGGATGGATCACGTGCGCACCGGCGGCACGCTGCTCAACCAGAAGTTCACCCCCCAGCTCCTGGCCGATGAGGCCGGGCTGAACGGGCTGGTGCATTTGATTCGCTCGTACTTCGCGCTGCGCGGGCACCACATCCAGTTCAACGTGGTGGACGCCGAAACGCTGCGCAGGGCCCAGCAGGATCCCCAGTCCTACCGCGATCTGATCGTGCGCGTGGCGGGCTACTCCGATTACTTCTGCGATCTGAGCGAGACGCTGCAGAACGAGATCATCGCGCGCACGGAGCAGAATAGCTTTTAGCGATTGGCGATTCTTCGTAGATGCAGACCTGCGTGTCTGCCAGCCGCTGCGTGTCTGCCAGGAGAGCGTGCCTGCGTGCCGCCCCATGCCGGCAGGCAGGTCGGTCCACAGCCGTCAGGCTGTTCGGAGGGATGAATTTCTCTGCGGTAAAATTAAACATCATCCGGTGTAATCCCGCGGCGCCCGGCCGGAGACCCATGCCGGAAGCAGGTCGGGCCGGTCGGCGCCGCCCCGCAGCGTGATTCGGTCCGCTCAGAACAGGAGTGAGAACATGCATGAACGCAGGTTTAACCGCGAAATTGACCGGCTGCGTGACCCGGAGCGGGTCGCGCGGCTGGAAGTGAACCGCGTCGTCGAGCTGTCATTGGCGGGCCTGGCGACGCCACGTGCCGTTCTGGATGTTGGGACGGGCTCGGGTTTGTTCGCCGAACAATTCGCCGCCCGCGGCATGGCCGTGACCGGCCTGGACGCCAACCCTGCCATGCTCCCGGTGGCCCGGCAGTATGTCCCCTCCGGCACGTTTCAGGAAGGCATCGCGGAGCATCTGTCGTTTCCGGACGGGTCGTTCGACCTGGTTTTCATGGGACTGCTGCTGCACGAAACGGACGACCCGCAGGCCGCGTTGATCGAAGCGCGCCGCGTGACCCGGCAGCGCCTGTCGGTGTTGGAATGGGTCGATGAAGATCAGCCCTTCGGTCCTCCGCGCGCGGATCGCCTTTCCTTTGAGAAAATAGACACCCTGGCCAGACTCGCCGGGTTTACAAAAAGAACCCCCTTGCGGTTGGAAAATCTGGCGCTTTATTTCCTCGAATAGGCATGCGGCGGGTCGGGCCTGAAACCGATTTCCCACGCGGCAGTCCGTTCTTCCCCATTGACAGGTCGGCGGGAGTGTCCTATAATCACATTCATGAGTTTGAATATGATAGATAAACAGGACACCCAGGCCGGGCAATACGACTCCCAGGCGCAAATCTTCAAGGTGCTGACCCACCCCGCCAGGCTGGCGATACTGGACATCCTGCGCGATGGGGAGCATTGCGTCTGTCATATGGAAGCCTATCTGGGTTACCGCCAGTCCTACATTTCGCAGCAGCTCTCGGTTCTGCGCGAGGCCGGTCTCATCCAGGATCGCCGGGACGGCTGGAACATCTTCTACCGCGTCGCGAACGAGCGCATTTTTGAAGTGCTGGATGCCATGCGCCGTATCACCGGTCAGGACAGTTTTAAAATGATGGCGCCGAAGACCGCGTGCACCTGCCCGAAATGCAGCCGGAACGCCGCCGCAAACGGGTAAGCGGTCTTTTTTTTGCCTTAATAACATGCAACAAATTGAATGTGCTTAAAGGAGCCTCAAAATGGTAAATATCAAAGTTCTCGGATCCGGGTGTGCCAATTGCAAGCGCCTGGAAGTGGTTGCCCGCAAGGTCGTCGAAACGCTTGCGCTGGAAGCGGAGATCGAAAAGGTGACGGATTACGCGGAGATCATGAAGTGGCCGCTCCTATCGACCCCGGGCCTGGTGATCAACGGTAAACTGGTCTCCGCCGGGCGGATTCCGAGCGAACAAGAAATCACTGCCTGGCTCAAGGCATAAGACACAGGGCGGATGGCAAGGGATTCCCGCCCCTATTTTTATCTTCAGCTTATTCAAACATTTGAATATGATGGGCCGCTTTATGAACCAAACCCTTTCCAATACCTTCCATAATGTTCACCTCCGGACAGCCATCCTGCTGGCGGCGATTGCTGCCGCCTGGTTCGCTGTGTACCACTTCATTCAGCCGCTGGCAGGTTGGATCACCTATGGCCTGCTGCGTTTGCAGGCCGGCTCGCATTTAGGCGAGTCGATCGCGTTTTTCTTATATGACGTCCCCAAAATCCTGCTGCTGCTCTCGGGGATGATCTTCTTGATCTCGATCCTGCGCACCTTCTTCAGCCCGGAACGCACGCGGGCCATGCTGGGCGGCAAGCGCCAGGGGATCGGCAATGTGCTGGCGGCGATGCTCGGAATCGTCACCCCTTTCTGCTCCTGTTCAGCCGTGCCGTTGTTCATCGGTTTCGTCGAGAGCGGCATTCCTTTGGGAGTCACCTTCTCCTTCCTGATCGCCGCGCCAACCATCAACGAGGTGGCGGTGGTGATGCTCTTCGGCCTGTTCGGCTGGAAGGTGGCCGGGCTGTATATCGCATCCGGATTGGTGATTGCCATCCTTGCCGGGATGGTCATCGGGCGCTTCAAACTGGAGCGCTATGTGGAGGATTTCGTCTGGAAGATGCAGGCCAGCGGGGGCGTTGCAGGCGAAAAACTGACCTGGTCGGATCGAATCCAACGCGCCTGGGAATCGGTCAAGGAAATTGTGGCGAAAGTCTGGCTCTACGTGGTGGTTGGGATCGCGGTTGGGGCGGGCATTCACGGCTTCGTGCCCCAATCGGCCCTGGCGGGCATCATGGGCAAACAGGCCTGGTGGTCGGTGCCGGCGGCGGTGCTGCTCGGAGTCCCGCTCTATTCCAATGCAGCCGGCATCATCCCGATCGTAAGCGCGCTGATGGAAAAAGGCGCTTCCCTGGGGACGGTTCTGGCCTTCATGATGGCGGTGGTCGGCCTGAGCCTGCCGGAAACCATCATTCTGCGCCGGGTTCTCAAACCTCAACTGATTGCCGTATTTATTGGCACGGTGGCGCTGGCGATCATCATCACCGGTTATTTGTTCAACCTGGTGCTGTAGCAGCGCGTCGGTCGGGTAGAGGGGCAATGCGTAAACCTGCCGTAGGCTTCCCTGGCCTGCCCCGATACCCGACGTCAACCGCCGCCGAACGGTTCGCTCCAACGGCGGTCAATCCAGACCCCTCCCTGCCCTCCCCATTTTTAAGAAAAAATGGGGAGGGGAAGAAACAGACAAATGGTCCGTGTAAATATATTTTCCCCTGGGCATATTCTCTTCTTTCCCCTTTTCCTTCCTGGGCATATTCTTCTTTTCCCATTTCTGGGCTTCCCCCGAAAAAGTGGACACGGAAAAAGGGAGAATCCGGTAAACTAAACGGGAAGGAAGCGAGGAAATGAGAGACAAACGATATCGGACATACACGCCGGAGTTCAAACGAGAAGCGCTGGAACTACTGAAGAACAGCGGAAAAAGTGCGGGGCAGCTGGAACGGGAACTGGGGATCACGCCGGGAATGCTGTTGAAGTGGC
>NZ_DF967972.1:881100-892462 GCF_001050235.1 Longilinea arvoryzae
CACCACTCAACGCCAGGCCGGAGTGATCCCTGCGCCGAACCGGCTCAACCAGAATTTCTCTGCCTCCGCGCCCAACCGGAAATGGGTTAGTGATTTCACCTACATCGAAACCGCCGAGGGATGGTTGTATCTGGCAGTGGTACTGGATCTGTTTTCGCGCCGAGTGATTGGCTGGGCAATGAGCGCCAAGATGGATACGCAATTGGTGGTGTCTGCCTTGGAGATGGCGTTGCTGGGCCGCCGTCCACCGGCTGGCCTGCTGCATCATTCCGACCAGGGTAGCCAGTACACCAGCGCCGCTTACCTCAATTGCCTCAACACCGCCCTGGCGGAACTCAGCATGAGCGGGGCAGGCAACTGCTACGACAACGCCGTGATGGAGAGCTTCTTCAGCACCCTCAAAACCGAATGCGTCACCGGCGTTTTCTTGACCCATGCCCAGGCTCGCACAATCATCTTTGAATACATGGAGGTTTGGTACAATCGCCAACGACTACACTCGACTTTGGGCTATCGCAGCCCGGTTGATTTCGAACTAGGTCTCACCCTTTAATTGTGTCCATTAAATCGGGGTAAGCCCATTCTTCCTAAATATATATTCTCTGGAAATATTCTTCTTCCCCCCATTTCCTTCCTGGGCTAATTCTTCTCTCCCCCCATTTCTTCTTAGAAATGGGGGGACTAAGGGGGGCCTGCTTCAATCGCCGCTTCGATCTCCATCAGCACCCCCTCGATCTCATTCATCACCTGATGATTCCAAAAACGCAGCACCCGGTAGCCCCGCTCCGCCAGGTATGCCGTGCGCTGCGCATCGTATTCTTCCTGCTCCAGGTGCTGCGACCCGTCCAGCTCCACCACCAGTTTGGCCTTCACCGCGCAGAAATCAGCCACATACGGCCCAATGGCGTGCTGCCGCCGGAAGGAAACCCCGTTCAGTTGGTCGCGTCGCAAATACGCCCACAACTTTATTTCAGCCAGGGTCGGCTCTTTACGCAGTTCCACCGCGCGCCGCATCGTTTCAGGGTTGGACCGCTTGAGCTTCATTTCAAGTCTCGGTAAATGGCGTAAACCAGATGGGTTGGGGGTGGTTATCAGCGCGTAGGTCGGGTAGAAGGGCGATGCGTAGACATGCCGTGGGCTTCCCTGGCCTGCCCCGATACCCGACGTCAACCGCCGCCGAACATCGGATATCGCCAAGGCCATTTCGACATCCCTCGCCTGAATGGAGATGACTCTTGCCAGCGGCGCCGGGGTAGTCGTACCTCGTGTTAACAAGCATCCTCAGCAAGACAAGCTATAAATTGCCCTTCCTATCTCGAACTGAGACGAAATAAATCGATATAATAATCAGGTGAACGAAAGAAAGACGAATTATTTTCAAAACTGACTCAAACCAATAAAAGAATTTGTGTTGCAGGATGTAAAAAGGGGAAACAATGACCGAAGAATCAACGCCAACCATCCAGAAGAACCCGATGGATGTACTCCAGCTTCAAGCCTCTCGCCTGGTGGAAATCAATCAGGCGCAACAGGAGCAGATTGGTTTGCTCAAGTCGCAAAACGAGCAGCTCAACCTGATCCTTCAGGCATCGGCAAAGCCTGCCGGCGCTTCAGCGCCAACACACGTAAAAATTGTGAATATTGACATTTCTTTCTGGGATCTGGTCGGCTTTCTGATTAAACTGACCTTCGCCTGGATTCCGGCGTTGCTCGTCGTGGGAATTATCACTCTATTAATCTCATTAATTTTCGGTGGCCTTTTTGGCAGTTTTCTTGGTGGGATCTTTGGCGGCCTCTTCAACGGGTATTGAGATTTTTCACAGCCGCTTGGATTGTTCGGCGAACGCTTGTATGCATTTCGTATGATTGACCCGATGGAGTGAGGTTGAGTCTGCGACTTCTCAAGCAACGGTATCCAGTCGTTGCTCTTTTCGACGCCGCCAACGCGGTCATGGCTGTGCAGGCATGGGCCTGCGCCATGAAGGATGCTTTTTGAGCGAGAGATTTTCTTATTGGAACAACGGTTCGTTCCAACGACGGTCAGTTCGGACCCCTCCCTGCCCTCCCCATTTTTAAGAAAAAATGGGGAGGGGAAGAAGCAGACAAATGGTCCGTGTAAATATATTTTCCCCTGGGCATATTCTTCTTTTCCCATTTCTTCCTAAATATATATTCTCTGGAAATATTCTTCTTTCCCCCCATTTCTTCTTAGAAATGGGGGGACTAAGGGGGGCCTGCTTCAATCGCCGCTTCGATCTCCATCAGCACCCCCTCAATCTCATTCATCACCTGATGATTCCAAAAACGCAGCACCCGGTAGCCCCGCTCCGCCAGGTATGCCGTGCGCTGCGCATCGTATTCTTCCTGCTCCAGGTGCTGAGACCCGTCCAGTTCCACCACCAGTTTGGCCTTCACCGCACAGAAATCCGCCACATACGGCCCAATGGCGTGCTGCCGCCGGAAGGAAACCCCGTTCAATTGGTCGCGCCGCAAATACGCCCACAACTTCATTTCAGCCAGGGTCGGCTCTTTACGCAGTTCCACCGCGCGCCGCATCGTTTCAGGGTTGGACCGCTTGAGCTTCATTTCAAGGCTCGGTAAATGGCGTAAACCAGACCGGTTGGGGGTGGTTATCCGGTTTGAGAGATTCTTCTAGGCGGACTGGATTTTTCAAGTGCCAACGGTAACCTCCAAACCATCGGCGTGTGCAATCAACAATTTCAACTGTTCCAACGATCACACCGGTTGGAAGAATTCCTTCTTCATTATTTACCTGTTTATTGGAACTGCGAGCTGGCTTCAGGCTGGCATAAATATAAACCCTTCCCCGAACGCGGGTCAGGATTGAGCGATACTCAAACAGCTTGGTTCCCCGCAGGATTTGTTCGGCGTAGGGCTGCCGAATGCTAATGGCACGGTTTTGAACTAAATCTACGCCATGGGGAAGGGAAGTCAGGTTTTCAGGGCGAGAAGAAAAGTTGCGTTTTTTGAGTTTTTTCCACAAATTGTATTGAATTATGCGGCTGGTTTCATTTATTGATTTCATTCTTGTCTTCGATGAAAATGGCTTGATTCGAACTACCTGAAATACCCCAATTCTGTAAGCCGCCTTCTCGCCTCTGCGATCTCGACATCCGAAAACAGCGATCGATATCGCTCTTTCAATACAAGCGCCTCGGTCGATGAATCGAGTAATTTAAGCTCCCAAAGTTTATACGGGCCGGTTTGGGGTTGATCGGCTTGCAGCAGCCGTTTCGCGGTTTCGACCCCGCCGTGCTCGTCAAGCATTTGCAGAAAGTAGTGCGCCACATAACCGTTTTCGCGGGCGATTTCGTAGATTTGGCGCATGTCGCGCTCGAAATCCGATTCGAGAGTCATTCAGCCCTCCTGACAATCCATTCCCGGCTGTACTAATCTCCCTCCACGATCTTGATCTCCTCCTCCGTCAGCCCGTAGAGCTCGTAGACCAGCGCATCGATCTGCCACTGACGCAGGTCTTTCCCGTTACGCGGACGGATTTATATCAAAATCTGACCTATAATTATTAAAATTATATTCCTATAAGAATTTTGAGAGTGTAAATAATTGAATCGATACTATTTCTCAAGAGCAATTTCGACTTTTCTAAGCTTAAGTTCCGATGAGATCATCGGAAAGCTTGCGCTTGCGAACGAATTTGCATTGGAGCAAACCCAACGGGATGCGTGGATCGAAGAAATAAAGTTCCTGAAAGATGTCTTAAAGGGTTTTGATGGTCACGTTTACTTTGAATATTCAATTCCTCGTATGGGTAAACGGATTGATGTTGTTTGCATTATCGGTCCTGTTGTTTTTGTACTGGAATTCAAAGTAGGCGAAAAGTATTACCTCACCAATGCCATTGATCAAGTGATGGATTATGCGTTGGATTTGAAGAATTTCCATCAAACCAGTCATGATGTGTATATTGCGCCGCTTCTGATCGCTACCCATGCGGCAAATTCATGCCTTGACGTTGTTACGACTCCTCAAAATGACAAAATTCTTTCTCCAATATTGTGTAATTCAAGGGATCTGAGAAGCGCAATAAAACATGTATTACAGTTTGCGGATGGTGAAAATATCGATCCAGGCCAATGGGAACTTGGCGGCTACCATCCAACACCAACCATCGTAGAAGCCGCCATGGCTCTCTACCGAGGGCATTCCGTTGACGAGATCTCACGAAGCGATGCCGGTGCAAAGAACTTAACTCAAACCACAGATACGATATCCGAGATCATCCGAATATCACGGGCTCAATCCCAGAAAGCGATTTGTTTTGTAACGGGGGTGCCTGGCGCGGGGAAGACATTAGTCGGTCTTAACATCGCGACTTTCTATCAGGATAAAGAAAATGATTTATATAGTGTCTTTCTTTCAGGCAACGGTCCTCTGGTTGCGATCCTGCGGGAAGCGTTAGCGCGTGATAAGGTAAAGAATGAAAAGGAAAAAGGCAATAAACTGAAGAAGGGGGAGGCAATGAGTGAAGTTAAGATGTTCATCCAGAACGTTCATAACTTCAGGGATGAATGCCTTATTGATTTAGGTAAACCTCCAATCGAACATGTTGTCCTATTTGACGAAGCTCAACGCGCTTGGAATTTGGAACAGACCGCACATTTCATGCGGCAGAAAAAGAATAGGCTGAATTTCACACAATCCGAGCCCGAATTCCTTATTTCATGTCTTGATCGGCATTTGGATTGGGCTGTAATCGTTTGCCTCGTTGGTGGAGGACAGGAGATCAACACAGGCGAGGCGGGAATCGGAGAATGGTTAAGGTCAATCGACCGCTCTTTTTCCGATTGGCAGATTTATATCTCACCCCACCTGACCGATTCTGAATACAGCGCCCAGAATGATATTGATCGAATTTCAAAGCATGGGAATTTACATCTTTCAGAGGATTTGCATCTTTCCGTATCGATGCGTTCATTCCGAGCAGAAAATGTCTCGTTATTCGTCAAGCAGATTCTTGATTTGAATTCTGTAGAAGCACATGAGACATTACTTGAGCTTCAGGAAAAATATCCACTTGTGTTAACCCGCGACCTTCAAAAAGCAAAACGATGGCTGAGGGAGCATGCGCGGGGCTCTGAGCGTTATGGAATCGTTGTCTCATCTCAAGCACAGCGATTAAAACCACACGCCATCGATGTCAAAGCACCCATTGATCCAATTCATTGGTTCTTAGACGGTAAGAATGATATTCGCTCATCCTATTACCTGGAAGATGTTGTGACAGAGTTCGATATACAAGGTCTAGAACTCGATTGGGCTTGCGTGACCTGGGATGCTGATTTCCGCTATTCGAAGGGCGAATGGCAATATCGATCCTTTGTTGGGGATCGGTGGAATCAGATTAAAAAAAGTGAACGGATGATTTACCTTAAAAATGCATATCGTGTTTTATTGACTCGAGCAAGACAAGGCATGGTCATCGTTGTTCCTGAGGGTGATCCAAGCGATCCGACTCGAAAGTCGGAATTTTATGATCCCACTTTTGAGTATTTGAAAGAAATTGGCTTGCGGATGATCTGACGGCCAAATATTTAAAAGTATGGTCTGATTCGGCTAATAACCCTTCCAGACCCAGCGCCTGCCAACGGCAATGCCATTGGCACCCCACCAATCCTCTCATTTGCCACTAGCCCATAACCCTACAACCTTTTCTTTGTAGATGCAGACCTGCGTGTCTGCACGTTGCGCTTAACCTGTTCCATCTTATTGCCGTAACCTTCGCCGGAACGACTGACATCTTTACGACCGGGATTCTTCGTAGCAACGCCGTCAGTCGTTTCTTCTGGCGTCACTTCACCCAGCCTGCGTTTCCACGCTTTGCCCGACACTGTAAACAGGATATTCTTCTCCCCCTACTGATTAATTTCGTTAGGCTGCATTTGTCAGACAATTAAGTAAAATAAACCCAATCCCTTCCCGATCCAATTTCTGTATTCAAAGAGGTAAATCACCATGGCGACTCTTTCGGTCCATGCGTTTGGCAAGACATTCCAGAATCCGGTCATCCCCGCGGCCGGGCCCAATGTGGGTTCCGGCCGGCTGGTCGCGCAGGCCGCCGAAGGCGGCGCGGGCGGGCTGCTGACCAAGACCATTTCGCGGGTCGCGGCCCAAATCCCGCACCCCAACATGGCGCGCTTTGGCCGCGAGAATATTCTCAACGCCGAATTGTGGAGCGAGCTGCCGCCCGAGGCCTGGTTCGAGCGCGAATACGATCTGGCGTTGAATGCCGCCCGGCAGCACAACCTCCCGATCGTCGCCAGCGCCGGCTACACCGGCGAGGACCTGACCGAGCTGGGCCCGCGCCTCGAGCGCATCGGCATGGACATGATCGAATTTTCCGTCCACTACCTCGATCCGCAGCGGCTGGCGGATACGGCCCGCGCCCTGCGCGCAGCGGTCTCCGTGCCCATCATCGCCAAGCTCAGCCTGCATTCCGGCGATTTGGGCGAGATCGCCGCCGTGCTCGAGCCCTACGTAGACGGCTTCACCTGCATCAACAGCCTGGGTCCCGGCCTGATCATCGACGTCGAGCGGGTCCAGTCCCCGCTGGGTTCGAAATTCGGCTACGGCTGGATGTCCGGCCCGGTGATCAAGCCGCTGGCCGTGCGGTCGGTGTTCGAGGTCGCCCGCGCAACCGATAAGCCCGTGATCGGTGTGGGCGGGGTCTCCAGCGGAGCGGACGTGATCGAATTCCTCATGGCGGGGGCCGCGCTGGTGGGCGTGTGCACCGCCGCCATCCTCAAGGGGCCCGGCGTGTACGGCAAAATCGCCGCCGAGGTGGCGCAGTGGCTGGACGCGCACGGCTACAGCTCCATCGACCAGGTCAAAGGGCTGTACCTCGAGAAATACAGCGCCGGCCGGCCGGTCGACACCGGCCTGGACCAGGCCGCCCGCGTGGACGCGAGCCGCTGCAAGGCCTGCGGCCAGTGCGAACGGGTGTGCCAGTACGGCGCCATGCACGCGCCGCTCAAGCAGATCGCTCACGTCGAGGTGGAACGCTGCGCCGCGTGTGGGCTGTGTGCGTCGGTGTGCGCGTTCGGCGCGATCGAATTGGGGCTGCGATCAATGCTTGGCGAATAGATCACCGTTCACATATCAACGAATTCCTTTGCACTCCCGCAGTTTTTGTGGTATACTCTCGTCCGGTCCAAAAGGATCGACGTTTAAGGAAATTGTTTTGATACTTCCGAAGCATTGCCCGACGTTCGACTGGGTCGGGCTTTTTTCTACCGGGGTTTATCTCCGTGAGGAGAAACCGGGGCAAGTTACGGCAACACTGAGTCAGAATGACGGAGTCATCAAAACGCAATTGGAAACACTGGAGATTGGATGACATCCGAATTCACTCAGTTTGATCTGCAGCCTGAACTGCTGCAGGCCGTTTTGGAGGCCGGTTTTGAGGCCCCCATGCCGATTCAATCGGCGGTCATTCCGGTCATGTTGGCCGGACAGGATGTGATTGGTCAGGCGCAGACCGGCAGCGGCAAGACGGCTGCCTACGCGCTGCCCATGCTGCAAAGCTTATTGCCCGGCCCGAAGGGAATCCAGGGCCTGGTGCTGGTGCCCACCCGCGAGCTGGCCCTGCAGGTGTCCGAAGTGTTCAACAGCTTCGGGCGCGACCTCAAAGCGCGCGTGCTGGCGGTCTACGGCGGCCAGTCATACGGCCTGCAGATCCCGGCCCTGCGCCGCGGCGTCGACATCGTGGTCGGCACGCCCGGCCGCATCATGGACCTGATGGAGCGCGAAGAGCTGCGCCTCGAGGGCGTCCGCACGGTGGTGCTGGACGAAGCCGACGAGATGCTCAGCATGGGCTTCATCGAAGACATCGAAAAAATCCTGGCCACCACCCCGACCGAGCGCCAGACGACGCTCTTCTCGGCCACCCTGCCGCCCGAAATTCGCCGCCTGGCCGAACAATTCCAAAATGATCCGCAAACGATCAATATTCGCAGCGAGCAGGTCACCGTTTCCACGGTCGAGCAGCGCTATTACCTGGTGCACAACTGCGACAAACTGGCCGCGCTCACCCGCCTGTTCGAGATGGAAGACGTCTCCGGAGCGCTGGTTTTCGTGCGCACCCGCGCCGAGACCGGCGACCTGGCCAGCGAACTGACCAACCGCGGTTTTTCAGCCGAGGCCCTCAACGGCGACCTGAGTCAGGATGCGCGCGAGCGCACCCTGGCGCGCTTCCGCCAGAAGAAGGTCAACGTGCTGGTGGCCACGGATGTGGCCGCCCGCGGCCTGGATATCGATGATCTTTCTCACGTTTTCAACTTCGATCTGCCGGATGAAAACGAGTTGTACGTCCACCGCATCGGCCGCACCGGCCGGGCCGGCAAGAGCGGCGTGGCCATTTCCATCATCGCGCCCAACGAACGCCGCCAACTGCGCCAGATCGAAGCCTTCGCCCGCGTGAAGATCACCCGCGCCGAACTGCCGACGGAAGAAGACATCCGCCGCGGGCGTGAGGAAAAGTTGATGGGCCAGGTGAGCACGTGGCTCAAGCGCGGGCGCTGCCTGCACGAGCGCGAGCTGGTGGAAGGCCTGGTGGCTGAGGGTCAGGACCCGGTGGCGATTGCCGCCGCGGCCCTCAAGATCGCGCGCGCTGAAGAAAAACAGCGCCCTATCGATCCGATCAGTGAAGTGGTAGAATTACCCCGCGAGCATTCATACGGGCGTGATCGTTCTTCCGGGAGAGAGCGTCCATTTGGGCGCGGAGCCCGCCGCGACGATCGTGCTCTGGAACATGACCGTTCTGGTAATCGTCAAAATCGTTATGCCGACCGCGGAGCGCTGGTTTCCACGGTTTCGCATGAACCGGGTATGGTGCGCCTGAGCCTGAATTTGGGCCGGGAGCAGGGCATTCGTGTCAACGATATTGTCGGCGCCATTGCGTCGTCGGCGGATATCCCCGGTAAAGTAATTGGAAAGATCTCCATCGGCGACCAACGTTCGCTGGTGGATATCCCCGAAGAGTTGGTAACGCAGGTGATTTCGAAAACCCGCGCGGCAACCTTCCACCGTCAGCCGCTGGACCTACAGCGGATCAATAATTAACACCGTTTTTTGTTTTATGTCGAAAGGATCTAAAGAAATGTCAGAACGCATCACCGGTACGGTCAAGTGGTTCAATGCCACCAAGGGTTATGGCTTCATCGCTCGCGAAGGCGGCGCTGATGTCTTCGTTCACTTCTCTGCCATTGAAGGAACCGGTTACCGCAGCCTTGAAGAAGGCCAGCAGGTCGAGTTCACTCTCGAGCAGGGCCCCAAGGGTCTGCAGGCCGCCAAAGTCACCGTCCTGTAAGAGCTAACCGTATCAAAAATCAGGCCCCGCCAGAAATGGCGGGGCTTTGTGGTTAAAAGAGGGGATGGGTGAAGAGTGAACGGAGACGGTATTGGGTATTGGGTATCCGGTATTGGGTATCCGGTATCCGAAAAACATAATCTTAA
This sequence comes from Longilinea arvoryzae, assembly GCF_001050235.1. Classification (GTDB taxonomy): domain Bacteria; phylum Chloroflexota; class Anaerolineae; order Anaerolineales; family Anaerolineaceae; genus Longilinea; species Longilinea arvoryzae. The sequence goes on from NZ_DF967972.1 coordinate 890,593, forward strand.
CCGAATACCAAATTGTCGAACACCCAATCAACCCCTCACCCCTTCTCTAAATCGTAAATTCCAACTCCCCACGCGCCTTCAGTTCCGTGGGCAGCAGCGCCGCATAGATGGTTTCGTTCACGGGCGCGGGCACGTTCTTCTCGTGGGCCAGGCGCACCACGGTGCCGATCAGCGAATCCAGCTCCGAGCGTTTGCCGGCCATGACGTCGCGCTGCAGGGAGGAAGTGCCCAGGTAGGGCTGCCCCTTGAAGAAAGCAAGCGATTTTTCGAGCACGTCCGCCGCCAGTGGGTGACCCTGCGAAGCCGCGACCGCGGCGATTTCACGGATGCTGCCCTCCAGCAGGGCGCGGGTCTGGGGTACCGACAGGAGAACGCCGATGGGCGCGCGCGTCACCGAGCCCACCCCGCCGAACGAAGTGATCATCACCAATTTGGCCCACAGTTCGGTCTGGATGTCGGTGGTCAGTTCGGCGGTGATGCCGTGCGTTGCCTTGAGGGTTTCGTAGAAGCGCTGCACGCGCGGGGTCAGGCTGCCGTCCAGCTCGCCGATCAGAAACTGGGCCGCGCCGCCGCCGTGCACGATGTGCCCGGGTTCGACCAGCGTCGAAAACAAACGGGTGATGCCGGCGATGACGTGTTCATGCCCCAGCGCCTCGCCGATCACCAGGTGCGAATCAACGCCGTTCTGCACGGTGACGATGATGGTTTCAGGGCCGACCAGTTTGGCCATGCCCGGCAGAATGGGGGGGAGCTGCCAGGTTTTGACGCCCGGGATGACCACGTCGACCCCGCCGATCTCAGCCGGGTCGCTGACGGCCTTGACCGGGTTGAGGTGAAAATCACCCAGGGTGCTGTCGATGCGCAGCCCATTGGTCTGCAGGGCGCGCAGGTTTTCGCCGCGGGCGATAAAGGTAACGTCGTGACCGGCCTGGGCCAAGCGCCCGCCGTAATAACCGCCAACTGCTCCGGTGCCATAGACGGCAATTCGCATGAGTTTTCTCCTGTTGGGTGGAATAAGAGGATTATACCGGAGAATTGCGAGCCGAGTTGTCGGAAGAGAGACGGAATCACCACAGAGACACAGAGTACACGGAGAAGATGGATTGGTAATTAACCGGTCAAAATGTGTTGGCAGGTTGCAAGGATTGTTTGCAGGACGCCGTACAGTTCCTGATGGACCTCCCGGTTTGAAAAGCGAATCACCCGAATTCCCTGGGTCTCGAACCAGGCGCTCCGATCCAAATCGTAGTCAACCTGATCGTTATGGCTGCTACCGTCGATTTCGACGATCAAGTGTACCTCCGGACAATAGAAATCGGCGATGTAGGGTCCAAGCGGCGCCTGGCGCCGGAATTTGAAGCCGCCCAGGGCACGGTTACGCAGCCGCGCCCATAACCTTTGTTCCGCGGGCGTCAATGGTTTCCGCAGGCTGACGGCGCGCTGGCGTATTTCCGGGTGAATACGATGGAGTTTGTGATCAGCCATGATCTTGAATGAATATAAGAAATATACGATAGGATGATTTTACAACAGAAAAAACCAGTGAAGTGTTTAGGAGATTGAATTGTGAGGGGCGGAGGCTGACCCTCACCTGACCTCTCCCTAGGAGGGAGAGGAATCATGCCGTTTTTAATCCAGATGCCGCTCTTTTCCGAAGCCGCCGAATTGCACGCCCTTCTCCCTCGGAGGGAGAAGGGTTGGGATGAGGGTTTGAAGATGATTGTGAGTGTTGATCACGGCTGACCCTCACCTGACTGGGCTTACCCCGATTTAATGGACACAATTAAAGGGTGAGACCTAGTTCGAAATCAACCGGGCTGCGATAGCCCAAAGTCGAGTGTAGTCGTTGGCGATTGTACCAAACCTCCAT
>NZ_DF967972.1:893027-987522 GCF_001050235.1 Longilinea arvoryzae
GCTCCGCTGCACCCTCAGCACCTTGCACATCCGCTTCACCGCGTATTCTCCCTCGTGCGCTGCCATGAACATGTACTTCATGCGTCTTTCTTTGAGAAAATACTCACCACTTTTTTTAGGATCTCGCGCTCTTCGGCCATCTCCTTTAGCTCGCGCTGCAAGCGTTGGATTTCCCGTTTCGCCGCTTCCAAGTCACTTGGCTCTAGCCGTGGCGGTTCTTTCTCGCTCGTCACCATCTGGTATTTGGCCCGCCACTTCAACAGCATTCCCGGCGTGATCCCCAGTTCCCGTTCCAGCTGCCCCGCACTTTTTCCGCTGTTCTTCAGTAGTTCCAGCGCTTCTCGTTTGAACTCCGGCGTGTATGTCCGATATCGTTTGTCTCTCATTTCCTCGCTTCCTTCCCGTTTAGTTTACCGGATTCTCCCTTTTTCCGTGTCCACTTTTTCGGGGGAAGCCCAGACCTCTCCCTAAGAGGGAGAGGGATTAAGCCGTTTTTGATCCAGATGCCGCTTTTTCCAGAAGCCCCGAATTGCACGCCCTTCTCCCTCCGAGGGAGAAGGGTAGGGATGAGGGTTCGATTGAAATACGCTGTATGCGCCAGCGCTGACTCGGGTGTGCGCTCGTAGCCCGGCAGCAAACCGGGCGGCCGTCGGGCAATTATTGGGAAGCGCGCCTCGAAGCGGCGTTCGCCGGAAAAGATATCCCTGTGCGCCGGCCCTCCCGTTTCGATGGAGCCGGCCAGGGACACCACGCGATCGACGGCACGACCCTAAGGAATGGGTTTGGCCAGGAATAATTGATATCCGGAACTTAACTCTTCAACAAGGGGCAAGTCTCGGACGCTCTGCCACTCTTGCGGACAATTCTGGCAAATCACCGCGCAGGGTTTAAAGTTGGCTTTGGCGAATTTTCTCGTCGGCCCTGAAACGATCCATTCGATCTGCAAATCTTTACGCGGCGCATCCATCGCAACCCAGATCGGGTATTCGACCGAAGCGCCGGAAATCATCACGCCGATACTGGAACAATTGGCAGCCCGAATTCGCCCCAGCATTTCGTCATAGATTACTTTTGAATTACGAATGCTGGGCGAAAAATACAGGTCCTCTCGCGATTGCTGGAAGATCGATGGGTAATCGGTGTCGCCTGGTTTCTGGATCACCGGGCGTTCGACCAGATGCACCAGCCAGGTCCAGGACAGCGCTAGCAAGGTCAGCCCAACTACATCCAGACTCCAATCCGGTAAAAACCGGCCGAGCAGCACCCCGAACACGGGAGCAGAAAGCACAAAGAAGGGCAGGTGATAGCGACTGCCAAAAATCTGCCATTTGAACATGGCGCTGAAGAAAATGAAGGTCGAAATAACGATCAAAGTATAGAATACGACGTTCCTGCCCAACTTTTTTCCCAAAATGAGGGTGATCGGAAAACAGAACAATATCAAAACCGCATGCACGGGATTGCCGACATTATTCTCACTCAGATTCAGGGTAATTCTTCGATACGGGCCGATGGAGGTGGTGCGTGGATCATCCATATCCACACCAAGTTTCACATGGACCTTGAGCACAAACATCCACACCTCTTCGGTCACCTTTGGCCAGGGTGTGCCTGTTTGCAGGGCGGCATTTCGAGTGACGTTGGAGAGAATCCCTTGCGGGGTGAGTAAGGCATTGGCATGTTCGGAAACGTGCGTCGGATCGCTGATCAAATTATGATAAGTGAGATAGGTGCGCGAAATGTGGCCGGCCATCACGCTACACGCCAGAAGGATGGCCAGAACCGCCCATCCGATGGATCGTTTCCAGCCAACGCGCCGCACCAGGACAACCGCAAACAGAATTCCAAAAGGAAACAGATAGGCTGCTGCTATTTGTTTGGTCAAGACCGCCAGACCAGCCGCCAGGCTGGCCAGCGCAGGCATGCGCCAGTCGAATGATTCGGTAAGCGCGGCCAGAGTTTCGCTGGCCGCGCAGATCACCCAGAAGGTCACCACATAATCTGTCATGGTGCTGGACGCCTGGGCAATGCCCATTGGCAGCGTGACTGCGAATACGGCCGCAAAGAACTGCCCAATTTTTCTTGCGCCCAACTGAGCCGCCAGCACGCTCACTCCGATCAGACTTCCCAGCATGGCCAGCCATTCGACAAAATTGACCAGGCGATCGCTTTGCGCAAGCACGTAAAATTGCAACAGGATCATCTCTGCCCCGGGCGGCATGTTGTTTTGAGCGTACATACCGGTGGAGTAGAAATGGACAGCCTGATCTTGCGCCCAATGAGCCACTTTTGGCATGTGATAGGCCAATGAATCGATCGTGTTGGGCGGCGCGACCCAGGCGATGATCGCAGTCGCGATACAAATCACGCAAATAATCGATAACAGGATTGAATTTTGAACGGTCAACCGGACTTTAAGGCGTGAGAGGATGATGGGTTTTTTCTGTAATCGGTGAGTTATCGTCATCCATGCCGCACTTGCGACCAACCCTGCCATCCAAAACAAGGCCAATCCCACCTGGGTTACCCAATGAAAGAGGCTGAGCAGCTCTGTGCCAATCACCAGATACACTCCCCAGACCACCGCGGTACGCAGGAGAATTCTGCGCCGGTCGATTTCCGGGTTTCGGTTGTAGAGAAACAGAAAATAGCCACCGTACGTAAGCAGAGGTAGGATTGCTAGCATTTACACTCCAAACAGCCTGAATATTCGCAACAGAATAACTTCGTTTCGTAGAAGAGAATAACCTTTTACGCTATCCAGGAATCCCTGACCCGGCCAGCTCGCGAATCCGATCCGCCAATGCCTGGTTGACCGGGAAATGCTGCTCCAGGAAGGTCAGGATGGCCAGGGCTGACTCGGGTGTGCGCTCGTAGCCCGGCAGCATGCCGGGCAGCAGTTGGGCAATCACCGGGAAGCGCGCCTCGAAACGGCGTTCGCCGGAGAAAATATCTTTGGGGGCCGGCCCTTCCGTTTCGATGGAACCGGCCAGGTCCACCACCCGGTCGACGGCATAGCCCTGGATGAAGCGCGCCGCCGAAAGTTTTTCTCCGCGCCGATAACGGCACAACCCGACGTACAGGTTGGTAAGCGCCTCGCCCAGCAGCCAGTCCACCGATTTCTCTTCCGGCGCGCCGCCCGCCACCGTCGGGTTGGCGATGCTGTCCGGCACATCCGGGCGCTTCCAGACGATTCGCCCCGGCGCGTAGGGCACGCGCAGCAGTTCGCCGCGCTCGAATACCGCGAACTCGCAGAAGATGCCGTCTGCAAAGAGCAGTTTGAACCCGTCCACCGTGTTCCGGAAGGCGTAAACCACGGGGGCTACCTTCTCCAACCAATCGAGGTGGGTAATGTAATGCTCCTTCCAGCCCTCCTCGACCACGGCGAAGAAATCCAGATCCGAATAAGTGTCCAGGCGGTCGAGCTCGATGCCGACCGAGCCGCAGCTGATCAGGGCTTCGGCATGGCCGCTGTTCTCCAACGAACGGGCGATGGCTTCCAGGCGCGCCAACAAGACCTCAGGGCTGTTCATAGTATAACCTCCGAATACAGGTGTATTGTAGCGAAAATAAAACGGAAGGAACCGAAAAAGGGCCTTGTTTTTCCTGCTGTTGTTGTTATAATACAAATAACTTTGTGATGCAAAGTATATTTGATCACAAATGGAGGTAAGGATGTCAACTCCCCTCGATTTACGAAAGCTTGAAAAGAAGACTTTTCGCACGATCTACGAAGATGGCCTTTTGGATATCGACATCGCTGGCGTCGTCGCCAGTATGGCTTTGATGGCTTTCCTGCCGGAGGAGGATGCGGGCCGCTGGTTGCGCTACGGTTTGTTTTTTGGCGGGATGATTGCCAGCACATTAATTTATCAGCTTGGCAAGAAATTCATCACCGGACCGCGGCTGGGACAGGTCGTCTTCGGGCCGGCGCGCAAACGGCGCGGGGCCACCCTGGCCGCCATCCTGGGCGTCATCATCGTCATCCAGGCCCTGGTCGTTCTGGGTTCGGTGGTATTCTGGAACAACCCCGGATTGGCCCAGCGCCTGGGATTGGCCGTCTCACAGCCGCAGCAGGGAAAATTGCTGGTCGCGGTGATCGGCGCGCTGTTCGTCGGCCCGAGTATGACGTTGATGGCTTATTTCAATGATTTCCCGCGTGGCTACTACATCGCCGTGTTACTGTCGCTGGGGGTTTTCCTGCTCATCTGGTTCCGTTCGCCGCTGATGATGCTGGCGGCGGCCGTTCTGATCTTCATCCCGGGCGTGGTGTTGTTCATTCGCTTCCTGCGCAAATACCCGCTGCCCATCGATAAGGCGCCCCATGGCGAATGAGCAGTGGGTTCCGGATCTGTCAACCTTGAACGAGATCGACCGGCTGGTGCATGAGCCTGCCCGCCTGATGTTGATGGCGGTGCTGTACGTGGTCGAAAGCGCCGATTTCATCTTTTTGATGAACCAGACCGGAATGACCTGGGGCAACCTCTCGGCGCACATGAGCAAGTTGGAAGAGGCCGGCTACGTGAAGGTCGAAAAGACCTACAAAGGCAGGCGTCCCAACACGATTTTGCAGCTCACCCCGCAGGGGCGGGATGCTTTCCGCACCTACCGCAAGCGGATGCTGCAGGTATTGGACGATTTACCGGAATGACCGGGGTCAACCGCGAATCAGGTAAATCACGCCGACGATGACACCGATGGACACCACCATCCAGCGCAGGACGACGGGCTTGATTTTCCCGGCCAGTTTGCCGCCCAGCACGCCGCCCAACAGGGCGCACACTGCCATCACGCCCGCCGCCGGCCAGTTGACCTTGCCGGAGAACACGAAGAACACCGCAGCGGCGACATTGACCACCAGCGAAACGGATTGTTTGAGCGCGTTCAGTTTGGTGAGCGAATCCGAAAGCACCAGGCCCAACACGGCCAGCACGATCACGCTTAACCCGGCCCCGAAATAACCGCCGTAGACGGCCGCCAGCGCCACCGGCAGCACGCCCCAGATTTCCATCTTCGATACGTCCGCGCCAACCCCGGCGGCCCGGCGCAGCACCCAGTTGCGCAGCGGGTCGGAGACGGCCAGCAGCAGCGCAGCGGCCAGGATGAGGAATGGCACGACCGAACGGAACAGGCGCTCGCCGGTGTTGAGCAACAATAACGCGCCGGCGATCCCGCCGAAGATGGACGCCGGCAGGTAAAGGATGGCGCGTTTCTTCTGCGCGCGAATCTCATTCCACTGCGCCAGGGTGGCGCCCAGGTAGCCCGGGCAAAGCGCCACCGTGTTGGTGACGTTGGCCACCACCGCCGGAACGCCGACCATGGTGAGCATGGGGAAAGTGATCAGTGTGCCGCCGCCGGCCAGAGCGTTGACCATGCCGGCTGCGATCGCGGCCAGCCCGATGAGGAGATAATTGCCAGGATCGAGGATCAAAATGGTATGCCTGTAAATTTAATTTGAAATCATGGTAAGTATAACGAAGAAGCCGAAAAATGGGAGATGGATTGGCCGGTTTCCGGGGAGCGGAACGGATATTCGGGTGTTTTTATTTGAGGGGGAAATCGCAGCGGGTTGGAATCGCACTAGAAACTGCAACCCATCTGAAATTTACAATTCTGTATTTTCTATTGACTTTCGATTATTACGTGCTAACATGTATTCTTGTAAACACAAGTACACAAGTATACACGTTGTTCTCTTTCCCTTTCCCAAGAGGCAAGCATGCTGAATAAAGATGGCCCGATGCCCATTTTCTATCAGATTGCGAGCAATCTTCGCGAGTTGATCTACCGCGGCGATTATTCCCCTCGTCAAAAATTACCATCTGAAAATGAACTCGCGCTTCACTTTGGCGTGAGTCGCGTGACCATCCGGCACGCGCTGCTGGAGCTGGAGCAAAACCAGTTCATCTACCGCGAAAAGGGAAAGGGCACTTTCGTCGCGCCGCTGCCGTACAAGGGCTTTCTGGGATTTGGAAGTTTCTCGTACAAATGCCGCCTGCTGGGGCACACGCCGTCATCCAAAGTGATCCTCTTCGAGGAAAGACCCTCCATCCCCCCGGAAAGCGAAGGAATCTTCGCGATGCTTCAGGAGGAGTGCGAACTCAGGCCGTTTTATTACATCGAACGCATCCGCCTGATGGACGGGATTCCGGTTGCTTACGAAAACAACTACCTGCCCAAGCATCGCTATCCAGGCCTGGAAGAATTCAACCTGGAAACGCAGTCGCTCTACACCTTGATGGAAGAAAAATGGGGGATCATTCCGGCCAAGGCCGACCAATTCTTTTCCGTCGAGCTTGCCGATGAAACCACAGCCGGATACCTTCAACTTGACCCCGGACAGCCGTTGCTCAAGCTGGCGAGCATCGTGCAGACCGTCAAGAATGAGATGATCGAGTTTTCGGTCACCACGTACTGCCAACGCTTCTTACCCTATCACGTCCGCCAGCAAAGTTACCAGCTTTAATTCCTTATCCCGCATAGGAATAAGGTCCGACCCACCGGCTTTCGAATAAAGTCAAGGAGGCGCCACTGCACGATATTTCCCATTCGCATGTGAACTGAAGCTCGATGTTTTGACAAGATGAACCTTGTCGGGCAAAAGGACCAGAGATGAACGATATCTGGCTCTAGTATTCTTTTTGTCCCTTACCGGGATTATCGATGAATATGGAGAGGATAAAAGAAAATGAAGAGAATTGGTTCCTGCTTGTTAGCCGCTATGCTCATTTGTGTTTTTGTCCTGACGGCCTGCGCTCCGGCTGCCGCGACACAAACCCCCGCCGCAGCAACGGAAGCCCCGGCTGCCACCGAAGCTCCGGCCGCCACCGAGGCTCCCGCGGCGACTGAAGCTGCCACAACCGGCGCCCCCGTGACCCTGGAATTCTGGGCGTACGCCTCCATGGTCCAGAGCGGTTTTGGCGAGTACATGAAGGCCCAGATTGCTGACTTCGAAGCTTCCCATCCGAATGTAACCATCAATCTGACCGGGAAGAACGATGACGATCTTGTCGCCGGTCTGGTCACCAGCGCGGCCAGCGGCACCATGCCGGACGTGTACATTGACAGCACGGGCAACGGCGGCGCCCTGCTCGCAGCCGGCGCGGTGGGCAACATTTATGACCGCTGGATGGCAATGCCGCAAGATTTCCGCGACCAGTTCTATCCGGCCAATATCGCCATGGTTACACCGCAGGATGGTGTGATGTACGCCGTACCCTACACCGGTTATGGCAACCTGATGTATCGGAACCTGACTGTCCTGCGCGCGGCGGGCATCGATCCTTCACAGCCGGTGACCACCTGGGACGAATGGCTGGCCCAGATGAAGCAGATCACGGACGCTGGATATACCGCGATCCCGAATATGGCCACAACCTGGTTTGGATTTGGCAGCATTTATTCAGGCATCGCAACCCGGGATGAGTGGGGCATCGATTTCGCTAATAACAAGACCCTCATCAATCCGGATGAATGGGCGAAAACGGCTGAATTCCTTATCAAAGCGAAGCCCTATACTTCCGAACTACCCGCCCTGGATCAGGGTATGACTGACCAGTTCATTGCCAACCAGTTGGCCTACTACTTCTGCGGCGCCTGGTGCGATCCGACCTTCCAGGAAGCGAAGAAGACGAGCGGTCTGGATTACGATTGGGCTTTGATCCCAGGAGCTACCGCAGACAAGCACGGCGGCTGCAGCGGCTACGAACTGATGTCCATCAACACCAAGGGTGCGAATGCCGACCTGGCCTGGGAATTCCTGACCTTCATGGTCGGGAAAGACTCGATGACCAAGATGGCCGAAGCGGTTGGCCAGTACAATGCCAACAAGGCGGCCATGGAAGCTTCCGCTGCGAACAGCCCGTTGATCGCCATCACCATGAAGGCAGCCGAAGGCGCGATTTATAACACACCTCCGTTCTTCATCGAACCCTATCCCACCAATTACATCAGCACCATGCAGGACAACATGACCTCGATTTATGAAGGTCAAATGACCCCGGCAGAAGGCGCCGCGAAATTGATCGAAGACCTGAACGCCGTCGTCGCGGGACGCAATCAATAGAGTTGGTTCTTGATTAGCGGTAATTTTGGATAATTGGTGTCCCCCATTAATGGTTATTATTTCGGTGACCGGACACCCTGGAAAATGGGGGGGACGATTAAATCCCCCCCATTAGGCAGCTCAAGATGACTTTCGAAGAGCACGGCACGAAGCAACGAAGTCGATGCAAGTCGGCTCTCTTTATCGGATCGAGAATTTCAAATCTGATCCCGCTATATTGAAATTCGCTTTTCCAATCGTGATGACGGCGGGTATTTTCCAAAAGACCGGATCAAGCGAAAGTATCCACGGGTTTGGATCTGCAGGAGGTATTACGATGCATAGATGGTTTTCGAAAAACATCAAGCATTATCTAATGTTGGCGCCTTTTTTCGTTTTATTCGCCGTCTTCTTTATCTACCCGATTCTCTCGGGGTTCTACATCAGTTTCAACAAATGGGACAGCGTTCATCCGGCTCAGTTCGTCGGCCTGACGAATTACATCAATGTCATAAAATCCGCCAATTTTTCCAAGTCATTTCTAAATTTGATTAAATATGTAGGCTTAACCATCCCGATCAATATCCTGGTAGCCTTTGGTCTGGCTGTCCTGGTAAATAGTTTTAAAGGGGTATGGTCGAATATTTTCCGCAGCGCTTATTTTCTGCCGACCATGATGCCGCTCTTTCTGGCGGCTTCGATCTGGCGCTGGTTGTATGCGCCGGATGTAGGTTTTATCAATGTAATTCTGGGACGATTTGGGATCGACAGTGTGGGCTGGCTGACCAATCCCAAGATCATGATCTTTTCGTTGATCATCGTGGACGTCTGGATTTCAGCCGGTTTCAATATGATCATCCTGCTCACCGGGCTCAAGAATATCCCGGATGTTTATTACGACGCGGCCAAGGTGGACGGGGCCAACAAATTCCAGGAAATCTTCTACATTACCATCCCACAGCTCGAGCCGATCCTGTTCCTGGTCATCGTATATGGGTTTATTTCCGCCTTGCAGGTTTTCGATGCGCCCTGGTTATTGACGACTTCAAGTTATACCGCTTATGGCGGACGATCACAGGCTTTAATGTTTCCGGTCATGGATTTGATGGGCCGCGCCTTCAGCGGTTTAAAGTTTGGACCCGCCTCTGCGTATGGCTTCATCCTAACGACCTTCATCATGGTCTTGACATCCATCCAGTTCGCCTTACGCAAGCGCAACCAGGCCTGAGCGTAAAAGAGGTTCCTTATGATCAGTAGATATTCTCATAAAATCATACCCAGCCAGGTCCTTAAATGGATCGTCGCCATGATCATCCTGATTGTGATGGTGTTTCCGATCTGGTGGATGTTCAACGTCGTTTTTACCGAACCTGGCGTCCCGATTTCGATCAATCCGCGCTTATATCCATCCTCCCTCCAGGCGGGTATCGACAATATTTCTCAGGTGCTTTCCGACTCGAAAATCTTGCATGCTTTCCTGATCTCCATTGGTTATGTGGTCTTTCAGGTGATTGGCATTTTGCTGCTTTCCTCGATGGCGGCTTTTGAATTCGCTTTGTTCAAATTCCCGGGCAAGCGATTCTTGTTCATGCTGGCGCTTTTATCCATGATGATCCCAGCAGCAGTGACGCTCGTCCCAACCTACCTTTTGGTTGTAAAGATCGGTTGGCTGAACACACTCCAGGGCTTGGTTGTGCCGGGGCTGGCATCGGCTTTCGGCCTGTTTATGATGACCCAGTTCATGGAGAATCTGCCGCGCGAACTCTTCGACGCCGGGGAAATCGATGGGCTCAATCATTTCGGCCTCTTCTGGCAGATTGCGCTGCCCCTATCGAAGAATGCGATCATCACCCTGGCCATCCTACAATTCGTGCGCACCTGGGGAAATTACATCTGGCCGCTGGTCATTGCTTCGAACCAGCAGGCCTACACCATCAGTCAGGTCGTAGGTTTATACAACAATCCCATGACCTATACGACGGTCAACGTCATCATGGCGACCAACCTGCTGGCTACATTGCCAACCATCCTCTTCTACTTCTTCTTCCAACGCTTCATCCTGGAAGGGATCGCCATGACGGGCATCAAAGGCTAGCCGCTTTATCGACCTGGAGTTTTCCAGGCTTATCCATGGAATCATTTCATTAACGTGAGAGGTAACTATGACGTCAAGAATCGATCAGAAAAAGTTATTCGAATACTGCCGAATCCCGGTGGACCAATTGGAGAATCACCCCGATTCGCGCATCAAGATCAAGATCTTTGATAAAAGCACCCAGACCATGGAATTCGCCGGCAACATGATGACCGAAGAGGTCATCGCCAACAACAAGGCCGGCAAGCCAACCCGCTGGGTGCTGCCGGCCGGCCCAAGCGAGCAATATGAGACCTTTATTCGCCGCGTGAACACCGAAAGAATCAGCCTGAAGAACGTGCACGTTTGCCTGATGGACGACGTTTTGGATTGGAACTGCCGGCCGTTTCCCCTGGATCACCGGTATTTCAGCGCCGAGGGACGCATGCTGCGCGGCTTCTTCAGCCGCTTCGATCCGGAGCTGGCCATCCCGCCCGAGCAGGTCCATTTCCCGCGCTATAATGACCTGGATGCGATGGACGAAACTGTCGATCGGATGGGCGGGTTCGACACCGTTTACGGCGGATTGGGCTTTACCGGGCTGGTCGCTTACTGCGAAGCGCCGCGTTCCCCCTGGTACTCGGTCACCGAAGAAGATTACTGCCAGATGAAGACCCGCATCTTTCCCATCAACGAGGATACGATCATCGCTTCAGCCGAGCGCAGGTTCGGCGGCCTGACCCACATGATGCCGCCGTTGGCCATCTCGATCGGTTTCAAATCGCTTCTCAAGACCCAACGGGTGGTATTCATGAGCACGACCGGCGCCTGGAAACGGACCGCGGTGCGCGTGCTGATGTTCTGCGAGCCAACGGTGGAATATCCGGCGACCCTGTTTACCGATAAGGTCGAGGTCACTTTACTGACCGACCGCAACACGGCCGCCTGCCCGCTTTCGGATTAGCCTGGAAAGGATATCGATCATGGGATCATCCCCGGATATCGTGGTGCTGGGACATCATGGCTGCGGCACGAGCATCGTGCGCGTGCACCATATCCCGGTCGCGGGTGAGACGATCACCGCCTGGGACAGCCAGCACGTGAAGGACGGCGGGAAGGGTTCGCACCAGGCCATCGTGATCAGCCGGCTGGGCGGCAATTCGGCGTTTATCGGTAAGATCGGCAGCGATGAGATGAGCGAGGCTTCGCGGGAATGGCTGGTGGAGGATAAGGTCAACATCCGGCATCTCCTGCGCAGCGACCTGAAGATGCCGAAGGCCGGCCTCATCATGATGGACGACAACGGCGTCAATACCATCGTCAGCAGTAAAGGCGTGCGCAACACCCTGACCTTCGAAGAGGTCAGGCCCTGCATCGAGGACTTTAAATCCGCGAAGATGTTCATCACGGGTTTTGAGATCCCTGAAAAAACCGCGCTGGCTTCGGCAAAACTGGCCAAGGAACTGGGCATGTTCGTCATTTTGAACCCCGCGCCGGCCCCGGAGGAACCGATGGGCGTCCTGGACTACGTCGACGTCATCATCCCCAACGAAACCGAAGCCAAGAGCATCGTCGGCATCGATCTGCACGCTGAGATCGACCCGATCGAGGTCGCCAAAAAGATCCGGGAGATGTACAAGGTGGGCGTGGTGATCATCACCATGGGCGGGAGCGGCGTCTTCGGTTACGACGGCCGGGATTCCTGGAGCTTGCCGCCGGTTCCGGTCGACGTGGTCAATACCACCGGCGCAGGTGATGCCTTCATCGGCAGTTTTTCCTGGGCGTTATTCAACGGCAAATCCATCCCGGAAGCCATGCAATGGGGCAACTATTACGCGGCCCTGTCGGTCACCCGCGCAGGAACCATCACTTCCTTCCCGTATTTGGACGAGGTCGAGGCTTTCATCAAGGAACGCAAACAAGGTTAGCGCCTGTCCCGCGCAAGAAAGTAAGTCGCCCCGGCAGTTCAAAATTGCCGGGGCGCGCCTTCGGGCGGCCACCCTTCTTTATCGATTATCCGGGCCGGATCTCGCGGGAAAGCTCAGGAAGACCGGCAAGATTTAAAGGAAAAGGAATGACAAATTTCGATCGGATCAAGAATCGATTCCCGAATGGAGAAGTTCGGACTGAACCGCCTTTCTACATGGTGGAGGCGATCGCGGACATTCCCGGCTGCCTGGAAGCCTGTATGAGCGCTGACCGGCTGGACTCGATGCGCGCGGCGCTGCAGAAATTGAAGGTGACCCGCGTCATCGCCATGGGATGCGGGACGTCCTTCAATTCGTGCCAGGCGGTGGCTTCGGCCTGCCATACGTTATTGAACATCCCAACCGCGGCTTACGACGCGTTCGATTTCTGCCTGGAAGAGTCGCCGGAAGTTGACGCATCGACCCTGGCGATTTCGATCAGCCATTCCGGCGAGACGCTGATCACCTGCCAGGCGCAGGAAAAAGCCAGAGGGCTGAAGGCGTTCACGATCGGGATTTCCGGCGACGCGGGGTCGCGTCTGGCCCGATCGGCCGACCTGGCTCTGACGGACCCGTACGGGCAGGAGACTCCCTTCGGAAAGACGCGCAGCTACCTCAGCAATGCCTTCCTTGGAATCCTGGCAGCGCTGGCAACGGCTCCGGCCGAAACCCAGGGGGAATTCCTGGGCCACGCCCGCCAGATGACCGGCCTGCTGCGCCAGAACATGAAGACCTGGGAAAGCGCTGCCAGGGTTATCGCCGAAGAGTGGCGCGGTGCGACCACCCATTACCATCTCACCGGCTATGGCATTCAGAAGGGCAACGCCGATGAAATCGGTTTGAAGATCATGGAAGTCCTCGGCGAGAGCGCGACCAGCCTGGGGCTGGAGGAGTTCATGCACGGCCCGTATGCCAGCTTCCGCAAGGACATGGGCATCTTGATCTTCCAGACCGATCCAAGGTCGCTGGAAAAGGCCTTGATGGTCGCCCGGGGCGTGGCCATCTCGGGCGCAAAAGGGGTGGTGATCACGGACCGGGTGGACGCGAGCTGGCCTGAAAATGTGAAGGTCATCGGACTGCCGTGCGTCGAACAGCCCCGGCAACTGGCGCTGTTCCCGGCGGCCATGGCAGCCCAATATCTGGTCTACTTCCTGGCACTCAGTAAGGGGATGATCCCGGACATCAACGGCTTCGAGTTCCACCCCGAACTGCGGAACGTGGTCGACATTTTCTTCCCGCCGGGCACACATTGAGTCTGGTTCAGGAAACGGGCATGAATTTACTGGGTATCGATATCGGGCGCACATCGATCAAATACGGCCGGGTCCGGCTGGAGAACGGGATCGAAGTCATGGATTTCGACCAGATCCCGATTTCGCAGACTTCGCGCTACGCCGGCTACCGGGACGCGTTGATTCACCTGCTGCGGACGGTGCCCGGTTTTCGAGCCGTTGGGGTGGGTTTCCCGTGCGTGATCCGCCAGAACCGGGTTTACAGCCGGGACGTCGATTTCGACGGAATCTGGTCCGAAGTCCAGGCGTTTCTGGAGCCGTCCGGGGCGCCCTGTTTCGCGCTCAACGACGCCGACGCGGCCGGGATGGCCGAAATCACGCGTCCGGAAGCCGGGGACCTGCGCCGCGGGGCGACGATCGTGCTGACCCTGGGCACGGGGATCGGCTCGGCAATCTTCCTGGATGGGAAGCTGCTCCCCAACACCGAACTGGGCCGCATCGAGTTACACGGCGGGCTGGCCGAGCAGTACTGCGCGGCTTCGGTGCGCACGCGGGAGGGCTTGTCTTTCGAGGCCTGGGCCGGCCGTTTGCAGGAATACCTGGCCGAAGTGGACGAACTGTTCGCGCCGGATCACCTGGTGCTGGGCGGCGGGATCAGCGCGGATTTCGAGCAGTACCGCGCGGGTTTGAAGACCCACGCCGATCTGCGCCCGGCGCACTACTGCAACCAGGCCGGCGTCATTGGCGCGGCCATGTTCGCGGCAGGGCGTTTGCAGGATGGCGTTGGATAAGAAATAAATCTGGCCGATTTAGAGATCGACTGCCATTCGCCGGCAGGCTCACGAGCCTGCCGGTTTTTCGTTGACTACGAATTTCGTACCCACACGTAGCGCCCGGTGATGTACTCCCACCAGGATCGCAATTCCGGGAAGGGGCGCACATCGAAGCGGCCGAACAGTTCTTCGCTGAAGGCGGGGATGAAGCGGCCTGCGTCCTTCACCAAACGCTGCCAGACGCCGGTGGCGCTTTCGCCCAGCGAGCGCAACCGCGGCGAGGTGACGCGCCTGAAATCCTGATTGTGGGCCGGAGAGATGTGCATCAGGCTGACCATATCCACGCCGAGTTCACGGGCTTTTTCCATTTCGTGGGCCAGGAACTGCTGGCGCATCAACTGGTAGAAGGGCTCGAAGAAAAGCGCCTCATAGGCCGGCAGGGCGGTTTTGTCCAGCGGGCAATCCGGCGCTTCGAACAAGTACCGGTAAATGTCCGCCCGGCTAACCCCGCTGGCGGCAATTTGCAGATCGGTGCCGGCGTACGATTCGGTGTATTTCCATTCGATCAGCACGACCTGAATGCTCCCATCCAGGCGTTTGAAACGCACAGCGGCATCGGCGCTGGTGAAGTTGGCGCCGCGGCTGCGTGGTTTGCCAGGGTTCTTTTGCTCGTGCAGATAATCGCGATCACCGATCCACTCGAAAGCCACAAAGCGGCCGTCCTCGACCGGCAGCATTTCGGCCAGGTCCGGGAAGCGCGGTTTCAGCAAAGCCGCCAGGGCCCGGGGCTGGTGAGCGAAGGCATCCAGAAAATTGACGCAGCAGACCTGCGAATCGCACAGGTGATGGCTGGGATTGTGATCCTGTCCGTCGTGCCATTGGATCGCATGGGCGGTGAAGTAATCGATGGCATCCTGGCGGATGCCGGCGAACAGATTTTCGGCGGCGCACTCGCGTGGCAGACAGAAGGGGTAAGCGTGATTTTTGTAGATGCCATCCGCCCGGGCGGCTGCGGAGAAATGGTCGCCGTGTTTGAACAGCGTTTGCAAAGGTTTTTCGGATGTGCGGAATGTGGGCATGATGCTCTTTTTTCGAATGAATTATTCTACGTGGCGCAAAGGTGAAATTTATTGTTCGAAGAAGCTGTTGTCTATAAAAAATAATCGATCGATGATTTACGGATTCGATTGTAAGCTGATATTAGCATGAATCTGAAAATCGCCGCTCCTCTCGGGCGGGCGGTTTTCAGCCGGTTGTGAAATATTGGCTCTACAATATAAATCGAATTCGCTGCAGCGAAATCATGGTCTGAAACAGGATCGTTCCGGCCAGGATGAAGAACAGTGCGTTGCTTTTGACCTGCCTCGCCATAAAAAGGGCGGCCGGCACCTGAAAGAAGACGGCCAGGTAGATCCACAGGCGGGTAACCTCGCCGCGGTTGATCCCGAGGAACAGCACGGCACCGAAGGTGAGGATCAGGCCGCAGGTGTAGAACCACTCCAACGGCCAGCGGCGCGCGCCCCGGATGATCTCTTTCCAGCGCGCGAGAAGATCGAAGGCGCAGTAAACGAACACCATCCCGACCGGCAGCCCGACCGCGTAGAAGAATTCCTTGACGTTTTCGCGGAGCCAGACCACGTAGCCGCGATGCTCTCGATCGTTGAAATCGCTGGCATCGGTCCATATATGCTGGAAGGCCTGCCACAGGTCGAATGAGAAGATCCACCAGAACAGGAGATAGGTCGCGGCGAAGGAAAGGAGCGGGATGAGCACCAGGCCGGCGATTTCCTTCCAGGTGATCTTCCGATGGACGATGGCGTGCGCCAGGATGCCGGCGAACAGGATGCCCGTCACCAGCGGGGAAGGCTCGAAAAGGACCAGAATGTAGAGCGATATGCCCAGCAGGATCAGATACCGTCGTTTTTTGGTGTTCAGGTAGGCCAGGAAAAGGTACAGGCTCAGCAGGATGAAAACGGGCGTGACGGTATTCAGGATGGGTAAAAATTCCTGTTTGGCCGGGATCAGCGTATAGAGCACGAAGGCATACAGGGCCGTCCGCCGATCCTGAAACAGGAATTTGCAAATGCCGTAGAGCAGCAGCCCACCCAGGCTCGAAACGGCGATGATCAGATATCCCAGGACCTGGGGGTCTTTCGAGAACAGGGTCAGGAATTGAAATAGCAGGATCTTTCCCGGCATGTTGGTGCGGGCGTGCAGCGGAAGGTCTGGCGCCAGGGTGGAGAACTGCGACAGGATCTCGCCCGGAGAATGCTCCAGCGCGGCCGTGTAAAAAGAATTGGCAATGTCACTGCTGACGATCCGATCCATGCGGATGGGATAGATGCTTTGTAAAATGACCTGGAGGCCGACCGCGATGAGGAAACATCCGATCAGGGTGATCTTTTCATGGTCCCGGATCATCCGGCTGCCGAGGAAAATGAGCATGCCGATCAGGCTAAAACCGGCCGCCGGTATCCAGAGCGGCAGCGACGCTTTTTGGTCCAAATAGCCGTACACCCAGTTCCCGCCACCGGAGCCTAAGACGATATTTTTCGAGATGATCAGATAGATGAATATGCCGCTGATCACGCAAAACGTAAGAATTAAGGAAAAAGCGTGCGCAGGTGAAAGCCTGTCTGGCGAAGATGGTTCGTCCATGATGGATCCCCTTCGGAGAATATTTTTCAAGGTAACTGGCGATCGGACTTTAACGGCCCTCGATTTTTTTATTCTATGATTTCGCCAGCCCGGCCGAATCGAATGGATGTTGAAAATCTGCCACATCCCGATATTCATTCGGAATGCGGCAGGCCACGATCATTCTTCCAGCTTCTGCACCAGCTCAGGCAGCAGACCGATATGCTCGAGCTCGTAAAATCCAGGCGTCCCATCGGGTTTCTCGCCGTTCTCGTGCGCCCAGTTGAGCGGGTGGGGGATGTAAACCGCACTGCCGCCCAGCGCCAGCACGGGCAGCACGTCCGAGCGCAGGGAATTGCCCACCATCAGGAAGCGTCCGGCCGGGATGGCGTGCTGGGCCAGCAACCCGGCGTATTGACTTTCGGTTTTGTCGCTGACGATCTCAACGTGCTGGAAGTACTTTCCCAGCCCCGAGCGGTTTACCTTGGCCTCCTGGTCGAGCAGCTCGCCCTTGGTGATGAGCATCAACGGACAGCGCAGGGCCAGCCGGGGGATGATCTCGGCGACATGCGGCAGCAGTTGAATGTCGGCGGTCAGCATGGATTTGACGGCATCCAAAATGGACTGGATCTCCCGGCCGGTGACGCGCCCATCGCTGACCTGGATGGCGGTCTCGACCAGCGACAATCCGTAGGACTTGATGCCGTAGCCGTAGATCTTCAAATTGCGCATTTCAGTCTGGTAGAGGCGCTCGGCGACCCACGCGGCGGGGCGATAAGGCTCCATCACCCGTTCGAGAACCTGGCGGGTGCGCAAATAGATGACCTCGTTCTCCCACAGGGTATCGTCCGCGTCGAAAGCGATCATGTCGAAAAGTTTCACGGACTTCACTCCTGCAGGGCCCAATCCACGGCCGCTTCAGCGTGGATGCGCGTGGTATCGAAGAGCGGGGCGGGATGGTCCTCCTGTTTCACCAACAGGCCGATCTCCGTGCAGCCCAGGATGACGCCCTGCGCTCCCTGAGCCACCAGGTCGTCGATGATGCGCAGGTAAGCAGCCTTTGATTCGGGGCGGAGAATGCCAAAGCCCAGTTCCTGGTAGATGACGCGGTGGATGATTTCGCGGTCCGCCGCAGTCGGGGTGATCACGCGCAGCCCAAAGCGTTGGCTCAGCCGATCCTTATAGAACCCCTCTTCCATGGTGTATTTCGTTCCCATAAGGGCGATGGTGTTCAGGCCGGCCGCCTTCACGCGCGCGGCGGTGGCGTCGGCGATGTGCAACAGCGGAATGCTCACCGCGGATTGGACGGCGTCCATCACTTTGTGCATGGTATTGGCGCAAATCAGTACGCATTCTGCGCCGGCGTGTTCCAGTTGCCGGGCCGCCTTGGCCAACTCGCGCCCGGCTTCGTCCCATTCGCCGCGTTCCTGCTGCATCTCGAGCGGTGCGAAATCGATCGAAACCATCACGCATTTGGCCGAATGCAACCCTCCCAGGCGCTGGGCCACGCGTTCGTTCAGGATACGGTAATATTCGACGGATGATTCCCAGGTCATGCCGCCAATCAAACCAATCGTACGCATAGGCGCCTCCTGCGCAGGATTATAGCATGATGGCGGGTCAGATCAAACGCTTGAGGCGCGGGTGGGCGGCCAACAGGGCAGCCAATCCGAGCGAGAGCCCGAAAATGGCCAGAGAAACCAGCGGGATGAGCAGCGGTGGCGCGGCATCGACGCGCCCACCGAATTTGATGAACAAATCCAGGAAGATCGGGTGAATCAGATAGACGCCGAAAGTCAACCCGGCCAGGTCGAACAGAGGGCCGCTGACATTTTCCAGGGCAGCCGGGTCAAGGCGCTGGCAGCAGCGGAAAGCCGCCGCGGCAGCCAGTGCCACGCCGGGACTGAAGTATTCGAATGCCAGGTCCCAGGGCAGAGAGGGCGAACCGAGCGCCAGCAGCCCGGCCGCGACGGCGGCTGTCAGCAGGCAGCTCAGGACGAAAACTGCGGCGTAGAAACCGATCGAAAAGCGCGGTGTGTGTTCCGCCAGCCAGCGCCCGAGCAGGAAATAGCCGGTGTAAGGCAGCCAGAGGAAGGGAAACCACATGCCCGAAGCGCCGGCATTGCGCCGCAAATAGATATCCAGCATACCCGCGGCCAGGATGACCCCGGCCAGGGTCAACTGCCCGGCCGGCTTGAGCCTGGCCCGCAGCGCTGAAATCAACGGGGCCGCCAGGTAGAGCCCGGCGATCATGAACATGAACCAAAGGTGATAATAGGGCTTGCCTTCGAGCAGCGGCTGAACGAGGGACGCGAAATCGATGCGCCGGTCGTTCAGGAAGATCCATAAAATGTAGAACACGCTCCAGAAAAGCAGAGGCAGCAGGATGCGCCGGAAACGGGTCCGGTAAAAAAGGCGCGGGTCGCGGTGCAGCGGGCGGTCGAGCAGCAGCGCGCCGCTGAGCAGCACAAAGGCCGGTACGCTCCAGCGGCTGAATGCGGCCAGCACATCGGCGGACAGCCAGCCGGGGCGCTCGAGGGCGGCAGCCGGCATGACGGCCGCGGTGGCGACATGCAGCCACACCACAAAAAAAATGGCGCTGACGCGCAGAATGTCGTATGCAGGATTGCGTCGCATCGATCGTTGAAAAGAGTATACGGGAAAGGCGAGTCTCCGAGGGCGGCGTTGACAGGCGGGAAGGTTAAAAAAACGCCAATGGATGGCGTTCCCTGTATCCGATTGACTAGTCAACAGTAAAAAATTTAATATATGAATCATCCTATATTTAGCACAAAAGTAATATTGAAAAACGGATGATTAGCAGGTATGCTTATTTTTGTGATGTTCATCCCCGACAGATAAAATTTAATCACCTATGTTCGACCTGGCTTATTCGTGCAGGGTTCGTTTAGTGTGTAAAGAAGGGAGTCGATCATGGAGATGGCAATGGATAACATCCTCGCAGTCATATTGGGCGGCGGGCGCGGCAGCCGGCTGTATCCATTGACAAAAATGCGCTCCAAACCGGCCGTTCCCATGGCCGGGAAGTACCGCCTGATCGATATCCCGATCAGCAACTGCATCAATTCCGGCATCTACCGGATCGCGGTGCTGACTCAATTCAATTCGGTCAGCCTGCACCGCCATATTTCGCGCACCTACCAGTTCGACGCATTTCACGTTGGCTGGGTGCAGGTGTGGGCAGCCGAACAGACCATGAGCAACATCGACTGGTACCAGGGCACCGCGGACGCCGTGCGCAAGCAGCTCAATGAAATCCGCTCGGCGGGGGCGGCGTATACGCTCATCCTGGCGGGCGACCACCTGTACCGCATGGATTACGGGTTGATGGCGAACTTCCACGCCGACCTGGACGCCGATATCACCGTGGCCGTGCAGCCGGTGGCGCGCGAAAACGCTTCGCGGTTGGGCATTCTCAAGCGGGGTGAAAATTACCGCATCACCCGCTTCGCCGAAAAGCCCAAAGAGCCGGAAGCGCTCGAAGCCATGGTCAGCCTGCCCAATTCCGACCGGCCCTTCCTGGGGTCGATGGGCATTTACCTGTTTAAAACCGAGGTGTTGGTCAAGCTTTTGGAGGGCACCACATTTACCGATTTTGGCGGCGAGATCATCCCGACCGCCATCGAAAATTATAAAGTCATGGGCTACGATTTCAACGATTACTGGGAGGATATCGGAACCATTCGCTCGTTCTACGAAACCAATTTGGCGCTGGCCTCTCCCAACCCGCCCTTCAATATCTTCGATCCAAAGCGGCCCATCTACTCGCATGCCCGATTTTTACCGGGCACCGTTCTGCAGAACAGCCGGCTGGAAAACGTTCTGCTGTCAGACGGCTGCTGCATCAAGAACGCCGAGCTGCGCAACTGCGTCATTGGCGTGCGCAGCCAGATTCGGGATGGGGTTAAGCTGTACAATACCATCCTGATGGGTTCGGATTACTACGATGAGGTCAGCAGCGCCAGCAGTCCGGATGACGGGCGCATCCCCATGGGGATCGGTGAAGGATCGATCATCGATGGCGCCATCATCGACAAGAATGCGCACATCGGGCGGGGGGTTATCATCCGGCCTTTCCCGCGCGATTGCCGGGATATCGACAACGAAAATTGGTTCGTGCGGGATGGGGTGGTGGTCATTCCCAAAAACGCCACCCTCCTTCCGGGCCTGACCATCGGTCCTGAATTGTTGAACCAAACGGATTAGATTCGGTTTTCACTGGGCAGAAATTTAGACTCTGCCCGGATTTTTAGAGAATAGGAGAAGTGCTTATGACACAAGCAGCAAAAGAAGCCCTCGTGCCGGCCGCCTCAGATGTCGAGGTGACGTGGCATGCCATGAGTACTGACGAGGTCCTGGAAAAACTCCAGACGCCCCTTCAGGACGGGCTGAGTTCCGAAGAAGCTGCCCGCCGTCTGGCGAAGTTCGGCCCCAATCAGTTAGTGGAAGCGCCTCGTCCGTCCTTCCTGTCGCTGGTTTTCGACCAATTAAAGAGCCTGGTCATTATCCTGCTAATCGTTGCTTCCATCATTTCGGCTTTACTAGGTGAAACGGTCGACGCGATTGCCATTATTTCGATCGTTATCCTGAATGCCGTGTTGGGCGTAATTCAGGAAAGCCGCGCCGAACAGGCGCTGGCCGCGCTCAAGAAGCTGGCCGCGCCTGAAGCGCAGGTGCTGCGCGACGGGCACCGCACATCGGTGCCGGCGCGCGACCTGGTGCCCGGCGATGTGGTCTTCCTGGAAGCAGGCAACTTCATCCCGGCGGATGTCCGCCTGCTGGAAGCGATCAATCTGAAGGTCGAGGAAGCCGCGCTGACCGGCGAATCGACGGCCGTGCAGAAGAACGCCGCGGCCGTGCTGCTGCCGGATGCTCCGCTGGGCGACCGCAAGAATACCGTCTTTATGGGTACGGTGGTTTCCTACGGACGCGGCCATGGTGTGGTTGCCTCCACCGGCATGCACACCCAACTCGGTTTGATCGCCACCATGCTGCAAACCGTGGAAGCGGAAGAGACCCCGCTGCAGCGCCGCCTGGATGAACTCGGCCGGATTTTGGTGTGGGGCTCGCTGGCGATTTGTGGCCTGGTATTCGTGGTAGGTTTCATCCGCGCCATCGGCTCGCTGGGTGGTTTCAATCAACTCTTCACCGAAGCCGGCTTGCAGGCCGTCGTCGACATGTTCATGATCGCCGTCAGCCTGGCCATTGCGGCCGTGCCCGAAGGCCTGCCGGCCGTGGTGACCATCAGCCTGGCGTTGGGCATGCAGGAAATGGTTCGCCGACACGCGCTCATCCGCCGGTTGTCATCGGTGGAAACGCTCGGCTCAGCCACGGTCATCTGCTCGGATAAGACCGGCACGCTCACTCAGAACGCCATGACCGTCACCCGTCTGTGGGTGGACGGTTACTTCATCGATATCAGCGGCACCGGTTATAAACCCGAAGGCGAGTTCTTCTATAACGGCAAGAAGATCGACCTGCACGACTATCCCGGCGCGCTGACTACGCTGTGGGTTGGCACGCTGAACAACGACGCCATGCTGGACCAGTTGACCTCCGAATCCGGCGAAATCAGCCACCGCATCGTCGGCGATCCGACCGAAGGTTCCATCCTGGTGGCGGCCGCCAAAGCCGGCCTGCTGACCGAGGCCATGCATTCGGCCTTCCCGCGTTCGGGTGAAATCCCCTTCGACTCGGTTCGCAAGCGCATGGTCACCGTGCACAGCCTGGTGGATCCGCGCATGGAAATCGCCCCGTCAGCGGTTGCCGGACGCACCGAGCAGTATGCCATCGCGGTCAAAGGCGCGCCGGATGTGGTGCTCGGTCTGTGCACCCACTATCTGGATATCAGCGACAAAACCGTCAAGCCGCTGGATGAAGCTGCCCGGCAGCGCATCCTGGCTGCCAACGATGAACTGACCAAGGACGCGCTGCGCGTGCTGGGTATGGCATACCGCGTGATAACGGCCATGCCCGAACAGGCAGACAACGACGAGTTGGAAAAAGATCTGATCTATGCCGGCCTGGTTGGCATGATCGATCCGGCCCGCCCCGAAGTCAAACCGGCGTTGGTGGAAGCGCGCGGCGCTGGCATCCGCACCATCATGATCACCGGCGACTATCCCAATACGGCTCGCGCCATCGCCCAATCGATCAGCCTGCTGCGCCCCGGACACAATGTGTTGACCGGCGCCCAGCTCAATGAAATGAGCGACGCCGACCTGAATGAAGCCGTCAAGACGACGGATGTGTTCGCCCGCGTCTCGCCCGAGCACAAGATGCGCATCGTGGATGCGCTGCGCTCCAACAACGAAGTGGTGGCCATGACCGGCGACGGCGTCAACGACGCCCCGGCCATCAAGCGCGCCGATATCGGCGTGGCGATGGGCATTACCGGCACGGATGTAGCCAAAGAGACCGCCGATATGGTGTTGACGGATGACAACTACGCCACCATCGTCTCGGCCGTCGAGCAGGGCCGCATCATCTACGCCAACATCCGCAAGTTCGTCTTCTTCCTGCTTTCGTCCAACGTGGCCGAAATCATGGTCATCTTCCTGGCCACGCTGGCCGGCCTGCCCACCCCGCTGACCGCCATCCAACTGCTGTGGTTGAACCTGCTCACCGACGGCGCCCCGGCCCTGGCCCTGGCCATGGAGAAGGGCGATCCGGACGTGATGGAGCAGAAACCGCGCGCCAAGTCTGAACCCATCATCAACAAAACCATGGGGTCGGGCATCATCGTCCAGACCATCATGCAGACCTCGGCCGTGCTGCTGGCTTTCTGCACCGGCCTGATCTGGGAACTGGCCGCCGAAGGGCTGCCCGTACCCTCCGGCCTGGCCGGTCTGGGTTACCTTCTGCAGCACGGAGATTGGAACCTGGTGGATGGCGGTGTGCGCACAGCCGAGACCATGGCTTTCATGACCCTGTCCTTATGCGAACTGTTCCGCGCCTACACCGTCCGCTCAGAACGCGTCTCGCTCTTCAAGTTGGGCTTCTTCTCCAACAAGTGGATGCAGTACGCTGTTGGCGCTTCCATCGGCCTGCTGCTGCTGGTGGTTTGCGTGCCGTTCCTGCAGAACGTGTTCGATACCCACTTCCCAACCTTGCGGGAATGGGTGATGGTGATCGGGCTGTCGCTCCTGCCGGCCATCGCCGAAGAAATCACCAAGTACTTCCACCGCCGCGCCGAAGCGAAGGCAAAGGCGCAGGCTGTAGCCGACTGAGAATCACTTTTTCCGACATTAAGGGCGCACTCCGGTGCGCCCTTTTTGATCCAGATAAGAATCTTCTAATCCCACAGGTTTTCAGCGGGTGTCGAGTCCGTTGATTGCCCCTGCCGGGCGTGGTAGAATCGAAATCGGGAGCGTACGGATACGCCGCCTGGCCGGGAATCATCCTGGGCAGGGTAATCATTTATCTTTTTGGAGGATTGAATGGATCAGCAGGTAGCGACCTTTGCGGTGAAATCGGGTTTGGCTCAAATGCTCAAGGGCGGCGTGATTATGGACGTGGTCACACCGGAACATGCGCGCATTGCTGAAGATGCCGGCGCTTGCGCGGTGATGGCCCTGGAACGCGTTCCCGCCGATATCCGCGCCCAGGGCGGCGTGGCGCGCATGAGCGACCCCGATTTGATCGAACGGATCATGTCGACCGTTTCGATCCCGGTGATGGCCAAATGCCGCATCGGTCACTTCGTTGAGGCGCAAATTCTTGAATCGATCGGTGTGGATTATATTGATGAGTCCGAGGTACTGACTCCCGCGGATGAGGAAAACCATATTTACAAGCATAACTTCAAGGTTCCTTTTGTGTGCGGCGCGCGCAATCTGGGTGAGGCCTTGCGGCGCATCGGGGAAGGCGCGGCCATGATTCGCACCAAGGGCGAGGCCGGCACCGGCGATGTGGTGGAAGCCGTGCGCCACGCGCGCACCTTGATGGGTCAGATTCGCCACCTGCAATCGCTGCAGGATGAAGAAGTGATGGCTTTCGCCAAGGAATTGGGCGCCCCCTACGAATTAGTGGTTGAGACCCGAAAATTGGGCCGCCTGCCGGTGGTCAATTTTGCCGCGGGCGGTGTGGCCACCCCGGCGGACGCTGCTTTGATGATGCAGCTCGGCATGGACGGCGTTTTTGTCGGCTCTGGCATTTTCAAGTCCGGCGATCCGGCCAAACGGGCTGCCGCCATCGTCAAATCCGTCACGAACTTCAACAATCCCGCCGTCCTGGCTGAGGTCAGCCGCAATTTGGGCGAGGCCATGGTTGGCATCAATGTCACCAGCATTCCTGAAAAAGAGCTGCTGGCCGGACGGGGCTGGTAAGCGCATGCGGATTGGGGTGCTGGCGCTGCAAGGCGCATTTCATGAGCATCAGGTCATGCTCGAGCATCTGGGAGTGGATGTGGTCCAGGTGCGCCTGCCGGCCGACCTGGAGGGGTTGGATGGATTGATCCTGCCCGGCGGCGAGTCGACCACCATCGGCAAGCTGGCCGTGGATTTTGATCTGATGGACCCGTTGAAGGCTTTTGCCGCGGAACACGCCCTGTGGGGCACCTGCGCCGGGGCCATTTTCATGGCGCGTAAGGTGGGCCGCCCGCAACCGGTGTTGGGTCTGATGGATATTGTGATCGAACGCAACGCGTTTGGCCGCCAGGTGGCCAGTTTCGAGACCGATCTGGACGTGCCAGCGCTGCGGCATTTGAACGGCGGTGGGAAGGCATACCATGCCGTGTTTATCCGCGCGCCGTTGATCGAAGCCGTGCAGGGGACGGCCGAGGCGCTGGCCACACTTCCCGACGGACGGATCGTTGCCGCCCGGCAGGGACGCTGGTTGGTGACCTCGTTCCACCCTGAACTGACCCAGGACGACCGTTTCCATCGTTACTTTCTGGAGCTGGTGCAATCGAAATTCGACCGTTAGACTGGTATGATCTTCCGGCGGTTTTCCGCTACCGAAACCAGGTACTGTACCTCGACAGTGCGCTGCGGCTGACGCATGGAAGTCCATTTAAATTGGCCGGCATGCTCACCCGCCTGCGCCCGACGAACGAATTTTTTACCGCTGTCGCCCCGTCTTCGGATGGGACGACAGCGCTGATCGGCCAGGTCTTTTATCACGGCGGCGAGAAAAGCGCCCGTTTGAGTTACCTTTTACCGCTGGGCCAATTCCCATCGCCGGCGCTGACCGCGCTGGTGGAAGCCCTGGCCTGGCAGGCCGGCGAGTGGGGCGCGTTTCACCTGCTGGCCGAGGTGGAGGAGCGCAGCCCGGCTTTCGAGGGGCTGCGCGCCGCCGGTTTTTCCACCTATGCCCGCCAGCGCGTTTGGCGCATCGATGCCCCGCTTCCGGACCAGCCGGTTCCCAATCACTGGCACGCGGCCGCCGGCATCGATGAACATGCGGTCCGAAACCTGCACAATCTGGTGATACCGCCCCTGGTGCAGGCCGCTGAACCGTTGAATCTGCACCTTTCGCACGGCATGATCTTCCACCGGGGCGGTGAACTGGCCGCCTATGTGGAGGTGATCGGCGGGCCGAACGGCGTTTACCTGCGCCCGTTGATCCACCCGGACGTGGAAGAAACGCCCACATTGCTGACCAGCCTGATCACCCGGCTCCATCCGACGCCCAAGCGGCCTGTCTATGTGGCGGTGCGTTCCTACGAAGCCTGGCTGGAACCTCCGCTGGAAGATCTGGGGGCCAGTGTTGGACCGCGCCAGGCGCTGCTGGTGCGCCATCTGGCTGAAGCGCAGCATGCGATGCAGGCTATGCCGCGCTTGAACATTTTGGAAAATCGGGCTGAACCCGGCGCGCCCATCGCGCGCAATATCCAGTCCAACACCGATCCCGTGAAAATTCAGGAGCCTTGATCGAATTTATGACTCAACGCAGAATAACAGATGATTTACACGCCCTTCTCGGCGTTTTGCCTGTGCCGATTGCCGAGGCCGTTGTTCGCGGTAATAACAGTGATAATTTACTGGAAATCATCCTTGACCTGGGCCGCAAGCCGATGGCGCGTTTTGTCGACAGCGAAATCGAGCTGCTGCCCGAAGAAGTGGCCCACGAGGATATCGATTATGTCGTCTCGCGCATCGGCGAAGTGGACGCCGACAATCGCGCGGGCCTGGAACGCACGCTGCACCGCATTTCGGCCATTCGCAACCGCCGCGGGCATATCGTTGGCCTGACCTGCCGCGTTGGCCGGGCGGTCTACGGCACCATCGATATCATCCAGGATCTGCTGGAGACGGGAAAGAGCATTTTGCTGCTGGGCAAACCCGGCATCGGCAAGACGACCATGCTGCGCGAAGCGGCCCGGATTCTGGCGGAAAGCAAACGCACCATCATCGTCGACACCTCCAATGAAATTGGCGGCGACGGCGACGTGCCCCACCCGGCAGTCGGCCGGGCCCGGCGGATGCAGGTGGCCAAGCCCTCCCTGCAGCATGAGGTGATGATCGAGGCGGTGGAAAACCATAACCCCGAGGTGATCGTCATCGATGAAATTGGGCGCGAGTTGGAAGCCGCTGCTGCGCGCACCATTGCCGAACGCGGCGTGCAGTTGGTGGCGACCGCGCACGGACGGACGCTCGAGAATCTGCTGCTCAACCCGACCCTCTCGGACCTGGTCGGCGGCATCGAATCGGTGACGCTCTCGGATGAAGAGGCCCGCCGGCGCGGCACACAGAAAACCGTGCTGGAACGCCGCTCGCCGCCCACCTTCGATGTGCTGGTTGAGATTCAGGAGCGCGATCGCCTGGCCGTCCATGCCGATGTGGCTGCAGCGGTGGATGCGCTCCTGCGCGGCTACCCGCTGGCGCCGGAGATTCGCGTGCGCGCTGCCAGCGGAGAAATTCAGATCGAAAAACCCGCGCCAACTCAGGCAGTTTCCCGCCAGGCACGTGGGGCCGGCCGCCGGGGTACGGCGGAAGCTTTTGGCGGGCCGCAGCGGGTGAGCGGTCCGGTCCGAACGACGCCGAATTATGCGGAGATGCGGGAGGAACCGGCCGAAGAAAACGCCGTCCAGGCTACCGCCGTGCATACCATCCGTGTTTTCCCCTATGGCGTGGCCCGCAACCGCCTGATGCAGGCTGCCAAACGCCTGGGCGTGCCGGTGCTGGTGGTGCGCGAAGCGGAAGAGGCCGATGTGGTGATGACCCTGCGCGCCTATTACCGCGCGCGCGAACAACCGATCGTTCAGGCCGAAGAGCGCGGTTTGCAAATCTACGCCTTGCGCGCCAACACCATTGCCCAGATCGAACAATCGCTGGCGGCCTTGTTCAACCTGCCGGAGGAAAGCCCGCTGCCCGGCGACCTGGTTAGCGCGGCCAGCCAGACGCAAACTGCCATTCAGGCCGTCCTGGACGGGCAACGTTTCGTCGATCTACCGCCGGCGGTCGCTTCCATCCGGCGCATGCAGCATGAAATGGCCCGCCAGGCACAATTGGTCTCCCATTCATACGGCAAAGAACCCAACCGCCGCGTGCGGATTTTCCGCGATTAATTTTGAACGATATAGAGGCTCAAGCATCCCATGTTCATCACTCTGGAAGGCCCCGAAGGCAGCGGAAAGACCAGCCAACTCCCCGATCTGGCCGCTTTTTTGCGTGAGGATGGCTGGAACGTGCTGACCACGCGCGAACCCGGCGGCACCGATATCGGCGACCAGGTGCGCCAGGTTCTCATGCGCATCGACAACACGGCCATGGATCCGCGCGCCGAAACGTTGCTGTTTCTGGCAGCCCGCGCCCAACTGGTGGCCCAGATCATCCGACCGGCATTGGCCGAGGACCGCGTGGTCATCTCGGACCGTTACGGAGATTCGACGATCGCCTACCAGGGTTACGGTCACAAGAACGATTTGAACACCATTCGCCAGATGCTGGCTTTTGCTACCGGCGGGTTGATCCCGGATTTGACCATCCTGATGGACGTGGATCCGGCCATCGGGCTGCGCCGAAAAAAGAGCGAGGGCGAGTGGAACCGGATGGATGCCTACGAGCTGGAATTCCACCGCCGGGTTCGGGCCGGGTATCTGGAACTGGCGCGCGAAGATCCCAAACGCTGGGTGGTGTTGGATGCCAGCCAATCCCGTGAAATGGTACAATCGGCATTGCGCCAGGTGGTCCTGGCGCGGTTGACACCTCCTTCGGTAGCTCACAACGCGTAGAATACGGTTGGAAACCACCCCAGGACGATCTATTAGAGAGAAGAAGGAAGAACCCTTGAAACGCACATATTGGATTTCAGTATTGATGCTCGTCGCTGTGGCGCTCTCGGCCTGCGGCGCGCAAGCGACCCCCGCGGCAACGGCGACGGTAACTACAGCTCCCTCTCAGGCGGCAACGGAAACCGGTGCTTCCATTACGCCCACGCCGACCGAAGTGGTCGACTGCAAGGTCGAATCCCTGTTCATCGACCAGACGGATAAGAATACGAATTTACCGCCGGTTTCCGATCAGGACTGGAAAATTGGCGCAGACGGCGCCAAAGTAGTCCTGATCGAGTACAGCGATTTTCAATGTCCATATTGCCAGCAGAGCTCGGATGGACTGAAGAAGTTCGTCGAGGACCATGCCGGTGAGGTGCAACTGGTTTATCGTCCCTTCCCGCTGCCCAGCCATGACAAATCGCTCATCTCCGCTCAGGCGGCCGAAGCGGCCGGCCTGCAGGGCAAGTTCTGGGAAATGCACGCCATCCTCTTCAAAACCGCCACCTGGGAAACCTGGACGTCGATGTCGGTGGATGATTTCAAGACCTGGATCGTCGATCAGGCCAAGACGATTGACGGCCTGAATGTCGATCAGTTCTCCAAGGATCTGGTCAGCGACGCCATCGTCAAGAAGGTAGCCGACGAACAGGCTGCGGCGAATACCCTTCAAATTCCGGGTACGCCTTCGTTGTACATTCTGATCGATGGAAAGGTCTATTTCACCCCCGCCGATCAGGTTCCCACCGATGCCAGCACGCTGCAGTTGATCCTGGATCTGTGGGGCTTCAAGGATAAGCAGTACACGGCCTGCCCGCCGACGGTGATCGATGCCAGCAAGAGCTACACGGCCACGTTGGATACCACCAAGGGCAAGATCGTCATCGAACTCTACCCTGATAAGGCTCCGCTGGCGGTGAACAGCTTTGTCTTCCTGGCGCGGGATGGCTGGTTCAATAACATCCCCTGGCACCGGGTGGTGGCCGACTTCGTGGCCCAATCTGGCGATCCGAGCGGCACCGGCGCAGGCGGCCCGGGATACCTGTTCAAGAATGAAACCAACGACCTGAAGTTCGACGCCGCCGGCATGGTGGGCATGGCCAATTCGGGCGCCAACCGGAACGGCAGCCAGTTCTTCATCACCCTGGCCGCGGCTCCCAACCTGGATGGCAGCTATACCGTTTTTGGAAAGGTGATCGAGGGCCTGGATGTCGTCAAGTCGTTGACTCTGCGCGATCCACAGAACGACGCCGTGCTGGCTGATCCGGACATGATCAACAGCGTGACCATCGAGGAAAAGTAGTGCCTTCGGAAAATCGTTTCAACTGGGGCTCATTCGGTCAGCTCCTCATCAGCCTGCTGGGAATTCTCTTCGGGCTGGGAGGAGCTGGCCTGCTGGCGCTTTTGGGGGTGATGCCGCTGATCGATGGTTCGACAGACGGCCAGCAGATCACCAGTGTTTTGACGATGGCTTGGGGCGGATTATTGGTGGCTGCGATTTGCCTGCCTTCGGCAGTGCTGGCGGTGCGCAGCCTGATGGGACACGCTCCATGGATGCGAGGCGGACGCCGCAGGCTGGTTTTTGCCAGCCTGCTTTTACTGTTGTGGCCGCTGGCGCTGGTCCTTGCCAACGCCACCGCCGGCAGTTCGCAGTCCTGGCTCTTTTTGCCGCCACTGCTGATCCTCGTGGTGGGCATCCCGGTCTTCTGGTTGACCAGCGCGGTTCGAAGCGGCTTGCCGCCTGAAAGCGCCCAACGTACCTGGGGTGTGGCCTCCTTTGGCCTGGTCATCGGCCCGCCGCTCAATCTGCTGATCCAGATTGCGGTGCTTTTGGTGGGCGTCGTTGGCTTCGGCGTCTACCTGGCGGGACAACCCGGGCTGCTGGGCGAATTGCAAACGTTGAGTCAATCCTTTAACTTGCAAAGCGACCCCAACCGGGTGCTCGATCAATTGCGCCCTTACCTGGAACAACCGGGTATTCTGACGCTGGGGATGCTGTTCATCTCCGGATTGGTGCCGTTGATCGAAGAATTGTTCAAACCGCTGGGCGTGTGGTTTTTAGCCGGCCGAAAATTGACCCCCGCAGCCGGTTTTGCAGCCGGCGCCTTGAGCGGCGGTATGTTTGCCCTGCTTGAAAGCCTGGGTTATCTGTCGAGCGCCTCGGCGGACGGTTTCATTACTTTCGCGCTGGCGCGCACCGGCACGATGTTGTTGCACGTCACCACTGCCGGACTGGTCGGCTGGGGGCTGGGCTCGGCGCTGGGAGAAAAACGATATCTGCGCCTGGGGTTGACCTATCTGGGCGCGGTCGTGTTGCACAGTCTCTGGAACACGGCCGGAATTCTACCCGCGCTGGTGGAAATTCCCTTTCTTACCGATCGATTACAGGGTCTGGCGACGGCTTCACCCTATTTCCTGGGCGGCCTGAGCCTGATCATGGTTGTGATTTTAGTGGTATTGAACCGCCGTTTACGCGCGCCGGCTGTCGAAGGCGCGCGCATTTGAGTCTGATGACGGTTATGGAGTGAATGGATGAACCTGATTAGTTTGGGAATTGACTTTATTCTGCACATGGATCATTACCTTACCCAGATCATCAATTCGGTAGGGGGATGGACGTATCTGGTGCTGTTCGTGGTGATTTTTATCGAAACCGGGTTGGTTTTTACACCGTTTCTGCCGGGCGATTCACTGCTGTTCGCGGCCGGGGCGCTTTCCGCCCTGCCGGATAGCATTTTGCACGTGCAGTGGATGTACCTGCTGCTGGCGGCGGCTGCTGTGCTGGGCGATACGGCCAATTACTGGATTGGCCATTTCTTCGGCCGAAAACTGTTTGGCAACCGCTTCCTGAAGAAAGAATATCTGGACCGTACGCAGACCTTCTACGAGAAGCACGGCAACATCACCATTTTCCTGGCGCGCTTCATCCCCATCATCCGCACTTTCGCGCCCTTTGTCGCAGGGATCGGCAAGATGTCGTACGTCCATTTCATCACCTACAACATCTTCGGCGGCGTCCTGTGGACAGCGTTATTCATCTTCGGCGGCTATTTCTTTGGCAATCTGCCGTTCGTGCAGGAGCATTTCTCGTTGATCGTGCTGGCCATCATCTTCATTTCCCTGCTGCCGGCCGTATATGAGGTGCTCAAGGCGCGATCGGAGAAGAAACAAAAGGAACCACAACCCAAGCCCGAAATCGAGGCCTGATCGATCGAGCTTGACTTTCAAGAAGGTGGGCGTTGATATGCCTGCCTTCTTCGCTTTTAGAAGGTGGAGAGCAAATTGGCAGCCGGTTTCAGAATGCCGACCTTCGAGCCATCGAGTAAAATAGATTGCATCGGAGTCGTTGGATGAAAAAAGAGACTTTACGCAACACACTTCAATTCCTGTTTCGTCACCTGACGCGGCTGGAATATTACAATCTGGAAAATCTTCCAACCAGCGGACCGATCATCCTGGCGACCAATCATCTCAGCCGGCTGGATATTCCGTTGTTGTTTATCAATCCGGTGCGCGCGGACGCCACTGCGTTGGTTACCGATAAATATTTGCATTACCCGATTTTTCGCTGGTTCACCAAGACTGCCGGCGGCATCTGGTTGGATCGCGAGCACGCTGATTTCGCGGCCCTGTCCGCCTCCAGGGAGGTGCTGAACCAGGGCATGATGTTGGGCATCGCGCCGGAGGGCACGCGCAGCAAGACCAAGGAGCTGCTGGAGGGTAAGCCTGGCACGATCCTCATCGCGCTGCGCAGCGGCGCACCGATCGTGCCGACGGGTCTGTATGGAACCGAAGATTCGATGAGCCGCATCCTCACGCTGCAGCGTCCGCGGATCATTGTCCGCATCGGCAAGCCGTTCCACGTTCCGCCGCTCGACCGTGAGAAACGCAGCGAACAACTCAAGTACTGGACGGACGAGCTGATGCTGCGCATCGCGGCCCTGCTGCCCGAGAAATATCACGGCTTCTACCGCGGTAACCCGCGCATCCAGGAGCTGCAGGCCGAGCAGGGCGAATTTTCCGGACCGGTGTTTCTGTAGACATTCAGCCATGCCATCCAGCGCCTTGATTCTCGTGACTGCTTGCGGATTGTATGGGGTGGTGCATTCACTGCTGGCCTCGCATACTGCCAAGCGCCTGGCCGAAGCGCGCTGGGGAGCGGCCGCCCGGCGCTGGTACCGCCTGGGGTTCAGCTTGCTGGCCGGCTTTTTGCTGCTGCTGCCGATCTTGTGGCTGGCCTGGAAACTACCCGACCGGGTGATCTATCGGATCCCTTTCCCGGCGTTGATCCTGAGCGGCCTGATTCAGTTGGGCGCGGCGCTGGCGCTGCTGGCAGGATTGCTGCAGACCGGCGTAATGCGTTTCCTGGGGGTTGGTCAGGCGCTGCATCCGGAAACAGCCGGCCCATTGATCGCCGGGCGCAGGCCGCAGGAACTGGTGGTCGACGGCGTGTATCGCCGGGTGCGCCATCCGTTGTATACCTGCGGGCTGGTCATCATCTGGCTTTCGCCGGTCATGAGCTGGAACCTGCTGGCATTGAATGTTGGAATGACGGGCTATATTTTGATCGGCATCTACTTCGAGGAGCGCAAGCTGCTGGCGGAGTTTGGCGAGGCTTATGCTGAATACAAGCGCCGTACGCCGGCGTTGATACCGGGGATGAAGAGGTTTCACCACAGAGACGCAGAGGACACAGAGAAGAAATAAAGAGGAAAAAGAGAAGAAGGGTTCACCACGGAGACACGGAGGACACGGAGAAGAAATAAAGAGGAAAAAGAGAAGAGGTTCTCACCACGAAAGTCGTGGAAAAAGATAAAGAGGAAAAAGAGAAGAAGGGTTCACCAGGAGAGCACGGAGAAGAAATTTACAGAAAAAAGAGAAGAGGTTCTCACCACGAAGGGCGTGGAAAAAGATAAAGAGGAAAAAGAGAAAAGAGGTTCACCACGGAGACACGGAGGACACGGAGAAGAGATAAAGAAGGAAGAACAAAAGAGAAAAGGTTTTCACCACGAAGAGCATGAGGAAAGATAAAGAAGAAAAACAAGATAAAAGAATGGTTCACCACGGAGTTCACCGAGAAGAAAAAAAAGAATATTGGAGTCTCCGAAGAAGGTTGTAGAATATTTTTAGCGATTGAATGATCAACCGATTTCGATGGGAGGGATGATCGATGGACAATCCTCTCGCATTCGAATCCAGACATTTCCGCTTGCAGGCTCTGGCGGACGGCGTTCTGACCGCCATCGCGGCCAACGGCGGCTGGGCGATCTGCAATTCCGGCCTGATCGATCTCGGCGAGCAAATTGTAATCTTCGATACCTTCCTGACGCCGCAAGCCGCGCAGGATTTGCGCTGGTTTGCAGTCGAGCAGTACGACCGGACCCCTCAGTTCGTCGTCAACAGCCATTATCACAATGACCATATTTGGGGAAACCAGGTTTTTGCAGCCGATGCCCAGATCCTGTCCAGCGTTCGCACCCGCGAACTCATCGCCACAGAGGGGATGGAGGAACTGCGCTGGAATCAGTCCAACGCAGCCCAGCGCCTGGAGTCTCTCCAAACCCAGTTCCAAAATGCAGGCGATCCCCGACAAAAACAGGAACTACTCCTGTGGATCGGCGAATATGAAGGCATTGTGGAGGCGCTGCCGCAATTGAAGGTCTGCCTGCCGGGCGTCACCTTCGATACCCGGTTGGAGATTCACGGCGCCCGGCGGGCCTGCGAATTGGTCACCTTCGAAGGCGGGCACTCCGGCAGCGATACGATCCTTTACCTTCCCGAGGAAGGGATCGTCTTCATGGGCGATCTGTTGTTCGTTGGCGCCCATCCATTTCTGGCGGATGGCGACCCCCAGGCGCTGCTGATAGCCCTGCGGGAGGTGAGCCGACTGAAGGCAACCTGCTTTGTGCCCGGTCACGGCCCGCCCGGGAGCCGCGCGGATGTCGAACTGCTCAGCGCGTACGTCGAGAGCTGCCTGGAGATCGCGGGCAGGCTGGTGGATGCCGGAAAATTCGACGAAGCGGCGATTAAAGAAGTCCAGATTCCTGAAGCTTTTCAGGCCTGGCAACTGGCCCAATTCTACCGGAGCAATCTGCGTTTCCTGTGCAAACGATTGAGCCTGGCAGAAAACGGTGCTCGGGATGGGTAAAGAAATCAGGTGAAGTATGAAGTCGAGATTCCACTCATCTCTGGCTTTCGGAATATTCCTCCTGGCGCTCTGCTGTTCCGCCTGCACCCCACCTGCACCTACCCCGACACCCCTCGCCAACCTGGATGACCTGCAAACTGCGCCGGGTCATTTGAATGTCGCGCTACAGGCCGCGGAACCGGATACTTTCGCTGGCTTATGGATCGAACATGAGCCGGAATTCAGGGTGATCGTCCTTTTCACCGCGGATGGTGAAAAGACCCTCCAACCCTACATTGCCGGCACCCTTCTGGAAGGGAAAGTTGAAGTCCGTCAGGCGAAATACAGCCTGGCCCAATTGACCTCCACCGAGCATGAGATTAATCAATTGATGCGGGAACAGGCGCTGCCTTTCTCGGCCTCCGTCGAGATCCAGGAAAACCGGGTGGTCGTTTATATTACCGACCAGGCACTGTGGGAAAATGCCCTGCGCGAAAATGGCCTGGCGCTGCCCGACTACGTGGTTGGCGAGGTCATCTATGAACCCCTGCAGGGCCAGCCTGATTTCCCGGTCACGCCGGTCGGCGGCCTTTTCTTTCCACAGTTGCGGGCCCGCAGCGTGGTGTTCATGACAGCCTTATTGGAAGGCCAACTGGTCCTGGAGGACGGCTGCCTGCGTGTGGTGACCGGCTTTGCTCCCCAGGGCAGCCTGATTATCTGGCAGCCGGATTATTTTCCGAGTCAAAAGGGCGATCAAATCGAGATTCTCGACCGGAATGGGCTGTCCGTGGCGCGCGTCGGGGAGTCGATCGCGCTGGGGGGCGGCGAAATCCAACTCAGCGACGATACCACCCGTCAACTGCGCGAATCCATCCCGGCTGCCTGCGCGGGTCCCTATTTTCTGATGGGAGAAATCGTCGGGCAGTCAAAGCTCACGCCGGCGGCGACCGGAACGCCGGCTCTGCAGCGCGCAACGCCGACGCTCTGGCCCACCTCCACGCCTGGACCGGCCACCTCCGTCCCAACAGCTTCAGCGACCCCCACCCGCACAGTGGTTACCTGTACCGGCGCTCCCGATACTTTGTTAAATGTTGGCGACTGGGTGCACGTCAGCCTGGAGCAGCCCATCTCCAATCGAATTCGCAGCACACCCAATATCAATTCTGAAATGCTCGGCAAGATTCAACCCGGTGAGATGGTCCAGGTCCTGGATGGCCCGGAATGCGCCGATGGCTATGTGTGGTGGTTCGTCCACAGCCTGAGCGGGTTGCAAGGCTGGACGGCAGAAGGTGACAGCACCGGCGATTGGATCGTCCGGCCACTGGATGGATTCCTGTACGATACCACCGATGAGAGTTCGACTTCGACGATTATCCTGGAGCAGGAGGAAAAATACCGGATCATCCTGGCCGGGACATACAGCTTATGGATCCCGTCTCAATGGACGGACCCGGGTGTCTGCATCTGGGGAAAATCCGATCCCAGCCCGATGATTCTGTCCCGGGGAAAACCCAACGGCCGGGTGGGTTTGGATCCTTTTGTCGTCTATGCCCGACCTTTCTACCGAAACGATTGCCAGGATCCAAATCTGGTTCCGGCGGAAGAAAGAATCAGCCGGATCGCGATCAGTCTGGATGGCGGCGTCGATTATTCCATCCCGCGTCCGGTGGAAGCTGTGTATCGCACGAACCACACCTATGTGTACACCGTAACCGGCGAAGGCTATCCGTTGAAAATCAGGCTGGATGATCCGGTCTTGAACGACAACTATGGTCAGATATTCGTCATGATCGAGAGAATCAAACAGTGATGTTCCCCGGGTCGCTTCCGGGCGATCATTTCCCTTCGATCCACATCTTCTGGCCATCCGTCGCCAGGCGAATCCACTCGTTCAACTTCGTCCAGTGCGCCGGGCCGTCGCCGTCGGCAATGATCCACTGCGCCTGCCAGGCCTCGAAGGTCCGGTCGGCCTGGCCGAGCACCAGCACCTGAACGGATGGCGACTGATCGGGCGGCAGTCCGTTGGGCCAGGCGATTGCCAGACCGCGCCATTCGAGCGCCAGCGCCGCGCCCTGGGCGGTGCTTCCCAGGGAACGCAGGGTCAGGTCATCATCCAATTGCAGCGCCTCGCCTGCGGCAAGCGATTCCTGGAGGATCTGCAACCGGTCGAGCGCGCTGGCTTCGGGGGCCGCGGCCCAATAGAGCTGCGCCGGCGGGCAGCGTTCCAGCAGATCGGCCAGATCGCGATCGGGTGGGGTGAAGAGGACCAGGGCGTCCAGGCAGCGCATGGAGGGCAGGGCCTCTTCGAGCGCCGGGGAGGGCTGCCCGGCTAAAAGCACACTTCGCCCGGCCGGCGTGGTGATCAGTGCGCTGCTCCCGTTGAAAAATTCCACATGCAGGCGGCCGTCCGGCAGCGGCAGGGTGGCCTGCCAGGCGGTGATCGCCAGCAGACCGACCGCGGCGATGGAAGCTGCCGGGTGAAGCAGGCGACGCAGCGCGTGGCCGGCGGGCAGGCGCGGCAGGAGCGTGACTGCGAACAGAAGGGCGTAGAATAGCAGGGCGGCCGCGGGCGTGATTTGCCCGATCGAGATGGCCCCGGCCGGCAGGCTGGAAAGCAGGGCGGTAAGGCGCAGGGTGTAAGCAGCCAATGGCCAGGCCAGCCAGGCCAGGAGCTGGCCCAGCGGCAGCCAGAGCAGTCCACCCAACAGGGACAGGCCGCCCAAAATCATCAGGGCCGGCTGCGCGGGCAGCACCAGTGGGTTGGCAATCAGCGCCGAAAGCGACAGGCGCCCGAAATGGTAGGCGATGACCGGCAGGGTGGTAATCTGCGCGGCCAATGTGAAGAGCACGTATTCGGCCAGCGGCGCGGCGATCCGCCGCGCCTTGCTGGCGGGCAGGCTGCGCTCCAACCAACCGGTCAGTCCGCTTTGCAGCGGGCCGGCGTACAGCACCAGGCCGAGCGTGGCCATGAATGAAAGCTGGAAGCTGGGATCCCAGGGCAGCCAGGGATCGAACAGGCACATCAGGGCGGCGGTGAAAGTCAGGCTGTTGGCGCCGGCCTGCCGCCGGCCGATCAGCCCGCCGAACATGCCCACTGCGCCCATGATGGCGGCACGCACCACCGGCGGCGAACCACCCACCAGCACGGTGTAGGCGGCGATCAACAGGATGGCGGCGACGGTTGCCGAAACGCGCGGCAGGAGCCGTCCCAGCAGCGCGACGAACAGGCCGGCCAGGATGGCGATGTTGAAGCCTGAAATGGCGACGATGTGGGCCGTGCCCGTATCCCGAAAGGCCTGCTGGGCGCTTTCGGGCAGATCGCTGTCGTCTCCAAGCAAAATGCCGTCCAGCAGGGCAGCCTCCGGCTGCGGGTAGAGCTGCCGTAGCACGGTGGCCGAGCGTTCGGCGAGATCGTAGATGCCCGCGATCAGCGCCGAACCGCAGCCGCGCCCGGTGCGCTTGGCCTGCGGCGCGGCCAACTGGCTGTGAACGCCCTGCCGGGCCAGATACTCGCGGTAGGAAAAACTGCCGCCTTCCGGCGGCGTGACCGGGCGGGCCTGGATTTCCAGACAGTCCCCGTAACGCCAGTTTCCATCCGCCGGCAGCGTCACCAGGGCCAGGCCATGCAGGGGCGCCAGGCTTCCGTCCGCTGCGACCTGGGCTGTGACTGAGAGGCGCAGGCGGGTTCCGGAGGCGGTCCTTTCAGGCGCGCCGGCAACGCTGGCCCGCAGGGTCAACGCGCCGTGATCGTTATAATAGGCCAGGTTCTGAGGGCCGAAAGACGGCCGCGCCAAAGTCCCGCGCAGCCCACCCAGGCTAAGCGCGACCAACAGTAAGGCCATGGGAATGCGCGCGAAACGCCGCCAGCGCAGCAGCGCGGGAATGCGCACATAACGCATTTCCAGCAGGCTTAAAAGCACGCCGGCGGCAGCCCCTCCGGCCCAGAGAAGGGTTGGCAGAGCCGAAAGACCGTCGGCCAGGGCTAATCCAGCCAGGAAGGCAAGCGAAAGCCAGAGCAGCGGCAAATTGTTCTCTCCCTGTCAAAATCATTATAAATTGGAAAGAAAATGGCATGCCAAAACACCGGCTCGAGTTTTGCACTATAATGGCTTGGATTTGATTTTAGCTGTAAGAGGTGTTATTGATGAAAAAAGCCCCCGTCCAATGGATGCCCGTGTTCATTTTGCTTGCACTGCTACTGATACCAGCTTTCAGCGTGGCCGCTCAGGATGGAGGGCTGACAACCTACCTGCCGTTCATCTCCAACCAGACGCCTGAACCGACCCCGATTCCGCAGGCCGTGGAACGGATCGGGCCGTCTGGCGGCACTTTCCCGGCTGTGGCGGTGGATCCGAGCAACCCGACTACGCTCTACCTGGGCACCTGGGGATTGGGCGTGGAGAAAAGCCTGGACGGCGGGCTGACCTGGCAGGCGGTGAACACCGGCCTGGGGAATGGATATATTCAATCCCTGGCCGTCCGTTCGGACGGTCGGGTGTACGCCGGGACGTACGGCAACGGGGTGTATCGCTCGCAGGATGGCGGCGCGAGCTGGGTGGCGATCAACACCGGGGATAGCCGCGTGGCCGGTTTGATCGTCTACGATATCGAGATCGACCCGAATAATACCCAGACGATTTATATTTCCGGGCGCACGACTCAAGGGTCATGTATCAATGATCCTCTTTGTGTGCTTTATGGTTATGCATTTAAAAGCCTCGACGGCGGAGACACCTGGACGCTTTCGTGGAATAGCATGAACTACACTGTCTATGTGAAGGGTCAATATTATAGCAACATTGGAGATTATTCCTACGATATCGAAGTCGACCCAACGAACAGCCAGACCGTCTATCTCGCCGGTCACCGCGGATCGGGCGTGTACAAAAGCACGGATGGCGGAGGCACCTGGGCCATGACCCAGCCGATTACGCTCGACCGCAGCGCGCGGAAACTGCTGATCGTCAAGGGAACGCCGCAGGCGATCTACAACAGCACTTATGATACAGCGGGGGTATATAAGACGACGGATGGAGGCAGTACCTGGGTGCAAAAGAACACCGGATTGCCTTCACCGCTTTACGGTTTTGCACTTTCACGTGATTCGCAAAATCCATCCGATATCTATCTGGGGACCGGTGACCACGGAGTTTATAAATCCAGCGATCTGGCGGATAATTGGACTCCCTGGGGGCTGAGTAGTAATTTCATCTGGGCTTTCGGGCAGGTGCCCGGCACTTCGCCGGCGCTGTATGCGGCGACGGACGGCAACGGCCTGCAGTATTCGGCTGATGGCAGCGCCAACTGGCAATCGGCGCACGCGGGGATTCTCAACACCAACGTCACCGGGTTGGCGACATTCAGCGGTTATCTCTACGCCGGGGTGAATGGCGGCGGTGTTTTCAAGACCAATGATCAGGGCGAAAACTGGCAGGCCGTCAACTCCGGCCTGACAAACCTGAATGTCCAAAATTTACAGGTGATTTCCGGCAGCCTGTATGCCTTCACGACCACCAGCCTGTACGTACTTTCCGGCGATGGATCGAGCTGGAGTGTTGCCGGCAGCGTTTCTTTCGCCCCGTCTTTGGAACAACCTTCTGCGTCTGCCGCGACGACAGCCGCTGAAACGGCCGGGCTGTTCAGCGAACGCAACGAGCTGCCACCGGAAGAACAATACCTGCTGCAAATGAATACCGCGGATGGTTCGGGCGATCCCGCTTCGCTGCAGGCCACCTATCCACGCCAGATCACTTCGGCGGCGCGCAACTGGGCAGGGCTCTGGACCGGCACGGTCGGAGGCGGTTTTTATCTAAACGGCTCTTATAGTTTTTATTCGGGCCGCACTGTTTTTGCCATGCATGTCAGTAATGTCGATGGCGCGTTATATGCCAGCATCACCGGAGCCACCGGCAGTGCCATTCCTTACCAGGTGGTTATCTGGCATGATGGAACGAATTGGGATTCGGCCAATGGCGGATTGGCCAACCCCAACCTTGTGTACAGTTTTGCATCGACCACCCAGAGATTATTCGCCCCTTCCAGTACCGGCATTTACTATCTTTCCAAAGGCGCATATTCGTGGAAAGCGGCAACTGGCGTTTCCGGAGCGGTGTATGCGGTGGCGATCGATCCATCGAACACCAATTTACTTTACGCGGCTGCCGAATCGGGCGCATATGTCAGCACGGATGGCGGTCTGACCTGGGCGCAGGCTTCCAGGGATGAGCTTAAGAACGTACCTTTCCTTTCGGTCAGCATCGACCCGACCAATTCGAACATCATCTATTTCGGCAGTCGGGAGGGCAGCACCTACCGCTGGGATCGCAGCCTGCCGTAAGATTAAAAAACAACCACAGAGACGCAGAGAACACATAGAAAGAGTATTTGTTGGGGAGGGTTTGCGCCTGGACGGACTTCAGCCGTTCACTACCCAAACCCTCCATTTCATTGGATACGAACGGCTACCCGATCGGATAGTACAGAATCAAATCCATTCCTCCCGCTTCACCCGGGACAAGCTCTTCCAGGCATGGGTGATAGCCGCATTTGATTTCCGGATGGGATTGCATCCATTCGTGCAGATAACGCCAGCCGGCGGGGATGGTTTCGAAAGGCGCCGTGAACGGGTCGAACAGGCGCAGCACGGCGTAGCGCCCGCCGGGGAAGCTGCGCACCATCACCCCATCCGCACCGGTCACATCATTGGGTACGCTGTGCCACTGCTCGTAGCCGCGTATGCCGGCCCTGGCTTGCTCGGCGGTCACCGGCACATCGAAGCCGAAACGCCGTCCTCCCTGCAGGTCGCGCGCTTCGATCCATGCGTCCATGAACTTGCCGCCTTCGTCTTCCGGTTCACGGCTGACCACCTGGTAGCAGGCCATCTTCATGGGCGGCAGGTTTTGAAAGCTGACTTCGCTCATCTTCGGATTCGTCATTTTAAAATCCTTTCTGATTAATATTCCATGTGGCATTATTTTAGGCTCGATCCGCTGGAAATTCTTGATCATTTTTCTGATTTTCGGTATTGCAGGAAGGGTTTTACGCCGGGTTGGAGCCGGCCGGGGATAAAATAGAGGAACCATGTATGATCCCTTGCTTCAGCCCTCCCTGGATTTCATCGACCGGCACCTGCTGGATAACCCATCATTGGAAACGATTGCCGCCCAGTCGA
Organism: Longilinea arvoryzae; assembly: GCF_001050235.1. Taxonomy (GTDB): domain Bacteria; phylum Chloroflexota; class Anaerolineae; order Anaerolineales; family Anaerolineaceae; genus Longilinea; species Longilinea arvoryzae. The sequence continues at coordinate 935,288 of NZ_DF967972.1, forward strand.
GCTATTCGCTGTCCCATTTTTACGCGCTGTTTCAGGCCAGCACCGGCTTTACCATCCGGGATTACATGCGCAGGCGGCGGCTGGCGCTGGCCGCGCGGGAGTTGGTGACCACGCGCCGCCGCGTGCTGGATATCGCGGTCGAACTGGGGTTCGAATCGCACGAGACTTTCACACGCGCCTTCCGCGCGGTGTACGGCCTGGCGCCGAATGTCTACCGCCGCCAGCGACGCGATTTATTACACTACCAGAACCTGGATGCTTTTTCGGCGCAGATGATCGAGCGTACGCCTCGCCCGCTGGAGCCGGTTCACGTGGCCGTGCAGGTACTCGAACGCGGGCCGATCCATTTGATGGGCATGCAGGTGGTCACCTCGGTGGCGGAAAACATCGATCAGCATCTCATCGAGCACTTTATTCAGGACGTCTTTATCCCGCGTTCGGGCGAGATCCACGGGCGGGTGGCGGCGAACGTGCTCTACGGCATGGAGGTCGGCGACCCGTACACCGACCGGTTGGAGCATTTCACCGCCTTCGAGGTGCAGGAACCGGCCCGGCCGCCGGATGGAATGCGGCTGCGCATCCTGCCGCGTCAGGCTTATGCCGTTTTCAGCCCGGAACGCTTCCTGGGGCCGTATGATTACAGCCTGCTGGTGCGCTACGCTTTCGGCGAATGGTTCCCCATGTCCGGCAGGCAGTTCAGCGGCACGTTTACGATGGATGTGTATTATCCAAACCGGTTGGAAGTGTACGTGCCGCTGGTAGGCGCATGAAGATCGATATCGGTTCTCTCGAAGGTTGCGCGGCTGCGGATGGGGTGGTGGTGGTCATCGACGTGCTGCGCGCCTTCAGTACGGCGGCCTTCGCGCTGGCGGCCGGTGCTGCGCGGTTGATCCTGGTGAGCAGCGTGGAAGAGGCCCTGGATTTGCGCAGCCGCATCCCCGATTCGCTGGCGATGGGGGAAGTGGGCGGCATGCGGGCGCCGGGTTTCGACCTGGGCAACTCGCCGGCCGAGGTTCTGTCGCGCGACCTGCGCGGACGGACGTTGATTCACCGCACCAGCGCGGGCACGCAGGGCGTAGTGCGCGCAGAACGGGCGACTCATTTGTTCGGCGCTTCCTTCGTATGCGCCGCGGCAACGGCGCGAGCCGTGCTGGCGCTCGAGCCGCAGCGCGTGACCCTGGTGGCCAGCGGGCTGAGCCCGGACGACCCGGCGGAAGAGGACGTCGCCTGCGCCGAGTATCTGACGCTATTATTGAAGGGCCGGCGGCCGGATCCGCAGCGGTATCTGCAGCGGGTGTCGAGTTCGCAGAATGCGGACAAGTTCCTCGATCCGGCCCAGCCGGAATTTTCGAGCGCCGACCTGGCATTGTGCACGCAGTTGGACCGCTTCGATTTCGCCATGCCGGTGCGGCGCGTGGGCAGCCTGCTGGAGCTGACCGGGTCATGAACGACTGACGTCATCCCTACCGGTATTCGTAGTGACGACGTCAGTCATCTCTTGCAAAAGCAAACGACTTACGTCGTTACTACGAATTTCCTGTACTGATGACGTTCGTCATCAGTGGGCGTATCTTTAAACACCGTCCGAAACCGGACCGTTTTCGGGTAAAATTGGAGAGGCCCATCTCCGCTGCCACAAAACCTGATCACCCTATTATCTGTGTCTGTTCGTGGCTGCGGTATAAAAATCTACTTCTTAGCGGTTTCATACCGCAACCCTGGTGTATGCAAATTCCCATCGAAACGCCCCACCCGGCATCTTCGCAGTCGCGGCTGCTGCTGCGCTGCTTTGGCTATTTACGTCCGCATTGGAAATTAACCGTCGTTGCGTACTCATCGATGCTGGCCATCGACGCGCTCAATATGATCTCTCCCCAGATCATCCGCTGGACGATCGACAAGGGCATCCTGGCCGGCGATTTTTCGCTGCTGGCGCTGGCTTCGGCCGCGCTGCTGGGACTGGTGATCGTCAAAGGCGTTTTGAGTTACTTCCAGGGGCGCTGCACCGAGGTGGCCTCGCAAAATGTGGCCTATGATATGCGCAACGAACTCCAGCGCAAGATTACCCAGCTCTCCTTCTCGTTTCACGATCAGGCCCAGGCCGGCGACTTGCTCTCCCGGGCCATTCAGGATGTGGAACGCATCCGCTTCCTGACCGGCCGGGCGACCTTCCGGGTGGTCGAGGGCGTGGTGATGATGGCGGCGACCGCCGTGGTCATGGTGGTGATGAACCCACGCCTTTCACTGCTGGCCGTGCTGGCCATTCCGCTGCTGGCCTTCCAATCCATCCGTTTCGGCCGGATTTTCCGGCCACTCTCGCGCCTGATCCAGGAGCAACTGGCGGCGCTGACCACGCGCGTGGAACAAAACCTGCGCGGGGTGCGCGTGGTGAAAACGTTTGCCCAGGAAGCGCAGGAAATCGAACGCTTCGAAGTCGAAAACCAGCGCTGGTTCGAACTTTCATCGACCTCGGCGCGCTTGCAGGCAGTGCACATGCCGCTGTTGCAGTGGATTGCCAACATTAGCAGCGTGGCCATCCTGCTCTACGGCGGCATGCTGGTGATCAACGGCCAGATGACCATCGGCGAACTGGTGGCCTTCAATACCTACATGGGCCAACTGGTCACGCCAGTGCGTTTTCTGGGGATGATCCTGCCGGCCATCACCATGGCGGCCGCTTCAGCCGAACGCATCTTCGAGATTCTGGACCAGGTGCCGGAGGTATATGAACAACCGGATGCTCCGCAGCTTAAAGTCGAGCAGGGCTGCGTGCGTTTCGAGAACGTGTCCTTCTCCTACGGCAAGAACCGCGTGTTGCGGGAGATCAGCTTTGAGGCGCAGCCCAACCAGGTGGTGGCCCTGCTGGGATTGACCGGATCGGGCAAGACCAGCATCGTCAACCTGATCCCGCGCTTCTACGATCCCACCGAGGGCCGCATTACCATCGATGGGACGGACATCCGCGATGTGACCCTGGCTTCGCTGCGCGCGCAGATCGGCATGGTGCTGCAGGAAACCACCCTGTTCGAGGCATCCATTCGCGACAATATCCGCTTTGGGCATCCGGACGCCACGGAAGAGGAGATCGTCGCCGCCGCGCAGGCCGCGCAGGCGCACGAGTTCATCCTTGAGTCGGCAAAGGGCTACGATACCGAGGTGGGCGAGCGCGGCGCCACGCTTTCGGGTGGACAGAAACAGCGCCTGGCCATCGCCCGCGCGCTGCTGACCGATCCGCACATCCTCATCCTGGACGATGCCACGTCGAGCGTCGATTCAGAGACTGAATACCGCATCCAACTGGCCCTGGAGCAGGTGATGCGCGGCCGCACCACCTTTGTCATCGCCCACCGCCTGAGTACGGTGCAGCGCGCCGACCTGATCCTGGTGCTGGAAAAGGGCCGCATCGCCGCCCGCGGGCGGCATGCCGAACTGCTCAATTCATCGCCGCTGTACGCCAGCATCTGCCGCCAGCAGTTGAAGGGTTAGGGGAGGAGAGCAAGCATGGGATTCGGAATCGGAGTATCCAACCCGGGTATGGGACCGCGCGGCGCGCTGGACAGTTTTTCGGGCGGCGAGGAGGACCGGCGCGGGGCGGTGTTCAACCGCACGGTCGTGTCGCGTATGCTGGCCTATTTGCGCCCCTATGCGCGCCAGATGAGCCTGGCTTTCGGCACGATGCTGGCCATTACCGGCCTGACCCTGCTGACGCCTTACCTGCTCAAGCAAATCATCGATCAGGCCATCACCCACAGCAACCGCGCGGACCTGATCCGGCTTTCGATTTATACGGCGCTCGCGTTTACCGCGCTGTACGGCGCCACCACGGTCCAGCAATATTTGCTCTCCTGGGTCGGGCAGCGTGTGCTGGCCAACCTGCGCAGCGAACTGTTCACCCACCTGCAGAAGCTCTCGTTAAGTTATCACGATACGCACATCGTGGGCGTGACCGTCTCGCGCGTGATGAACGACGTGGCGGCCATCAACGAACTGCTCTCGCAGGGCGTGATCACCCTGGTGGGCGATCTGCTGGTGCTGGTGGGCATCATGATCATCATGTTGAGCATGAGCCCCTACCTGGCCCTGTTGACCTTTATCGTGCTGCCGTTGATGGTGCTGGCCACGGTGTGGTTTTCCCATCATGCCCGTGGAGCCTTTCGCCGGACGCGCACCTCGGTGGCAAAGGTGGTCGGCGATCTGGCCGAGGATATCTCCGGGGTGCGAGTGATCCAGGCTTTCGGCCAGGAGGGCACCACCCAGGAACGCTTCAGCCAGGTCAACGAGGCCAACCGGGACGCCAACATCGACGCGATGAATTTGTCGTTCATCTTCCTGCCGGTTATCGAATTCCTGGGCGTGCTGGCGACGGTGATCGTGCTGTGGTTCGGCGGCCAGGCCGTCGCCCGCGGCATCGTGACGCTGGGCACGCTGGTGGCTTTCCTCTCGTACGTCACGCGCTTTTTCCAGCCGATTCAGGAACTGAGCCGCATGGTCACCACGCTGCAAACGGCCATGGCCGGCGGTGAGCAGGTGCTGCGCCTGCTGGATACGGTCCCGGACGTGCAGGACCGGCCCGGCGCGAGAGAATTGAAGCTGGCCGGCGCGCCGCGCATCACCTTCGAACAGGTCGGCTTCCGCTATCGCCCCGGCCTGCCCGAGGTGCTGCACGACCTGAACCTGACCATCCAACCCGGGCAAACCGTGGCGTTGGTGGGTGCGACCGGCGCGGGCAAATCCTCGATCGCCAACCTGATCGGGCGTTTCTACGAGGTCGAAAAGGGCGCGGTGCGCATCGATGGGGTGGATGTGCGGGAGATGACCCAGGCTTCGCTGCACCGCCAGATCGGGCTGGTGCCGCAGGACGCTTTCCTGTTCTCGGATACGCTGGCTGATAACATTCGTTTCGGCCGTCCGGAAGCCAGCGATGCGGAAGTGGAACGCGCCGCGCGCCTGGCCAATGCCCACGATTTCATCGCCGCCCGCCCCGAAAGTTATCAGACGCGCGTGCAGGAGGGCGCGGCCAATCTTTCAGTCGGCCAGCGCCAGTTGGTGTGCATCGCGCGCGCCATCCTGACCGACCCGCACATCCTCATCCTGGACGAGGCCACCTCGAACGTGGACAGCCTGACCGAGGCACTGATCCAGGATGCCCTGCGCACGCTGTTCAAAGGGCGCACTTCGGTGGTCATCGCCCACCGCCTGAGCACCATTCGCAACGCCGATCTGATCTGCGTGGTGGACGGCGGTACGATCGTCGAGCAGGGCACGCACGCCGATCTGCTGGCGCGGGGTGGAGCTTACGCCGCGTTGTACCAGAGGCAGTTTGGGGAGGAAAGTGAAGCGTGATGGGAGAAGGGGGATGCGGTATAAAGAACACGGTATTCGGTATTCGTTGATTCGGGAAGGGAACCAGAAATACTGGCCGGTTGGCGGTTGACAAAATAGAATATTAGTTCTAAAATCATTGCATTGAATTCATTCTGTATTCGGGGAGAAAAAAACCATGGACATTCAATGTGAGGTCAAAGAGCGATCAGACATGCCGGTAATGTCGGTGCGCACGCGCTGCCCGGTCGCGGAATTGAAGCCGACCATCGGCCAGAATTATGCCAGAATCGCAACCTATCTGGCCGGGCTGGGCAAACAGCCCACCTACGCCCCCTTTGTGGTCTATTACAACATGGATATGAACGACCTGGATGTCGAGGTGGGGTTCCCGGCCGAAGCCGGCCTGCCTGGGGAAGGCGAAATCCAGGCCAACACACTGCCGTCCGGTAAGGCGTTGTCGGCGATGTACACCGGCTCGTATGAGAAGATGGCCGAAGCTTATGCGGTCATCGATCATTGGGCCAAAGAACACAACCTGAAGTATACCGGGGTGGTCTACGAGTTCTACCACAACGATCCGGCCGTCACGCCGCCCGAGCAGCTCATCACGGAGATCGTGTTTCCGCTGGCGGATTGAAACGTGATTGGTGTAACGTAGAACTGTAGCGGAAGGTTTGTGATTGGAACGGCACTGAAGATTCGACCAACCGAACCCTCCACGGTTTCAATTCACGGATTTTGACAATCAACAAGCGCAGCCGGGAAATCAAATTTCCCGGCTGCGTTCTTTCCTTGATCAATTCGTACGAAGAGACTCTTCTACAACTGCGACGTGCAATTCGGGCAGCGTGTGGCTTTGATGGGGATGGCCGTCTGGCAATACGGGCAGTCCTTGGTGGTGGGGGCTGCGGGCGCCTCGGGTTTCTTCATTTTATTGAAGGCGCGCACGATCAGGAAGATAACAAGAGCGATGATGAGGAAATTGATGATGGTATTGATGAAATTGCCGTAGTTGATGGTAGCAGCTCCGGCTTTCTGCGCGTCAGCCAGCGAGGCATAAGGCGTGCCTGAAAGATTGATGAACAGGTCCTTGAAGTTGATTCTGCCCAGCAGCATGCCGATGGGCGGCATAATGATGTCGTTGACCAGTGAAGTGATAATGCCTCCAAAGGCGCCGCCGATGATGACCGCGACAGCCAGGTCGAGAACGTTGCCGCGCATGACGAATTTCTTGAATTCAGCGAACATAGGTTGTCTCCTTGGCGAGAAAGAGTACCGTACGGATACAAAACCATTCTATATCAATTGAGGGAAAAATACCCATCAACATCAAACATTGCACCTTGAGTATGGTGAGCAATTCGCCTAAAATGTGATTACGATATTCCAATGCCTATGGAGTGGTTGTGAACGTTCGATTTTACGCCACGTTTCGCGCCTTGGTCGGGGCGAAGAATGCCGAATTTTTGATTCCAGACGGAACCACCGTGCGTGGCCTGTTGTCCGAGATCATTCGACGTTATCCGTCACTCGAGCCGGAATTGCTGGATGAAAAGCGCGAGCTGCACCGGCATGTCCACGTCCTCATCAACGGACGCGATACCTATTACCTGCCACAGAAAATGGAAACGGTGCTGGAGGAACAGGATACGGTGGATATCTTTCCTCCGGTAGCGGGTGGATAACGGGATGGTGCTTGAGAACCGCGAACTGCGCGCCCTGCCGTTGTGGCTGATGCGCGATTATCTACTCGAGTTGGGCGGCGTCGAGAAGCCAGATGGATCGATTGAAGGGGATGGCTGGCAGGCGCGCCTGACGCAGTTGGAGGATTTCAGCATCGGATCCCTGAAGGTTGGGCAAATCCGATTGGAATGGCAAGCCGAGGAAGCAGCCAATGCGCGGGTTTGGCCGATATTGGAAAAGAAGCTGCTCCGGGCGGGCGGATAGAAAGCAAAACGGGCAGGTTCATTCCCCGCCCGTTTGTTTTACCACGCGTGAAAGCGCGACTAGATAATCTCGAGTTCTTTGAGCTTCTTTTCGGGCACCACGCCTTCTTCCCAACCGCGAAGCATGTAGTAATCCTTCAGCATCAGGTCCAGTTCACACACGTGCCCCTTCGAGCCGGGCATGGTGGAGGGTTCCTTGAGGAAGCGTTCCGGTAGCGTGTCGCTGCCCTCGCGGAAGCCGGCCAGGTTGTTGTAGTAGCGCTCGAGGTTGTAGATGCGTTCACCTGTCTTCAACACGTCGTCGGCCGTAAACGGAATGCCGACATACGCCGAGTACTGCGCGGCATATTCGTCGCCGCCCTCGGCAAACGCGCTGAACTTGCACAGATCCAGGCTGTCGGAGAAGGCGTGCAGGTCCTGCAGCAGCTTGAGCAGCGCGCCTTTGCCCTCCCAGGCCAGTGGATCCGTCTTGAATGCGATCAGGCCCAGTTCGGAGGCAGGGCTGTAGCCGCGCAAGTGGCAAGCGCCTCGGTTGCTGGTTGCATAGCCCAGACCCATGCCTTTCAGGCCGCGCGGGTCGTAGGCCGGGATGGCCTGTCCCTTGACGGTGAGCGACATTTCGGGATGGCCATATTGCTTCGCAATTCTGGCTGCGCCTTCTGCCAATAGATCGCCGATACCTTCCCGGTAGGCGATTTTCTTGCAGAGTTTCATCATGGCGGCGTGATCACCCCAGGCCAGTTCTTCGCCCTTCTTGACGTAGCCGCGTTCGGTGGCTTCCATATAACAGGAGAAGGCCACGCCGACTTCGATGGCGTCGAAGCCGTATTCGTTGGCAGCATCAATCAATGCGGCGACCGAATTGATGTCGTCGTTATAACAGTTGGCGCCTACCGACCAGGACGGTTCGTATTCGACGCTCTCCATACGCAGACCTTTGTAGGGTCCTTCCGTGATCTCAACCTCTTTCTTACAGGCCACCGGGCAGGCGTGGCAGGTGGGATCATTCACCAGAATGTGTTCTTTGACGTATTCGCCGCTGATCTTTTCACCCTGCGCGCCGAAGGAGGTGAGCTGGCCGTTCCGGGTGGGCAAGCCGCCCATCGAATTGGTAATGTTCATTAACACGTTGGTGCCGTAGACCGAAAGGCCGCCCTTGCGCGGGCTGGTGACGTTGGCTGTATCCATGATGGTCGCCAGGGCGCGTTTCTGGGCTGCTTTCCAGGCTTCGTGATCGAGCGCCTTGGTCATTTTCTTTTCGGATTTAACCACAATGGCCTTGAGCAGCTTGGAGCCGCCCACGCAGCCCGTACCGCCGCGGCCGCTGGCGCGATCGTCTTCGTTGATCCAGCAGGCATATTTGACCAGGTGTTCGCCGGCCGGGCCGATGGCGATGACAGTCAGGTCGTTCTTGCCATACAGGTCTTTGAAGTATTGAATGGTCTCATGAACGCCCTTGCCCCATACGGCTCCGGCATCCATGATTTCTGCTTTGTCATCATGGATGTAGAGATAAACCGGGCTGGAGGCCTTGCCAGAGAAGACAAGTCCGTCGAAACCAGCCCAGCGCAGGCGCGCCGCCGACCAACCGCCGTGGTGGCTGTCGGTGACGGTGCCGGTGAGCGGCGATTTGGTGACCACCGCCATGCGCCCGCTCATATTGGCCTCCGAACCGGTCAGAGGGCCGTTCATGAAGCACAGGATGTTTTCAGGGGAGAGGGGATCGACCTGTGGACCGTTATCGAAGACCAGTTTCACACCCAGGCCGCGCCCGCCGATATACTTGCGCGCCAGATCTTCGGGGATGGGCTTAAATTCCACATTCCGACGCGTCAAGTCGATGTATGCCAATCGATTCGCATATCCGCCGAGTGTCATCGTGCTGTTCCTCCATTGATCATGGAAAGGGAATGTGACGCTTGAATAAGAGCGGGACGAAAAGGGCGCACCTCCTTTCCAGAGTCGCTGAACCTGGCGAGTCAAATGACTCACTGGTTCGTTTCGTTTTCATGGATGCCTTACTATTCGATGCAGAATTGGGCCGGGAAGCCGGTTCGATGGATCGATCCGGTCCTTAAATTATACCGAGCAAACCGGATTTTACAAGTATGGTTGATCAGAATAGATTATGGATTATCATTGGCGCAAATGTTTATATTTTTCAGCTGCAAATATCTTCGATATTATGCTTATTTAACTCTAAATTATCTGATATAATGCGACCATGACCATCGACCGTTTTGGACGCAGCATTCACTACCTGCGCATCAGCCTGACCGATCACTGTAACCTGCGCTGTGTGTACTGCATGCCGGAGAGCATGATCTTTCGGCCGAATGCGGCCCTGATGCAGGATGACGAACTGCTGCGCCTGGTAAATGTGTTTGCCCGCCTGGGTTTCGACAAGATCCACCTGACCGGCGGCGAGCCGACCGTGCGCCTTCACGTGGTGGACCTGGTGCGCCAGATCGCGGCCGTGCCGGGCATCACCTCTCTTTCGATGACCACCAACGGCGTCCTGCTGGAAAAGCTGGCCCACCCACTGAAAGAGGCCGGCCTGCAGCGCGTCAACGTCAGCCTGGATACGCTGGATGTGCAGCGCTTCCACAGCATCACCCGCTGGGGTTCCCTCGAACGGGTCTGGGCGGGAATCCTGGCCGCTGAAGAGGCCGGCCTGACGCCGGTCAAAATCAACACGGTGGTGGTGCGCGGTTTTAACGATGGCGATGTGAGCGGCCTGGCCCGCCTGACCCTGGAACATCCATGGCAGGTGCGCTTCATCGAAATGATGCCCTTCGGTGGCGATACGACCTTCCAACAATCCCAGGTCGTGAGCGACGCTGAGATTCGCGAACGCATTCAGGCCGAACTGGGACCCCTGGAACTGCAGGAGGATGGCCGGTTGGACGGCGAGGCGCGCATCTACCGCCTGCCCGGAGCTCAGGGTGAATTGGGCTTCATCTCGTCGGTGACGCTGCCGTTTTGCGCCTCCTGCTCGCGCGCGCGCCTGACCGCCGACGGCAAGCTGCGCCTGTGCCTGCTGCGAGACAAGGAACTGGATCTGCTGACACCCCTTCGCCAGGGCGCGACGGACGAGGAACTGCGCCAATTGGTGGTGGCGGGCATCTGGGTCAAGCCGTGGGGGCACGGCCTGGCCGACGGTGAGGTGGCGACCAACAGCGTGATGAATGAAATCGGGGGATAAGGATCCATTTTTTCAGGGCGTGGGGGACGAAAATATTTTCTCAACCGGGTTGGATTGACAACCCGGCGGCTCATCCATAAAATAGATGGAATATTATTGTTAATAGTTTAGAACACAAAGTCATCGCGGCCTGAACCATCCGGCCCAGCATCGCACGATCTTTAAAAACTTTTCGAAAATCGAACAGGATATCGAGCATGAACGGATACGCCGGGAAGCTGTTGTTTGTTGATTTATCTAAAGGCACCTTGCAAGACGAGCCATTGACCGATGAAATGGCGCGCAACTTTATCGGAGGTTACGGCCTCGGGGCGCGTATCCTGTACAGCCGGATGAAACCGGGCGCCGATGCGCTCGGCCCGGATAGCATGCTGGGCTTTGTCACCGGTCCGGTCACCGGCACCGAGGCCAATTTCAGCGGCCGCTACACGGTGGTGTGCAAGTCGCCGGTCTCCGGCACCTGGAACGACTCGAACTCGGGCGGTTATTTTGGCCCGGAGTTGAAGAAGGCGGGTTATGACGGCGTGTTCATCACGGGCATCTCCCCCAGCCCGGTCTACCTGTGGATCCATGAGGGGACGGCCGAACTGCGCGACGCGGCCAACCTGTGGGGGCTGGACGCCAAAGAAACCCAGACGGCACTCGAAACCGAAACCGGCGAGCCCAAACTGCGCGCGGCGGTCATCGGCCCGGCCGGGGAGCGGTTGTCGCTGATCTCATGCGTGATCAACGACGGCCATCGCGCAGCCGGCCGGGGCGGGTTGGGCGCCGTGATGGGCTCGAAGCGTTTGAAAGCGGTGGCAGCCCGCGGCACGGGCAGGATCGAGGTCGCCGATCCCGAAAGGGCCAGGGAGATCAACCTCGCCATCCGGGCGGCCCTGAAGGCCGACCCGTACGCGGGCTATTTTCGCAGTGGCGGGACCGGTGCCGGAACCCCGGATTCGGTCTTCAACGGCGATTCACCGGTAAAAAACTGGGGCCAGGCGGGCGTGGATGTGTTTGCCCCCCAGCAGACCGAATCCCTGAGCGGGATCAAGATCTCGGAAAAATACCTGGTCAAACACTACGCCTGCGCGCATTGTCCGTTGGGCTGCGGCGCCGAGCTTACCGTCGACGACGGACGTTATCCCCTGCAAAGCACCGAACGGCCGGAGTACGAGACCCTGGCCGCTTTCGGCCCGTTGTGCGGCAACACTCAGGTCGAAGCGATCATCCAATGCAACGAACTCTGCAATCGGGCCGGGCTGGATACCATCAGCGCTGGGGCGACGATCGCCTGGGCCATCGAATGCTTCGAAAACGGGGTGATCGGCCGGGAAGAAACCGGCGGGTTGGAATTGGTCTGGGGAAACGCGGACGCGATCGTGGAGGTCACCCGGGAAATGGCGGATGGACGCGGCTTTGGCGCTGTCCTCGGGCTGGGATCGCAGGGCGCCGCCAATAAGCTGGAAAAAGGACACGAATACTTGCAGACCGTGCGCGGCATCGAGCTGCCCATGCACGACCCGCGCCTTTATCCCGGTCTGGCCCGCACCTACCAGTTCGATCCCACCCCGGGCCGGCACGTCAAGGGCGGCATCGGATTAACGCAGGGCTACCTGGGACCCGAAAAATATCAGACCCAGGGCAGCGGTCCGGCGGATGTGCAGGCCACGACGTTCAACGAGATGCTCAGCAGCGGCGGCTTCTGTTTGTTCATTTCCTACTTCGGCGGTTCGGACCAGGTGTTACCGATGGTTACGGCGGTGACCGGTTTCGACCTGCCCACCCTGGAGAGCGCCGCGATCCGAATCCTGACCATGCGCCAGGCCTTCAACCAGCGCGAGGGGCTGACCCGCGCCGATTTCAAATTGCCGGCACGCAGCGTGGGTCAGCCGCCCCTGGCCGCCGGCCCGTCCGCCGGGGGTGTGGTGGACAGCGAGGCCCTGGGGGATAATTTCTTCGCCGAGCTGGGTTGGGATGTGAAGACGGGAAAGCCTTCCCGCGAGGCGCTGATGAAGCTGGGTGGGATGGAAGATGTGATCAGAGATTTGTACTGAAAAGATCGATTATCTTTTAAACCACCCACAACCAATCAGGTGGACATGTACGAGAAGAAGAAGTCGGCCATAACTACCGTCATTGATTAACAAGAAATCTTTATTGTGAACAATAAGATGAATTCGGTTGTGGGTATGCCTGATTTTGAAAGATTCAGGGAGGGATGAATTTATAATTCAATGAAAAAATAATATATTTTTGCTTGAATGTGGGGGAAATGATGGGATTGTACCGGATATATATTGATGAAGTTGGGAATCATGATTTATCTCATACCGATGATCCCAATCACCGATTCCTATCACTAACGGGTGTGATTTTAGAGTCCAAATACACTTACCAGGTTCTAATTCCTGAAATGGATGCGATTAAACGGAAATATTTCCAAACTGATCCTGATGTACCGGTCATTTTTCATCGTTCCGATATGATTAATCACCGGCCTCCTTTTTCTTGTTTAAACGACCTAACGATAGAGCAACAATTCAATCGTGATATTTTGGATGCTCTGGCAGGGTGGAATTATCTGGTGATAACGGTCGCAATAGATAAAAAAGAACACCTCAATAAATACGCCGTCTGGCATTATCACCCTTACCATTATTGTCTCTCTGTACTATTGGAACGATTCGTTTTATTTTTATATTACAAAAACAATTTAGGAGATGTGATGGTTGAAACTCGTGGCGGGAAAGAAGATGAAAAATTGAAATCATCATTTACTCGTCTTTATGAACAAGGAACAGATCATATTGCATCTGACTTATGGCAGAGAACTCTGACATCTCGAGAATTGAAAGTAAAACCAAAAACTGCCAATATAGCTGGTCTCCAATTAGCAGATCTTATTGCTCATCCTTCTAGGCGGGAGATCCTGATCGAGCATCAAATGGTTATCGATCAGCGGAATATATTTGGAGATCAGATTAGTGCTATTCTCCGACAAAGCAAGTACTATCGAAGTGGTAACGGTCAGATAGAAGGCTATGGGAAGAAATTACTGCCATAAATATTAAAGAGAAAACGCCCTTTCGGGCGCTCTCCGATGACCTACGGTCATCCACCTCCACTAAATGGATTAACAACAATATAGCATTATCAACTTACTATGTCAAGTTAATTTTATTTCGTGAAAATAAATCGGAATTTTGATTTTCCAAACCATTTCTAATATTTCTGCACACCACTTATTTACTTTTTCTCTCTTTACCCACCGATTTTTCCAGCGGCACCGTTTTCAGCGACTGCCCGGCGTTCGGGCGCGAGTTGCTGCGCTGTTCCATTAACCACTCCAGCGCCTCGCGGATCGCTTCCTCCGCCGGGCGGGGTTCCGGCAGGCCCAGGTCGCCGCGCGCTTTGCTGCCGTCGTAATAGAAGTAATAGCCGGCCAGGGGTAATAAGCTGGGGGATACCGGCAGGTCGATGAAGGACTGCAGCAGATGCAGCGGCCCGGCCAGGCTGCGCACCAGTCCGGCGGGCAACACCAGCGTCGGCGCCGGCACGCCGGCCGCGGCGCTGGCGATTTGCAGGAGTTCGAGGTGGGTCAGGTTCTGGCCGCACAGCAGGTAGCGTTCGCCGCGCCGGCCCTTTTCCAACGCGGCCAGGTGCCCGGCGACCACGTCCCGGATGTGAACCACGTTCAGCCCGCCCTCGGTCACGAAGCCCACCTGACGGTCAGCAGCGCGTGCCAGAATGGAGCGGGACGCATTGTAGATGTCGCCGGCGCCGAAGACCAGGCTGGGGTTGACGATGACCACATCCTGCCCGGTGGCCACCGATTTTTGAATTTCCAATTCCGCCTGATATTTGGTATAAGCATACGGCCAGTGCTGGGGAATGAAATTCCAGGTGTGGCGTTCGTCGACCGGCGCGGGGCCGGAGAGCGGCACGCCCAGCGCGGAGGCCGAGCTGGTAAAGACCACGCGCCGCACGCCGGCCGTCCGGGCGGCCTCCAGCAGGGCGCGCGTGCCTTCCACGTTGACGGCGTAGAGACGTCCGGGCTGCGCGCTGGCGCTGACCAGACCGGCGGTGTGAAAGACAGCCTCGACTCCCTGCAACGCGGCAGGCAGGGTTTCAGGTTGGGTCACGTCGCCAATGATGTGTTCCAGGCAGCCGGGTTGATCGGGTCCGCTGCAATCGGGGAGGCCTTCCAGCGCGCCCAGCGAGGAGGAGGCGCGGTGAAACGCCAGCACATGGTGGCCAGCTTCGACCAGGGCGCGGCACAATTGCGATCCGATGAAACCGGTGGAACCGGTGACGAGGATTTTCATAAGGGGTATTTCACCACGGAGACACGGAGAACACAGAGAAGAGAGAAAGAAATAAAGGAAGAGAAACCATACTTGCAAAAAAAGGTTGGAATGGATGTTTAGGAAGGAATATCAGGCTCATCGGAGACTCATGTTGTCATTCGGGATAGGAAACACGGAGTTATTAAGAATAGAGAAAATACCTACAGGCAAAATCCAAGGATATTCTCATACCGAATGATCTTCCTCCGTGTCTCCGTGGTGATTTATCCTTATAAATACTCGATGATCGTGGCTTCACCCTGGCCGACGCCCACGCACAGCGTTGCCAGGCCATAGAACGGCCGGCGGGCCTGCGGAGCACGTTTCTGCATCTCATGCAGCAGGGTGGTGAGAATGCGCGCACCGGAACAGCCCAGTGGGTGGCCGAGGGCGATGGCGCCGCCGTTGACATTGGTGATCTCTTCCGAGATGCCCAGTTCGTGCAGGACGGCCAGGGACTGCACGGCGAAGGCTTCGTTGAGTTCGACCAGGCCGATATCTTCCACGCGCAGACCGGCGCGTTTGAGGGCCTTGCGTGTAGCCGGAATGGGCCCCAACCCCATGACGCGGGGTTCGACGCCGGCAGCGGCCGAGGTGACGACGCGTGCCAGCGGTTTGAAGCCGAGCTGGGCGGCGCGTTCGGCGCTCATCAGCAGCAGCGCGGCGGCGCCGTCGTTCAGGCCGGAGGAATTGCCGGCCGTGACGCTGCCGTCCTTGCGAAAGGCGGGCCGCAGACGAGCCAGCGTTTCCAGGCTGGTGTCGCGGCGCGGGCGTTCGTCTGTGGCCACCAGAATGGGATCTCCCTTCTTCTGCGGCACCGGCACGGGCACGATTTCGGCGTCGAAACGACCCGAGTCGATGGCCGCGATGGCCCGCCGGTGGCTTTGCACGGCGAAGGCGTCCTGTTCCTGGCGGGTGATGCCGGTTTGCTCGGCGACGTTTTCGGCGGTTTCGCCCATGGCGTCGATGCCGTAGCTCTCGATCATCTTTGGATTGGGGTAGCGCCAGCCCAGGGCGGTATCCCAGGCGGTCAGGTTGCCGAAGGCAAAGGGATGCTCTGCCTTGGGAATCGAATAGGGCGCGCGTGACATGCTTTCCACGCCGCCGGCGATGAAGATCTCGCCCTCACCGGCGCGGATGGCGCGCGCCGCCATGTTCACCGCGCTCAGACCGGACGCGCACAGGCGGTTGAAGGTGACGCCGGCCGTGGCAACCGGCAGACCGGCCAGCAGCAATGCCATGCGGGCCACATTACGGTTGTCCTCGCCGGCCTGATTGGCGCAGCCCAGATAGACTTCCTCGACCAATGCGGGGTCAAGGTCGGTGCGGGCCAACAGCGAGCGCAGCACATGAGCTGCCAGATCGTCTGGCCGAACGGCGGATAGAATTCCGCCCAGCGCACCGATGGGGGTGCGGACGGCATCTATGATTACGGCATCGGTCATGCAAATCCCTCCGGGAGTGACAAGCGTTACTTTCATTCTACCATCGTTGTGAAAATGAGCTGGCAGAACTGCAAGCTATGCGAAAAAGTAGATTAATCTCCTTGCGTATTTGTAAGGAATGTATATAATGCTATTAGACCCAAAACCATCCAATTATTGTGACAGGATGGTTGGCGCTGTTGATCGGAACAGGTTCGTACTACCTTTCGATTGCTGGATTTAGTATAGTCTTCAGGAAACCTTCCCATAGTTCGCTTTATCGACCCTATCGGGCCAACACCCCCAAGGAATCGTAGATGAATCGCAAGATGGTACGATGGATGATGGCCATGCTGACTCTGCTGCTGGCGACCCTGATGACAGGGTGCGCCCCGGCAGTCAGTTCGAGCAGCCTCGAGGCGACCCCCGAAGGCGCCGTATCCGTCGATCCGGATTTTCGCGAATTCTACCGCGCGTTGGGCGGTGCAGATCGGTTGGGGCCGGCCATTTCGGATCCATTCGAACAGGATAACCGCAAGTGCCAGTATACCGAGAATACGCTGATGTGCCTCGATCCTTACCTGACGGATGCGAGCCGCTTCAGCTTTTATCCGCTGGGCCAGAAGTTTGGCATCAGCGATACCCCCGATCAGCAGCCGGCCCAGCCCAGCGATCGGGTTGTGGATGGCTTCAAGATCTACCCCGAATTCGTGTCATTGTACGATGCGCTGCATGGGGCGCTGTATGTGGGTCGACCGTTGACCAAGGTGCGCACCAACGCATCCGAACGGCGCATCGAGCAGTATTTCGAGAACGTGGCTTTCTACCGGCGCTACGACGATCCCAGCGGCCAGGTGCATTTGCTGCCTTACGGGGCTTACGACTGCGGGGTGAGTTGCCGTTATCACTCGGCGACGGCCTTTATTCCGCAGCAGATGAACGTCGAGCAGCCCTTCCTGCAGTTGATGATGCGTTTGGGCGGCCCGGATATCTTCGGGCAGGTGCTTTCGGAACCTTTCGTGACCGACGACGGCATGCTGGTGCAGGTGTATGAGAACGCGGTGCCCTGCGCGCCGAAAGATCAACCCCAATCTTTCCGGTTGTGTCCGGTGGCCAAATGGTTGAATATGCCGACCACGCCCGCCGGTCCGAAAGTTTACACGGAACAGAATGGGGTCTATTTCTACCCGACCCAGGGCGACCAGGGTTACCATGTGCCCATCGTTTTCGACAAGTTCATCGCCACGCACGGCAGCAAGGAAATCTCCGGGCAGCCCATCGCCGAGGTGATGCCGGCGGACCAGATTTACCGGCAATGCTTCGAAAATTACTGTCTGGATTATGACACCAGCCAACCCGAGGACCAGCGCGTGTCGCTGGCGCCGTTGGGATCGATGTACCTGAAGAAGGTGCGCCCGGATGTCTCCACGCCGACGGTGGAAAGCAGCGCGCCTTTGACCTATTCGGCGGATACGGTGGAGGTGAACATCAGCGAAGCCTCTCCGACCCTGGCAAACGGCCAGGCGCAGCGCTTCGAAATGCTGGTACTCAGCCGTTCGGACCAGCGCCCGCTGGCGAATATCGAAGCCAGCCTGGACATCGTGCTGCCAGACGGCTCGGTGGTCAGTTCGCACTTTCCGCCCACCGGGACAGATGGGCGCTCGACGGTCGAGGTTTCATCCCTGCCCGAAATTTCGAACGGAAGCATCGTGCCGTATCTGGTGTGCCTGAACGTGCCCTCCGCGAAGGCAATCTGCGCGGCGGAAAATTTTCTGATCTGGGATCCGTAAACGGAAAAAAAGCCACAGAGGACACAGAGGAAGAAAGAGAGAGAAGCAAGAAAAGACAAGAAAGCACAGGTTTTACGCCTGTGCTTTTTTCTTTCCATGTAGCGGCCGACCTGCGTGTCGGCCAGTCGACCCATGTGTCGGCCAAATCATCCACGTGCCGGCCAGTCAAACCGTGTATCGGCCCATTCCTACGGCGAGCGGTCAGGGTCGGGCTTCGGCCAGAACAGCCACCCGGGTGATCGGATCGCCGGCGGAATATAGGGTTAGTTCGGCATCCAGCGCGCCACCAACGGGTAGAGCTTCGGTGCTTTCCCAGCGGCGCACACCCACGACGCGGCCGGCGGCGTCATAGCCGACCCCCAGCAGCCAGACCTGGCTGGCCTGGGCATCCGGGCTGGCCAGCTTGAGCGTGGCGCTCAGCGTGGCAGAGAGGCCGTCGGCTGCGATTTGCACCCGGGGTTGAATCTGTGCCAGCCCAAGATAGCGCGTCGGCTCGGTTGGCACAGGCACTGCCGAGGCCAATTCGGCGTTGATTTGGGCGGGTTGGGCGCCTGTACTGGGGAAGAAGGCCAGCAGCGGCAGGGTTTCACCGGGTAGAAGCAGGTTGAGCGGCGGGTTGGCCACCTGGTCGGGAAGAGGATTGCCGCCGGCGTCGACGGCGCGCAGAACAGCGGTCACATTTTCGACCGCGAAGCTTTCGGGATTGGTGACCGGCAGGAAACACCAGGTTCCTCCGCTGGCCTCAGGCAGGCAGTTGGCCTGGCCGAGTTGCAGCCCGACCGGCGTGGCCGAGAGCTCCTCGACGGGCACGGTGGGGGTGGCAGCGGCGCTGGCCGGGATGATGAGCACGGTTCCGACGCTCATCATGCGCGGATCGACGCTGGGATTGGCGTCCTTCAGTTCTTGAAAGCCGACCTTGTAGCGGATGGCAATGCCCCACATATCCTCGCCCTTTTGGACGGTATGGGTCATGGGGGTGGGTGTGAGTGTGGGCAGTGGGGTGGGGGTGGCAGCGGCGCTGGCCGGGATGATGAGCACGGTTCCGACGCTCATCATGCGCGGATCGACGCTGGGATTGGCGTCCTTCAGTTCTTGAAAGCCGACCTTGTAGCGGATGGCAATGCCCCACATATCCTCGCCCTTTTGGACGGTATGGGTCGAGTTGCAGCCCGACCGGCGTGGCCGAGAGCTCCTCGACGGGCACGGTGGGGGTGTTGGAGTCGGTGGGCGTGGGCGTGGTTGTGGGAGTGGCTGAGGGATAAGGGGTAAGCTGACCGGGCAGGGTGGCGGTGGCTGTGGGCAGCGCAGGCGAAGCCGTGCAGGCCGCCAGGAGAATCACCAGGCCGAGCAGCAGGATCAGCAAAGGTTGAATTTTCAATCGCATGGGGTGAATTATATCGTGATTCGGGTAACGTGAACCGTAAACCGTGAGAGAAGTGGGTGCCTGCCTTCTGGAATGGGAACCCCGTTTGGGTTTGGATTGCGCTTTCGGCGAAATGGAGTATCGTTAGAATTGTAGAAGGTGATCCTGGTGCAGGGAGGCGTGCATGTTGATCCTTACCGATCCTTTTTTCTGGGCCTTTGTAGGAATGTTCGGCCTGCTCATCGGGACCGTCTTTGTCAGCGGGATCAAATTGAGCCAGAATCCGCTCTTTGGATTGCTCACCGTCGCGACCTGTGATTTTCCGCGCCTCCTGCTCGTCCTTCCCTTTTGTCCGCAGCCCCGTTTTGAAATCGGCATCTGGAATTGGGTCAGTGGTGGGATTTTACTTCTGGCCGGGCTGTTTTTTGGCGTCCCGGCGTTGTCGATCGATTGGCGCCGGGGGCCCAATCCGCAGACCGTCCTCAAGACGGATGGAATTTACCGGATCGTGCGCAATCCGATTTACCTGGCCGATCTGTTGTTCACCATTGGCTTCGCGCTGATTTTTCGCTCCAGTATCGGTCTGGCGCTGGTGCCCGTCTGGTGGGCCGGCTATGGGCTGCTCGTTCTGGTGGAGGAAGCCAGCCTGGAACGCGCCCTGGGCGAGCCCTACCTGGCTTACAAACGGCGGGTCAAGGGCCGAATGATCCCTGGACTGCCCATCTGACCGTTCTTCCTCTCTGCAGAAAGGTGAACCCGCATGTCCGAGTCCAAATCTCCAGGCCTGAGCGGCGTATCCGAGCCTTTTCTCCGTTCGATGTCTGGGGTAGGCAACCGCCAACTCGCACTCTCCGCCTCAAAAATCGCTGCCGGCCTGCTGAAGTGGGGCCTCAGGCGCGGCCGGGAGATGGAAGGCTGGGGCGCCGGCATTCGCATGCTGGACCAGTGGGGTTACTTTGACCGGCCGGAGCCGCGCCTGGCCGCCATCTGGTGGATGCCGATTGCCAGACCCCTGCTCGGCGGGATGCGCATCTACCATTTTCAGGTCAGAATATTCGCTGCCTGACGTGGGCGAAAAAGAGGTGGGTATGACCGAAATCACGAAACCCAACCTGAGCGGCGTGGCCGAGACGTTGCTGATCACGCTCTACATTCGAGCCACCGAATCACAACGTCCGGATGCGCTGATCAAGGACGAGCGGGCCGAGGCCATCGTCCGCCAGTTGGATCCGGAATCCTTGCAGAAGACGCTGACCCTGACTGACGATTTCAGCCGGGTGGCGGTGATTCTCAAGACGCGTGAATTCGACCGCTTCGTCCAGGATTTTTTGGCCCGCCAACCGGACGCGGTGGTCGTTCACATCGGCTGCGGCCTGGATACGCGCTTCGAGCGCGTGGATAACGGCCGGGTGGAGTGGTTCGACCTGGATCTGCCGGATGTGATCGATTTGCGTCGCAAGGTGATCGGCGGCGAAGGGGCGCGCTATCATCTGCTGGCCGGTTCGGTGTTGGAGAGCGCCTGGTGGGATCGGGTGCGTGTGCACAAGGATCGACCGTTCCTGTTTCTGGCCGAAGGCGTTTTCATGTACTTTACTGAAGCTCAGGTCAAAGGGCTTGTGTTGGGGTTGCTAGAAAATTTTCCAGGCGCCGAACTGGTCTTCGATGCCTTTTCGCCGGTCATGCGCTGGGCTCACAACGTAAAAGTCACCCGGACCGGGGTTGGCGCCTACCTTCACTGGGGTTTGAAACAGGGACGGGAACTCGAGCGATGGAGCGAACCTGGCGCCGGCGGCATCCGCCTGCTCGATGAGCGCTATCCCTTCCAGTATTCGGTGCCGCGGATGCGCCGCGCTTTAAAAATGCGCCTTTTCCCGTTCCTCAAAACCGCGATTTGCGTTTATCACTATCAGTTCTGTTGAAGATAACGGGGGATAAAAGTGATCGTTGATTGGGTAATCGGTAATCGGTATTCGGTATTGGGTATTGGGTATTGGGTATTCGGTATCCGGTTACCCAATACCGGTTACCGAATACCCAATACCGCCTCACGCATCACTCCTCACCAGATTGGTTAAATACAAAGTCTCTTGGCAATGACCTACTCTCCCAGGGGGTCGCCCCCCAAGTACCATCGGCGCTGACAGCCTTAACGACCGGGTTCGAGATGTAGCCGGGTGTACCACTGTCGCACAAATCACCAAGAGACTGAGTAACACGTTTGTAGAATAGTGAGATTAGGTGTGTAGGTTGTAAAGCCAGAAATGAGGAAGTGTCCAAAAGAACACTCAGTTCCCCGCACCACGCAGGAAAGCCCTCGATCATTAGTACGGTTTAGCTCAACGCATTGCTGCGCTTACACATACCGCCTATCAAGCAGGTAGTCTACCTGCGATCTTACTCCCTTTCGGGAAAACAGGGATCTCATCTTGAGGCGAGTTTCCCACTTAGATGCATTCAGCGGTTATCTCTGCCAGACGTTGGCTACCCAGCAATGCCGTTGGCACGACAACTGGCACACCAGAGGTCTGTCCACCCCGGTCCTCTCGTACTAGGGGCAGCTCCTCTCAAATCCCTTGCGCCCACAGCGGATAGAGACCGACCTGTCTCACGACGGTCTGAACCCAGCTCGCGTACCGCTTTAACGGGCGAACAGCCCGACCCTTGGGACCTTGTCCAGCCCCAGGATGCGATGAGCCGACATCGAGGTGCCGAGCGAAGTCGTCGATGTGAACTCTTGGACTTCACCAGCCTGTTATCCCCGGGGTAGCTTTTGTCCGGTAAGCCACGGCCCTTCCACTCAGAACCGTGGGATCACTAAGCCCGACTTTCGTCTCTGCTCGACGCGTTGGTCTTGCAGTCAAGCTCCCTTGTGCCTTTACACTCTGCGGTTGGTTTCCATTCAACCTGAGGGAACCTTTGGGCGCCTCCGTTACCTTTTAGGAGGCGACCGCCCCAGTCAAACTGCCTGCCTGCCACGGTCCCCTGACCCGATCAGGGTCGAGGGTTAGGATCTAAGCATCGTCAGGGTGGTATTTCACCGTCGGCTCCACCGACGCTAGCGCGCCAGCTTCAAAGCCTCCCACCTATCCTACACAAACAATGCCCAAATTCAATGACAGGTTGCAGTAAAGCTCCACGGGGTCTTTTTGTCCTGCTGCGGGTAGGCCGCATCTTCACAGCCATTTCAATTTCGCCGGGTCCCTCGTTGAGACAGTGCTCTAGTTGTTACGCCGTTCGTGCGGGTCGGAACTTGCCCGACAAGGAATTTCGCTACCTTAGGACCGTTATAGTTACGGCCGCCGTTCACCGGGGCTTCAGTTCAAAGCTTCGCTTGCGCTAACCTCTCCCTTTAACCTTCCGGCACTGGGCAGGCGTCAGCCCCTATACTTCGCCTTTCGGCTTGGCAGAGACCTGTGGTTTTGGTAACCAGTCACTAGAGCCATTTCACTGCGACCCGTCCAGGCTCATTATGCATTCACCCGGACAGGCACCCCTTCTCCCGAAGTTACGGGGCTATGTTGCCTAATTCCTTAACGAGGGTTTCCCCGTTCGCCTTGGTATATTCTACCCGTCTACCAGTGTCGGATTGCGGTACGGGCACTCATGTATCAACGTTTAGGGGCTTTTCTGGGCAGCAAGGCTTAACTCACTTTAGCCTCAAGGACACGCTCCACGGTCTCAACTCAAGCGGCGGATTTACCTACCACTCTCAACGTCTGACACCGCAGACACCTGCACAACCAATCGCAGGCTGGTCTACCTCGCTGCGTTACCCCATCACTCCACACAAGTGGTGCCGGAATGTTGACCGGCTGTCCATCACCTACGCCTTCCGGCCTCGGCTAAGGACCCGACTAACCCGACGCGGACTGACCTGGCGTCGGAAACCTTAGACATACGGCGAACACGGTTCTCACGTGTTTTGCGCTACTCATGCCTGCATTCTCACTTCAGTTCGCTCCAGCCGTCCTTCCGGTCGACCTTCACTGCGAACAGAACGCTCCCCTACCGATCGCGCCTAAGGCGCAATCCCATGGCTTCGGTACCAAGCTTAGCCCCGTTAAGTTTTCCGCGCAGGATCACTAGACCAGTGAGCTATTACGCACTCTTTAAAGGGTGGCTGCTTCTGAGCCAACCTCCTGGTTGTTCATGTAACCCCACATCGTTTCCCACTCAGCTTGAATTTGGGGACCTTAGCCGATGATCTGGGCTGTTTCCCTCTCGACCACGAAACTCATCTCCCGTAGTCCGACTGCTATTCTCTGGAGCGATGGCATTCGGAGTTTGATTGGGTTCAGTAAGCACTAAGCCCCTTAGCCCATTCAGTGCTCTACCTCCATCGCTGAACAAATAGCGCTAGCCCTAAAGCTATTTCGGGGAGAACCAGCTATATCCGAGTTCGTTTGGCATATCACCTCTACCCACAGCTCATCCCCTAACTTTGCAACGTTAGTAGGTTCGGGCCTCCACGAGCGACTAGACTCGCTTCACCCTGGCCATGGGTAGCTCACCCGGTTTCGGGTCTAATCCCTGCGACTCGTCGCCCTATTCAGACTCGCTTTCGCTACGGCTCCGGGTATCTCTCCCTTAACCTTGCCACAGAGATTAACTCGCAGGCTCATTCTCCAAGAGGCACGCTGTCAGGCCTAGCGCCGCGCACCCGCCTTTCAGCGGAGCACCGACACGCCATTAGCCCTTCAACTGTTTGTAGGTTTACGGTTTCAGGTTCTATTTCACTCCCCTCACCGGGGTACTTTTCACCTTTCCCTCACGGTACTTGTTCACTATCGGTCGCCAAGTGTATTTAGCCTTGGAGGGTGGACCCCCCAGCTTCCTGCCGGATTAGCGTGCCCGGCAGTACTCAGGTACCTGTCAGGAGAACTCAGGCTTTCGCATACGGGACTCTCACCCTCTTTGGTTGGCTTTCCCACACCATTTCGCTAGCCTTCATTTTGGTAACTCCTATGTGTCAGGCCCTACAACCCCGCATCAGCAAGCTGATACGGTTTGGGCTGCTTCCCTTTCGCTCGCCACTACTCGGGAAATACTCTCTTTTCCTCTGGGTACTTAGATGTTTCAGTTCCCCAGGTTCCCTTCGATCCGCCTATAGATTCAGCGGTCGATAACGATGGTTCGCATCGTTGGGTTTCCCCATTCGGACATCCCCGGCTCAACGCCTGTTCACGGCTCCCCGAGGCTTTTCGCAGTGACCCACGTCCTTCATCGGCACTTGGCGCCAAGGCATCCACCATAAACCCTTAGTAGCTTTTCCACGTGATGCGGAGAACTCAGTGTTCTTTCTTCTCTCTCTCACATCAATGGCTTCTTTTCTTTCTTGATGTCTTGGCCTACACTCTCACTATTCTGTTTTTAAGGTACAAGTCGAGGAGTAGAGCTTGGATCCGTAGACCCTCACTCAGAACTCCATAGAAAGGAGGTGATCCAGGCGCACCTTCCGGTACACCTACCTTGTTACGACTTCGTCCCAGTTACCAGCCCCACCTTCGACAGCGCCCTCCTTGCGGTTAGGCTACCGGCTTCAGGTGTTGCCAGCTCCCATGACGTGACGGGCGGTGTGTACAAGGCCCGGGAACGTATTCACCGCAGTATAGCTGACCTGCGGTTACTAGCAACTCCGTCTTCATGCAGGCGAGTTGCAGCCTACAATCTGAACTGAGGATGGCTTTGAGGATTGGCTCCACCTCGCGGTTTCGCAACCTACTGTACCACCCATTGTAGCGTGTGTGTAGCCCAGGATATAAAGGCCATGCTGACTTGACGTCATCCCCACCTTCCTCCGGCTTAAGACCGGCAGTCCCGTGTGACACTTGTAACACACAGCAGGGGTTGCGCTCGTTAGCGGACTTAACCGAACATCTCACGACACGAGCTGACGACAGCCATGCAGCACCTGTGCAGGCTCCCCGAAGGGTCGTTCTGCTTTCGCTTCACTACCACCTACATGTCAAACCCTGGTAAGGTTCTTCGTGTAACATCGAATTAAACCACACGCTCCGCTGCTTGTGCGGGCCCCCGTCAATTCCTTTGAGTTTTAACCTTGCGGCCGTAGTCCCCAGGCGGTGAACTTATCGCGTTTGCTGCGGCACCGACGGATTTGAACCCGCCGACGCCTAGTTCACATCGTTTACGGCTAGGACTACCGGGGTCTCTAATCCCGTTTGCTACCCTAGCTTTCGCGTCTGAGCGTCAGAAATGGACCAGGAAGCCGCTTTCGCCACTGGTGTTCCTCCGGATATCTACGCATTTCACCACTACACCCGGAATTCCGCTTCCCTCTACCACTCTCAAGCTTGGCAGTATTGAACGACCTCTCCCAGTTAAGCCAGGAGCTTTCACATCCAACTTGCCATGCCGCCTGCACGCGCTTTACGCCCAGTAAATCCGGATAACGCTCGTCTCCTACGTTTTACCGCGGCTGCTGGCACGTAGTTAGCCGAGACTTATTCTGCAGGTACCGTCCTTCCTCGTCCCTGCAAAAAGTGCTTTACGACCCGAAGGCCTTCATCGCACACGCGGCGTTGCTGGTTCGCGCTTTCGCACATTAACCAATATTCCCTACTGCTGCCACCCGTAGGTGTATGGACCGTGTTTCAGTTCCATTGTGGGGGGCCACCCTCTCAGGTCCCCTACCCGTCATCGCCTTGGTAGGCCACTACCCTACCAACTAGCTGATGGGACGCAGGTCCCTCCCGAAGCGAATTACTCCTTTCATCCCGGACTGCTAATCTCCGGGATCACATGCGGTATTATTGGTCCTTTCGAACCAGTATCCCACACTTCGGGGCAGGTCACCAACGCGTTACTCACCCGTTCGCCACTAAGATCGTATTGCTACAATCTCCGTTCGACTTGCATGTATTAGGCACGCCGCCAGCGTTCATCCTGAGCCAGGATCGAACTCTCCGCAACAACTTTCTCAACCTTTCGGTTGTTTCAGTCGTCTTGGTCTCCTCTCTCTCAAGGGCTCGCTTTCCTATCACTCTTCAGTTGTTAAGGTTCTGCTCACGAGGGCCAAATTCTAATCGTCTTCATCGCGCCTGTCAAGGTTACGACGAAAGAAAATACCGATGTTTTCCGCAACTTGCTTCGGTTCACACCGGCTCTTCTGACGTTGCTCTCGGCCCCTGCAATGCCGTCACTGTTCTGTTGTTACCGGTTTGCCTCTCGGCGAAACCGCTCTTCAGATCGGGACTCTTATTTTAGTCCGTTCAGTTGGGCTTGTCAAGGAGTAGAAAGCCTACTCGCGAGCTGCGCTCTTCGGTTTTCATGGTTTGCCCTTTCGGGCGAAACCGCTGTTCTTCTTTCGAACGGCGCTGGCTATTATACGCTCTTTGATAGACCTGTCAAGCTATTCGGGTAAATTGCTTTTTTGACCACCCTGCCGCCATATATGGGGGTATATTCCGGACTTTCTGCCGGTTATATGGCGGGCGGGCGCCTGCCCGGCTTCTGCGTAGGATTCGAACGGAAAACAGGATCTGGCAAACAGTTTGCATCCGTAAAGTGGGAACTTTGGCGCCACTCCTGCGTCTTATGCACGAACACTTTACAGGAATAATTAGGACTGATTTGGTATAATAAAACCTGATGAGCACAACGACTTATCCTACTTCTATGAAATCCCGCTCGACTCTGGAGCAGATCGCCGTGGCGATGGCGCTGGGGTTTGGCCTTTTTCTGGTGGCTGTGGTGACCATCTATGCCGCCTTTCAGGTCTGGTACGCCGGGCGCATATTCCCCGGCGTTTCGGTGAGCGGCGTCGACGTGGGCGGCCTGTCTCCTTCGGCCGCGGCGGCGCGCGTCACCCAGGAGTTCTCCTTCCCGCAGAGCGGCAAGATTTTGCTCCAGGACGGGCAGCAGACCTGGCTGGTCTCGCCCGGACAATTGGGCCTCTTTCTGGATCCGGAAACCTCGGCCATGAACGCCTATCGCGTCGGGCGCACAGGCGGCATCTTCCGCAGGCTGCGCGACCAGTACAGCGCGTATGCCAGCAGCGAACTGCTGCCGCCTGCGCTGATCATGGATGAACGCGTGACCTACCAGGTGTTGGAAAGCCTGGCCAAACAGATCGACAAACCGGTGGTGGAGGCCAGCCTGTCGGTGCAGGGCACGGACGTGGTGGTAAACAACGGCCAGAACGGGCGCACCCTGGATACCGCCGCCAGCCTGGCGGTCGTTTCAGCGCAGGTCCAGACCTTGCAGGACGGCATCGTGCCGCTGGTGGTGCGCGAGACGCCGCCTGCCATTCTGGACGCCAGCGCGCAGGCCGACCTCGCGCGCAAGATCCTCAGCGCGCCGCTGACCCTGACGCTGCCGGAGGGCGAAAGCGGCGGACCCTGGACCATCGATCCGCAAACGCTGGCTTCGATGCTGACCATCCAGCGCGTCGAAGACGGCCAGAGCGCCGAATATCGCGTGGGCTTGAGCACCGATGCCCTGATCGCCTACATCTCTGGCCTGGGGCCGGACCTGCAGCGCTACCCGCAGAATGCGCGCTTTATTTTCAATGACGATACCCATCAATTGGAAGTGATCCAGCACGCCGTAATCGGCCGTTCGCTGGATGTGGCCGCAAGCCTGAAGACGGTGCAGGAAAAAGTGAGCGCGGGCGAGCACAACGCCGAGCTGCAATTCGTTTACACCAATCCGCAGGTGACCGATGACAAGACCGGCGCCGACCTGGGCATCACCGAGTTGGTCAGCGCGCAGACTTCGTATTTCTACGGCTCGAGCCCGGACCGCGTGCAGAATATCCAGGCGGCCGCGGCCAGCTTCCACGGGCTGCTGGTCGCCCCCGGCGAGACCTTCTCGATGGCCAGCCAGTTGACCAATATCAGCCTGGAGAACGGATACGCCGAGGCGGTCATCATCGTCGGCGGACGCTCGGTGAAGGGCGTGGGCGGCGGGGTGTGCCAGGTGAGCACCACCCTGTTCCGCACGGCCTTCTTCGGCGGCTTCCCGGTCGTCGAACGCCACGCGCATGCTTACCGGGTCTACTATTATGAAAAAGTGGCCGGCAACCGCATCGATTCCAGCCTGGCCGGGTTGGACGCAACCGTGTTCGTGCCGCTGGTGGATTTCAAATTCACCAACGATACGCCCTACTGGCTGCTGATGGAAACCTACGTCAACCCGTCCAACTCCAGCATCACCTGGAAGTTCTACTCCACCAGCGACGGGCGCACGGTGGACTGGACGACAAGCGGCCCGATCAACAAGGTCGATCCACCGGAACCGCAGTACGTCGAAAACCCGGACCTGCAAAAGGGTGAGATTCAACAGGTGGATTGGGAAGCCGAAGGCGCGGATGTGAACGTCGACCGCAAGGTGTATAAGAATGGATCCTTGTATTTCGAGGATACCTTCAACACCCACTACCAGGCCTGGCGCGCGGTGTACGAGTACGGACCCGGCACCGAGGATATTCCGAAGTCAAACGGAAATTAAGGTTGGGTTCGGAAGAGAACCACAGAGCCCACAGAGAAAAGAGAGTCCACGGAGAAGAGGGTAAGAGAGACCGGAGCCATACGCCGGTCTCTTTTTGTCTGAAACCTGTAGCGGCAAACCTGTGTGTTTGCCGGGCCTGCTTTTATTACCTCCACGGCTTTTCGATCAGAGACGCTTCGACGGCGTGGCCCAGTTCGGGCAGGCCCCAGGCGGCGCTGATTGTTTTGAGCAGCGAGTAATGCGTGTACGGCGTGTCGTCCTGCAGGCCGGGGGTGACGCGGTTCGAGATCAGTACGCTGGCCACGCGTCCGCCGCCGGTTTCGAGCCCGCAGCAGGTGTGCTCGCCCTGGCCTTCGTCCCAGGTGAGCACGATCAGGCCGTCCTCCAGCATGCCGGGATAGGCCAGCAGCTTGCCCAGCCATTCACCAGCAAAGGCGTCCGCCTCATCCAGGTCGCAGTCGTGCCCAGAATGGCACAGGTTGGGCGTGATGAAAGCAAAATCGGGCAGCGCATTGGCCTGCAGGTCGGCGTCGAGCTGGTCGAGCGGCACCACACTGCGCCGGCAGCGTTCGGCGTCCAGGCGGACGGCGTCGAAGTAGACAAAAGGATTGTGCTTTTTCATATAGCGCAGCGTGTCGCGCGCGGCGCAGGGCTCGGGCATGCTTTCCTGATAGGTTTTCCAGGTGCGCCCGCTGGCCTCGATCCGGTCGGGCAGGCTGGGTGCGTCGATAAAGCAGTCCTCGCAGTCGCTGCGGATGCCGAAAGTGTCGCCGCCGATCAGCGCCAGGTAATTGGGCAGGGAGGGGTGCGTGACTGCGTAATATTGCGTTAGAAGGGTGTATTTTTCGGCGTAGACGTTGTAGTTGGGCATATCCCGGTTGCCGATGACGAAATCGAATTCGCGGTTTTCGAAGATGAGGATGACGATGTGGCTGAAATTCGGCACCGGCGGCGCGGGGGTTGGAGCAGGCGTTTCGCTGGACAACGCCGTTGGGGAAGGTGTGGTCGAAGGCGTCAGAACGGTGGCAGTCGAAGTCAGCGATGGGGCTGCGGCCGGTGATTGGACTGGCGCGCTGGTCGGGAGACAAGCCGCCAGCAGCAGGATCAGCAGACCCAGAATCGGCAGGATGCGTTTCAATTCGTATCCTCCTCTTTCCAGCCGTACTTGCCGCGCAGGAGGACGAAGGCCACCGAAAGCACCGTCTCCTCCTGCCAGGTTTCGCCGCTGCGTTGCCAGACCTGCAGCACCTGAAAGCCCGGGCTGCCCACCGGCAGCACCAGTCGTCCGCCATCGACGAGCTGGTCGAGCAGCGGTTGGGGCACGTCGGGCGGCGCAGCGGTGACGAGGATACCCTGGTAGGGGGCGGCTTCCGGCCAGCCCAACGAGCCGTCGCCGACGTGCACGCTTACATTGTCCAACCCGAGCGCTTCGAGCACCTTGCGGGCGCGGTCGGCCAGCGCAGGGTGACGTTCGATGGTGTGCACCTGGCGCGTCAGCAGCGCTAATATGGCGGCCTGGTAACCCGAGCCGGTGCCGACTTCGAGCACGGTTTCGTCGCCGCGCAGCCGCAGCAGATCGGTCATCAGGGCGACGATGTAGGGCTGTGAAATGGTCTGCCCCAGGCCGATGGGCAGCGGGCAATCGTCGTAGGCGTAGGCCCAATCCTCGCGCGGCACGAAGCGGTGCCTGGGAATGCGGCAGAAGGCTTCCAGCACGCGCGGGGTGAAGATGCCGCGGCGTTGGATCTGCCGGAGCACCATTGCCTCACGCTGGACGGAAAAATCAGGGTCAGACATGGGAAAAGGGTAATGAGTTGATGTGGCGATGAGTGATGAGGGAAAGGCATTTACTCATTGAGTCTCCGGCTCTTCCTCAGAACCCAAAACTCAGAACTCATCGCCTTGCGATTCCGGACGAACCAGCTCCTTACTGATCCGCCGATCCACCTTGCCCATCGGGAATTGTCCGAGGTCGGCGGGGGTGACCCAGCGCAGTTCGCTGGCTTCCAGGGGACGGGGTTCGCCGGCGGCGAGGCGGCAGTGGAAGGCGTGCAGGGTGATGCGAAAGTGGGTGAAGGCGTGCTGATAGACGCCGACGGGCTGGCCAACTTCGATATCGGCGCCGAGTTCCTCGCGGATCTCGCGCGCCAGGCCCTGCGGAAGGGTCTCGCCGGCCTCGACCTTGCCGCCGGGAAACTCCCACAGCCCGCCCAGCAGGCCCCGGGAGGGCCGGCGCGCGATGAGTACGCTGCCGTTGCGGTGCAGCACGGCGGCGGTGACGGTGTAATGCGGAATGGGAGCGCGAGCGGTCAGAACAGGGCGTTCTTCCTGTACGCCCAGGGCAAACGCCCGGCACGACCCGTTCAGCGGGCACAGCCGGCAGGAAGGGCTGCGCGGCGTACACACCGACGCGCCCAGGTCCATCAGCGCCTGATTGAAATCCCCAGCCCGTCCGGCCGGCAGATTTTTGGCCGCCAGGTCCCACAGACGCTTCTCGCCATCCGGTGAGCGCGCCGGAACTTCGACGTCGAACAGGCGCGCGTATACGCGGCGGATATTTCCGTCCAGGGCGGGCTCATCCAGGCCGAAGGCGATGGAAGCGATGGCGCCGGCGGTATAGCGGCCGATGCCGGGCAGGCTTTCCAACGCGGCGCGATCGGCGGGCAGGCGGCCGGCAAAGCGTTCCATCACCTGCCGGGCGGCGCGGTGCAGGTTGCGTGCGCGCGAATAATAGCCCAGGCCTTCCCAGGCCTGCAACACGTCCTGCTCACCGGCCGAAGCCAGGGCTGCCAGGGTTGGGAATCGCGCCATCCAGCGTTCGTAATAGGGGATGACCGTTTCCACGCGGGTCTGCTGGAGCATCGATTCCGATACCCAGACCGCGTATGGATCCGGATCCCGCTTGCGCCAGGGCAGCGAGCGGGCATGCTGGTCATACCATTCCAGCAGCCGTTCGGCAATTTCAGTTTGCATGTTTCCTCCCGCCGGTCAGAATTGAAATCCGCCGCGGGCCTCGACAATCTTCTGGGTGAAGTTTTGAACGTAATCGAGGAGCTGGTTTTCCAGACTGTGCCATTCGTCCGAGATCAGGATCTGCTGCGCGCGGTTGTACGACGGCAGCACGGCTCCGACCATGATCTGCGGCTGGCCGCCGTAGACGGTCGCCCAGGCATCGCTCAATTCGAATCCGAGGCGCTGAACGCCGGGAATGAACTCGCGGATCACGAACTCGAAATATTCCTGTTCGCGGTCCGGGGTGATGTCCCATGTCATGATCAGTTTAACTGCCACGGCCATCCTCGTTTTAACTGCGTTGGTAATCCAATACAACCACCTGTGTTTCCTCCGGAAGGTTGTTTACCGAGGCAATTTTTAGCGAAGGCTGGGGTTTGATATCTGTCTGCCCCATTTCCTTGAGGAAGCGGTTTAAGGGTTCCAGTTTGACCGTGGCCCCTTCGGTCGCATAATGCATTGGAATGACGATGTTCGGTTCGAAAACGCTGATGACCTCGATGGCTTTGGAGACGTTGAAACCGCCGCTGCTGGCCACCGGCACCAGGGCGATGTTCACATTGCCCAGGGCTTCCACTTCGGTCTGGGTGGGAACGCGGTTCATGTCCCCCAGGTGCACGACGGTGATGCCGTTGTAGTCGATCATATACAACGTGTTTCGCGGTTCATTCTCATCCTTGTGCCCGTTGGTTTGCACACCTGTAATGAAGACCCCACCGACCTCGAACTCTCCCGGGCCGGTGATGCGGTATGGAGTGCCCTTGATCGCCGCCAGGTTGTTATGCCCGGGCGAATTATGGCTGATGGTGACGATATCTGCCTTGAGTTTGAGCGGGTCATAACCGACCTGCCGGTAATCATATGGATCAGTCACCACCGTCGCCAGACCGCGTTCGGTGATGCGAAAGCACGAATGTCCGTACCAGGTAATTTCCATGCAACCAACCTCCGTAATTCGATTCGATTATACATTAAAACCGGTTCTGCTCTATACTCAGGCTATGATCGACTCTTCATTACCGCTGATCGAACTGCACCGCCACCTGGACGGCAGCGTGCGGTTGGAAACGATCCTGGATTTGGGGCGCAGGCACAACCTGGCGCTGCCGGCCTGGGACGTTGAAGGTCTGCGCCCCTATGTGCAGGTGCTCGACCCTCAGCCGGGCATCATGGCGTTCATCGCGCGTTTCGAATGGATGACCGGCGTACTCGTCGATTACGACGCCTGCCGCCGGGTGGCTTATGAAAGCGTCGAAGACGCGCATCGGGAAGGCATCGATTATATCGAACTCCGTTTCAGCCCGTTATTCATGGCCGAACCGCACGAACTCAATCCGACCGGGGTGGTGGAAGCCGTGGTGGATGGGGTGGCCGCCGCCAGGCGCGATTTCGATCAGCCCTGCGGACTGCTCGGCATCCTCTCGCGCACCTACGGGCCCGAGACCGCCTGGACCGAACTGCGGGCGCTCTTGAGCCAGCGGGATGCCATTCGCGGGCTGGACCTGGCCGGCGATGAGGCTCATGATCCGGGGGAGTGGTTCGAACCCCATTTCGCCTGCGCGCGCGAGGCCGGCTGGCACATCACCGTGCATGCCGGCGAGGCGGATGGCCCGCGTAGTATCTGGCAGGCGCTGAACGGGCTGGGCGCCGAACGCATCGGGCACGCCGTGCGCGCGCCGGAGGACCCGGCGTTGATGGATGTTCTGGCCGAACGCCAGATTGGGATCGAAGCAAACCTGACCAGCAACGTGCAAACTACCACCGTGCCCGATTACGCCAGCCATCCGCTGCGCCTGTTCCTGGAGCGCGGCCTGTGCGCCACGCTCAACACCGACGATCCCGGCATCAGCGGCATCACCCTGGCGCACGAATATGACGTGGCCGCGCCGGCGGCCGGACTGGACGAGCGGATGATCCGCCAGGCGCAGCGCAACGCGCTTGCGGCCGCGTTTTTGACGCCCGGTGAACGCCAGGAATTACTGGATTGCTGCGCTTCCGGGCCGGATGCGCGACCGCCCGCGAAGTGAACGCTCGTTCCATTGACTTGTGGGAGGTTCTTTGATAAACTCCCTGCTCGCAAGCGCCAACGAAATATTTACAAAAGGTCCGGTTTGTGAATTAGACCTTGTCTAAAAAACCGGTTTTTGTTATAATTCTGCCCGCTGTGTAACTTAAAAATTTAAGCGCCGACGTAGCTCAATCGGCAGAGCAACCGCCTTGTAAGTGGTAGGTTATGGGTTCGATTCCCATCGTCGGCTCAGTTACGGGTTGGCAAGTGCTCTGGTCTCCGTTGAGCAGCGCGCTTGCGAACCGGCAACGGTTCGATCGATCGGGCGGTTACCCAAGTGGCCAACGGGGACTGACTGTAAATCAGTTGGAGACACTCCTTCGGAGGTTCGAATCCTTCACCGCCCACCTGACCTTCTTAATCGAAGGAGGTCAAACCCGTACCAGCGGGGAGCGTCTGGATGAACGGCAAGCCCTCATAGCTCAGTTGGTAGAGCGCGCCCTTGGTAAGGGCGAGGTCATGGGTCCAAATCCCATTGAGGGCTCTTTTTGCCGACTGATATCTGAGACCCTTCTGTGCTTATGAGGACTCAAGGAGAGTTAGAATGGCGAAGCAGAAATTTGACCGCAGCAAGCCGCATTTGAACATTGGCACCATGGGCCATATTGACCATGGCAAGACCACACTGACGGCGGCGATCACGAAGTGGTGTTCGTTACGCGGCATGGCAGATTACCGCGCTTATGATTCGATTGACAACGCGCCGGAAGAGAAAGCGCGCGGTATCACGATCAACATTGCGCACGTCGAATACCAGACCGACAAGCGGCACTATGCCCACGTGGACATGCCGGGTCACCGCGATTACATCAAGAACATGATCACGGGTGCGGCGCAGGTGGATGGCGCCATTCTGGTGGTAGCCGCCCCGGACGGCCCGATGCCGCAAACGCGCGAGCACGTGTTGCTGGCGCGGCAGGTGGAAGTGCCGTCGATCGTGGTGTTCCTGAACAAGACCGACCAGATGGACGATCCGGAACTGCTGGAACTGGTGGAGATGGAACTGCGTGAAATGCTGGACGGTTACGGGTTCCCGGGCGACGAGACGCCGATCGTGCGCGGCAGCGCATTGAAGGCGTTGGAGAGCACCTCGACGGATCCGGACGCGCCGGAATACGCCTGCATCAAAGAGTTGATGCGGGTGGTGGACGAGTACATTCCGGAGCCTCCGCGCGAGCTGGACAAGCCGTTCATGATGCCGATCGAAGACGTGTTCTCGATCAAGGGTCGTGGCACGGTGGTGACGGGTCGTGTGGAACGCGGCAAGGTCAAGGTGGGCGAGCCGGTTGAAATCGTGGGCTTGCAGGAAAAGAGCCGCGCGTCGGTGGTGACGGGTGTGGAAATGTTCCACAAGCTGCTGGACGAAGGCATGGCCGGTGACAACATTGGTCTGCTGCTGCGCGGCATCGAGCGCACGGACGTGGAACGCGGGCAGGTGGTGGCCAAACCGGGCAGCATCACGCCGCACCGCAAGTTCCTGGCGCAGGTGTACGTATTGAAGAAGGACGAAGGCGGACGCCACAAGCCGTTCTTCAAGGGATATCGGCCGCAGTTCTACATCCGCACGATGGACGTGACGGGCGACATCGAACTGCCGGAAGGCGTGGAAATGGTCATGCCGGGCGACAACGTGAACATGACGGTGGAACTGATCGTGCCGGTGGCGTTGGAGCAGGGCTCAAAGTTCGCTATTCGCGAAGGCGGCCTGACCGTCGGCGCTGGTGTCATCACCAAGATTTTGGACTAAGAAGGAGAATCGGCCCAGTGCAGGCGGGTCGAGATGAATAACCATGGCTTCGAAGAAGAAAGACATTCGTCCAGTGATTACCCTGGCTTGCTCGGAATGTAAGGAACGCAATTACACCACCGAGAAGAACCGTCGCAACGACCCAGGGCGCATGGAATTGTTGAAGTACTGCCCCCGCTGCCGTAAGCACACTACCCACCGGGAGACGAAGTAGACAAATATGAGGTTACGGGCGCGGGTTCGGCACGGTGTGGCCTGCGCCTTGTTTCCTTACAGGCCAGTAGCTCAATTGGCAGAGCGCCTGTCTCCAAAACAGGAGGTTGTGGGTTCGATTCCTGCCTGGCCTGCCTCACCCCTGGCAACGCCGTCCAATGAGGCGGCGTTTTAGCCGTAAAAGGAGCGATGTGTGGCAGAAAAGATTGAAAAAGCTAAGGAAATGACGAAGGCTGCCGCCAAGGCGCCCGAAAAGTCAAAGCAGATCGTCAAAGCCGCCGCGAAAGCCCCGGAAAAAGCCAAACAGGGCGAGAAGAAAAGCCTTGTGACCCGCATCAAGAAGTGGTGGCGCGAAACGATCGGCGAACTGCATAAGGTCACCTGGCCAACCCCGCAGGAAGCCTGGCGCCTGACGAAAATCGTGCTGGCGGTTATGGCCATTATGGCCATCGTACTGGGCCTGCTCGATCTCCTGTTCTCCTTCCTGGTCGGGTTGATTCTGGCTTAGGCTCTGACCACACCGCATGAGAAGAGGAGCGAATATGGACGCGCAGGATGACATGAAAAATAAATCGATGCCCCCCGAAGAGCCCCAGTCGGCTGATTCAGGAGACGCGTCTGCAACCCCCGCTTCCTCATCAGAGCAGACGTCTGAAAACACCGGCGAAGAACGCGCATGGTATGTGATTCACTGTTATTCGGGTTATGAGAACAAGGTTCGTTATAACCTGGAGCAGCGTATCGATACCATGGGAATGAAGGACAAGATTTTCGATGTCGTCATTCCCACCCAGGAAGAAATCGAAGTCAAGGATGGCAAGCGCCGCACCGTCGAGCGCCATGTATTCCCGGGTTACGTCCTGGTGAATATGATCCTGACCGAGGAATCCTGGTACGTGGTGCGCAATACCCCGGGCGTGACCGGCTTTGTGGGCATGGGCAACAACCCCACCGCGCTGCGGCCGGAAGAAGTCGGCCAAATTTTGCGCCGCATGGAAGCCGAAGCGCCGCACGTCAAGGTTACCTTTAAAGTTGGCGAACGCGTCCGCATTATCGATGGGCCGTTCAACGATTTCCGGGGTACGGTGGCTGAGATCGACATGGAACGCACCAAGGTGCGCGTCATGGTCAATTTCTTCGGCCGTGAAACCCCTGTGGAATTGGACTTCTTACAGGTAGAAAAATCGTAGTTGGAACCAGGCTCTCCGATGAGGGCCTGTTGATGTGGGAGGGTGCTCCCCTTACCACCCGCTATTACCACAAAGGAGAAAAGCTGTGGCAAAGAAACTGAAGGCAATCGTACGGTTGCAACTGAACGCCGGGAAAGCGAATCCAGCGCCCCCCGTCGGCCCCGCCCTGGCCGGGCATGGTATCAATATTATGGCGTTCTGCAAGGATTACAACGCCCGCACGCAAGCGCGCACCGGCGAAGTGATCCCTGCTGAAATCACCATCTATACCGATGGCTCCTTTACCTTCATTCTCAAATCGCCGCCCGCTTCGGTTTTGCTGAAGAAGGCTGCCGGTGTCGAGAAGGGTTCGGCGATCCCCAACAAGGACAAGGTTGGCAAGGTCACCCGCGCCCAGGTACGTGAGATCGCGCAGATCAAAATGAAGGACACCAACGCCGTGGATATCGAAGATGCCATTCGGCAGGTGGAAGGCACCGCCCGCAACATGGGCATCACGGTCGTTGATTAAGAGCTGGTGGGAGGGTAGTATCCACTGCCCGTTGGCACCACTAAGGAGTACAGATGGCAAAACACGGTAAAAAATTCATGGCTGCGCAGGCGAAAGTCGATCCTGCCGCCAAGTACAGCCCGCAGGATGCGCTGGCTTTGGTGAAGGAAACCACCATCACCAAGTTCGATTCGACGGTGGAAGTTCACATGCGCATGGGTCTCGATCCTCGTCAGGCTGACCAGCAGGTTCGTGATGTGGTCGTTCTGCCGAACGGTTTGGGCAAGTCGGTTCGTGTGTTGGTCTTCGCCCAGGGCGAAGGTGCGGCGCTGGCTCAGAAGGCCGGAGCCGACTATGTGGCCGATACCGATGAATGGATCGCCAAAATTCAGGGCGGTTGGACCGATTTCGATGTCGCGATCGCCACGCCCGATATGATGGGTAAGGCCGGCCGCCTGGGTCGTGTGTTGGGTCCCCGCGGTTTGATGCCGAACCCGAAAGCCGGAACGGTTGTGCCCGCCGAAGATCTGCCGCGCGTCATCAACGAGTCGAAGGCTGGCCGCGTCGAATTCCGCCTGGATAAGACCGCCAACATTCACGTTCCGCTCGGCAAGGCTTCCTTCGAAGCCAAGAAGCTGGTGGAAAACTTCGCCGCGCTGATGGAAGCGATCAAGAAGGCGCGCCCGGCGGCGGCAAAGGGCTCTTACATCAAGAGCATTACCATCACCACCACCATGGGCCCCGCGGTGCACCTGGATATCAACCAGGCGCAGTCGATGTCGGCCAAAGAGTAAGGATCAACCTGGAGCGGCGGGGTCTCGAACCCCGCTGCTCTGGATGTTTTCTCCCGGCCATGGTATAATCCGGGCCGTTGACAACTGAAAAGGTTGTTTCGCCGTAGAAAGCCGGTGCCTGATCTCAGGCTTAATATCCTGCCGAGGTGGAGACTAGTGAGAATTCACAACCCTGTTCATAAGGGTCGAAAGTCTTTGCCTGGCGGAAGCAAGGCAAAGACTTTTTTATTATCCTGCCGCGGAAGGAGGTGAATTCTCGTTGGCATTCTCAAAGAAACATAAGCAGGTATTACTGGCCCAGTATGAAGAATGGGCTAACAAAAGCCAGGCCATCTTCGTCCTCTCCTACAACAAAATGACGGTGAAGGACACCGATATGCTGCGCGCCAAAGTACGCGAAGCGGGTGGTGAACTGCACGTGGTCAAGAACACCCTGATGGTAATGGCGCTTGATAAAGCTGGCATCCAGCACGGTAAACTCATGGAAGGCACCAGTTTGATGGGCTTCGCCATGGCAGATGCCGCTGCGCTGGCAAAGGCACTAAGTGATGCAACTGCAAAGTCGGAAATCTTCGCGATGAAGGGTGGTTACCTGGATCGGCTGCCGATTACGGCCAAACAGGTGAAATCATTGGCCGAACTGCCGCCCCTGCCCGTCATTCGCGCTCAGATTCTGGGCGTCATCACCATGCCGGCTACCAAGCTCGTGCGTACGTTGGCCGAACCCGCTCGCTCCATGGCTGGCGTGGTCAAGGCTTACTCCGAAAAGGAAGCAGCTCCGGCTGCCTGAACCGGGTTTACCCCGAATTCTGACTGAACAAATAACAATCGCATTTGGATTTTGAAGGAGATTTTTACAATGGCTGACCTGGAAAAATTGGTTGCTGAACTGAGCGAGCTCACCGTTTTGGAAGCCGCTGAACTTGTCAAGAAGCTCGAAGAGAAGTGGGGCGTTTCCGCCGCCGCTCCTGTCGCCGTCGCCGCCGCTGGCCCTGCCGCCGCCGCCGCCGCCGAGCCTGTTGAAGAGAAGACCGAATTCGACGTCGTCCTGAAGGACGCCGGCCCCAAGAAGATCGAAGTCATCAAGGTCATCCGCCAGTTGACCAACCTGGGTCTGGTGGAAGCCAAGACCATGGCCGAGACCGCGGGCGCCAAGGTCCTCACTGGTATTGGCAAGGCCGCTGCGGCCGATGCCAAGGCCAAGCTCGAGGCCGCTGGCGGCGTCGTCGAAGTTGCCTAGTTCGATACGCAACCCAAAACAGCCCGGAGAAATCCGGGCTGTTTTTATTAAAGGACCTCGAAGGCAGGGAACGACCTTCGAGGTCCGAAAAGTTTGGAATGGGGGGACGCTTACAGGGCGGTGCGTACCTGGCGAATAACCATGACCACTTTGCCCATGATGCGCAGCGAGGCCGGGTTGTCGACGTAGATGGGCCCCATGGTGGGGTTGGCCGGCTGCAGGCGGATGCGGTCGTTTTCTTTATAGAAGTACTTGAGGGTGGTTTCATCGCGATCGTCCAACCACACGGCCACCATATCGCCGTTGTTGGCTTCCTGCGCGGGTTTGAGGATGACGATGTCGCCGTCGTTGATCA
Organism: Longilinea arvoryzae; assembly: GCF_001050235.1. Classification (GTDB taxonomy): domain Bacteria; phylum Chloroflexota; class Anaerolineae; order Anaerolineales; family Anaerolineaceae; genus Longilinea; species Longilinea arvoryzae. The sequence goes on from NZ_DF967972.1 coordinate 975,249, forward strand.
TGGCGTCGATCATGGAATCACCCTGTACTTCCAGGGCGAACAGCTCGCTGGGCTTTTCACGAGCCGGCAGCAGACTGCGCGCCATTTCGACGCTGGATTCGGAATCGAAGTAGGCCAGGTCGGAGGTTGGCATAGGGATGGGGGCGCTGGCGACGATGCGGCCCATGATGGGAATCTGGATCAGGTCGCTGATGTTGGCGGCTACCTTGCGGACTGCGTCGCCGACCCGGGCGCCAACCCCGGAGTACATGGGGCGCAACACGCGAATACTGCGCGAGACGCGCCCTTCGCGGGTGATATAGCCCATTTCCTCAAGCTGATTGAGATAGTAATCGACCAGTGAGGTGGATTTGACGGTGATGTGATCCCCGATCTGACGGATGGAGGGAGAATAGCCGTTTTGCTCCTGGAACGCCGTCAGAAATTCCATGATCCGGCGGTGCCGGTCGCTTAATCCTACGCTTCTACGCGCCATGCTCTACCTCCTGTATCTGTCTTACCGATCATTATCGGTCATTTGTGCTATGCGTATAATAACACGAAAATACGTTCTATGTCAAGCACCAATCTTTGATCGAAATTCGAAGGAATTGCTTTAGGACCTGCTTTTCCTAAGAAATGTTAAGGCGTGTGAACCTCACGACATCATCTGTTTTTAAGATTACGAATACTATAATAAAAGTTGTCAACAATATCCGAATTATGATTCGATAACGGAGGTAATGATATGGCCAAGGATCCCGCCTTAACCAAATTTCAGGACATCGCATGTTGTCCGGATCTTGACACCGCGCCGATCTGCGACGTGCTCGATTTCCGGCGACATCTGGTTTTTCCCACTCCGATTCGCACCGATCAGGGACAGATGGTTCAGGTCGAGGTCATTTTCCATACCCGTTTTACCCGCTGCCCCGGCCCGATGGCGTTGGGAGAAATCGCGTATTCGACCACCTTGCTGCCGGGTGAAAAAGTACGCCTGGCCAGCAGCGACCGGCGCAGCCGCTTCAGCTTTGACAGCGAGTCCAAGTTGAGCTATCGCAGCGAGCAAATATCGGAAGAGCAGTATCGCATGCGCGCGTTGCGGGCGTTCATGTCGGATCAGAATGTCGAAGACAGCGGATCGGATAAATATTCCGAACAGGGCAAGTGGGATTTCCACGGTGATGCCAGCGGATCCCTGGGCTTCCTTTCGGCCAGCGCCGAGACGAACGCCAAAGGCAGTCATAGCGCATCCTCGGCCCGCGATTATTTGCACCAGCACCGCGCCCATGCCGAAATGTCGGATAACCAGTCCATCGAGGCAACGCGCATGGCGCATTCCGTTTCGATCGGCGAAGTCTCTTCACGCACCCACAGCCAGGGAGAATCGGAGGATCACTTCGAATCCGCTTCGCGTGAGTTCAGCAACCCCAACCATTGCCACGCGATCACCTTTCTGTTTTACCGTATCAATAAGACCGAAACGATTAAATTCGAATTGGTCAGCATCGAACGTCGCGTGCTTGACCCGGTTGCGCCGCTGCCCGCGCCGTCCAATCCATTCCGTGGGGTCGGGCAAATTGCTACATTGCCTCAGGAAGTGCCTGCGACTTCGACCCGGCGCCTGGAACTGCAACAGGCCGCCATCAACAGCGACACCCAGCTCCGCGCCGTGGCTGTAGCGCCTTCTACGCCCGAGGTCAGCCTTTCGCGGGCGGCCAGCTTTAGCCCGCTGATGACCGCCGTCGCGGTTGCGCCCATCGCCATCCAATTGCCGATTGCGGATGATTTGCGGGCCAAAGCCCTGGCCGAAGTGGATGCCAAACTGGTGCGCCAACGCCTGATCGATAAACCGGGCGGCGAAGTCTCGAAGGAGATCAAAACCGAAATCGATTATGAACGCCAGACCTCCATTCCCACGGCAGGCGTAATCGTGAAAAGCTGCCTGGACGATTGCAACATTTGCGAGCAGGAGGTTCAAACGCGCGAACAGTTGGAACTCACTCAACTGGATTTGCAGAACAAGCTGCTTGCCAGGCAAATCGAACTGTTGGATAAATCCCAGGAGTATCGCTGCTGCCCGCCTGAGGAAGAGGGCGCGGGCTAAACATTCGGGATTTTCGGATCAGGCGGCAGTGGTTCTCGCCACTGCCGTTTCTTGTGAAGCCGATTCGTATCCGCTTTTAGGGCGGTGGCTTTCAGAAGGTGATCGATAGGACATCGTAAAGACGATTTCGAAGACCCTTGGACGACCGGAAGGGCCGGTCAGCACCTGAAGGATTTCAGCATACTTGCCTGTAATCCGTAAGAATTGCATTTTGTCACTTTTCTTTTTATGGAAATTCCACTAGACTTTAGTTGTCAGTCATCTGACAATTGCGCGTATCCGGTTATTGGAGAGACATTCTCCTTTCCGCCTTCCTCCCCAAAATTAAGAATCAATATCAGAATTTGCCCGTGAGTTCGCTATCCGCTCGAACGTATTTGAAAGGACATCGTTTTTTTATGGTAGATCGTGTGGGTATGAAGCGAGTTCTTAACAAGATCGTCGAGGCTCTCCTACCCCTTTTGGCCGTGCCGGTGGCTTTCCTGATCGGCGCCATCCTGCTGTTGGTGCTGGTTGGGCTGGGCCTCAATGAAATATTGCGCATGGTGATGATGATCGCCATTGCAATGCAGTTTTCGAATTACCTGATGCGCGGGCTGATGATCGACCCGAAGGAAATCGAACTGGGCACGCGGATCGCGCCCTATTCGCATCATTCTTTCCTGGATTTTAAAGTGATTCACACCCAATGCGGTAAAATTATAAGTGATTTCAACGTCAAGACGCCCAACCTGGATACACCCGTAAAGAACCTCTCAGGCGGCAATATCCAGAAATTGATCCTGGGGCGCGAATTGACTCGCCGGCTGCAGGTTTTGATCGCTTCGCAGCCCACCCGGGGCGTGGATATCGGGGCTTCGGAATACATCCACCAACGTTTGCTGGCGGAGCGCCTGCAGGGGACGGCGACCCTGCTGATTTCGGAAGATCTGGACGAAATTCGCGCCCTGTCGGATCGGATCGCGGTCATGTACGAAGGCCGCATCATCGGGATTATCGATAACAAGGATGCCAGCCCCGAAAAATTGGGGCTTATGATGGCAGGAGTGGAGTCTGCTTAACAAAACAAACCAATGATGGTCGGCCAGGGAAATCCCCTGCCGGCGTCGGGCTGCGTTGTCCGTCGAAAAGCGCCACCACCAGATTTATTGGGAGATAGCGAACATGAAACTCTGGTCGAATTATGTCATGGCTGCCACAATCGACGAAGCAGTTCAGGCGCTGGTGGCTGCCGGCGGCGCAGCCAGACCCGTGGCAGGCGGCACCGATCTGCTGCTTGAATTGCAGCAGGGGCGTCACGAGCCGGTGGAAACGTTGGTGGATGTCTCCGCCATTCCGGATTTACAGCGCCTGGAAGTGCGGGATGGAGAATTGTTCATCGGGGCAGGCGTACCCGTGTCGCACATCGTGCGGCATGCGCTGGTGCGGCAGCACGCCCCGGGTGTGGCGGAGGCCTGCGGGTTGATCGGCGGACCGCAGGTGCGCAACACAGCCACACTGGGCGGAAACGTGGCCCATGCGCTGCCGGCTGCGGACGGGATGATTTCACTGGTGGCCATCGGCGCCCAGGCCGAGGCGGCCGGGGCAGGTGGGGTGCGCCGTTTGCCGATTCTGGAGCTGTTCCGCGGGCTGGGTAAATCCATCCTGACCGAAAACAACGAAATTTTGACCGGTTTCTACCTGCCGCTGCGCAAGCCGGGGCAGGCTTCGGCGTTCTCACGCATCATGCGCCCTCAGGGCGTGGCTCTGCCCATCCTCAATATGGCCATCTGGCTGCAGCGCAGCGGCGACCGCATCGAACAGGTGCGCATCGCGGTCGGGCCGGCCGGTCCGACCCCGCAGCGCGCCTGTGAAGTGGAGGCGTTTCTGGCCGGTAAGGCTTATTCGCCGGAGACGACAAACGCAGCCGTCGATTTGATCCGCGCGACGATGAAATTCCGCACCAGCCCGCGCCGGGCCACGGCCGAATACCGCACCCACCTGGTGGGCGTGCTGCTCGTAGAGGTATTGGAAAAAGCCTGGCTGCGCTCCGGGATGCTGGAGGTGCTGTGATGACCGGAAAAATGATCGAGTTTGTGATCAACGGTAAACCGGCAGCGTTGGAGCCGGTCGAAGGTGAAATGCTGGCCGACCTGCTGCGCAACCGTTTGAACCTGACCGGCGTGAAGGTGGGTTGCAACGAGGACGAGTGCGGCGCCTGCACGGTGGTCATTGACGGCGAGGCGGTGCTTTCGTGCAACTATCCGGCGCTCAAGGCCAACGGCAAGACGATCACGACTGTCGAAGGGCTGGCCGGCGCCGTTTCCGGGCGCAAGCTGCATCCCCTGCAGGAGGCCTTTATCCAGTACGGCGCCGTGCAATGCGGCTTCTGCATCCCCGGCCAGTTGATGACCGCGTATGCCCTGTTGCAGCACAACCCCGACCCGAGCGAAGAGGATATCCGTTCCGCGTTGAAGGATACCCTGTGCCGCTGCGGCGGTTACACGCTCATCATCGGCGCCATTCAGGCGGCGGCGAAATCGCTGCGCACCGGCGAGCCGGTGGAGGCGCCGCAGGTGCCGCTTTCGACCCGAGCGCGCAATGTGATCGGCCGGATCGTCCCGCGCCCGGATGCGTTGGACAAGGTGACCGGCCGGGCGATCTACACCGACGACGTGAAATTCGAGGGCATGCTGGAGGCGCGCGTCAAACGCGCCATGCTGCCCAGCGCCATCGTCAAACGCCTGGATGTTTCCAGGGCGCGAGCCCTGCCGGGCGTGGCCGCGGTGCTGACGGCCGAGGATATCCCGGGTGAACACAACCACGGGGCGGTCATCCCGGATTGGCCCAGCCTGGTGGGCGTGCGCGAGCGGATTCGTTACGTCGGCGACGCTGTGGCGATCGTCGCGGCCGAAACCCGCGCCATCGCATCCGATGCGCTCGAGCTGATCGAGGTGGAATATGAGCCCCTGCCCGTTGTGAGCAGCGCGGTGCAGGCGCGCCGCGAGGACGCGCCCAGGATCCATCCGGATGGCAATTTGCTCAAACACATCCAGGTCCGCAAGGGGGATGTGGAAACCGGTTTCGCGGCGGCGGATGTCGTTCTGGAAGAGACCTTCAATACGCCGCAGATGGACCACGTCTTCCTCGAACCCGAGTGCAGCGTGGCGCGTCCGCTGCCGGACGGCAGCCTGGAAATTTATGTCGGTTCGCAGATTCCATACGCCGACCAGACCGAGGTCGCCCTCGCGCTGGGCTGGCCCAAAGAGCGGGTGCGCGTGATTGGGCAGACGGTGGGCGGCGCGTTTGGCGGCAAGGAGGACATCGCCGGGCAGATTCACGCGGCGCTGCTGGCCAATGCCACCGGCCGGCCGGTCAAGTTGCTCTACGACCGCCATGAGAGCCTGATCTCGCATCCCAAACGGCACGCCACCCAAATTCGCGTCCGGCTGGGCGCGAAGAAGGACGGCCGGTTGACGGCCGTGGAGACCGAACTGTACGGCGACACCGGGGCATATGCTTCGCTGGGCGAGTACGTCATGACCCGCGCCACCACGCATTCCTCCGGGCCGTACGAGGCGCCGAATGTGCGCGCCGATTGCTACGCCATGTATACCAACAACCCGCCGGCCGGCGCTTTCCGCGGTTTTGGCGTGACCCAGTCGGCTTTTGCCATCGAATCGGCGATGGATATGCTGGCCGGGAAGCTGAATATCGATCCGGTGGCACTGCGGCGCATGAATGCGCTGCATGCCGGCAGCATCACCAACACCGGGCAGGTGCTGCGCGACAGCGTGGGTCTGGTGGAGTGCATCGATAAGGTCAGCGCCGAGATGAAGCGCCAGGGCGGCAATGATCCGTTCAGCGCCAAAACCGACCCGCTGCGGCCGTACAGCCGGCGCGCCTGGGGCTTTGCGGTGGCGTTCAAAAACACCGGGTTGGGCGGCGGCGCGTTGGATAAATCCAGCGCCGAAGCCGAACTGCGCCAGGACGGCATCATCGAGGTGCGCACCTCGGCGGCCGAATTGGGCCAGGGGCTGCCCACCGTACTCGGGCTGATCGCCGCCGAAGAGCTGGACCAGCCCCCCGAGGGCATTCATGTGCTGCTTTCGGATACCCGCCTGACGCCGGACGGCGGCCCGACCACCGCTTCGCGTCAGACCTTTGTCAGCGGCAACGCCGTGCGCCTGGCGGCAAAAGCGCTGCGCGAGTTGATCGTCAGCGAGTTGTGCGAGGATTACGACGTCGACCCGGCGACGATCCGTTTTTCGAAAGGCTGCGTGATTGTGAACGGTGACTGCCTGACGCTGCAGCGCGCGGCTGAAATCCTGAACCAGCGCCGCCAGAGCACCGTGGCAAGCTACGAATATATCGCGCCCGAGACCAAGCCCCTGGGCGAGCCCGGCGATATCCACGTCGCTTTTATCTACGCGGCTCAGGCCGCCGAGGTGGAGGTGGACACGCGCACCGGTGAGGTGCAGGTGCTGCGCGTCATCACCGCCAACGACGTGGGCACGGTCATCAACCCGTTGGGGCTGAAGGGACAGCTCGAGGGCGGGGTGATCATGGGCATCGGGCACGCGCTGACCGAGAACTTCATCGTCAACGAGGGCCAGGTGGTTACCGACCGGCTGGCCTCCTACCGCATGCCGTCGATCCACTTCACGCCCGAAATCACCAGCTTCGTGGTCGAAGATCCGACCCGCGAAGGACCTTACGGCGCCAAAGGCGTGGGGGAGATCGTCCTCATCCCAACCATCCCGGCCATCACCAACGCGGTGTGCAACGCGGTGAGGGTCAGGGCGCATTCCATCCCGCTGGACCAGGAGATGATTTTGAAGGAACTGGAAAAGCGCGGAGAAGCGGCAGTGTAATCCAAAAGAAGTGAAAATCGGGCGGACACACAGGTCCGCCCGATTTTTTTGAATCATCCGATCCTCGCGGTTTGACCGTTGGTTGACCGGGGAGCACAAAGAGGTCGACACACAGGTCGACCGCTACGATTCGAAATCGGTAGGGGCGGACCTGTGTATCGGCCCGATTTTTTGAATCATCCGATCCTCGCCGTTCGACGGCTGATAGCCCGGAGAGGATGGAGAATCGATTGGATTGTCATGCGCAAAAAGTGATAGATTCGTGATCTTCATCCCGGATTCGGAAAAACATATTGAAGAATGCCAGATCGAGTCATATAATCCCATTTAACCGCTTACGTAAGCGGTTAAATCAACCTTTCCCCCAAAGATCAAACATGACAAGCATCCGTGATGTCGCAAAACTGGCAGGCGTTTCAACCGCAACCGTATCCCACATTCTCAACGGGACGCGGTTCGTCACCGATGAGACCCGCAAGAAGGTCATGGACGCCATCGACGAACTGGACTATTACCCCTCGAAGGTTGCCCAGGGATTGGCCCGCAACAAGAGCCAGACGATCGGGATCGTCTTTTCGGATATCGCCAACCCGCACTTCACGCAGATCTTCAAGGGGATCGAGAAATTCTTCTCCGACCAGGGCTACGACCTGATCCTGGCCAACACGTCCGAGAACCCGCGGACGCAGGAGACCGTTTTGGCCTCCATGCTGGCTCGCGGCGTGGATGGGCTGATCATGGCGCCTTCGGCGCAGCCTTCCGAACGCCTGCGCAACCTGAAAGAGCGCGGCCTGCCGATCGTCCTGGTGGACCGCGGCGATTCGGAGATCGACCTGCCGCTGGTCGGCGTGAACAACCCGCTGGCGGCCTATCAGGCGGCCTGCCATCTCATTGGCGACGGCCACAATCGGATTGGCCTGATCCTGGGTCTCAAGAACATCAGCACAACCGGCGAGCGTCTGGCGGGTTTTTCTCAGGCGTATGCTGAAAACAACATTCCGCGCGACCCGGACCTGGTGTACTGGGGCGATTCGAGCCTGGAATCGGGCTATCAGGGCGCCATGGCTTTACTTCGATCCAAATCCCACCCCACCGCGATTTTCTGCACGAATAACTTGATGACCATGGGCGCGTTACACGCGATTCGCGAATGTGGATTGGATTGTCCGCACGACATCGGCGTTGTGGGCTTCGATGATCATTTCTGGGCGGACATCTTCACGCCGCCGCTGACTGTGGTCGCTCAACCAACATTCGAGATCGGGCGGGTGGCTTCGGAACTGCTGCACGGTTATATCGTGGACGGCATTCCGGCCGGAACGCCTCCGCGCATCAATTTGGACGCCAACTTGATCGTGCGTGGCTCCTGTTCGTTGAATTGTTACCAGCAATATATCACCCGGAGATAAGGACCTTTGTCCCAAGTTTTGGATGGCTTAAAAATAAGAAATCCTGTTATAATGTAATTACAGGATTATATTATTACAAAGCAATCGTCCGCCTGACTCTCTTTTTTCCCCCCTGCTTTCAACTCACGTTCGGAAAATCTAAAAGAAAGGGAATGCGCTTTTTATGACCGTAGAGAAGTCGAATGTAACCCAAACGCAACCCAAGGTAGGCACTTTACAGGCCTTTGCGAAAGCCAACCAAGGGAACTGGTATCGGTATCTGCCTTTCCTGATCCTGGTGGTCGTGTTCGCGGTGGTGAGCATTACCGTGCCGTATTTCCTGACGCCCACCAACCTGGTCAGCGTGCTCGTGCAAACCTCATCGCTGGCGTTACTGGCAATTGGACAGGCTGTTGTGCTGATCCTGGGCGGGATCGATCTTTCCATGCCGGGAACCATGGCTTTGGGTGCCATCTTTGGGGCGATGTTCATGCGTGACGGCGGTTCGCCCTTCATCGCCGGTTTGATCATGATCGCTGTACCCTGCGCGCTGGGTGCGATCAACGGCCTGGCGGTGAGTTATTTCAACATGATCCCCTTTGTTGTCACGCTGGCGATGCAGGCCATCACCTATGGCGCTGCCATCCTGGTGACCAACCAGATCAGCATTTCGAACCTGCCCAAGACCTTCACCGGAACCATTCTGGCGAAAGTCGCCGGCGTTCCCATGCCGATCCTCATCGTGATTGTGGTCACGATCATCATCCAGTTATTCCTGACCCGCAGCGTCTACGGTCGCTGGTTGTACGCCGCCGGCACCAACATTCGCACGGCCCTGGTTTCGGGCGTCCCGACCAAGAAAGTCGTTCTCTTCGCTTACGCGTTCGCGGGCCTGATGGCCGGCCTGGCCGCCATCATTCTCACCTCGCGGTTGGCTTCTGCCAGCGCGCAGATGGGCAAGGATGCCATCGTGATGGATATCATCGCCTCGGCGGCGGTGGGCGGCGTGAGCACGATGGGTGGGGTTGGCACGGCCCTGAACGCAGTGGTAGGCGCGATCATCATCACGCTCATCAGCAATGTGATGAACATGGCAAATGTCTCATATTATTTGACCCTCGTGATCAAGGGCGCAATCATCGTGGCAGTTGTCGCAATCGACGCAATTCGCAGGCGGTAGGAGATCGAGATGGCTGAACCCTATTTGAGGATGGAAAATATTCGCAAGTCTTTCCCTGGCGTGCAGGCGTTGAAAGGAATTACCTTCGATGCAAACCAGGGTGAGATTCTGGCGTTGATCGGAGCAAACGGCGCCGGCAAGTCGACCCTGATGAACGTGCTGGGTGGGAATGTCATTCCGGATGAAGGCAAAATCGTGATCGGCGGGTGTGAGGTAAAGATCAACTCGCCGTTGGACGCGGCCAAAAACGGCGTGGCGTTTGTCCACCAGGAAATGGCCATGCTGCCCACCATGTCGATCGTCGACACCATGTTCATTTCCACGTTCCCGACCAACACCAGTGTGATCGACTATAAAACGGCCAATGAGCGCTGCGGGGCTGTGCTCAAGCGCCTGGGCTGCAACTTCGATCCCGGCACCAAGATTCGCAACATCAGCCCGGGCAGCCAGCAAATGGTCGAGATTGGGCGCGCCCTGTTGAGCGACCCGAAGATCATCATCTTCGATGAGCCCACCTCATCCCTGACCTCGCGTGAAAAAGAACACCTGTTTGAAATCATCAATTCGCTCAAGCAGGACGGCGCGGTCATCATCTACATTTCCCACATGTTGGACGAAGTTTTTCAACTGTGCGACCGGGCCATGGTGCTGCGCAACGGTGAAACCGTGGGCGGCGGCATGATCAAAGACCTGACTTACGATGACATCGTCAAATTGATGATCGGCTCGAAGCAAATCGATTCGTACTTCGAATACAAGCAGCGCCCGGTGGGCGATCCGGTGCTCACGGTCAAGAAGATGTGCCGCAAGGGTGTTCTGGATAATATCAGCTTTACGCTGTGCAAGGGTGAGGTCGTCGGATTGTGGGGCCTGTTAGGCTCCGGACGAACCGAAGTCGCTCGCGCATTGGCCGGGTTGGATTCGATCGACAGCGGCGAAATCCAGGTTTGCACCAATGGCCATTTGCACCCGGTAAAGCAATCTGAAATGAAGAACTCGGTTGGCATGGTGACCGAAAACCGGCGCGAGGAAGGCCTGCTGCTGCCGATGTCGGTCAAGCACAACATGTCGCTGGCCAACCTGTGGAAATTGACGCGCGGCTTTCTGCCATTCATCCAATCCAAGCTGGAGCAGGAACAGACGCAAAAGTACGTCGACCGCCTGGAAATCAAGGTCGCCAACCACAACCAACGGGTTGAAACGTTGAGCGGCGGTAACCAGCAAAAAGTGATTATTGGACGCTGGCTGCAGAAGAATCCATTGATTTACATCATGGATGAACCCACACGCGGCCTCGATGTTGGCGCGAAAGCCGATATTCGCAAGATTATTGCGGAATTGGCCGAAAGCGGAGCTGCCATCCTGGTGATTTCATCCGAGATCGACGAGATGATGAGCGTCAGCGATCGTTACCTGGTGATGAACCGCGGCCGAATTGTCGCCGAATTGAGTCGAGATGCGACAAAAGAGAAATTGATGGCAGCGGCTGCTGGCGCGCAGTAGGAGATATACGCATGAAATCGAATAAGCCTAACACTTCACGCTTTTCCCTGAAAGATTTCCTGTTCACTTATGGGTTCCTGATCGTTCTCCTGTTCGTGATCATCTACTTCTCCGTCGCGGCGCCGAATTTCTTCTCGCTCACCTCGGCCATTTCCGTGCTGCACATGGCCGCGCCGCTGTTCGTGATTGCCTCCGGCCTGGCGTTCGTGATCATGACGGCCAACATCGATATTTCGGTCGGCTCGATTGCCTTCCTCTCCAGCGCGATCGGCGCGTTGATGTTAGCCAAGCTGCACATCCCCATCTGGCTGGCGTTCGTGGTCATCGTGGCGATGGCTGTGCTGATGGGCATGCTGAATGGCTTGATCGTGGTGGGTCTCAGGGTCAACCCGATGATCGGCACCCTGGGCACGCAGATGGCTTTCCGCGGCATCGGTCTGCAGTTGACGAACTCAATGGTGGTTGGCTTACCCGACAGCCTCCGCATGGTTGGCAACACGAAGGTCGGGCCTATCTATCTGGATATCTTGATCAGCCTGCTGATCCTGGGTGTGATGTGGCTGGTCCATACCCGCACGAAATTTGGCCGCCAGGTGATGGCCATCGGCAACAGCCCGGCCGTGTCTGAGAAACTGGGCGTCAAGGTCAAGCCGGTTACCTTCTGGGCCTTTGTCGTGTCGGGTTTGATGGCCGGATTGGGCGCCATTTTGATGACGCTGCAGATCGGCGCGGTCACCCCCACCAGCGGCAGTGGCTATGAATTTACCGCCATCGCCATGCTGGTCATCGGCGGCGTCAGCCTGTTCGGCGGCGAAGGTTCGATCCTGCCGGGTATTCTCATCGGTGGCATCACCCTTTCACTGATCGAGACGGGTCTGAACTACGTCGGGGCTTCGGTTTACGTCTATCCGTTCGTCCGCGGCGGCATCATCTTTGCGGCCATGTTCGCAGATGCATTGAAGACGCGCGTCAAACCCCGCGTGAAGATGATGGATGATACCCAACCCAAATTACCGACGCCGGATCCCGTGCGGGGGTAAGGGATTATAAATTTACAGTTACCTCATTGACGAAAGGAGGTGACTCAAGAGACAGACAGAATGGTACCTTGAGCCTTTCGAGTACGGATGAATGGTAAGCGTAATTCACCAAAACCCAATTCGCAGTATTACAAAACCTTTTGGAGGAAGTAAGTAATGAAAAAGCTCTTTGTGTTCGTCTCGCTCTTAGTGGTGCTGAGCATGCTGGCCGCCTGCGCGCCTGC
>NZ_DF967972.1:987596-1006355 GCF_001050235.1 Longilinea arvoryzae
CGCCCCCGCCGAAGCAACCTCTGCTCCCGCAGCTTCCGGCGATGTCAAGACCGTAAAGGTCTGCGTCTCCTGGAACGAAAAGGTTCACTCCCTGATCCAGGCCTGGCAGGACTATTTCGAAGCCTACGGCGAGACCTACGGTCCTGAGAATGGTCTCAAATTCGATTGGATCATCAACGTAGCCAACGGCGACGCCACTCAACAGGCCAACAACATTCAGGACTGCATCAACCAGAAGGTTGACGTGATCGTTGCCCGCGCTCAGGATGCAGGCACCATCGGCGCTTCCATCGAAGCCGCCAAGGCTGCTGGCATTCCCTTCATCACCCTGGATCGCACCTCCACCAGCGGCGACCCCACCACCCATGTTGGTGAGGACAGCTATCTGCAGGCCAAGACCACCGCGACTGCCTTCGCTCAACTGCTGAAGGACAACAACGTCGAGGGTAAGTGCATCGAAGTGCAGGGCGACCTGCTGGACAGCAACGCTGTTGCACGCCACAACGCCTGGAAAGACATCGAAGCTGAATCCAAGGCCTGGACCACCATCGCTGAAGTCCCCACCGAGTGGAAGGCTGAGAAATTCTACAGCGGCACGCTGAACGCGCTGCAGGCTCACCCCGAAGCGAACTGCCTCTACGTCGCCAGTGACTTCGCCTTCTCCTCTGTCGAGAACGCGCTGCAGGCTGTTGGCAAGTTGGCCCCTACCGGCGATCCCAATCACATCTGGGTCGCTGCTGAGGATGTCAATCCGCAGGGTTACACCGCCATGCTCAAGAAGTACATCGATGTCGGCACCACCTGGGAAGCTTACGATGTGTCCGTGATGCTCGTTCAGACCATCACCAAGATCGTCAAGGGCGAAACCGTTGATGCGAAGAGCCTGATTGCTGGCCGCCTGGCCACCCCCGCCACCGTCGATACCCTCGAGCACCTGTACGCGAAAGAGTACACCGACTAATTCTTAACAGTAGAAGGTTTACTGTTTGATAGACGCCATCGCCACTCCGTTCCTGGGGTGGCGATGGCCCCTGTGATATTTTACCGATAAGTCAAGTGGTTTTATTATAAAATGGAGATAGCTATGAAGGCGGCGGCAGATCCTAAAAATGTGAATCAATGGCGCTGGGTTGGAGAATTCCCGAAGGTCGGTATTCGTCCGGTCATTGATGGACGCCGGAATGGGATTCGGGAAGCCTTGGAAGATCAAACGATGGGCATGGCCCATCGCGTTGCTGGTTTAATTTCCAACCACGTGCGTTATCCAAACGGCAAGCCTGTGGAATGCGTGATCGCCGACACCACGATTGGCGGCGTTGTCGAAGCGCAACGGACCGACGAAAAATTTGCCCGCCAGGGCGTGGGTGTTGTGCTCACGGTGACGCCGAGTTGGTGCTACGGCTCGGAAACCATCGTGATGGATCCGCTGCTGCCCAAAGCGATCTGGGGATTCAACGCCACCGAACGTCCCGGCGCGGTTTACCTGGCCGCGGCGCTCGCGGCTCATAATCAAAAGGGTTTGCCGGCGTTTTCGATTTACGGCCGCGACGTTCAAGAGGCCGATGACACTGAAATTACCGCAGACGTTCAGGAAAAGATTCTGCGCTTCATTCGCGCCGGGCTGGCGGCTGCCATCCTGCGCGGAAAGTCCTATCTCTCGATCGGCGGGACCTCGATGGGCATTGCCGGTTCGATGGTCAACCCCGATTTCTTCGAAACCTTTCTGGGCATGCGCGTCGAATCGGTGGATATGTCCGAGTTCGTCCGCCGTTTCGAAGAAAAAATCTACGACCCCGAAGAATTCCAGCGTGCGGCCGCCTGGGTGCGCAAGAACTGCAGGGAAGGGCTCGGGCGGAATCCGGAAGACCGTTTGCCGCGCGAGAAGCTGGATGCGAACTGGGAAATGGTCATCAAGATGACCCTGTTCGCGCGCGATCTCATGGTCGGCAATCCGCGCCTCGACAAACGCTATCTGGAAGAGGCGGCCGGGCGCAACGCCATCCTGGCCGGTTTCCAGGGCCAGCGCCAGTGGACCGATCACTTCCCCAACGGCGATTTCATGGAAGCCATCCTGAATTCGTCCTTTGACTGGAACGGCATCCGCGCGCCGTACCTGATCGCCACCGAAAATGACAGCCTGAACGGGGTGAGCATGCTGTTGGGGAATATGCTGACGCATACCTCGCAGATCTTCGCCGATGTGCGCACCTACTGGAGCCCACAGGCGGTCAAACGGGTCACCGGCCACACCCTCACCGGCCTGGCCGAAAATGGCTTCATTCATCTCACCAATTCGGGCGCAGCCGCGCTGGACGGCTGCGGCCAGATGGAAGTGGACGGCCACCCGGGCATGAAACCCTTCTGGGAAATCAGCCCCGCCGAAGCGCAGGCCTGTCTGGATGCCACCACCTGGTATCCGGGGCAGGTGGGCGCGTTCCGCGGCAGCGGCTTCTCCTCCGGCTATGTGACCCGCGGCGGCATGCCGGTCACCATGCTGCGCCTGAACCTGATCAAAGGCCTGGGCCCGACGCTGCAAATCGCGGAGGGCTGGTCGGTCGACTTACCCGAATCGGTTGCCCAGACGATCAGCAGTCGCACCGATCCCACCTGGCCGACGCACTGGATCGTCCCGCGCCTGACCGGTCGGGGACCCTTCAAGGATGTCTATTCGGTCATGAACAATTGGGGCGCCAACCACTGTTCCTTCGCGTACGGCCATGTCGGCGCCGATATGATCACGCTGGCTTCCATCCTGCGCATCCCGGTCTGCATGCACAACGTACCGGAAGACCAAATCTACCGGCCGAGCGCCTGGGGCGCCTTTGGAACCAGCGATTTGGAAGCCGCTGATTATCGCGCCTGTGAAAATTACGGACCGCTCTACGGTCGGAAATAGGCGGATAAGAAGCGATCATGGTGGATGTTTTATCCTTTGGTGAATTACTGATCGATTTCGTCCCCACCACATCGGGGGTTTCGCTCACGGAGGCAAAGGCATTCAAAAAAGCTCCGGGCGGGGCCCCCGCCAATGTCGCCGTGGGGCTGGCGCGCCTGGGTGTGAATGCCGGCTTCATGGGTATGGTGGGTGATGATGCTTTTGGCCATTTTCTGGTCGATGTGCTGAAATCGAACGGCGTCTCCACGCAGGGCGTGCGCTTCTCTGGTGTGGCGCGGACGGCGTTGGCCTTCATTTCGCTGCAAAAGAACGGCGAGCGCGATTTCATGTTCTACCGCCATCCCAGCGCGGACATGCTCTACAGCCCGCAGGATGTGGATGTGGCGGCCATTCGCTCGGCGAAGATCTTTCACTTTGGCTCCATCACGCTGATCGGCGAGCCCTCGCGCAGCGCGACCCTCTTCGCCCTCGAAACCGCCCGCGAGGCGGGTTGTTTGATTTCCTACGACCCCAACCTGCGCCTGAATTTGTGGCCGGGTGAAAAAGAGGCCCGCGAAGGCATGCTGTCGGTCTGGGATCAGGCCCACATCATCAAGATCAGCGATGAGGAACTCGAATTTCTCAGCGGCGAAAAAGACATCGAAAAAGGCGCGCGCAGCCTGTGGCGCGACACCCTGAAACTGCTGGTGGTGACCCGCGGATCGAAGGGCGTGACCTGTTTCAACGCGCACACTCAATTGCAGGTACCGGGTTATGCCGTCAAGGCCGTGGATACGACCGGGGCCGGGGATGGCTTTGTGGCCGGACTGCTGGCCGGGATGCTGGCGCATCCCGAGGCCGTTCAGGACGAAGCGGTTCTGCGGTCCATCTGCCAGCGGGCGAACGCGGTCGGCGCGCTGACCACCACCCGGCGGGGCGCCATTCCGGCCCTGCCAACTTTGAAGAAAGTCGTCCAATTTCAAAGATCCAATTGACTTGACGCCTCAAACCGGTTATAATGAGTTGTAATTACAGGATTACAAGAAACATCCAAACTGTTCACCGAGGGACGCATGCCAAAGCCGGAAAAGATTGATTTCAACAACCATGTTCCATACTACATTCAGCTCATCGAGATCTTGAAGGGCATGGTGGACGAAAAGATCTGGAAGCCTGGCGACCAGATCCCCGGTGAAGAAGAGCTGTGCCAGACGTACCAGATCAGCCGGACGGTCGTGCGCCAGGCGCTGCAGGAATTGGAACGCGAAGGCGTGATCGTGCGGCGCAAGGGCAAGGGCACCTTTATCGCCGAGCCGAAGATCGTGGAAGGACTGGTCGAAAAACTGACCGGTTTCTACAGCGACATGGTCGAACGCGGCCTGAAACCCCAGACCAAGGTGATCCACCACCGGGTGATCCCGGCGGATGAGAAGGTGGCCGGCTTCCTCGAGATCCCGGTCGGAACCCCGGTTGTGGATATTCGCCGCCTGCGTTCGATCGACAATGTCCCCATCCAGCTCGTTTCGACCTATATTCCCCTGAGCCTTTGCCCGAAGCTGGCGGAGGTGGACCTGACGAATCGATCGCTGTACGAATTCCTGGAGAAGGAATGCGGCCTGTTCATCTCCCGCGGCCGGCGCTTCATCGAGGCAGTCACAGCCTCGAACGAAGAAGCTCATTTTCTGCAAATCGCCAAGGGAGACCCGCTGATCAAGCTGGACAGCATCAGTTTCCTGGAGAACGGCACACCGGTGGAGTATTACCACGCCTTCCATCGCGGCGACCGCTCGCGCTTCGTAGTCGAGCTTTTCAGGTCCAGGGAAACCAGCGGGAAGATCGACGACCTGGTCGACCACCCTGAAAATTTACCCGGTTCGAGCGTGAATATTTTGCCGGATCACGATTAAGGATTAACGTCATGACTATTCGTAAAACGAAAGTTGGTATCCTTACTTTTTCAGACGGACGTAAATACATTCACGAGACCCTCGTGGCCGTGAACCAGAAATATCAAGATCGGCTCGCGGCTGCCCTGGAAGCAACCGGCGAGGTGGAAGCCATCCCCGGCCGCGAAATCATCTGGACCGCCGAGGGTGCCCGGCGCGAAGCGCAGCACCTGCGCGAGATGGGCGCCGAGATGACGGTTTTCAATTTCGCCATCTGGGCCTTCCCCAACCTGGCTGCCATCGCCACCACCTTTGCCCCCGGCCCTTACCTGCTGTTCAGCAATCTGCATCCGTCCGAGCCCGGCATGGTGGCCATGCTGGCCTGCGCCGGCACCATGGACCAGTTGGGTCTGACCTATCGCAGAGTGTGGGGCGACATTCAGGAACCGGACACGCTGCAGAAGGTCATGGAATACATCCGCGCGGCCGGCGCGCTGGCGCATCTCAAGGGTGAGACCTACGGTCTGTTCGGTGGGCGCCCGCTGGGCATGTACACCGCGGTCGCCAACCAGGACCAGTGGCGCTCCCTGTTCGGCGTGGATGTCGAACACGTCGAGCAGTACGATATCGTGCGCGCCAGCGAAAAGGTATCCGAGGCGCGCGTCGACGCCGGCCTGGCCTGGCTGGAAAAATACGTCAAAGACATCCGCTACGACGGCAAGGTCCTGACCACCGAAAAACTCAAGAAGCAAATTCGCTCCTACCACGCCGTGCGCCAGATCATGGCCGACCGCGACCTGGATTTCGTCGGCTTCAAGTCCCACGGCGACCTGACGGATTACTTTGTCACCATGGACCTGGCCGAGGCCTTCCTGAACGATCCGTACGACTGGGAAGGCCCGCACGAACCGATCGTGGCCGCCACCGAAGCCGATATGGACGGCGCCCTGACCATGGAACTGCTCAAGCACATTTCCGGCGGACAGACCAACCTGTTCGCCGATATCCGCCATTACGACGCCGAAGACAACGTCTGGTACTTCGCCAACTCCGGAACGCACGCAACCTACTTCGCGGCGCGCTCCAAGGATCCGGCCGAGAACCTCAGGAAAGTATCCTTCTATCCTGAAATCCCTGATTACCCGGCCGGCGGCGGATCGGTCCAGTTCTTCGCCGGCCCCGGTCCGATGACCCTGGCGCGCCTGGCGCGCAAGAAGGGCCAATACTGGCTGGCGGTCGTCCCGGCCAATTTCGTCGAGTTCTCGCAGGAGAAGATGGAAGCCAAAGCTCACACCACGGACATCGAATGGCCGCACGCTTTTGCCCGCCTGGAAGTCAGCGCGGACACCTTCCTGGCCAGTTATCCGTGCAACCACATCCACGGCATATCCGGGGACTGGGTGAATGAATTATGCGCTGCCGCCGAGATTTTAGGGATCGAGGCCCGGGTATATCGCTAGACCGTCGATTTTACAAACCGAATCAATCCTAGGTACGGAGGCCGAGAATGAATAAAGTTGGTATTTATTACGCGTACTGGACCCACGAATGGGAAGCGGATTTTCATCCCTTCATCGACAAAGTTGCAGAATTGGGCTTCGATATTCTTGAAATCCACGCCGGCGTCTTCGCGAACCTGACCGGCGCCGAACGTAAGGCGCTCAAAGCGCACGCAGATGAACGCAAGCTGGAAATGACCTACTGCATCGGCCTGCCGGCCGCGTTCGATGTAGCCTCGAAGGACGAAGCCACCCGCAATAAGGGCATCGCCTTTTTGCAGGCCCAGGCCAAGGGAATCGGCGAAGTCGGCGGCGGCAAGGTTTCGGGTATTCTGTACAGCAGTTGGCCGGCCCTGATGCCGGAAGGCGAAACCGACAAGCGGCCTTACCTTGAAAACAGTATCAACAGCATGCGCAAGGCCATCCGGGCCGCGGAAGAAAATAACGTGGTCTTCAACATCGAAGTGGTCAACCGCTTCGAGCAGTATCTGCTGAACACCGCCGAAGAGGCCGTGGCCTACGTCAAGGCCGTGGACAGCCCGAACATCAAGATCCTGATGGATACCTACCACATGAACATCGAAGAGGATCACATCGGCACGGCCATCGAAACCGCCGGCCAGTATCTGGGCCACGTGCACCTCGGCGAGAACAACCGCCGCACCCCGGGATACGGCCACATCGCCTGGGATGAGCTGGCCAGCTCCTTGAAGAAGATCAATTACAAGGGCGCCCTGGTCATGGAACCCTTCCTGATGCCCGGCGGGCAGGTGGGCCGCGATATTCGGGTCTGGCGCGATATGAGCGTGGGCGTCGACCTGGATCTGGAAGCCAGGAAAGCGCTGCAATTCATTCGTGGAAAACTGGCGGCGGCCAGGTAGGCATCGCAGCCGAATTATCCGTTTATTGACACAATCCAATGTCCCCGGATCGCGAGAGGGTCCGGGGACGTCCCCCCGAAACCGCTGAAGGATCGAATGCGGTCTGGCTTTGTGCACTTTGGATTGAACGGTTCGAAATCGATGCAAGTACGGCCTGCGGGACGCGAAACCGGGTGAAAGACGGAGGTGTAAGGTGACAAAACAATATCTGATCGGGGTCGATCTGGGAACGAGCGCGACCAAGGCTGCCATCTACCGGGCAGACGGTTCGCTGGTGGCGGTGGCCAGCCGGGAAGTCCCAATTTACACACCCAGGCCGGGTATTGTCGAGCAGGAGAACGACGATTTCTACCGCACCGCCGCCGAAACGGTCAAAACCTGCCTCCAACAGAGCGGCATCGACCCGCGCGAGGTGGCCGCGATTGCTTTCGACTCGCAGATGGCCGGCATCGGCACCGTGGATGAAGATTTCAAGCCCGCCACCCGCTTCGACTCCTGGCTGGACATGCGCTGCCAGCCCTACATCGAGGAGATGAACCGAATCGGCGGTGAGCGGGTGACCCAGCTCACCGGCTGCGCCCCGACCTGCGATCACGGTCCGAAAATTCTGTGGTGGATGCACGAACATCCCCAGGATTTCAAGCGTATCGCCAAATTCGTGACTCCTTCGGGGTATGTGGCCGGCAAGATCGCCGGATTGAAAGCCGACCAGGCTTTCATGGACTATACCTTTATTCATTTTTCGGGTTTCGCCGATTCGCGCGCCTGCCGCTGGTCGGACGAACTGTGCCGGATGTTTGGCATGGACGCCGAAAAATTGCCGCACATCGTTTCGCCGTGGGACGTGATCGGCGAGGTGAAAGAAGCGGCTGCGGCGGACTTCGGCCTGGCGGCCGGGACGCCCGTGGTGGCCGGCTGCGGCGACACGGCGGCCAACGCCCTGGGGGCGGGCATGGTGCGCCCGGGCATGTTATTCGACAACGCCGGCACGGCCGCCATTCTGGCGGCCTGCACCGACCAGTTCGTGGCCGACCTGGACAACCGGGCGCTGCTGAATATGCACTCGGTCATCCCCGGGCTGTACAACCCACTGGCCTATATTGCCGGCGGCGGGCTGGCGCTGCGCTGGTTCCGCGACCAGTTCTATAACACCCACCAGGGCCAGTCCCTTCCGGCCGATGAGGACATCTACGCCCAGATGTGCACCGCCGCGCAGGCCATCCCGGCTGGAGCCGATGGGCTGTTCTTCTCGCCGCACCTGGGCGGGCGCATATGCCCGTCCGATGGCCAGATGCGCGGGGCCTGGCTGGGTTTTTCGTGGGGGCATACCCAGGCGCACTTCTTCCGCGCCATACTGGAAGGCGTGGCCTTCGAATACGCGTATTACCTGGACATCTTGAAACGCCTGATCCCTGGACTGGCTTTGATCGAGACCCGCGCCACCGGCGGTGGGGCGAAGAGCGACGTGTGGAACCAGATCAAGGCCGACGTGCTGAACGTCCCATATCAGCACCTGCCGCATTCCGAATTCGGCACCTGGGGCTGCGCGATGTTGGCCGGGAAGGCGACCGGCGTTTTCGGCGATCTGGTCGAGACGGCCCTGGCTTTTTCCAGGCCGGTGGGTGCGCCGGTCGCTCCCCGACCCGATGCGGTGCAGGTTTACCAGCCGCTTGTTGGGCGCTACATCGAAATGGAAGCATCACTCCACGATCTGTTCCACAGGCTGGCATGAAAATAATTACAGTTTCCCCGGCTGCCCGAGCGGGGAGATCTTTATTGAACGAGAAGGAGTTTTTTCGATGGCAATGACCGTAAAGATTTGTATGGTGGGTGCAGGCCGGGTGGGCAAGAACCATTCGGACGCAATTATGGGGTATGTCCCCGGCGCTCAGATCACCGCGATGGTCGATCCGGCAGACGCCGTATTACAGGCCACGGCGGATGAGTATGGAATCGAAGCCCGTTTCAACAGCCTGGAACAGGCCCTGGATCGAGCCGATTTCGACGCCGTGGTGATCACCACGCCGACCTTCACGCACCGCGAACTGGCGCTGCAGGCCGCGGCCGCCGGCAAGCACGTGTTCCTTGAGAAGCCCATGGCGATGAACCTGGAAGAATGCGACGCCATCATCGAAGGCACCCGCAAGGCCGGCGTGCACCTGCAACTGGGTTTCATGCGCCGCTTCGAGCCCGAGTTCGCGGCCGCAGCCGAGCGCATCGCCGCCGGAGAGATCGGCGACCCGATGATGGTCAAATCCAATACCCACGGTCCCGGTTTGCCGCCGGCCTGGGCGCGCGACCTGCGCACCTCGAACGGCATGTTGGCCGAGGTCAACAGCCACGATTGGGACTGTGTGCGCTGGTTGATGGGCTCGGACCTGAACCGGGTCTATACCGAGATTGCGGATTTCAAGGGCAAAGAGAACAACGTCGATACGCCGCATTTCTATGACAACGTGCTGGTGAACATCCGTTTCGAGAGCGGCGGCATCGGCATCATTTCCGGCATCTGCCCGTGCGGTTACGGCTACGACGCCCGCACCGAGATCGTTGGTACAAAGGGCATCATGCAGATCGGCGAGTTGAAGGGCCAGGATATCCTGGTCTGCACCAACCGCGACCAGGGCCTGGTGATCCCCATCCAACGCCGCTGGCAGGAGCGCTTCAAGCAGGGCTACATCGGCGAGTTCCACCACTTCGTGGAGTGCATCCAAAAGGACCAGACCCCCAAGGTCGGCGGCGCGGAAGGCCGGATGGCCGTGGCGGGCGTGCTGGCCGGAACGCGCTCGTTCCTGGAAGAACGCCCGGTTTATATGAAGGAAATCCTCGAAGGAAAATAAGAGGCAAGCGATGAAAATGCTGGCGTTTCGGTATCACGGTCCAAATGACATGCGCCTGGAGGAGGTCGAAGCTCCTCAGGTAGCGGTGGGCGAACTGATCGTCGAGATGGAGAGCGCTTCTTTTTGCGGCACCGATCTGCGCATCGTTCACGGCAACCACCGCCATTACCCGGCCGGGACGGTACGGACGCCCGGACATGAACTGGTCGGCCGGATTTCGCAAATTGGCGAAGGCGTAAAAGGTTATGAATTAGGGCAGCGCGTTTTCGTCGCGCCCAACATCGGCTGTGGGCACTGCGAGGAGTGCATCTCGGGCAACAACAACCTGTGCACCGATTTCAACGCCCTGGGCATCACCCTCGACGGGGCCTTCGCCCAGTCCGTGCGTGTGCCGGCCAACGCGGTCAAACAGGGCAACATCATGCCCATCGGCGAGAACGTCGATCCGGCGGTGGCGGCGTTGATCGAGCCCTTCGCCTGCGTGCTGCGCGGACAGCGCCCGCTGAACATCCAGCCCGGCGAGGTGGTGCTGGTGATGGGCGCCGGCCCGATCGGCATCATGCACCTCAAGCTGGCGCGGTTGAAGGGCGCCGGCCAGGTCATCGTCAGCGAACCGGTCGCCGAACGCCGCGAACAGGCGGCTGCCTTCGGCGCCGATCGGGTGGTCGACCCGTTCAACGAAGACCTGAAGGCCGTCCTGCAGGCCAACAGCCACGGGCGCGGCGCGGACGCGATCATCATCGCGGCGCCGGTGAACGCGCTCCAGGAGCAGTCGCTCGACCTGGCCGCGGTCGGCGGGCGCATCAGCTTCTTCGGCGGGCTGCCCAAGGACAAACCGACCATCCAGTTCAACTCGAACCTGGTGCATTACAAGGAACTAATCGTCAGCGCCACCACCGCTTGCAGCACCGACAACTGCCGCCAGGCGGCCAATATCGTCAATTCCGGGCGGGTGGATCTGTCACCGCTGGTGAGCGCCCGGGTCAGGTTGGCCGACGCCGCCGAAGGGCTGCGCCTGGCGGAAGATCGCAAGTCGCTCAAAGTGGTGCTGGTGCCGTGATGAATCCGCAAGCCGTTCCGCCCGCTGAAACGCCCGACCGCAGGATCATGACGGTGTGCGGCCCCCTGATCATCCCCGGCCGGGGGATCGTGGAGGCCCACAACCATGCCTGGATCGAGTCGGTCCCCGGCACCGGGTCTGGGTTTGTCCTGAACCAACTGGCGCCCATCCTCGCGGAACTGCAGGATTACGCCCGGGCCGGCGGAATCGGGATCGTCGACTGCCAGCCCGGCGGGTGCGGGCGAAACGGCCTGCGCTTGCGCGATCTGATGGCCCAGAGCGGCGTGTTCATCGTGGCCGCCACGGGTTATCATCTGCCGAAATATTACCCGCCCGCCGCACCCATCTGGGGCATGGACGAAGAGCAGGCTTACCACTATTTCGGGGGCGAATTACAAACCGGCCTGACCGAGACGCTGCGCCTGCCCCAACCGGTGCGGGCCGGTTTCATAAAAATTGCCTGCCAGGAGAGCCTGGAACAGACCCCGCCGGCGCTGTTGCGCGCCGCGGCGGCCGTATGCCGGGATCTGGATTGCGCGGTTGAGGTGCATACCGAAAAAGGCGCGGCCATGGCCGAGATCGCGGATTTCTTTGTCCGCCAGGGCGCCGATCTGGGGCGCCTGGTGCTGTGCCACGTCGATAAACGCCCCGATTTTGGCCTGCACCGCGAGCTGGCCCGGGCGGGTGTGCTGCTCGAATACGACACCTTCTACCGGCCCAAGTACCGGCCGGAAGCAAACGTGTGGCCGCTGATCGGCAAAATGCTCTCGGCCGGACTGGCCGGGCAGGTGGCGCTGGCGACCGATATGGCCGAGTCGACCTCCTGGAAGTCGATGGGCGGCGAACCGGGTCTGGCGGCGCTGCCGCAGGACGCCCCGGCGCATTTGCAGGCCATGGGCGCGCAGCCGGCCGAAATCGCGGCCCTGATGGGCTTGAATATTACCGGGCGCATCGCCCGGCCTGTTGGATGAGGTTAATGCATTTGCAATTCGATCAGGAGAAGAATGGATTCGAAACCTTATACGTTTGACATCAAGCTCCCCGGGGGCATCCCCGATCACTATGACAACCACATCGAGCGCCGGCTGTCTTCGATGCGCGGGCAGTTTCTGGATCAGAAAGCCTATTCCGAAAGGCTCGCCCGCGAGGACACCCTGCTTTATGAGGTGTATGAGTTCAAGCGCCCCGAGATCGCCGGCGAACTGCTGCACGGCATTTCCATCGTGCACCCCGGCAAGGTGGGGAACGAATATTACATGACCAAGGGCCACTTCCACACCGTGCTCGAAACCGCCGAAGTGTATTACTGCCTGCAGGGTCAGGGTTACATGGTGATGGAAACGCCCGAGGGCGAGTGGTCGGTCGAGCCGCTTCGGCCGGGCAGCGTCCTGTACGTGCCGCCGCGCTGGGCGCACCGCTCGGTGAACACCGCGCTGGACGGCGACCTGGTGACCTTCTTCATCTACCCCGGCGATGCCGGCCACGATTACGGCACCATTGAATCGCAGGGCTACCGCAAGCTGGTAATGGACACTCCGGCCGGCGCGTCGATCGTGGACAACCCGCGCTGGAAATCCCCCGAGGAACGCCATGCCTGACCTGAAGCAAATGCGCGTGCTGGTGAGCGCCACCAGCTACGGTAAATCGGACCCAGGTCTGATCCGCGACCTGGAATCGCAGGTCGGCCAGGTGATCTATAACCAGACCGGCAAGCCGCTCAAGTCGGCGGACCTGGCCAAAATGGTGGAGGGCGTGGATGGCTTCATCGCCGGCGTGGACGTGATCGACCGGGCGGCGCTGGAACATGCCGACCGCCTGAAGGTCATCGCTCGCTACGGGGTGGGCGTCGATAACGTCGACCTGGCCTACGCCCGCGAACGCGGCATCGTCGTCACCAACACGCCGGGCGCCAACTCGGTTTCGGTGGCCGAAATGTCCATCGCCCTGATGCTCGACCTGGCCCGGCCCATCCCGGACGCCATCGCCGCCACGCGCCAGGGCAACTGGCCGCGTTCCAACGGCTGGACGCTGGAGGGCAAGACGGTAGGCCTGCTGGGCTTCGGCGCCATCGGCCGGGCGGCGGCGGTGCGCCTGCGGGCCTTCGACTGCCGCGTGCTGGCTTACGACCCCTACCCGGACCGCGCCTTCGCGGACAAAGTCGGGGTGGAACTGGCCGGTATGGATGCGATTTTACCGGAGTGCGATTTTGTCTCTTTACACCTGCCGCTGCTGCCCGAAACGCGCGGCCTGGTAAACGCCGGGTTCCTGGCGAAGATGAAAGCCGGTTCCTACCTGGTGAACACCGCCCGCGGCGAACTGGTCAACGACGCCGATCTGGCGGACGCCATTCGCAGCCGGCATCTGGCCGGCGCCGGGCTGGACGTGTTCGCGGTCGAGCCGCCGCCCGCCGACAACCCCCTGCTGAGCCTGCCTCAGGTGATCGTCACGCCGCACATGTCGGCCCACACCGACGGCGCGACCAACCGCATGGGTTGGATGGCGCTCGAAAATTGTCTGGCCGTGCTGCGGGGTGGAAAACCAACCCATCCGGTGGCCTGATTTACAGTCGCGAAAGAAGAGAAACCTTATGGATAAACATGCAGTACTGGCAAGAGTCAAAGAGATCGGTTTGTTGGCTGTCATTCGCGGTCCATCGGCCGAGCTGACCGTCAAAATGGTCCAGGCGCTGGTGGCCGGCGGTGTGACCGGCATCGAGGTTACCTACAGCACACCGAACGCGCCCTGGGTGGTTTCCGAACTCGCCAAGCAGTACGGCGACCAGATTCTGCTGGGCATGGGCACTCTGACCCGCCCGGCCCAGGCCAGGGAAGCCAAAGCCGCCGGGGCGAATTTCCTGGTCAGCCCCATTTGCGAACCCGGGCTGGTGGCCAGCATGGTTGCCAGCGAACTGGCCGTGATGGCCGGCGCCCTGACCCCCACCGAGGTCTTCCAGGCCTATTCACTGGGAACGGACGTGGTCAAGATCTTCCCCGGATCGCTGGGCGGCCCGGCTTACATGAAGGCCCTGCGCGGTCCCTTCCCGGACATCCCCATGATGCCGACCGGCGGCGTGAAGGCCGACAACCTGAAGGACTGGTTCAAGGCCGGTGCGGTGGCCGTGGGCGCGGGCAGCGAACTCTGCCCCAAGGACCTGGCCCTGGCGGGCAGGTTCGAAGAAATTTCACAGCGCGCCAGCGAATTCGCCGCCGCTGTCCGGCAGGCCCGCGCCGAAGCCTGATTCTTACCGTGTGATCTCATTCTGAAATCATTGCGTCACTGAAAAGAAACGAGAAAAAGGATAGTCCCATGCAAAAGCAGTATCCCGTCGTGAAGAAAACCGTTCCGACCTTTTACTTTATCGGTGTCACCACCAAGAAATCCTCCATCATGAAGGTGTTCCCGCTGTGGATGAAGGAACTGGGGCGCCCTGAGATCGTCATCGAGGGCGTCGACCTGAAGATCCACGACGATCCCGAAAATTACCGCCAGGCCGTAGCGCAGATCAAGTACGATCCCAACAGCCTGGGCGCGCTGGTGACGACGCACAAGATGGATCTGTACGCCGCCGCGCGCGACATGTTCGAATTCCTGGATCCATACGCCCAGATTTGCAGCGAGCTTTCCAGCATTTCCAAGCTGGACGGCCGCCTGGAAGGGCATGCCAAGGACCCGATCACGGCCGGCCTGAGCCTGGATGCGATCATCGAACCGGGCTATTTCGGGCGCACCGGCGGCGAGGTGCTGCTCTTCGGCGCGGGCGGCTCCTCCCTGGCCACCGTGCTGCACCTGATGAACAAGAAGGACAAGGCCGACCGTCCGCGCCGCATCATCGTGATCAACCGCACCCAACCCCGCCTGGACCACATGAAGGAAATGGTGAATAAGTTGGGCACGGATATCCAGATCCAGTACATCGCCTCGAATGACGCCAAATTCAACGACGGCGTCATGGCCGCCATGCCGGAACAGTCCATCATCATCAACGCCACCGGCATGGGCAAGGACGTGCCCGGGTCGCCGATCACGGATGAGGGATTGTTCCCCAGGAACAGCATCGCCTGGGAGTTCAACTACCGCGGCGAGCTGGACTTCATGCACCAAGCCGAAAAGCAGGTCCAATCGCGCAACGTGCGCGTCGAGGACGGCTGGGTGTACTTCCTACACGGCTGGTCGCAGGTGGTGGCGCAGGTGCTGCACGTCGACCTGACGCCGGAGCTGTTCCAGCGCCTGGCGGTCGCGGCTGAGATCGTGCACCATTAGAAAAAATTACCGGTTTCTGTTTATTGGAAAGCCGTGGGTTTCGCGAAAGCGAAGCCCACGGCTGTTATTAACCTGACCCCCTCCGGCCTTCGGCCACCTCCCCCAAATTCGCCGCGAATTTGGGGGAGGCCGGGTGGGGGTTCGATTGCGCGATCAAGGATTGGCGCCTCCGGGGACAGCTAAACCGGGATGGATCGCGTCGGTTTCCAATTACCGCTGTACCCCCTACGATGCAAAATTTACGTTATCCCCGTGCGGTTCCTCCGGCCTTCGGCCACCTCCCCCAAATTCGCCGCGAATTTGGGGGAGGCCGGGTAGGGGCGGTTTTATGATAGGTACGATCTGAATCGATCGAACAACCCAACCGTCACGGCCCGCAGTCAGCAAACATCCCCGGGGTAAACGGTGATCAGATGTGGGGTGTCGCAGGCGCCGGGGAGGGTTTGGGCCCGGAGAGGTCGCGGCCGTTCAGATCACGAACCCTCCCCTACGGAAAGGGGGGAATTAACCGGTAGGGGAGGATTTCCTCTGCGGGTCAGGGGATGCGGTGTTCGCATGGCACACCGGTAAGGCACAGCCCGCAGCCGACATACTTATCGCCCAAATAGCCGGGCTTTTGCAGCCAGGGTTTGAGGGTCTGCATCAGGTAATGCTCGCATTTGATCTTGTCGTGTCCTTTGGGGCTGATCGCTCCGACCGGGCAGCGTTTCATGCATTCCCCGCAGGTTCCGTTTTGGACGAATGCGCAGTATTCGCGATAATTCGAGACGGTTCGCGGCGTGGGTTTGAGCGGCGCATTACAAACGACGCTGCCGACCCGATGAGCGATGCCCCGTTTCGTAATCAACGCGTCTGTGAGGCTGAAGGTCCCCAGACCAGCGGCGTAAGCCATGTGGCGTTCGGACCAGGTGGACGCGGGGCCGTTGCTTAGCGGGACCTGGTGAAAGCAATCTGTTAGCACGGGAGCGACGGCCCGACAGCCGCGCGTAGTGAGAAAATCCACCAGGTGCTGACGCAGATCGTTATTGAAAATATCTCCTAAATACCGGGAATGATTCCAGCGCAGAGAGCAGCCTTCTGTCATCTCCCGGTTGGAGATCAGCGTCTTTTCCATAATGGGCAGGATCCAGACGACGACGCTCACAGCCGAGGTGTCGTCGGTTCCCAGTACCTGACGGGGGGTCATGTGAAAATCGCCGACCACCTTGTGATACAGCTCGAAGATCGGGTCATCCCCGTCGGCAAAGCCAATCAGGGGTTGATCGTAGATCAGGGTTCCATCTATTTGGTTTAATCGGTTCGAAGGGGATTCGGCGGTAAAGCGTTGAATTGTTTCGATAATTTCGATTTGAAGATCGTCCATTAATTTTTCCTGCTAACGATATTTATATTCGTAAAATTGAATATATTTTATGACGTCGCTTCAACCCTGAATATGAATATTTGTCATCAATTGTTGGATGAGTTTTTTCCTGAGTACAGTATGTGTTTTTGAACTCCGGATACCTGATTCGGCATATTCGCGGATCATTTCGGCTCGCAATCGCGCGGCCTTTTTACCCACAGGTCGCCGCGCCCGTCTCGAGTGGCTATTGTCGCTTCCGCGCGGTTCTTCGAGTCCCTCTTGACGCTGAAACCTGAGCTCCCTATACTGAAAGCAGACCTTTTCGATATCGCTCAGCAGTCTTTTCACCTTTGATCCTGCGGCCAGGACTTGCAGATTGGTGAAAGCTATACCGGGCCGCCCGCATTCCAGCGGGCGGTTTTTGTTAATCATAGGTCACAGGGATCCTGGTTTCGAGAATGGAAGGAAATCATGAACCAACCGATTACACTCAGCGTCATCAAGGCCGATGTGGGCGGGTATGTCGGGCACTCCGCCATGCATCCGGCGCTGTTGGAGGAAGCCAGACGGTTGATGGAGGAGGCAAAGCACAAAAATCAAATCGTCGACTATCACGTCACCTCGTGCGGCGACGACCTGCAGCTCATCATGACCCACCGGCACGGCGTCGACCATACCGATATTCACCACATGGCCTGGGACGTCTTCACTGCCTGCACTCAGGTGGCCCGGAAGCTGAAACTCTACGGCGCGGGCCAGGATTTGCTGGCGGACGCGTTCTCCGGGAATGTGCGCGGCATGGGACCCGGGGTGGCCGAAATGGAGATCAACGAGCGCCAATCGGAACCCATCCTGATCTTCATGGCCGATAAGACCTCGGCCGGCGCCTGGAACCTGCCGCTATTCAAGATGTTTGCCGACCCATTCAACACCGCCGGGTTGATCATCTCGCCGACCATGCACGCCGGGTTCCAGTTCGAGGTCCACGACGTCAAGGGACACAAGCGCATCTTCTTCAGAACCCCTGAAGAAATGTACGACCTGCTGGTCTTCATCGGCGCAACCGGGCGCTACATCATCAAGGCCGTCTTCACCCACGACGGCGAGATCGGCGCCGTCTCCTCCACCCAACGCCTGGCTTTGATCGCCGGCAAGTACGTCGGCAAGGACGACCCGGTGTGTGTGGTGCGCACGCAGGGAGCCTTTCCTGCGGTGGGTGAAGTGCTCGAGCCGTTCACCATGCCGCACATCGTCGAAGGCTGGATGCGCGGATCGCATTATGGGCCGCTGATGCCCACTTCGGTCCAGCAGGCCACGCCCAGCCGCTTCGATGGGCCGCCGCGGGTGATCGGGCTTGGCTTCCAACTGGCCGACGGCCAACTGATCGGGCCGCGGGATATGTTCGACGACCCCTGCTATGACGAGGTTCGCCGACAGGTCAACATCCTGGCCGATCAATTGCGCCGGCATGGTCCCTTCGAGCCGCACCGCCTGCCCATGGATGAAATGGAGTACACCACACTGCCGCAGGTGATGGAGAAGCTGCGCGACCGGTGGTCAGAGTTGCCTTAACGGATTTCATTCCATCCGGCTCGCGATTTAGCGGATATCCGGAGGTGGAAATGTTCAAAAATATATTGGTCGCCTATGACGGATCGGAGTACGCCCGCAAAGCCGCGGCTCTGGCCGGCGATCTCGCCCGCGGTCAAAAGAGCGAGGCGATGGTGTGGATCGTGACGGTCATGGATCCGCCTCCTCAGTCCTGGGGAGAACCGTACCGGAGCCATCATATCGAGCAGCATACCCATGCGGGTCAGAATATGATCCAGGAGGCCATTGCCCTGGTGGGAGCGGGTGTGGAAATTCGCCATGAGCTGCTCTTTGGATCCCCGGCGCAGAGCATCCTTCAGGTCGCCGAGACGCGCGGCTGCGACCTGATCGTGATGGGCACGCGTGGGATTGGACTGCTGGAAGGCCTGCTGGTGGGCAGCCAGGCGCAGCGGGTGATCAGCAACGCCAAATGCCCGGTGCTGACCGTGAAGTGACGGCGGTTTCGGGCACAGCTATGCCGGGATGGATTGAGTCGATTTCCAATTGCTGCTGTGCCCCTGCG
>NZ_DF967972.1:1006474-1564821 GCF_001050235.1 Longilinea arvoryzae
TTGCAACTCAACTGTATGTTGACAGATGCACATTGTCCCCTATAATGTTGTCTATGCAACAGCCCCGTCTATTCACCAAGAAGGAAGGCAAGAAGTGCACCAGAACCCTACTGTAGTCTGGACTTTTTGCTAACCCGAGCGATCCACAGGAAAAGCAAATAACCCCTCACCAGATTACCGGTGAGGGGATTTTTTATCGGTCGAGGTTTTATCCATGCAATCTTTCAAAGGCCACCCACAAATTGCGATCCACTCACTCCGGCGCGCCGCTTGCGAAGCGGAACGTCCGGCGTTGGCCGAATGGAATAAGCAGGGAAAGGAGAAGAAGCCGGCAGCCGTCGGGTAAGTCCTCTTTTCCCAGGATCGATACGATCCAGGAACGGGCTTACCGCAGCAAACGGCAGGCCCGTTTTTTTATCCACCGCACCCGCCGCCGGCTTTCAGGCCGGCCGGCGGGGCCAATTTAGAGGAGCAGGTTGATGAGTCTGGAACAGTTCAATATCATCGAATCGACATTAAGGGAAGGCGAGCAGTTCGTCAACGCCTTCTTCACCCTCGATCAGAAAATCGAGATCGCGCGTCTGCTGGATGCCTTCGGCGTGGAATACCTCGAACTGACCACGCCCTGCGCCTCGCCGCAGAGCGAGATCGACTGCCGCGCGATTGCGTCCCTGGGCCTGCGCGCCAGGACGCTGACGCACACGCGCTGCGCCATGGAAGACGTGCGCCGCGCGGTGGGCACAGGCGTGAGCGGCGTCGACGTGGTGATCGGCACTTCCTCTTACCTGCGCGAGTTCAGCCACGGCAAGAGCATCGCGGAAATCATCGGGATGGCGCAGGAGGTGGTCGGCTGGCTGAAGACGCAGAGCGTGGAGGTGCGCTTCAGCACCGAAGACAGCCTGCGCAGCGAGCCGGAGGATCTCTACCGCGTCTACGCGGCCGTGGACCAGATGGGCGTCGACCGGGTGGGGATCGCCGACACGGTCGGCATCGGCAACCCGCGCCAGATCTACGAACTGGTCAGCGGCCTGCACCGGCGGGTGCGCGCCGGCATCGAGTTTCATGGGCACAACGACACGGGCTGCGCCATCGCCAACGCCTTTGCCGCGCTGGAAGCCGGCGCCAGCTACATCGACACCAGTGTGCTGGGCATCGGCGAGCGCAACGGGATCACGGCGCTGGGTGGGTTGATCGCCCGGCTGTACGCCGTCAGCCCGGCGCTGGTCGGCAAATATAACCTGCCGCTGCTGCTGGAGCTGGACCGCCTGGTGGCCGGACTGGTGCGGGTGGATATTCCCTTCAACAACTACGTGACCGGTTTTTCGGCCTTTACCCACAAGGCCGGCATCCACGCCAAGGCCGTGCTCAACAACCCGTCGACCTACGAGGTGCTGCGGCCGGAGGATTTTGGGCTGACCCGTTACATTCACATCGCTCACCGGCTGACCGGTTGGAACGCGGTTCGCTACCGCGCCGGGCAGTTGGGCCTGGAACTGAGCGACGCGCAGGTGCGCGCCGTCACCGATCAGATCAAACGGCTTTCGGACGAGCGCGAACTGGCCCTGGATGAGGTGGACGGCCTGTTGATGGCGGCCATTCAATCCGTTCAATCCCGGGAGGAGATTTCAGCATGAACCAGACCTTATCCGAACAAATCCTTTCCCACGCCGCCGGGCGGGAGGTGCGCGCCGGCGAACTGGTCGTGGTGCGGCCGGACGTGGTGATGAGCCATGACTCGCTTTCGCCCAGCATCATCCAGATCCTGCGCGAAGAGATGGGCATCCATAACGTCAAAGACCCCGGCCAACTGGTCATCGTCTTCGACCACGTGGCGCCGGCTTCCACGGTGGGCACGGCCAACGCGCAGAACCGGGTGCGCGCCTTTGCCCGTGAACAGGGCATCCGCCTGTTCGATGTGGGGCGCGGAATCTGCCACCAGGTGCTGGTCGAGGAAGGCATCGCCGCGCCGGGCAAAATCGTGTTGGGCTCCGATTCGCACTCCACCAGCTACGGTTCGGTGGGCGCGTTTGGCGCCGGCATGGGCTCGACCGACATCGCCCTCACCTGGGGCACCGGACGCAACTGGCTGCGCGTGCCCGAAACCGTGCGCGTGCAGGTGCGCGGGCGATTCGGCGCCTTCATCGACGCCAAGGACCTGGCGCTCAAGGTCTGCCGCGAGCTGCGCATCTCCGGCGCCAACTACATGGCCGTCGAATATCACGGGCTGGACTGGCTGGCGCTGCCCGGCCGGCAGACGCTGGCCAGCATGGCGGTGGAAGTGGGCGCCAAAGTGGGCATCCTGCCGCCCTTTGGCGAGGCCATGAAGCATTACGAGGTGCCGGATTGGCTGTCCGTGGACCCTGGCGCGAGCTACACCCGTAGTCTGGAAATCGACCTGGACGAACTCGAACCGCAGGTCGCCATCCCGCACGCGGTCGACAACGTTGCCGATCTCGCGCAGGTGGCCGGGACGCCGGTGAGCGTGGTCTTCCTGGGCACCTGCACCAACGGCCGCTACACCGACCTGCGCCAGACGGCGGACCTGCTGCGCGGGCGGCGCGTCGACCCGCGCGTGCGTTTCGTGGTCACCCCAGC
This sequence comes from Longilinea arvoryzae, assembly GCF_001050235.1. Classification (GTDB taxonomy): domain Bacteria; phylum Chloroflexota; class Anaerolineae; order Anaerolineales; family Anaerolineaceae; genus Longilinea; species Longilinea arvoryzae. Next base: position 1,009,070 of record NZ_DF967972.1, read on the forward strand.
TTCGAGCGTCGAGATGAGCCGCGCGGCCGCCGACGGCACGCTTGAGACGCTGCTGGCCGCCGGCGCGATCCTTTCGACCCCCGGCTGCGGCCCGTGCATGGGCCGTCACATGGGCACGCTGGGCGACGAGGACGTGTGCCTCTCGACCGCCAACCGCAATTTCAAAGGTCGCATGGGCGCGCCGACCTCGCAGATCTATCTGGCCTCGCCCGCCGTCGCCGCCGCAACCGCCCTGACCGGCGTGATTACCGATCCAAGGAGTTTATAGAGATGGCACGGATATGGAAATTCGGCTCGGACGTGGATACCGATCAGATCGTCCCCGGGCGCTACGCACCCTATATGCGCCCGGACGCGGACGTCGGCGAGGCGGCCTTCATCGAGGCGCGTCCTGAATTCGCCCGGAATTTTCAACCGGGCGATCTGATCGTCGCGCTGGATAACTTCGGCTGCGGATCGTCGCGCGAGTATGCCGTGGAAGCGCTGGTGCGGCGCAAGGTGGGAGCCATCGTGGCACTGTCGTTTGCGCGCATCTTCTACCGCAACGCGCTCAACCTGGGGCTGCGCCTGTACGTCGCGCCCGAGATCGTGCAGGCCGTGCAGGACGGTAACGAGGTGAGCTTCGAGCTGGCGTCCGAGGAGATCGTTCACGCTGGGCGGTCTTATGCGCTGCCGCGCCTGCCGGCTTTCTCGCAGGAGATCCTCGAAGCGGGCGGCATCGTGGCGTACGTCAAACAGCACGGCCACTTTCCGGGCGAAGCGGACCGTTAGGGAAGGGGGAAGAATGCCGAGAGTATGCGTCATTCCGGGGGATGGGATCGGGCAGGAAGTCATCCCGGCCGCCGTGCGGGTGCTGCAGGCCGCGGTGCCCGGGTTGGAGACGATCCAGGCGGAAGCCGGCTGGGGATGCTTTTTGGAACGGGGAACTGCGGTGCCGCCGGAAACGCTGGCTGCCATCCGTGAATGCGGCGCAGCCCTGTTCGGCGCGGTTTCCTCGCCGGCCAAAAAAGTCGCGGGCTACCGCAGCGCCATCCTGACGCTGCGCCAGGAGCTGGACCTGTACGCCAACCTGCGCCCGGTGCGCAGCCTGCCGCGCGTGTCGCCGCGTGGCGGAATCGATTTGCTGGTGGTGCGCGAGAACACCGAGGGGCTGTACGTCGGGCGCGAGCGCCTGGAGGACGGCGGCGAGACGGCCATCGCCGAGCGGGTCATCACCCGACGGGCCTCGCGGCGCCTGGCCGAACGGGCGCTGGCGCTGATGCACGGCGCGGGGCGGCGCCGGCTGACCATCGTCCACAAGGCCAACGTGCTGCCGCTCACCGACGGTCTCTTTCGCGACACGGTGCGCGAGGCGGTCGTGCGCGCCACGCGGGCCGGGCAGGCCGTGGAGGTGGAGGAACTGCTGGTGGACGTGGCCGCGCTCAAGCTGGCGAGCGAGCCCGAACGCTTCGACGTGATCATCACCACCAACCTGTTCGGCGATATCCTCTCCGACGAGGCGTCGAGTTGGTGCGGCGGACTGGGCCTGGCGCCGTCGATCAATCTGGGCGAAGGCGTTGCCCTGGCCGAGCCGGTGCACGGATCGGCGCCGGATATCGCCGGGCAGGGCATCGCCAACCCCATCGCCGCCATCCTGAGCGCGGCGCTGCTGGCACGCCACGCCTGGAGCATGGAGGACAGCGCGCGGCGCATCGAGCAGGCCGTCGAGCGGGCGCTCGAGGATGGTTTGCCGCACGGCACTGAGGCGATTACCCGTTCGGTGACCGGGAATTTATGCGTAGGAGAGAATTAGCGGGTAATGATTGGGCTTACCGGTATTTCCCCATCACCGCGGGGTGCGCGCAGGGCAATTGCGGAAAATGGATCGCCCCGCAATTGCCCTGATGTTTGCTGCCGGTTTGGGGACGGCCGCGCGCTCGAATGAATGTACAATCATAACCAGCGAAGGGGAACGAACGATGCTGAAAAAATACGTCCTGCCAGCCATGAGAACGATCCTGATCGGTGCGGCCGCGCTTGGGCTGGCGCTTTTTCTGCCGGCAAGGACTTTCGATTATTGGCAAGCCTGGGTTTTTATGGCCGTCTTTCTGGCAGCGGTCAACGCGATTGGGCTGTACCTTTCGGTGAAGGACCCGGCGCTGCTGGAACGGCGCAAGCAGGTGGGGCCGGCGGCCGAGCAGAGCATCACCCAAAAGATCATCATGAGCTTTGCCCTGATCGGGAACCTGGGATTGTTGGTCTTCTGCGCGCTCGATCACCGCTTGGGCTGGTCACCGGCGCCGGCACCGGTTTCGATCGCCGGGGATGGGCTGGTCGCGCTGGGCCTGCTGATCGATTTTTACACATTCAGGGAAAACAGTTTCGGCGCTTCCAACATCCGAACCGAAGCGGATCAAAATGTCATCTCCAGCGGCCCCTATGCGATCGTCCGGCACCCCATGTACATGGGTGTGCTGGTGATGATGATCGGCGTTCCCCTGGCGCTGGGTTCATTCTGGGGGCTCGCCTTCCTTGCGCTCATCCTGCCCATGTTGGTGTGGAGAATCCTGGATGAGGAGAAGCTGTTGATGCGGGATCTGCCCGGGTATATCGAATACGCACAAAAGGTTCGTTACCGTCTTGCGCCGTTTGTGTGGTGATTTCTTTGCTCTTTAAAGACCTGCACCGCAGAACTTTTTGAAAACGTAGTGCCTTCAACTAACTCTAATGGCTAGAACCATTCCTTTCGTAATGCATTTGAGTTGTTGATAAAATACTCCCTTGAAAATAATCTTGTTTTTCTATTTAGTAGATCAATAATTTTTTTATCAGGTAATTGAATATAACTACCATGGACAGCAATCATTTTAGAAAATAATACCATCATCCTTGGTGATATTGGTAATGTGATTTCAATCGTAGGCGAAACCAAACCTCCAGCAAAACGTGGCCTGGGGATGCTATAAATTTCTGGATCAAAAAAAACACAAGGTGTATCAGATGTAAGAAAAGTAAGGTCGACTGATTCTGGAATCTCGATGAAAACAAAAGGTATATGAAATAATATAGGTGATATTTTTGTTACAAACGATGATAGTAAAGATTGAAGTGGTTGATTGACTATTTCTTCCATTTCCTCCATGGTCAAATAATCCTGATCTTCTGATGAGATTATTGGTATTACAGCAGACTGTTGTTCATTAGGTGGATTCTCTTTTGCCCATTCTATCATTTTCTTCCCCAAACAAAGTGCTTGATTGAACACAGAACTTAGCTCAGACGCATACGAAGGAGTACGTCCATGCATTGCTGCGACAAACATACATAGATACAAGTGCTCCTCGAACGAAAGCATTAAATGTTTGGATATCTTTTCTTTTCGAAGTGTGAAAAACTTATTCTCAATTCTTGAAAGGTTATATTCCAAGGTCAAATCTCTATTATTGTCTTGAGCACGAATAGTATAAAGATCTTTTTCATAGAAGATTTTCTTTGGAGATTTGCGTTTACCAATAGAACCGTCTTTCGAAAACATCCACACATAAGGCTTTTGATTTCTTGGATGCGTTGGATCACACCATGATTTTAAATACGAAGTTGGAATGTAATGTTGTCTTTTATTATTCATGATCTGGAATATTTAACAAAATATGTATTCAAGATTTGTAATGTAATTAATTATAACGACTTTTAAAAAGGTTACTAGAAGGAAGAAATTCCTATTTTTGCGCATTGGTTCAATATTGCACTGGTCTGTGGCCGAGTATTATTTTCGCCTACAGACTTCCGGCGGGGGTAAGTTTTTTTGACCAGAATCCATAACAAGAAAATACCAATTATGCAAATCTAAGAATTCATTTAGTAAACGATCCAACTAGATCATACCTTGATCCACTCTCCCGGCGCCTGGAACCCTTCATTTTCCCGATAGAATTTTCGACAGGCAGCCACATCCCCGGCGGCTGAGATGCGGGCGGCCTCGTCGACCAGCGCCTGCTGTTCGGGCGTGCACTCGGCGAAGGGCGTTTGCAGCAGCCCCCAACTGTCCCAGGGCAGCACTTCGATCTTGTTCAGTGCCAGCAGATCCCGGAAGACGTCCCCGCGGATGAAGTCCCAGCCGTGCCATTCGAAGATGCCGAAGTGGTCTGGATCCGCCTGGCCGGCGCGGCACATCCGCCAGGCGTCGCCGGCCAGCACGAATTTCCCCTCCGGCATGTCCAGCGGATCGAAATCGATCCTGAGCGCCTCGCGCTGCAGCTCGTCCAATTGCGAATCCACCCGCAGCCAGCGCTGCCCGGCCGCGTCCCACACCTCGACCATCCAGTGATCTTCGTAATGGTCGGGCATGAAGTAGGTGCCGAAACCACACCGCGCGCGGGCCGGGATGCCCTGCGCGCGCAGGATGGCAGCCATGAGTATGGAGTAATCGCGGCAGTTGCTCACCAGGCGCAGCTCCAATGGGCGGGGTTCGTTCAACGGGCGCGCATCCAGCTCCAGCAGCCGCTTCAGCTTGGGGGCGGCCGGGCGAATCTCCACCTCGGAACGGCGGGTTTCGTCCAGTATCAGTCCATAACGCTCCGTCCAGAAGATGTGGACCGTCAGGTTCTGAAGCGCAGCGACCAGCGCAGGCAGTTCGGCGGGCAGGGTCCGCAGATGTTTTTGGTATTCGCCCAGGCCAGTCAAGGGACCGGGTCGAGAAAAGAAGTCCAGCATTTCCTGACTCTCTGGCATGTCGGGTCTCCTGAATTGGAAAGATCGTTCCGTTATAAACCCTCCGGTTGGGGGAGAGTCAAGGGGAAGATCAGAAGAAGGGCCACACAAGAATCTGGAAGAGAATCAGTTTCAGGCCCGGCGAATCGATCGATGGACCTGGACTATCGGGTAAAGCGATTTTTCCAGGGCACAGCGCAAATCGCGGGAGGATGGCCTTCTTCTCTTCCCCGATCATTATACAAAATGGCCGCCGGAGAATCGCTGCCGGTTTGTAGACCAGGATAAATTGTGTCACCGTAAGGGAAAGTAAGGATTCTCGTAGGGAGTGAGATTCGAAAGTGTGAGTGAATCAAAAAAGCGAATAGCTAAAGGCTAATCGCTTCTTTTCGTGGCGGGGAGGGTGGGATTCGAATGCAATACCTCGATGGTACGCAGGGATGAAAAAGACTCGCACGGTGCGAGTCTCTGAGTACGTGGCGGGGAGGGTGGGATTCGAATGCAATAGCTCGATGGTACGCAGGGATGAAAAAGACTCGCACGGTGCGAGTCTCTGAGTACGTGGCGGGGAGGGTGGGCATGGCACAAAACGTTACAACTGCGAAAGAATCGTAGTGCCCGTCTCAATTTCTGAAATTCTACTCCAGCTTGAGCATAAGTTTTCAAACGCGTTCGTTGAACCGGCCTCGGAAGCCTAAATTTCCTTAGGCTAATTATTACTTGTCCTCTGTAATTTATCACAGGGGACATTTTCGTTAAATTGCCTCGGTCATTTCGAACTCAAGCTGAAATGATAGGAGGCTATTTGTGTTTTGATATCAGATTTTTAGATGAGCTATTCCCACCTGAGTTTGCAGGTTACACAGCACCAAAAGGCTACCTGTGGAAGGTTATCTATGACCCAACACGCAATGAGGAAGATCCCGGCCTTTTCTACGGCAGCCTGTTTCGTCTCTTAGATATCCTGCCGACGAAGGATGAGGTGTCACCCTGGCCGGAACGGATTATTTTCGAACATATCCAAACCGGCCAGCGATTGAGCTTTATCGAGGGACAGCCGGTGTATCTGAACTTACCTGAAGAAATCGTCAAACGGAGACTTAGAAATCAGAAAAACAAGAGCATTCATAACATCCAAACCTCAAAAGTCTATATGCATTCTGCTATTGGTATCAGGTGTGAGTAATGCGTGACTTCATTCTGATCCGTAAAAAGGATATCACAGGCCGGTCAGGAACCGGAGTTGTAGCAGAAGGCACGATTTTTCAAGATGGACAGGTTGTGTTGAAGTGGCTGGGAGAACCTTATGCCCTTGGTATCTTCACCTCAATTGAGGAGTTGCTTTCTGTTCACGGTCACGAGGGAAATACATACGTTCAGTTCATGGACAAACAACTGGCAATAGAAACAGAACATTGATGAGAAAAAACACAAGGAGGATCCAATGGCAGCAAAAATCATCACCATCAGCAATCAGAAGGGGGGAGTCGGCAAGACCACCACGTCCGTCAACCTGGCAGCGTTTCTGGCGCAGCATGGCAGCCGGGTGTTGCTCATCGATCTAGACCCGCAAGGACAATGTGCCACCAGCCTGGGCATGGATCCGGAGCAAGGCACATTTTACCTGCTGATGATCACCCAAAGCAGCTTGCACGAAGTGGCATTTGTGAAGAAGTATGTGCGCGAAACGGGGCGGAGCAATCTCTTTCTCATCCCCGGCAACCAGGCCACTGGCCAGGCACAGTCGAGCATCCAGGATAAGCCCATTTCCTATCTCAAGGAGGTCGTTCGCACGTTCGCCCGTGACGGTATGGATTACATCATTTTCGATACATCACCATCCGTTGGCGGTCTTCAAGAGCGGGCAATCTGGGCGGCTGACCTGGTGATTATCCCCTGCGCGACAGAATTTGCCTCACTGGAAGCGGTTGGCAACACCATCATAACCTTGCACGCGTTGCAGAAAGAACGCGCCTGGTCGGGAGGACTACTTGGCATCTTACCCACTTTCTACGATGACAAGACGCGCGAATCGCGCAACTCCCTTACGGATCTCAAACGTGATTTTGGCGAAAAGGTGCTGCCGGCCATCCACGCTGCCACTGTGCTGCGCGAATGCTGGTCGGTTGGCAAGACGATCTTCGAGTACGCGCCCGATTCGCGAGCGGCTCAGGAATACGAGGCCTTCGCCAGCCTGGTTCGCAAATATTAGGAGCGCCGATGCCAAGACGAGATGCTTTTTCCATGCTGCGCAGTACGCAGGCAGAGCCAGATGCTTCCAATGCGAACATTTCACCAGAAGTGAATGAAAATCCTTCCGGCATTCGTCCACTCGATTTCATCCCCGCTGCCGAACCGCGCAAACGCCGCGAGCGAGGATGGGAACGGACGCGCCGGGCGGAAATTGCCACTTATCGGGGAATACCGCCAGAGACGCACCAGACGCTGATCCGCATTGCCAGCGCCTTAGGCGTACCGGTGGATGAAGTCGCGCGGGCCTTCCTCGAATATGGTCTTGGACAGTATCAGGCTGGTCAGCTTCCCTTATCCCCATACCCCAAAGCGCAGCGTATGACTCTTTTCCCGGAAGGTAACCAGACTCATGTTGCTACAGCAAGTAGATGGCTGCAACAAGCCTTTCTTGCGAAGCAATCTCATCACAAAGGGAAGAAAGCAAAGTCGCCGAAAAATTGGGAATCCAGGGCAACTTATCGCATCCCGGCAGAATTGAAGACGGAGGTCAAGCAGGTTGCCAGTGAGCACTTCGTTGGAGTCGGCGAGTTGGTGCTGTTCCTTTTCCTTTACGCGCTCAAGGCGTTTGAAGAGCAGCGGCTTCAGCTTCAACCACAGCCTAAGCTCACCGGTAAGACCCTCTTTAAGGATCGCGAATGAAAGAAATCACAGCGAGCGAACAAAACCACAATGATTTCAGCGGAGGACAAAAATACGTCAACAATGCCGCTGACGTGACGCTGACGTATGGTTGACGTATCCGTTGACGCTGCCGCTGACGTAGCTGCTGACGTTGATCGCACAGAAAAGGCGCTGAGGCGCGTAATCGAGTGGATAGGTGTAATGGATCACTTTGACGCAACCCCCTCTCAAAAGGCTCCTCAGCGAATTTTCACAGATCAGAACTCACGAGAGAAAAGGACTGCACCATGACGGCTGTCTCAGACAATTTTGATTCACCGCAGAAAATCTGGGACTGGATTCTCTCGAACCTGCAGCATGAAATGTCGCGCGCCTGGTTCGACACCTGGGTCAAGCCGGCTGTACCGCTCTCGTTTGCGGACGGGGTTTTCACACTTGGCTGCCATAACCAACACACCATCGACTGGCTTAACAGTCGCTTGAAGGCGACGATTGAACGGCAGTTGTCGGGCATGCTCGGCCAGTCGGTTGAACTCACGATTGTGCTGCTCACGGACGTTCAAGCGGAGGATGAGGAACAGGATGACGATCCTGAACCGGGAGAGGCGAATGTCCCTTCCGATGACACCTACGAGCCGGTGTATGCCTCCTTGCGGGATGCGCTCTTGCAGCCGGAACGGGTGGTCAAAATGCCGGTGTACTTTCTGCGCTGGCTCCCTTACGTGGGTGCCCGGACAATTTTTGAAGTCGTCGGAATTTGGCAGGAATTTTATCTATCCAGCCGTGGAAAACAGCCTGCTGGCGGGGAGAAAGTCGCCACGCGGATTGAGAATGTCTGCAGGTGGGCGGGTGTCAGCCGGGCGCAATTGTTCCGCGATTTTGGGACTGGCAGCTCGCTGAACTGGTTCGTGGGCAAGATCGAAACAGATCACGAACGAGACCGGCAAACCGGACGTTCCAAGAAATCGGCGAACAAATATGCCCTTTATGGTATTCCGCTCACGCCAGGCGATGCAGAGGACTTGGCCGTTTACCTGCGAGCAAAGGATATCCAACGCGATCCTGCGAATGCCCTTCGCGAAGCGATTGCCGTGCAGCTGAACGAAATTCTGCGCTACCCTTTTCGCGCTCTGCCTGAGAAATTCAAAGAATCACTTCCTCGTCGTATCATGGTGCAGGATGTGGTGAAGTCACTCGTCGGCAGACGTCTGGAAGGTGAGTTGTCCGATCTCGTCGATCAGCTCAGCGATCGCCTGCTAGCGCCGGGGGATTTCATTTTGCTGCGCTGGTACTTCTTACAGAACTGGCTGCCGCTCTTAGGACATGATGCCGCCATGTTGATTACCCTACTACGGAACCAGTGTTTCTTCAACGACGAGACCGGGGAAATCCGCGACACGGTGTGGATACATGGCGGGCTGTCTATACTGGCCGCGCGGTTGGGGATCGAAAATCCGCGCCAGGTTGCACTGTGGTTCCCGGCTGCGTTGGAACGTGGCAGCCACAAAGATACGATTACGCAGGCGACTGCTCAAGAAAATGCCCGCCGGCAGCGACTTCAGGAGCGGATCGCCGCCTTCGTGCAGCGCAGCGACTACCGTTCAAACGGCGGGACATACGACTGGTGTTTCCAGGTTCAGCGCATGGATCCACTCACGCCAGAGGATGAGCAGGTCAAACAGGCGGCTTTAAATTTACTGCTTTCCGCCGATGATGCGGATGTTCTCCACGAACTCTATCGCTTGCTCGATCAGCAGTCGAATGATTGTTTTGAGACTCTCAAAGAAGAGGGAATGATTGTTTTGAGACTGTCAAAAACCGCCAATGATTGTTCTGAGACTCTCAAAATGGTACTGAATGATTGGATTGAGACGGTCAAGACACTGCCGAACGATTGTTTTGAGACTCTTTTAAAGATTCTCAGAGGCTTTAAAGATTCCCAAATACAGAAAGAAACCTCTTCCAACCAAGATTCTTACGCAGTTGCAGACCGCCCTACAGGACAGGTGGGGGAAGAGGAGGCACAGGAAAACGTTTGGAAATTTGATGATCTATTGAGTAGGGTCAATTCTCGCAATCGGAGCGCATTGATTGCCCAAGAAAAAAGTCCAAATGCGTTCGTTTCCTGGATTCTGTACGGGGTGGCAAACGCGGGAGTGCAAAACCCGCTCAGCCTGGCCGTTGCCAGGTTGTGCGATCAACCAGGCGTGAGTGCCGGCGGCATCTTTGACCGGCTTGCCAGTTATTCCCCGGCGGTTTTAGCGCGGAAGTATCGCAAGTCGCTGACCTGGCAAGGCAATGCCGATCCAGACTGGAACCTCGCATTCAAAGGGGTTGACTGGGACCGGCTGTCGCTACTCCCGGATTTGCTCAACCTGACCATCCAACCAGGCGATGAAGCCTGACATTCCACAACCATCGGAGAAAAAACAATGCCGCTCGGAAACCATACTTGGAATATTGGGGACATCAACGGAGATATTTATTTCGACAAGCATACCAACCAGAAGGGAGAGGAGGTTCCGTTTATCCGCCTGCTGATGATCTGCAACGGAACGGCGCAGGTAAAACCACTCTATGGGCTGCGCATTGTTGCGTATGGCGCACTGGCGGAAATTGCATACGGTTATCTCAGGAAAGGCAGCCGGATTGGAGTCGAAGGCCATATCCAGCAGCGTGACCGTGGACGTGAACTCCCACCAGTGTTTGAGATCGTTGCGGATCACATTGAGTTCATTCGCAATATTGATTACGAGCGTGGTAGCCAGGTTCTTGAAACGCTCAAGGCGCGAGAGCGGGCGAAACCGGCCCGTGGACTAAACTGGCAGACGATCCCTGAAATTACTTGTGGGTATTCGGAAGGTGTGGATGACCATGTCACTGTACGATAATGCGGAAATTGAAATCTCAAAAGAACGCATAAAGTGCATTGGCATCATCTTGCTGGCGGCGGTGATTCTTTTTGCGGTGATCGGTTGGCTAACATCACCACAAGACGAAAATGGTAAGCCGGTCTTGCTGCTGCCGGAAGTGAAGGCGTTTGAGGATTATCGCCGCTCTGCACGATCCTGGCTGGAGCAAATGACGTTGCTCGATTCCGAGATCGCTGGCGTGTTAGGCGAACAGGTTTCTGGTGACCTGTTCACGCGCTCCAGGCAGGCGCAGCAGATGCTGCAACGGGCAGTAAACCTGGCGAATGAAATCGATCAGGCGAAAGTTCCCGCAGCCGCTGCCGGAATACATGACCAGATCTCGGCAACGGGATTATTCTACCTAGATGTGGCCCGGCTTACCATGCGGTGGGTAGGTGCGCCGGAAGAACCCACGAGAGAGTCCATTAATGAGAAGTTGGAGCAGTCGAGAAACGGGCGAAGCGCATTGCAGGAGAATCAATGGATGCGGACTCCTTAAGCCAGCAGCAGGCAAAGCAAGCGAACCTGCTCACCGGAGCGTATCTGGAACTGATCGAGAAAGAACAATCCGATCGAATGCAGAATCTTCAGCATGCTTACACGATTGCTCACAGCGGCCTAGTTTCTTTTCTTACTCTACTTGATCCGGGGTATATTGACGGATGGATCAAGGGTGGGAAAACGCTGGCGCAGCTGGATGACCGATTTGTGCAGATGCGCGTAACCGATTTGCTAAAACAACTGCGGGATAAGCCCGTGCCGCCTACGCCGGAAACGGGTGAAGAGCAGCAGAGACGCATCCTGGAATTGCAGAAGCAGACTCAAACATTGCAGGATGCCCTGACTTTGGCAAAGCAACGGACCGAAACGCTCGAGCAGGAAATCCGTGCCTTGCAGTCGCGAAACAGTATTCAGCAGCAGGTCGAGCAGTTGGTTATAAAAGAGCGGCAAACCGCTAGCACAGCGAGTAGCGAAACATCCGGTTCACCGGTGTTGAAGGGAATGTCCGAACCAAACTGGATGGCTGAGTGGCGCAAGCGGACAACCTTTGACCGTGACGCGGTTCTCCTGACCGTGATCGGCGAGACAGGGATTTCCCGCCGGCCGCGGATCATTCAGTTAGCGGCGGTTCGCATGGCGGTGAAGCCGGAAAACAGTGCGCTTGGCGATACTATTCGCCGAATTGAGAAACGCGGATTGATCGAGCGGCTGGAGTTGTTTGAAAAGCGCGGATCAGACACAGGCGGCGTACTGCCTTACCTGTATCACCTGACAGAGCAGGGCAGGCAGGCTTACTGGCTGTTATCGGGGAAAAACGCCTTGGAATGCGAATTTGATGTATTGATGAAACGGCATAAATCCCCGGAGCATACGCTCTTGAATATGAAGGTTCGGGAATTTCTTGATGACCACCAGGTATACCAGGTGCTTCTGGAAGCTGCCGCACTGGTGTTACCGGATGGACATAAGTTTGAGCCTGACATCACCGCCAGAGATGGCTCCACCGGTGAGTTGGTGTATATCGAGGTGGAACGCGAAGCCAATAAAGATGCGCAAGCTCGCATCCAGAAGTGGCAGAACTTCCACATTGCTTCGCACGGCATTATCCGGGTAATTTGCGACAAACCCAGTTTTATGCGCAAATTAGCCAGTGAGATCAATTTCGCGCTTTCAGGCCAGCGGTTCGCCACTTACATCAGTAATGTCGAAGAGATGGAAGCAGCGTTGGTGACCAAAGGCCATATCTGGGTCATGGAACGCCAGTGAGGTTTATTCGATCCGCTTGAACCCTAGCCGTTCGAACCAGGTATTTCTGGCGTTTGAACCCGGTAGAGTCTATAGGAGGTAGAGGCGGACGGGTATAAACATGATATCCGATTGAACCAGAGGATTGGACAAATGGAAACGTTGATCAAAGTTGATACGGGAAGGCACATGTATCGCTGGTATTTTGTGGACGCTGGTCGATGGAATCGCTGTCGTTTATGGTTGGGGAAGTGAGAAGTCGTCATTTCAGCGATGGTGAACAATTAAATAGGGATCCATTGAGGAAGCCGAAAGGTATGCTGAAAAGATGATGGAGATGAAGCTAGAGACTGGATACAGGCGGAAATCAGGAAAATTGGGGAATCACAAAGAGAACGTACATCCTACCTTATTAGCAGGTGGGATGATTGTTTGCGTCGCCGTTCTTAACTTATATTATTTTTAAGTTTTTTGCTAATGAAATTGTGCCCATTTAAGGATGCAATGGTTTTTTCAGATTCGCGTCCCAACTAGTCTAAAGTTAACAGGGCCATAAGAGGCTTTATCCCATGCTCTGTCACTAATCTATTAACTGTGTAACTTTCTACTTCTATTGAAGAAATCTCTCCTGTTTCCTAATAGATGATAAAAGCATTTCGGGTTTCTGGTGCGCTGTTCGCTAATATTGAGCGATGATTTTGGCTCCTTGGGGAGGATATTGAAAATCAGAAATCGATTGAGCGATTAATTGATTCTCATCCATAGCTATTTGCCCCAGTTGTTTGGGTTAATCATATTCCTTAGATGGTGGCGTAGTTCCATGCGTCATCCTCTACAGGTTAGTGTTCGAAAATTTCCTGACCATAATCTTTAGGTTGTAAATAATTGCCAGGTTCCATATTTTCAGCCTAAGAATTTACTTGTTTGGCATCTGTGTGATGCTTTTTTTGGCACTAGTCGGTCAAAAATGACTTCGCCAACAAACTCGTTACTACTCCTGAAAAAGAAGAAAAAACAGTCTACCAGATCGCCCCGGAATACTAACGCATTTGTCATTGTAAAAAAATACAACCTCATATAAAATAGTAAAACTATTATTAAAAAATTCAAATATCTAGGGGTTGTGACTGCTCATTTAGCCCAAGGGGGAAATGGTGATTGATGAGACAGGTGAATCCAAGGTACAACTGGATGAGTTGGACAAAGTTTGGGCCGTTGAAGATGTGGCGGCCTATTTTTGTATCACCGGATACAAAGTACCCAAAATAGCTGCCTCTCATTGTTTTCCGGCCACCAAAATTGGAGTTCCCAATCGTTTCTTGAAAAGCAAAAATCCGTTGTTTATGACTACTTACTCAAATAAAAAGAGATAGGCGGAGACTTCTATTTGCACTGCAGATGGATTCCAAAGTGAAATCATTGATCAAATGAGTGATGCATTTCAACATTTGTCACATCAAGAGAAGCGAGGAATAGAATAGCCGATGACAACGAACCTGATGGATATGTTGAAGCTAGTGGAATCAACCCTCCACAAGATGGAAAATCATATTGAACTTGAATCATTTGACCGACAGGTCATGAAATTATGGATTGAAATACACAGCAGTAAGGAAGAAATCGTAGATGATGATCACTTGCGCGGGAAGTATGAACTGGTAAGAGAACAAATCGCCCGGATTTTGCAGGACCAATTTAACTTCGCTCTGGGACGGATTGAGCAGGCCGATGATGAAACAGCCTTTTCCAGGGCAAAAGACGATGCCACTGAATGGCAGGGAATGTTTAGCAACGTTGATCAAAATACTGTCAACTCGTCCCCCAGGCTAGAGACATCTATTAATCGCTACCGGTTATTTGCGGAATGCTTCAAGAAATATACTGTGTTAACCCGTAGGCTCATTGAGGAATTGGATTCTCATAATATCTCGGGGTTGCGCACGGATATTAGTGGCTTTCTGGAAAACCTGAATAAAGCCATTCTGACGCTTCAATCAGATCTACGTCTTGATCAACAGGAGCATGATAGACGGATCGATTTATTTAGACAATGGATCGGGGCGATTGAAAATAACGAAACGGTCCAGCGGATATTTGATGTAAGTAAAACCATGACCATCCAGGTTAGTGGTGATTATGCTGCCGGCATGGATGATTTGAAGAACAAAGATCCAGATTTGACAGTATATCATTACATCAGTGATGACCCAATTGACCCTGTAATGGGTTGGAATAAAGTTAGAGATGTGATTGTAATCTGGGACCGTCGTTGGAAACGTTATTGTTCTAAGAAAATTCAACAATATGCGGATGAGCTGCTCAACAGCGGCCTTGATGAAAAAGGCCCATTTGCCGTAGATCCATTCGAATGGAAAATGAGATTTGACAATCTAGTTGAGCACATCAAACGACCCATTACCGACTTGGATCGTCAGACAAGGGATGAATACCAGGCCATCAATCATCGCATCAGCCAGGCCATTTTCAACTTTAGACCGCTAAGAGACCGCTTTGAAGGCGTTCGGGAATTAATCAACACCGATGACCAAAGGGATCCTTTGGATTTGCTGGTGGAATTAGACCGTGTATGGTTGGAGATCAGAAAACAGGTTCCGCTATATGCCACCGCAAATGACGATTTGCGCGGTAGTCTCATCCCCCGGGTGAAGAACCAGTTGCGGCAACGATATTCCGGTTACAGAAAATTGTTCTTATCCAACCCTTTTGCTGTAAAGAGAGCTGCGCACGATGTTGTATCCAAACTGAAACAGTTTACAGAATTTGAGGCCGATCGCTTCGATATCGAACGGTTGATCAATTTATGTGAACTATTTGAGAGTGAGATGAACGCTGCCAGCGGTGAGTTGCCTGATCGGGCATTGGCAAGACTGGAAGCATTACAGGTAACGATAGAAAATGAAAAAATGGGCGATATCCCTCTCATGCTCACGATGGAAATTCAAACCCGTCGGGCAGGGTTAAAGCCAGTAAAGGTGGGGCAGGAGCTTAAAGTTAGGGCGACAGATCTGTTGAGGAGCCTTGAAAATCAGGCTACCAGCCTGCCGATTGATCAACTGGTAACCATGTATTTGAATCAAATAGAGTCAGTGCTGAAGCAAATGGAAGTGGCACTGCCGGAACTCCGCAAGCAACCTTCTACGAATACGGCGTTGCTTCCCATCTTTGATTCTTTGGTGAATTCCCAGAGAACATTAATGGCCTGGTCTGCCTATCTGCAAGCTGCGGTGGAGATTGAACGTCCTGGCGCGGATTTGAAGCAGATTAATAACTGGCTGGATGTTGTGCGAAGCAGCGTATATCGTAAAAATCTTTTCACAAAGTTTGATGACATTGTAAACAAGTTGGCCGGGTTTGGCGCGAATGATGGCATGGTGGAAGCCATTGTCACACAAATAAACACAGCCCTTGAAAAAACCGGCGATGATTACCAGTGCTTAACCGGTGGCGCCATCTCCGGACTATTAAACTTGTGGGCGCAATTGGATGCCGTCCGGGATCTGTCCACAACTAGAATCAGCGAGAGGAGAGCTGCGCGAGCTGCTCTGGAACAGAAAATCCTCCGCATCGCTATGAACCTCCTGGCTCTCCTTCATGAAGAAGTGACTAAAGTTTCTCTGAAGGACCTGGAGTTAACTGTCCAGTGGATGCAAAAAAATCAAGCTACCCATCCCTACCTTATTGAGATGGAGGCCCACCTTTCTGCTTTACAGGCATTATCTTACTTAAAACCCGACCATGGTGAACCCAATCTGGATGCGGCCATTACCGCTTGGAAACGGGCCAGAGAAAGGAGCCACCCTCATGCTGAAGCAATGCAAAGGGCTCTTAAGAAGATGAAAGCCCTGGTAGATGCCGCAAAGGGTGTGTTTATTTCACTTGCCTCTGCCAATGCCGACCCAACCTTGAAGTACGATACAGATGTTATAGCCTGTACTTTACAGTCAAAACTTCTAAAGATAATTAAAGAGTACGAAAACATTGAGTATCTGAGTGGAAAAGTAATAACCGTGGCCATTGTGGGTGAGGCCAGGGTGGTACCTTTTCCATTGATTGAGGATTTCCGCACAGACTACGGCAATATCACCTATAGAGAAGGCGAAATGTCGAGCCCGGCTCTGGATCTGGAGTATCAGGTGATGTGGGATCAGTACCATCTGACGGATGTGATGAAGAGCATGCAAGTACTCATGCCACCCGCCCCTGCCTTAATCTATGATGAATTTCTTTTCCGCTCGCAAACCTATAAAAACCTAGCATCTCTTATTTTCCGTATGGCGCAGTCACAAACGCTTGTGGAACTCCAGCGTGTTTGTTCTCATGATGCCCTACCCCTGGTAAATAATGTGGGTTTGAAAACACGCCACGCTGAACTCCTGAAACGTATACCTAAATTGGATGATCTCGCGACCAATTTGTGGACGCAGGGAAGAAGTGCATACGAACAGGAGTTGGTTGCTCCAGCCGGTGGGTTGGCAGATCCACATAAAAACGATTACCGGCGCATGATTCTGAATCCTGATTCCATCTACCCACTCGATGGGAGTATCAACCGCATTCATGAACTGCAGATCTGGTTGGCAAACTCTATTACTCATTTTCAAAACAAGAGAACTACATTTGTAAGTGCTACGTATGTAATCGGTCTGGGCCCTGACTCGATCGGCAAGCACCACAACGATTTATCATCCATCGCGGAGCAGGCAAAGGATCTGCATGCCATTTTCCCTCACTTTCTAACCCTTTACTTTGCTCGTTTGCAGCTCGACGATACTGCCTGGAAAACCCATCCCCTGGGAACAATTTTTATAGACTTGACGAATTTTATTCAAGATAGGGACCTGGACACCTTTCTCGCTCATCTGAAGGACTTGCATAAACTTTATCAAAATGTGCGCGAGAAGCAAGCGTCTGGTTTGCTGCTTGCGCTGGACAATGAGGCGGACGATGAACTGGGCATCCTCACAAGTCAAATAACGGTAATCAAGCTTTGGGCAACCCCGGCAGGATATGCTGACCTTGCCGGTCATCCCTCTTTTATCGAAATTGAGAGGCAGGTAAGAGCTTGTGATCAAAAGAGGAAGATTGTTCTGAAATTGCTCAAACAACTTAAAGAGGCGGGGAATGTCGCCGGAGTGCCCGGTGGAACGGTCCCTACTGACATGGAGAAAGAAGATTTTATTGCATCTAGATTCAAAGACCCTCTGGCATGGGCAAGCGATCTGTTGCAGAGACTGGAAGAAGAGGCTCCCGACCCGTTAAAGACCCCCTTGTGGAGATGGAGCCTTATCTTTGGCAACATGACGGAAGAAGCGGTGATCAAAAAATATATTACCGCCGAGAGCACGCTCGTCGCAGAAGCCAAAACTTATCTTGATAAACTGAATGCCCGGGTGAACAAACAGGTGGGGGGGGGTACGGAGGACCTTCTGATTCGGACCCAAAACAAAATTTCGACTGATAGGACGGGCATATGTGCGTGGCTATTACAGGCGAAATACAAAGAGGCGTTCGACGAATGGGTGAGCCAGGTGGGTCTTGAGTTTGACCTGAAAGATGAGCAACTGCCGGTCAACGGGGGCGGAGTGGAACGGGCCAGACAGGTTGGAGTTTGTACTGCTCCCCTGGTCACTTGGTTGGTGTCTCTGAGAAATTGGTTTGACATACAGGTAGCGGTTAAAGGGATCGACTCCGCCAGTCAGAAGGTCCCCTATAAGCCGATGGACGGTGTGTGGATTAAGCGAAAGAACCCCGGGGGAAGGGGAATGTATGCCCTATTCGCGGACATGGTACAGCGTGAAGCTGAATTCCACAAGAGTTTAGGCGACATCCAAACGGCTTCTGCTTATCGCATCAGTCTGATCCAACAGGAGCAGGGTATTTTTACCACCCTACCGCTGTGGACTGAACAGGTTGCAGGTGAATTGGCGCTGATAGCCTCCCTATACTCAGACTACGAAGACGCTCTCGAAAAAGCATGGACCGCCTGGCGCGCGAAAAGCGCTATTCGTGTACCGTGGCTGGATTTTCGAAATCAAAATAAAAGAAGATTCGATGAAGCCAAGGAGGATCTCCAGTCCAAGGCTTGCTCGGTTTGCAGACTTGCGCCCGACAATTCTCCCCTTCGCGAGCAGTTAGGGCTTGAATGCAGCCGTTTTACCGACCCCAAAATAGACAATCCTTGTGGCCGATTTACACTGGATGGAAGGTTGTAATGAGGATCTGTGTCATCAGTGATATTCACTCCGAAATAATAAAACTGGACGCCGTCATGAAGAATGTTGGCAATGTGGATGGCATCATTTTCCTTGGTGATCTTTTTGACCGTGGCGTGGACAGTCATGTTACCTACAAGCTGTTCAAAAAATGGTTTGAAGAGAAAAACCACAACAGCCAATGGATCTGTGGCAACCATGATCGCGCCATCCTGTACTCTTTACTACCCGATGCGCATCCTGACCTGATAAATTATTTCACCACCATAGCGGACGACTACCGGGATACCTGCAAGCTGCGCGCCATGGGTATACCCGTGGGACATGCCGAGATGGTTGCCAATCGGCCTGTATATGGAGAGGCTACGCTGGGCGGGTTGCGGGTGTATATGACCCACGGGTTTCCACATAATGATGACATTAAAAAAGCAACCCAGTACGACTATCAGTGCCATCCAAACAACGGCACATCCCCCACCGAGGTCGCCGGATTGATCAATAACGCACACATCCTATTGGTGGGACATTCACACTGTCAGACCGCCTGGTTGTATACCGCGGGCGAACAGGCGGGCTGGACGCAATGGATTCCCGATTTTGGAACAGCTCTGGACGGTACGATAGGCGGAATTGTTGTTGGTGAGTTTGGTGCAACTTTGGACTTTTCGGATCTGCCGGAAGGATCCTTCCTGATCCTAAATCCGGGGAGTGTGGGCAGTCCGCGGGATCCACGGGCGAGTATGAACGAAGCTAATCGGGCGTTCACGCAGTATCTGGTTCTGGAAATTGACGACATGCGGATATCCGCTAAATATAAAACCATGCAATTGAAGGAAGGTTAATGGCCATGGCAACCTGTTTTCGAAAAAAAATCATACTTTTCGTACTGACCTGCTTGCTGGTTACGCTCCTTCCGGCGAGTTCTGCCCAGGCGATGCCTGTGACAGTCCTGCCAGCGCAGGTGGAGGCGGATGAGGAGAGCGTCTGTACTTCATCCCAGGTGGTGCTGATCATTGACCAATCTCAGAGCATGGATCTGCGCAACGATCCCAACGATTTGCGGTTTTACATTCCTATGTATGTGGCCGATATACTCGCGAGAAACTATATCAATGCCCGCATGACCGCAAACCGGTTGGATCGCCCGATGACGGTGCAAATGGCGGTGATCCAGTTTGCGAGTAAAGCCACCATAGGCCTCGATTGGACCACCATTTCCCCGGTAGATTATGCCGCTTGGCAGGGTCAGAGGGACCAGATTTTGGCGCAGGGTTTGTTGACCGCTGATGATTATCTTTCCATGGTTCCGCTGATTAGTAACGGCACAAATATGCAAGCCGCATTTGATAAAGTGGCTGAATTGATCGATAGAGCAGCCCCACAGGTTGAGGGCTGCCCCAGGCGCACCTACCTCATGCTGACGGACGGCAACCCTGATTCCAACGGCGATCCGATTAGAGAGCCTTTATTGGGCGAGTATATGGATAATGTGAAGTCGCTGGTGGATGGGAAGTTGCTGGGGGATGGCAGCGCGCTATATGTAACCGCTATCAACGATTCGTCGGATAACTACTGGCGCGTTACCGAGAAATACTGGATGGGCATCACGCATGAGAGCGAGCGCACAGAACTGGATGAGCCGGAGCGTGCGGCGAAGGTGAGCACGCGAGCCGAAATCGGTTTGCGCATGAGTAATATTGTCAACTTCCGGTTGGATCGCGGCGTGGTGAACGCCCAGGTGGGACCCAACGTGGTACCGCCCTATCTGGAACGGGTAATATTCACCTTCTTTAAGCCCGACCGCGATAATGTAATCGAGTTGACCGACCCGCAAGGAAGGGTGTTAACCGCCGGACCGGATGTGGTTGTGACCGGCCTGGATGAGGGCATCCAGACCATCGAATTGATCCGGCCTGAGCCGGGCATTTACCAACTAGCTACCACGGCCAGTAGTGGCGATTATTACATCACTAAGGACATGATCTTCATCAAGACCTCGATGCAGAGTGACATGAGCAGGCTGTACCAGTTTGGATGTTTCCCTATCGAAATCAGTCTGGTGGATAGCGAAAATCGCCCCATCCCGCGCTATGATGACCCGCGCTATGCGCTCAAAGTAGAAGCAACCCTCAAATCCGCCGCGAGCGGCGAAAGTATGGCCCTGCCGCTCGCTTACGATTCAGCCACGGGCAAAATCACGGGTATATTTACGCCGGTATATACAGGCGATAATCAGCTATCCATCACCGCGGTTGCCATGGACGACTATCAGGAAAAATGGACTGTTCTGAAGCCGCCCTTTGCCGACTTTGATCTGTATGTTGACCGTCTGGTGATCTCGACCGGTGAAGCCGAAAATGCCGAGAATAGCGCCTGCTCACCGGCGCAGTACTCGCCCATTAACATGCCGGTGCAGTTCATTGTGGCCGGATCCGGCGTGCCAGTCAACTTGTGCGTCAAGCCGGAGATTGAGGTAAAGGGTAAGTCCTTCGAGAGCCTGCAGGTGATTGGCCCTGATGCGGATGGGGTATACACACTCAGCGGACTGCCGCAAAACAGCGGTGAACAATCGCTGTTGATCACTGCAGTGGGGGCAAACCCGACCAGTGGGCAACTGGTGGATATCGCCACCGCTTCCACTTCGGTCGCCCTGCAACCCGGGCACCAGTATGACCTCAGCATTCACGACATGGGCATGCGCACCTCGGGATTGCTGAACTGGTTGAACCGGCAGATGACAAAAATCAACGGCGACCCTGAACCGGATGTCCGTGTGATTGGGCGACAGTTGTTTTTCACCCGCCCGCAGGTGACGTTGAAAGCCAGTCTGATGGAAGGCAATACGCCGGCGCAATCTTCGGATCTTTTGCCCGTGGCGCAACTGGTTCCGCAGCAGGGCGAAGCCGTGCAGGCGGACGGCTGGCAGTACAGTGATGGCGTCTGGAATGCAGTCTTCCAATCTGTTCCCCTGGGACAGTATGATTTGCAACTGACCTATCCGGCTGCCCCGTGCGGAGCACATATTCAGGTGAATCAGACGCTGCGTACCGTTCGCGTGGTTGCGGGCCTGGGCGAATGGATTGTGTGGCTGGTCCTGGGTTTACTGGCGTTGATTGGCCTGGTGCTGCTCATATGCTGGCTGTTGTGCCGCTTTTGGAACCCGGCCAGTGGTTGGATCGGCGTGCTGGATAACAACAATCACACAGTCTGGAAGTTTACACTGGAGGGATCATCGTGCTGGAATCTTGAAAAACCGGCCGTTGTGAATTGTTCGATCGTGCGCATCAAAATTTACGGTGTCTTCCACATACGCGGATTCTACCGCCTACGCATCTACTGTCTGGATCCCAATACCAATCGTGAGAAACTCGTGATTGACGTTATCGTCAATCTGAAAGAATTGAACACCCGGGTGGGCGGATACCGGATCAAGTGGGTACAGGATCTTAATCAACTGCCATTTTAAGCAAAAAGGAGTATGCCATGCCATCCACGTTAATCATTGGTCTGGGCGGAACAGGCGCCAAAACCGTCATTCACATCAAGAAAATGCTGATGGATTCGCGGCCGGACGGTAAATTGCCGCCGGATGTCAAATTGCTGGTGATTGATACCGAGAAATCACCTACCACCCTGACGGAGGTGGGACCCTGGATGGGGGAGTATGCATCCAGAGAGCAAATGGATCTGAAAAATATCCAGATTCATCCGATTAGTGAATACTACGCATTGATCGGGCCGCTCTATGATTTTACGCCGAGTCACATCGCCCACTGGTACGATTCGGCTTACTTTCACGCACACCCAGATGCGAGAACCATTCTTAATGTTCAGACTGGTGCGGGTATGTACCGCCAGGTGGGCAGGCTGGCACTTTTTAATCATTTGCAAAATGGGGTGAACAGCGCGCTGTATAACCAACTGGCTGAAATCGTCAACGGGTTTCCGGCTGCCACCTGCAGGGTGATCCTGACCGGCTCGCTGGCCGGGGGGACGGGGGCGGCGTTATTCATTGACATCGCCCATCTGGTGCAGGTGATCGCGGAAAACAATAGCAAAAGCGCAGATGTGGTGGCCGCGCTGGTGCTGCCTGAAGCCTTCGAACACGAGGAAGGAGTAGAGGTGGATGCGTCCATGCGCGCCCGCAGTCTGGCGGCGCTGCGCGAGCTGGACCGCTTTATGAGCGTGCATATTCCTGAGATTGGGTTCAATATGCAATACACCAATGATCCGGCGCATTACTCCATCAATAAACGCACCAAGGGCTCGCCCTTCAGCCTGGTTTACCTGATGGAGAAAACCGCGCCGAATAATCAAGGCGATATACCCCATCCGCTCACAGCGCCCATTGATAAGGGCATTGCGCCGATGATGGCGACCTGGATCGCCAAGCTGTGCGATGGCACCATCAACGCCGCCTACGCATCGGCGAAAACCAACATTAACTTTCTTCGCAATAGTGAAGCCACCAGCGGGTTGACCACGGCGTTTGTCAGCACGTTTGGCACTTACAGCGTGGTGCTGCCGCTGGCGGCCCTGGTGGAAGATTGGAGCCTGCGCCTGGCAGAGGAAGCTGTGGCGGTACTGGCGCCTGCGTTTGACCCTGAAAACCCGATCTTATTGCCCGACACCGAGCTGCCCAACGCGCCTGGAGATACTGCCCGAATGGAGGGCGTCGGGGGCTGCAACCTGCTGCGCGACGCCACGGAACTGGGCGAGCGCCATTCCGAACAGACCCACTCGATGTTGGTCGAGGAGATCAAGGTTCGTTCGGTCAAGGTCTTCAGCGGTTGTTTTGTGGATGAGCATACCACCTCTGAAGAAACCGCCGTGCTTGAAAGTATGAACGAAACAATCACCTACTACAAAAAAAATAATATGGGCTTGTTGAGCAACCCCTATGCAGGTGCCTTATGCCCGCCGGTGTTAAATAAAAACCAGCCGGTGAACATACGCGCTCAGCAGTTGCATGATAGTTGCGAAACCCAGTATGCCCGGCTGGAAGGTATCTGGAAGCAGCACCTGGATGCCATGGCCAACCGCCAGGTGCAAGGCTTCGCGGAGGAGACAATCAAGGACTGTGAGAATGTACTGAACGGCGCCGGAACCGACAAACCCATGGATGCTCTCCACCGGCGGTTTGGCCGGTTGCCGTGGCTGATCGCCTACATCCACCAACGGCGGGTGGATTTGCAATCTGCTATCTCGGTTCTGTCGGACGCGCTCAAGGGACTGCAGGCAACTGCGGAGGATTATGAACACAAGGGGTGGAAGGGCGGCCTGATGGGCCAGTCGGATCTGAAAACCCAGATGGTAAATGACGACCGCAAACAGCATGACTATTTGACCATCCGCCAGGAGTGGTTGGTATGCAAACGCAAACAGGTACTGATTGACAGTGAATTGAAGGGCTTGCGCCGCATGCTGGCGTATCTGGATAAACTGGAAGGCGATCAACTGGAAGGCCAGTTGACCCTGTACCTCAACATGCTGGTGGGTACCAACAAGCTACTTCAGACCATCAGGGCTACGCGGAAGAAGATCGAAAAAGAACGGGAAAAAGCCAGTTCCGCGCTCAACCAGGTGCGTGAGGTGGTGAACGAACCAGCTTGGGAAGAGGAAATGTACCGCCACTACTGCCAGCCGGACCCCACCATGCCACTGGCGCTGCACCGTATTCTGCAGGCGTTGCAGTGGGAAGCTGGGAATATTATGGTAAATGGCGCGCCGGTGCCGCGGCTGAAATTGCACGCGACCGGCATTGAGGTGAATGAAAGGAATCTGGTGTTAAGCACCGATCAGCTTCAAATAGATCAGAAGGACAATCCGGAGACCCTCATCCAGAAAAACCTTACCCGCCTGAGCGAGCTGACCCGACCGCATTTCAAACCGGCATGGAAAGAGTTGAGCGTGGTGGATCCGTTCATTTGGCGCAGCTTGAATCGCCCCGGGCAGGACGCCAACAGCTTTGGCGACGCACTGATTGACCGCTGCAATGTCATGTTGACTCCTGGGGCAGCTCAGCAAGCCAATGCACCTACCAATATTTATCTGCTGGCGCCCGGGACTGCCATGGCGAATCCCACCTCCAACACTTTTTTGACCACCGCTTTTGCTCACCTACTGGCCAATGTACCTGGAATACAGGCTGCCGTTTCAAGAGTTTTGTCGCACGGCGACTGCACCACGCTCACCTACTTTATCATGCGGGACGGCATAGAACTGAGACAAATTCCGGCTTTCACCAATGCCATCATCCCCTATCTGAACCTGGATGCCTTCAGCCAGGGCAGCCAGATCAGCCGGGCGACCAATCATATTTTTAGAGCCGAGAAGGGAGCTACACAGTATGAGATAAGAAATAATCCCTTGTTGATATCGCGCGTGGCCATGCTGCTGGAGGATGAAACTCTGCTAACTGACTACCTGCTGGCCTGGGCGTTCAAGTACCTGCAGCGAACGGCCATCACCAACCCGGCAGGCGTCAAGGTGAATACCCTGAACCTTGTATATACCGAACAGAAAAATGTTCTAAGCGAAGTCCGTATCGTTGCTTGCACCAGCCTATTGTCTGACCAGAAGGCGCAGATTTATGAATACTACCCGGTGGAATACATTACCGCCGCGGAAGCATACATGCTGAGGGATAAGGATTACAACAATAACCCTATGGAGCCGGTGCGGACACGCTTGCATGAATTAATTGAAAGTGCCTTAGATGACAAAGTTAAGGAACTGGAACCGCAATGGAAACAAGGGATTGGTACAGCGGCTGCGAGGGCCGCGGCGGAAGGAGCCATGGGAGATCTGCGTGACGAGGAATTAAAACAGGAAGCCCGCAAACACATGTACCGCCTGCTGGATGCCGACCTGGCTGCCTGGGATCTTGGGCACCCGATTGGGTTGGGTGGAGCGCCGGTTGAAAATAAGAGCCGGGATGCCGAAGATGAGTTTATTCGCGTTTTGCGTTCACGGATTCAGTTGTATTGCAAGTAAATGAATCACGCAGGAGACAGGGATGCCTGATTACACCAGTAAAAGAGTCTCGTGGAACGAAACCAGCGGGCGAATGGCGCACCATATCCGTGATGGAGCCACCTCCACCGTGTGGATGGTGCGGGATGAGCAGAACGGGCAATGGGTGATGAAGATCCCCTTTCAGCATTCGGGCGATCTTTCCCGGTTCCGCCCAGAAATAGAAGTGGTGAAAACCCTGCAAAGCGAGGGGTTATCCAGCCTGCCGGATTGTTATAACGCTCAAATGGAAGATGGTACGGCGGGTATTGTCATGCCCTACTACGCGGTGGAGGATCAGGCATTCCTAGCTAGACAGCGTTCTGAATTTCTGGAAAGCGAATTTTTTTCCTTCGCCAGGCAGGTGATCCAGTTGTTCAGCACCTGCGCCAAGGTCGGTATCCGCAACACCGACATAAAGGATGAGAATTTTTACTGGTTGGATGGAAAACTGATCGTACTGGACTGGAACCGCTGTGAGGATATGCGCGACCCGGTGCGGGACGAAAAGGAAATGACCGCTCTGGTCACCCAGGTATTGTATTTGATCTTCATCGGTAAGAACCCACCCGCCAGCGTGAACGGGGTGGACCCTGCGTGGGCAGCGGCCATCCCCAGGCCGCTGCGGCGTATTCTTTACCTGATTACGCGGGGCATGCTCAACTTTGAGCGATTGGGACAGGAATTGAAGTGGTGGGGAGTTCTCGCAAAACTGGAGCATCCTTTCACAGCCGATAAGTTTGAGCGGGCGCTGGCAGCATATGATTTGGAGGAAGAGAGCGAAGCCGTTCTGGATCTGAATGAAATGGCGACTTCCATTCCACCATTGCCTGATGATGTGAGAACTTGGATGGAAAGCCATGCCACGCGGGCAAACTGGCAGCAGCGCCAGCCCATCCGCGAATTGGATGAAGCCCTTAGTCTGATCCGACAGGATTGGGAGGATTTCCAACTGGATGCTGCGCGCAGCAGCTCCATTCAGCTTGCCCAACGTATGGTGGGCAAGCTGATACCCGCAGAGAAGTTGGGTGAACTCGCCCGAGTGGTGGTGGTTTCGGTGTGGTTGAAAAAACTACCGCTCACCATTCTGGGAGAGGGTAAGAAGAAGGTTCACAGCCTGGTGAAGTTCTGGCTGGATTGGCAGCCGTTAGACGCGATGGTCACTGATGATCGTGAGTTGGCTGCCGGGGTTCAGGAGGCGAGCACCGTCCTGCAGAATATAACGGATTGGGTGAACCAAACCCGTTCGTTGGTTATCCAGCCCTTTTCTGAGAATGCTTACAGTGACTGGGAGAAACTCCGCGGGCAATTGCAGCAATGGGGGGATAATTTTAAAGCGAATGAGGGGCTCTCAACCGTACTGGATTTACTGGAAACCTGCCTGCCGGTCTGGAAACCTTCATATAAGGCTGCGGCGGGGACATCGCAAATTGATCCAAAAGATATAGAGTTTGCCCTTTCCCAAAATGAATCACCCGGGACTATTCGGAAACACCTTGAGGCGGGTGAACGCCAGGGGGATCTCATCGCGGTGTACCGTCTGATCTGCCTGGTGGAGGAGGAAGCCTGGGCGGAGGTTCTTTCGTGGTGTAATCACATTCAGGGTTCCAGTGCGGTCATTCATAAAGCAAGAGAGTACGCGCGTGAACGGTGCATTCAATGGGTGGAGGAGAAAACGGGTGGCACGGTTTACCTGGCTGATTTTCGGTATCTGGACGGTTTGATCAACCAACTGGGCATCATTGACCAATTGCCTAAATGGCGTATCAACCAGAGCTTCTTTAATAAGTCTTTCGATGAAATCAATAATGAAGACTCGCTTTCTGCTTGTGTCAATTATCTTATTGAACCATGCAAGCTGAACGTTGAAGATCGGGAAAACCTGGATGCATCCATTCTGTTGACCTTGCTAAAAGCCTGCAGGTGGGTGGACACGTTGCGCATGCAGATGGGAGGTGGGAACACCATGGATGTGGAGACATTAATTAATAAAGCTAAGGAGTTGGTTGATAAGAAAGATGAGTTGACTACACTAATTTCATCGGTGGGAGGGATAAAGACCTCACTGGCAGAATTGGACGGACAGGTCAGCCAGGTGCAAGAGAGTTTGAACATTCGGAACAGTTCTGTCAGCCAATTAAACGCAGAACTTAATAATCTAAAAACGGCTTTCACTGACATTCGAGCAGGTGTAGATGGCATGGATGTGTACAATCAAGCAACGCTTCAAACCCAGATAGGCGCGTTGACCCATCAACTCAATTCCTTGAAAGCTGCGCTCGATCCTGCCGTTGTTCTTCAACTGGCATATACCCTAGCTTTTGCACGGCAGTGGGGGGCAGCCATTCAATTGCTTGAGTATTCCAGTAAAGTCCATTCGGATGGGATGAATCTCACACAAGCATCCATGGACCATTTGAAAAGTATTTATGGAGACATGGGTTGTCAATGGGATTTTGAAAGCTGGGCCTCTGGATTGGCTACCTTTGAGTTTGATAAGGTGTATTCGATCATTAAGAAACTGAAGGACCAGGGTCATGAAGAGAAACCCTACTTCGCTTGGCTGTTTGCCATCACCTACACAACTCAGATGAAGAGCAACAGTGGATGGCTTGATCTGTTGTATAAAGGCGATTTGGATACGCTCCAAACGCAATTGGCGGCAGCTCCTAACTCCATTGAATGCGATTATATGAAGACCCAGGTGGAATTGTTCAAACTGGCAAAGTGCATGAAGGAATACCAAGATGACATCCCAATTGATAATTTCTGGCTTTTACGGCAACAAATACCGGATGCGATCTGGGCAGTGGTATTTGCCAGCGCGGAAAAGACGATTCCCAGAACAATGATAACTCGGCAGTGAGGAGTGGAAGATGAGTAGAAGAAACCAACAGCAAGCCTCCGGACATTCCGGGATGGGCTCCACAATTATGGATCTTAGGAATCGCGGTGATGAAAAACAATACCGGGAAAACCTGATATTGCTAAATGATAGAGGTTCCAAAAATGCTGAGCAGGCATGGAAGCGCCAACGCCTCATATTGGTCGTCAGCACTTCGCTGCTGGGATTGATCCTGGTTGGGCTGGTGCTATTGCTCTTTTCGGTGCGGCAGGTGAGCAATGATTTTCATGTTTTCATTAATCGAATCAATACACCCCAGCCTGTGGTTACCACCCCTGCGGTGGAAGAGGAGGTGCAACCAACTTCGCTCCCCCCGACTGATATTGTAACCCCGGAACCGGAGATAAAAGTGGAATGGTCGGCTCCGACAAATGAATATTTTGTGAACTTGTCCACCAGCCTGGAAGTAACCGTCAAACAAGGTGAACAGGGCAAAACTGGTGTAAACGTTTCGGTGTCTGTGGATAATTCTACCGGTTTAGAACTGACTGCCACGAATTTCTCTACCGATACAAGTGGAAAAGCAATCATCTCCTTCATTCCCCGTCAGCCCGGAGATTACATCCTCACGGCAACCGTGGGCGATCAGTCTCAGCGTTTATTGGTTCACGTTAATATTTTGGATTCGGATGAGGATGGGGTTAGCGATGATCAGGAAGAATTGTGGGGTTCGGATCCCTTTATAAATAATATATTTTCTGTAAAAGCTCCAAATGGATTAAAAATTCGTAGTTTTTCCAGTCCCGACCTTCAACTGGCTTTATTGCCTGACAATATGGAAGTGTTTTTTATTCCTGATAAACAATCTTCAAACCCCCAATTTTCCTGGTTATTCATAAAATTATCCTATGAAGCCGGCTTGATGGATATTGAAAATCGTCTTGCCAAGGGGGCAGAGTTATCCATATTCTCGCAGGAAGATAAAAAAATTACGCTTTACAGGCAAATTGAATGCAGACCTGCGGAATCATTTGACTATTCCCAGTTAGATTTGCTGGATTGCCTTATTGTTCAGCCAGAAAATGGAAAGTATGTGATTTGGTTATTCGGAGCGGCCAGCCCTGAGTTTCTAGCATCTGTTAACCAGGTTCTCACTACTGGGGTTCCTGCGGTAACAACCATTCCTCCAGTGTCTACTCCCGGGCCCACCGCCACTACTTTCATTATGATGGAAAACACACCTGAACCTACAGCCGGGAATATTGTTCCAGTACCTTAGGCAGTAATTTTCAATCCGGCCCATAAACAACGATTTCACATAACGAATCAACCCTTAACCTGATGGAGTGACCGCATGAAACGATTGGCGCTGGTGACACTGGTCTTGGTGGCAATGCTGATTGCGCTGCCAGTAGGGGCAAGCCTTGCTCAACCGTCCCAGCCGGGTGCGCGTGTGGATGTGTCTGCGAGCCCATCTAATTTGGAACTAGGCGGTGAGGTTGAAGTGCTGCTGACGCTGGTGGGTAATAACGAGGTGTGCGCCAGTGAGGAGATCTACCGTCCGTTAAGGGTCGTGTTGGTGGTGGATCGTTCTGGCAGCATGGAAAACAGTATCAGCGCTGACGACGATCAGACCAAGATGCAAGCCGCAGTTGACGGCGTGCGATCATTTCTCGGCTTGCTGAATGAGCAGAAAGACCAGGTGGGGCTGGTCTCTTTTGCCACCAATAGTCAGCTTGACACCTCACTTTCCTCGCCCTCCCAGGCATTGAAAGCTCTGTCTGAGGATGGCAGCGGTTTGAACAATGCTGGGACAAATATCGAAGCAGGGTTGAACGAAGCTTATCGCGAGATCGAGGATGAGGTTAGTGACGATGTGAGTGCGGTGATCATACTTCTGACTGATGGCGTCGAATCTGATGGCTCAAGCGTGACGGCAGCAGAATCGATCAAAGATGCAGGGATTCGCCTTGTAACTATCGGGTTGGGGCCGGATACCAATGAAGACCTTCTGCGTGCCATGGCTTCTATACCTGGAGATTACTATTTTGCGCCGCAGTCAGCGGATCTTGCCAGTATTTATGAATCCATTGCGCATCATGTCAAAGAGTTTGATCCGGCTACTAACATAGAGGTGAAATATCAATTCGATGCCAGCAATTTCTCGCTGGTTTCCGATTCCATTCAACCAACGGATGGCAAAGTGGAGTCCAATCAAGTTGTTTGGACTTTCTCTCATCTGAGTGGAAATCAGCAGCAAATGCGGGTGAAACTGCGGGCAAATTCTCCTGGCACCTACAATATCGTGCAGTCGGTTACTTTATCATATCAACGCTGCGGAAAAGAAGCTGTGACCGAAAGCCTTCCACTAGATTTTCCGATAATAGTGGGGGGAGGGTTGAATCCTGCATTGTGCACCGAAGCTCCAACACCCAGCACGGGGAACTCCTTGTGTGATCGTATTCCATGGGGTTGGATAATCGGTGGGCTGGCTTTGTTAATCAGCTTGCTGCTCTGGTACATAAAATATAAGGAGGAAATTCGTGATTGGTTCAGGTGTGGAATCGTCCCATCTAATTGTTTTTGGGCAAGGCTGCTGCTGGCATTGTTCCTTCCGGCGGTGATTGGAGTCACCGCCAACCTGGTAGCCGGTTATTTGTGCGCGCCGCGATCCGGTTGGATGTTCTGGCGCATTAATCCTGATTTGTCGTCTGCCATTTATTTACAACCGGCTGATATCAGCCGCCCCGCTCGTCTAGTGACGCCGCTAGCTTCACAAACCGAGTGTATTGGCTGCCACGTGACATCCAATGAGAGGCAGGAACTGGCGGGTATATCCGGCGGAACAAATGGTCGTCTCACTCGCTATTCCCTTCTGGGAGAGGCCATAGAGATGGGTGATATTCAGGGATCCTACCCGGCATATTCTCCGGACGGCAAGCGTATTGCTTATGCTGCCAACAACGAAGATATTTATATCTATGATGTCCAAACTGGCATCGCTGCCCCGCTCGAAGGCGCCAGCCAGGGTGGGATCATCGAATCAATGCCGGCATGGAGCGCCGATGGGTCGCAGATTGCCTTTATTCGCGCCTCAGGAGCCAATCAAGAGTCGACCATCACCACACCATGTGATATTCTTACAGTGCCTTCATCCGGTGGCTTGCCCACCCTTGTGACAGGCGCCAGTATGAATGGGTTTAATTACCATCCTGCGTTTTCTCCAGATGGTAAATGGTTGGCGTTTGTTCATCATGAAAGCGGTACCACCACATACGGCGATCCTCAAGCAGAAATCTACTTGATTCCGGTAGGGGGCGGCTCTCCCCGCCGGCTTGCAATCAATGACTCACCTGGTGGGCAGCGTATTCCCATGGGCAATACCTGGCCCGTTTGGTCTAAAGATGGTTCCACCTTATATTTCTCCAGCCGGCGGTGCTATGATCAAAACGACATCTTCAAGACTAGCATTTCACCTGAAGGGGAAAGCAGCCCGGCGGATCGCATGTTTACCTTATCTGATCCTGCAGCGGATGAGTACGGTGCTAATGAAGTGCAGTTGGAACCGCCCAGCCTTTGGGAATTAATGAAGACCCTCCTGCCGTGGTTGATCCCATTGCTGCTTTTGCTGTTGTTGAACTGGTTGCTATGTCGGCGAAAACCCACCCTCACCATCGATCCATTAAAAATTGAATATCTCCCCCCGGATCCGCTTGAGGGGCGGCTAACCCGAAACCAGACATTTGGTGTGATCACCGAATTGGTGGGGGTGGAGCTCAAGGAGCGCCGTACAGCACCACAACGGGTGGACGCCGTGTTGGTGGTGGATTGTTCTGGTTCTATGATGGGAACCAAGATCGCCAGAGTGAGGCGGGCGGCTCAGCGTTTTGTGCGTTGTTACATGATGCCGCAGGAACGACTTGGCATTGTTTCATTTGGCAGCGAAGCGCGAGAAATTCAGCCGGTGACGAATAGCGAACGAGACCTGGTAAAAGCGGTTAATAAACTGCTGCCCAATCTGGGGGGGACGGATATCTCCAGGGGGATCAACTGCGCTCGAGATTCACTCCTGGCGAATGCGCGCAACCGGGCTGAAAAGGTGATGGTCATCTTTACAGATGGCCAGCCAACCGTGGATTACCAGTTGGTGATCGATGCTGCCGCTAGAGCAAAACAGAATAATATACGCATCATCGTGGTAGGTACCGCCGATGCCAATATCGAATTGATGCGTCAGGTGGTCAATGACGAGGATGACTTCCTATATGTACAAGAAATGCAGGGTCTTGAGAAGGCTTTTCTAAACATCAGCCAGAAGTTGTTGACCCCAGTTTCTGCCACCGGGCTAGTCATTACGCAACATTATGATGATGAAAATTTCTCGTTAATTCCTGACAGCGTGAAACCCAAGCCAGAGAGTCTGTCAACTGGAGAAATCATATGGAATTTGGCGGAAATCGGGCTTAGACCGCAGGAATTCGCCTATCAGGTGAATCCCAGAACGGCGGGAAATCGTGACATTGTGGTGGACACCATGGTGAACTATCTTCATGGAGGCTCTCACGAGAGAAAAAGCACAGGTGCAGGAAGGGGAATGAATGTGGTGGTAAAGGAGAGTATACAGCTTTCAGTGGCCCGGGGTGTGAAACCCGCTGACCTAACTGCTCCAGCGCCGGTATGGAACCCCGATCGAACCTTGATTATTGGGGCGGGAACCAGTGGACGATGGATTCTGACACATGTTATGGAAAGTTTCATGAATGCCGGATACGGGCGTTTGCCGGATGGTATTGAATTTTTGGCGATTGATACCGATACTGCCAGCCACCTAGCTGTGCAGGGAGTCACATTTGCTGGCGTGGAACTTGACCCGGGCGATTTATTCATTTTGGATGAAAACCTCGATCCTGTCCTAGATGAGTTGGCGAGAGTGCCGCACAGTGAACATGCTGGATGGTTCAGTGCAAGTGAGTATTTACCCATCCGGTCGCAGGTGAACCTGCAGGCTGGCACACGCGGACGGCGGGCTCTTTCACGGGTGACATTTATCCGCATATTGCAGGACCCGGAGCATAAATCGGTTATTAGTCAATGGCGGACGGCCCGGTTAGCGCCTGGCGCTGCCAAACAGGGAGCCGATGCCCCTGATATGCAGGTAAATCTGGAGGGGGCTATCCGGTCCCGGTGCGAACGTGTTCTGTCGCCAAATGGAGACAAGCGCATCCACATCATTCTGGTGGGATCTCTGCACGGAGGGATGAGCGGAATTCTTTCTGATGTGGCCGTGCTGGCGCGAAATATTGCCAATGACGTTGCCGGTGCTGAGGGAACGGTTCGATTGGAGAGCTACCTCATTGATGGTAATATTGCCAGCACATTTGCGGGGGTGGCTCCTTTTGAGCAAATGGAAAGACGAGCCAATTCATACGCCACCCTGCGTGAGATGGCCCGCTTGCAGATGCCGACTGGAGTACCCCAACCCATGGTATGGCATATGCCGCTTGACAGTGCAAGGTACAATCTCTTCGATGACATGCTGATATTCTCCATGTCACCCGATCCGCAATTTGCCGACGCCAGGTATCCGGATGTTACACCGTCAGATATGGGTACGGCGTATCTAAAGAATTTCCTGTATCCCAGCATCGCCGACATGATTACAGTGCGTATAGATGCAGCTATGAACGCTGCTCATGTTAATGATTATTTTGGCGCCATGCGGACTGCTACCCTAGCGCAGATAAATGCAAGACATGAAATGATGGTCAATGCCGCGGGGGTGTATACCATTCGCATTGCCGTGGCTTCCATATTGCGCAATCTTCACATTCGTTGGGTCTGGGAGATCCTGCGTGTATTCCTATCCGGAGAGGATGAAGGTGTGGTCAATGTCCATGAGCCACCTGCCAATATGGAGCTCACCTGGAAGTGGGCTGCTCCCTCTGACCCAACTAACATCATGAACCTCACCCCGCCCGAACTGGTTGCCCAATTCCTTAGTGGCAACTTGGATGGAGAAGCGACTGAGGGATCCAAGGCGCTGGCAGAATGGTTGGAGGTGGACAATTCATCGCGCTTAGGGTCGAGAGAACTGGAAGATTTCCTGCATCTACCCGAGCATGTTCAAAGAGATGGGCAGGGGAAGCGCTTGGGAGAACTACTGTTGAGCATCCTGAAGGAAGATGCAGTGGGCGGACATTCCGGACGCATTGGGTTCTGTCTGGCTTTCCTAAACACGTTGATTGAAAAGATGAATGCCAGTAAGGAGACGTTGTCTGCGGCAGGTTATCAGGAACTTGGTAGTTACGCCAGCATAACGGGGCGGTGTGCACAGGATCATAAGGATGCTCTTGTTCGGCTGCGCGATGCCATCAGTTGTAAACAACCCGGCAGAAACCCTGGCTTGTGGGAGCGTGTGACACATTTGTCCAATGAGATGCAAAATTTATCCGCTGAACTGGATCAGATTGTTAACCGCAAGTACCTTTGGGGACGCAACGTCCCTCAGGCTGATAGTAGTATAAAGTATATTGAGTACAAGGATGAATGGTGGAGCCAGTATCTAGCGGGAAAGATAAAATTGTACTTGCCGGCGTTGGATTGGGATCTAGTGATTAATGTTGATGACGCAAACCAGGTGATCAAATATCATCTAGATCTTGCGCTGCACATTAATGAAAATGGCATTCAAACCTCAGTTCATCTTCTACGAGATGGACTTGCAAAATTTGTGGAAATTTTTACGCGTGTGGCAGCCTCGATGACTGTGGGTGCTTATGAAATCACTCTGGCAAGCGAATTCAGTGAAACGATGAAAGAAATGATATTTACGAAGGAATTCGCTCACCGGATCGGAATTATATCACGACCGGTATGCGGAGCCGCGGCTGGAACCGTAGGAGGCGGGGCGATCGCGCCTGATCAGATACTAGTGATTCATCCGGATGGTGTGTCTGTCAACCTGGGTTGGGATCAACCATTCAGCACGGATGTTTTTATCCAGGCAACTGAAGGAAGACATATTACTACGGCCAGCGATGTTCGTGTTGGAATGAACCCCACCCTGATTGCCTATTTGCAAACACGCAATTCCATCCTCATGGAGAACTTGCCCGGGGTGGTAACCGGTAGACGTGATTACGACCTGCAAGATGGGTTTAACCATAGTATGGGCAAATTCGATTCGCATGTCATATCCCATAGAGCCTGTTTCCGTGCCGAAGGTGAGGCTCGGTGCCTGGAAACGCAACAGAATAGTGCATACCCCTACAGAACAGAAGGACCAATGCATCCACTAGTGGTGAGTGGCTTCACCTACCCTGGCCGGGCTGAGCTGTTTTTGATGGCGATGGCAGAAGGACGCATCTGCGAAGACCACGGGAGTATCCTGCTCCACATGCCGCCCAGTGATACCCGACTGATATTGTTGAGTACCCCTGTCACCACCATGGATCCTTTTGTGGAAGCCTATCTCAACTGGGTTTACAAAATTTCATGGGAAGAAAAGGTGGAGAATCAACTGGCTGCCTTTGCCACCCATTTTGATTTTTGCAATCCCAATTTGGATAAGCCAAATTTGGGCACATGGTTGACTGCAGCCCAGCCGCCACTCAATAATGGACCGGCAGACCGCAAATCGCTCGGAAATGCGGTGAGGGGTGTGTTGGGTAGCTACAATCACCTGCATAAATTGCATTGGAATTTTACCCAAGATCAGTTAGAACAGGATGGGAAGCATGGATTTTAATGTCATGATACGGGTCAGAGTCAATTCGGTTGGGATCGATCACCTAGAAGAATTTGACTATGAAGTTCCGGTGGCAATGCCATTTGAGCAGATGTTGGTAGAAATTGTCGAAGCTCATTCACTGGATGCCGCCCTTTTATGGAGTCTGTGGGTGGAGGGCGAGAAGGACATAAAAATGGATTATTCCTTGGAGTCGTTAAGGCGTTGGGATGATACGGTAATTGTGCTGAATTCATCGGATGCCAATAATCATCTATATCCAGTGTCTGGCTCTATCACAATCAATAGAATGCCTACTGCTGGAATGCATTAAGGCCCGAGGTGGGTTGATGATCGAAAACCCTGAAATCATTGAGCAGCAAGAGCAGGATCGCGAAGATCCTCGACCGGTATTCACCCGTTCGCCACGCAATTACAAGAAGTACCCCCAGGGCGAAATTAAACTAATGCCACCGCCGGCAAAGCCAAACGCGCCTACCACTCCACTGCTTTCTCTATTTGTTCCCATTATTGGCGTGTGGCTTTCGGCGATGATCCAGATATTTGCGGCACAAAGCGCGGGCGGCACAGGTCGTATTCCGGTATATGCCTTTGTTTCGATACCAATGGCGCTCATTACTGTTATATTTGGGATTGTGAACGGGCGAAGTAGTAGAAACAAATATAAAGCAGACCTGGCAAAACGAATCAAGGTTTATGACGATTATCTGACCAAACAGCGTGGTGAGATCAATCAATGGATCCAGGAACAGCGGGAAGCCATGCTCACCCCCAACCCTGATCTGGAGGGATGCGTGGTGCGTGCCCAGGAGGGTGTGCGTCTGGCGGGGGGCCGTATTGAGGCTGAAAAAAGCAATGATCAACCAGCTGGTCAGCCTGCCTTGTTGGCATTGGAAAAAGAACAGCGACTGTGGGAACGTGAACCTGCTCATCACGATTTTTTACATCTGCGATTGGGGTTGGGTAGTGTGGTACGCTCATTTACTGTTGAACGTCCACCCACACCACCTCTTTCTCTAGAAGAAGACGATCTGATTGAAAAGGGGTACCAGTTGGAGGAGGAATGCCGCCTGATCCCTGGTTTGCCTATTCTACTACCCCTTGGTCAGGTGGGCTCGGCCGGAATTGTCGGCGCCAATAGTCACCAGCGCAATAAACTGGTGCAATCCCTGATTATGCAATTGACTGCTCATCATGCACCCAACAATGTTAAGATCGTGCTCGTCATTAATGAGCACGATCGAAAAAAATGGCTATGGGTGCGGCGCCTTCCCCATAACTGGAATGAAAACAATACAGTAAGGTACTTCCTGATGGGGAGGCGCAAAAAGGGAGGTGTGGGGACCACAGAAGTAACAACTGAGGATCCTAATGAGGTACGTCATACCGTTCTGGCCGAATTGGAGAGCATGTTGCACATCCGGCAGCATGAGGCCGAGCAAAACCATTCGGATGAAACCCCGATACAACCAGTTTCGTACGTATTTATTTTTGCTGACCGCAGTCTGTGGAATGGTTCGGCGGCACTGCAATATGCGCCGCTCCTTGACCTGCTGTTATCCAAAGGCCCTGCCATTGGAGCTTACTCCATCTTCCTCGCTGGTCATCGTTCGCAGATTCCCAAAGATGTTCGCACCCTGATTCACCTGAAAGAAGGCGAGCAAGCCAAACTGGTGGGGGATATGGAGATCATTGGGCAGGTGCCTGAAGTGCATCGGTTTGAACCCATGCTGGCAAAAGAAGACCAGGTGAATTTACTGACCGACGCACTGGCACAATTGCACATCGAAAACCTGGCAGCCCAGGCTCCCACGCAGGTGACCCTCATCGATCTATTAATGACGAATGCAGTGAAGGAAGTCAACTTAGAATTACTGAGAAAAGTCTCCTGTCCGTGGGAGAGTCTGCAGATACCCATTGGCAAGAAAGCCAATGGGGAGACTGCCTATTTGAACCTGCAGGATGCCTCCAAGCACGGGGGGTTTGGTGTGCATGCCATGGTGGGCGGCACCACTGGCACCGGCAAGACCAAATTTTTGCAGACCCTGATTCTACTAACCTGCGCATATTACAAACCCGAGGATGTGAATTTTGTTTTGATTGATTACAAAGGCGGTGACCTGGCAAAGGGACTTGAGCACCTGCCACACCTGGTTGGTTCACTGGCAAATATGGACAGCCAGGGCAAGCAAGGTGAATTGATCCAGCGCTTGTTTTCGGCCTTTGACGCAGAAATTCAGAGGCGCAAGGATATCCTCAAGGGCGATGATATTAATTCTTACATGTCACGTTATCATACCGGGACAGAGACCCGGGCCCTGCCTCATCTGTTTATTGTGATCGATGAGTTTGCGGAAATGCTGTTGCGTAACCCAACCAACGATCCCAACAAGAGCCTGATGAAACGGTTGATGTCCATCGCTGCTATTGGTCGTTCCATCGGCATGCACTTGATCCTAGCGACTCAAAACCCGGGCACGGTCATTACTGAAGACATGCGCAATAACATTAACACCCGCATTTGTTTGCGCATGGGCACCCGCGACGCCAGCAAAGCCATCCTTAATCGTAACGATGCGTATGACAATATCACCAAGGACCAGGTGGGCAGGGGATACCTGCAGGTGGGAAATAACGACCAGTTTGACTTGGTGCAGTTTGCCTGGGGCGGCTCGCTGGACATACCCCGGAATATGGTCCAGGTGGGGGGAGTTAGCAGGGTAACCTACCAGGGAGTGCGAATCAAGCATAAAAAGTTGGACACAAGCGGCTATAAGTCCACCCAGTTGGAAGCGCTGGCGGGCATTATTGCCTCGGACAAGGGCGCCAGCCCTCAGATACCGGTCTGGCTGCCGGCTTTGCCGCCGCTGCTTGAGTTATGCGATCTGCGCGAACAGGCCGGATGGGATGGGCACGGTTGGAAACCGTTGGAAAGGCATCTGAAACCGGTGCTAGGAAGAATTGACAACCCCGCCCGGCGTGCGCAGCCCCTGCTGGAGATGAACCTGGGGAAAGAGGGACATTTATTGTTGCACGGCGGGCCTGTGACCGGGAAAACCACCCTGCTGCAGACCCTTGTGACCAGCACCATGCTGGATCACACACCTGCAGAAGTGCAGTTCTATATTGTTGAATATGGCGTGCAAACCCTCAAGAAGTTGGAAGGTTTTCCACATATTGGGGCAGCCATCATGGGATCAACGGAGGGAGAACGCGTCAGGCGAGTGTTCACCCTCTTGAAGGATCTCCTGGAAAGTCGGCGTAAGTTGCTGGATGCCCCTAATGTAGTGGAATATCGTAGGCAACACCCTGAACAGGTGATGCCCGATGTCTTCCTGATTATTGATAATTTTACATCCTTCATGGAGGGGAAACAGCCGGGCTGTCTTGAATTTGAACTACTTAAAGCCATCGCCAGCGACGGTCCGTCACTGGGTATTCATCTGATCCTCACAACAGTTTCCGCCAACTTTCCACAAGCACTGCGTGAGAAAATTTCCAATGTGGTGGCGCTGGAGATGCCCGGAAATAATTATCTGGATAATATTGGCCGCACGGGTGGGGTTCTTCCGGCGACTGACATTCCAGGACGTGGTATTGTTCGCATGGGGAACGTGGTGGAATTTCAGGTTGCCCGGATGGGGCCCAAACCGACAGAGGCGAAGACCAAAGACGGCGAAGTAGTTCGAGAGTTGCTGACGGAAGCCCAGCGGATGGAATGGCTGGAACAATTAATGCGAGCCATGCGGTGCGCTGTTGGCGATTTTCCTGTCGCATGTTTACCGATTCGGGTTCCGCCTATGCATGAGGAGATTCATCTAGAGGAATTGGTTCGCCATTTTACAGAGCGGGATGTAAATTATCTGCCAGTGCCAGTCGGGATTGATATGACCGATCCAACTTTGAACCCGCGCCTGACGGATTTCAGCGTTTCACAACATTTGTTTGTCATGGGGCCTCCTCTTTCGGGACGCACCACGTTTGTGCGCAACTTGATTGCCAGTATGATGGCAATTTACAATCCGGAAGAGGTGCAATTCATCATTTTCGATCTCGATTCTACAGGTTTATATCAGCTGGATCAGAACAATCCATTTATTGCGGGAACCTTTACTGAAATTGGAGTTGGGTTCAATCTAGAGGAGGCTATTGACCAGCGTCTGACCTCAGTGCAGATAATGCCTGCTACAGATTCCGGCAGTATCTCACCTGCGTTTCTACCGGTTGATGGTGGGGGAGAGATGATGTCTGGGCAGCAAGTGAGTGCTGAAAGGTTGATCAAACAACCAGAAATTGTCATTGTGATGGACGATTTCGGAGTTGTAAAGAGCAAACTGAAGGACGATCAACGAAACTATCTGGTGAATCTTGCCAAGTCTAACCGGCGCGTGCATATCATACTCGTAGGTACCGGTCAGGAAATTGCATCAACTAGCCCGCTGGAGAGCTTGGTACGCAAGGGAAAAACAGGTTTTGCGCTGGCTTTCAGTGAGAATGATTGGTCCGTTGCAGTATCAATGGCAATAGCCAAACCATCTGAAGTACGCAAGGTGGGTGATGTGGGATCGGGCTATCACTATATTCGTGGCGCGGTACGAGCTTTCATCAATTTCCCGGGTGATGCCATTCAATCGGTAGGAAGTGTAGAAAACTGGATAAATTTACATGTAAAAAAACGTGGATTTACCTATAATAATCAATAATGCATGAAAGGGGGCTCACTCCATATAATAAAACATCAATACATCCTGTATCAAGGCCCAAGTGGGCTGTCAGAAAAGCCAAACAATCAACCAATAAGATACAAAGGAGATGAGTAAATGCCAGTCTTACATATGGATACTGATGCTTGCACCGCAGTAAAAGGGCAGATTGTTAATTCAAAAGAAGCGATCAATGACTCGATGACTCAGATCAATTCTCAGGTTTCCAGCATGGTTGGCAGTACTTGGATTGCTCCTGGCGCCGAGCAGTTTAAGGGGGAGATTGAACAATGGGCCGGTCAGGTGAGGCAGGCTCTTGAAAATTTGCAGACGTTGGCAGATCGCTTGCAACGTGAGGTCGAAAACTGGACAGGTGAGGGGCAATCCTTCTAGTTCTCATTCTACAGCCCATAACTAGAATGCTTCAGGGGTGCAGAAACCCTGCACCCCTGAAATACTGGCATGAAAGGAAAAGGACGAAAACATGCCTCTTTTAAAAATGGATGTCGAAGCGGTATCCACTGTACAGCAGCAATTACTTGCTGCCCGCCGTACGATGGATGGCCATGCAAGCACCTTGAATAGCCTGGTGCAGGGCATGGTTGGCAGCACCTGGGTAGCGCCTGGAGCGGAGAAATTCCGGGAAGAATTCAGTGCCTGGTTGACCAGCACTCGTGCTCTGCTTGAGGCGCTGGAACAGAATGGACAGCGGCTGGGGCAGGAAATCACCAAATGGCAGGATGAAGCACAGACCTATTAAAGGCAAGGGGATCTATGGCAAATATGCTTTTAATGCAAACCGAAGAAGTGCGTTCTCTTGCCAACCAGACGATTAGCTGTCTGGATGATCTCGAATCGCGTGTGAGCAATGTGGCGGGCGGGGTTGCTAACCTTGACTGGGTTGCTCCTGGTC
Source organism: Longilinea arvoryzae (assembly GCF_001050235.1). Classification (GTDB taxonomy): domain Bacteria; phylum Chloroflexota; class Anaerolineae; order Anaerolineales; family Anaerolineaceae; genus Longilinea; species Longilinea arvoryzae. Next base: position 1,050,746 of record NZ_DF967972.1, read on the forward strand.
GGAATGGCTACGTATACGAATTTCAGCAGACTGCCCAGACCATTCGTCTATTGCTTGAAGAGGGTCGCGAATTATGCCGGCGGGCAAGCCAGGAAAGCCAGCGGTGGGAGGAGATGGCGGGGGGAGTGTCGAGTGGTGTCTCGCCCGCGACACTGCAAGCAGCTGCTATCTATGGAGACACTTTCTTAAGTTCAATGTCAGACGTTTATGACTGGGCAGGATTGGGTATTGTATCTACAGCAACCTTTTTTTCTAGAAAAGAAATTCGTGACGGGTTAAGAGCTATTCAGGGTAGTAAAGGTGAAAAGATTTTTCTTATGGGGTTAAAACCCGGAACAACGGTTATGGGGCAGGCTAAGTTTTTTAAGCATATTGATGATTTTGTGAAACCCCTGGGCGTGCTTGCATTTGGAATGGATGCTCTCAATGATGCCTACCGCTATAGGGATCAAGGAGCAGGTATGATCGCGTCTTCGGTTGCGGTAAATTCATTCGTGGTTGGATTAGGAATGGGGGCTGCTGCCATCATTGGCACAGCTTCAGCGCCTGCTGTTATTGCCGGAGCTGCGGTAGGGATCGGTTTGGGATTAGCGATGGATATGAAGGTTGGCCCTAACGGGCAGACATTGGAAGATATTTGTGTTAAAGGGCTCCATGATATTGGTGAGTCTACGGTAGATAATGCTCCGGAATTCTTTGAGAATATTTCAGATAGTGTAAGCAAATTAAGTTCTTGGGTGAGAGATCCCATCGCAAGCACAAGCGGCGCCAATTAGCCAGGAGGGTTAAACAATGCCAACAGCAACTTACCATCTTTCTTCCGAAGAATTAGCCGCGGCGGTTGCCTTAAGCGGTCAACATGAAAAAGCTACTGGTTTTTTGCGCACTATTGCAGGTGAGGTTCCAGGAGAACAATTAGCTGCTATGTTAAATACCGCTCATCACTCCCTCATGTCGCGTGGTCTATGCTCAGTGGATGGGTCTGACCAGCTGGTTGATGGGATGACGGATCTGGTGAAGGGGGTCTTAAACCCGGATGCATTGATCCGCGCCACAAAAACCGCACCTTTTGGGGAGTGGGCGCTGAACTTTTTTCGAATAACAAATGGCTGGCTCCGCCAAAGAAACATAAATTTGTGGATCAGCCGATACGACCTACCCATTGTGAATCCTGTAATCGCCGAAGAAATCATAAGTTTCTATAATTCACATTACGATCAACATATGGTTGGGCGGCAAATAACCCTGCCTGATGATTTCTTTGAATATTCGCCAGAACGGAGGCGAGATGAGTCGTTCCTAAGAGAGGAACTCTCGCGGGTGGCAAAGGATGATGATGCAAGACGGGCCTCCGGTGAAATCGCCCATGCCGAGTGGCGGGGTACTTTTTTCCGTGAGGGTGAAGCTTCCTCTCCGGTGGTATTCCTGATCCAGGGTCCTTGCACTTTGTGGAGGGTGGCAGCCGAACAGGCAGAAAATCATCCCGAAGGAGTGCGTTTGTGGTTGGTTGCACTCTCAGCAGACGAATTCAAGAAGGTAGTCAACACGATTATCACCTGAAAAGGCAGGCGCCTATGTTACTGATGCAGACCGAAGAGGTGCAGTTGGTGGTGAGGCAGTGCCGTCAGGCGCTTGACGCCATTGATGATTGTGCCTCCTCCATGAATTCTTCCCTTGGGTACCTCGACTGGGTCTCGCCAGCATCAGCCGGTTTCTGTGAGGAGGCACAGGCCTGCACTCGGCAGGTCGCGTCGCTGGTGGAGACGGGACGGGACCTATTTGCGCGATTGGATCGCGAGCAGGTAGCCTGGAAAGAGATGGGGAAAGGTTTTCAACCAGTACAAATTAATACTGCCTATTTGCTTGCCATGGCAGGTGGGGGAACAGTGGGGGCATGGAGTTTATCCAATCTCTTGCCCGGGTTCTCCCGGTTGACCGGCCTGATGAACCAATGGATTAATCGTTTGCCTGACTGGGCAAAGAAATTGATTAGTAAACAATTACCGGTTGATCAGGCTGGAGATTTTTTACCGCCTGCAAAAACGGGTGTTATCCCACGTGCCTGGTTGGATAAAAATGACAACACCGGAGACCAACAGCCCATATCTCCGGTTGACGAAAACAACCAAAACCGACAGCCTGCAGCGGAGCAGGTGAACCTTCCATCGAATACCAACGGCCAGAATGAATCTGCCAATCCGAGTCAGAGTACTGAGACAAAAGAGGCCACCGCATCAAGTGAGGCTTTCAGTGTGCCGGTTAAGAGCCAGAAAGGCTTGAAAGCGGATGGGAAAGGCACGGATTATGGTTGTGTCCCTACCAGTGCCAGCATGATTACAGACTACTGGCATGATAGGGATGAAACTAACCAAACGCTCTCAGCTCAGGATCTGGTGAATATGAATATAGAGCAGAAGGATTTTTCTGCAGATAGTGGAATGGCGATCAATAAATTGGAAAATGATCTAGAACCCCTCGGTTACGAAGTTGAGACAATCACAGGAACTGCTGATAATGCTGCTGATCAGTTGACTAAATTGAAATCAGCGGTAAATGAGGGGCCTGTCCTCGCAAATATTCATTTAGGGCTAACCACAAATGGATATTCCCACGCCGTGGTAGTGAATGCGATGACGGATGAAAAGGTAACCTACAATGATCCCTGGACAGGTACAACTGAAACCGTCGCGGTGACGGAATTTGATAAATCCTGGGGTGCCAGTTTCGGATTAAAGTATCCGGTGAGAAATTATGTAACTATTAAACCAGCGAATAGCAACTAGATGGATCAAGGGATGAAGATCACGCCAGATAAATTTTCCATAAAGTTTACAAATGCCGAGCTGGCATTCGCGACCAGTGCACTGGGTTTCCATCAAATAAGTCTTTTTACCCAAGAGGATTGGCAGAATCTTGAGCAATTGATGGCAACGGGACAACGGTCCTTGCAGGCACGCGGTCTGGTGAGTGTAGGTGTCTCTAATCAAATGGAGATGGATGTTTTTCTTGACGGTTTGATCCACTGGATACAGGACCCAGAATGGGTAATGGTGTTTAAGGTACATAGGCCCACGGCTGAAGATACCTGGACAGTTTTTTTTCGACAGGATTATCTGTTATGCCACCATATGGGTGATACAGTTGAGTTCACCTTGTTTGAATCCGCAGAGAAGGCGCGATTCAACATTTTGCATCAAATTGGCTTGGGAATGGTAACTGCTCCCCCTCCGATATTACAGCGGGAAAAGGTTCAAGCCGTGATTGATGTAAGCCTCTGGCAAAGGCGACAGGGCGAGAAAATCTGGCGGGGATCCAAGCGTTTTCAAAACACCCCTCAGGGGAGCTATTTGGAAATATCAGCGGACGAGAGCCGTTATCAAGCAGTTTCCATGACTGATTTGCTCTCTATAGGGTTTATATAAATAACCCAAGCAAACATGAGCCTCGGCTAACCCTCTAACACGATAATCCTCGTTATTTTCAGGACAGTTGCTGCCTTGAGAGCTTAGAGAAACGAAAACCATGCGAATGCTGGTAAAGTAAAAGTGCGCAAGCCAAAACTGAACCAAGAGAACGCATGATTACTCAAATTGTACTCATTTTTTGCCTGTGGGATGATCTGCTGAAAGCTCAGTACAATAGAGAGGATAAGCAAAGCCGGTTGAAAGATGCGGGAATGATGACTGAGGTCATTATGGCGAAGCTGCAATTTCAAGGAAACTTCCGCACAGCGTTCCAGTTCGTGTACAAATATAGCTCTATACCGCGAATGTTGAGTAGAAGTCGCTTCAATCGTCGGTTACATCCTATCGTTGATCTATTCCTGCTCTGTTTCTATAACTGGTTGGACCCTGAGAGGTGCTCAATGAGCGTTCCGACTGATTTTTTTGTACAAAACTCGCCTTTAGCGATGAACACTGCCATATTTGTCGGAAAATGTTCCGATTTCGCCTGTGTTTGGCGTTACTCTTACTCGAAACCTAAGTTCTGTACCATAAATTAGCTACTGGGCGAAATCGGCATCCGGGATTTGCCTTCCCAAGCATTGTCCAGCTTAATTGTTCCACTACATTCCACCAAATGCGTGGAACTTGGTCCCATGAGGCATTCTCAACCCCTTTTGGAATATCCGAATCGGGAGCTGTAACGCTTGCCAGGAAGCCATCGGGATGAATTCCAATATCTGTATAAACAACCGAGTACAGGGGACCAAGTGCAACAAGTGACAGAAACATTCCCCAACCACAGCGGGATGGCTTCACTTCTTTTGCGGCATCAATCCGATCTGCTATAAATTGCCAGTACGTCATTCCGGAAGGTGTCTGAGAAACCTGCATGGGCTGGCTTCCCTTGTAGGCTACAAAGAGCAGGGGAACACAAATCGCTAAAATCATTGCGACCGAGATCACTTTCCGGATCAAGCTAAATACGACTGCGACGATCTTCATCATTTTTCCTCGTTGTTCTTTTCGACTGCATAGGAGTCGTCTGGTTTGCCGTGGTCATGAACGAGCCGCCCAAAGCGTAGTTCTTCGCGATACATACGGTCTAGGGCGATTTCGACAACATCGCTTTCACTGCGGCCCATTTCGCTGGTCATCTCTTTCAACTGGTAGATGCTCTCCCGGCTGAGGCGAAAAGAATGCACCTGTTTGTTTGCGGAATTGGTCTTTGGCATGTTGCTCCATCTTGTAATCCATTTTCTTCTAATGTAATACTCTAGTGATACTTTGTCAAGTAAATAATTGATTTTTCGTTATTCATTCACAATGCTATAATGACACTGTAAATCGAATACCCAATAGGGCCGCATTTAACGCCAGCCATCCTTTATTCGAGAAAGCGCCCACCTGCAGTTTTGCATTTCGCAACTGCGCGTGGACGCTTTTATTTTGTCACGAGGTCAAATTGCGTGAATTCAACATCTCAAAACGGTCTCTTATACTATTTTTCCTCCTGATCGCTCTCATCCCTGCCGGAATATTGGCGATCCAATATTCAGATCGGATTATTCCGCATCCTACACCAACGCCACCGGTTGACGATACCGAGGCCTCAGAGGCCGTCATCGCCGGCGTGGAAACCTTCTTCACGGTGAATTATGAGGAAGGAAAAGATGCCTGGCTGGAGCGTTTCTGCTCGAACAGCACGCAGTCGGGCTGTCTGTTCGCCACCAGCGGGTCCACTTCTCTTTGGCGTCGCTACATCGAAATGAAAACGGTCACCACCGCAGAAGTGTCCCCGAAAACCCTTATTCGCCGGAGCGAGAACGAACAGATCTGGCTGGTGACGATCCAGCTTTCTCAACCACTGCCTGGCAGCGAGAAAACGCAAGATGAGGCTTATGCCCTGGCGGTGCGTGAGAACGGCGTCTGGAAGTTTGACCGGTTTCTCTTGCCGCAGGAGATCGATGCCCTCCAGCAATCGAGTGAAGGAGTGGAGTAATGAAACTTTCCGAACGGTCGCTCCTCACTTTTCTGGTGCTAACCCTGATATTTAGCGCTGCCGGCCCGGTCAACGTTCAGGCGCAGGATCCTGCGCCATGGGATCAAGTGTTTGACGAAAATGGCAACCTTCGCTCTGACATTATCGATCTCGGAGAGACGACTGAGACTCCCTCCTGGATGAGCGTGGATCTGCCTTTCGGCCAATCACTTGATTTGGAAGCGAATTACCACCGCTATCAAACGGCGGAAGGGAATGTGGTAATCCTGCCTTCCGCTTCGACGCTTTTCTTCATGGCCTTAAATCCACAAGAAAGCGGCTTAATGGATTCTGCGGGGATGATGAGCAACGGTGCTGGCGGGCTAATTTCCTTCCTCGGACTGGTTGCCGGCGACAGCGTAAATTGGGATCGCCTATCGACGGAACGTCCTCAATACCAGACCCCCGATCAATTTTGGGATGCCGTGCTAAGCGGCAATGAGAATGTGTGGACGTGGTTTATGGGGTTTGGGTTTATTACCACCTTGCTTTCGATGTCTTGGAATGATGCCGCGTTACGCACTGCGTACCTGTTGTACCTAAATGGCGTAAATAACTGTGCATCCATCCCTGGCGACTGCTCCGGGATCGTCACCACTCCACCGCCACCGCGACTTTGCCCGGACTCGTCGATCTCGATCCAGCAGCCAACGGCTTCGATCAAGAAGATCGCTCCCAATAACCCGCTAGTGGTTGGACAGGACACCAAGGAACGGCGTGGCGCGGATGTCCAGGTGTTAATTACCATCCCGCCGGTGATTTTCACCTGGTACGAGCCGATCTATGAAGAAGAGGACATTTGCCGAGACGCCGACACTGGTGAAACCCCCAACTGCCGTAAGGACGCCAGTTCAGTCGCCAATGATGGGGTTGAGGATACGGAACTGGTTTTCAAAGAATGTCTGAAGCACATCGAGAACCTCCCGGATGCTGTCACTACGTTGCAAGCCACCGCCACACTCAGCGCGGCGAGCAAAGCCTGGATCACCGACCGGTTGGGCCAGACCCATTATGGCGCTCACATTTACCGCGAAAACTTCACCTTGATCCCCGGTTTCACCAACTGGAGTGGCAGTTGTGATGCCGGTGGCACCTGCACGGCTACCGGTACGGCGCTGCAAGTTCCCTTCGCTGATCCTGGCACATTCAACCTGAAATTGCGAGCTACCTCGCGAGGCACCAGTTTTCGAGGGATGACCATCACTCAACCCCGCACGATCAGCGAGGATGGGGAGTTCCAGGTGTACGTCACACTGCCTGCTTTGATCCCGTAGCACGCCATCGGAGCCTACCCGCGATGAACGATCTCACGATTTTAATCGGCGAATTTCTGGCTGCGCTGCCAACCTATATTCTCAACGGCATTCTGGTAACGCTGTATTGGCTGGCCGATTCAGCGTCCGCTCTGTTGAGTATCGGGTGCGGGGCAGTGATCATGCGCTTCGTGGATCGTGATCTTCAGAATCGGGCGATGTTCCGCCCGGCGCGTGAAGGGCGGGAAGTAATGATGCCAGATCCGCATACTGCCCAAACGCTGACTGGCATTGTGTTGGCTCTGTGGCTGGTCAGCCAATGGCAGATGGGCGCGCCAGTGCCCTGGATCGGCGCGGCGATGTGGTTGTTTGGGGTTGTGGTTTTGCTGGCGACACGCCAGCAGCAGGTGACCACGTTGTGGAATATCAAATCCGGAATAGCCATCTACGCCCTGTCGGTCATTGGCAGTCGCCTTTACCTGACCTATACCTCGGCGTTATCCGCTGAGCAATGGGCCGCTCTGATCGGTTCCGCTGACAGCGCCGCCATCGTATTGAGCAACACGCGTGGAAATGTGACCACCATCATCCTTTGGGCGCTGTGGTTGGTGATCCCGCTTGGATATTTCGCCATGCTGTTGCAGCAGCTTCTTTTGAACCCGATCTCGCTTTCCGCACCGGTGGCTGCAGCGCATGAACTGATTGAACGGTACCGCATCCGGCAATAGAGTGGCGAATGGAACCGGGTGATTGAAAGATTGCCCTGCTCTATTTTCTACTCTATCCCGGATGGATGAGTAGCTTCGTTAACGAGAGTTATGCCTTTCAGAAAACCCTAACGTGAGGAGTGCATAAATGAATGAGATATTGGATGTTTTTCGCGGTCCAGTGTTGAGCTTGATCTTCGTGATCATTGCTCTAGCTGGCATCATCGTCACCGCTGCTTTTGCGGCCCTGATCGCACAAATGGGCTTACTGCTGCGGATTCGCACCCGAGAACCGCAGCCACAACCCAGCCGCACCAGGAGCATCACCTACCGCATGCCGGCAGGCGCACCGGTTGTTCGCTCGCCCAAGCATTCCGTTCGTTAAACGGGCAACCGAACAAGCGTGACGCAGTGAGGAAACTGGATCAACAACCATCGAAAGCGGATATCTCTTGCGCAAGCAAGGGATGTCTCGCAGGCTCACCAACCGGATTTTGGCGATCTGGCGAGACATTCACACCACTGCAACTGGAAACCACATGGCAACCATCCTCAACCAGATAACCGAATTCATTCCATGGCTGCATCCCAAAGACCAGCTGTCCATCCCGGATGATCTTCGAATTGAAAACGCCGGCATCAAGTTTGATACAACAAGGCACGTATTGGACGCCATCTGGTTGAAGGCAATTGAGCAGGAAGGTGGGGCTTCTTACGAAGGCTATCGGGTCATTCGCCTTTTGCACCTGGTTTATATTCCGCTAGATGTACGCCGGGATGCCGGCCTGCTGCAGAAGATGCGCACGGCTCTACGTGGCATGTACGGTTCCGGAATCAACCTGGTGTATCTGGCTGCCGGTATCTTTGATCCGCCCATCGGCATCGTCCAATGCTATGGCGTTTCAGCTTTTCACACTTCTCTGGAGGAAGCAGAGCGTAAATCACGGCTGGATTTGGCGGTACTCCATTCCACACTGGCCGGCGCTTATCGGCAAGCCAGGCTGGAACCTCTCACCATTGAAATCGCTGATTGGGTCTTTCGGTCACTGCAGGAAATGCCGCATGCCATCGTAACCGTTGGTCATCCAGATCCACGAGAAAACGCGCGCGGCGGAGACCAATCGTTGCGTGATCCCCTGGCCGGGTCTGCAAACGCGCCGCAGCAATACGCTTTACAGCAGAACGAGCTGCTTTTTCGCGGGATGAGCACGCTGCGTGAGGAATTCCTGATGATGGTGCTCGCCAATCATGTCTCGTTGAAAAGCATCACCACCATGCTGGCTGCCCAGGCGGAAAATACATCGGTCTATGCCTCGCGGCAAATGGGCGTGCGGTTAGCTTCTTTCGGCGTCAGCCTGCCGGCCATATTGACCGGGGGTCTTTCTGAAAATGCGTCCAATTCGTATGGGGTTAACCACGCCACCGGCGTTTCCGAGGGTCAAGGGTCCACGGAGGGTGTCACCAATTCCGAAGGTCAGGCGCATACGATTGGCCATGCCAGCACGCGCGGCTGGTCCCATTCCGTGGGCGAAACTGAGACCGACACGATCGGTCAGGCCACGACCACCGGCATTTCCGAGACCAATGGCACAGCGCAAACGCATGGAGTGACCGCCACGGAGGGATCCTCCCATACCGAATCCTCCGGGATGGCGACGACACACACGGATAGCTCCGGGTATGGTGTCAATGGTGGTGTAGGTGGCAGCATCGCGCCTGCCGGAGTCGGGTTATCTGCCAATCTTGGCGGGAGTGCCAATTGGGGAAACTCGGATGGGGTGACCGCCAGTAATGGCAGCGCGGACACGACTTCGCACGCTGTTTCGGTCAGCAATGCTGCCACAGAAAGCCATTCCGAAACGCATAGCCAGGCGCAAACCAACTCGCAAAGTCACTCAGTTGCGCATTCAGAGTCCTGGACAACTTCCGGCGCGGAGACTGATTCGGTTGCGGATACAGCCAGCACGGCGGTCAGTAAAAGTCATTCGGATTCGGTCAGCACAACGCGCTCGCAATCTGAGTCCACTGGTATCGGGCAGGCGATTGGGCGCGGATGGACCGGCGGGATGAGCGTTGGCGTCGCGCCGTCCTTCTCGCTGTCCAACAGCTACCAGTGGCAGGAAGACCCCTACATCCTCCTGACCCATATCATGCGCACCCAGCAAAAACTGCTCGATATTGCCAGCAAAGAAGGTGCGTATTACACCGACGTTTACGCCCTGGCGCGATCTGAAGCCGGCGCGCAGTCGCTGATCGGATTGATCCCGGAAGCATTTCACGGTATTGAGGATGTTGTCACCGGTGTTCAGGCGCGTAATCTCAACCCGGCCGAAAAGGCGTACATTGGTCTGCATGCGCGGGCGTTTACGCCTTCTACGCGCGTGGAAAGCATCCCCGAAGTCATGAGCGGGTATGTCGATTCCACCCTGCTCACCATGCTGCAGTTGGCTGCATATACCGCACCAGGAATGTACGAGCATGGAACGGCGCTGACTGTGCAGGAGGAAACGCCTTCCTTCGCTTTTTACCCCAATTTACCCGGCGACGTGACGCTTGGCCACCAGTGGTCCAGCGAGACCGGTGAGCTCACCAAAGCGCTTTTGAATATCACGCCTGACCGTCATTTCCACACGGCCTTCGTCGGGGACACCGGCTTTGGCAAATCCATCGCTGCGGAGCGCATGGCATTGGAGACCACCCGCCAGTGGCATTATCGTAGCATCGTGCTGGACTTTGGCCAGGGCTGGCGGAAAGCTTTGAACTGGCCGGGGATGGATGGTCATGTCGATATTCGCCAACTCTACCCAGGTGGCCAGCGAGCCTTGCGCTGGAATATTTTACAAGTACCAAAACGCATCGATGCTGGGCGCTACCGTAGCATGGTGGCCGAATTGTTCGCCAATGCCGGGCGCATGGGTCCGCGCCAGTTGGGTTTTATCCGGCGCGCCCTGACCGAGATGTACCGCAACGCTGGCGTGCTGACTGGCGATCCGTTCGTGCAAAGCGAGATCTGGCAGCTCACCGATCCGGTGACGAAACGGACGCAGTCAATGCCGAATCCCTGGGCGAATGTGATGGACGCCGGCGAGAAAGCGACGATCGAACAGTACTGGGCAGAATATGGAATGACCAACACAATAATGGTTGGAGAGCGGATTGCCAATCTCGATCCCATCGGGCTACAGGCGCTGGCGGTTCACCGTAGCAGGCGCTTGAGCATGGTCACCCTGGTACAAAAGCTACATCAGTACAAGGAAGCCTTGCCGAAAAATGATCAGTCCAGCCACACCAGCCTGGAAGGTGTATTGCTGCGGTTGGAACAATTCGCGGAAGGCCAGATGGCGCGCCAGTATGGTGCTGGCGATGATGCCCTGGCGGTTGAGGATATCGGGTTACTCGGCGAGCCAGATGATCCGTGGGGAATTACGGTGATTGAGGGCGGCTCGGAGATGGATGAGTACCCCAAGGCCGCGTTGCTATCTCTGCTTTCCAGCATCCTGTACTTTGACGCGGTTGCCAGGCGGCGTGAAGCTCTGGATGGTTACCGCCGGTTCCCAACCATGCAAATCTTCTTCGAGGAAGCCAATAAGGTTTTGACCGGTGTTTCCGGAGGCGCAGCTTCAGATCAAGGCTCTGGCGACAACAGCAATGCGGTCAGTCACATCTTCCAAACCATGTGGCGGGATGGCCGTAAGTATGGCGTCTTCCTGCACCTGCTGGCGCAAACGGTCAACGAACTGCCGTCAGGGATTTTGTCTTCATGTGCCAACCTGTTCGTCTTTCAGACAAAAGACCCGAAAGATCGCGACCTGATTCTTCCCCATCTAGGCCGATCTGAAAAAGGACTGGTCAATACCGAGTACAAGCGCTACCTCGCGCGCATTCCGAAGACACTGGCGATTGCCAAGTTCGGTTATTCGGATGATGTTCACCTGCTGGAGCCGATATTGATGCGTCCACTGATGGTGGTATGCGATGAACCATCCGACCGGGAGATCTTCCGCAAACTCGGCACCCAACCCAGAATTTGAATCATAGCCGGCTGGTGTTAAGCCGGACTCTATTTTGAAACAGGAGACTTTTGATGGAACCCAAGAAACGTTCACCCCTGATCGCCATCATTTTAGCTGTTGTGATTGGCTTAATGGTGATCGCTCTGCTCAATGGCGTGATCCGGCCAACGCAGATCGTCGTGGCGAAATCCGCCATTGCTCCCGGCACCATTCTCAGCGATGTTCTAGTGGAACTGCGTACCATCCCGATGGGCGCGCGTCCGGCGGATGCGTTGACGAAAATTGAAGATGCCGCGGGCAAGATGCTGGCTGTAGGACGAGCTCCCGGCGACTTTATTGTCCAGTCGGTATTGGGCGAGATCGCCGGCGCGGGTATCCCGGCAGAATTACCCGAAGGGCATGTGGCGCTGGCGATTCATGTCAACCAAGCCAGTGGGATTGCCGGGCTGCTGAGGCCTGGCCAGACCGTCACGATTATTGGCATGCTGTCCCCCGATCTGCTCTCCGATAATCCGGTGAGCGTAATGACCGGCCCGTTGACGGATTTTGGCTTACCCACCGAAGTTCCGACCAGCGCAGTCCCCGGCGCACCTGTCCCAACGCCCACAAGCACGCCTACACCACAACCACCGCAATCTCCTCTGGCACGGTTGGCCGTGACCGGCGTGCGTGTTTTGATGGTGCCGCAGTCCTTCCGCTACGAAGAAGTGCCGGCTGGCGCATCCGAAGATCAGTTGTATTCCTCGGCGCGGACCACGATGGCCGCGCAGGAAGGTTCGGTCATCGTGCTGGACGTGCCGACCACGAAGATCGAGGTGGCACCCGGCTTATGGTCCGATCCGGTTTCGCTGCTGGCTGCGCTGGATCAGTACGGCACGATCCACCTGGCGCTGGAGCCGGCCTCAGGCCTGAATATTCAATCCAATGATGTGGTCACGCTAAATTTGGGTGATCTGTACGAAGCGCTGAACGACAATCGCGGCAAGAAATAGGAGCCGGGAATGACGGACGCCTATTCCAACCAAAAGGTGGCGGTTATGCTGGCCGGTCCCGGGCACGAGGTGGTGTATTACCAGATGCAGCCGCCGATGTTGGCCGATGCCCGCTTCATTGTCGCCGGACACGCCACCCAATGGTCCATGTTTGAAACCAACTTGAACAACCTCAAGCCCGCACTGGTGGTTGTGCAAGCGGATATCGCGCCTAATCCGGACTCTTTGATCCACATCCTCTCGCGAATGGCGGCCTGGAAAGGCGTGGCGGTAGTGATACTGCCTGCTACGCACCGCGATTTCAAAGGCGCGTTCGAACGGGTAGATACGGTGCGCGGCGTCTACATCGTGCCGGTGAACTGGATCGAGATTTTCCAAGCGGCGTATGGCTCGGTGATTACAGAACGTGCCAGGCTCTCGCAGACCGCGCCGATGCAGCAAACCGTGACTAGCTTTGCCAGCACCAGTAATTCTGCCTTCATCACCGGCACAAAACGCATCGCAGTTATATCGCACGCCGGCGGTGTGGGCTGTTCGACGATTGCCGAGAACCTGGCATACGAGTTGGCTGTGCGGATGAGCGTCAAAACGCTGTTGGTATCCATGGGCCTGCCTCCAGCAGCCGCGCCGCATCTCAAACTGCGCTATCTCCCCAATCTTACGGAGTATTTCGATCATCCCGGGAAATCCTCGTTTCAAGCGGCGATCCAACGCTGCGAAGCGCTCGAAGTGCTGCTCGCGCCCGAATCCTCGCTAGAGTACATGAAAATCCTTGAGCAGTCGGGGAAAGGGACAGGCGAGGGGACGATCAACGGCATGCTGATCGACTCGGAAGACGGGCGCTACGCAGCGATTGTCATGGACGTTCCAGCCAGCGAGGATTTGTGGATGGGTCACTCTATCGTCTTTGCCAACACTGCCTTGATCGTGGCCCGGCCCACGTTGTCCGATCTGGCAGCCACGCGCCATACGCTCAACCTGCTCCTTTCGGGGATGCGTAGCGAAAAGCGCCTGGCTAAGGAATCGATCTACCTGGTTCTTAACCAATTCACCGATCGCTCCGGCTTTACGCCGCGTAGTTTTCAAGATGAATTGGCCAGCACGGTAGGTTGGGCTCCGCCGATTGCGGCCGTTCTACCCTACGAAATGGGTTTAGCGCAGGCGCAGGATAACGGCATCCCACCGGTAACGCGCATCGACACGTTCGGCGGTGGTATTCGCTCAATTGTCGAGACGCTGTTCCCGGCGATGGGTAGCAGTATGGCAGCGTCGAAAAACAACCGCGGCGTTCTACGCCTGCCCAAGATCCGCTTCACTTCATAGGAGATTATATGGCAGGCATTTTAGGTTTGTATGATGTGTCCGCAGCGGCGCTGCCGGATGAAGCCGTGCGCCAGGCAGTTGTCAATGAGGTGATCGATCAGGTCAATCAGGAATTCCCGCCGGCTTTGCTGCAATCGCCCTCGGAGGCAGACCGCCAGCGCATCCAGGAACGGGTAGCGACCGTTGTCGGCGCGGCTCTGCGCAAGCGCAGCCTGCGACCAGGGTTTCAATATGAAGCCCAACTAGCAGAAGACCTGACCCGTCGCATCGTTGGGTTGGGTTTCCTCGATTTACTGCTGCCGCCGGTGCGCACAGACCTCTCGGAGATCGCTATTTACTCGAGCGGCCTGGTGCAAATCATGCGCAAATGCTCGGTGCGGTGGGAAAACGTGGATATGGCTCCCGAAGCAGGTGAAATCTGGCGCGTTCTGGATCGTCTGCTTGGGCCGCAGAACAAGACTTTGAATGAAACCAACCCAAGCATAAACGCCAAGCTGCCTTCGACGCCGCACAATCCCGGCGGCGGGCGCATCAAAGCGCTGCACCCCATCGTGACCCCGCCCGGGCGGAATCCAAGTGTCAATATCCGCCTGTACGAGCAGAAGCCGGTCAAGCCGGACTGGCTGCTGGAGCGCGGCGTAATGACGGCCGAGATGATGCGCCTGCTGCAAACCGCGATGGAAGATGGTTATCGGATCTTGATCGCAGGTGGCACGCGCACCGGAAAGACCACATTGCTCAGCGCGGTCTGCAATTTCCTGCCCGGCGGTTGGCGCATCGTCAAAATCGAGGATCCGGAAGAAATCTGGATTGACCGACCCACTGTTCAGACGGTAGAAGCCCGGCCGCAGGCGGTAGGAACGGACGTGAAGCCTTACACTCTGGCCGATGGCGTGGACGACGCCATGCGCATGTCGCCGGATTATCTGATCATCGGTGAGGTGCGCGATGGGCACGCGGCGATGAGTCTATTTCGGGCGCTAATGACCGGCCACAGTGGCGCTTGTACCTTTCATGCAGACAGCCCACGCGAAGCCGCTCGCCGCCTGGCAACGGTGATGGGCGCGGATGCCGGAGTGCGCTCGCACGAGGCCAACCAAATGATCGCGGATGCGGTGGATTTATTGGTGCAAATCGGCATCCGGCACGAAACACGCCGGGTGGTAGCCATCGCGAACGTATCTAAAGAATTGGTGAACGGCGATGTGGGCTTTGATCCCATTTATCGTTATGACGAGACTTCACCGATGGGCCAGCCGCGTTGGGAAACATCCGGCGCGTTGAAACCCCGCTTGATTGGAGGTTGAGCGTGATCAGCATCATTCCTCTTGTTGGTGTTCTGTTCGCCACCTTAATGCTGTTCTGGCTATATCCTCGCCAGGTCAAAACGGGCAAGTTGGCAGACCTGTACTCCGTGGACGCCGCCCGTTCCATGGCCGGCTTGAAACAAAACTCATTGGAATACAAGCTGCTGGCGTCTGGATTGACCATGCGCCCGACTACCTTCCGCCTGTTGTGCGGCGCAGCCGGTCTGGCCGGCGCGGTGATCACTTGGCTTTTTCTGCCCGGCTTACCGGCCCTTGTGGTGGGTGGCATCGCCTGGTACGTGCCGAATGCCTGGCTGGATGATCGGGTTCGCAGCCGCGGACGGAATGTTGACCAGGTGCTGCCCATCGCGATTGGGCGAATTTCTGCCGGGTTGTTAGCCGGAGGTTCGGTCCCGGATGTATTGCAGCAGGTGGGCGAATCCCTTTCGCTCCAGGGAAAAAATCCATTAACGCCGGAGTTGGCTCTGACCGCTTCCGAAATGCGCATCAAAGATCGTACCGATGCGCTGCGTGGTCTTGCTGCGCGCTCGCCATCGGTATCCCTGGCCAACCTGGCGCAGCTGCTGGAAGGTTTCACAGAAGCCGGCGGGCGAGCCTACACCGGGGTGTTGATGGACATTTCTACCCGCGTGCAGCAGATCCTCGTTGCTCGCAACCGGGCGCAAGCAAAAGCCGGCGATTCACTGGTATCCGCGAAAGTGCTGCCGGGTGTCCTGGTTGCTATCTTGGTGTACCTGAGTTCGGACCCCATGGTGCGCGAATCGCTCAATGCTTTGCCGGTGCAGATCGTCATCGGGTTGACAATGGCCGCGATGGTAGGCGGGTATTTCATTATGCGCTCGATGATCATGGAGGCAGCTTGAGATGACGGCTTTGATCCCTTTGATTGGCATTGGCGTTTTTGCCTTGATCATCTACCTGAAGCTAGAGCTGGCTCCGGCGGCTCCAACCGGACGCCTGGCTGAAACGCTGACCCCGGCGGACGGTATCGTACTCACCGGGTGGCGTCGCTCCCTTTCGGTATTGGATAAACCGGTTTCTAAATGGTCCCCGGCCGGTTTTGTACGCAAAGCCCGCGCGGATCTATATTGGGCGCAGCTGGCCGGGAAATGGATGGACTGGAATGACGTGCAGTTTATTTCCTTACGGGTCGCAGCTGCGATAGGCGGCGCGATTGTGGGAACGGTGGTGTTCGGAGAACCTGTTTTGACGTTGGTGGTGGCCCTGATCGGATTCCAGTACCCGGCGATGGCGATGGGCGGGATCGCCCGCCGCACGCGCCGCCAGTTCACGGCGCAGCTGCCC
Organism: Longilinea arvoryzae; assembly: GCF_001050235.1. GTDB lineage: Bacteria > Chloroflexota > Anaerolineae > Anaerolineales > Anaerolineaceae > Longilinea > Longilinea arvoryzae. The sequence goes on from NZ_DF967972.1 coordinate 1,067,151, forward strand.
GAGTACGTGCAGTTGGTTTCCGCGCAAATGTCGGCCAACGTATCCATGGAAGAGGCTTTGCGCCGTACCTCTCAAGCGCAGAGCCTGGCAGGCAAGTGGATGCGTAAGGTGCTGCAAATGGCGCAAGGGCGCGATCTGGTGGAGCAAATGCAGCGCGAAGCTCAGGAATCGCAGCTGCCGGAATTGATCGGCATGGCGGTGCAATTGGAGTTTATCCGCCGCGGTACCGCACAGCAAGAACTTATGGGACAGTTGGCAACCAGCATCGCTGCCGATTACATTGGTAATGCTGAACAACGGGCAGAAAAAATCGGCTCGGAACTGGTTATCCCGATGGTGATCTTTTACTTCCTGCCATTCATGGTCACGCTGCTGATTGTGATCGGCTGGCCGATTGTGCAAAACCTTGGGGGGATGTGATGATCAACCAACGGGAACGCGACATTGCCGGATTTGCCTTCTTTTCCTTCGCTGCCTTGGTTTCGATGGAGGCTGCCTGGGAGCATCCGTCCATTCTCACCTGGCTGTATGCTTTTCACAACCTCTTGCTGGCGTGGTTTTACGCGCGGAGAACGCCGGCAGCACAATATGACCGCACTGGTCTGTGGCTGGGACTCATCGCAGCGCTGCTGCCAACCATCCCCTACGCCAGTAATCCGCCCTGGTATCTGCTTGTCCCTGGTCTGGCAGGATATGGCCTTTGCCTGTGGGCGCTGGTAACCCTGGGCCCGCGCTTTGGCATCGCGCCGGCTGATCGCGGTTTGACCGCCCGGGGACCGTATCAATTCTTGCGTCATCCGATGTATTTGGGCGAGTTGGTATTTCGGCTGATTTTGGTCTTCGCCTCTATAAATATCCTGCTGGCAAGCATCCTGGCGCTGCTGCTGGCGGGGATCCAGATCTGGCGCATTCTGCACGAGGAAGCGCTGATCTCCGGGTATGGCTGCTATCGCAACCTGGTGCGCTGGCGTCTGCTGCCGGGGATCTGGTGAGGGCAGCATGAGACGACTATGGGCAAATACGCTGTTCATGCTGGCTATTGGTGTCGCCGGGATACTGAAAACGGTGGACATTCCACAAAACATCTCGACCCTCGCCATTGTTTCTGTCGTTGTGTCGGCGGTTATCACCAACGTGATGTGGATCAAATCAACCGGTCTGCTTGGGGTCGGTGGTCTTTCCCTGGCTTACTCTCAATCAGGTGGGCTCAGCCAGGCGGCAAGCTTCTTGATAATCTTGATCGCCATTTTGGTGATCGGTGCGGTTGTTTTGATGATCTTCTCCGATTTTCCTATTCCATCCAAAAGGAGCGATTCTGATGAAATTCCTAAACTGTAAAAAGCCAGGCGCAGATCAGGCCGCCTTGTGTGTTTTGCTTGCTTCCGCACATCCCGATCAAGGGTTGATCGATTCGCTAGCCGAGAAAGAAGGCCTTTCCCTGCGGGAAGCGTTCACCATGCATGGGGTTATGCAAGCGCTACCGGGAACGAACCTGGTCATCCTGGATGAAGTGTTCGCCTCTTCGCTGGTATCCCGGGAATTGCTGAAACGCGCGCTGGAAACTAGCGGCATTCCCGTTGCCTCACCGGATGCCTTCCGGGAAGCACCGGAAGAGTGGTTCGGACGCGCCCGGTTGGCCGGCTCCCGTCAAATCTCTTATCTACCCTCCCGGCAGGCCATCTTGACGAGTTGGTCAGGCGGGGTTGGAAAAACCACGCTGGCTATGGCCCTTACTAAACATTTCGCCGAGCGAACCGGGCTACCTGCGGCATTGCTGGAACTGAGCATGGGTGGAAGCGCCATCCAGGCGCGGATCTCCGAGAAACTACCCGAGTTCTTTGCCATCGCCACGGAGAAAGCGGAGCCAGTAGTCTGGCAGGGTGTCAGCCTGTATCCCATGGATGGGCGCACGCTGGAAGTTCTTTGGAGTGAAGATCCTCAAGGCGTGCGGCAAGTTTTGAAGGATATCCGCCAGAAACACACCCTCCTGGTTGTGGATGGCTTTCCCGGCCATCCGCTCTTCCCAGAACTGTCGCAGCCATCTCCTGGGCTGGTCCATCTGGTGGTTGCTTCTCCACGAGAAGACGCAGTGGCACAGGCGCAGCGGTTGATGAAAGAAGTTCCCTCCCCCTCGCACCTGGTGATGAATATGACGCGCAATCTTGCTGACCGGGCGGAAAGTGGCATTTCCATCGCCCTGCCATTTCGTGAAAGCTGGGCGCAGTCGCTAGACGCGCGGCTGGCGGACCCATTGCTTGGCCTGATTTACGCTGGTTGGAATAGGAAAAATTCATGAATCGCACCGTTCAATTCATCATCGGCGTACTGGCGATCGGCCTCGCAATTGCGGCGGGGATCTACGGGCGTAATACCTACCTCAAAGAGGTTTCTACCTACCAGATTCCGGTTCCGGTAGCGGAAATTCCGCCTTATTCGGTTCTCACCAGCGAGATGTTTACGCTGCGTGATATGCCGCGCACGATGGAAAGCCTGCCCTACCACCAGAAGGTTGAAGATCTAAACGGTTTGGTCTCCGTTTCTGCGCTGGCTGCCGGTCTGCCAGTGGCCCAAACCAGTGCGGTAGCGCCGGCGCAGTTTCGCCTGGCGGACGCCGCATATGAGGTACTCTCCATCCCGGTTGAACCGGTCTCGGCGGTGGGTGGGCAGATCCAGATCGGGCAGCGCGTCAACCTCTACCAGATGCTCCGCCAACACACAGAAAACAACCAACCAGAACAAGCACAGGTGGACGGTGAGCATTTCAGCGTGGAGCGGATTGCACAAGCCGTATTGGTGGTGGATGTGCGCACCGCTCAGGGTGTCACCGCCGGGCCGGCTAACGAAGATACGAATGGCAACAGCGGCATGTCTGGCAGCAGCCAGCAGGTGGAACAGGTGCAGATCCTGACCCTGGCTCTCGAGCCAGAGCTTGTGCAAAAGGTATTAGACGCGGTGGCTTCTATGAAAAAACAGGGAGGGTTGTTATGGACGACGCTGGCAATTCCATAACCCCGCGGCGCAAGCCTCCTCAAATTGCACCGCTCAGCCAGACTGACCTGGCGATGATCAGCCGTGTCCGGGAGGAACTGGTATTCCTGTCGATCAAGCCACCTTCCTGGCGAGATACCGACCCGGCAAAACGCCGCCGGTTTTTTGACGAGGTGCGTGCGGTTCTGATGGATCTGGGCAGCAACACCGCCAACATCAACCGCGATGCGCAGATTGTCACGGACGCGCTGTCAGGTGTTGGCCTGCTCGATCAACTGCTGCGGGACCCATTCGTGGAAGAAATCTTTGTCCGCAAAGGAGAGGTGGCCGTGGAATATGATGGCGCCTTTCACTACCTGGGCAAGCTGGCGGATGATCGCTACTTTGAAGACCTGGCGATCCATGTAGCCGATCAGGGAGGAGCAACTTTACGCGGGGACCGGCCGGCAGTTTTGATCGATTTACCTGGTGGGGAGCGTTTCACTGCCATTGTCCCGCGGCTTTCTACCGAAGGCACGGCGATCAATATCCGCACTTTTGGGCGGCGGGTCAAAACCCTGGAAGAGATGGAGTGCACGGGGACGTTCACCAAGCGCGGCATTTCCCTGGAAGGCTCATTGAGCGACATCGCAGATGCGGATATCCGCTCGCGTATCGCCGGGTTGAATAACGGCCCGGATCGTTTCCTGGCCTGGGTAGCAGCCACACTTTCCGGCAGCATTCTTGTGGCCGGCGAAATGGGTTCGGGAAAAACCACCCTGCTTAATGCTCTGTCCGGTTTCCTCCCACGACAAGCGCCGCTGGCTGCGCTGGAGACCTTTCGAGAACTGGAAATTCAGCACCCGTTTCTCCTACGAGCTGTCGCGCCGGCGGAATTGCCGGATGGGACCAGCGGCGTAACCCTGGATTGGGTGCTGGACATTATCTACACCCGCATGAACCCGGCGGCCATCCTGGTGGGTGAAGTCGTTGGTCCGGAGGCTTTGCAATTCCTCAAAGCCACCTGTTTGGGACGTAAAGCGTTGACGACGATCCACGGTGGCACCGTTGAAGAAGCATTGATGCGCCTGGAACAACTAGCGCTGGCTACCACGCCGGAATTGGGATTGCCGGCAATCCGCTTGATGGTCGCGATGGGGCTGGATGTTGTTGCTTTGATGGGACGCGTCCCGCACAATGGGCGCGTGGAGCGCACGCTGCAAGCCATTGCGCTCATCAACGGCGTTGATGCAAATGGGGATTATCGCCTGCGCTATCTCTACCGGGCGAATGAGGAACAGTCGGTTCCGGTCATCGAAAAAGCCTACGCCAATCTGGAGAAATTATCGTGAATCGGATCATGAAATATGTTTTCCTCGCGCTGCTCGCTACGCTGACGGTGGCCTGCGTTTTATTTCTTGGATTCAATGTCAACTGCGGGATTACCATACCAAATCCCACGGAAGAACCGCCTACCGAACCCATCGACGTGCGTGATCTGGAAAGGCAGATGATTGACAAACTGAAAGAAGCACCCTGGCAAGGCTTACGCTTCTTACGCGGCGAAAAAGAATGGCGCTTCTATGCTTTGGCGGGCGAGCGCCAGACGGTCAAACTATCGGCGCAATTTGACCTGGTGAAAGTGTTCTTCCTCCAGGCGGATGGAGACCTGGATTACACCTGGTCCGCCACTGGCGTCGATATACCCGGTCATGGGTATTATTCCGTGGCTTCTGATCCTATCGCTGAAGGCAATGTTATCGAAGTTGCACTCAGCGGCAAACACGTTACCCAAAGCGGCGTTTACTGGGAGGAATGCAACACCGAATACTGCCGTCTGGCGGGCATGATCGACACTATCCTTGTTCTGGATGACAAAGGAACCGGGTTGACCAATGGTTTCATCCGCTATGGATGGGAACCACCCACCTATCCGATGTACGGATTTTTGTGTTGGCAAATTCGTCCGTATACTGTCAATCGGATTGCTTCGAACGATACCAACGCGCATTGATTGGGAGTAATTATGAATCCTGGTGAGTACAAAAAAGAAATCCACGTCAAGGTTGATCGCCAGTCTGGGCAGCTGAGTTTTTATGATCCACAGCATCCATTAGCTCGGAAAAACGGTATGGTTTCCCTGGGCCGGCACCTCCTGTCAATCAAGTTGGACCGCTGGCTGAAGCCTGGCGAATATGCCCACTTCATTGATGGCAATCCCAGCAATACGAACGCCGATAACCTGATGTTGACGAGCATGCCGGAACTAGCCAGGCTGCTCCACAACCGCCAGATGGAACTGGTCTGCCCGTACTGCGGGGAAGTGTTTCGGGTGTCTCGGTCTCATAAAAATCGTCGCGTTCATTGCACGAACCAGTGCCGTAACCTGCACAAACGCAAGTTTGAAGTGGATCGTGAAGAATTGGAAGCCATGGTCTGGCAGATGCCAACTACCGAGGTTGCCAGCACTTTTGGCGTATCGGATAAAGCCGTTGAAAAACGTTGCAAGCTGCTCGGAATTTCAAAACCGCCGCGCGGATATTGGGCAAAACTGTCAGCCGAGGAACAACGACGCCGCCTGGAGGACAACGAGATCCAGGGAGATGGGGAATGAACGACTTTACCTGGATTATTAACTTGGGGGTGATCCTGCTGGCCGTCGGGATTTTTCTGTGCAGTTTCCAAGCATTGTCCACCATCGTTGAGGTGACAACGCGTTTATGGAAGCGGATGTTCATATCCTGGGCAACCCGGCGGTTAACCGATCTGGGCATCGTAAAGACCGAAGGCGATCGCCGCCAGAAAACGCTGGACGGAAAGCGGCTGGCCGTGCTGATCGCGATCCCCGTATTGGCGCTGGCGGTCCGCGATCTGTTGCTCTCCCCGCTGATGATCTTGTTTGGTCTGCTGGTCATCGCCTGGATGAATTTCCAGTCACGGCAAAACGAACGCGGGCGGGTGAATGAGGATGCGGAACTGGCCGCGCTGCAAATGCGCTCTATGCTGTCCGTGGATCGCTCCCTGCTCAATGCGCTTAACAGCATTGAACTGCCTGGCGGAGTGCTCAAACGTTCGATCCAACAGGTTGTGACGCGGCTGCAGATGCACCAGCCTCCGGATCAGGCCGCGCAGGCGCTGAAGGGACTTCCGGGGACGGTCACCGCGCGGCTGGCGGCGTTGATTGCCAACAGTGCCCGCATTACAGATGAAATCCAGTCTTCTTTGTTGATTGCCTTGGAGCAAGAAGCTCACCGCCAGAAACTCCTGCGTTCAAAAATGCGCCAGACGCTGGCGTTGGTTCGGGGGATAATCCGCTTGCTGCAGGGTGCGGTTGCTGCCGCGCTGGTGTTCGTGCTGCTTTCTCCAACCTGGCGCAGCTTCTTTTTGCAGGACATCCCGCATCGAACGCTGTTGACTGTGCTAATGATCTGCTCCGTCCTTGCTAGCCTGTATTTTGAGTTTGAGGTCTACCAGTTAGGCAGCGGGGAGGCGTTCTAGTGGATCGCTATCCGCTTCTGGTGGGTTTCTCTTTCGCAATGGGTGTGGCCTTGATTGCGAATACGACGTTATCCGTGCTGTATTTATTTGGAAGGAGGTTGACTTATGCGGTGCTGCGAAGACCTGGCCGCCTGGCGGCTCTCGGTTTGACCAGCGAAAAAGAAAAAGGCGAACAAAACACGATTGATGCGGTTTATGGGCTGTCAAGCATACCCTGGACCAGTCTCTATGCCGCGAGCGCATTGCTGGCCTTGATCTTATTCGTGACGCTCGGAACCTATCTCCGAGGAACGAAAGCGGCTTTACTGATGCTGCCCGGCCTGGTATGGCTGGCCAGGCGTTACCTGATGCACCAGCGCCGGCGCTTTCTGGTGGCTCAGGTGCGCCAGTTGCTAGTGGATATCCGCCTGCACATGAGCCTGGCGGGCTCGTTGCTGTTAGGCCTGGAAAATATCGCCAGAACGACGGGAGAGAGTTCCCCCGTGTACCGTGCGCTGCAGCGGCGTATGTCCGGAGGGTCTGCCAAGAGCGGTCTGGACGTGTTGCAGCTGCTGGCCGGTGACTTGAAATCGCTGCATTTGATGCGCGTGGCGCAGCGGGTGAAGTCGGCACAGCAGTCGAGCGGCGTGATCGGGATAGATCAAGCAATTGCCAGCTCAATCGAAGAATTGAACGAAGAAATCGCCGGGCAGGTGGAAGAACAAATGCAGCAGATGCCTACCCGGATCACGCTCCTGGCTATGCCGTTTCTGCTTGGCCCTATCGTTATTCTGTTGTTTTACCCGTTAGTCGATCGCATTCTGTCCACGCTCTCGGGGACAGCGATTGGCGGCGGTTTCTGACTACCCTGCTCGATTCAAGGAGAAAAATATGTTGTTTGACAAGAAGGCATCGGAAATTCCACAGTTCGTGGTTGTGCTGGCAATTGTCGTCGTTCTTGGCGCCGCAGCAGTGTGGGGCATCCTGACCAATATCGGCGGTCAGGGAACCAACGTGGCGAACTGGATCAACAGCATCGCTGTTCCAGCCGCCCATCCCTAAACGAAACCTGTAATGCCGGTTGAGGGGGAAGACTCGTTTTCCCCCTCAACCAAGGAGTGCTTATGTTGCATGATCGTCAGGCGCAAAGCGTCGTGGAATACATCGTCATCCTGGCAATCTTTATCGGGTTGGTGGGCGGCGCTTTATGGCAAATCTTTGTGACCCTGCAGGCCAAATTCAACGATGTCAACGTTCAAATCGGTGAATAAATCCTGGCGGGCAGGGCAGGTAGCGGTGGAAGCGCTGCTTGTCGTAATCATTTTCGGCTTGCTGATCTTTGGTGGGATCGAATTGAGCCGCGGCGTTGCAGTCCGCCAGGCGCTCGACAGCGGAACCGGCGCAGCCACGCGCGCATTATCGCTGGATCCGGCGCAGTGGGGATTTGCGAATAATCTGGTGCAGCAGTCAGTCAATCAGAACGTGATGGGCACGCAGCCGCCGGTCACCTTGCAGGTATACGACACCAGTAACATGCCGCGAAGCTCCGTCTGGCTTTCCGGCAGCCCATTTGGAACCAGCTTCGTCATCGAGGCGGCTGTCCCATTTCAGGCGGATATCCCCTTTCTACCCGATTCAGCGGTAATGATCCGCGTCCGGCATTGGGGAATTGTGGAGCGTTATCCATGATCCGAGACAGGCGTGCTCAATCCGCGGTATGGGGTTTCTTGGGGATGATGGTATTTATCGCCATAGCATCCGGCCTGGTGGATATCTACCGGCTGTATGCTGCGCGAAATTGGGCGTATACCGTAGCTCAAGAAGCTGCCATGGCCGGCGCGTCGCGGGGAAGAGATTGGTCGTCGATGCTAGTGGATGGAAATATCAGGCTTGATCCGGACATGTCCAGGTCGCAAGCTCTGGCGGTAATCGATTCGGCGATGAGCAGCCGGGGAGTTGTGCTGTTTGTTAACGATGTGCGCGTGCTGCCAGATCCAGGAGGGGGGGTAATCACAGGATATCCGCCGCAACCGGTGCGTCTGGCCAGCGGCGCGGGGAATTGGCACAGCAGTGAACCTGCCGTTGGGGTGTATCTCGAAGTGCCGGTGAACTGGTTGATGCTGAACATGCTGAACCTGAATGAAAAGACGGTGCGTGTTTTCGCAGCCGCAGGAGTGGCGCATTGAAGTATTTATCTGCGTGGATGGGAACTCGTCACGCGAAGTGGCGATTAATTGTTGCAACCAGCTTGTTCCTGGCGTTCCTTCTTTGCGGAGTGCGCATCGCATCCGCGGCAATTTCACCGGAATATTTGAGGAATGGACGAACGTATGATCAGGAGAGCAGTTTTATCCAATGGACCGGAACCGTTGCCTATGTAAATCTGTTTCACCGGGATAACACCTCGCTGCCACCTTCGGAAGGTGGTGCCAGTTGCGTGAGTGGATGCACTGAACAGGTAACTCGTATCCAGGATGGAAGCTCGGTTTCAGGTAATTTTACTTACCTGAGCACATTCAATATTCAGGCTGCCAATAGCGGCGATACTCAAGTGGGTAGGGTAATCGTGCAGGCTTGCGGGCAGATCATTTATTCTGAGGATTTGTATGCTCCAAATCAGAGTGTGCCTGGTTTTGTTAATCTGCCTGTTCCAGCCTGGAACGTTCCAACTGCCGGTGATTGTGTATGGTCTATTTCTGCTTCAGGTGGTTATGTGGATGTTCGCGCGGTCACAACGGTATACCGCACCACATCTGTGCCAACCGTTGATCTCAAAGTCAATAACTCCAACGGACCGCTCAACCTGGTTGGTCCCGCCAGCTATAACTTGACCTGGACCAGCACCGATGCGGCTTCCTGCAGCGCCTCAAATAGCTGGAGCGGCGCGCAGGCCACCAATGGCTCGCAAGTTTTTTCCGGTATCACTTCCGGCTCTTACACGTACACGATCACCTGTACCAATCCGGCGGGCAGCGCTGAGGATAGTATTACCGTCAATGTGCTTTCCGCGCCCACTGTGACTGTATCCGTTCCGGCAAGCCTGACCGAGCCAGCCAGCTTCATGGCTACCTGGACCAGCAGCAACGCGGTTTCTTGCACCGGCTCGAATCGTTTTAGTGGTTTATCGGGCTTGACCGGCTCAAGAGCAGAAGTTTCTCTCCCTGCCGGTATGTATGACTATTCTGTTACCTGCACCAATGCTGCCGGAGCAACCGCATCCGACACGAAACGGACGTTTGTTTATGCTGCTCCGGTGGTTGACGTGAAATTGGATGGCATGGATGGGCCAGAAGTAACCATTCCGGGACCGGCATCGTATACGGTGACCTGGACCAGTGCGAATGCCGTTCAGTGCAATGGTTCTTCCAGACTGGCCGGTTCCTCCGGGCTTTCTGGTTCGCGTGCCGAAGTGAATGTGCCTTCGGGAACCGCTTACGAGTACACCGTGGTTTGTACGAATGCGCTTGGAGCGGCGGCCCGCGATTCGATCCGGGTGTATGTGCTTACGCCACTCAGCGGGACGATATCGGCTGCTCATCCCAGGCTGCTTCTCTTTGCCTCAAACCTTGCCCAACCGGCTCAGACATTGATTGGAACAGCCTCAGGTGGAACGCCAGTATATACCACCATTATCCATGTCCGCGCTCCTTCTGGATTGGAAACGCTGTACCCGCAGAGCGGCAGCGCGTGGACAATCACGCCGCTGTCCGTCAATGACCCGAATTTCGGTACTGCCGAAGAGGGAACCTGGACTGCGTGGGGGGTGATCACGGACGCGGCCGGTGCGATGTATCGGACCGCCAGCGTGAGTTGGGATGTTGCCTGGTATCCAGTTCACGGCAGGCCATGATGCGCTCTTACCTTTTACCACTACTTTCCATTTTATTTCTCTGCGCTGCAAGTCCATTACCTGTAGATACTGGTTTGCCTTGCGTGGAATCGTACGGCGCTGCGCCAGATCAAACACCTGACTGGCTGCGTGTTAACATCGAGTTAAGTGACCTTGCGACGCAGAACCGCTACGATCTTCTGGCAGGTCACTTACTGCAAAGTGGTTTCGTGGATGGATCCGTCTGTCCCGCTGGTGGCATTTACATGAACGGTTCGCCGAATGGCTGCGGCGTTGAAGCAGCATATCCTGAGATGCTGCGCTGGCAGAACCAATATGACCAGGCCATTCTCGCATCCGCTGCCACCAGCAACGTACCGCCTTATCTGTTGAAAGGCATGATCGCGGCCGAATCGCAGTTCTGGCCAACAGGCGATTGGATGAAAGGGGAGATTGGTCTCGGACAGATGACCACTTCGGGCGCGGATCTGCTCTTATCCTATCGACCAAATACGTACCAGCAGGTTTGCGCGCAGGTGCTCGGAGAAGAAGCGTGCGGAAAGGCGTATGCGGCGTTGACGGACGACTACCGCGCGATGCTGCGCGGGTGGGTGTTGGGTTCGCTGGACGTGACCTGTCCGTCTTGTAAGGGGGGGATCGATGCGAGCAAAGGGACGCAAGCGGTGGAACTGCTGGCTGAGACGCTTGCGGCCAGCTGCAGCCAGTCCGCCCGGGTGATCCGCATCGCCACAGGAAAACCCCCTGCATCATTGATGAGTTATGAGGATTTTTGGCGTTTCACACTTGCGAATTATCACAGCGGATCAGGCTGCATGTACCAGGCGCTGCGGAGGTCGGAAAATCCCACCACCTGGCCGGCCATCGCATCCGGCTTGCCGCAGGGCTGCTACAGTGGGCAGACCTATGTCCGCCGGATTGAAGAAAATATAGCGCCGTAGGTGATTATTATGGAAATCTTTTTCTTAGGAGTAATTTTTATTTGGCTGGCGTTGATTTCCTGGTTCGATTTACGCAAACGAGAATTACCGCACACCGCTTGGGTGGTGATTCCATTGTTTTGCGCGGCTATATACCAGACTGTCGCAGGTAATTGGCAACTGTCTTTCTTGACCGGGATCGTTGCCCTGGCAAGCGAACGCCAGCGCCTGGCGAAATTGAGCGAACTGCGTGTGGATACGATCTTCTTCTGGATTCCCTGGCTCTTGGCCTGTTTCTACGCGGCGGCAACTCGCAATCCGGTTGGAGCGGTGGCAATTGTCGCGTTTTGGGCGGCTTGGGAATTGCGTTGTTGGGGTGGAGCGGATGCGGTTACCGCCATCACGTTGATACTGATCTGGCCGGATATGCGTCTGGTAATCGCTGTTCTACTCGTTCACATCTTTGTCGCTGTGATTGCCAGTCTGGTAAGCCTGATCCGGGAGCGAAAGCTGCGCGTTCATCAATTTCCTGGGCTGCCGCTGCTCTTGCTGTCTGCTGTTTTACGACTGGTTTCGTTAGGGTAGGAAATGCTGGAGCTCCCGCTTCTTCTTCCATTATTAATCTGGCTGCTGGTCTCGATGGTCTACGATTTGCGTTACCGGGAACTGCCGGCGAACCTTACGATGATCCCACTAGCCCTGGCAGGAATCTACGCGCTGCTAATGCATGGGGCATGGATTTCTGTAGGATTTGCAGCAGCTCTTATTCTGATTTCGGACCTGGAACCCCGCCAGCGGCGGCTGCTCTTTGCGGGGGTGATTGCTGCCTTTGTGGTAATTTTCGAACCAGCGGCTTTCGCCCAGATCATCATCCTGCTTACGATCTGGCTGTTATGGGATTTCGGCGCGATGGGCGGAGCCGACGCAAAGCTGCTTTTCGTGATCGGCCTGACGGTCCAACAGCCGGTAGTATTTGTCTTGATCGCACTTGCCGGCGGCATACAAGGGCTGGTAGCGCTGTTGCTGCATCGAAAGGAAATTCCGTTTGTCGTCGCTATCTTCGTAGGCGTAGCAATATTTGCGCTGGACCAGCTGGTGTTGAAAATTCTGTAGAAAGGAGGAAAACTGCTATGCGTTTTGTGAAAGACAACAAAGGCATCGAGTCAACTGAAGTTGCGTTGATCATTGCCGTCGTCGTGCTGGTCAGCTACGGCGCTTACCGCCTGCTGGGCAACAATATCGCGGCTGTAGTGCAAGACATCGCTGGCCGTATCTAGTTTCTCAAATGGTCTGCCGGTATCGATGAGTTGCCGGCAGATCGCCTATTCTTGAATGGAGATGAATATGCGGTTTTGGAAAGATCAATCGGGCATGGAAATGTTGGAGGCGGCGATCACCACGCCAATCGCGATCCTGGTAATGCTGGCAATCGTCAATTTGGGAATGGTGGTGTACGCGCAGCAGGCTGTTCAGGCCGCTGCCAGACATGGCGCGCGCATGGGCAGCGTCGCGCAGCAATGCCCGGCCTGCTACGCCTCCAGCGCGGCGCAGTCGGCAATTTCAGACGCCGGTATTGTGCAGAACGCTTCGGTGAGTGTGCTCGCTCCAGGTGGATCGGCGGGGAGTATCCTCAAAATCCAGGTGAGCGGCACCGTGCCCAATTTCCTCGCGCCGTTGACCGGGCTGTTCCCCGGTTTGCCGGGGGATACGTTCAAGGTGCAGGCAGATTCGACGTTCCGCCAGGAGGGGTGGTAGTGATGAGACGAGATCATCGGGCGTATACGATGACGTTCTGGGCGGTCTTTATCGGTTTTGTGATGATGCCTGCGCTGGCCATGGCCATCGAACTTGGGAGGTACTTCTATGCGATTTCCGAGGTGGCAAAGGCAGCCGATGCGGCGGCAGTTGCAGCCGCTGCGGAGATCAACCAACGAACATTTCGGGATAGCGGAGCGCTGGTACCGAATGATAAAACCTGGGCAAATGCGCAGAATTATATCTCGCAAAACACGGCAGGCTTATCGGCGAAAGGCGTGCAAGCATATGTGGCCGGGATTGAAGTGACCGGCGGAGAGAATATGGTCCGGGTGAGGGTATCTGCGGATTTGTCGATTATGTTCCCATCGGTAGTGCCAAGAGTGGTTGTCACTGAAACTGGAATTGCAAAATTAAAGGTTTTATCGCATTAGGGACAAGCACAAAGTTAAATCTTGCCTGAAGGATTTGTGATTATGCATCAGGTAGTTAAATCTGCAGGGTATATTTTCCTTAAAATCCAAATCCTTAGATGTATAATTATTTACAGCTAGCGAAAATCACAAGTTTTTTATTATGCAATGAAGTAAAGTGGGAGGTCACTTTACTATGGGGGTGTGGGCTGATGAGTGCAAGCCAAATAAGAATGATTATTATGGATGTAGATGGGGTCATTTGTTCTTCTGGGCAAGTGGTACCGGAAGCGTTAGAGATTTTAGAAGTTCTTTTATCTAAAAATATTATTGTAAAATTTTTAACAAACGATGCAATTAGTAGCCGGGCATCTAGGATAGAAGAACTAAATAGCCAGGGCTTACATATAAACATCAATGAAATTTATACTGCATCATCCCTTACGGCAGATTATATAAGACAGATAGGTTGCCCAAAAACGCTCTTGTTGATGAATGGGGAAGGTGTTGACGAATTTTATAACATCCCTTTAGTTGAAGAAGATCCGGAAGTGGTTGTAGTTGGCGATTTTTTCGCATCCTATTCTCGATCAAAACTGGAAAGAGCGTTTGAAGCCATATCGAAAGGTTCTCTCTTTATTGCAATGCAAAAGAATAGATACTGGATGGACGGAGAACGATCGATGATTGATATTGGCTTTTGGGTAAAGGGTCTAGAGTATTGCACTGGGGTGGAAGCAAAAATTGTTGGAAAACCTTCTCTCGAAAGTTATCAAAGAGTTTTAACTGATTCAAAATGTCAACCTCATGAAGCAATTATGGTAAGCGATGATCTTTTTTCTGATTTAGTCGGTGCAAAAAGAGCTGGATTATTTACAATTCATCTTCAGTCTACAGAAATGGAACAATTCCCCATACAAGATAACATTTTGCCTGCCGATCTTACAATAAATTCGCTATTAGAAATAGCGGAAATTGAACTCGACTAGTAATTTTTGAGATGTTTTTACGGAGTGAAAATGGCTCACCAGTCGTATTTCCTCTCGGTAGACATTGGAACAACAACTTCAAAAGGTACAATAATCGATCAAAGTGGAAACGTTGTTTCAGAAAACAACATTAACCATTCAGGTATATTCCCTAAACCTGGTTGGCACGAGCATGATCCAGAGAAGATGTGGTGGGAAGAATTTATACAAATTACTCGAGGTTTGTTAGCAAGACTTGGAAGCGCTAAACCCAGCGTAGAAGCAATATCAGTTAGTGGTGTTTGGCCTTCTTTTTGCCCGACTGACAGTCAGGGGAATCCTTTGTATAATGCAATTTTATATGATGATGAAAGATCCGTAGCTATAGTAAAGGATTTAAAGAAACAGTTAGGTGAAAACTTATATGGTTATGAATTAATTCCACGAATATTATGGTTAAAAAATCAATTGCCAGACATTTGGTCAAAAACGCGGATGTTCTTTTCAACACATAACTATATTATTTATAAGCTGACAAGCACTTATTGCCTCGATGGACATACTGCTTTTTCCTATGGCACTGGTTTTGATGAAGAGAATTTTGAGTGGGATAAATCAATTCTATCCAATTATGATATTCCTATAAATATAATGCCAAAAGTATTTGCCCCATCAAAAATTGCCGGTTACTTAAACGAAGAGCCTGCAAATATACTAGGATTAAAATCGGGGATTCCTTTAACTGTTAGTACTGGGGATTCTTTCACTTCGATCCTAGGTTCTGGTGCTAACAAAATCGGAGATCGCATGTTGTTGTATGGTAGTGTGGGAATTCTACTTGCATTAACTCATGATGTGGATTTTATTTTTACGAGTGAGTCCTACAAAGATGGTGATGAGGGAACCGATTGGTTACTTTCCCTCTCAAAATCCGGGAAGCAGTTAGAGTGGGTAGCAAGATTACTTACAGGGAAACTAGTAAATAATATCCCTGTCGATTTGGCATATCTTGATGAATTAACTAATTCCATACCAAAACCATCTTCAATAAAATTTTTTTATGATATCCCAATAAAGCAGAAAGATATTATTTTAGCAAAGACTCCTCATGCATGTTTCTTCGGGTTAACCCAAAGTAGCTTAATTGGGGAGTTGTATTTGGCGGTACTCGAAGCATTTGGATTCTGTGTGAAAAAAAATATTCAAGATGTATATATAGATAAGTCAAATGTGGAGTTAAATCGTTTATTTGCAGCAGGTGGTGGAGCTAGAAGTAAAACATGGAGACAAATTGTCTCCGATATTACAGGCTTTGAACAATTGTATCTTCCTGACTCAATAGGTGCTTATGGAGGCGCTCTTCTTGCAGCTATTTCTGTGGGTAAGTTTAATTTTCGACAATTAGAAAATCTTGTTTTAGAGAGAGCATTAAAAACTATTCCAAATTATTTGAACTTTCAATTATATGAAAAAAGTTACTCCGATTATTTACATATTTTAAATTTGTTCCAGACGCTATAAGGATTAAGGAACAATCTTTGAGTATTTAGGGGGCATAAATGGATTGTAGACAAATTGTTGAAGCGGCTTATGATAATAAACCTATTCCATCAGAAATTGCAACAACTCTCGATGGAATAATATATAGAACCTCTCATGAACTGGCAAGCGCTATCTCAAAGTATTCAATTGAAAAGAATAATTTTGGCAAATGTTATATATCTCCTCAATATTTAAAAGATACAGCATTAGAATTCCATACGAAAGCGGGAACTCTTACTGAAAGTGTATTGGAAAATATTCAAAATTTGAATGAAGATACCCCTATACTTAGATTTTCACACCAGCCTAACCTGTTTTCCTCATGGGGAATTGTTACCCAATTTATCTTTAACGCTTCTGTTGCAGAGAAACTTTCAGGAATTAATGGCTCTAAACCAGCCCAAATATATATTATTGTAGATTATGATGTTGCTGAAGATTCACGCTTTAGAGTCAGTCACTACCCTACACCTAACATGGAAGGCGGATCTTATATACTTTCAGGAGTAGTAAATAAAATTGATTACGACAAACCGATATGGATGATAAGTAAACCTGATAAGGATCTGATAAAAAAGTGGCTTCAACACTTGAGGATATTGCTTCATCAAGAGCTTCAGTTTTTGAGAAAACATAATATAAATGAAAACCGATTTGGGACTTTACAGCAGCATTTACAGGATGTTGAGGAGGTTATTTGGCAAGCTTACGATTGTGCTGCGACATTAGCTGAATTTAACGCAATTTTCCTTAGTAAAATAGTAAATAATTACTGGGGATTGCCTACGCTTTTTATACCTGGCCATAAATTGCATAGGGTTATGAGGGAAGCGTTCGAACTATGTATCGAATTACTACCGAAAATTAATGAACTGGCAAATGAAGGGATTAAATTTTATACAGAGCGAAATATATACATTAAAACAAAATCTTCTAATAATAGTAATATATTTCCAATTTGGTATCTCTGTCAAAAATGTAATAGGAGAGTAGGTTTATTTATTGAATCGAATAACCCTTTAATTGTCAAAGGAAAGTGTAGTTCATGTTCATCAATCTACCACATTTACCGTCCTGATAAAACAAGTATTGATGTTGAGAAATTTTATGAATCCATAAGCCCAAGAATTTTAATTGACAATCTACTTGATGTGATTGCAATAAATACTTATGGATCTACAGGTTATATTGGGCAAGCAGAACATATCCTCTTGACCAACTATGTCGCGAGGGCCTTGGGATGGAGAATTCCGCCTCAATCAATTTGGAGGCCATATTCTTCTAATTACTGTTCTGGGGATATTTCATCTCTGGTCATTATTGAAAGCAATTCAAAAAAAGAATTAATTGAGAGGGCGAACTGTGCTACAAAACTTTCATTTCTAAGTAAAGGTTCTCTACTCTATTATCTTGTTAATTATGGATGGTCAGATTTATATGATTCGTGGAAACACTATTTCGATCATGGTGGGAAGGTCAATGGAATTTACGATAACGCAGAGGGAACGCCTTTTTCTTTATCTGATGATTTAATTAAAAAACTACGAAATATGTTCGCCACCTGTACCACCGATCCAGGAGTGTATAAATGAAAAAAGAAGCTGATTTGAAAAAAAGTCACAGGTTATTGGCTCCAAGAATTGCATATCTCATATCCACACTTAATAATAAGGGGGAAGTGAATGCAGCACCTATCACTAATTTAACATCGGCTTCAACAGAACCAGAATCAGTAATCATGGCAATTGCGCCTGAATGGACCACTTACAAGAATATTAAAATAAACAAGCAGTTTGTTATCAATTTACCTAGCGTTGAACTTCTAGAAAAAATTTGGATTTGTGGCGATAAATATGCTGGTATAAAAATTCCGCGAGAATTTAATAAGGTAGAGTTTTCCGGTTTATCAGTAATACCTTCTCAGGTGGTAGCTGTTCCTGGTATTGCCGAGTGTTATGCTCATTTGGAATGTAAGATTGACTGGATAAAATCCTCGGGAGATCATAAAGTAATACATGGGCTAATTGTTGCTGCAAGTTATGATGAAAAAGCTTTTGATGATAATTTGATTCTCCAGGTTGGCGTATTTAAACCGACAATGCAAATTTCTGGGAATTTTTTCACGTATCCTTCTAAAGAGATCACTGTTAATAATAGTCTTGTCAACGATATTATCAGGAATAAAGGCAAGGGAACAAATGACAATAATTAGAGTTTCTAATGCCAAGGGATCATATCCACCTTGGGAAGAATATCAAACTCTATGTAGAGATTTTTGGGATCTCAAAATCAGATCGGAAATTTTAGAGCGCTTGAAAGGAAGACATATAATTGATTTATCTTCGGGCTTTAACCTTTATCATCCGCCCTCTATGCTACTAAAACAATTGCAGCGAGACGCCATTAACCCATTATTTTACTTCCCATATGAGTCACCTGGTGGACAACCATTTGTGGTAAGAGCAATATCAGCATACGAATGTTTACGGGCAGATAATATATCAATAAAGCCCGAAAATGTTGTACTTACAGCGGGAACCACTTGGGCTTTTGATTGTATTGCACAACTTATCTCAATCAAATACCCAGATTCTTGTGCGATTATTCCTGTGCCGAACTACTCGGGTTTTGGCCTTTCTATGTTGAGATTTGGAATAAAGGTAATTGATGTTGGTTCGTCAAAAGGCCCAAAAGAGCCTCCATCTATATCAGAAGTGGAGAAAGCTGTAGACAAAAATACTAAATTAATTTATCTGTGCTTGATCAATAACCCAACAGGCGTCCTTATAACCTATGATGATTTGAAGGAATATATTTTGCTTGCGAAAAAACATGAAATTTACCTGGTTATTGATGAAACAGCAAGTTCACTACACAATAATCATACAGTTATTCCTTGCATCTGGAAAATTGCATATGAGCTTAATGCAACAGAAAATATTATTGCAATCTCAGGACTTTCTAAGGATCGAAGCAATCCCGGACATAGAATTGGATGGATTATCTCTGGTAAAGATAAAGTTGACGAAGTGGTAAAAATGAATTTGGAAACTTATGCGGTTCCTGCGTCTTTATTTTCAGGATTGATTATTAAAGATCTTCTGTTTAGATTATTTGATGATAATAAGTCAAATCAATGTGATATTTATAATAAATTTGTTTCGATAATGCTTGGCCAACTAGGTCCTAGCTGGCCTTCAGGATCGATTATAGAAAAAGAATTTCATGAATATTTAATAAGAGGGGTTGAGGAATTTCTGGAGCCTTTTAAAAATTTTGATATTCTCCAATCTGAATTTAATGAATTCCAAAACTGGCAATCTAAATTCATCGAACATGTAACCGAAAATTTCTCGATCCTTAAATTGATTCTTGACTCAGAGATCGAGGAACATTCAAAAATGGATGCTGGTTATAATATTTTTATCAAATTAAAGCTTCCCCACGGAATTAACCAGCAAGACTTTGCTTTAACTGCATTTAGAACTCTAGGTATTGAGGTTTTACCAGGACCTATTTTTGGTCTGTTGCCTTGTGACTGGCAGGAGAGTTTAGGGATGTGGATAAGGATAACTTTAAGTCACCCTCACGATATCTTTCGAGAAGGCCTCTTGCGGTTCAAGACTTTGGTTCATAGATATCAATGAGAGAAATGGAGGATATATGACAAAGGTCATCACTTCAGATATCGTTCTTGAGTTGCATGTGCCCGATTTTAGGCCAGTTATCCAATTTTACTCATTACTTGGATTTAAAAAAGTTTGGATAAACAATGACAAGGAAGGATATCTGGTCATGAAAAGGGACAAAAGCATTTTGAACTTTTATTGTGGTAGCGAGAAGGTATATGAGCATTCCTTCTTTAAACGTTTTCCCAAAGCAACGGTTAGAGGTTACGGAGTTGAAATTGTTCTTCCTATCCGTCATATTGATAAATTCTACAAGACGGTTTGTTCATTAATCGATGAAAAAAAATTGAACGGAGAAATCGTGGAGGAGCTGGCTTTAAAACCTTGGGGCAAAATGGATTTTAGAATGACTGACCCATTTGGTTTCTACCTAAGATTCACTGAAATTACCAACTGGCTGATCCCATAACTTCTATGACTATAGATAAGGGATGGATTAGAGCCTCTAATTTTAAAGTGCTCACAGCCTCTTCTTTTCTTCGCGGATTTAGCACTAGTATTTTGGCAGCCATCTGGCAACCATTTTCTCTTTCAATTGGCGCAAGTTTACCCTTTATTGGATTTCTAATTGCATTAAGTGGATTAGGTGGAATAGGAGGCAACAGCGGTTTAATAACTACAATCTTTCAACCAATAGGTGGGCTTACCCCGATTTAATGGACACAATTAAAGGGTGAGACCTAGTTCGAAATCAACCGGGCTGCGATAGCCCAAAGTCGAGTGTAGTCGTTGGCGATTGTACCAAACCTCCATGTATTCAAAGATGATTGTGCGAGCCTGGGCATGGGTCAAGAAAACGCCGGTGACGCATTCGGTTTTGAGGGTGCTGAAGAAGCTCTCCATCACGGCGTTGTCGTAGCAGTTGCCTGCCCCGCTCATGCTGAGTTCCGCCAGGGCGGTGTTGAGGCAATTGAGGTAAGCGGCGCTGGTGTACTGGCTACCCTGGTCGGAATGATGCAGCAGGCCAGCCGGTGGACGGCGGCCCAGCAACGCCATCTCCAAGGCAGACACCACCAATTGCGTATCCATCTTGGCGCTCATTGCCCAGCCAATCACTCGGCGCGAAAACAGATCCAGTACCACTGCCAGATACAACCATCCCTCGGCGGTTTCGATGTAGGTGAAATCACTAACCCATTTCCGGTTGGGCGCGGAGGCAGAGAAATTCTGGTTGAGCCGGTTCGGCGCAGGGATCACTCCGGCCTGGCGTTGAGTGGTGCGCGGGTAATAGCGCCGCTTCCTGCGTGCCACAATCCCGTGCAAACGCATCAGCCGCGCCACCCGGTTATGCCCGCAGCGTATCCCTTGCCTTTTCAACACCGCGTGCAGTCGCGGACTGCCGTAGGTCTTGCGGCTCTTGGCATGCTCCGCCGCGATCAGCCCCAGCAGCACCTGGTTGGCCTGCTCTCGCGTACTCGGCTTGCGCTTCCGCCAGGGCGGTGTTGAGGCAATTGAGGTAAGCGGCGCTGGTGTACTGGCTACCCTGGTCGGAATGATGCAGCAGGCCAGCCGGTGGACGGCGGCCCAGCAACGCCATCTCCAAGGCAGACACCACCAATTGCGTATCCATCTTGGCGCTCATTGCCCAGCCAATCACTCGGCGCGAAAACAGATCCAGTACCACTGCCAGATACAACCATCCCTCGGCGGTTTCGATGTAGGTGAAATCACTAACCCATTTCCGGTTGGGCGCGGAGGCAGAGAAATTCTGGTTGAGCCGGTTCGGCGCAGGGATCACTCCGGCCTGGCGTTGAGTGGTGCGCGGGTAATAGCGCCGCTTCCAAGTCACTTGGCTCTAGCCGTGGCGGTTCTTTCTCGCTCGTCACCATCTGGTATTTGGCCCGCCACTTCAACAGCATTCCCGGCGTGATCCCCAGTTCCCGTTCCAGCTGCCCCGCACTTTTTCCGCTGTTCTTCAGTAGTTCCAGCGCTTCTCGTTTGAACTCCGGCGTGTATGTCCGATATCGTTTGTCTCTCATTTCCTCGCTTCCTTCCCGTTTAGTTTACCGGATTCTCCCTTTTTCCGTGTCCACTTTTTCGGGGGAAGCCCAAGGTGGATGGCTATCGGATAGGAGAGGAAGACGGTTTGTTATTATTTTGGGGAGCATTATTACTATTCTAGCTTTTGTAAGCCTCATTTTTGCTAGTGTTTTATATTCGTTAATTTTTCTCATAATTTCCTCGGTAATTTTAGGCATAACATCTTTATCACGTCCAGCCAGACGTTCGGCCACTGCGGATTCTGTTCCATCAACTAAATTAGGGTCAGCCTTTAGTATCATTATGGTTTCAACTATGTTATCAGGGTCTGTGGCACCTACTGCTGGCGGATGGCTAATTGATCATTATGGTTATGCATTTCTGTTTTTGTTGTTATCAATCATTGAAGGTGTTTCTATCTTGATAATTATAAGATATAAGGAGGAGCATCCTTCAAAGGCTTCTAAGATAGAATGGCAGGGAATAAAACATTTCATTAATAACCTGTTCGTCGATTTCAATAATAAAAGATTGCTGCTGATAATGACTGGTCTTGATGCTTTTTCATGGGGTGTTGGTTGGGGATTATTATATGGCTTCATTTCCAAAGAATTTGGCTTTCAACCCACTCAAATTGGTATTATGGCAAGTGTTATGTCTCTAAGTTGGGTAATAATTCAAGTTCCTTTAGGTAGACTTATTGATTTGTTTGGACCCCAATTGGTTATGTTGTTTGCTCAATTAGTGGGAATACCCTTAATAATTATATGGATGACACAGAGCTCAATTTATGCATTTGTCCTCTCTATGATTTTTACGGCTTTTACAGGTGCTGCTTGGCAGCCTGCTATTGATACTTATGTTTCAAACCATGTTTCAGCAGAAGAAAGAGCTGAAACATTCGGAAAACTTAGCGCTTTTCGAGATCTATGTGGCTTTCCTGCTCCACTGATAGGAGGAGCCCTTTATCAAATTTGGGGTTTTAAGGCTCCTTTAACAATTAATCTATTGGGAGTTGTTCTTATCGTACTTATAATTCTTCTGACAATGAACCATAGTGCTATAAGGATGACAAATGCCTAGAATAACAGAACATCAAGTAAACCAGGTTTTTTCAACTGCTGACGCGATCGATGATGAAAAGCATGTAATTGTGCATTATTGCATCACGCCCTGTGAAGGATCTAGCATTGATGAGGTGGCAGCAACATTAGCAATTAATACGTCAATGGGTACAACCACACCTCTATCAATTGAAAAAGAGGTGGGCTTACCCCGATTTAATGGACACAATTAAAGGGTGAGACCTAGTTCGAAATCAACCGGGCTGCGATAGCCCAAAGTCGAGTGTAGTCGTTGGCGATTGTACCAAACCTCCATGTATTCAAAGATGATTGTGCGAGCCTGGGCATGGGTCAAGAAAACGCCGGTGACGCATTCGGTTTTGAGGGTGCTGAAGAAGCTCTCCATCACGGCGTTGTCGTAGCAGTTGCCTGCCCCGCTCATGCTGAGTTCCGCCAGGGCGGTGTTGAGGCAATTGAGGTAAGCGGCGCTGGTGTACTGGCTACCCTGGTCGGAATGATGCAGCAGGCCAGCCGGTGGACGGCGGCCCAGCAACGCCATCTCCAAGGCAGACACCACCAATTGCGTATCCATCTTGGCGCTCATTGCCCAGCCAATCACTCGGCGCGAAAACAGATCCAGTACCACTGCCAGATACAACCATCCCTCGGCGGTTTCGATGTAGGTGAAATCACTAACCCATTTCCGGTTGGGCGCGGAGGCAGAGAAATTCTGGTTGAGCCGGTTCGGCGCAGGGATCACTCCGGCCTGGCGTTGAGTGGTGCGCGGGTAATAGCGCCGCTTCCTGCGTGCCACAATCCCGTGCAAACGCATCAGCCGCGCCACCCGGTTATGCCCGCAGCGTATCCCTTGCCTTTTCAACACCGCGTGCAGTCGCGGACTGCCGTAGGTCTTGCGGCTCTTGGCATGCTCCGCCGCGATCAGCCCCAGCAGCACCTGGTTGGCCTGCTCTCGCGTACTCGGCTTGCGCTTCCGCCAGGCATAGTACCCGCTCCGCTGCACCCTCAGCACCTTGCACATCCGCTTCACCGCGTATTCTCCCTCGTGCGCTGCCATGAACATGTACTTCATGCGTCTTTCTTTGAGAAAATACTCACCACTTTTTTTAGGATCTCGCGCTCTTCGGCCATCTCCTTTAGCTCGCGCTGCAAGCGTTGGATTTCCCGTTTCGCCGCTTCCAAGTCACTTGGCTCTAGCCGTGGCGGTTCTTTCTCGCTCGTCACCATCTGGTATTTGGCCCGCCACTTCAACAGCATTCCCGGCGTGATCCCCAGTTCCCGTTCCAGCTGCCCCGCACTTTTTCCGCTGTTCTTCAGTAGTTCCAGCGCTTCTCGTTTGAACTCCGGCGTGTATGTCCGATATCGTTTGTCTCTCATTTCCTCGCTTCCTTCCCGTTTAGTTTACCGGATTCTCCCTTTTTCCGTGTCCACTTTTTCGGGGGAAGCCCAGGAGAGAGGCTAGGGGTGAGGGTCTGGTCAGGGGTCGGCTCAGTTGGCGTGGGTGCTGTGGTGACAGTCTCCGCTCTGGCAGCAATCGCCGTCAGCACGCTCTTGCGCTTCCGCCAGGCATAGTACCCGCTCCGCTGCACCCTCAGCACCTTGCACATCCGCTTCACCGCGTATTCTCCCTCGTGCGCTGCCATGAACATGTACTTCATGCGTCTTTCTTTGAGAAAATACTCACCACTTTTTTTAGGATCTCGCGCTCTTCGGCCATCTCCTTTAGCTCGCGCTGCAAGCGTTGGATTTCCCGTTTCGCCGCTTCCTGCGTGCCACAATCCCGTGCAAACGCATCAGCCGCGCCACCCGGTTATGCCCGCAGCGTATCCCTTGCCTTTTCAACACCGCGTGCAGTCGCGGACTGCCGTAGGTCTTGCGGCTCTTGGCATGCTCCGCCGCGATCAGCCCCAGCAGCACCTGGTTGGCCTGCTCTCGCGTACTCGGCTTGCGCTTCCGCCAGGCATAGTACCCGCTCCGCTGCACCCTCAGCACCTTGCACATCCGCTTCACCGCGTATTCTCCCTCGTGCGCTGCCATGAACATGTACTTCATGCGTCTTTCTTTGAGAAAATACTCACCACTTTTTTTAGGATCTCGCGCTCTTCGGCCATCTCCTTTAGCTCGCGCTGCAAGCGTTGGATTTCCCGTTTCGCCGCTTCCAAGTCACTTGGCTCTAGCCGTGGCGGTTCTTTCTCGCTCGTCACCATCTGGTATTTGGCCCGCCACTTCAACAGCATTCCCGGCGTGATCCCCAGTTCCCGTTCCAGCTGCCCCGCACTTTTTCCGCTGTTCTTCAGTAGTTCCAGCGCTTCTCGTTTGAACTCCGGCGTGTATGTCCGATATCGTTTGTCTCTCATTTCCTCGCTTCCTTCCCGTTTAGTTTACCGGATTCTCCCTTTTTCCGTGTCCACTTTTTCGGGGGAAGCCCAGCCAATGCATATTGATGGGAAGTAAAAAATTGGGGGAGAATGAAATCTCCCCCAATTATGTAATAATAGTTTTGGATCACAAAAAACTTTAATAATCCGCAGTTTTGATTTCGTCTCTACTTAAGTATTTTTGGAATACTTTTTTAGCGATATATTCAAAATCACCCATAAAGCTTTCTTCTCCCCTTACCTCTCTAATACAAGAAATATATGGTTCTAATATTATCCAGCTTCTTCCAATGACATATTTGTAACCGTCTAATAATAAATCTTCGGGAATTAAACCCTTTCTGACAACGTATCCTATACGATTCATATGATTACCAGTTTTGGAGGCGGCATATCTGACATCTTCTGGTAACTTTTTTATATCTCCGGGATTACACAGTGATAATAATTTCTCTCGATTCTTGATTATTACCTTTCTTGCACCATTCAACTCATCAGATGAAATTTCTCTATAAATCTCCCACATAGCACCTAAATGTGTTTCCCGCCTTGCTTCTTGTATTTGCCTCCACGCATAGAATAGTGCAATGAGGACGGCTAGGGTTTGAATCGTTTGTAGTATTGCAGTCAAGAAGTCCCAGTTCATAGGTTTTCTCCTATTCATATTAAGTAAATTATATCGCCGGTAGATTTTTGTGCGGCATTTACGATAATTTCACTTCTGTTTTCCTGGAAAGTCTACAAATTCGTAACATCATTGAGAGCGGCAGATAGAAGCTAATCAATCATGATTGACCAGCCTTTATTTGCTGTTCTAATCACGACAGTGAGCGGAACTGCGAGAACGTGAGCTGTGTTTTCAGGAGTTCGTCAACGTGAGCCATTTCAACTTCAGGAGGAGCAGATGAACGTTTACGAGGATAAGTATTTGCGCGATAAGATCAGCCGGATCATCGCCCGGCAGAAGGAGGGCAAGGTTGTCATTGCTGCCTACAAAGATGGCAGCGGACTTCCGGCGCGAGAGGATCTTGGGCAGGCGCTGGCACGCGCGGCGTATCCACACGATTATGCCGTTGGCAGCGCCGGTTTCTTGAATTTTGACTCGGAGCTTGGAGCCTATCTCTACACTGCAAAACCAGGCGTCAAACAACCGGAGGTGATCACACGCTACCAGCCCTTGTCGCTGGCCGAAGCAGAACTGATCGTCCAAGAACGCCAGGTCTGCATCCGCGCAGGCGATACAGCTGTCACATTTTCAGGCGTGCAAACCTGGAAAGGAATGTATGAAATCCTGCGCGAGATCAACGAGGAACTGGCGCGAGTGAATGCGGGGATTGTGGTCTGGAAAATCATCCCAAAGGAAGGAAACTACACGGAGCCGGCGGACCGGTTGTTTTCGGGCGCGGTGCCTCGTCTGCGCAATGGGCAGGCATTGGGCCACGTCACCGGCTATGCCTTTGACGACGATCACGCGCTCGCGTACATCGGGCTAGTGAGTTATAAAACCAGCCTGGAGTCGCTGCGGATCACCCTGATGACCGGCAAACCGTTGCAAATGGTCCAGGATGGTGTTGGCGATCACACCCTGATCCCGAATGAAAAGTATGAACAGGCCTGGCAGGCAATGCCGGAATACACCAGCCACCACGCCGCTTTTTTATCACGCCTGGCGACACCGGGCAAGTGGGAGCCAGAGGATCTGATTGCGTATCTTCTCGTTTTTCGTGACGCATTGGACCCAAACGCGGATTTGATCCGCCTGTTCATCGAGCGTCTCAAGGAAGCGTTGGAGATACCGATACTCGATTCGTGGTCGGCTGTGCTGTGGAAGCAAGCCAGCAATCGCAAATATATCCAAAAGATGAATGTCGGCGGGGACTGTATCCTCGGCGCGAAGATCGATCTCCAGGCAGATTGGCAGGAACTGTTATCGAACCTGCTGGCTGAGAAGGCCATTGCGCTGACCGCCTGACCTAAACTGGAAAATCATCGATCTTTCACCCCGGAGGGGGATGCAAATCAACCCCTCGTGGGGTGAGGCGTATCTCCTTTCGGGGATTTTGTTTTCTCGGAAGGAGATCCAAATGCGTCCACCAGCAATTGAACGGATGGGGTATTACCCCACGGATGAGCCGGTTGTCGAGATCATCCGCACTTTTGTCGAGCCGCCCACGGAAAAAGGGCGGTTATTTGATCCCTGCGCGGGAGAAGGAAGAGCCGCGGCTGCTTTGGGAACGGCGCTCAACTGCGAGACTTGGGGAGTAGAACTCTCTCCGGATCGGGCGGAAAAAGCGCAGCGCGTGCTGGACAAGGTCTATCAGGCGCCCTGGCAGGCCTGCGTGCTCAGCGACGAAAGCGTTTCGTGGCTGTATCTGAACCCGCCTTACGAATTTGATCGTTTTGAAAACCAGAAGCGCCTGGAGTGGGACTTCCTCAAAACCACCTCGGCAAAGTTGATGCGCGGCGGTCTGCTCACCTACATCATCCCGCAGAAGATCCTCGGTATGGTGGAAGTGGCGCGGCTGCTGGCTAGCCAGTACGAGGCGATCACCATTGTGCGTTTCCCAGATGGGCTGTACGAAAAGTTCAAGCAGGTGGTGGTGCTGGCGTACAAGCGCAAGGTCTTCCGGGCGCCAGATGAGGATGCTGTCCATGCTCTGCAAGCACATGCAACAATGGACCTGGAACCAATCCGAGCCGCTGATGAGGCGGTCTACCGGCTGCTGCCTGCGCCGGTGCGCGGCGCGAATGGAAAGCCGGTGGTTTTCAAGCGCACCGATTGGGAGCCGGAAGAGGTGGTGGAAGCAACCGTCGCGGCCGGCGTTCAACAAACGAGCGAATGGCTGGATCTGATCCATCCGAATCGCAGCGCCGTGCAGTTGTCGCAGCCGGTAATGCCATTGAAGAAAGGGCATATCGCCATGCTGATGGCTTCCGGCATGATGGGCACGGTGCGGCTGACCGATGACGCCGGCAAGCCGATGCTGATCAAAGGGCGCGTGGTGAAGGTTGTGGAGAAGACCGAGCAACCCGACGCCAAAGAAGCGGATACAGTCGTGGAGACCTACAAAGATCGCTTCGTCACGACGGTGGCGGTCCTGCGGCAAGATGGTATCGAGGTGATCAAGGACGTGGGCGGGTTGTCGAACTTCATGAAGGCGTACGGCGAGCAGATCGCCGCGCACGTGCTGGAGACCTACCGCCCGCTTTATAACCTGAACCCAACGGAGAAGGAAATCGCTGTGCTAGATTCCCTTGGCACACAGCGCAAGCGGCTGCCAGGCCAGGACCGTGCCGGGCTTCTCCCGGCGCAACGGCACGCAGCTGCCGCAATGGCGCGTTCGATCCACCGTCATGGGGTTGGCAACATGCAAGGGGAGATGGGCGTTGGCAAATCGACGGTTGGCGCGGCAGTCATCGAACTGCTGGATGCCTATCCGGCACTCATCCTTTGCCCGCCGCACTTGGTGCCCAAGTGGATCCGCGAGATCGAGGAAGTGATCCCTGGCGCGCATGCGCGTGAGCTGCGCCGGATTGGGCGAAACAGCGACGAGATGGCAGATGCCAATGATGTACTCGATTTTCTGTACCAGTATCAACTGGCTTGTGAGACAGCCAAAAGAACAGGTGGAGCAAAACCAAAGTGGGTGGCCGTTGTGGCGCATACCTCGGCAAAGTACGGTGCTGGGTGGCGACCGGCGGTGATTTATAAGAAGACCAGAGACCCGTTGACCGGAAAACTTGTAGATGCCTGTGCCTGCCCGGTCTGTGGGCAGGTGGTGATGGACAGTCAAGACGGCCTGGTAGTTCCGGTGACGGACGCCAGTATCCTGGCTGAGAAACGGCGGTTCTGCCGCCAGCGCGTCCCCGGTTGGGAACTGGATACAGACGGCCGGCGCAAGCTGGACGCGAACGGTGAAACGGTGTGGGGGTTACGCCCCTGCAATACTCCACTCTTTACCTTCAACGGCGCGCGCCGCTACAGCATCGCTGAGTACGTGGCGAAACACGAGAAGGGCACTTTTAAAATTCTTGTCGCCGATGAATGCCTTGTGAAAGACACAATGGTTGAAACCAATATGGGGCCAAAGGCTATTCAGGACATTTGTGAGGGGGACATCGTTTTGTCATTCAACCACACTTCAGAAAAGATTGAATTCAAAAGGGTTGTCCGAACAATGAAGAATCCTGCGCCACAAAGGCTGATTAGCTTTGCTGGCATTGTCTGCACAGCGAATCATCCTATCTACACCGATGAGGAGAATTATGTCGAAGCACAAAAAGTCAGTGGAAAGACAGTGCGAGTACTGCGGAAAGACATTCATGACATACAACAGAGGAGAAAACACAGCACGCTTCTGCTCCAAATCTTGCGGATCATTGAGCTGGTCACCGGAAGTCAAAAAGCGAATGGCGGATGCTCACCGCAAACCTATGGTGAAGTGCACATGCCTGCAATGTGGACAAGAATTCTTCGTGCCACCGACCGGGCGCACCTCTGCAAACCGCAAGTTCTGTTCGAGAAAATGCAACGCGGTCTATCGTTTCAAAGATCCAGAAGTATGGGAACCAATCGTTGCGAAAATGCATCTGAAAGGGAATCCTACGAAAGGAACCAGGCAACCACAAATATCAGAACGGATGAGGATGAACAATCCCATGCATTTACCGGGCATAAAGGAGAAAATGAGAGAGAAATTGCTTGGCAAGACCTTTCTTGCACGAGGTGGAAACGGAACCGTTACCAAACAGCAGGAGAGATTGCGCCAGGCGCTCGGGTTGCCAGAAGCGCTGATGGAGTATGTCATCGCAACCAAAAAAGCACAAGGCTTGCTCCCATCACTTCCGCCCTCATACAAAGTGGATCTGGCAATTCCAGAGGTGAGGTTGGCAATCGAGGTGGATGGAAAAACCCACAAGCTGAAGAAGTGGAAATTTCTCGACCAGCGCAAAACAGCGGTCTTGAATCAATTAGGGTGGACTGTGTTGAGATTTTGGAACGAGGAAATCGATCAGGATTTGAACAAGTGTGTCCAGACGGTTATGTCTACAATCTCGAGGTTGAAGGGAATAACAACTACTTCGCAAACGGAGTGCTAGTCCACAACTGCCATGAATTCAAATCCAAGTCAAGTGATCGCGGAGTAGCATTCCACCAGTTGGTGACCGCTGCCAAACAAACGCTCACCCTCACCGGTACGTTCTTCGGCGGTAAGAGTACCAGTATTTTCTGGTTACTGCATCGCTTGAACCGTGGCGTCCGGCGCGACTTCGCCTTCCATGATGAAAAACGGTGGGCGCGGTTGTATGGAGTGCTGGAATCCACCCGCCGGCGCAGGCGCAACGATGACGCGGATGAAGACGGTGTCTACACAGGAAACCGGCGTTATCGCAACCAGGCGAAGGAACAACCAGGTGTGAGTCCGGCCATCGTTAGCCGGCTGCTAGACACGACGATCTTTCTCAGCCTGAAAGACCTGAACCTGGCACTGCCGGTATACAAGGAGGAGGTGGTGGCCCTGGATATGTTGGACGATCAAGGGCAGCAGTACCGCAACATGGACAGTGGCCTCAAGCAGTTAGCGCTGCAATCTAGTCGCTACCTGTCCACCTGGTTGCAATGGAGCCTGGCGCGGCCGAACTCCGCGTTCCGGGATGAGGTTGTGCTGGTGGATGAGGTGGAGGACGAGGACGGCAAGAGTGTGCGCAAAGTGCCGCTGATGGAGCTGCCGGCAATCAATCCGAACGGCCACAAGTGGCTGCCAAAAGAAAACTGGCTGGCCGACTTCTGCAAGACTGAGAAGCAGCAGGGTCGCAAGGTTCTGGTGTACGTCCGTCAAACTGGGACCAGGGACATACAAGACCGCGTGCAACTGCCGCTCCAGGCGAATGGGTTGCGAGTCTCGATCCTTGGCGGTAACGTGGATCCGCGCAAGCGGGAAGACTGGATCGCCAGGCGTGTGAACGGGATCGACGTTCTGATCTGTAATCCGCGACTGGTGGCCACCGGGCTGGACCTGATCCAATTCTCATCCGTTGTGTTCTTTGAAATTGAATGGAGTCTCTACACCTTATGGCAAAGCGTTCGGAGAGTATGGCGGTTAGGCCAGACTCAGCCGGTCAAGGCGATCTTCACAGTCTACAACTCGGCGATGGAGGCAAAGGGTCTGACCCTGATGGGCAGAAAGATGAAAGCCGCGCAGCTCGTCTACGGAGATGAGGTTGGCGGCGCTATCGTACCGGAAGAGGAGGGCGACTTTTTGACGCAGCTTGCGCGCGATGTACTGGATGGAGCAAAGCTCTCAGACCTGCAAACCTTGTTCGCCGATGACCTGCAGGTGAGTCACAACCCGCTGGGCAGCCTGACTATGCCAAGTGCGGCGATCCTGCCTGGCCCGAAGGTGTTGACGTGGGACGAGTGGGTATCGCAGAAAACGGTGATTGTTCGGAAATTGAGGAGAAAGGAGGTGATGCCGGAGGGTCAGATGGGATTGGGAATTTAAGAACACAGGCTCAGGGTTATTCCTGAGCCTGTGATTTATGATTTGCCTGTCGTTTTTCCCCTAGCTCTTTCCGCAACTTTTCCAGTGTAATATTTAGGTCATTAATTATTTTAAGAGCTAATCGATCAAATTTATAATTATCGTTGCCTGTTTCTTTTTCATTCCCTTTCTTGGTTATTTTAGTTCTTTCCGATGTTGGCTCGAACAATTCCATCCATTTTAAAATTGTCATCATTATATTTTGCTCAGTTTCATCTAAGGCATCGAGCGCAACAGGATCTATTTGAATAGGTTTATCAATTTGGCTGATTTTCATTAGCAATAAAATTGGTATTAAGCGAGACATATCGATAAACAAATTAGAAGCAAGCCTATCCTTTTCATCCCCATGATAATAGGCAAAAGGGTCATTGTCAGGTCGTAATCGATCTAGAACTAACAGGATGTTTTCATAAGACTTAAGAGGGTATGCTTTACCAGGTAATGATGCCCGGTGTTCCCATATTCTTAAAATTGTTTCTGTTGCTTCCTTCTGGCCTTGGTTACGCTCATCCTCTGTTTTGCCATGTTCTGCTTTATCGATAAGCTCAGCCAAATGGTGGGACATCCATCGGCCAAGGGTATCAACACCATCCTCAAAACCTAGTTCACGAACCAGGTAACGTCCAAGTTCCAATACTTCCTTCGGCGGCTTCGATTGTTCCATCTGCTCGGAAGAGGAGGACTCTATCGAATTGAGATTCTTTCGTTTTTTCTTCGTCATATCTTGAGTAGTCATCGCCTTTATTACTCCGAGTTATTTCTATTTCTATAATTAGATCAAAACCTGATTTAGCAAGAAATGCCTTTAGTGCCTCTCTATCGATCGAAAGGCGCCAACCATTTGATCGAATGTTTTGATCATACCTTCGACTATATGCTCGTTCGCCACTGAGGTCGTCTCCCCAGGGTTCATAAATGAATATTCTTTTCCCATTTCCATTTTGAACCCAGTTTACCTGTTTATCATATACCATCGAGATGTTTAATTCTTTTCTCGTTCTTTCTGACGGTTCACTTTCAATTCTTCGAATTTCGTACCGTAAGGGATCTGTTTCCTCTATCCCAAGTCCTTGTTCTTGACTAGTAAGCCATCCAATTAATGTATATGGATCCGTTTTTATTTCAAGCTCGTCTCCAGCCGGAGGAATCCTATAATCCCATGAGCTCTCTATCGTCTGCAGAGAACGAACAAGCGCTGCGGCGGTTTTAGGAGAAACTAAGGCTGAATTTACATGTACAGTTGATTGAAAGTTATATGATTTAGTTTCGTGATAACCATTTACTACAATAAAACCGACATCATCGTTCAAGCCTAACTCAGTAAGAAATTCTTTATCATCAACTGCATCTAACCATCTATCAAGACTTTTCTGAGGTTCCCTCCATAGTTGGGTTTCTAGTGGTTTTGGAGCTAGTATATCAGCAAGCCACAGCTCAGGCATAGCAAGACCTTCTTCATTAACCAAAAGTTCATAACAGTAGGAATCATCTTTACTTTCTTTTGTAAGAGCTCTAAACTTCATAAGCTCACCAATTGCGCACCACATTGCATGCCATTCCAAGTAAGTATGGTACCTTTCTATAATAGGACGAGATCCATGATCATGCGTCATATAATAAGATGATTCGTCACCACGATGACGTTTTCGAGGTTCATCATCCCAACGCCAAGGATTAGATTTTACATTCCAGTGATCGACTATCCACGACTCTGCTATATCAAGAAACTCTTCTCCATCCACATTTGCAAATATCCTTATAGCCGATGTATACCAATAAGGAAGAGTATCCATCGAATCAAAGCGGAATTTTCGGTCTTTCTTTTCCTGTCTCGAATATTTATCGAACCCAACTTTGTAAGAATCTCGCCCTTTTCTTCTGGGAATTGGGCTGGTATTTGCTCGATCTAGAGCATTCCTTTGAGAAAGATCTATTTCAATGTACCCACTCTTGATTAATTTAAGAACGGCAGATTTAGCGAATGAGCGTAAGAGGACATGGGGGAAATCATCATTCGTGGCGATCTCCAATAACCACAAACCATGTTTTGAGATCGCCGAGGGCGTTTCGCTGGCTATTCGCTCGA
This sequence comes from Longilinea arvoryzae, assembly GCF_001050235.1. Lineage (GTDB taxonomy): Bacteria > Chloroflexota > Anaerolineae > Anaerolineales > Anaerolineaceae > Longilinea > Longilinea arvoryzae. The sequence goes on from NZ_DF967972.1 coordinate 1,100,800, forward strand.
ATGTAATTACGAGCCATAGCTGAGCTGCAAGCCAATAAAATGGAGCATTGGGGTCTCGGAAACTTGCTTCATCTGTTCGGTTAAATAGATGGACAAGTTCATCAATTATTTCGAGATTTCCAGACTGAGCCATGCGGCGGATCGCATGTGCCGCACGCCACCTGATTCTGGCATCAAAGTCTCCTAAAAGCGCATACAGAAACCGAGCAAATGCACTCGCATGATTAATTGGAATATCTCCGATATTCCAATTTTCCTGATCTGACATAGGTATTCGCTTAATTAGTCTGCTGGCATAGCGTGAGATGACTTGTGCGGCTTCTTGTGGTGAACAATACTGCCCGATAATTCCGACAAGTGCATAAATTGTTGGAGCTTTAAGAACATCAACATGTCTTTCTAAAGCATCAAGTAATCCGGTGCAAATTTGCGAGTCTGGAAGGTCGGTTTTGCTAAGCATTTCTGAGAGGAAAGATTTGTCGTAATCAGGCCAGCTACAGAAGTAAGGAAGACGTTCGATCACGATTTGAAGCAAACGATTGTTGCACCAGGAAGAAACAGCGGGAGACCCTGACCAGTTTTCCACGCATCTAGAAATCTCATGACCCAATTCGTATCCCGATAAATATCGAAAATCAAGTTTGCTTAATACATCAAGATATGCTTTTCGATCTTTCAATTGAACCACAGTATGGATTCGCTCCAAAATTTTATTGGTAGGGACGTATATTCCTTGAATTCGAGCTTCTTCGTATATTTTAGCAATAACGTAACTAAGCTCTTCTTCTGAAGTGAATCGATGATCTGAAAAATCCACATCTGCTAATGGATCTTTCTTTCCATTACCCTCCAGACTTTCGAGGCCATTATCTAAATCATGCAATTTTGGCTTCTCCTTTTGATGAAACTCAGTTGCTTTGATTAATTGTGCTTTCCAAAAATTATTTCCACCTTGTTCCGGTACTGAAATTAACTTATCTACAAATTTAGATCGAGTTCCTCTACCAAACCACAATAACTCATCCCTAGCAATATTTTCTGTAAAGACATTATTATTTTGTTTATCCTTTCCATTACCTTGCTTATCTATAACTTGACAAATTAATTCTTCATCAATTTCATCGAGTAAAGGCGATAAGGAGGAAACCTGAGTAGGCGAGACTGTATTTAATGAAAGTGCTGCTTCTAAAATGGCGGGAAGTAATGATTCTTTGTGTGCGATATTTTCATCATCCCATCTTGCTGTAATTGCTAACGAAAATGGAAAATCGAGAGTGGCAATGGCTTGTGCAGCATCTTTCCAAGGAAAATGATCATACCCATCCAATCGAACACCAGCATCACACACAATTACCGCAAAATCCTTTGCTACATGGCGTCTACCTTCCGCTGCCATTTTATCGATAGCCCGATGACTAAACGGTTTAAAAATAGAAATCTCATGAATAACATCAATGTTTACTTCACCGGCAACCCGGAAGGCGTCCTTAAAAATCACCTCTGCATCATCTTGACTGATGGGCAAAAGGAATCGAGCGAAATTCGAAAATGCCTCAATTTTATCTTCTGCAGAACTTCTTTGGTCTTTTACTCTCTGATATTGGGATACAACCTCGGTAAGGAGACGTGAATGAAGAGATCGGTCTACTGCGAGATTCTGAAATATCTTTATAAATTCCTTCCCAGATGACGAAGGATTTGAGCCCAACAAAGCGAGGATGTTTTCTAGAAGTTCACCTCCATTTGCCTTTGGTAATGCTAAAAGTCGAGAAATTGATATCCCTATCCGGGACTTCATTGGAAGAGCATGAAAATCTCTGGAAAATTGATAATCGCTCTGGTGAAATTTGGTAATTGCTTCCTTAAGAGCAACAGCTAAACCTTCAGAAGGGATTATTCCTATGATAGCCTGGGCTCGAACATCGTAAATGCCTAATTGCGGCCCAATAAATTTCTCTAGTTTTTGTTTGTTTTCAATATTCGGTTTCTTTTTTTGAATAACTTCTTTTTGGGACAGAACATTAGGTTGTTCTTGAGGATCAATTAAATATGTGGCGATGGTCGGTGTTCGGTTATTCAGACGCTCTAGTATTGTAAAAGCTCGCAAAGTAAGATCGATAATTGCCGCCCTAGAAGTAAAGAGTTGATCGTGTCTCCGCAGTTCATTATCGTTAAATTTTTCGAGTACTGGGATTATTTTTGAACCTTCACCACCATGTGCGAGAAACACTTCACAAGCTGTAAGAATTAGTTCTAAGTAATCAACAGTGACATTGCCATCATCCCATGTATTTTTTAGCTTATCAACCTTAATTAATCCTCGAAAAAGGAATATTTCCAGGTCATTTTTAACTCGTTCTAAATCAATATCCTTACCTGATAATGCAAGTGGAATGAGCAAGAAAAGGTCCCAAGGTGCGTGAATATTCGTTTCATTCAAGCACCGCTCAACCAAATCAGCTTCGCCAGATGTTATTAACTGAAAACTCAGAGATATTGCCACACGTAGAGCAATCGATCTTGGGCTCCAATTAAACAATTGTCTTATAGCTTGTTTTGGGCCTTCGATACGGAGCACAGCTTCAATTTCAGCGGCAATATCTTGGTATTCAATTGGCCAACCTTGGGGGTTAATATTTGGATATGTTTTTTCTTGCTCATCATAATGATCTGATCTGCGCTGCATCCATGCTCGTAATTGCCGAAGTCCTTCACGAACAGATATTCCATCATTATTTCTTGCATCATGTGCAAGTAATTGGAAGAGAAGTCGGCCGTGATTTTCATACTCATCTGCGTTCCCTAGAATTAACCGGCTTGATCTATCTCTTGCAAAGTTTGCTGCAAGATCTGGATTTTCTATAAGCATTTTTTGGATAACTGCATCAGTTTTTAACGCTTCCGCGCCATAGAGGAGTGTAAGAATCGCATCGGCATTATTATTTGTTTCTCTACACACTTTCATCGCAATTCTCAGACGTTGCGATTGAACCTCACGACGTAAAATTGGATCACTTATAACAGTCGGTTCTTGTTCTTGGTCAATCAGATCCAATATTGACTGCCTTTGGTTCGCAGCAAGTAAGGAAGACGCGATATGACTAGCTGCATATGAATCTTCCCTGTAAAGGTTAGAGAAATGATCTGCAATCCGCCCATATATCAACCTAATGTCTTGGCCTGCTTCTGATCGTAAAAAGCTCTCAAAATCCTCATCGGCAAATCTAATAACATCCTTATCAACAATTATCCCGGGAGCAAGATCAGCACAAATATCGCGAACCTGGTATTCATTCAATCCTAATATTGGAGAGAGGTGTTTGATCGGTATTGGCCGTGGAAGGGCAATTATTCCTGAACAGAATATTTTGAGATCTTGCCCTGATTTTCGATGGGCAGTAATTAACTGTTCTTTGAATAATCCTTCTAAATTTTTTCCTTTCGGACGAAGTACTGATAATGCCTTTTGTTGGTCAGATGTCGAATAATCGATTGCATATCTTTGCACCCGTGGATTCCCACCGGAAAGGTAGTGAAAATCATCAATCCAGGCATCTGAAGCATCTATCCAAAACAATCTAATATGCGCAGCTGTTTCATCACTATCAAATCCGTCGAGTTTATAGGTCATAAAATTATCAGGGAGACGTAGGGAATCCAATCGTCCCGACCTTGTAGTTACGATAAAGCAAACGTTCACCGGAAGATCGCCTAAAGTGACAAAATCGTAAATAAAACTCTTTTCAGGAGTTGGTTGTGATTGAGCAGCAATTATAGAATTATCGGCTGCGTCAATAACAATAACGAGACGAGCGCCTTCGTCATAGGAAGCTACTATCTCAGATGCCCTCTCCAATCGCTTCTTAAACACTCTTGGATAATCGATGGACGGCGATCTGCTTAGTAATAATGGAATACGGAGAGATACAGCAAGATCATTAATTAGCTGAAGGAAAGCATCTTGTGGACGATGGCGAAACGCATCTGCATCAAGATATCTTCCGCCACCATAACAATCGAATGTAATTAGAATAGACTGTGAGGGCAAACGCTCCGTAATCTCTTGTATAAGGGTCGATTTTCCACAACCACCCTCTCCATGAATACATATGTAATGTTTTCCGGATATGATTTCGGTGGCAATTATTTCCGATGCCTTACGATTAACCAGAGGAAAAATATTTTTTATCTCAGATGAGCATGGAAACAAGACATCCTGATCCGAAATATCCATCCAGGATAGAATGACTTGACGTGTAATCACCTCGCCTTTGGCCTCAGGCATCATTTTCCGCCGGATAGATCGCAGTAAATGCTCAACAGTTGTGCGAGAATCCTCATCTTTCCAATTTGAGATTGTAGAAAAAACGTTTTCCTCAAGAGAGAACCGAGAACCACTTCCACACAATGAAAAGTCAAGGGCTTTCATGAAAAGCAGAAAATCAGTCCCATTTAATCCTGAAGCTTTTTGTAACCTCGCATGACCAAGTTCAGAAGAGGATTTTCGACGTTTATTTTGATCGGGTCGTGAAGCAATTGATTCGCTTGTGGCAGGATTAATCTCTTCGTCCATAGGCTGATTGCTAATAAGCTGCACAATTAAATTATCCGAACCAGCTAGATGGGGATACTTTTCTTTTAGACCGATAAATGCATTTGCCAGTTTTCTTATGATAGAGTTATCCCCTCTTTTTTTGGTTGATCGAGTTAGACGGGAAATACTCCAGCTTTGGTTGGGATTTGCTGAGGAATATTTGAATTGAGCGATCACGATTCGGGTGGGGGTTTCCGTTTTACTATCACCATAGTAAAAAGTGCAATCGACCCCATCCCATGTGTCAGGTAATTTTCCACTTTCATCCGCAATTTTAAGACCTTCCACTGCAATTGCGTACAATCCGGACTCTGCGTCTAGTAGGGATAACGATTGGCGAAGTGCCCAAAGCTCGTGATAATCATCCCCTGCGTTTGCAGCTCGTGCGCCACGGTAATCAGCATTTGTCATAAATAGCCGCCCAAATTAGATTCTATGTAATTCACCAACTTTTTTTCTACAGGCCTCACGACTTTCATAACCAAACGTTCTTCGCTTCATATATCATACATTGGATGCAACATTTGGGCAGTGTTCTGAATAAATTTGTTTTTCTTGTGGTTGATTACTAGGCAACTTGCGTTTTTTCGATTGCGATATCCAGAATTTTTACCCAATCATCTTCATCAAGTATGATCAAAGGAAATCCTAGATGGGTTGACAGAAAGTCAAAATTCTCCTTCACATCTTCACCTATCACATTCGGAATAGATATGCCTATTGCATTCAGGTTTGCATCTCGCGCGCCCGATAAATAAGCTGAGTAGCAATATTGAGTATATAGCCCTTTTATTGCTGATACGCTTCTTCCCAGACCATTTTGCTTCTGAGTATCTCGGCTTTTTAAGTGGATACCTAGATTTAGCTGTTCGTCATTCTCCTCAATAATGTCTGCGTAACGTATGTCGGCGATTTCTCGACCATGGTGTATGCCATCAAAATTTTCATCAATCGCATAACCAAACAATCGCGGTAGACAAATCTCACGACCTGTGAGGATTCTCTGCACTGTAATTTCTTCATGCATACATTCGGTACAGATTTCTATTGTAGGATGTCCGCCATTACGTGCGCATTTCTCTTTTATTTTATTCAAGGCTTTCGTATACTTAGCTTTTTTTCGGTCGGTTAAATTCCTTTGATGAATATGTGCCCGCACCCGCCACGCTCGTAAATTGTTTAATGAAAGTCGGTTACCCGGTACTCGTCGTGCTGGAAGCAATCGAAGTAAATTGCCCATTATTAGAAAGCTACCATCAAAGTTTTGGCCTTCAAGAATGGACATAAAATCATGCAATGTTTTCAGATGTTCAGCGCCTGGGAAAATTCGTAAATCGGTAGAAGGAGTGATATCTAATTCTGCTCCGCATTCACAAACGAATGGCCCGTCTTGAATTAATATCTGGGGGTGATTTATGCAGTGGAAAGTGAGGTGTTGAGAATTTTCCACTGGAGCCAAAGGGAAATTACACTCATGACACCTTAATAAATAGTCTCCACAGTTTGCACAATGGACCTCTAATCCACAAACAAGATCCAGGTCTTTACAGTGGTTTACAAGGTTTGAAATAAGTATCGGATTAAGAACCGCTTCAAAATTTAGTGTTCTTCGCGCAGAAATAATTTCATTGATGAGGCCTTCAAGATATTTTCGCTGTTCCGGTTTGACTTTTTTCCTGGCTAATTTCATTTCGGAATTTCTATAGTAATTTAATAACCCAACGATATCATGATCCGCCTCTCGCGCAAGCTCTTGTTCGGTTTTTTGAATAAGGTTTATAGATAAGGCCAACAAAGAGTCTTTCCTAAGACGAGAAGGCGTCCATATTCGGCCATATTGACGTGAAATTCCCAATCCGCCTAATACTACATCGGGGTGACTTGAATAAAAACCTGCTGTTTGTTGGCGGAAATCATCCTCAGTCAACCTTAGGTATGATCGTTTCTGGCCTAGGCCCTGATCTGAAATCGTTAATGTTTGGACATCAAGCACATCGTCAGGGTTTTCTTCAAGTCTAGAAAAAGATGCTGTTCGTGGATTTGCACCTTCGGCCAATCGATGCATCATTTCTTCTGAGAGGAAAGGGAGTTGCCAGCGAATATCAAGTACAGCGCTGCCATAATATAGGATCGGTTTGACTGCTGAAAAATCACTACACAGGAGGAGTGCATGCTTGAAGCGTTCACTGTACCAAACAATTGCTTTTTCTAGGCTATAAACAACTTTGACCTCGCCATAATCCTCTCCTTCTGGATCGGACTCGATATATTCGACCTTTTTTTCGTATACAAGGGGGATCTCTTGAAATAGTTCCTGAGCCTGTTGATCCCTAGCCGGGGTTATTATGTAGATTGATCTTACCGAACGTTCATTACCAAACCTGATCGCTTCCCCTCTCATATGTCTTGACAGCTGCGCGGTTCTCTCAAATAGAATCTCACGAGTCGGCCATGCGCTAACAGAGATTAGATATAAGGTAGGGCTAGATGTAAATGGGTAATTTGCTTTTGTTTGTTCTAGAACGTCCCTGCCCTCCTGGGTCGTTTGCAGAGCCTCAAGTATCTGCCCTTTAGGAAAGTCATCCAGCCGCTTTTGTAAATTGGTATCTGCCTGGATCTTCAATAAAGTTCGAATCTGGTCCGCGTCGATAGTTCGAATAAGCAATGAGATCAACTCTCGTTTCGGTACAGGCGTTCCACCAATTGTCATAGTTTCACCTTTTCCGAGAAATCTTTCCTGTGGTTAGCTCTCATGTGCTCAAGTCACAAAATAGAATTGAGGTTCATCATGATATAGCAACCAGCTTTTCATGATCCACTCTACTTACCGTAATAAGCTCTTCTCCAAGTTTTCTTGCAATAAAGTAGATTGCAATACCCTCATCCAATCCAAAATAATGATCCCCAATGGGATCGGATCGATTGTCTGAATCAAAATCGTGCTTAGCATAGTTATAGACACGACCACTAAACCATTTCAGCTCATCAAATAATCCGGAAGGGATAGAAATTCTAATCAGGTCGACCATAGCACCTAACGGCGCTTTTTTAAAGTCGATCAGTATATGCATGAAGAATTCTGGTCCGAGGCCACGGGCGATCAAGTCTTCAAGATATCCACCTGCTGCCACAATCATCCCACGGGCTGCATCTGTGGGATCTGATTTGTGTAATGGCATTTCAACATAGGTTAAAGCTCGATACACCCCAGGTAGTTTTTCATCAGGTTTTCTACAATGAACCCCGATTCCTCCAATGCTTTGATCCAATTCTTTCAACACCCTTAGTGCATCTTGTGACTCGCCCTTAATCAATAGCTCGCATACCTGGGAGGTCACAATCACGGCTTCATCACCCAGAAGGGCTTTCAGATGCTCCATTATTTCTATTTGCGTTGCTCGTGGTAATTTACCCATTCTATCCACTTTGCGGCATGTGTTAATCTACAAGGCCATTCGTATGTGAGGTTGAAAAGCTTCCACAAACTTTACCATTGTTTCCACTCCCCAGGTTTTGGTTGCTTCCTGTTCATTAATTGGGTCCAAAAATGAGAATTGCCGCGTGAGGGAAATCCGGCATGCCTGAGCGCGATCTAGCCGATCCCATTCCAACGGATGGCCAATTTTGTCTTCGATCTCCTTTTTCTTCTCGCAAAGCCGGCCAAACGCGCTTTTATTTTTATCTTTCTCCCCTGTATCAATATAAAGCTCCACCCTCAGAACGGGTTCTTTCGGTAATACCCAGCCATAGGTAAAGCCGCTCACACCTGATGAAAACGAAAACCAATTTTGGACAGAAGCTTTTTCTGCACGTGTAATACCTGGTCGCTCTTTTTTGAGACGCTTCAACAGGTCATCGAAGAACAGGGGGTATTTAGCCGATTGACTCTTGCGAAATGAAATTTGCTCAGCATTTAAATCGAGGTCTTCAGCCAGCCAGCCGGCACTCATCCATGATCGTGCATGAGAGTGGGTGTAGTAGTCATTCTGCCACCAGGCGTGATATTTCCGTGCCGACTCGGGGAGTACAAATCCAAGCAATGTTTCAAGATCGCGAAATTCCATCCGAACGCTAGTCAAGCCATCATTCTGGAGACCTTCAAGATGCGAGTTAATCGCATCATATTTACTGGTCCCACTTTTCATACGAGCTGTCTCTGCTCTGGTGATATCTACCTGTTTGATCTTCTTGACTTTAGCCATTTTTAGCTTTGGCCTGGCCTCCAACCATTGTTTGGCGGCTTTGAGCGCACTTTTTTGGATAACATCCAGATCACCACGAAAGTGAGCAAGCTGATTTCGGTTTTCTTGTACTTCTTTCATAAATTTTTTGAAAACATCCTGGGGTTGGAAGATCTCTTCAAATAGTTGCCAGTTCTTGGAATGAATGATCATATTGGTAAGTTGTCCAAAGGTCTGTCCCTCAAGCTCAACTCTAGGTTCACCTGGGTTTTTATCATCTTCCCCATGGGCATTGATTAATGCCTGCTTCATCGCTTGATCGGTTGATAATACTCGCTCAGCAATCTGCCTAAGCGAGATCTCTATATCTTCTACAATCAGTAAATCCTCGGTTAAATCGCGGAAGAAATGAGCCATATCAAATTCAGATAGAATGCCAGTAGGCCGGTTGTCTTCATCAACGATGACAACGGCATATACATTCTTTAAACGGTCCAAGGCTTCGAAAATATCGCGGTCCTTCGTCAAGGTTATTGCGGGAATCAAGCAATGATCCACCGTTAAGTCAAGCAAGGCCACTTCACCCCGCAAGTGGAAATATCGTTGCGTTATTACTTCATCCGAGATCAGCCCAAGCAATTCGCCACTACTGTCAATAACCGGTAGCTGGCTAAACTCTTTTTCCAACATTAATGCCAATGCTTCCCTGATCGTCTGATCCTGGCGAATGCAGGTTGGCTTTTCACGATTATTGATCAGTTGTTCAATTGGGAAAAGCATAACCACTCCTTCAATGCATTTGAATCATGAATGGGAAGACGTAATTTCCTTGATAAAGCCTAGCATAGATAGGAAACGTTTGTGTAAAGCGATTAATACTTTTTCTGTATATTCCTGTGTTCGTCGATGCTCGTCAGCGTTGAGTAAAGCCATTTGATTTTCAAAATCCTTGATCAGGAAATCGACAAAGGTATCGTTGCTATGATTTCTTGCGATGAATTTAAGCCTTGCCTTCCGGGTTGGCTTACTATCTTTGTCGAAATGGTTTGGGTCCGTGGTCCATTTTTTTACAGCTTCATCGGGAGCCAATAAGTGCAAGATATGGGTCGATAATTCTCTGTGGCTGCTGGCAAAATGCCGGCAATGGTCTGGATTTGGTGAATAAATGGTTTGTTCGGCACCTAGAAGCATGTTTGGAAATGATGGATCCAGATTCTCCAACCATGTTAATAGCTCTGTATTTTCTGGTGTGATGATCTCTTCTTGTTGTTGAGAATTGTTTTCCTCAACCCAACGCGCCGCTAGAATGGATGAGTTGCGCATCTCAATTGTTGGGTAATATCTTACAGAATCGGGTAGGACTGAAAACCTCTCAACCGGAAGTACATCTTTCATCAGATTTTGGTAACTTGTAATCGTACCCCCCAAGCTTTCTAGCAAGGTACTTTGAGCAGGTGAAACTAAGGAACGCTGCATCTTTGAGAGTTCCTCAGCAATACCAAGGATCGGAGATTGAAGTCGATAAATATCTCCCATTTGCTCAACGGCATGTGCATTTAAATTCTGGAATACTTCACCAATTTTACTAACGCCCCCAAATTGCTCTAGCATTCCCTTCATTGAAGAGGATAATTCCATTTGCACGTTTTTCAAGGGCGCTATCGCGCTCGCCAGGTTCGCCGTGATTGCGCTGACATACTCTGATAGTTGTTTTGCCAGTTCCCGTTCCTGTTGTTCTACTGCTTGGTAAAACCGTACTTCAGGTTTTTCAATCTCCGCGAATTGCTCATATTCCTCTTCGCAACCCCATACTTCAACGGCAATCTCAATCAATTGGCGTTGGTCCTCTATAGAAAATGCATGGAAATCTTTTTGATCACTCCCTCGCAACATCCACGAGATAACCTTTTCAGTGAATACTCGCTCTTTATCCCCACCAGAAACTGACTCTACACTTTTTTTGATTTCCCGTAACATTCCCCATGATATGAAAGCAACCCGTAAGGTCAATCCACTGGGTAGTTGGTATACCTTTGGCCCTGTCTCAGCTTTGAGGATCTGGTCCCTTGTAAGAGGTTTCTTTTGCTTGTTATCTTCGTCTGTCATTAAGGTATTCCTCTTATTGCAAAACCCTATCTCATCTCATCTTCTTCCACTCGACGCTTTTCCCGCTGTGCTTCTCCCGCTCATGACTCTCTTTCTCAACTCCCCGCACTAACTTCCCGCAGTTCCCACTCTTAACCGATCCAACCGTCAGCTTATGTCAGACGAGCAGCGAAGCTTCACTATCTATGGCAACCTCGGTGGATGTGTCTTTAAATATTCCAAATAGGCCACAACCATCTCGATAGCTATATTTCGCGCTTCCTCCAGTTCACTGTTTGTGGCATCACGTAACGCACCGATATGAACTCCGTTATGCCTTCCCTGATTGAGTGGTTCATCATTCGCTAATCGGCCAAGCCTACTCCATTTTGAACTGGAAATTCCAAGCTCTCTTTTGGCAATCGCCTCTCCCGAGAATTTTTTCGCAAGGGCATCTCGGATTTCATATAAATGAACAAGCGCTGTTTCAGGGTTATTAAGAGATTTTTCAAAGCTGGAAAGAATGCTTTCTACAACTGGATCGTTATCCCTATACTTGGCAGAGAGGATCGAAAGTCTCCTCCGCTTGTTTAGCCTTTCCTGTTTTGAATCGGCGATAACTTGCCCATTTTGATCCTTGACAATAATGTCGATGGTTCCTGCCGTCATTTTTATTACAGCGGAGTCTATCTGTAAGCTAACATCTCTCCGACCATCGGGATAAATTGTTTCCTGACCACCGGCCTTGAGGGTAAAAGGTTTTTGTGAGACTAAAGCCGCTCCTCTAAAAATTCCTATCAATAGATTATGCAATTGTTCCTGAGTACCAGGAAGACTTTGGTATTCATTCAGATCCATAGAAACAGTCACTTCACCATTCTCAATGGTATGTTCATAATCGGGCAACAAAGTGGTTTCTTTCTCTTCAAAGAAGTCCGTTGGCGTGTATACCCACTTCAATTGAACCTTTGCATTTTCAGGCATTCTTACCTCATCTTCTTCCATTCGACGCTCTTTCCACCATGCTTTTCCCGCTCGTGACTTTCCTTCTCAAACCCCATCACCATCTTCCCACAGACCCCACACCTATGCAGCCGAAAGTCGTACAGCATGGGGCTGCGTTTTTCTTGGTACTTCTAAAATGCTTCTATGATTCAGTGGAATCCGCATCATTTTCAATTAATGGTTCTATCTGAGTTCTTAATATTTCAAATGCATTAAGCTGACTCTTAACCTTCAACTCTGACAATTTTCCGGCTGGTTTTTCGGGCAATTCCTGTAATGGGTAATAATTGTATATTCCACTTTGTCTTATTTGTGTCCAGAAATCAGCCGGGGGGTAGGTTGTTCGGTTTTCGTAATCACCGTGTTGGATCAAACAGGCGCTTCCACTTGCGTTTTGACCAACAAACGCTATTCCGAAAGGCATTTGATCGATTGCACTTCCGCTTGCATCGATACGATTTCCATTGGCCATGTAATACACAGTCCCTCCTGCTACAGGAGATCCGGCAATAACAACGCTATGAAACTTATTCGTTAGTTTAGGTGGCAAAATTGCAGATAAACTTGGCATGGCGCTGCCTGAAATTACACGGAATTCATTTGGTGGGCAAATTTCCTCCCATTTACTTCGACTTTCTTGAGTAATTTGGAACCAATTAAATTTCATCTTCCCTTTTTTATTTCTTTTCGCTCGGTTTCTCATCTCATCTTCCTCCACTCGACGCTCTTCCCGCTATGCGTTTCCTTCTGGTGATTCTCCCTGTCGTAACCCATCACCATCTTCCCGCAGACCCCGCACTTATACAACCCAAAATTCGACAGCATCGGCTGTGATTCCGGCGCCGGCTCTGGCATGGACTTTTCTTTCGCCTGCTCTACCACCGGTTTGACTTGTACCGCTTTGGATTCTGTTTTGGGCGAGGTAGAAACCTCAACAGGCACGCTGACCGGAGCCGGCGCTACCCCCTCCAATCGGTCCCAGGCCTCCAACACCAGCCGGCGGGTGCGATACTCACCATACAACCGCATCTCTTTGTCTTTGAGCACCCGGAATGTTTCGCCGGGGAAGTCCGGACCGTAGACATCCTGCGGGTCGAGGATATAACGCAGTTCATCGCGGGTCAGACCGTAGAGCCGGGCATAATAGGCATCCAGTTCAGCGCGCAGCAGTGCGCGGCGATCTTCGTCCCATGAGAATGGTTCGCTGTAGTAACCCATATCTTCTGCGAAAGGTTTCAAGTCATAAGCAGTGTAAACTAATTCGAGCACGCGAGGGGCTATAAAATCTAAATCAGCGGGAGTAAAAATTTCTGGAGGTAAAACAGGAAGTTGCCTAAGGTATGTGAATGTAAGATGCATACCACTAACTTTTTGTCTTGCAGTATAGTCAAGTATTATGCTGTTAAGACACCCAAGTAAACATGGCAATTTATTTGTGTAGTTAGTAAACATTAATGGCAGAGTATGACCTACACCCGACTTTGGGATAATGCTAAAAATAACGGTGCGCTCATTGGTTGCATTGGTCACATCACGAAAACCCATTAACCACATAGATGAATAATTTTTGAGCCTACCATCGACGATCGATTTTTCCACACTATAGAAAGACATCGGCTTCCAAGCAACATCACGTAGCTGTTCTGTTGTAGCTGGTTCTAGGTTGGTAAACCCACGATCTATCCGACCTTCATAAGTTCCGAAACGATGGTTGTATAGCCACACCATTTTCGCTTCATAAAGAGATAGACTACTTTCTGTAGGTTTGTTGAGAAATAAATTGCTGTCATTTGCCATGTGGAGCATGGTTAAAAATGAAATTTCCCAATTATTTTGACCAGAATTTTCATTTTCAAGCACAGGTATGCGCCGATATATTTTTAGGGTTAACTCAGCATCAGTACGTGTGCGAAAGATAGGAATTGTCCGGGTATTCGGATTGACAGTTGCTATATCTTGTGAAGTAAAGGTAAAGTGACGCTCAAATTGTTTTAGCTTTTCGAAGTTACGACAAAAGAAGACAAAATCTGGTGAGACAACTTTTTCACTTTGCCCTACGATAACAAGTGCGCAAAATTTAAAAGCATGGTGAACTGCCGGGAATATAAAATCTTCATTCTCAAACCCCCATAACTGTGCTAAAGCGTGGTTGAAAATTAAATCTCCAAAAAACTTTTTTGTAGTGTCGTCTGTAGCAATACCAGTTGGCAGGATAATTCCAGCACGACCATGTGTACCCAACAAAACCCGGAAATGCTCGGCAAAGAGTGCATAGGTATTGACATCACCCACGGCAGTCAATGGGTAGCGCCCTGATGCACGCATGAATTTACTGCTGCCTTCGGCAGCATGTTTGGCCTCTTCAAATGCCTGTGCTAGTACCGGGTTTGTCTTGGTCAGCTGATCGATCACCTTCTGGCGGGCAACCTTGTTGGCCGCAGTAGCAATCATTGGATCGCGAGTTGCAAAAAATTCTTCCTCTTGTAGCTTGATGCGTTCCCATGGCGGGTTGCCCAGGATGCAGTCAAAGCCACCCTGGGCCGCCACCTCGGCAAACTCCAGCGGCCAATGGAAGAAGCCCAGCGATTCCCTGATTCGTGCCACCTCCTCCTGAAGTCCCATCTGGGTCGCGCTGCCACCGCGCAACCGGCGCAGTTGCCTGAGAGTAGGCGCCGTGATTTCGAGCGCCTTTCCAGCCGGCTCTTTGATCTGCCAGAAAAAAGCTGCCGTCCAGAGGTCAGCAATCTGTTGCTGCCGGCGGTATTCAGCTGATGCGCTGACCTGCTGGTAAGCTTCTGCCTTGGCCTGCACCTCGGCGGCGCTTTCCTCGGGCATGGCTTCCAGGGCGCGGGCTTGTTCCGCCAGCCAAGCGCCCAGGTCTTCGCGCGTTTTGAGCATCGTCACGAAGAGTGATTCCTGACCCTCGCGCTCCTGCTTGTTGCGCTTTTTCAGCAACGCGGCGGTTGGCTTGTGATCGCCGGTAACCGCTTGGAAGGCATTGTCTGGCACTTCTAGTTCATTCACCTGCATCTTGGGTCCTAGACCTACCAGGCTGTTGCCGCAGCGGATGTGGGCGTCCAAGAAGGAGAGCGGCTTTCCAGGCTCGATCGACTCCAACCACAGGTTGACCTTGCACAATTCGACCGACATGGGGTTGATGTCCACCCCATACACGCAGTGTTGAATTACCTCACGCAGGGCAGTGCGCGTGATCTCCGGCGAAGGCTCCTCATCCCCGGAGCGCAGCTGCGCCAACCGGCGAGCAATCCGCCGCGCGGCGGCGATCAGGAAGTGGCCGCTGCCGCAGGCCGGGTCACACACTTTCAAAGCCAACAGCGCCGCAATCTGCGCTTCGATGGATGGTCCAGCGCGCTGGATGGCCTGCAGGATGACCGGGTCCAGGGCTGAATCGAGCAGGACCTTGATCAGATCCTCGGCGGTGTAATAGCTACCGGTGGTCTTGCGCTCGTTGCCGGCACTTGTAATCAGTTCAAACATGCCGGCATCCATATTGATCAGCGGATGCAGTTCCAGCAGCGACTCGTACACGCTGCCCAGCTCGCGCGTGCCCAGGTTGCGGTAGTCCACTGTCCGGCGGGTGTTCCCGTCCAGGATAAAGGCCAATCCCCGCACCGCCGAAAGCAGCGCGCTGTTTTCCAATTCGGCTGTCTCCAGATCGGGAAGCGCTTCGGCTGAAAACAAGAAACTGCCCAGTACCGGCAGACCCAGACCTTTAGACCCCACGCCGCTCGCCTCACGCCCGCCCAGCATGGCAGAAACCAGTCGCAGGGTCGTATATAAATCCGGGTGTCGTCCGCCGCGCGACTGCTCCGCCAGATGGCGCAGGTGGGTGGCCGAGTAGTATTTCAGATAACGTTCACGAGCAGCCGAGCTAGCTTGCGGGTCTAATAACAGGTCGCGGTCTTCAGAGGCAAATAGGAAAATAAGGCGGTAGACCAGGCGCAGCAGTTGGCGATAATACCCCTCGCGAGTCAGCGCGCCAGAGCGCAGCCTGGCTTTGAGCGCGGTATTGCCCGGGTGAGCCAGAAAGCCGCCACCCAGGGCAGTGATGGCCTGCTCCACCCCGTCGCGCAGCTTATCCAGCGCGCGCGTGCCCTGCTCCTGGGCGGCTTTCGACCAGGTTTCCAGCCAGCAAGTTTCCGGTTTGCCTTCTTGGGTCTCCACCCTGGATTGGTGGCAGACCAGCCAGAGGACCACAAAGTCGGCGTACACTTCGCCAGTCAGCATGGCTTCCAGGTCAAATTCCAGGTAAGCCTGGCGGGTCATGCTAGCATTGTCGCGCAGTACGCGCAGGGTCAGGCCGTTGGAAAGCATGCCCCACAACTGGTTGGGGTTTCGGTTAAGATATTCCTGCATCAGACTGTGAGGGCTAGATTTAGCTGCACCGGTCACCCCCGCTTGGCGCCGTTCCAGGTTCACGCCGCAGCCCACAATGTGGATGGGCACCTCGCCCCAGGCGTGCGAAACGCGATACTCCTTACCCTCCAATATGATTGCTTTGGCGGCCTGCAGCCGGCCATAGCCAAGTTCCTGGAAGAACGGCATCAGCCAGCGCTCGCGAGTCAGGGTTGTGCCCACATCGCCTACACCCAGCCGTCCGCGCGAAGTCTGGAAGGCTGCCCATGCACCCAGCAGGCGGTTCCACGAGCGGTTAATGGCTTCGTTTAACTTTTCACTGCCGGGCAGGTGATAGCTTTCCGCGTCCAGCCCGCCGAGAGTAGAGTCGCCGGCGACAATGCGCTGGAGTAGATCAATCGGGAGCAGCGCGCCCTCGGTGTGGATGGTGGTGAAGGGGTTGTGTTGATTAACAGGCATAAATGCGATTATCCTGATGAATTAATGGGAGGTCTTGTCATCATTACCAAGCGGATGGTCTGGAAACCTTGTTCTTTCTGGGCCGTAATAGGATTTGAACGCATCCTTCAAATCGTTTTTTGGGAATAACGGATGTTTTGCCCGCATATGTGCACTCAATTGGGTGATTGCCAATAAGAGACCACAGGCAGGGCATAAAACATCAGACCAATTTACTAGGGGTGCAAAGAATTGATGCGCTTGTTTATGGTTTGGAAGTTTATCTTCAGCAATCCAAAAACCGCATGCATCACATTGGATGAAACGAGGAACTATCTGCCCATTTTCATTAACGATAGGAACGATTACCAGCTTTTGGGTATTAGGATCTTTTTTCAATCCATGAAACTTGTAAAGATGAGCTTCCAGTCTACTTGAATAGATGATTTCCCCACATTCTGGGCAATTTGTTTGATTCTTCTTCGATGCCTTTTTTGGGGGTTTAACTGGTTTTTTGTTTGCTTGAACTTTCTTTTGGTACTCTTTTTCTGCATCCACTTCAACTGGCGGCATTCCATTATCAAACACGAGATCGGGCTCTAGGTAAGGTTTATGTTGATCCCACCATTGTTGAGGGCGTGTCCGTGGTAGCTGTTCAACGTATGCTTCGAGATTAACCATATCCGGATGAATTCGCTTTATATGATCATCCAAATTGGCATGTAAACACCGATGTCCACAATATGGACAGGTTGTTGTGTGATCTGATATCCCTCGTCGTTTTTGCATACTATTATTCTTCTATACCTTTGGCAGATAGAGATAAATACCAATGACATCCGCCGGCAAGTTCGGCTCAACCCGGGTTTGCAGGCCGGTCTGCCGGCTGGCGCTGCGCACGCGCTGATGGGCGGCAAGCAGATCTTTCCCTAACAACCTGGCGGTCTCGTCGATATGCGGCTGGAGAGCCTCAAAACCATCGATTACCCGTTGCAGGAATTCTCGCGCCCGGTCAGGGGAGACATTGGCATCTGGTGTGAGTTGGAGTAGTTTCTCCGCTTCATCTGAAGAAAGCCATTCGGCAGTTTGAGGGGATCCGGCAAAGGCGATCGGGGCCAGTTCTTCCGCCAGCAGCGGCCTTTCTTCCTCGTTCTTACCCCGTCTGGTGAGAATATGATAACGGAAGCGCACCAGCAGCAGCGTCGTGCGCCGGGAAACTCCGGATGTGCTGATTGCACCGGCGCGCCGGGCCGGGTTCTTGATTCCATGGGCTGCCAATGGATCCAACGCGCTTTCCAAGATGAAACTCGACAGGCTTTCCATCACTGGGTGGGTGCGCGTCAGCAGCAACTGCCCCTCGCGCAATGGCAGGTCAAAACGGGCTGAAATCTTGGATTTGAAGGATGGGCCAATTGCCTGGGCAAATAGGTCGCGCAGCGCCTGGGGCGTTTCGGTCAGATCCACGTCCATCGACCCATTGCTTGACACGACACCGCCTAACAGGCGCAGGCTCTGCAGGGCAAAAGCTTTCACATCCACGCCTGCTCCAACGGCAGACCGAGCGGCGGTTAGCTCCCGGGAGACTTCATCCACCTTGATCGTTTCCTGGGCAAACAGAGTGCGTGAACGTTTCTCACGCTCGGAGGCCGCATCCCACTTGCTGTATAGATCCTCTTTCTGCGGCTTCATGTATTCTTCGAAGCCGGGTAGGTAGTTATCGAGCGCGGTTGGTTTGGAGCGCAGCAGCAGGCCCTCGAAGATTGCTTCCACCACCTCTTCGGTGTTCACAGGTACCGGTACGGAAATACCCAAAGATGAACGGATTGTTTTATGCTTGCGCAGCAGTACATCCAGCACTACGCCATCGATCTGGTTATCAACGCCATAATAGGTCAACACGCGCACGGTCGGAGCGCGCTGGCCAAAGCGGTCCACGCGGCCCTCGCGTTGCTCGTGGCGGGTCGGGTTCCAGGACAGATCATAATGAACAACTGCATCAAAGTGATCTTGTAGGTTGATGCCTTCACTCAAGCAGTCGGTGCAGACGAGTACATGGCTTTCGGACTCGGCCAGCGCTTCAACGCGAGCCTGGCGCTCGACGGGGGGCAGCGTGCCCGTGACGACTTCCACCGCCACCTTTTTGGGCAGCTGCTTGCGCAGTTCTTCGGCTACGTATTCAGCGGTAGGGATGAAACGGCAGAACACAATCGGACGGTAGCCTTGCGCCAGTAGGTCACGCACCATGCCAACTGATTTCTTGAGCTTTTCGTCCTTATCGCCCTCCAAAGTCTCGGCCGCCCGCGCCATCTCCAACAGCCGGCGGCGGTTTGTTTGGGCCGCATCGTCCTCGCCGGTATCACTGCCTGGAGCGACATCCATACCTTCCGGGTTTTCATCGTCGGTCAGGTCCAGGATCGTCCGGCGGCCGATTTCGTCGGCTTCTTCGGGCGTCTCCGCGTCAGCGGTCGAAGCGCGGTTGCGGAGTGTCGCCGCGGCCGCCCGCGGACTGGAAGCCAGCGAGCGCAGCAGGGCCAGCGCCGACCACCAGCGCACACGCTGGCGAAAGTGATTGCCGCCAGCATCCTTCACGTCACGAACGCTTTCGCGGACATACTCCAGCACACGTTCGAACAAGCGCTTGTATTCGGGCGAAAGTTTATAAGTTGCTTCGCCTTCCATGCGTTCTGGGAAAGGTGTATCGGCATCCATATAGTGGCGGATATCAGCGCGCCGACGCTGGACAAAATGAGCAGCCAGGCGTACCCGGTGGCGGCGGTTCTGCTCCCCGGTCAGGTCATCGGGCAAGCCTTCAAAGTTTTCATCCAAAATGGTCAGTAGGGAGCGGAAGGCGTCTTCTTTACCGGAATGGGGCGTGGCAGTTACCAGAATCATGTGCCGGTCCGCATTCTTTGCCAGATCGCGCACCAATTGGTGACGCTGGTGGCGTCCCCGGCCTTCGGCAAAGGCGCAGGTATGGGCTTCATCAACGATCACCAACTCCGGACAGGTACGCAGAAATTCGTTGCGCCGCCGTTCGGTTTTGATGAAATCCATTGACACGATCACAAAGGGATAGATGTCAAAGAGAGACTGGCCGAGTAAAAGGTCACGCTCCAGGCGGGCAGCGGTACCGGGTAAGACCAGCACCGCCTCGATGTTGAACTTGCTACGCAGTTCCGCCTGC
Source organism: Longilinea arvoryzae (assembly GCF_001050235.1). Taxonomy (GTDB): domain Bacteria; phylum Chloroflexota; class Anaerolineae; order Anaerolineales; family Anaerolineaceae; genus Longilinea; species Longilinea arvoryzae. The sequence continues at coordinate 1,120,664 of NZ_DF967972.1, forward strand.
CACTGTTCCGCTAACTGCGGTGGGCAAAGCACAGCCAGGCGTTCGACTTCGCCCCGATCCAGCAGTTCGCGTGCCACCAGCCCGGCTTCAATGGTCTTCCCAATACCTACGTCATCGGCGATCAGCAGGCGCACCGGGTCCAGTTTAAGCGCCATTAGCAGCGGGACGAGTTGGTACGGTCGCGGGTCAAACCCCAGTCGGGCAAATGAGCGAAACGGCCCGGCCGAGGATCGAAATCCCAAACGAACCGCGTCGCGCAGCAGGCGTGCTGATAGATAGTCGCCCACCTGGTTGGGATCAGGCAGGTCGAAATGCGCCTGAGTTACCTGAGCGCCTTCCAACGGCAGGTAAATCCCGGCTATTTCCGTGTCCCTACCGCCCAGTGGTCTGAGGATCAACATTTCCTCGTCTGATTCGGGCAGCACCACCCACTCGCGCCCACGCGCTTTTACCAGGGAGCCAACGGCAAAACTCATGGATTCCCTCCAAAAATGTGCGGGAAGTGAGAGATGATCTGCTCCCAGTTATCGTTGACATCAAAGCGAACCACCAGGTACCCGAGCCGGTCTTCCATGCACTCAGCCTGGGCCGCGTCGCGCAGGCGGCGTTCCGGATAGAGATGATGTGGACCATCCACATAAATGGCCATACATTCTCGCTCGTATAGGAAGTCTGGGCGGGTGTGGCAGCTTTCCACCAGCTTCTGGGCATGCGAGGGCAGGTTTAGATTGCGCTGCTCGAGGAAATCCAGCCAATCCCTTTCCAGGTCGGACTGGCATAGGTTCTTCAGCCGGCGCAAATGCTCAGCCCTCGATAACGCCGATGGGGAGGACTGGACCGATGCTCCAGTCAAAATCATCAGGAGTTCCTTGATCGACTGGCGGTCAAGCAGGCGATGTTCCATCTGGTTGTAGTAACTCATCAGGCAGTTATAACAGGCTGCTTCACATTCTTCCTTGGTATTCTCGGCGTGGCGCAGATCCTCGCCAGTTAAAGGATCAAAGTGGCAAAGCTGTAGGGCCGTCTGGGCTATATCGGCAAAGGCCTGCGGGCGGTCTACCAACTGCCGCAGCACTCCGGCTCCACCCTCGGCAGACTCATAGAATAAGATCAGTTTTCGGCTATTAGCATCCGGCAGCGGTTCTGCGGATAACTCATTATCCTCAAGCTGATATTTGACTTGAATGGCTGATTTCAGCGCCGCCTGCAAGGAGGCCATCTGGGCCGGGGTCAGGTTCTGGGCCGGCTCGAACAACAGGCTGTTTTTGGTATCTTCCACAAAGGGGATCACGCGCTGGGTGCGCGGTGAGGTTGGGTCGTCCGGATCATCCTGGTTGTCATTTTCCTTGGCCCAGTAACCGCGCTCGACATCCAAAACGAACCCTGTTTCATTGGGATTGGCGCGCCGTTTCCACCCCATGTTGATACGCCACAAGGTGGCCGCTCCGGCATAAGTTAGACTGGCCATCAGCGTCCCATCCTGGGCTACGAGCCGGGCCGACTGCGCCGATAACTCACCCGTCTGGGTTTCCTGGAAACGTAGAGCGGTGCGTAGCTCAAAGCCCTGGCGCATACGTTCTTCTTCATCGGAACTGATCCGGTCGCGGCGCTTGGTAGACACATTTTGTAGTTTGAAGAGGAAAGGAAGTGGATTATCCAGCATCTTGTTGCAGCGTTCGCACAGGTCCGGGCCCATGCCTCCCACAATGGGATGGAAATAGCCACAATTCGGGCACTGCTTGGCCGAACTGGTGACCAATCCTTCTCCGCTATCCGCGACAGGCAGGTTGACTTTATTGATCACGTAGCGCGAGCCTTCGTGATATATAATCGAACGCGGCCCAAACTCCGATATGGCCAGGAAGCGCGAACGCGATAAGAATTCGTCTTTGTCGCCGTGCAGCCGCCGACCTGGAATGAAGGCTGAGATGGGCAGACGCGGGAAACTGTAACCGGGTAAAAAGCCTTCCGAGGCAAAATAACGGTAGGAGTAAAAGTCGGACTGGATCACGTTCTCACTGTCTGTCAATAGATCGATCTGGCTCTCTGCCTCCTGACGCAAGCGCCGAGCCTGGTCGCGATCTCGTGACGAACGCGAAACATCATCAATAACGCGCTGTTGGGTTTTCTGCTGGCCCTTGGCGGCGTGGTAAAGCGTGCGCCAGCGTTCGCAAGCACGGTTGAAATCCAGTGGGATATTGTTGATCACTCCCTCCAACCAGGTGTCGCTATACCAGTCAGCGTTTTGCAGTTCGCTTTCAATGGAGCTAAGTACCACTCTAGCCCGGATCAATGCCCGTTGGCGAGCGCTGGGCGAATCAAGGGCATCACGAACCGAGTCAAGCACTTCCAGGTTTGGTTCTTCACCGGATAGGTCGAGTAAGTCTTTCAAGGAGATCCCCAGGCTCAAGCCGGTTTCCGCCAGCCATATGGAGTGGACATGTGCTTTTAATAAATCTTGATTGGTCAAATCGATGCGCGGCGGCGTCACTGCACCAGCCACCATCAGGTTAGGGCGTTTGAAATAATACTGATCGTGCGGGCTGCCCATCGTGCAGTACGTAAAGACCAGCGCCGGTTGTCCACTGCGCCCTGCGCGCCCGCTGCGCTGTGCATAATTGGCTGGCGTCGGGGGAACATTGCGCATGTTCACGGCATTCAGTTCAGAGATGTCCACGCCCAATTCCATGGTTGGCGAACAGTAAAGAATGGGGAGTTTGCCCTCGCGGAAATCCTTCTCACGTTCTTCTCGCACTTCGCCTGGCACCTGAGCGGTGTGTTCATGCGCTTCCAGGCCATGCATGTCACTGGTTACTTGCTGATAGAAATCAATGAAATACCGGTTGGCATGTGTACCACCTTCGGGCTCGCGTGGCACACGGATAGGGTCGTGAAACGCGTGAGCTCCATTGCCAGCTTTCCAGACCATCACATCAGCCGGTATCTGGTATCCGTTTACTTCTCCTGTCTGGCTAGCCTCCGGGACAATTTGAACCAGGCCACCAACTCGCAAAGCTTCGAGTATTTGGCGAATAATTTCTTGTGTTTCATCAGTCTTTAGGTTGTTCGGGTATTCGGGGAAATTGTTCCGTCGTCGCAGATACTGACCGTAGCCGCCTCGCGCTGAAAGGAAGACATTTCCCAGATATTCATCCGCATTGTTATGTGTTTGCCTGGAACGGGGGAACAGCACCGCTGCATGATCCAATCTCTCGTTTTCATCTAATGCCCAGGGTGCTCTGAGCCGCTGGCTGCTCAACTGCTTAAGGGTTTCTTGGTGGGTTGGGTTCAGGTAATCCACTTTGATGGCTAACTCGCGGCGCATAAAGTCTAGCAGGGTCTTGCAAATTTGGAACCGTGTTTCGGGCGATGCCATCACCAGAGCGGGGTGCATATTCTGCCAGACATCTTCAGCCGTACAGACATCATCGAGTGAACGATAGGAGATCTCTAAAAGTCCAACCTGTTCAAGATTTGGAGAAGTGATTCGCCAGCCGCGCTTCAAATCACGGTATATTCGGTAGCCCAAAACTTCTCTTAGGGCGCGTTCGGTTTCGAATTTCTGAGCAAAGCGCACACCCGGATCAATGGCGTACAGGCTGAAATCCAAACCCAGCGCTTCGAACACGCGTTGAGGAAGCACTTCATGGGCAATACCGTTTGTTCCAGCCTGTTGAACAGCACGATAAATCGCCGAACGCAATAGGGCCACCTCGGTAAAATCGTTGAAATGGCCAGCCTGGAGTGAAGCATCCTGTCGGTTATCCGTGAAACTGAGCATCTTCCGGGCCTTCTCGACCAGGTCACGGTTTCGACGTAACTGGCGGATCAACGAGAGACTCAGGATGGTGGTATCCGTGCTCCGCCCGCCGGAACTAAGTTGGGTCAGCTTGGCGTATTCACTGCCCTGACGTGGATTGTAGGAAACGCCGCAGTGTAAACAAAATCGGAATTTGCCTGGCAGGAACTGCACAGTAGCACCGGCCATGCCCACTTGCCCGGCAGGATTGACGGTAAATTCTTCGGGGAGATTTCTTCGTTGGGTATAGCGGATACGCAAATCGCCGTTGTGTTCCTCCAGCCAATCCTCAGGCACACGATCAAGCACCCTTTCCGGCAGCCAGGGATCGTCATCGCTTAAGTAAAGATAACCAACCTCGCCATTTTCATCATCGGATCGGTTTTCAAACTCACGCGGGACGAATAAATCGACCGAGGCTTCGGGGTCATGGTATTTACGTACTACATAGTACGCTTGACCACATTCCCGGCAGAAAACCAATGGATATAATGTTTTGGAGCGATCTCTGGCAACATACCTCTGCCCGCTGATAGTTAGATGGCGGGTAACCTCAGCCTCTAGTGACGTATAGACCGTATCACCACGGCTGATGAATTGATGAAGGCGAAAGGCAAACACAGGAAATCCGGTTTCAGGGTTGCGAGTTTTATAGCCAGTCATCAACACATCGATCAGAGCAGCGAGACAGATATCCTCAGATAATCCAGTTTCCTGGCTCAACTGCCTCGCTGCGCCATCTGCACCTTGTAAACTTCGTGGTCTGGCGCGCCGGATAGTTCCTGTTTCGTCCGTCCTCAAACCAAGGGTAGTTTCGACCCAGGATGCCAGCGGATCACTGACCAATTCTGCATAATTGCTGGGAGATTGGCCGGTAAGTACTCTTTCTCGTAATGCGGTTTGAGAGATACCATCGCCGGGATCGAGTTGTTGCGTCGAGCGACGAAGCGTTTCACCAATAACATTTTCTGGCAAGACCGTGTCGCCAAAGAGTTTTCCAGCCACATCGGCAACATCTTGCTGCTGTTGGGAAATCCGGCCTGTGCTTGATATGGTAGCTGATGTACCAATGCACTGTAGATTCGTGGCATTGAGGGTTGTGCGAACCCGCCGAACGAGCATGGACACATCTGCGCCTTGCCGTCCGCGGTAGGTGTGTAGTTCATCCAAAACCAGGAAGCGCAGTCCCTGAGCAGCATTGACCAGCGTTCTCCGCTCTTCTGGCCGAGTCAGGATGAGTTCAAGCATGACATAGTTCGTCAGAAGAATATCTGGCGGGTTGGACATGATCCGACGTTTCTCATCGTCGTTTTCTTGTCCAGTATATCGTTCAAAGGTAACTGGGCCACGACCGTCCGGGAATCCCAGACTGAGAAACTTTTTCAACTCACCTAGCTGGCTGTTGGCCAGGGCATTCATCGGATAAACAATGATAGCTTGCACACCATGACCGCTGCCATGACGCAGGACATAATCAACAATTGGAACGATGTAAGCAAGGGATTTTCCCGAACCAGTGCCGGTGGTCAATACATAATTCTGTTCTGTGCGCGCGACCCGGATCGCTTCTTCCTGGTGCCGGTGAAACCGAAAGCGTTCACCAACCGGGTTGGCTTCGCTTTTGCGTCGAAATACAGCATTGCAGGTTGAATAGAGAACACCTTGAGCCACAAGTTCGTCCACCCAATGGCCAGGTTCAAAGGCTGGATTGATTTGAATCAAAGGATCGGGCCAGAGCAGGCCGCCATTAAGCTTTTCATCTATGTATGCACGTATACGGGGATCTCGTATGTTTATAAAGCTGTTGATATAAGAAGAATAATCCTTAACTAATTGCTCGCGCAGATCAAAAACGTTCATGATTTCCCCCTCAGTTGATTTGAGGATGTGTCACGTTAATGCTATTTATTTTCATCGGATTTCGTTCTAACCTGGACGCGTTCCTCAAGCCAACGGTCAATGGCTTCTTTACGAAAGCGCCAATGTCGACCGACCTTTTGGCAAGGTATTTTTCCTTCTTGAGCAAGTTTATAAAGTGATGAAAGAGGAATTCGCAAATAATTAGATGCTTCATCTATAGTCAAAACTTGAGGAAAGTCTTCAGCCATGTTTTACTCTCTGAAGAAGGGTGGGGAACTTAAAAATTATATATCAGATACTGCTTATTGTTATCAGAAAATGGGGCCATGCCTGAATTGTAGAATTCCAATTGTTTGTTTTAATCAATGTCCGTCTATCACAAGACGTTAATTGACCCGCATTAGTCATTCTTGAATGTCATAATTCGGTCTCACCAGGGACGATTTTATGACTAAAGAAAGAACGGAAGCTTTCATAAAGTGGTTGGATTATGAGCTCGCCAGGAATCACCTGACGGATCACCAACTGGCTAAATTGGCGGGGATGTCGCATTCTGTGTTCAGTAGAGCGCGGAAGGGTTTTCTGCCAAAATGGCAGGCATGCGCAAAGATAGCCAGCACATTGCATGTGAATCCAGTTGTGGTTTTTATGGCAGCCGGCTTAATTCCACCATCTCCTGACCTGGACACGGAATTTGAGCGGTTGAAATATATTTATGGCTTAACTTCAGCCGGCAACCGACACAAGATCGTGAAGGTAGCAGAGATTATTGTTGATGAGGACTAACTGTACTTGATATTGGCTCATTCTTTTAGTCCAGAAAACAACAAAATTCAGCCACAAAAATACCTCGGGTCCAGCATTCAGTTCGACCTCCTTTTCCTGAGGAGGTTTATTTGTTACATTATCAAATTTGCGCAATCGAAGATCCAATTGCGGGAATCCGCAAGAAAAAATGCGGAAAGAACTGGTTACAGGTTCGAATGGGTTTGGATAAAATCTGCGCGTTATTCAAATCCATATATCGAGGTGCTCCAATGTCCCTGGCAACAATTGCCTATCGTGTTTCTTCAGATCCTTCATTTGCTAGCTTGCTCCAACAATCCCCTGACGAAGTATTGCAATCCATTGGAATTGTCTTGACCGAAGAAGAACGAACTGCTCTGCAAAAAATTCTCGATATGCCCGGCATGATCAATGATTCACTCAACCACATTTTGAAAGCTGAACCTTGGGTCTACAGTGCGTAACGAGACCTTCTCATCGCAACTCTTGGATCGCCTGGCTTATGCGTTTGGCAAGATAGATATCGCAGTTGATTATCGGGAACGAATGTTTATCCTCGTATCAGAGAACTTATCGGCTCAATTTGATCATGCAGATGCCCGTTCGCCGTTTGTACTGCTTCCATCTCTTTGCTGCCAGGCATGTGGAGAACCTGCTGAACGAACCATCGGCGTTTCGTTAGCCTGGTTCCTTTTGCAGGTTTCTGCCAGCCTGTTGGATAAAGTCGAGGATCACGAATTGATGTCCATTCAATCTGCGCCGAGTGATGCAAGCATCATAACGAACCTGACTACCGGAATGATCCTGGTTGCTCAATGGATCTTGAACCATTTAGAACTGGATCGTGTGGATAGTGGGACTGCATGGGATATTCAACGTGCATTCCACGAAACGACCCTGTCAGTCTGTTCTGGCCAGCATCTCGATCTGTCGGCAAACTCGCCCGATTTGTCCACTTGCTGGCAGATTGCTGAAGCGAAATCAGGAGCAGCGTTTGCGCTGGCCTGTTACGCCGGCGCGCGATTAGCGACAAACCGCTCCGATGTGCTGGATGCCTTCTTTCAATTCGGCCGGGGGTTTGGAACGATTGTCCAAATTGACGATGATCTCGAAGATCTTGCAAATATCGGCGATCACTGTTCATCCTGGCGGATGAAGAAGACCCTGGTGAACGCATATTTGAAATTCGCAGAGAACTCTACTTCAGAGACAAGACAAAATGACCGGGTTATTACAACAAAACAATTTGCTACACATGAACCGATTAGCAGTGGCTCGGTCTTGTATCTTCAGCTCGAAAAGCTAAAGTACGCTACGCTGGCTGAGAACGCCTTGAAGCGGCTAAATCTGGCTGGTGAATTTCAGGATCGTTTGATTTCCATTATTCATCACGAATCGAGGTTAAGAAATTACGTAAATTGAAAGTCTTCAGAAACACAATTATCCACCTACTATCCTTACCGGTTGTTCTCCTCATTTTGTGGTCAGGCACAATTCTCACTTCGCGACTAAGCACAGGTATCTTTTGGGATTCTTCAAGTGGGATTGTGTATCAAGTTGACGTGGCCCGTGTCATATCGGAAAAAGTGCGCCAGGGGGATCGAATCATTTCGGGGAATGGTCTTTCCCCCGCGCAAGTTTACAATCTGGATGGAAAGGCTGTTGGGGATCGTATTCTTTTCGAGATCGAACGCGATGGGGATACCTTTCTCATGCCTATTGAGATTAGCCGGCCAAGCTTATGGCTAAGTATTGAACGGCTGATCCCTCTCGTCATTGCCTTCGGGTTTCTACTGGCGGGCAATTTAGCCTTTGCTTATTATCGCCATGGTCATCTTGCAACGTTGTTCCATCTACTTTGCTTAGGTGCTGCTATTTCAATGGCCAGCGGTGCCTTAGCGGCATTCGGACCAATCTGGACACGAGCGACTTTTCAAGTCGCATCCTTATGCACTATGGCGTTCTTCATTCACCTTCATCTGTACTTTCCCATGCCATTTCATCACCGCAAAGCCAGATTCGTAGGTTTTATTCTCATGGCTGCAACCTTGTTGGTTGCCACCTTCTTTGGCATTGGCAATTTGGCGCACCCTGACATTCTTAAACTGTCATTTTTTCGGTGGCTTCCGCTGGCACTGCTTTTTATGGACGTTCTTTTTATCATTATCGCTTTGGCAAGGGCGTATCGAAAACCAGACACAGCAGCCAGCCGATATCAAACCGGTGTAATCGTCTTTGCCGGGCTGATCGGATTTCTCCCGCCGCTATTATTCTCGTTGATCCCGCATCTTATTTCAGGCTATCCGTTAATTGCATATGGAACATCATTCTTTAGCCTACTGTTTATCCCTGCTGGTTATGGATATGCCATTCTACATTTTCGCCTCCTGGGGGTTGAGAAAACGGTTCACCGCGGTGCAACGAATGCATTGCTTGTGATCTTGTTAGGCGCAGTTTTCTCAATTTGGTACATCCTCTCCGCTCGACTCCTATCACCGGAGATTGCGCATTCGCCATTCTGGTTGTTGTGTACAGTAATCTTGCTCTCCATTTTGACGAATAAGGTGTATCAGGTGCTGGCAACATTCGTCCACCGCGTGCTTTATGGCGGTTGGTACGATTACCGCTCCGTTGTTGATACTGTCAGCCTATCTCTCAACTTGAAAGATATAGACGAGGAGACAATTGGCGGGACACTGTGCCAGGTAATTGGCAAATCGATGCACTTAGAGTCCGTCAGTTTATTGCTCCCCGATCAGAATATGTTTATGTATCTTAGTGGGCAAGATATTCAAACAAGCCAGATCAATCCTGATCTTTGGCCGGCATTGCTTGAATATTTGGAATCTATCGACATCCAAAAGCGGTTTATTGTTCCAATCAGGCATAACTTGAGAAACAGCCCGGGTTACCGTTCCTGCGATGGGGACCTGCGGGCAAAACACCTGATCCCTCTACACGGAAAGGGTGATCAGATGTTAGGGATGTTCTTATTGGGAGTAAAGCTCGATGGACAGGAATTAGGTAAAAGTGATGTTGAAATTCTGAAGGTCATTGTCCAGCAAAGCCAGATGACCCTGGAAAATACCCGGCTCCTACGCGAAAGCCAGAATCAAGTAAGCATGATCAGCCGGCTGCACATGCAAGTCATCCGGTCAAGGGAAGGGGAGCGCAAGCGCCTCGCCAGGGATTTACACGATCTGATCATCCAGATGCTGATTGCGATCAATCTCAGAATTCACAACATGACGCAGAACAGGGTAAACATTCAAGAAGAGGATATGGTTTCCAGGCAGGAGGAGATCCGCCAGGTCATCAAAGATTTGCGGCAAATCTGTACGGAGTTACGCCCCGCGAACTTGGAAATTTCCGGATTGGTTTCAGCAATTCAATCCAAGGCTGCGGAGATTGAACAGAAAGCAGGGTTTAGAATATCTTTCTTATTTGAAGGGAATGAAGATCAGGAAATATGTGAAGAGTCAAAATTATGTGTATATCGGTTTGTTCAAGAAAGCTTGCTCAATGTTCAAAAACATGCGCGAGCAGATATTGTCCAATTGTGGGTGCATATCACCTCAGAGACGGTCACAGTGAATGTTGTGGATGATGGAGTAGGTTTTATTGTGCCAACAAACTTGAACTTCCTGGCTGAAGATAAGCATTTTGGGTTGGTTGGGTTAAAGGAATTAGTTGAAGCGGCGAAAGGAACCATGCAAGTGATCTCAAAGCCGGGCGAGGGCTGTGCAGTATCCGCGCATATCCCTGTTTGATTCTATTGGTAAATTAATGGAGGTTACGTTGAAAACACGCATTCTCATCGCGGATGATCACCCTTTCATTCGCGCTGGAATTAGAAGTGAATTTGTTCGTCACGATGACTTTGAAGTAGTGGCCGAGGCTGAAACAACAAACAAGGTTTTGGAATATGTTGGTAAACTGCCGGTGGACGTGGTTTTGCTGGATATCAATATGCCCGGTGTGAAATCCATCGAAGTGGTCAAAACCATCAGGAAGAATTATCCTCAGGTAAAAACCATTATCCTTACTGTCCATTCGGACAAGGGCATGGTACTTTCTATGCTGAAGGCCGGAGCGGATGGGTATGCGTTGAAGGACGAAAACCCCAATAACGTCCTTGAAGCAGTTCGTGCGGTAATGAATGGCAAAAATTGGATAAGCCCGACGGTGGCATCGTACTTGATTGGGCAGATCGGCGGCAAGTCCGCTTCGATCAGCGACAATTTGCTTTCGGATAGAGAAAGTACAGTCGTGCGGCTAATATGTGATGGTATGACCACCCGTCAGATTGCCGAACAGATCAAAATGTCCGAAAGAACTGTCGAAACGCACATCACCAATATCTATGCCAAGTTAGGAGTGAATTCGCGCCAGAAAGTCGTTTGTTGGGCGAAGGAAAATGGCGTGGCTTAGCCAGTGACTGGCGATCCAAGGATCGAGGAGCCGTTCTGGTTGTGGAACGGCTCTTTTGTTTTCTGGCTCTATTTGCGGGAATCCGCAGCGATAATTGCGGATAGAGCGGAGAGACAGGAGAATCGAACCTCCGTATAATCCCCTCTCGTTGAACAGCACCAACGAAACGAGAGAGGGTTTTTTATTCTCACGGGCTGTTCACTATATCCTACGGTAGAGGGTAATATGCCATCACAACCGATTGCTTCAACTGATCCGGTATATAGCCTATCTCTCCCTGTCGCCCAGGCGATGCGGGAGCTGGCAGATCGCCTGTCTGCTCTTTGTAGCAAATCCGATCAAGAGCAGATTTATATGCTGAGTTCTGATTTAAAAAGAATAGGCTGGAACTCGCTGTTTGTCAGTTCCTCGATAGATAGCTCTCTCCAGTTCACCAGGCGTAAGAGAGGAGCCGCCGGGGAAGAAACCAGGAACGAGTTTTCGCGCCAGCTTGATAGCCTGCTGGTTGCAGCTAAATATCTCGCCCGCAGCGTTAAGAATTTGAAGGAAGTAGAGTTGGCAATGCCAGATCGTTCGAAAGATTATCAGGACGTGTATGCATGTCTGGCAGAAAAATTGGGGGAAATCGTCCGTGAGTGCCAACGATCCGAAAACTGAAGTGCCCATCGAGGCTTTGGACCCTGCTACGCAAGAGAAGATCCGCGAATTCTGTTATGAGCTGGCACTGGCTTTGCGGCGGATTACAGGGCGCGTGGTGGAAGATGCAGAGCTAGATCTGCCTGAGGATCTCGGAAGTAGTGAACAGGCGAAAAAAGATTCACAGGAGAAATGAAATCATTCTGAGATGCCGGTTTCCCCGGCATCTTTTTTCGAGGTGAGGTGATGGATATCTTTCCCAACAGCATTGATGATTTGAATAAAAAAATCCAGGGATTTGTACGCGATATTACCAGACCGGAAAGCGAGGAAAAGGCAGCCATCTACACGCGCGTCTCCCGAATTGATCCGCGGCATCATGGCTATTCGATGGACATCCAACCTGATCGGTCCGAAGAATACGCCCGCTCAAAGGGTTGGGATATTTACGAAATATATGCTGATCCAGCGAAAACCGGCAGGAATAGCCGGCGCCCATCATTGCAAAAGATGATTGGAGATATCCGCGCCGGTAGAGTGACTGTGGTAGTCGTTCATCGTCTTGATCGCCTTTACCGCAACCTGGAATCCTTACTCAAATTCATTCGGATGATCAAGGGGTATAAAGTGCGCCTGGTGTCCGTTACTGAGCAGATTGATACGGACAATTGGTGGGGACGTCTGGTGCTTTATGTTCTTGGTGCTTTAGCTGAAATGTATATTTGGCAGGCAAGTGCCCGGACACGCGAAGCCAAATTAGAGCGCGTGATGAATGGCCTATCTAATGCTTCATTCCGGTTTGGCTACTGTAATGGGTTATGCTCCACCTGCAAAGACCCAAATGGGAAAGATTATTGCCCGTTAAACGGTGGTATTGATCGAGTGGAAAGCCAGCGCGGACGGATACCCGTTCCGCATCCGATTGAGATGCACGCTGTTAGCCTGGCTGCGCACCTGTATGGCAAGGGTAAGAGCGATCTGGAGATAGCCAGCGATCTCAACAGCCACGTGTTTCGGTTACCAGGCGGTTCAGAGGTTACCTTCCGAACAAAGGGATTACCAGGCCAGACACTGCCCGGGCCATTTAGTCGGGATAACGTTCGTGATATCATCCGCAGCCCTTTCTATGTGGGATTGGTTGCCCATTATCCTACCCGGCCACTAAATATGGATGATGATGTGGAAAATCCTAAACGGAAAGGGCTCCAGCAACCGTTGAGAAATAAACGCCAACCGCAAATTCTACAGAAAGGCCAGCATCAGGCGATTTACCCTTATGAGTTGTGGGAACAGAATATGCAGCTGCGCCAATCCAAGGGAATCGCACCGGCAACAAAGAATCGCCCAAAACGAGATTATCTGTTGACTGGCGTGGGAAGGTGTTGGGTCTGCATGGAGCAGGCAGGTACTCAAGCCAGTTTACGCGGATCTACGGGGAATACAGGCACACAGTATTACCGGTGCGCGACGATCCATGATAAAGGCAAGAAGGGTGCACAACAAGATGTGTTTTTGGAAATTGGCGGTGAAACAGTACTTGCAAGTAGTCAATCCAATGCATGGAATAAGCTAATCGAAAGTCACTCATCGACACTGCGGGCAGATAAACTGGAAGCGCAAATCTACAATTCAGTCGGCAGCCTGGAAGTACCCTCAACGTGGCATGAGATGATCATGGCGTATTATCTGAGTGATCATGGCATGGCAGAATTTGAGCGCGAGAACTACAATCTGCGCCAGGAGTTGAAAAGGTTGCAGGATATGTACACCAGCGGATTTTTGACGCAAGCTCAATTCAAGGACCGGGCCACAGCCATCACCAGCGAGTTGCAGAAAATGCAGCCATCCGCCAATGCGGAGGTGCGAGAGATTATCCCATTCCTCAACGAATTTGCCTTAACATGGGGGAAGATGACTTCCAGAGAACAGCGGATTCTGCTGAAAGTTATGTATGAAGCGATTTATTTCGATGAACAGGGAACTGTGCGGCCGGTACTGGTAAATGCTCCCTTTGACAAACTATTAGGTGTTGCTGCATGATCCCAATCACTCAAAATGCTTTTGCAGCAGCGTAATCACTGCGGTGGCTAGCTGCTTTCGAACACCAGGATCGGGAACCCGGCTCAAAGCCAGTGCAACATCAACAGCTTCAGGGGGAAGACGGTCCGTTTCTAACCCACGAACATCAAACACCTTTAGAGTTGGCCATCCAGCCAACTCTAAAAATTCATTCGGGTTCACACCGTAATGATCTGCCAATAATATGCAATTCACCATCGCCGGACGCTGGCCAGATAAGATTCGACGAATCGCTTGATGATCCAGGCCGGCGCTCATCCCCGCCTCTCGATAGCTTTCATTATGCTTTTCCATTAACTCGTTGAGCCTGGCAATAAACGGTCCGAGATCAAAAGGCTTGTTTTTTGCTTCTCGTTGTGCTTGAGCGATCGGTTTATCCATGATTTTTCACCTGGGCATTCGCGGCGTATAAATATTGGTAGGTTGACGGTTCGTATCGAGATAAAACAGAACCGCACTCCAATCCTATTATAGCATTCGGAGGAGTCATGGAAAAACCAAGGTTAAAAGCAGTGGGTTATAACCGCGTATCCATGCGTGAGCAAATCGATGGGCACAGCCTGGATGCACAGGAGAAGAATATCCGCGATTATGCCGCTTCCCAGGGCTGGGATTTGATAGAGATTTATACCGATGCAGGCATCTCAGCCAAAAAAGATAGCCATCGGCCGCAATTGGAACGTCTGATGAGCGACGCGGAAGCCAAGAAGTTTGATGTGATTGTGGTTGACAAAATTGACCGGTTCTATCGCCATCTGGCAGGTCTGCTCACTGCTTTAGATCAACTCCGATCAATGGATATTTCCTTCGCTTCCGTTCAAGAGCGCCTGGATTTTACCTCGCCATGGGGGAAGCTGATGCTCACTGTTCTGGGCATCCTTGCGGAAATTTATCTTGATAACCTCCGCCAGGAAACACTAAAAGGGAAACACCAGAGAGCCAGAGAGGGGTTATGGAATGGGCTGCCACCTTATGGATATTGCAAGGGATTGTGTTCTACTTGCGAAGATCCGAATGGGAAAGGCTATTGCCCGGATTTTGGAAAACCGAATAAATCGGATGGTAAGCACCTGGTATTACATCCTGTGGATAGCGAAGTCGTCAAGCTTGTATTTAACTGGTATCTAAGTGGAAAGCATTCGGATGCCAGCATCGCAGAGAAATTGAATTCCTTCCAAATGACAATTCCTGATGGATTCGCCATTCAGGTACGGCAAAAAGGTCATCCTGGTGTATCGGTTGCCGGACCGTTTAAAAAGGATTTGATCCGTGATTTGCTCAACCGGGTCTTTTATACTGGAAAGCTTCCATACAAGGCCTCACGCGAGATTGGCGCACGAAAAACAAAACGTAGTGAGTTGGATGAAGTGACTTTGTATGAAGGGAAACATCCTGCCTTGATCAGCGAGGAGGATTTCCAAAAGGTGCAGGAGATGCGTGTTACATTGGGTAGTAATTGGCGAGCCGAAAGACCAACAGCTCAGCTTTATCCACTTACCGGCATTTTACGCTGCGGGTATTGTGGGAATGCCATGAGAGGCGTGTCCAGTTCTGGCCGCCGTTACTATCGGGATGCGTCGAGGATTGAGCGATCCACCAATTGTCAGCAGGACACTGTCAGGGCAGAAGGCGCGGAACGTCAAATTGCGGATATTCTGTTGGAGATGTTGAAAGATTGGACAGCTGATCAGGCTTTGGAGCGATCAAAGGCAGTAGTTACGGAAGCTGAAGCGCGCTACGACCGTGCGAAAGAGCTGTATCTTTTAGGCGAACTTGATCGCGACGAGTTCAGAAAAGAGTCGGATCGATATGAGCATATTCAAAGTACCTTGTCTTATTCCAATCCGAATGCTATAATGACATTGGTTAATTCAATCCGGCCTGCGCTGGAAGATTGGGACCGCACATTACCAATCGAAAAGAAAAAGCTGCTCCGGATGGCAATCCAGGCAGCTTATCTCCGAGGCAACGTAATCGTGGCCATTCAACTAACTGATTCGTTTATGCCCCTTGTTACGCAAAAAAGTTGTAGTAGCGGGGAGGGTGGGATTCGAACCCACGGCTGAGTCAACCCCAGCACTCACTTAGCAGGCGAGCCCAATCGTCCACTCTGGCACCTCCCCAATATTCGACTGTTCTTGCAGCGGAGGGAGAGGGATTCGAACCCCCGGTGGGTTGCCCCACACCTGTTTTCAAGACAGGCACCTTAAGCCGCTCGGTCATCCCTCCGGACGAGCATGGTCTCCCAACGCGCAACGATTTTATCATACATCCGTATCCCTTACAAGGAATTGAATTTTCCGGGGTTGGAGTGCTTCTTGCAATTGTCAGGCGATTGTAAGGATTCAACCGGATTGGATATTTGACGATTTGAATGCTTGCGGCGATAATCTATACTAGATTGCGAGCCAGAAATGTCCCAAGAAAAAATCCTCGTCATCGAAGATAATTCCGATAATCTTGAACTGGTGCGCTTCATTCTGAGCCAGGCTGGTTACACGGTGCTGACGGCTTCGGACGGCCTGACCGGCTTGAACCTGGCGCGCCAGGAATTGCCCGATATGCTGCTGCTGGATCTGACCATCCCGGAACTGGACGGCTGGCAGGTGGCAACCGAGATCAAAAACGACCCGGCCACGGCGAACATGTGCGTGGTGGCACTGACGGCGCACACCCTGCCGGGCGACCGCAAGCGCGCGCTCGACTCCGGTTGCGACGGATATATCTCGAAGCCGCTGGATTTGCCCAACTTCGTCAGCGAGGTTGCAGCGCTGCTCGAAAAAACTCATGCCCGCCGGAACTAACGGCGGGTTTTTTGTTAAGGGGATTCACCACAGAGACATTATGCCCGTCAGGGTACGGGGTACACGGAGAAGAAAGAAGAAGAGAAGAAAGAAGAAAAATAGAAGAGAAAAAAAGAGAGACATTTCGGGCAGTAATAAATTGGTACAATTCGCTCCATATTTACAAAAAAAACAGGAGATGCAAATTTGGTCACTCTTGGGGCTTTTGCAATTATCTTTACTGGTCAGGGCGAGGTATTGCTTTCGCATCGCGTCGATATGGACGCCTGGAACTTGCCGGGCGGTGGGGTCGAGAAGGGCGAACTGCCCAACGCAGCCGTGGTCCGGGAGGTGAAAGAAGAGACCGACCTGGATGTGGCGGTCGAACGCCTGGTGGGCGTTTATACGCATACCAACAAGGACGAATTGATCTTTACTTTCCTGTGCCGGATAGTGGACGGCCGGTTGCAGCTCTCGAACGAGGCCGACCGGCATGCCTATTTTGCACCGGAGCAAATACCGGTCAATACCATCCCGACTCAGGTCGAGCAGGTCAGGGACGCTCTGCTGCCGGGCGTTCAACCGATCTTCCGGCGCATCACCGCGCCATCGATCCGCGAGATCCTTGGGGTGGAGAAGGGACGCGGAGTTGGGACCAGAAATTCCGCTGAGAAGGAAGGCCGATGAAGGACTCGCCGATCCTTTTGGGGCCGGAGCAGTCTCCTCAGTCTTCTGACCGCATCACTCCGAACGCTTCGCCCATTCGCATCGATCGCCTGATCCGCTCGAAGCGGCGCACGCTCGCCCTGCAAATCGACGCCGGCGGGCGGTTGACCGTGCGCGCGCCGTTACGCCTGCCGCGCGCCGAAATCGAGCGTTTCGTGCAATCCCGCGCGGGTTGGATTCGCAGGCACCAGCAGCGTTCATTGGCCGCGCAACCGCCGGAGCACCATTACCAGGCCGGCGAGCGCTTTCTCTACCTGGGTGAAGAGTACCCGCTCGCAATCGTGGACGCCGTCCGGCCGGCGTTGGAACTCCGGGAAGGCCAGTTTCGGCTGTCGCGGGCGGCCCTTCCCCGGGCCGAACAGCTCTTCACGCGCTGGTATCGAAACCAGGCCCGTCAGGTGTTCGCGCACCGCGCCGATTTTCACGCCCGGCGGGTGGGTGAACATTTCGATCGGTTACGCGTCAGCTCGGCGCGCACGCGCTGGGGATCGTGCAGCAGCCGGCGCACGCTCAGCTTCACCTGGCGGCTGGTGATGGCGCCGCCCGCGGCCATCGATTATGTGATCATCCATGAACTGGCCCACCTGCAGGTGCACGCGCACTCCCACTCCTTCTGGGGATTGGTGGAGGCGTGGCTGCCCGAATGGAAAACCGCAGCCGACTGGCTCAAGGAAAACGGCTACCGGCTCGCGATTTGACCAGGGTCGGGCACATACAGGCAGGTCACGTCGCCGCTGTCTGAACAAAGCGCGTCCGTTGGGCAGCGCAGCAGCCACCAGGCCACCCACATATCTCCGACGGCGCCGGCGGCGTTGAGCGTGATGACCAGGAACAGCGCCGGGACCCAATTCACCGGCAGGATGACCAGCAGCAAAATGCCGATCAGGCTGATTCCAACCAACGGCGCCAGGCTGGTGATGAGATAGGACGTGCGCGGAATGTACCAATCCGGCGCGGCGGCGAAGGCATAGGTACCGCGAAAACCGAATCGAGGGCGGGCGCCTGTAAAATACCAGAAGCAAATCCCGTGAAAGGCTTCGTGAATCACCATCATCACGGCGGATAGACCCACCACAATCAAAATATCGACGATGAAATTGCTGGCGTTTTCGACGGTGAAGGTGAACGTGGTGGCCATATCCTGCGGCCGCAGCCATTGCAACAGCAGAAGCAGGATCACCGAGGTGAGGCCGAGCGCGGCCAGGCTGACGATGTTGAGCAGCAGCATGGGCGCATTTTCTTTGATGGAGAGTCGTTTGAACAGACGATATTGCTGGGGTAGTGTCTTTGTAGGTGACATCGAACCAACTTTTACGGATGGATTTTGGCGATAATTCTTCAGGGTTGGGTTGTGTTGGTAGGCCAGGGGGTTAGTGTGACCGCGCCGGGCCGGGCCGTGAGAGCGGTCGGCTGGGTAGGCCCTGCAACCGTTGGCGAAGCACCCGTGGGTGCGGTCGTCGTCGGCGAAACGGCGGAAGGTTGGAGGGTGGCGTTGATTCCGGGAACCGGTTGCGTGAAGGGCAGGGTGACAGCCGGCGCCGGGGTGCGGGGTGTGGGCGTAGGCAGGCGCCGTCCACCCAGGAATATGGAGCCAATTTGCAACACGATGACCAGCGCCGCCACCAGAACCAATCCGATGACCAACAGCAGCCATTTTCGCAGTCGCCGTAAGGCGCGATTGGCTCGCCGGGGCTCCGCCGGCCTTCCGCTTTCGGTCGCCAACGGACGGGTGGAACTGGATTGGGCCGCGCTGCGCGGTTCGGTCAACTGTTGGGGTTCGTAGTTTTCTGGAATTTGAATGGCGATGACGGTGATGTTGTCACTGGCGTTTCGGCTGCACGCCAGATCGATCAACGTCTGAACCGCGCGTTCGATGGGCAGTGTCCGCAGGGTGGAGTAGATGTCCGCAGCGGCCACCACATCGGTGAGACCGTCCGTGCATAACAGCAGCGTATCGCCAGACATCAACGGCAGTCCCTGATTGGCTTCTGCCTGGGTATCGGTTTCGCCGCCCAGTAAACGCATGCGCATGTCTACATCGGGTGGGGTGGGTGAGCCCAGAAAACGCCGGATGACGTGCGCGTTGGGATGATTGTGGACCTGTTCGGGCTTGAGAATGCCGCTTTCGAGCGCTTCCTGAACCCAGGTATGGTCGGTGGAGAGCTGTAAGATATTCTGGCCGCGCACCAGATAAATCCGCGAGTCGCCGACCGTGGCGGTATACAGGCGGCGGCCAATGATCCAGGTCACGGCGCAGGTGGCGCCCATGCCATACAGTTGCGGATCCTTTTTCGAATAGGTCAGAATACCCTGACTGGCGGCCTGAATGCTTTCACGCAGTGAAGCCAGCGGCAGGCTGCCGTCGCTGGCGGCCAGGTTTTCACTGATCTGGTTGACGGCAATCTCGGCCGCAACTTCGCCGGCGCGGTGGCCGCCGATGCCGTCGCTCAATACCGCCACCAGCGCCGGGGTGGCGTTCTCGACGCCCAGGTGGTAAGCCGAAATGGCGTAGCGGTCTTCATTTTTCTTGCCTGCCATGCCGGGATGAGTCAACGCCGACACAGGCAGATGGGATTGATCAACGCGTATCATGAGCGTTCCTCTTCGTAAGGCACCACCTGAGGCCGGGATTGCTGACCGGGATGGGTAAGTTCGAAGCGGAAGGCGGCCCGACCGATGTGGACCAGGTCGCCGTGCTCCAGGCGGGTGCCGCGCGCCGAAACCGGCGCAAAATTGACCCAGGTGCCGGCTATCGAACCGGCGTCAGCCAGGTAGAAACTGCCGTCGGGAGCCCGGTAGATGCGAGCGTGCAGCGGGTCGACGCTGGGTAGATCGATCACGATTATAGCCTGCTTGCTGTCGCTGCCCAGGGTGATTTCGCGCCGCGCCAGGGCGATCTGGCTGCCCGGGATGGGCGTGGCATGCAGCGCGGCTGTCAGGTCGTCGTTTTCGGGCAGGCGGTGCAGAATGGCCGGCGGGCCGGAAGAAGCGACTTTGTGCGCAGCGACCCTGGGCAGAGGTTCGTTGCGAATGGGCACAGGTTGGGTGAGCGGATCGCGTTCCAGGCGCCGTTTCTGCACCCGGTTGATGGACGGAGCTTGCCGGCGGCGGTGCAGGACGGTGACCAGTACCAGCAGAGCGACCGCGCAGGCGCCGGCGATTAGCCATTGATCACGGCTCAACCATTCGAAGAAGGACAGGTTGGGTTTGGGGGCGACGCTGATTTCCACCGGGAGCTGGATGCTCTTGCGGCTCAAACCGAGCTGATCGATGGCTTCAAGCTGTAAAACCACGGTACCGCTTTGTTGGAAAGCTGACAGCGGCAGGGTCAGGCGGTCGAAGGGCTCAGTCTGGTTTTCAGCCACCAGCTCACCGTTGGCGTACAGCCGGGTGGCCTGGAGCGTGCGCGGATGGCCGTCGCTAAATTCGATCAGGGCGCGGATGACCATGCTCGCGGGTACGATTTGCGCAGCCTGTTCGCGAGATGGGTGCGTCCAGCTCAATTCCATGGATTGCGGCGGAGCCAGGAAGATCGGATTGGGGGGTTGCACATCCAACACAAAGCTTTGCGGGGCGCTGATGAATTCGGCGCCGCCCAGTTCCAGCTTTACGGCCAGCTTTTGCGTGCCGCTTTCCGCGATCTGCGAGGTCCATTGGGCCTGGTAAACCTGGCGCAGCGGAGCGATGGACTGTTCGAGATCCGGCAGGGTCTCGCTGCCGCTGAAAATGATCAACTTCCCGCCGCTTTGTTCAGCCATGCTTTTCAGCGGCGCCACCAGCTCGGGCGAGCGGTCCGCCGCCGTGGCCGGCGCCAGCAACCAGACATCCACGCGCACGCCCAACTGGCCGGCGCGTTTGCTTAAGTTCTTGAGCGCGTCCAATGAACCGGCCTGGGGCAGCGGGGTGATGTACAACAAATAACGCTTCATCAACGCGGACGGATTGGGGTCTGTGGCCAGATCCAGCGCTTCGGACAGGCTCAGCAGCGACGATTGCTGTTTGGCCAGATCGGGCTGGAAGGATTCCAGCGTCTGTCCCCAATCGTCCGAGCCGCGCAGGCGGATGGTTTGCAGGCCGGTGTTGGACGCCAGGCTGAGGTCGTCGTTGGAGCCGGGCGGATTGGCCGCTGCCCAATCCAGCAGCGCGGTCTGGATGGCAGCGAAACGCGAGATCCCCTGGCTGCGGTTGGCAAAGGTGGGATTCAGGTTGTAGGCCAGGATCATCTGCACGCCCGGTTCCACCTGTTTCAGGTCGTCCAGCGCCAGGGAAACGTTGTTTTCGAGAATGCTGATCTGATCCATCGTCAGGCCATTGCGGAACTGGCCCTGCTCATCGAAGGATTCAAAATAGAGCGTCATCTGCGGGAAGGACTCGGCTTCCAGCGTGGTGATGCGCACTGAACCGGCGCTGTCTTGCGCCGCCACGGGCGCAGGCCAGATTAAGAGGACGGCGACGAGCAGAGAGACGCACAGCCGCCGCGCGGTCGATAGAAATCCGCGCTGCCGGGGAAAAGCCATGTTCAAATTGTACACGATTTGAGCGCGAGGACAACCAAAAAAGGAGAGGCGCGTTAGGCAGAGCCGCGGCCTTTTTGATCCTTAATGAATTCAGGGTTTCATTTTCTATAAAATTATCTATAATTTGATCTATGAAATCAATAATATTTCCTCGCTTCCTGCTGACTCTGGCTTTTGCGTTGGCTCTGTTTGCGCTCCCGGACGGCGTGGTGCGTGCAGCCGATCCATCCGCGCAGGATTTGATCTCCGCGGTGAATGGCCTGCGCTCCGGGAAGGGGCTGTCCGCCTACGCGATCGACGCCAGCCTGAGCGGTTATGCCCAGGCACAGGCCGATTACATGGCTTCGACCGGTACGCTTACCCACACCCGGCCGGACGGCTCGGTGCCGTGGGACAGCGGCCTCAAGGAAGACATCGCCTACGGACAGATGCTGACGCCGGACATCGCCATCAACCAGATCTGGACGGACGCTCTGCACTACGACCCAATGGTGCTGCCGGACGGCGTGGTTGGCGCCGGCGTTGCGCGGAATGGAGATTCGCTTTACTTCAGCCTGGTAATCCGGCCTTCCGGCGCGAATGTGGCGGCCACCCTGCCGGCGCAACCGCAGCCCAGGCAGGCGCTGGCAGCCGTTTTGGCGGCTACTCCGACCACCTCCATCACGGTCAACGCGGATGGCTCAATTTCCTACCTGGTGCGAAGCGGCGATACCTTGACCGGCATCGCGGCCCAATTTGGCGTCACGGTCATCGAACTCAAAGCCTGGAATCGAATCGGCGATGACAACATCGTCTTTTCGAACACCTGGCTGGTCATCCACCCGGCCAGCACAGCCACCCCCACACCAGAACCCAGCACAACTCCGGCACCCGAAACGCCGACGCCGATTGTCTCAATCACGGTCGAAGCCCCGACTCTTACACCCCAGCCCTCTGCAACACCGATCCCCACACCGGCGGGTTTCTTTGCCGGCGTACCGGGCTTTTTCTCGAAGAATGTGGGCGGTTTGATCGTTGGAGTGGCGCTGGGGTTGGTGTTGGGATTGTTCTTCGCGCAGTTCGGGAGAAGAAGATAAGAAAAGACTGCCACAGAAATCACAGAGTGAGGATTTGAAAAAAAAGAAGAAAAAAGAGCAAAGAAAAGGGGAGTTTCAAGAAATAAACCTCAAATTCCCCTCTTCTCCGCATACCCAATACCGTAGTCCCAATA
The DNA here is from genome assembly GCF_001050235.1 of Longilinea arvoryzae. GTDB lineage: Bacteria > Chloroflexota > Anaerolineae > Anaerolineales > Anaerolineaceae > Longilinea > Longilinea arvoryzae. The sequence goes on from NZ_DF967972.1 coordinate 1,143,491, forward strand.
CCGGTCGACCTTTCACGCTTCACCCTTCACTTCTTTTACTGGTACAATTGTCCTATTCCACGAGTCGGAGGTTTGCATGAAGCAATTCTGGGTGGAAGGTTTGGTGCAGCCGCGTGGACGCGGAAAAAAGCCCGCCCCGGTCGAGGCGTTCAGCCGCGCCTACTGGGCCGAAACCGCCGCCGAAGCGCTGCGCAGCGCCGAAGCGGAGTTGAACGGCGGCGCCTGGGTGGAACAGCCGCGAGTCTCGCTGACTTCAGAAGCCGAGCGCATGCGTTCCATGGGCGCGCCCGAACTGCCGGGCATGCCCCCGCCCAGGAAAACCGGTAAGAAGAAGTAAACCGCCGCCGGATCGCCGGGGTGGGCGTCGCAGGCAGCGGCAAGACCCGCTGGGCTGCCAGGCAGGATTACCAGTAAACGAAAGTAATTCATCTTTCCAACCCGCGTGAAGCCGGTCGCTGACCGGAGGGGTTGAGGTTGCAAAACAGGAGCGAAAATGGAAACGGTCACGCTGCGTAAAATCACACGCGAAAACTGGGAAAGGATCATCGACCTGAAGGTTCGCGACGAGCAGAAGCGTTTCGTCGCCAGCAACCTGTATTCCCTGGCCGAGGCCAAAGTTTTCCCGGACTGCGTGCCGCTGGCGATTTACGCAGCCGAACAGCCGGTGGGTTTCTTGATGTACGCCTATGAAAACGACCGCCGCGAATGGTGGATCTTTCGCCTGATGATCGCGGAAGAAGAGCAAGGCAAAGGCTACGGACGGGCTGCCATGCGCCTGGGCATCGAGCGCATGCGCGCGAACCCCGACTGCGACCGGATTTTCATCAGTTTCGAGCCCGAAAACAGCGTCGCCGAGCAGCTTTATCGCAGCCTGGGATTTGTGCCCAACCATGAAATTCTCGGGGGTGAAGTGGTCTACCGGCTGGATCCACCGCAAAAATCCGAAACGGCCTAGCAACCCACTGGCAACCTACTTGCCAAGTCGGCTCCCTTCATGTACACTAAGAAAGTTGAATTTTGCGGTTTTAACACCTTAAGGAATCTCATCATGCTCGACGTAAAACCAATTCGGGTCCTGTTGGTGGACGACCACGCCGTTGTGCGCAGCGGTTTGAGTGCTTTTTTGACCATATACGATGATCTGGAACTGGCCGGCGAAGCCCGGGACGGCGCCGAAGCTGTGCGGCTGTGCCGCCAACTGCAGCCGGATGTGGTGCTGATGGATTTGGTCATGCCGGAAATGGATGGGGCCACAGCGACCCGCCAGATTCGCCAGTTTTGCCCGCATACCCAGGTGATCGTATTGACCAGCTTTCGCGAGGACGAGCTGGTGCAGGGCGCGCTGCAGGCTGGAGCAATTGGTTATCTGTTGAAGAATGTAGCCGCGGATGAACTGGCGCGGGCCATCCGCGCAGCCGCGGCGGGGCGACCCACCCTGGCGCCAGAGGCGGCGCAGGCTTTGATTCACGCCGCCACCCAGCCGCCGGCGCCGGGTTTCGACCTGACCGAGCGCGAGCGCGAGGTGTTGGGACTGATGTCGCGTGGGCTTAGCAATAACGAAATTGCCGATAAGCTGGTCATCAGCCGCTCGACGGTGAAATTTCACGTCTCGAGCATCCTTTCCAAACTGGGCGTCGCCAGCCGCACTGAGGCGGTGGCCATGGCTCTGCAGAACAAACTGGTGAAGTAAGTCATTTTATTTGAGCTTTTGAAAAGCGATTTGAAACCAGCCTGCCAGGGAATCATCCCTGGCGGATTGTTTTTTCTTCCAAAAACAATGGATCTTCGTTTGTATAATCTGACGAACACCGGCACTAACACCAGCATATTGCTCAAAATGAACACCTGGCCCGGCATGAAGTCGGTTAACGGGGTTCGCATGCAGGGTAACCTGCCGGTTCGGCCATCGGATCGAAGAGAAATCGCAATCCACTCGCTGGGCGTTTCAGGCCAATAAGCGGCCTCCCTGTTCTTCAGTCCAGCTACGGTTCCCTGATACCGGATATGGGCTCTCTTATGGCTTCGCAGTGTTCAGATCATATCGATAGATTGTCCCATCCGACGTAACCACAATGGGGATGGATTGGCTGAAAAATATATTGCGGCTGGCAATCCAATTCTCCGGCAGGCAATCGATGAACAAACGGGCCACGTCATCGTTGAACATTGCCAAGAGTAGGCCATCTCGATAACGACGGTCATCCGCTGTTTCACCGGACCCAAATGGGATCCCTTTCCTAGCCCTGATACTCTCGCAATTGAATTCAGGGAACCCATAGGGATATTTATTTGTGTGAAGCAGGATGACTGCATCCTGGTTGGAGATCAACCGGCTTTCACTGGGTAAATTCCGGATCACTTCAAGCAATTCGGAATGGACGTATTTCGCCTGCAAATAACCTTCTTCCATGTTATGACGGTTGGTCGCCCAATCGAAGGTGTTTTTTGCAGAGGCAGGCAGGTATCCGGCCACGAATGCCAGCAGAATTGCAAAAGTAAAAACCGATCTCCTGTTTCCAAAGCCATCGAATGATATCCCCAGCAAGATGGCCAGGATCAATAAGAAGCCGGGCAATAGTGGGAGCAGCGTCCTGCCATAGATGTCAGGCGGGATTGATGAGAAAACGGACGAAGCAAAAAGGATAAATGTGTAACTTATGACGAACAACAGCAGGACGAGCAGGACGACGAGACGAGAATCGTGTTTGACCCATAATGCCCGGTAGTGTTTGAAATTCAGGGCAATGAAAAAACCAAGAATGACGGAACAGATTACCAGGACGACTACCCTGCGTGGGCGGATGTCTGGAATGAGGTTTGCCGGGGGGATCCATTTCAAGATCGTGTCGTATATGCCATAAAGGAAAACAGCGCAACGGTGGATGAAGTCTTCCGGTATCACGAACGATCGGTTCACATCGGTGGAATAGGACCTGCTCTTGATGAAGAACCAGTAACTGAGGGGGATGGCGCCGATTGCGCCATAAAGAAATGAATAGAGCCACTTTTTTAGAGGGCGAATATGCATAAAGATCAAAATTGCAGCGCATCCCAAGAGGATACTCGATACGCCGATGAAGCGTGTAAAAGCGGCCAGTCCGGCAAGGATGGCCGAGAAGATCAACCAGGGCATTCCACCTTGCCTGGCAGCGATACCCTTAAGCAGTGTAACCAGGGAAGCCAGCATCAACAGCAGGTACAGCGGCTCAGACATGGCACCGGTGAAGGCGGTAAAGAAATCGAGGTTTAGAAACAAGCAAAGGGGAACCAGAAGGCTGGCCAACCAATTATGGGTCAATCTTCCGGCCCAAATACTACAACCAATCAGAATCACGGAGCATATAAGGACGTTTCCGACGATCACCCCTTCGATGAGTGAAAGGTTCAGGAGATCCAGCCCAGCCAGGCTCATTGAATAGAACGGCGGATTAAGACCCGCAAACGACAAGCGCCCTGAGGGATAATTGGTTACAAAGCCATTTCCTTCGGCGATATTGTGCGCAAGGTTGAAATACAAGGCCGTGTCGCTGTTCGCCCAGGGATCCATCTGCATGCAATAAATTAAAGAAAGGGTACTTAAAACGGCTAACAGGAGGTATATAAATACATTTCTATCAAGCTTGGATTTTTCAAAAAAATGCATTATTTTTCACCCTCGCAGTGAATATAACAATTCGAATCTGCTTGAAAAAAATTGTCGAAACTTATACCTTATCTACTATTATGACCTAAAGCAGCACATTGGGGTGTTGAGAAATGTCATTGTGGAAAATGTGTTTTGTCCTTCTTTTCCTTTCCAGTCATGCGCTTCCTAAACACGAAAGAAATTTAGGACGTGAGACCCGTGCCGGATTGTAAAAATAAGCGCTGGCGTTTCTTCGATCCGGCAGTTTGATATCTGAAAGCGATTATTCGACCTGAAAATTGTGCTCTTCACCAGTCAGCCAGATCAGGCAAGGATTCCTAAAACAGGCCAGAAACTTACTCTCGCAACTTCGAAAGTAGCCCTAAAAGCTGCTCAAGATCGGCGCTGTGCTTCGGATTGCTGAAACGCTCAAGCAACATGACCAAAAGATTTCGATCTGAGATTTATCCGATTTTCCAGGCACTTGAATGAGCATCTGGTCGACGCCACCCCAACGGAGCCCGGAGGGACTGATCGGTTTAGGCTCCTGCTTTTTCATTCTTGTGAGGGCTTCTTCTCGTCCATTTTCCCTGGTAGCCTCGCGTTTGGGTCTGACAGCCGATCTGTGAGGCTTCTCGCGATGCCCGGTCTTCGAAGTGCGCATTGCTTCCATGTGCTTGGGGCAGTCGATTGATCGAGCGTTGCTTTTATTCGATGGCCAGGGGCAAAACTAACCGGGCGGCGAGTTCGAAAACTCGCCCGTGGCGGATGGTGAAAGCGCTGCGCCTGTAATAGGATCATATTGCTGTGGCGCGGGCGTTTCACACCCGAAAGGAGATTTAAAATGGATTCGATTAGACAACCCGATTGGTTGCTTATGGCTAGTTCGGAAGATCATCGACGTGAACTGTTACGGATTGCCGAGGAGGAACGTCTGGCGCGGTTATGCCAGCCGGCGACCTTGTTCGACCGCATGGTCGCCTGGTTGAACGGGCACCAGCTCGAAGAGACTCCCCGCCCCGTCAAATCGATTGTTTCACGCCAATAACAATTGATCATATCCCCTGGCCCGCGCCGGTCCCTGTCCCGGTTGCGGGCCCTTTTTATTATTTTTCCCCGGCGTTCGGATCCTATCGATATAAATCCCCATCTGATGTGGTCACCACCGGCGTCGATCGACTGAAGAAGGTCAGCTCCCTGGCAGGCCAATCCTTTGGGAAGCAGAACGAGAACAGGAAATCGACATCCTCCTGAAAGAGCGCCAGAATTTTGCCTTCCCGATAACCCTGGTCATCCGCCGAGTCACCGGCGCCGAACGGGGTTTCCGATCTGGCTTTGAGCGCATCACAGGTAAATCCGGGGAATTCATACGGATATTTACCCGTATAGAGCAGGATGAGAGCCGCCTGGTTCGAGATCAGGCGACTCTCGCCCGGCAGCCGGGTAATTTCACGGATCAATTCCAAGAATCGCGTCACCCGGGAAGTTGATCCATTTGACCGGCAACCAGTACACCAGTGGCGCGCAGCCAATTGCGGCTCTTCCCCCTGGGGGCCATTGGTATGCGGTAATTCAGGGCAACGCCGGCGAGTACTTCCATCACTCAGAATGCAATTAATTCGACCAACCTTCGATTTTTCTTTGCTTTCATGTTCAGACCACATTCCTTCCACCGGAAGAGGGAAAGCTTCTTTCGGGCGATAGCGATGATCGTTCGTAGAGCCGGAGGATCCAGCCTTTGTCACCAACCCGGTGGATATTATGGAGACTGAAAGCAGTTATTCAGACCGCGGCTTGAGATTTTCCGGCAGGCCGGCCAGATCAGGCGCCGATAACGACTTGAGCACTTCCTGCAGCAGGTCGGGATCCTGCTCACCCAGGTTCGCCAGCAGCGCATTGAGCTGATCGGGTCCAACGCTGCGCTTTTGACCGGTGAATTGCTCAAGCAGCGTGGTCAACAGGCTGCCGCTCTGAGGCTTGTTCGATTTGCCGAGGATTTGCGTGAGGGCCTGGACGACGTCATCCAGACCAATGCCAGAAGATTGGCTCGCCTTGCGCTTCCGGGTTTCCTTCTTCTTTTTGGCAGGGCGTTTCTTTTCGTCTTTTTTCGTGGTCTCGCGATGGGGCCGGGAGGTCGTTTTGCGTGGCTTCCTGGATGGTTCGCGGTGGCCGGATTTATAGGCGCTGACCGCCTCGGCCGGGATGAGCCAGGCGCGGCTGGGCGATTGGAACGCGCCTTCCAGTTCCCCTTTTTGAATCAGGGAGCGTACGGCGGCGGGGCTGATATCAAGCTTTTCGGCGGCTTCTTTTACGCTCAGATAATCGGGCATGGAGAATCTCCTTGAGTTGGTTGAATTGTAGCTTTTTTTTGAAAGAAGGAGGCTGACATCCCGGAGAATGATAAAACAAAGGCGGGGAAATGGAAAAATTGGTAAACACAGATGAATGGGAAATAAAAATCACCTCCCCGTTTTCGGGGAGGTGATCTGCCATACGGCGGTAATTATCGGGTGCCCAGGTTCTCGATCGAACCCATGCCGGTAACATTCTGGGTGATTTTCGGCGAGCCGTAATACTCCAGCCTGCCGCTGCCGCTGATCGTGGCGTCCAGCCTGTCCACGACCGTTAACTTCACGTTGCCCATACCGGAAATGCTGACGGTGGCGTCCTTCACGGACAAGTCCGCGGCTTGGACATCACCTGAACCTTTGATCGCCAGCGCCAGTGAATTGGCCTGGCCGGAGAGTTCGATCGACCCCATCCCTTCCAGGGAGATGTTCGCATCCTCGAATTGAAGGCCGGTTACGGTCAGGTCGCCCGAGCCTTTCAACACCAGAGTCAGCGATTTTACCTGGCCGGTGACCTCGGCCGAGCCCATCCCATTTTGGGATAAGCTCAGGTCCTGCGCCTGAAGGTTCTTCAGCGTCAGGTCGCCCGAGCCGGAGAGGTCCATGTCCAGCGAATTCGTCGCCAACCCGTCGATATCGATGTCGCCCATGCCGGCCATTTCCAGCCGGGTGAGGTCCTTGACAACCAGGATGTAATGAATGCCCTGTTTCGATTGGATGGAAGCGTTGGGTTGAATGTCCAACACCAGTTGGCCACCGCTGACATTCGCCTGAAGGAGGGGAAGGATGTTATCTTCTGCTTCGATGGTCAACGATTCGGTATCGCCCTGGCGGATGCTCAGACTGCCGATGCTGTTCATCTTCACCACGTTGAATCCGCTGACCGGGATGTCCTGTGTGACGACATTTCCAGAGCCGATGATCGATCTGGGATTGTTGATATCGATCGAAACGCCGCAGGCCGATAGGATCAGCGCGGCTGTCAGGAGGACGATTAAGAAAATTGATTTCTTCATTACTGTAAACACTCCAGGAGGAATTGATCTTACCAATTGATATACGATCCAGATCGAAATTGGTTGCAAGGAACCACCGGAGGCTCAAAACGGGGCTTTCGGAATCCCAGGACTCGACTCAATGACGGTATAATGAGCACGCAGGATCGAAATTCTTATCGGGAGAAATCACATGCCCCTGGATATTGTCGTAGGCACGCAGTGGGGAGATGAAGGCAAAGGCCGTATCGTCGATTTACTGGCTGCAAAGGCCGATATCGTAGCCCGTTTCAACGGCGGTGATAACGCCGGACATACCGTGACGGTTTACACCGAAGGCGTCGGAAATCAGACCTTCAAATTACACCTGATCCCATCGGGGGTGGTGCACGCGCACACGTTGGGTGTGATGGGCAGCGGCATGGTGGTCAACCCGGCCACCTTTTTCGCCGAACAGGAAACGCTGCGCGCCGCGGGGGTGAAGATCGGCCCGGAGCGGCTGCAAATTTCGTTTGCCGCGCATTTGATCACCCCGGCGCACCGCGCGCTGGACCGGGCATTGGAACAGGCGCGCGGCAGCGGTCAGATCGGCACCACCGGGCGCGGAATCGGGCCGGCTTATACCGACCGGGCCGCCCGGCGCGGCCTGCGCCTGCAGGACGTGCTCGACCGGGCCGGTTTTCATGAGAAGATGCTGGCCCACATTGCCGCCTCCAACCAGCAGTTGATCCTGCTGCACGCCGAGCCGCTGGATCCGGAGACGGTGGCCAAAGAATACGATGAGTATGCCGTACGGCTGCAACCGTACGTTTCGGATACCGGTTTGCAGGTCTGGCAGGCGCTCAAACGCGGCGAGGCCGTGCTGGCCGAGGGCGCTCAGGGCACGCTGCTGGATATCGACGCCGGCACGTACCCTTACGTCACCAGCTCCAACCCGACCGCCGCCGGCGCGCTGCTGGGTCTGGGGCTCGGTGCTGCGCCCATCCGGCGCGTCATCGGCGTGACCAAAGCCTTCCAGACCCGGGTCGGTTCGGGGCCTTTCCCGACCGAGGTGCAGGGCGACGCCGCCATCCGGCTGCGCGGCACCGGCGCCAACCCGTGGGATGAATTCGGCACCACCACCGGCCGCCCGCGCCGCGTGGGTTGGCTGGATGGGGTGCTGCTGCGCTACGCCGTGCGCCTGAACGGCCTGACGGACATCATGATGACCAAGCTGGACGTGCTCAGCGGGCTGCCGACCATTCGCATCTGCACGGCCTACCGGGCCGGCGGGCGTGAATACGAACAGCTCCCGCTGGGACCGGCCGACCTATCGCCCTTCGAGCCCATCTATGAAGAGCTGCCCGGCTGGCAGGCTGACCTGCAAGCGGTGCGCCGCTGGGCCGACCTGCCCCGCGAAGCCCAGGCTTACGTCCGGCGCGTGGAACGAATCGCCGGCGCGCCGGTGTGCCAGGTTTCAGTGGGTCCCGAACGCGACCAGGTTGTGGACGTCGTGAAGTGAAGAAACACGCGTGGCGGATTGGGTTGTGCCTGGGGCTGCTGCTGACGCTCAGCGGCTGCGCCGAACTGCTGGGCACCGCTCAACCCCTGCCGACTGAGACTCCAACCGTCACCCCGCAACCCAGCGCCACCATCCAGTGGTTCCCCGACACACCCACACCGACGCCTGTGCCGCCGTTGGAACTGCTTCCGACGCCGGCCATGCGCCCCGGGGTGGGTGAGCTGCTGCTGGAGGATGATTTTTCGAGCGCCAGCGACTGGCCGACCCAGAAGACGGACAGCGGGACGGTGGGGCTGGGCGCCAACCAGTTGAGCATCGTCATCAGCCAACCCGGCGTGACGCTTTCAAGTTTGCGGAAAACGCCCGACTTCGGCGATTTTTATCTGGAAGTAACGGTCAACCCGTCGATGTGCAAGACGGACGACCGTTTTGGGGTGCTGCTGCGCGCGCAGAGCGAGGGTGACTATTACCGCCTGATCTCCGACTGCGCCGGCAACCTGCGCCTGGAACGCGTGTTGGGCGGCTCGGCCACCGTGGTCCAGAACTGGACCGCCACCATTCTGGTGCGCCCGCCGCTGTCGTTCAAACTGGGCGTGTGGGTTTACAAGAAAGAGATGCGCGTTTTCGTCGAGGATTCCTTTCAATTCTCGGCCTCCGACCCGATGCTGACCGGCGGGCGGGTGGGTTTCTACGCGCGCGCAGCCAACCAGGAATCGCTTTCGGTCAGCTTCGCGGATTTGAAAGTTTACGCGCTGGAGTCCGGCAATATTCCGCCCACGCCGACGATCACGCCCACGGTGACGAGAACGCCACGGAAGTAAGACAATCAGGATCTTACGGGGGCGTGAGGACTTTCGTTTCGGGAAATCATTTCATTCTGAATGAAATGTAATACCATAATCATTTCATTGACAATGAAATGATTATGCTGTATGATTTCATTATGAATAAAATGGTCTGGAAGGCGCGTTGGACGGGTGAGCAAATTCGGGCCATGCTGCTGGAGCAAATGGAGGCGTTCTGGCGGCGCGACACCGGTATCGAACGCGAGCGATTGGCAGATGTGGAACGCGCCGCGGCGCTCCCGCACGCGGTGATCGTCTCAGGTTTGCGACGGGTGGGTAAGTCGACCCTGCTGGCGCAAATGGCTCATCGATTGGGCCAAGAATCCTTCTATTACCTCAATTTCGAAGACGAGCGTTTACTCGGGTTTGCGGCGCAGGATGCCAACGACCTTTATCAAACGCTGGTGGAAATCTTTGGCGAGCGCAAGATCTTCTTTCTCGATGAGGTTCAGAATGTGGCGGATTGGGAACGTTTCGTGCGCCGCTTCATGGATCTGGGGTTTAAATTCTACATTACCGGCTCGAACGCTTCTTTGTTGAGCCGTGATCTGGGCACACGCCTGACGGGACGTTACGTACCGATCGAGTTGTTGCCTTTTTCTTTTCGCGAATTTCTGGTTTTTAAAAATATAAAGATACCCGATGGGCAACCTCTCACGACGACCGGGAGTGCATTACTGAATGCTTCGTTGAATGAATACCAGCGATCGGGGGGTATCCCGGAAGCGCTTAAGTATCCTGAATTATCCATTCTTCGCACGTTGTATGATGATGTGCTGTATCGCGACATTGCTGCCCGCTATCGGTTGGAAGGCGTACAAACCCTGCGCGAACTGGCCTATTTACTGATGAGCAACCCGGCCGGCCAGGTCAATTACAACAAGCTGAAGGCGCAGTTTCAATTGGGGAGCGTCAATACCATCCGCAGTTATATCGAATCCATGGAAAACAGTTGGCTATTGTTCTCCATACGGAGATTCGATTTTTCACTTAAACGTCAGCAAATCGCACCCAAAAAGGTCTATTGCATCGATACCGGCCTGGTCAACGCAGTCGGCTTCCGGTTTTCTCCCAACAGCGGAAAATTACTGGAAAACCTGGTTTTTCTAGCGCTGCGCCGGAGAACCAGGGATATATTCTATTACATCACCCCGGGTGGGTATGAAGTCGATTTTTATCTCCCTGAGACAGGCCAATTCATTCAGGTGGCCCAGGATTTATCCAGCCCGGTTACACGCGAGCGTGAAACCCGCGCCCTGGAGGATGCCGCAGGCGCAATGAAAATGGAACGCATGTTGATCCTATCGGATCGGAATGAAGATGAGTTCAGGATCGGGGATCTGCCTGTACAAGTGCGATCAACGGCGGAGTGGCTTCTCGAATAATTGGATCGGACCAAAATAAAAAAACACGAGGATCATCATCGTGTTTTTTTATACTTTACATTCTATTCTAGTGCGCTTCTCAGGTCTTCGCACAGGTCTTCGATCTCTTCGATCCCGCCGCGTGGCGCGCCCGGCCAATCGTCCACATTCAATCCCCAGAATTCGCGCGGCGTATCCGGGTAGCGCGGGATGATGAACATGTGCAGGTGGTCGATGCTGTGCCCCAGTACGAAGGTGTAGACATGCTCGGCGCGGCACACTTTCTTTAGCGCGCGCGCGATTCGCGCCGCGGCGCGCCCCATGGCTTCACCTTCGGCGTCGGACAGATCGATCCAGTTGGCGACGTGGCGCTTGGGTTCGAGCAGCAGCATGCCCAGATAGGCCGTATCCTTGCCGTCCGGGATGAAGGCGTGCCCGGCAAAGACCCATTCGTCTTCGTAAACCGCCCCACCCGGAGAATCGATTTCGCCGTTGTGTTTGCGGCAGATGAAACAAGTTTGCGGCTCGGTTATCTGGCCCATGGCTTCCTCCCGCGTTCTCTAAATCAAATACAGGACCCGTTCGTGGGCTTTCAACTCGGCATAAATGGCGTCGAGGTGCTCGCGGCTTTGGGCTGTGAAGGTAATGGTCACCGATAAATAACGCCCGCCGCTGCTCAGCCGCTTTTGCAAACTGCTGGCGTCCAGATCGGGTACGTGGCGGCGCATCATCTCGAGCAGGATGTCGGCAAAATCATCCGCGTAATGACCGATGGCTTTGATCGGGTACTGGCAGGGAAACTTCAACGGGGATTCATTTTCGTCTTCCAAATTCAGCTCTCCATCTTCCCTGTTATTTTACCTGAGAGCGGCCTTTTCGGGTTCAAATTCAGGCCCGCCGATCAGGCGGACGGCGCGGTCGTAAAACAGGTAGTCCCAGGCCCAGTTGAGCAGCACTGCCAGCCGGTTGCGAAAGCCGACGATTTTCATCAGGTGCACGAACAGCCAGGCCGCCCAGGCGATGAAGCCGCGCAGTTTGAGCGGCCCGATCTGGGCCACGGCCCGGTTGCGTCCGATGGTGGCCATGCTGCCCGGATCGCGATACCGGAAGGCGTGCAGGGGTTTCCCGGTCAGCAGGGCGCGCAGGTTGGCAGTCGCGGCGTCGGCCTGCTGGGTGGCGACCGGCGCGACCATGGGCAGCGCCTTCCCCGATCGGTCTTCCAGGTAGGCAGCGTCGCCGATGACGAACACCTCGGGATGATCGGGCAGCTGCAGGGTCGGGGCAACGGGCGCGCGTCCCTGGCGGGCCAAGGGTATGCCGAGCGTTTCCACCAGCGCAGCGGCGCGCACCCCGGCTGCCCAGATGAGCGTCCGGGTCGGGATGGCCTGGCCGTCCTGGAGAGTGATTTTCTGGCCGTCGAAGCTGGCCACGGCCGCACCGAAGCGCACATCCACGCCTTTTTCGCGCAGGGCGCGCACGGTCTCATCCGAGAGTTCGGCTGCCATGGCCGGCAGCAAACGGTCGGCAGCTTCGAGGAGCAGCACGCGGGCCTGGCTGACCTTCAGACGCGGGAAATCCTTGGACAGAACCAGGCGGATCAGCTCCGAGAGCGCCCCGGCACTTTCCACGCCGGTCGGGCCTCCGCCGGCCACCACGAAGGTGAGCATGGCCTGGCGCGCTGCATCGTCCGGCTCGAGCGCGGCCCTTTCGAACAGGCGCAGCACGTGATTGCGAATGGCCACGGCGTCGCCCAGTTCCTTCAGGTCGAAAGCGTTGCGCTCCAGGGAGTCCATGCCGAAGAAGTTGGTCCGCCCGCCGGCCGCCAATATGAGGTAATCGTAGCCCAACTCACCCTGATCGGTGACCAGTTTACAGTGTTCCAGGTCGACCCGGCGCACCTGAGCCAGTTGGAAGTCCAGGTTGCGCTGGCGGCGAAAGACGGCCCGCACCGGGTAGGCGATCTCTTCCGGCGCGACGCCGGCGGTGGCCACCTGGTAGAGCAGGGGTTGGAAGAGGTGATAGTTGTTGCGATCGACGAGCGTGACGTGAACAGGCGCATCCGCCAGATTGCGGGCGGCTTTCAAACCGCCGAATCCGGCTCCGATGATGACGACCTGCGGAATTTTGGTCTGGTTTTTCATGAACGTTCTCCTTCTTGACCTCGATGAGATTGTGATGTTTATCACATACTATTATACTCGTATTTGTAAGAATTACAATAAAGGGATAAGAGGATTTTCGGTATTCGTTGATTGGGTATGCGGGGAAGAAGTGAAGAGTGAAACGTGGACCGGAAAGAGAAAGACCTGCGTAAAAAATGAGGTGGAGCATTCAATCCACCTCGAAATTGCAAAGCGCGACCCGCTAATCGTTAAAAGCTAATGGCTAATGGCTAACAGCTAATTGCCAATCGCTTCCAATTTCGCCAGCGATGCAATCAGGCGCTTGATGCCAACGCTTTCGAAGGCCACGTCCAGGGTTTCTTCGCCGTCCAGGATGCGGCTGGAGAGCACCAGACCCTCGCCCCAGGAGGGATGGCGCACGCGCTGGCCGTCGTGGAACTTCTGCTCGGGCTCGGGTGCGGGTGGGGGCGGCGTGCTGCGGCCGCTCGCGGCGTGCACGGTGCGCGGCTGGCTCCAATCGTAGGAAGTCTTGCCCCAGCCGTTGGAGGAACGACTGCCGGAAGAACGACTGACGGAAGAACGACTTACATCGTTACTACTGGAATTAGAACGACTGACGTCGTTACTACGAGAATTGGAATAATGAGAGGAAGAACGCCGGCCGTAGGAGTAGTCATCCTCGCCGGTGTCGTCCCAGCTCTTCAGACGAGCCGGCCCGCCGACGACCTCGCCGCCGGAGCGGACGAGCAGGTCTTCGGGGATGTCGTCCAGAAATTGCGAGGCGACCTGGTATTCGGGATTGCCGTAGGTGCTGCGCAGCCCGGCGCGCACCAGGTAGAGGTGGTCCTTGGCGCGGGTGATGCCCACGTAGAACAGGCGGCGCTCCTCGGCCATCTCTTCGGGATCGTCGCGCGAACGCGAGTGCGGCAGGATGCCGTCGTCCAGCCCGACGATGAACACCTGCGGGAATTCCAGCCCCTTGGCGGCGTGCAGGGTGAGCAGGGTGGGCGAATTGACCTGCTCGGGCAGCGTATCCTGGTCGGAAACCAGGGCCAGGTTTTCGAGGAAATCGACCAGGCCCTTATTCTGGTATTCGAAGGCCAGGCGGCGCAGTTCTTCGACGTTGTCCCAGCGGTCCTTGCCTTCATCGGTGCCGTCGTCGATGTAGGGTTTGTAATCCGTTTCAGTGACGATCCGGTCGAACAGGGCCGGCAGGTCCAGCTCACCCTTGGCCTTCAACCAGCCGCTGAACAGCACGGCGAAGTCGAAGATCGGCCCGGCGCCGCGCCCGAGTTCCTTCCAGACCGGGGATTCATCCGCCTTTTCGGCCAGCTCGAGCAGCATGGCGCCCATGCTGTGCCCGGCCTTCTGGGCCGCGAACTGCAGCGCGTTGACCGTTTTTTCGCCAATGCTGCGCGGCGGCACGGCGATGATGCGCTGCAGGCTGATCTCGTCGTCCGGGTTGTGCACCAGGCGCAGGAAAGCGATCATGTCCTTGACCTCGCGCCGCCCGTAGAAACGCTGCGCGCCGACCAGGCGGTAGGCCAGCCCGGCGCGCAGGAAGGCCTCTTCCAGCAGGCGGGACTGGGCGTTGGTGCGGTACATCACGGCAAAATCGCCGCCCAGGGCGCCTTTGCGCAGCAGGCCCTGGATGGTGTCCACCACGTAGGCGGCTTCGGCGTGGTCGTCGACGGCCTCGTGCAGGCTGATCTTCTCGCCGCGCCCGCGGTCGGAAAACAGGCTCTTGGGGGTGCGGTTGGCGTTCTGGTCGATCACGCTGCGGGCCGCATCCAGCACGGTCTGGGTCGAGCGGTAGTTCTGCTCCAGCAGGATCTTCTCGCAGCCCGGGTTATCCTGCTCGAAGCGCAGCATGTTGCGGTAATCGGCGCCGCGCCAGCGGTAGATGGACTGGTCCTCATCGCCGACGACGAAGATGTTGTGGTGATACGAGCTGATCAGCTTGAGCAGCGAATACTGCACCATGTTGGTGTCCTGGAACTCGTCCACCAGCACGTATTCGAAGCGCCGGGCGTACTTCTCGGTGATTTCAGGATGCTCCTCGAAGAGCCTGACCACCCACAGCAGCAGGTCGTCGAAATCGACGGCGTTGTTTTGTTGAAGGAGTTCATTGTAGCGTTTGAAGGCCTTGACGACGATCTCGTCGCGGTAGGAGCGCACGGGCAGGTCATCCGGGGAGACCAGGTTGTTCTTGGCCTCGGAGATGCGCGCGTGGATGGCCGAGGGCTTGTTGATCTTGTCGTCGATGTTGTTTTCGCGCAGTGCGCGCTTGACCAGGTTCTGCTGGTCGTCGGCGTCGAAGATGACGAAGTTGGACTGGAAGGGCAGCAGGCCGGGGTTGTTGGCCTCGGTGCGCAAAATGCGCGCGCACATGGCGTGGAAGGTGCCCAGCCACAGCCCGCGGGCGCGCGCGCCGCCCAGGAGCTGGTCGAGACGCTCGCCCATTTCGCGGGCGGCCTTGTTGGTGAAGGTCACCGCCAGGATGTTGTAGGGGCGCACGCCCATGGATTGGATCAAATAAGCGATGCGCTGGGTGAGCACGCGGGTCTTGCCCGAACCCGGCCCGGCCAGGACGAGCGTCTGTCCGGGCGCGGCGGTCACCGCCTGGCGTTGTTGGGGATTGAGAAGGTTGAGGTAGTCCATTGCCCGAAAGTATACCATCCGAGGTGGGCGCGAACGAAAAAGTTAAGGAACTCTTTTCCGAAATCCTTTTTGGACCTCATGCGGACATTTCCCTTGCAGGAAGAAGATATTTTTAACATCCAGCCACTTTGATTCTCCAGAAATGCGCTATTATTCTATTGTTCGGTCATGAATTCAATTTCATCCAGCGTAAAACCCGGGGAATAAATATGGAAAACCAGCAGCCCGTCGAGAAAGCTACCAATCGTTTGTTCGGGTACTTATTGATCACCGTATTCTTCGTGGTGGTGTTGTTCGCCGGGCTGTTTGCCATCAAAGGCTATTTTGCTTCGCAGGAAGAGAAGAATTTTCGGAGCCGGGCCTCGGCTCTGGTTCTGGCGAGTGAAAGCCTGGGCACGCTAGCCGATCAGGGGGTCGATAACGCTGAATTCGCCAGCCTGCTGGGCGACGTGAAGGCGCAATACAGCGCGGCCGGCGACTGGCCCCTGAAATACACGGCCGCGAATTACGAATACGTCCAGGCCATTCAGGGCTGGTCGCTGGCGTCCGAGGTGTGGGACGCAAAGGTCGTACAGAATTCAGAATATGCGTTTCAGGATTCGGTCGACCTGGATGGATTATCGACTTATCTTGGCATTGGGACGAGCAAGCTCAAATTCTTCACCGCCAGCGATTTGATCCGGCAGTTGATGATTAATTCGAAAGAGCACGCGGAAAAGGGGAAGACGTTATTGGGGTATTGAGCGCCTGTTATTGGCAGAGTATTTACGGATATCGAAAAGAAGGTTATTCGGGTATCGACGAAGGGGAAGGCGTGAATATTGGAGTACGCCGGGCAGCGGCTGCGAGTCGTGAGCATTGGGGATGCGCTTAAATTTGCCCGTCTAGCGAAGTTCCCCCGCCTTTTGGCGCTTGAATAACATCCAAACGATGGCGGCGCCGATCAACGTCATCAGCAGGTTGAATTCCCGACCCTGTAAAAAATTAAAGGCCATGGTCAGCAGGATCGTGCCGATCAACAACCACAAGCCCAGCAATTTCCCTTTGATCAACACCAACGATATGGCCAGAACCAGGGGGCCGAAAAACAGATCGAAGGCCACGTCCTTCACCAGATCAGCGGCGAACCCTTCGGTAAACCCGCTGATCAGATCGATGATGCCGGACAGAACACCATAAAAACCTGCCACCATCAAAACCAGGATGAGAATCTGGAGTGGGCTGGATTTATCCATGAAAGGATTGGCCTTCCCGGGCATGTCGTTCGCCTTCAACGGTTTCATTGAATTCCTCCAGACCGACGCCATTCAAGGCTGGATCGCTTATAAAAAAGTGCAAAGGGGTTTGGCCTTTGCGCTTTTTCTCATCCTTCGAAGGCGACTCTGCGCCCTTCAGAATGCGCAATGCCTTTACTGGATCTCGCCCTGCTTTTTCAGCCGGAGCAACTGCCAGATGACCACGCCGCCGAACAGAACCATGATGTAATTGATGCCACGCTGCATGACCGCTTCATAAATCAGGCTGATCAGGACGGTCAGGACAAAGATCCACAGCCCCAGTGCATTCTTGCGGGCCAGCACGCGCGCCGTGACGAACAGCAGCGCGCCGAAGACGACGTTGAAAATCACGTCTTCCAGCAGCGCGTTGGCCACGATACCGAGCAGCCCGCCGACCAGGTTGAGAATGCCCGCCAGGATGGTGAACAATCCCATCACGGTCAGGATCAGGACGAGCGCCTGAAAGGCGTTGTACTTCTTCAACGGGGTCGCTGGTTCGGCTGGAGTCTGCGGCTTTTCCGGGTTTTCGTTGGGTTCGAGTTCACTCATACCATCATCCCGATGTTCTCTTGCGAATGAGATTCCATTTTGGCCGGCGAATTACCGGATCTCGCCCTGCCTCAGGAAGATGACCAGTTGCCAGATGACTGCGGCGCCAAACAGGATCAGGATCAAATCGAGGGAATGTTTGACGATCAGGGTGTAGGCGGTGCTGCCCAGGATGCTGGCGATCAGAATCCACATGCCTAGGGCTTTCCTTTTATAGAGAAGGAGCGCCGAAAGGATGATCAGTGTGCCCGTGGCAGCGTAGAAAATCACTTCCGGGAGAAGCGCATCCATTGACCCTTCGTTCAGCCCGCGCACCAGATTAAGGACGCCGGCCGCGATATCGGATAATCCGACGACGATCAGGACGATGGTGATCACCTTGAAGGGGCCGAATTTCTCAGCGCTGGTCTGCGGTTCGCCGGGCTTGCCGCCAGGTGTGGAATCGCTCATCTCAATACCCCAGCACTTCCTTGCGCTTATCGCCCCAGCGCAGCGCGTCGCGGATGCCGTCTTCGATGGTGAACCGGGTTTCCCAACCCAGCAGGCGCTTGGCGGTGTCGGCATTGGCATAGGCGCCGGCGACATCCCCCGGGCGGGGGGGCGCTTCGCGCTTGTGGATGGGTTTGCCCCACACCTTCTCGAAGGCGGTCACCATTTCACGCACGGTCACACCCTTACCGGTGCCCAGGTTGATCACCAGATAGTTGTCGGGCGGGTTGCCGGCGCGCTGGAAGACGCCGTCGAAATCGAGCACGGCCGCCAGGTGCGCCTGGGCCAGGTCCCACACGTGCAGGTAATCGCGCACACCGGTGCCGTCGCGGGTGGGGTAATCGGTGCCGGTGATCAGGAATTCGGGCAACTGGCCGAGGGCGGTCATCACCAGGCGCCCCAGCACCAGGGAGGGTTCCTTGAGCGGCAGGCCGGTGCGCAGTTGCGGGTCGGCGCCGATGGGGTTGAAGTAACGCAGGGCGATGCCCTGCATGCCGTAGGCGGCGCAGAAATCGTGCAGGATCATTTCCATCATGTACTTGGTGCGCGCGTACGGGCTGCCCGGCTTGAGCGGAGACTCTTCCGTGACCATGAAACCCGGCACCAGGTCGTAGAGCGAGGCGGAGGAGCTGAACACCACGCGCTTGCAGCCCAGGTCGCGCAGGCTGCGGAAGAGCACCAGCGACTTGGCGACGTTCTCGGTGTAATACTCGTAGGGCCGGGCGGTCGAATCGGGCACCACGATCAACGCCGCGCAGTGGATGGTAGCCGAAATGTCGGGGTGCTCGCTGAAAATGCGCTTCAGGAGGGCCTCATCGGCGATGTCGCCGCGGTAGAACACACGCCCGCGGGTAAATTCAGCTTTCCCGGTGACCAGCGAATCGAGGATGACCGGGGTATGACCGGCGTCTTCCAATGCCGATGCGATGGTGCTGCCAATGTAACCGGCGCCGCCGGTGATGAGAATTTTCATGGAAAGGGTCTCCTTGAGGGTAAGTATACCCGAGGGCTAAAAGAAAGTCACAGAGATCGCAGAGCTTTATGAGGACACATGCAAGCCACTAAATCAAATTTGACAACGGGTGATTAAGGGATAAGCGACTTCGTCTTTCTGTTCTCAAAAAATGATCTCCGTGGCGATCTTTTTATTTCGAAAGTAATCCATAAACCACCCTGGCAAGATTCACCAGAGATTGACCGCCCGAGGAATATCGTGCCGACGGGTTTGACATCAATCATGCAAGCCAATGCCCTCGGAATTGAATTCGGCGATGGCCTGCTGGCTGGCGGGATGTTCGCTGAGCGAGCGCAGCACTTCCAGCGGCATTGTCAGGTGGGTGAAACCCAGCCGGCGGGCATCCACCACTTCCTCCGGGTTTTTCAAAGAGGCGGCCAGCGGCAGGGTGTCGGTTCCCCGCAACACGTCGACGAAGGCGCGCATCATCCCGATGCCGTCCTCAAGGCGTCCCAGCGCGCGGTGGTAGTAGGCGATGGCGAATTTCGCGCCGCAGGCGGCGGCCACCATCGCCTGAGAGGCATCGTAGATGCCGGTGATGGCGACCGAATAGATGATGGAGAGGTGCGCGGCGGCCTCGAAGCCGGGTTCGTGGGCGGGGATCTTCAAAATCAGGCGCGCTCCCAGGATCTCGGCGGCCCGGGCGGCCTCCTCCTGCATGCCGGCCAGGTCGGGCGCGGTGAGCTGGTAGAAGATGGGGCCGTGCGGCAGGGTTTTCGCCAGCATCGCCAGCGCCTGCTCCGGCGGCAGTCCGCAGTTGGCCAGGATGCGCGGGTTGGTGGTGGCGCCGGTCACCCATCCCAGGCGGGCAGCCATCCGGGCGTCTTCGGGTGTGGCAGAATCGAGATAAAACGGCATGATTCACCCTCCGTGGAATAATCATATCCCGGGGATTGGGGATTGGGAAGGGAAAAAAGAGAAGAAAGCCAAGAGAAAGCCACAGAGGACACAGAGGTCACAGAGAAGAAACTGGATGAGAAAGAGAAGAAGAAAGTCAAGAGAAAGCCAAGAGAAAGCCATAGAGCACACAGAGGTCACAGAGAAGAAACTGGATGAGAAAGAGAGGAAGAAAGCGAAAGCCAAGAGAAAGCCACAGAGGACACAGAGATCGCAGAGAAGAAACTGGATGAGAAAGAAAAGAAGAAAACCAGGAGAGAGCCAAAAAGGATACAGAGATTGCAAAGAAGAGATCTCTCTTTCTTTCTCTGTGGACTCTGTGGCTTTCTTATGGCTTTCTTTCCCGTTTTGTCCAAATGGCGCCAGTCCAGTTATAATAATAAGGACCGCGTCATTCGGACGCGGGGTTGAACCAACGGAGGTGATTCAATGGCACACCGTACCACACCAGAAGAACGAGAATTGATCAAAGTCATCGCGCATATGCCATTCGACGAGGCCAAGCGCCAGGCCTGGAGCGGGCAGATCGAAGCCACCGGGCTGAACGAAGAGCTGGCCGAGGAGATCCATACGGCATTTAGCACGCATCATGAGGGCGAAGCCGACCCGGCTGCCCGCGCACGATTGCTGCCCGAGGTGGCGCGTCTCATCAATCGCTGGCGATTGACCCAGCAATCAAGCAAGTTTCGCAAATAATCCTTATTCCTCACCCCGAACCCAATCGGGGTGAGGCCTGTTAAAACCCATGCTCATTCACAATCTTTCGCAACTCCTGACCCTGGCCGGCGAACCGCAACGCGGCAGCGAACTCGGCCGTCTGAAAATCATTCCCAACGGCGCAGTGCTGGTGCGCGGCGAGACCTTCGAAGTGGTTGGCACGGCAGATGAACTGCTGGCGGCTTATCCCAACGAGCCGCGTTTCGACGCCGGCGGCGGCGCGGCCCTGCCGGGTTTCGTCGATCCACACACGCATCTGATCTGGGCCGGCGACCGCGCCGCCGAATTCGAGATGCGCCTGGAGGGTAAGACCTACCTCGAGATTCTGGCCGCCGGCGGCGGGATCCTTTCGACCGTGCGCGCCACGCGTGCGGCCAGCCTGGACGACCTCAAAGAGCAGACGCGAACTCGCATGCAGGCCATGTTCCGCTGCGGCACCACCACCGCCGAGGCCAAGACCGGTTACGGACTGGAATCGGCCAGTGAGCTGCTCCAGATGCAGGCCTTGCTGGAACTGGACGGCGAGGGTCCGCTGGAACTGGCGCCGACCTACCTGGGCGCGCACGCCATCGCCCCCGAATACAAGGATGACCCGGACGGCTACACGGATTTGTTGTGCCGTCAGATGCTGCCCGAACTGCGGTCCTGGTGGGACCGGCATGCCGCCGGGCGCCCGCTGCCGTTCGTGGATATCTTCTGCGAGACGGGCGCGTTCAGCCTGGAGCAGTCGCGGTGTGTCCTATCGGCGGCCCGAACGCTGGGTTTCCCGCTCAAGATTCACGCCGATGAGTTCGATAACCTGGGCGGGGCCAGCCTGGCAGCCGAGCTGGGCGCGGCTTCGGCCGATCACCTGGTGAAGACCTCGGCCATCGACATCACCGCGCTGGCCCACAGCAATACGGTGGCCGTGGCGCTGCCCTGCACGCCCTTTGGGCTGGCTCAGGCCCAGTACACCCCGGCCCGGCAGATCCTGGCGGCAGATGGGCTGCTGGCGTTGGCTTCGGATATCAATCCCGGCACGGCCTGGTGCGAAAGCATGCAGTTTGTCATCGCGCTGGCCTGCCGCTACCTCAAGCTGACCCCGGCGCAGGCGGTCGCGGCTGCAACCCTCAACGCCGCCGCGGCCATCGGGCGCAGCGACCGCATCGGTTCGATCGAAGCCGGCAAACAGGCCGACCTGATTGTGCTCTCGGTCGACGATTACCGCCACCTGGCGTATCGCTTCGGTGGGAATCTGGTGAAGCATGTGGTGAAGAAGGGCAAAGTCTTTACGAATGCTGAATGAGGCAGGTTGAATAGAAAAATCGTATCCCTTCTTTTTATTTCACCTCACGGGTAATCTTTTGCATTTTGCGCGGCGGAGCGAGGGTCTTGCTGGGGATGGGATGGATCTTGATTTTGTCCTCGGATACCAGCCCCAGGTATTCCTTCTTTACCTTGTTGGTGGTTGTGAATATATACTGCTCGAATTCGACCGGGAAGCGGAAATCTTTTAGATAAGTTTCGTTGGCCAGGTTGTGCTTGTGCTGCAGGGCGAACACTTCGGCATGGACGATGAAACGCATTACCGAATCGGGAATGTCGCTGCCTTCGAGCAGGTGGAAGTTTTTCTTTAGCAGGCGCACGATGCGAAAGTTGTTTGGCCGGATGACATTGTCGCGCACGTCCTGCCACAGCGCTTCGGGAACCGCGTTACTGTAGGTGTTGGTTTCGAGGTTGAACCGCAGTTTGAGCAGCGCCTTGTTCATGTGCAGCAGAATGGAAATGGGGCCGTATAGCTTGAAGAGCTGTTCTTCCAGGTATTCAGCGCGTTTCCGCGTGCGCAGTTCCTGTTCGATGAGCTGGGCGCTGTTGCGCCGGTTGAGGAAACTGGTGAAAAATACGGCCGCCAGGGTGAAGATTTGGGCAACGATCACCAGAATGATCTGCAATTGGTTATCCATATTCCACCTCGAACTGGGTAGATAACGTGTATTGAGTTCAATTTATTGGGTGTTGTATTGCTCGATGACCGGCCGCAAAGATTCCGGCACAGCCACGCGGGTCGGTCCGCCGCGTTTGAAACGAAAATCGCATTTGGGCGCGCCCTCAGCCAACGTCATCGTCCGCACCAATCCCCATCCCAGCGCCTTACTGTAAAGGATATCGGATGGGCAAATATAGGGCGCGAATTCAGATGCACCCTGGCGGGCCAGAAATTTGCACGAGCCACATTCCAGGTAATCCACGCCGTAATCAAAGGTCGCGCCGTCGCCCGGAATATAGTCGAACACGTAGCCATCCGGGTAACGCCGCTCATGCGATTCGACGGCTCGCTTGCGCAACCGGTTCAGGTAAAAAGGTGTAAAACTCATGAAGCCTAACCAGCGTGTCATGTAGGCCGGATAGGCTTTGAGATAGGCGCGACCGATTTCGAAAACCAGTTCGCCGGTCTGCGCCAGGCTCAGGTCGCGGGCAGTGACCGTGCGATAAACAGCCAGTAATTCAGCCGTGGAAATAAGGAAACGGGTGAAAGGTTCTTTTCCGCCCAGATCTGGGAGCTGCGGAATGAGGTCGGCATATTCGCGGCGGGCCTGAATTGCCAGGTTTTCTGACGCTTCCGCAGGAAAATAATGCGCCAGCACCGGCTGAATCAGTCGCGCGCCGCGATCGAATTCGCGAAGCAGGCGCGGCCTGCGTTCAAGGTAAATGTTGGAGGCCGGAGTCATCGTCTTTACCAGATTCCCGGAATCAACCGGGCCGTGTGAGCGGCATAAGCGCGAAATTGGTCCTGAAAATGGCCTTCCAGCATTTTATCCTCGGTGCGGATGCGGTAGACCAGTCCCGGCATCAGGAGTAAAGGGATGCTGATCAGACCATACAGGCTGGAATATCCCGAACACACACCGAGCGACATGAGAAAATAGCCCAGATAGGCCGGATGGCGCACGATACGGTAAGGGCCGGATTGGACCAGAATCTGTTCGCTGGTCACACTCAGGTGGCCGGAATAAGCCGCGCGCAGCGTGCGCCTGGCCCACGCGAACAGGGTGCAGCCCAAGATGACCAAGATACCACCCGTCCAGGCGAAAGCCGAACTGCGCGGTAAAACGGCGGGCAGGTACAGGTATTCAAGGGGCGGAATGAAGAAGGCTGCCATTGCCCCGGGCAGGTAGAGCCAGAATGAGCGGTCGCCTTTTTCTTCGCGGGTCATCACGCCGCCGGACCGGGGTTGCCAGATGGCTTTGCGCCGGATCCACAGGACGATGACGACGCCAATCGCAAAGACCGCGCCGGTGACAAACAGAAACCAGCCCAGCGGGTTATCCGGCAGCGTTTTCCAGCCCAGTCCGGCCAGCAAGACAGCCAACACGGGAACAAAGAAGGCCAGGAAAATTACAATGGTACGGTTCACGAACCACTCCTATGTTCAATATAGGCCGTTCGATAAAAAATTCAACCGTCGATGTGAAAAGAAAAACCGATAGCTGCGCCCAATTCGCGGTCGTTTCGTAAAATTCGATCGCAAAATGACCTTTGCCATACCTTCGTCCCGGGCACACCGTTGATCAAATGGATGCGCCGGGCGGAATATGTTTTGAATCCGCGGACGATTTTGGGCCGGCCGTGCCCTGGCGGATCGGTCAGAAACAAAATGCCAAAAATGACCCTGGGCCACACCGGTAACTAGATAACCGCAATCCTATCCTGGCAGTCGGATTGCCTTGCGCTCTATCTTCATTTCCCCGACCGAGGACTCAACATAATGACGCTTGCTATTCTATTGAAAGGGCAGAAATTGACAGGATATCCAGGGGGAAAATTTCTTCTTCCACATCCTCTTCATCCTCTACATCCCTGTTTTCTTCATTCCCCCGCGCGCAGGCGGGCCGCGTACGGCGCCAAATCCTCCTCCGGGGTGGGGTATTTCATATCGAAACCCTTCAACGTTTCAACAATCACGGACGAGATCAGGACATTTCTGAACCATTTTTTGTCCGCCGGGACAAGATACCAGGGGGCCCATTCGGTGCTGGTGCGGTTGAGCACATCCTCATAGGCCGCCATGTATTCCGGCCACAGCTTGCGTTCCTCCAGGTCGCCCGGGTTGAACTTCCAGTTCTTTTCGGGCGTCTCGATGCGTTCCAGCAGGCGTTCTTTTTGTTCGTCGCGGCTGATATGCAGGTAGAATTTCAACACCGTGGTGCCTTCCTCGACCAGCAGGCGTTCGAATTCATTGATCTGGTTGTAGCGCTTTTTCCATACGTTCTCCGGAACCAGGTTGTGCACGCGCACCGCCAGCACATCTTCATAGTGGCTGCGGTTGAAAATGACCATTTCACCTTTGCCAGGGGTCTGGGAATGCACGCGCCATAGATAATCGTGTGCCAGTTCGATGGGGGTGGGCACCTTGAAGCTGGCCACGCGCACGCCCTGCGGATTGACGCCTTCGAAAACCTTGCGGATGACGCCATCCTTGCCGCTGGTATCCATTCCCTGCAATACAACCAGCAGGCGGTGTTTGCTCTCGCAGTAGAGTTGCTCCTGCAAACTCTCCAGCTTTGCCGTCAGATCGGCCAGTTCAGTAACGGCCTTGTCGCTGCCCTTCCAGGCATGCGTATCGTCCGGTTCCCAATTTCGTAAATCGATCTTTTGTCTGGGTCGAACGAAATAAGGATCGAAATTCATTCCAACCTCCTGTGACAAGCTGGATCGAGAGATGAGACAGACAGCTAACCGGTCTTGAGCCGGTAACCGACTCCGGATTCGGTCAGGATGTAGCGTGGTTGCGCCGGGTCGCTTTCGATTTTATGGCGCAGGTTGCTGATATTCACGCGCAGCAGGTGGGCTTCGTCTTCATATCCCGTACCCCAAACGGCGCGCAGAAGTTGATTGTGCGTGACCACCTTGCCGGCATGCTGCACCATCAGTTTAAGTATTTCATATTCGGTGGGGGTCAATTCCACGCCTTTATTATCGACGGTCACCGTCCGGCGCAGCAGGTCGACGCGCAGCCCGGCCAATTGAAAGATCGGTTGAGCATCGCCGGACGGCTGCGCATGGCGCAGCGCGGTTCGAATGCGCGCAGTCAGTTCGCCGGTGCCAAAGGGCTTGGTCAGATAATCGTCCGCGCCGGCATCCAGCGCGGCGATTTTATCCTCTTCCCCCCCGCGCACGGAAAGAATGATGATGGGGGTCTGCGTCCACTCACGCAGCCGCCGGGTGACTTCCACGCCATCCAGGTCGGGCAATCCGAGATCCAGAATGATGACATCCGGATGCTGCGAGGCGGCGCTTTGCAGGCCCTCCTCGCCGCTGGCGGCTTCGTAAACCTGGTAGCCGTGCGCGGACAGGGCAACCCGCAGCATGCGTCGAATGGCGCGTTCGTCATCGATCAGTAGAATGTGCGCGCTGATTTCCTGAGCGGCAACAGGATTGTTTCCATCCATGGGGTTATTCTACATCATTCGTTCCCGGGGAACATCTGCCTGGGGCAGCGTAAATGCAAATTCTGCGCCGCCCTCCGGCCGGTTGCGGGCCGTAATTTGCCCGCCGTGAGCTTCGATGATTCCCTTGCAAATCGAAAGTCCCAAACCGGTGCCCTGCGGACCGCCTTTGGCCTGTACCCGGTAGAACTTATCAAAAATACGTTCCAGGTCCTCCGGCGGAATGCCCGGCCCGTGATCGGCCACGCAAATTTCAACCGCTTCCGGAAGCGCGCGGGCCGAAATTCCGATGGCACCGTTGCCTTCAGTATATTTGGCGGCGTTATCCAACAAATTGACCAGCACCTGTTCCAGGAGCAGGGCATCCGCGCTGACCGGCGGTAAACCGGCGGGAATGTGGGTTTCGATGGGAATGCCTTTCAAACGAGAATGCAGCCGGTCCAGGGCCGCACCGATGGCTTCTTCGACGTCGATTGCCGAGCGGCGCAAATGAAGCGCGCCGGCTTCCAGGCGGGTCATGTCCAACAGGTTGCCCACCAGGCGGTTGAGACGCTCAGCTTCGCTCCAGCCGTTATCGATCAACTCCAACCGCGTGGCGTGATCCATCAACGGCGCGTCCGGGGTGCTTTCTTCGGCCTCGTGCAGGCTGCTCAGGGCGCCGGTGATGACCGCCAGCGGGGTTCGCAAATCATGCGAAATGGAATTGAGCAGAGCGGTCTGTAATTTTTCCGTCTCCTGGGTCAGCCGCGTCTGGTTCACCTCTTCGGCCAGCAGAACGCGTTCGATGGCCAGGGCCGCCAGGCCGGAGTAGGCTTCGAGGAGCTGGCGCTGGTCGGGCGACAGAAAATGAGCCGAATCGGAGGGCCGCACCGCCAGAACGCCGACTGCGCCCTGCCCGGTCCTCAAAGGTTGAAACCGAATCGGAATCTGGGGCAGTGTGTTTGTCCCCCGCCCGGATGGTTGGCCGTGTTTGAAGGCCCATTCGGCGGCTTCGAGGGACACGTCGTCCTCCGCGAAACCCGGGCTGGAAGCGCGCACCGTCAATTTCCCATCGGTTGGCAGAAGAATGGCGGCCTGCCGTCCAAAAGGAATGCCCACCTGATCGAGAACGGTCTGCATCACGGCGGGCAGGTCGAGCTGAATGGTCAGGTCGCGGCTGAGCGCGTAAAGCGCGGAAGTCTGGGCTTCACGGCGCTGGCTGGACTCGACCTGGTCGCGCACGGTGCCGGCCAACCCTGAGACGACCGTACCCACCACAAATAGCGCCAAAAAGGTCAGTAGGTACTGTGTGTCTTCGACGCTCAGGCTGAAGCGGGGTTCGATCAGGAAGAAATCGAAACTCAATACGCCCAACAGAGCCGTCAGCAGGGCGGGACCCCGCCCCAGATAGATGGCCGCGGCCAGCACGCCCAGCAGGTAGAACATGGCCAGGTTGGTCGGCTCGAGGCGCAGGTGAATGGGATAACTGATGAGCGTAATGAGGGCCACCAACAGGATGGCCCAGAGATAGCGCAGCCAGTGGCCCTGCGGGCGCCAGGTTTCCGGCAGCCCGGGCTGCAGAGGTCCGCGTTCGTCACTGAGCACGTACACACCAATCGAGCCGCTGTGGCGGATGATCTCTTCGACCACCGATCCGTAGAGGAATTTTTGCCAGCGCGGGCGGGCCGGGCTGCCGATGATCAGCTTGGTAATGTTGTTCTGACGGGCATAGGTCAATATGGCCTCGGGCACATTCCGGCCGCTCACCCGTTCCACGCGCGCGCCAAGTTGCTCGGCCAGACGCAGTGTGGCGGCCAGCCGCTGGGCGTGGGTGGCAGAAAAACGAGCCCTTTCGGGCGTTTCGACATAAACCACCACCCAATCAGCCTTCAGGTCGCCGGCCAGACGGCGCCCGGCGCGCACCAGGCGTTCGGAGAGCGGATGTGAACTGACGCAAACCATGATGCGTTCGCCAGCCGCCCAGGGACCGGAGATGTCCTTGGAGCGCATATAGGCGCGCATCTGAGCTTCCACCCGGCCCGCGGCTCGGCGCAGAGCCAGTTCGCGCAGGGCAATCAGGTTGCCCAGGCGGAAGAATTTCTCGGCGCCGCTCAAGGATAGTTCGGGGGCGGCCACCCGGCCGGCGCGGAAGCGCTGCAAGAGTTCCTCGGGCGGCAGGTCCACCAATTCGATGACCGCGGCTTTGTCGATGACTTCATCCGGCACCGTCAGGGGTTCCCGATAGCCCGTGATGGCATACACGTCGTCGATCAGGCTTTCCAGGTGCTGCACATCCAGAGCTGCAAAAACATCCTGCCCGCTTTCCAGCAGCTCCTGCACATCCTGGTAACGGCGCGGGTGGCGCGCTCCCGCCGGATTTTCGGCATGGATATCATCCACCACGATCAGGTCGGGTTTGGCTGCCAGCAGGCCGGTCACATCCAGACCGCCGTCCGCGGCCAGAGGAATATTTTTCATTCGGGGCAGCATTTCGGCGTTCAACGGCTGCACGCCGCTGACCAGCACTCTTTCACCGACCTGGGCGCGCTGCTGGGCGGCCTCGAGCATGGCGTTGGTCTTGCCGACGCCAGGTGCATATCCCAGGAAGAGTTTCAATTTGCCGGGAACGGTTTCGATCATACCTCGATTATACGCCGGAGAATGCAGAGCCTTCCTCCAGGCCCCTTATTTCTTTTATAATCGAAGTATCTTTTGCGCCGGAGGAAGGCCTTGCTGCCCTATTGCGATTACTGCATCCAACATCCTGAGGATACCTTCAACTCCGAATATCACGCCACCCAGTACGGCTTTCCACTGCAAGCGGACAGCGCGCTGTTCGAACGCCTGATGTTCGAGATCAACCAGGCCGGGCTGTCGTGGATCACGATCTTGAAAAAAGCCGATAATTTCCGGCGGGCCTACGACGGCTTCGATATCGACCGGGTGGCCGGCTACGGTGAGGCTGACCGGGTTCGCCTGTTGAGCGATCCGGGCATCATCCGCAACCGGCTTAAGGTCAACGCGGCCATCGAGAACGCGCGCCGCATCCAGGCGCTGCGATCTGAATTTGGTTCGTTTGGCGGCTGGTTGGACGCGCACCACCCGCTGCCCAAAGCAGAATGGGTGAAGTTGTTTAAAAAGAATTTTGTTTTCACCGGCGGTGAGATCGTGGGCGAGTTTTTGATGAGCGTCGGCTATCTGCCCGGCGCGCACGATCCTTCCTGCCCGGTGTATGCCCGGATCGATGCCCTGAATCCGCCCTGGCGGCGCTAGCAGTCTCCCGGAATTTGAGCGCGGATCCGCCGTGCGCCCTTGTGTGATCAACGGCGTGGAATCGCGCCAGAAAGGCACTACTCGGGGCGTTTCTTTCTGAGTTACAATAACTCCGGGCGCCAGCCCGCTAGGCGAATACTCCAAACATTTGACAGGAAAATCATGGACGTATTTGAAATAACTCAGGTCACGGATGAAATTGAGGAGGCTTTCCATCGCCTCATCCCGCAGCTTTCTTCCTCCAACCCGCCGCCCACGCGCGCTGAACTGGAGGACATCGTTTCCTCCCGCGCCAGCATTCTGTTGGGCGCGCGCGATCCTGATAAAAACAACAAACTGGTCGGGTCGCTGACGCTGGCCGTTTTCCGCGTGCCGACCGGCGTACGCGCCTGGATCGAGGACGTGGTGGTGGATAACGAATCGCGCGGCAAGGGCATCGGTGAAGCGCTGACGCGCGCCGCGATCGAGCGTGCCAAACAGGAAGGCGCCGTGACCGTCGATCTGACCTCACGCCCCTCGCGCGAAGCCGCCAACCGCCTGTATGTGCGGGTCGGATTCGTCGCCCGGCACACCAATATTTACCGGTTCAATATCGGACGCTAAGTCGAAATTCTTGAATCCTGTGTCGTGAACCGTTCCCAAGAAGAACGGATCGGGTTCGGATACCTGAAACTTGTTTTTACGGGATGTCGGATGAGGTTCAACTGGCTTCATTCGACCTGTCATTTAAAGCGAACCATCCACCGCAAATTGCTAATTATTTCTCACAAATGCTCCAAAAACGCATCCGGATTATCCAGAAAGTCACGGGTGAGTTTGACGTGCTCCAGGTCGGTGTACGCGACCGGCCGGGGTGGAATGACGTCGAAGTTGTAGATCAGGGCTTCGGGGAAGGCCATCAGGATGGGCGAGTGGGTGGCGATGATGAACTGCGCCTCCTGGGTGACCATTTGCTTCAGGACGGCGATCAGCGCCAGTTGGCGGATGGGTGAAAGCGGCGCTTCGGGCTCGTCCAGCAGATAAAGTCCGCCGGGTACGAAGCGGGATTGGAACAGCGCCAGAAAACTTTCGCCGTGCGAGCGCGCCTCCAGGCCTTCGCCGTAGCGGCGCTCGATATCGTGGATTTCGTTGGCATAGGGCAGGCGCGCGAAAGCTGCAGCCGTCGTGGAGCGATCCTGATAATCCCGGTCGACCGAACGCAGATCTTCCTCCATTTCCAGACGGAGCATGGCCATTTTGCGGGCATACCCGAAGAAATCTTCGGCGCGCAGAAAGAAGCCCCGGTGGGTGCGCTTCTGCCACACCAGCCGCAATTGGTCGGCCAGGCGGCGCACAGCCGCCAGGGATGGATCCGTTTTGACGCTTTCACTGCCGACCGTAATGGAGCCGGCCGCGCAGGCCAGCGCTTCCAGGAGGGTGGACTTCCCCGAGCCGTTCTCGCCAACGAAGAAGGTCACCGGAGCGCTGAATACAAGCGTCTCCAGACTCTGGACGACCGGCAGGCTGAACGGAAAGCCTTTTTCTTCCAGGGCTTCCGGGCGGCGCAACGAAAATGAACGTAAGTGAATCATGGGTGGGCGTCCGCGGCATTTTGTTTAGGCAGCCACAGCGCCTGCAGGTCGCGCAGGATGGGCACAATCGGCGGACTGACCGCCTCCGGCAGCGACACCAGCGGAAAAAACTCCGGCGAAAGTGATTCGCCGTCCAGGTCGGTCGACACCGGTTTGAAATCGGTGCAGATGTAAGCAGCCGTGACATGGTAAGTCTCATCCCCGTTGGGATAACAGTAAAACAAGGCCGGCCCGGAATAGACGCCGAGCAGGCGCAATTCGCCGGCCGCGTATCCGGTTTCTTCGAGCGTTTCGCGGCGCGCGGTTTCTTCCAGCCTTTCACCGGGTTCCATCGTTCCGCCGGGGATGCCATACAGGCCGTTGTCCAGGCGCCTGTGCATCAGCAGTCGCCCGCAGGGGTCGATCAGCAACGCGCAGGCGCCCGGCAGAATCAACGGCCGGTGACCGACGAGCGCACGCAAATCCTGCAGGTAGCCCATGGTTTTCGCCCTGCTGACCTTCACCAGACCCCTGGAAACAGCCGCCAGCGTACTTTTTGGGTGTATTCGACGTAACCGGGCAGCTCATTTCGCAAGGTTTTTTCTTCATCGAAGGCGCGGACGGCCAGCACGGGCGCCATCGCCAGGGAGGGAACCAGCGTCCAGTAGGAAGCCAGCGCGAATGAAGTACCAATTAGAAAGATCAGTATGGCGAGATACATTGGATGGCGCACCCACGCATAGGGACCGCTGTCGATGACCTTCTGTCCGGCGCTCACTTCGATCACCCGCGAGGCAAAGCGGTTGGCCTGGATGACCCAAAAGTACAGCCCATAACCCGCGATCGCCAGCGCCAGGCCCAGCAGCGCCAGCCAGAACGGGACCTGCGACCATGCAAAGCGGCGGTCGAGCCCGGGCAGGACGAAAAGGAGGGTCAACACGATACCGGATACGCCGATGACCCACTTTTGGGTCTTGTCCCGTTCCCGGGTGTGCGTGCGCCGTTCGAGCAGATCCGGTTCGTTTCGCAACAACCAGACGAAGGTCGCCGTCATCAGCGCCGCCAGCATTGCCAGATATGCCCAGGCCTGCCAGTAGTCCAACCTGCCGGCGCAGCCAAAAAACAGCGCGGCGATGAGGGCCATCCCACCCAAAAAGCGGGCCAACGTCAGGAAGATCAATTTCCGCCAATCAGGCGAACGGTCGATCATCATCACCTCACCTGTGGAACCGCGTGCATCAATCGGGAACGATCCATATCAGCGTCGGAAAGGGTTCGGGCAAGAATCTGCCTTAACCCTCCCCGCGACTGTCGATGATTAGAACGACTGCTCGGTTGGGCGCACCATCACTTCGTTGATGGCCGAGCGCCAGTGGCGGGTGACGATGAAGACGATGATTTCCGCGATATCCTGCGGCTCAAGGGCCGTGATCCCCTGGAAGGGTTTCATGCTGGCGGCGCGGTTTTCCGCCTTCATGTGGCTGTCCAATTCGGTGCTGACCACGCCCGGTTCGACGACCGAGACGCGCACATGGCGCGCGGTGACTTCCTGGCGCAGCGATTCGGTCAGGGCAACGACGCCGAACTTGGTGGCGTTGTAAACGCCCGCGCTCAGACGGGCGCGCCGGCCGGCCACCGAACTGAGATTGACCACGTCGGTCACCTTGCGGGGCGAGTCTTCGGCGGCTTTCAACAGATAGGGCAGCGCGGCGTGGGTGACGTACAGCAGGCCTTTCAAATTCAGGTCGATCATGCGCTCCCATTCGGTGGTGTCCGCGTGGAGAATGTTGGCGTTCAACATCACCCCGGCGTTGTTGACCAGGATATCCAACCGGCCGAATTCGGCCAGCGTTCGATCGACCGCAGCCACGGCTTCATCCTGATGGGTGATATCGGTGGGTAGCGCCAGCGCCCGGCTGCCGGCTGCGTGGATCTCGACTGCCAGCGTCTCCAGGCGATCCTTGCGGCGCGCCAGCAGCGCCACCGCCGCGCCTTCGGCGGCCAATTGACGGGCAGTCTCTTCGCCGATGCCGCTGCTGGCGCCAGTTACCAATGCTACACTACCTTCCAATCGCTTCGCCATCCTACTGCCTCCTGAAATAATATCGATGCTTAAATTATATCCCCGGTATTAATTCTTGATTTTAATTTGAAATTCATGACATCCTCACAATTTCTAAATCAATTCTGAACCATTGTGCGCTATTCTTCAGCGTAGTCCAAAAAGGATCCATCCCGTACGTATGGAATCCGGCCCGGACTGAAGTAAGCAATCCCGTATTCCAAAGGAGAATATTCATGCGAATGAAACGTTGGATGCCACTTTTATTGGTTGTCGTTCTTGCGGCCGGAGGTTTTGCAGGTTTTAGCGTCATTGGCAAGGTCAGCGCTGCAAATTCCACTCCCACCGCGACCAGCGCGGTCACTGCCACCGCCACTTCCGCCTCTGCTTCCACGAAGACCCCGGCGGCTTCCCAAACGACCCAAACGCTTGGCCGCGGGCTGAAAGGCGACCGCGCCGTCTATACCCGTGAAGAACTGGCGACTGCGTTGGGCATCACCAGCGACGCGTTGGTGAAGGCTCAGACGCAGGCCGAAACTGCCGCGCTGGCCAAGGCCGTATCTGATGGATTGATCACCCAGGCGCAGGCGGATGAAATTACTGCCAACGGTTCGGCTTTTCCGCTGGGCGAACGGTGGGGCGCGTGGTTGAGCGCCAAAGGCATCGATTTCGATTCTTTCCTGGCGGATGCGCTGGGCATCAGCAAGGATGCCCTGACCGCGGCGCGCAGCAAGGCGCTCGATACGCATCTGTCGGCTCTGGTCGCGAGCGGCAGCCTCACCCAGGATCAGGCGGACCTGATCGAGGCTCGCCAGGCGCTGGCGGCCAGCGATAAGTTCACCGGCGCCATGCAAAGCGCCTTCGAATCAGCCGTGGCGCAGGCGGTGAAAGACGGCACCATCACCCAGGCGCAGGCGGATCTGTTGCTGGCGAAGGCTGCCGATACCAGCGGCTTCGGCCTGGGCTGGGGCGGCATGAATGGCATGGAAGGAGGTCGTCACGGACGTTAATCCCGGATGCCAGACATTTTGAGGTGTGATCTATAATGCAGCGTCCGGAAGGTCGATCCTTCCGGACGCTGTTTTTTTCGGCTGATTTTGGGTTAAAGACCGAGGGATGCATCCCTCTCAGGCCGCTTGACGATGGTACCATTTCAGGCGATTTGGCCCCATTTGTTTCTCGTCGAATGTATTTTTGATGGTAGAATAATCCCTGAACCCGACCGCTGAACTTTGTTTTAATAGTTCAGGCGCGGGTTCCCCTGAACTTTTGGCAAGTTCCCCGCGCCTGTTCGAAACGGTAAATACTCTACACTTTGGTTTTACCGGGTAGTCTGGTCTCTAATACAATACTACCCAATTCACTTCACATTTTCCATAACGAACGAACCATAAACGAACCTGAAACGAACATGGACCTGGCAAACATCACCCCTGAAGTTGTTGAGGATTGCCTGAAGGCGCTGCGCTGCGGGGAATCTGTGCCCGAAGAATTGCTCGCGATTCCCTGGGCGGCCGGCCATTCAAAAGTGGCGAACCGGGTCAAACTCGAAGATTGGTTTCACAATACCATCCAGCAGGTTTATCTGGCTGCCCGTCAGGTGGAAGACCTGCCGGCGATCCAACCCGCCAACCGGCGGGAGGCCCTTCAGCAGATCCAGATCGATTTCAATTCGCACAACAGCGATCTGGAAGCCTGGAGTGCGCTGTATTTTCGCTATGACTCGATCGTCGAATTTGGGGTGGAAGAGCTGGCTCGGGCTGCCAATGTGGTGCCGCAACAATTCCGGCGCCGGTTGAAGCAAAGCCTCTCCGTGCTGACTCAAAAATTGCAGCGGGCGGCTCTGGAAGCGCAGCAAAATGCCGCCGGCCGGTCGCAGAACCTTCCGTTGCCCGATTACACCCGCCTGATCGGCGCGAAGGATTACTTCGCGCAATTGACCTACCTGTTCAACGATCCAGCCGGACCGCGCATGGTCAGCCTGGAAGGTATGGGCGGCATCGGCAAGACCGCGTTGGCGCGCGGCTTTGCCGCTTTGCCGGAGGTCAACGCAAAATGGCAAAAAATCCTATGGGTCAGCGCGCGACAGGCATTCCTGACCGAAGACGGTACACTGCTGCCGAACGCGGACGCGGCCGGAACCCTGGAGGATATCAGCGTCCGCCTGGCGGAGCAGATGAATCTGACCGGACTGGCCAACAAACCCCTGGCTGAACGCCTGGAGGGGCTGAGCGCGGCCCTCGCACAGGAGCCGGCGTTGGTGATCGTCGACAATCTCGAAACGGCTGAGGAATTCAGCCAGTTGGTGCCCAACCTGGCCAAACTGGCCGGAGCGAGCCGTTTTCTGTTCACCTCGCGCCAAACCCTGCGGGAATTTCCCTACGTTTATACCTTGAACGTCCGGGAACTGGATAAGGCGCGCGCGTTGGACCTGCTGAGCAATGAGATTCGCCGGCGCGGCCAGCAGCGCGCTATCAGTGATATTTGTATCGATGAGCTTTACGACGTGATCGGCGGTTTGCCCCTGGCGCTGAAGATGGTGGCCATGCAAATTCACCTGCGCCCGTGCCATGAAGTGGCGGAAGATTTCAAGAAGGTCGCGCAGGATAACGACACCCTGTACCGGTATCTGTACTGGCAAACCTGGAATTCGCTGCACGATCCGGCGCGCCAACTTTTGCTGTCCTTCCTGCCGGCCGATGCCGAAGGCGAGGATATCGATTTCTTACGCCTGATGAGCGGCCAGCCGGATGAGGTCTTCTTCGAGGCATTGAAAGAGCTCGACCAGTTTTCCCTGTTGGAAATTAACGGCGGGGAGGAACGCCCCCTGTACCGGCTGCACCGGTTGACGGTTACCTTCCTGCAAACGGACATTCTTAAACTCTGGTCCACCGGGCAAGGCGACAAGCGCACTTCCGGTGAGCAGGATGCCTGATTCCACACCCGCTTTCTGGCAGGAAGAATATATTCGCCTGCTCGGCCAACGCCTGGACCGATCGCTGGATTATTTGCGGGCCACCCCGCCGGCCGAACAGCGAACGCACGCGCACAGTTTTCTGACGCTGTTGAGCGAGACCCATCGTTACCCGGAATTGACGGGCAAGGCGCTGGAATTCATCGCCGCGTTGCACCCGCTGCCGGTGCGCTGGGAACTGACCTATGCCTGGGGGGCCGAACTGCGTTTCGCGCTCGAACACACCCCGCGCGAAAACCTGGCCCGGCGGGCCGAATATCGCTGCGCGTTGGGCGACCTGCTCCTGTTCGACGGGCGGTTCGACGAGGCCATCGAACAGTGTAATATCGTAATGCAGGCAGCGCAGGTGCCAGTCGAACTCGAGGCCAAAGCGCTGCGCATCCTGTTTCTCTCCCTGCGTTATTCCGGAAGAGGAGACGAAACGGATGTGATCCTTGCGAGGGTTCGCGAGCGTTTCATGGGGGACCGCCCGGCCGCAGAAGTGCCGGCCGGGATGGTGGGCGCCTGGATGGAGTTCAATCTGTGCTGGCTGCAAAAACTGCGCGAAAAGGGTCAGGTCGATGAGGCGATCGCGCTGGCCGGGGAAATGATCGCTCTGGACCGGCGCTGCGGATCGGTGGACCTGATCCGGTCGGCGGATTTGCTGACCCAGCGTTCCACTTTGAACTGGCTGCGGCTGCATTACGCCGAAGCCATCGACGATCTGAACGATTGCATTGCCCTTTACCGGCAGGCAGGGGATTTTCTCAACGCCGAATCGCGCCTGAGCAACCTGGGACTGGTTTACTGGTCGATGGGTGAGTTGGACCCGGCCGAAGCCAACCTGAAAGCGGCTTTGGATCTGTACCGGAAGATCGGCATGGACCAGATGTATACCTACGTAAGCGGCAACCTGGGCCTGGTCTACCTGTTTCGAGGCGCGGTGGAAGATGCCGTGAAAACCATGCAGGAGCAGGTCCGGCTGGCGAAGAAATTGAACTACACCACTGAAATCAAGCGCGGCCAATGGAATCTGGCCATTGCGCGTTGTTTTCAGGGCGATTACAGTGAGATCATGGACGTCTATCAAGAGACGCTGGCGCATTATGAAAAACGCGGCAACCGGGATGCGCATTATTTCCATTGGATTTGGGTTGCCTTTTGGCGGGAAAAGAACGGTGACAAAGCCGCGGCAATCGAATTGATGCAGGATGTGATCCGCGTCAGCCGCGAGCAAAAGATGTCCAATCTCGAGCAGATCGCCCTGCGCTGCCTGGCCAGCCTGCTGCCGCTTGAAGAACGCGGGGATCTTTTGCAGCAAAGTCTGGACCTGGCCACAAGCACGAGTCGTAAATTCGAAGCCGCGGCCGCCTGGCTGATGATGGCCCAGGCTGCCCGGGATCCGGAACGCCGCCGGTTGGCCTGGGAGACCGGGGCACGCATGCTGCGCGAAATGGGCGCGGAACGCTGGTTGGAAGGCTATTCGCTGGATGACCCGCCATTCCTGCCGCCGTTTATTTGATTCGCCTCGGGGATAATTCTGTAAAGAAGCGCGTTCGATCGCATCTCGAACCGGTGGGGTCCGGGGAGCGAGCAATGAAGAAGAACGTGTCGCACGATCCGGCCGGTCGAATTCGATCCGGTTTTTTTTGATTTACCCCTTGACAGCCCAAATATAACGCTGTATAAATAGTGAACATTGTTCATAAAAGAAACGGCGTAAATATGACCCAGGAAATCCCTCCAAGTGAACGGCGCTACCAGCGCACCCGCCAGAGCATTCTCGAGACTGCGCAAGCCATCCTCGCCGAGCAGGGCATCGATGGGCTTTCGATGCGCGCCCTGGCCGAAAAGGTGGATTATTCGCCGGCGGCCCTGTACAAGTACTTTGCGAACAAGGATGAGATCATCGATGCGCTGCGCAAGCAGGGCCAGGAATTCTCCGCCAAAATCCAGCAGTCTCATCTGCGCCCGGGGATGTCCACGGCCGAAACCTTCAGCGCATTGTTCGCCTCCTACCTGGAGTTTGCACGCATCTACCCGGCCCACTATGAGTTGATCATGAATTCGACCGAGCACATGCCGGAGAGTCTCGACGCCTTCCTGGAGGATCCGGATTTCAAAGGGCTGATCGATTTTGTGACCGGGATGGTCCAGAGCGGTCAGGTTCGCCTGCCGCAGGATTTCCGGCCGCTTCACCTGGCGTTTCTGATGTGGTTCGTGGGTAACGGGGCCGCCATGCTGCAGAACAAGGTCATGCATAACTGCCAGGCCGATTTTTCACGGGTCAGCATGCAGGTGATCGATATGATCACGCGTTTGATCCTGCCGGAGGAAGAAACGGGTTCGAATGAGCTATCCACCGGGCATTAACGCCTGGTTTATCTCGAAAAGGGTTCGAAAATGAAACACACGGTAATTCTGATTCGTCTATCCATTTTGATTGCCCTGCTGGCACTGGTTGCTTCAGCGGCGGGCGTGTTCGGTCAGGGCAGCGGGCAGCCGCTGGATTTCACCAGCCTGCGCGGGGAAACCGTCCAGCTTTACGGTCACGGCCTGTACAAGTATGACTCGGTCAGCGGCGCGGCCCAGATGATGGGCCAGGATGTGGTCACCCTGGTTCTGGGCGTGCCTTTGTTGATCGCGGCCATTTTGCTTACCCGCAGGGGCTCGCTGCGCGGCCGTCTGCTGCTGACCGGCGCGCTGGGCTACTTCCTCTACACGTATGCGTCGATGGCCTTCCTGACGGCCTTCAATTCGCTGTTCCTGGTCTACGTGGCCCTGTTTTCCCTCAGTTTGTTCGCCTTCATCCTGGCGCTTTCCGGGTTGGATCCTGATTTTGTCACCCAACACATCGGAAAGGGTTTCCCACGCACGGGTATTATTGTGCTCCTGTTTGGGCTGGCCGCCTTCCTGAGCCTGGCCTGGTTGAAGCGCATTTGGACGGTGATGCAGGGCCCGGCCGGCGTGAACGGGCTGGAATCCTACACCACCCTGGTGATCCAGGCGCTCGACCTGGGCGTGATCGTGCCCACGGCTCTGCTTACGGCCGTCCTGCTGCTGAAGAAGCGCGCCTGGGGCTACGCCCTCTCGAGCGTGCTGCTGTTCAAGGCGACCCTGTTCGGTGCGGCGTTGATCGCCATGATCGTCAGCCAGATGCTGGCCGGGGTGCCCCTGGAACCGGTCATCAGCGCGTTGTTCGTCCTGATCATCCTGGCCGGAATCATTCTGACCTTCTTGATGCTGCGCAGCGTGCGCGAGGTGAGCCATGACTAAGATTTCACGGCGAACATTCCTGAAAATCAGCGGCGCGACCCTGGTCGCGGGCGGGTTGGTTGTCCTGGGGGCGACGCCCCCAGCCATTTCGTTGCCTGAAATGGACTACGGAGAGGATCAGAAAATGGGCAAGAATATTCTGGTAACTTATGCCACCAAAGCCGGGTCGACCGCCGAAGTGGCCAGCGTCATCGCCGAGACGCTCAGCAAATCCGGCGCCCGCGTGGACCTGCGACCGGTGAAAGACGTACCGAGCCTGGAGGGCTATCAGGCGGTGGTGATCGGCAGCGCGGTGCGCATCGGCCAGTGGCTGCCCGATGCGAAGGCGCTCATCCAACGCGAGCAGGCACAACTGGCCGGGATGCCGGTGGCGATTTTCTCGGTGCACATGGAGAACCTGGGGGAAGACGAGGCCAGCCGCCAGGCGCGCGTGGCTTACACCGCGCCGATCCATGCGCTGGTGACGCCGGCAGCCGAAGCCTTCTTTGCCGGCAAGATCGATCTGTCGAAACTCAGTTTTTTGGAACGCATGATGTCGAAGATGATGAAAAGCGTCGACGAAGACCG
Organism: Longilinea arvoryzae; assembly: GCF_001050235.1. Classification (GTDB taxonomy): domain Bacteria; phylum Chloroflexota; class Anaerolineae; order Anaerolineales; family Anaerolineaceae; genus Longilinea; species Longilinea arvoryzae. The sequence goes on from NZ_DF967972.1 coordinate 1,182,983, forward strand.
CCGCGATTGGGAGGCGATCCGCGCCTGGGCGGCGGGGCTGGCGCTGGACGAAAAGTAAGTCGTGAGGGGTGAAGGGTGAGTCGTGAAACGGAAGAACGGTTCACTCTTCACTCTTCACTCTTCACGCATCACTCCTCACCCAATCCTCACACACCGCATGGAAAGCGACCCGCCCCACAACTTTTCGTTGAAGAAGGCGATGGAGTCTTCGGGCCGTTTGAGGCCGAGAATGTAGAGCAGGGGCAGGTAGTGTTCGGCCGAGTTGATGGCCAGGGCCGCCGAATGCCCCAGTTTTTCATACTCGATGAGCGGCTGGTGCTGCCCGGCCAGCATCCAATCCCGGGCCTGGGCGTCGAACTCGACCGCCCAATCGAAGGCGGCATCCTCCCAGACCATCAGGCGCAGGTTGTGAACCAGGTTGCCGCTGCCAACGATCAGCACGCCTTCGTCGCGCAGAGCATCCAGCTGGCGGCCCAATCGATAATGAAAGGCGGCGTCCTGCGCGCGGTCCAGGCTGAGCTGCACGACCGGGATATCCGCCTGCGGGAACATGCGGCGCAACACCGACCAGGTCCCGTGGTCCAGCCCCCAGTCATGGCTCGGCTGAATGTTGGCGTCCGGGGCCAGCTTTGCCAGGCGTTCGGCCAGTTCAGGCTGGCCCGGGGCCGGGTACTGGACCTCATAGAGCGTGCGCGGAAAGCCGCCAAAGTCGTGAATGGTGCGCGGTTTTTCACCGGCGGTGGCGTAACATCCGCGCGTCTCCCAGTGCGCCGATATGCACAGGATGGCTGTGGGGCGGGGCAGATCGCGCGCGGCGGCCGCCCAACCCCGGCTGAATTCATTGTCTTCGATGGCGTTCATCGGGCTGCCGTGTCCGATGAATAAGGCCGGCATCCGGGTGGATTCCATGCAGCACCTCCGCTTGTAACGAATCCGATAAGTTGATTATAGCGTGCAAAACAGGGGCGCGGCGCGTTGAGGAACGCATTTTTTTTAGCCGCGCCCCTGTGGGGCGTCGAAACCAGCGCATGATTCTGGTTTCGGGATCGCTAAGAAAATAACAGGATGAGCCCTACTTTATCCATCCGGTCCAGAGAAGTGAACCGGCACCGGAGGGCAGGACCAGGCGTTTCGAGCCGCTTTCCACGTCGATGACCAGCAGGCCGCCCAGGTCGGCGATGTTCGCCGCGACCCTTTTCCCATCCGGCGAGACGGAGATCTCGACGGCATATTTGCCTGAAGCCGGCCATCCGAGCAGTGCGGCGGACTGGGCGGTTTGCAGGTCGAAGCTGCGCAGGCTGTAAACGCCGTCCGACAGGATCGGCGAACCGTCGACCAGCCAGCGATCGGCGGCCAGACGCGGGAACTGCATGTTCCAGGGCAACACGGGTACGACGACTTCATCGGTGCCGGGCTGCAGATCGCTGCGGCACAGGGAGTATTCGTTGATCGCGGTGGCGCCGGTGGAGCAGGCGAAGAACAGGGCCATACCGTCCGATGTCCAGGTGGCGGGCGATCGATCGTCGATCTGCGGCGATTGGGTCAGGTTTTGCAACTGCGTCGCGCCTGTCTCAGGGTCCAATGCGAGCAGGAAGATGTCGCTGGCGCCGGAAAGCTGGTCCTGGGCTGCGCCGCCCAGCGCCATGCGGTAATCGGACGGCGACCAGGTGATGGCGTACAGGTCCTGCGCGCCGGTGTCGGCGGTGAACGCGTCGCAGGCGGCGCTTTCACGGCAGGTCAGGTCGATGACGCGTACGTAGCGCTGGCCAGACGCGCCGGGCTGATCGCTGGCGGCCAGATAAGCCAGGAAGCGACCGTCAAAGGACCAGGCGAAATCATAGGCGTTGCGTTCGAACCCGCCAACCAGCAGGCGCGGGGCGCCTTCGGCAAAACGCAGGGTGTACAACTGGCGGTAGTGCAGGCTGGAAGTGGAGTCGCCGTCGCCGGTCAGATAGTCGATGCCCAGGCCGTCCGGGTGAGCGTAGGCGGCCAGGACCTGACCCGGCAGGGTGGCCACGGGTTCGGGTGCGAAATCCGACTCCGCGGAGGCGGCATAGAGCAGGGAATGATCGCCTTCCTGCGCCACGCTCAGCAGGTCGCCGGAATGCAACTGCCGGCCGGTGTACTGGAAGGCGTCCATCGGCAACGGTTGGCCGGTGGGCAGGGGCTCGAAGGCGCCGTCGGTGATGACCTGCGGCTCGGAGGTGGCTTCGAGGCCTTCGGCGGGCGCATCGAAGCTGAGCGTAAAGGGGCCGCGCGCCTTGAGCGCCGCGCTCGTCAGCGGGATGCGCAATTCACCGCTCACCAGCCCGTCCGGTTGGAGCAGTTCGACCTGAATCGAGATGCCATCCGGACCGCTGCCCGCACCGTAGCGGTCATTAATGCCTTCGGGCCTGCCGACTTCGAGCGCGTAGGGTCGCAGCACGGCGCTGTCGTCGAGCGGGTCGGAGGTGACTGTCAGGGTCAGCGAATTAACGCCGTCCCCGTTCAGCTCGGCATGCCCGAAGTGCAGCGGCTGCCCGGCCACGTCGATGGTCTGGTCGATCTCCCAGGCCTGACCGGTTTGCGGGTCCGGGCCCAGGTCGACGACGAGTTCATCGGCCAGCGGAATGGAGGCCAACACGGCCGGAATTTGCAGGTTAAGTTGACCGGTGAGGACCTGAGCGCCGGGGAAGGTCAATGTGGAGGTCAGATTCGATTCATCGCCCAGCAGGCGGATGTAGTCCGGGTCGATGGGGAAGGCGTTGCCGGACGCGTCGCTGAGGAGGATGCCGGCGGTTTCGCCGCTGTTTTCGAAGGGGGAAAGGCTGAAGGGCGAGCCGGGGATGAACTGCCCGGACGGCGTGGCTTCCACAAGCACCTGCAGCTCGTCCGGCGTGCGCGCGGCCGCCTGAACGCAGATGCGAATTTCGAGCACCTCGGCGCAATTGGATGGCGCGCCCGTCTCGGCGGCTCCCTCCGCGGGGGTGGGATATGGGACGCTGATGTTGGCGGGGGCCAGAGCCGATTCGCCCCCCGGCACCCAGGTCAGCGGGATGCGCCAGCCCTCGGGCAGGGCCAGGGTCACCGCGGTCACATCGGCCGGCAGGGGCGGGAAGAGCGCGACCACGCCGAGCGAACCGGGCTCATCGGGCGACCAGCCCCAGTTGAGCAGCTCGAAGCGCTGCCCGTCGGGGGTCTCGAGCCAGGCGCCGTCGATGGGGCGGGCCTGGTCGTTGAATTCGAGCCAGAGCTGGGTATCGCGGGCGGTGATCAGGCCGTTGGTCACGGTCAGGGAACGATCCTCGTGCACCTGCGTAACCGGGTTCGCGAGCACCCGCGCCTGATCGAGGTCGACAAAGCCGACCTGCGGCAAATAGGCGAAACCGAACAGGCGTCCCAACGAGGCCAGCACCGGCTGGCGGAAAATGACCAGCAATGCGAGGAGCGCCACGGCCAGGGCGGCCCAGGCCCAGCGCAGCGTGGGACGCGGTTGTGGACGGCGGGTGTGTTGAAGCCAGCGCTCCTTCAGGCCGCGGCGGGGACGAATTTCGGCGGAAAAATCGGCGCCGGCGATTCGCGCGGCCGGTTCGAGCGCCGCCCGAACGGAGGGGTCGAGCCCGGCCCGGCTGCCGTCGGGTGATGCTCCGCTCAGCAGGCGGTCGAGTTCGCGATTGAAGGCCAGGATGGAATCGTTTTCACTCATGAGATACCTCCGCGGCGCGGCTGGAAAGGCGTATGCGCAGGCGGTTCAAGGCGCGGTAAAGGATGACGCCGACGTTGCTTTCGCTCAGGCCGCTCAGTTCGGCGATCTGGCGGTTGGTAAAGCGCGAGGCAAATTTGAGCGCCAGCAGGTCGCGTTCGCGCTCGTCCAGTCCGGCCAGGGCAGCCAGCAGCGCCTGGCGCTCTTCCATTTCGATCAGGCTCAACTCCGGCGGTGTTCCAGGCGCGGCCAGATCCTCCGCCAGGTCGGCCGGACGGCTGGCGGGCGAAGCCCAGTGGTTGGCGGCCAGGTTGCGGGCGATGGTAAAGATCCAGGCGCCGAAGCTGCCCCGGCGCGGGTCGAAGCGCCTGCGATTCTGCAGGGCGCGTTCGAAGGCTGCCGAGGCCAGATCATTGGCCGTGTCGGCATCTGCGCCGCGCAGCCGAAAGTAGCGAAAGACCGCCGGGTAAAAACGTTCGAATTGGGCAGGAAGGTCGTCAGGGACGTTCATGGGTTCTACTCTATACTACAGGTAAGGCCCGAAAGTATTACAGGTCCTGACGGACGTGCGGATGAGTTCTGTGTTCAGCGGGAGTCTGTCGTTCGTTCTGGCCACCAGCCGGCCGGCCCGGGCGCGTAACAGGGAGTCAACCGCGGGGTTCCAGCGCGCTGCGCAGCTTTGCGATCACTCCCACGTGATAGGAGATGTGCGCCAGCAGCGCCAGCCAGGCATCGATCACAATTTTCGGCCAGGCCTGGCGGGCTTGCAAACGCTCCTGCACCTCAGCGTAGGTGCCGCGCAGCTCCAGGCGCAGGTTCCTCCAGGCGGTTTCGTTCAGGCTGCGAACCTTCCAACTGGCCGGATAATCGGCCTGCGGGGACTGGCCTTTCTCGTAAGCCAGGAACAGGTTGAGATCGTAAAGCAGGTGGGCGCAGTGCGCGGCGATGGTCTCGTCGCCGGGGCGCAGTTCGGCTGAGGCGGTGCGGGCGTCGATCGAATCGATGCAGCCGAGCAGTCCGGACGTACCGGTATCGAGAAAGGCGGCCCTGGAAGACACGCCGAAGGCCTCGGCCAACAGACTGCTGATGGATTGCTGGAAGTCGGAGGTTTGGATCATGGGCGTCTCCGTGAAAATGTCAGGCTGTGAAGATGATTATAGGGAATTCGAGGAATAGTGTCTATTGGCCGGATGGGGAGGAAAATCGAGCAGTCTGCGATTCAGGAAATGCCGTTAGGCGCATAAATCGGTCACCTGAAGACCTAGATTGCATCGGATTTTGATGAATAGGCTGGTTGATGGCAGTGCTAAAATAGGTAGAGCCAAAAACAGGATAAGTGAAGTAAATACTGTGGCTTAGAGATACGTTTTTCTGAAGCCCAATAATTAAAACGGTGGATGCTTGTTTACGGGTTGTGAATGAATGAAAGAAATTCAGCCTGGGGGCAACGGTTGTGGAGATTTTTTCATGCAAAGAAGTGGATATAACGTGCTCTAGGAATGGAGCGCGTTTGTTTTTCATTGATTGACTGGAATGCAAACGTTCCTGTTGTAACCCTATAAAGGATCAAAAATGGTAATAAAAAAGAATTGCCTTTTCAGTATTGGGGTCATTCTATCCTTTTTGTTTTCCGGTTCTTGGAATTATGCAATCGCACAGGCGCAAACTGAACAACGCGTTCGCCTGGTTTTGGCATTCCCGAATCCAATCACCCTCTCTGTTCCGGCAGGTTTGGATCAGGAGGAAACCGAGAGGTATGCCAGGGAATTCTACAACCAGCAGGTCCAGTCTCTATTGAAGGATCTCGAGCCGTATCTGTCGAACGGAAGTATTTCGAATGTTCAGCTTCTTCCTGCATTGAATAGCATCCGTGTAACGGTGAAAGACTCAGGCACTTTCAACCCTTTGAACGCGACGCCTTCCAATACCGAAGGCGAACCCATGAATGATTCTCCATTCAAAATAGTTGAATCTTTCTCCAGTATCCCCATTATGACCAGCACGGATGCGCAATCCCTGCCTGATTTTTTATCTGACTCGGTTCCATCTCAGGGCCGGGATGTGCTTTCTATTTTAAATTCGATAAACACTATTGCCAGGGTGGAACCCGATAACGCGACTCCTTCTCAATGCACCCATGCGGCGGCGGATAATTTCCGCGCTGAAGTTTCGGCTGTCTCCGCCTGGCGGCAGGCAGTCTCGCTGCGCCAACAAAATGGCGAAACGCCAACGGGCGGTTCCCAGCAGCCCAGCATTCACATCAATATGGGAAATGTTCCCTCGTATATCGAAGGAAATGTGGGCGGAAAAACAACGGTTCGTTTACATGTGCTGCGGGGTGGAACGGTCATTGGCAGAGATTCGCAAATCAGCGGCGACGATGGAAGCTATCTTTTCTGGCCATCATCCAATTCGTATGACTGTGCGCCCGGCGCGCAGTGGGCGTTGGAACTGGGTGATGTGGTGCAGATCAGCGCAAACGGATACACCGTTCAAACCGTGGTGGTAGATATGAAGGGTTATGCCTACGCAGAAGGCCAACGCGTGGAAGGCACCGCGCCTGTGGGACGCTCCGTGGTGGCACAGCTTTCCTGGTATGAGTCGCTAAATCTCTGTCAGGCCTTATCGACTCGCTCTGAGACGGTAGCTGTCAATGCGGATGGAACGTATAGCGCGCCGGTCTCCACCCAGTTCAATCGCAGCGTATCGGGTCTTGTCGAGGCGCTGGATGCGAATGGCAATGGCACCTATCGACCATTTCAAAAATACCAGTTGGTCGGCAATCGCTGGGGTGGGTATAGCGTAATCCTGCAGCCGAACACGGCCTTTACCATTCAACAGCGCCGGAACGGCGTGCTGCTTGCCACTCAAACCGGCGTAACCAATGACAGTGGTTATTATTACGATTATTTCGATGGGGGGCCCGGCGATGAGTTAACGCTCACGACCGGGACCATTACCATGAAACAGGTCATTATTATTGAACCAACGATCAACGTCGATGCTGTAAACAACACCATCAGCGGAACCACCACGCCTGGTGTGGCCATGCGCCTGGGCGGAACCGAAAGCTCCCTGGAACCGATCCATTGCCCGGATAACGAAAACACCTGCCTGACACAGGTAGCCGACTCGAACGGGAATTACAGCTTTCATTTGGCTCAATCCGTTAATGATCTGGCATTTGGGATTTCTTTTATGACCCGGGAAGGCGAAGGATGGAATATGTATGCATCCAGCGCCCCCACAACCCTAAAGCTCCTGGTCTTGGCAGACCCAGGCACCATTCAGGGACGCTGGTATGAGGGAACGACGCCCTTGACGGTCCGGTTGTTGGATGGAGATGGGGTCGAACAGAAGACGGTGACCGTTCAGCGCCCCGAGTCGACCAGCAGTTTCTTCGCCGCAGCCGGCATGAAGATCCCATATGGGTGGCAGGTCGAAGTGAGCGATGGGGTAAACACCCAAACGATGACGGTCGGTCTGGATACCGTCAATGTCGATAATATAACAGACCAAATTACCGGCGTTACCCTGCCAGGTCATATTAAAGCCACAAATGGCAAATTTTGCCTTGAGTCGGATGTGGCGTCACAGGGGCCTTTTTCATTGGGTGGCGTCGATATTCCGTCAACAGTCACATTTTATGTGACTCAGACTGACGCGGATGGCTTTCAAACCCAGCGATATGTTTCTCTGTACAAAAATAACCCTTTGTCGTTTTCCTATTACCCAGGGAAATGGATCGTCTCCGGACATTTCGACGCGCCTTATGGGACGGTCATTGCCTATTTAATGCGTGGAGAAACGACGCTGACCTTTCTATCGACGAATAACAGCAGTTCAAGCGCTCCGGGCGAATTTGAAATCCCATTGAGTCCGGCGAATTATGAATTTCAAGCCGGCGATTCGATCTTGTTATTGAAACCGGATGGCAGTTCATTCACCGTGCAACTGGCCTATGCGACGGTAAATGTTGACACCGCCGGAAAAAGGGTTTTTGGAAAGGCTCCAGCGAATAGCATCATACAGGCAGGCGTTGGTCGAGATTCTCCTGGAGGTACTTTTCGATTTATGCCTGATAGCGTTGTTGATGCAGACGGCAACTATGCTGTTCAAATCCAGGCCGACGATATCTGGCAGATGTACAACTGCAATCGCGTGGATATCGCCCCGCGTTGCGTTTTCCCATGGATGATCTATGAGTCTCCAGAAAGTTACCTGTATTCTTATTACGGCCAGCAACCCATGCCCGAAGCCGCTGATCGTTTTGAACCCGATGATACGAAGGATGTTGCCTCCAGCTATACAGAGCCTCAGCTTCATACCCTTCATTCACAAGATGATTTTGATTGGGTGCGGTTCGAGGTCCCTCAATCGGATGTAGACAAGCATACCATCTATCATATTTATACCTATGATTTGGGATGGGATATGGGTACCTATTTGGAATTGTGGGACGGAAATGGCAGCTATTTAACCGGGACTTATAGCATTAACCAGGATAATCAGGGAAGCGGCGCTGAACTGAGGGGGTATTTTTCCCAGGCCGGCACTTACATACTGAGAATCCATGGATTTATACCATACGATGATGGTTCTACAGTTTTCTGGGAATCCTATGGCGGCATGTGTGACTCGATCTATTCTCTGGGGATCGTTCGCGAAAAACAAGTCTTCCTGCCATTTATCGAACGTTAAGGTGCTGTGGTATCTTTTTTTACACGGGAATAAAAAAGGCTGCACCTGCATTCGAACGCAGGTGCAGCCGTGAAGGATAAGGCATCGATCAGTTCGAGGTTGCCTCCAGCGTTATCTGGACCGTCTTTTCCACTCCATTGCGCAGGATGGTCAACTGGACGGTCTGCCCGACCTGGGTGCTGTTGAACAGATAAGAGGTCAGTTCGTCGAAGGTTTTGACAGCCTGGCCGTCGATGGCAGTGATCACATCCCCACCGCTGACCGTCATTTGTCCGGACCGGGTGTACTGCTGCGTGGTGGCCACCAGACCGGCCTTGTCTGCCGGACTGTTGGGGGTGACGGTCACCACCAAAATACCCACCAGGTCTTCACTCAATCCGGCCTGCTGCGCCAGTGAAGGCGTCAGCGTGGCCCCGGAGATTCCCAGGCGCGGATGGGCATACGAGCCATCCGTGATCAGGGTAGGCACTACCTGTTCGACGATGTGGGACGGGATGACGAAACCGATGCCGGAGTTGGAGCCGCTGGTGGATTGAATGGCAGCGGTTACGCCAACGACCTGCCCCTGAACGTCTACCAGCACGCCGCCCGAGTTACCCGGGTTGATGGCGGCATCCGTCTGAATGATATCCGGGATGGTATAGCTGCCGGTGGTATAAGCGTTGGATTGATCAACGGTCAGCGAGCGCGACAGAGCGCTGATAATGCCCTGGGTCATGGTGCCGGAGAGGCCGTAGGGATTGCCGATGGCAATCACCAAATCGCCCACCTGCGCGGCTTGCGAATCGGCCAGGGTGACCGGGCGTAGCTCGGCCGCGCTGGCATCCACCTGAATCACGGCCAGGTCGCTCTCCGGATCGGCTCCGACCAGTTTCGCGTCCAGGGTGGCGCCGTCCGCAAAGGTGACGGTAATCGCGCTGGCGTTTTCAACGACGTGGTTATTGGTGACGATGTGCCCCTGGGTATCCCAGACGAAGCCGGAGCCTTCGCCGCTGGATGAACCATAACCGGTGTTTTCGGTCACTTGGATGTTGACAACGGAGGGATTGACGTTCTTGTAGATCTGTTCGAAGTCGGATTGCACCGTGGCCAGCAGCGCGCTATCAACGGAGACAACGGGGCTGTATTCGACCTGCTGCACCGTGCTGGACGAAGCAATGGGTGTGGTCGTGGTGGCGATTACGGGCAGAGTGGTGGCGGCAGTTTGCGCCGGCGCACAGGCGGCCAATAAGATCACCAATAAAATGCTGATGAAAGTCAATTTTTGTTTCATAAAGAAGTTCCTTTCTTCCCTGTTCGGTAAAACGATCAACGGATCCTGTTTTTGGGCGTCAGACATTTATGCAACCCGGATAAGGACCATTGAATGCGTGAGGTTCTTCGTTTCGGCAAGCTTGCTGAGGCGTTGGGAATGCCGGGTAAGACGGATCGCGGCTGAGTTTTGATCAGCGCAGGCTGCAACCGGCGCAGAATGCTGCGGATGCGCGCCGCCAGCTCGTGCGATTTGATGGGGCGTTGGACAACATCTTCCACTCCGGCCGCAAAGAGCGCCAGCACGTAGTCTTCGGCGTTTTGTTTGCTGACGGCGATGACCGGCCCCTGGCGCAGGCTGACCCATTTACGGCAAACGGCCACATCCTGCTCCAACTGTCCCAAAAGAAAAACCAGAATTGCAGCCGGTTTTCGATGGCCGTTTTGCTCGCCGTTTCTGAACTCATCTTCAGCCATCAAGCGCAGCCCGGCTGCGGCCAGGTCGGCGCGCAGTTGTTCCGCGCCCCACAGCTCGTCGCCGGGCAGCACCAGCATGATATCGATGGGTTGGATGGCTGTTTCGATCATAAGCGTCTCGATTCCGCACACGGAAACGATGCGTTTCTTTGTGTGTGCAGATCAGGATAGCAGCCAGATGTTCAAATCTTGTATAGAACGGATAAAAATCTGGTTAAAACAAATTCGTGATTGGCGATTCTGAGGAAATTGCAGGTTGCAATTTTACGTTATGTATGTTATAAATAACATATGTCAGTATAAACCTACGATCGAGGATTCACAAAATGACCATCCAATATGCCATTCTAGGCCTGCTGAGCTGGCAGTCCTTTGCCGGTTACGATTTGAAGAAAATCATCTCGGATTCAGAGCTGTTCTACTGGTCGGGTAGCAACAACCAGATTTATCGTACGCTGGTGCAGCTGCATGAAGACGGACTGGTGAGCCAGGAAGTGCAGGAACAGGAAAACTTGCCGGCGCGCAAGATTTACACCCTCACCGAAAAAGGCCGGGCGGAGCTGCACGAATGGCTGCTGACCACCCCGGAACTGCCCGAACGCCACAATGCCTTCCTGATCCAACTGGCCTGGGCGGATGCCTTATCGGCAGCCGATCTGGCAGCCCTGGTGGAACGTTATGCCGGGGAAGTCGAAACGCACCTGTTGCTGCTGCAAGAGAAGGTGCGCCGCTGGCTCTATCCCGCCCGATCCAACCGGGAGGATTTTCTCTGGCGGCAGATCAACGAGAATCTGATCGCGCATGACCGGCTGGAGCTGGAATGGGCGCAAAGCCTTCGCGCCGGCCTGGCCGAAATGGGAGAGCAGCCATGAACTATACGCTGATCAGCACGGGCAATCGCAGCTTTCTCGCATGCAGCCCGGATGGACCGGACAGCCGGGTGCAAAGCGAACGCGATGCGCTGGATCTGGTGGCGGCCTGCGGCGAAAACGGCACCGAAAACCTTTTACTGCCGGCCGGGTGCCTCAACGAAGACTTCTTTCGATTAAGCACGGGACTGGCCGGAGCGATCCTGCTCAAATTTAGCAATTACCACATCCGCTGCGCGCTGGTGCTTTCGTCTGAGCAGGCCCACCGCGGGCGTTTCGCCGAACTGGTGCTGGAGGCCAACCGGCGCAATCGTGAACTGCACTTTTTTACCAGGTCCGCGGAAGCGGAACGCTGGTTGATCGATGAGGGAGGTTGAAATGACGAAAACCCCGGTTATCTTTAAATCCGCTGCCGGCCGGGAAGCCATTTTGGCGATCTACCCGGAAATCCTGGCGCGCTGGCCGCAGCCGTTCGAGACGCTGCGCATCCCCAGTCGCCTGGGCAATACCTTCGTGGCCGCCTGCGGCGATCCGGCTGCGCGGCCGCTGATCCTGCTGCATGGTTCGAGTTCGAATGTGCTGATGTGGACCGGGGATGTACAGGAATACGCGCAGCACTTCCGCATTTATGCGCCGGATATTCCCGGCGAACCCGGCCAGAGCGAGCCGGTGCGGCCGCCATTGGCCGAATCAGCATATTCAGACTGGCTGCTCGATCTCTTCCAGGAATTGGGCATCCAGGACGCCTGCCTGGCGGGAATCTCGCTGGGCGGTTGGATGGCGCTCAAATTTGCCACGGCCCATCCTGAGCGCGTACAAGGTCTGGCGCTGATGTGCCCGGCGGGCATCTGTCCGCAGAAGATGTCCTTTTTGGTTAAAACGATCCTCTACAGTCTGGACGGGAAAAACGGGCGCGACTCGATCCTGCGCATGGTTTACAGCGGCGTGCCGATCCCGGACGAATTGATGGCCTACATACACCGGATCAGCGAGCAGTTTTCACCGCGCATGGAGGTGATCCCATTGTTCAGCGACGCTGAACTGGGCCGTCTGGATATGCCGGTGCTCCTGTACGCGGGTGAGAAGGATACCCTGCTGCCGTCGCAAAAGACAGCGGAACGCTTGGGGCGCCTGCTGCCGCACGCCGAAATTCACCTGCTGCCGGACGCCGGGCATGTGCTGGTGGGTCTGGCCGGGCCAATCGATGCATTTTTCCGGAAGAACCGGCAGCCGGCGATCACCGGTCAATCACTCCTGGACAGTTGATCCAGCGCCCGGGCAAGACGCTGGATACCTTCATCGATCTGCTCGGGCGGCAGCAAAGTGAAGTTCAGGCGTAGGGCCTCCGCGCCGGAACAGCCGTCGGCAAAAAAGGATCGGCCTGGGGCAAACGAAACCCCGGCTGACAGCGCCAACGGCAGCAGCCGCGCGCTGTCCATCCCCGGCGGCAAGCGCAGCCACAGGAACAATCCGCCCTGGGGCGCTGTCCAGCGCGTTTGTTCAGGCAGCCAGCGGCGGACCGCCTGCAGGGCAGCGTCGCGCCGCCGCCGATAGAGCAGGCAGGAACGCCGCAGGTGAGCCTGATAGCGCCCGATGGTGACGTAGTTCTCCAGCGCGCGCTGGATGAAGCTGGAGGTAGCCAGATCGGTGGTGCGCTTGAGCCGCGCCAACCGCTCGAGCGCCGGCCCGTCCGCGACCATAAAACCGACCCGCAGGCCGGGCATGAGCATTTTCGAAAAGGTGCTCACATAAATGACCTGCCCGCCGGGATCGAGTGATTTGAGCGTCGGCAGGGCGCGGCCTTCGTAGCGCAGATCGCCGACGAAGTCATCTTCAAGCACCGCGGCATTGTGGCGCCTGGACAATTCCAGCAGGGTGCGGCGGCGGGCTGCGCTCAGGCAGACCCCTGTCGGGTTGTGAAAGTTGGGAATGGTGTAGATCAGGCGCGGGTGATGCTGCTGCAGAGCGGTCTCCAGCGCGTCCATTTGCAAGCCGTTTTCGTCCAGTGGTACGCCGATCACCTTCAGCCCCAATCCGTGGAACAACTCCAACCCGCTGGCATAGGTGGGTGCTTCGACCAGGATGCAATCACCGGGTCGCAGCAGCGTTTGGCAGACCAGTGCAATGGCCTGCTGGGAGCCTGAAGTAATCAGCACGTTGTCGGGCGAGGTTTGCAGACCCTGGCTGGCCAGCACCTGGGCAATGGTGGCGCGCAGCGGCACGTAACCGCACGGATCGCCGTATTCCAGGGCTGCGTTCCCTTCGCGGCGCAGGATGTTTTGCAGTACTTTGCGGAACTCCTCGACCGGGAAGAGATCGGATGCCCCGCCGCCGGGAGAAAAATCGATGCAGCCGGGGGAAGCGGCCGGGACTCTCGGGCTCGCCTCAGCCGGCTGGAGAGCCAGTTCCTGCTGCCAGAGCGGCCAAAGCGCATCGATGGGCGCGGGTTGCCGGGCGGGCTGCGCCGGCATCGGCAGCACATATACGCCGCTGCCAGGGTGGGTGTAGACCAACCCATCCGCTTCCAGTTCGCCGTAGGCAGTCTCGATGGTGATGCGGTTGACTCCCAGGTCATGCGCCAGCGTCCGGCTGGCGGGCAGACGCGTCTGAGCGGTCAGACTGCCGGAAAGGATGGCCTGGCGAAAATACTGCTCGATTTGCCGGTAGAGCGGGATTTCGCTGTTTCGGTCGATTGGGATGCGCATACCGTGCTCCGTTGGAATGGCCTGGTAAATTATTTAGAATTATAGAACAATAACCCGGAAACAATAACCAAATCCTCAAGTGGTATGGTTATTATTCACAGTAATTGGCTCTAACAATCAAGCCAGTTTGGCATACAATCAAGACTTGATATCGACCCTGTGAGGATGAGAACCCATGCCGGATGGAAACCTGAACTCGACTCCAAGACTCGCCCGCGGATATGCGGTGGCTTTTGTCAGCGCCCTAATCCTGTCCACCACAGGCATCTTGATCGGCTACCTGACCCGTACCTATGGCCTGCCAGCGCTGGTGTTGGCCTTCTGGCGCGACCTGTTTGTAATGCTCAGCCTGCTGCCGGTGCTGGGAATTGTTCGCCCGGGCCTGCTGCGCGTCGAACGCCGCCACCTGGCCTTCCTGGCAGGTTATGGTCTGGCGCTTTCGCTGTTCAACGCGCTCTGGACGCTGTCGGTGGTCTTGAATGGCGCGGCGGTGGCGACTGTGTTGGTGTACTGTTCATCAGCGTTCACGGCGCTGCTGGGCTGGCGCTTGCTGCACGAGCGCCTGGATTGGGCGCGCGGACTGGCGGTGGCGGTCAGTCTGGGCGGCTGCGTGCTGGTGGCCGGGGCCTACGACCCGGCGGTTTGGCGCAGCAACCTGCCGGCCATCCTGACCGGCATTGTCTCCGGACTGTTGTACGCGATCTACTCCCTGATGGGACGGACGGCCTCCCAGCGGGGTTTGAATTCGTGGACCACGCTGCTGTATACCTTTGGTTTTGCGTCTGCATTTCTGTTGATCTATAACTTCTTACCCTTCAAACTGCCCGGCGCGGCCACAGTTCCGGCCGAAATGCTGTGGCTAGGAGACGCCTGGAAAGGCTGGGGCATGCTGCTGCTGCTGGCAGCCGGACCAACGCTGGTGGGTTTTGGCCTGTACAACGTCAGCCTGAGCTACCTGCCCTCCAGCCTGGCCAATCTGATCGTCACCCTCGAGCCGGCCTTTACCGTCGTGCTGGCCTATGGCTTGCTCGGCGAGCGCCTGACGACCGTACAATTGGGCGGCAGCCTGCTCATCCTGAGCGCGGTGGTGCTGCTGCGCATCTATGAGGGGCGTCTGGAATCCCGATCTCGCAGCGCCAGGACGGGTCTCAAAGAGGCCATCAGCCCCTGACCCACGAAATACTAGACCAGCCCGGTGGGTGATTTCTGATAAAATGAGAGGACTTTGCAGTCTTCTCATTCTTGCTAATTCCATCAAACTCTGTGACCTCTGTGGCTTCTTCTCCTTTTTCTCCTCGCCTGGATATCCGCCGTTTCTACGAAGGCTTCGCCGCGCCGGTAACGGAGCTCGACTGCGGCCAGAAATGCGCGCCATACAATGCCAGCGGCAAACCCTTCTGTTGCGATATCTGCCACGCTGTTCCGGTGGCTTTCCGGCAGGAGTGGGACTATCTGCGACCGCGCACCGACCTGTGGCACGCATGGCGCGGCGACGAGTGCGCCTGCGAGCCGGTCGACCCGCTAACCCTGCAAGAGCAGACTCCCGAGCACCTGACCCTGCTGGCTTGCCTGGGTCCGGAACACTGCCAGCGCGAATTTCGCGCATCGAGCTGCCGCGAGTTCCCATTTTTTCCTTATATCACCGCCGATGACCGCTTCATCGGGCTGGCTTACGAGTGGGAGTTCGAGGAGAAATGCTGGGTGATCTCCAATCTGGGATGCGTCACATCGGCTTATCGAGCCGAGTTTATCCGCACTTATGATGTGCTTTTTGAGAAGTGGCCGGACGAGTACGAGAGTTACTACGCCACCTCGGAAGAGATGCGCGCCTTTTTTGCTGAAAAACGCCGCCGCATTCCTATCCTGCACCGCAACGGCGGCTTCTACCTGCTCTCCCCTGGCAGCGAGCGCCTGACGCGCGTCGATCCGAGCGCTTACCGGCGTTTTGGGGTTTATAAAGAGGAATTCACCACGGAGACACGGAGGACACGGAGAAGAGAGATATAAAGAGAGAGGAGAAAAATGGGAAATTAGTTCGATTTTTGGCTATTATCTTACCCATTTTCAGGCTTGGCCCAGGTATTCTACCGTTTGCTCAAAGGTTTTTCTTCTCCATAATTCATTCTTCTCCGTGTTCTCCGTGTCTCCGTGGTGATCGATTCCTCGGTTCGATTTTGAGGTGATTATGATTAGCCGTTTCCAGAAGATCTATCACGAATTTCCGCGCAAGTTCTGGCTGGTGGTGCTGGTGGGTTTCGTCGATCGCGTGGGCGGGACGCTGTTGTTCCCCTTCCTGTCGCTCTATATCACCGGGCATTTCAATGTCGGGATGACGCAGGCCGGCCTGGTGCTGGGAATCTTTTCGATCTCCAGTCTGGCCGGCAATGTTGTCGGCGGCGCGTTGGCCGACCACTTTGGCCGGCGCAAGTTGATTTTATTTGGGTTGGTGTTCAGCGCGCTCAGCACGCTGTCGCTGGGGCTGGTGAATCAATTCAGCGTGCTCGTGCTGCTGGCGGTTGTCATCGGGCTGCTTTCGGACGTGGCTGGCCCGGCTCACCAGGCCATGATCGCTGATATCCTGCCGGAACATAAACGCCAGGAAGGTTTTGGTATCCTGCGCGTCGTCGCTAACCTGGCCTGGATCATCGGGCCCACCATCGGCGGTTTTATTGCGGATCGTAATTTCTTCCTACTGTTCGTGATCGACGTGGTCATCAGCCTGATCGTGGCGGTGATGTTCTATTTCCTCATCGCCGAGACCAAGCCCGAACCCAAAGCGGGCGAACCGCGCGAGAGCATGCTGGCCACCTTCAAGGGCTACGGCGCGGTGCTGCGGGATGGGGCCTACATGGCCTTCCTGCTGGCGGGCATCTTGATGGGGCTGGTCTACCAGCAGATGTATAACTCGCTATCAGTCTACCTGCGGGACGTGCATGGCATCCAACCCCAGGGATACGGCTTTCTGATGACAGCGAGCGCCATTACGGTGATCCTGTTCCAGTTTTGGGTCACGCGCAAGATCAAATCGAAGGCTCCTTTCTTGCTGATGGCATTTGGGACGCTGTTTTACATGCTCGGCTTTAGCATGTTTGGTTTTGTTACGGCTTACTGGCTTTTCGTGTCGGCAGTCGTGATCATTACCATGGGTGAGATGATTATCATGCCGTCCATGCAGGCCCTGGCCGCCAATTTCGCGCCGGCTGAGATGCGCGGGCGCTACATGGCGGTTTTCAGCCTGATGTGGACGCTGCCTGCCACCATTGGCCCTGGCGCGGCGGGCGTCATCCTGGATAACTACAACCCCAACCTGCTGTGGTATGTCGGCGGCGGGCTGTGCGCTGTTTCGGCGCTGGGTTTTTACTTTCTGCACCTCCGCCTGGGCAGCCAGGCGCGCTTCGCGCCCACAGTCGTCGAAGCCGGCGCGGATGATTGAGCCGAAATGGCCACCGCACAGCCGGCTGGAGGAACTTGACCGATCAAGTTATAATTCGCTTCACGAAAGACCTGAATTGTGCTGGAGGTCCGTGCCATGATCTTTGTCGATAATGAAGAAAATTACAAACCTTACGTCAATCTCGCCCTGGAGGAATATCTGCTGCGCAATTTCCCCGGCGAGGATGATATCCTGTTGTTTTACATCAACGAGCACGCCATCATCATTGGCAAGCACCAGAACACGCTGGAAGAGATCAATCAGGAGTACGTTCAGGCGCACGACATTCACATCACGCGCCGGCTGTCTGGCGGGGGCGCGGTCTACCACGACCTGGGTAACCTGAACTTCAGCTTCATCACTCAAAACAAACCCGAAAATGTGCAAAACTTCGTCAAATTCACCCAGCCCGTCGTGGAGGCCTTGAAAGAGATGGGCGTCCCGGCCGAATCCGGCGGGCGCAACGACATTCTGGTCGACGGGCGCAAGGTTTCCGGCAACGCGCAGTATATCTCGCGCACGCGCATGGTCAGCCACGGCACCCTGCTGTTGAACACCGATTTAAGCGTGCTGTCACATGCATTGAACCCCAAACCCACCAAGTTCGAAAGTAAGGGCATCAAATCGGTGCGCAGCCGGGTGGCCAACATCCGCGAATTTCTCAGCGCTGATATGGACATCCTGGATTTCCGGCAGCGCATTCTGCAGCATATTCTGCGCGCCGAGGACGGCATTCCGCAGTATCACCTGACCGCCGCGGACTGGGAGGCCGTCCACAAGCTTTCGGTCGAACGTTACCAGACCTGGGACTGGAATTACGGCCAGTCGCCCAAGTTCAATGTGCAGCGCGTGCAGCGTTTCAGCAGCGGCGAGATCGATGCGCGCATCGAGGTGGAAAAGGGTCTCATTCACAACATCCGCTTTTACGGCGATTTCTTCTCCGGGCGCGAACTGAACGAATTGGAAAGCGCCTTGATGGGTTTACGCTATCAGGAGGCCGAGGTCGGCGCTAAGATTGCCGGTCTGCCGATCGGGGAATATTTCTTTGGGGTGACCCCGGAGGAGTTACTGACATTCCTGTTTCATGCCTGAAGAACGTGGTTCGTGAAGCGAGACGCGTGAAGTGATTCTGAATTTGAAACAGTGAAGTAAAAAATCTCGAAGGATTTTACAATCTTCGAGATTTTTATATTTTCCCCTGCATTCCTGGGCAAATAAGAAAATTGTCCCGCCTTTTAAGTCTGATAACAGAAGGGGGTAAACACGTGCGGGGCTTAATTGTTTTCAAGAAAATCATTTTTGGGGTCCGGAATCAAATTTCAAATGCGGGCATATCTCTATTGCTCGAAAATACGGAGCCCCTATGAAGGACTCTATTTTGTGAAGTGAAATTCAAGAAACAGGTTTGCCTTGAATGATTCAACCCCGATCTGAAAGCGCGTGCAACTTTTCCTGTGCGGTCGCGTATAGATTACTGCGATGATCAACGTTTTATTCGCTTTGGCAGGCATGCTGAGACTGTTCGTAGGGTCTTGAATCACCTCCCGGTCGGGTCTCAAGGTATTCACTTCACGCCCTGGAAACGCATCAGGCGGGACAAGGAAATCCCGATTGGATCGTCGTATCGGCTACCGATACGCCCAAAACGGTCAAGACTCCTGAATCTCGAGGGTATCTGTTTTTCCCCCACGCAAATCGGGAGAAATAGATCAAAGTCATTATTCAATCATGAAAAGGGAAATTGCTATGAATTCAAGTGCCAATATCCAATCTTCTCTATCGGGAAGAGCGCCTAGAAACGAAACAAAAATACTTGCTTTATTTTTGGTCCTTACTTTCGGCCTAACTTGGGGTCTTGCTACGCTCTTCCTCCTGTTCCCAGACCAAATCAACGCCGTCTTTGGTGAAGTCAGCTTCAGCCACCCGCTGATCCTTCTCGCGATCTACGCCCCCGGCATTGCCGGTGTGTTTACGATCTGGCGATATTTTGGACTGAAGGGGCTGGGCAGCTTCTTTCACCGTCTGACGTTGTGGCGCGCGCCTCGTCTGTGGTGGCTGTTCCTCGTCCTGGGGATTCCCGCCGTGGTTTTTGCCGGTGCTGCGATCAAGGGTACCATCCGTGACCCATTCCCATTCTCACCCTGGTATCAAGTGCTGCCAGCGCTCGCACTCGCCTTGTTCCTCGGCCCCCTCGAAGAGTTTGGCTGGCGGGGGTTAGCTCTACCCTTCCTGCAGCGAAAATTCTCTCCCTTCTGGGCTGGCTTGATCCTGGGTGGAATTTGGGCCTTCTGGCACATCCCTGCATTTCTGATCAGCGGGATGCCACAGACCACCTGGTCAGCAGGGCCTTACTTCCTGGGTATCATTGCCATTTCGGTTATCTTGACTCCGCTGTTCAATTCTTCACGCGGCAGCCTGCTGATTGCCATCCTGTACCACTTCCAAATGATGAACCCCATCTGGCCTGATGCCCAACCCTGGGACAACCTTTTGTGGATCGCGGCTGCTGTACTCATCGTCTGGCTGAATCGGCGAACGATGTTCAAACGAGGGCTTGGGGTAACGGACGTGTTGATGCCAAATGATCCTGGCCGACTTTCAGCGTAAAGAGAGCATCCGTTCTTGTTCGATTGGCCGCGCCGCCTGGAACGCTTTCAAAAATACCGCCCCTCAAGAATGTTTTTGAGGGGCGGATTGTTACTGGCTCTTCCGGTTTCCGGTTGGCGTGCTAGACAGGGTCAGTAATATCGCCACTTTATCGGATTGCTGTAATCAGTGGTCTGCTCTCCCATTTATTTTTCTTCTCCATGTCCACCAACACTCCACCGGGTGGCCTGTCTCAATGCTGATCCTTCTTTCTTTTACCGGTGGGATAAACGGCTGGCCAGGCGGTTGCCCAGCGCCTGAATGCCCTGCACCAGCACGATCAGGAGCACGACGGTCACGATCATGACCGTGGTCTCGAAGCGTTGGTAACCGTAGCGGATGGCCAGGTCGCCCAGGCCGCCGCCGCCGATGGCTCCGGCCATGGCCGAGTAACCGATCAGGCTGATGATGGTCAGCGCCACACCCAAAACCAGCGAAGGCAAGGCCTCGGGAATGAGCACCTTGAGGATGATTTGCCAGGGCGAGCAGCCCATGGCCTGGGCCGCCTCCACCAGGCCGCGGTCCACTTCGCGCAGCGCGCTTTCAGCCACGCGCGCAAAGAAGGGAATGGCAGCCAGCGAGAGCGGTACGATGGCTGCGGTTGCGCCGATGGAAGTGCCTACCAGCAGGCGGGTAAGGGGGATGACCACGACCAGTAAGATAATAAAGGGCAGCGAACGGGCTGCATTGATCATCGCGCCCAGAACCAAATTCAACGGTGTATTGGGAGTGAGCCCCTGGCGGTCGGTTGTGACCATCAGCACGCCCAGCGGCAGCCCCAGCGCCACGGTGAAAAGTGTGGCCACGCCCACCATGTAAAGCGTGTCCAGCGTGCCCGTCCAGAGATTGGGAAGCCAGATCGACCAGTCCATCAGTTCATCTCCACGTTCAAACCCAGACTCCGCAAGTAGACCAGGGCAGCGTCCACCTGGGCGCCGGCGAGTTTCACCTGCAGCCGGCCGATGCGCTGGCCGCCAATCGTCTGGATGCTGCCGCCCAGAATGTTGACATCCACATCGAACTTGCGCACCAGGCTGGCCAGCACCGGCTGACCGGCGGCATCGCCCACAAAGGTGATGGTGACGTTCCTGCCGCCATTTGCGTCCAGGGGCGCTTCGATGGGCGGAAAGATGGCCTGCGAAAGCAGCGTGCCGGGACGCGCCACCAGATTCACCACGGAACCCTGCTCGATGATCTTTCCGTCGGAAATGACGGCCACCTGATCACAAATCTGGCGCACCACATTCATCTCGTGCGTGATGAGCAGGATGGTCAGGCCCAGGCGGCGGTTGAGATCGCGCAGCAGTTCGAGGATGGCGCTGGTGTTCTGCGGGTCAAGCGCCGAGGTGGCTTCATCGCACAGCAGCACGTCGGGTTGGGTGGCCAGCGCGCGGGCGATGCCGACGCGCTGCTTCTGTCCGCCGGAAAGCTGCGCGGAGTAGGCGTTCGCCTTGTCGCTCAGCCCGACCAGGGCCAGCAGTTCGCGCACGCGTTCGGCTCGTTGGACCGGATCGACGCCGGTGATTTCCAAGGGAAAGGCCACGTTGCCGGCCACCGTGCGCGAGCTGAGCAGGTTGAAATGCTGAAAGATCATGCCGATGCGCTGGCGGGCCAGGCGCAGTTCGGCCGGCGTGAGCGCGGTGAGTTCCTGCCCGTTGACGCGGATGCTGCCCAAAGTGGGCCGTTCCAGCAGGTTGACGCAGCGAATCAGCGTGCTCTTGCCGGCGCCGCTGGGCCCCACCACACCGAAGATTTCGCCTTTGGCCACATGCAGCGTCACGCCCTGCAGGGCTTCCACCGCCTGCTCGCCGCTGGTATAAGTCTTATAGACGTCTTGAATATCGATCATGGAAGAACTTTCTAGCCACAGAGATCACAGAGGACTCAGAGTAGGAAGAGAGGAAGAGGGTCAAAGAGCGCAGGACGTCGGGTGGAGGGGCAATCATCGATGTTTCCGGGCATTATGCTCTCATGGAAGGTTTTTCACAGCCCCTCCACCCGACCTACATAGAATCTCTATTCTCTCTCCACTAAATTTCTTCTCCGTGTCCTCCGTGTCTCCGTGGTTGATTCCTCTTATTAAAACGCGGGGATGACCGCGCCCTCGTATTTGTCTTCGATGAACTTCTTGACCTCGGGCGAGGTCAGCAGTTGGGCCAGTTTCAGGATACCCGGATCGCTCTCGTGCCCCTTGAGAACCGTGAGAACGTTGGCGTACGGATTATCCTGGCCGCTTTCCAGCGCCAGCGCCTGGCTGGCGGGCTTGAGGCCGGCTTCGATGGCGAAGTTCCCGTTGATCACCGCGATGCTGACATCGTCCAATGCGCGCACCAGTTGGGCCGCTTCCAGTTCCTTGATGTCCAGGTGCTTGGGATTCTCAACGATATCCTGCACGGTGGCCGCGTAGCCCACGCCGTCCTTCAACTTGAGCAGGCCGTTGGCCTCCAGCAGCTTCAGCGCGCGCCCGCCGTTGGTGGCGTCATTGGGGATGGCCACCACGGCCCCATCCGGAAGATCGCTCAGAGACTGGATCTTGTTCGAATAGATGCCCAGGGGTTCGATGTGCACGGCGACCACGGCGACCAGGTCGAGGTTATGCTGCTTGCCGAAATCCTCCATGTAGGGCACATGCTGGAAGAAGTTGGCGTCGATGGTCCCATCGGCCAGCGCCAGGTTGGGCTGAACGTAATCGGTGAACTCGACCAGTTTCAAATCCAGGCCGGCTTTGGCGGCCAGATTTTCCTGGACGAACTTGAGGATGTCGCCGTGCGGGACGGGGGAGACGCCGATGGTCAGGTGAATGGGCGCGCTGGTCGGTGAAACAGTCCCATCGTTGGCGGTCGGGGCAGCCGTTGCGGTATTGGTTTCGGCTGCGGCGGGAGCCGTCGTTGCAGTCGGCGCAGCAGACGGGCTGCAGGCGGTCAGCAGGAGCGCTGAAAGCGTAAGGACCAGGATGAAGATCGAAAGGGTCCGTAAAGGACGCTGTGTGGACGATTGGTTCGAGGATTTCATTTTTCTCTCCAGTAAAAGGTTACTCTGTCGGTAAAAGGGGATAATAAAACGCCGCCAGGATGCTGGCGGCGCTGCGGTCTATGGAAACGCAAGTCGTGTGTTCGGCCCACCAGGCATCCTCGAAATTCAGGAAGAAGCGATGGGCTCGTTTGTTACCGGTCAGACACGCTCACACAGGGCCGGCGACGAAACCCATCGCCTGCGCATCAACCATGCATGCATGTTCGTGTAAGCGGAAGTCTGGACAATCAACATGGCCCCGATAATACCTGCCTTTCGGGGACGTGTCAAGGGATCAAAAGTCGCAAATCTCCAAATTGCAAGGCCGGCTCAACCGGCTTGGACGGCAAGAGCATGCGCGCAGTAATATTCCATGGCGGCGCGCAGGTATTCGGCCAGGCCGGGGCGGATCTTTTCGTAGAAGGCGCGGAACTCGGGATGGTCGGTGTAGAGCTGGGCCAACCCGCCGTAGACTTCAGCCGGAGCCGGGTAGAATTTCTCGATCCAGGCATGATGGCGCGCCACCAGCGTCTGGACTTCGGCATCGCCGGGATCGCGATCCATTAACTCGGAGATGGCCAGGGTCACAGCGCCCATCTCGCCCTTTACGCTCTCCCATTTCTCCGCGCCCCAACCGCGAATGCGATCTTCGCTGGATTTGACGGTCTCTTCGCCGTAGGCCTGGGCGGCTTCGCGGCGGTAGCGCTTGGCCTGTTCGGGGGCAAAGCCTTTATATAGTTCTTCGTCTTTCATGATTTCGGTTCCCTTCGTGGACTGTGCCAGGGTTTTATCGATGGTTTCAATCAGGCGCTCCAGACGGGCGGCCTTCTCCCGCAGCTTTTCGCGGTGATCGCGCAGCGCGCGGACCGGGTCGAAATCCGGCCGGTCGAGCAGGGCCTGGATTTCAGCCAGCGGCACATCCAGTTCGCGGTAGAAAAGGATCTGCTGCAGGCGCAGAAGGTCGACATGCCGGTAGATGCGGTAACCGGCGGGAGAGCGCTGCTCGGGTTTCAACAGGCCGATCTGGTCGTAGTGATGCAGCGTCCGGACGCTGATGCCGGCCAGGTTGGCGAGCTGTCGGATGGTATAGGTATCTGCGCGCATTTTCATGATGGGGTTAGTTTACACGATAACGTTACGTCAGAGTCAAGGGAAGAAGAGAATGCGGAAAAGGAAAAACCCCTGAAGACGGGGCAGTGTCTTCAGGGGCCAAAGTGTCATTTCAGATCCGGCGGAGCCGATAACGGCGCTCTAAATGAAGATAATCTGTGCGCCTTCGGTCATATCCATGAAGTCGCCGGCGGTGACGATATCCTCGACGCCGTCCACGAAATCTTCCTTCTTCAAGTCGAACATATCCACCGACATCTTGCAGGCATACAGGTGCGCGCCGGCATCGACCAGCATCTGCAGGTATTCGTCCACCGGCGGGACGTTGATTTTGGCCATTTTCTTCTTCATGAACCAGGAGGTGAAGGCGGTCATGCCCGGGATGATGCTCAGCAGGTTCGGAATGCCGAGCGTTCCGGTGGGCAGGCCCATCATGCGCATCTTCATGCTGGTTTTCGAGATTGGGGACATTTCCAGGTGTTTCTGGCG
Source organism: Longilinea arvoryzae (assembly GCF_001050235.1). Lineage (GTDB taxonomy): Bacteria > Chloroflexota > Anaerolineae > Anaerolineales > Anaerolineaceae > Longilinea > Longilinea arvoryzae. The sequence goes on from NZ_DF967972.1 coordinate 1,207,358, forward strand.
GTCCTTGGTGATGATATCCATGCCCCAGAAGGTGAAGAAGATGGTCACATCGATGCCGTTGCCAAGCGCGGCCCAGCCCATCACCAGCGCCGGGTAGGCCATGTCCAGATCACCCTTGGAACAAATAAACGCGACCTTGCGATTTTCAGTTTCCATAGATTGATGCTCCAATTCGGATATAAAGGATTAGACACAGCCTTCGGGTTTGCCCAGGCCGGCGATCTTGGCGACCTTCTTGGCCGGGCCCTTGGGGAAGAGCGCGAACAGGTCCTTGGTGGAAATGCCCGTGCCGTTGGTGATCTGGCGCAGGGTGGGCGATTTGCCGGTCGCCAGACCGGTCTGGCGGCAGAAATCGATGATCTTCCAATGTTCGGGTGTCAGCGTGTCGATGCCTTCCTGTTTGGCCAGGACTTCGGCGATTTCACGCGTCCACTGATTGGGGTCGGTCATATAGCCTTCGGCGTTGAACTTGATAGCAGCAAGTAATTCAGACATGGTTACTACCTCCTTGATGGTTATAAAAAGGTCTGATTAAGCGAGTGAGCGGTCTTTACCGGCAATCGAGAATTTGCTCGGCAGGGGGACGTCGATCCCCTTCATCATCAGGTCCCAGTACATGTAATAGAAGCCCAACTTCCCGAGGTGGTTCAAACCCGATTCGCGCAGCAGGGTCATGGGGCCCACCCCTGGCACGGGGTATTTGCCCGGCAGCGGTTGGACGTCGTAGCTGAAGTCGATCAGGAAGGCTTTGCTGAAGCCGGTTTCGACGAAGCAAATGGCGTGGCCATCGAATTCGGCGTGCAGGGGCTTGCCCTGGATGGCCGCCAGCAGGTTTTCGACCACGGTCTCCATCTGGAAGTGGATGACCGACCCGGCTTTGGAGGCGGGGATGTTGGCTGCGTCGCCCATGGCAAAGATGTTTTCGAAGCGGTCGGACTGCAGGGTGTGCTTGTTGGTGGGCACGTAATTCAGGTCGTCGCCCAGGCCTGAGCGCTGGATCATCTTGGCGCCCATGTTGACCGGCACGGTCACCAGCAGATCGTAGGGGATCTCGCGTTCGTCGTACGAGCGGATGAGGTTGGCGCCGGAATCGACTTCCATGATATTGAATTCCGGTTCGACGTGGATGCCCTTCTTGGTCAGCATGTCGCCCAGCGCGGCCGCGGCCACCGGTTTGGTGAAGGCGCCCGGCAGCGGGGTGGCGTAAACCAGCTCGGTTTTGTTGCGAATGCCGCGCTGCTTGAGATACCAATCCGCCAGGAAGATGAATTCCAGCGGCGCAACCGGGCATTTGATGGGCATTTCGCTGATGTGCATCACCAGACGCCCGCCGTTGAAGTTCTTGAGCGCTTTGGAGAGCGCCACCGCGCCGTCGTAGGTGTAGAAATCGAAGATGTTCTGGCGCCAGCCGCCGCCCAGCAGGCCTTCGGTCTGTTCGGGGGCGATATCGGTGCCGGTGGCGATGACCAGGAAGTCGTAGTTAATGACGCGCCCGCCGGCCAGGGTCACACGGTTTTCCTGGGGTTGGATCTGTTCGACGTCCGCCAGGACGAATTCGACATTGCGCGGCAGGTAGTTCTTCTTGGGGCGCACCACCGCTTCGGGCTTGTAAATGCCGAATGGGATAAACAGGAACCCGGGTTGGTAGTAATGCTGCTGGTCCTTGTCGACCACGATCACTTTCCAATCTCGCGAGTCGAGTTTGTTGACCATCTTGCGGGCGATCATCGTACCGGCGGTGCCGGCGCCCAAAATCAGGAGTGTTTTCATATCCTCACCTCAGTTAAAGACCTTTTCATGAGTTCTGATGAACCATGAAACGTACGAAAGCCACGAAAGAAGAGCATCCTGTTTCTCGGATATCTATTCATAAAGGCAATCTTCATTTCAAATCATCTTGTTTTCGTGTGTTTCGTGTCATTCGTGGTCACCCATCTTTCTCAACTCTCCAGTTGGGAAATTTCGGCGATGTTCTTCAAACGTTGCATCAGGCCGGAGCGCTCGTTGAGGATGGCCTGGATGGCGGCGCTGGCCTGCTGCGGCCAGGCGCGCATGTGGGCTTTATTGGCTGAAGCGGGCAGCTCAGCCGCCGCTTCGCGGAGTTCGGCCAGACGGATATCGTTGTCCGCCGCCAGGGTCACCGGGTCGGCGCCGGGAGCGGGCTGGAAAGGCCCGGCCAGGAACCAGCCGATGCGTTCGCTGTTGTCGAGGATGGGCGCGCGGCTGTATTGCAGACCGGCGTGGCAGGTGAGCATTTCGCCTTCACCGGCCACGCTGAACTGCTGCCAGGATTGGCCGCAGGCGGTCCGTCCCTGGGGTGTGGATTGGACCAGCGCGCAGAAGCTGCACGGCGTGCTGGGTTCGGTCAGCGGCTTGCCCTGGTTGTCGATCACCAGCGCGCCGACCTGGCCGATGGCCGAGAAGAGGGATTGGATGGTCTGCACGCAGTGGGTGGGGAAGGCGCGCACCGGCGTGTCGGCAGTTGGGCCGGGGGCGCCACTCAACAGGCGCTCGACCTCGCTGGAGGGGAAGCGCCACTGCTGCCCGATCTTGACGCCCTTGAGGCGCCCGTCGTTGAGCATTCGGTAGACCGTGATGCGGTCGACCTTGAGAAGATCCTGAACCTGGCGGGTGGTGAGTAAGTTAGTCATAGTTGTTATAAGTTGATATAACGTTTTATACGTTGATATAATAACGGCGCACAGGAAAAATGACAATAGTGACAAATGTCACATATTGGAGGAAAGAAGCCTTGATAAAAAATCGGTATTCGGTATTCATGAAGAGTGAAGAGTGATGAGGAATGATGGGGAATGCTCGAAAGCAGAGATCGATTTGTTGATCGGCGATCTTGTTGGCCTCGACCGTGCCCAGTTCGTCCCCCTTCCCCGCAGGCTTTTTAAAATAGTTCGGATCTTCATCGTTATAATGAAACGTAAATAAATTCTTTTCCGTTTCTTTACCTGTTTTCTGTCAGATTTTTCTTTTTTTTGCGTTTACTCCATTGAAAACCAGCCTCGTTTTGAAAGCATGGAGGAACATGTATTGAAAGATGCCAGCTTTTTTCAAGGCTTGACGCAATGGATGCACGGTAAGGAGCAAGAATCCCCCCTGCTCAATCCCGAAGCGTTCAGCGACCTGTACGAGCGCGATTACCTTTCGGTCTACCGCTATCTCTACGGGTTGCATGGGGGACCGGCGGAAGATATCGAAGACCTGACCGCCGAGACTTTCATGCGCGCCTGGAAGGCGCGCCGAACTTTCCGGGGCGAACCGGACGGCTCCGTCACCGGCTGGCTGCTGCGCATCGCGCGCCGCCTGGTGATCGACGGCTACCGCCGCGGGCGGGCACGCATCCAGACAGCCGAAGACCCGCCGGACGACCTGCCGCAGTTAGGAACGCCGCCGGAAAACCTGGTGTTGATGGGCGAACAAACCGCCACACTCTGGAAGTTGTTGCGCTGTTTACCCGGCAAACAACGGGAAATGTTGGCGCTGCGTTACCTGCTCGACTGGCGCATCGGCCAGATCGGGGAATACCTGGGAATGCCGGAAAACACGGTTTCGGTCGGCATTCACCGCGCCCTGGCGCGATTGCAGCAGGAATGGCCGGATGGCAAGGAGTAAGCTGATGTCTGATCTGCCGATCAAGAAAATCAAAATCGAAGAAATCGAAGAGCTGCTTCGTTCGATCCGTCCCCAGCCGGGTGAACGATATCACCAGTGCATGAGGCGGGCCCCATGGGCGTCAAACACCGGGGAGTATCGAAGCGCCTGGATGAAAAAACAGCGATTCGCCTTCGTTGCAGCCGTTATGCTGCTGTCCGTCATCCTGCTGGCGACCCCGGCCGGGAAGGTGCTGGCGGACGCGTTGATGCAGTTCTTCACCCGCGCACAGGGCAATACCCTGCCTGTGCCCACCGACCAGATCGCCCCGCCCGCGCCGACCCGCACCCCGGCGCCCACCCACGCGCTGGCGCTGCACCCGGCGGGTGAGATCGTTACGCCAACGCCGACGATTACGCCGACGCTCCATTCACAGGCCGGCGTCATGCAGGATATGACGCTGTTGGAAGCCGAGGCCGCAATCGGGTTCGACCTGTACGAACCGCTGGAGCTGCCGCGCGACTACCGCCTGATCCGTATTCAGTACGATTCGCAGCAACAGGCCGTGACCTTGCTGTACGCCTCTCCCAAAGCCGCGACCGGCGAGTTCTTTTCGATCACCCAGGGGAAGCATCTGCCTCCATTCGAGGTGGGCGCCGACGCAGCGGTCGAAACGATTTCGATAGGCGCTACCAGCGCCGAGTTTGTCCGGGGAATGTGGTTTACCCCGGCCGGATCCGACCAGGCTTACTGGGAAGATCGTTCTGAAATCTACACGCTCCGCTGGCAAATGGAAGATGTCACCATCGATATTCAATTCGTGTTGAACGAGTCCTTCTCCCCGGCTTATCTCGAGCGCGACGAAATGCTGGCGGTGGCGCGTAGTCTGAGACAGTGCAAAACCGGCGAAGCGTGCCCGGTGAAAAACGCCGCCACACCCACCCCCGGGATGGGTTGGGAGCAGGCCTTTACTGACGTCGCCGGGTTGGAAACAGCCACCGGCTACGATGTACTGGAGCCCGCCGTGTTGCCCGAGGGCCTGTCCTTCAGTCACGCGCGCTTCGAACCATCCTCGCGCAGCGTCATGCTCTTCTACGGCAGTTTCGGCGCCGATCTGATCCGTTCCAACGGCCCGGTGCTGATCGTCTACCAGCGCCCGCTGACCGGGGAAGTAACCCCAAACGCTGCGGCGTCCGATACCGGCTACCCGGCGGAAGCCATTCAAATCGTCGAGGTCAATGGCTACCCTGGCACGATCTATCGTGGAAGCCTTTCCACCGGTTTGTATGTGGAGGGCCAGCCGACTTCCACGCCGGCCTGGACGGACGAATATGGCGAGATCAGCCTGGACTGGACGACAGAAGACTGGATGTTCTCCCTGCGGTTTTCCGGTTCGAGCGGCGCCCGGCTGACGCAGGAAGATCTGATTGCGATCGCCGAAAGCCTGCGCTGATTTTCGCTTGGATTTCGATCCTGGGGGGCGCGAGATCTCTCGCGCCCCTTTTGCCTATCTTTTTCCGATCTCAAAGGATAATAAATATAGAGGATCCTCTCATTGAGAAATTCAGAATACCTTTCCTGAGGCATTCAAGCCATGGCTCATACTGACCCACCGGCTCCGGATGGTCCGGAACTGGCCTTTGACCTACCCGCTATCGCTCGTCTGAAGCAAGGGAATATCGATGGATTGGAAGCGCTCGTCCAGCGCTATCAAGTCGAAGCGGTCCACGCCGCCCTACTGATCGTGCGCGATCCGGCGTTGGCCCAGGACATCGCCCAGGAGGCGTTCCTTCAGGCCTACCGGAAGATCGACCAGTTCAATGAACGGCGGCCGTTCCGGCCCTGGTTGATGCGGATCGTGATCAACGCCGCGCTCAAGGCCGCCCGGCGCCGGCAACGCTTCTCGGCGTTGGAAGAGTCCGGGGACGGGCGCCGGGCAGCCGAATGGCTGATCGATCCGGCGCTCGGCCCGGAGTCGCTGGCTGAGACGGCCGAAACGCGCGAGAGGATCTGGCAGGCGCTGGGGCGCCTGGCGCCCTCGCAGCGCGCGGCAGTGGTGCTGCGTTACTTCCTGGATGAAACCGAAAGCGAAATGGTGCGCGATTTGAACCGGCCGCTCACGACCGTCAAATGGTGGCTGTACAGCGCCCGGCAGCGGTTGCGGACCCTGCTGCAGCCGAAGGATGGGGAAAAGACCGAACAACAAGAGGTCGACCATGAATGAAAGTCAAATCCGATCCATTCTCAGGGATCTTTCCGAGCATAAGGCGCCCGGCGCAGCGATCGACCTGTGGCCGGCCCTCCAATCCCGACTTCAGACGGGTGAATTCGCAGAAACGAGAGGAACTCGAATGAACACTCGTCGAAAATTCAGCCTGCGGCTGGCAGCCGCGATCGCACTGGTTGTGCTTCTGTTCGCAGCATTTTTCGCCCTCACACCGCAGGGGCGGGCGCTGGCGCAGGAAGCGCTGCAGTTCTTTACCCGCGCGGAAAGCGACCAGTTACCCCTCCAGGATTGGCAATTGACGCCGGCGCCCACTCCTGGCACATCAACCCCTGACCCGGCCTCTATCCTCGACGCAACCGCGAGTGTCCAGGAAGTGGAGCAAATTGCGGGTTTCGATGTGCTGGTGCCGTCCTGGATTCCGGATTCACTTCAGTTCGTCGGCGCAACACTCGAGGAAGACAAGTCCATTGTGCGCATCTTCTACCAGTACGTTGAAACGAATACGAATGGCCTGGCGCTTCGCCAGCAACCCATCCCGGTGTCAGAAGACTGTGAACTGTGCGAGATGGTCGGCGCCAGCGCGGAGGTGCAGACAGTTTCGATCCTGGGCAACGCTGGGGAATACGTCGAGGGGGTCTGGAAGCTGACCGACCAGGGACCCATCTGGGAATCGGACCCTTACATGAAAACATTGCGCTGGCAGGCCAATGGCATGGCGTTCGAGCTGGGTTTCATGGGGCCGCCCGACGGGCTCAGCCTGGAAGATTTGATCGAAATCGCGGAGAGCCTGCAATAGCGCCCGCCGCGGGAGAAAAATCAGGCGCAGCTTCGGCTGCGCCTTTTTTTAGTTTCACTCTCCGCGGATGACGACGCCGTTGTGCATCACCAGCCGGACGTTTTGCAGCGCAGTGAGGTCTTCGCTCGGGTCGCCGCTCACGGCCAGCAGGTCGGCGATTTTCCCGGCTTCGATGGTGCCCAATTGATTCTCCAACCCGCAGGCGACGGCGCCGTTGCGCGTGGCTGAGACGATCACCTGCATCGGCGACAGGCCGGCCTCCTGCATGCGCTGCAGCTCGGTGACCGGCAGCCCCAGGTCGAACGCACCCGGGTAGCCGCCGTAATCGGTGCCCAGCGCCACCTGCCCGCCGGCTGCGACGAAGCGGCGTGTGTTTTCGATGGCGCTGGGCAGTGTGCCCTGACCGACCCTGTCCCACAGTTCGAGGGTGGGGATCCACATCACGCCCTGTTCGACCGCCTGCGCGATGACGGCGTCGTCCAGTGGGTCCATCGGCATGTGAGCAATCTCATCCACGCCGGCGTCCAGGCAGGTTTGGGCGTACTTTGCCCAGGTGATGTGGGCGCTGGTGCGCACGCCGCGTTGGTGCCCGGCCTCCACGATGGCCTGCGCCTGATCCAGCGGCAGCAGTGGCCAACGGGTGCTGGGCGGGCGGTAATCCTCGAAGGCGATCTTCACCAGGTCGGCGCCCAGGTCGAGCGCTGCGTTGACCTTTTCGACCGCGTCCTGCGTCGAGGATACCGTCAGTTCGCCGTAACCCTGCGGCGGCGAAATAATCGGCGTCGAGGCCACCAGGCGGGCCAACTCCGGCCGGGCGTTGATCGCGGCCTTATGCGCGTAGTTGGCTTCCATGCTGGCCGTGCTGCCGCTGTTGCCCATGTCACGCACGGTGGTCACGCCGGCCTGCGCCCAGGCGGCCAGCTTTTCTTCGTCGAAGCCGGTATGCACGTGCGCGTTGATCAGCCCTGGCAGCAGCGTTGCGCCCTGCAGGTCGATCACGGTCGCTCCGGCGGGGATATTCACATGATCTGCCGGCCCGGCCGCCAGGATGCGGTCAGCGCTCACCAACACCACGGCATCTTCCAGGGGCGCCGCGCCCGTGCCATCGATCAGCCTGGCATGGATCAGCGCTGTCACCGGTTCGGCCGGGGCGGACGGTTGTGGCGCGCAGGAGGAAAACAGGATGGACAGGATGCAGAGGATAAGAAGAAAAAGGGTTGTTTTATGTCTCATCGGTTTGGCATTCGAGAAGATGTTTTCAGGTTGATATCGTGAAAATGAAATCCAATTTGATTATAGAGACAGATCATGGCAGGATTTACTCGAAAGGTGGCCAGTCTTTTACAACCGGTCTGGTAAACGCCCGCATCCATTCACCGAGCCTTTCGCCTGGATCAACGAAAATTGCCCCGCAAAAATCCGGGGCAATTTGAATTGAAATCTGAATTGTTTGGATCGTCATCCAGGGACTATTTCGTCAATCCGGCCTCCCGCAGGCGGTTGTAAAAGGATATTTCATCCGCCGGACTCATATTGGCGAGGTTGTAATTGCGGACGACAGCCTGCAGCGGCGCCAACGCCTGTGCGATGAGCGCGGTGTCGCCGGATTTAGCGGGCGTACGGACGGGCTTTTTCGGCTGGGGGCGGTTCACGTGGTAACCGATATTCTCGAGCGTTTGCTCGACCGCCCGCGAAGGCCAGATGCCGGCCCGACTCATCTCCTTCCGGAGGGTTCTGGCGTCCGCTGCCGTCAGGTTGAACGGGTCGTATTTGAACAGAATCTCGGCCAGTTTTAATCGCTCATCTTGCGTGAGGGCCGGAACGGTAAATTGAGGCTGAATTCGCGATGCTGAAGGCTGATTACCCGATATTGAACTGAACATAAGGAAGACCTTTTTGTCTGCAGGGATGGTTAATATCGAACAAGACACATCTTAATCCCGGGTGATTAAGAAGTTGTTAATTTTTAGTATAATTTGCATTAACAGGTGAATAAAGGATCGGGTTCTCTTCGAACCCATGTCCGGACTTAACGATCGAAATTATTTCTGAAATCACACACAGGACCCGTTCGGTTCTGTGTGTGTCAATTTCAGGTCAACTTGACGGCCCTGGTGGCCATGAACTGCGGCATGAATTTGTTAATCGGGTCGTCCGGAAAGACATCCTCATACAGGTCCACCAGCGCCAGGCCGGCGGCCATCTGCCCGGCCAGAAAATCGGTGAAAGTGTGGCTGAATTCGAGCGGATCGTCCGGGCCCAACCGCGCGGCGCGTTCCTGAGGCGTAAGGCTGCCCAGGTCGGAATAGGGCAGCGCGAAGCGCAGGAACCAGAGGCCGTCTTTTTCATCGAGACAGTAGGTGTGCGGCTGATTGAAGCCCATCAACAGCGCGCCGCCCGCTCGCAGCACGCGGGCGCACTCGCGCCACACCGGCAGCACGTCCTCGACGAAACAGGTGGAGACCGGGTTGATGATCAAATCGAACGAACCGTCGGCGAAGGCGGACAGGTCGGCCATGTCGCCCTGCACCGTGCGCAGGATCAGGCCGTCGCGCTCGGCCACCAGGCGGTCCTGAGCCAACTGGCGCGGGGAGTTATCGAAGACGGTCACATTGGCGCCGGCCGCGGCCAGGATGGGTCCCTGCTGCCCGCCGCCGGAGGCCAGGCACAGCACGTCGTGGCCGGTCAGGGGTGAAGGGAACCACCCGGCGGGCACGGGCTTGGTGGGCGTGAGAACGATTTGCCAGTTCCCCCGGCGGGCGGCCTGAACCTGCTCGCTGGTTACGGGGATGGTCCACATATTCTGTTTTTCGACCTGTTTATCCCAGGCCGAGCGGTTGTATGAGACGGTATCCATGCGATGATTATATCAAGCGCGGACAAGTTTCCCTGCCCGCGCTTGAACGGAAACGGTGGTTACTTGTGCACAATCACACTGCCGCCGCCGATGGCCTGCTGCGAGCCGTTGTCATAGACGATTTGCTCGCCGCCGCTGCCATCCAGCGTCCAGATCTTGATGCGGAAGGTGTCCGGGGCGCTATCCTCGGCGCTGATCATAAAGAAGTATTCCCCTTCGCTGTCGATCGTTCCGACGCCCTTGAACTGGGCTTTGCTGCCGGCCACCACCAGCCAATCATAGCTGCTGCTCTTGAAGTTCAACCCGGCTGCGTGGAACTGGAACTCGGTGTTGCCTTCCGGCACGGTCGCGCCCTTCTTGTATCTGGAGACGAAACCGAAGGTGGCCTTGCCGCTCAGACCGGGATCCGCCAGATAGGCGCCGGCCGGCGAATCGATCCATCCGCCGCCGGAGACGAAGCCGCCGTTCGGATCGTAGATGACCACGTATTCGAAGAAGCTCTCGGCCGACCCGCCGTCCTTGTCCGTGACGGTCAGGCCGACCCGGTAGACGCCGGGCGTGGTGTAGGTGTGGCTGTCAGCCACGGAACCGCTGCCGTCGGTTTCGGTCACCGTTCCCGCGGCGGTCGTCCCGTCGCCCCAATCCCATACCGCAGTATGCGTATCCAGCACGCCGGGATCCGTGAAGTCGGCGCTGGCATCCACCGGCTGGTTGACCTGGACCGGATCGAGCGGCGCGCTGATCTCGCCGAGGGTGGGCGCCACGTTCAAGACTTGCACGCTGGCGCTCGATATCGCGTAAGCCCCGTCCGACTCGGTTACCCGCACGGCCACCGGGTAATCGAAGGTTCCGTCCACCGCCTGGAAGGTCACATTCTGGCCGGGCGTCTCGAACACACCGTCGTTATCCAGGTCCCAGGCGAAGCTGACCGTCCCGCCGTTGGGGTCCGCCCCCGTGGCGCTCAGCGCGACACTCTGGCCTTCATCGCCTGTGTACGGACCACCGGCATCCGCGGTGGGCGTCGTCAGTGTCAAATCGATCAGTACCGGATCGTGGTCGCCAATGCGGAATTCATCCGGCGCATACAGCGAGACGATCTGCCCGGGGGACTTGAAGTTGGTGTTGTAATCCAGCACCGAGGGCTCGTCGGCGTCGATGTGCCATTCGGCTACCCCACTGATTTGTCCGGCCAAACTGGTATTGGCCAGGGCGTGATCGAGGTAACCCCACTGGCCGTCGAAGACGTATGAGTAGGCGTCCGGGCCGATGAACTGGTAAATCAGGTTGGTGTAGCCGGCGTTCTGCAAGGCGACGATCGGGTCTTCCATGGCATACGAGTTCAGGTCGCCGATGATGAGGGCATCCGTATCGCCCGTGCCGGTCGGATCGCCCGCCAGCCAGGCCGCCTGCAGGTTGGCGGCGTTGGTGCGCACGCTGTTGCAGTTGCCCTGCCCGTCGCCCAGATCGGGCGCGTCGCAGGCGCTGCCCTTGCTTTTTAGATGATTGACGCTGACCACAAAGCGCGCCCCGGTGCCGACCTCTTCGAAGGCCTGGGCCAGCGCCGGGCGGTTGCGGTCGGCCGAATCGCCGCCGGTGACAAACGCCGGCGTGTTCAGGGCGGCCGTAACGCCGACCGGCGTGACGCGCTCGGGTTTGTAGAGCAGCCCGACCTTGATGGCGTCCACGCCCAACGCGTTGATCTGGCCGGTGAGCGTGTCCACGTCGATGAAGGCATAGACGTCCGGACCGGCGACGGTGTTGAGCTTGTTCACTAAATCCTGGATGGCGCTATCCGAACCGTAGCCGTCATTTTCCATCTCGATGACGCCGATCACGTCGGCCTGCGTGCCGAGGATGGCGGCCACCGTCTTCGGCCACTGGCGGTCGAATTCGACCAGATCATCCGCGCCGCGGCAGTCGGTCGGCCCGCCGCCCACACCCAGCGTACATGCTCCGACGCCGAAGGTATTGAAATAGTTGAGCAGGTTCATGCCCACCACGCGCAACCGCCCAGTGAGGGCTGGCGCGCCGGCGGGGCGTTCGTTGGCCGGCTGGAAGTCGATGTACCCGTCCAGGGCGTTCAATGGGCGGACGCGGTAGGCGTTGGGGCTGGCGGAGTTGCCGCCCCAGGTGTAGGTCATCACGCCCACAATGCCCGTGGCCGTATCACCGCCGCGCAGCGTGTTGGAGGCCGAAAGCGGCATTCCACCCCGCCCGAAAAGGATCGGATCGGGATTCTGATTCTGGGTCGAATCATCGATCAGAATCTGGTTCAGATTGTTGGCGGTTTGCAGGGCCAACGCCGGCGCGCCCGGAGAAACGACGTTGGTGGGCTGCTGCAGGCGCGCGCCCGAGGAGAGCAGCACCTCGCCGAAGCGCCCCAACTGGTAATGCTCGGTGACAAACAACGTCTGCTGCAGGCGCACCAGCATGCCCTCGGCACTTTCAGCCGCAGTGGCCGAGGCGAAGGGCAGGGTCACATCCAGCGGCGCAACCGAGCCAACTCCGCAGTTGACGATCGAGGTTACACTGCCGATTTCCGTCTGGTCCTGGTATTCCTCGGCGGTGCCGGTCACGCGCACCACATCGCCCAGGGAAACACTGTCGTTGTTGCCGTTGAACACGAAAATGCCGTCCGAGGTCAGCAAATTACCGTCGCCGGCGGCATCCTGCAGGTAGAAGCCGCGCAGCGCCGGGCTGGGACCTTCGAAATCGCCCACCACCACGCCCTGGGTGGTGACCGTCCCGGGAATGGGGGTGGTCAGGCCACTGCCCTGGATGGTATAGATGGGTGTGTAGCCCAGCAGACAGGTGCTGCCGGTCGAGAAACCGATGCTGAACGAGACGGTCATCGTATCCGGCGGATCGTTGCTGTCCTGATCGCTGACCAGATCCTTGTTCACCGTCAACGTGCAGGCTTCTCCGGCCACAAAGTCAGCGCCGGGATCCAGCGTAAATGTGACCGGACCGCCGCTGACGCTCGCGGTATGACTGCCGCTCAGGGTGCAGGTCAGGTTGAACCAGGCGCCGCTGACGTTGACCGCCTCGCTGAAGTTGATGGTTACGTTGCTGTCGTAGGGCACGAAGGCCGCGCCGTCCGCCGGGACGGTGCTGACGACCTGCGGAGCCGCGTCCGGCGGAAGCGTGTTGCGCGGGTTGGGCGCGCCTGAAATGAAGTCCGCCGAGTTGTTATCCGTGTCCTGCGCGCCGTCCAGCTTGCGCAGAACGGCGGTTGAGTTGGTGGTTGCCGGCGCCGGGCCGGAACCTTCATAGAAGTTCGCCCCGTCCCAGCCCACGAGGTCGACAAGGGTCGCCAGCGCCGCGGCCGAACAGGGCGTAGTGCTGCCGTTGCATCCCAGCGGGGTGGTGGTGTTGACCAGGGCGACTTTTCCGCCCGTTCCGCTCATGTTGATGGGTGTAGAGTCGGTTATGTTGGGCGTCGGGAGCGGTAATTGGATATTGCTGCCGGCGGCTTCTTGAATCAAGAAGTAGTGGCCGGGATCCAGCGTTCCCGAGAGGGGGGTGAGTAAACCTGTATTTGCGCCAAAATTGCCCGTTCCTGTGGCGCTGGTGTATTGAATGGACCAGCCTGCCAGGGATACGGATGAAGATCCACGGTTGTACAATTCGACAAAATCATTGGTGTAGATTCCGCCGCTGTTTCCGCCGCCGCCGTAAACCTGGCTGATGACAATATTCGCCGGGGCAGCCTGCGCCGCGTGCGGTTGGAACGGATATCCTGTAAACGCAAACGCGGCGGCCAGCACCGCAATCAGGACGATTCGCAGACCTGGTCTGTTTATCATACTCCCTCCTCGTCGGTTTCAGTCTTCGAATGGAAATCGATCCGGTGAGGTTGCAATGTCCGATTGGGCACCGGTTATTGGGTGATCAATAAGGATATTTTAAATAGGAATAGTTTCATTCTAGCGAAAGTAGAAATCTCAGTCAAGACAGGAGGATCAAAAATGGATAATTCCTATTTGATTCTAATAAAATTCGTGTTATACTGAATATTGTTCAACGAAGGTTTGTCAGCGTTTGCCGCCAGCCCTGTTCGGGGAAGCGGCAATTTTTTTCTCTGGCTGAAACGCCAGAAGTGTTCAAAGGAACAAAGGACAATGGAAGTTAAACTGTACGTCGGCAATCTGGCCTTCTCCACCACGGAAGAAGAAATCAAGGCATTGTTCGCTCAGGCTGGCACGGTGGTCGATGCCGCCCTCATCAAGGACCGCGACACCGGCAGCTCGAAGGGCTTTGCCTTCGTTACCATGAGCAGCCAGCAAGAGGCCGAAAACGCCATCAAGATGTTCAACGGTTATTCCCTGGCCAACCGCGAGCTCAAGGTCAATCCCGCTCGCCCCAAGGAAGAAACTGGTTTCGGCAATCGCGGTGGTGGTTACGGCAATCGCGGTGGCGGCTATGGCAATCGCGGTGGTGGTGATCGTGACCGGCGCGGTGGCTCTGGCGGCCGCCGGTTCTAAATTGGATCGTCAATAAATCAAGGAGTTTCTAGAAATGGCTGAACGCATCATTGGTACGGTGAAGTGGTTCAATAACGAAAAGGGTTACGGTTTCATTGCCCAGGAAAATGGCCCAGACGTTTTTGTCCACCACACCGCCATTCAAAGTGAAGGCTTCCGCACGCTGAAGGAAGGCCAAAAGGTCGAGTTCTCGATCGAACAGGGTCCCAAGGGCCCGCAGGCAACCAACGTCATCGCAATGTAGCGATCAACTCTCAAACGCTGAAATCAAAAACCTCTCCGGAAACGGAGAGGTTTTTTTGTTCAGTGAGGTTCGAAATTCAAGCGATCTTACGCGGCTGTAATCGTGCCGGGCAGAGCGCCGGGAGCCTGGTTCATGCGTTCCTGGCTCTCGTGCGACAGCTCGATGATATGGTGCATCACCGAGTCGGCCACAATGCGCACGTACTGGCGGTCTTCCACATCGCCCCGATAGTACAGCGGTTCGCCAAATGTGACATTGTAAGGCCCGCGCAGGTACCAGCGCCCGTATTCCACCTGGCCACGCACGGTGGAACGGATGGTGTGGATCTTGTCCCAATTGAGGTGAATGCCTACCGGGATGACGGGGGCTCCGCTGGCCAATGCCAGGCGGGCTACACCCGTGCGTGCCGGATAGAATCCGCCGCTTTCCGGGCTGAGCGCGCCTTCGGGAAAGATGATGATGGTCTGTCCGGCAGCCAGGTGTTCCAACGCAGCATCGATGGCCGCCTGGCCGCTGCCGACCTTGACCGGGATATGCCCCGAACGGCGCAGGTACGCACCCAGGATGGGGACCTGAAACAGCAGGTCATTGATCATGATAAAAGATTGTGTGCGAACCATGCTTGCGACGAAGAAGGGGTCGGTGGTGGTGGGATGGTTGGCCGCAATAATCTTGGCGCCCTGAGGAAATTGAGCGTGCTTCTGCACGTCGGTCTTCAGCATGGTACCGGTATAGGAAAGGACTACCGGCCAGGATGCGTAGTAAATCAGTTTGTCCGATAACATAAGTTTCCTGTACGTCTGGATTGTCTTCTGGAATGAATCAGTGATGTCAATAAGGTAAGAATAACGGATTGAGGCAATAAGCACATCGGCTTCAGGACATATTGTCAGTCATGGAATGGCATGAATCAGAGCGGTGCAAGAATATGACCATTTGGATGACCCTGCACTTAACAAAACCCCTTGGCACGCAAAGGGGTTCGATTTCAATCTGCATTTGTAACCCTTAAAGCGCTTCCCAATGAATGCACCCGTCGCTTACAGGCCGCGTAAATACGGTTTGAGGATCTCAGCCCAGATGGCATAGCCGGCCGAGAGCAGGTGCAGCGAGTCGTTGGTCAGCTCGGGACGCAGTTGGCCTTCGGGTGTGGCGAAGTGCGGGAAAAGATCGATGTAGACATAGCCATAGCGCATCGCCAGATCCTTCAGACCTTCATTCAGCTTCCGGATGCGGACGGCCTTGCTTTTTTCACGCGGCAGGATGGATTGGACGAAGACGCTGGTTTCGGGCGTTTCGGTTTTCAAACGGCGCAGGATGGCTTCGTAGGTTTCGAGGATCTGCTCATCGTGGCGGCGTTCGAACCAGGGCAAATCATTGGTGCCAATCAGAATGAAGACGGCTTTCGGATGCCCGCTGACGATATTGTCCATCCGCGACAATACATTGGTCGTCAGATTGGCGTTGATGCCGCGGTTTTTTACAGGCAGGCCGGGAAAGAGCTCGTCCCAACGGCAGCCGTCGGTGATGCTGTCGCCCAGGAAGACGATGTCGCCGGGCTTGACCGGGTAGCGGTTAAAAAAGCTTACTTTTTGAGCATGGTGCGCGTGAGCCACCCGTTCCACGGCCAGACGGGTGACGGCCATCAGCAATAGGCTGGCGATGACAATGATGGCCAGACCATTAATCCACATGATTTCTTCCTGACCGGCTGTGCCGTTTTACCACCCGGATTGAGGCGTTCGGGCAACCGGCTATCCCTTTCTAGTCCCGATTATACCTGACAAGACGGTATTCTTTATCGCTTTATTCATTTCAGGGATTCCCACACCGGCTTGAGGTGGACTATCCATTCGCTGGCTTAACGCTGAGACTGCAGGGCGACGTCGTAGATACGCACGCGGTTGCGGCCCAGGTCTTTGGCCTGGAATAATCCCTTGTCGGCCAGGGCGATGGCGGGCTCGAGTGTTTTGGAATATTTTGTCGAACACTCGGACACGCCGATGCTGATGGTAATCGAAAAGGCTCCGTAATCCTCGGTTTCGATGGGCTTTTCGGCCACCCGGGCGCAGAGCCGTTCGGCCAGCAGGCGGGCGTTATCAAGACTGGTATCCGGCAGCATCACAATGAATTCGTCACCGCCGATGCGCCCGATCACATCGGTGCTGCGCAGCAACATGCGCAGGCGTTGAGCAAAGGCATGCAGGACCTGGTCTCCACCGATGTGCCCGAGCGTATCATTAACCGTCTTGAAGAAATCGATGTCGATCATCAGGATCGAGAAGTACACCGGTTTGGAGCGCGACTGCGCCAGTTCATCATGGGCCAATTCGATGAAGTGCCGGCGGTTGAACACCCCGGTTAGCGCATCTTCCATGGCCAGTTTGCGCGCGGCCTCCAGCAATTTCTTGTGCTCGGTGACAGCGTGCAGCGAAATCAGATAGCCGATGACCTCTGAACGGTTTGGGTCGTACAGGCGGCGAATCTGCAGGTCGTAATAGACCTTTTCGCCAGCCTGCGTAAATACGATCTCGTTTTCGAGCAGGTCGCTCTGCGGCCTGGCGTCGAACTGGCGAATGTAATTGCTCAGGAGGGGGAATGGGACTCCGATCCGGGGGGCGGGTTGAGCCGCATCGACGAAGATACGGTTCGCAGCCGGGTTGAGATCGGCCACCCGCATTGCCGAATCCAGGGTCAGCATCCCGTCGCTCATATTGTCGATCAAAATCGAGCGGCCTAACATCGGCAGCTCGAGCAGTTGAAAACGGTAAATGCTGATCGCGAACAGGATTCCGCTGAAGGCGTACGCCAGCGGCGAGTAATCTTTGTAAAAACCGGGGATCAGGCGCAGAACGTAGATCAGGTTGATGACCAACGGCAGCAGGGCGCCCGCCAGAGTCAGGCGGGTGCGCATGGGCAATGTCCGCTGGCTGGAGAGGGAATTCCAGATGATCAACACCGCGCCGGCCAGGATCAGGAAATAGGAGTGGAACCAGAAGACCCAGAACCAGCTCCCGTAAGCGACCACGCGGAAATACAGATAGCCGTGATTGACCGGGAGGAAGAAGATATCCTTCCAGATGAGGTGGTGATACGAATTGGTGAATACCAGCCCAATCGTGAGGGCGGGGATGATCCACAACAGGCGAAAATACGGCGATTTCAGTACTTTTTCGCGATTGGAGAAGGCCAGAGCAAAGGCCATCCAGTTGACCGTGAGCAAGCTGATACACAGGTAGCAGACCTGCGCAAAAAAGAGTTTTCCATCCGGCGCGGTCGTCACCAGTTCAAGGTCATTGATGAACAGGTACGCAACGGCGGATGTGAGGCAGGCGGCCAGGGCGCGGGCTGTCTCAGAGCTTCGATGCCTCCAACAGTAAAACGCCACCACGGAAGCGGTGGCAATGGCAAAGGGCGACAATAGGATGAAGAAGGTATATTGATCCATGATGCGCCGCGTGACGGGCCGGAAAAATCGGAAGGCTACTTTTCCCCGATCCCAAACCTCGCAAAGGGATGGCGATCATCCAACAGGGGAATGCTTCCTATTATTCGATGATTATAAGTTGAGATGATGGCAAATGGCAATCGATAATGGGTTAATGTTTTGAACGCTTACAGAAGTGGATCTACCCTCCGATCCCGGGCGGCGTTCGTTTACCCTTGACAGATGGATGATTTATCGTAAAATTACGATATAAGGAATGAAGAGATGGCAAAAGAAAATTCCACCTTGCGGCCGCTCACCCAGGATGAACAACGCATGGCCAACATGCTGAAGGCGTTGGGCAACCCGGTGCGCCTTTTCATGGTTCAGACGCTGGCGGAACACAAAATGTGCATCACCGGTGAACTGGTCGAATTTACCACGCTGGCTCAATCCACCGTCAGCCAGCATCTCAAGGTGCTGCGCGAGGCCGGTCTGGTGGTGGGGGAACTGGAAGGGCCGGCGACGTGTTACTGCCTGAATGAAGACGGTATTCGCTGGCTCAAGGAAGCCATCGACGGGTGGCTGCCCGGTTGCTGTGAAAAGACGACCCCTGCAGCGGCCTGCAATGCGGGCTGCCCGGGCGGTGAATAATTCTCAATCGGATCGATATTTCTCAGTTGGATGGGAAGGGAAAATCTTCATGGGTATGACAAAGGATTCGGAAAAGTATTTCAACCAGGTAGCTGGTAAATGGGATGAACTTCGCAGCGGGTATTTCGGCCTGGAGGTCCGCGACGCCGCCATTGCGCACGCGTATTTGCGGCCCGAAATGGTCGTCGCCGACGTCGGCGCGGGGACGGGCTTCCTCAGCGCCGGATTGGCGTCGCGAGTGGCCAAAGTGTACGCGCTGGACGCCTCGCAGGCCATGCTGGACGTGGCGCAGCGCAATCTGGCCGACTTCGATAATGTGGTCTTCCAGCAGGCGGAGGGGCTTTCGCTGCCGCTGCCGGACGCCAGCCTGGACGCGGTCTTTGCCAACATGTATCTGCACCACTGCGCCGATCCGTTGGCCGCCATTCGCGAGATGGTCCGGTTGCTCAAACCGGGCGGGCGGCTGGTCATCACAGACCTGGACAAGCACACGAATTCCTGGATGAAGGCTGAAATGGCCGATGTGTGGCTGGGTTTCGAGCGCGACAGGGTGCGCGCCTGGCTGCGTGAAAGCGGCCTGGTGAACGTGCTGGTCGACTGCACCGGCCAGTCCTGCTGCGCCGCGTCGGAGGCGGATTCGCAGAACAGCCGGGCCGACATCAGCGTGTTCGTGGCGGCGGGTACCCGGCGGGTCAGCATGCGCGATGACGTCGAGCAAGCCTATTCGGCGGCCGCCAGCGGCGGCTGCGGCTGCGGCGGAGGATCGAGCTGCTGCGGCGTGGAGACCGACCTTCAAGATGTGAGCATCCTGCCGGATTACACTGAGGCCGACCTCGAAGGCATGCCGTTGGAAGCCAAGGAAATCTCGCTGGGGTGCGGCAATCCGCTGGCACTGGCGGCGTTGAAACCCGGCGAGGTGGTGCTGGATATCGGCAGTGGGGGCGGGTTGGATTCTTTCCTGGCGGCCCAGCGAGTGGCGCCCGACGGACGGGTGATCGGTGTGGACATGACGCCGGCCATGCTCGAACGCGCCCGTGCCGCGGCCCAGCGCGCCGGCATTGCCAACGTCGAATTCCGCGAGGGGCAGGCTGAAGCGCTGCCGGTGGGCGGCGGGATGGTCGATGTGGTCATTTCGAACTGCGTGATCAACCTGGTCGAGGACAAAGGCCAGGCCTTCCGCGAGGCCTTCCGGGTGCTCAAAACCGGCGGCCGGTTGGAGATCAGCGACGTGGTCACAAGCGCGGCGCTGCCGCAAAACCTGCGCGAGAACCCCGGCGAATGGTCGGCCTGCGTCAGCGGCGCGCTGCCCGAGAAGGAATATCTCGATCTGGTACGCGAGGCGGGTTTTGTGGACGTAACAGCCCGGCGCAGCGCCGATAACGGCGTGGTGGACGGGACGCAAATCTACAGTCTCAAGGTGTCGGCGCGCAAACCGGCGGGTGGCTGCGGCGGTTCGGGGTGCTGTTAAGAGGATTCACCACGGAGACACGGAGTACACGGAGAAGAAGAAAAGAGAGAAAGAAAAGACAGTAAATACAAAGAACCTGGCACAATATAAGGAGCTGTTTGTAAATGTAAATAAAAAAGATGCGGGAATGAACTATCATTCCCGCATCTTTTATCTAGCTAGTTATTTCTTCTCCGTGTCTCCGTGGTGATTAATCTTCCAGCCTATATCGATTAAGCTGCCACAAAAGCTCCGAAGATCCAGCCGGCGACGGTCGCCAGCACGGCCACCAGGCCGACGTACAGACCGGTTTTCTTGCGGCCCATGATCTTGTTCAAAACGAGGATGGATTGCAGCGAGAGCTCGGGGTCGGCCAGCAGGTAAGCCAGCAGCGGGCCGCGCGCCATGCCCAGGTCGAGGAACATTTTGGCCACCGGCACTTCGACCAGGGTGGGGAAATACATGAACACGCCGAAGATCACGCCGGCGAAGTTGGCCAGCAGGGTGTTACGGCCGGCCAGCGATTGCACCCATTGGGATGGGATGATATTCTTGGCAGCGCCGGCCAGAAACACGCCGACGATGAGCAGTGGGAAAATCTGCTTGACGAATTTCCAGGTTTCCCAGATCCAGCCGGTCAGATCGTCGCGGTCGAGGCGGGTCGCGCCCAGCCAGCCGATGGCGGCCAGCAGGAGAATTTCGGCCATGAAACGCCCGTTCAGTCCCAGGGCCAGGCTTCCGGCTTTCTCCACCGGCGCGGCGATGAGGATGGTGAGCCCGATGGCAATCAGGGCGGCCAATGTCCAGCCGTCGAAGCGGTCGTAGATTTTTTCGAAGCCCTTCCAGGCCAGCAGGCCGATCAGGATCATCATCAAAATCAGGGCGGCACCCTGCAGCGACAGCCCGGCCGAGGCCAGGCTGCTCACCAGCCCGCTGTCGGCGGCGAACGGCAGGTTCAGGTCGGCAAAGGGTTTCGTCAACAGGTCGACCTGCAGGGTGCCGGCCACCAGCACCAGCGCCAGCAACGCCAGCAAACCCCACACCACCGGGCGCACCCGGGCGGTCTGATCGAAGACGCCGCTGTCTTCCATTTCCTGGGCGCGCCGGGCTTCTTCGCGGCGATAGACCCAGGCCATGATCAGGCCGATGAGGATGCCAAAGCCGATCGAGAGAATCAGGCGGGCCAGGGCGACGTCGAAGCCGATGGCTGCGCCGGTGTAGGTGATCGCCAGGATATTGATGGCCGGGCCGACGAACAGGAAGGTGACCGCCGGGCCAAGACCGGCGCCGCGCTTCCAGATGCCGGCAAAAAGCGGCAGGATGGTGCAGGAGCACACCGCCAGGATGAAACCGCCGAAGGCGGCCGCCGGGTAGCTGATCCATTTCGAGGCCCGTGGGCCTAGGTAGCGGGTGACGGCTTCCTTGGGCAGCAGGGCGCTGAGGAAGCCGGCGATGACGAAGGCCGGCACCAGGCACAGCAGCACGTGCGCGGCCATATAATCCAGCAGGCTCAACCAGCCGGCGCGAAGTAATTCCAGTAGTACAGGTAAAATATGGGTCATCGGATGAATGCCACAGAGATCACAGAGGACACAGAGAGGGAAAAAAGAACACAGAGATTCAGGATGGAAGAAGAACGCGCATTCGTTTACTTCTTCTCTCTTCTTAAAATCTCTGTGGTCTCTGTGTCCTCTGGGGTTATCTCTTCAGCCAGCCCGCAATTTCGGACTTGGGCGGGATGCGGCCGGATGAAAGGACCTTCTCATCCACCACCAGCGCCGGGGTGGAGAGAATCGGGTATTTCATGATCTCGGTGTGATCGGTGACGGCGATGAACTCGGCATCCAGTTTCAAATCCGCGACGACCTCGCGGGTCAGGGCTTCAAGACGGTGGCAGTTGGCGCAGCCGCCGCCCAGAATCTTAATGGTTAACATTTTTCCTCTTTTATCTCGAAAGTTATTTTGTTCCCGTGGCCTGAGCCGGGGATGCAAGCGGTTTGGCGAACAGTCTGCGCTGCAGGGCGAAGGCCACATTGACCAGGCCGATCATCACCGGCACTTCGACCAGCGGGCCGATGACGGCGGTGAAAGCCTGCCCGGAGGAGATGCCGAAGACGGCCACGGCCACG
Source organism: Longilinea arvoryzae (assembly GCF_001050235.1). Taxonomy (GTDB): domain Bacteria; phylum Chloroflexota; class Anaerolineae; order Anaerolineales; family Anaerolineaceae; genus Longilinea; species Longilinea arvoryzae. Next base: position 1,229,229 of record NZ_DF967972.1, read on the forward strand.
GCGATGGCCAGCTCGAAGTTGTTGCTGGCAGCGGTGAACGAGAGCGTGGTGGTCTTGCGCGCATCGGCGCCGACGACCTTGCCCATGACGAAGCTGACCAGGAACATGATGACGAAGTAGAACAGCAGCGGGATGGCGATGCGCACCACGTCGCCGGGGATGGTCAGGATGAGCTTGCCCTTGAGGCTGAACATGACCAGGATGGTGAAGAGCAGCGCAACCAGCGTGATGGGGCTGATCTTGGGGATGAATTTGTTGTAATACCAGTCTTTACCCTTGGCCTTCACCAGGATCAGACGGGTGAGAAACCCGGCCAGGAAGGGAATGCCCAGGTAGATGAACACCGTCTTGGCCAGTTCGCCGATCCGAATATCGACCTGGCTGCCGCGCGGCAGGCCGAACCAGGTGGGCAGCACGGTGATGAATACATAGGCGTAGACGCTGTAGAAGAGCACCTGGAAGATCGAGTTGAAGGCTACCAGGCCGGCGGCGTATTCGGTATCGCCCTTGGCCAGTTCATTCCAGACGATGACCATGGCGATGCAGCGCGCCAGGCCGATCATGATCAGGCCTTCCATGTAGGCCGGTTTGTCGCGCAGGAAGAGGATCGCCAGGGCGAACATCAAAATGGGCCCCAGGATCCAGTTCTGGACCAGCGACAGTGCCAGCACCTTCCAGTTGCGGAAGACGTCGCCCAGTTCGTCGTAATGCACCTTGGCCAGCGGCGGGTACATCATCAGGATCAGGCCGATGGCAATGGGAATGTTGGTGGTGCCGACCTGGAACCGGTTGATGAAATTTTCCACGCCGGGCAGCAGCGCGCCCAGACCGACGCCGACGGCCATCGCCAGGAAGATCCAGAGCGTCAGGAGGCGATCGGTGGTGGAAAGACGTTGAGACAGTGGTTTTTCAGCGGTCATGGTGGTTCTCCTCACAATAATGGAATTACGGACATTGAATAATACCCTGCGCCCACAGACACCCTCCGCAGGCGGGCAGAGAATTTCCAAAGCAATCTTCGACGTTTTGATACGAATTTTCGCAGGTGTTGCAGGTGACGCAGGGTGAAAAGTCGAAGTCGAGCAGGCGTTCGCGCAGCGCGCGGTAGGTGGGGTCGAGCCACAGGTCTGGCAAATCCCGCTCGTTCAGATTCCCAACCGTATAGGCGTGCGAACGGCGCAGGTGATCGTCCAGGTAGCTGTCATGGCCGTGCAGCAGCGGCAGGCACGGGCTGACGGCGCCGTCCCAACGGATCGAAAGGCTGCCTTTGGCGATGAAAGGGCAGGTCTTCATGCGTTTACCCGGGGTCAGGCCGTCCAGGTTCAGGGTGCAACCGGTGCGCTGGGCTTCGGCCAGCGCCGCGCCGACTGCGGGGCTGAAATCGATGCGCGGGAAATCGACCGCCGGTCGGGCGCCGGATTCGGGCGGTTCGTACTGGCTGCGCTCGTAAAGCTCCTCGGCGCGCAGTTCGGCCGTGTGCGCCAGTACATTGCTGACCGAAAAGCGCCGGGCGCCCAGCGACAGGCCCAGGCGCAGCACGGCCGGCATGTCGGCGATGTTGCGGCGCATGGCCACGAAGGCGATGCCCAACTGCGGGCGATCGCTGCCGATCCGGTCGCGCAGCTTCCGCAGGCGATTCAGGTTGTCGAGCACATGCGGCAGTTCTTCGGCCAGGCGTACGTCCGAGTAACTCTCGGGCGTGGCGCCGTCCAGCGAAACCCACAGCGTATCGACGCCGGCGTCGATGAGGGCCGCGGACCGGGCTTCATCCAGCAGGACGCCGTTGCTGATGAGTTCAACCGGCGCGCCCAGTTCGCGCACCTGGCGGATCATCTCGATCAGACGCGGGTGGGCCAGCGGCTCGCCGTAGCCGCCGAAGAAGACCAGCGGCCGGGGCGAAAAATGCTTCAGCCCGTCCAGCACGCGCTGGAAAATGTCCGGCTGCATCCAGCCCGGCGTCTCGTCCCACACATTGCGCATGCAGGTGGCGCAGTCCAGGTTGCACAGGTCGGTCGGTTCGATGTAGACGCGGGCCAGCCGGTCCGTGGAACGCAGCAGGCGCACGTCGCCGCCCTCGATGAGGTACGCGGCCCGCCCGCCGGGCTGCAGTCCCAGTTCGGCCATCAGATCGGGCGGCAGATTCAGGTTGCCCCGGGCGTCCACCTCCAGCCAGCCATCCGGGCGCGGTGTCATGCGCAGTCCTCGTCCACGCCGGAGCAGGAAGTGTTCGGATCGCAGGCAGCGTTGCAGTGCGGGCATGGGCAGGGTGCAAGAGGCTGGCAAGGCGGCTGCAGCGCGGCCGGGTCGAGCCCGCTCAGTCGGGCGGCCAGATGGAAAAACTCGAGCAGGTCAGGGCGCTCCAGGTGATAGTAGATGTTGCGGCCTTCGCGGCTGGCGCTGACCAGCCCGGCGTCGCGCAACAGCATGAGGTGCTGGGAGATGGCCGCCTGGCGCAGGCCGAGGTAGGCTTCCAGGTGGCAGACGCAGGCCTCTTCGCGGGCCAGCAGGAGCAGGATCTGGATGCGCGCCGGTTGGCCGAGCGTGCGGAAGAGGGCGGATATGGATTCTTCGGTGGGAGTGGGGGATGATATATTCATAAAATTGAATATATTTTACGCGGAATTGCGATTCGCGCAAGGGGAGAAAAGAATGCCACAGAGTTCACAGAGGAAGAGTGAGGAAGAATAGAATTGCCGGATACGGCAAAGGAGAGATCGTAGCGGGAATGACCGAAAATAATCGAATTCAGCACCCGGCGCGGAAAATGAAAAGCCTTGTGCCATAAGGGAGGGTTTTCACAGGAATAATCCCGTGTGAGAGGCCAACCAACCTCTATCCGGAAAATGTCCTTTTTATTTTCTTTGCCCTAGACAGTCGACGAGTTACCCGAAACGGTCCACCAAAATTCCGGCAGCCAATAAAAAGCCAGCCATCAGTCCAAAGAATATCAGCATCGAATAGACCTGCAGGGTATCCGCCATCCAGCGCTGGTTGCGTTGGTGCAGGTTCGGATCTCCGGCGCTTTGCGAATACACCGTCTTGAAATCCGAGCGCATCCGGTAACCGCCCATCAGGTCGAGCAGACCAATGAAAATGAGAATGCCACTCGCGAGGAAAAGACCGTTGCTGTATAGAACTGCATTTCGCGCGCCGGCCAGATAGATCACCAGCGATAACCCCACGCCGATGAGCGCGGCCATTCCGAACGCTTTCACGAGCAGTCTGAGAATGTGTTTCGCCATTGTTTTCTCCTAAAAAATAACCCGGGCACCTTGCGGGTGCAATCCAGCCCGGAAAAGGAGGAGGTTGAAGCGAAGAAAATTAGCGGATAACCCTAGATTGTTGTTTTCAGATATTCCAGCAGCCGAAGGCGCATGACATCACGCACCTGGCGGAAGACAGCCAGCACTTCAGCCGGGCTGCCCTCGACCCTGGCCGGATCGGGGAAGCCGATGTGCATGCGCTGCCCTTTGCCCAGCCAGACCGGACAGTTCGGCTCGGCGTCGCCGCAAACGGTGATGACCTGGTCGAAGGACTGCCCGCGGAAGATCTCTACGGATTTGGATTCGCCGTGGTGCTGAATGCCGATCTCGGCCAGCGCCTGCAGCGCCAGCGGATGGACGAAGCCGGTCGGCGCGCTGCCGGCGCTGAAGGCGGTCCAGCGGTCGCCGGCGAAGTGGTTGACGATGGCTTCAGCCATCTGAGAGCGGCAGGAGTTGCCGGTGCACAGGAAAAGGACGCGTTTTGGAGGTATGGGATCTATCCTTTTTCCACCAGCAGCCAGAGGGTATCGTCCTCACGGCGCAGGGTCAGACGGGCGGCGGGCACGCTGCGAAACAGGGCTTTGATGCGCGCGCTGCTGAGGAAGTGGCTGCGCATGAGCAGCAGCTTTTCACCCAACGCCAGCAGTTTGACGCCAAAGTGGTCCACGTCCGGCTCCTCGATAACCAGACGACCGCCCGGGCGCAGCACGCGAAACAGCTCGTTTACGGTCTGCTGCGGATCGCGCACGTGATGCAGCGCATCCACCATGAGCACGCGGTCGAAGCTCGCGTCCGGGAAGGGCAGGCGTTCGACGGCGGCCCGGGTGGGTTTCAGGCCGCCCTTGTGTTCGGCCTGGCGCAGCATGCCCTGCGACATATCGGCCACGGTCAGGCGCGCGCCTTCCTTCGCCAGCATCTGGGCTACGCGGCCGGTGCCGCCGCCCGCGTCCAACACGCGCGCGCCTTGGAAGATCGCCAGCAGTTCGGTCAACGGCCCGGGCAGGGGTGGCGGAGTGATTTGCTCGTAGAACGGAGCGGCAAAATCAAAGTGGTCGAATCGGGGCATGGGACACTCTCTTAAAGGAGATAATAACCTCAGAGCCACAGAGATCACAGAGAAAGAAGAGTAGAAAAAGAAAAAAAGAAGAGCAAAAAACGGAAGAAGGTAAAAAGGACTGAATTCTAGATTCTCTTTTTCTCCTTCCCGCCCATCTTCTCCGTGTCCTCCGTGCCTCCGTGGTGAATCTCTTCAAACTGCCGGCGCGTGGCCAACAGCGCCGCCAGCAGCGCGACGAAGGTCAGCAAAACGATGGCGTCCACCCAGCCGAACTGATCGGCCAGCGTTGCCAGGATGTTGCCCAAGACCAGCAGGATGGACAGCGAGTAAAAGAAATTCGAACGCCGCGGGATGAGCCAGCCGGCCAGACCGAGCAGAAGCGCATCCACGAGCATCAGCGCGGCCACGACCGGCGGCGTGCCGTAGAAGAAGGTGAGCAGCCCGAATACGGCCATGGCGGCCGCCAGCAGAAAGAAGAGCGTTTGCGCCAGGCGAACGAGCCTGGATTGATTTTCGAAAATGGGAACCATGATTCAGTATAGCGCGGCGAGGAACAGCTTGCAACTAAAACTGGCCAGCCTGCAAGGCGATTGGCCTTGCGAATTTCCTCGATTGTGCATGAATGAAGTTATAATTTGCCCTATTAATTTCGGTCCGAACCTTCCCCCATGAAAACAACGCATCCTTTTATCGACGCGAGCGGAGCAAACCGGTCCTCGCGGCCTTCAACCTTAGGAGTAGAACGTATGGCAGCCATCCCCGACCCCCTTTCCCGACATACATTGGTTATGAAATTCGGCGGCACCTCCGTCGGGACTCCGGCGGCCATGACTCAGGTGGTTCGGATCGTGCGCAGCGAAAAACCGCGCTGGCAAAACCTGGTTGTGGTCACATCGGCGCTGAGCGGGGTGACCGACCTGCTGCTCAGGATGGTGCGGGACGTGGCCGTATCCGAGGAGACCTTTCGAGCGGACGGCGCCGAGCTGCTGCAGCGTCACGCGGCGATCGCGGATGCGTTGATCCCGGATGCGGATCGGCGGCGGGCGGTGATGGGCGAGATCGGTGAACTGGCCGGGCGCGTCGTCAACCTGTGCCAGGCGGTGGCGGTGCTGGGCGAAGCCACGCCGCGCGTGATGGACGCGGTGGCTTCGACGGGCGAGCGCATGTGCGTGCGCCTGCTGGCAGCGGCCCTGAATTCGGAGGGCGTCGCCGCCGAAGCGGTGGAAGCCACCCAATTGATTCGCACGGATGATCATTACACCGACGCGCATCCTGACCTGGAGACCTCCTACGGGATGACGCGCCAGGGGCTGGCGCCGCTGCTGGCGCATGGCAGCGTGCCGGTGGTCACCGGGTTTATCGCGTCCACCGCGCAGGGCAACGTGACCACGCTGGGACGCGGCGGCAGCGATTATTCGGCGGCCCTGATCGGCGCAGCGCTGCCCGCCGATGACGTCTGGATCTACACCGACGTGGACGGGGTGATGACCGCGGACCCGCGCCTGGTGGCCGACGCCTTTACCGTGCCGGTGTGTTCGTACCGCGAGGTCTCCGAACTGGCCTTTTACGGCGCCAAGGTGCTGCATCCCAAGACCATCCGCCCGGTCATCGAAGCAGGCATCGGCCTGCGGGTATGCAACACCTTCAACCCGGACCATCCGGGCACGCGCCTGGTGGCTGAACTGGAGCAGCAGCGCGGCGTGATCAAGGCCATCACCACCGTGCGCGATCTGCGCCTGGTGACCGTGGAGGGGCGCGGCATGCTGGGCGTGCCGGGCGTGGCGGCTCGCGCCTTCGAAACCATTGCCCGCCTGGGAACCAGCGTCCCATTATTCACGCAGTCCTCATCCGAACAGAGCATCTGTTTTGCGGTGCCGGCCGGCGCGACGGACCGCGTGGTGGAAAAGCTGACCGAGACCTTCGCGCACGAGATTTACCACCGGGATATCGACAGCGTGTGGGCCACGGATGAGGTCGGCATCGTCACGGTGGTCGGCGCGGGGATGAAATCCACGCCGGGGGTGTCGGGGCGCATCTTCAACGCGCTCGGCATGGCGGACGTCAACGTGATCGCCATTGCGCAGGGTTCCTCTGAAGTGTCCATCAGCCTGGTGGTGGGCGCGGCGGATATCAAGACCGCGCTGCGCGTGCTGCACGCGCTTATCCTGCGCCCGGAAAAGAGTCACGACCAAGAAATACACGAAAGCCACGAAAACGGAAAAAGAGAAAACGAGGATCGTTAGCTGGCGGCGGAGAGTTATGAACGCTTTATCTTTTTTCTTTTTTCGTGTGCTTCGTGTGTTTCGGGTCATTTATCTGTAAAGGTTAATCCCGATTAGCGAAAGGTAAACCATGTCCACCAAGATTCCTGTAGCCGTGCTGGCTGCCACCGGCAGCGTTGGGCAGCGTTTCGTCCAGCTTCTCGACCGTCACCCGCTCTTCGAAGTCGTCGCCCTGACTGCTTCCGACCGCACCACCGGGCAGAAATACGGCCAGGCCTGTCACTGGATTCTGCCGGGGGACATGCCGGGCTGGGCGGCGGAGATGACCCTGCTGCCGACCGAGGCCGCTTCAGCCGCGACGCCGCTGGCGTTTTCAGCGCTGCCGGCCGAGGCGGCGCTTGAGATCGAGCCCGAATTCGCCCGGGCCGGGACGCTGGTGTGCTCCAACGCCTCGGCCTACCGCAACGAGCCGGACGTACCCATTCTGCTGCCGGAGGTCAACCCCGATCAGGCGGCCATCCTCGAGGCGCAGCGCCGCCGGCGGGGCTGGACGGGCGGCATCGTCACCAATTCGAACTGCACCAGCACCGGCATGACCGTGGCCCTGAAGGCCCTGCAGGATGCCTTTGGGCTGCGCCGCGTCTTCGCGGTTTCGATGCAGGCGCTTTCCGGCGCGGGTTATCCGGGCGTCTCGGCGCTGGACATCGTCGATAACGTCATCCCCTGGATCAGGGGCGAGGAGGAGAAGGTGGAATGGGAGCCGCGCAAGATGCTCGGCAGCCTGCGCGGCGAAGAGATCGTCCCGGCCGATTTTCGCATTTCCGCCCACACCAACCGGGTGGCGGTGGTCGACGGGCACATGGTCTGCCTGTCGATCGAACTGGCCAACCCGGCCACGCCTGAGGAGGCCGCGCGCGTGCTGGCGGAGTACCAGGCGCCTGAAGCCGCGCGGGACCTGCCCTCGGCGCCCAGGCCGGTGATCGTGGTGCGCCGCGAGCCGGATCGACCCCAGCCGCGCCTGGATCGCATGACCGGGAACGGCATGGCCACCGTGGTGGGCCGGGTGCGTCCGGATCCGTTATTCGATATTAAAATGGTTGTGTTTTCGCACAATACCATTCGCGGCGCGGCTGGCGGCTCCATTTACAACGCCGAACTGCTGGCGCGCTTGAAAGTTATTGGCCGATGAAGAGATTAGGACTTTACCCAAGGAAAGAAGAACGATGATGGCATCCAACTCAGGCATACTGGCGCATTACGGCGCTCTCATGGACCTTCCAGAATATTCCCGACCGGTGACCCTGCTGGAGGGCGACACCCCCCTCATCCCGGTTCCGCGCCTGGCCGAAGAACTGGGCGGCGGCTTCGAATTGTTCGTCAAATTCGAAGGCCTCAACCCGACCGGCTCCTTCAAGGACCGCGGCATGACGGCCGCGATCAGCGAAGCCGCCGGGCGCGGGGTGAAGGCCGTCATTTGCGCCTCCACCGGCAACACGGCCGCCTCAGCGGCGGCTTATGCCGCCCGCGCGGGCATGCGCGCCGTGGTCATCATCCCCGCCGGCAAGGTGGCGGCGGGCAAACTGGCCGGCGCGGTGGCTTATGGCGCCGAGGTGATCCAGATCGAGGGCTCGTTCGACGACGCGCTGGGACTGGTGGTGGAAATTTCACAGCGCCAGCCGATTGCGCTGGTCAATTCACTCAATCCCTACCGGCTGGAAGGGCAGAAGACCGCGGCCTTCGAAATCTGCGATACCCTGGGCGGCGCGCCGGACTGGCTGTGCCTGCCGGTGGGCAACGCCGGCAACATCACCGCCTACTGGATGGGCTTCAGGCAGTATCACGCCCTCAAGGGCAGCGGCCTGCCGCAGATCCTGGGCGTGCAGGCGGCGGGTTCGGCGCCGCTGGTGCTGGGCCATCCCGTCGAGCATCCCGAGACGGTCGCCACCGCCATCCGCATCGGCAAGCCGGCGCGCGGCGAGCAGGCCCTGCAGGCGGCCGAGGAATCCAATGGCCGCATCATCGCGGTGACGGACGATGAGATTCTGGCCATGCAGCATCAACTGGCGGCCAACGGCGTCTGGGTGGAACCGGCCTCGGCGGCCGGGCTGGCCGGGTTGGCCCACGAACTGTGTGAAGGCCGGATCGACGTGCGCGGCAGGCGCGTCGCCGCAGTCTGCACCGGGCACGGCATGAAGGACCCGGACGTTGTCATTCGCGGCTGGGGCAAACCGCCTGTGCTGCCCGCCGATCGGGACGCGCTCGAAGAGGCCATTTTGGGAGGCAGGGCGTGATCTCGCGGCCGGGCGGGGTATGCGTGCGTGTACCCGCCACCAGCGCCAACCTGGGTCCGGGCTTCGACTGCCTGGGGCTGGCGTTGGATTGGTGGAACGAGGTCGAGTTCAGGCTGGAAGGCGATGGCGTGCGGGTGGAGGTGCGCGGCGAGGGCGCTGCGACTCTGCCGCAGGGGCGGGATAACCTGATCGCCGTGGCCGCGCTGCGCCTGTTCGAGCGCGCGGGCCAGCCGGCGCCGCGCGGGCTGCACATTCGCTGCAACAATACCATTCCGTTGGGCTCGGGCTTGGGCTCCAGCGCCGCGGCCGTTTTATCGGGGCTGCTGGGCGCGAACCGGCTGCTGGACGATCCGTTCGAAATGGACCCGATTCTGGAACTGGCGACGGAGATGGAAGGCCATCCCGACAACGCCGCTCCGGCGCTGTGGGGCGGGTTGACGGCCGCGCTCAAGACGCCCGGCGGCGTGATCTGCCGGCGCATCGCTGTGCCCGCGCTGGCGCTGGCGGTGGCCACGCCGCAGTTCGATTTGCCCACCCATGCCGCGCGGGCCGCGCTGCCCGGGCAGGTTCCGCTGGCGGACGCGGTATTCAACCTGAGCTGCACGACCCTGGTGGTGGAGGCCCTGCGCAGCGGTGATCTGGACCTGCTGGCGCAGGTGATGGACGACCGGCTGCACCAACCCTACCGCCTGCCGCTCATTCCCGGCGCCCAGGCTGCCCGTCAGGCGGCGCTGGATGCTGGTGCTGTGGCCTGCGTCCTCTCCGGGGCAGGACCCAGCCTGCTGGCGGTCGCGCGCGGCGATGCGCAGCCGCTGGCCGAGGCCATGACAGCGGCTTTTCGGGCCGCCGGGCTCGCAGCGCGCGCTTTCACACCCTCGATTTCACCCATCGGAGCGCAGGTTGCTTCCTCCCGGTAGCGGCGGTCCTGCGTGTCCGCCCTTCTCTTCCTCTCTGTAGACGCGGGCCTGTGTGCCCGCTTTTTCGCCGTCGACCGATCGATCCCTACGGGTGTAATAAAATACCTCGTCCGTTTACGGGGATGGATTGCACAGGACTGGGGGTTTGTTCGCAAGGATTGGGTCGGCACACAGGCCGACCGCTACGAAGAGAATGGCCGCGGGCCTGTGTGCCCGTTTTTTCGTCGTCGACCGATCGATCCCTACGGGTGTAATAAAATACCTCGTCCGTTTACGGGGATGGATTGCACAGGACCGGGGGTTTGTTCGCAAGGTTTGGGTCGGCACACAAGCCGACCGCTACGAAGAGAATGGTCGACACGCAGGTCGACTGCTAGGAAGAGAATGGTCGGTGTCCTTCGTTTGTGTCCGCCCCACCCTATAATTATCCATCTGCCTTCTTCCGCGCCAGCACCACCAGGTTGCCGCTGGCGGCCGGGTCGAAAGACTCGCCGCCCAGCCCGCCAAACCACTCGATCTGATCGAAGCCGGCGGCCGGCAGTGCTTCGGCCAGATCGGACTGGGTCAGCGGGCGCAGCATGCTGCTGGTGATCTGTTGCTGCCAGGGCTGATCCCTTTCGCGCTGCAGGGTGACCACGTTGAACTGGATCAGGCCCGAGGGCAGGAAGTCGTAGAAGCGCAGGAACAGCCATTCACGCTCGCCTTCGCGGTGGGACTGCGGCTCCATCCAGCGGTTGCGGGCGGTCGAAACGGCGTCGAAGTTGCGGTTTTGCAGGATCAAAACGCCGCTGGGGCGCAGGCAGGCGGCAAAATCACGCAGCGCGGCTTCCAGCGCGCCCGGGCCGACCGCGTGCGGCAGGGAGTTGCCCAGGCACAGCACGCCATCGAAATCCGGGCTGCCGGTGCCGGGGGGGATACTGCGGGCCAGTTCGCCAAAGCCCGCCTGCTGAAAATCGACCTCCACGCCGGCTTCCTTCGCGTTGGCCCGGGCGCGTTCAATCATGCCAGCGCTTAGATCGGCGCCGCTGGCTTTGAAACCCCGTTGGGCGAGGGCGATGGCATGCCGGCCGGTGCCGCAGGCAGCGTCCAGCACGCGCTCGCGTCCGGCCAGGGCCCGTTCGAGGAAGGGAAGCTCGTAGGCCAGGCGGTTATCCCAGTTGACGAAGCGGTCGTAATCGATGCTAAACTGGTCGTACATTTGCATGGGTTGCTCCAGAGTGGGTTATTTCAGGCCGGCTTCCTGCTCCAACTTTTCAGCCAGGGCTTCGAATTTCTCGTGCACCCCGGCACCGGTTTCCTCTTCTTCGATAGCCTCGAAGCGTTCGAAGATATCAGCGTGCTGATCGGCCGGGATGACCTGATTGGCCATCGGGAAGAGTACGCGGTCTTCTTTCTGAATGTGCTGGCGCAGCAGTGTGGCGTAGCCGCGCGCGTTTTGAATCACTTCGGCGGCGGCGGACGAATCGCCGTTTTGCAGGCGTTCAGCCGCGGCGCGCATGGCGCGGGTGAAGACGCGCCCCTGCTCGTGTTCCATCAGCATTGCTCCCACCGGGCCGTTCTTTTTGGGCAGGCCATTGGCCACCAGGGCTTTGAAGAGCACTTTTTCTTCCTTGGCATGGTGGCAGCCATCCCCGAAGCCCTGGATGAAGTCGGCGGCTTCGAGGAAAAAGGCCGGCGGCACGGCCTGGCCGGATGCGAGCCGATCGGATTCGGTTTCCAGCGCGGCGATGACGCGTTCGATGATGCGGTGTTCGGAAGATAGAATTTCCGTAGCTTTCATTGTACAATCTCCTGTTCTTTATTCTTGTTGGATTTATCCTAAACCAATGCAGATCTATTTTCTTTGCGCTGAAGCAAGTTGGCTCAACTTCACAAAATGCAATAGAATTATTGAAGATGGCAGCTCTTGATTCTCTCACCCGATTGACGGAACGCATGCGCAGCGCGACCCTGTTCGCGGGGCTGCCCGATGCAGAAGTGCAGCGCATTGCCGCCGCGGCGCATCTCAAGCAGATGCCGGCCGGAGAATATTTCTTTCTGCAGGGCGATCCGGCCGAACGAATTTACCTGCTGGTGGAAGGTCGTCTGAAGCTGTCCCAGTCGGCCGCGGACGGGCAGCAGGCTCTGCTGCGGGTGATCGGGGCGGGATCTTTGTTTGGCGCGGTCGCGCTGGCCCAGGCCAAGGAGTATCCGGTTTCGGCTCAGGCTGCCGCGGACAGCCAGGCGGTCTACTGGACACCGCTGGAATTGATGGAATTTGTGAAAAAATCGCCGGAACTGGCCATCAATGCCATGAAAGTGATGGCCGAACACGTGCAGGAGTTTCAAGACCGCTATTTGCAGCTTGCCACTGAACGGGTGGAACGCCGCCTGGCCCGGACGTTGCTGCGCCTGGCCGCTCAGACCGGAAAAAAGACGGACGCGGGCGTGTTGATCGACCTGCCGTTGACCCGCCAGGACCTGGCCGAGATGAGCGGAACCACCCTGTTTAGCGTCAGCCGGATCTTGAACCAGTGGGAAGAACAGGGACTGGTAGCGGTGGGGCGCACGAAGGTGGTGGTGGTGTTTCCGCACGGCCTGGTGAGAATTGCCGAGGATTTACCGGTGAAGAAGGAATAAATACACAGCCGCAACGCCCGTGACGCTGTGTGGGTAGATTTATAAATAAGGATCGATAAATGGACCGGCTGGAATTGGTCATCCCGAATCGGACCCATGAAGCGGCGGCCAGGGAATACATTCTGGAGCATATTGAACAGGGTGAGACGGTCCTGCATGGCGCCGCGGGCCTTGAGAGAGACCCATCCTATGTGGAATGGCTCGAGCGTTTGAAGGTGAATTCAGACGAGAAAACCGTCCTCCCGGGTTATGTGGCGGCGACCACCTTCTTTGCCATCCGCCCGGGCGATGGAAGAATCGTCGGCACGATCCAAATCCGGCACCGCTTGAACGAATTCCTGCGCAGTTATGGTGGGCATATCGGATATGGCGTGCGCCCCAGCGAACGAAACAAAGGCTACGCGACCCAGATGTTGACGCTGGCGCTCGCCTACGCCCGGCAAATCGGATTGACGAAAGTCATGCTGGCCTGCAATCGAGATAACGAGGCATCCCGCAGGACGATTCTGAAGTGCAACGGCGTTCTGGAAAGAGAATTTCTGCATACCGATGGCAAAATGGTGCAGGTGTATTGGATCACGATCGGTTGATCGTACACAATCGATAGATCGTACTTGCGCCAGCGCAAAGAAGCGCCTGACCGCCTCGGGTAGACTCAGCATACGATGAGAACGAGTGATGAGTCTTGTCCGACTTTTTCCCTTTCACCGCAGCTGGTGATGGCGGATCTGATGGCTGCCTGGCCGCAGGTCATCCCTGTGCTGCTGGAGCGGCGCATGGCCTGTGTGGGCTGCTGCATGGCGCGCTTCGAAACGCTGGCCGACGCCGCAGCCATCTACGGACAGGATTTGCATAAACTGCTGGCAGATCTCACCCGGGTGATCGAAAACCCCACATCTCTGGAGGAATCATGAACGAAGTCGAACTCGAACACCGCTGCCTGGTATGCAACCGGAGCAGCCAGGAACTCCCGCTGCTCCGGCTGGAATATCAGGACCATGAGTACTGGATCTGCCCGCAGGATTTTCCTACGTTGATCCACGAACCGCAAAAGTTAATCGGGCTGCTGCCGGGTGCGGAAAAACTGCACGGCCACGAGCATTAAGCGTTGGATTCGACCGGCCGCAGCCAGGCCAGCGGCTGCGACTGCACGTCGCGGAGGATCCCGGCGCTCAGTTCAGCCGCTTCCAGAACAGTGGAAGGGTTAACCCAGCGCAACGCGTCGCAGCGCTGGTGCGCCCAGGTGCGCACCGCCTGGCCGCTGAAGGCCAGCGCCGGAACGCCGCGCATGGCGAAGCTGGAATGGTTGCTTTCCGGCCAGGGTTCGATCCACTGTACGCCCGGGTGAATTGAACTGAGCTGCTCGAGGCGCGTCTGGAACTCGGGCGAGCAGGTGAAGGAGGCCAGGGTGAGCGCGTCCAGGCGGTGGCCCAGGCCGTCGAAGTTGATGGCCAGCAGCAGGCGCTCGAAGTGGCCTTCGCCGGCGGCGGGGATGTAAGCGTCCTCACCGATGGGTAGATATTCTTCGTTCGTGAAGGCGACGTATTCCAGGCCGCAATCCAGGCGCTCGGTTTGCAGGCGTTCGGCCAGCGCCAGCAGCGCGGCCACGCCGGCGGCGTTATCCGAGGCGCCGGGAGTGTCGTATTTGGTGTCGAAGTGCGCGCAGGCCACGGCGGTTTCAGGCCGCGAGCCCGCCCGCCTTCCGACGACGTTGCGGGTCTCGCCGGGCTGCTGCTCGGTCTCCAGGCGCAGGTGAAGGGTGCTCTCCGGGTGGGTCAGCAGCGCCAAACCGCTCTCGGCCGGCAGGGTGGCGGAGGGGAGAGTGAATTCCCAATCCTCGACCAGCCGGTTGGTGGAGCCGGGCAGTGCCTGCACGGCCAGCACCGCCAGGGGCGCCTTTTGTTCGAGCAGGTTGACCACGCGCAGGTCGTCCGGGGTGGATAGGAACCAGGATTTGGCCGCCAGGGGTTGGCGGGTCAGCTCGCCGTAGATCAGGGCGATCCGTCCGCTCAGGTCGGCATGTTCGAGTTCGGCCAGCGTGCAGACGGCAGTGAAGGGCGCGCGCACGTCGCAGGCGGGCGAGAAGGGGTTGGCCAGAACGGCCAGGGCTTCCCCGTCCAGGGTCAGGGTTTCGCTCAGGCAGCGCCAGTTCGGGCAGGCCAGCGGCTGCAGCTCCACTTCCAGGCCGATGCGGCGCATCTCGGCGGCGATGTATTCGGCGGCGGCGCGGTTGGCAGGCGTGCTGGCAGGGCGGGCCCCGATTTGTTCGCTCAGCACCTTCAGGTGACGGGCGACGGCGGTGTTCAATGAATCTGACATTTAGATCCTCCGAAATTTTGAAGTGTAGATTCATTGTAAAACGTTGGTGGGCTAAGGGAGGGTTGGCCGGCCGGCGCGGAAATCGGTATAATCACGCTATGGAAAAAGAGAAACCTGCCAACGAAGCCCTGGTCGAGCTGGCCCAGCGCCTGGTTTACCGGCTGGAACGGCTTTCGGTCGATTCACACTGGGCGGTGCACGCCAGCGGCGTGCGCCGCTCGCTGCTGCGCGCGCTGGACGATCTGGCCGAGGGCGATGAAAGCGCGCCGGGCCGGCTGGAGGCGCTGCTGCCGCTGGGTTTCAAGCTGGTCGAGCAGGCCGCCCGGGAGATGGGGGATCGGGAATAGAATATTAGAATCTGTCCTTTGCTAAAGATTTTTGGTGTTTACAATATTAATACCCACCGGATAAGTCAACCTCCTGAGGTTATTGGCGTCAGGAGGTTGATATTTGTGGAAATCTCTAGATAAATGGCAATTGTTTATAAAAATAGGTAATAACGATGCTATAATGGATCTGAAAATCGGAATTTCCGAAAAGGAGATATTCGTATGTCTGTAATAAATTTACAAGTGCGTAAGAAAGGAAATATTACTCTTCCGGTTGAGCTGCGGAGTAAATATGGCGTAAGTGAAGGGGATATTCTCACGTTAATCGATCTGGGCGACGGTTCTTTTCTTCTGACGCCTCGCGTTTCAGAGGTCAATCGCCTGGGTAAGCGTGTCGCGGAAGCATTGTCACAGTATGATGTGTCAGAAGATGACCTGATCGCAGCGCTTGATCAAGAACGTGAAGAATATTATCGTGAGCATTACGCAGGCAAACCTTCACCCGATGAAAAAGCCTGAAATATTCCTGGACAGCAGTGCATTGATTGCTGGCATCGTATCTGCGCAGGGCGCCGCGCGAGTTTTACTGTTGTTGGCCGAGAATGAGAAGATTGAATTATGGGTATCGGAACAGGTGATCGCCGAGGTGGAGCGTAATCTTGCCCGGAAAGCTCCGCGCGCTCTACCGGTAGCCCGTGAAATGATCCTTCGGGCTAACATCCAAATATTGCATGATCCGAAGCCCGCAGATGTCCGATCCCATATGGATTGGATCAACCATGCGGCGGATGTACCCATTCTCGTCGCCGCGGCCAATGCGCAGGTTGACTTTCTGGTCACATTGGATGTCCGTCATTTCATTGATGATCCGGTAGTGGCGCAGCGGAGTGGTTTACGAATTGGTACCCCCGGCGATGCCCTGATTTGGGTGAGAGAATGGTTCGTCAGGAATAAATGACTTCGTCATCTTAAAATCAGAGTTTAAGCATTTATCTTTTCATCAAGATTTTTCATAGACGTTATTTTTTTTCTGTTTCGCTGAAGATTGGAGCGAAAGTGAAGAATTAGTTCAGCGAAGCGGCAACTCCAATTCTTCCGCGACCCATATGGATACCGCGTCATAATCAATTGCTGCAATGTCCGACGTGTCGATCGAATAAAGCGGGCCGATGTTCATGGGAGCTGCTCGTTGGGCTACTTCCTTCAATTCAGGCGCATATTCCCGCCCCGGATGGCCCTTATGGCGATGATCGACGCGCTCCAAATAGCGCTCGGCCAAGACGTCGCCGGGCGCATGGCACCACAATTCGACAAAGCGAGAAATCCCGGCGTGTTTCAACCCTTCGAATACCTTATCGTATGGCGGGAACCCGAACCAGGCATCCACGATCACCAGCGAATTGACGGGCAACTCCGAAACCACCGCCCAGATGACCTCTTTGGTGGCGCGGCCCAGCATACGGTTGTACTCGCGATCGCCGATGCCCAACACATTGAACATGGCTTCCTTAATCGTATCCAGAGTGAGGAGTGGCGCGTTGAACCGGTTTCGTAAGTGTTCTCCGAGAGAGGTCTTGCCGGATGCGGGCAGACCGTTGATCAGGATTGCTTTCCGGTTTGGTGTCGACAGTAAAGATGGATTTCCCATGCTTGATCTCTTCTTGATCCTATCTCGATCTCTTTTTCGGATCAGGCCTCGAAGGCCCGCAACCCCGCGCCGATGACCCCGGCATGATCACCCAATTCGCCGGCTTTGATTTCATAGGTGAACCAGGGGGAGTCGCACCGGGTGACCAACGTGAGCGCTTCAAAGGCGGCTTTCCCGAGCCCGCCTCCCAGCAGGACAAGCTTCGACCCCAAAACGGCGACAGCCGTGTCGACCGCCAGTCGCAGCGGAGCCATCCACTGCACCAGCAGCTCATTGGCGGTGCGATCGCCGTTCTTCTGCAACGCCAGCAGATCTTCCACGCGGGTTGTGGCGGCAAGGGGCGATGCGGCGATCAATTCACCCAGCGCGGTGCCGGAACTGGTTGTTTCCACGCAACCCCGGCGGCCGCAATTACACGACTTGCCATGGAGATCCACCGTGATATGGCCCAATTGCCCGGCATTCCCGCCGCCATAATAAAGTTTGCCATCCGAGGCAATCGCGCCGCCAATACCCGTGCCAATGGTAAACATGGCAATCTCATCGTACCCGACGGCGGCTCCAATTTTCATCTCAGCCCACAGCGCCAGGTTCGCGTCCGTGTCGATGACGGCCGGTAAGCCGGTAATTTCTCGCAGCATGGCGGCCAACGTGACATCCTTTAGTTCCAGATAACCGGCGGTGAGCGCCACGCCGCTCCGAACGTCCACCCGCCCCGGAAACCCCAGCGCCACGCCTGCGCTTTGTGGGGTAACCATGCGAAGTACGGAATCGCGGATGATCGCAAGTTGGGCATCCCGCCCCCGCGGCACATGCTCCTGAATCCGTTCCAGGATCTGCCCGCTGCGCGAGATGCGCGCGACGCGAATGTTGGTACCGCCCAGATCGATGCCGATAGCTTCCGAGTTCTTATCCATGACCCAGGTTATGATTTCCGTGAATCCAAGACAGCGAGAATTTCATGCAGGCGTGGAACCGCGATCGTCTCGAGGCGGGATTGCATGTCTGCCGGGTCCAACGAAACGCAATCTTTCCACAAAGAGCGGCCGGCAATGGCTCCAGACGCGCCGGCGTCCATGGCAATCCGCAGTTGTTTAATAAAGGTTTCATGGTTCACGCCTTCCGAGAGCACGGCCCAGGGAATGCCGTCCAGAACCGCGGTGATTTTTTCGCAGGCTTCAGCCGAGCCGGGGTACTGCAATTTTAGGACTTTCGCGCCATTTTCTGCGCAGACCCGGGCCGCTTCAACGATCAGTTCCGGTTTGCAGCGCTGGTATTCTTCTTCGGTTTCGCCGGGAAGACGATACACCAGAATTTCGACGACCAACAGGACTGCCTCGGCGATGCAGGCATTGACCGTATTATTGATCAAGCGGGTCGCAAACCGGTCGTTACCCTTTTGATCGGGGCGCATGAAGGCCAGCATTTTGGCGGCCGTACCCCCTAATTCTCTCACACGCCGCGGGTTGATGCCAGAGATGATTTTGGATTGGCGCAGTTGGGTTCCCGGTTCAGTGTCGTAACCGGAGGCATCCATGCCGACCACCAGGGCAGTATCCCGGGCCAGGACGCCTTCATCGATGACCATCGGCAGGGCGCACTCCGGGTCCAATAATACCGCCGGAGCCTGATTCCCCAGGTGTTTCACCAGACGGGCTTTAACGATTCCAAGTTCCTTTTGATCGATGGAGGCGAGCACTTTTTCATCGTCACTCAAAAGTTTACGCATGCCGTTGCGTTGGTCCATGGCGATGACAAAAATTTTCCCCGTCCGGGTGCAAATCTGCTGAAAGGCGCGCCTCTCGACAGTCGACATTTCATTGTTGGGCCATTTTTCAAGATTAAGTTTCATGGATAAACTCCTGATCAGAAATAAAATACTCTCTGCAGAGCGCTTTCGAATTCACACAGCCCGTGTCGTCAACAATGGCATGGATGATGAATTGGACTTTGCTAAAAATACCGGCCACGCCCAGAGGGCGGGCATGGCCGGTCGGGAAACAGCCCCAAGAGAGTTACACCTGTGAAACCGGGGCGCCTTTCTTTGCATTCCCGTTCTCTTTTCCAACCATTAAGGCAACGATTTCTTCATCGTTGGTATCTTTGGCGCATAGATCGGCTGCTTTTACACCCCGCCGCATCACGATGATCCGATCTGCCACGGCGAACACATCGCGCATATTGTGGCTGATCACAATGATGGGAACGTGGCGTTCTTTCAGCTTACGAACCAGGTCATACACTTTCCGCTGTTCGGGAACGCCCAATGCCGCGGTGGGCTCATCCATAATGAGCAATTTGGCATTCCAGTAGATCGATCTCGAAATGGCCACTGCCTGGCGTTGGCCGCCAGAAAGCTCTCGAATGGGGCGGGTAATTCCGGGGATGGTGATATCCAGCTCGTTGAGGATCGCTTCTGCTTCGTTTTGCATCTTCTTTCGATCCATAACATTTAAAACGCCAAGTTGCTTGCGCAGGATTTCACGGCCCAGGAAGATATTGTCGGCGGCATTCAAGTTCGTGGCAAGCGCCAGGTCCTGGTAGATGGTTTCGATACCGGCGTTTCGGGCATCCATGGGGGTCGAAAAGGAGACCTGTCGTCCATCGACAAGAATCTTTCCTTCGTCAGGGGCATACACGCCCGAAATGACCTGGATTAGAGTGGATTTTCCGGCGCCGTTATCGCCTACAAGGCCAATCACTTCACCCTTGTAAACGTCGAGGCTGACGTTATTCACAGCGGTCAACCCGCCAAACCGTTTGGTGATGTTCTCGCAATGCAGGACGGGGCACTGTTGTTCTGTCGGTAGAGTTGGTGCGGTTGTCATATTAACTCTGCTTCTTCAACTGGTCGATCAAGACCGCGAAAATAATGATCACGCCCACTGCCACATACTGGTAGAACGGATCAATCCCCAGAATGATGAGGCCGTTTTGAATCACCGCAATGATCAAGGTGCCAACCAGCGTTCCCACCAGAGTGCCTTCGCCTCCCATCAGAGAAGCGCCGCCGACGACGATGGCCGCAATGGAGTTCAGGTTCAGGGCATCACCAGCAGAGGCGACGCCGCCGGAATAGCGCATGACGTATAAAAAGCCTGCCAGTCCGGCCATCAATGCCGAAAGCATGTACACTTTCGTGATGATCCGGTTCACCGGGATACCGGCGCGCAGGGCAGCCATGGCGCTTCCACCCACCGCATAGACGTGTTGGCCAAATTTCGTTTTCGAAAGTACCCAGTGAACGATGAACAATGCGATCACGAAGTAGATGATCAGATAGGGTAATAAACTGGTCACATTGCGCAGATCCACTCCGCTGATACCCTCAGGAACGTTGAACAGGTTCCAGCCTGCCTTGGGATGAAAATAAAAGACGAAACCATTCCCGAATTGTCCAATTCCCGGCTGATTTACGCTGACCGGGGGACCGCCGGACAGGATATACCCAAACCCGCGTGCAATGCCATACATCCCCAGCGTGGCAATGAAGGGGGGAACCTTAAGCCTGGAGATTACAACACCATTAATAAAACCGGCCGCCAACCCGATAACCACACAGGTCAGAAAACCAGAAAGGATTACAAGGGTAAGGTTGGCATTCAATGGGTACTGGCGCATTACCAATGACGCGGTTACGCTTGCCAAACCCATGACCCAGCCTGTGGAAAGGTCGATACCGCCGGTAATGATTACAAAGGTCTGTCCTAGCGCCAGGACAAGAAGGAGGGAGTTGTTGGCCAGAATGGCCTGAAAGTTGTTCAGGCTGAAAAAGCCCTGGGCCGTTGAGAATGCGCCAATCAGGATTACAAGAAACACCCAGGCCCAGTATTTTCCAATAAAAATAAGCGTCTTGTGCTGAATTTGAGGCTTCTGGGATAAAGTGTTGGTTTCGGATTGATCCGCAGAGGTTGTGGAGTTCTTAGCGAGAAGACCTTTAGTCTTATGAAACAGGGACTGATTTTTCATGCTCGGTATTTATCCTCAGGCCTTCCCGGGGTTTGATCCCCGGGAAGGTTCTGCAAACTCCACGGTTTACTCGGATTTATAAATCGCTGCCTGAGCTTCAGGAGTGTCCACGTTATCACGGGTGATGATCACGAACGGGGTGTTCACTTTCTTCTGGATGTCTGCGGTGTTACCCGTAAGTGCATCATAGATATACTGCACAGCCGTGGCGCCAATCAAAGCAGGCTGCTGGGCAATGACCATGTCGATGACATTGTTGCGGAGATCAACAATGGCCTGTTCGGGGGCGTCGAAGCTGGCGATTTTTATGACGCCAGCCAGGCCGGCGCTCTTGACAGCGGCGGCAGCGCCCTGGGCGCTGAAGAGGTTCGCGCCGAAGATGGCGGCCAGATCGGGTTCCTTCTGGAGCATGGCCTGGGTCTGGGTGGTGGCGGTAGGAGCGCTGCTTTCGGTGTAATCCACGCCAGCCAGTGAAACGCCTTCGTTCGCATCAATCGCGGCGATGCAACCATCGCGGCGTGCGATATCGGAGGGAACATTTGCGGTGGAAGTGAGAATATAGATTTTGCCTTTGCCGCCGATAGATTTGATCAACGCTTCGCAGGCGATCTTGCCGCCTTCGAAGTTGTCGGACGCAATTACCGAGAGTGGGAAGGTGACCGTGCCATCTGTATAATTGCCGTCGCCAATGTATTGGTCGGTGGTGACAACGGGGATGCCCGCGTCGAAGGCGCGCTGGAGCGGAGCGATCATGGCCTGGGGATCATTTGGGACATTGATCAAGCCATCGACCTTTTTGGCGATCATGGCATCCACAATCGGGGTTTGGACAGAGGGATCCCACTTGGAGGGTCCATCGGCGATCAACGTCACGCCAAGTTCTTCAGCCTTTTCGCGAGCGCCTTTTTCCATCGTGATATAAAAGGCGTCGCCCTGAATACCGTAGACGAGCGCAATGGTAATCGGTTTCTTGGTCGCTTCGGTAGTGGCTTCAGTGGTGGGTTGCGCTTCGGGAGCGGTCGTGGATGCTGCCGGAGTAGGGGTGGCGCTCGCGCAGGCCGCGAGGAGCATCGTAAAGAGGACCAACATCGATACAATAGTCAAACGTTTCTTCATTTTCTTCTGCCTCCAGATTTTCCATTTCTTAGTAAAATTAAGCTCAGTAAAGCATGTGCGAAGTCATCGTTTTCGTGTCTCTCTAAAAGCACTCCTTTCTTTTCGCGGGTTTTGTGGCAACAATAATAAGAACCCGCACAGGTTCAATGCATGGGGTGGATTTGGAAAAGGTCTACTTCTTGCAAGCCATGGCTTGACCCTTACCGTGAATATTGGATAACCGATAAAGGTATTATTAAGAAAAACCGAAAACTGGGGAAAAAAGGTTTTGAAAATACGTATTAGCGTATTATAATAACATTATAAGATAATTTTATGTTTTGTCAATGGAGAGCCTATGATTGAGTTTACGGATGCCATAAATTTCGATAGTTCCATCCCTTACTACACCCAGCTCAAAACGATTCTGGAAGAACAGATCCGCCAGAACATCTTTCGCGCCGGCGATCATTTGCCCAGCCATTCGGAATTGTGCGATCAGTATGGCGTCAGTAAAGCTGTCGTTCGCCAGGCATTGAAACAATTGGAGATCGAAGGCCTGATCGTTCAACGCAGGGGAAAGTTGACCATGATCGCCGAAAAGAAAATCCCTGGCGACTTGCTGCAACAGCTTTCAGGTACATACCACAATATGACCCGCCTGGGTTATTACCCCACGACCAGGGTAATTCTGAATCATGTGATTCTGGCGACGGAATCGATTGCAAAGAAATTAGAAATCAAACCCATGGATCAGGTCATTGAATTGGAGCGTTTACGCTTCATCGAGGACGAGCCTTTTGTTTTTATGCGTTCGTATGTTCCTTATGACCTTTGTCCGAAGATCGCTGAAATCGATTTAACGGGGAAATCTCTGTTGGACGAAATTAAGCGTGAATACGGCTTTGTCATTTCCTCCAGCAAGCGAACCATCGAAGCGGTTTCTGCGCGTGAAACGGAAGCAAATTTGTTGAAAATTTCCAGAGGCGCGCCATTGCTGTTATTTAATTCAGTTTCGTTTATTGATACCGGCCGGGTCATTGGTTCCACCCGGGCTTTGTTTCGAGGCGATCGCGCGCGCTTCGATGTCGAGATTGGGGATATCAACGAAAGGGTGTAATCTCCGCCGGTCAGTCACTTGGCGGTGTGAAAGGCTTTAAAAGGATCAAGAAGTGACCTGGGACTTGGGCCATCGCATTTGTGCGGGTTGAAATGCCCTTGAGTTTGTTATCAATGTGGGCGAGTATAAATAAGAAGTAATTTACGTCTCATCTCTTTTTTGAAGAGACGAATCACGATCAGGGGTAAAACTTAAATATTTGTTTATAGAATGATTGGTTGATAAATCGTTAACCAAATTAGTTTTGTTCTCAGGAGTAAATATGGATTTCTTAAAGGGTTTTCTTCGGAATCTCGCTTTATTGATCCTCATGGGTGTTGTGCTTTTTGTGCTTTTCCCTGACATCATGAGGCAAGTTTTTGGCCTTTACGGCGCTATTTTTGGTCCCTTAGCGATTTTGTTTCTTGTTGTATCTGCATTACCCAAAAAAAGTAAAAAAAGTAGTCGATAATCTCGGCTTTTTTTGTATTTTACATCCTTGAGGATTTTGTTCTAGCCCAGGGGATTTTCTTTCATATCCTTTGGTTATTCCTTTGCCTGCGCTTTGGTAGAACTTGCTGGCAAGGACCAATCAAGTAAATCTCAATGCTTGACATCTTCTGATCATTTCTCTACAATTAATATTACTGGTCTGACCTCTTACCAATTCAGAAAGCCTGCCTATGCCCGAAATGGATTGGACTGCACCCGAGAAACCGGCTCAATACTGCGAACGCCGCCTGATCGATGCCATCCTGGATGGCGCCTTCCCCGTCAATTCCAACCTGCCGGCCGAGCGCGACCTGGCCGCCCGCCTGGGCGTCACCCGACCGACGCTGCGCGAGGTGCTGCAGCGCCTGGCGCGGGATGGCTGGCTGGAGATTCACCACGGCCGCCTGACCCGTGTGCGTGATTACTGGCGCGAGGGCAACCTGGTGGTGCTGGCGGCCATCGCCCAGCACAGCGTGCAACTGCCCGCTGATTTTGCCACCAACATGCTGGCGGTGCGCTATCTGCTGGCCCCGGCCTATACGCGCCTGGCCGTTGAGCGAGACCCGCGCCAGGTGGTTGCCGCCCTGCAGCCCTGCCTGGCCCTGGACGACGATGCGATTGCCTTCACCGAGACCGATTGGCAGCTCCAGCTCGACCTGACCCAGTTGAGCGGTAATCCGGTCTTCACGCTGATCTACAACAGCTTTTCAAATCTGTACCGGACGCTGGGGGAGGTGTACTTCGGCGTGTCCGAGAACCGCGAGTTGTCGCGCTCTTTTTATCGGGATTTGCTCACCTGCGCGCAAAAAGGCGACGCCGACTCTGCCAGTGCGCTGGTCGCCAAAATCATGCAGGCCAGCCGCGAGCGCTGGATGCAGATCAAAACTTAAGAGGGTATCACCACAGAGACACGGAGAAGATTTAAGGAGGAGAAAATAAAGGAAAACAGGTGGGATCGAGGGAATGCTGGGCTCACCGTAAATGAGCGTGAAACCTGGAGAATGACCATCTTTATCAAAACTGGGTGAGTAATGAATCGAATCGCACGGAACGGCCTTTTTTGTAATTATCTTATTCTGATTATTTCCTCATTTCCGTGTACTCCGTGTCTCCGTGGTGCGCATTTCTGATCCGCTCTTTTTCTGCGAACTCCATGTCACTGTGGTTTTTTTCTCTTTAGGAGGCCTTATGAACCCGGCAAACGATCGCGACGTTATTTGGAACGAGATTTCGGGGCCGTGGGATGTGCTTATCGTCGGCGGCGGCATTGTGGGGGTCGGTCTGCTGCGCGAATCGGTCCGCCTGGGACTGAAAACGCTGCTGGTCGACGCGGCCGATTTCGGATCGGGCACCTCCAGCCGTTCTTCCAAGATGGTCCACGGCGGTCTGCGCTACCTGAGCACGGGCCAGGTGATGCTGACGATGCATTCGGTGCGCGAACGCCAGCGCCTGCTGCGTGAAGGGGAAGGGCTGATCGAGCCCATCGAATTCCTGCTGCCCAGCTACACCGGCGACCGGACACCTGGCTGGATGTTCGGGTTGGGGCTGGCGATCTACGATACGATCGCCCTGCGCTGGCAGCACACCCACCACTCGACCAGCGAGATGCGCGATTTGATCCGCGGGCTCAATTCGCACAACCTGCAAGGCGGTTATCATTTCTACGATGCCCAAACCGACGACGCCCGCCTGGTGCTGCGGGTGCTGCATGAGGCCGTCCACGCCGGCGGCAAAGCGCTTAATTATACCCGCGCTGAAAGCCTGCTGCGCGACCGCGCCGGGCGCGTGTGCGGCGTGGGATTGCACGACCTGTTCGGCCAGCGCAGCGCCGAGGTGACCGCCGGGGTGGTGATCAACGCCACGGGTGCATGGGCGGATGAACTGCGAAAAGAGGCCGGCCAGGGACCCCGCTTGCGGCGTTTGCGCGGCAGCCATCTGGTCTTTCCGCGTCGGTGTCTGCCGATCGACCAGGTGGTCAGCTTTCTTCACCCGCGCGACGATCGCCCGGTGTTCGCCCTGCCCTGGGAGGGCGTGACCCTGATCGGCACCACCGATGTTGACCACCGCGATGCGATGTCCACCGATCCGGCCATCAGCCCGGATGAGGTCGACTATCTGATGGAAGGGCTGAATTTCATCTTTGATTCGCCCGGCCTGACCCCGCAGGACGCGGTTTCGACCTTCTCTGGAATCCGCTCGGTGCTGGACACCGGCCGGGATAACCCCTCCAGGGAGTCGCGCGACGAGGTTTTGTGGAACGAGAACGGCCTGATTACCATCACTGGCGGCAAGTTGACCCTGTTCCGGCACATGGCCCAGGATACGCTGCGCTTCGTGAGCAAACAGCTTCCGGATCGACCCCGGCCGGATGCCAGCGCACGTATGCTGGACGAAATGGATCAGGCGGCTTTCGACCTGGCCATGGAAGTCCAGGGCGGCGGCCTGGACGAGGATGCCAAGCTGCGCCTGTTGGGACGTTTCGGTGTGCATTCCGCCGATTTGTTGCGCGCCGCGCAACCCGGCGAGCTGACGCCCGTTGCGGGCACACCCACCCTGTGGGCCGAACTGCGCTGGGCAGTCCGCTCCGAACAGGTGGTGCACCTGGAGGATTTGCTGCTGCGCCGCACCCGGCTGGGACTGCTGCTGCCAGATGGTGGTGCTGAACTATTGCCGCGGGTGCGCGAGTTGTGCCTCGAAGAATTGGGCTGGGATGAAGGCCGCTGGCAGGCCGAGCAAATTGCATACCACAACCTGTGCCAGCGCGCTTATTCGCTGCCGCAGGAGACCCGGGTCCCGATCGAGGCCATGGTATGAGCAAATCCGACTTTACCCCGCATTGGATCGAACAGGCTCCGCCGCCACGTTCCTACCGTTCGCTGTTCAAATGGGGTGACCCAAACGGATTCAAGCATCCCAACCGCGGCATGCTGGAGGTGTTGAAGGAGACATTCGGCCTGACGGACGCCGATTTCACGGCGCCGCAACACACCGGCATGGAAAATTTCGATGCTGCCGTCCCCGCAGCACTGGAAGAGCGCCACCAGCAGGCCTTCGAAAACCTGCTGGGCGCCGAGAACGTGATCACCGGCGCCTACGAGCGCACGCGCGCCTCGTACGGCGCCGGCATGATCGACGCGCTGCGCCTGCGCCAGCATATCGTCGAGAACCTGCCGGGGGCGGTGCTCACGCCGCGCAACCGGGCCGATGTGGAAGCCGCGATGAAGTACTGCGACGAGCAGCGGATTCCGCTGTACGTGTACGGCGGCGGGTCGACGGTCACGCGCGGCATGGAAGCCGTGCGGGGCGGGGTGTGCCTCGACCTGAGCCGGCATCTCAACGGGGTGATTCACTTCAACGAGACCGACCAGACCATCACGGTGCAGGCCGGGATGTGGGGTCCGGAGCTGGAGCGAATTCTCAATCAGGCTCCGCAGACCCTGGGCGCGCACGAGCGCTACACCTGCGGGCACTTTCCGCAGTCGTTCATGCACAGCAGTGTGGGCGGCTGGGTGGTGACGCGCGGCGCCGGCCAGAACTCGACCTATTACGGCAAGATCGAGGATATGGTGATTGCGCAGGAGTACGTCACCCCGCGCGGCGTGCTGCAAACCGCGCCGCAGCCGCGCAGCGCCACCGGTCCGGATTTCGACCAGATCCTGATGGGCTCGGAGGGCTGTTTCGGCGTGCTGACCGCGGTCACACTGCGGGTGTGCAAGTACCAGCCCGAGAATACGCGGCGTTACAGTTACCTGTTCCGTAACTGGGAAGAGGCGCTGACAGCCGGGCGCGAGATCCTGCAGGGCGAGTTCGGGCTGCCCTCGGTGTTCCGTTTGTCCGATCCCGAAGAGACCGATGTGGCCATGCACATGTACCACATCCACGGCACGCCGGCCGACCGCGTGATGCGCGGGTTGGGTTATCAACCCATGCAGCGCTGCATCTTGCTGGGCACCTGCGACGGCGACGCCGCTTATTCCCGCCTGGTGAACAACCGAATCGCCGCCATCGCTCGCCGGCACGGCGCCTTCACGTTGACCCCCTTCGGCGTGACCCGGAAATGGGAGAAGAGCCGCTTCACCGATCCTTACCTGCGCGAGGACCTGATGGACTTCGGCATCCTGATCGATACCCTGGAGTGCGCCGTCACCTGGGAGCAGATGCCGGCCGTGCACGAACAGGTGCGCGCCATCGTCAAAGCCCGCCCGCAGACCATCTGCATGACGCACCTTTCGCACGCCTACCCGCAGGGCGGCAACCTGTATTTCATTTTCATCGCGCGCATCAGCGAGATCGACGAGTATCTGAGGCTGCAGTACAGCATCCTGGAGGCGATGAAGACCGCCGGGGCGGCCATCAGCCATCACCACGGCATCGGCAAGCAGACCGGGCCGTGGCTGGAGGAGCAGATTGGTACGCCGTGCATGGATGTGATCCGGGCGCTGAAGCAGCACTTCGACCCACACAACATCTGCAACCCCGGCGGGACGCTGGGGTTGGATATGAGCGAAGAGCAAAGGGAGAAACGCTGGGGTTTTTGATGGGTGCGGTCAGAAACCGCACCCGTGTGCTTGCGTTGAATTCGGAGTGCAGGTTTCAGCCCTGGACTGGTTCGACCGGCAGCCAAAACTCACAATAGGAATTTTCACTCTGCCCGTCGTTTCCCGGAAAATACACCTCCATTTCAGGGGCGTGGGCGTGAATATATCCCGAAGCCGGCAGCCACTCTTGAAAGGCGAACATTTCGGCTTCGACGATGGATTCGGGTACCTTGCCATGGCATTCGAAGACCGCCCACTGCGCCGCCGGCACACCGCGGACTTCCAACCCCGTCGGAATTTCCTGTGCCGGTTTTTCGATGGCGATCATATAGTAGAAATTCCTTTTCGTGGGATCTTCGTCCACGCACGAAATACCGAGCGGCGTTCCGCGCGTCTGCAACCCTGGCCTCTGCCGGCCCAGTTCAGCAAACTTCTTGAATAACCCATCTTCCCGGCATTTTTCCCAGAAGCGTCCGAATTGTTGGTTGTCTGGTCCGGTGATCCAGGTTTTCCAGCCCACAACTTCGAATGCTGGACGATCTACGATCCTGTACTTTACCATAAGGCCTCCTTACCCCTGTGACTCAAGTTCGATTGGCAGGGATTGTACTCAGGAGCGCCTACCGGCGCTTGATCAAAATTGCGCGATTATTTTGTCGTTACCGGCACAAGAATATTTAATACCGAATCTTCACGGTCCGGCCCGGTAAATCGTTCATCATAAAATTCCAGGTCATAATTTCCAGCCAACCGGTACTGTGATTGCGGGAGCCATTCGCCGTAGATATAGATATAGGTGGAGCGAATATGTTCCAGCGATCCTGGATGCTCGAAGCGTGCATAAAGACAGGGTTTTAGATCAGCGCTTGCAAAGCGCGGGGGCAGGTCGGCCAGGTTTTCCATTGCCACGCCAGCCAGGTAATCGAAATTGCGGTCGACCTGAAAATTATTCGGATAACGCCACAAACCATAAGCTTCCCGAAGGGATCGTTGGTTTGGCAGTAAATGCCGCTGTTCCATCAAACTTCGCCACAAATCGACCAGTTCGAAATGAGCATTATCACCATGATAAGCCAACCCCGCCAATAGCAGATTGGACTGGTGGTCCAGGTGAGGTGTCTGGGTGATGATTGGATCAAGCAGCACCGGGACGATCATCGCCCGCGATGTCAGGTGCAGGAAAATCAGCCGGCGGCGCAACTCGCCCGGTGTCACCCCAAAATGCTTCTTGAATGATCGGGTGAAAGATTCGTGCGAACCAAATTGATAAGCCACCGCGACATCCAGAATCGAGCGGTTTGAATCCACAATCTCGCGCGCGGCTTCGCTCAGACGGCGTTTTTTCAGGTAACTGCCCGGCGTTTCACCCGTTAGAATGCGAAACAGACGAACGAAATGATAGAGGGAATAATTCGCCACCTGACCAGCGATGGCAGTGACCGTGATGGGCTCTTTGAGATTCGCTTCAATGAAGTCAATCGATTTCGAAAAAGTGGCATAACAATCTGAAACCATGCTTCTCCGGAAATACCAGCGCTGAGATCAGATGGATGATGATGAAGAATAGCATTTTGAACAATTTCCGTCAATGATCTTCCTGATCAGCCAGAATATCCGGCTGGGATTGGATTGAAGAGAGAAGAAAGAAACTGGGCGTCAGAGAACGTGGAGAAAATGAGGAAGGCGGAAATTTTCTTCCTTCTTTTCTCTTGAACAGGCTGTGTCCTCTCTGAATTCTCGGCGTTGTTTGCGACAACCTTTTTTAACCTCCGGGACATTGCCCCAAAGGGTGAGATAATCACTGTAATCATTTTGACGAGGAATTGTGATGCACCTTCATCTTGGTCTGCACGGGCTGGCCAATTCGCCCGATGAGAAACCCAAAATAACCTGGCCGCTGCTCAAACGCGTGCTGCACTACGCGCGGCCGTACCGCGGGTTGATCCTGGGCATGCTGGTGCTGATTCTGACCAGCACCGGCCTCTCGCTGCTGACGCCGCTCATCCTGCGCGACCTGATCGATAAAACCATCCCGGCCCGGAACACGCAGCGGCTGGTCTGGCTGGCGCTGGGACTGCTGCTCATCCCATCGCTGAACGGTTTCATCAACGTGGTCCAGCGCCGCCTGAGCGCGCGCGTGGGCGAGGGCGTGATCTACGACCTGCGCCTGGCGCTGTACGCCAACCTGCAGCGCATGTCGCTGCGCTTTTTCACCAACACCAAGACCGGTGAGCTGATGAGCCGGCTGAACAATGACGTGGTCGGCGCGCAGAACGCCATCAGCAGCACCATCGTGAACATCGTCACCCAGTTCGTGCAGGCAGCGGCCGTGCTGGGCATGATGCTGACGTTGGAATGGCGCCTGACGCTGATCAGCGTGGTCATCCTGCCGCTGTTTTTGATCGCGGCGCGCATGCTGGGCAACCGCCTGCGCGACATGGCCCGCGCCCAGATGGAGTCCAACGCCCGCATGAACGCCATGATGAGCGAGACGCTCAACATCGGCGGCGCGCTGCTGGTCAAATTATTCGGGCGCCAGCAGGTGGAGGTCGATCGCTTCAGCCAGCGGGCCGCGCAGGTGCGCGAACTGGGCGTTCAGCGCGCCTTCGGCGGATCGATCTTCTTTGCCATCATTGGCCTGATCAGCGCGGTCGGCACCGCCATGGTTTACGGCCTGGGCGGCTATTTCGTCATTCAGGGCGCTTTCACCGTGGGCACGATCGTGGCTTTCGGGGCCTACCTGGGCAGTCTGTACGGCGCGCTGCAGGGACTTTCGAACGCGCCGGTGGAGTTCGCCACTTCGATGGTCAGCTTCGAACGCGTGTTCGAGGTGATCGATCTGCCGGTCGAGCTGCCTGAAAAGCCGGATGCGGTTCCGCTGACGAACGTCCGCGAGGGGATCGAGTTCAAGAATGTATCCTTCCATTACGAAAGCGGCGACGAGAATTTACTGAGCGACGTGCACCGCTACGGCAGCATCGAAAACGTCAGCGCGGTGCTTTCCGGCGAAGCCGCCGGCGGCGAGGACGAAGAAGCCGCCCCGAAAACTCAGGCGCGCGGGATCGCCTTGGAGGACATCAGTTTTCAGGCCCGGGCCGGGCACCTGGTGGCGCTGGTCGGTCCCAGCGGCGCCGGAAAAACCACGCTCACTTACCTCATCCCACGCCTGTATGACCCCAGCTCCGGCGCCATTTATATCGATGGGTACGACCTGCGACGTTTGACGCTGCAATCGCTTTCCAGTCAGATCGGTATGGTCACGCAGGAGACCTACCTGTTCCACGATACCATCCGCACCAACCTGCAATATGCCAAACTGGACGCCACCCAGGCGGAATTGGAAGCGGCCTGCCGGGTGGCAAACATTCACAACTTCATCCAGGCGCTGCCGGATGGGTACGATACCATCGTCGGCGAGCGCGGTTACCGCCTGAGCGGCGGCGAAAAGCAGCGCATCGCCCTGGCGCGGGTGATTCTCAAGGACCCGCGCATTTTGGTGCTGGATGAGGCCACCAGCAGCCTGGACAGCGAATCGGAGGCTCTGATTCAAGACGCGCTGGCCAAAGTGATGGCCCAACGCACCAGTATCGTCATCGCCCACCGTCTGAGCACCATCCTGGCAGCGGATTTGATTTTGGTACTGGATCGCGGCCGGATCGTGGAGAGCGGCACGCACAAAGACCTGCTGGCGCGCGAAGGAATATACGCTCACCTTTACCGGACGCAATTTCGTAGTCAAGATAAAGTAATTTGAAATGTAAATAAAATGATACCCGATGTAAGTCTGATTCATGAATTGTTATAAACTCATCATCCTTTTGACATAAATTTCCGTCCTCCAACCCTTGACAGTTGGTTCTGTATTAGTGTATTATATATATAATACACTAATACAGGTTACCTATTATGAAATTTAATCCAGCCATACCCATTTATCTGCAAATCATGGATAGTCTCGAAAAGGATATCGTGACCGGGACGCTCCATCGAGGAGAAAGAATCGATTCGGTGCGGGCGTTAGCGGATAAGTTTGGGGTCAATCTCAATACCATGCAGCGTGCTTGTTCCGAATTGGAACGGCAAGGCATCCTCGTCACACAACGCGGAATCGGCAGGTTCGTAACAGAAGACGACGCGGTCATCTCGTCCTTGAAAAAAGCCATGACCCGCCAGATCGTGGAAGAGTTCAAGAATGGAATGAAAAGCATTGGTCACAGCAACAGTGACATTGTCAAGATCATTAGTGAGGCGTTAAAAGAATGAATGCAATCCTTGTTACCCATCATCTCAGCAAGAGATTTGGCCAAAAACTGGCTTTGGACAATATCGGCTTTGAAATCGCGCCAGGCCGGGTCGTAGGGTTGTTGGGCCCCAACGGTGCGGGAAAAACAACCCTCATGAAAACCCTCATGCAGATTTATTCTCCTGACGCCGGCGGCATTACCTGGTTCGGAAAACCGCTGGATTACCATGCCAGGCAAGGCATTGCCTATATGCCCGATCAGAACCACCTCTTTACATGGATGCGCGTTCGGGATGCCATCCATTACTATCAGGATATGTTCGCCGATTTCGATATCTCGCGGGCAAAAGAATTGTGCCGGTTCCTGCGGTTGAACGAAAACGACCCGATTCAAACGTTATCCAAAGGCACCATTGAATGCGCGCTCATCATGCTGACATTTGCCCGCCATGCTCGCCTCTATCTGTTGGATGAACCCATCGGAGGTATGGACCCTCTTGCCCGGCAAAGAATTCTCAAGACCATCCTGTCAGGCATCCATGAGGACAGCGCAGTGCTTCTTTCGACTCACCTCGTCAAAGACGTGGAGACGGTATTGGATGACATCTACTTCTTGAATGAGGGGCGATTGATCCTGGCCGATCCGGCTGAAAAAATCCGCGCAGAACGCGGAATGTCCATCGAGGAATTGTATTTGGAGATGTTCGAAAATGCTTAAATTGATCAAATGGAATTCGATTGATTTCGGTCGAAAATACCTTTGGCTGTTCATTGGTATGGCGGCGAGTCTATTACTGGCAGTCTTGCCTGAAAACAGCAAAGGATCCATCAACGGAACCATGGCCCTATTGTCGGCTGTATTGGGGATCGTTTTGTTTCAAGCCGGGATCGCGATCGCAATGACCTACTGTTTCCGTTGGCTGGAGAAGGATAGCAGCCTGCTCGAGCTTTCCTTGCCGGCATCTGCCTGGCAAACCTTATTGGGTAAGCTGGTGGTTTCTCTGGCCGTCAATGGGCTTTCATGTCTTTTCATGCTCCAATTATTCCTGTTCATCGGAAAATATTCAGGCGGCTCGATCCAACTGCTCAATTTGGATAATTTGAGGGGAATTCCAGGCCTTTTATTGTTCTTCATGACAATCGATTGCACGGTTCTGTTCTCTTTTCTGGTGACGAAAAGCCTTCGCCTGAAGCGCGGCGTTGCATCGACGGTTACCTGCCTGCTGAGCCTGATCATTCTTGGCGCCATAATTGCAGTGATGATCTCGCTGATGACCGCTGCCGGCGTCCTTACCCTTCCAACGTTCAGCAGCCAGGGGGTTCTGAAAATTGGGGGTACGCTGGAAATTCTCTCCACGACAATTCCCCTCTGCGTCCTCCTGTCCACCATCGTTCTGGAATATATCGCCAGTGGATTATTGCTCAACAGGCGGTAAGTAGCTCAGCTCATTGCTGAGACCTCAAAAATTGATCGCGCCAGCCAGATGGATCATCGCGTCTGGAGAGACTGTCTGGCTGGGCGCCTGCCCAGGCATCCGGAAGAATACCGGAGGGCGAAGCTTTGCATTTTGCTGAAATCGAAATACCAGGAGAAAAGAGTTAATAGCATGAGCCAGGTAAAATCAGTCATATTCAAATATCCAATCTTGGCATCCATCGTGTTTTTATTGGCTTCAGTGTTCCTTACGGAAATCAACTTCCAGGATTTTCTAGCGCCTTATCTGGATTTCCAGAATGCCTCCTATCTGGTTGGCATCATCGAGCAGGGAACCGTAAGCGTTTTGTTGGTCATCCTGATCGGCCGGTTGGGCATCCTGAAGGATGCGGGATTTACCGGACGGATCAATTGGAGAAGCCTTTGGGTGATCTGGCCGATATTCGTTTACTGCGTTCTCAATGGGGGCACATCCCCATTCGACGGCACGTTCAGCATCGATACCAGCCAACCCATCCGGATTGTTCTATACCTTCTTCTTTACCTATCGACCGGTTTCTTCGAAGAGATTTTGTTCCGAGGATTGATATTGAATCTCTTTCTGCGCAAATGGGGAACAACGCGGGGAGGCACTTACCTGGCCGTGGTGGTATCCAGTTCGATATTTGGGATCGCCCACCTGATCAATTTGGTCATGGGCCGGCGCACCTTGCTTTCAACCCTGCCCCAAATCGCCTATGGGACCTTCTTCGGCATCTTCTTTGCAGCCTGCTTCCTGCGGAATAAATCGATCTGGCCGGTAATCTTCTGCCATGCCTTGTTCGATATGTGTGGAAATTTCCAGGATATCGCGGTCGGCAGCCTGACCTTTGGAAAAATCGAAGAAACCTCTCCCGAGGCGGCTTTGGTCACGATTGCAATCATGCTGCCGTTGATGCTGTACGGATTTTTCCTGTTGCGAAAATCGGGGCCGAGTGATCGTGGAAGAGCGTTCAGTCAGGCGATCGTATAACGATCTGGTGAAGGAAGGGGCGAAGCGGATGAATCGGCATGTGACATCGCTTCGCCCCAAAGTCCGAACCACAAACCTGTTTTTTCCTTCTCAATTGGCAACCCCGGCTTCCTTCAAGGGAATGTTTACCCCCGCACACCGGCATCGGAGGACAGGCGCGCGGGTCGGGTTGGGGGACGCTCACACAAGAAGTGCAGACAACACCCGCTCCGACCTGGAATATACCCAAGCTCACCGCCTGAGCACCGTTACCGAACGCAGTTTCCCAAAGCCGTACAATAGAGCTTACCGGTGACCCTTTTATGAGCGGTTTTCGGATTGTTTCTCACCATTTTCTGATTTATACTCAGTATAAGGTAGGAACATGAGCTCTGAAGAATATATTCTCTACAAAAGAATTGCCGATCAGATTCGCATCGAAATTCTGGAGGGGCATCTGCAACCGGGCGACCGGCTGCCCTCCATCCGCGAGCTGACCCGGCAGTGGAATTGCACGCCGGGTACGGTGCAGAAGGCCTATCAGGAATTATCCCACCAGGGGCTTGTCATCAGCCGGGCCGGCAAGGGCACACACGTGGCCAGCAATATCGATCCGGCGCTGATGCAATCGCAGGGGCCCCTGCGCCGGGCCACCCTGGTGCACCGCGCCGAGGAATTCCTGCTGGAAGTCCTCACCGCGGGCTACGAACTGCCCGAAATCCAGCAGTCTCTCGATCTGGCGATGGACCGCTGGCGCGCCCTGGCGCAGGTCCCATCCACCCCGTCCGGGCAGACGTTGCACTTCTACGGAAGCCACGACATGGCGGTGACCTGGCTGGCCAATCACGTTCATGAGATTGCCGGCAATACGGTCATCCAGCTCAACTTTACCGGCAGCCTGGGCGGGTTGATGGCGTTGGCCGATGGGCGGGCGGATCTGGCCGGTTGCCACCTGTGGGACCCGGAGACGGATACCTATAATATCCCCTACATCCGAAAATTCTTTCCCGGCAAGCACATGTTGGCCGTGCGCCTGGCCGAGCGGCGCATCGGCCTGATCCTGCCGCCGGGCAACCCGAAGGACATCCGATCGCTGGCCGACCTGACCCGCCCGGGGGTGCGCTTTGTCAACCGCCAGGCCGGTTCGGGCACGCGCGTCTGGTTGGATGCGATGCTGACCCAGCAGAATATTCACGCGGACCGGATCGACGGGTACGAGAACGAGAAGCCGACCCACTCCGAGGTGGCGCGCGCGATCGCCGAGGGCGCTGCTGACGTGGGACTGGGCCTGGAATCGGCGGCGCTGGCGTTTAAATTAGAGTCTCATTTCCTGGTGGTCGAATCGTACGACCTGGTCACCTTTGCCGAACGAGCGCAGCGCGAACCCCTGCACAGCCTGCTGGGCTGGCTGACGGGTGAGAAAGCGCGCGAAGGCATGGGGTCGCTCAAGGGATACAGCTTCGAGCATACGGGAGAGAAGATCGAAGTGTGATGAGTAATGGGTGATGAGTGATGAGTGATGAGTAATGCGTTGATGTCCTGAAAAAGTGTTAATTTTCTTCCCTTATCACTCGTCAACTCAGAACTCTTCCCTTAACTTACTTCCACTCCGTACGCCCTCAGCGTATACAGCGCCTGCACAGTCTTCCAGCCGCGCCATTCCAGCTCCACGGCCAGGCTGACCGGTGTCCAGGAAATCGGCCAGCCGCCGTCTTCTTGTTGTTTTGAAAGCAGGTGTTCGAGGTCGGCCTGTAGATCGGCGTCGGTGAACAGGTTGCGCGCCCAGTGCTGCGGCGTGGGCGCCCAATCGAGCGGCGGATGCACGTATCCGGCGGCATTTGGATCCAGGCAGACCAGTTGATTCTCTTCGATGCGCCGGCGGATGCGCTGCAATTCGGCTTGAGCGCGGACTGAATCGGGCGCGTGCTGCAGGAAGGCGATCATCGGCAGCAGATCGTGATATTCGGTCGATTCGCTCGCGGCAATGGCCTGCCAGCAGAAGGGAATCGCGCGGTCAAGCCAGGGATGGCGAACGCTGTGTTGCAGCAGCATCCCGGCCAGCGCAGCCGTCGGGTTGAGCGAAGCCGGCGGATCGGGCGGCGTGTTCCACCAGCCGGCATGCGGGTAATTCATTACCGATGGCAGGGCAGTAGGCACACCGCCTTCGGGCGTGCTGATGCGCTGCAGGAAGCCGCAGGCCTGCAGGATGCACGGATGATCGAAGGCGTCGATCATCTCCAGGATGTGAAAGGCCATTTCGCAGTCCACGGGCTGCGAATCGGGGACGCGCTTGTCGGGTTCGAGCGCGTTGCCGAAGCCGCCGTCCGGGTTCTGGTAGGCTGCCAACGCCTGGATCACGGCCTGCTTGCTGCCGCCTTTGAAGAGATAGGCGAAGAGCTGGCGATCGAGCAGCCGGGCGTTTTTAAAGATGAAATCGTGCGCGCGGTCGAGGATTGGAGACATGGGGACAGTCCTTGCGGAAGGAATAAATAAATTATAGCAATTGTGTTCTACGAATACAAGAGGACGATTGGCTACAGACGAAAAAAAAGAATGTCGGGGACATACATCCTCGTAGGGGTTCAGCAGTGTTCGCTGCGGCGTATTGTGGGAAGTCAACTGGCTGAACCTTCTGCCGCGGCGATCGGACAATCCCGGGCGCAGCCTGGCCGTGATGGATGGGCTTACTTTCAAATTTCCCGCTGCCGCCCTTACGCCACAGGTGCCAGAGATCGACACCTTGAGAAAATCTGGAATGTTGCGGGCACGGGCGCAGCCTGTCACAGGTGGATGGATGTCGTACATATTCCGCGCTGCTCCCTTACGTAAGGGATTGTTCTGGTCAGCGCTCAGGCTTCACGCCTCACCGCGAACTCCGGCTGTCCCAGCAGTGCATCCAGGTGATCAAGCAGGCGCACAACCGCGGCGTTCAACGCCGGGCCGGCCGCGCCGCTGGCGAGCAGAACCGTGTCAAGGTCAGTTTCGAAGTCCGTGGGGAGCAGCGTGCCATGGCGCAGCGCATATTCGACCAGGCGTTTTTCGCCGGGATGCGGCCGGCGGTTGAGGGCGAAGAGCACGTCAAAATAGCTGGCCAGCAGGGCAGCCAGGCGGTGGTTGGCGCGGATGCGGTCGCCGCTGTGCACGGCTTTTTCGATCTGGTGGGCATAGGCCGGGATGACGCCGCCCAGCACGGGGTGATTGAGCTCGATGATGTGCCGGTGCAGGGCTTCGGGATAATCCTGATTGGCGAAGGCTTGCAGGCGCCCGAACCAGCCTTCGGGGTCGGGTAGATGCGTGATTGGAGCAGTGTGTACCAGAAGCAGATGATATAGCTCAGAGCGGGTTGGTGATCGTGCAGCAGGCGGTGGATCCGTTCTTCCATTGGAATAGGCGCGCGGGTGTAGACGTACGGGTCGATGTCGGAGGTCGGATCGGAACTGCCGCCGGCCGGCGAACCGCCCAGCGCGACGGCTTACACCTGCGGCAGGGCGGCAAACAGCCCGGCGATTCTTTCCGCCAGGGTAAGAGCGGGAGAATAGGGTTGAGTCATGGTCAAATTTGAAGAAAGAGCCACAGAGATCACCGAGGCCACAGAGAAAAAAACAAAAGAAGAAAAGAAGAAAAGAAGAAAAGAAGAAACCGGTTATTTCTTTATCAATTTTTCTCTTCTTCTGGCTCTTTCCCTCTGTGATCTCTGTGCTCTCTGTGGCTATTTCTGTCTTGGATCCGGTGTAAGCGGTTTGTCGGGGCGGGCGGCGCCGCATACGCGGCAGGTGGCATCCCCGGCGCCGAAGGCCACACCACAGGTGGGACAGTTGTAATAGCGATCCCAGGCGGCTTCGAGCTGCGCCTGCGCCTCGCGTTCCTGCTTTAGCCGGTCCTGGTAGGCAGCCTCGATGGCTTCGGCTGTCTGGCGAATGACCTTCCAGGCGCGTTCCTTGAGCTGCAGATTGGCCACGGCTTCAGCCAGGTCGGCGCTGCTGGCCAGCGTTCGTCCGGCGGCATCGATGGCTTCGCCCGGGGAGAGGTGCCCGCTGAGCAGTCGCAATCCCTGACCGGCAACGTTCAACAGCTTGGCGCCGCCGGCGCGCACCACGGCCAACACCCCGCGCGTCGAGAGGTCGTTGACCTTAACCTCGGTGCCGTCGTCTTTGACGGTCAGGTTGACGGTCATGGCGGCGACCCGGTCGAACTGCCCGAGCAGAAAAATGGTGACGGTAAGCGCTTCTGGCGGGCCACCGGCGGCCGCGACGGTCTGGGCAGAGTTGAATTCAGCCCGCAGTGGATCGACCAGGTCGGATGGGCGCACGCCGCGATAGAAGGCGGTGTTGCCGCTGATGGCGGCGCCTGCGGCTCCGAGGCCGATGCCCAGCGCTGCGGCCGCGGCTGCGAGCAGATCGTCGTCCGTGGTTTGAGCGGCGACCTCAGCGGCCTTGGCGTCAGTCTCAGCCTTGATGCGCGCGGCGCGTTCGCGGCTTTTTTTACTGCGTTCCAGCAGCTCGCGCTTGCGGCTCAGCGCAGCCGGCAGGTCATGGGCATTGAAGTTGGCGGCAAAGAAGTCCTGATCGGCGGGAGAAAGGGTGGTGAAAAAGAGGGTCAGGTCGTCTTCCAGGGTGTTCAATTGATCGGGACTTAACTTGGCAAGGGAATCGTCGGGCATGGATACCTCGGGAAAGTTGTGAAGGGTGAAGGGTGAAGTGTGAACGGTAAAGTGGTCATCTTGTGCTTCCCGTTTCACGGCTCACGCTTCACAATTATTTGTTGTCGACTTGCATCCTTATCTGATATTATAAAATCTCTTGGCCCAATCATACACCTTCGACAGGAACGAAACCTCATGAACTATTCCACGCGTTTCTGGGAATCGATCGACCAACTGGTGGCGAATGCAAAGGTGGTCATCGACCGTCCGGCCCATACCGCGCACCCGCGCTATCCGGATTTCATCTACCCGCTGGATTACGGCTATCTGGAGGACACCACCTCGGGCGATAACGGCGGAATCGACGTGTGGCGCGGCAGCCTGTCGGAGCAAAAAGCGACTGGTGTGATCTGCACCGTGGATTTGACCAAGCGCGATTCGGAGATCAAGATTCTGCTGGGCTGTACGCCGGCGGAGATGCAGGTGATCCTGCAGACGCACAATACGTATACCCAGGCCGGGGTGTTGATCGTGCGGGAAGAGGAATAACCACAGAGACGCAAAAATCACAGAGGGAAAGCTTGATAGAGAAGAGAAGAAGAAGAGGGGTTCACCACGGAGACATTATGCCCGTAAGGGTACGGAGTTCACGAGAAGCGATTCAGCAGAGGAAAAGAAAAATTCTTCAGGTTTTTCCAGAGTATCAATAAATAATAGAGGAGACTGGAAATTTTTCCAGTCTCCTCTTCTCTTTTTACTGATTCTTCTCCGTGTTCTCCGTGTCTCCGTGGTGAATCCTCTTAAAGCGCAAACCGGATGTTGAGGATGTCGCCGTCTTTGACGATGTATTCCTTGCCTTCCAGGCGCAGCTTGCCGCGGGATTTGGCGGCGGCCATGCTGCCGAGTTCCATCAGGTCGTCGTAAGCCACCACTTCGGCGCGGATAAACCCTTTTTGAAGGTCGGTGTGGATGACGCCGGCGGCTTCAGGCGCCAGCGCGCCGCGCCGCACCGTCCAGGCGCGACATTCGTCCTCGCCGGCGGTGAAGAATGACTGCAAGCCGAGCAGATCGTAGGACAGACGGATCATTTTGTTCAGGCTGGGTTCTGCGATGCCGTATTCCTGCAGGAACATCTCCGCCTCGTCCGGCGATAGCTGGGCGATATCCATTTCGAGCTTGCCCTGCAGGGCCACGATCTGGGTATGCTGGTGCGCATAGGTAATCTCAGGCGCCTTCTGCCCTTCCGAAAGGTTGAGTACGATCAGCAGTGGCTTGCGGCTGAGGAAACCAAAACCGGACATCATCCTGTCTTCCTCGGCGCTGATTTCCACGTCGCGCAGCGGGGTCTCCTCATTCAAAGCGGCCTGCAGCCGTTTGAACAACTCGATCTCGCGATCGATGACGGCCTTGTCGCGGCCGGCGCCCTTCTTGCGCTCCTCGGCCAGGTGTTCCAGCTTGCGCTCGACCGAAATCAGGTCGTTGAGCACGAATTCGCTGTCCATGGCCTGAATATCGCGCAGCGGGTTGATGCTGCCGTTGGGATGCGGCAGGTTCTCATCCTCGAAGCAGCGCACCACCTCGATGAAACCGTCCATCTGGCTGAGCTGGTTGAGCAGCGCGCCCGAAATGCCGCTCTTGCTGGCCGATCCGTCCAGGCCGGCGATGTCGCTGTAGGTAACCTTGGTGTAGATCTTCTTCTTCGGCTTGAACATATCCGTCAGCCGGTCGACGCGCGGGTCGGGGACGTCGACCACGGCGGTATGTACTTCGATCCGCCCCGTGGCCCCGGTCGGCTGTGTGCCGCGGGTGAGGGCGTTGAACAGGGTTGTTTTTCCAGATTGGGGCAGTCCAATAATTCCAAGACGCATGAGAAGCCTTGACCCTTCACAAAGAATTGGATATACTGAGGGAACTCAGGCCGGAGTGGCGGAATTGGCATACGCGCACGACTCAAAATCGTGTTCCGCAAGGAATGTGGGTTCGATTCCCACCTTCGGCACCAAGATTATAACACGCCCCCCATTCTTGATGGGGGGCGCTGCTTTTTCCAGACGGGTGGATGGAGGTTATCCATATCTACACCCATGGGGATCCGTGAAAATATGGATGCCCTTTTTTCTCGATAAAAGTCTATGATGGAAAGGTCGCAATTCGCATTCGCGGCCTGCCAAAAAATCATCACCCTGAACGGCGTGAGCATTGGCCATGAAGCGTCTTTGTCCCAAAAGGGGATACTCATACCCGTATTCGATGAATCCAGACCAACCCCCAACAATTTTGATCCTCAGCGATATTAATAGTGAGAGCGCTCGATTCCAAAAGTAAAGGAGTGTTCATGGATGAAGCCTTAGCCATTGCGCAGCTCAAAGCCGGAAATATCGCCGGATTGCAAACCCTGGTGGAAAAATACCAGGTCGAAGCCGTTCAGGCGGCCGGCCTCATCACGGGAGATCGGACGCTCGCGGAGGACATCGTTCAGGCAGCTTTTTTGCGCGCCTTCGAGAAGATCCGGGGTTTCGATGAAACGCGTCCGTTCCGGCCCTGGTTCATGCGCATGGTGACCAACGATGCAATCAAGGCAGCCGTCCGCCAAAACCGCCAGAGACCACTCCCCGAGGATGGGGATGCGGATTATGAGATGGTGCTGCAACAACTGAGCGCGC
The DNA here is from genome assembly GCF_001050235.1 of Longilinea arvoryzae. Lineage (GTDB taxonomy): Bacteria > Chloroflexota > Anaerolineae > Anaerolineales > Anaerolineaceae > Longilinea > Longilinea arvoryzae. The sequence goes on from NZ_DF967972.1 coordinate 1,271,061, forward strand.
AACCGCGTGAATCCGAGGATGCGCTCGTACGGGAAGAAAGGATCGCCGGGATGCGGCAGGCTATCCGGCGCTTATCGCCAACCCAGCGGGCGGCGGTTGTGATGGTTTATTTTTTGAACATGAGCACCGAAGATTCCGCCGGCCAATTGAACTGCGCGCCGGGAACCCTGCGCTGGCATTTGAGCGCCGCGCGGGCCCGATTGAAAATGCTGTTAGCCTCTCAGGAAGGCAACAAGGAGAAAATTTGATGAACGATCATCATCCGCACTGGATGTTGGCCGGAGTCGCCGAGGAAACGGCTCCGCGCAGCACGGTCGATCTGTGGCCGCGGATCAAGCGCGCCGCTTTACAGAAACAAGCGTCGCACCGCCGGTCCGCAAATCGATCCCGGCGTTTCGGTTTTGCTATGCTGGTTGTGATTCTGCCGCTGGTCTTGGCGATGGTCCTTTCTCCGGCCGTGCGCGCCCAGGTGCAGACCTGGGTGGGTGCGATCGGCGGTCAAATGTTCACCACCAGCGGAGATTATCCCGGCGACGATGAGCCGGTGACCACCGTCGCGAATGAAAGCCTGAGCCTGGCCGAGGCCCGTGAGACGCCTGGAATGGCGATCGATCTTCCATCCTGGGTTCCGGCGGGTTTTGTACTGCAGGATCCGGTTTCCGTGCTGCAATTGGGTGACGGTGTAACGCGAGTCGAGATCACCTGGAGTTCGCCAGAGAATGGCGCGATTCTGCTCAATATCGAACAATACCCGGCCGGGTCGGAAAGCAACTGGCTGGTTAGCCCGGAAAGCATCGAGGAAGTGCTGGTCGATGGGGAGCCGGCTGCCCTGGTGCGCGGCGCCTGGAATGCAAATGCCAAACAGTGGGATCATATGGACTTCTTGAGCCTGTACTGGAAGTCGGGCGTGCAGAATTACATCCTCAGGGGTTTGGGCGGGCAAATATCGGCCGAAACGTTGATTCGCATGGCCGAATCCATTCCTTAAGGTCTCGACTCATCTTTGAAAAACAGCGCGCTCATCTCGAGCGCGCGATTTTTTTGCATGTGGAATGACCGCTTTCAGATTGCGCCGGCAGGTCGAGTGCTGATATGATTGCGGTAGAAATTTCGTTAAGGAAAAACTTTGAAAAATCTTTCCGGCTTGCTGATTGTACTGGTGTTGGGGCTGGCTGCCTGCCAGCCGGTGGCTTCGACGCCTGAGCCGACAGAAAATACGGTCGCGGCACCTGAAGAAACGACTTCCGTCGTTATTACGACAGAAATGCCCGCAGAAACGACTGACGTCATTACTATGACTGAAGAAGCGACAGCGGTCGTGACGCCGACCCTCGAGGTGTGCTCTCCGCTGCAGGGTTTCGATCAGGCCGACCTGCTGGCGCGCATCAGCAACCCCTTCGATCCGCCCGCGCCCGGTTCGGACAATCCGCATCAGGGCGTGGATCTGAGCGATTTCGACCCGGCCGATCCGAACCGCATCGCCGTGCCCGGACGCACGGTGCAGGTCGCGCTGCCCGGGACGGTCGCGCTGGTCCAGACGGACCGTTTCCCATACGGCACGGCGGTGATCGTCGAGACGCCGCTCGAGACGCTGCCGGCCGATTTGCAGGCTCAGTTCGGCGACCTGGCAGTTTGGCCACCGCGCTCACCCAACGATCCGCTGACCTGCCCGACGGTCACGCCCGCGCCGCAATATGATGCATCCCGGCGATCGGTGTATATTCTCTACGCGCATCTGAGCTCGATGGCTGATCTTCAGGTGGGGGAAGAAGTGAACTGCGGGCAGACGCTGGGGACGGTGGGGCAGAGCGGCAACGCGCTGGCGCCGCATTTGCATTTCGAGGTGCGGGTCGGGCCGGCCGGGGCCCGCCTGGGCAGCCTGGCGCATTACGACGTAAGTGCATCCGAACCCGAGATGGCCGCCTACTGCGACTGGCGCGTCAGCGGGGATTTCATCTGGGTGGATCCGTTGATCGTATTGAACCTGGTTAAGTAGAAGAGAATTCACCACAGAAACACAGAGTTCACGGAGAAGAAGAAAAAAGGGTAAGAAAAATAAAGAGAAGAGAATTCACCACGGAGACACGGAGTCCACGGAGAAGAGAAAAAAAGGAAAGAAAAGAGAAGAAAAGATAGTAGAAGAAAATTCACCACGGAGACATTGTGCCCGTAAGGGTACGGAGTCCACGGAGAAGAATGTAAATAAAAAGAGAGAAGTTGGAATCATTATCCGGCTTCTCTCTTCCAAATTCTCTGAGGTCTCTGTGGACTCTGTGGTTATCTTCTCTTCTGTTCTTCTCCGTGGACTCCGTTTCCTCTGTGGCTATCTCTTCTTGTGGTTAGTTCCCCTCCGGGAACATCAATTCTTCCAGGCCAAGCAGCTTGACATCGAACGAGAACAACTGGTTGGCCAGTGTGGTCTGGCTGATCGGGCGGGAATTGAGGCCTTTCTTGATGGCCGCCAGGTCCTGGACCAATTCATCGCCCAGCGTGGCATTGATCTTGTCGACCGCCGGTTTGAGTTCCTGCAGGTCGAGCTCAGCGGCGGAGACGTCGAGAATCGCCTGGGCAACGTCCTTGTCGGCCAGGAGCGCCACCCGCGCGCTGGCCACATCATTGCGCAGCGTGGTCAGCAGCAGGTGCTGGCTGGCGGTTTGAGCGGTTTCCTCGGCAGCCTGAAGACGGGTTTGCATGTCGCTCATCTCGGCGTCGCTGGCGGTGACTTTGTCACGGGCGCCGGTCAGTTCATCCTGTGCGGTCACCAGTTGAGCGGCAGTCTGGGCCAGGATCTGTTCCGTGGGCCGCACCCGCCAGAAGTACATGACCAGCAGTCCGGCCGCGAACAGAACCACGATAAAGGCTGACCAGCGCAGCAGCGGGCGCAGAAAACGCCCCGCGGCTGTGTCGGTGCTGAACAGAAAATGTAGGAACGAAGCAAACCACGACCGATGCGGTTTTTCAGGGGTATGAAGTGTGTCGGGAGCCGGCGGCACCGTTTCGGCCTGATTTTCATTGTTTTCGACGTTCTCGGTGGGGGCTTTTTCATCCAGGTTATCTTCGCTGTGTTCGACTTCCATATTTCCTCCGCAACTCGCGCCGGGTTGGGTTCTATTCTTGGGGCGCCTTTGGATACCTCAGTATAGTCCAGCCGGAATAACCGCGCAAACCCGGAAATGAGACCTCTTCTCTTAAAACGCTTTGGCAGGGATCGCAGGTATAATCCCTGCATATGGACTCATCCGCTATATCTTCGCGTTCCGCCGTTCGCCAGATTGCCCGCGCTGCGGGGACGGTGATGGCGGCATTTTTGATCACCCAGGCCATTGGCCTGCTGCGCGGCATCCTGGTTTACCGCGTGTTTGGCACCAGTGCCGATCTGGACTCCTTTAACGCGGCCAACCGGGTCACCGAACTGTTGTACAACCTGATGGCGGGCGGCGCGCTGGGATCGGCTTTCATTCCCACCTTTACGGGGCTGCTGGCGAAGGAGCAGCGCGAACGGGCCTGGAAACTGGCATCGGCCGTGGCCAACCTGCTGCTGCTGGGCCTGACGCTGGTGGCCGCGTTGGCGATGATCTTCGCGCCTCAGGTGGTGCGTCACGGATTGTACGTGCTGTCTCCGGGTGAATCGATCGGCCAGGAAGCCCTGACGGTCGCGCTGCTGCGCGTGATGCTGCCGACGGTGGTGATCTTCGGCTTGAGCGGGTTGGTGATGGGCATTCTCAACGCCAATCAACGCTTCTGGCTGCCGGCCATTGCCCCGGCCATGTATTCGATCGGCCAGATCCTGGGCGTGCTGTTGCTGCCGCGCGAACTGGGTATCAATCGTCTGGCCTGGGGAGCGCTGGCGGGTTCGTTGCTGCATTTGCTGATTCAACTGCCCAACCTGTTGAAACTGGGCGGAGGTTATACGCTGACCCTTGGGCGGGGTGTCGCCGAAGTGCGCGAGGTGATTTCGCTGATGGGGCCGCGCATCCTGGGCGTGGCGGTGGTGCAGTTGAATTTCTTCGTCAACACCATCATCGCCCTCAGCCTGCCGGACGGCAGCGTTTCATCCATCACCCTGGCCTTCACCTGGATGATGATGCCGGAGGTAGCCATTGCCCAATCGGTGGCCGTGGCCGCCATGCCGACCTTTTCAACCCAGGTGGCATTGGGTAAACTGGACGATCTGCGGACTTCGCTGGCAAGCAGCCTGCGCGGCGTTTTACTGCTGGCCATGCCGGCGACCGTGGGACTGATCCTGTTGCGAACGCCGTTGATCCGGGTGTTGTATGAGGGCGGCTCCTTCACAGCCCTTTCGACGGAGATGGTCGCCTGGGCGTTGTTGTGGTATACAGCCGGCCTGATGGGACACTCAGTGCTGGAGGTGATCGTGCGCGCTTTCTACGCCCTGCACGACACGCGCACTCCGGTGACCGTGGGTGTGGTGGCGATGAGCCTGAACGTGGCCTTCAGTTTTGCCTTTTCGCGTCTGTTCTCCGCCTGGGGCTGGATGCCGCACGGCGGCCTGGCCCTGGCCAATTCGCTGGCGACGTTTCTCGAGATGAGCACGCTGGTGATTCTGCTGCGGCGGCGTTTGAACGGCCTAGGCGGCAGCACCGTGCCGCGCGCGCTGCTGCTGGGCGGGCTGGGCTCGCTGGCCATGGGGCTGACGGTATGGGGCTGGTTGAGTCTGACGGCTGCTCTGCCGGAAGTGGTCCGCCTGGTGGGCGGGGCGGCGGCGGGCGTCGCCATTTATGGGGCGGTTATGCTGGCGCTGCGCGTGCCGGAACTGAACAGCGTTTTGGCGGCGCTCCGGCGGAGGATGAAAAGAAAACAGGGATAAAGAGGATGGGGAGGATGGGGGAAGAGTTTAGAGTGATGTGTCATGAGTGATGAGGAAGTAAATGACATTTCCTCATAACTCATCACTCATCACTCCCTTCGCTAATCAAGGAGTTCCTTATGTCTGCTTCCATCGGTCAGGAATTTATCGAAAAAACGAAACCGAAATATGCCGGACCCTCCCGGCAAAGCCAGGGATTGCCGCAGCCGCCGCTCGAGCTGGGCTATCCATCGGACGGCATATTGATTCGCCTGCCGGCGCACGACCAGGCGCCGACGCCGGAGATGGATCTGCGCCGCGCCATGGAGGTTCGCAAGACCATCCGTCAGTACAGTCCGCAGCCGCTCAGCCTGGAAGAATTGAGTTACCTGTTATGGGTCACGCAGGGCGTGCGCCGGATTACCACCCGGCCGTCGACGGCGCGCAACGTGCCCTCGGCCGGCGCGCGGCACGCCTTCGAGACTTATGTGCTGATCAACCGGGTGGACGGCCTGGAGCCCGGACTGTACCGCTACATCGCCACCCAGCACGCCTTGCTGCTGGCGGACGGCAGCCTGGATATCAACGTGCGCCTGACAGAGGCCTGCGCGCACCAGGAGCACGTTGGAAACAGCGCGGTCACGTTCTTCTGGGTGGCCGTGCTGGAGCGCATGTACTGGCGTTACGGCGAGCGCGGGTACCGTTATTTATTCCTGGATGCCGGGCACGTCTGCCAGAACCTGTATCTGGCTGCAGAAGCCATCGACAGCGGGGTGTGCGCCATCGGCGCATACGACGATGATGCGCTCAACGCCGCCCTGGGCGTGGACGGTGAAAACCAGTTTACGGTCTATGCGGCCACGCTGGGGAAACGCGCCCCACGCGAATAAAGCTCAATCTCCGCGGGCCTGCTTGAGCAAGCCCTGGTATTTCTCAGGATGGGCCGGATTGAGCGCCAGGATGTCTTCCAAAACGGCAATGGCCGCCACGCGGTTGCCGGTCTGGAGCAGGCTTTCAGCAATCTGATCCATCTCGACGATGGCGCGGTCGATTTCACCGGAATGCATCAGCAGGCCGGCGGCGCGCTTGCGCACTTCCAGCTTGTCCGGATTTTCGAGCAGGACGGATTCGAGGAACTGGATGGCCAGATCCGGTTTGTTGGTTTTTTCGACCAGTTTCAGGTAAGAATCGAGTTCGGTCATTGCAGTGGCGTCCTGCCCCATGCGGAAGAGCAGGTTGACCAGCAGCACGCGCGGCTCGGACTCTTCCGGAACGGTGGAGCGCAATTGTTCGTAGGAGTGCAGGGCCGATTTCATGTCCAGGCGCTGCATGTCGATGTCCGCCATCTTGGGCAGAATATGCGTCGCCCAACTGCGCCCATTCTTGGAACGCGAGGCCAGTTTCAGGGCATCCAGATAGGACTGGCGCGCCTTATCCAGTTCGGCCAGACGGTAATAGACACCCGCCAGATCGACGTACTGCTGCAGGGCGGCGTCGATTTTGCCCTGGGCGGTGAGCAGGTCGATCAAACGCCGGCGCACCGAAAGGTCCATGGGCGCCATTTGCGTCACGCGGGTGAGCAGGCGAATGGCCTGTTCGGCCTCGCCGCGCAAAGTGTACAGCGTCGCCACCAGCATGAATTTATCCACGGCGTCCTGCACGCGGCCTTCCTGGATCAACAATTCGGCCATCTGAACGTGCAGCGGCAGATAGGTCGGGGCGGCTTCCAGGGCGTTGAAAGCCACTTCCATGGCTGAACGTGTTTTGTCCTTTGCGGCCAGCCGGCGAATGCCTGCCTGGGCTTCGACCACCTGGCTGCTGCGTGATTCGAGCAGCATTTCGGCCAGCGGCAAGGGCGGCGTGCCTTCGGGCTGGGGCGGCATTTGAGCGCGCGCCATGCGCAGGTATTCGCGCCAGTTGGGGCGCAGCACCTGCTCCATGACGATGTCGTAAATGCCGCCCAGAATCTTCTCATCTGTGCTTTGGGTCTGCGATTCGATGACCGGTTCGTAAAGCTGGCTGAGTTCATCCGCCTCTTCGGTGTTGACGGTATGCGTATCCGCCAGGCGCAGTGCCTGCAGGGCGCACATGACCGCCTCGCCCATCTCATTGGTTTGGCGCTGAATCTGGGCCATCAACAGATAAGACGCCAGGGCATAGTCAGGATGTTTTACGGATTCCTGCAGATACCGCAGGGAAGCCTGCGGATTGGTTTGAACGGTGAGCATGCCCAGATCGAAATAGGCGGCCGGGTGGCGCAGGCCGATGTCGGTGGCGCGTTCCAGTTCTTCGGCGGCCTGTTTATCCTGTCCCTGAGTCTGGGAATCGATCGCCTGCCCCAGGTGCATGATGATGCGGGTCTGTTCAGCCTGCTCAAGCGACAGGGCTCCGGTGCCGCGGGTGATGGAACTGATGCCGCGGCGGGCGCTCTGCCCGGCCGTGTCATCGCTGGCCTGATTGAATAAAAGGGCAGCCAGTTCGGCCATGGCGGCCTGGCGGGCTTCTGCGATCGGATCGGGCGTCTGGACAGGCGTTTTTTCTTTTTCCAACTGCAACGGCTGCTCCAGGATGGGTCCGGTTCCGCTGCGCCGGGCTTTGGCCGGTGGCGGAAGGGGTTGGCCGTTGCGGAACAGCGATAAGGCATGGCGCAGCTCGGCGCTGTCGGGCTGGGTTTGGTACAGGTACTGGATGATCTGATTGACCTTGCCCTTGTCGCCGCTGCTTTGCATCAGGCTGGCCACTGAAAGGTATTCCGTGATGGCCTCGTTCTTGCGGCCAAGTTTATCCAGGATCATGGCCAGGCGCGAGCGCGCATTGACGTTTTCGGGTTGAAGGGCGATAGCCTGTTGCAGGTAGGCGATGGCTTTATCCGCGTCGCGCATGTTCAGATGCAGGTTCGAGGCGGTCACCCAGGCCTGCACGGCGTCGGGGATGCGCCCCTGCAGCTCGTAGATGCGCGCCATCTTATCCAGCGGTCCCGGGTCATTCGGGTACAGGTTGGCCGCGCGCTGGTACAACTGGAGCGATTCATCGAAGCGGCGCTGTTGGAAAAACGCCAGCGCCAGGCTGGTGAGCGCCATCGCGTCATCGGGGAGAATCTCGAGGGCCTGTTGATAATAGCTGGCTGCTTCATCCCAATTTTGTTCCCAGGCGGCGTTATGTCCCTGGTTCATGGCTTTTTTATAGGATTCCTGGCTACCGCTCATGGTCACCTGCTTGTAGATGGAAGATTATGCAAAGGGCTGGAGTTCACCCCAACTGATTCCCGAACGAGCCTCAGTTTCGAGTGGGATGGATAATGGGTAAGCATTTTCCATTATATCCTTCACGACGCCTGCCGTCCCTTGCAGTTCGTTTTCAGGTACTTCAAGCACCAGTTCATCGTGCACCTGCAGGAGAAGGCGGGCGTGCAAACCGGCCTGCTGCAGAGCGCCCGGCAGGGCGATCATGGCCAGCTTCATGATATCGGCCGCGGTACCCTGAATGGGCGCGTTGATGGCTTCGCGTTCTTCCCGGGCGCGCATATTCGGGTTGGCCCCGCTTTTCAGGTTGGGGAAGTAGCGCCGGCGTCCGAGCAGCGTTTCGACGTAGCCGCGCTGGCTGGCCTGTTTGCGGACCTCGTCCAGGTAGCGGCGCACGCCGGGGAACTGGGCGAAATACGCCTTGACGAAATTTTCAGCCTCCGCCAGGGTCAGTCCGGTGCTGCGGCTGAGCCCGAAGGAACTCATGCCGTAGATCAGGCCGAAATTGATGGCCTTGGCGTTGCGGCGTTGGTCCTTGGTGACCTGTTCGAGCGGGACGTTCTGGATGGCGGCCGCGGTGGCGGCGTGAATATCCTGCCCGGCCAGGAAGGCTTGGCGCATGGCTTCGTCACCCGACATGGCCGCCACAATGCGCAGCTCGATTTGCGAATAATCCACCGAGAGCAGGCGGTAACCCGGCGCGGCGATGAAGGCGCGGCGCACCTGGCGGCCGAGTTCGGTGCGGGTGGGGATGTTCTGCAAATTGGGATCGGAGGAAGCCAGCCGGCCGGTCACCGAACCGGTCTGGTTGAAAGAGGTGTGTACGCGGCCGGTATCCGGATTGATTTGCAGCGGCAGGGCGTCCACATAAGTGGATTTGAGCTTGGACAGTTCGCGGTATTCCAGGATCAGGTCGACCGCCGGGTGCTGGCCGCGCAACTCTTCGAGGATGTCGGCGGAAGTGGAAAAATGGCCGCTGGCGGTCTTCTTGCGTGGGTCGGGCGGCAGGAGGCCAAGCGCCTTGAAGAGCACATCCGAAAGCTGCTGAGTGGAATTGAGGTTGAAGTGATAGCCAACCGTGCGGTAGATTTCACTTTCGATCTCGACCAGCCGGTTGGTCAATTCGGTGGACATTTGCTTGAGGAAGTCCAGATCGAGGGCAATGCCGTTCTGTTCCATCATGGCCAGGACGGGCACGAGCGGCATTTCGACCGTTTCGAAGACCTTTTCGGCCTGGCGTTCGGCCATCCCTTTGCGCAGTGGGCCCACCAATCGCAGGGTAATCTCGGCGTCGGCAGCGGCGTAACCGGCGGCGCGCTCGATGGGCACCTCGGCCATGGTGATCTGGTTCTTGCCCTTGCCGATCAGCTCTTCGATGTGAGTCATCGTCAGGTTGAGGTAGTCTTCCGACATGTCCTTCAGTCCCAGGCTGCGCGAGGCCGGATCGATGAGGAAACCGGCGATCATGGTATCGAAACGGATCGGCGCCAGATCCAATCCGGCCCGGCGGAGGGCCAACAGATCGTATTTGACGTTGTGGCCGTATTTGGGCAGTTTGGGGTCGGTAAAAGCAGGCAGCAGGGCAGACCGAACCTCGTCCAATTTCAACTGCGGTTCGCCGGTGCGGTGCCCAACCGGAATGTAATAACCCTGCCCTTCGACAACGGCCAGCGAAATGCCCACCAGTTCAGCGCGCAGCGGGTCGACGCCGGTGGTTTCGGTATCCACCGCCAGGCATTCGGCGCCGGCCAGCGCCTGCTGGAGTTCCTTCAGGGCTTCAGGTGTGTTGACCACGCTATAGTGGTTGGCGAAGGTCTCGCTCTGCCCGACCTGGGTGATGGGCACGCCGAACAGGGAAAGCTGCCCGCCGGCGGCCGAGGCGGCCGGCGGTTGGTAGCCGGGCGCCAGTTTGGCCAGGCGCGCGATGAGCGTGCGAAATTCCAGCTCGCGGAAGATGGCCTCGACGGCCGGCAGGTTGAGATCGTTGGCGCGGGCCTTTTCCAGATCCAGCGAAATGGCCACGTTGGTGCGGATGGTGGCCAGGTCGCGGCTGAGGAAGGCTGACTCGCGCCCGGCCTCCAGTTTGGCGCGCATGGCGCCCTTGATTTCATCGATGTGAGCGTAGATGTCTTCGAGGGTTGGGTAGCGTTCCAGCAGGCTGGTGGCGGTTTTTTCACCCACCCCCGGCACGCCCGGGATGTTGTCGGATTTATCGCCGACCAGGCCCTTGTACTCGATAACCTGCTCGGGGCGGACGCCCAGAGTCTCGACCACGTCGGCGGCGGTGAAGTCGCGTGCCTCGGAGAGCTTGTTGCCGGCCAGGTTGACGATGATGCGGTCGTTGACCAGTTGCAACAGATCGCGGTCGCCGGTGATGATCTTGACGCCCAGGCCGTGCTCGACGGCCTGCTTGGCGATGCTGCCGAGCACATCGTCGGCTTCGACGCCTTCTTTTTCCAGGCGCGGCAGGTTGAAGGCGTCCACAATCTGGCGAATGTGATCGATCTGGGCGCGCAAATCATCCGGCATCTTGGCGCGGGTGGCCTTGTAGGCCGGGTACATGTCATTACGGAAGGTCTTGCCGGTATCGAAGGCCACGGCCAGGTAATCCGGGCGATCCTGTTCCAGAATGCGCATCAGTACGCTGGCAAAGCCGTAGATCCCGGCCGTGGGTTCACCGGAATGGGTTTGCAGGCGTTCCCCGGCGCTGGCCAGGGCGAAATATGTACGGTAGGCCAGAGCGTGGCCATCGATGAGATACAAAACTGGGGGCATGGCAGTTCCTGTAAAAAGCGCTCAGTTGGCCGGCAGACCCTGCCGGCGGCGGGTTTGAGCGACAAAGTCGTGCAGCAGGTTTGGTAGCGGCGGCGTCGATCCGCTGATGATGAGATAACCGGGCGCCCAAAAGTCGCCCGAAGGATTCAATTCCTTCAACTCGGGGAAGCGGCCGAAGATGCGTTGAGAGGTGCGCTGACGCAGAATGCGCACCACGTTTCCAGGGGAGACGGTCGGGGCGACCTGCAGGGTGAATTGAAGCGTACCCGGGCGAACGGCCATCCCTTCCAGGCGCCAGCCAAAGGCCAGGCACAACTGCGGCACCCATAGGCCCAGCTCTTCCGCCAGGTCTCCCACCAGGACATGCTGTGGAAAACGCGGCAGCAGGAGAGCGGAATAAGAGAGGTGGCTGAGGGTCGGTGAGACGGGTTCGACCGAGAGCAGGCTGCCCTGCGGCATGGCAAAAAACGGCTGGGGTTCATCGCTATCGGTCGGGATTTCAGGCCGGGCCATGGATGGCGGCAGGATGGGCGGAGGCGGTTCGACCGGCTCGACCTTGACGGTGGGTCTTTCCTCCAGGTCCGTGGCGGCATCGCCCCTGGAGGATTGGGCGCCCTGGGGTTGAATGGCAACCGTCGGCGCGTCGCTGGCGGCCGCTCGGCGGCGAATGGCGATGGTGGGCGCATCGTAGGGCGAGGGCGGGTCGTCCGGCAGGCGGGCCGGGGCCTGGGGGATGATCTGTTCCCAGGGGAGTGAGAGCGGCACCGGCGAGGTCTCGGCGGCGGTCTCCGGCACCCAACCGTTTTCGATCGTGGCAGGGGCGGCGTCGGGTTTCGGCGATTCCGGATCGGGAGATGGCGCGTTGGCCAGCAAATCCAGCAGCCGCAGATCCGGGATTTCGCTCTCATTGGCTTCCAGCCCCAGGTCTTCCGCGACGGGCTCCGCTTCGGCGTTCGGGACGGGCGATTCGATGGGCGATTCGATGGGCGGTTGGTCCGGCGCCTCGGGAATTTCTGCTAACTGGCGCGACAATAAGGTGGCTTTCGAACGCGCGCGCGTCAGGGGCAGGTTTACTTCGCAGGCCAGGGCCAGGGCCACCTTTTCGGCCAGGCGGGTGGCGTAAATCAACTGTTCTCCGCCTTCGGCAAGGCGAACGAAGCGCGCCTGATCGCTGTTCTGATGGCGTTCCCAGGAACGCATCAGGAGGGCGGCAATTTCCTGACGGGCGGCGGGCGAAAGCGCGCCGCTGCCGCCGTTTACCTGGCCGTCGATGAGGATCAGGGCGGCGTGAATGCGTGGATCGCTGACCGCGTTGTCCAGCGCCTGCTGCACGGCGGCCGGATTGTCGAGCCAGGCCGGCCGTTCGATCGGGGCTTGAGATGCTTCCGCCGGGGCGGACGCCGGATCAACGACCGGTGGTTTTTCGGCGGCGGCGGGGGGCGGAACGGAAGGCGCAGCGAGCGGGGCGGCCATCAGCCTTTCGACCGTTTCCAGTAAATCCGGCAGGTAGAATGGCTTGGTCAGGTAGGCGTCCGCGGTCAGCCCCCGCAGGGAGGGGTGCTGCGGATTGTTGTCGGGTGGAATCAGAATCAGCCGCGCCTGCGGCTGTTGTTCGTGGATATCCCGCGCCAGTTCGGCAAACGGGCAATCGGTTAAGTCGGCGTCCAGAATCAGCAGCGCGAAGATTGCCCGGCCGGCGCTGCTGCGCGCCTCGGATCCACTGTGGACCAAACGCACCCGGTATTGGCCGCTTTCCTCCAGACTGAGGCGAAGTAGCTCTCCAAATGCGAGGTGGGGGGATGCGACCAGGATCTGTTTGGGCACGTTAAAAGTGTATCACGGGCATAAATTCGGGGCAAGTCGGATCGGTTGGCGATTATGCGTTGCAGGCTTTGTGCCCGAAATCTTTATGGAAATTAAGATTTTCAACTACAATTGCGAAAGTGAAAAAAAAGATCGATTCGGAAAGTTAATGGGCGGTCCGAATTGACGGGAAGGCGGCTGAAAAATGGAGGAAAGCGTAAGAGCGGTCCTGGCCCTGTGGGACGCTTTCGATCATCTGGATTTCGATGCCGCGGGAGCGCTGCTGGCCGATGACTTCGTGTGCGAATGGCCGCAATCTGGCGAACGCATCCGCGGACGGGCGAATTTCGTGGCTGTCAATGCCCATTACCCCGGCCGATGGCGCATTCGCGTCCTGCGCGTGGTGGCCGGAGGGGATGAAGTGGTGACCGAAGTCGAGGCGACCTGGGGTGAAGAGAAAGCCCGGGCGATTTCGTTCTTCCGGGTCCGGAATGGGCGCATCTGCCACCTGCGTGAATTCTGGCCCGAGCCCTATCCGGCCCAGGCCTGGCGCGCCGCCTGGGTCGAGCAGGGGTAAGCACCCTATGGGTGCGGGCACCCTGCGGGTGCGGGCGCCCATAGGGTGAAAAACCCCTTCGCAACCCTTCCTAGGTATGAGATAATTGCATTCGCTCCGGTTTCGGTCGGGAGTGGAAATAAAGTCGCAAGGAGCTCTTGTGAAATTCAATAAAATTTGCGTTATCGGGCTGGGCTATATCGGCCTGCCCACAGCCAGTACCTTTGCCACGTCGGGCGTGCAGGTGATCGGGGTGGACGTCAATCCCCAGATCGTCGCCGGGTTGAAAAACGGCCACCTGCACATCGTCGAGCCCGGGCTGCGCACGCTGGTTCAGGCGGCGCTGGGTTCGGGGCACCTGACCATTTCGGACAAACCCGAGGAGGCGGACGCCTTCGTCATCGCCGTCCCGACGCCTTTCTTTGACGACAAACGCGCCGACCTGGATTTCGTCCGCTCGGCCACCGAGTCGATCCTTCCGGTGCTGCGGCGCGGCAACCTGGTGGTTCTTGAATCCACCTCGCCGCCGCTCACCACGACCAACATCGTGGCCCCCATTTTGGAAAGGTCCGGACTGAAGGCCGGCGTCGATTTTCACCTGGCCTATTCGCCAGAGCGTGTGCTGCCCGGACAGATCCTGCGCGAGCTGATCGAAAACGCGCGCGTGATCGGCGGCGTGGACCGGGCTTCCTCTGAAGCCGGGCGCGACCTGTATGGGATCTTCGTCAAGGGCGAGATCGTCCTGACCGACGCCACCACCGCCGAGATGGTCAAGCTGATGGAAAACACCTACCGGGACGTCAACATTGCCATCGCCAACGAATTCTCACGCCTGGCGGACCGCTTTGGCGTGGACGTGTGGGAGGCAATCAGCATCGCCAACCGCCACCCGCGGGTGCGCATCCTCAATCCCGGCCCAGGCGTGGGCGGGCACTGCATCAGCGTGGATCCGTGGTTCCTGGTGGAAGCCGCGCCTGACCTGACACCTTTGATTGCCACCGCGCGCAAAGTGAACGACGGCCAGCCGAAGTACGTGGTCGACCTGGTCCGGCGCGCCCTGGGCGGCAATTTGGAAGGACGGCGCGTGGCCGCGCTGGGGCTTTCCTATAAGCCGGATGTGGATGACTTGCGCGAAAGCCCGGCCGTCGAAGTGGCGCGCCTGCTGCAGGATGCCGGCGCGAACGTGACGGCGTACGAACCGTTCAAGACGGATGCCCAGATCGAAGGCCTGCACATCGTCCCGACCCTGGCTGAAGCCATCGCCGAAGCGGATGCGCTGCTGCTGCTGGTGGGGCACACCCAACTGCGCGACCTGCAGCCCGAAACCGTGGCGCAAATGACCCCGGCCCGCGTCGTGGTCGACACGGTGAACGGCTGGCCGGCTGCGGCCTGGCAGGGTCTGGGCTTCCGCGTCTTCAAGATCGGCGTGCGTAAATAAGCTTTGATTCACAAGCGCGCAGCGAGGCGACCCCCTGCGCGATGGTTTGTTTTTGTTGATAAAGGAAAAGGTTATGCCGCCTTTACGCGTTCTTTCCATCTTCGGCACCCGCCCGGAAGCCGTCAAAATGGCCCCGGTGGTGGCTGCGCTGGAACGCACTCCGGGAATCGAAAGCCGGGTGTGCGTCACTGCCCAGCACCGCGAGATGCTCGATCAGGTGTTGAACCTGTTCGGCATCCGGCCGGATGTGGATTTGAACCTGATGCGCCCCAATCAAAGCCTGGCCGAATTGACCGCCAACATCCTCACCCACCTGGATCCCGTGCTGCGGGATGAGAAACCGGACTGGGTGCTGGTGCAGGGCGACACGACCACCGTGATGGCCGCCGCGCTGCTGTGCTATTACAACCGCATCCGGGTCGGGCACGTGGAAGCCGGCCTGCGCACGGGCGACAAGTGGCAGCCCTTCCCGGAGGAGATCGACCGCAAGATCGCCGGGGTGATTGCTGATTTGCACTTCGCGCCCACCGAGCACAGCCGCCAGAACCTGTTAAAGGAAGGCATCCCGGATTGGCGCATCGCCGTGACCGGCAACCCGGCCATCGACGCGCTCAATGAGATCGTCAAACGGCCGGCGCCGGCCGAGGCGCAGGAACTACTCGACCGGCTGAATATCCGCGCGGGCGGCAAGGAACTGGTGCTGATCACCGCCCACCGGCGCGAGAATTTTGGCAAACCGCTGGAAGATATTTGCAGCGCGCTGCAGTCGCTGGCCGAACGCTATCCCGAGCGCCTGGAACTGGTCTATCCCGTGCATCTCAATCCCAACGTGCAGGAACCTGTGCACCGCCGGCTGGACCATGTACCCAATATCACCCTGCTCAAACCGCTGGATTACCTGCCGATGGTGCATCTGATGAGCAAGGCCACCCTGGTGCTGACCGATTCGGGCGGCATTCAGGAGGAGGCCACCGGCCTGGGCAAACCCGCGCTGGTGATGCGTGAGGTCACCGAACGCCCCGAAGGCGTCACGGCGGGCGTGCTGAAGTTGGTGGGCACAGATCCGGACCGCATCCTGGGTGAGGCGGCCCGCCTGCTGGAAGATCCGGTCGCGTACGATGCGATGGCCAGGGCGGCCAATCCCTTTGGCGACGGTCACGCGGCCGATTACATCGTCAAAGCGATTTTGGATTACAAGGAATGAGGTTGGCGTTTGGAAAATGAAGCGCAGGCAGTGAACGTTCGCAAGAATCAGTCCCGGGTGGGGCTGGTGCTGCTGGCGTTCATCGCTTTCATCTCGCTGGGTCTGCCGGATGGACTGATGGGCGTGGCCTGGCCCTCGGTTCGCCATCAATTCAGTCAGCCGCTCGATTCGCTCGGCTATTTATTGATTGCAGGCACCATCGGTTACACGCTCTCCAGCTTTTTCAGCGGAAAAATCATGTCGCGCCTGGGGGTTGGCGGGCTGCTGGCGGCGAGCTGCGCCCTGACGGCCGGATCGCTGCTGGGGTACACCCTGGCGCCGGTCTGGTGGGTCATGGTCGGGCTGGCCTTGTTCGCCGGGATGGGCGGCGGCGCGATCGATGCCGCCATCAATACCTACGTCGCGGCGCACTTTGCCGAAGGACTGATGCAGTGGCTGCATGCCAGCTTCGGCGTCGGCATCACCCTCGGGCCAATCATCATGACCCTGGGATTGAAAAACACCGGCGCCTGGCGAACCGGCTACCTCGAAGTGGGCTCGGCCCAACTGCTGCTGGCAGTCTGCTTCATCCTCACGGCAGCCATGTGGCGCAACGGCCAGTCAGCCGGCAAAGAAGCAGAACGCAACCTGGCCGATTATCATACCCCACTGAGCGAAACGCTGCGTGAACCGCGCGTCTGGTTGAGCATTCTGCTCTTCTTCCTCTATACCGGTATGGAAGTCATCCTGGGCAATTGGGCCTACACCCTGTTGACCGAATCGCGCGGCATCGCGCCCCAGACCGCCGGCCTATGGACCGGCAGCTACTGGGCGACGTTCACCCTGGGCCGCATGCTGGCCGGGCTGTACACCCGGCGCATCGGCGGGCGCAAACTGGTGGCCGGCAGCCTGCTGCTGGCGCTGATTGGCGGCCTGCTGCTGTGGTGGAACCCCAGCAACACGGTCGGATTGGTGGGCGTGGCGACGATCGGTTTTGCCATCGCGCCGGTCTTCCCAGCTTTGGTGTCGTTGACCAGCGACCGCGTGGGCCTGAAACACGCCGCCAATACCATCGGGATGCAGATTTCGGCGTCCGGTTTGGGCGCGGCGCTGCTTTCCTCCCTGGCGGGCGTACTGGCGCGGCGAATTTCCCTCGAAATTATTCCGGTTTACCTGGTGGGGATCAACACCCTGTTGATCGGCATCTTCCTCACTTCCATCATTCTGAGCCGCAGGCAGGACCTGGCAAGATGAGCGCAGCCTCGACGCAACCCGTACGGATTTGCATTTTGCCGCAATTGCAGGGCGTGGGCGGGCCGGTTTCGTTTCGGGCGCGCCTGACGGCCGGGCTGACCGCCCGCGGCGTGAGCCTGGCGGACGATCCGCGCGACCCGACCCTGGACGCGGTGTTGATGATCGGCGGCACCAGCCGCATCACCGACCTGCTGGCGGCCAAACACAACGGCGTGCGCATCGTCCAGCGCCTGAACGGCATGAACTGGATTCACCGCAAACGCTACACGGGCGTGAAGCACTTTCTTAAATCCGAATGGAACAACCGCCTGCTGGCCCTGATTCGCGAACGCATCGCCGACCACGTGGTCTATCAAAGCCATTTCGCGCGCGATTGGTGGCAGACGGTGCGCGGCGCCACCCGCGCCAGCCACGAAGTGATCTACAACGGCGTGGATTTGAACCTGTTTACGCCGGACGGGCCGGAAAAGCCGCCCCGGGATTTCGTCCGGCTGCTGCTGGTGGAGGCTCACCTGGGCGGCGGCAATGAACCCGGGCTGGAAAACGCGCTGGCGCTGGCCGCGCTGCTGGCGCGGCGGGTGCCCCAGCCGGTGGAGCTGATGGTGGCGGGCGAAGTGCCCTCCGGGCTGCGCGCATCACTGCACCTGCCGACCGGCGTGCGCCTCAACTGGGCCGGCGTGGTCCGGCGCGACCAGGTGGCGCAGCTCGATCGTTTGGCGCACCTGCTGTTCTCGGCCGATCTGAACGCGGCCTGTCCCAATTCGGTCATCGAAGCCCTGGCCTGCGGTCTGCCGGTGGTCAGCTTTGCCACCGGATCACTGCCGGAGCTGTTGGAAGGCGGGGCCGGGCAGGTGGCGCCCTATGGCAGCAACTACTGGAACCTCGAACCGCCGGTGGTCGAGCCGCTGGCCGAGGCCGCCATCGATGTGCTGCGCGATCAGGAACACTACCGTCCGGCCGCGCGCGCGCGGGCCGAAGCCCTGTTCGGCCTGGATACCATGACCGAGAAATACCTCAAAGCGCTGGTCGGATGACCAGCACTTTTTTTGAAACGGGTTCATAGCGCGGGCCGGATCAGTAAACGTCGGCCTTCGAGAGGGCCGCGGCACCGGAGGGCTGCCGGGGTGAGGTCAGCGGTTCGCTCAGGGACGCCGAGGATGTGATCGAGACATCATCCAGGAAGAAGTTGCTGTTGTCCGATGAATCCGTCGTCACTTCGAACTTTAGTGAGATCGTTTGGCCCACATAACTGTTCAGATCCAGCATACCCTGCACCCATCCGGATGTATTGTTGGTCTGGCACAAATTATACGAAGACAATTGAGATCCGTTTACATATATTTTGGCGTCATCATAACCGCAGATATCTGCCGAGGCAATCCAATACCAATAGTGCAGGTAACGCACGCCGGAGAGAGAGATATTGGCCTGGGTGATGGAGGTATCCTCATTCAGGGCGCCCCCCAACCAGACTGCCCACGACCCGCTATGTGGGTTCACCGTTTGCGGAAAAGTCTGGGTGATCAAATAATAAGCGCCGCTGATGGAACTCTCCGTCCAGTTTCCATCCCGCCCGGCCTCGAAGGTGCCGTTGCGAATGGGGCTGGTCAACACGCTGATGGAGACGGCGGCGACATTCGAATCACCCTTGCTGTCATTGACCTTGAAAGTAAAGCTGTCGCTGCCCGTGTAATTCAGAGCGGGTGTGTAGGTCAGATTGGGCGCCGTGCCGCTCAGCGAACCGTGCGCCGGATTGCTGACGATGATCCAGGCCAGGGGATCTCCATTGGCATCCGTCGCGGTCAGGGTAATCAGCCTGGCCATATTCTTGGCCGTCGCCACGCTCTGCGCATTTGCAACCGGCAGCGTATTCACCTGGGCTTTGAGGACCAGGGGCAGATAGACATATTGGTCGCCAACCACCGGATTGGTGTTATCGGTCAGGGTGGCGGTCATGTTCATCGAACAGGAACCGATACCGGTCACTGCCGTCAGGCTGTCCGCGCCGGAGTAGAGCCGGCTGTTGGGGGTGGAGGAATAATTGAAGGTCACCTTGTTGGAGGTGCCGGGGAATGGATCGCCCGCATCGCCGCGATTGGTGTGATTCTTCAACTGGTTCAGTCCATCCGCTTCCATCAGTTTTACCAGCGGGCGATTCTCATTGGCGTTGGCATAATTATCCGAAGTGACCGATTCGTCGATGTGCCAGACGAGCAGGCCGCAGCCCGGCAGTCCGGCATCGTAGCCGGTCAATTGGCGATTTTCCACCAGGAAATACTCGCCGCTGCCCGATGTGACTTCGAAGTTCCAGTCCACCCCGTTCGGATTGGAAAGCAGCCGGTAGGCCCTGGGGTTGGTTTCAGCCTGCGCGATGGAGACGCCGGCCTGGGTCGCATGGACATCCGTGGGGGTGATCCAACCCTGGTACCATTTTAGCCAGGCGTCCGGCATGGCCGGAGAATTGCCATCGTAACCCGAAAAATAATTCCACGAACCGCTGCCCATGATGGACCAGTTGCCCACGCCTTCCGAGGAATTGTCGATATCGTACAGGTCCGGCCAGGTCAGATCGTGGCCGAGTTCGTGGGCCATGACGCCGATGGTGGCCTGGTGGTCGCCGTGAAATTCGCCAAATTGAGCGTATCCGCCATAGGGGTAGGATCCCAATACTTTGCCATCCCGGGTTGGCGGAGTTACATCGTTCAGGCTCCAACGATGCGCCCAGACAGCAGGAGTGCTGTAATCATAGGAAGCCTCGTAACCCGCAACCACGACGATGATATGGAGTTCATTGTTTGAAATATAGTTATCGTGATTGGTATCATAGAGCGAGTAATCTATATATTGATCGGCTGCAATCAGGGCATTCTTGACGATCAATTGGTTGGCCGTAGAAGTCAAATCGCCGGTATTGGGATGGGCGTAACCCAAATTCAACCAGCCAATGACGCCGTCGTTAGCCGTGCCGTTATTTTCTGCGGCGGGCGTGAAATTCAACTGATTGAAGGATGCGTCCTGGTAGAAATCGCGCACACTGCTGTTCGCGCCGAAAATCAGGTTGGCAAAACTGGCCGGGGTGTACGTGCCGGCGCGGTCGCTGAAGCTGGCCAGCAGCACCAGCACTGGCTGCGAGCCGCTGTTCGTTGAAAGCGTACCGCTGACCCCCTCCGGTACAGTCTTCTCTACGGGGCGCAGGTGCAGGGGCAGGCCTTCGGGCGAGTCGCTGCCCACCACCCGGGGAGCCTGATCCGCCTGCAGGGCCGGGGCCAGCGCGCCGTCGGGGGCGGCCGCGGCGTAGACCCACCAGCCGTCGCCGGACTGCAGAACGGTGTAGCCCTCGACAGTCTCGACGCCGTTCTGCCACTCGTCACCCCACTGCCGACTGGTAAAAGTCGTGCCATCCGGCTGCGTCAGTACGATGTCGATGGGTGCGGCCGGAGCCGCCGAAACTTTTGTGGTCCAGGCAGCCGCGATCAACACGGTAACCAGGATCGCGCCAAGTCGGATCAAGCGCCAGGTTTTCATGGAATACCTCTTTCAGGGTTTGGTAGCGAAGGTTTCGATGGTATCCCCCTCGGATGCGACCGTGAGGGTTTTGCTCGCCGAATCGTAAGTACCGCGCGCGCTCAGGTAATCGCCCGCCTGGATATTGCCGTTGTAAAAGTTTAATTTTATTTGGGGCCGGGCATCCCCGGCCGGAGAAGGCGGATAAGCAGTATACGCCACGTTGATTTCCACGCCGTTGTCCAGTTTCACCTGGTAAACGAACGTGCGGGGCACGTTCATCAACCCCGGCGGAGTGGTATCCCCGCCGCTCAGCACCACACCGCTTACTTCCTGCACGCCGTCCGCCAGGGATGGAGGGGGCGATTTTTCAGCCGCCGCCGGCGCAGGGGTTTGCGCCCGGGCGCAGGCCGCCAGGGATAGAAGGATCAGGAAGAGTATTGGAGAGGTACGGCAGCGTTGCTTTTTCATCCCCCCTCACGAACGATGCAATGCTTAAAAATCCTTCAGCAGCACGGCTTCAGGGCCGCGGTAGATCTCCCAGGGATAGACGATGAAGGCATCCGTGATGGCGGCAAAGTAATCCGGGCGCAGCGAGCCGAACAGGCTGCGATAGGGATTGAAGTGCAACACGCAGGTGTAGGCCAGACCGGCGGCGCCGCTGATGCGATTCTTGACCGCCGTCATGGTGCGGCCGGAGCCCCACACATCGTCCACCACCAGGATGCGTTTGCCTTCCAACAGCCGGTCGTCGGGAAATTGCAGAAATTTAGGCCAGGCCATCGTCAGGCGTGTCTTTTCGCGTTCTTTGTCGAATTCGCCCTCGGCCGGAAAATCCACCGAAGCGGTCAGAATACTGTCCATTTTGAGCGTTTCGGCCAGAATGCCGCCCGGGATCAACCCTCCCCGGGTAATCAGGAGCATCGCGTCGAATTCGACTTCAAATTGCGGGATCAGATGATCGATTAATTTATCGACGTCATTCCACGTCAATACTTCACGACGGGTGGCCATCCAGGGCGTTCCTCCGACTCATTAATACATTGATTATAGCAGGTTCGCAACGGGAATGTAGTAAGATTGATGCAATCCATCTCCACGGGAGGTTCGCTCATGCCCAATCGGGTCGCTGAACTGCTGCCTCGCCTGCAGGCCCAACGCCTGTCCGGGCTGGAAACGGCCGCCGGAACGCTGCTGCCGGATTACTCGGCCACCACGTTGGCCAACCTGCCGGCCAGCATCTGCCGCTGGTTGGGCGCCGACCCCTTGGGCTGCCCGGCGCTGCCGCGGCAGTGGCTGGAGGCGCCCGAATTGGACCGCTTTCAGCACGTCATCCTGCTGGTGATGGATGGATTGGGGCTCAACCTTTTCAAGCGATTCTCGAACACCGATCCCTGGGCGGGTTGGATTCAGGCTGGCGATCTCGTTCCGCTCACCAGCGTGGTGCCCAGCACCACTGCCGCCGCACTGACCTCCCTGTGGACGGGCTGCACGCCGGCCGAACACGGCATCATCGGTTTCGACCTGTGGTTGAAGGAATTCGGCATGGTGGGCAACATGATCTTCCATTCGCCGACGGCCTTCAACGGCGACACCGGCGGTTTGAAACGGGCCGGTTTTCTGCCGGAGACCTTTTTGCCGGTGCCCACCCTGGGGACGCACCTGGCCAGGCAGGGCGTTAAAGTATTTTCGTTTCAGCACAACTCCATCGCCCGCTCGGGGCTTTCGACCATGCTGCTGCCGGATGTGGAAACGCTGGGCTATCGCACGCTCACCGATCTGTGGGTGACGCTGGCATCGGTGCAGGACAGTCTGGCGGACGAGCGCAGCTACACCTATGTTTACTTCGGCGACCTGGACGAGCTCTCACACCGCTACGGGCCGGAGGACGAGCGCGTGTTGCTCGAGTTTTCGGCATTCACGCACCTGCTGGAGCGCTTTCTGAACCGGTTGGCCCGCCAGCGGCGCGGCGACACCCTGTTCTTGATGGTGGCCGATCACGGCCAGATCTATACGCCACACATCGGCAACAACGAACTGCGCAATCACCCTGAGCTGGTGCGCCATTTCGCCATCCAGCCCACTGGCGAGGCCCGCCTGCCGTACCTTTTCGTACGCCGTGGGCGCGAACAGGCCGTGCGCGAGTATATTCAACAGGTGTGGGCCGGACAATTCGAGCTGTATCCCGGCGAGCAGGTGCTGCAATCCGGGCTGCTGGGGCGCGAGCCTTTTTATGCGCGCACTTACGATCGCCTGGGCGATTGGGTGGTGTTCCCGCAGGGGAACTCGTATTGGTGGTTCCCGGAGCGTGAAAATGTGCTGCTGGGTCGACACGGCGGCCTGAGTCCGTCGGAAATGCTGGTGCCTCTGGTGATGTTGAAGATGTAGAAGGGGATAACCACAGAGAGACTCAGAGAGCGCAGAGAAGATCTTTATGAGAGAAGAGATGCTTTCAACCTTATGAGCCTGATTTGACGTCGTACCAACCACCGTATTAAAACTCAAACGCCCCGGCGAAACCGGGGCGTTGGCTTTAATTCAGATGGATTTAGAGGACCGGCGTCGCAACGACTTCGGTATTCTTTCGATTTTGCCAGGCGAACCAGATCGCGCCCAGGCCGACGAAGGTGGCGATCCAGACGAAGACCCAGCCCACGAAGGGAAGCGCCGATAGGATTACATAGATCAGCACCCCGGCCACCAGTGCCCAGACCTTGCGGCCCTGGGCCTGCGGCGCCAGGCGTTCGAAGATGAGATCGCCGACCAGGTAGGCAGCCACCACCTTGCTGCCGGTTACGACCAGGAAGGTGAAGACGGCCAGGATCAGGCCGAGGCCGGAGAAGCCGACTCCGAAAACCAGGTTGCTCAAGCCGCCCAGGGTAATCAGGCTGAACAGGATGCCCACGCCAAACAGAAGCGCGGCGGCCAGCAGACCCCCGGCGTAAGTTGCCAGGATGGCCAGAAAACCCACACCTGCGGACGGCAAGGGTTTCGCCGCCGCCTGGGCAACGACTCTCTTGAGCAGGCCGGGGATGAGCCAGAGCGCCAGCGCGCCGAGGATGAGCAGGGTGATCAGGTCGCGCACTGCGTTGATCGTGCGCCCGGCGATGCCCGAGCGGTGCGTGGTCTTGAAAATGCGGTCGCGGCCGTTTTCAGTGGGGACGGGCGTTTGATAGACCACGCCGCCGGAGGGCTCTGACTGGATCTGCGCGGAGTAATCGGCCTGACTGGTGTAGGTCAATTGGCCGCCGATATTGGCGTCCCGGGCGATGCGCAGCCCCGGGGTGAGCGCGGTAGGCACCTCGTACCCGAAGACGATGGGCGCGCGGCTCATATACCCGCCTTCGGTTTCGCCGATTGTCAGGCTGGCATTGCGGCCGATATCGCCGCCGATTTCCACGACCGCGGCTTCCACAACGGCGTCCCGGCCGACCTTGCCGTTGAGCTGGGTCTGGTAGACGGCCAGGTAGGCATCGCGTTGAATGGATGAGCCGGCCGCCGCCGAGGAGCTGTACCCGCCGAAGAAGACGTTGCGCCCGATTTCGGCCCCATCCGCCAGGCGAAGTTCCATCGCGCCGCCCAGTAATGAGCCATCCACTTTTCCGCGCAGATCGATCAATTGGGAGCCGCTGAAGACATTACCGCTGATTTGAGCGTCTTCACCGATGAAGACCGTCTGCCCGGTCGCAATCAAATCACCATTGATCACGCCGTGGATCAGCACGGATTGGCCGGCGGCGATTACCAGACCGTTGACGGTGCCATCGACCACCACCTGGTCACCCGCGAGAAACACATCGTCGTCGATGACTTCACCGGCTTCGATGCGGCCGTCGTTGTCGAAGTCGGCCGCCTGAACCGGCCGGGTTGCAGCCAGGGCAAGCCCCAGCACCAGAATGAACACCAGCAGCCACCGGAATCCTTTTATCGAACTTGCGTTCATGACTTTCTCCTGTCAAATTCACCGAACCAAGATTAAACGAATATTAATCAGTATACGCGGATTGCGGTGTTAAGTTGCGCGGCACAACCTCGCCGGCCTGAAAACAAAAATGGCCGTGGCAGGCACGGCAGGCTATTTCGGGATGGCTTTTTTGGAAAAAGGGGATTTCAGGCTGTTTGGAGTGGGTCGTGCGCTATTTCTTTTGCTTCGAGCTGGCATTGCGCCACATGATGCTCAGCGTGCCGATGACGACGATCATGACCAGGAGAACGGTGCCGAAAACAATGCCGTTCGTCTGGGTGTTGTTGGCCAGGTATTCAGCCGGGATGGGAGTCGCCTGATGCCCGTTCACGACGGCCGTCTGGCTTTCCGGAGTCGGGGTAAAGGGCGTGGATTGCGCGCTGACGGGCGCGGGCGGCAGGTTCCCGGCCAGCATGACCAGGATGAAGAGCACCACCACCACCAGAATCAGCGTCGTGCACAGGTCGAGCCTGGATAGAGTATGACGTATCTTTGAAAGCATGGGAATATTCTTCATGGACCTTTGGGGACTTTAATTTTCTCGACGGCCTGTTTCGCGGCGGCTGCCGAATCGATTTGCCTTTGCAAAACCTGCAAAACGGCTTCCTGCAGCACCGGGCCCAGATTATCCACGATCTCATTCTCCGGACGCAGTTGCACGTCGACGAGCATTTGTTGCAGGGATGCGCTCAGGCTGGAGTTGGGCCAGGCGGCCAGCGAAGTGGGCCGGGTGGGCAGGTAGCCTGCCGCCGCGGTCCAACTTGCCAGAAACTGGCTGTCCACCAGGTAGTCGGCCAGTTGCAGGCTGATCGCGCGGCGGTCGGCTTGCGGATCGGTCAGGCACCACACCCAGCCATCGCCTGAACTCACCGGGCCGGTGAAGGAAGGCAGTGGGACGATGGCCGTATCGGCGGGCAGTTCGGACAGGTAATTCGAAGCCCAGGTGACGATCCAGTTGGCGCGCTGCTCGCGATAGGCCTGCCAGGCCAGCGCATCATTGGTAAACTGGGTCATCCAGAAGGGGAAGGTGCTGAGCTGCGCGCCGCGCTGGTAAAGTTGCAGCACGCTGGCCAATGGGATTTCATCCAGTGTGGGGCGGCCTTCGTCATCCTGCAGCGCGCCCCCGGCGGCTGTATAGAGTTCGAGCGTCAGCAGGGCCTGCGAATCGCCGGCCGGAATAATGAGCGGCTGGTTGGTGTTTAAAATGCCCTGCCAATCCTTGGCCGGAACCGGCAGCCGGCTGGGGCGGTACAGCAGCATGAGGGCATCGCCGGCAAACGGCAGGCAGAACGCCGTCCCCTGCACCGAGGACATCGCGGCGGCATAGTGATACCAGTCGTCCTTCACGAGTTCGGTGCTCAGGCCGGTCAAAGGGTAGACGAGCCCCTTGAGTGCAGCGGTTTCCATATCGACGCGCGGCAGCGCAATGAGCGCCGGCAACGCGCTCGGGGCGGCCACGCTGGTGATTTCCAGCGTTTCCAGCAGTCCGGCCGCTCCGCTTTCCGATTTGATGCGAATGTTGAGCGTTACATTATTTTCATCAGCGAAGGAGGTCAGACGGGCGCGCAATAGATTTCCGGCGGGGGTGTCGCTGTTGGGATCGAACTGCGGCGGCAGCCACACCGTCAGGGTGCGCGATTCAGCCGGGCCGGCCGGCGTACTCGTGGCCGAGGTTTCGGCGGGGGGCGGCGGGATTACGGGCGTGGGCAGGTTGGAGGGCTGGGTGGCGGTGGGCGGCAGGATGGATTGCACGATTTGACAACCGCTCAGGAGCACTGCGCTCAGGAGGGTGGCCAGCAGCAGGCCGGCTGCCGTCTTTTTCAAAAAAGAGACCTGCGGAATGCGGTTCTCCCCGCAGGTCTCCGAACGTGCTGAATTCATTTTAGTTCAATGGGATGGCTGAGCAGTTCAACCAGCAAGCGTACGCTGTTTTGGACATCGGTATAATCGACCATCTCGGACGGCGAGTGAATGTAACGGCAGGGGATGGATAGGCAGCCGGCCGGAACGCCAGCGCGCGCCAGTTGAATGACAGCCGCGTCCGTCGTTCCGCCTTCCAGAACCTCCAACTGATAGGGCAGCCCGGCTTTTTCGGCCGTGTCGGCCATCCAGCGCACGACGCGCGGATCGGATAGCATGCGGCCGTCGCGCACTTTGACAGCCGGGCCTTTACCCAGCCCAACTTCCATCTTGGCGCCTTTCGGAGTGTCGCCGACGCCGGTCACGTCCACCGAGAGGCCCAGGTCGGGGTCGACGCCGTAAGCGGCCGTGGTCGCGCCGCGCAGTCCGACTTCTTCCTGGGTGCTGAAGACGAAGACCAACTCATGCGGGGTGGCTTTCCCCTTGAGTTCTTTAAGGGTTTGCACCAGGATGGCCACGGCGATGCGATCATCCATGGCTTTCGACACCAGGCGGTCGCCGAGATCCATGAAGGGACGTTCGAAGGCGGCAAAATCGCCGACTTTTACGGGACAATTCTCGCGGCTGGTCGCGCCGACGTCGATGAAGAGCTGTTCGATGGTGTGCATGGCGGTGGGGCTATCCGGGCGGTCGCCGCCGATGACGCCGCGTGCGCCGTTGACGAAGACGACGCGCCCGCTGTAGCAGGTGCGCGGGCTGACGCCGCCGACCGTGGTGAAGCGGACGAAGCCGTTTTCATCGATGTGGGTGGCGATCACGCCGATTTCGTCCATGTGCGCGGATAGCATCACCCGCTGTCCGCCGGCGCTCTTCTTGCCCACGCGCACGATCAGATTGCCGAGCGCGTCCACCTGAAAATCACTGGCTGCGTCGCCGATTTCGGCTTGCACCAGTTCGCGTACCTTGCTTTCATAGCCCGATGGGCCAATGGATTCGACTAATTTTTGGATCAGAGCTTTCATGAAAAGACTCCTGAGAAGAAATTTCAATGGAAAGGATCAACGCGGCTGCGCGAGCAGGTCGCGATTCAGGCGCGAAAGAGCGGCATGCAGCAGGCTGAGCGTGTTTTGCCAGTCATCCAGGCGACCGATCAACACGGCGCTGTGCGCGTAACGGCCCGGCACTGAAATCGAAATACTGGGCACGCCGGCGCGGGTCTTGTGAATGATGCCGGCGTCCGTGCTGCCGCCGCCCGGCTGGCGGAATTGATACGGAATTCCCAATTCGTCGCAGGTCTGGGTCACATGGCGAACGAGGCGCGGATCGGAAAGCGTGCCGCCGTCCGCGACATAGATGGCCGGCCCGGCGCCCAGGCGGCAATTGTATTTGCCATTCTCGCTGCCGTCCCACATGGGCAGGTCGTTGGCCGGAGTCGAATCGATGGCAAAGGCCAGATCGGGGGCCATGGAATAGCCCGCCACCCGCGCGCCGCGCACGCCGACTTCCTCCTGAACGGTGAAGGCCAGCAGCAGCTCGACGTTATCCGGAGCGTGCTTGAGCAGTTCGATCAACGTGGCCACGCCGAAGCGGTTGTCCAGGGCTTTGCCGACCAAACTGGGACCGTTCTGGCGGAAAGTGGTGGCGAACGTGGCCCGGTCGCCGACTTTGGCCTTGCCTTCAGGGCCGAGATCGATGCGCAACTGTTCGAGCGGAATGGCGTGTCCGCGTTCTTCGCGCGAGGTCAGATGAATGGGGCGCGCGCCGATGATAGCCGGGGTGTGTTGTTTGCCCACCCACACAGTTTTGCCCACCAGCTGGCGAACGTCGATTCCACCGATGGTCTCGAAGCGGTACAGGCCGCCTTCGTCGTCGTCGATAAGCATGAAGCCGATTTCGTCCATGTGGGCGGCCAGCATCACCCGCAGGGCGTCCGGGGTTTTGGCCTTGCGCGTCACCAACACATTTCCGAGCGCATCCACCTTCACTTCGTCGGCCAGGGGCTTTACCTGTTCCAACACGATGGCGCGGACTTCGCCTTCATCGCCGGAAACGGCTACGGCATTGCTGAGTCTTTCCAGCAGGGCGATGGATTCGGCGTCCAACATGCGTGTAAAGGGAGTTTTCGTTTGATCCTTCATGGGTTAATCATCCCATCGAATTTTTTCAATAAAATCGGGTTCCAACCGGGCGATGAACTCAGCCATCAGGTGCCCGACGCGGGTCACGTCTTTCATGGCGATCAACTCGACCGGGGTATGCATGTAGCGCAGCGGGATGCTGATGACCATGGTAGGTATGCCCTCGGCCACGACCTGCAGGCCCATCGCGTCGGTTCCGGACATGCGCGGCATGGGTTCGGTGCTGTAGGGAATGTCCAGTTGGTCGGCGATTTCTTTGAAGGCTTTGTACAGGGCGGGGTGAATGTTTGGTCCCCAACCCAATTCGAGACCCTTACCGAGTGGATAGCCGCGGTAATCATTGACGCCCGGGCCCTTGGCAAAGGTTACGTCGATGGCCACGGCGATATCCGGGCGAATATCGAAGGGCGAGGTAAATGCACCGCCCAGGGTCTCTTCTTCCTGCACCGAGGCGACCGCCCAGACATCCCAGGCATGGCGAATCTTTGTCAGTTCGTCCAGGCAGGCCGTAACGGCCGTTACCGAGGCCCGGTTGTCCAGACTGTGGCCGGCCACGGTTCCGCCGGAGAGTTCGAGCGGAGCCTGCGCGAAGGAGATCAGGTCACCGACACGCACGAGCTGGGCCACTTCTTCCGGCAGCAAACCGGTATCCACGAATAGATATTCCATGGCAACCGGTTTATCGCCATTGCCGGGTGGCAGCAATCTTTCGGAAGGCTGCGCCACCACGCCGGGCAGGTCGCGGCGCCCGTGGACGATGACCTGCTGTCCGGGCAGGATGCGCGGGTCCACCCCGCCAATCTGCGTGAAACGTAGAAAACCATCCTTGACCTGCGTTACCATCAAACCGATGGCATCCATGTGAGCCGAGAGCAGAATGCGCCGGCGCGGTTCGGGGCCGCTGCCGCGGCGCAAGCCGTGCAGGCTGCCCAACCGACTGGTGGAAATTTCATCCACCAGGGGTGTCCAGGTGCGGGCGATGACCTCGCGGACGGGGCCTTCGTGACCGCTCAAACCTGGAAGTGAAATTAATTCTTTCAGGAACGCGGAAAGGTCAGTCATAGGTGAAAGATATTCCTTTATCCGGATTGAATTTGAACCATTAAGGCGTCGGAGAGATTACATCTCCGGGGGGCACCTGCGCCTGGGTATTGGTGGGTTGCGGCGTATCGGTAAAGGTCGGTTGGGGAGTATGTGTAATCGTCGGCGTGCGAGTGGGTGTAATAAAAAGAGTATAAGTTGCGCTGGGCGTCCAGGTCAGGGTGGGGGTCGGCGTCAGCGTGGGTGTGCTGAGGGTGGCCGTGCCTGTGGCCAGGGTGGGGGAAGGAGTCAGGGTGAGGGTTTCGGTAACCGTGCCCGAAGTGGTGGGGGTGACGGTACCCGAACCGGTCAACTGACGGACCTGCATTAAAATCAAGCCGATGCAGTAGAACGGCAGGGTGGCGAGAATAATTAGAATGAGGGTGGAACGCAGTCGAGCGCGCCGCTCTACTTGGTTCGCCATGCAGGTTTCCTCCAGTGCTATTCATGATATCACCGCCCCCACGGGCTGGCAAGTCCGCTGGGGCGGTGATGGAGTCGAATCGATCTTCACATCCTGTTAATGCAGCGTGTGCAGGACGTCCGGTGGGTTGGGCGTGCGCACCTGTGACATTTCTTTGCGCACGGTCAGGTACAGATTTTCGGCTTTGAGATCCGAAATGCTATAGCACGGCGACTTGAGATGATCGGCCAGCGCCTGAGCCAGGCCTTGATCGAAGGCGGCGTGTTCCATGTTGATGACCACGCAGTGCACCTTCTCGGCAGCGATCTGCTCGGCGATCTGGTAGGCCTCTTCCTGGGGCGGTTTGATGTGGCTGATGGCGACGTTGCCGGCGCCGTCGGTGAGCACGATGAGCAGCGGCATCACGTCCGGGTGCAGCAGCATCTCTCGGCGCAGCACGTCGTACGACATTTCCAGCCCGGCCGAGAGCGGCGTCTTGCCGCCGACCGGGATTTCGGCCAGCGCGCGTTGGGCCAGCATGACCGAGTTGGTGGGGGGCAGCACCAGGGTGGCATGATCTTTCTGGAACACGATCAGGCCAACGCGGTCGCGGCGTTGGTAGGCGTCGGTCAACAGGGAAAGAATGGCGCCCTTGGTGGCGGCCATGCGCTCGGCCACGGCCATCGACCAGGATGCGTCCACCAGGAACAATACCAGGTTGGCCGCCCGGCGGACGCGAACTTTGCGCATGTAATCATTGGGTGTGATGGCAAAGGCCACGCGTTTGCGCTGTTCGACGCGGCGCTGCTGAAAGGGGGCGGCTGCGCGCAGGGTGGCATCGAAGGCCAGGTCGTAGGCCTTGCCGGGTGTGGGGCGCGCCTGAACGTAACGGCCGCGCTTGCGATCGGTGTGGGTTTGCGAACGGCGCCCGGCTGCGCGTCGCACCATGCGGTCCAGGGGAGTATCCAGGCGACGGGGAATGAAAGCTTCGGTGGCTTTGACCTTCTTGCCGCCTTCCCACCATTTGGTGGTACCCTGATCGAAGATGTCCTGGTGAGCCGGCTCGTTTTCGCCTTCCTCGGGCGCGGCTTCGCCTTCCATTACGTCAGTTAAATTTTTTTTTCCGCGCTCTGGTCCTGGCTTTCGCCTTCCTGCGGTTCGCTTTCCGATTCGCGGCCGGTGGTCGTCTGGCCCTGGAGCTGCTCGATACGATCCTGCAGTTCTTCCATGCTCATTTCGGCCTGCTGGAAGGGCCCGCGCTTGATGCGGTGCGGCAGCGCCAGCTCGGCGGCCAGGGCGATATCGCGGTCGGTAATCGCCTGACGCCCTTCGAAGGCAGCCTGGGCGCGCGCGGCCTTGAGAATGACCAGATCGGCGCGGTGGCCGTCGACATTGAGCGAAGCCGTCAGCGAGGCGATGGATAACAGGTCGCGGCGGGTGTAGGTGACGACATCCAACAACTTGCGGGCTTCCTCGATGCGATGCGAAAGATCTTCTTCCTTGGCCAGCCACTGCTGGCGGAAGCCGTCGGGATCGGCTTCGAAGGCCAGGTTGCGTTCCATAATGGTGACGCGTTCGCGGGCCTCGCGAATGCCGTAGATTTCGACTGAAAAGGCAAAGCGGTCCAACAATTGCGGGCGCAGATCGCCTTCTTCGGGGTTCATGGTGCCGACGAGGATGAAGCGCGCCGGGTGGGAGAAGGAAATGCCTTCGCGCTCGACGATGTTCATGCCCATGGCGGCCGAATCGAGCAGCACGTCCACCACATGGTCGTCCAACAGGTTGACCTCGTCGATGTAGAGCATGCCGCGGTTGGCAGCCGCCAACACACCGGGCTCGAAGGCGCGCACGCCTTTTTGGATGGCTTTTTCGATATCCAGTGTACCGACCACGCGGTCTTCGGTGGCCGAGACGGGTAAGTTAATGAAGGGCGTGGTGCGCACTGCGGTGGGCAGGGTCTCACCGGCGGCGAAACGCTCGCGGCACTCAGTGCACCAGGTAGCCGGGTTGTCTGGATTGCAGCCGAAACGGCAATCCGCCACCACAGGGACGCTGGGTAGCAAGGCTGCCAGGGCGCGCGCCGCGGTGGATTTGGCCGTGCCGCGCTCACCGCGAATCAACACGCCGCCGATACGCGGATCGACTGCATTCAGAACCAGGGCGCGACGCATGCGTTCCTGGCCGACGATGGCGGTAAATGGATAAATCACGGGCATGAGCGTTGAGTTCCTGTTAATCGATGGGTCTACCGGGTAAGTTTACCACTAATCCGGGGAAATTTGCACACTTCATCGGGGATGGGAGCGGGTACGGGTACGGGCGCAGCTTGGCCCAGGTAGGTCGATGCCGTACAAATTCCCCGCTAACGCCCTTACGCTCTCGACGCCCATACGCTCCCGACGCCCATACACTGTGAGCGCGCGGAAGCATTTAGGATGATGCCGGTATTGTATTGGAAGTGCGGCGCTGGCGTATGGTCAGGGCGAGGAAGGCCAGGGTGCCGATCAGGCCAAATACACCGGCGCCATACCAGATGGCGACCGGGGCGATGTTGTCGTTGAGAAATCCGCCCAGCAGCGGGCCGATGCCGGTGGCCAGGCTCGAGCTGAGACCATACAGGCTCATATACCGTCCACGCATGTCGGCCGGCGCGAGATTGGCGACGTATGTGGAGCCGGTCGGCGACATGATCAATTCGCCAACGGTCATGATGACCATGCTCAGCCAGAACCCCCAGAAACCCCGCCCCAGGGCGATGCTGGCGCCGCCGATGGCGTAGAAGAGCGCACCCAGGGCCAGCACGGGCAGCGGCGAATGGAGTTTGGTCTTTTGGGTCACCAGGTATTGGAAGAATACCACCATCAGGGCGTTGGTCGTTGCGATGAAGCCGTACTGGCTTTCGGGCACGTTATAGTTCTGCTTGGCGTAAACCGAAAGCAGCACCCACACCATCGAGGCAACCACCGAAACGAGCAGAAAGGCAAACACAAAACGGATGAACGGGCGATCTCGGAGGATGCGGTCGTAACCGCCAAAATGTTCGGGTTCGCCTTTTTCGGCTTTTTGCGGCAGGGTTTCACGCGCCTGGGATAGAACCAGCACCCCGTAGGTGACCATGCCGATGCACGCGGTAAGGAAGGCCAGGCTGTAAGAGACGCCGGCTATGAAGCCGCCGATACTTGGCCCAAGCGCCACGCCGATATTATTACTCATGCGCAGCAGAGAATACGCATCCGCCCGTTTTTGAGGTTCGATCAGATCCGCCATCATTGCATCTGCGCCGACGCGGTAGAGCGGGTTGATCGCGCCGCGCAGCGCCATCAGTGCCAAAAAAGCCACATAGCTGCTGGCCTGGCTGAGCAGCAGGAAGGCCATGCCATCCGTGATCAGACTGATGACCATGATGCGTTTTCGACCGATACGATCCGCCACCGGCCCGGCAATGAACGAAAAAATCAGCCCCGAGATCGCATTAACGGTCATCAGGCTGGTAATGGTCGAAAGCGGCAGTTGCAGTTTCTCGCTGACATAGATCATCAGGAAAGGCCAGACCATGCTGGAGCCGATGGTGCTGATCATCATCCCCCAGAACAGTAGCCAGAATTGGCGTGGATATTCTTCTTGAGCGCTGCGAAGGCGAGCCAACATGTAAGGTGAAGTCCCTTTATAAAATTAAAGTGGAAGGAATTGTAACATGCGGCGTTCTTTCTGGCGGTTTCGGGGCCGCCAACTCTTGCTTTGTCTTGGCCTCATCTTGACACGTGGTAAAATAGCAGGGTAATTCAAGTAAACATTAAGGAGACAGAATGGTCAGCCCTGAATTACTCGAAATATTGCGTTGCCCCGCGTGCGCGCGTGACGGCCGTGGTCTGCTCACCCTGGTTCGCGAGAGCTGGCTGGTTTGTCAGGATTGCGGCCGAAAGTATCCCATCGTCGAGGATATTCCGGTGATGCTGATCAGCGAGGGCGATAAATGGGTGCAGACAGCCGCTGATCAACTGCCCGTTCCGCCGCCGAAAATAGACTAAGGGTCACCTGGAACGAATACTGCAACCAAGATCGAGCACTGGACCATTCGGTTCAGCCAGCCCCTGCGTATGCAGTACTCCGAAGGATGATTAGAAGAAGACAGTAAAAAGGATTATGGCACAGGTAAAACGCTCATCCGCTCGTAATCGTATCGCATTGGATCGGGTCACGATCATTCTGCTGGTTGTATTTGTCATTGCAGCCATCGTTGCCGGTTTTTTTGCTTTCAGATTTTTCAGCAGCCTGGTCAAGTCATGGACGATCACCTCGCTGGACGGCGCGCCGGTTGATAACGGACAATCCGCACCCGGCACCATCAGTACCACCTCTCCTGGTGGCTTTAATCCAAGCAGCGCGCCCACCGCCGAACCATGGGACGGCAACAGCCGGGTGACCATCCTTTTGATGGGGTTGGATTTCCGGGATTGGGAGAGCGGCGAAGTTCCGCGCACGGATACGATGATGCTGCTGACCGTCGATCCGCTCAGCCGCACGGCGGGCATGCTCTCCATCCCGCGCGATATGTGGGTGAACATTCCCGGTTATGATTACTCCAAGATCAACAACGCCTACCGCTTTGGTGAGTTGGACAAGGTGCCCGGGGGTGGACCGGGATTGGCGATGCAGACCGTCGAGGAATTCCTGGGCGTTCCTATCCAGTATTACGTTCAGGTCGACTTCGATGCCTTCGTCAAGATTATCGATGAGGTCGGCGGCGTCAAGGTCGATGTGCCCCAGGAAATCACCCTCGAAGCGGTCGGCAGTTTAGAAGAAGTCACATTACAACCCGGCCGCGTTACCCTACCCGGTAATCTGGCATTGTCCTACGCGCGCATCCGCGAAGGCGCGGGCGATGATTTTGGCCGCGCCGCGCGCCAGCAGCAGGTCATCATGGGTGTTCGCGACCGCATTCTGGATTTCAACCAACTGCCCACCTTGATTGCCAAGGCGCCGGCCATCTATAACGAACTTTCGTCCGGCATTCACACCAACCTGACCCTCGACCAGATCATCCAGTTGGCCTGGTTGATGCCGCAAATCGACAAGCAGAACATTAAATCCGCAGTCATTGGCACCGATGCGGTCGAATTTGGCAAATCACCCGACGGCCTGGATATCCTGCGCCCCATCCCCGATAAGGTGCGCCTGGTACGGGATGAAGTCTTCACCACGGGCGGCCCGGTAGGCCCGGCTGCGGTAGCCGAGGATCCGGTCGAGTTGATGAAGGCCGAAGCGGCCACCGTTTCGCTGCAGAATGGCACGGCCACCGCCGGCCTGGCGAGCAAGACGACCGAACTGCTCAAACCGGACGGGTTGAATATCGTCGAAGAAACCAACGCGGACGGCATCTACGACGTCACCACCATTTTTGTCTACGGAGCCAAGCCGTATACGGTGCGGTACCTGATCCAAAAGATGGGATTGGAAAATGCGCGCGTGGTCAACCGCTATGACCCGAGCGTGGGTTACGACATCGCGGTTGCCCTTGGCAACGACTGGGCGGCCAAGAACCCGTAGCCTGAAACCGATAATGGATCAGTCCCCGAAGAATGAAATCTTCAGGGACTGATTTTTATTTCTCATTTTAGATGAAGGGGGAAAACCATAGAGACTCAGAGGGCACAGAGGAATTTGTACTGGGAAGTGCGAAGAATTTCCGATTTGCTCTTCTCTTTTTTTCTCCCCATCTCTTCTCTGCGGACTCGGTGTCTTTGTGGTTCTCTCATGGTAAGGCGAAGATCAACTTCCACCCGCTCAAGCGCCGGCTGCCGTCGGAGGCCGTGCATTCGCCGGTGGTCAGGCCGCTGGCCTGCTCGCCGCCCTCGCCGGCCGTAACCAGGTAGGTATACCCTTCGGTCATCCCAAAATCTGCATACCCTGGACTGATCATCGGGGTGAGCCCGGTATAGAAGCTCTCCTCACCGGACTGCCAGGCGGCGGTGATCCTGATGCCGGGCAGCGGGTGGCCGGCGGCATCCTGAACGGTCACCTGGATCAGGCCATCCTCCACCGATGGATCGCAGACCGGTTGACGGTCGATCAAAACGAAAGGCGTGCTGAGGGTCGGCGTGACGGTGATGCGCGGGGCGACCGTGGGGGCGGGCAGGGTGGGACTGGGCTGGGGAGTGGCCGTTTGGATGGCCTGGGCATTCTCCAGCGTGCTGTAGGGCGTCCCGACGACAGCGGTAGCGGCTGCAGTCGTGACGGCATTTCCCGGCGTGCTTTGCGTGGAAGCGCCGGCCGGCTGGACCAGGGCCGATGCAAGCTGGGCCAGCGCCCGGGCGGTTTCGATGTTCTGGTTATCCGCCACCAGGCGCTGGGCCAACTCGGCCAGGGGCGCTTCGGGAGCCGGATCGTGCAGATTGGCCAGGCGTTCGCTGGCGCGTCCCAGGTCGCCGTTGGCCTGATACGCCAGCGCAACCAGAATGCGGTATTGATCCTTGTCGGCTTGACGCAGCACTTCGGGCGCCGTATCGACGTATTGTACCGGGCTGATGCGTAACGAGAAGAGCAGGCCGAAAGCCAACCCGAGGATCAATCCGGTCAGCAAATACCAGGGACCACGGCGGCGGCCCGGATCGCGGCGCGCCCGGCGGTCCCGCAGTTCTCTGCGTTCGCGCGCGCTGCTCATGGAGCCGCCGTCCCTGCGGCCTGCGCCGCATTAAGGCTGAGCCCCTGGGCCAGGTTGGCCAGGTTCGTAATATCGGCGGCCGGATAGTTCAAATCCTGCGCGGTCAGAATGGCCTGTTGAACAATCAACAAGGGGGTTTCCTCCCCCAGCAGCTTCAACTGGTCGGCCGCCAGGGCGGTATCCTGGCGACTCGCGTAGATTTCCGCCACCATCAGAACGGTATCGGTGCGGTAATCGGCGCGCAGGGTGGAAGCCGGCGCCTGAATTTCGACGCCGGGATTGATCACCCAACCGTAAAGCAGCCCCAGGGCCATGCCAACCAGGATGCTGATGAGAAACCAGAGGATTCGCCCGATGCGCACGCCTGCTTAATCCTTCAACATGGGGATTTTCAGGTCAGAGTGGCGCGCGAATTCGATGGCTTCCGGGTAACCGGCGTCCACGTGGCGCACCACGCCCATGCCCGGGTCGGTGGTCAACACGCGCTGAAGGCGCACGGCTGCTTCAGGAGTGCCATCGGCGAGGATGACCATGCCGGCGTGCTGGCTGTAGCCCATGCCCACGCCGCCGCCGTGATGGAAGGATACCCAGGTGGCGCCGCCAACGGCGTTGATCAGCGCGTTCAGGATCGGCCAATCGCTGATGGCGTCCGAACCGTCGCGCATGCCTTCCGTTTCGCGGTTGGGCGAGGCTACCGAGCCGGCATCCAGGTGGTCGCGGCCGATGACGATGGGCGCCTTGACGATGCCTTTTGCCACCAGTTCGTTGAATTTCAAACCGGCGCGGGCGCGCTCGCCGTAACCCAGCCAGCAAATGCGGGAGGGCAGGCCCTGGAAGGGCACTCTTTCACGCGCCATCTTGAGCCAGCGGTGCAGGTGTTGATCCTCCGGGAAAAGCTCCATGATGGCTTCATCGGTGCGGTAGATATCCTCCGGGTCGCCCGAG
Organism: Longilinea arvoryzae; assembly: GCF_001050235.1. Lineage (GTDB taxonomy): Bacteria > Chloroflexota > Anaerolineae > Anaerolineales > Anaerolineaceae > Longilinea > Longilinea arvoryzae. The sequence goes on from NZ_DF967972.1 coordinate 1,308,674, forward strand.
AGCGCCACCCAGCGGAAGGGGCCCTTGCCTTCACAGAACAGCGGCCGAATGTAGGCCGGAACAAAACCGGGGAAATCGAAGGCATTCTTGACGCCCTCGTCATAAGCCTGCTGGCGAATGTTGTTGCCGTAATCGAAGACCTCGGAGCCGGCTTTCTGGAAGGCCAGCATGGCTTCGACGTGCCGCGCCATGGATTTGCGCGCCAGGCGGGCGAACTCCTGCGGGTCGCGTTTGCGCAGTTCGTCAGCCTGCTCAACCGAGTAACCACTGGGAATGTAGAAAAGCGGATCGTGGGCCGAGGTCTGGTCGGTGACGACGTCGGGGGTGATGCCGCGCAGGACCAGTTCGGGATAGATATCGGCGGCATTGCCGATCAGCGCAACCGAACGCGGAATTTTCCGGTCGAGGGCTTCTTCGACCAGGGTCATGGCCTCTTCGAGCGTATCGACCACCAGGTCGACGTAGCCGATCTTATGGCGGCGTTCGGCGCGCTCGGGATCGACCTCGACGCACAGGCCGACGCCTTCATTCATGGTGATGGCCATCGGTTGGGCGCCGCCCATGCCGCCCAACCCGGCAGTGAGCACGAATTTTCCCTTCAGGGAGGGCCAGCCCTTTTGAACCGCCAGGGATGCCAGTGTCTCGAAAGTGCCCTGCAAGATTCCCTGGGCGCCGATGTAGATCCAGGAGCCGGCGGTCATCTGGCCGTACATGATCAGGCCTTTTTGAGCCAGCTCGTCGAAGTTTTTCCAAGTCGCCCAATGGGGCACCAGATTGGAGTTGGCAATCAGCACACGCGGCGCATCCGGGTAGGATTTGAAAACCGCCACCGGTTTGCCGGATTGAACCAACAAAGTTTCATCATTTTCAAGCTTGCGCAGGCTATCGAGGATGGCGTCGAAAGCCTCCCAATTGCGTGCCGCCTGGCCGCGACCGCCGTAAACCACCAGGTCTTGCGGGCGTTCGGCGACTTCCGGATCCAGATTGTTCTGGATCATACGATAGGGTGCTTCGATCAACCAGGATTTACAGGTGAGTTGCGTGCCGCGTGGGGCGCGCACCGTGCGGGGACCAGACATGAAAACCTCCGGATCAAAAGTGAGACACCTCGTACCTGATTATAAACCGAAGCGTGAATTTCGCGATTGTTTCAGGGATGGTCGCGAATCCAAAGGCGGCTTCCGGAATGGGAAGCCGCCTGGCTGCCTGCGACGGTCCTGTTATTCTTGAATGCGATTGCTCATTTCTTTGATCGTTTCGCGCTGCCGGTAAATGATGTTGCGGACGACATCGCCGATGGAGATGATGCCGATCAGTCGATCATTTTCTACGACCGGTAGATGCCGGACGCGGTGATGGGTCATCATCTCCATGGCCTCTTCGACGGTCTGGTCAGGGTGAATGGCGACTACCGGCGAGGTCATGATTTCTTTGACCAGTGTTTCTTTGGAAGACTTACCCACCAGTATGACTTTACGGGCGTAATCTCGTTCCGAAAGGACCCCGATGATTTTGTCGCCTTGCACGACCACGAGCGCGCCAATATCCTTATCTGCCATCAGGCGCAAGGCTTCGAACACCGTTTGGTCTGGGGCGATGGTCCAAACAAGTTCCCCTTTCACTTGGAGAATCTGGCGAATGGGGTTCATGGGTACCTCCTTAGGTTCAATGTCTGGTTGATACTCAGGCTTTAAAACATTGTAACAAAGCGAGGGGGCGACTTCAATGCGGCATATCCGTCAATCTCTATCAATTTTCATAAAGATCATTCGCCAAAAATTCGTATAATAAATGGATGGGGATGATGATGTTGCTGTTTATTGATCGATTGGAACCCGATCGCTTTTGGCGCCTCAAGGCGGGAGATCTGAACCAGTGAGCGACCCGTTGAAACCTCGCCTGGGAATTTTGCTGCCCCAGTTTCCGGACCCGGCGGATACCTGGTTCCAGGCCGAATTGGGAATGCTGATCCGGCTGGGCTGGGAAATCAATGTGTTCGCGTTGGATTACGGCAACCGCCAAATCGCGGCCCTGCCGCCCGAGATCCGCGCGTTGGCTGCCGGCGCCGGAGAGCGGACGCGGCCCTCGGTGCGACGGGCGAGCCTGGATTTACCTTCCGATCCGGCCGAGCGCCTGGTGGGCGATCCGGAACGGATGCGCAAGACCGTCCAGAGTTTGGCGCGCGGCCAGCCGATCAAGATGCTGGAAATGCGCGCCTTCAGCAATAAGGCCATCGATCTGGCGCGGGAAATGCGCGGTCGGCAGATCGGCCACCTGCACGTTCAGTATGCCACCCGGCCGGCGCTGGCGGCTTGGATCGTCCACAACCTGACCGGCATTCCATACAGCGTCCGGGTGCACGGACCCGAGCTTGCCATTCCCGACGGGGTCACCCCGGAAGCCTTGCAGGGAGCGGCTTTTCTGGCAGCCGCCACCCAGGATACCCGCGACCGGTTAGGCAAACAATACGGCCCGGGCGTGGCGGAGCGGACAACGGTGGTGCATTACGGTTTGAATATCCATTCCTACACCCCGCGGGTGGGCATTCTGCGCCCCGAGCCGCCGTTCGAGGTGATCTGTTCACGCCCGCTCGAACCCGGCCAGGGGCTGGAATCGCTGGTGGATGCCTGCGCGGAATTATTGAAGGAAGGGCTGCCGCTGCATTTGCAAATCATCGGCGAAGGGGGCCTGCGCAGGACCCTCAAGAATCAAATCGACCAGCGCAAGCTCAACGGCGCGGTGGATCTACCCGGCGCGCTGAACGCGGATCAACGCGCCCGCAGAATGGCGGCGGCGGACTGCTACATCGATCCGCTGCCCGATTTGACCGGACAGCGCGAGGCTCTGCCGTTGGCGATGTTCGAGGCGCTGGCCTGCGCGCTGCCGGTGGTGGCGACGAACCTGCCCGGCCGGAATGAATTGATCCGCCATTACGAGACCGGGGTTCTCATCCCACCCGGCGACCGTTCGACGCTGGCCTCAGGCATCCGCGATGTGTACAACAGCCCGGCCAAGGCAGCGCGCCTGGCGCGGGCCGGTCGCGAATGGATTGCGCGCGAATTCGATCCGCTGGTCAATGCGCGACTGCTGGGGAGCTTGATCCTGGGGCAGCGGTAGGAAATATAGCCACAGAGAAAGAAGAGAAGAAAAGAATAACCACAGAGATCACAGAGAAAGAAGAGAAGAAGGAAGAGAAGAGAGAAGAGAGAAGAGATATAAAGAAAGAAGAAGAGCGTTTTTCGAAAAGTAGTGGCAGACCGGGGTGTCTGCCGCTTTTTTTACAAGATCAGGGCGCGACGATCTGGCCGATTTCGGCGCCATTCACCTGAACGGTATACTGGCCGGCAGGGTAGCTGCCCAGCGGAATATTCAGGTTGAAATCCTGGATGACCTGGGTGCAAATTTCATCCGGGTCGAAGACGGTGTAGACCTCGATGCGGATGGATTTCTCATCCGGCTCTGGATCGGCGACCCTGGCGCGAAGCTGGTGACAGGGGGTGGGCTTGCTGCCCTCGATACTGACCACAAATTGGGGCGGAAAGCTTTCCAGGCTCAGAATTTCGGTGGAAGTGATCTCGACCCGGCCGGTGGTCAAGCGGTCGTCGCCTGGCTGTGGCTGCCAATCCGCTGCCGGTGGGGTGGAAGTGGAATCGCTCGAGGACACCGGTTCTCCGGGAGCCGGCGTCGACTGGATGCCGCAGGCCGAAATCGCCAGCGCGGCCAGGGTTACGAGAATCAGGGTCGGAAGAAGGAATGGTTTATTCATGCGCTTTAGACGCCGGAAATGGACAAATGTTCCCGGCGACCTGAAAGCCGTTCTATGAACTTCCTGAATAATTATGATACAAATCACTATTTATCTAATTAAACAGATTTATACTATGATTCTCAACCCAATCCGCCTGGAGGGCATCGTGGATTTCACCATACTCTTGATCATCCTGCAGCTCATCTTTCTGGAAGGCATCTTATCCATCGACAATGCCGCGGTGCTGGGCACGATGGTTTGCCACCTGCCGGAGGACCGTCCTGTTCCATGGCCGCAACGCCTGCGTCATATGGGGCAGGCGCTGAACCGATTACTGGGACCACAACGCACAGCGGCGCTGCGCGTCGGGTTGTTGGGAGCTTATGTGGGGCGCGGGCTGATGCTGCTGGTGGCCAGTCTGGTGGCGCATAATTTCTGGTTGAAGATGATCGGCGCCCTGTACCTGGTGCGTTTGGCCTTCGATAACCTGAGCCAGGCGGAAGCCGGCGAATTGGATGGGCATGCCCATCCCATCGAAAAGAATTCCTTCTGGGCGGTGGTATTGACGGTCGAAATGACCGACCTGATCTTCAGCCTGGATAACGTCGTGGCCGCGGTCGCCCTTTCCGATAAACTATGGGTGGTGATGGCGGGCGTGGCGATTGGCATTTTGCTGATGCGTTTCGCGGCGGGTTGGTTCAGTCACTGGGTGGAACACGAGCCGGTTTTGAAAACCGCGGCTTACATTCTGGTGCTCAACATCGGGGTCGAGATTCTGGTGGGCGAACTGGGTGGGATCGAAGTGCCGGACTGGATGCGCTTTGGCATCTCGGTGGCGACGATTTTGTTATCCCTGGCTTATGCCCACTTCAAACCGCTGCATGTTTTTCGACCGGTGCTGGATTGGCTGGCGCAGGGTTTCGGTAACTTCAACGAGGTGTTCGACTGGGCGCTGGTTCCGGTGACGGCTCTGTGCGGGCTGGCCTGGAAACTGGTGAAGCTGCCGATCAGCCTGTTGGCCGCGCCGGTGCGCGAAAAGTAACCGCTGACGGTCGGAGTACGATCTGGATCCCTAAAACAATCCATCCAAACAAAACAGGATTCCGGCACAGCCGCCGGAATCCTGTTTTTCAATCGGGCAAGAATCAGAATCAGTCGATATTGACGCTGCCCGAACCGATGTCTTCGATGCGGATGAGGATGCGTTGAGCGGCGCTGGCGTAGCCGGAGGTTTCCCACACGCCTTCATCGCCGTCGCCTTTTTCCACCTGGTTCAACTTGCCCGGCAGGTTCAGGCTGCCGGAACCGCTGCCCAGCACCTCGACGCGGTATTCGGCGCCCGCCGGAAGCTGAAGATGGATCGAGCCGCTGCCGCCGTCCGCGCTCAGGGTCAGGCTGGTGTCGGCCGGCAGGGTGACATTCAAACTGCCCGAGCCACCTTCGAACTCGGCATCATAGGCCTGGCCGGATTCCGGCAGGGACACGACAAAGCTGCCCGAGGCGACATCCACGCGCAGGCGTTCCATCTGCAGCCGGCTGAGATCGGCATCCGTGGATCCGGATCCGCCTTGCAGGGTAAGGTCGAGCGGAAGGTCCGGGCTGAGGGAGACATCCCAGCGGGTGGGCAGGGTGGTGAAACCCCAATTGAACATGCCCGTGTTTGGACGTTTGCGCAGCACGATGCTCTTGTCGCTGCCGCTGCCGCTGGCGCTGAATTCCATCGCGCCGAAGGTGGTCACGTTGGCTTGAATCAGGTCCGTCGAGCCGGACAGCGCATCGATGGTCACCGGATCGGATGCGACATCGATGAGCACGTTGGCCTGCCGCGCCGCGCCGATGGGCTCACTGTACTTTTCCTGAATGACCTGCGAAGTGGGCAGGTTGAGACCGACTCTGGGCCCCGCTACCAGGATGAAGATGACCACACCCACCATCAGCAGACCAATCAGGCCGCTGGCCAGGGTGGAGCGCCGCCCGAACAGGATCTCCAGGCCGAAGGCTACCAGCAGCAGGGGCCATAATGCGAGCAAAGCTTCCACGTTGGCCGTGGTGATGATATTGAGGTTGGAAAGTAACAAAATGACGCCGACGCCGATCAATAGAATCGGCCAGAAAAGAGAATGTTGCCGCGGACTTTCTGGGGTATTCATTTGCTTCTCCTGAAAAGGTTGGAACTTCACAACCGTTTTCCATATAAAGTATAAGAAGAATCCATACGTCGAGCAATCCCGGGAACCGGACCACCCAATGGATCGTCTTGACTATGTAGATATACGTTCAAATGCCAGAGAAGTTGCATTCGCCAATGCAATGTGGAACGTTTTTCGGGGAGGAGAAGCCATGAACACGAGGAGATTTCCGCTCTGGGCCAGGCTGCTGCTGGTCGTCCTGTTGGTGGGGACGCTGGCCGCCCTGGCCGTTTATTTTGCCAATTTGCCGGAGAACTTGAGCCAACATGAGACCCTGGTCCTCGGGCAGAACCGCTGGGCTCCGGGCAGCGAGGCGCTGGTGCACGTGCTGGTGCGCGACAGCAGCAACGGCAGCCCGCTAGCGAACGCGCAGGTGGAAGCCCAGTTGAAACCCGCCGGGGGGCAGGTGTTCAGCGCGACCACGGATGCGCAGGGCTCGGCCGTGGTGCGCGTGCAGGTCCCGGCAGACGCCGCGCCGGAACAGACCCTGGTGGTGCGTACGCGCTCGGCGCTTGGGGCGGATGAGGTGGAGCAGAAAATCAGTGTGGAACGCGATTATCGCCTGTTCCTTTCCACCGATAAACCCATCTACCAGCCCGGACAGGTGATTCACCTGCGCGCGCTGGCCTTGAGCGCCTTCGACCTCTCGCCGGCAGACGGTCAGGAAGTGGAAGTGATCATCGCCGACGGCAAGGGCAACAAAGTCTTCCGCCAGAAGATCGACACCAGCGAATACGGGGCCGTCTGGACCGATTTTCAACTCGCCAGCGAGGTCAACACCGGGGATTACAAGATCAGCGCCGTGATGGGCGACACGACTTCCGAGAAAACCGTCAGCGTAGAGCATTACGCGCTGCCGAAGTTCGAGGTGACGTTGGATACCGAGCGGGACTACTATACGCCCGGTTCGGTGGTGCGCGGCACGCTGGAAGCGCGCTACTTCTTTGGAAAACCGGTCGCCAACAGCCCGGTGCATCTCGAAGGCGCCACCTTCGACGTGCAGCGTAACCTGGAAGTGACCCTGGACGGCCAGACCGACGCCGAAGGCCGCTACACTTTCGAGTTTGCCCTGCCCGGCTACATCGCCGGCAGCGATCTGGATAACGGCCTGGGTACTTTCTACGTGCAGGCGGCGGTTACCGACCAGACCCAGCACAGTGAGATCAGCAACCTCAGCCTGCCGGTGGCGGCCCGCGCCCTGGTCATCGAGGCCGTGCCGGAGAGCGGCGTGCTCAAGCCAGGCGTCGAGAATCTGCTGTATGTCATGACCAGTTACCCGGACGGCAGCCCGGCGGATTGCGATCTGGTCTTGACGCTGAACAACGGCGGGACGGTGATGGACGCGCAAACCGGCGAATTTGGGGTGGCCGAACTGCGCTTTACCCCCACCGATCCGTACCAGGCGGTTCAAATCAACGCCAATGACTCGGCCGGCAACCGGGCGAGCGCGAATTTTTCGTTCAGCGGGACCTGGGAAGAGGAAAGCGTATTGCTGCGGCCGGACCAACCGGTCTACCGCGTCGGCGATACCATGAACCTGACCGTCCTGACCACGGCGCGGCAGGGCAGCGTGTACCTGGATATCGTTCGCGAGGGTCAGACGGTTTCGACACGCAGCCTGGAAATCCAGGACGGCCGGGCCGATGCTGCCGTGGATCTGACGCCGGATCTGTTCGGAACGCTGGAACTGCACGCCTATAAGATCCTGTCCTCAGGGTCGATCGTGCGCGATTCGCGCCTGGTGGCCGTCGAGAACCGCGCCGATCTGGCGGTCAGCTTCGCCGCCGGACAGGAAACCTACCTGCCGGGCGATACGGCCAGTCTGGATTTGCGTGTGCAGGCGGCCGATACGCAGGGCGTTCAGGCAGCCGTGGGATTGGCCATCGTGGACGAATCGGTGTTTGCTCTGGCCGAACAGGATCCCGGTTTTGCCAAACTGTATTTCCTGCTGGAAAGCCAGCTTCTGGAGCCAAAGTACGACCTGCATGGTTTCAGTGTGCCGGATCTGATGATCGGCGTCCCTTCGAATAATCCCGATTTCAAGCGTGCGCTGGCCCGAACCGGGCAGGCGGCCATGGCTGCGGCTGTGCCGACCGGGCAGGCGTTTTCATTGCAGGTGGACACACGCACCGAACACATGCAGCAGGCCAATACGCTGCGGACGCGCTTCTTCAACGGTTTCAGCCTGGCGTTGTTCGGCGGCTGGATCCTGTTGGCGCTGGCGGTGGCATTTTTCAACGGGCGCAGGCTGGTTAGGGAAGGCCGGTTTGGGCGCGCAATCCTGGTGCTGGGCGGCACCTTGCTCGGGTTGGGGCTGATCAGCCTGATCATCCCCCTGGGCGAGAACGACCGATGGGTCAGCACCTACTGGCAGCGCCTGGAGGTGATCATCGAAGCGCTCTTGAATCAGGCCAACCTGGTGGCGCTTGGCATCCTCGCGCTGATCGGGTTGATCGGATTGATCGTCGCGGCAGCCAGAAGCAAGGATGTTGACCTGGGCTGGCTGTTGGGCGGCGCAGCGCTCTCGTTCGGGATTTTGGTCCTCCTGAGCCTGTCGCTTCAATTCATCGACCTGAACACGGGCGACGCGTGGGTCACGGTCCTGTTGATCACCGCGGCCGTCGTCCTCTTGCTTTACCCGTTGAGTTTTCTATTGCGTGCGGCCGGTTTCCTGTTGGAGCGCCGCGGTTGGGCATCCTTTGGGGCGCTGACGGTCGGTCTGGCACTGCTCGTGGTCAGCCTGCCGTTGGGCGCGATCACGATGATGGGCGGAGGCGGCGCCATGGCGCCGGCCATGGTCGAACAAAAAGTAAACCGCGATATGGTGGGGGCCATCCCGCCAATGATGGCGCCCATGGCAACCCAGGCACCCATGGTCGAGGAAGCCGCGCCTGCGGGGACGGCCGAAAATACGACTGGCAGCGCTCAGGAAGCGCCGCGCCTTCGCCAGTACTTCCCGGAGACCATGCTGTGGCTGCCGGATGCGGTGACCGATGCGAACGGCGATCTGCATCTGGACGTGCCGGTGGCCGACAGCATCACCACCTGGCGCATGACTGCCCTGGCTTCGAGCAAGGACGGCCGAATGGGCAGCATTTCAACACCGCTGGTTGTCTTCCAGGACTTCTTCATCGATCTCGATCTGCCGGCCGCGCTGACCGTTGGCGACGAAGTGGCCGTGCCGGTTGGCGTGTACAACTACCTGACCGAGGAGCAGACCGTTCGCCTGGAACTGCAGGCCGAAGATTGGTTCGAGTTGGTCGGCGAAGGCAGTCAGGAAATCAGCCTTCAGCCCAACGAAATCAACGTGGTGTACTTCCGGGTGCGGGCGCTGGACTTCGGTCCGCAGAGTTTCCAGGTGACTGCCTGGGGTTCGAAGATGTCGGACGCCATACGCAAACCGGTGACCGTTTACCCGAATGGCAAGTTGATCAGCGCCACGGCATCCGACCGCCTGGAAGCAGACCTGCCCGCCGACCAGGCCGTGTTCATTCCGAACGAAGCGGTCGCCGGGACGCAGAAGCTGCTGGTCAAGATCTATCCTGGCATGGTCAGCCAGGTGGTGGAAGGGCTGGACAGCATCCTGCAGATGCCTTCCGGCTGCTTCGAACAGACTTCCTCGACCACCTACCCCAATGTCCTGGTGCTGGATTACCTGAAGAACACCCAGCAGCTCGCACCTGAAGTGCAGATGAAGGCTGAGGAATACATCAACCTGGGCTACCAGCGCCTGCTGACCTTCGAAGTGGCCGGTGGCGGTTTCTCGCTGTTCGGCGACGCGCCGGCTGACCGCATGTTGACGGCCTACGGACTGCAGGAGTTCAGCGACATGAGCCGCGTGCATTCGGTGGACGAGGCGCTCATCCAGCGCACCGCCGATTGGCTGCTGGCGCAGCAGGAAAGCGATGGCTCGTGGAAGAACGACCGCGGCCTGGTGCACGAGGGCAGTTGGGCGGCCCTGGGCGATGACCGCACACCGGTAACGGCTTACATTGTGTGGAGCCTGATCAGCGCCGGCCAGTTCGACGACGCCGGTGTGCAAAAAGGTCTGGAATATGTGCGCGAGCACGCCACGCAGATGGACGATCCCTACGCGCTGGCGCTGGTGACCAATGCCCTGGTGGCGGCGGACCGCGAACGGGGCGACACACTGAGCAGCGCCACTCAGGCTGCGCTCGATCGGCTGGCTGGCATGGCTCAACGCAGCGGCAGCCAGGCCTTCTGGAGCAGTCAGGTGGCGACTTTCATGGGCGGCGAGGGCCAGACTGGCAGCGTGGAGACGACCGCGTTGGCGGCCTACGCCATGCTGCGCGCGCGTTACGATCCGCAGCTCAGCACGGCCGCGCTGACCTACCTCATCCAGACCAAGGACAACGCCGGAACCTGGTATACCACCCAGGCGACCGTCCTGGCGCTGAAGGCTCTGATCGAGAGCGTCAGCGCGGGCGGCGAGGGCGCCAATGCCACCCTGACCGTGACGCTCAACGGCGGGCAGGAGCGCACCCTGGAAGTGACCCCGGAGACCTTCGACGTGGTCCAGATGGTCAGCTTCGAGGATGTGCTGCCGGGCGCGGAGAATCACATTGCCATCCAGATGCAGGGTCAGGGAAATCTCATGTACCAGGTGGTTTCTTCTTACTACCTGCCCTGGGATAAGCTGGCGCAGTACCCCGAACTGCAACCGCAGCAGGAGTTGGTGAGCATCGATGTGGCTTATGACCGCACCGAACTGGCCGTGAATGACACGGTGACCGTGAATGTCACGGTGAACCTCAACCAACCGGGCGGCAAGGCTGAATCGGCGCTGATCGATCTCGGGCTGCCGCCGGGCTTCACGGTCATGAGCGAGGACCTGGATGCGTGGGTGGCGCGTTTCAACGACGTGCCCGAGGACTACGATTTCCCGGCCATCCAGCGCTACGAGCTGACCGGCCGCCAGATTCTGGTCTACATCACCAACCTCCAGGAAGGCAAACCACTGGAATTCAGTTACCGCCTGCTGGCCAGGTTCCCGCTCCAGGCGCAAACGCCGTCCAGCAGCGCTTACGATTATTACAACCCGGATGTCAACGGGCTGGATGATCCGCAGACGCTGGTGGTTAATCCATAAATTTAACTCGACCTTGGGCTTGAAAACGGGCGCAGTGACCGGGCAGCCATGCCGGCCTTGCGCCCGAATTCTTTAAGGATTCTAAGAAATCAACCGATCTGGCCACTTTCTTGCTCCTTATAATAAGACTATATTTGTCAACAATAAACAGGAGGCAAGCTGTGAAGCCATTTCGCAAGCATGTGGCCATTGCCATCGACGGCGGCGGGATCAAGGGAATCATTTGCACGCGGGCGCTGATGCTGCTGGAAGACGCACTGGGGAAGCCGGCGCATGAGATCTTTCGACTGAGCGCCGGCACCTCCACCGGTTCGATTATCTCGGCGGCCATCGCGGCCAAGTTGAGCGCCGCGCGTATGCACGAACTGTACGTCAATGTGGGAGAGAGCATCTTTCCGCGCAGTTGGCGCACGACCTTCTTCCCACTGTCGCGTTACCGCTACCCGCACGAACCGCTGGCGTCCGCGTTGCGCGAGTACATCGGCGACCGGCCGCTGGGCGATTTCTGGACGGCCGAGCCGCCCACCGATTTGGTGCTGACGGCCTTCGACCTGGTGGAAAACCGGACCCGGTTCATCAAACCCTGGAAGGAAGAATACAAGAGCTGGCCGATGGTCCAGGCGGTGCTGGCTTCCTCTTCGGTGCCGACTTATTTCCCGGTGGTCGCGGGCCGGTATGTGGACGGCGGGGTGGGCTCGTACGCCAACCCGTGCTACCTGGCGGCCTATGAGATTCGGTACGTGCTCAATTGGGACCCTACGGAAACGACCCTGATCAGCCTGGGCACAGGGCGCGACCCTGGCAAGCTCAAGGAAGGCGAAGCGGACGCCTTCTACGCCTGGAATTGGATCGGACCCGTTTTGGGCGCCTTTCTGCATTCGGCGGACGATCAGCAGGTCAGCCTGGTCAAGACCTTCTTCGAACAGCTCGATTTCCGCCGTTTCCAGGTGGATCTGCAGCAGAGCATCGAAATGGACGACCCGAAGAGCATTCCGGCCCTGGTGGCCTACGGCGAGGAGATGGGCCGCATGATCCTGAACGATTTTACCGACCGGGCCATGCTGGTGCAGGCCGCTCAACCGCCGGACGCAAAACGCCTCTGATCCTCTTCGACTTCGGCCAGCGCGGCCGCATCCAGCCAACCGCGGGCAGCCGCATCGCGGGCCATGCTCAGGCTGTCCGGCGCCAGCAGCAGCGGCACGCCGCAAGTTTGCAGTGCCTGCACGGCGGCATCCCGGCGCGGGTCTGGACTGACGTCCCGAATGTATACTCCGCCGACGCGCCCGGGATTCTCCCGGATGAAACGGGCGTAGATTTCAGGATCTTGCTGGCCGCTGTCGCCCACCAGAAGGAAAGGCAGGTCGGGGAAACCGGCTATGATTTGACTCAAAACGCCCAGCTTGAAGTCGATATTTTCGGTGGGCAGGATTTCCTGATCGGTGATGCCCCAGTCGCGCAGGAGGGTGACACGTGGGGGCAGGTCATAATAATCGAACGTTTCGTCCAGCAGGTCGTGCAGGTTCCAGGGGCTGCTGGAGACGAAGAAGAGCGGGTTGCCAGGCCGGGTCAGGCCGCGGTAGAGTGCCGGCGCGCCAGGAAAACGCGGGCGCTGTTCGGGACGGCCGCTGACCAGGCTGCGCGCCAGCCCGAGCAGGTTCTGGACGTGGGTGATCAGCAATGTATCATCGACGTCGCTGATGACGCCGAAGCGAGCCGGGGCCGCGTAGGGCAGGAGTGAAACCGGAACCGGCGAACCATTTTTATCCGGGCTGTTGGTTTCGATGGAGTCTGACGGCGGCAGCCATTCGAGTTCAAGGCGGGTCAGGGGCAGCTGCCCGTCCGGGCGGGCCAGGTTCAATTCGAAGAAGCCCTCTTCATCGCACTGTACCTCTCGCATCTGATCACCGGCGTAAATGCGCAGCCGGGCGTGCGGAATTTCATCGCTGTTCATGCGCCGGTACAAATCGACCAGGTCGTCCCAGAAGCTGTCGTTGTCCGCGCTGGTGATCGGCCCGCGTCCATGCAGGGCGCGGCCCTTGACGTAGAGCCCACCCGGGTAGGTATAGGCCGCCAGCGGAACCAACCGGACCGGTTGAAAGCCGCCAATCCGGTCTTCGAGACTGTATTTCAGACGATCGAAGAATGTCTCGACGTCGTTCGCCAGGGGCGCCAGCGCCTTTTGCCACTTACTCATCTATGATCCGCTCCTCCGAAATCGTGATTCGATTATCGATTTTACTGCATTTCAAAATGGGGCTTGCAATCAGGGAATCAATTCGTTATAATATGACATTGTTGGTTGAATTTGGCAATAATGACTTACCGATCATTGAAATTCGTTGGTTAAAGGTTGGTTAGAGGTTGGCCGGTATATTGACTTTCGCGATCAATGTCGGTAAGATTATTTTGTAATCCCTTGGGGAGATTATAGACTTAATTGTAAATCGAATACTTCCAACAGAGTTCATGTGGAGGCGTTGATTCGAGACCTGAATAATGGTCGCTTATCCTCGATAGGGGGAGGAGGTCTCGATGAGCCAATAGCGAAACCGCCCACTCGATGATGTCGTTTGGCCGGTTTTTGTTTTAACGAACAAACCGTCCGGTAACATCCAAAGCTCGGTGGCGCGTCAGGGGTTGACAAAAACCGCTGAGTTGCAGGTCCTGGTGGCAAACGGGTTGCAAATCCCGGCAAGGTTGTCAGTAGGGGAGACTTTTCATTTTTTATTCATGATCGGTGCAATTCGGATGAAACCCTTGAGGGGGTAAGCGGTGAGAAGTCAAACTGAGGGAGCAAACCGATGAGAGTGACGGTTCAAAAAACCAGCACTAAAGCATTGCCAAAAATCGATTTCCGGGTCGTTCATGACATCGTCAATGTCCATCAGCGCACGGAATGGCGCTGGTTGACGTTGGGTATGATCCTCCTCGACTTATTGATGATCGCGGCCGGTTTCATCCTGGCATATGTCATTCGTTTCCGGTTGAACATCCCTTTTTTCTTCGTCGGCAGCGAAGAAAGCCCATCCTTGCGTTTCTATATCACCCTGGGGGCGTTTTTAATTCCATTCTGGATCGCAATTTATGCCGCTGCCGGCCTGTATTCACGCCAAAACATCCTGGGGGGACCCGTGAGTATTCACTGATCTTTAATTCCACAACCATCGGCATGATCATCGTCATTGGGGTGAACTTCCTGGTGCCCCAATTCATCCTGGCGCGCGGCTGGTTGTTGCTGACCTGGGTGTTCGTCTTTTTCTTTGCGGCATCCGGGCGGTTCGGTTTGCGGCGGGTCGTTTACGCCCTACGCCGCAAAGGCTATTTCCTCACCCGCACGCTGATCGTTGGCGCAAACGAGGAATCGCGCCTGGTGGCCGAACAATTCCTGAACCAACGCGCCTCCGGGCTGCGGGTGGTGGGTTTTGTGGCGGATGACGTGCCGGTCGGCACGGCGCTGGTCAGGGATACCTGCGTGTTGGGCACCCTGGAGCAATTGGAGACGATTTCACGCGAGAAGAGCATCGAGGAAGTGATCGTGACTTCCAGCGCAGTCTCCGCGGAGGAGATATTAAAGGTGTTCAAGCTCTACGGGATCGCCGAGGGTGTGACACTGCACCTTTCTTCCGGCCTGTACGAGATCATTACCACCGGTTTGCAGATTCAAGAACTGGCATCGGTGCCGTTGGTGAAAGTAAACAAAATCCGCCTGACCGGGATCGATCAGGTTCTAAAGACCTTTCTGGATTACGGCGTATCCCTGGTGGCGCTGGCCTTTGTCATTCCTTTGTCGGTTATTGTTGGTATTGTGATTATGATCGATTCAAAAGGTCCCATATTATATCGGCGCCGGGTCATGGGGATGAATGGGCGCGCTTTCGATGCCTTCAAGTTCCGAACCATGCGAATCGACGGGGACACGATCCTGGATGCCCACCCGGAGTTAAAGGAGGAGCTGGCCAGGGAACATAAATTGAAAGACGACCCGCGCATCACCCGGTTTGGGCAACTGCTTCGCAAGACAAGTGTGGACGAACTTCCACAGGTGTTCAATGTAATCCGCGGGGAAATGTCGTGGGTCGGACCGCGCATGATTTCCCCGGAGGAAATGGAGAAATATCAGCAGCTCGGCATGAACCTGCTGACCGTGAAGCCTGGTATCACCGGATTGTGGCAGGTCAGCGGCCGGTCAGACGTTTCATATGAGCAGCGCGTCCGGATGGATATGTATTACATCCGCAATTGGAGCATCTGGTTGGATTTGCAGATCATGCTGCGGACCATTCCGGCCATACTAAGCCACCGCGGGGCGTATTGAACGCCCGGCGGATGCAATTTCAACCGGCGTGGATCAACCGAGGAGGTTAGTTTGAAAATACTGGTGACGGGCGGAGCAGGTTTTATCGCTTCGCATGTGGTCGATCTATATATCGCCAACGGGCACGAGGTTGTGATTCTGGATGACCTCTCCACGGGACGCGCCTCCAACCTGAATCCAGCCGCGCGTTTCATCAAAATGGACATCCGCGACCCGCGGGTGACCGATGTCTTCGAGCAGGAACACCCGGATGTGGTCAATCATCACGCGGCGCAAATGGATGTGCGCCGTTCGATCGTCGAGCCGCTCTTCGACGCGGACGTCAACATTATCGGCTCGCTCAATCTTTTGGAAAATGCGCGCAAGAACGGCGTCAGGCATTTCATTTACATTTCCTCCGGCGGCGCGGCGTACGGCGAACCGAAATATCTGCCCTGCGACGAGGAGCATCCCGTCGATCCGATTTGCCAGTACGGCGCCAGCAAACATACGGTGGAACATTACCTGTACATGTACCGCGCTAATTACGGCCTGGAATACACCGTGCTTCGCTATCCGAACGTGTTTGGCCCGCGCCAGGACCCGAAAGGTGAGGCCGGCGTGGTGGCAATCTTTACCGGCAGGATGCTGAGTGGACAGCCGGTCATCATCAACGGCGACGGCGAACAGGAACGCGATTTTGTGTTCGTGGGCGATTGCGCCCAGGCCAATCTGCTGGCCATCACCCATCCGCATCCCAGCGGCGTCTATAACCTGGGTTCAGCCAGCGGAACCAACGTCAACCGGATCTTTCAGGTGCTGAAACAGATCACCGGTTTTTCGCAGGAGGCAATTCACGGCCCGGCCAAACTGGGCGAAACGCGCAAGATCTACCTGGATGCATCCAAAGCCCATAAGGAATTGGGCTGGCAGCCGAAGGTCGATTTCATGGACGGCCTACGGCAAACGGTGGCGTATTTTCAAAAAGCGGAGATGCCGGTTTGATCATCGTCCAATCCCCTCTGCGCATCAGCCTGTTTGGCGGCGGCACCGACTTCCCGGATTATTACCTGCAGGAAGGCGGTTGCGTGCTTTCCACGGCGATCGATAAATATGTCTTCGTCGTGATCAAACAACGCTTCGACGACAAGCTGCGCATTGGATATACCAGCACCGAGATGGTGGACAGCGTCGACGAAATTCAACACGAATTGATCCGCGAGTCGCTGCGCCTGACCGGTATTTCCAAGGGAGTTGAAATCACCACCATGGGCGACATTCCGGCCGGATCCGGCCTGGGGTCTTCCAGCGCGGTGACGGTTGGCGCGCTCAATGCGATGTATACGTTTTTGAACGAGAACATCTCGGCCTCCCGGTTGGCGCGTGAAGCCTGTGAAATCGAAATCGACAAGCTGAAAAAACCGATCGGCGTGCAGGATCAGTACATCTCTGCATTCGGCGGCCTGCGTTTCATCGAATTTCAGCCCAACGGAGTCATTCAGGTCGAACGGGTGGCGCTGGATGGGCTGGTGAAGCGCCGCTTGAATGAAAACCTGTTGATCTTCTACACCGGCGTGACTCGCCATTCCGACACCATCCTGGCGGAACAACAGGTCAATATTATGCAGCGCATGGCCGTGTTGCGTGAGATGAAGCAGATGGCTTATACCGCGCGCCAGCAATTGGAAGCCGGGAATGTCGATGCGCTGGGCAATTTGCTGCACGAAAGCTGGATGCTGAAAAAGCAGCTTGCCAGCCGCATCAGCAACGGCTTTATCGATGAAATCTACCAGACCGCACGATCCGCAGGCGCTCTGGGCGGGAAAATTCTCGGAGCCGGTGGGGGTGGTTTTTTGCTGTTGTACTGCCCTTACGAGCGCCGCGAAAGTGTGCGGGCTGCGCTGAAGAACTTGCAGGAACTGCCCGTCCAGCTCGAACCGGACGGGAGCAAGGTGATCTTCAATTATCGTCGTTAACCGTGCTGCTGAAGGAATCGTGTGTTCGATAGGAGGGACATGTATGGAACGAATAGAGCAATACCTCTCGGAGATGAAAAATGCAATCGATCGGGTTCCGATGGATCGTTTCGATCAGATTGTCGATATCCTGCACCAGGCGCGCCTGAACGGACAACAGGTTTTCATCATGGGCAATGGCGGCAGCGCTTCCACAGCTTCGCATTTTGTGTGCGATCTGGCCAAGAACACCCGCAATTACGGCTGGCCGAACTTTCGCGCCATAGGCCTGACCGATAACGTCGCCATTTTGACCGCATATGCCAACGATGAAGGGTACGAAAACGCCCTGGCCGGGCAACTGGCCAACCTGGTGCGGCCCAACGATGTGGTGGTGGCCATCTCATGCAGCGGCAATTCACCCAACGTGATCAAGGCCGTGGAACTGGCCAATCAATCCGGGGCAACTACGATTGGGCTGACCGGCCGTAAGGGTGGAAAACTGGCGGCGATGAGCACGATCAATATCTCCGCTCAGGCGGACGCCATCCAGCAGCAGGAGGATATTCACCTCATGCTGTGCCACATGATCACGGTCGCGCTCAACGAGATGCCGATGGTGGAAGTCATCACCCGCCGCCCGGCTTACGCCGAACCCAACACGCTTGCGCTCATCAAGAGCCTGTTCGGCAAGGATGTCTTCGAGGAGCCTGGTGAACCCGCGCCGCACGGAACGCCGGTGGAAATGGTGCAGAAGATCAGCCGCGAGATGGCTCAGAACCTCGATCTGCACGAAATGCTCACCTATGTGCTGCAAATGACGCTGGATAGCGTGGGCGCCTCCAGTGGCAGCATTATGGTGCTGAATGATCTGGGCGAGGTCATCGACGGTTTGCTGGCCTACGCGGGCAAGGTAAACACCGGCTCGCTCGACCGGATGGAAGAAATCAAGAAGCAGGGTCTGGCCGGTTGGGTGGTGGAGAACCGCCAGGCGGCTCTGGTGAAGAGCACCCGCGACGATCCGCGCTGGCTGCGCCGGGAATTCGAGGAATCGACCGGCGAGTCGCGCTCGGCGTTGAGCGTGCCGCTCATCACGCAGGACCGCGTGGTGGGCGTGGTGACTCTGGTGCACCCCAAGGCGGGGTGGTTCACCATGGAAGACCTGGCACTGCTGACCGCCATCACCATCACGATTTCGTACTCGGTCAGCGCGCGCAACAACGGCGTCCCCCAGTAGCCGGTTCTTGCGACCGGGCGCCTAATGGGATTGTGAGGAAATGTGATCGAGCGCTTCAGCCAGGGAATCGAAGGTCGGGAAAGGCCGCAAAAGGGCCGCTTCGGGCAGGCATGCCTG
The DNA here is from genome assembly GCF_001050235.1 of Longilinea arvoryzae. Classification (GTDB taxonomy): domain Bacteria; phylum Chloroflexota; class Anaerolineae; order Anaerolineales; family Anaerolineaceae; genus Longilinea; species Longilinea arvoryzae. The sequence continues at coordinate 1,327,324 of NZ_DF967972.1, forward strand.
CCTGGCGCCGCGCCCGGTGCGAACCAGAATGGTTTCGCGCACCCCGGCAGCCCTTCCGGCCTGCAGGTCGCTGAGCGCATCGCCGATCATATAAGAGCGCGACAAATCCAGATGCAACGCTTCGGCCGCCTGCAAAAGCAGTCCGGGGCGGGGTTTCCGGCACACACAATGATCTTCGGGGGCGTGCGGGCACATCCAGGTTCCGTCCAACCGCCCGCCGGCCTGTTCCACCGTGGTTGTCACGCGCTGGTTAAGTTCCAGCGCCTGCTGCAGGGTGATCAATCCGCGTCCCACCGCGGACTGGTTGGTGATCAAAACAATTCGAAACGGGCTGCTGCGAAAATCCCGCAGCGCCTCCAGCGCCGCCGGGAAGAACTCGATATCCTCCCAGGTGAGGACGTAATCTTCCCGGTTCTCAATGATGACGCCGTCGCGGTCGAGAAAAATAGCTGGATCCATGGGATCAATTATACGCACAAAACCGCGCGGCAATTTCAACCGGCCGGTGAGGGCGGCCGGAACCTCTTGTAAAACTGGCGGTACGGCGCGCCCGGCAAGGCGCCAAGCATCGTCAGGGTCATCGGGGGAACAGCGTGCGGCAGCGTGCCATGTCGCAGTGGCGGAGCTTGTTTCGCCGCAGCCGCCCGAAGGGATCGTAAATATTGGACACTTCTGCGCAGTCTGCTTATACAACTGCATCTTCACAAAAAAAAGCCGGCATCGGCCTTTACGTCCAGCGCCAGGCGGATGGCCTGGACCGTTACCTGTTGGAGCAGCTCCTGTACTTTGTGTTCGGATGGGTGCCGACGGTGGCCGGAATTGGTCTGCGCGCCATCTTCTACCGCCTGATTTTGAAAATGGACGGCTGGGCGGCCATCGAAAGCGGCGTCCGGCTGCGCTATGCCAGCCGTATCCGCCTGAGTCACGGCGTCTACCTGGACCAGGGCGTTTACCTGCATGCCTGCCCGAACGGGATCGAGATCGGTCCCAATACCATCATCATGCACGGTGCGGTGCTGCATGTGTATAACTTCCGGGGCATGCCGCAGTCCGGTATTCGCATCGGGCGCGACAGTTTGATCGGCGAGTATTCGATCATCCGCGGTCAGGGCGGCGTCACCATCGGCGACCGCGTCTATACCTCGCCCTTTACCCAATTATTGGCCGTCAATCACATTTTCGACGACCCCAACCGGCCTTTTACCGAACAGGGCATTACCGCCCAGGGTATCGTCGTCGAGGATGATGTCTGGCTGGGCGCCGGGGCCATCCTCACCGATGGCGTGCGGGTCGGCAAAGGCGCCGTGGTGGCAGCCGGCGCGGTGGTGACCCAGGACGTGCCGGCGCATACCGTCGTCGCCGGGGTGCCCGCCCGGGTCATCAAGCAAATCGATGGCAGCCTGCCTGCCAACGCCAAGGATCGGACGATCTTTTTCGCTTAGGAGAACCGCCATGACCATGTTATCCGTTGTCATCCCGGCTTATAACGAAGAAAAAGGTATCCTCGAGATTATGGAACGCGTCCTGACCATTCGCGAAGGGCTGAAAGAAGCCGGGGTGGATGAGATGGAACTGCTGGTGGTGAACGACGGCAGCCGTGACCGCACCGCCGAGGTGGCCGGCGAACTGGCCTGCAAACACGATTGCGTGCGCATCATCTCGCATCCGCACAACCGCGGCTACGGCGCGGCTCTGAAGACCGGATTCGCGCAGGCCAAAGGTGAACTGGTCGGCTTTTTGGATGCGGACGGAACCTATCCGCCCGAATATTTCCCGCAGTTGTGCCGCGAGGCTTTGAACGGCGCCGAACTGGTCATCGGATCGCGCATGGCCGGTGCTGACAGCCGCATGCCGCTGACCCGCCGCCTGGGCAACGTGATTTTTGCCACGCTGCTCAGCCTGCTGGGCTGGCAGCGCGTCACCGACAGCGCCAGCGGCATGCGCGTCTTTCGCAAGGACACCCTGGCGCGCCTTTCGCCGCTGCCGGATGGACTGAACCTGACGCCGGTAATGAGCACGCGCGCCGTCCATGAAGGCATCAAAATGGTGGAGGTGGCCATCCCCTACAGTGAACGGGTGGGCCGCTCCAAGCTGAGTGTGCTGCGGGATGGGCGTATCTTCCTGACTTCGATGGTCTGGACGGTGCTTTCCTACAATCCGGTGCGCGTGCTGGGCATCGCTGGCCTGGTGGGCGTGGGGGTTGCCGCGCTGGTGGGGCTGGGGTTGGTCATCGCCCGATTGAGCGGCGTGACCGCCCTGTCGCCGTGGGGCGTTTTTAGCCTGTTCACCGGCCTGGTGTTGGGCGTGGCAGGCATCAGTTTGTTCGCGCTGGGAGCGACTTTCAATTACCTGGTATCCTTGTTTTATAAAGAACCCATCCGCCAGGGGCTGTTCGGTAAACCGGTGTTCAAAAAGCCGCTCGAATTACAGTTCGGCTGGATGGGATTGGTTGCCTTTGCTGCCGGATTGGGGATTGGTATCGTCAGTCTGGTGTTGAGTTTGAGCGGCTGGGAAATTGCCCGCCTGTGGTTGTATCTGTTGGGCGGGGCCCTGGCCAGTCTGGTTGGCATTCAACTTGTGATCTACTGGCTGCTGATCCGCGTTTTGGAAGATTTGAGTCAGCGGGATGTGCTGGCGCGCGCGGACATGCAGGTGGAATGATCACGGCTTATCTGTAGGTTTCAGCTCATTTGGAGGTTTACGATGGACGAACCGCTTGAAGTTGCAAAGGATTATCAAAATCTTGGCACGCGCCGGATTGCCAAATTGCGCGAGGCCAATTTCCCGGATGCCGATCCGATGGTGCGGGCGGGCATATCCAGCCAGAAACGTTCGCCGGATGCGGTGGATATCCTGCTGGTCAACCCGCCTTCCCCGGACGGCGGCATCTGGATTCGCTCGCAGCATCGGGTTGGGCGGCGCTCGCGCGAAAACATGGTCTGGCCGCAGGTCTCGCTGGCTCAAATGGCCGCCATCCTGCGCGACCAGTACACGGTCAAGGTGCTGGACTGTATTGGCTCGAAGATCGATTGGAAAGCGTTCGTTGGCCTGCTGGACAAATACCAGCCCAAATATTACATGACCCAGGTGACGGCGCCGACGCTCGAAAACGATATGTACGGCACCTTCCTGGCCAAAAACCGCGGTGCGAAGACGATTGCCTTCGGGACGCATGTCACCCCAATCCCCGTGGAGACCATGCAGGGTTTTGCCACGCTCGATTTCGTGCTTTTCGGCGAGCCGGACCTGACCATCCGCGACCTGCTGGACCATCTGGAGGGCAAGACCGATCAGCGTCCGCCCGAAATCCAGCGCATGTTCGACAAGGAAATGGGCTACAAACCTTCGATCGTGGATGGCAAACCCGATCTGCACGGTGTGCGCGGCATCGTCTGGCGGGACGGCGACCGGATCGTCAAGAACATTCCGCGGCCGTTCATCGCCGACCTGGACGATCTGCCCATCCCGGCCCACGAATTGCTGCCGCTGCAAAGTTACAAAATGCCGATGATGAAAGGTCCGTTCACCTTCATTGTCACCGGGCGCGGCTGCACGGCCGGCTGCACGTACTGCATCAAGCACGTGTCGTATCAATACACGGTGCGCCTGCGCTCACCGCAAAAAATCGTGGAAGAACTATGGGTGCTCAACAAACTTGGCATCCACAACATTCACATGTACGCCGACCTGTTCACTGTCAGCCGCGACCAGGTGGTCGAGCTGTGCAATCTGATCCTCGAGCAGGGCTTGAAGATCCACTGGACATGCAACAGCCGGGTGGATTATGTAGATGAAGAGATGCTCGCCCTGATGGCCAAAGCCGGCTGCTGGTTCATTTCCTGGGGCATCGAGAGCGGCAACGAGCAGATCCTTAAGCACGCCCGCAAAGGCGCCTATCCGGACCGCGCGCGAAACTCGCTGGCCCTTTCGAAGAAGGCCGGCATCAACAACTGGGGTTACTTCATCATCGGCCTGCCCGGTGAGACCGAAGAGACCATCCGCCAGACGATCGACTTTGCCAAGAGCCTGCCGCTGGATATTGCCCTCTTCCACATCGCCGCGCCGTATCCCGGCACACCCTTCTTCTTCGAAGTGGTGGAAAACGGCTGGTTCCGCAAGGACACCCGCTGGGAGCAGGTCGATATGGACAAGGAAACCGTGCTGGATTATCCGCACCTGCCGGCCGAACGCTTGATGTACTGGCAGAAGCGCGCCTGGCGCGAATGGGCGCTGCGGCCCGGCCCGGCGCTGACCTACCTGAAGATGTTGTTCTCGGATCCGTCCACTTTCACCAATGCGGTTAGCGTCGGCCTCCAGCACCTGGCCTGGCAGGTCGGCCAGAAGTAACCTGGTTATTTCTTACGGCATCCGGCAACCAGGCGGAAGGGTGGATTTGGAAAGAGAATTTTGGATCGAGCTTCGTAAGGACGACCCCGCCCCCATTTTGGGGGCGGATTTCAAGCCAATCCGTTTCAGTCAAATCGGCTACCTTATCGTACATCGGGAGGTTCACCTATGAACTCTGCTGAAGAACTTCTGCGCAAATACATTGCTGACAACATCTTGTTTAGCAACAACGGATATCCGCATGCGGACGATACCTCATTTCTGGAAAACGGCATTGTCGATTCGATGAACGTGCTCGAACTGGTCATGTTTGTCGAGCAGAAGTTCGGCGTCAAGGTGGAGGACGCTGAAATCGTGCCGGATAATTTCGATTCGATTGCCAAACTGGCCGCTTTCATCCGGCGCAAACAGGAACTCACGGCGGTCTGATCGACGGATTTAATTTCAATCCGGGGAGGGAAAAATGAATACAGCGGATTATTTACTCGAAAAAGGCAATCCGACCGATCTGGTACTGTTGAGCGATAAATTCCGCTACAGCTACCAGGATTTGCGGCAGGCCTGCGCCCGGCTGTACGGTGAACTGGCCATGGCCGGCGTCGATGCCGGCGACCGGGTGGCAATTCTGGGAGGAAATTCGCTGTTCTGGGCGGCGGCCTACCTGGCGACGCTGAAACGGTCGGCCGTGGCGGTGCCCTTTGCCGTCACCATGACGCCCGAGGACGCCCTGGGGCTGCAAAACTTCGTGCACTGCAAGGCGCTGTTCATCGAGCGGCGCATGCACGCCAAATTCGCCGCCACGCTGCCGGCCGATCTCACCCCGATCTTCGACGATTGCCTGGAGGAACCTGGCCCGTCCGAATGGCCGGAAGCGGAAAAAGAGTTCGACCTGAATCGCGATGCCGCCCTGATGTTTACATCGGGCACCACCGCGCGGCCGCGCGCCGTGCGCATCACCCACCGCAACATCCAGGCCAACACCAACTCGATCATCGAATACCTCGAGTTGAGCAGCGCTGACCGCATCATGGCGGTGCTGCCCTTCTATTATTGCTTTGGCACCTCCCTGCTGCATACCCACCTGCGCGTGGGTGGGTCGCTGGCGGTGGCCAATTCCTTCGTCTACCCCGAATTGGTGCTGGACCTGATGGAATCGGCCGAATGCACCGGCTTTGCCGGCGTCCCCTCGACTTATCAGACACTGCTGCGCAACTCCAGCTTTCCACGCCGCGAATTGAAGTCGCTGCGCAAGCTTCAGCAGGCGGGCGGCAAACTGCAGACCGTACTGATCGAAGAGCTGGTCAATTCGGTGCCGCAGGCGCGCGTCTTCGTCATGTATGGCCAGACCGAAGCCACGGCCCGGCTCTCTTACCTGCCGCCCCAGATGTTGTCCACGAAACTGGGTTCCATCGGCCAGGGCATTCCGGGGGTGACGCTGCGCGTGCTGGACGACGACGGCAATCCGGTCAAGCCGGGCGATGTGGGCGAAATTTACGCCTCAGGCGACAACATCTCGCCGGGATATCTGGACGAACCCGAAGCCAACGCCGGAAAATTCATCGCCGGGGTGCTCAAGACCGGCGACCTGGCCACGGTCGACGAGGACGGCTACATCTATGTCGTCGACCGCAAGGCCGATTTCATCAAGTCCTACGGCTTTCGCGTTTCCAGCCAGCAGGTCGAATCGGTCATCCTCGAGTTGAAAGAGGTGGTGGCGGCGGCCGTAATCGGCGAACCGGATCTGGTGCGCGGCGAGGCCATCAAGGCGTTCGTGGTGCTGCACGAAGGTTCGGAATTGTCGGCCGAGGAGATCATCGCCCATTGCGGGCGGCGCATGGCGCACCACATGGTGCCGCGGGATGTGGTATTCATCGCTGCCCTGCCGCTGAACGCAAATGGCAAGGTGGTCAAGACCGAGTTGCGAAAACTCTCGGCCGGCTGAGCCAGGAGGGGTTGCATGTGCGGAATTACCGGTATCATCAACCTGAACGAACCTGAACCGATCCGCGAAGAGACGCTGCGCGGCATGTTGGGTATGCTGCGCCACCGCGGTCCGGATGAATTTGGTATTTATCGCAGTCCGTGGGCCGGATTGGGCAGCGCCCGCCTGAGCATCCTCGACCTGAGCGGCGGGCAGCAGCCCATTTCCAATGAAGACGGCAGCCTGTGGATCGTCTACAACGGCGAGGTGTTCAATTACGTCGAGCTGCGCCCCAGACTGGAGGCGCTCGGCCACCGCTTCACCACCCACACCGACACCGAAGTCATCCTGCACCTGTACGAGGAATACGGTCCGGACTGCCTGAGCCAGCTCAACGGCCAGTTCGCGCTTGCCATCTGGGACGAACGCGAGCGTAGCCTGTTTCTGGCGCGCGACCGCATGGGCATTCGCCCGTTGTATTACGCGCTGCCAGGCGGGCAATTCCTTTTCGGTTCGGAGATCAAGGCCATGCTGGCCCACCCGGCGCTCACGGCCGAAATCGACCCGGCCGCGCTGGCGCAGGCCTTTACCTTGTGGAGCGTGCAACCGCCGGCCAGCATTTTTCGCGGCATCCAGTCGCTCCCGCCGGCGCATTACCTGCGCCTGAAGGACGGGCGCATCGAAATAAAGGCTTACTGGAGTCTGGACCTCAGCCAGGAAATGGACCCTGACCAGCCGCTCGCGCCGGCGCTGGAGGAATTCAAGAATCTGTTGATCGATTCCACCCTCATCCGGCTGCGCGCCGACGTGCCCGTGGGAGCCTACCTTTCAGGCGGCCTGGATTCCTCGCTGACCACGGCCATCATTCGCAAGTACACCCAGAATCACCTGGAGACGTTCTCCATTGCCTTCTCCGACCCGCAGTTCGACGAGAGCAGTTACCAACTGCGCATGGCCGAAACGCTGGGCACCCATCACCATGTGGTCTATGCCACCCATGAAGAGATCGGCCGGGTCTTTCCACAGGTGATCTGGCACACCGAAACACCCATCCTGCGCACCGCGCCCGCGCCCATGTACCTGCTTTCGGGGCTGGTGCGCGAACACGACATGAAAGTGGTCATCACCGGCGAAGGCGCCGACGAACTGCTGGGCGGTTACGATATTTTCAAAGAGATGCTGGTGCGGCGCTTCTGGGCGCGCAACCCCGAGTCAGAGATGCGCCCGATGCTGCTGACCCGCCTGTACCCGGATATCGCAGCGTTGAACAGCCCGGGCCGGGCTTATCTCAAGGCGTTTTTCAAGAAGGACCTGAGCCAGACCGATTCACCCTTCTATTCGCATTCCATCCGGTGGGGCAACGGTTTACGGCTGCTGCGTTTTCTACAGCCGCAGCCGCTCGCCAGCCTGGCCGAGCAGGCCGCCGCCGTGCCCCTGCCGGCCGGTTTCGACCATTGGTCGGCGCTCGCCAAGGCCCAGTACCTGGAAATGACAACCTTCCTCTCGCCCTATCTCCTCTCTTCGCAGGGCGATCGGATGGGAATGAGCCATTCCGTCGAGGGGCGTTTCCCATTCCTGGATGTTCGCGTGGTCGAGTTCTGCAACCGGCTGCCCGCGCAGTGGAAAATGTATGGCCTGACCGAAAAATGGTTTCTGCGCCAGGTTGGGCGCGAATTGCTGCCCGAGGAGATCTGGCGGCGCGTCAAACGGCCGTATCGGGCGCCCATTCACCGCAGTTTTTTCAACGCGGACGCGCCGGAATATATTCAGCGCCTGCTTTCGGCCGAAGCCCTGGAGGAAAGCGGCCTGTTCAACCCCATCGCTGTGGGGCAATTGGCGCGCAAGGCCGCCAGTGGCGCGGCGCTGAGCGAGGTGGATGATATGGCCGTGGCCGGCGTTCTCTCCACGCAGCTTGTTTACGATCAATTCGTTCAGCATTTTTCCACCCGCAAAGCCTCCCTGACTGCCGCCGACCGGGTGAGAGTGATCGACCACACCGCGGAGGTGCATCCGTTATGAGCGAGACCCAATCCAAACTTGCATTCAACCGCCGCTCCCTGGAACTGGATGCGGCCGGCGAAGTGAACCGAATCGTGACCTTCCTGCAGGAAAATGTGCTGCACCGCCTGCACCGCCAGGGCGCCGTGGTGGGCATCTCCGGCGGCATCGATTCGTCGCTGGTGCTGGCGTTGTGCGCGCGCGCCTTTGGCCCGCAGCGCGTGGTGGGCATCCTGCTGCCCGAGCGTGAATCCAGCCCCGAAAGCGCCGACCTGGCCCACCGCCTGGCCGGGCGCTTCGAGGTGCAGACCGTCACCGAAGAGATCAGCGCCGCGCTGGATGGGGCGGGGTGTTACCGGCGCCGGGACGAGGCCGTCAAGCGCGTTTTCCCGGAATTCGAACCGGATTGGAAATCGAAGATCACCCTGCCGGGCAACCTGCTGGAGGAAGACCGCCTGAATATCTTCTCGCTGACGGTGATCAAACCGGACGGCAGCGAGCAAACCCAGCGCCTGCCGCTGCGCGAATACGCCCAGATCGTGGCCTCCTCCAATTTCAAGCAGCGCACGCGCATGGCCATGCTGTACTACCATGCCGAGCTGCGCAATTACGCTGTGATCGGCACGCCCAATAAGAACGAACGGGACATGGGATTTTTCGTCAAGTATGGCGATGGCGGCGCGGATATCAATCCGATCGGCCACCTGTTCAAAAGCCAGGTATTCCAACTGGCGCGTTTTTTGGATGTGCCGGTTGAAATTCAGCAGCGCCCGCCGACCACGGATACTTATTCCGCGGGCAGCACGCAGGAAGAATTCTTCTACCGAATTCCGTTCAATATCCTCGATCTGGTCTGGTTGGGTTACGAGCGCGGCGTGGATCACGCTGAGATCGCGGGCGCGCTGGAGCTGACAGTCGAGCAGGTGGAACGCGTCATCGCCGATATCGAACGCAAGCGTCGCGCCACCGAATACCTGCGAACACAGCCCATCAACCTGGATTAGCTCGCGCCGCGGGTTGGAGAGGAAAGAAAAATGCATTCAAAGATCCGGCATATGTTTGGCTGTCTCTTCAGATTGCTGGGGGCTGCCTGTCTGGGGGCGGGCCTGCTTGGAGGAATGGTTCACCCGGCCCAGGCGCAGGCCAGCATCGACGGCTGGTCGCAGCCGGTCAATTTGTCGAATTCCGGCGAAACCCAGGCGCCGATCATCACCGCAGACAGCAGCGGCGTATTCCATGCTTTCTGGTTGGACCGCCAGGCCGGTTTTTTGTATTCGCACACCACCTCCACCGGTTGGACCAAACCGCGTCCGGTGATCTTTCCGGTCTCGCGCGAGACGATTCTGAGCCGCGATTTGACCGGCATCGGCCTGCCGGTTTTGATCAGCGCCCCGCGTAACCGCGAATACCTTTTCTGGCAGTCCGACGGGGGACTGCGCTATAGCGTTGGCAGCACCGCGAACGGGCGTACATTGGAGGACTGGCAGGCCGGCGGATTCGTGTCGAGTTCGGTGGCCGATTATGATGCCATGGTCGATGCGGACGGCGTCCTCCACCTGGCTTACGTGCAACCGGAAGATCTTTCGGGAATGCCGGCCGGCGTTTATTATTTGCGCTCCCTGGATTCGGGCGGCTCCTGGTCTTCGCCCAGGCAATTGTACAGTTCGTCCTATTACCGCAGTCTGTTGCAGTTGGACCTTTCGACGGTTCCGCCCAAGAACTCCGTGGATATCGCGGTGAACCAGGTTGGCGATGAGAAGACGGTTTTCGTGGCCTTCGACAACCAACCCCGCAATCGAGTCCTGGTGGCGCGTTCCCTGGACGGGGGTACGAAATGGGAAGAAGCCGTCGAGGTGGATGGCCCTTCGGTAACCTCCGGGGTCTCCTCTCCGGGGGATATTCACGTCAGCGCGCTGGGTAAGGATGTCGTCCTCACCTGGCAGGTGAAGCAATCCGATACGGTGTGTTTCTCCTACTTCCGCAGTTCCAGCGATAGCGGCTCGAAATGGAGCGCCAACCAGCGCATGAATACGCCGTTCCCCGGCTGCGCCGATCAAACCAATTTCATCACGGGATACGGTCCCGATTCGGTGCTGGTCACCTCGGCTTCCGGCCTGGTCTACCTTTCCGCCTGGAATGGCGAAGTGTGGAGCGATTATTACCTGCAGCCCAGTCTGTCCTCGTTTACCGACCCGGAAGCGCTGGATACAGTGACCTTCGGGTTGACCGGATTCGCACTCAGCGGAACGGACCAACTGGTAGCCATCGGTTTCGACAGCGGTTCGGGTAAAGATACCTGGGTCCTGACCCGGTCGCTTAAGGATATCCCTTCCTGGTTCCCCTCCCAATTGGGTTGGAAGGCCGCCGAGACGCTGCAGACGCTCAACGAGAAGGTCTCTGATTTGCAGATCGTGGGCAATGGCAGCCAACGCCTGCACGCTTTCTGGACGCAGGATGAAATTCTGACTGTCGAAGCCGGAGCGCTGGTCCAACCCGTGGCCAGCCAGGTGGTCTATTATTCCTACCTCGAGAACAACCGCTGGAGCGTGCCCACGATGATCCTGCGCGCCAGGCAGACCAGCGTGGCCGCCGGAACCGCGGCTCAAACCAACGATGTCGCCCGCTTGAGTGTGGCGATGGGACCGGATGACCGCCTGTGGGCCGTCTGGCAAAACAGCCCGGGCGGGGATACCTACTTCAGTTGGGCGCGCGCGTCCGCAGCCGGTTCGGTCAATGAGTGGTCTGCCTCCCAGGCGATCGCCACCATTCCGTTGAACGCGGGCGGGTATTCGGTTGTCATCGACCGCGGCGGGGTCGTGAATGTCGTTTATTCCGTCCCGGTCAATGAAGGCCGCGGCGTTTTTCTCGTCCAATCCTGGGATCAAGGCGCCACCTGGTCCAATCCGATCCAGATCTTCGATGGCGCCGCCGCCGGCTGGCAAATCGTCTCCAATCCGGTGGCAGCCGTCGCGGTGGACGGCAGCCTGTATGTTCTATTTGGCCAACAATCGGCGGCCGGCTTCGGCAGTATCGACGGCCTGTCCGCGGCATTCTCGAAGGACCGCGGAGCTGCGTGGAGCGGAGCCGAATCGGTGACAACGGAGCAGGTCCTCTGGTATCAGGTTCTGGCGCAGGACGCCAGGATCATTCACCGCTTTTGGATGGAAAAAAGCGCGGATAACCAGATCCTGCTTCTGCACCAGTTTTCCGGGGACGGGGGCGTGTCCTGGGGGCGGGTGGAAAGGATATCCGATTCGCGGGATGAACCCCGGAAAGTCAGCGCCGTGTTTGATAGCGCCGGGCGCATTCATCTGGTTCAGCTCATCGAGGACCAGCAAACAGAACACCTCCTGCTGGAATACTGGCTATGGGATGGGGAAAGCTGGAACGCCTCCGACAACCGCGATCTGGGCGCCGGCGTGGTGGATGACGTGGCCTCCTTGAGTACCGGGATCACGCTCGAAGGCGCGTTGGGGACTCTTCTCAGCCGCTCGGTTGCCGGAAACGATCCTTATCACCTTGAAACGATGCTTCTTTCGGTCAACCGGCTGGTTGAAGTCCCCAAGGTGGTCTCGACCGCGCTGCCTCCTTTGCCGACCGAAACCGCTCTTCCGCTGGTGAAACCGACGGCCACTCAGGCGCCAACGCCGACGATCGACAGCGCCGTTCTGCAACAGGGCTCGCCCTCCAGCGGCGGGGGCACGCTGGGCGGCCTGATCATCGGCCTGATTGCCTCGGTTCTGGTGGTCGGCGGTGGATTTGGGTATGCGTTCTTCCGTTTGCGCAAGCGCAATGGGGGCTGATCCGGCCCGCTTCCATTAACATTAATGACCACTAAACATGTCAATCCATCCGGTATAATAGCTAGTATCTTGGGCCTGGTTTCGGTGTTAATGGCGCCCGGATTTTCGGACGAATAAACTGAGCAAAACGGCATTTTCAGGTAGCTCCTTCGCCGCTTCTCATTCCTCACTTCATTACAGCTTTCATCGCCATACCTTTTTTTGCCTGCCTTGAGCCATTCATTAAGGAAGCGTGTTTATTGTTGCCCCTGCCTTCGCGCTTCGGGGATGGACGCCCGGGGAATGCAAAATTTGGAGATTGATGGCAAAACTGGATCGTAGAAAATTCATCAAGATCACCGGCTGGGTTACTTCCGCAGGCCTTGCGCGTATTCTCGCGCCGGGGCTGCTGGTGGGAAGCGCGGCTGCCTGCCAGGCTCAACCCCCGGCGCAGCCTCCGACTTCGACCGCTGGCTCGCAATCCATCGATCCAACGGCAACTGTAAGCGGCCCGGCGACGGCGCTGCCGCCCACCAACACCGCCGTCGTGCAGCCATCCCCGACCGCCGGGTCGGCGCCAAAGGCAGATTTCGGTCCGCGGGTGGTGCACGTGCGCGCCGGCGCCGCCACAAAATGGAGCGGGCAGGAACGCTACTGGGAACACGTCGATCCACAGGTCGTCGGCGATATGGTCGATCGGGGCCTGCAGGCGCTGACCGGCCAGTCCACCTCGGCCGATGCCTGGCGCAGGATCCTTTCAAATTACCAACCCGGGCAGGGCATCGTCATCAAATTGAACTTCAACAACACGCTGGCCGGCAACTGCAGCGCCGTCAGCGGGCAAATCAACGCCCTGCCGCAGCCGGCCAACGCGGTGGTCGCCGGTTTGAAATCCATCGGCGTTGATGAGCAGGATATCTGGTTCTACGATGGGGTCAATCGCTATATCCCCGAATATTTTGCGGCCGGGATTCGCTACGGCAACGTCCAATTCTTCGATAAATGCCATCAACCGGTCACCTATGACAGCCGGGATGCGGACGCGATCGTTTCGTTCAGTCCTCCCCAGGGGATTCCAACGCCAGCCAGTGAGAAGATCGCCGATGTGCTGGTGCGGGCACGTTATCTGATCAACATGCCCATTTTGAAAAATCACGACTGCGCGGGTATTTCACTGGGTTTCAAGAACCATTTCGGCACGGTCGATAACCCGGGCGGAATGCACGGCCATGTGTTTCTCGTTTCAGCGTGCGGCGGCGGTTTCTACTCGAACTACAGCCCCCTGGTGGATCTCAATCAGAATGCGCACATCCGCCAGAAGACCGTGTTGACCATTGGGGATGGGCTGTGCGGCGCCCGGGGCAGCCAGGAAGCCTGGCCGAGCGCCTGGTCGACCTTCGGCGGGTCCCTGCCGAACAGCCTGTTCTTTTCGACCGACCCGGTGGCGCTGGACTGCGTGATGGCGGATCACCTGCGCGCCGAACCGGGGGCCGGCGTCATGGCTGGCGCCGATGAATATCTCAAGTTTGCCCAGGACGCCGGAATGGGCGTCTATGAACGCGGCGACCCATGGGGTGGGGGTTACCAGCGTATCGATTACCAGAAGATCGTCTATTAATCCACCTTTCTGCGTGTCCTTTGAATGAGGAAAGGAATTAGATAGGATAAATCGTCCATGAGTTTAGCGAAAATGAAAAGAACGGCGACCCTCCTCCTGCTGCTGGCTGCACTGGCCGGCGTATTTAGCAGTGTTCAGGCGGCAGGCGCCCGGCAGGATGTGGCTCCGGGGATGACCGAAACCCCGACCTCCACGGCAACACCCGGTGAGATCAGCCCGACTGCGACGGTCACCGAGACCCCGACGGAGGCTATTAGCGAAACCCCGACGGAAACACCGACTGAAACCCCGACAGCCACGCTTGCGGTAGGAAATCCGGAGAACATCGATTCTCCTCTGGCAATCCCCACCAACGAGTGGCCCCAGGTGCAGCGCGATTCTCTGCACACCGGTTATTACCCGGCGGCTCTGGGAACGAACTTCCAGGTCGCCTGGCATCATGCTTTCCAACCTGAAAAAGTCTATCCACAGGTCCAGGCCATCGTCTCGGCCGGCAAGGTCTTTGTTGGCACCGAGATGGGCAACCTGTATGCCTTCAATTCCACCAACGGCAGCCAGGCCTGGAAGTACACGGCTGGCGCGCCCATTCTGAACAGCGTCGCTTCGGACGGCACGCGGGTCTTCTTCGGCGCCATGGACGGCGCGATCTACGCCCTGGATATTGCCTCGGGCGCGCTTTCCTGGAAAACCCAGCTCTCGCAGTTCCAGGGTTTCTCCACAGCGCCGGTCATCGCGGACGGCAAGGTGCTGCTGGGCGGGCGAAACGGCATTTTCTACGCGTTGAATCCTTCCACCGGCGCGGTGGTGTGGTCCTATAACGTCGGCTCGCCCATCCTGCAGACCGCGGCCTGGAACGGCGGTAAGGCTTATTTCGGCGCCATGAACATGTACGTCTACGCGCTGAACACCAGCAATGGCAGCCTGGCCTGGAAGAGCGCGCGCATCCCCGGCATGGCCTTCAAGGATTACTGGCCGGTGGTGAACAACGGGATGGTCTATGTGCGCCCGATGACCTACGGGTATATTGGTTTTGAATCTTCGGATTATTCCCAGATCCTGAACGCCAGCATGCAGAATTCCCTGCTGGCGGATTACGCCGCCCATCCGGCCAACTATTCGCCTTCGCTTTTCCGTTTGAACGAAAGCGACGGCAGGATGGCCACCATGGTCATCCATTATTCGTTCCAGACCATGAACGGCGCGACCGCGCCGCCGTGCATCGACCGGGATGGCTATATGATCATGCCGGCCTGGGCGCCGAACCATCAAAACTTTACCGGTTGGGCGCGTTTGAACGTTTCCAGCCGCATTCTGGTGGACGCGCTGGTGGATAGCAGCAATAACACTGCCGGAAACGGCAATCCGGATGAAAACATGGCGGTGACGTGCTCCAGCAATCTCATCCTGGCCATGCACATCGAGGAAGAAAACGCCAATTTTACCGGCTTTTTCAATCTGGATACGCGGCATTGGACCCGCATTAGCCCGGGCTGGTCAAACCAGCAGATGGCCAATAATACCCAGGGGGGTGGCGCAAACCCTGCCAGTATCGCAAATGGCATGGTTTACCACATTTCGAAGTACGAGCTGATCGCCCGTACCACCCAACCCTAGGATTAATGATGATCAAGCGTGGAAAATTTCGATTTATCGTCCAGCTTGGGCTGGCTTTGGCATTTCTGATCTCCAGCGCGGGGATGATCCCCGTGCATGCCCAATCGACGCAGACCCTGAACCCTTCCTCCTGGCAAACCTCCTCCACCGGCCTGCGCACGACTCAAAATACTTACGCCCAGACCGCCGGGCTGGGATTTGTGGTGACGTCGCAAAGCTGGCCTTACCTGACCCTGCACGGCGGCGTTAAGGACGCCGGCGCGTACATCGGGTATCGCCTGATGGGCCCCATTGGCATCCCGCTCGGGCAGGTCAAAGTCAGCGGCGCCTCCGGCAGCCTTGCGGCGCAGACGACCGATTGGTCTCACAACCAGTTGACCTATTCCTACGGCGGCGGGCAGATGCAGTTCTATGTCAGCCGAATGTCGGCGGCGGTTGCCCTGCAAACCGGCGCGACCTCGCTCACCCTGTTCAACGGCTCTCTGCCGCGCTACGCCATCCAGAGCGATCATGTCGCCCGCCTCTCGGATGGGGCGGCTTACCCGAAATACGTCGCCTATTCCAGCGGCGGCGCAGTCCAGGTGAAGGCGCTCAGTTCTTCGACCACCTCGTTGAGCGGCCTGGACGCCAACTGGGCCCTGGTCTGGTACGGCAACAACAGCCATTTCGTCGATACGCGCCGCCCGCTTTCGTACGACTGGACGCTGCTCACATCGGATGCCTACCAGGCCGACGCCCCGATGCTGCTGGTCTTCCAGAATAAACCCACATCCATCAAGCAGGCCTCCGGCGGCGGCGTCGAACTGGCTTTTTCGAGCGCGGCCGGGGTCATGTCGATCCTGCCGTTCGATGGACGCCTGACGCGTTCAACCACCGAAACGGAAAGCTGGGCCGGCGGCCTGCCGACCGCGGTAAAGAACAAAATCACCTGGTGGGCCGCCCGTTCGTGTGAATTTCCGTTGAGTGTGGCGGAAACGTACGGCTACGACGCCCCGACGGACACGACTTCGATCACCGAGAACTTCAATTTCCTCACGGTCTGTTCGGGCGGGATCCGTCTCGCGCCGCTGCCGGCCACGGTTGCGCTGGCGCGGGATGCGTTGCCCATCACCTTCTCCGGCAATGTGGTCGACGGCGGCCTGAGCACCGAATTCGGCCCATCCCAGGGCATCGAAGGCGTGGGGTCGTACACCTGGAGCATGAGCGGCCTGAGGGATTACGTCGATAATTCGCGCGAGGTCCAGGATGGCGGCGTGCCCGCCGAATTGACCGACCGCCTGAACGCCGAGGTTCAAAAGGTGGTTTCCTCCGGGCATTACGCGCCCTGGATTTTCCTGGACGGCGTTCCGAATCACCGCAGCCGCGGGGATGTGTACTGGGCCAATCCGGCGGACGGCCTGCTGCACCTCATCGAGGTGGCCGACGCGGTCAGCGATCCCACGCTGCGCACATCGCTGGTCAACTACATCAAATCCGAACGGGCAACCTATCCTCCTGAAACGGTCTACAACCTGAGCGTCACCCAGGGGAAACTGCGCGGGCCGTTTTCGACCATGGACAGCATCGTCCAGTATTACTGGAATCCGAAGGCGACCGCTGACGACACCCGCCAGTGGTCCTTCCTCCAGGATGTGCCCCTGTATTCCTTTTACGCGCTCGCGCGCTATTACAGCCTGACGGGCGAGGTCGTCCCGGCGTCCACGTGGTCGAAGGCCCAGGAGACGCTCGATCGGGATATGCGCGAGCAGGATTGGGGGACGTTCTACTGGTTTGCGAATTATCAGGACCGGCGGGTGGCGGTCGAGAACGCCAACCGGCACTTCGCCGGCATGATCGGGTTCGTCCGGCTGGCGGAGATGACCGGCGACAGCGCCTCTGAAAACCTGGGGCGGGCCCTGCTCTTGAAGGCTGCCGCCATGCGGGCCGGCATGGGGCGCTACGCGCGCTACCTGGGCGCCACCCAACTCACCCAGATTCCGGCTTCGCCGGATTGGATGATGGTCAACCGCAACCATACCTTCATTGGATATCTGTATAACTATTCCTGGGCGAATGAATACGATGACTCGCGCCAGGTGATCTACCTGAACCAGTTCGCAGTCGATCTCAACGATTATAACTACCTGCAGGAGGTCTACAACCACCTCCGGGATGACCTGGATAACCCGCGCGGGCAGGATTCGCCCTCCCTGGCGGCTTTTCGGGACATGGTTCCGGAGCTGGGTAAGTTCCTCAAGGATTGGTCGTGGGAGGACGCGGACGTGGTGGTGCGCAAGGTGCAGGATCTCTGGCCGCAATGGTACGCCGCCTATGCAGAAGGCACCCTGGGTTGGGAGCATAATCTGGCCCACCCGGTGGATTCGTTCCAGATCTTTATGGCCAAAGCCTGGATCGAAGACGCCACGCCGGAAGAGTTGGGCCGGTACGCCGATATTTCATGGCTGGACGACGGCGACTTCTTCTACATGCAAAAACTGGCCGAAGCCGTCAAAGCCTACCGCGGCGTGGCGTGGAGCGGATCGGATTCGCTCACGCTGAGCGCAATCCCCGGCGATGGGTACCTGCTGCTGCGCTGGAAGATCGTGCCCGACCAGGACGAGGGCTATACCTGGCGGATCGATATTTCCGGTCCGGGAGCGCCGTCGCCCATCAGCGGGCTGCCGTTCGCGACCCGCTCGTATCTGATTACGGGTTTGAAGAATTATCAGAGATATACCCTGTCCATCAGCGCGGTCGATTCGACCGGAGCAGCCATCCTGACCTCACCGACCGTGACCGGATTCCCGAGCGATATCCTGATCTACCTGCCCGCGATCTCGAAAGGCTGGCACTAGAGGTATCTTATGGTGAAAAAAATCTCACGCAGACAGTTTCTGCTTTCCCTGCTTGGCGCCGGCGCAGCCGGTCTGACCTGGTCCAAAACAAAAGGCGTCCCCTTTTCAGTCGAAAGCGCAGGCGGCAACACCGTCTACCTGCCGTTTATCTCCAAAGCCAGCCCCACCCCGCCGCCGGGCACCGGTCACGGCGTGGTGCATGTTCACCACAGCAGCGTTTCCACCTGGAACGGAAACTCAGGGGACTATTGGAATTACGTCAATCAGGCGAAGACCAGCCAGATGGTCGAGCAGGGCCTGATCCAACTGACGGGGAAGAGCACGGCCGCCGCTGCCTGGCGCGCCCGCCTGCCAAATTATCAGGCTGGGCAGGGAATTGCCATCAAGGTCAACTTCAACAACACGATTTCTTCCGGATGCAGTGCTGCGCCGACCGCGATCAATGCGCTGCCGCAGGTCGTCAACGCGGTGATCGCCGGGTTGAAATCGATGGGCGTGGCCGAAAGCGATATCTGGATCTACGACGGCGTCAGCCGCACGATCCCAAATTACTTCTACAATATCGTTCATACCCCCTATCCGGGCGTGAAGTTTTACGATAAATGCCACACCCCGGTTACCTATAACAGTACGGATGCATCCGCGACGGTGAGCTTTTCACCCCCGGCCGGGGTACCGCAGCCGGCCGCCGAGAAAATTGCAGATGTGCTGGTCAACGCCCGCTATTTGATCAACATGCCCATCCTGAAGAATCACTCCTGCGCGGGTATCACCCTGGGTTTCAAGAATCACTTTGGCACCATCAACAACCCGGGCGGACTGCACAGCCACGTCTTCTACGAGGATTCGTGCGGCGGCGGCGCTTATTCCAACTACAGCCCGCTGGTGGATATCTACAAGAACGCCAACATCCGCAATAAGACCGTTCTGACCATCGGAGACGGCATTTTCGGCGCACTGGGCGCGGAGGATGCCCGGCCTTCCTTCTGGACGACCTTCAACGATCAGGTTCCGCAGAGCCTGTTCTTCGCCGCCGACCCGGTGGCCATCGACAGCGTGATGGCTGATTTCCTGCGCGCCGAATGGGGTTATCCGACCGGTTCGGATCGATACCTCCAGTTCGCCGAAAACGCCGGTCTGGGGGTGTACGAGCAGGGCGATCCGTGGGGCGGCGGTTACTCGCAAATCGATTATTACAAGGTGAATCTGTCCTGAACGCGGGGATGTGAATTCGGATATCTAGACCTGACAAAAGAATAAGCCCAGGCTTCGAGCGACCCGATGGGGGATGTCCAGCGGTCGCTTTTGGCATTCGGTAAACCATTTTCACTCGAACAGCAAAATTCAAACCAGGAATCGATCCAGTGACAAAGAGACTCTTCTGGCTGAATGGCATTGCAATACTCGCCGTTGTACTCAATCACGCAGTGGGTTGGGGATTCACCGCCCTGTTCTGGTGGACCGATCGCTACCGCGCGGTCAGCGTGCCCAATTTCGACGCGCTGGGATCGCCCACCTACGACGTGCTGCTGGTTCTCAAGCAATTGACGCCCTTCAGCGTGCCGGCTTTCCTGGTCGTTTCCGGCTTTTTCATCGCCTTTGCCGGCCGGGCCGGGTTAAATTGGAAGATGATCGGCGCACGTTTGAAGAATATCCTGATCCCGTATCTGATCTGGTCGCTGGTACTGATCGGAATGGACTTCGCATTGGGTCAGCCGCACCCCATCTCCGTGATCCTGGTCAAGCTGCTCAGCGGCGATGCCAGCCCCATTTATTACTACGTTCCACTGATCTGCCAGTTGTTCCTGCTTTCTCCGCTGTTGGTGCCGCAAATTCGGTCGGTCCACTGGAAGAAAATCCTGCTGGCGGCCGCCATTTTGCAGGCTTGCACGCTGGCCTGGAGCTATCTGGCGCTGTTCCGGGTGGTTAACTGGAAGCCGAACTGGTTCTTCGGTAACCTGATCTTTTTCTTCGTCTCCGGCATTGCGCTCAACTTTCACGCCGATGAGATACGGCCCTGGATTCAGGCGCGGCGGAAATGGTGGCTGGCCGGGTTGGCGGTGTTTTCGGTTCTGACGGTGTTCGAAACGGAATGGTTCTATCGAACGTATGCCATCGACTGGCGGGGCGGGGTGGAAACGATTGCGGCCACGCTCTACACCTTTTCCTTCCTGCTGACATTCATCGGTTACGATCAAATCCAACTTCCGCAGGCGACTTTATTCTATAAATTGGGCCAAATGGCGTACGGCATCTATCTGCTGCATCCCATCGTGTTGATGCTGGCGGCCAAATTTATGTATCACGCTGCGCCGGCCGTCCTCGGTATACAGTTCCTTTTCGTGCCGATTCTGTTCCTGGCGGGCATTCTCGTTCCCTGGCTGGCGATGTGGGTGGTTTCCCGCACCCCGCTGCGGAAAATGTATGCTTACCTGTTCGGTTAAGACGGATTACGGTGTGAAAGGTGGATCAAAAGATGGCAACCAATCCTCAATCCCCTAAAAGGTCCCGCAGAATCTTCCTGGCCGTCGTCGGCGGAGTGCTGGCGCTGGCGGTGCTTGGCCTGGCGGCCTTTCGCCTGATCAGCGGGAAACCGCTCGGCATTCGCTACTTCGTGGAGGTGCAGACCTGGCGGGCGGCCTCGCTGGTGAAGGCCGTGGCGCATGCGCGGGATGTCCAAAGCCAGAGTAAGGGCGCGTACACCAACGTGATCTTCCTGCACCATTCGGTGGGCGACAACCTGATCCAGCAGACGGATTTTCGCGCCCAACTGGCGAACGCCGGCCTTTCCCTGTGGGACCATGATTACAACTATTACGGCCTGAGAGATTCAGCGGGAAATTCCACCGGCTACAACTATTTCATCCCGGATGACAATACCGACCCGGACGGGCTGGCAGCCCTGTTTTCGCAAAAGGTGTACGGCCTGCCGGTCAACGCCATCAGCGGATTGATGCAGCATGAAGTGATCGTTTTCAAATCCTGTTTCACCGGCAACGTCCTCGGCGACGACCCGCAGGTCGAACAGGTGAAGGGTTACTATGAAACGGTGCGCAGTTTCATCGCTGCCCATCCTGAAAAACTTTTCATCCTGTTGACGACCCCGCCGCTCAATTCGTCCGAGGCGGACGCAGCCATGGGGGTCCGGGCGCGCTCGATCGCCGACTGGTTGATGTCCGCCGAATTCAAAGGGGATTTACCCAACCTGGTCGTCTTCGATCTCTATGACCGCCTGGCGGACGGCGATCCGGCTTCCCCGCAATACAACCGCCTGCGCAGCGACTATCTCGAGGGCAGCGACAATCATCCCACCGCCCGGGCCAACCAGGATGTGGCTGCGGAACTTTCCGCGTTCATCGTTCAATCCATCCAGGATTTCCGCAGCCGGCAGGAGTAGTCCCGCCGTACCGGCTCCCCTTTTCTTGAGGCTTTTATGAGCAAAACGGTTTCGCGTTTCTGCGCCATTCTGATCTTAATCATCGTCTCCGGTTTGTTCCCGTTGGGAGTGAAACCTGCTGCGGCGCAATCTGCTCCGGTGGCATGGTCGCAGCCCATCCGGCTCTCGGATCCGAATTATCAATCCTGGCCGCCGGCCATTGCCGCCGACATTGCCGGAAATGTGCACATCCTCTGGTCGCAGTCCATGTTGGCGGATGGAACCGCCGGGAATGGCGACACGCTCTATTACGCACGCTGGAACGGTGAAAAATGGATTGGGCCGGTCGATGTGTTGGTTTCACCCGGGGATGGGCTGGGCGCTGAATATCCTGACCTGGCGGCGACTCCGGACGGTTACATCCATGCCATCTGGGGCACGGGCGGGCGCAACAGCCAGTTGTTCTACGCGCGCGCCCCGGCCTGCTGCGCGGACGATCCGCTCAACTGGTCGAAGCCGATTTCGCTGGGAATCGCGATCAATCAAACCAGCGCCATTGCCGGCGATTTACAGGGAAACCTGTATGTCATCTACGCTTCCCTGGATACGAATGACATCGTTTTTCTCCATTCGACGGACAGCGGCGAAAACTGGGATAAAGCGGAGAGCATCCCGGGCGGTACGCGCCGCGAGGATGAATATCCGGCTTACCCGCGCTTGTCTGTGGATGAGAGCGGGCGCATTCACGTGGTCTGGTCGATTCTGCCCTATCCTGGCCGGGCGGTCATGTATTCGAATTCGAACGATGGCGGCAAAACCTGGAAGGATCCGGTCATCATCGATCAGATCGAGCCGAATGAGTACCAGGCGGACTTTGGCCCAACCCTGATCGACGTCGAAGCGGTTGGCAGGAATGAGGTTCACCTGACCTGGGACGGCGCGCCGACCGTCGAGCGTCACCACGTCTGGTCGAAGGACGGCGGTGAAACCTGGTCCGAGCCGGATACATTCATACCCGAGTTGACCGGCGGCGGCCGCGCGTTATGGAATGATATGGCCGCCGACAGCCGCGGGGTGCTGCACGCGGTATCGATCAAACAACCCTGGCACGCGCAGTGGATTTCAGGAGGCTGGTCGGCTTCCACGGCCATCGGGCAGCGCGGTTTTGCCGAAGATATGCGCATCGTGGTCAGCGCCGGAAACGAACTCCATGTGGTCTGGTTGGAAGTACGTCAGGGTATTCCCAGCACGGTTTATTACGTCAGAGGCATTTCCTCCGCGCCGGCCGTTCCATTGAAGAAACTGCCCGTGGCGGCATCCGAAACCCCGCTGATCCAACCGACGGCGACCGGCGCGATCGAAAGTCCAACCCTGCCTGCGCCGACGCCGCTTTTCGCCGATGCGCCTGCGGCGGATACCGCATCCGTCGACAGCCCGGCCCGGGGCGTGTTCTTCGGCGCCCTGGCGGTCCTGGTCTTTTTGGGGCTGGTGGCCTATCGCACCTGGCGCAGGAAACGTTGATTCCTTTCTTTCCTTCTCCACTACAGGACTCTTCCCATGGATCTTTCCATCGTTGTGCCGGTTTACAACAGTGAAAAAAGCCTGCCCCAACTGATCGAAAGGCTGGCCGCGGTTCTCCCGCAATTGGCCGGCCAATTCGAGGTCATCCTGGTGAATGACGGCAGCCGGGATGACAGTTGGAATGTGATTCGCGCCCTGACGGTGCAATATCCCTGGGTGTTCGGGGTCGATTTGATGCGCAATTACGGACAGCATAACGCGCTGTTGTGCGGCATTCGCCAGGCGCGTTACCCGATCACCATCACGATGGATGATGATTTGCAGCATCCGCCCGAGGAGCTGCATGTTCTGTTGGAAGCGCTGAACAACGGCTACGACGTCGTCTATGGCCGGCCGGCGCAGGAACAGCATAATTTCCTGCGCGACCTGGCTTCGAAGATCACCAAGATCGCGCTGCAAAGCGCCATGGGAGCTGAGACGGCCCGCAACGTCAGCGCGCTGCGCGCCTTCCGCACCGCCTTGCGGGATTCCTTTGTCCAATACCTGGGCCCATTTCCCTCGGTGGATGTGCTGCTCACCTGGGGCACCAGCCGTTTCACCGCCGTGCCGGTGCATCACGAACCCCGCAAATACGGCGAGTCCAACTACACCTTCGGGAAGCTCGTCCGGCATGCCATGAACATGATGACCGGCTTCAGCATCGTACCGCTTCAATTGGCCAGTTGGATTGGTTTCATCTTTACCATTTTTGGCCTGTTGGTGCTGGCCTATGTCATCGGGCGCTACATCATCCTCGGCGGAAGCGTTCCGGGCTTCCCTTTTCTGGCTTCGATTATCGCCATCTTCTCAGGGGCGCAGTTGCTGGTACTGGGCATTATGGGCGAATATCTGGCGCGCATGCATTTTCGGCTGATGGACCGGCCAACCTATACTGTACGCCAGCAATCAGCCCGGCAGACTGAAGGGCAGCATGGACGCGGGTGATCGAGTCCGGTTTTTAACCTGGGACTCAGATTTTTTCAACCTGCGCATCGCGCGCATCCAGTCCGATCGCCTGGACGCGGCCGGCCTGGCGGAAATTTTCGCCTGGCGGCAGGCCGAAGCCGTGGATTGCCTGTATTTTCTCGCCGATCCCAACCATTCCGAATCGTTGAGGTTGGCCGAGAGCCACGGGTTTCGGTTGGTCGATCTGCGACTGACATTGGAATGGCGCGCTGAGGGTCAGGCGCCGGAGATGCCGCCGGAAGTGCGTCTTTTTCAACCGCAAGATCGGGCGGCGCTGCGCGCGATCGCGCGCGTCAGCCATACCGATTCGCGTTTCTATTTTGACGGCCATTTCGCGCCGGAAGACTGCGACCGGTTGTATGACACCTGGATCGATAAGAGCTGCGATGGCTATGCAGACGTGGTGCTGGTCGCGGATGTGGGCGGACAGGCCGTGGGGTACATGACCTGCAGCCGGGAAAACGGCGAGGGAATCATCGGCCTGGTCGGCGTTCACCCGGACTATCAGGGGCGGGCGTTGGGGAAGGCCCTGGTCCATTCATCCCTGGCGTGGTTCGCCGGACAGGGATTGAACCGGGTATCCGTCGTTACGCAGGGGCGTAATATTCGGGCCCAGCGCCTGTACCAACGCTGCGGTTTTCTGAGCCGGTCGGTTCAATTGTGGTTTCACTGGTGGAATGAATCCCGCTAAAGGATCAAACGATGCAATCCAACCCGAATCCCATCCAAATCCCATTCAACCGCCTCAGCCTGGTCGGAAGTGAAATCGAATACCTGCAATCGGCCATCCAGAGCGGGCATGTTTCGGGCGACGGCAGTTTTACAAAGCGCTGCCACCAATTGCTCGAAAGCAGCCTGGGCAGCGCCAAAGCCCTGTTGACGACTTCCTGCACGCACGCGCTGGACATGTCGGCCCTGCTGTTGGAGATCGAACCCGGCGACGAGGTCATCGTTCCCGACTTCACCTTCGTTTCGACGGTGAATGCCTTCGTGTTGCGCGGCGCGCGCCCTGTTTTCATCGATGTGCGCCCGGACACGCTGAACCTGGACGAACGTTTGCTGGAGGGCCTGATCACCCCGCGCACCCGGGCCATCCTTCCCGTCCATTATGCCGGGGTGGGCTGCGAAATGGACTCCATCCTGGAAATTGCCGGCCGGCACAACGTCCCGGTCGTCGAGGACAATGCCCACGGCCTGTTTGGAAAATACCGCGGTCGCTACCTGGGCACCTTTGGCTGCATGGCGACGCAAAGTTTTCATGAGACGAAGAACTTTTCGTGTGGTGAAGGCGGCGCGCTGCTCATCAACGATCTGAAATACGTCGAGCGGGCCGAGATCATTCGCGAGAAGGGCACCGACCGAAGCCGTTTCTTCCGCGGCCAGGTGGACAAATATAGCTGGGTGGATATCGGCTCCAGCTATCTGCCGTCGGATATGCTGGCGGGCTTTCTGCTGGCCCAATTGGAGAAACGCGAGCTGATCCAGACCCGGCGCCAGGCCATCTGGGAGACCTACCGGGATGCGCTGGACTACTGGGCAGCGGCCATCGGAGCGACGCTGCCGATGGTGCCGGCTTACTGCGAACAGTCCTACCACATGTTCTATCTGTTGATGCCGGATTTGGATTCACGCCAGCGCTTCATTGCCCACCTCAGAGAACGTCAGATCCTGAGCGTTTTCCATTATCTACCGCTTCACCTGTCTGTGATGGGCCAGAAGTTCGGCGGCCAACCCGGCGACTGCCCGGTGACCGAAGATGTCAGCGACCGCCTGGTGCGGCTGCCGTTTTTCTACTCCCTTGCGGAAAATGAACAGAACCAGGTGATCGAAGCCGTTCTGTCCTTCGAGGGCTGATGGGCGCAATCCTTAACGAACCCGAAGATATGGAACACCCCGGAAATGTTATATTTTAATATCGGGATAGTCGATATAAGGGGTTGATATGCGGCAAAACAGCAGGCTATTAACGGTATTTTCGTGGTTAACCATCGCGGTTCTGTGCGCGACCGCGTTCTTCGGGTCGGTGCAGCCGGCTCGTGCCCAGAGTTCAGCGACGCGCGCGGACGCGGTCGTGCTGGTAAACTCGGCGAGCCCGGCTTATTCTGATTTCCAGACCCTGGTCCAACCCTATCTGGACCAGTTTGGGGTGCCCTATCACATCATCGATGTGTCCACAACGCCTGTTCCGGCCGATCTTTCGACGTATGCCCTGATCATCATCGGGCACGGCCGAATCGACACCTCCGGAACGCTGTTGGACAGCGCCGAGCAGCAATCCATTTCCGGCGCGGTCAACCTGGGGACCGGGCTGGTGAATTTCGACAGCGTGCTCGTCAACGGAACCACGCCGTATTACGGGTACGTTCAGAGTATTTTTGGCTTCGGCTACACATCCGCCAGTTCCTCTTATTCAGTTCAGGTTAATTCCAACGCCGCGGTCGGCGCCTACATTCTGGCCGACCAATCCACCAATCAGGTCTATAACACGCTGGAACCGTTCACCCCGACCGGCGTCACCCTGCCGGCGAATGCTTCCGCTTTGTTGAGCGTTGGCGGGCAGCCCCTGCTGGTGGCGCGCAATTATGGTCAGGGTCGCGCCATCCAATGGACATCCATCGATTGGATCCGGCGCTATGTCTGGGGTCCACTGCGCGGCTGGGATGATATGGTCTGGCGCAGTCTGGTCTGGGCGGCCCGCAAACCTTTCGTGCTGCAGGGCATGCCGTCCTTCGTCACCCTGCGTGTGGATGATGTGGACGGTCCTTTTGGCTGGCTGCCCATCACGACCCAGTCCGGTTTTCGTCCCTGGTTGGGCATTTTCATGGACACGATCGTGGATGTACCCACCCTGAAACAGGTGGTGGATACCGGGAACGCCACCGTATCGATCCATTCGCGCGCATCTTACGACTGGTTCTATTTCGATCACATTTCGGTCAGCAACTGGCCGGACGCGACGGTTGCCAAGAATTTCGCCGACGGCACCGCCTGGCACACCCAGAATCAGATTCCCATCTCGAAATATGTCGTGCCGCACTATTATGAGTTCGGCACCAACGTTTTCGGCGGCCTGCGAGACTGGGGGGTCGAATTTATCGGCACCCCGACCCTTCCGGGGGACGAATATGGGGGCATGTGCCTGATCGGGAAACCCTACCGGCTGACGAATACGGATTGTTACAGCGCAGATAACAATCCATTTTATTACGCCGATTTCCTGCAGGTTCCGGGGCACCCCGAGTTCAACGGCCAATTTTTCAACGTCCTCACCGAAATTCGGGGCGAACCGGCTTACGAATGGGCTCCGGATAACGACGTGACCTCGACCATCAACCGCGGCGTGACGCACCTGAGCCGGGCCATCCAGGGCATGGACCTGGCGACCCTGTTCACGCACGAGACCTACATTCAGGGCATTACGACCAGTAACTGGGACGCCATCATGAGCGGTCTGGCGGCCGCCCTGCAGCCGTACAATCCTGAATTCGTCACCATGGATTACGCAGCCCAGTATGTGCGCGCCGTTTATACATCGAATATCTCGGACAGCGTCATTAATTCGAGCAGCGGGCTGCTGGAAACGACCCTGACCGGCTCGACGGACATGGCCACCCGGTTCATGTTATTCTCGGAGGCCAACGGGCAGATTCAGCGTAGTTCAGTATACGTGCCAGTCTTCTCGGGCAGCACGGTTGTGGTGGTCGATCCGCAATCCCCGCCGCCGCTGCCCACGGCCACGCCGACGGTCAGCCCCACGGCTACGCCGGTGAGCGCCACGCCGACGCCAACGCTTACGCCACTGCCTTCCTTTACGCCCACTCCCACCGTGACCGGGGTCATTCCCAGCCCAACGGCAACGAACACCGGTTTGCCGCCCACGTTGACGCCCACATCGGCGACTTCCACTCCGCTGCCGAGCCCAACACCCACGACCAGCGCCGGCACGCCCATTCGCATCAACCTGTATGAAGATAATCACCAGGACCCGGTGCTGGCGACAACCACCGACTCCGGCGCCTTGAGCGCGACCGACAACCAATGGACTGAGTTTCTCTACCAACCGCGCGGCTACCCGGGGATTTTTGCAGCCACGAGCGAGCAGCCGCCGTTGATGCGGTTCTATGCAACGATACCTTCCGGCACGTATACGCTGGTGGCCAATCTGTACCGGCATGCCAACCTGCGTTATTTCTGGGGATATTCCGCAAGCACCCCTCAGAGCAACTCCTACGATGTGACGACGGGCACGGGCGGAAGTTTCACTGAATTTACCCTGGGGACGGTGACGGTCAATAATAATCTGCTCGAAATCTACGTCAATCGCGCCGATTACCTGCCCGGAGCCAGCACCTATCCATATTACGGGTGGTCCTATATCCGCCTGATTCCACTTTCTGTACCGACGGCGACCTCTACTCCACAGCCGCCGACGGCAACCAGCATCCCATTGCCGACCGCGACCCTTACCCCGCTGCCGCCGACGGCCACGAGCACTCCGACCCCCGCACCGACTTTCACGCCGTTGCCTGTAGCAACCAATACGCCGCTGCCAACCGCGACCAATACCCCGCTGCCAACGGCGACCAATACGCCATTGCCGACGGCAACCAATACTCCGCTGCCAACGGCGACCAATACCCCCCTGCCAACCGCGACCAATACCCCGCTGCCAACCGCTACGAACACGCCGCTGCCAACCGCGACCGATACTCCAATCCCGCCAACCGCTACGAATACGCCGTTGCCGACGTCAACCAATACCCCACTGCCGACGGCGACCAATACGCCGCTGCCGACCGCGACCAATATGCCGTTACCGACGGCAACCAATACGCCAATCCCGCCAACCCCTACGAATACGCCGCTGCCGACAGCAACGAATAAACCAATCCCGCCAACCGCTACGTATACGCCGTTGCCGACGTCAACCAATACCCCACTGCCAACCGCAACCAATACGCCATTGCCGACGGCAACGAATACGCCAATCCCGCCAACCGCAACGAATACGCCGCTGCCGACCGCAACCAATACGCCGTTACCGACCGCGACCAATACGCCGCTGCCGACCGAAACCGATACACCAATCCCGCCGACGGCAACGAATACGCCGCTGCCCACGGCGACCAATACCCCGTTGCCAACGGCGACCAATACCCCGCTTCCCAGCCCAACACCGACCGCCACGCAATCGCCGATCCGCTTCGACGTCTGGGCCGACGCCAACCAGGAACCCATCCTGACCACGACCAACAATGTCGCGGATTTGATCGCCACGGATAACCTGTGGACCGAATTCCTGTACGAACCGCGCGGCTACCCGGGCGTGTTCGCCAGCTACAACGAGCAACCGCCGGTCGAACGCTTCTATGCCTCCGTACCGGACGGCACCTACACCTTCTACGCGGGCCTGTACTTCCACGCCAACCTGCGCTACTACTGGGGATTCTCGGCCAGTTCGCCCGAGACGAACAGCTTCGAGGTTCGCAAAGGCACACGCGGCACGTTCAATGAATACAATCTGGGCACCGTCACGGTGACCAACGGCGTTTTCCAAATTTACGTCGACCGCGGAGATTTCATCAACGGCAACGGCAGCTATCCCTTCTACGGCTGGGCCTGGATTCGCCTGGCGCCGCTGCCCTGATTTGATTTCCACCTTCCACCGATAGAGGTCCTGATCGATCAGAACCTCTATTGAGCGTTCAGATCCTCGACAGATACCTAAGGCGGACATTTTGAAGACCAACCCCTGGTTGCTGGCAATTGGGCTGATCCTGCTATCGATATTGGCGTTGATCCTGGGACGAGCCATGATGCCGGTTACGCCCGCGCTGACGCATGATTCGGCCGCTTACCTGAACGCGGCTGAAAACCTGGCTTCCTCTGGCCAACTGCGGATCGACATGACGCTGACGACCGCCCAGGAATCGTCCCGGCGTTTGTGCGCCTATATGCCCGGTTACGCCGTCTTCCTCTCCGGCCTGCTGCGCCTGGGGATTTCAGAAAGCGCGGCGCTCTACGGGTTGACCCTGGCCGGTCTGATCCTGATGGGCCTGATGGTGGCCGTACTGGTCCGGGAATTGACTCACAGCCTGTTCCTGGCCATCGCGGCCGGCGCAATTTTGTTGATTTTCCAGCCCCTGCTGGACACGATGACCTACGCGTTAACCGAGACGCTGTACATCCCGGTTTCGCTGGCGCTCATCTGGGTCATCTCGCGCTACGTCCGCAGCGCGCGCCCCGAGATCGGCGTGATCATCCTTCTTGTGGCCTCGATGGCGGCGTTATCCCTGCTGCGCATCGTCGGCGCCATGCTGGTGGCCGTGGCCGGGGGCGTGTTGGTGTTGCGTTCGCTGTTGAACCGGCGCTGGAGACGGGCTGCCGGCGAGGTCGGTCTGACGGCCTTGTCGCAGATCCCGGCGGCGGCCGTGCTGCTGGCCAACTACCAGCAGACCGGGCGCATCTACTGCGCGACGAACTCGGCGGGCTGGAACATTGAACGCACAACGCGCGGGCTGCTGGCGCAGTTGCTGCTCGGCCAGTTCAAGCCGGATCTCAGCCTGGGGTTGGGCCTGCGCGGTTTCGTCGAAGCCCTGCCGGGTATCGCGATCGGGATCGTCCTGGTTATTTTGGCCCTGGCGTTGGTATATCTGGCCTGGCGCGCGCGCAAACAACTCGGGCAGGCCGGCCGCGATCTGGCGACCTGGCCGGTGCTGGTGATGGTCCTCTATCTGGCCGTCTATTACGGATTCTTCTTCGTTTTTGGCAATACCTGGGCGCGCTGGGACTTTCCGCGCTACTTCGTGCCCGGTTATCCGTTCATCCTGATCCTGGGCCTGCTGGTCCTGGACGCCCTGTTCCGCCGGCTGCCGTATTGGCCGGTGCGCGTCGCCCTATTGCTGGGGCTGGCGGGTGTGGTCTTTGCCTATGCCCAGACCAGCCTGCGCCAGATTCCGGTGGCGGCCGCCGGGCGCGGCATCGAGGCTGCCGAGGTCGGCGATCAGCCGGTGATGGCTTACCTGCGCCAGAATTTGAAAGAATCCGACCTGCTTTTCAGCACGCGCGAGCCGACCCTCTGGTACTATTTTCGCAGGCCGGTGCGGCGCGTAATGGGGCTGACCGAAATTTCCTGCCGACAGTTGCAAGCGCCCCCGGCCGGCGGGCGCAGCCTCTTCGTGCTGTTCCCGGAAGGCAACTACCCGGGCGACCCGGCCAGCGCCGAAGACGAGAGCTGGTTCAGGGGGTGGATCGAATCCTGTGGAAGGGTCGCGGATCATCAGGTGTTTGGGGATAGCGCGGTTTACATCATCGAATGGAACAACCGGTAAGATTCTGAAAGGGTCGAATGACAGCATACGACTTGAAACATGACTTCCCTGCGGCCGGTTCGCAGATGACGACCGTGATTCAGGCGACACACGGTTGGGCATCTCTGGGGCTGCACGATATCTGGGAATACCGCGAACTGCTTTATCTGCTGGTCTGGCGTGAGATTCGCGGCATGTACCGCCAGACCGCGCTGGGCGCCTCCTGGCTTTTCCTGCGCCCGATCCTCAACGTGGTCGTCCTGACGGTTGTCTTTGGCGTTTTCGTGAAAGTGCCCAGCAACGATCTGCCCTATGCCCTGTTTTCGATGTCGGCGCTGCTGCCGTGGACTTATTTCTCCAACGCGGTGCTGCGCTCGGCGGGCAGCCTGGTCCAGAACATGGAGATCATCTCCAAGGTCTATTTCCCGCGCGTGATCATTGCCATCGCCGGGGTGCTCTCCGGATTGGTGGATCTGGCGGCTTCCTTTATCGTTTTTCTGGGCTTCATGGTGTAT
The DNA here is from genome assembly GCF_001050235.1 of Longilinea arvoryzae. Classification (GTDB taxonomy): domain Bacteria; phylum Chloroflexota; class Anaerolineae; order Anaerolineales; family Anaerolineaceae; genus Longilinea; species Longilinea arvoryzae. The sequence continues at coordinate 1,359,165 of NZ_DF967972.1, forward strand.
TTCAAACTGCCGTTGCGCATCGAGATGCTCTGGCTGCCGGCGTTCATTCTGGCATCCATCCTGCTGGCGTTGACGGTGGGATTATGGCTGGCCACGTTGTCGGTGCGCTACCGGGATGTCTCTTTCGCGGTTAATTTCATCCTGCAGGCCGTCATGTATTTATCTCCGGTCATCTATCCGATTTCATCGGTGCCTGAAAAGCTCGTCTTCCTGTACCAGATGAACCCCATGGCTGGCATCATCGAGGGTTTCCGCTGGTCGCTGCTGGGCGCCGGCAGCCCACCCGGGACGACCTTCTGGATCTCGCTGGGCATCATGCTGATCTTACTGGTCTTGGGCGCCTTTGTCTTCCGGCGCACCGAACGCACGATCGTGGATGTGCTATGAGCGAAATTGCCATTCAGGTCGAAAACCTCACCAAACGTTATCGCATCGGCAAGCTGCAGAACGGACAACCCAAGTCGCGTTCGTTGGTCCAGCGGGCGGCCGATCCGTTCCGTTATTTGGTCACCACGCTGCGCCCGCCGAGCGAAGCCGAAACGCTGTGGGCGTTGAACGGCGTTTCCTTCGATGTGCAGCGCGGCAATGTGCTGGGCATCATCGGGCGCAACGGCGCCGGCAAGAGCACGCTGTTGAAACTGCTCTCGCGCATCACCGAACCCACCTCCGGCCGGGCCATCATCCACGGCCGGGTGGGCGCGCTGCTCGAGGTGGGCACCGGCTTCCATCCCGAGCTGACCGGCCGTGAAAACATCTTCCTCAGCGGGGCCATTCTGGGCATGCGGCGGGCCGAGATTGCCCAGAAATTCGACGAGATCGTGACTTTCTCGGGCGTGGAACGTTTCATCGACACGCCGATCAAATATTACTCCTCCGGCATGCGGGTGCGCCTGGGATTCGCCGTGGCGGCTCACCTGGAGCCGGAAGTGCTGCTGATCGACGAAGTCCTGGCGGTCGGTGACGCCGAATTCCAGAAGAAGTGCCTGGGCAAGATGAGCGAGGTGGCCAATCAGGGCCGCACGGTCCTGTTCGTCAGCCACAACATGGCGGCCGTCCAATCCCTGTGCACGCATGGCATCTACATGCAGAACGGCAAGGTGCTGGTGAACGGTTCGATCCGGGACGCGGTGGAGATCTACCTGCGTCAGTTGGAAGAGCGCACCCAGGAGGACCTGGCCCTGCGCGTGGACCGCACCGGCCAGGGTGAAATCCGCCTGAACAGCGTGGAAATCTGGACGCAGACCGACCCGCCTTCCTCGACCCTGATCACCGGCCAGCCGGCGCGCTTCGAGTTCTACCTGAACCGCCCGGTGAAGAGCGTGCGCTTCGAATACCTCGATTTCACCATCTACGACTCCCAGGGCCGCCCGGTGGTCTACTTCAACAGCAGCGAACAAAGCGGCCTGGACCGGCTGGATGAAGGAATGGGCGCGCGTCTGGTCTGCGAGGTGGACGATTTGCTGCTGCTTCCAGGCCGCTACCGCCTGAATGTGGGTCTCAAAGCCAACGGCGACCAGCAGGACCATGTGGAAGGCGCGGCGTTCTTCAATGTTGAAGAGGGCGCCATCCAGGGGCGGGCCGTCGACCAGGCGCGCAGCCGCCGGCCGGGCAGCGTGTACTTCCTGCACCGCTGGGTGCGGCCGGCGTCCGAATGAGAGAGGACAGCTTCAAATGACCCTAAAACAACGCCTGGCCGGTTGGCTTCTGGAATTCTATACGCTGATTCTGCGCGTGCTGCGCCGGGCAGACCGCAACTGGGCGCGGCCCGATTCGGTCATGCTGCTGCCGCCGACATCGCCGGGCAGCCTGGGCGATCAGGCCATCATGCGCGCCTCGGTCGGCGAGTTTCTCGCGCAGGGCGTGCGGCGTATCGTCGTTGTTTCGTATCAGGAGGATGACGATTGGCGCTATTTGGCCGCGCCGCAGGTGGAGCTCCTGCCCATGCAGGATTACTTCGCCTATTCCGCCTGGCGCATGCGCTTCCGCTTCGCGTACCTGGCCAGCCGCCAGCGCCATTTCTATTTTTACGGCACCGATCAGATGGACGGTTTCTACCACGAAGCCTACCTGCTGAAACAGCTCGATCTGCTGCGCCTGGCGGCAAAGACCGGCACGCCGGGCACGATTGTCGGCTTCAGCTACAACAAGAAGCCCACCCCGAAAGCTGTTCAGGCGGTTCAGGACCTGCCCGCCAATGTGAGCCTGTGCGTACGTGATCCCATTTCCCTCAAACGCGTGGCCCGGCACATCCACCGCAGGCTCGAGTTGACCGCCGATGCCGCCTTTTTGCTGCGCCCGGCCAAAGACAGCCCGACGCTGGCCGAACTGCGCACCTGGATGCAGAAACAGCGCGCGGATGGGCGGGTGCTGGTCGGAGTCAACCTGAATTATCTGTTCCTGAACCAGGTCGCGAACTTCTCGGTGGACGAACTGGTGCGGACCTATCGGGCGGCGTTGGCGGAAATGCAGGCCAGGCACGGCAACCTGAGTTTCCTGCTTCTGCCGCACGACGCGCGCGGCGAGGTCAGCGACTTTGCCCTGGCCGGGGCGTTGCTGGCGTCCCTGCCCGAAGCGGACCGTCCGCGCTTCGCCTGCCTGCCGGATGCGATCCAGGCGGATGAGATCAAATCCGTGTGCGGCGAACTGGAAATTGTGCTCAGCGCGCGCATGCACGTGGCGATTGCCTGCCTGGGCATGGGCACGCCGGTAGCCTGCATGACCTACCAGGACAAGTTCGAAGGCCTGTACGAGCATTTCGGGCTGCCGGAGATGACCATCTCCCCCGAGCGGGCCCTGCAGCCGGGTGAGTTCGCCGGTTTCTTTCTGCCGCTGGTCCAGCGCCGGAGTGAATTGCGGGCCCTTATCCAGCGCGAATTGCCGCGCGTGATCGAGTTATCCAGGGCGAATTTTCAGTGAACATTCTGGTCGTTTCCCCCATGCTGCCCTACCCGCCGGACAATGGCGGAGCCGCCCGGCTGTATAACCTGTACAGCCGGCTGGCGCGCCAGCACGCCATCACCTGGATCTGCCCGGTCTGGGAGGGCGAGGAAGCCAACGTCCCCGGCGCGGAACAGTTCTGCCGGCAGGTGGTGCGTCTGCCGCTGGGCGAGCAGCGCCCACTGCCCGAGCGCGGCTGGGCCGGCCTGCTGAAAAAGGGAGTGGCTCACCTGCATTGGGAGCGCCTGTTCGTGTACTGTTTCGGTTACGTTCAGGCGCCGGGCATTTACTGGCTGCCGGCCACGCCGGAGCGCCTCGAAACCGTGGCGCAGACCTTCGCAGAAGGCGATTTCGATCTGGTGGTCAGCGAATTCGAAGGCAATGCTGAACTGATCCCGCCGACGTTGCGCGTCCCGCGCGTGCTCTCCACCCATAATGTCCTTTCCAGCATTTTCAACCGCATCCGCGGCGCGGGTACGGTCAGCCGGGAGGACCGTTTGTTCGCCGGGCTCGACCTGCAGAAAATCATCCGCTACGAAAAGAAGAATTACGCAGCTTATGACGGCGCCGTCGCGGTCTCGGCGGAAGACCAGCGCGTGCTACGCCAGCGCTGCCCGGCCCTGGCGGTGGAGATCATTCCGAACGGCGTGGATGTTGCCCGTTTCCACCCCGGAGACCTGCCGGTCGACGAGCATACGATGGTCTACGTGGGGAACTACAACTATCCTCCTAACGCGGATGCCGTCCTCTATTTTTGCCGTGAGATTTTTCCCCGGGTGCGCAGCCAGGAAAAGGACGCCCGCCTGGTGCTGGTCGGCGCCAACCCGCCGGCTGAACTGGCCGGCCTGGAGGGCGTGGAACGGGCCGGTTTTGCCGCCGATATTTCTCCATTCGTGCAGCGCGCCGGGATGATGGTGGTCCCGCTGCGGTTGGGCGGCGGATCGCGCCTCAAGATTCTGGATGGGCTGGCGATGGGTAAGGCCATCGTCTCGACGACCATCGGCGCGGAGGGCCTGAACGTCACCCATGGCGAGAACATCTGGCTGGCCGACCAGCCGGAGGATTTTGCCGCTGCCGCGCTGCGCCTGATGGCCGATCCGCAGACCCGCGAGCGCCTGGGCGCCAACGGGCGGGCTCTGGTTGAACTCGCATACGACTGGAACATCCTGGCCGGACGCATGAATGCCTGGTTCGAGCAGGTGGTCCGCGAATATCACGCCCGCGCGCAAAAATCGGAGAGGCAACGTGCCCAAGGTTAGCATCATCATCCCAACCTACAACAGCGCTCGTTTTCTGCCGGCCACTCTGCAGAGCGTGCTCGCCCAGACCTACCGCGATTATGAAATCCTTGTGGTGGACGATGGTTCCACGGATGATACTCCCGCGGTCCTGCAGCCCTACCGCTATGAGATCACCTATATTCATCAGGAGAACAAGGAACGGTCCGCGGCGCGCAACAACGCAATTGACCAGGCCAGCGGCGAATACGTCGCCTTTCTCGATTCGGACGACCTTTGGGCGCCGGAAAAGTTGAAACGCCAGGTGGCCGTGCTGGACGCTCATCCTGAGGTGGCACTGGTCTATTGCCAGGCGCGCTATATCGATGAGAACGGCCAGCCAACCGCCTTCTGCGGCGATTGGATCGACGGGCCCAAGGGCGACGAGCTGGTCATCGCGGATTATTTCGAAGCCCTGCTGGGCGGGAATGTCATCTCGGGCGGGGGCTCGACTTCGATGGTCAGGCGGTGGATGCTGAACCAGGTCGGGCCGTTCGATGTGACGTTGAACCACGGCGAGGATTGGGACGTCTGGCTGAGGCTTTCCCGCCTGGGACCCTTTGCGTATCTACCCGAGCCGCTGACCTCATACCGGGTCTATGGGTGGAAGCGGCTGCTCACCCACCAATCCACGTCCCAGGCCATCGAGCAGCACCTGCGCGTGATCGATAAGAACATGGCCGGGTGGGACGGCGATCCGGTGCGGGGTGAAAGGCTGCGCAAGAATGCCATGCGCGGCGCTTACCTGCTGGCCGCATTGGGGGGTTATCAACTGGGTAATTTCGCCAGCGCGATGGATTCCCTGGCCAGAGCGGTTCAATTGGATCCAAATCTGGGCGCAGAACAGGAAATCCTGTGGCTGGCCGTCGACCGCGCCAAGATCATCGAGCGCGCGAGTGGATCATACGCCGAAGCCATCGGTTTCATGGACAACGTTTTCGATCATTTGCCGCCCGAGCTTTCCGGCCTGCGCATTTCCCGCCGTCAGGCCGCCGGGTGGTTGTACATCAGCGGGGCGTTCGAACAGCACCAGCAGCGCAACGATGCCAGGGCGCGCCGTTTGTTGGTCAGCGGACTGCTGCGCGCTCCGCGGGCGCTGCGCAACCGGGGTGTGCTTTCCATCCTGGCGGATGTGAGCCTTGGGCGGCCGCTGGCTGCGTTTCTCAAGGGTCATCCCGATGAAGAAAAAGCGGCCTGAGACAGGGGTAAAAAGCTGTGCCAAAGGTTAGCGTTATCATCCCTTCTTACAATCGAGCCGATATGGTGCTGGATGCCGTGCGCAGCGTCCAGGCGCAGACCTTCACCGATTGGGAACTGATCGTGGTAGATGACGGCTCGAAGGATAACACCCGTGAGGTGATTGGCGAGGTGGCCGACCAGCGCATCCGCTATATCTATCAGGAGAACAAGGGGCTGCCTGGTGCGCGCAATACGGGCATTCGCAATGCGCGCGGCGAATGGATTGCTTTTTTGGATTCGGATGACGCTTTCCTGCCCGGGAAGCTGGCGGCGCAGTTGGCGGTGATGCAGGCCCGCCCCGGGCTGGGGCTGCTGGCGGCGGGTTTTATCGAAACGGATCGCGAGCTGCGCCCGCTGCGCGAGATGCGTCCCTGGGAAAATCAACCCACATTGACGCTGTTGGATTGGGTGCGGGGCTGCCCCATCTGCCCGGGCGCGCCGCTGGTGCGCAAATCCTGGTTGGAAAAAGCCGGCCTGTTCGACGAGCGCATGCCGTTCGTCGAGGATTGGGACCTGTGGCTGCGTATGGCTTACCTGGGCTGCCCGATGGATTGGCTGCCGGTTCCGGTGTGCTATTACCGCATTCACGGCGGCAACATGGTGCGGCAGGCCGTTCTGATGAAGAACGGGATGCTGACCCTGTTCGATAAGCTGTATTCGCACGAGGACCTGCCTGCCGAGGTACTGGCCCTGCGGGACCAGGCGTACGCCAACGCTTACCTCAACGGAGCGGCGCGGGCGTATGCCGGCAAAGACCCCGGAGAAGGCTGCACCTCATTGAGCAAGGCGCTGCGATTCGATCCGGATCTCCTGCAGGGCCGCCCGCCGCGAGCCTTGAGTTCGCTGATTTCTTTCGCGCTTTCCCCTTTATGTGGGGATGCGCCGGGATTCTTAAACAGCATGCTGGATGCGCTGCCGCCTGAGGCAAGCGGGTGGACCCGGCGCCAGGCCTTCGGCGCGTTTCACGCCGTGCGGGCTTTCGAAGCCGCGCGCTACGGCCATCCGGATACGATTTTCCGCGATGCCGCAGCGGCGGTGTGGCAGGATCCATCCTGGCTGGCCAACCGCGGGTTGATCGCGATCGCGCTGCGGTCCCTGCTCGGGTTGAAGGACTGAACCCCGTACTCGATTTCATTTCGGAAAAGGATGCACATGGCAAAAGCATTGGTGACCGGTGGGGCAGGCTTCGTGGGTTCGCATATCGTCGACCGTCTCTTGCAGGACGGTTATGCCGTGCGCATTCTGGATGCGCTGGATGAACGCGTGCATCCCAACGGAAAGCCGGTCTGGGTTTCCAATGAAGCCGAGTTCGTTCAGGGGGATGTGCGCGACCCGCAGACCGTGGCCAGGGCGCTGCAGGGCGTGCAGGTCGTCTTCCACGAGGCGGCTTATCAGGATTACATGCCCGATTTCAGCCGGTTCCTGCACGTCAACAGCGTCAGTACGGCCTTGATTTTCGAATCGATCCTGGCCAACCACCTGGAGGTCGAAAAGGTCATCGTTGCCTCCAGCCAGGCGGTCTACGGCGAAGGCCAGTACTGCTGTATGAATCCAACCTGCGCGATGAAGGGGCAGATCGTTCAGCCCCCCACGCGCGGCCAGGGACAGATGCAGACCGGCCAATGGGAAATTCTGTGCGAGCTCTGCGGCCAACCGATGGAAGCGCTGCGCCTGCGGGAAGAATATGCCAATCCATACAATGCCTATGCCATCAGCAAGTTCGCGGAAGAACTGGCCGCGGTCCGGTTGGGAAGATTGCACGACATTCCGAGTGTCGCGCTGCGCTATTCGATCGTTCAGGGGCCGCGCCAGTCCCTTTTCAACCAGTATTCGGGAATCTGCCGCATTTTCTCGCTGCGGCTGCTGAATGATCTGCCCCCCGTCATTTATGAAGACGGCCGCCAGACTCGCGATTTCACCCACATCCAGGACGTGGTGGATGCCAATATGGCCGTGCTGCGAGATCCGCGGGCTGATTTTCAGGTTTTCAACGTTGGCAGCGGGCAGTCCCTGGCGGTTCTGGATTACGCCAGGACGCTGATCCGCAAGCTGGGAAAATCCATTCCTCCGCTGGTTCCCGGCGAATTCCGGGTGGGCGACAACCGCAACAGCGTTTCGGATATCTCGCGCCTGCAGTCCCTGGGATGGCGGCCCCGGCACGGCATCGAAGATATCCTGGACGATTACCTGGGATGGATACGCCAACAGGACAGCCTCGAAAGTTATTTTCGGGACGCCGAGAATTTGATGAAGCAAGCCGGTGTCGTTCAAAAAGTACTGACCCAGTCAGCATGAGAATACCAGACCCGGGCCGGCGATCAGGTTTACAAAAGGAAAGCTACTCATGATCCAGAAACCATTTGCAATGGATCGACGCAGTGTCCAGGCCGGCATTCTGGCTTTGATCGTGTTGCTGGGATTAGGCCTGCGGGTTGCCTACCTGTTCATCTCCGGTTCTTGGGGCGCGCCTCCCGCGGATGACGGCATTGAGTACCAGATTTTGGCCGGCAATCTGGCGGCCGGCAAGGGCTATGTGACGCCTGCGGGGGACGCGTATATTTTTCGACCGCCCGGTTACCCCTTCTTCCTGGCGGTCGTGTACGCCGTGACCGGCCCGAATCCGGATGCAGCGCGCCTGGCCAATGCCCTGGTGAGCGCGCTGGCCTGCCTGCCCATCTACGGCTTCGCCCGCCGCCTGTGGAACTGGAAAGCCGGCCTCATTGCCGCGGCCGGACTCGCCTTTCACCCGCTGCTGATCTACCTGGTCGGGCTGATCTACCCCGAGTCGTTGACGGTTTTTCTGGTTGCTTTAAGTTTCTACCTGACCCTGGTCGCCCGCCAATCGTCCCGGGCCTGGCCCTTGCTCCTGCTGGCCGCGACCCTGGCGGAATTGATTTACGTGCGACCCAATCTCCTGATCTGGGTACTGGCGCTGATTCTTTGGGCGCTGGCTGCTTTCCGGACGCCACGCAGCCGGGTCCGGGCGGCCGTGATCGTGATCGGGGGCGCTGTGTTATTGATTGCCCCCTGGTCGCTGCGCAATGCCATCGCATTTGGCGAATTCACCTGGATGTCCACCAATGGCGGGGTGACTTTTTGGGCAAGCAACAATCCGCTGGCGGACGGCGGCTGGATCGAGCCAAGCGCAGCGACCTGGCAGGGCGCCGACCCGCCGGCCGACCTGCGCGGCTGGCCGGACCTGACCCCGCAGGAAAGCGAGCGCCGTTTTCAGGCCCGGGGCATGCAATGGGTTCGCGAGAATCCGGGGGCTTTCCTGGCCCTGATGCCCAGGAAACTGGCCCGTGCCTTCGAATTGAGTTTCGGCAATGAAAGCCGGCAGCTCAATCTGCCGGGCGCCGTGCAATGGCTGTATTATGGCTTCCTGGGGGTATGCCTGTTGGGCGCAATCGTCTCCTGGCGCCAGTGGCGCGACCTGCTGCCGCTCTACCTGCTGACGCTGGTCTTCCTGGCTTCCACGGTGGTGTATTACGGGTCGACGCGCCAGACGACGATGCTGATCCCGGTGATGATCGTATTCGCCGCGAAGGCCATCCTGTGGGCCGTGGAGAGTCTGCTGCGCATCGGGCGCAAAAATCCGGTTGTTGTTCCATCCTGAGCAGGCAGGCGGGTTTCGATTGTTGACTTCTCTGAAAAACAAATCCTGGATCGCGGCCAACTGGGGTCTGATTCTGATCCTGAGCGGCGCGGTCGTGTTGCGCGTCGGGGTCGCGGTATATCTCGGCAACAGCCCTTCCCAGATGCCGGGCATCTATGACGAAGTCTCTTATCACACGCTGGCCCTGCGCCTGATGGAAGGGTACGGCTACAGCTTCCCGGAAAACTGGTATCCATTCACCCTGGCGAATACGCCCACGGCGCACTGGTCGTTCCTTTACCCGCTGTATCTGGTGGGGGTCTACCGCCTGTTCGAGCCTGGCGTCCTGGCAGCCCGTCTGATCCAGGCCGTAATCGGCGGGGCCGGGATGGGTTGGTTGATCCATCGGATCGGAACACGCCTGGCCGGTCAACGGGTTGGCCTGGCCGGGACCGGGCTTTTCGCGGTGTACGGTTACTGGATCTATTACAACGCCGCCCTCATGACCGAGACCTTTTTCACGCTGGCGCTGCTGGTGGCATTGGATCGGGCGCTGGCACTGCAGGAAAAACAGACCCTGCGGCGCTGGGCCGGGCTGGGCGCGGCGCTTGGCGTCGCCAGCCTGTCGCGCCAGACTGCCCTCTTCCTCATCCCGGTATTCCTGGCCTGGCTGGCCTGGACGTTGCGGCGCAGCATCCAATGGCGCGGACTGGCGATGGCTGCGTTGCTCCCGGCCGTTTTTATCGCGCCGGTGACCCTGCGCAACCAGCGCGTTTATCACCAGTTTCTGCTGCTCAATTCGAACTCGGGCTATGCCTGGTACGCCTCGGTCAACCCGGGCCTGGGAACTCGTTGGGATGCGGATAAGGTGGTAGTGCCGGTGCCGGATGGACTGGCCGGGCTCAACGAGGCCCAACTCGACCGCGAGCTTTCGCGGCGCGCCCTGAACACTGTCCTGGCGGATCCGGGCCGCATCGCCGCCCTGACGATATCCAAAGCCCTGGATCAGTTCCGGTTCTGGCCTTCGCCCCAATCCGGCGGGTTCAGCAACCTGATCCGGGTGGGCTCTTTTGGATGGTATTTGCCGCTGATGCTGGCTGGATGGGTCCCGTCGGCGCGGCGCTGGCGGGTTTATCTGCCGGTTTATCTGGCGGCAGTCGTCCTGAGCGCGGTGCACATCCTCACCTGGCCGGCAGCCCGTTACCGCCTGCCCGTGGATGCGCTGATGATGCCGGCGGCCGGATTGGCGCTCGTGGCACTGATGGATTGGATCACATCTCGAACCCGACGGCGCGCCGTCGCAGCCTAGGGATGGGCTTTCTGGAGACCGTTGAACAAGGATGAATTTGGAACACATTTACCTCTCCCCCCACCTCGACGACGCTGTCTATTCCTGCGGCGGGCGGATTTTCAACCAGCGCCAATCCGGCCAGGCCGTGCGTGTGATCACCATTTGCGCCGGGCAGGCGGATGCGGTCTGGTTCTCGCCATTCGCGCAAGAATATCATCATCTGTGGGGCGATCCACCCGACCCGGTCGGGCTGCGTTTGGAGGAGGATCGCCGCGCGCTGGCGGTTTGGAATGTCGCGGGTATTTACTGGCCGACTCCTGACAGCATCTACCGCTTCCTGAACGATCTCCCGGTCTATCCAAACCAGACTGCTTTATTCAGCCCGCCGCATCAACAGGAGGCGCACGGCCTGCTGATGGAATGGATGCAGCGGTGGGAAGCGCTGGATTTGAATCTTCATGATGTCCGGCTGTATGCCCCCCTGGCTGCGGGCCGGCATGTCGATCATGTGCTCGTGAACCGGTTTGCCCGTCTGCTGGAAAATCTGGGTTGGAGTGTGTGGTATTACGAGGATTTCCCGCATGCTTATGATCGCGCCACACTAGATGCCGCCCTGGCGACGTTCGGCCCGGCGACTCGCACGGCGCACACCGAAAGGATCGACCTGCAGGCCAAGCTGACCGCCATGCTGGTTTATTCCTCCCAGGTCAGTATGATGTTCGGGGACGCGGACGGTTTGAAGGCGCGGGTGCGCGATTTTACGGCCGATCGCGCGGTTGCCATTGATTTCGGCGAGCGCATGCGCTGGTTGCTGGCCGGGGCCGGCGGGCGGCGCGAGCGGCTCTGGCGCTCGATCTTTGGCTATCACGCCTTTGCCGAACGCTACTGGAGCATCGAATGACGCAACTCGCGCAAAACGGCTATTTTCCCAGTGTTTCGATCGTCATCCCGGTCTACAACGGGATGCGCACCCTGCGTCCGTGCCTGGATGCCATCTTTCAGCAGGATTACCCGCGCGAGCGCTATGAAGTGATCGCCGTGGACAACAATTCGGTGGACGGTTCGCCCGAGTTCCTGCGCCAGTATCCGCTGCGGCTGGAATTCGAACGCGAAATCCAGGGACCCCACGCCGCCACCAACACGGGTGTCAGGGTAGCCACGGGCGAAATCCTGGTGTTCACCGATTCGGACTGCGTCCCCGAACCGGATTGGCTGCGAAAGCTGGTGGCGCCATTTTCAGATGAGTGCATCATTGGAACCGGCGGCCGGATCGAGGCTTACCGGCCGCAAACGCGCATCGAGCGCTTTTTGGATGCGATGAAGCCGTTCAAGAATGCCTACCAGGGATCGCCGGATTTTCCGGCCGCTTTGGTGACCGGGAACTGCGCCATCCGGCGGGCGGAGTTCATGGCAGCCGGGATGTTCAACCCAAACATGTACACCGGCGCCGAAACCGATTTAAGCTACCGCGTCCAACTGCAAACCGGCAAACGCGCCTGCTACGTGCAGGATGCGGTCGTCTATCACATGTACAATCCGACCCTGAAGCGCCTGGCGCGCCATTTCTACATCTACGGTTATTCCGAGATCTTGCTGGGTACGATCTATAAAGACACGCCCGGTTATCCCTGGCCGCCCAGGGTGCAGGCCGGCGTGATGGTTCGCCAGATCGGCGCGCTGGTGACGTACGCCGGATCGCTGATCTACCGGACATTGACCTATCCGTTTCGACGGGGGGTGGACAAAGACTATTTGTGGTGGCCGATCCTCTGGATGGTCGTGGAAAGCAATAACCTGCGCGGTAAACTGGAAGGGCTGGCCGTAACCCGATTTTACCGGCGTAAATTCTGGGAGGAAGGCGTGCGGGTGATTTGATGGCGCGCATCGCGGTCTTTCACAACCTGCCCTCCGGCGGCGCCAAACGGGCCCTGTTCGAATGGACGCGCCGGCTGGCCGAACGCCATACCCTGGATGTGTTTTCGCTGAGCACAGCTAATCATGGTTACTGCGATTTACGGCCGTACACCTCGGATTACCAAATTGCGGACTTCGAACCGCTGGCATTGTTTGCCAGCCCGTGGGGACGCCTGAACCAGCTCCAACGCTGGCGCGACCTGGGCCGTCTGCAAGCCGTCTATCGCAGGCTGGCAGCCCGGATCGACGCCGGCGGTTATGATGTGGTTTTTTCCAATTCCTGCTCGTTTACGTTCATTCCCCTCCTGCAGCTCTATTTACAGACGCCCAGCGTGTATTACCTGCACGAGCATTTTGCCAACCTCGTCCGCCGCGATGTTCACCGCCCGTACCTCAAACAGAATTCGGCCCGTCAGCGCCTGGACCGGATCGACCCCTTCATTCCGCTGTACCGCAACCGTCTGGCGACCCTGCAAGGCGCGGCCGTCAAGCGCACGCCGCGCTTGCTGGCGAATTCCGAATTCACCCGCCGGCAGTTCGAGTCCGATTTTCACGTCCCGGCGCCGGTGGTCAACCTGGGTGTGGACGGGGCTCAGTTTCATCCCCTGAATGAGGGAATCCGGGACAGGCATCTCCTCTCGGTGGGCGAATTGTCGCCCCGCAAAGGCTTCGATTTTCTGGTGGAGAGCCTGGCGCTGGTCGCGCCGGAGAAACGACCGGCGTTGCGGCTGGCCTGCAACAACCAGATCCCGGAAGAGCGCGCCTATATCGAGAATCTGGCCGCGCAGCGCGGCGTGAGGCTCGAAATTTTGACCAACCTGAACGGCGGACAACTGCTGCTGGAGTACAACCAGGCGCAATTGTGCGCCTATGCCCCGCTGCAGGAACCCTTCGGCCTGGTTCCGCTGGAGGCGATGGCCTGCGGAACGCCTGTGCTGGCCGTGGCGGAGGGCGGGGTATGCGAATCGGTGCGCGAGGGCTTCAACGGCCGCCTGACGCCGCGCGATCCGCGCCGGTTTGCCGCAGCGCTGGAAGATCTGCTGGAAGATCCGGTTGAACTGTCACGCCTGGGAAAAAATGGCCGCCAGGACGTTCTGGAAAATTGGAGCTGGGAGCGCTCGACCGGCCGGCTGGAAAGCCATTTGCTCGCGGCCGCGGCTCGAGAGTCCTGATCGATGAAGAATAGCATTGCCGCAGTGATCCTCAACTGGAAAAAACCGGCCGACACCCTGCTCTGTCTGGAAACACTGGGCGACAAGGTGAGCGCGGTGGTGGTCGACAACGGTTCACAGGACGGCTCGGTCGAACGCATTCGCATGGCGAAACCGGACGTGCCGTTGATTTCGCTGGAGAAGAACAACGGTTACGCCGGCGGGAACAACGCTGGAATCATCTGGGCTCTGGCTCAGGATTTCGAATGGATTCTGCTGATCAATGAGGATGCATTGCTTCCGCCGGAGGCTCTGGACAGGTTGGTCAAAGCCGCCAGACAGGACCCACGGGTGGGCTTTGCCGGTCCGTTGATCTTGCATGCCCAACCGGAAAACGTCATCCAGAGCGCGGGCGGGCTACTCGATGAGCGCTGGCGCGCCAGCCACCGCGGGCAGAACCAGGTGGATGAGGGTCAGTATACCCACCCTGAGGAAGTGCGCTGGCTTTCAGGCTGCGTGTTATTGGTGCGGGCCCGCATGGTCCGCGAGATCGGAATGTTGGACGAGCGCTTCTTCCTGTACGAGGAAGAGCTGGAATGGTGCCTGCGTGGAGCCCAGGCCGGTTGGAAGGCGCTGTTCGTGCCGTCGGCGCGCGCCAGCCACGCGGGCGTGAGCCTGGAGTATGAACCCCAACCCTACGTGACGTATTACATGACCCGCAACCATTTTCTACTTCTATCGAAACAGGGCGCCGGGCTGCTTCCCTGGTCCGACGCGATCCTGAGCACACTGCGCACGTTGGCCAGTTGGACCTTCAAACCCAAATGGCGTTCCAAGAACGCCCACCGCAATGCGATGTGGCTGGGAATGCTGGATTTCGCCCGGCGTCATTGGGGCGAGATGAAGGAAACGGTCTAGGAATTCGATATGCAGATCTTGTTTCTCTCCAGGTGGTACCCCTATCCGGCGAACAACGGCTCTAAATTGCGCATCTGGAATCTGCTGCGCGCCCTGGGCCGCCGGCATACGGTAACCCTGGTCAGCTTCGTCGATCCCGCGGAAGGGACGCCCGACCTGGAAGGCCTGCGGGGCATCGTCTCCGAAGTGCATACGGTTCCGTGGCGCGAATTCGACCCGGGCAGCCTGCGCGCCCTGGTGGGTTTTTTCGCGTTGGCGCCGCGCTGGATGGTGGATACCTTTTCACCCCAAATGGCGGAGACGATTCGTCGGGTTCTGCATTCGCAGAAGTACGATCTGGTGATCGCCAGCCAGGTGGTCATGGGCGCGTACGCGGGCCACTTCGAAAACGTCCCGGCCATCCTCGAGGAAGTCGAACTGGGCGTTTATTTTCAAAAACAGGAGCGCGCTGTCAGTGCGTTCAGGAAGATCCGCCACAGCCTGACCCTGTTCAAACTCAGGCTGTACCTGAGGAATTTGCTGAAGCGATTCTCGGGGTACACCGTCGTTTCCGAGCGCGAAAAAGGGTTGCTCGAGGGCATGGTTTCTGGCAGCGAGCGCGTGCGGATAATTCCCAACTGCGTTGAGCTGGAAGATTACCGCGATATTCGAATGCCCAAAAGAGAAAATTCATTGATTTATGCCGGGTCTTTTCGGTATGATGTTAATTACGAGGCCATGCAGTGGTTCGTTGGTGAGGTCTTTCCACGGATTCTGGCCGAAATTCCCACGGCGCAATTGACGATCACCGGGGATCCGGCCGGGAAGCGCATTGAACCCCGGACCCATGTGATGCAGGTCGGTCTGGTCCCGGACGTGCGGCCGGTGGTGGCATCGTCCATGATCAGCCTGGCGCCGCTTCAGACCGGCGGGGGGACCCGGTTGAAAATCCTGGAAGCCATGGCGCTGCGTTCGCCGGTGGTCTCCACCTCCAAAGGCGCCGAAGGCCTGGAGGTTCGCGCGGGCGAACATTTGCTGGTCGCGGATAGCCCGCAGGATTTCGCCGCTGCTGTGATCCGATTGTTGAAGGATGAAACCCTGCGGGAGTCGATCACCGAGGCGGGCTACCGGCTGGTGGAGGAAAAGTACAGCTGGCAAAAAGCGCTCATCTTTTTTCTGAAATGGATCGAGACGATCCCCACCGGCAGCCTTTCAGGCATTTCGCAGCTTGAAACCAGACATGTGGATGATGATGAAAAGAATTAGAAAGTGGATCGATCCGCTGCACTCCTTTAACTTTACCTGGCAATGGTTGGAGCAAAATCGCGCCCTGCTCATCCGGGCGATCGTGCTGTCCGTTCTGGCGATTTCCATCCTCTACATGGTTCCACGCATGGCGGTCGGCATGCATCGCATCCCGCTGCTTTTCATCGCCGCCATTATTGGTGTGGCAGGGCTGGCCGTGTTGATCGCGAATCCGTCGCTGGCCATCGTGGGCATCATTCCGGCGGCCCTGGTCATTCCGTTTGGCATTGGGACGGGCACCGGCACCGAACTGCATGCCGGCATCTTGATCGTCCTGGCGGCGACCGGCCTGTGGTTCCTGGATATGCTGGTGGTCAAGCGGGATTTTCACCTGCTGGCTTCCCGCCCGGTGGTTCCACTGCTGTTGTTGGTGGTGAGCACGCTGATTTCCTTTGGCTTTGGCCAAATGCCGTGGTTCTATCGCCAGCATGCCTCGATTTCCGCGCAGCTCGGCGGAACCATGCTCTACATCCTGGCGGCCTGCGCGTTTTTGGTAACGGCGCACCGCCTGAGCGAACGCGGCCTGGTCTGGGCGGTGGGGATTTTCATCGCACTGGCCGGCCTGTTCATGGTCACGCGCTCGTTCAGCGACCGTTTTCCAGGCCTGACTTGGCCCATTCTGAACCGGTATGCCGACGGATCGACCGGGAGCCTGTTCTGGGTATGGGCATTCTGCCTGGCGATATCGCAATTTGTGTTCAACAAGCGTCTGAAGTTGCGTTGGAAAGCGGCCCTTGGGGTTGTTTTGCTGGCTTTCTTCTTCACGGCCTTTTATCAGGCCCGGGATTGGACCTCGGGTTGGCTGCCGGCCTTGTTTGGGGCTGCGTTCATGTTCTTCATCAGTTTTCGCAAAGCCCGCGTCCCCCTCGTTCTGGCAGTCTTTTTGATCCTGGCCCTGAATTTTTCACAAATCCAGAATATGCTGATGGGGGGCGGCAATGAATACAGCATGGTAACCCGGTTGGAGGCCTGGCAAATTCTATTCAAGATCATTGCCATCAATCCCATCCTGGGGGTGGGGCCGGCCAACTACTACTTCTATACGCCGCTCTTTCCCATCCGGGGTTACTCGGTGCAGTTCAACTCGCATAACAACTACGTCGACCTGTTGGCCCAGACGGGCGTGATCGGGTGCGGGTTATTCGTCTGGTTCATGGTGGAGGTTACGCTTCTCGGGATGCGTCTTCTTTCCCGGGCGCCGGAAGGTTTTCCACGCGCTTTTGTTTACGGCGCCATCGGCGGTGTCATCGGAACCGCCGTGGCTGGGATGTTCGGCGATTGGATCATCCCGTTCGTCTACAACGTTGGGTTCGCCGGGTTCCGCGCCAGCCTGATCGGCTGGTTGTTCATGGGAGCCCTGGTGGCAATGGAACGCTTTTATCCCGCAAATACAGCTTCTCCAACGGCTTGAGGAGATTCTCCATGGAGCTATCGATCATCATTGTAGGTTGGAATGTAGCGGATCTGCTCAGCGCCTGCCTCGAATCGATCCTTGCCCATCCGCCGCAGGCTGAGTATGAAATCTGGGTGGTCGATAACGCCTCCAGTGATGATACGGTCAAGCGTGTCAGAGGTCAGTTCCCACAGGTCAAACTCATCGCCAACGCGCAAAACACCGGTTTCGCGGCCGCCAACAATCAGGCCATCGAACTTTCGCAGGGGAAGTCCATCCTTTTATTGAATCCGGACACGATCGTCTATGAGCGGACCCTGCAATCCATGCTGGATTTTTTGGAAAGCCATCCGCAGGCCGGAGCCGTGGGCTCGATTTATTTTTCCCCGGACGGCAATCTGCAAAAATCCTGCATGCCATTTCCGACCGTTTCCCGGGAATTGTGGCGCCTTTTTCATCTGGACGTCCTGTGGTCCTATGGCCTGTACGACATGGCTCGTTGGAGCAGGACAGAACCCCGGGAAGTGGAGACCCTGCAGGGCGCCAGCCTGATGCTGCGCCGTTCAGCGCTGATGCAGGCCGGTTTATTGGATACGGATTATTTCATGTACACCGAAGAAGTGGATCTGTGTTATCGCCTGTATAAATTAGGCTGGAAATTATATTGGCTGCCGGAATCCAAAATTACGCATTACGGCGGACAAAGCACGCGCCAGGTGGCGACCCGCATGTTTTTGAACCTGTATGGCAGCAAGATACTGTTCTTTCGCAAACATTATGGTGAAAAAAAAGTCAGGCAGTACAAGCGCGTCCTGGATTTCAGCTCGAAGATTCGGCTGGGAATTCTGCCGGTTGCCGCCGTGCTTCGACCCGGGCAATGTGAAAAATACAATGAAATTCATTCAAATTATGCACAACTCATCAAAGCCTTGCCGACCTTATGAATTTGAAAAAATAATGGAGACTTCGGATGGCTGATCGCCTTTTGTTCCCGTATGTATTGTCTCTGACTCAGAAAAATAAGCCCGCTCCCTATCCGCTGCGCGACCTGGACGAGCACCTGGATGCGGCGTTGCATTGGATCGAACAGGCCTCCCGGGCCGTGGGCGGCGCGGGGATCTCGAAAGGTTACGATTTGCTGCGCTCGCGCTGGTTCCCGGCTTACCCCGAAACCACCGGGTATACCCTGCCGACCCTGATCAACGCCTCCCGACTCCTGGGAAATGATGCCTGGCGCGAGCTGGCGATTGGACACGCGGAGTATTTGTTAAATTGTGTGACCGAAGATGGCGGGGTGCTGTACTGGAAGAAGAGCAGAAAGGCGAATCCGATCGTCTTCGACACCGGCCAGGTCATTCTGGGCTGGCTGGCCGTTTTTCGCGATACGGGGGCCGAAAACTTCTTGCGCGCGGCGATGCGTTCGGGAGATTGGCTGGTAAAGGTTCAAGAGCCAGATGGGATCTGGAAAGAACACCAGTATCGGAGGGTGTACAAGGTCATCGATGCCCGGGTGGATTGGGCTCTGCTGGTATTATTCCAGGCGACCGGGGAAACCCGCTATCGGGATGCTGCCGTGCGGAACCTGGAGTGGGTATTGGCCCAGCAGACCTCGGACGGTTGGTTCCAGAACTGCGGTGTTGTGCCCAACCAGGTTCCGGTCACGCATTATCTGGCCTATGCTGCCGAAGGTTTATATCTCAGCGGAGATCTGCTGAAGGAACCGCGATACCTGCAGGCCGGGAAAAAGACCGCCGATCGACTGCTCGATTTGCAGAGATCAGATGGATACCTGGCAGGCGCGTTTTCCGCGGATTGGAAGGAAACCGAGGCTTCCTGCTGCCTGACCGGCGACCTGCAGATGTCGATCTTATGGATGCTCCTGTGGGTCAAATCCGGAACGCCGGAGTATCACGAAGCTGCCCGGCGGGGATTGGAATTCGTGTGCCGGACGCAGTTTTTGGACACCCCGGATCTGAATATCCGCGGCAGCATCGGCGGTTCTTTTCCCCTGTACGGCAAATACGAGCGCTATAAATTGCCGGAATGGGCGGCCAAATTCCTGATCAGCGCCATTTTATGGGTCAAAGCGCTTGAGGGGGATCGTTTACCGGAATTGCTTCCCGGATAACCCGTTGTAGGGGGACTGATGACACTGATATCCATAATATTATTGGCCTTGTTTTTCATCCCAACCCTGTATTTGCTCGCCATGGCGTTGGCTGCCATTCGCCCGGCGCCGGCCGTACGTTGGCATGACCGCCAACCGCGCACGCGCTTTGCCATTGCCATCCCGGCCCACAACGAAGAAACCGTGATTGCGGGTACCGTGCAGCGCTTGATGGCTCTGGATTATCCGTTCGATCGTTTTCGAATTCACATCGTGGCCGACCATTGCACCGACCAAACGGCGCTGTTGGCGCGCCAGGCCGGCGCGGAGGCGCACGAACGCAACGAAGGCCCGCGCTCCGGCAAGGGCGCCGCGCTTTCCTGGTTGTTTGGGCGCATCCTTCAGGATGATCAGGTGGATGCCCTGGTGATCTTCGACGCGGATACACGCGTGGACGCCAGCTTCCTGCGCGTGATGGACGCGCGCCTGACAGACGGTGCGCAGGTGGTGCAGGGGCAGCACCGCATCAGCAATCCCAAATCCGGCTGGTTTCCGGCGTTGACCTGGGCGATGTTTCTGATCGACAACCGTTTTCAGAATCTGGGACGCAGCAACCTGGGCTGGTCGGCCAAGCACATGGGCGATTCGATTTGTTTTCGAGCGGATGTGCTGCGCCGGTTGGGCTGGGGGGAAGGATTGACCGAAGATTACCAGTTGCGCCAGCGGCTGCTGCTGGAGGGGATTCACATCGTCTACGAACCGGCGGCGCTCGGATTGGGCGAAGCGCCACTCACCTGGCAGCAGGCGCGCGCCCAGCGAGCGCGCTGGCTGCGCGGCACGCACGATGCGAGCCGCCAGTTCGCCGGACAATTGCTGCGGGAAGCGCTGAAACGCGGCGACGGCGCCTTATTGGATGGAGCCCTGCAGGCCTATTTACCCTCCTATTCGACGCTGACCCTGCTGGCAGTTTTACTGCTGGTCGTGCAGTTGGTCCTCTTGGGGTTGGGCGGGACCATCGCTGCGGGCGCCAGGATCGGTTGGGCGGCGCTGGTCGGGCTACTGTATGTGTATCCACTGTTCGGGCTGGTCCTGGAACGCGCGCCGCTGCGGGCTTACGCGGCCATCCTGACCGGACCGGTGTTCATGCTCTGGCGAAGCGGGCTGGCCTTGCAGGCCCGTCTGGGCCGCCGGCCGGTGACCTGGGTACGGACCGCGCACGGGGGAAGTGAAAAAGGCAAATAGACCATGAGAAATTTCATCAAACACAATCTGTTGATCCTCATTCTGGGGTTAGCCGTGCTGCTGCGCGTTGCTGCGGCGGTTTACATGGGCGACACGGTCCAAGTGCTGCCCGGCACCTCCGACCAGGTTTCCTATCACAATCTGGCGTTGCGCGTGTTGGGCGGGCACGGTTTCAGCTTTGGCGAAAATTGGTGGCCGGCCACGCGCGCCAATGAGCCGACCGCGCACTGGAGCTTTTTGTATACCCTGTATCTGGTCGGCGTTTACGCGCTGTTTGGTCCCCATCCGCTGGTCGCGCGCTTGATTCAAGCCGTGATCGTCGGGCTGCTGCAACCCTGGCTCACTTATTTACTGGGCAAACAGTTGTTCAATGCCCGGGTGGGGCTATGGGCGGCCTTTCTCAATGCCATTTACGCTTATTTCATCTATTACGGCGGCACCTTGATGACCGAGCCGTTCTATATCACGGCCATCCTTGGCGCGCTGCTGCTGGCAATTCGGCTGGTTCAGCCGCCGGATGAAAATACCCGGCGTGGGTTGCTGGCGGTCGGGTTGGGTCTGCTCCTGGGGGCGGCTGTCCTGCTGCGTCAGCTCTTCTTGCTGTTCATCCCGTTCTTGCTGCTGTGGATGTTTTGGGCCAGCCTGCGCAGGCACAGCGCATTGAAGTGGGTGCATTATGTGCTGCCACTGGCGGTGGTGGCGGCGATGATCGCGCCCATCACGATTTACAACGCGCAGCGCTTTGGCCAGTTCGTGCTGCTCAACACTAATTCGGGCTATGCTTTCTACTGGGGAAATCATCCCTATTACGGCACTCATTTTCAACCCATCCTGAGTAATGAAGAATACCAGCAGTTATTGCCGCAGGATCAACTGAACCTGGACGAAGCGGCGTTGGATAAGGAATTGCTGCGCCGCGGAATGCAGTTCGTTCTGGAGGATCCCGGGCGGTATGCGCTTTTGAGCCTGAGCCGCATCCCCGCCTATTTCGAGTTCCTGCCCAGTTCTGACTCGGGGACAATCAGCAACCTGAGCCGGGTCCTTAGCTTCGGCATCCTCTGGCCGTTCATGCTGGCCGGCCTGATCATGGCCTGGCGCAAACGCTCGCACCGCTTCTGGGACGCGCTGGCTTCGCCAAAATTCCTGCTGGTTTTGTTTGCCCTGGTTTACACCGTTATTCACGTCCTCACCTGGACCTTGATCCGTTACCGTCTGCCCGTAGACGCGACTTTACTGGTATTCGCGGGTGTGTGTTTCGACGGCATCGCCGTTTACCTGTTTCAGAGAAAGAAGCCGGCTGGATGAAGATTCTATTCGTGGTGCCGTATACGCCCAACCTGGTGCGGGTGAGACCCTACAACCTGATTCGCGCGCTGGCCGCGCGGGGCAACGCCGTGACCGTGGCGACATTGACCGGCGGGCCGGACGACACGGCGGATGTGCGCCGCCTGGAGGCGGCTGGCGTTCGCGTGATTTCAGCCCGCCTGACTCGCTGGCGTTCGGCGCTGAATTGCCTGCTGGCCGTACCCTCGCGTATGCCGCTCCAGGCGGCTTTCTGCTGGCAGCCCGAACTCGCCGCCATGATCCGGCGCGAAATGGCGGCGGGCGGTTTCGACGCGGTGCACGTGGAACATCTGCGGGGCGCGCGTTTTGGTCTGGCCCTTCTGGATGGCAATTCTGTTCCGGTCGTTTGGGACAGCGTCGACAGCATCACCCACCTTTTCCGTCAGGCCAGCGCCCGGGCCAATTCGATCAAGAGCAAGGCCATGGCCCGCGTCGAACTCAAACGCACCCAATCCTATGAAGGTTGGCTGGCGAGGCAGTTCGCGCGTGTGCTGGTCACATCGCCCATCGACCGCCAGGCCTTTCTGGAACTGGCGCCGGATTGCGAAGATCGCCTGGTCGTATTGCCCAATGGCGTGGACCTGGATTATTTTCGGCCGGATGGAGAAGCGCCGCGCGCGCCGGCTGAACTGGTGATCAGCGGCAAGATGAGCTACCACGCCAATATCGCCATGGTGCTGCATCTAGTGAAGGATATTATGCCGCAG
Source organism: Longilinea arvoryzae (assembly GCF_001050235.1). Lineage (GTDB taxonomy): Bacteria > Chloroflexota > Anaerolineae > Anaerolineales > Anaerolineaceae > Longilinea > Longilinea arvoryzae. The sequence goes on from NZ_DF967972.1 coordinate 1,381,564, forward strand.
GTGTGGGCCGAACGGCCGGACGTGAAATTGACCATTGTGGGCAAAGACCCGCCGCGCCAGGTGCTGGCCCTGACCGAAAATCCGTCCATCCTTGTCACCGGCTCGGTGCCGGATGTGCGCCCGTATCTGCAACGCGCCACGTCGGCGGTGGCTCCCATTACCTACGGCGCGGGCATCCAGAACAAGGTGCTGGAGGCTCTGGCCTGTTCGACCCCGGTCGTCGCCAGTCCGCAGGCGGTATCGGCCCTGCAAATTCGAGCCGGGGAAGAAATCTTGGTCGCCGGCGAACCGCGCGAATTCGCGCGCCAGTTGCTGCTGCTGCTCGCCGATCCAGCCTTGCAGCATCGCCTGGGTGAAGCCGGGCGCCAATTTGTGGAACGCCAGCATTCATGGGACAGCGCAGCAGCTCGATTGGAAGAAATCTATCAGGCGGCCGGCCGCGAGAACCGTCCAGCCTGATCCGGCATGCTGCGGGAGTGACTTGGATTGCAAAAGTTGATAAAATAGATAGCAAGAGTTGGGCCGACGCTGAATGCCTGTCCGTTCGACACCGGCCAAAGGATCAATTATGACTTTCAACGACTATATCGCTCCGCTCCGTAAATGGTGGTGGCTTCTGGTTGCAGCAACACTGGTGGCCGCGATTGCCAGCTTGCTGTATTCGTTTACCCAGCCAAAGATTTATCAGGTGCGTACGACTCTGATGGTGGGAAATTCCCTCAATGCAGCCAACCCCAACGGCGGCGAGTATTATCTGCAGCAACAGTTGGCCGGGATTTACGCGGATATCGCTTATCGCGAACCCATCCGCCAGGCGACCATGGGGGCGCTGGGCATCGATTTTCTGCCGGAATATTCGGTGCGCGCGCTGCCCAACTCGACATTGATCGAAATCGTCGTCAACGACACCAACCCGCAGCGTACTGCGGCGGTGGCCAATGAGCTCGCCAATCAAATGATCAACCGCAGCCCCACCCTGGAAGGCGAGGATGCCCAGGTGCAGCAGTTCCTGCAGGATCAATTATCGATCATCCGTGGACAGATCGAAACGACCCGCAAGGACCTGGAGAGTTATCAGGAGCAGCTCACCAAACTGACCTCGGCGCGCCAGATTTCCGAAGTTCAGGGCCAGATTTCGCTGCTCGAAAGCCGCCTGAGCAATTTGCAATCCACTTACGCGGCCCTGTTATCGAATACCCAGGGCGGCGCGACCAATGCGCTGTCCGTGATCGAGCAGGCCGAAGTGCCCACCCAGCCGGTTGGACCCAACCGGTTGATGATTGTCCTTCTGGCGGCGGCGGTTGGTCTGGCACTTTCGGCTATCGCAGCCTATGTGATCGAATTTCTGGATGACAGCGTCAAGGGCCCGGAAGACATCAAGCGCATTCTGGATGTGCCCATCGTCGGCGAAGTCGGAGATTTCCCGCCCGGCAAGGACCCGTGGTCTTACGTCATCGAAGAACCGCGTTCACCGGTGGCGCACGCCTTTCGGGTGATGCGAACCAACCTGGATCTGTTGAACCCGGACGAGCCGCTGCATTCTTTTCTGGTCACCAGCGCGGGCATGTCGGAGGGCAAATCGACCATCGCCGCCAACCTGGCGGTGGTGATGTCGCAGGGCGACCGCAGGGTCATCTGCGTCGATGCAGATTTTCACCGCCCGATGCTGCACAACGTGGTCAGCATCGATAACGAACATGGCCTGAGTGATGTATTCAAGGGCTCCATGGAGCTGCAGGACGTGGTGGTGCCCTGGAACACCGGAAAACTCAAGCTGATTCCTTCGGGGATCATGCCGCCCAATCCTTCGGAACTGCTCGAGTCGAAAAAGATGAACGCGATCATCGACTCGCTGACCCAAATGGCGGATGCCATTATCCTGGATGGGCCGCCGTTCTTCCTCTCGGATGCATCCGCCCTGAGTACGAAGGTCGACTGCGTGGTCCTGGTGATCCGGCCCGGATATACCCGCAAAGATGCCGTACGCGCCATGAAGGAGGAAATCGCAAAATTGCGCCTGAAAAAGGTGGTGGTGGTGCTCAACCGTGTACCCAAGAGCGAGTCGTATTACAGCAAATATTATCCCTATGAATACGAAAAGCGAGCCAAAGCCAAAGTTTAGGGCTTTTAAGGATTGCGCCGTTTGACAGAAAATCGCTGGCTGTGATATAAGTCTTGGTGTATGAAAAAGATTCACATTATCGCCATACTCCTGACTTTATTGGCTTTGCCAGTTAACACCACAGCAACATACGCAGCGCGGATAGGGGGACCTTCCCGCGCTGGTTTTTATCAACAAAGCAACGCTGGTTCAAGCAACACGGTCTTTCTGCCGCTGGTTTCATCGGAAGAAAGCACTCCCGTTGTCACTCCTTATTCGAATCCTTACCGCATCAACGCCCGCTCTCTGTCCGATGACACCTGGCTGGCCCCAACGGCCATCTTTTGGTTTGGGCAATTGAGCCTGTCCGATAACTATGTGGATGCGCGCGTGGGATATACACCGACCGATCTGGTCGTGCGGCTGACCGTTCTGGACCGCCTGCTCTTTTACGATACCACGCCTTCAGCGGCCGACCTGACGAATTACGACGCGGCCGTCCTGTTCCTAAGGACGAACGGCCCAACCGGATCGGCGCCGGACGCGAACAGTTTCAAATTCGTGGCCCAGCAATTCCCCTTCGACAAGGATCCAACGCCTTTCAAGGCCGCGTATCAGGGAAATGGAACGAACTGGCAGGCCGCCAACCTCTCCTTTAACATCAAACCGGTTTACCGCGGCGGCGGCGGTTTTAACAACATGAAAGACAATCAAGGCTGGTCGATCACCTATACCATTCCTTACGCCAGCCTGGGTCTTTCCGGGCAGCCTGCGACCGGCACGGTGTGGGGAATTGGCGCCACCGTTTACGATCGGGACGATCCAACCGCGTCGGTCCACAGCATAAGCTGGCCGCCCGAGATGGAACAGACCGTCCCCTCGAAGTGGGCCCAGTTGGGATTCGGACTCCCACAGTACACGGCCCCCGCGCACAGGAACGAACAGTCGATCACCATCCGGCGCGGCTTGAACGCAACCAACGTGCCCGATGCCAGCGTTGGCGGCAGCACGGTTTGCGGCCTGGGCGTCGATAATTACTTCCTCGATTGGGGAAATAAACCTGAAAGTTTTTACGCAAACAGAACCGTCAATAACACCCAGTTCAACATTCAAAATCAAGGCGACCTGTCCGATTTCCCCTGTTTTTCCAAGTATTACGTCACCTTCCCGTTGGATGCCATCCCGGCTGGAAAGGTAATCGTTTCGGCCAAACTCGTACTGCATCATTGGGGCGGAGCGGCGACGTATTCCGCCACCGAATCGCTCATTCATGTGATGTCCGTCGCGCAGGATTGGAATGAATCCACCCTGACCTGGAACAACGGGCCTCTGCCGGTCGAGAACTTCGATGCCAAGTGGATTCAACCCCTGCTCAACGATCCCGGGCCGGTCGGCATCCCATATGAGTGGTCCGTGTCGCCAGCGTTGGCCGGCGCTTACCAATCCGGCCAACCCCTGCGCCTGGTGCTGTACTCAACGGATGAGGCAATGGACAGCGGCAAGTATTTCTGGGCATCCAACCGACCGGACGGCGAAGAATCGCGCCCGACGCTGATCGTAACCTATGCTGATCCGGTAAATTAAGTGGATCCATCCTGAAATTGAATAAACGCCGGCCGGGATTTTCTCCGGCCGGCGTTTATTTTTACGGCTCACCCAGTTTATTCTGGAGGATCCGGATCATTTCCCGGGTGTCGGATTGGTCCGGCACGAGGCGGTCGAGCAATCGATAGGCGTACAGGGCAGTCTGGTAATGGTACAGGTCGTTGTATTCCCGCCAGGCGAGTCCCTGGAGTTCTTCGATGATCTCGGGCATTCCGCCGAGCACCGCCTGGGCGCGATCGAGATCGCCGCTCCACAGGTACGCCAGCCCCAGCCCTTTGCGCCCGCCGATGTGGTTGGGCGCGGCCCGCCAGGCAATTTCGAGATGCGGGATGGCTTCGGAAAAGCGACTCTCTGCCAGCAGGAGCAGCCCATAGCGCCGGTTGATCGGGGTGCTGCCCGGATCCTGGCGCAGGGCGCGTTGAAACAGGCCCTCGCTTTCGCTGCGCATAGCCGAACGAAGATCGGGCGTGAGCGTTTCATCGAGGTCGGCGCGGGTTTGAAGCAGTGCGGCCTGGTTGGCATTCCAGGCGGCCGCCGGCGGCCAGGAATTCGCCAGAACGCCCCCCACGAGGACCGCGGTCGCAATCCCGGGCAGAAGCCAGCCCAGCCGGGGACGAGATAAAGGCCGGGCGTGCAATAAACGCGCGGCGCACAACCCCAACAGGTAGAAGAAGGGCAGCCAGGTCCACAGGGATGGATACTGGCGCGCGTCGCTCAATCCGTGCAGCAGCGTTGCCGTCAGACCGGCGCAGGCAGCCTGAAAGCGCAGGTCGCTTTTGAAAGCCGGATAGCGCAGCAGGGAGGTGTACAACGCGGCGACCAGCCAAACAAAAGCGGCGGCTCCGAGCAGGCCTTGCTGCAGCCCGACCTCGAGCAGCAGGTTGTGCGAATATCCCAGGAAGGGCACATCCAACAGCAATTCGTAGCTGGAATAGACCCTACTGAAGGCGTTGCCCAGGCCGATGCCGCTGAAAGGTTGCTCGGCCAGCAGCGCCAGGCTGTGGGAGTAGACCTGTAGCCGGTCGGGGCGTATGAAAAGCGCTCCGGCCAGATTCCCCGCCACGGGAATTTCCGCCAGGGCGTGGATATCCCCGCGAATCAGCACGAACAGGACCATCCCAAGCGCGCCAAGCCCGGCCAGCAGCGCCAGCCAGCGGGCGGGTTTCCAATGCACGGCGGCCCAAAGCAGCGCGGCGCCGAGCACACCCAACCACGCGCCGCGCGAAGCCGAGAAGAGAATGGCGACACTGAGCAGGCCCACTGCCGCCCAACCCAGGATGCGCCGGCCCGGTCGTTCTTGCAGCAGGGCCAGCCCGGCGGTGAGGAAGAGGATGCTTTCCAGAAAGGTCGCCAGGCTGTTGGGCACCGGCTTCCAGATGGGAAAAGCCGGCAGGATCGACGAAACCCATTTAACAACCCGGTCGATTGCCCCGATTTTCTCGTCGTAGGCAATATGCCCGGCCTGAGTGATGAAATAGAACGCGGCGAGTGCGCCCAGTCCGGCCAGAAGGACGGAAAATTCATCCCAGTGCCGGTCAGAAACGGCGACGCGCGAGACCAGGCCGTACAGGATCAACATGCCGAGCAGGGCGATCCACGTGCGCTGGCCGAGTCCGCGGTCGTAAACCACGGCCAATCCCAGCCACGCACTGGCTCCAAAAACGGCCAGGGAAAGGTCGAAGGGCGCCAGGCGGATGCGTTTCAAGGTCAGCCCCCCAGGTTGCGGATGTCCTCGCGGCAGCGTTCGATTTCCCGGTTCAATTGCGCGCGCTGCCGCAATAGAAGAATGGTTCGCGCCGATATGTAGATCAGGGCCAGCCCGCCCAGGATCATCAACCCATCCGGTAGAAAACGGATCCAGCCCGAATCGGGGGTGAAGACCAGCCAGCGCCTGAGAAAATAGCCCATTCCAAATACCAGCAGGCTGACAAAAATAACCCGGGTCCGCTCTTTGAGAGTAGCCGATAATTGCCCAAGCTTGATCAACAGCCCGGGCAGCGCCTGCGCCGAAACAACCCGGCGGCTGTTGGTCTGCAGGTCGTTCAATTCGGACTTCACCTGGTCGAAGTTTTTCTGCAATTCTTTCATCCAATCCGGATGATCGCTCAAACGATGGATCGCCCCGCAGTAAGGGCAAACATAGCTATCCTGTCCGGCAGATTCCAATGTTCCGCCGCAGTTGGGACATGTCAGGGTGATCAAAGGGGTTGGCAAAAGCGCTCCAATCTGCCTCCATGAGCGATTCGGATCCGTTTGGATGAAATCGACTGCACGGAATGCAGAAAACCTTCCTATAATAAAAATATCCAGAAAACGGGTGCGGATCTAGAGTGATTCTAACCCGGAATTCGAACCAGGGAAAGCAGCGGGAGGCGAGTATGTCCAAAAAGGATAAAAACGGACACAAGCCGCATTCGGATGGCAAACACGGCCGCAAGTCAAAAGAAGATGCAGCACCGGCGCCGGTCGAGCAGGCCGTTCAGGCTGTCTCTGCCGTCCAACCCACACCGACGGCGCTGCACATGAGCACGCCGGCTGAACCGGAGGAACAAATCCACCTGACCAGGAAAGCCTACGATAAAGAACTGGCCAGACTGCAAATCGAACTGGTCAAAATGCAGGAGTGGGTGCGGGCCAGGGGGCTGAAGGTGGTGATCATTTTCGAGGGGCGCGATGCGGCCGGCAAGGGCGGGGCGATCAAACGCATCACCGAGAGCCTGAACCCGCGCGTGTGCCGGGTGGTGGCCCTGCCGACGCCCACCGAGCGTGAGAAGACGCAGTGGTACTTCCAGCGCTATACCGCCCACCTGCCGGCCGCCGGTGAAATGGTGCTGTTCGATCGCAGTTGGTACAACCGGGCCGGCGTGGAACGGGTGATGGGGTTCTGCAGCGAGGACGAATACCGCGAGTTTCTGCGTTCGGTGCCGGAATTCGAGCGCATGCTGGTGCGCTCCGGGATCATCCTGATCAAGTACTGGTTCTCGGTGAGCGACAAGGAACAGGAAAAACGTTTCCAGGCGCGCATCGACGATCCGACCAAGCGCTGGAAGCTCAGCCCGATGGACATGCAATCGCGGGCGCGCTGGGTGGAATATTCCAAGGCCAAGGATGAGATGTTCGCCCACACGGACATCAAACAGGCGCCCTGGTACGTGGTCAACGCGGACAACAAGATGTGCGCGCGCCTGAACTGCATCCGCCACCTGCTCAGCCTGATCCCGTACGAGGATTTGACCCCCGAACCGATCGTCCTGCCGCCCCGCCAGCCGGACCACGGCTACGTACGCCCGCCGATCACCGACCAGACCTTCGTGCCCCAGGTCTACATGCCGCAGGATGAGAAAGAGGACCAGGACTGACGGGCCGCGTCATAAATCGAATTGATTGGTCCAGGCGTTGGGAAACCAGGTCGGGATGGTGGCGTCCGGGGCGGTCGCGGGCGGGCACGGCCGCACGCAATTCGTAAGCCCTTGCGATTTTGTCTTTGCCTGCGAAAAGCAAGGGCCGATTATTCGTAAATCCGTTTGATCTTCAACGAGTGGGATTGGGCTCCATTTTCTGATTGAAATTCAGAATGGAGTTTTTCGCAGTTGTATCCATGGATAAAACTTCATATACTATATCTAAATAAGTATTGGTAAAGAATATCCTTTATATATTATCTGTGCTGGTATTGATTAAAAACAGAGGCATAAAGCACTGAACAGAGACTTCTTCTGCGCGCGTCGCTAAAGGAGGAAAAAGTCCTGATTGACCGCTGGTGAAATCAATCGATTCAAGTCTTCGGCGCGCGACCGTGGGGAATAACCCACCTGCCGCCGTTGAGAGGGATTGCACGCCTGGGCCGATCAGAGTGAATTCGATTACCCGTAGGCCGGAAATATGGGTAGGTCGGACCTGCAATTGTTTTCGAAGCAATACCGGAGGGTCTGATGTTCAACCGAAAATCCATCTCAAAATCGTGTTCCATCCTGTTCATCCTCGTGATTCTGCTCGCGCTGGCCTTCAATCCCCAGTATGGCGCGTCTGCCCAGGCGCCTGCGATTCTCTATGCGACTCCGAGCGGGACGGGCAACTGTTCGACCTGGGGAAATGCCTGCACCCTGGCAGCCGCGTTGACCAGCGCGGTTAGCGGCGACGAGATCTGGGTCGCGGCCGGGCTGCACCGGCCGACCACCGGCACACTTCGTTCCGCCACCTTCCAACTCAAGAGCGGCGTCGCGGTCTATGGCGGATTTTCCGGGACGGAAACCGAGCGTGCCCAACGCAATCCCATGACCCATGTCACGATCCTGAGCGGCGATTTGCTTGGCGACGACGTGGGTTTCACCAACAACACTGAAAACGTCTATCACGTGGTGATGGGCGCGAACAGCGCGATCCTGGACGGTTTTACCATTACGGGTGGGAATGCGAACGGCCTGACTGTGCCGGATGACACCGGTGGGGGCATGTTTATTTACCAACGCAACCCATCACTGACCAACCTGACTTTCTCATACAATAGTGCTTCCACCATGGGCGGCGGACTCTACATCGACAATGGTACTCCCGCGCTGACGGATGTTAGCTTTACGAACAACTCGGCCACCTGGGGCGGTGGGATGAACGGTTATGCAAGCAGTCCCATATTGAACCGGGTTACCTTTTCCGGTAATGCAGCTCAATCGGCTGGCGGCGGACTGCTCATCTGGAGCGGCGGCACCACTTTGTTAACAAATGTCACTTTCTCAGGGAATTCGGCGACGGATCACGGCGGCGGAATGATGATCGAAGGTGACAGCAATGCCACGCTGACCAACGTGACCTTTGGCGGGAACACTGCCAATCAAGGGGGTGGAATTTACAACTCCGGCACAGCGCCGTTGATCCGGAACGCAATTCTTTGGAACAACATTGCAGCCGGCGGCGGCGCTCAAATCTACAACAGCAGCACCGCTTCCGTGGTGACCGACGGGGTCGTACAGGATGGTTGCCCGGCAGGGAGCACCTGCACGAATATCATCATCGCCGATCCACACATTGGAGTCCTTGGCAATTATGGCGGCGCCACACAAACCATCCCGCTTTTGCTCGGTTCATCGGCGATCGACACCGGCAATGATTCTTTTTGCCCGGCCACGGACCAGCGCAGCATTGCCCGCCCGCAGGGGGCCCATTGCGACATCGGCGCGTATGAGTTTGTGAATTTGGCTCCCACTGATATCCTCCTCTCCAACAGCACGGTGGCGGAAAATGCCAATCTTAATACGTTGGTAGGCGCTCTCTCCAGTGTCGATCCGGACCCGGACAATACCTTCACCTACAGCCTCGTTCCAGGCGGCGGCGACACGGATAATGCCTCCTTTACGATCTCCGGCGACACGCTGCGCACTTCGGTGGTCTTCGACTTTGAAACCCGCCCCAGCTACTCGGTACGCATCCGCACCACCGACCAGGGTGGAGCCTGGTATGAAGAGGCCTTCACGATTACCATCACCAATGTCAACGAAACCCCCACCGATATTCAACTTTCGCACACCTCGGTGCTGGAGAACGCCGCAATCGACACTCCGGTGGGCACCCTTTCCAGCGTCGATCCGGATTCGGGCAATACCTTCACCTACAGCCTGGTTTCAGGGAACGGTGATACGGATAACACGTCTTTCAATATCTCCGGCGACGCGCTGCGCACCTCGACGGTCTTCGATTATGAAACCCGTTCCAGTTACTCGGTGCGGGTGCGCACCACCGATCAGGGCGGGCTGTCGTATGAAGAAGCCTTCACCATCACCGTCACCGATGGCAACGAATTCCCCACCGATATCCAGCTCTCACACAGTTCGGTGGCCGAGAACTCCGTAATTAACACTGCGGTGGGCACCCTTTCCAGCACCGATCCTGACCCGGGCAATACCTTTACCTACAACCTGGTTCCCGGCGACGGGGGCGCGGATAATACCTCCTTCAACATCTCCGGCAATACACTGCGAACCTCGGTCATTTTCGATTTCGAAACCCGGCCCAGCTACTCTGTGCGCATCCGCACCACCGACCAGGGCGGTTTGTCGTATGAAGAGGCCTTCACCATCACCATCACCAATGCGAATGACGCGCCGGTGTTGGCTTCGATTGCGAATGCAACCATCGATGAAATGGCGGCATTTACCTTTACCGCCTCCGCAATAGATGTGGACCCCGCCACCGTTCTCACCTACAGCCTGACCGGATCGGTTCCGGCGGGCGCAACCATTAGCCCGACCGGCGGCGTCTTCAACTGGAGACCCACCGAAGTCCAGGGACCGGCGTCTTTCACCTTTAACGTTCGGGTGTGTGATAACGGCAACCCGTCCCTGTGCGATCAGCAGGAGATCACCCTCAGCGTGAGTGAAGTCAATCTTGCGCCCGTCGCCGGGAACGACGCCTATTCTGTAATGGTGAACCAGACGCTCAGCGTCCTTGCCCCGGGCGTGCTGATCAACGATGGGGATGCCGACCTGCCGCCCAATACGCTGACTGCGATCCTGGTGGCGGATCCGGCACATGGGACGCTGACATTGAACGAAGATGGCAGTTTTACCTACCTGCCCAATAATTGGTACGGCGAGGACCATTTTACCTACCGGGTATTTGATGGAGGACTGTCCAGCCCTCCGGCCACGGTGACCATCACCGTTACGCCTTTGACCGTTTTCATCCCCTTGGTCTTGCGCTAAATCGGGGACCATTGCCGGCTGACCCGGAAAACGAAAATATATAGCAAATCAAAACCACCCGCTACACGGGTGGTTTTGATTGTAAAAATATCCATATCCGAAGCAATAAAAGGCTGTCTGGAATCACCCATCAGCCAGTCCCGATCCTGTTACCGCAGGGAGGATCCTTGATAATCCGATCAGACGATGTTCCTCTCATCAAAATGAAATTCATTCAATGGCCCGTTCCGTATTCAGCGCTGCCCAATGATGTTGGCTTCGGGATTTCGATAATTGACTTGATCTATCGATTTTGCTACTATATTTTTACTGGCACGTATCAGCCTGCATCGAATTGCCTGACCGCCAACATTCAGGAGGGAAATCAGTTGGCTGTTTTATTTTAAGCCTCTGGTTCTTCCGCTCTTTTTTCAGGGATCCAAAAAGGAGCAAGTAAATGAATGCGCACCATTCTTCGAACACGATTCTGAATCTGTGCTGGAACCTGATGGTTGTCGTTAGTATTTTGATATCCCTGTCCTCTGCGACGCCGGTCAAGGCCGCCGACACGCCAGACCCGACCGCGGTAACCATCGCCGGCTCGCTGCAATCCGAGCTGGGCTGCCCCGGCGACTGGCAGGCGGATTGCGCGGCCACGCACCTGGCCTATGACGCGAACGACGACGTCTGGCAGGCAGCCTGGACGGTTCCGGCCGGCGCCTGGGAATATAAGGCCGCGCTCAACGACAGTTGGGCCGAAAACTACGGCCTGCATGCCGGTCGCGACGGCGCAAATATTCCACTGAGCCTGGGCGCGTCCACCCCGGTTAAGTTTTATTACGATCACAAATCCAGTTGGGTGACCGATAACGTGACCTCGATCATCGCCACCGTGCCCGGCAATTTTCAGAGTGAACTGGGCTGCGCGGGCGATTGGGATCCGGGCTGCCTGCGTTCCTGGCTGCAGGACGTGGATGGGGACGGTACGTATACCTTCAGCACCACCGTTCTGCCGCCCGGCAATTATGAAGCCAAAGCGGCCATCGCTGAATCCTGGTCCGAAAATTACGGCGCGGGCGGGGCGCGCGACGGCGCTAATATCCCCTTTGCGGTCGTTGTGCCCAATTCGACGGTGGACTTCAGCTACGTCGGCAGCACGCATCTTCTCACCATCACAGTGACGTCGCCTGGCCCAAGCCTGGACAACAACGTGGAATGGGACGGCCTGCGGCATGACTCACGCGATACGCTCTACCGCACGCCCGGCGGGGCGGTTGCGGCCGGAACGCCGGTGCTGCTTCGCTTCCGCACCTTCCACAATGATGTGAACAGCGTCAGGGTGCGCATCTACGATCTGAACTCCGGTTCGCAGCGCATCGAGAGCATGGCGCTGGCGGCCGGCGACGTGTCGTGTTACCAGGCCGGCCTTGAGGAAGACCGCTGCGACTTCTGGCAGGCGGCGCTGCCGAACGAGGAGCCGGACAACCTGTGGTACCGCTTCATCATCACCGACGGCACCAAGACGGTGTATTACGCGGATAATACTACGGCGCTGGACGGCGGCCTGGGCAGCCCCAGCGACGATCCGATCGATAACAGCTACGCCTTGATGGTTTACGATCCGTCCTTCAGCGCGCCGGACTGGGCGCAGGACGCCGTGATCTACCAGATCTTCCCGGATCGCTTCCGCAACGGGCGCGCCGATAATGATCCGAAAACCGGCGATGTTCGCTATGACGATCCGGTCCTGAAACTCCCCTGGAACACGCTGCCCGAAGGCTACTGCCGGGGCTATAGCGACGCGCTGATCAACTGCCCATGGCGCTTTGGCGATCCGCCGGCCTGGGGCGTAGGTCAGCCCGAAACCCCGCGCGGCCGGGATTACATGGGCGGCGACCTGAAGGGCGTGGACCAGAACCTGGGTTATCTGGTGTCGCTGGGCGTCAATACCCTGTACTTCAACCCGATCTTCGACTCGGGTTCCAATCACGGTTACGATACCCAGGATTACTACAAGATCGATCCCTACTTTGGCACGCAAAAGGACTGGGAAAACCTGGTCAAACACGCCAACCAGCTCGGGGTGCGCATCATCCTGGACGGGGTGTACAACCACATGTCCTCCGACAGCGCCTTCTTCGACCGTTACCATCACTACAGCACGCTGGGCGCCTGCGAATCGACGGCATCCCCTTATCGAAGCTGGTTTACCTTCCATGAGGTGGCGGCCGGAACCGGGCCGTGCGCCGGAGCGAGCGGTCCGAATTCGGCCACTTACGACGGCTGGTTTGGCTTCGACACCATCCCGGTGCTGAACAAATCCAACCCCGAAGTGCAGGCTTACTTCCTGACCAACGCTGACAGCGTGGCGCGTTACTGGCTGGTGAACGGCGCCAGCGGCTGGCGGTTGGATGTGATGGGCGACTCTTCCTTCCCGAACGGCTACTGGGAAAGCTTCCGCCAGGTGGTGAAGGCCAAATCGTCCGATACCTTGATCATCGGCGAGTTGTGGCAAAAGGACAGCACGCTGCTGCGCTTCCTGCGCGGCGATCGGGCCGACACCACCATGAACTACCGCCTGCGGGATGCCGTGCTGGGCCTGCTGACGCCCGGAGCTTTCGATTCGAAGGGTTTTGGCGACAGCGGCCGGCAGATCAGCCCGAGCGAATTTGCGGCCCGCATTTCCTCCATCCAGGAAGATTACCCGCAGAGTGTGCTGTATTCCACCATGAACCTGCTCGACAGCCACGATACGGTGCGCATCCTGTGGGCGCTGACGCCCGGTCTGGCCAACCGCGCCGACAAGGAGTTCAACGCCGCCAACCTGGCAGCCGGCAAACAGCAGCAAAAGATCGCCTCGCTGATCCAATTCACCCTGCCCGGCGCGCCGACCATTTATTACGGTGATGAAGTTGCCCTGACCGGCAATGACGATCCGGATGACCGGCGCACCTATCCGTGGGCCGACAAGGGCGGCAGCCCGGATCTGACGATGTTCACGCATTACCAGACCCTGGCGAACCTCCGCAAGACCCATCCGGCGCTGACGGCCGGCGACCTGCGCATGCTGCTGGCGGACGACGCCGCTGAAACGGTGGCGTACGGGCGCAAGACGACCGATCAGGCCGCGCTGGTGGTGATCAACCGCAGCACCGAAGCGCGCACGGTCGACATCCCGGTGGCCGGCTATCTCCCGGACGGCGTGACGTTCAACTCGTTGTACGAGGTCGGCAACGGCGGCGCCCTCTCGACGGTTTCGGAGAACGGCATGGTCAACGTGTGGGTTGCCCCGCGCAGCGCCTGGCTTCTGGCCAGCGGCGCGGTCGATCTGCTGCCGCCGGACGCCCCGACCGGGCTGACGGTGGAGGAAGGAGACGGCCAATTGTCCCTGGCTTGGAACGCCGTGGCCGGCGCGGCCGGGTACAATGTCTACCGCAGCCCGTTGAGCGGAGGCGGCTGGGTGAGGGCGAACGAGGCACCGATCACAGGGATAACCTTCGTCGACAGCGGGCTGATGAACACCCGTCCGTATTTTTACGTGGTTACCGCACTGGACAGCGCGGGCAATGAAAGCGCGTACTCCACCGAAGCCAGCGGCATTCCGCACTACACCATCGGCTGGGCCAACCTGCAGTGGCCGCCGAGCATGACCCATACCATCAGTGCCGTCGACCGCACCGATACCGCCTACGGGCAGGTCTGGATCGACGGCGTCACCAACCAGCCTGGCCCAACGCCCGGCCTGATGGCCCAGCTCGGATTTGGACCCGAGGGCAGCAACCCGGCCGGCAATCCGGATTGGACCTGGGTGGATGCCGCTTTCAACATGAACGCGGGCAACAATGACGAATTCATGGCCAGCCTGCTGCCCGAAAGCGTGGGCGTCTTTGATTACCTGTTCCGTTACTCGACCACGAACGGCCGGGATTGGCTGTATGCGGATCAGAGCGGCCCGATCGCGGCCGGAACTCTGCCACCCAACCCGGGCAAGCTGACCGTTGCCAGCAGCGGAGATACCACCCCGCCGGCAGCGCCGGCCAACCTGCGCGCCGAATCGGCTTCACCGGCGGCAATCGAGCTGGCCTGGGATGGGGTGACAGGCGACCCGACGCTGTACGGCTATGAGGTGTTGCGCTCGGATTCCAGCGGCGGCCCGTACCTGCTGCTGGGGTTGGTGGTGGGCGCGACCCAATTCAGCGACACGTCGGTGGGTGAGGGCGCCACCTACTTCTATGTCGTCCGTTCGGTCGATCTGTCCTTCAACCGTTCGGGATACTCCAATGAGGTCGAGGCGACCGCTGAACTGCGCACGGTGACGGTAACCTTCAACGTGACCGTGCCGGCAGCGACGCCCGTCGACCGCAGCGTCTACATCGCGGGTTCGCTGGACCGCCTGGATGGCAGTCTGCCCTCGTGGGACCCGGCCGGCGTGGTGCTGACGCAGGTGGATGCGACCCACTGGACGATCACGCTCAGCGGCAAGGAGACCACCCAGATCGAATACAAATACACGCTGGGCAGTTGGGATTACGTGGAGAAAGGCGCGGCCTGCGATGAAATCGCCAACCGTACATTGACGCTGAGTTACGGCGCCGACGGGAATATGACGGTCAATGATACCGTTCTGAACTGGCGCAACCTGGGAGGTTGCCCCAACTAAGATTTAATCTTCCCAATCCGCCGGGTTATAACGGCGCGTGCGCTTGACGGCGCCGCGCCGTTTCTTATCGTCCACGCGCGCAGCCGAGGCCGTGACACTGGGGCGGGTCTTTTTGCGTTCTTTGGGCTTTTCGAGCGCCTTTTGCACCAGCGCGATCAGCCGCTGGATGGCGTCCAGGCGGTTCTGCTCCTGGGTGCGGTAGCGCCTGGCCTCGATGATCAGGACGCCTTCATCGGTCATACGGCTGCCGGCCAGTTTCATTAGGCGTTCCTTGACCTCCGGCGGCAGGGCAGGCGTGGAGCGCACGTCCCAGCGCAACTGGCAGGCCGTACTGACCTTGTTGACGTTCTGTCCGCCGGGGCCGGCCGAACGAATGAAGTCGAATTGCAGTTCGCTTTCGTCAAGCTGCAGGGATGGGATGATCTCGACCATGCGATAAGTATATCTGAATTCACCCCGGCCTGCGCCAACATTCCGGGGGATGAAATTTACTGCAGGCGAAATGCCTGTACGGAGCGCGCGGGCAGGGCCAGGGTTAACCTGTTTTGCACGACCGGAACACTGCGCTGATCACCCATGAGAGAAACCCATTGGTGAATTCCGGCATCCCGGATCTCGAATTCGCAATCCAGCGCGGCGGCGTTTGCATTCAATACAAAACAGACCCGCCCGGATGCATTCTCATGGATCGTCGTGATCACTCCCCCGGCGGTCGGCGAAATTTCCGGACGGATGGACCATTGCGCCAGCCGGTCACGGATATTTTCAGCGCTGGTCTGGCCGGTATTCGACGGATCCAGAACGATCCTGCCTTCGCCATAGCGTTGAGACTCTGCGTTCGATAAAGCCTGGAATTTTCCAGCCGCCGCCAGGAATGGCCCGGGATCGGCCGCGAAAATGCACAAGGTTCCACCGCGGGCGGCGTAATCCAGCAATTGGGCCAGGACCTGAGGCTGGATGTCTTCCTTCGGCGTGTAGTAAATCGCTTCGAATTGGTCCAAGTCAATCGGCGGAAGGTCGAAATCGATGATAGCCGGGTTGAAATTCGCCGTGAAAAGGGCATCGAACGCGGCGCGAAATCGCTGATAGCCATTCATCGTCTGGGTTTCAGGGCTATCCGCGCTTCGCGCACTCTGGATGTAATCCTGGCGCGCATCGCGGTGCGCAAAAACAACCCCGACCTGGGAATTCTTCTGGAGGGAAAAATAATCCGGAATTCGTTTGAGGAGCTGGATCAAGTTTTTGACGCTCGAATAGGTGCTTCCGGGTCGGCCTGCCACGGTCACGGGCGCATCCGCCCAGTTCTCGCGGTTGACCGCCATATAGAAGTTGGCGCCTTTCAAACCCAACGCGAAGGCGGAATACTGGAAGAATGCCAGATCCGACAATCCGAAGCCCGGGTGGTCCTCATCCACTCCGGGAGAGATCCAGATGCCGGCCATCAATTCCGGCGCCCACACCAGTGGAGCGACGGCCTGGCTGTAGCTGATGGCAAAGGCCATGTTCACACAATCCTGCCATTTGAACGGCGGAATGAAGTAGTAGTCATAGCCGATGAAATCACAGGCCTTTTGCAGAAGCATCCAGTTGTTGGGGGTTGCCAACTGGGGATGCTCGTTGATGTTGAGGGTGTATAAAACATCCAGCGGGCGCTGCCCTTGAAAAGCCTGCTTTAGGAACTGGATGTGATCCTGCAGAAGAAATTCTTTGTATTCCGTCCAGTCGAACAAATCCTGAGTGGAAGCATGATCGAAGGAACGCGGCGCGGAAGAAATCGGCGTTCTGCCGGGATATCTGGATTCGAGCCAGCGCGGATAAAGCCCATTTTCGGCGACGATGCTGGGATTGTAATCGCCTTCGAACAGGCGATCGTGAAAAGTCATGCTGGGTTCGTTATCGAGCTGGACCAGGATGATGGGTCCGTGCGGGTAGAAATAGCCCTCCAGCGCGGCGCGGACGGCTTCCAGCCATTTCCGGGCGTAGGACCGGTATAAAGGATGCGCATAACTCGGGATCGGCGCCCGAAAGGGCGGGTTATACCCCTGGATGATCTTTCCCTTGCTGTCGAGCGCCAGGAGTTCACGGTGTTCGATCAACCAATCCGGATATCCTCCGTTTTTTTCCTCGGCGCAAATCCAGGGGCCGGGCTTGAGATGCACCCGGACATGATGCTTCTGACAAAGGTCCAAAAACCGCCTGACATTCAAACGCGGATCGGTCCTGCCGTCGAAATCGAATTGACCGGGAGCGGGTTCGAACCGGCGCCAGCTAAAATAGGTGGCCACGATTTCGAAGCCGATATCCTTGAGCGCCAGCAGGCAGGGTTCCCAATCGGCCGGGTCCAACCTCCAGAATTGAATCTCAGCGCTGAGCAACGGCGCCGTTTCAGCGCCCATGCGTATTCCAGACGAGTTGACCTGCATGCATTAACCCTTGACCGAACCGGAAATGAGCCCCTGGGCGATATATTTCTGGATGAGTAGGAACAGAATCAAAACCGGGATGGTCGCCAGCACGGTGGCCGCCGCCAGTTGATTCCACTGAATTTCATAGGAGGTGATGAAACGCGACAGGCCAACCGGCAGGGTGCGGATGGCCTCGCTCGAGGTGAAGGTCATGGCGTAAACCAATTCATCCCAGGAGCCGATGAAGACATAAATGCCGGAGGCGATGATTCCGGGCAGGGCCAGGGGTAGGATGACCCGCACCATCGCTCCGATGCGCGAGCAGCCGTCGATCATGGCGGCTTCTTCCAGGTCGTGGGGAATCTGGTCGAAAAAGCCTTTCAGCAGCCAGGTGCAAAGCGGGACGGCAAAGGTCGTGTTTGCCAGGACCAGCGCGCCCATGGTGTTCATCATGTCGAAGGCTTTGATCAATCGAAAAAGTGGGATGATCAGGAGAACGCTCGGGAACATCTGCACCATCAGGAAGCTAAACAGGACGAACTTGTGGCCTGGAAAATGGTAGCGCGAGAAACCATAACCAGCCAGAAGGCTGACGAAGAGGGACGCGATGGTTGTGCCAATGCCGACCAGGAAGCTGTTGCGAAAATACAGGCCGAACGATCCGCGCTTCATGATATAGGAATAATTCTCGAGGGTCGGATGGTCTGGAAATAATTTCGGGATGCTGGTATACAGCTCTGAACTGTTCTTGATGGAGGTACTCATCATCCAGACGAAAGGCAAAACCGAGAAGATGACCAGCAGAATCAGAATCAGAATCGAAATCCATTTTATCCAGCGGTTGCTAAACAATGCGGTCATTTTCTACCCTAGCCTTCATTCATCCCGTTCCGGGCCGATAGTTTTATGTATCCCAGGCAGAGCAAGAATACAATAATGAACAATGCCACGGATAACGCTGAAGCATACCCAAAGTGGAAGAAATCAAAACCATTCTTATATACATAAGTCACCAGAATATCCGTCTTCCCGGCCGGTCCACCGCCGGTCAGAATATAGATATAGGTGAAGTTGTTGAAGGTCCAGATCCCGGAAAGCAAGGTTACGACGAAAATAACCGGGGTCAGCAGCGGCATAATGATGTATTTGACCTGCGGCCAGAAGGTGGCGCCGTCGACCGCCGCGGCCTCATACAGTTCCGTGGGGATATTTTGAATCCCTGCCAGAAGCATCAACATCATGAATGGATAGCCGCGCCAGGCATTCGTCAGGATGGCGGCCGCGGTGGCGATATTGGCATCTCCCAGCCAGTTGATATTGTGGGAAACCAGATGTAACCCCACCAAAATGTAGTTGAGCAGGCCATATTGGGCGTGGTACATCCATTTCCACGAAAGCGCGCCGGCGACGCTGGGCATTGCCCACGGGATCAAGATGAGCGCGCGGGCCAGGCTCCGGCCGCGGAAGGATTCATTCAAGATCAGCGCCGCGACCATTCCAAGGAGGAACTGCAGGAGCACCGATCCGAAGGTCCAGATGGCCGTTTGCAGCAGCGCGTGGCTCAGATCCTGGTCTTGAAGGATTTTCAGGTAATTTTTCAACCCGATAAAGTATTCACCCGCGTGACGCAAGGGCTCGATATCATACAGACTCATTCTTACCAACGTCAGCAACGGGTAAACCATCACCACGGTCAGCAATAATGCAGCCGGCAATATCAGGAAGCAGCCCATCCGGTTTTTGCGGAAGGATTCTTTCCATTGCTTGAGGGGGAGGGGAACGCCCCTCAAATTGCTTTGAGAGGCGCTCCCTTTGAACGTGTGGATCGACATTCTGTTATTGTTTCAAGATCTCAGCAGCTTTGGCAGCTGCATCGTCGAGGGCTGCTTGCGGGGTCTGACCGCCGGAGAGGGCAGCCTGAACCGCTTTGCCGAACAGGTCATCGATTTCTCCAGCCTGGCTGATGGTCGGGCGGGAAAGCGAATTCTCCAATGCGGCCGAGAAAACCTGCATGAAGGCATCGTCCTTGAAGGTCGGGTCCGAATACATCGATTTCTTCAAGGGCAGCAGGTCCAGCGATTTGGCCCAGTCGACCTGAACCTCATCCTGCAACAGGTAATTGATGAAGCGGGCAGCCTGTTCTTTGTGGGTGGATTGATCGAGAACGATCAGGTCCATGCCGCCCAGAACGGACGCAGATTTTTTACCGGCGGGTAATGGAGCGATGGCCCATTTGCCGTCGATCTCGGTATTTCCCTTCAGGCTGGCAACCGTCCAGGGACCGGAGGTGAACATGGCGATTTGGCCGGCGACGAACGGGCCCTTGATCTCATCTTCGCCATAGGTGGCCGTACCGACCGGCATGACTTTGTACTTGTTGGCCAGATCCACCCAGAACTGCAGGGCAGACACGCCTTCGGGGCTGTTGAACGCGGGGGTTACGGCGCCGTTATCGTTATTGAGCATCACACCGCCAGCCTGCCAGAACCAGGGATAGAATTCGAAAGCGCCCCATCCACCGAACAGGCCAATGCCGTAGACTTCCGGATTGCCGTCATTATTGGTGTCCTTGGTCAGAGCCTGGGCATCTGCGAGCAGCTCATCCCAGGTTGCGGGCGGGGTCGCGATGCCGGCTGCTTCGAAGAGATCGGTGCGATAGTACAGGACCATGGTGGAAACATCCTGGGGCACACCATACAGCGAGCCGTCTTTTACGAGTGGCTCCAGCGTGCCGGGGAAGAACTGATCGCGCAGATCTGCGGCGATGAATTCATCCAGGTTCGCGGCATAGCCGGCCGAAATATATTGCGCGGCCTTGACCGGTTCTACGCGGGCGATATCCGGGGCGTCTTCACCCAGGATCGAGGTCACCAGTTTGTCGTAGAAATTCGAGTCGTTATTGCGCTCGACCTCGATTTTGATATCCGGATTTTCAGCTTCGAATTTCTGGATAATCTCATCCAACTTGGCGCTTTCGGTGTCGGAGAACTGGTGAGCAAAGCGAATGGTCACCGGTTCAGCAGCCGGAGCTTCGGTCGCCGGGGCCTGGGTTGGGGCGGCTTCCGTTGCAGCCGGTTCAGTTGCGGCAGGTTCAGTCGCCGCGGGGGTCGCCTGAGCGCAGCCAGCCAACAGCATGCTTGCGACCACCATGAGCCCGATAAGAACGAACATTTTCTTCTTCACAGTCTCTACTCTCCTTCTTCAAATTTTTAAGTATACGCGATGGCAACGGGTTTGGGTGAAATCTGGTCAGGTCACGGAGTTCACATTTTCAGCGCCGGCCGCGCATACCTAATTACTGGGGGTTATGAATATTGACACGGATGTAGAATGTGCTATATTTAATGAGTTATTTCAAAGGTTATTTTATATCAAAAAATATCGTCTGTCAACTACCCATGACAACGAAATCTCCAGCAAAAGAAAGGTTTTTTCTGTTATGGCGTCGCCCGCTTCATCCATCATCAAAAAGGAAGCCCAAAATTTACCCCGCGAGGAATTCTGTTCCAACCTTCTTTCCCAAATGACGCTGAAGGAAAAGGTGGGTCAGATGGTTCAAGCTGACCTTTCCTGGAGTGAAAATGTAAAACAATTACTGCGGGAGGGCAGAATCGGTTCGCTGCTGACCATTCAGGATGTGAGATCCATCAACGAACATCAACACATCGCCGTCGAAGAATCGCGCCTGGGAATTCCGATCCTGGTGGGGAATGACATCATCCACGGCTATCGCAGCATCTTCCCCATTCCGCTGGCGCTTGCCAGCAGTTGGGATGTGGACCTGGTCGAAGCCGTTGCGCATGCGTCCATTTCCGAAGCCATTGCAGCCGGGACGACCTGGAATTTTGCCCCGATGGTGGATATCACCCGCGATCCGCGCTGGGGACGGATTGCCGAAAGCGCCGGCGAGGATCCTTTACTCAATTCGAAAATCGGCGCGGCCTGGGTGCGCGGATATCAAGGTTATCGGAGTGAAACCGGGCGGCAGGCGGCCGCCTGTGTAAAACATTACGCGGCCTACGGCGCGGTCGAATCCGGCAAGGATTACAACACCACCGACATGTCCGAGCGCCGCTTGCGCGAAGAATACCTTCCGCCGTATAAGGCCGCGATCGACGCCGGCGTGAAGACGATCATGACCTCGTTCAACGATTTGAACGGCCTTCCGGCCACCATCAACCCGCTGCTGCTGAAACAAATCCTGCGCAAGGAATGGGGCTTCGAGGGCGTCATCATCAGCGATTATGACTCGATTGGCGAATTGATCTTTCATGGCGTCGCTCGCGATCATAAAGAAGCGGCGCTACGCAGCATTCTGGCCGGCGTGGATATCGACATGATGGGAAACGCCTATCATTATCACCTGGCCGACCTGGTGCGGGATGGGCAGGTGCCCGAGGCGCTGCTCGATGAAGCGGTCCTGCGCATTCTGCGCCTGAAATACGATCTGGACCTGTTCGATCACCCCTACGCAGAAGAATCCCGGATCTCATCCTCCCTCATGCGGCCGGAAACATTAAACCTTGCCGCTGAAGCGGCTGCGAAAAGCATCATCCTTTTGAAGAACGATCCCCGGTTGCTGCCTTTGCACCTGGAAGGAAAAACAATCGCCCTGATTGGGCCTTTCGCCGATGAGCGTCAAAGCCTGTTGGGCTGCTGGAGTTTTGACGGTAAGGCCGGGGACGTGGAGACTTTGCATGAAGCCATCGAACGAAACCTGCCGCCTCGCGCCAGCCTGAGGGTTTGTTCGGGCTGTTCGTTCGACGGTGATGCTGCGGATCTGGCTTCGGCCGTTGCGGTTGCCCGGCAGGCAGACGTGGTTCTCCTGGCGGTGGGTGAGACGGACCGCATGAGCGGCGAAGCCCATTCGCGCGCGCATCTCGGGCTGCCCGGCCGGCAGCAGGAACTGGTGGATGCCGTGGTCGCAACCGGAAAGCCGGTGATCGCCGCAGTCTTTACCGGCCGCCCGCTGGCAATACTGAAATTGGCGCAGGAAGTGCCTTCGATCCTGCTCGCCTGGCACGGCGGGACCCGCGCCGCGCAGGGCCTGTGTGATGTTCTTTTGGGTCGCGTGAATCCTTCCGCGAAGCTGAACGTTTCATTTCCGCGCAGCGAGGGCCAGATCCCGGTCTATTACGCACACAAGAGCACCGGACGCCCGGCCGAATCGAGCGGCGTTATTCAATTCAACGAAGCCGATAAATCCGTGTACCTGGATGAAAGCAACGATCCCCTGTTTGCATTCGGTTTCGGGTTGAGTTACACGAATTTTACCTATTCCGATCTGCGGGTGCTGACGCCGGTCGTGGAGAAGGATGGGTTCCTGCGGGTCTCTGCGACCCTCACGAACGCCGGAAATTTTACGGGCACGGAGATCGTTCAATTGTACGTGCGCGACCTGGTAGGAACGGTGACCCGACCGGTGAAGGAGCTGAAAGATTTTCAAAAGATGACTCTCGCGCCCGGCGAGAGCTGTTCGGTGGAGTTCGATTTGCCGGCCGGGGAGCTGGCTTTTCTCAATGTCGACCTCAACCCGGTCCTCGAAGCCGGAGAATTCAAAGTCTGGATTGGGCCGGATTCAACCCGGGGACTCGAGGGCCATTTTGCCGTCCGGTAGAATGGATTGCCAGTATATAATGGATGAGCTCACATTGAACGAATCCAGATGAAATTATTCCTTCACTGCATGGATAGGGTCGATGAAATATAAAAAACCAACTCCTCAAGATCTACGGCGGGTCAACCGGGCCGAAATTCTGCGCAAGATCTACTTCGAAGGGCCCATCTCGCGGCTCGAAGTCAGCCAGCAGATCGGCATCAGCCCGGCCACGGTGACGAATATCGTCAATGCCCTGCTTGAAAAGAAGATTTTGATCGAGTCGGGAATCAAGCGCTCCGAAGGCGGCCGGCCCAGCACGCTGATTACCATCAACCCCGATTATGGATATTTCTTTGGCATCGAGGTCGGAGAGACCTTTATCCAGGTCGAGTTGTTCGATATTCTTTTCAACTCCTGCCAGGGAGCCTCGTATCCGCTGGTCGAACCGCAAATCAATTCCCGCCAGATCGTTTCCGGCATGCTCCAGGGCATCGAAGAGGTGATGAAGAAAGCCGGCATCCAGGAAAAGGATGTCATTGGGGCCGGGATCGGCTTTCCGGGCATGGTCGACCCCGCCAAGGGCGTTTCGATCTTCACGCCCAACTGGGGATGGCACAACGTATCCATCACCAGCGCTTTACGCAAGCGCCTTTCGATCCCGATGTACCTGGATAACGGCGCCAAAGCCATGGCAATGGGCGAGGCCCTTTTCGGCGCGGGCCGGGGGGTGAACAACCTCGCGGTTCTGCTGGTCGGCACGGGCGTGGGCAGCGGAATCATCACCGGACGCGAGCTGTTTCGTGGGTCTTCGAATAACGCCGGCGAGTTTGGCCATACGACCTTGAACGTCGATGGGCCGCTGTGCCGCTGCGGCAGCCACGGCTGCATGGAAGTCTATATCGGCGCGAACGGCATCATCGACCGGTACTGCGGGTTGATCCACGATGAAAAACAGCCTTCGCGGGGTGACCAGGCGGCCTTTATCCAGTACCTGATCGCGGAAGCGGAACGGGGAAAGCCAGAGGCCGTCCAGACCATCGATGAGACCATCCGCTATCTTGGCGTCAGCATTGCCAATCTCATCAACGCTGTCAATCCCGAATTATTGCTTTTGGGCGGCTGGTCCGGGCTGCTCCTGGGCGTGAAATATCTGACCCGAATCGAGGAAGTTGTATCCCGATACGCGCTGCAGCAATCCCTGGCCAAGACGACCATCCGGTTGTGCCAGTTGGGCCAGGGGGCGGTCGCCAAGGGCGCAGCCGCGCTGGTGCTCGAACATTTCTTCGAGACGGCCGGCGAATCGGAAGCCTTCATGGTCGGCGGCGAAGCGATCGATAAAGCCAGCAAGGCCTGATCGCTATTTATATATAGGACAATAGACATTAAGTGTCTATTATCCTATATGAAATCGAAGATTCTCTCTTCTCTCGAACCTTTGCCTTATTTCACCATCGAAGCAGTCAGGCAGCTTATGGGGGATCAAACCGTTGCCGGCACGCTGCCGGCCGAATTTTAGTGTTGGATGAAATCCGGGCAGATCCTCCAGTAATAATATCCTCTCCGCGATAGAGTCCACCTTTTGCGCAGATATTCAATCCCCATTTGCGTGCAAATGGCGGTGGTGCAGATCCGGCCAGTGGGGATGGGAATGAATGTTCTCCGGGTGATAATGCGGGTGAATGTGGCGCGTGGAAGCCGGTAAACCGGGATGGCTGTGCAGGTGGTGGCCGTCGTCATGCGAGTGCAGGTGCTCGTGGGCCTGCGCCAGGTGATGATGGCGGTGCGAATGCTGCTCGCGCGCCAACAACAGGATGGCCAGGACCAAAATAACGGCGGCGGCCATTTGCTTCAGGCTGAGCGATTCGCGCAGGAAAAGGACCGACAGCAACACCCCCCAGAACGGCGCGCTGGAGAAAATAAGCTGGCTGCGCGTGGCGCCCAGCGACTGCGCGGCGGTGATGTAGAGCACGATGCTCAAACCGTAAGAGATGAAACCAATCCCCAGGCCAAAGGCAATCCAGCGCGGCGCGGCAACCATCGGCGCCAGGCTGAGGCCGATGATCAGGTTGGTCGACCCGGCGGCCAGGCCTTTCCAGAAAGTCGATTGAGCCGGGCTAATCCCGTCGATCAGCGCCGTGAAGTGATTGTCCAGTCCCCAGCACAGGCAGGCCAGGGCCACCAACGCGCCGGCTTTCACTGCAGCCGCGCCGTCTCCGGCGGCCAGGATCAAGGCGGCGATGAAAATGCCGGCAGCGGCCGCCCAACTGCGCCGGGTGAGGTAATCCTTGAAAATGAAATGGCCCAGCAGGGCGGTGAATACCGTTTCCAGGGTCAGCCACATCGAAACCGAGGTCGCCGAAGCCAGGCGCAGCCCGGCCAGCAGCGCCAGCGGGCCGAAAATGCCGCCGCAGAGGATGGACCCGGCCAGGCGGACGGCGTTATCGCGATCCATGCGCCAGGGCAGGTGAAACCTGTGCTCGCGGAATAGAATGGGCAGCACGCCGACCGCAGCGCCCAGGTAGAGCAGTCCGGCCAGTTGAAAGTCGCTCAGGTTCGCCAGTAAGGGTTTGCTGATGGGGGTGGCTGCGCCGAAGAAGAGCGCGGAAATCATGGCTAATGCGAACGGCAGGGAGGACCGCTTCAATGGCTTTTCCTGAGAGGAGATTTAGTAGAGACTAATTTTACTTCCTTATTATCCCGTAGAACTGATGAATGAATTTCAGTAGAAAGGTGAATATTACTATCCAGCCGATAAATCATATAATTCATTTCCTTTACGAAATGAAATGATTAGAATCATAAATTATATTGAAGGGTGCTACAATTAAAATTAGTCTAATGGATGATCACTTAGATGACGGCAAGCTTGATCGATAGCTTCTTTTAACATTTGTTGGTTCTTTTCAAATGATTCTAAGCGTACTTCATCTTGAATAATTTGACACCAATATGATCGAATTTGGTTTGTTCTATTTATGAACCCTATGTAAGAAACTTTTAACAAAGCTTGGTTCGATATAATTTTTTCAAGTTTTTCAGGTGAACCTTTCCATAATCTACCAAAAGAAATAAATATTAGACCAATCATCAAAATAATTAAATTTAGGCTAATTTCAATACTTGACCTTGCATTTATTAGCAAGTGGAGTAAACCAAAAACTGAGATGATAACCCCTAAGGACATAAGAATAATGCCAATTATTCGATCAATAGTCACTTGAATTCTGACCAATTTCATAAAGTTATCTAAATGTTCCCTTGTTCTTTCTTCCAGGACGTCTAGCTTTTCAAAATTCACTTCTGGGTGCTGCATCATCGTTTTTCTCCTTTGGAGTTTTGGAATTATTATTCCATCTCTGATTCAAACCCACTTACCCCTGGAATATCACTAATAATTGCATTCTTAATTTGAGGTTGGGTATATATAGCATTGGTTAATTTGGTTCTTATAAGTATAGTTTTTGATAAATCAGCGCCACTCAAATCTGCATTTGATAAATCGGCATCAGATAAATCAGCGCCCGATAAGTTAGCATTCGTGAAATTCGCATTTTGCAGCTTCGCAAATTGAAGGTGGGCACCTATTAATCTCGCTCCTATAAAGCTGGCATTATTCAAAGTTGCATAGTTCAACCAAGCTGATGACAACTCGCATTCATCAAGGTTACTATTCACTAAATAAATATTAGACATTTCACTCTCTTGCAAAAATGCTTTCGAAAAATCGGAATTTCCCGCTATTGCCCCACTAAGTAGGCAAGGAGTCATAATGGCATTAGTAAATGAAGTGCTTGTTAAATTTGCCCCGGTAAAATCACTGAGTGTTAACACGGTATCATATTTACCAAAATCATGAGGATTTTCATAATATTTATTAAAGTAATTGTGTTGACATACAATAAATGTCCAAAGATTTGGAAATATCTTTTTCAGTAACCAAAACTTCTTGGATCGTAACAGTAAACCTTTATTATCAAAATAATGGTCATGACTAATTGGACAAATTTCAGAAGAAAAATCAGCTCCAACTAGTGTTGCTAAAGTAAAATTCGCTCTGTAGAGTTGAGAACCTCTAAAATTGTAACCAGATAAATCCCCATTAAAATCCATACCTGCCAACATAGCATCACTAAAATCAAGATTTTGGATACCTGCTTGTTCAATTCCATTGGTAAAATCAATAATTACTTTCCATTTATGTGAGAGAATAGTTTGATCGTCGATTTTAACATCGTTTAATACTGCCAATCGAAGATCAGCCCCGGCAAGATTCGCCCCACGTAAATCAGAGCCTGTTAAATCGGCCTCGTTAAAATTTGTTCGCCGAAGATCAGCATTCCGAAAATCTGAAAACCGGAGATTTGCTTTTGAGAAATTTGCTTTACACAGAATTGCCCCTACGAAAGACACGCCAGCTAAATACGCTCCATGTAAATCTTCGCCGACTAAGTATTGATTTGATGAATTCGAATTGTGAAGATATATTACAACAGCTTGTTTATAATCAAGAATCGTTGAGCTATCAATAATAGCTTCGGAAATATCAGTCTCTATAAATTCCACCTTTCTTAAATTTGCATGTGAAAAAATGGCATTTTCTAAAATGCAATTATCAAATAGACATCCTTCCAAATTACAACTACTAAAATTCGCGCCAGAAAAATTACAATTTATAAACTTTGCTTTTCGAAGTGAAGAGTTATTGAACCTAACACTAAAGAAATTTATACTCCGACAATCTACAGAGTCCCATTTAGATTTTATTACCCAAACACCTTCCAAATTCATATTTGTAAATTTCCGTTCACTCAGATCGGCATTAGAAAACCTTAAGCTTTTCAGATTTACTATTGGTGTGAGTTTATCCAATTCCTCCGGAGATAAATCTGATAACACCTCGGGGATTTCTTCAAATTCTAAATTTTCATTTACATTGTAATCTCTTGCTAATCCTAAATAGTAACTATCAAGGAGATCTATCGCAACACCAATCCAATGACCATGCAAATTCTTTAATAGATCTCTCGTATACGCTTGAATCATTACTCTTGATTTTTTCCCTTTTTCGTAATCAAAAAAAACAGGGTCTAAGTATAAAGTTTCTAAGGTCTCCAGGTATTTTTCAATTAATGCCGATTGTTGTCTTTCGTTTGCATCTCTAGATTCAATGGACTTAAACGCTTGTTCAAAAAAGATCGTCCCGATTGCAATTAAGACTGGAATAATTAGAATCTCAAAAAGATCAAATAGGGTTTTTGGTGCTCTAGGATTTGGGGACCTTATACCGAGTAAATTTACGAGATTTGGATTATTAGAAAAATCAAGTATATTATAGGCCTCAAGAAAACCAATCACAACAATTATCGATAATAAACCACCAACACCTATTGTAAATACCATTAAACATCGAACGACATTTATCCTTATTTTCTCTGACTGGTTATTATCATGGTAGAAATTTTCATTAATTTTTTTCCCTCCATGCATATTTTTCCCCCAATAGAAAGACCCGATTAGAAATTTTCTATATATCTATATCATTTTTCTTTTTTAAGAAATTCTTACTCGATTCTAATTGGTTCCTTTTAATTGTTTGTAATGCACGTAAATAATCTGGAACCATTCGAGGAGAAACGCCAGCTCGTTTTCCTATAATATCAAAAGAGGGCTCTTTACCATTATATGCATGAAGATAGTAATTATAAGCTTCTAGAACCCTTACTTCTGGACTTCTGAACTCTTTATTCTTATAATACATCATTCGATTCTTCATGAAATCAATCCATTTTTCTCTGATACATATATTTTTAAGTTTACCTGATTTAAACAAATTAGTCAAACCATAATTATAAACATAAAGATTATCCTTTCAATAGTCGTAATAGTAAATTTTGTTCATAGGCTCAATATTTTTTTCTCAGAACTACTTAATTGAACAGTGCCTTTATTATTTTTAACGGAATACTCTGACCTTTTACACCGTGTTATTAATTTTGGATGGCTTTTGTAAAATTGCGGCTATTACGGATTCGAGCGCGTCAGCGCGGCGATTCGCTCGCGTGCGCCGGGATAAGCCGCTGACAGGCTTTCACGATCCGCGGCCGCGAAATCTTCGATTTGAAACGCCGGCGCCATGGTGGTTCCAAACAGGGCGTACCTGCCGCCCGCCATCAGACGCGATCCCTGCCAGACGCCGGCGGGGATCACGAACTGCACCTGTTCCCCCGCGAACACGTTTTGCCCCAACGTCACCGTCTGGAACGAACCATCCGGGTGGAGCAATGTCAATTCGATGGGGTCGCCCAGGTAGAAATGATAGATTTCATCGGTTTTCAGACGGTGCAAGGCCGAAAAGCTGTCTGGGTCGTCGGTGAAAAGCATCAGAATAGCCGAGCCAAAGGCATGCTCCAGCCCGGCGTAGCGCGCGGGAAGCTGGTCTCCGGCGTATGTCCCTTCCGAGCGGTAGGTTTGAACAAACAGGCCACCCTCGAACGCGAGTGGTTTCAGATTGTACCGTTCGATGAGTGCTTCGACGACGGCCTTTGACATGGGATCTTCCTCGTATGTGGAGTCAAAACTCATTCCAGCGCGATCCAGTAGCGTTTGACCCATTTCCCGCTTTCCGGCGAGAGGCGCAGGTCTTCCAGCACGCCGCCGTTCTTCTCGATGGTGCGCGCCGAGCCGGTGTTGTCGTCATCGCAGGTGACCAATACGCGCGCCAGGCCAATGGCGCGGGCCCGCTCGAGCATCAGGGACAGTTGGCGCGTGGCGCAGCCCTGGCGCCGCGCCGACGGGCGCACGGCGTAACCGATATGCCCGCCTTCGATCTCCAGCGAGGGATTCAAGTGGTGGCGCAGGCGGGTGATTCCCAGCAGCCGGCCCTGCGGTTCGCTCAGGAAAAATGTGGTTTGCGGGACGTAAATCTCGGGTTTGTATTTCCCCCGCGCGCAGGTATCGATGAAATCGAGAAATTCGCGGAAGGAACGAAATTCCAGGTATTCGTTCAGCCAGCCGTAATGGGTTTCGCCGGCGGCAAGAAATTCCTGCATGAAATCCCGGCAGGCGGTTTCGTGCGCGGGGGTCAATTGGATGAGGGTGAGGCTTTCCAGATCGATGCTCATTTCAACCCAGTTTTCTGCGCAGAAACACGGCCACTTCGCCGTCTTCGGCGTCTTGATTCGTGTAGTACGACAGGTCGATGCCTTCGATGCTGAAACCGGCCTGTCGATAGAAATGGATGGCAGCCACGTTGGTGTTTTGCGTTTCGACCGTCAGCGCGCGCAATCCCAGGGCGCTGGCTCGGACGGCCAGTTCGTCCAGCAGGCGGCGGCCGATGCCCTGCCGGCGGTGGTCGGGGTGGACGTGCAGTTCCCACACGCTCAATACGCGGTTCCAGCCCTGAACTTCGGCCAGCGCGACGCCGATCCACGCGCCGTTCCGGTACGCACCCAGTGAAAATCCTTCGGCCAGGAAGCCTTCGTAACGCTTAAGGTCGTCCTCCGACAGACACTCCCAGTAGTTCCGGACGTGCGGCGCGGCCAGCGGCTCGAGTTCGAGCGCGATCACGGTGCGCCGGTCGCTTTCCTGTTTGCGCGCGGCATAGCGCTGGGTCGAGGTATAACCGGCCATGATCTCGCGCAGGCGCGGGCGGTCGAGCTGTTCGAGCGGGCGAATTTCAATTCGATCCATGCAGGTCCTTCAGCAACGGGATGGAAGTGGTGCCGTCAGCCTGTTTTTGCGGCGGGCCGGCGGAACGAAAACCGCAGCGCAGCCAGAAGCGCATCGCGGCGCGGTTGTTGACCTGAACGCCGCTGGCGATTTGAGCGGCGCGTCCTTCCTGACGGATGCGCTTTTCGATTTCAGCGACGATGGCGTGGCCCAGGCCCTGGCGCCGGTACGGTCTGGCGATCATCAACAGCTCGATATCGGCCGTGTCGGCCTGGCCTTCGAAGCCGCCGGCCCTCCAATCCGCCACGCCGATCAGGCGCCCGCTTTCGTCCCGGATGCCGTGGAACTGGCTGCCGGAGGAGCGTGATAATTCCAGGTCGGCCCTGACCATTTCGGGGCTGGCCTGCGGGTGCGGCCCCAGCGCGAGGAAATCTTCACAGCCGCGGTAAACTTCCAGCAGCGCGGGTAGATCGGTTTCGTCAACGGGGCAAAGGTGAAAAACGATGGGATGAGTCATGGGATTCAAAGCAGGGTTGGCCGGGGCGGTGCATGGATTGGCTGGCGTGCAAACGGGGGACTAACTTTGCTCGGCTTTACCAAACAGCTTGCGTTTTTCGAACCAGGGTCGCAGCAGCAGGTATACGCCCAGGATGATGAGCAGGAAGGCGCCTTCCATGTTCTTGACGCCCAGCAACTGGACCACGCCGCCGATGATCGCGAGGATGCCCAGGACGGTGGTAAAACCGCTCATCCGGATTTTGTTAAAATAGCGCGCCACATTCAAACCCAGCATGATCAGGCCGACGCCGATCGACCACAGGCCGTCCGGAGCCAGGTTCTTGGGTACGAACATGAACCCGCCCAGCATGACCAGAAACAATCCCCAGGCGGTGGTTTCGAGGCGTTTGTTAAGTTCGATCTTCTGGGTATCGATGGGGTTGGGAGTAATCGTCGAGTCGCTCATGAGAGACCTCCGGAAAGATTTCGAATTCAGAGTTGTTTTTCATTCATGAAATCGATCGAACGGCCGGCGGGTGTACAGTAGCGAAAATCGCAGTGCGTTTGGCCGCGGCCGAGTGTACCGCTGCGCTCGAACAGGATGCCGGGCGGCATTTGCCTGGCATCGTAATCATCCAGTGCGCAGAAGGTGCCGGTCAATTCCGGCGCGCCCAGCGTGGTCAATACATCCAGGTAGAAACAGCGCGAAATGTCCATGCCGATGCGCTGTTCGTTATCCTCGACCCATTGGGTCTCCCAGCCTTCCACGGGGAATTCGAACCGCATGATCCAACGCAGCGCGGGGCGCATCAGACGGAAGGGTTGCGGAAGAAGGCCCAGCATTTGCCAGAGCGGTTTGCGCCCGGGTACGAAATTGGCGGCCAGGATATGCCCGGTTTCTGACTGGGCTGCTGCCCGGTCACCCAGTTCGTCGCAAAGAACCTGATAGGTCGCCAGGCCGGGCAGAATATTGCCCTCAAGGTGCCAGCGCAGCGCCGGATGGCTGAAACGCGGCCGGTGGGCCATCAACTGGTCGTACTTTTCCTGGATCCGGCCGGCCAGGAAACCGGCGCGCACCTCGCCGTGCAGTTTGGCCAGGGCGCGTTGGGTGGCATATAAATTGGGCATACTGCGCGGTCGAGTGGCCAGCCAGGCGATGGCGGCGCCTGAGGCCAGGCCAAAAACGGCCCAGAACAAACCTGAGGATGAACGCTTCTGGATCATTCCGCTTCCTCCCTGAAGATCAAGGGTTGGGACGGCCAGCCCCGGGTTTGGGCGGTTTGCACCAACTCGATCAGCGGGCGCGGCAGGACCGGATAACGCTGCAATTCGGTCACCGGCAGCCATACCGGCAGATAGGTGCCCGATTCCGGCCGGAACGGCGCGGTCATTTCAGGCCCCTGGCCGCTGCCAAACTGGCCGCCGGTGACCGCGCACTCGAAATACAGTTGCTTCCGGCCGCGGTACCAGGTCTGCGCCACCAGGCGGCCAACGCTGATGACCAGGCCAAGCTCCTCTTCGACTTCCCGGGCGGCGGCCTGCTCGGCCGTCTCGCCGGATTCCTGCTTGCCGCCCGGAAAAACGTAGTACAACCGTCCGGCCTTTTCTCGCCGCATGAGGGCGATTTGCCCGTCCCGGACGATGACGGCGGCTGCCCGGCAGTCGGACTTAGCCATTCTTGATGTCATGCGACATGATTACCAGATCCACACGCTGCGCCCAGCCGGTCTTCTTCCAAAAGGCGATGGCGTGATAATTTTGCTCGTAGACGAACAGGTGGCACTTCTGGATGCCCTCGGTGCGCAGGTGTTCCAGGCAGGTTTCGGCCAGGGTGCTCCCGATATTGTGCATGCGGTACGGCCGGGCGACGGCCAGGTGGTGCAAATATCCGCGCCGTCCGTCGTGACCGCACAGCACTGCGCCAACCAATTTTTCACCTTCGCGCGCAACCACGCTCAAATTGGGGTTGCGCTGCAGGAAAAGGTTGATGCTCCGGCGCGAATCAGCGTCCGATAGCCCAACCCCTTCGGTTGTCTTCCACAGGTCTATGACTTCATCGTAATCATCGATCGTCATCGGACGGTATTCAATGGCCATGGATGCCTCCTCGAATGAATGCACACCACCGATATGATTATACGAGATTTGTATCCCCTGAAACCAACGATTCCAGTTCGAACACAGCGCTGGCAAGCTCGTCCAGCAACGCGGGCGGCAGGCAGGAACGCTGTTCGAGGGCCGTGTACATTGCCCGGCTGAACCACAGTGAGCCATCCCGCCCTCCCCTGAAGTCCCGCCACAGCTCCTCGCCAAGTTCGCGGTACTGGCGAGCCAGGGAACGAGTGTTGTGCAGCTTGTCGGCGGCGATGACCAGGCAAGCGGATGGCGAAGCGGTCCGGATGGACTCGATGAAGGCTTCTTTCCGCGCGCGCCAGGGCGGCTTGGGGTGGGTCTGGGTGTCGCTGCACGCTTCGACGATCGCCAGCACCG
The DNA here is from genome assembly GCF_001050235.1 of Longilinea arvoryzae. Taxonomy (GTDB): domain Bacteria; phylum Chloroflexota; class Anaerolineae; order Anaerolineales; family Anaerolineaceae; genus Longilinea; species Longilinea arvoryzae. The sequence continues at coordinate 1,415,264 of NZ_DF967972.1, forward strand.
GCTTTCCAAACAGGATTTCGATTTCTTCCCGCGTCTGGCCGTTCTTTGGCTGATCCTCCAGTGCATCGTGCAACAGGGCGGCAATGGCTTCCTCCTCACTGCTGCCGTATTCGAGCACGATTCCGGCCGTGATCAGCAGATGGGCTACATAAGGAGTCTGGCTGCCCTTGCGCAACTGGCTGGCGTGCAATTGAGCCGCATAGGACAGCGCCTGTTGAAACCGTTCGCTTAGAGACATGGTGTTTACCTCGCGGTTGGCCGGCGCAGCCAGCGCAGGCTGCCCGCCACGACCAGCACCAGCACGGCTCCCAGGGCAGTCCAGGCGGCTCCCGAAACCAGCGGATCGGCGGCCTGCCGGACGGCAATGCCGGCAAAAGCCCACATCAGCACCAGGCCATAGAGTCCATCATGCCGCAGAAAGCTGGCCAGTCCTCCCAGAATGACCGCGACACCCAGGACGATCAGGGTCCAGATTTGCGGCGCCAACCCCAGGCCGTCCCATTTCAGGCTGGTCAGCAGGATGGCGGCATTGGCGATGGTGGCCACACTGATCCAGCCCAGGTAGATGCTGAACGGCGCGCGCGCCAAAAGCTGTTCGGAAAGCGGCGCCGGGCTGCGGCCGATTTCAAGACGCACGTAAGCCATGATCAGGCTGCCGAGCAGCACCAGCATGGCCAGCATGCTGAGCGGAAATTGAAGATAATGCCAGCAAAACAGCCAGGCCATGTTGGCGATGCAGCTTAACACAAACCACCCGCCGGCGGCGCGCAAACGCGGATTGTCCTTCTGGGGAGCCAGGGCCTGGTAAACGACATATACCAGGAGCAAAAGATAGATCAATCCCCAGATGGCAAAGACATAGCCGGCCGGGGTGAATAAGGTTGGATAATCATTCGAAATTTGGCCGGTATTCAGACCATTGAAGGGAATGATGTTGGCCAGAGCGTTGACGATTACGGTTGCCAACAGAAAAACGATCACTGCGGCCTGTCGCAAACTGTCCTTCATATCGCCCTCCCTAGAAATACCAGTTGTTCTCAATCGATCGATTCTGATGCCATTTTACAAGACGCTTTTTAAGAAATCCTCCAGCAAACGATTGAACTCAGCGGGGTGTTCCAGACCCGGCAGGTGACCGGCATCAGCGATCATGGCCAGGCGCGCCCCGGGGATGCTGCTCGACAGCTTTTCCGTGTACGGAGCCATTTCCGGGATGTCCTCTTCGCCGCCGATGACCAGCGTGGGCGTGTGGATTTCTCCCAGGCGCTGCACTGCAGGGGGAGCCGGTCGGACTCGATTTCCCAGGCCCTCGGGCGTATCGAAGCTGGTGCGCAGCATCTCCTTGACGAAGTCGCGCACACGCGGATTCACCTCTTCTGGTTTGCGGCGCGGCCCGTCGATCCACAGGTGAACGACGGCCTCGGCATAACGATCGAAGTCATGCCGCTTCTGGGCTTCCACCGCAACCTGCCACTGGCGCTCCGATTCCGGGGTATCCTGCCCCTCGAAGCCGTCCACATCCGAACTCACCGTTACCAAAGCCAGGACGCGATCCGGGTTCTGCAGGGTGAAGTTGATCACGGTGTTGCCGCCCATCGAGCAGCCGATGACCACCGCTTTTTCGATCCCCAATCCATCCACCACCGCCCGCAGGTCGTCCGCGAGGTAATAATCGCCGGCCGCCATGGCGGTCTGGCCGTAACCGCGCAGGTCAAAGGTGATCACCTGGTAGCGCGCTGAAAAATGCTCCACCTGTGGCTGCCACATGCGGCTGTCGGCGATGCCGGCGTGCACGAAGACCAGCGCCCGACCCTGCCCGGTGCTGGTGTAGTGGATGCGGGTGTTGTTGTAATCGATAGACCCTTCTCGGATTTGAGGTGCAGTCATCATTTCAGCCATTCTGGCCGGTTGTCCTGCACGGCCTCGCCCGGCCTGAGGAACTCGCGAATTTGTTTGGCGGTGGCTTCCTTGCCACGAATGCCGCTGCTGTATTCGGTTGTCAGCGGCAGGTGGCCGCCATCGCGGGTGACCAGGGCAATGCGGCAGGTGTTCCGGCCATATTCCAATACCGCGTCGGTGAAATCGCTGAGCGGATATTCGCCCTCGCGCACGCCCGTCAGGCCGGTGCGCTTGAGCGTGACCAGACCGGTGACGCGATCGAGGCGCAGGGTAACGATCTGGCCGATGAAAAGGATCATCAATAGACCGGCCAGGGAGAAAATGCCGCCAAAAAGGGCGGCGAACAGGCGGTCGTCCTGGCGGATGTTCAATTCGGTCTGGCTCTGGTTCTGGATGAAGGTGTTGATATTCTGAACAACGTCATCTTTTGAAGACCATCCGGAGGAATAGACCTTCGTCAGGGGAATCCATTTTCCCTGAACCTGAAAGGCGACCCGGTAGGTATCCCCGTCGTCGCTGTCTTCGGAGACCTGTAATTCAGCGGCCTGCAGGTCTTCAACGGCGAAGGTCATGACGCTGGCCGGGCCGATAAAGCCGCGGGTACTGAACTGGCATTCGCCGCCTGAGCCGGATCGCTGGCAGTGCAGGGTGGCCAGTTTACCAACCAGCATTCCGCAAACCAGACCGACGCCGATGAACACCAGGCTGAACAGCCAGATTCCGATGGGGACGCGCCGCAGCGCAAGTGTGGTGGGGGAGGATTCAATCGTTTTCAAAGTGATACTCGGTGTAATCGAAGATGGGACGATAGCCAATGTGTTGATAGATCGCGTTGGATACCGGGTTGGCAAGATCGGTAAACAGCGTGCAGAATTGATAGCCTTCATCCAGCATATGTTGGCTGAGCACGGCCACGCAGTTGGAGGCATAGCCCCGGCCGCGCTGGCGCGGCGGCGTATACACAAAACTGACCGAGATGCCGTGCGGGGTTGGCCGCCCAACCGCGGCCATCGAGACTGGTTCGTTCGCATCCCAGACGTACAACTGCCGGTCATCGATTTTAAGCGCTGTCATCGCGCGAGCCTGTTCGAGGGTGAGGTCTTCATGCAGTGCATCCTGATAAAAGGCGCGCGCCCATTCCGTCAGCAGCGGCAGATCGGACAGTTCGGCCGGCCGGAACCGGCCCGGGGCAGGCAGCGGCGGGATGACCTGGCGCAATTCGAAACCGCGTTGTCGCTGGTGGACGCGCGCCTGACAGCCGGTACGCTGCGCCCAGCGCTCGGCAAACCGTTCACTGATGGCCGCCGGGCCCAGAACCCCCGGGATTGCCCATCCCTGGGCGATGAGGTGCCCGGCCAGCATCTCCAGGATCGATGGATCGCAGGTCTCAGCGCAATGCAAAATAAGATTGTGCGGCGGCGTCATGATGGCGGCCAGAACGATCTGATGCGGCTCACGGTCGATCGTAAACAGGAACGGCGCGGCCAGGATGCGTTCGGGATAGTCGCGCAGCCGGATGCAGATGCCCAGCATCAGGCCGTTGGCCGCTTCATCTTGCAGCAAGGTTGTCTGGGCGTGCTGCAGGAAGGCGTCCGCGCTGGCAAATTGAATGGGTGAAAGCATGTCCCGCCTCTGGAGAATCGTGGATACGGTGTAAAAAAAGTATATCCCAGCCGGGCGGGTGATTCAATGCAAGGATGGAGGGAATTCAGCGTTCTTTCGAAACCGTTATCCCCCTTCCCTTTGGCGCGGAGGACAGTACAATGGAGAAACCGAAATTTTCCATCCTGGGGCCGACGATTTTTTGCCCGCTCCGACTGAGGAGAACCCGAACATGAGTGTATTGAACATTGCCCACCGCGGCGCGCGTTCGCTGGCGCCGGAGAACACCCTGCTGGCGGCTGAGAAGGGTCTGGCACTGGGCGCCGACCTGTGGGAGCTGGACGTGGCCGTCACCCTGGATGGCGAGCTGGTGGTGCTGCACGACGACACCCTCGAACGCACTTCGAACGTCGCGGCGGTATTTCCGGAGCGCCGGCCGTGGTCGGTGTGGACGTTTGCCCTGGCCGAACTGCGCCAGCTCGATTTCGGTTCCTGGTACGCAGAGAAGGATCCGTTCAGCCAGGTCCGAGCCGGCGCCGTCAGCGCCGGCGAACTGGCTCGTTTCAAGGGTGCGCCCATTCCGACGCTGCGTGAGGCGCTCGAGTTTACCCGTTCCCATCAATGGCGCGTCAATATCGAGATCAAGGATGCCGCGCACACCCCGGGCGACGCGTTTGTGGTCGAGAAAGTGGCCGGGCTGGTCAAAGAACTGGACATGCTCGACCGGGTGATCCTCTCCTCCTTCAACCACGACTATATCAAGCGCGTTAAGACGGCCGACGCGGATATCGTCACGGCGGCGCTGGTCGATCAACCCGCGCCCGATCCGGTGGCACTGCTGGAAAAAACCGGCGCGCAGGCTTACAACCCCAACGGAAAGTTCCTCGACGAAAAAACCGTGCGCGCGGTGCGCGCCGCCGGTTACGATGTGCTGGTGTGGACGGTGAACGAAGAGGCAGATCTGCGCGTCCTCATGGAATGGGGCGTGAGCGGCATCTTCACCGATTTTCCGCAGCGGCTCAACCGGCTATTGGGGCGTTAGGTTGTCTCAACGGGTTTTCGACGCTTGAGCAGCAGTCCCAGCAGACCGGCTACGGCCAGGATTCGGGCAGTATACAGCACGTGATCGCCCGATAAGATCGGAATTCGATAGGATTCAGGTATTAAACCGTGCATACCCGCAAACGCAACCAAAGGCGCGTAAAAGGAGATCAACAATCCGAAGATGAGGAATAGCCAATGGATCATCGGTCCGCGCGCCGAACCGTCGATCACCCACAGGGCTAACAGGAAGGCGAGAAGCACGGTGAGCAGTCCCAGGGCATAAAATCCCCACCAGCCCGGCAGCAGGACGAATTCTTTGGCTGTCTGAATGCGAAGTCTGATCAGTAACTGGTCGACGTAAGAGGCGGCGGCAATGAGCGCCGACATGGCAAGCAACGCAAAAACCTGTTTGGTGGCTGTGCTTTCTTTCATGGTGCCCTCCTCGTTGAATCTTAGCAATGGATCGGCAACTTTACAACAGTCCCTGGCCCGGGTAAGTCTCCGGAATATTGCTCAAACGGCTCATCCAAAATGGTACAGGCGCAATATAATTCCGATCGAATCAATTTCCGCAGATGCGCTTCGATCAACAATCTTGCGATCGTAAAGTGAAAAAGAATTAAGGAGAACCATCGATGAACGAAACATTGAACGTTATTCATAATCGGCGCAGCATCCGCAGCTATACGCCGGAACCGATTACGGATGACGAACTGCACGAAATCATCCAGGCTGGCATCTATGCTCCCAGCGCTCGCAATTCACAGGACTGGCACTTCAGCGTGGTGCGCGACGCGGCGGTGCTGGGCAAATTAAAAGAGATCATGAAGGAAAACATGCTGAATTCGGGCGTCGAGTTTCTGACCAAACGCGCCAGCGAGCCCGGTTTCGTGGCCTTCTTCGATGCACCCATGCTGATCCTCCTCTCGGCGGACGAGAAGGAACGTTTCGCGGCCATCGACTGCGGCGCCGCGGCCGAGAATATCGCCCTGGCGGCCGAATCGCTCCACATCGGCACCTGCCTGATGACTTCATCTGAACTGCTGTTCGCCAGAGATGCAGATGGCAAATTGAAGAAATCCCTGGGCATCCCGGACGGGTACCGACACGTTTGTGCCCTGACCGTTGGTCACAAGGACGGCGAACAGCCTGCTCCCGCGCCCAGAAAAGAGAATCTGGTCAATACGATCTGAGGCTAGAGGCGGCGCCATGTCTCGTTCAGCGTTGCCGGCCCGAAACGCCCCTTGACAAGGGCGGTCTTTTGTCGATAATAGAGTCCACATTATGAATCAAAGGCTGTGACGGAGAAAAGTAAGCCGGCGCTAACGCCCAGGGAGGCAGGGGCATTGACTGAGACCCTTGCCGCGTGAAGTCCGGATGAAGTTCCCTCCCGAGCCGCTCAGGGGAAAGCCCTTTCCGGGCGAGTAGTTTGAGACGCAATGCCAGCGTTACAGGGCAAACCAATCGCCAGACAGGCTGGCCGTTGGAGTGAGTGGACCCGAAAGGTCAAACAGGGTGGTACCGCGGATAAAAACCGTCCCTATCCAGGGACGGTTTTTTGTTTTAACCACGGATGATCCGTGAAGCAGGAGAGATGAAGGAGGTTCCATGAGCGAAGGTAACGATATCCTGACCGAGTTGGATGCGATTCGACAGCGCGCGATCGATGCGTTGGCTGCGGTGCAAGATGAAAACACATTGCAAACCTGGAAGACGGCCCACCTGGGCCGCTCGGCGGCCGTGATGCAGATTTTCAGCCAGATCGGGCAGGTGGATAAGGCGCTGCGCGGGCAGGTGGGTCAAAAGGCCAACCAGGTGAAGCAGGCGCTGGAAGCCGCGCTGGCCGAAAAGGAACAGGCCGTGCGCGAGGCCGTTCTGGCGCGCAAGCTGGTTGCCGAGAAGTTGGATGTGACTCTTCCGGGGCGCAAGCCGGCCTACGGGCGGCTGCATCCGGCGACGCTGGCCCTGGAAGATATCTGCCAGAACCTGATGGAGATGGGTTTCCAGATCTATCGGTCGCCTGAGGTGGAAACGGACGAGAACAACTTCGAGCTGCTCAACATCCCGGCTTACCATCCGGCGCGGGACATGTGGGATACCTTCTACACCACGAAACCGGGCGTGCTTCTGCGCACACATACCTCCCCGGGGCAGATCCGGGCCATGCGCCAGGTGGCGCCCAAACCGCTGCGCGCGATTCTGCCGGGCATGTCCTACCGCTACGAGCAAACCGACGCCAGCCATGAGTCGCAGTTCGACCAGGTGGAGGTGATCGCGGTCGGCCCCGGCATTACCTTTGGTGACCTGAAGGGTATGATCGAGGACCTGGCGCACCGCATGTTCAGCCCGGACGTGCACATTCGCCTGCGCCCGTCCTACTTCCCCTTCACCGAACCCAGCGCTGAAGTCGATATCGAGTGCTTCATTTGCGGCGGCAAGGGCTGCGCGGTTTGCAAGGGCGGCGGCTGGCTGGAAATCGGCGGCTGCGGCATGATTCACCCGACCGTGCTGCAAAACGGCGGCTACGATCCGTCCAAATTCTCCGGTTTCGCCGCCGGCTTGGGTCCCGAGCGCATTGCCATGCTGAAATACCACATCGAAGACATCCGCTATTTCTGGGGAAATGATGCGCGGTTTTTGGAGCAGTTTTGAAGGAAGTGATGAGTGAAGAGTGAAGAGTGAAGCGTGAACAGTAAAGTGTGATGAGGCAAAGAACCATGAACGATCAAACCGCGGGACAAAACACCGATGCCGGCATTGAAGGCTTGTTGGTATGGCGAAAAGCCATCGATCTGGCGGTGTATCTATGTCACGATGTGCTGCCGACTTTCCCGGATTATGAACGATATGCACTTGCCAATCAACTCCGCCGTTCTGTTCAGAGTGTACCGGCAAATATCGCAGAAGGATATGGCAGGTTCTACTATCAGGAGGCCGTTCGGTTCTGTTACATTGCACGGGGCTCATTGGAAGAAACGCGTACTCATTTAGTCCTGGCATCTAGACTGGGTTATATCAATACGGATGTCTTCCAACAACTTGATCGTCACGCTGTGGAAATTCGAAGCCTTCTCAATGGATACATTTCGTTTCTGAAGCGATCAAAACGGGGTATCAACGAGCCGGGTTCTACGATAAACGAACCATCCGGATTCTATTCCACCGATTCCCTAGAAGATCTTGATGAATCTTCTCTTCCTCAGAACTCAGAACCCATTGACTCAGAACTTGATAGTGAATGAAAAGGAACACAACATGAAAATACCCCTTTCCTGGCTGAAAGATTACATTGATATCGACCTTTCGGTCGAGGAGCTGGCGCGGACACTGACCAACGCCGGACTCGAGGTGGAAGAGATTACCCTGATCGGGCTGCCGCGGGTCGAAGGCGAGCGGCGCGAGTTCAAGATGGACGGGTTGAGCTGGGAGCCGGACAAGATCGTGGTGGCGCAGATCAACGAGGTCATGCCGCACCCGAATGCTGACCGGCTGACACTGTGCCGCCTGGACGACGGCACGGGCGAATCGGTCGTGCTGACCGGCGCGCCCAACCTGTACGAATATAAGGGCAAAGGACCCCTGCCCAAACCGCTCAAGGTGGCCTATGCCAAAGAGGGCGCCCGAATCTACGACGGCCACCAGCCCGGGCAGGTGCTGACCACGCTCAAGAAGGCCAAGATTCGCGGCGTCGAATCCTCCTCCATGGTGTGTTCGGAAAAGGAACTGGGCATCTCGGAGGAGCACGAAGGCATCATCCTCCTGGATGACGACGCACCCACCGGCATGCCTCTGGTGGACTACATGGGCGATGCCGTGCTGGAGCTCTCCATCCTGCCGAACATGATCCGCAACGCCAGCGTGATCGGCGTGGCGCGCGAACTTTCGGCTGCCACAGGCAAACCCCTGCACAAACCCCAGCCCGAATTGGATCCGAACGGCCCCAGCATCGCCGGCCAGGTCAGCATCCAGATCGCGGACCCGACCCTCAACCCGCGCTTCGTACTCGGCCTGGTGCGCGGCGTTGAACCCCGACCCAGCCCTTACAAAATTCAGCGCCGGCTGCGCCTGGCGGGCATGCGTCCCATCAACAGCATCGTCGACGCCACCAACTACATCATGCTGGCCACCGGCCAGCCGCTGCACGCCTTCGATTACGACGTGTTGGTGAAACGCGCCGGCGGCAAGGCGCCGACGATCATCACCCGTTCGGCGCAGGCCGGCGAAAAACTGACTACATTGGATGGCGCAGAACGCACGCTCGAACCGGTTACCATCCTGGTCTGCGATACCGCCGGCTCGCTTTCGCTGGCTGGTGTGATGGGCGGGCAGGAGAGCGAAGTCACCGACTCCACGCGCAACGTACTGGTGGAAAGCGCAAGCTGGAACTTCATCAACGTGCGCCGCACGACCACCTACCTGCACCTCAGTTCCGAAGCCGGTTACCGCTTCGGGCGCGGCGTGCACCCGGCCCTGGCGCCCTACGCCGCCCAACTCTGCATGGCCTGCCTGGTCGAATGGGGCGGCGGGCAAATGACCCGCGACCTGGTGGATGCCTACCCGCGGCCGGTTGTCGATCCGACCGTCGAACTCGCGCCCAAGGACGTGATTCGCATGCTGGGCATAGCCATTGCCCCGCAGGAGATCGTCGGCATTCTCGAACGGTTGGGTTTCACCTGCCGCATCCAGGGTGATACGGTGATCGCCAAGGCACCGCCCAACCGCCTGGATATCGGCGAGGGGATCATCGGCAAATCCGATTTGCTGGAAGAGGTGGCCCGCATCTACGGCTACAACCGCATCCCGACCACGCGCATGGCGGATCCGCTGCCCGAGGCGCACCTGCGCCCTGAACTGACCCTGGAAACCAGCCTGCGCCACGCGCTGGCGCGCCTTGGAATGCAGGAGGTGATCAATTACCGGCTGACCTCTCCGGAGCGCGAGAAGCTGCTGTACCCGGCCGGCCAGGAACCCGCCGCGCCCGAATATATCCGCCTGAAGAACCCGCTCTCACCCGAGCGTTCGGTTATGCGGCGCAGCCTGCTGGCCTCGGTGCTGGATACGCTCGAGAAAAACGCCCGCCTGCGCGACCGTCTGGCAATTTTCGAGATCGGACCGGTGTTCGAACCCCGGGCTGACCAGGTGCTGCCGGATGAGCCCGTCAAACTGACCATGGCGATCACTGGAACGCGCCTGCCGCAGGCCTGGGACCGCAAAGACACGGCAAAATTCGATTTCTATGATTTGAAGGGTATCGTTGAAGGAATGCTGGAACAGGTGCACGCGCAGCAGGTGCATTTCGTCGCGGCCGGTTACCCCAGTTACCATCCGGGCATGTGCGCCGAGGTCTACGCCGGTGAAACCCGGCTGGGCGTGATCGGCGAACTCCACCCACTGGTCAAGGAGCGCTACGATTTCATGGCGCCCCCAGTGATGGCGGCCGAATTCGACGTCAAGGCGCTGCTGGCGGCGACCACCAGCCATTACGACACGAGCGGCGTTTCGACCTTCCCGCCGGTGCTCGAGGACATTGCGCTCATCGTGGATGAGTCAGTGCCGGCCGATCAGGTTGAACGCCTCATCCGCCAGACGGGCGGCAAGTTGCTGGCCGATGTGCGCCTGTTCGACGTCTTTCGTAGCGAACTGATCGGCGCCGGCAAGAAAAGCCTGGCTTACAGCCTGACCTATCAGGCGCCGGATCGCACGCTCAACGATCAGGAAGCCTCGCAGTTGCGCGGGCGCATCGTGAGACGGCTGGAGATCGAATTGGGCGCGAAACTGCGCAGCAATTAAGCGAAGATAGCCACAGAGTACACAGAGAACACAGAGTAAAACCTGTAGGTCGGGTTGGAGGGGGAAGAATGCCAATAAGTGATATGGGTATTTACTTCCCCCGTAAACCCGACGTCCAAAGACGTGGCGTAGACGTCGGTTCTCCGGGGAGAGCATGAGACCAATAACGGCATGTCTCTGCCACCGCCAAAGAGGAATCAACCACAGAGACATTATGCCCGAAGGGTACAGAGTAAACGGAGAAGATAATAAGAAAGAAGAGGAGATCATCTCCTCTTCTTTCTTCGATATTCTCTGTGTTCTCCGTGACCTCTGTGGCTACTTTTCTTCCAATGGGCTGATGATGCGGAAAATCTCATCCACCAGCTCTTCGCTGAGCTGTTCGTGGGCCTCGATCGCGCCCAAATTTTCATCCAACTGCTCGATGCGGGTGGCGCCGGTGATCACACTGCTGACCTCTTTACGGCGCAGGATCCAGGCAATGGAAAGCTGCGCGGTGGTCAGGTCGAGGCTTTCGGCCAGGGAAGTAAGCTGGCGCACCGCCGCAATGCGCTCGGGGGTGATCTGGTCGCGAATCCAGCTCATCTCGGGCAGGGTGGCACGCGAGCCGGCCGGAATGCCGTTGTTGTACTTGCCGGTCAGAATGCCGTAATGCAACGGGCTCCAGGTGGTCAGGCCTATGCCCAGTTCACGGGCGACGGGCATCAGGTCGTTCTCGACGCGTTTGCGATGGAACAGGCTGTACTGGGGCTGCTCGGCGGCCAGTGGAACCAGGTTGTACTGGCGGGCCGTCCCGTAGGCCTGCGTCACCTGGGATACCTCCCATTCGGAGGTGCCCCAGTAGAGCACCTTCCCCTGATGCACCAGGTCGTCCATGATGCGCACCACCTCTTCGAACGGCGTGTCGGGGTCATAGCGGTGGCAATAGTACAGGTCGAGGTAGTCGGTATCCAACCGTCGCAGGCTGGCATGAACAGATTCGAAGATGTGCTTGCGCGACAGACCGCGCCCGTTGGGGCCCGGCATGGTGGGCCAGAAGACCTTACTGGAAAGCACCAGCGCCTCGCGGGGCAGGCCTTTGATGGCCTTGCCCAGCGCCACTTCGGCTTTTCCCCCGGCGTACATGTCCGCCGTGTCGAAGAAGTTGACGCCCTGGTCGTAGGCCGCGCGGATGATATCAATGGAAGCCTGTTCATCCACCTGGTTGCCGAAGGTGACCCAGGAGCCCAGCGATATTTCGGATACTTTCAGGCCGGTCCGGCCAAGTCGTCGGTAATGCATGGTATTTCTCCGTAAGAGTTGATGCGTGATGAGTTGATGAGGTCTGAGGGAAGCCTCTGAATTATTTTCCCAAGCCTTTATTATCATAACTCAGAACCCATAACTCATAACTCAGAACACATCACCTTATTTCACTTTTCCTCGCCCGGACCAATCCCGAGCGGCTTCCATTTGCTCGAATCGGCGCGCAGGCGATGTTCGCCGCCGCCGCGATTGTGCAGTTCGTCGAAGCCCTCGGGTTTGATGAACATCTCGTCGCCGTCCAGCAGGCCGGTGATACCGATCTGGCCGGGCTCGACGCGTTTGTTCTTGCAGTACTCGCAGGTCTTGGGATCGTGTGGCTTGTAATTGATCGGCTCCTCGTAGGTGGTGACGTAACCTTCGTAGTTGCGCAGGATGATCTTGTGGTCCGACATGCTGATCTGATAATTGGGCATCAGTGGGATCTTGCCGCCGCCGCCAGGCGCGTCGACGACGTAGGTGGGCACCGCAAAACCGGAGGTGTGGCCGCGCAGCCCTTCGATGATCTCGATGCCCTTGGCCACCGGCGTGCGGAAGTGCCCGGCGCCTTCCACCAGGTCGCACTGGTAAAGGTAGTATGGCCGGACGCGGATGCGCACCAGGTCCTGCACCAGCTTGCGTTGAATGTGGACGCAGTCGTTGACGCCGGCCAGCAGCACGGACTGGTTGCCCAGCGGAATGCCGGCGCGGGTCAGCCGGTCGGCTGCCTGAGCCAGCTCGGCGCTGATCTCGTTGGGGTGGTTGACGTGAATGTTCATCCACAACGGGTGATACTTTTGCAGCATATCGCACAGCTCGGGGGTGACGCGCTGGGGCATGAAGACCGGCACGCGCGATCCGATGCGGATGATCTCGATGTGCGGGATCTCCCGCAAGCGCATCAGCAATTCCTCGAGGATTTTGGGCGCCAGGGTGAGCGGGTCGCCGCCGGAGAGCAGCACATCGCGAACCTGGGGGGTGCGGCGCAGGTAATCAAGTTGGGCTTCGAAATCCTGGTGCGAGAAAGTCGCGCTGGGATCGCCGACGATGCGCGAGCGTGTGCAGTAGCGGCAGTAGGAGGCGCACTGCGTGGTCACCAGCATCAGCACGCGGTCGGGGTAGCGGTGCACCAGGCCAGGCACCGGTGAATGGCGGTCTTCGGCCAGCGAATCTTCCATCATCCCGGTGAAGGGCACGATTTCATCTGCGCGGGGCACGACCTGCTTGCGAATGGGATCGTCCGGGTCGTTCGGGTCGATCAGCGAAGCATAATAAGGGGTGATGTCGACGCGGAACAATCCCTGCGTCGTCAGAGCTTTGCGTTCGCTGTCGGTGAGGTTCAGGACTTTTTCGAAATCCTCTGCGCTGTTCAGGCGATTGCTCAACTGCCAGCGCCAGTCGTTCCATTTTTCGTCAGGCACATCCTGATAGATGGGGGCGCGTTTAGAAATGAAAGGGGAAGGGGTCATGTCTTATAGACTCCAGTAAGTTTGAATTCGATTGCGCAGCATGGGCGGATGATCGGGTTAATGCCACTGCGAAAGGTGATAAACGGGCAAAGCCTCTAAGAGGCCATAATGGTCTGGTGGTATGCCAGGGTTACTGGCGGATCATGATCTGTGCGCCAGAAACCTGCCAGAAACAGATACGATGTCCAAAGAGTCATCATAACACTTAATTGTATAAAAGAAGGCGCGTCAGGTCAATTTGAAATGCCAATTGAAATTATCACGCCATTATTTTTTTTCAGGCCGATATGACCGAAATAATACAAATCCAACGTCGACTGAGTAACGGATTTGGCATTGTAATCGGGCGGCCCAATAACCACCGATGGATGCCTGATTAGTATTTCTCGTTGAGATATTGTGTAACATTCGTTAGCGCGAAAGGCGATAAAGACGATGCGAAATATTGGCTGTTTTCCAAATAGGGAAAGTCGGAATTGAAGCAGGTGTTGAAGATGTATCTGAATGAGTTGACAGGTGTAATATCGTTTGGTATTGGGTTGTCCGAACCACAAGGAATATAAGAAGCATATAAAATTGCGTAACGCTCTTCCAAATGGTCCGATTCTAATGTCAAAGTATTAAATTGCGACCCGGGACCGTGATCGCCATGGATGATGATAATAGGAGGTGTGTTGGATTTTTCGAAAATTTCCTGGACGGTTTTGAGTATCTCTTGGTTAATATATGAAACCTGGTTGGTATAACCGGTCCGATATTCTTCCAGTGTGCCGAAGAGCATGAAATCTGAGGCATCAAATGTCGAGTAAGGATGGTCAGGAGTGATACTTTCACCATTGGCTCCAAAAACGAAAGGAGGATGTGGTGAAATGATATGTGCAAATACAAAATCAGGCCCAACCTGCGTGCCAGCTTCAGCAATATAGTTCAAAGTGAAACGCACTTGTTCGCGATGAATGTTGTGCAACTGGCTGTTCCATAAAAGCCAAAGAGGAGTGGTGGTGATTACAAGCATCTCGAATTCATTTGGATATAATGTTGGATGGAATAGTTCATCTGCGGCAATAAACTCAATTTCTGAATTACCGGTTGCAAAGGTGTTCACACGATAGCCAAGACGGGAAAGCTGGTCTACGACCCGATTATCTCGAGTAATAGTATTAAGCGGTGAGTAATCGAAAGCATCGCCGTAGTCCTCTTCAAGCCAATTGATAAAATCCATGTTGAGTAGAGATGCAAGAGCAGGATTGGTTTGCTTGTAATTTGCACGGCTATCCTTCGCTACTGAAAGGCCAAGATCTTTGAGCGAATTCAGGAAAGACTGGTTATCAAACCCATAAAACTTTTCAAGAATATCATCGCGACCGTAGCCATCCAAAACAATATAGTAGATATCTGGAAGCGTTTGACTTGCCTGCAAATAATTTGGCTCCGCCTCCAATGTTTTATGCCACTTATTAACAAGGCGATTTGAATCCATCGACTTCTCATTTCCCCTTTGTTGGATAAGGGTAACGGTGGATGATCCCATGACAATTCCTATTAAGCCGATGGCAAAAATGTTCGCCATGCGGTTTGCAGTTCTTGGTTCTTTTTTGCTGATTAAAATAATCAAAAAAATGAAGCAATACAGGATGCTTAAAATAATCGCACATGCTTTGGACGCCTGTTGATAAGCTGGCACTTCTGTATGCTGGACAATCTTATTAAGAATAAGCAGTGATAGCTTCGTGATGCTATCGAGATTGAAGAAGAAAATGAAGAAAATGCTTGCAAGGAATGCTGCTTTTTCAAATGAATGGCAGATACGATATAGAAAGAAGTAAATCAGGACGCTTGATATGAATACTATTAACAAGGATAAAAGGATATCTTCAATGCCCACTTTATTCAAGTTTTGAGCAAAAAGATAGAAAATAAAAAAAAGTGGAATCACGATTACATGAAAATTTATGCGTTTCAAGGGTGACATCCTTTTTAAGCAATGCATGGAAAAATGATGTAAATCTTCGTTATTTCTCGAAGTTAAAAAGGGTGGTTAATTCTTTTCAGTCTTATGCCACAAAATGACATGGCTATTCTGACCATCTTTATTGTTTGCCGTCACTTTTTCGGTGACATCTGTAACCAGATAGGGTGTCTCATTAGACGAGTAATATTGCCGATTTTCCAGGTAAGGCAAATCTGCACGAAAACAAGCATTGAAAATATACCGAAAAGAATTAACCGGTGTAATGTCATCAGGTATTCCACTCCCGTGAGAACATGGGAGAAAATACGCAAAAAGGATGGGATAACGTTCCGAAAGGTTGCTGTTTTCGAGGATCTGATGACTGAATTGAGATCCGGGCCCGTGGTCACTTTGAATGATGATAATGGGCGGGATACGGGATGTTTCAAGAATTTCCTTTACGGCGTCGATAACTTCTTGGTTAATATAAGCGAGTTGGTTGATATAGCCAGTTTTATATTCTTCAACCGATCCATCCGCCAGAAAATCAGCGGCATCGACTGTCGTAAACGATCGATCTGGAGTAATACTTTTTCCTTGCGAGTCGAAAACAAATGGCGGATGGGGGGCAGGGATATGCGCGAAAATAAAGTCAGGTCCATCTTGATTTCCGGCTTCTGCCAGATTACGCAAATTATATTTAATCCTTTCTCGGTGAATTGTGTAAAGCTCCTCATCCAAGAAAAGGCTGATTGGCGTTGTGCCAGTCTCCATGATTTCAAATGTATTGAGGGAGGCTTTGGATCGTAAAGTTAAATCTGCGGTTTCTGATTCCAGGGTTTTGAAACCAGAGGAGAAGACATTGATATGGTATCCAACACGCCGGAGTTGTTCAGAGGTCCGGTTATAATCGAAAATTAAGTAGAGTGGTCCATAATTGCGATTTTCCTTGCCGATTTCATCTCCAATCCAATTGATATATTCCATATTTAAAAGAGACGCGAGGGATAAATCGGTCTGTTTGTAATTACTCAGGCTATCCTCACCCACTGTAAAGCCTTCGGCAGTGAGCGCATCGAGAAACGGTTGATTGTTATAAGCGTAGAGTTCCGCCAATACATCGTTCCGGCCATAGCCGTCCAGGATAATATAATAAAAATCGGGAAGCTCGCCTTGTGGATGTAGAAGATCGGGTTCATTATGAAGGGTATCTACCCAGCGTTTTGAAAATTCGGTGAGGTTTCTTTCGGAATTACTTGTTATTTTTTCTATTGAAAAGGAAATTGAAGTACCTACCAGGATGCCTATCAAACCGATGGAAAAGAAATTGGCGAACCTGGTTAAGGACGCCGGCTCATATTTTTTCTTGACCAAAGCTAACAATGCAAGGATGAAAATTGCCCCGATACCGAATGCGCAAATTTTCTTTACATCAAGAAATGCGAAAGTGTCTACTTGATCGCCTGTGATGATTATTCGAAAATAATAAAAGATTTTTGAAATAGTCTCATGATTGAAAAACAGCAAGGAGAATAAGGCTGTCAGTAGAGAAGATTTCTTCCATGAGCGGGTAATTAACCCAAGA
This sequence comes from Longilinea arvoryzae, assembly GCF_001050235.1. Classification (GTDB taxonomy): domain Bacteria; phylum Chloroflexota; class Anaerolineae; order Anaerolineales; family Anaerolineaceae; genus Longilinea; species Longilinea arvoryzae. The sequence continues at coordinate 1,431,885 of NZ_DF967972.1, forward strand.
ATGACAAAGAGCAACCCGGTGGATAGGATGGCAATCCACAGCGAACGGAGGATATCCTTAAAAGCGACGAGATTGGCATTCTGCCAGTAATAGAAGAGTATAAAGAAAAGTGGAATTGTGAAAACATTGGCAAATGACAGCCAATCCAATCTGGATTTCATCGAGTATTTCCCCCTTTTATTCGATTCTTACATTTCTAAAACAGCTAATAGTCTACTTTGTATTAAATTTGGTGCCTTCTTTCATTTACAAAATAGAAGATACACACAATTATATTGCAATAATTCAATTTTGTATCCAGCCAATTGGATTTATTAATTCTTTATCAGAATGCTCGAAGCATGCTTGACGCTCATTTTCGGGCATGGTATCATCAATACCAGGTTGTTAGCACTCGAAGCCTTAGAGTGCTAAAACGGATAACAATGGACGAGCTGACTGAACGCCAAAAACTGATCCTCTCGGTAGTGATCCATGAGTACGTGCGAACCGCCAATCCAGTGGGTTCGATGCACCTGGTGGAACGCTACCATCTGGATATGAGCTCCGCCACCGTGCGCAACGAACTTTCGACGCTGACGGAGATGGGCTATTTGCGCCAACCGTACACCTCGGCCGGGCGAGTTCCCACCGAGGAGGGTTACCGGTATTTCGTCGGCCGTTTGCTGCAGGAAACCAACCTGCCCGATACCACCCGGCGCACCATCAGCCACCAGTTCTATCAGAGCCGCAACGACGTCGATCAGTGGATGCGGCTGGCCGCCTCGGTGCTGGCCCATCAATCACGGGCGGCTTCGCTGGTGACCGCGCCGCATCCGGCGCGCGCCGTAATCAAGCATCTCGAATTGATCTCCACGCGCGGGCGGCAGGTGCTGTTGGTCCTGGTGTTGGTGGGCGGTGAGGTTCACCAGCGCTTGATCACGTTGAGCGAATCGGTCTCTCAGGAACAACTTTCGACCTCGGCCAGCCATCTCAAGCAACTCTTCCAGGGCCAGGATGTCGAGGGCGTGCAGGCTCTGTCGGCGCAACTGCCGCCCCTGGAGGCCGAACTGACCGAGTATGTGGTGGATGAAATGAACCACATGGACGCGCTTGTCTCTGGAGAGGTTTACCTGGATGGCCTGACCAACGTCCTGGCTGAACCGGAATTCTCCGGGTCGGATGATGCGCGGCGCGCCATCCGCGTGCTGGAAGAACGGTCCATGTTGCAGGAATTGCTGGCACGAACTGTGCTATCTTCCAATTCGATGAACGGCGTCCAGGTTTTGATTGGCGGCGAAGGCACTTCGTGGGACGAATTACGCCAATGCTCGATTGTACTGGCGCGTTACGGAACACCCGGCCTGACCACCGGCACATTGGGCGTATTAGGTCCCATGCGCATGCCTTACGGTCGAACCATTTCGGTCGTGCGTTTCCTTTCCGGGCTGCTCAGCGACCTGGTTTCGGAAACGATGGAGGAAGAGCTCTCAAACACTTCGGGTGAGGTGAATTGATGGAAGAAGAAAAGAAGAAGCATACGAAAGCCGCTGTGGGTTCAACCGGGAAAGAACCGACAGCGTCGAAAAAACAATCGGCCCCGGTCGAGCAACAGGAAAAAGAATTGGAAACAGAAACTACCGCAGCAATCGAAGAGAAATTCATCGCCGAAAACGCCGCGCTCCGCGAAGAACTGGATCAGGCGTTGCAAAAGGCCAAAGAGAATATGGATGGCTGGCAGCGCGAGCGGGCTGATTTTATGAACTACAAAAAGCGCATCGATCGCGAACAAGCCACCCTCAAAGAAAACATCACCGGGGAAATTCTGAAGAAATACCTGGTCGTTGTGGATGATCTCGAGCGCGCGTTGAAGGTTCGGCCTACGGAAGGGGACCTGGCCGCCTGGTCTGAAGGCGTCGAGCTTGTCTATCGCAAGCTGATTGGCATCCTTGAATCCGAAGGCGTCAGGCGCATCCCGGCCGAAACAGAGAAATTCGATCCGAGCCGCCATGAAGCCATTTCGCATGAAGACAACCCGGATCATGAAAGCGACGACATCATCGAAGTCGTTCGTCAAGGTTACACCATCGCCGACCGCGTGCTTCGCCCGGCCCTGGTGCGAGTTGCCCGCTAGGAGGAATTAATCAATGTCAAAAATCGTCGGTATTGATCTTGGAACCACGAACTCTGTCGTCGCTGTCATGGTAGGCGGCGAACCAACCGTCATCCCCACCGCAGAAGGGGAACGGTTGCTGCCCTCAGTCGTGGCGGTCAACAAGAACCATGAACGTCTGGTCGGGCGCTCAGCGCGGAACCAGGCCATCACCAACTCGGAAAACACGGTTTTCTCGATCAAGCGCTTCATGGGTCGCAAGTTCGAGGATCCTGAGGTGCAGCGCACCATCAGCCGTGTTCCGTACAAAGTGGCCAAGGCGCCCAACGGCGACCTGCGCGTGGTGATGGATGGCAAGGAATATTCACCCCCGGAAGTCTCGGCCATGATTCTGGCTAAGTTGAAGACGGACGCCGAGGCGTATCTTGGCGAGCCGGTGACGCAGGCTGTCATCACGGTTCCGGCCTACTTCAACGACGCGCAGCGCAACGCCACCAAAGACGCCGGCAAGATCGCCGGGTTGGAAGTGCTGCGCATCATCAATGAGCCGACGGCTTCTTCACTGGCCTACGGCCTGGATAAGAAGAAGAACGAAGTCATCGCCGTGTACGACCTGGGCGGCGGCACCTTCGATATTTCCATTCTGGACGTGGGCGACGGTGTGTTCCAGGTCAAATCCACCAGCGGCGACACCTTCCTGGGCGGCGATGATTTCGATATCCGCCTGATGGATTATTTGATCGATGAGTTCAAAAAGGAAACCGGCATCGATCTGCGCAACGACCGCCAGTCGCTGCAGCGCCTGCGCGAAGCGGCTGAAAAGGCCAAGATCGAGCTTTCGTCGACCATGCAAACCGAGATCAATCTGCCGTATATCACGGCGGACGCCTCGGGCCCCAAACACCTGGTCAAGACGGTTACACGTGCCAAACTCGAGCAAATCACGGCCGATCTGGTGCAGAAATCGCTCGATCCCGTTCGCCGGGCCATTTCGGACGCCGGCCTGCGCACCTCGGACATCAATGAGGTGGTGCTGGTGGGCGGTATGACCCGTATGCCCGCCGTGCAGGAAGCCGTGAAACGCGAATTCGGTAAGGAGCCCCACAAGGGCGTCAATCCGGATGAGGTGGTGGCGGTTGGCGCTGCCATTCAGGCGGCCGTGTTGGGCGGCGAGGTGAAGGATATCCTGCTGCTGGACGTGACTCCGCTGACCCTGTCGGTGGAAACGCTTGGCGGCGTGGCGACCCCGTTGATCGAGCGCAACACCACCATCCCGACCCGCAAGAGCCAGATCTTCTCGACCGCTTCCGATTCGCAGACCTCGGTGGAAATCCATGTGCTGCAGGGCGAACGCCCGATGGCCGCGGACAACAAATCGCTGGGTAAGTTCGTGCTGGATGGCATTCCCCCGGCGCCGCGCGGTTTGCCGCAGATCGAAGTGACCTTCGACCTGGATGCGAACGGCATTCTCAAGGTGACCGCGTCCGATAAAGCCACCGGCCGCAGCCAACACATCACCATCACCGCTTCGTCCGGCCTGTCCGACTCGGAAATCGATAAGATGCGCAAGGAAGCCGAAGCGCATGCCGAAGACGACCGCCGCCATAAAGAATTGGTGGAAGTGCGCAACTATGCCGACAATTCGGCTTACGCCGCCGAAAAAGCACTGCGCGATTACGGCGACAAAGTCGACGCTGGTTTGAAATCGCAGATCGAGGAGAAGGTCAAAGCGGTGCGCAATGTGATGAGCAGCGAAGACCCCGAAGCGATCAAACGCGAGACCGAGGCCCTGGGTCAATTGATCCAGAAGATTGGCGCGGGAATGTATCAGCAACCCGGAGAAGGCCAACCGGGCGGCGCCGGCGGCCCGCAGGGCGGCCCTGAGCCCGGTTCAGAGGGCGGTTCCGGAAAATCTGGCGACGATGTCGTAGATGGCGAATTCAAGAACATCTAACCAATCCTCTTCGTCGAGGTAAGAAATTTCCCCCTTCTTCCCGCTGGTTCTCTTTCAGTGGGAAGAAGGGGATTATGATTTATAACGATTGGATGAATAGAACGCATGGCTTCGCGCGATTATTACGAAGTGTTAGGGGTAAATCGCAATGCCTCGCCGGATGAGCTGAAATCGGCCTTCCGAAATCTGGCGCGCCAGTATCACCCAGATGTAAACAAGGCGCCGGATGCAGAAGAGCGGTTCAAGGAAATCAACGAGGCGTATGCTGTACTTTCGGACGCCGACAAGCGGGCTGCATACGATCGCTACGGACAGGCCGGGTTGAACGGCATGGGCGGCGCGCCTGACTTTAGTACAGTCGATTTTTCGGACATTTTCGAAGAATTCTTTGGCTTTGGCGGCGGTTCCAGCCGGAGGCGAAATGCGCCCCGGCGCGGCGCTGACCTGACCTATACGGTTACATTGGCTTTCGAAGAGGCCGCGTTTGGCGTCGAAAGGGAAGTGGAAATCACCCGCGATGAGACCTGTTCCACCTGCCGCGGCAGCGGCGCCGAGCCGGGCACCAGCCCGGTGCGCTGCGCCACCTGCGGTGGCAAGGGTGAGGTCCGTCAGGTGCGCCAGACCTTCCTGGGTTCGATGGTCCAGGTGACCACCTGCCCGACCTGCAACGGCTCAGGCGAGGTGATCAGCACGCCCTGCCATACCTGCCGCGGGCGCGGGTTGGAACGCAAGACGGTCAAGAAGACGGTGCCAATTCCGGCCGGCGTCGATACCGGCACCCAGATTCGTTTGGCCGGAGAGGGGCAGCCGGGTTCCAACGGCGGCCCCAACGGCAACCTGCTGCTGGAAATCCAGGTCAAGCCGCATGCTTACTTCCGAAGAAAGCAATATGATATCATTCTGAATCTGGGCATCAATCTTGCCCAGGCCGCATTGGGCGCCGATATCGAAGTGCCCACCCTGGAGGGCAAATCCAAATTGTCCATTCCGGCGGGCACGCAACCCGGAAAGGTGTTTACCCTGAAGGGGAAAGGCATTCCGCACGTGCGCAGCACGGGACGCGGCGATGAACTGGTGGTGGTGGATGTGGAAGTGCCCACCCGCCTGACCGATGAACAGCGTGTGCTTTTCGAGCAGTTGGCCAAATCACTGGGTAGCGAAGTGCACACCAGGGAAAAGAGTTTTATGGACCGGTTAAAGGAGGTGTTGGGTGGCTGAAGCACGCTGGCTTGAAGTTTCTCTGACCGTGGATGGCGAGTTGGCTGAGGCGGTTTCTGAAGTGTTGAACCGTTTTGTATCCCAGGGCGTAGTGGTCGAACAGGCGGTTCGCTACAATGACGCGGAAGATGTCGGAACCCCGTACGGCCCGGTGCGGGTTTTTGGATATCTACCGATCGACGAACAGGTGGAAGATACCCGCCAGCGCCTGGAAGAAGCCCTCTACTATCTGGGGCGCATTCAACCTCTGCCCAAACCCGAGTTCCGGGATATCGCAGATGAGAACTGGATGGAATCCTGGAAGCAGCACTATCATCCCATCCCGATTGGTAAAAAACTGCTCATCCTGCCGGCCTGGATCGAGGAATATGATCGGGAACGCATCCCGGTGCGCATAGACCCCAGCATGGCGTTCGGCACCGGCACGCACCCGACCACACAATTGTGCATGGAGATGGTGGAAAAATATACCCTGCCCGGCAAGCCCATCATCGACGTGGGCTGCGGTTCGGGCATCCTGTCCATCGCGGCGCTCAAACTGGGCGCCAGCCGGGCGGTGGGTGTGGATATCGACAGTGCTTCCGTCAAAGCGACCTACGAAAACGGCGCGGCCAACGACGTGGAAGACCGGTTGGAGGTCGGCGTCGGTTCGGTGCGCGAACTGCGCCAGGGACATTTCAGCATCCGGCACGCGCCGGTGGTGGTGGCTAATATTTTAGCCCCGGTCATCATCCGTTTGTTCGACGCCGGCCTGGGCGAACTGCCCGAACCCGGCGGCACGCTGGTGCTCTCGGGCATTCTGGCCGAACAGGCTGCCGGCGTGGAAGAAAAGGGCAAGGAAATGGGCCTGGAGTTCGTCGAACGCGTCCAGCAGAAGGATTGGGTGGCGATTGTGATGAGGCGCCCATAGGGTGCAGGCGCCCATAGGGTGCAGGCGCCCGTAAAAGGAACGAGACAGTTGGATTGATAACCTTGCAGCGGCCAATTTTTGGCCGCTGCGGCTGTTTAATCGGTGGGCGTCAACCAGCGGCCTTTCGGCCGGTCTTGAGAAGATTGAAGACGCCAATCACAATCCAGAGCCCGGCCGTCAGGTTCCCATACGTGACCTGCAGGGTCTGCAAAGGATGCAATTGTGACTGGATGGGCGCCCGTCCCAGGAGAATCAACAGGCAGTCGATTGCCAAGAACAGAACGGCCACTGTTGGCACTATTCCACCATCGCGACGAGTATAAACATCGCCCAATGAAGAAGGCCGGCAGATGTCACCGTTCATTCGGGCTGTATTCGCAACATGAAGCTATAATTCAAGAGAAGGGACGTCCCTCAAGCCAAATGGCTTCTTGCTGCTTGAAAAGGAACATGGGAGATAAACAGTGGCCATCGATCAAGAACTACCTCGAAATCCATACAAGAACAACGACCTTTCATTGCTTAAGGTGATTCTTCTGATTTTTATTCCTACAACGGTATTAACCTCCATCTATTTGCTTGTGGGTTATGCACATACCACAATCCCTTCCGTTATATTGTTCTTCCTTTTAGCCATGCTGTTTCTTTTTCCGGTCGAAATTGCGATCGTATTGCGAGCCAGCAAGAAGGAATTCGGCAGTTATTCGTTTCGAAGCGCGTTTGTAAATCAGGGGAAGGCCGGGTGGAAAAGAACGCTGATCATCGGCCTGCTGTTGTTTGGCTTTGCCGGAATTATGTCGATTACCTTGGGCCCTCTTGAGAAATCTCTGACAGCTTCCCTTTCGGCCAAATTGGCTGCCGTTCTGCCTGCATATTTTGATTGGACCAACCTTGACCACTTTAGACAATATTCTGGAGTGAGTCTGCTGTTGATGAGTACGGTGTACTTAATTCTTAATGGCTTTGTTGGACCAATCGTAGAGGAACTCTTTTTCCGGGGTTATCTCACCTCAAAATTGAGTCGCTATGGCAAAGTAGCACCCGTCATCGTAACGGTGCTTTTTTCCCTCTACCATTTTTGGCTTCCATTTCAGAATTTGTTTCGCATCAGCGTCTTTCTGCCGGCTGCCTATCTTACGTGGAAGGAAAAGAATATATACATCGGTATGGTATTTCATTGCATCAGCAACATCTTTACAGTCATCAGTTTTCTTGTTGCCCTGTATGCTGTATAGACCGGCGCCATAACCGGAACGATGCTTAATGCCTGTTCTTGAAAGATATCAAAATGGGTCGATCAAAACCGGCAACTGCGCAGTGGAATGACGGAAGAAATACCATCCTGCCGAGCCATTTCTGATCGTCCTGCCAAACAAGGGAAAAACCGTGGATGGATATGCCAGAAGCTTTCCGGCATCGATAATTCCAACAGCGGAAATTCAAGTGATCAAAACTGCCTTCCAAGGGATATCTCATTGGAAGGCAGTTTTTTTAGTTGGCCTGTCATTCTGGATTGGATTCCCGGCAGGGATTGGCAGATCCGTTCGAGATCGGGATTATCCACGGCGTGGCGGCCGACCTTGGCCAGGTCCACCCACGTGTCGCGCACCTTCACGCGCACCACGTCGGCGGTGTAATCGGTGATCGTGCCCTCGTGGTTGTCGAAGAGCGAGGAGCCCACCGCGTAAACGTCAACCGGCACGCCCAGTTTTTCAAAACGCGTGATGCGTTCGGCGTTGAAACCGCCCGAAACCACGATTTTCACGCCGCGGCAGAACGCGCGGGCCTGATCGCGCAGCCGTTCGGGAATGTCCCAGCTTTCGGCAGCCGTGTCCAGCGCCTGGCGCATGTTGGAAACCAGGCAGCGGCTTATTTTTTACCACTGCTTTTGTATATTCGGTGGGCGTCAGCCAGCGGCCTGCCGGCCTGGCTTGAGAAGATTGAAGACGCCGATCACGATCCAGAGCCCGGCCGTCAGGTTCCCATACGTGACCTGCAGGGTCTGCAAAGGCAAGGGAAGCAATCGCGAGCGGATGGGCGCCCATTCCAACAGGATCAACAGACAGCCGACAATCATGAACAGGATGGATGGGAACAGCGCCAGCCGGTCCTTTTGCGTGGCGTGAACGACCCCATAGAAAAGACCGAGAAAAATGAAATTGGCGAGGAGCAGGAACAGGATGCCCGGCGTGAAGTTGAAATTCTTACCGGAATCCGCTTTGAGCAACGCTTTTCCGTAATCGGCGCCGAACGCCAGCAGCGTAATCAGGATCATCATTCCGACAGACCACAGTTTTTTATTCATACGAATCCGTGTCTCCATTTTATTTAGCCATTTCCTCATTCAGGTCATAAGTTTAGAAGAGAGGTATACACATTCATCAGGATGTGCCTCCCAGCTTACACTTGCACCTCCCTACACCACGCGATCTATTGGCTCACGGCTGGATCCATCACGAACGAGAATGTTACCAACTCGATATGCTGATAATCTAAATCACAAATCATTATAGTTGGACCAGGCCAGGATGGGTAATGAGAATGTGGGGTCGATTCTTGAAAATCAATCCGCTGCAATCATAAAAACTGCCTTCCAATGCGCCAAGCATTGGAAGGCATCCTCGTAGATTGATCGGTTTTTCTGGATCGGCTGGTCGGCAGAAATTACCAGACGCGTTCGAAATCGGGGTTGTCGACGGCGTGGCGGCCGACCTTGGCCAGGTCCACCCACGTGTCGCGCACCTTCACGCGCACCACATCGGCGGTGAAATCGGTGATCGTACCCTCGTGGTTGTCGAAGAGCGAGGAGCCCACCGCATAAATGTCAACCGGCACGCCCAGTTTTTCAAAACGCGTGATGCGTTCGGCGTTGAAACCACCCGAAACCACGATTTTCACGCCGCGGCAGAATGCTCGAGCCTGATCGCGCAGCCGCTCCGGGATATCCCAGCTTTCGGTGGCCGTGTCCAGCGCCTGGCGCACGTTGAAAACAAGACGCGGGGTGACGCCCATGTCGAGCGCCGGATCGCCAATCGGCTGGACGGATACGTCGCGCAACGAGGCGCTGGTATCCATGCGCACGCCGTACAGGCGGTAACGTTCGGCCATTTCTTTATTCCCGGCTTCGAGGTACTGGATGTAGCGGTCGAACATCAGGCGGCACACGCGCAGTGAGACCGCCACGCAGTCGTTCGAGAAGTCGACCAACGCAATGCGCGGCACCGAGACCGGCATGACCTGCGAGAAGGCCAGCATGGCCTCGGCGGAATCGCCCAGGAAGCTGGCGATGCCGGAATGCGAGACCGTGCCGCCGCCGTAGCCGCCCCACCAGTCGCCCTGGGCATCGGTCGAGACGAACGGGCCCAGCTTGGAGGCGTAGTCCATGTTGAAGCGCTGCAGCGCGATTTGATAGGCGTAGCCGTCGGCTGCCTGGACTTCATGCAGGTCGAAGCGCGCCGGGAAGAACATCATGGGTTTGCCGCGCGCGGCGATCAGCGTCTCGTAGACGTTGGTGGCCACCCGGCTGGCGCGGGTCAGAATGCCCAGGATGGGGGTTTCGAGTATGGCGAAATCGCGGTAGCGACCTCGTACGCGCATCACCGGGCTGACATTGAGCGGATTGCCGTTGTAATGCACCGTGCAGCCATCCTGGACTGCCCAGACCTGTAATTTATCGGCCGTGTTGACGAACCTTTCGTCTTCCCAGTACCCGGTGCAGTGCTGCAGCATGGTGAGCGCCTTATCGACGCCGACCACGATGGTGGTGTTGGGACGGCGCGTGAACATCTGCATCTCGACTTCGATATCGCCGCAGGCAACCCCTTCCGGAGAGATGCCGGCGGGCAGGCGCTGGTCTTTGCCCTGGTAGGTATACCCTTGCTTCGAAAGAACGGTCAGCATATTCGCGATGTTGGTGAAGTATTTATCGGTGTACCAACCCCGGCGCATGCGCTCGATATCCAGCTTGAAGGCTTCGTTACTCAGGCGTTTCCCATCGAAGAGGCTCATGGACACTCCTTGGTGATCCAATATGGTTACTTTGTGTATTTGTTACACGATTATAAGCCGGAACTCGGGTCTGTCAAGATGTGATAGACTGTGGGGTGAAAAGCGAGGAACAGATGGGAAACCTAGAAAATTTGGGCAAGCTGCTGGTTGTATTGGGGGTGGTCGTCGTGGTGACGGGGGGAGTCATCTGGGTGGCGGGCCGTTTTTTTGGCAATCGGCAGCTTCCGGGGACAGTCCACATCGATTTTCCAGGTGGAAGCTGCATCATTCCCATCCTGGCATCCATTGTCATCAGCCTGGTGCTGACGGTTGTCTTGAACCTGGTGATCCGTTTATTGCATAAATAAGACGAATAATGTCATATGAGTCACCCGTACATTTGTCAGACAAACATAGGAGAAGGGTCACTACATCGATCCGGCGCGGATTGGTATAAATAGCCCTGTTCCTCTGGAACAGGAACGATTGGCTGCACAGAGAAGCGGCTGTACAGCCGGAACAGTGACGCAAGTCAATAGATTCTCTCCTCCTTTTGGGTCTGAGCTGGCTCACATGCTTTCGCGTGTGAGCCAGCTCTATTTAACCCTGAAGAGCGGCGCAGATCAGATTCAGGCGGCAGATTGCAGACGCGGCTGGCGCGGGCGGAAACCGATCCAGATACCGAGGATGAACAGATATCCTGAATAAACCAGTATTTCAACCAGAGAGGGCTTGCTGTTATAACCGAAGAGCGCCTTGAGCAGGCCGCCAACGACTGAATTTTCGCTGAGGATACGGTTGAAATCATAAACCGGTGAAATCAAACCCGGAAGCCAGCCGATTTCGATGAATTCGTGGACGCTGTGGGCCACCAACCCGGCCGCCACCAGGAGCAGAAGAATGTTCGTGGCCTGGAAGAAGGTTCGCAGCGAAAGGCGGTTGGAAGAATGGAAGGCCAGCCATCCAAACAGGACGGCCGCGCCCAATCCCAGCAGCGCGCCGCTGAGGGACTGCCAGGGAGCGGAATTGGCGCCAACGGCCAGCAGGAACAGGGCCAGTTCGATTCCTTCGCGGAAAACAGCCAGAAAGGCCAGCCAGAAGATCGGCCGGCGCCCGGTCAGCGAATTGCGGACCTGTTGTTCCACGCCGCTGCGTTGATGGTTCACCCTGAAGAGCACCCAGGTGAGCACAGCGGTGGCCAGAAGCAGGGTGACGCCCTCGAAGATTTGTTCGGCGGGTGCTTCCAGCGTGGCGTCGAAAAGGCGCAGCCCGATTGCAATGGCCAGGCTGACCAGCCCGGCGAGTCCGGCGCCTGCCCAAACGGGGCGGCTGAGATCGGTACGATTCAAGGCGCGCAGGGTGGAAAGGACGATGCCCAGGATCAGGGCAGCTTCAACGCCTTCGCGCAATGCGAGTAGGAAAGAGGGCAACATGGGAAGCGGGCTCCTTGGGAGGGTAAATTTTATAAATTTTACCTATAATATCTAAATAATACAAGGTCGAAGGATTGGAGTACGAGGGGCGACCTTGACGCGTGCTGGAAAGCGTGTATAATAATGAGACTTGATGCGGGGTAGAGCAGAGGTAGCTCGTCGGGCTCATAACCCGGAGGTCAGTGGTTCGAATCCACTCCCCGCTACTAACGAGAACCGTAGTCCTTGGGGCTACGGTTTTTTGATAGGCCTGAGGGTCGATGGTTACGAAAAATCACTTTTAGGAGGATTTTTCGATGAACCGTAATCCCTCAGGCCTGTTATTTTCTCTTTGTATTGACGGTTTCGTCAAATACAAAACCGCCGAAGGCTTAAGCCAACGGACGGTCGATTCGTATGAGTGGGTGCTGCAAAAGTGGCTGGAAAAGATGGGCGATCGGCCAGTTGGCAAGATCACTTCTGCCGACGTGCTCGATTACATGACCTATCTGCGTACCGAGTATGTCCCCCACACTTTTGCCAAACCGAACCCTGCACATGAAGCTTCGCCCCGTAAACTCTCCCCCAAAACCCTGCGAAACCACTGGGTTACTTTCAAAGCTTTCTTTAGTTGGGCGGTTGCCGAGTTTAAAATCAAGAATGCTATGGAAGGTATCCCTGGTCCACGCTACAAAGAAGCACCTGTGGCTGCTTTCACGCAGGATGATCTGGTTGCTTTGCTCAAAGCTTGTATCTACTCTCGTGAATACAATCCAATCAACAGGCATAGCTTCGTCACTCGTCGGCCCTCTGCTAAGCGGGACGAGGCGATGATCCTCTTCCTTTTGGATACCGGTCTGCGAGCATCCGAGCTTTGCAGCCTGAAAATCGGTGAAACGGATTTGCGAAACGGTAAGATCGTGATCAAGCACGGCGATGAAGGCGGCGCAAAGGGTGGCAAAGGGCGCACAGTATTCATCGGCAAGAGCACCCGTCGGGCGGTATGGCGCTACCTGGCTGAGCGCGAAGACCGCGATGATCCAGAAGCGCCAGTATTTATCAACCGCGGCAATCACTCGTTTAACTCCAACAGCTTGCGCCATTTGATCGTGCGCCTGGCTGATAAAGCGGGTGTCAAAGGGGCTCATCCACATAAATTTCGGCATACTTTCGCAATCACTTACCTCCGTTCAGGTGGGGATGTTTTTACCCTACAAGCCCTGTTAGGTCACAGCTCGTTGGATATGGTCCGTCATTATGCTCAAATCGCTGAGATGGACATTGAACGAGTGCATCGGAAAGCCAGCCCAGTTGATAACTTGAGGTTCTAAAAACGATCATTTGCTCTTTATGTAAGAGCTGGAGGAAAGGATTCGGCAAACCTTTCCTCCAGCCATTCAGGTTATTTGCGTTTTTGGGTCTGGCAGGGAAGTTTGCATGTTGGACGGAGCGACGGCGAATCGCAGCATTCCTTGCGCACCAAAATGATTGAACCATTTGCCATGACTTCATAATCCAGGCAGTCACCAGGTTGTAAATCCAACAGGTTACGAACCTTTTTAGGGATTGTGATAGCGTTGGTCGCGGTAATGATAATCGGTCGTTTTTTCAAATAATCACCTCCTTTCCTTCCGTGATTGCTGAAATTTTTATAATCCAGCTCAGATGGATATTTTTAAACTCATCCGGGAACATGGCTTTCGTCCACAAGAAAAAACGCTGGTTGGTATTCAAAATGTTCTGTAATTCTGCCTGATCCAATCCTTTATCGACTTTCTGAAAAAGGAAATCAGGGAGACTGGTGTTGAAAGCGGGCGCTGAACTGAGCGGTTGTGAGCCAGCCCAGAGAAGCAGCGTTTTAAGATGCTCGAAATCGTTAGAGATCTGAAGCGAAGAACGCCCATGAACATCTCGTGAAAATTTCAGGAACAACTTAACCTTGAGATAGTTCTGCCGATCCAGCATTCCAAATCCCGCGATTGACAATCCCGCCGCAGTTGGGGCATTTGCCTTTCAGATGGCTCAGGCGGCCTTTGACAGGGTGAATTTCCCCATTTTGAATTTTGACGATCGTATTGCAACGCATGCAAAAGCCTTCCCCTGTTTGAAGCGGATGGGTTGGTTTCTTTCTAACGTTCCGTTGGTTATCAACCCAGGTGGCAAATTGCTTGCCGTCGATCCAGATATGATTGGATTCGTCCCGGCTGTGTGGCGCGCCATGGTTGAGCCAATCTCGCAAGGTGGTTTCAGGAACGTTCAGGTCTTCAGCGATTTCCCGCGGTGTGTAAAGCATGGGCAGCAAACCGGGGGCTTTGATCAGGACATTCCTGGAAATCCGGCAATTTGAGCTATTTTGGTTTTCTGACATTCTTCTCCTTTGTATTTGTAAACTTTGCATGAAACAAACATACGCCAGCCATGCCAACCCCTTAAGGGAATGGCGTGGCTGGCGTATCCTCTTCCCATTGATAGGTGTTGAAAGATCCTCGTTTTGTAACTCTGATACGAGGATCAATATTGAGTTTTGAAAATGCTCGGTCGATCGTCCTGGTACTGCTGCTAATTTGCAGGGCTGAGATGAGCTCGTTCTTCTTGAATTCCTGCGCCGGTACACTCTGTAGATATTCCAGGACATCTGCAAAGATCAATTCCGCCTGACCAGGAGCGCGCAGCAGTTCAGAAGCATTCGCTTCAGAAAATCGAAGAGCGATGCTCTCTTCGGTCGATTCAATTTGGAACTGCAACTGCGCGGGTGGCAGGGATTCACGCACCTTTTGTGGAATGATCGTTCGCATCGAGTGTGCCGAATGCTGGTTTTCGTGGGTAACCACAATGGCGGTATCGACAGACCCCAAAATATCGGATGAGCCCCGAACGCGATAGGAAAGATCGGGATTTCCACCCTTATTGAGGTGATGAATCAGAATGAAAGTCGTACCGGTCTGGTTGGCAATTTCCCGCAGGGTGTTCATCATCGGGGAAATTTCTGCGACTGAATTTTCATCTGCACCAGGCATAAATTTGGCCATGACATCAAAAATGACGACAGAGGCATCCAATCGATGAATGCGTTGACGCAATGCCAGTACTTCGGAAGTGACTTTCAGGTTAAGCGGAGAAAAGTCGAAAATGAGGTTCGCTGGCGGTTGAATGCCCCGCGCGTGGCACAATTTGAGAACGCGTGAGCGCATACCCCGGTAGCTGCCATCCAGGAAGTGATACAGCACTTTGCCCTGGGTTACCGATCGGTTATCCCACGCCAGTCCAGAAGAAGCCATGCCAATTGCCAGGTCCAGAGCGAGAAAACTCTTTCCGGCTGCCGGCATACCGGCGATCAAGTTGATCCCCCCGGCCATAATCCAGTCTTTGAGAATCCAGGTCAGTTCACCCATCTCCGACAAACACAATTTCTCTGCGGTCATAACCATTCGCTCCGTGACACCCGACAAGGCAGATGAGCTGACAAAGAATTCTTCCATCTGCTGCAGAGCTTCAGAAAGCGGTTTATCTTGAATAGCATTTTGCGCAAGGTGTGTAGCGACCTCCAACGCTTTTCGCATAAATGCTTTTTCACGCACGATCTTCGCGTAAGACTCGGAGTGCATGGAAGTCGGAGTTGCATTGAGCAGCCCTGTGATGTACGCCGGCCCACCTATTTCCTTTAGTTTTCCGCTGGTATTCAAAGCATTACACAAAGTGACATGATCGATCTGTTGCTCAGATTCCAACAGGTGATTCATTGCTTCCCAAATCCAGCGGTGTGAGTTGCGATAAAAATATTCCGCTTTCACGATGGTGACCAAATCCTCAAATAAATACGGTGCAATCATGATCGAACCGAGCAAGGCCTGTTCGGCATCAATATTTCTGGGCGGAATGGGATCTGGCATCAAAGTCTCCAATTGGTTTAATAATTTCTCCATACAACAACACAAAGGTCATCTGAGAAAACGAAAAGCGACCGGCATAACAATTAACTTTGTTATGCGGCCGCTCCTACGATTTGATGGATGTCCAAGGAGATCAGCGACCCGAAACGATTACATTTTTATTCTACAAATAAATCAGGCATGATCCAAGGTGGTCAGGTTAATTCGTATGTTCAGCGATTTGGACAGGCCGGAACTGACAACCATACGCGGCAGGTTCACCCAGCATCGTCCAGGATAATCGCTCAACCGTTTTCCACCAGATATCCGGGATTTCATACCAGGCTGCGCCGGTAACATCCCGCGCAATATCCGGGTCCGGAGCGGTTCCCTTGGCCAATGCACTATCTGGATTGACCGCAACCGTTGTGTACACTACTGAATAGATTGGCCCAAGCGCAGCCAGTGACAGCATCATTCCCCATCCGCATTGAGACGTTTTGACCGTTTTCGCAGCATCGATCCGATCTGCCATGAATTCGAAATAGGTCATACCCTGTGGTGCCTGAGGAACGCTTATCGGCTGATTGCCCCGGTAAGCGATAAACAGAATGGTTGCCATCACCATCAGAAGCAAAGCGTTTTTGAAAATCTTGAAGACTAAATGAAATCCCTTCAACAGAAACATACCTTCCTCCAGAAAATTGATTAGCCAAAAACCAGACCCTGAATGGTCAAATCAAGATCATCCGTGACTGTAACGGATTCGGTTTTTCGTGAAACACCCCCAGCCCGTAAAGCGGCTTTCAAGGCTGCAGCTCGCCTCCGTTCGGGAATATCGGAAAAGAAGAAGAGCAGATCATCATCCTCCCCTTCTCGCAGACTCAGCGTAAAACGAATCTGATAAACCTTGCAATCCAGCTTTGGGCGACCGCGCTTTGAACCCACGTTTAGTTTTTTCGATTGTGGTTCTGAAATAGCGATAGTTTCCATAAACCCCTCGCAATCGATTGAACGGGATCGTCCGCCAGGATACCTTTGCCGTTGAAGAAATAAGGCAATGAGTTCTTGAGTAGGATCGCCCCACCGCCTACCAGGATGACGGCTGTGAAACGCCGCCAGGCTTTGCCCCACCGCTTTTCAATCTCTCCAGTGACCTCACGCTCCCAGATTGGTAGTGCCTGCGAAATGTCGAGCTTATTGGCGCGCAGGAGCGTGTCCAATTCACCCAGGGAGTAAAGCTGCTGACCGTTGACTAGCTCTAAAAGCCGGCGTACACCAGTGGTTGAAGCACCCGTAAAGCGTTGAACAGGAACTTTTTCGCGCACCACCAGCAATTCGGTCGTGTTCATGCCGATGGATACAATCCCGACCTCCTGGGTGTATGCGCTGCGTCGCTCAGGAACGATCTTGGCTTCATCATCCAGCACATAATCAAACAGTGCACCAGCTGGCTGAGAAGTAACCCGAACCTCGGTCACATTCAGGTGATGTTCCTGGTCATTGGCTTTCCAGATGTGATCAGCCTTCATCCAGCGCTGAATGCTCTCCACCGTGGTTCGTGCTTCCTCTCCGGAGAGGGTATCCAATGGCAAACCACAGGTGATGCTGACAGGCTGAGAAATATTCCCTGATCACAGGATCAAGCGGGTGAATGCCCCATAGAATAGTGCCAGCATCTCCGGCGAACCGGCAAAACGATCCATGCTCAGGTTTTCTACTGGCCGTCCACTGTCGTGTGCGCCGCTATCAACAAAAAACGTATTTCCCGACGGCAAAGCGATTCGCAGCGGCAGGCGGGAACTGCCCAACCCCAACATACGCCCTACCAGCGGGCCATTATTGACCGCGACCTGAGAGATCAATTGAATGCTCTGCTGATTCCCGTGCAGCTTGAGCGCTCCCATTCCCAGATCAAGTCCAAAATTCATTGTTTCTATCATGAAATCTCCTTTAATTCTACAAGATATAAGTTAACTTGGAGTAAATTGAGGTAAAAAAATCAACCTCATCGGTTGAATTTATTGTAGCATATTACTCCATGTTAATCAATATCATGTAGCAAACATTTTGGAGATTACTTTTTATATGGACGTCCCGAATCATCAAATGCCCATTTGCCCTGGCCGCTGTTTTGGCGATAGACTCTGGTGCAGTAAGCCACATCCGCTTCATCCAGCAGTGTCTTTCGACCCTCTTTTCCCAATTGGTGGATTAGACCGCGCTGCATCCAGCGCGTGAGGGTAGAAGTGTTGAGCATGTATTTCCGACCGGCTTCATTGATGCTGATCGGAACGCCTTTAAGGCCTGCGTTGAGCTGGTACTCAGGTAAGGCTTCCTTGGGTAGCAGATTGTTGACGCTGATTTGGCTGATACCAATACTTCTATCCGTCATCACGGCTGCCTGAAGTTTTCCCTCATCTGCCAATTGATAAATGGAATCCAAATCCAACCCAAGCTGTTTGGCGGCCTGTTCGGGAGTGACGTAATATTCCAATCGGGATTGATCGAGTTTCACGGACTACTCACAAAATTCGATTTACTACAAGTTAATCATACAGTGAAAGTGAAGGATCGTCCAGCAATAGAGGATTATTGCATGACCTCTGAAATTTAGGTTAACTGACCTGAAGGTTAAGTGACCTGAAAATCCGGATGACGTATCCTATTGTTTGGTTGATGGTTTCAAAGTCTAGAAAAGACTGAATAAAATATTCGACAAAAAATATGGGTCTGCGTCCTCGCTGACGTGCCGCAGACGCCTTGTTGACACGCCGCAGACGTTGACGCAGACCTTACCGCAGATGTTGATTGAACAGGAAGAGCGCTGAAGCGCCTTTTACCATAAAGGGATATGGAAATACCATTTGACCTGGAATGACCTCTCTATCCCGAAAACTTGACTCTAAATGGGCATAAATTGCACCACCATACATAGGTCAAATGGAGAATCTAGCAGATGAGAGACTGGAAATATTTGCACAAATAAATCGGCATATTTTTTTGTGCAAGGAAAAACTATCTTGATCCATTGGAACGGAGTGCACTCTGTTCCATCCACTTTGATCCCCTAGAGTCTTAAGGGGGAACGGGTCAACGGAGTGACACATCGTTCTCTGTTGGATGGTCCTTGATAGTTTTGAGAATATCACCCAATCGCCAGGGATGATACTCCCTGACCTCAATACTCATTTGATATGGTATGGTCCATGGACTGGCAATCGAGGTGCTGTTTTTATTCGAATAGCGCCTTTCATTGAAGCCTAGCTGAAAGTGGTCAGGAAGGATTTTTTTGTTTTGCTCCCCTAATTTCATATTTTTCTAGGCCTCATTGAATAGTACACGGAATTTTCAACGATTCCCATTTTATAAACTGGACAATTTAGCAATTTTCCGATTCTGACTAATTCTTTCACGTATTCAGCAGCACAATTCATGCCTATAAATATTTTTTTGACATGTAAGCCAGTTGATGACAAAGGTACTGTTTTCCCGGGTTTCTCTTCTTCATCGTTAAAATCGAAAACCCTGTATTCATGTTCATATTTCCATTCTGAACTTTTCGTGCAAAAAGTGAGAAATAAAATTCGGTAATAATGCCAAAAATCCGAACCAGGTTCTTTTCTCTGCTCATAACCATCTAAAAAAGCCTGACACAACTTGGTGACAATTGTTGCCGAGATTAATCTTTGATTAGAATAACGAACCGGAAAGATTTGATTCTTATCAGATATTCCATACTCAATGCAAAATCCTTGGTGATTATTAGCGTAATGGGCCCATAAAGGAATTCTTTTTCGAATTCCATTGCTAAAGCAACAGACCAATATATTTCTTGAAAGCTGGTTGATTATTTTCTCGCATAATTTGACATCCCAACCGGCTTTTTCAATACGTTTTAGGTCTAGGGTCAACGCTTTTAATTCAAATGGGTCATTTAATTTCTTAGGTGTGGATGTCCATATATTTTGGTTTTCCAGACTATTCAATCTGAGCTTATTTTCTTCGGAAAATTTTGAATGAGTGTCGTCATATAATGGAAAATACTTGTAGATTTTATCGGGTACCGATTCGTTCTTTATTCTGATAGTTTCATCCCAATTGTTATTATTTAAGGCATTGACAAATTCAATTCCCCACGCTTTAGCATTCATGTTTCATCCTTTTTTGAATTACGGCGTAATTATTCTCAATTTGCGATTATTACTCGTCCTGTGGGTCTGGTTGTTTATCCCGGTAGAATAAACACAAGTATGGTTCTCCTTAAGGCTTTACTCCACAAGTCACTGTGTGTACACTAGCACCTAATAACTGGTAGATAGAAGATGAATTACTTCTCCTGCAACTACCTACACCTTACACCTTCAAAAAACCGTTTTCAAATGCGCCGGGAAACTCGAAACGCATTTGGCCCTGTTCACAAGCACCCATTTGAGTCGCTATTAACCTTTAGGATGCTAAGCTCACAATTAATGAATTTGACATTTTATCTCCCCCTTTATTTTTCAGTTTCGGCTATTTTTACCATATCCAACCCGCCGCCCTGTCGTTGGACCTCAAATCGTCTATCCCTTCGTAGACAATCCACCCCGATAGTGATTCTGAATGGATAGAGCTCGGGTAAATGTACTAGGTCATCAAAGGGGATGGCATCGGATGGATGTGCTTGAAGAGCACAAGATAATAGCCAGCTTTGTAGATTTTCGGAGGAAGCAAAATTGTGCAGAAGGATTCGATAATTTTGTTTTTGTTCTGTATGTGCCAATATCCCCCAATTTGTCAGAGATGCAATGATGCGCTCAACAGATCGATCCAACGCCCCTAAGTGACCATATTCGCCTGCAATTCTGTCTTTGATCATTTTCCGGGTAATGATTTCTTCAGTACGGCTGATCTGACCAATGGCGGCTACACATTTCCTGAAGAAAGGATAGCAAACCAGGGTCAATCCATAATGGAGCCAGAGGCGTTCACCTGATGACGATAAAGTTGGAAACAACGCAAGCGCTTCCTGATGGATGCGAGGTGCTGTCTTCCCAGTTTTTACCCAAATTGCTGAAAGGACATCAATGGTTTTTCGCTGGGCATCAATGCCGGTAACGGTTCCTGAAATTGTGTTTGCTAAACGTTGTCGGATCCCTAAAGGGTCCATC
The DNA here is from genome assembly GCF_001050235.1 of Longilinea arvoryzae. Lineage (GTDB taxonomy): Bacteria > Chloroflexota > Anaerolineae > Anaerolineales > Anaerolineaceae > Longilinea > Longilinea arvoryzae. Next base: position 1,452,480 of record NZ_DF967972.1, read on the forward strand.
TTTTGAACAACCAAAGATGCGGTCACATCCAACCAATCCAGTAATATCGTGCGGCTAAATCCAATACCTTTATCCATTATTTTCTCTCTTTTGTAATTTGAATAAATGGAACAATTACTTCATCAATGGAAATACCACCGTGGGTTACAACTACCTCCCCGGCAGTCGCAAACGCCTCGCGCTTTGCCGGCATTAACGCTGACATCTGTTCCAGTAAAAGGCCATCATTATCCCACAAAATAGTGCTTGCAAAGGCGTCTTGAACTCTCATAGCAGCCAGTCGATCCAAATAAATTCGAGCGCGTTTTCCACGTGTTTGTGCTAGCAAGCCTTCCGATGACTGACCGAAGCCAGTTGCTTCAACATGCCCATGATCGCTGGCAATAAATACGGAGAAATCGTGATCTAAATACCAATCAAGTTGACTTTCTATAACTAAAGAATTTTGCTCATGCGCAGGATCCAGCCATAATCGCAGTGAAGATTGCTGATCCGCTGCGCCGAGTGTGGCATTATGGGCTAATTTATCCAAAGTATCATCAATTAAGCACCAAAAATTCACCCTGGGATCTTGTAGCTCTGGTTGTTGGTCGATCTGTCGATCATAATAAAGGGGAAGCAGCTTGCATGTATCCTCACTGAAACCTTCGCGGGACCAGAAGAGTTCCCAGGCACGGGACTCGGGAACATTATGTTCAATTTCTCCAGCAAAATCAGCGGGACGGAGACCAGATATCAAGGCGTATCTCGAAATAGATGTGATGGTTGGAATTTGGGCAAGCAGGGTTTCTGTCTTGATCCTCCAATCGGCATGCCGTTTGGTCCAAACAGGAGAAATCACCCGCCAATCAGCCAATGAAAGACAATCCATGACAAGGAGCACTACTTTGCTCAGATTTCCGAGATTGTGAAGATAAGCCAAATAGTGCGGAATGTGGTTCACATGGTGAGGAGCGGGCAAACGCTGTACACCCAGCGCAGTATAGTTTTTCTGAAGCCAGTTTGTGAATAAAAGATCAGCGTTTGAAATAGAGTTCTGGAAAGTTGTTTTTTGGTGCGGTTGAATCACAAGACCCGCTTGAGCCATGAGGCTGCAAGTCTCAGCCCAATCCTGGGCAAAATTCTGCCAGGTATTCCAACCTATTTGATCAACTTTCATGACTGTCAATTGGTTCTCAATATTTTCCAACAATGTCTTCAGCCGTTGAAGGCGAACATCTATCATGGTGATGCCGGGTTGAGCCCATCTTGGCAATTCTTTTTGGTTATTTATTTTTACTGGCTGGAGGGTTCCCTGTCGAACAAGACTGGGTACTAAATCTTGCAATTGTGGATCACGAGAGAAAGGAATGAAATAACCAGCTGGAGTTTCTTTGATCTGTTTACCTGAAAGAGATTGGTCAATGGATAGCTGCCACTGATGTTGGACAAAATCCTGGAAAGTATGAGAATCCCTGATGAGAAGATCGATATTCCATTCCCGATATTCAGGAATTTCCCTTACCCGCTCTACCAGGTTGGTTCGTAAAAGTTCTGGGAGAGGTGATTGTCGGTGATGATAGTCATTTATCCAGGCAATCAAAGAGGATGGTTGAGAAAGCGAACCAGGATCAGCGTTGAAAACCTCTTGTAAAAGATAGTTAATGGTTTTTTGCCGGCTCAATGGTTGGACCGGCTGCAGGCGTGATTCAAGTATTTCAATTTGATCAGGGCTAAGCATTTGCAGCACCGGATACGCCAGGTTAGGGAAATACTGGTGCAAAGAAAGGTTGATACGATACGCGCCTTGATAAAGATCGTACGGCAGGTCTTCCAGTTGGCCTGTGGTGGTCAAGATGATTGGGTGATCTGTTGTAAAGGGTCGTGCTTCTTCCATACGATGGCGCAAGAGCGCCGGGTCAGTTTCCTGGATGACCTGAAACCCACGCTGGGTAAGTTCTGCCATCAGCGTTTCACCTGCCATCAAGCGGTCAGGATCGCTTACCAGGGTGAGGGGATGGATATGAGAAGGAAAGTAATTTCTAAGGGAAGCTATCATTAATTTATTTGTTTTGGATTAATGCATTTTTATCAATCAACGTGATGCCAGAAATTTCTAGCACACGACCCACTACTAATCCATACACCTCTAAATTGCCACCTCTGTTTTCTATGTTCCCTGATACCATGCCGTGAACAATAGCTTTGGCATTTTTTTCAACGATTAGGTTTTTTCCACATAATCCATGTAGAAAAAGTGAAACACCTGATAAGACCGTAATCGTTCCAGTTACCATTCCATGAATTTCAGCATCATCATTGAGACTTAAATCTCCGTTTATTTTTCCATTGATATTTCTCATCTTTCCTCGCATTATCTCTTGAATAAAAATTAGCTGAAAAATACATTAACTGGTCATGTTTATCATTCAGCTTACCTTAGGAAAACCAATGTGTTACATTAAGCCCCCATCCTTTTTAAAAACTTTTTCAAAACTTTTATAAGGCTTTGTTGAAAAAAAGGCCGATCCTTTTCTTCTATTAGTGTTCGTTGTATTCTCAAAGATTCTTCATCGGGAGATTCCACCAGAAGAGAATTAAAACCTTTCACACTTTTAAATTCTTTCACAAATGCATCAAGATCATTATGGATCGAGGATAAATGTTCCTCGATGCTCTTTCCTGGGACTGTTGCCTGTTTGAGATAAGATAAGTCAGTTTCAATACTTTCTGAAAACTTTTGATGACTTACCGAGTAATAAGAAATTGTGTAATCGAATTTGGTAGGTTTACCTTCTGCAAGTATTGTGAAACCATTATTGACTAATTGGCGATAAATCTGGCCGGGAACAATGAAACTAATCGGTTTTGAAAACAGTGAGACCTCTCCTAAAGGTCTTTTCGCATAATCAAGAGGCGCATTACCAAACTTGACCGTTACATCTACGGCAGGTGAATTGCCAAAGTTTTGGATGGTGAAATAGATCACACCGCTATTGCCAGAATCAAAAAAACCTTGGATGTAAGGACGTTCATTGTTCTCGCGTTGTTTCTGGGCTTCAACGGCAGATAATAGATTAGCAATCGCACTTATCGCTGCTAGAAAAGCCGAAATTGAGGCGATGCCGATCGCGATATTCTCTTTAGAGGATGTGCCAGTCGAGATTAGCCAGATCAGTAGAATTCCTACTCCGATGATCAGGATAGAAATGACAATAACGCTTCTCTGCCCTAACCAAGAAAGGAGCCCTTTGATTTTTTTCATTCCTCATCCCCTTTCATTTCCTACTTCTTCCTCAACAACGCGCTGTCATAGTACATCAGAAGATCGGGATCTTCGCGCAACACGTCTTCAGGTAACCGTTCGGCCACCGTGACGATGGTTTCGTAGTCCTGACGCTTGAAGCAATCGGCAAAGCCAGCACGCACCGCTTCACTGCGGAATACTTTCAGTCGACCACTGCTCTCGGTATATTCCTTGAATTCCTTCAGCAAGGCGCGCTGACGTACTTTTTCCAGGTCAGTGGCTTTGTTGTGATCCGGAACATACCACTTGCCTTCCGCGTCTTGCAGGAAGTTTTGCTTCAGGAGCTCGATCAGCTCCAGCGGCTGCTCGTGTTTGGCACGGTTCATCACACGGTTGAAATCATTGGTCAGGTCGCCCTGGGTCTTTGGTTCGCCGCCTGAATCTGGGTCAAGCTGCTGACGTAGCCAGGTGATGGCTGTCTTTTCATCATTGACGAACAGGGTGAGTTGTACTGGTTTTTTCGCATTGAGCATTGTGCGGTCGTACTCGGCTACTTGGTCAGGTAGGAAAAACATACCGTCGCGGCGGGTAAAGCGTTGCTCCAGCCCGGCGTAGAATTCAGGGGAAGAGAGCGGCACCATCACCCCGCGCTGGATGTGGAAGGCCACCATGCGATCAAACAACAGGAAAGCCTGGCGTTCCGCGTTGATAATGGCTGTGCCATTAGATCCGTTGACCACTGGCAACTTGCCCAGGTGGTAGCGCACAAATTCCCATGCGCCGTCCTCTGTTCCGGCTTTTAATCGGAAGTTTTCTTCCAAATTACCATTGGGTTTGTAGGCGGAGATGATCAAATCCTGTTTGACCGCTGCGGTTGTGTTGGCTTGTTTGAAGGTTTCTTGCTGTTTATCCAAGACACGTACATCGGCAATCACAAACCCAGCACGCTGCAAAGCCTCCTGGATGGCATTCCATACCGAGTTTTGTGAATTATGAAATTCAATCGTCATCCAGCGCCCGGGCTTTAATACTCGTAAGAATTCATCGAAACATTTTTGAATCAAACCCTGATATTCTACCAATCCTTTATGCTGCTCTTTGCTCATAATGGCTTCTGAGCGGTTATTGGTAAACACACGAAGCCAGGCTTCCCAAAGAAAGTTTAATTCTGAGTACATAAGATTCCCGCCAAAAGGCGGATCAACAAAAATATAATCTAGATAATTACTCTTAGAATGATTTTCAGAACTCGATTGAGTTGTGAGAATTATTGGATTATTCTCAATTTTCCTAATTCGTTCATCAAAAAGCTTTCCAAGTTTTCTTTGTAAAAAAGTGAAAGCGTTTGTTTCCCTTATTGTCGACCCAACATATAGGGTGCCAGATAGTTTGCTAGGTAACCCTGAAATTCTTTCGCGATTCAATTTTGAACTTCCTTCTGTCACACCGGTAGAAGCCCATATTTCAGCATCACGAAGATGGAGTAGGTTTTGATATTTCTTTACACAACCAATAAATATACTTATGGTCAACAAATTGCGACGAGTATAATAATGATGAACGTGAGTCAAACCTATAGCGTCATTTCTTCTGCTTTCCGATCCTTCAGGCATTCGATCCTTAGGAATTGAATATGAGATTTCACTATCTTCAATTTTGTTAATTAGCTCTAGGTCAAACAAATCTGGTTTTTTTTCAAAACGTTTTTTACCAATACTGTAGTTGATTAATACGGGTACTTGTTTAATTTGGCGAATGGTTTGCTTGAGCTCGCGGTCAAAACGTGTTTCCTGGCCACGCTCTGCCTTAAGTGCACTACTATCCCTTTTGGAACTTTTGGCTAATAAAGTTTCGCAACCTGGGCAATTCCACGTGTCGTGTATCTCTTCATTTACCTGATCTATAGCAATGTCCCAAAAAACAATTTCCTTACCGCAGTTTGGGCAAACGAAAACATCCGACCAGATGGTGTAGTTAATCCTGCCTTTTACTCTATTGGGGTCATCGCAATTTGGATGCCAGGTCTCGTACATCCATCCGCATTCCTGCTCCACCTCACGCAAAATTTGTCTGGCTTCGCGCTCGAAGGCGGCAGCATCCACCGGGGTGTTGTAATTGTAGGCAATAAAGGTGGCAGCCGGCGAAAGGTCGTTCAACACTGCCTTGCGCGCTCCCAGGCGCGAAATGGCTTTTTCCCCCTCCCAAACCACACCTTGGTTATCCACACGGTAGCCAAGCGATTCGACTTCTTTCTTATTTCCGCACAACTGCGCTGCCACACCGGTCATGCCCGTGCCGCAAAAACCGTCAAAAACGATATCGCCTGGGTCGGTGTAATGGAGAATGTAACGCATGATGGCTTTATGCGGTACCTTGGTGTGGTAGGAATGGGCGTTGTAGATCGGGTCATTCTTGCCTTCAGAGACATCCGCAGCAAAAGGTTCACGCTGGTATTTTTCTTCCTTCAACCCGAGTTTCTGCCGGATCTCCTCCCGCTCCTGCTGCCACTGATCGATGATCTCCGGCAGGAAGGGATTGGGGCAGGCGGTGTAATAGGGCGGGTCCGACAGCGCCAGAATGTCCTCATCCGTACCAATCGGGAAGCCCTCGGTGGCCCGGAAGGTGGGATCTTTGAGGTACTCGACCAGCCTGCGGCGGTATTCGTCGCGTTTTGCCTGCTCTTCAGGTGTCTCGGTTGAGTTTGTTTGGGGAATCAGTTCGGGTTGATGTTCGGTCATAGATTCACCTTATCGATTATTGAGATCCTTCATTAATTCCATCGCTATTTCAAATATCCTAATTCATGCAAAATCGCCCAGGCATAGGCCGGTCGGTCATCAGCAACCTGGTCGCGGTAGTCCTTCGGACCGTTGATTGCCACACCTGCCTGGAGTATGTGAACAGCTTTTTCCAGGTTTACGCGGCTGATGGTGTGCTCCTCTCCGGAACGAACGCGCACGGTTATTGTTTCTTCGGACGCTGCGACAACCTGAAAAGGTACTCTAGTTTTTGTCAGCAGAGTGGTCTTTCGGTCTGCAAGATTTTTGATTTCTTCCCAATTGAGTGTTATCATGGGGCAGTCTCCTTTCAGCAAGAACCATTTCTTCGGAATTGGGGTTTGAACTTTTTCATATAACGTTATATAATAATGTCAGAGCGGTATCGTAAAGCCTGGTGACCCCGGCCACTCGTAGAGTGTCCTAGCCTCCGTTGGAATGCGGCGGGAAATATTGAAATCAAGGCCCAGGGTGAGCCGCTCGTGAGATCCCCCAATGCGGGGGATTTTTCTTTAATGGTCACTTTGTCCAATCCCTTTCCTGAATTATTTCCTCAGCAATGATTTTTGAAGAGATCAATTCATAAAAACTGGCATTGTCGCGTTCATACTTCTGAAAAAAAGCCCATGCAACAGCATCTACTGCCTGCAATTCCTTGCGGCTGATGGAATTTTCTTGCTGGATCATGACCACTTTTTGAGGTAGATCCTGGATGGATTCTCGAATTTTTGATTCGAGTTCAAAACGATGGCGTTCATTGGTATAGCGACGATCCAAACAAATATTCACCCGTGGGCACTGCTCAACCAGCTTATATACCGTTTTTGAAACCGCTCGGCGGTATATTTCTTCCATTTCTGCGGGCGGTTTAACAATCACGCTTTGATCTACAATAGTTGCAAAAATCGATACATTCTCTTTGGCGATTTCAGTTAGTAAACGGGTAATTGCTTTTTCTTCGAAGTTCGCAGCTTTTATCTCACCACGGCTTAAACTTGGGCCGTATTTCTTCATAGCATGACGAATGGGCAATTCGATTTCTCGGGGTTGACCTGTACTTAAGAGAGCCACAACCAAAAAATGGGTGCCCCCAGGAATGCCAACCGTTCCTGATTCATCAATGAAGGCGAAATGCATTAAATCCGGCATCAATTATTGGTCCAGTGTCAGGCGAGTATTGCCAGCATCATGGCCACGCATTTGCTGGTCCAAAAATTGTTTGAAACGATTTTGCAATTCTTCACGCGTGCATGGCAGCCCCCCGGCTTTTAATGCTTGCATCAGCAAATCAACCGGTAAAGTTACCGCTTGTATCCCACGTAAAGCCTGGATAGCTGACGGAACAAAGTTCACCGGCAGGTTTTCTGCGTCATCGCCTTGCTGCAAGAAATCATCCACCGGTTTGCGTTCAGCTGGCGACATGGCTTCCAAGCTGTGTTGGGCGATATTACTGTTCAGGTTGTCGCGAAGCGCTTTGCGCCAATTCTTAAGCAGGTCGCTCAACTTGTCGTCCAGCAGGTGCACCAGGGCATCTGAATGGACTGCCGTGCGTAGTTGCGCTGGACGCAGATGACAGTAGGGACAGGTGGGTGAATCAGTCAACACACCTTCGTGGAACTCGCGGCACGAGACCAACCCGGTGAGCTGCTGCTTCCAGAATTCAAAATCACCACTTCGCGTCAACAACTCAATGGCGGATAGAGCACGCATGGAATCAAAACGCGCATCCCGATAGAGGCGCTGGCGCAAATCGTCTCCGCTGGCTGTGAGCACAGATTTGCGGTGCAGGTCACTGTAAATCTTGATATAGTCCTGTTTTAGCTTTGTCAATTCGCGCAGAACAGCCTGTTGATCAAAAGCTGCGTTGCCCTTCCCAAACCGCCGGATAGAGTCCAGTGTGTTTTTCTGAACTTGACGGGCATGTTGGGTCCATTCGTGATCTTCTGGTAAATTTGCCTGGGCTTCAGCCAGGTACGTGGTGTAAGGTTGGATTTGATTGACTGCATCTAAAAGTTGGCGCGCACGTTGAACGGTGAGCCGGTACTCCAAATTTTCCTGAATTTGCCCAGGGGTATAGCGCAGATTTCGCAATTTTCCGACAGTGGTGTATTTATTCAATTCTTCCAAAAATTGTTTATATCCGCGTAGGCCGGGTAAAAGATCCATGCTGGATAGAGAAAAATCTGGAGCATCGCTGCCTACCACAGTACCCTGTTCCACAACAAAGGTTAATCGATCGGTGAAGATCGGTGTGTTCCATAGTTGCGCACCCTGTTCCAACCGGTTTTGCAGTTGTACGACCATTTCTAATTCTGCATGTACCAGCCGCTGTAATTCAGTTACTGCATTTTCTCGTGTATTTTCATCCCGTACCAGGCCGGGCTGTAATCCTAATCCTTCGAAAATCATGCTCCATAGGTTGATGGGTAATGTACGTGGGCGTTTGTAGAACCGGAAGTTGATGATATCGGTCATTGAGCGGGTTAAGGCGCGTTCCAATGAGCCGGCATCCAATTCTTCGCGGCCGTCCAGGCTAAGAACAATATCGCCGTTATACACTAAAGCGGACAAAATTACAGAGATCCACTCCGGCTCAAGGTTATATTTGATATCTTTTTCCACTGGTTGGATTCCGCCAGCAACCTGATCAATCACTTCACCGCGATTGATCACCTGACCCTCAGGTTTGTCGTTGAGTAGCTTTAGGAAATGTCCTGTGTAGTGAGAGTCATAAGGCCGGATGTTGCCTTGTTCATCCAGGATACCTAATCCTTCCAAGACACCTGAACCCAAGTTGGAAGTACGCCCGCATAGACGGCGAATCGCTTCCATGGCACTGTTGGCGCGTGCGGTTTCGGTCACAGGTTGGCTCAATCTAGAGAACTTTGGATAATCAGGGTATCGGTCCTCAAATTCAGGCGAGAACAAGTGTGAGGAAACCAGGCGGATAAATTCCTCAACATTCTGACTGGCAGTGCTATGCATACGTGTTAGGACGGATTGAATAGGTTCATCCACACCTTGATAAATGATGTGCAGCTTCTCCACTAAATGGTCTTGCAGCCAGCGCATCAAATAGCGAAAATTGGTTTCAGCTTTGTTGGCGTATTCTGTTCGATATTCGGTAGATTCATTCGCCATAGATCGCGCGCCTGCATATAGGCGAATTTTCTCTTCAAATTCATGGTCCAAACCGGTAAGATAGAAGAGTACTTCATCTGGCAACTTTTGGTCATTGAAGGATCGATTCGGGAATGGCGGGAGGAAATAAATATAGAAATCTCGCGGCGGTTGAGCTGTAGTTCGTTCATCCGGTGGTCCGAAGAATAAATAACCAGGACGGGTTGCTTTATGGTTTGCCCATGGCAATTCATAGAACCAGATACTGTATCCTGTGAGATATGTAGAGTCGCTTAGATTGAGTGCTTGACGCAAGGCATCATAAAAATAGGTGTTAAGGTCTGACTTATCCATAAAGTCGCCGCGTTCATGGATTTTTTGATCAAAATCTACTGCCTTTTTCAAGTCCAGGTAATATTGACCATTTTCGGAATTATAGGATAAGAATTGACCTTGAACGGTCTTCATCATTTCTTTCAATGCAACCTGGACCTGATCCAACAAGAAGTCCGCATTATTTGTCTCCGCCGGCAAGCGTTGGAAAAGGCACAAACCGTCTCGTAGACTTTCTGCTGTCACACCAAGAGGCACAAACACATCGCTCGTGGCCAGCCGTTGCACACTCAACGCCCGAATGATTCGGATTGCCATCTCCTTAAGGTTGGGACGGGTATAGGCATTTTGGATCAATCCCTCCAGAATATTGCTTTTTTGAATCACGCGAGAGATATCATCAATGCTGCGTAAGCTGGGATCATCTTGGATCAATTTCCAATATTGATCATAAGAAATCAATCCAGGCTGGTCAGGTGGAACCTCTTGATCCAAAACGGATCGAATTGCAGTACTAAATGTTTTTAATACCTGACGTTTTTCAGCAATAGCCAAATTTTCAAACGTTTCTACATAAACTGGATGAATAGGGAAGAGGTCCACATATTCATCTAAACGATCAGCCATAGATTTGTATAGGGGCGCAAATTTCCGTAAATAGTTAGTAATCTTGGCTTTCTGTGCATCTGTCTTTTTGAGTAAGCGCTGAGAAACAACGAAAGTAATATCTTCGCGGGCAATATTGATTTGCTCAAAACGATCTTTAACACGGCGTAGCTGTTCTGCCACAAAACTAAATCGTGGATTTTCAAACAAAGTCTCTTGTAAGCCTCCCATAAACCGGAAAGGACAGGATGCGGCCACTTCACCTAATTCTCTTAAGAACCCCAAGTCGAGTATTAAAGCGCGCTGTTCGCGGGTGCGCAGATAATCCAACAATTCATCTACAACCAACAGAATTCCCATCCCGGGATATTTTTCCTGAAATGCAGCAACTGCTTGAATAATGACTGTTTTATTATTGTTTACTTGGTCAGCTGAAGGAAATATAAAAGATACACCCCAAGTATTGAGAGCGGACTGGAGTTCATCTAGCAAGATTTCTCGTAAACCTCTGGTCACACTGCCAATTTCTACACGGACAACTTTGAACTTGCCCGCAAAACTTCCTGATGCATCCTTTACCTTTTCATTGGTCAGTTGATCTTTTAGCTCAGCCCTTTCCGCAATTGCAGAAATGACAGACATTAAGTGGCTTTTACCGGTACCATAATTGCCAACTATTAAAACTCCCTTGTTATCTTGTGGCCGTTCAAATTGCAATTGGGGGAACGCCATATCGACCAGTTTATTCGCCATGGCGTCTGATATCACATATGTTTGCACAAGACTTTTCGCCGCAGGTTCTTTTTCTGCGTCGCGCAATTGGATGATAGATTCAATGGGTGTAAATTGGACGAGGTCTCTATACAGCATAGTTTATGCTCCTTGTGCAGCAGAGATAGGATAGATCGAGATTTTAGGTTGAATTAACAGTGATTCAGAAATTTTCCAGACTTCATAATGATGATGATCTGGAATAGCGTAGGTAAGTGTATCTTTAGAATATTCTCCTGGCCAGAGAATAATGACTTGTTTTATTCGAGCGACTTGACGGATCAAAGTGAAAAAATCAATTTTAAGCGAAGGATGAAAGAAGAGATCAGGGTGAGAACATAATACCGTTTTTTCTTTTAATTCTCTGAGAAGGTTCTTTAACCACTCTTCCGCAAAGAGTCCACGTTCGTTAGTTGGGATTGTCATCAATGCATTACCCAATTCCTTGCTTACATTGAGATGCATAACCCCAAAGGATTGAATTTTTTCTGAAATTTCATCCAGAATTTGAACTTGTGGATTTACCAAAACCAAACAATCATAAGGTTGTGCAAGCATTGATTCTAATGAATAGTTGGACAATTCCCCCTCCTTAAATATGTTCAATCAATGATAACACCTGCGTTCCACCATTCATGCTAAACGGTAGATTCTCGGTCCGAAACACTCGTGATTTTCTACCGTCCAGACACAAACGTTCTTCTCCCGAAGTAAAAGATCCTGTTTGACAAGCTTTGAAAATTAGCGAAGTTTCTTCTACCGATTTGTCTTTTGGAATAAATGGTGCACTATCACTTCCCATTGACCATTCGACTCGTAGCTTCATCGCTGGAAGGGAGCTTGAATCATCAAATAATCCTAATTGAGCATTCGATACTTCATTCTTTATTTCAGAAGGTTTATTCTTCAACTTCCATAGAACAACAGAATGATTTCCCCGGCTAGTTCTAGCAACCTGAACTAGCGCAGCTGATAGTGAGATCTCGCACTCACTTGAAATTATTCGGGCGCAATCAAAATTTGCACCATGCTGGTTTATTTGATTAGTCACGTATACAGGTGGCATTAATAAGTTTGCAGCTGTCCGATTACACAAATACTCTTTCATTGATTCAGTAAATCCCCCTGGTTTTTTCAACGTCCAACCATTGCCAATTTCTTTTTCATTGGGTAATGAGTTAAAAAGGAACTCGACTAATTCATGGGCTTGCGAGAACTTTTGCCGACTAGGTGGATCGTTCGAATTTATTACTACTATCCCATTGGTGGCATCTAATAATAGTCCCTGCTGACCTGGAAGTGGTTTTTGTATTGGTGTTGGAATTTGGAAACGCTTAAAAATAAGAGAAAGATCAACAGGGATAACATGATCCTGGCCTGATTCTTCCAGTAAGAAATCTGCATAGGCTAGTACATCTTGGGCAGAATTGATCTGCCCATGTTTATTAATGAACATCAGGCCTGGATCGATTACTTTCATGCAGTTTGATCCCCATTGATAAACTGACTAATGGCATCATATAAGGCTCGCCACTCGGCTACAGATTTAGGTTCTTTACCCCTCCTTGGAATATTTACTAATTTGTCAATCACTTCATAAGATAGATTGTCCTGAAGCGCTAATTCGCGTAGGGGGGGGGGAATCATAACGGTTGAAGGAGTTGAAGACTCACCAAGATCTGATGGGGATACACCCAAAGCGATTGCTAACTTATTGATAATTTTTATTGAAATACTCTCAGCCTCGCCTCGTTCTATTTGGGATACATAATTTCGTGAGATTTCAGCCATATCACCAAGCTGTTCCTGACTCCACCCCTTTTCTTTTCTCTTTGCCAAGACTTGACGACCAAGCTCCTTGGGATCCATTTCTCACCTCATATATAGAAAATAAGCAGAGCTTCATTTATTTAATTATAGATGCAAAGTTTATCCATGTCAACAAGAATGGTAAATTGACAACTAAAGCTTGCAAATATCTAAGAGGTATGCTATTATAAATGTGCAATGTAAACTAAATAGTGCAAAATAGGAGCAAATATGGCAGGAAAAAACCAACATGTTGTCCCCACGCCAAAGGGCAAATGGGGAGTTCGTGGTGAAGGTAACTCAAAAATAACAAAAGAGACCTCCACTCAAACACAAGCAATTGATATTGCTCGAGGTATAGCGAAGAATCAAGAATCAGAGGTGGTTATCCACAGGAAGGATGGAACGATAAGGGATAAAGATAGTTTTGGAAAGGATCCTTGTCCACCAGTGGATAAAAAGCATTGATATCCACCAAATAAACAATTTCCGATTTCAAACATAACCAAAGGAATATCCAATGACAACCTATCGTGTTATTTGCACGAACCAAGAGCCAGCATCTCAGCCACCACAACATGCCCATATCGTGGCTATCGGAGTAGGAAGTACCGCCGATCATTACTCTCAACGATTTTCGTTATCACAAGTGATCCAAATGATGCAAAATGGGGACCGATTCTACACTTTAGGCCCTCGAAGTGGAAAGACCGCTTGGGTTGAAAAATACTACTGCACCTATTGCCGACAATATCACATAAAGTCAGCGGCTGATGCAGTAGAGGACAACAACCTTGATAGTCTGCCGTATTGTCAAATATAAAGGAGGAAGTCGAGAAACTGAAGATTTAATAATTCAACAAAATATTGTCAAAAAAGGGGAGCGTCGCTTCCCTTTTTTTCTATTTGAAAACCTAGAAATGATTACAAACAACCATTGTCCTCCGGGTCGCGAGAAAACTACTACTTGACCCTGTCATGAAAAGTCGCTATCATACGTCTAATAACTCGTAACCAAAGATCCTCCGGCCTCTTCAGAAGAGCGTCCCTCAGGCCAGGCTAAAATGCGGAGCCTGAGTGAAAAACATTCCGAAACCAGGAATATCTCTCATAACCCGGAGGTCAGTGGTTCGAATCCACTCCCCGCTACTAGAGAGAACCAGAGTACATAGTACTCTGGTTTTTCGTTAACCCGGCGTACTGCGGGTAAATTTATCTCAGAATCGGAGGATTTTTCAATGAACCGCAGTAGGCTTAGCTCGTCAAAAAGACCGGATTTCCATCCCCATTTCCAAGGCGATCATCCAAAATACTTAACTCTTCGTTATTCGAACCTTAATTATGGGAGTTGAAATGGGAGCGTGGGTGATCCACCTCCAGAGTTCCTTGCCAACCCCGGCTATCAAGCGACCAAAAGACAGGAAGTTCACGATCAGTCCATTCCTGCGATCCGTGGCTGACGAAGCCATCCAAACCACTTTTCGGGCAGGCACTTCTGGCAGATTTCCCCAGAAACGGATGACAGTATTCAACGGCAGCACTTTCTTTTCAAACCCGACGATGGCATCCACCTGAGTTAGCATTTCTGTGATCACCAGCCCTGGATTAAAGGCCATCACTTCAATACCCGTCCCAGCATATTCCCTGGCAAGAGCCTGGGTGAAATTCTTGACCCAAGCCTTACTGGATGCATATGCATTCTGATAAGGCATCGGCCCAGAATCTCCGCGGCCAAGCAGGTTGATCAGCTTTCCAGAGCCTTGAGCTAAAAACTGCCGCATGGCCACATAGGAACCATGGTAAACACCTATGATATTTGTGTCCACTACTTTTTTAATCCGTTCCGGCGAGATGGACATGGTTGATCCATATGGAGCGCCAATTCCTGCATTGTTGACCCAAATATCCAGGTGACCAAAGGTTGAAACAGCCCTCTGTGCCAACCCCTCCACATCCTCAATTCTTGCTGTATCGCAGATGAAGCCTTCAGCCTGGTATCCCTGATTCTTCAACTCAGCGACGGCTGAATTGAGGGTATCTGCCGTTCGGGCCGCCAGAACAATGCTGGCTCCCTGCTCTGCAAACGCTTTGGCAATAGCAAAACCTAACCCTCTGCTTGAACCGGTAATAACGGCTGTCTTTCCTTCAAGTAATTTCATTAACCTTTTCCTAATTCGAATGATATAACTTCTGTTTTCCAAAGGATGGTATAGGTGATGATGGCTGCGGCCATGTTACGATCCCTTTTTAGCCCTTCTGGATGCCTTTCATGTACATACTGATAATGAGCTCAATCTTGTCAGCCGAAAGTGCAGAAAGACCAAAATGGTTGGGATACATGTAGGGATACAGTAAACCCAACAATCCCCAGATGGCAATATTCGTATCCATTTCGCGAAATTCACCGTCTTCTATGCCAGTTTGGATCATTGTGCTCAGCTTTCCGGTGAATTGGTTGTAGTATGACTCGTCAAATATCTGCCTTGAAGCAATACTTAATTGTGTGAATTCCTGTGTTCCGAGACGGATGACTGCACGCTGCTCCGTGGGTTGAGTCAAAACGTATTTCATGAACAAGCTTAATTTTTCATAACTGGTGACCGGCTGGTTGTTGATCGTGTCGATCATTCTGCCGATCTCTTCAAGGCCGTTTTTCAACACGGCGGAAAAAAGTTCCTCCTTGTTTTTAAAGTGATAGTACAAGGCAGGTTTTGAGACACCCACCTTCTCAGCAATCTCACGCATCGATAGACCGCGATAGCCGTGTTCGATGAAAAGGCTTTTTGCCTTTTCAATGATTGTGTTTCGCATGCTAGATTCTTCAACAACCATTTTCGACCTTTTTTATGATTCTGCCTGAGTGTCCAGTTGATTGTTTTGCACAGTAAGCAACTCATGCTGCCTGTTCTTCAACCCAAGGGCCAAAACGATCATGATCACTGCCATGAAACCCACCACACGATAGGCTCCGCCATAACCAGCTACACCACCGCCCTTTGATGCAGCAACTGCACCAATCAGCGCGCTGCTGGCCAATTGGCCAATACTGGTGAACAGCGAAATAAGCCCCTGAGCAGAAGTGCGATCCCTGGCAGTGGTTTCATTCAACATAATGTATCTCATGGGCGCACCCAACAGCGACGAAAGACCGAAGCCAATCACCACTCCCGAAAGAATGAATCCCCAAAGCGTCTCTGAGATGGCACTTGTGCTCAACAACATCATCCCGACCGCCAGCAAGAGCGTACCAGAAATCACCATAACCTTGGATCCGAACCGATCCATCAAACGGCCTACTAAAGGAGAACCAACAGACATGGCCAAGACCACCGGAAGTATCATATAACTTGAAGTATGTGAATTGATGATCCCTGGCAAAGCTGCCACTGCAAGTGCTGGCATGAACGATAAACCGGATTCGCCAAGGCCTGCACCAGCTGATAAAAAGCTTGAAAGCCTGATCTGTCGGCTGTGGAATAGACTCATGTTGACAATTGGATCACTGGCTTTCCGTTCGATGGTTGGAAATACCAACATCAAGACCAACCCGAGTAACAAGAACGGCAACACCCGCACGGAAACAAGACTGCTAAAGAAATGCTGGGTGTCGATTTGGTTGAGGGCGTAGGTTAATGAAGCCAGGAGCACACTCAATATGAGCAGCCCATTCCAATCAAAACGCAACTGTGAACCTGAACCCTTTGAGGGCAGCAGCCGCCAACCCATCACAATGACCACCAGCGCAATGGGCAGGTTTATGATAAACAACCATTGCCAGGTGGTGATCGATAAGATAACCCCACCCAGTACTGGACCGACAAGGAAAGCCAGGCCGAACACAGCCCCGATCAACCCCAGCGCCCTTCCGCGATTTTCAGGCGGAAAAGTATCGCCGATGACAGCGCTGGCCACCGGAAAAATGCCCCCCGCGCCAAAACCCTGCAAGGCTCGTCCGGCCAGCATTACAGCAAACGACTTCTGCGGAGACAATGCGACCACGATGGAGCCCAGGACAAACAGCACTACGTCCAGAATGTATATGAAACGCCGGCTGAATTTATCAGACAACTTAGCCATCAACGGTGTGCCGATCAGGTTAAACAGAACATAGATGGTGAAGGTCCAGGCTAGGATGCGTTCGCCGACGCCGAAATATTTTTGGATGGATGGCAGGGCGGGAGCCACAATGGCAATATCCAACGCGCCCATAAGAACACCCAGGAATAACACCAATAAGATCTTGTTGCGAGACTTGTCATTCACAATAATCAATCTCCTCTTACTTACCGGTCGGTAAGTAAATGGATTATAACCAGCAAAAATGTCAGTGTCAATGGGTTTTTGTAAGAGTTGGATTAGAAAATGAAAGGGATGAAAAAGGCCCTGTTTACAATTTGAAAGTCGTTATTTACGAAACTGGCCTGCCCCCAGCGACAATACGCGCCTGGAGCGCCGGTCTGGGCTGTTCAAACCGCACCGCCCACCAGGGCAGGTGCAAGTGTTTGCAGAACCCACCGCACAAACCCATGCACTTCGTGCAGGGCGTACCGGCGGCACGGATTCGGGATTTTGACTTACACCGCGCCGGGTGCTGGTGTACCCTAAAGGGTATTTCACGACCCGGAGGTAACGAAGTACTCCCTTGAAGATCATTTATGAAGAATATTAATAATTTCCCGATTACCCTCTTGACTTTTGTCTGCAAATTGCTAATATAGATGTGACCGGTCACGTGACCGGTCACAATCCCCCAACCGCTGTTCTTTGAGGCAGCCTTGATCAAAAAGAATAAAGCCACCATTTACGATGTCGCCGAAAAAGCCGGTGTGTCGAGGCAGACGGTTTCACGCGTTTTAAATAACCGACTGGAAGTGTCGGAGGAGACCAGGCAACGGGTTAAAGAAATCATGGCCGAACTCAACTTCCAGCCAAACGCTGTTGCGCAGAGTCTGTCCAGACAAAAAAGCTTTCTATTTGGGGTTGTAACCTCCGGCTTGAAATACCTGGGTCCTTCGCGGGTGTTAAGCGGAATTACGAACAAAGCCGAAGAATTGGGTTATGGCTTGCTGCTAAAAGAGGTCCAAAATTCAAATTCCGCCAATATCATCCCTGTACTGGATTGGTTTAAAGCGCATCAGGTGGATGGGATCATCTGGGCAGCTCCAGAGGTTGAAGATAACAGGCAATGGATTAAAGATGTTCTCCCCATGATCGATATCCCGATCATTTTCCTGACCATGGAAGAAGAAGAAAACGTCACGATTGTCACAACCGACAACTTTACCGGTGCCAGGGTGGCAGTAAACCATTTGATCCAGAAGGGCAGGAAAAACATCGCTCATATTTCTGGTCCGCTCGATTGGTGGGAAGCCAGGCAACGGAAGATGGGCTGGGAATCGGCATTAACAGAAGCCGGGATCCACGTGGACGATCGCATGTGGACACAGGGTAACTGGTCTTCGAAAAGCGGAAAAACAGCCTTTCTGGAATTGATTGAAAAATATCCCGAAGTCGATGGGATCTTTGCCGGGAACGACCAGATGGCTTTAAGCATCCTCCAGACTGCACCAGAAATTGGCAAAAGGATTCCACAAGATCTTTCGATCGTCGGGTTCGATGGGATTGCTGAGTCGGAGTTTTATATCCCGTCGTTATCGACTGTTTATCAAAATCAGGACGAACTGGGGCGTATTGCAGTAACTGAGTTGGTTTCACAAACTGAAATGAAATTGAAGGAAAACAAAGCCGTGGAGCCAAAATACATCACAATTCAACCTGAATTAATAATCCGCCAAAGTTCGTAAATCGAAGAAGGAGGTGGTTACTTTCACGATCTTGTTAATGCGGAAATGCTCCAATTGATATGGGACCAACCAGAGCATTTCCAGGAAAGACGAACAAACTCATGTGATGTTGAGTTTATTCGTTCGTTAAATTGTAACTCAAAACGATCAAACCTGTCATTAGGAGGAGAGTATGTCTATCCGGAAGAACTCGTTCAAGTTCCTGCTTCTGGCTGTGATTCTTACCATGGCTCTCAGCGCCTGCGGCTCTGCAGCAACCACCGCTGCCCCCGCTGCCACCACTGC
Organism: Longilinea arvoryzae; assembly: GCF_001050235.1. GTDB lineage: Bacteria > Chloroflexota > Anaerolineae > Anaerolineales > Anaerolineaceae > Longilinea > Longilinea arvoryzae. The sequence continues at coordinate 1,471,211 of NZ_DF967972.1, forward strand.
CCCTGCTGCTCCTGCTGCCACCACTGCCCCCGTTGCCGAAAATACTGCTCCCTTCGGCCAGGCGGCCTGTGGCCCGAATTGTACCTACAAAGACATGGTAATGTGCTTCCCTCAGCTTGGCGCTGAAAGCGACTGGCGCACGGCCGATACCGCTTCATTCAAAGATGAAGCTGCAAAAGACGGATTCCAGTTGGTATTCTCCGATGCCCAGCAGAAACAGGAAAACCAGATCTCAGCGGTTCGGGCCTGCATCCAGCAGGGTGTCAGCGTAATTGCCCTGCCCCCTGTGGTTGAAGACGGATGGGACGCTGTGTTGACCGAGGCTCATAATGCCGGTATCCCCGTCATCATCGTCGACCGCTCCGTCAGCGCAGACGCATCCCTCTATGTTTCCCACATCGGCTCTGATATGAAGCTGGAAGGGCAGCGCGCCGCGGATGAATTCAATAAGAAATTCCCCGATGGCGCAAAGATTTTGGAACTCTCCGGTACCACCGGCTCCGGTGCTGCAGTTGGTCGGGCTGAAGGTTTCCGCTCCAAACTCAACGCAAACATCGAAATCATCGATTCCCAGACCGGTAACTTCACCCGTGCCGAAGCTGTTCCTGTAATGCAGGCCTTCTTACAGAAATACAAAGCCGGCACCGATTTCCAGGGCATCTTCATTCACAATGATGATATGGGCCTTGGGGCTATCGAAGCTTTGAAGGCTGCTGGTGTGAAACCGGGCGATCTCTTCATCGTTTCCGTTGATGGCACGCGCGGTGGTTTCCAGGCCATGATCGATGGCTGGTTCCAGGCAGATGTCGAATGCAATCCTCTGCTCGGACCGCAGGTTGCAGAGATGTCGTTGAAGATCATGAACGGCCAAGCAGTCGAAAAGAATGTTTTGACCAATGAGACCGTTTACTATCCCGATAACGCTGCCGAGCTGCTGCCAAGCCGCAAATACTAGATCGGGCTTGAACTCTGCGAGAAGTCTCCGCACTTCCGCATGAGTGAATCTGGTGTTGACAGGGAGCGGCATGGCAAGTACCTGCCGCTCCCTGCAGAGAAACGCAATGAATCATTGAGGATCTCATCGTTTCGGATGGGCTGACGGGTTGCAAGTGTAAAGAACGGACACTTCGCAGCAGTGATTGCAACAAGTTCCATTACGATCATGGCTGGGAAGTAAAGCGATCCGATCATGTCGATGATCAGTCTCCGATCTAGAGCGTGGCAGGAGAGACATGAACCAGAAGTCATTTTTTAGACGATTCCGTGACAGCCAGATTTTCTGGCCCCTTGTGGCCTGGATCATTATCCTGGTTTTCGATGCCATTATCGACCCCACCTTTTTCAAACTTGGTATTATTGAAGATCCGACCTACGGGAAGCATTTATACGGCAACATCGTAGATATTTTCAACAACGGCGCGCCCCTCATGCTGGTGGCCATCGGTATGACGCTGGTGATCGCCACTGGCGGCATCGATCTATCGGTCGGCGCCGTGATCGCGATTTCCGCAGCAATGGGCGCGGTATTGATCAACCCGGCGCTCGGAAACCAGTTGATCTCGAATGAGATCCTGACCAAGAATGCAACAAATACCCCTCTGCCGATCATCATTCTGGCGGATTTACTGGCGGGCACACTATGCGGGCTCTGGAACGGTCTTCTGGTCTCCAGGGTGAAGATCCAGCCGATGGTGGCTACGCTGATCTTAATGGTTGCGGGCCGCGGGATTGCCCAACTCATCACGAACGGCCAGATCATGACGATCTATTACACACCCTATTTTTGGTTTGGCAACGGCTATATCCTGGGATTACCAGTTTCAATTTATATCGTAGCGTTGATTCTGATTTTGGGTTGGGCTCTGGTCCGAAAAACATCCATCGGCCTGTTCATCGAAACGGTCGGGACCAATGCCAGGTCGGCTTATTACAGCGGTATCAACGAAAAGAATGTCAAATTATTTGCCTACATGTTCTGCGGTTTCTGCGGCGCGATCGCCGGTTTGATCCTCAGCTCCTACGTTCACAGTGCGGACGGAAATAACAACGGCTTGAATTACGAACTGGATGCCATCCTGGCGGTTGTCATGGGCGGTACGATGATGACCGGCGGGCGGTTCAACCTGCTGGCCAGCGCGATCGGCGCAGTGGTGATCTGGACCTTTACGGTTACGGTCTATCACCTGGGCGTGCCGGCCAATGCGCTGCTGGCAGCAAAAGCCATCCTGGTCCTCGTTGTCATCCTGCTTTATTCTGATTACACGCGCCGGTTTGTCAATCGAATCACCACGAAACGAAGAGTAGCCAAGCATGAAACATCAAATTAGCCGCTTCTTGATAAAAAACGGTGGTGTGCTCTTACCCTTTGCGGTTTTCCTCGTGATTTATTACGCCGGCGGAAAATTGTATCCCACCATGCAGAAGCCGCAGGTCTTCTTCAACCTTTTCATCAATGATTCCAGCCTGTTGCTCGTAGCAATTGGCATGACGCTGGTGATCCTGACGGGTGGGATCGATCTTTCGGTAGGTGGAATCATCGCCCTCGTCAGCACGGCTTCGGCGGCGATGCTGAAAGACGGTGTCAGTGCGTATATCGTCATGCCGCTGATGATCGTCCTCGGTGTTGCCCTGGGCGGCCTCATGGGTTGGATCATTCAGGACCTAAAAGTTCAACCCTTCATCGCCACCCTGATGGGGCTTTTCTTCGCCCGGGGCATGGCATATATCATCAGTCTGACCTCTGTTCCGATCAAGAACGAAGTCTATAAAACCATCGCCCTGACCCCCATTTACATTCCCTTCTTCCCGAAAACGTACATCTATATTCCCACACTGGTCGGTCCGATCATGCTTCTGGTGGTGATCTACCTGGCCTATTTCACGCGGTTTGGGCGCACGATCTACGCCATCGGCAGCAATGAACAATCGGCCATGCTGATGGGTTTGCCGGTGCGGCGTACCAAGATCATGGTCTATGCCTTCAGCGGATTGTGCTCAGCCCTGGGCGGGATCGTCTTCAGTCTGTCGTTATTGGCAGGCTACGGGCAATTTGCCACGGGCATGGAGCTCGACGCCATCGCGGCGGTCGTGATCGGCGGAACTGCATTGACCGGTGGAATCGGCAACGTGATCGGCACCCTATTTGGCGTGTTGATCCACGGCACGATCGTTTCCGTCCTCCAGTTCAATGGGACGTTAAGCTCATGGTGGACCCGTATCGGTGTGGGATTATTGACCCTGCTTGCCATTGGCGTGCAAAGTGCCTTCTATGTCAGGAAAAAGCGCTCCTAGGAATCTCATACTGACTGAGCCAACCGGAAAAGATCGAGGTAATGTATGAGCGAGACAGTGGACAAAATCGTCAACATGGAAGGCATTTGCAAAACCTTCTTGAGCGTACAGGCGTTGGATAACGTCGATTTCTCACTGATGAAGGGCGAGATCCATGCCCTGGTGGGCGAGAATGGCGCGGGGAAATCCACCCTGATCAAGATACTCACGGGCGTTGAACAACCCGATGCCGGCGTCATCCTGATCAACGGACAAAAAGAGGCCATCCGCTCCACGCAAAATGCCCAGGCACTTGGCATCAGCACGGTGTACCAGGAGGTCAACCTTTGTCCGCATTTAAGCGTGGCAGAAAACATCCTCATTGGCCGGGAACCGCATAAATTCGGTTTCATCGACAGAAAGGCCATGGACGCCGGAGCCAGGGAGATACTACGCGGGCTGGGCGTGGATATGGATGTTACCCAGCAGTTGGGGACCTGCTCTGTGGCTGTGCAGCAAATGGCAGCCATTGCGCGCGCTCTGGAAATCGCGAATGCCAAAGTCCTCGTGCTCGATGAGCCAACCTCCAGCCTGGATGCCAATGAAACGGCGCAGCTTTTCACAGTGATGCGCAGGTTGAAGGGCGAAGGTGTATCCATCATTTTTATTACTCATTTCTTGAACCAGATCTACGAGGTTGCAGACCGGATCACGGTTTTGCGCAACGGCAAGCTGGTCGGCACTTACGACGTCAAATCGCTGTCGCGTTTTGAATTGATCACCAAGATGATCGGCCGTTCCCTGGTGGAATATGACGAGATGGTGAATATCAAGAAGGAGAGCCGAAAATTCATCAAGAGTGAAGCCTGGCTGAAGGCGGAACAACTGTCCCGCGCCGGGTCGGTGGAACCGTTCGACCTGAATCTGCGCGAGGGGGAAGTCGTCGGGCTTGCAGGCCTGCTGGGTTCAGGGCGTACCGAGATCGCCCAACTCCTCTTTGGGATCGATAATCCCACAGGTGGGACGTTGAGCATCGATGGCGCCAAAATCGAAGATTTCGCGCCGCTGAAATCCATCGGGCGCGGGGTGGCGCTCTGCCCGGAGGACAGGAAGGAGTCCGGCATCATAGGCGACCTGACGGTTCGTGAAAACATTATCCTGGCCATGCAGGCCGGCCTGGGGTGGTTCAGGTTTCTTAAAAAGCAGGAACAATACGAAATTGCAGACAGGTACATAAAACTTTTGAATATTGCCACTCCATCTGCCGACCAACAGGTAAAGAATCTGAGCGGTGGTAATCAGCAAAAGGTCATTTTAGCCCGATGGTTGGCAACCAATCCCCGGTTGCTCATCCTGGATGAACCCACAAGAGGAATAGATGTGGGCGCAAAAGCGGAAATCCAGAAGCTGGTTCTCTCGTTGGCAGAGGAAGGTAAATCGTGTGTGTTCATATCTTCAGAATTGGAGGAGGTGTTACGGACCAGCCACCGGGTGGCTGTCATGCGTGAACGCAAGATGGTAGCTGAATTCACAGATGAATCCGGCGACCAGATCATGCAGGCAATCGCTGGAAGCTGATCGTGAAATGGATCGAAGTTTTCAACAGGAGAGGTTGATGTGATACTGAAAAACCCCGAACCCTGCCTGGGGAGTATTTATCATAACTGCTTTGTTCATTAAGAGATGAGTTTTATGCGGAGCGGCAGGGTAGGGCAGGAAACAACGGAATCATGGTTATTGCGCGAAAACCTCTCAGATTTTGAACAACCGGACGGATGTCTCATTGGAGACTCGCGGACGGGATCAATCGAACACCCGAAATGTGAATCCACTCCAGAGCTTTGGAGTGTGGTTTGGTTCAACAGCGCAGGATTCACTTTGACGAAATCAGGAAGATTCGGAAGCCGGATAAACGGGGCGCGTGGAAAAAGAGCTTATATGTTGGAAGAAAGGGTGGTGTGATCGATGGAAGGTTGTCAGAATTCACAGAAGGGTTACGAGTGCGGAAAAATGATCCTGGGGATCGAATTTGGATCCACTCGCATTAAAGCCATCCTGATCGATCAAAACCATGAGCCAATCGTCAGTGGCAGCCACGAATGGGAAAATCAGTACGTGAATGACTTTTGGACGTACAGTCTCGAAAGCATTTGGGTGGGTTTGCAGGATTGTTATTCAAAGTTGGCAGACGCTTTCAATCAAAAATTCCAACACCCATTATCGGCAGTCTCTGCTATCGGTTTTAGTGCCATGATGCACGGATATATGCCATTTGGAAAGGACGGTGATTTACTGGTGCCGTTCCGTTCCTGGCGCAACACAACGACGGGACAGGCCGCCGAACAACTGACGGAGCTATTCCAATTCAATATTCCTCAAAGGTGGAGTATCGCTCACCTGTATCAGGCGATCCTGAACGGGGAGAGCCACGTCGCAGACGTCCGTTACCTCACCACGCTGGCCGGCTACATCCATTGGAAATTGACCGGCCGGAAAGTTTTGGGCATCGGCGATGCGTCGGGTATGTTCCCGATAGATGGCAGCAGCCAAAACTTCGACCGGCACATGATGGAGTTGTTCAACTCGAAAGTCGCAGAGAAGAATTATCCATGGAGGCTCGAGGAGATTTTACCCGAGGTAGCCATGGCGGGTAACCCGGCTGGCTTTCTTTCAGAGGAAGGCGCGAGATTGCTTGATCCCAGTGGGCGGTTACAGGCAGGTATCCCCCTGTGCCCGCCCGAGGGTGATGCAGGAACAGGCATGGTTGCCACCAACAGCGTGGCGGAACAAACGGGCAACATCTCTGCTGGCACGTCGATTTTTGCCATGATCGTCCTGCAAAATAAGATTTCCAAAGTTTACCCGGAGATTGATATCGTCAGCACGCCAGCCGGTAAACCCGTGGCGATGGTCCACAGCAATAATTGCACCTCCGATCTCAACGCCTGGGTGGAGTTATTCCATGAATTCTCGAGCGCGATTGGCCAGGAGGTCAGTCAGCCCGAGATATTCGAAAGGCTTTTTCAAAAAGCGTTGGAAGGCGAGGCGGACTGCGGAGGTCTGCTCGCTTATAACTATTTTTCCGGTGAACCAATCACGCGTCTGGAAGAAGGACGGCCGTTGTTCGTCCGCATGCCCGATAGCCGATTTTCATTGGCCAATTTTATGCGGATGCATCTGTATTCGGCGATCGCCACTTTGCGGATTGGCATGGACATCCTCTTTATCGATGAACAGGTCAGGATCGGTCAATTGCTGGGTCACGGCGGTTTTTTCAAAACCAAGAGTGTGGGCCAGCGCATCATGGCCGCGGCGTTGAATGTCCCAGTTTCTGTTATGGAGACTGCAGGTGAGGGGGGCGCCTGGGGGATCGCCCTGCTAGCGGCGTACATGTTGAATAAGGGCAGCGGCGAGTCGCTGGAATCTTATCTGTCAAAAAGGGTTTTTACCGGTGCACCCGGCTCGACGATCTACCCTGACCAGGAGGATGTTCGTGGATTTGCGGTTTTCATGGGTCGCTACAAAGAAGGATTGATCATTGAAAAAACCGCGGTGCAATCCATGAAGTGATGAATATTGATCGTTGTTTTGGTCTGCGCGTAAAAAATTCCGCTACAGGACAACGAATTAACGATAAATGGAAAAACATGATGGAGGAAACAATGCCAAAAATTGAAGAGAATGAAGTCTGGTTTGTCGTGGGTTCACAGTCATTGTACGGATCCGAAGTTCTGGAGACTGTGGCGCGACGCAGCCAGGAAATGGCATCGTATATCAACTCAAACAAAAACGTTCCCTGTAAATTTGTTTACAAGGGTACGATCAAATCAAATGAAGAAGTCACCGCGATCGTCAAACAGGCGAATTTCGATGATAACTGTGTAGGAATCGTCGCCTGGTGCCACACCTTCTCTCCTTCAAAGATGTGGATCAACGGGCTTAACCTTTTACAAAAACCCTATTGCCATTTTGCGACCCAGTACAATGTCGAAATTCCCAACGAAGAAATCGACATGGACTTTATAAACCTCAATCAGGCAGCCCATGGTGACCGCGAGCATGGATTCATCGGAGCGAGAATGCGTCTGCACAGGAAAGTGATTGTCGGTCACTGGAAAGATGAAAATGTCTTAAAGGAGTTGGGGAAATGGATGCGTGCCGCGGTAGGTTATAAAGTTAGCCAGAACCTTTCCGTTGTCCGCTTCGGTGATAATATGCGCGAGGTGGCCGTCACCGAAGGCGACAAGATCGAAACGCAGATCAAATTGGGTTGGCAGGTCAATACCTGGCCGGTGGGAGATCTCGTGGACGAGATCAGTAAGGTGACAGACGAAGAAGTACAAGTGAAAGTCAAAGAATATCGGGCAGAATACCAACTCGACACCGATGATCTTCACGCCGTTAATTATCAAGCCAAGGAAGAAATCGCCATGGAACGCATCCTGCAAAGGGAGCATGCGGATGCATACACCAATACCTTCCAGGATTTGTGGGGGATGGAAGAGCTTCCGGGCATCGCCTCACAGCACCTGATGGCCCGGGGTTACGGCTACGGCGCGGAGGGTGACTGGAAGACCGCTGCGATGGTCCATATTATTAAAGCGATGACGCAGGGGCTCAAAGGCGGCAGCTCTTTCATGGAGGATTACACCTATCATTACGAAAAAGAGAATGGTTACTCGCTTGGCGCCCATATGCTCGAAGTTTGCCCGTCCATTGCAGCAGCAAAACCGCGGATCGAGGTTCATCCGCTTGGCATTGGCGGAAAAGATGCCCCAGCTCGACTCGTATTCGAAGGGCACGAGGGGAAAGCGGTGGTAATTTCTCTGATTGACATGGGAGGAAGGCTGCGCCTCATTGTGCAGGATATCGAGTGCGTCAAACCGATCATGGAGATGCCGAACCTGCCCGTTGCCCGGGTGATGTGGAAGATCAAACCGAACCTGCGCGAAGGCATTCGCCAGTGGATCACAGCCGGCGGCGCTCACCATACGGTGCTGACCTATGATGCAACACCAGAGATGCTTGAAGATTGGGCAGAGATGATGGATATTGAGTTTGTCCATCTCACACAGAACACCACTACTGAAGAATTGAAAAAGGAACTCCACGTCAACGACCTGCTCTGGAAATTGAGGTGATATGCTGGAACAATTACGACAACAAGTGTTGGAAGCCAACCTGCTTCTACCTAAATTCGGACTTGTTCAGTTCACCTGGGGTAACGTCTCGGGGATTGACCGTGCCAGTGGGCTCGTAGTGATCAAACCATCAGGTGTGAAATATGAAGCGTTGACCGCGGAGGATATGGTAATCGTTGACCTCGACGGAAAAACAATAGAGGGCAAACTCAATCCTTCCTCCGATACACCAACGCATATTGAACTCTACAAAGCATTTCCAAACATTGGTGGCATCGTGCATACTCACAGTCGTTGGGCGACCAGTTTTGCTCAGGCCGGTAAACCGATCGAACCAACAGGCACAACGCATGCAGATTATTTCTATGGCACAATTCCCTGCACCCGGCACATGACTTCCGCTGAGATTACCGGGAATTATGAGATGGAAACGGGCAAGGTGATCATCGAGACATTCCTGTCCCTTGATCCCGATTCGATTCCGGCGGTTCTTTTCCAAAACCATGGCCCCTTCAGCTGGGGGAAAACGCCCGAAAAAGCTGTCGAGACCGCGGTGGTTCTGGAGGAAGTTGCCTTTATGCAATACCATGCACTGATGCTCAATTCAGGCCTCCTGCCCATGCAGAAAGAACTCCTGGATAAACACTTCCTCAGGAAACACGGGAAAAATGCCTATTATGGACAGAGGTGATAAAAACGCAAAATATAAAGATCAGGGGAGGAATTTACTATTCTGTATAAATTGACAGCGATCACCTAGAGTATCTTGTTCGACAATACATTCTGCAATTAATGACCTGCCGAACCAAGTAAAACCGATTCGATACGAACGCTGATCGGCAATATCATCCCCTTGAAAAACCGCAGCATGAGCAGGCGTGGATACCTTACAGGGTGCTTCGTGATCCGAGTTCTTCAGTTTGCCCCTTTTATCTTTTTTAAAGTCCCTAAAACGAAAAATGTACTTTCTTTCTGTGCAAGAATTTAGCTAAATAATTGAGCAGAATCAACATCACCAAGGTTCTTATCAAAGATAGCCACGCTGGAGGCTCAAACCAAAGGTTTGGAATATGGAATAAGCCGATAAGCGCATAATGCGCCAAATAAAGCACCAGGGGGTTTTCACCCCAGTCACACAAAAAATCTCGGCGTTCTTCTAAATGAAACCATCGTCCTATCGCATCTACCGCCCCGAATATCGCGCCACATAACGCCAAGCTTACTAATATATAGCTCGCAGAAACGAGGTGTTTGGAAATGGGTGCAATGGGGGAAAGAGCGAGTCCCCCCAAAGCAAGCAATAAAACGGCGTAAGCCATGGTTAGCTTCTTTTGAGAATACATCTCAAGTAGAACGGTCGCCAATATCAGCATCGCGCCCCAGGAAATGGCACCCAGTATCCCGCCATGGAGATGCGTTAAAACCTGTTCTGAAAGCCAATAGGTTATCGAACACTGATAGATTGCGAGTATTGCCATCGCGATCAAGGTGCGCCATACTGGTTTCAAACGAATTACCGCAAGGGACATAAGCCCCGATACACCGAGTGCTTGAAGGACTCCCCAATCTGCTCCTTGTACAAAATAGACGCCGACTCCGCTAAATATTGCTCCCAGACCAATAAATGCCAGATTGCGCTTTATCATAGAAACATAGGCATCGACTTTATTATTGGCATATCGCTTTTGGAAGGATGCCATAAAGGTCAATCCCATGGCAAAGATAAACATAGGCGCAACAACATCAGCCAGAGTGTATCCAATGCCTGGCGCGTGTTTCAGAAAAGCAGGAATGCCATTGGCTGTGGCCAGGTCGTTAACCACCGCCATCAATAAGATTGCAAAGCCACGATATCGGTCCCAACTCAATATTCGCTTCATGCGATATCTTACGGAAGTGCGTTTTGGGGAGGAAATATCAGTTCCTGCCAGATGGTCTTGGATTCGACGCGCTCAAAAATGGATGCCGAGGTCTGAATAATACATGATTTTGTATCGACAAACTCGGAATACGGTATTGCGAGATGAATCCAAGCTTCGTTTGTTTGAACCAAATCAATCGAAGAATCGAAGCCGACTGTATAGACCTGTCCGTTCTGTACGGTGATGGTCGAGTGTGATATTTCCCCTGAATTACTTTCGGAAATCAGCATAAATTGATATATAACTTTGGGATTAACAGACCCTATCGTTTCAAGCATTAGATGTAAGATTCCATCCGTAGATATTTCCCCATAGAGGGCTTTAATATGCTTCGCATCGTCAGCAGAACGCGAAAAAATGCTGCCGGTAGGAGTGACGCAAATCTGGTTGTCCACGGAGGGTCGTATCTGGTCGCCAGTATGCTTGCCATATTGGAGCACCGGCTGTTTATAAACTGCAAATAGTTCATTATCGCGCGCAAAAGAATGAAGATACTTGTTATCAACAATCAGTTGACTGGGATATTGGTCAATGACATTTAGAGCCAATTGTTTGTCTTCTGCTGTGATGGGCAGAATCTGCCATTCAGTAACCGATAAGCGCAAGTTGACGGGGGGCACAAGGTACGGTCCCGCGTTTCGAGGATACATTGCCTGGGGCCAGGTGTTGAAGGCATGGTGTGTGAGATATAGATACTGAGGTATGCCATCCATTCCAAGGGAGCGTAGCGCAAATTGCATCATGGCATTAACCGATGCATGATCAAGATTTTCGTCATATGGATGCGGCATGATGATCAGGTCGGGCGAAACCTCATTAAGAACAGTTTTAATATCCTTAAACAGACTCTCACCTGCTAGTGCAGGCATATCGCCATTACTATTCTCATACGGAACGACACTTGATCTTGTCCAGGGGTCAAAGTAAGGAGCCTTAATAAACCAGTGGTAAAGTAGCATCTCCTGGCACCCACGATCCGGGTATCCAAAGAATCGAATGTTTTCAGGTGGAATGCCCAATAAGGCAAGGCCATTAATTGTCTCACGCTCACGAAGTTGCCCCAATCGAATATAGTCGCTGCCCGTCAGGTTCAGTTTCTTTGAGCTAAGCATGATGTCCGGCGTGAAGCCGTCTCCGTTAGTAATAATTGCGAAATAAACTTTGCTGCCCTGACTAAGAAGACGTTTAATTAGAATAGAATCAGTCAGCATCTCATCATCATTATGAGGTGCTACGACCAGAACTCTGCTTGCCTGGGGAATTTGCATTAATGGTAGAGTATGATAATAATCCGAATTGACTTTACAAAATATCAACCATACTCCTCCATAGCCTACAAGAGCAATTGCTAAACAAGCTAGAACAACCTTAAAGCTGCGTTTCAGACAAAGTCTTTGGCATTTTCCTTTTAAGGCCGTCATCGTTTATCCCTTCATAATAGCATCTCTCGCTTTTTCGTTAATCTTCGCTAAAAAAGAGATGCTAACAATTCTGAAATTCCACATCCGATGGTTTTTACCGACAAATTTATCCCAGAAGGGTGAAGGTTGTGGCTGAACACAATAAATTAAAGCATAGTTCCCTCCATTGTACGGCATATTAGCGATAAATTTCATAAACGAATGTGGAAATGCTTTTTCTCGGTCTGGTTCATTTACAAACAACAAATTGGGAAATAGAAACAGGTTTTTTCAGGAAAGACTTTTAGCTTAGCTATCTTGATAAGGATATTTTCTTGAGAGTTTCTACACAACACTTCTTGCCATTCTGATGATCCTTCCGGCTAGAAATATGTACTTCATGCGAAAGGTCTTGGTTTGTTGGTGGTATTCCGTTCCACTTGCAAGGTCCATCTTGCCTGCGCTGGCGAAGCAGGAACAGGTGAACAGTAGAATTTGGTCGTTATGCCACCCTCAGTACCTGAAAGATGGTTTCTTTCACCCAAAGGATTGGCCATCCGGGCAGGTGAATCCTCTACCCGCTCCTTTTTTCATTGCCCAATGGGCCGCGGACGCGAGCCCTGCGCACAGCGGTCGTAAAATGTTGTGCCTGTTTCCATGCATCGCGAACCGAAGAATGAAAAACAGCTCGGGACGAGCTGTCCACGTGACAATTGGCCTTGCGTTGAATCATCCGTTGTAATGAATCGGGAGGTAAGAATACCGTCATTTGGATGATTTTTTAACCTTAAAAATAGTTGTATTTCTGTTTGATGCATGTCATAATATCGGTATCGATACCGGTATCGTTACCGGTATCGATACCGAAAAGGTCCCCCCGCATGAACAATAAAAAACAATCTGTAACCATACAAGATGTTGCCAGGGATGCTGGCGTGTCCGCCTCCACAGTTTCTCGGGTGTTAAATGGCAAATCCGATGTTGCCAAAGAGACCCAGGACCGCATCCTTTCAGTCATTGAAGAATTGGGCTTCACCACCAATCTGGCCGCTCGCAGCATGAGAAGCCGGAAGAAGAACCTGATCGGTTTAATCATGCCGGATATTGCTTATCCTTTTGCAATTGAAGTCATGAAGGGTGTGAACCGGGCAATTGCGGAATCGGAATTTGATCTTCTGGTTTACACAACAGGTAACGTGCGCAAAAGCGGCCGTGCACACCATGAAAGAAAATATGTTTCTCTGTTAACCAAATCCATATCTGACGGGGTAATCATTGTTGCGCCCGTAGTGGGTGAATTCAATACCGATGAACCCATCGTTTCCATCGATCCGGTCATGAGCAATCCGACAAATCCTTCCATCCACGCCACCAACTATCAGGGCTCCATGGAAGCAATGGAATACCTGATCGGACTGGGGCACAGAAGGATTGGGTATATCGGTGGGCGTATCGAACTTGAAAGTTCGAACCGTCGTTTGCTCGGATACCGTGATTCCCTTAAAAACGCCAATATTCCTGTTGACGAAGAATTGATCGCTTCAGGCGATTTCACAACAGAGACGGGCATCAGTTGTTCTCGAACGTTACTCTCATTGCCAAATCGTCCTACGGCGATCTTTGCATCCAATGACCAGATGGCAATGGGTGTTTTTCAAGTTGCCGAGGAGATGGGGCTGCGCATCCCAGAAGATTTCTCCCTGGTTGGTTTTGACAATATCCCCGAATCAAAATACCTGGGCTTAACCACAGTGGATCAATTTATCTCTGAAATGGGATATATTGGCACGCAAATGTTGATCAAGATTATCAATGGAATTCCTCTGGATCAGCAGACTTATCGCATGCAAACACGATTGGTGGTTCGAAATTCCTGTCGTGCACTAGAACCCATGAAATGAAATAAATACTCAAATAATGCTCGAAAATTTTGAGTCATTGAATTTCAAGGAGAAGGGAGGTAAGGAGACTCAAACAATTGCATGAATAGCAGGTCTTCTCTTTGACCCTGGTGAGCTAAAAGAAGACCTGCCGATTTGTGTGGAGGATTTCTCCGCACGTCTCAATTATATCGTGTAAGTAACCTGAAAAGGAGAAGAATCATGGCTCGTAAGTTGTGCTCTTTACTCAGCGTTGTGTTCATTGCAGCTTTTTTGCTGTCTGCCTGCGCAACCCCTACAGCGGCGCCAGCTGCTGCCACGGATGCTCCTGCTGCTGCCACTGATGCTCCAGCTGCTGCCACGGATGCTCCTGCAACTGAAGTTGCTGCCGAACCAGTGACCATCACCTGGTGGCACATTTCCACCAAGGACCCTGCTCTTTCGGATTGGCAGAAGATGGCTGATGATTATATGGCTGCCCATCCCAATGTGAAAATTGAGATCACCGTCCTTGAGAACGAAGCTTTTAAAACCAAACTGACCACCGTGATGCAATCAGGTGAAGTTCCCGATATCTTCCAATCCTGGGGTCAGGGTGGCATGATCGAGCAGGTAAACGCCGGTTTATTGAAAGACATCACCGCAGATCTTGACGCCAATGGCGGCGAATGGCGCAACAGCCTCGGTGCCTTGGACGCCTTCGCTGTGGATGGTAAGAACTACGGCGTTCCCTGGGATATGGGCGCGGTTACCTTCTGGTACAACAAAGATCTCTTCGCCCAGGCTGGAATCAAACAGGTTCCCACCACCTGGACAGAATTCCTGGCCGACTGCGAAACTTTAAAAGCTGCCGGCATCACCCCGATCTCGGTGGGCGAAGGCGACAAATGGCCCGGTATGCACATTTGGGCTTATCTCGTCTCCCGTATTGGTGGCGCTGATGCATTCGCCGCCGCTGCTGCAACTGGCGATGCCCGAACCGGCACATTTGAGGACGAAGCTTTTGTTAAGGCTGGGTATGAACTGAAGAAGCTCGTCGATGGCGGCTACTTCCAGGAAGGTTTCTTGGGCGCGACCCACGATGAAATGAACGCCACGTTTGGCAATGGCAAAGCCGCCATGGAACTTGGTGGACAATGGTCTCCCTCTGTTGAGGCTGCCAACAGCGCCGATTTGGTTGGTGTTAAGAACCTCGGCATGTTCTCCTTCCCGGCAGTTGAGGGTGGCAAAGGGCTCGTGACCGATATTGTTGGCGGCGGTAATGGTTTTGCCATCGGCGCCAACGCTGAACCCGAAGCCATTGACTTCGTCAAATACCTCACCTCTCTTGACAATCAGAAAGTCATCGCCGCCTCCAACACCGGTATCCCGGTGGCAAAGGGCGCCGGCGTAGCTCTGGCCGATCCCAACATGGTGTTGGTATCGGATGCAGTTGCCAATTCCACCTACTATCAACTGTATTTTGACCAGGTGTTACCCCCCGCTATGGGTGGCATCATCAATGACGCAGTACAGAAGATCTTCGCTGGAACAGCAACGCCTGAAGAAGTCTGCGCCGAAATCGAAGCCGGTTTCTTGGCACAATAACCATCTTTGCCAGGTCTGACAGGTGCGTGGGAGGCTTTACTTGCCAACCCGCACCTGTCAGAAACTTGAACGATCATTTCCCCAGGTGTATTTATCGACATGAAGTTAACCCAGCAGACGCTTTCTATGGGGCTGTATTTGTAAGGTCGATTTTTCCCGGACGCCCGAATAGACCAGACGCAGAGAAAGAGCAAAATGCAATCCTATTCCGCCACTCAAAATTCTATCCTGCCTAAGAAAGGTTCACGCATCTCGCGTCGTGTGAATGATCGGTTGGTTATCGTTCTTTTTCTGCTGCCGGCTCTCATTATTTTCCTGCTTTTTGTGATTTATCCCATATTCCGTTCAATCTACTACAGCACTTTTGATTGGAAAGGTCTGGGGGCAGCGGTTAATAATGTAGGTTTGGATAACTATATAAAGATCCTTGATGATGAAGTATTTCTAAAATCTGTAAAAAACGTCCTGATTATTATTGTGCTATCTTTGGCGCTGCAGCTTCCCGCGGCGATCGTCCTGGCAAACATGGTTGGGCGCAACCTGCCGGGTAGAGCGCTGTTCAGGACGACATTCTTTCTACCTTATGTGCTCTCAGAAGTAAATACGGGCATCATGTGGATGTTGCTCTACAACCCCGATCCGGAACGCGGATTTATTAACGGCATTTTGGTTCAATTGGGTTTGCACCCTGTAAATTGGCTCGCAGATTTGAACGTGGTTCTCATCGCAGTCTTTATTTCCCTGACGTGGAAATACTTTGGTTTTCACTTGCTTTTGTATCTCACCGGGCTTCAGAACATTCCTACGGAAATTGAAGAGGCTGCACGCATGGATGGCGCGAATTCTATTCAAAGCTTTTTTTTCATCACCATACCGTTGTTGAGCAGCACAATTAAAACTTCAGTCTATATGTCAGTTTTAGGATCCATTCAGCAATTTATTTTGGTTTGGATAATGACAAGGGGTGGACCGGTAAACGCCAGTGAGACAATGGCGACCTATATGTACCGATTTGGATTTGTCAGATTTCAATTCGGATACGGGTCGGCAGTCGCGATCATCATGTTCATCATCTGTCTGATTCTCTCACTTGTTTACCTGCAGTTAACCCGTAAACCTGATTATCTTACCGGTTTATAGAAAGGGCCTCGTCATGCGAAAAATCATCCCCACCCCTCGCTGGATGCAGAAGAGTGTTCCAAGGATTTTTCAATATCTCATCCTTACGATTACGTCAATCCTGGTTTTCATTCCCATTGTGATCCTGCTTTTTGGCAGTGTAAAAACCACGGGGCAGATGTATTCTCATCCCTACTCGATTCCCAATCCGCCCAATTGGGATAATATCATCGGCATATTGTCGACGTCCAGTTTTTGGCGATTGATGAAAAACAGCTTGATCGTCATGTTGTCGACCACGACGATTACTGTTACTGTGTGTGCGTTGGTCGCTTTTGTTTTCGCACGCATGGAATTCCGAGGCAAGAATTTCTTTTTCAATCTTTTCACCCTTGGTTTAATGTTTCCCATTAACGTGGCGATCTTACCGGTCTACTTCGTCTTAAGGCAGATGGAACAATTCGGCATCAATGTGATCGACAGCCTGGCGGGTGTCATTTTAGTGCAAGCCGCATTCCAGTTGTCGGGTAACATTATGATTCTGCGTGGATTCTTCACAGCAGTCCCCCAGGATTTGCAGGATGCCGCCTATATCGACGGCTGCACCAATTTTGATTTCTTCTGGCGCATTATGATCCCATTAGTCAAACCATCCTTGGCAGCTGTGGCGGCGTTGGTCATGATTGCCAGTTGGAACGATCTGCTGGTTCCACTTGTGGTTCTCAATAGCGATTCATTGTGGACCTTGCCGTTAGGAGTCATGCAATTCCAGGGTCAATACGGTCAGGATTTAGCGTTGATCTCAGCATTTGTGGCGTTGTCATCCATTCCGACGATTATTTTTTACTTCTTTGCCGAAAAACAGATCGTATCGGGCTTGACGGCCGGAGCAGTCAAAGGGTAATCGTCTTGATGCGAATAATGCAATCCTTGTCAACGATCGGTTTACGATAACCATCCTGTCATTGGTTGTATCTACTAAAGGGAATTTATTTGGAGTCTTTGATCTAAGGAGCATTTCATGACCATTATTTCTACATCGGAGAAGCCAATTTATCTGGATTCATCGGTATCGGTTTCCGAACGGGTAAAGGATCTTGTCGGTCGTCTCACATTGGAAGAAAAAGTTGGTCTGATGGGCCATGAATCAAAAGGTGTACCCAGGCTCAATATTCCTCGATATAACTATTGGAGTGAAGCTCTTCACGGGATTGCCCGAAGTGGAAAGGCAACGGTGTTTCCGCAGGCAATCGGCATGGCCGCAACCTGGAACAAGAATTTAATCCGCGAGGTTGCCTCTGCCATCGGTGATGAAGGCCGGGCAAAATATCATGCCGCCTTGCGCCGTAACGGCTACACAGACCAATACCAGGGACTAAATATGTGGTCTCCAAACGTGAATATCTTTCGTGACCCGCGCTGGGGGCGCGGACAGGAAACCTGGGGAGAGGACCCATTCTTAACAGGCGAAATGGCAGCCGAATTCGTTCGCGGACTGCAGGGTGATCATCCAAAATACCTGAAAACTGCCGCATGTGCCAAACATTTAGCGGTTCATTCTGGTCCAGAAAAAGATCGTCATACCTTCAACGCCATTGTTACCAAACGTGAACTTTTTGACACATACCTGCCTGCATTTAGGAAATTGGTGGTTGAAGCCGATGTCGAAGCTGTAATGGGTGCGTATAATCGAATCCTGGGTGAGGTATGCTGCGCCAGCAAATTACTACTTGAAGATATTCTGCGCGACCAGTGGGGGTTTAAGGGTCATGTGGTCTCCGATTGTCTGGCGCTTGCGGATTTTCATCAAAGCCACAAGGTAACAAAAGATGCGGCAGAATCCGCTGCACTGGCGTTGAAACACGGCTGCGATTTGGGTTGCGATCATGTTTTCGATGAGATCCCTGAAGCCATTGCCAGGGGATTGATCACAGAAGCGGATGTTGACCGGGCGCTCGAGCGTTCCCTTGCCACCCGCTTCAAGTTGGGCATGTTCGACCCGCCTGAAGAAGTGCCTTATGCCTCCATCACCACCGATGTGGTGGGCTGCGAAGCTCACCGGCAATTGGCATATCAGACGGCTGCCGAAGCGGTGGTGCTGCTGAAAAACAAGAACAACATCCTGCCGATCAAACCTACCACCAAGAAAATATTCGTCACGGGGCCTACGGCAACCAGCGTGGAAGTCCTGTTGGGCAATTATTATGGATTTAACAATCAAATGGTGACGCTGCTTGAAGGGATCACCGGTCGAGTTCCTGAAGGCATGGGAATGGAATACCACTCGGGCGCCATGTTGAAACATCCCAGGGAGATCAAGGAAACCTGGGCACCGGCCATGGCGCAGAACTCAGATCTGGCAATCGTGTGCGCGGGGTTTTCTTCGTTTCTCGAAGGTGAAGAAGGTGAGTCTTTGCTCTCTCCGCAAAATGGCGATCGGAGTAGTATTTCCTTACCGGCCAGCCAGGCGAACTACATTAAAGAGCTTGCCATTCATGGCGTAAAGATTGTGCTTGTCTTGACCGGAGGCAGCCCCATTGCCCTGGGAGAGATCGAAGACATGGTGGACGCCGTGGTGTTCATCTGGTACCCCGGAATGGAGGGTGGTAGGGCGGTGGCCGATGTTCTGTTTGGTGATACTTCTCCTTCAGGCAAGCTACCGCTGACATTCCCAAAATCGCTGGATCAACTGCCTGCTTTTGATGATTACAGCATGAACAGGCGCACTTACCGATACTCAACCGAAGAACCGCTTTATCCTTTTGGGTTTGGCCTGAGTTACAGCCGATTTGAGTATACGGACTTGCAGATAGACAAACAGTCGATCAAAGCAGGCGAGGTTTTGCCCGTCAAAGTCACCCTTCGCAACCAGGGCAATCGGCGAGCTGCAGAAGTTGTGCAGTTATATCTGAGCGATCTCAAAGCATCGACGATTGTGCCGCTTCATCACCTGATCGGATTCGAGAAAGTCACGCTTGAAGCTGGAGAGAGCCGGGACATCCGTTTTTCTGTGACACCAGACATGCTGTCTTTCTATAATGATGATGGCAAACTAACGCTTGAACCCGGAGAATTTAAACTGGAAATTGGCGGGTGCTCACCCGGTAAACGCGGCCAGGAATTGGGCGCTCCATCACCTGTCATCGCTTTTTTCGAAGTCAAATAGGAGGAATTTATGGCAACTTATCAACCCAAACCCGAGGATAAATTTACCTTTGGATTATGGACCGTCGGGAATCGTGGTCGAGATCCGTTCGGATGTGAAATCCGCGAAGCGAAAACCCCCGCAGAAATTGTCTATATGTTGGGAGAAGTAGGGGCCTACGGGGTTAATTTTCACGATAATGATCTGATCCCCATCGATGCAACATCCGGCGAAACGGAAGCAATCAAAGGCGAATTCCGAAAAGCATTAAAAGATACGGGGTTGGTTGTTCCCATGGCAACCACCAACCTGTTTTATGACCCGATTTTCAAGGACGGGGCATTTACTTCAAACGATCCAAAAGTTCGAGCTTACGCGCTTCAAAAAACCATGAAAGCGATCGACCTCGGTGTAGAATTCGGTACCGGGATCTTTGTTCTCTGGGGAGGTCGCGAAGGTACGGAAACGGACGCCAGTAAAAACCCGGTCGACGCCATCAAGCGCAACCGTGAGGCCATAAATTTCTTGTGCGATTATGCGCTCGAAAAAAAGTATGATTTGAAGTTCGCCCTCGAAGCCAAGCCTAACGAGCCGCGCGGGGATATCTATAATCCCACCACAGGTCATATGTTGGCTTTTATTGCCACGCTCGATCATCCTGAAATGGTTGGCGTCAACCCTGAGGTGGCTCACGAACATATGGCCGGTATCAATTTCATGCACAGCGTGGCTCAGGCCTGGGAAGCTGGGAAACTCTTCCATATCGACCTGAATGACCAGTACCCCGGTCGCTACGACCAGGATCTGCGTTTCGGTTCGCGTGATCTCAAGGCAGCCTTCTTCCTGGTCAAGTTCCTTGAGGATGTCGGCTATGCCGGCTCACGCCACTTCGATGCTCATGCCTACCGCACCGAGGACTATGATGGCGTGAAAGACTTTGCCCGTGGCTGCATACGCACCTATCTTATGCTGAAAGATAAGGCTAAACAGTGGAATGCAGACAAAGAGATCCAATCTCTCGTTTCAGAGATCAATGCGGATGATGGAGCGATGAACTTGTTCCTCGGGAAGTACTCGGCGGCTAAGGCAGCTGCCCTCAAAGCGCAGCCCTTCGACCGCGCTGCAATCGCCTCCCGCGGATTGAAATACGAGCGGCTGGACCAGCTCACCATCGACCTGCTGCTGGGTAGTCGGTAGATAAGGAAGGGAGAGAGGGGTCGATCCTCCCTCCCTTTTGCATATCCTATGGTGAAAACGACCAACTTTAACGATCTCGAATGCATTGTGCTGGAAAATGATCTTCTGCAGATCCTGGTGCCGAAAGCACTGGGACCGCGGATTCTTTCCCTTCGATTCCGCGGAGGTGAGAACCTGCTGGCGGAACTGCCGGATGTCATCACCGAACGCCCGGATGGCAAGCCGTATCACTTTTTTGGCGGGCACCGTCTGTGGCTGGCGCCGGAGGACCCGCTGCTCAGCTATGCCCTCGATGACCAGGCGGTGGTGATCACCTCGTCAGAAGCCGGCCTGCTGATCCGCAAGGTGGTGGAAGCGGAGACGGGTGTGGAGAAGTCCATCCTGCTGCACCTCGACCCGCAGCAGGCGAGACTGACCCTGACGCACCGGCTCACGAATCGAAAACGCCTGCCGGTGGAATACGCTCCCTGGGCGATCACTCAGTTCCGGACAGGCGGATTGGCCATCCTCCCCCAGTCCGGTGCGCAAACCGGGCTCTTGCCAAATCGGATTCTCTCCTTGTGGCCGTATACGGATATTTCATCCCCGTGCCTTGATCTGGGGAACCAATACATTCTTCTGCATGCAAACATGCAGACGCCGCTCAAGGTCGGTTTCCCAAATCCGCGCGGCTGGCTGGCATACTGGATGGATGGCGTGCTGTTTGTCAAAAAGGCAGCCTTCGATTCGCAGGGGCGCTACCCCGATCACGGCTGCTCCAGCGAATGCTATTGCAACCAGTCCTTTCTGGAACTGGAGACCTTAGCGCCCTTGGTTCGGATCGAGCCCGATGCCTCCATTACGCATACGGAAACCTGGGAACTGCATCCAGATATTCCTCTGCCGAATGATGAATCTGCGATACAGGCAATCCTGCAAAAAATCGGATTGGAGTAAACGATGCCCTATTTTCTTGGTATCGATGTTTCCACCACAGCCACCAAGGCCCTGCTGATCGATTCCGCGGGGAAAGTGATCGCAGTCCATTCCACCACCTATGGCTTCGAGACACCGCATCCATTGTGGAGCGAGCAAGATCCCGCGCTATGGTGGAACGGGACCCAACGGTCCATCAGGGCTGTTCTGGATGCATCAAAGATTGATCCTTCGCAGATATTCGGTGTGGGCTTGACCGGTCAAATGCATGGCCTGGTGCTGCTGGATGCGGCAAAGAATGTCCTACGTCCAGCGATCCTCTGGAATGACCAGCGTACCCAGGCTCAGTGCGATAAAATTCACCAGCGGATCGGCAGAGAACGCTTCATCCAGATCACCGGCAACGTCGCCCTGACCGGCTTTACCGCTCCAAAAATTCTGTGGGTTAAAGAAAACGAACCGGAGATTTATGCTCGAGCCGCGCATGTGCTTTTACCGAAGGATTACGTCCGCTACAAGCTGACAGGTGAGTTTGCCATGGATGTGGCTGACGGCGCCGGTACCGTGCTGATGGACTTGCAGCGGCGCGACTGGAGCACGGAAGTTTTGTCTGCCCTCGACATTCCGCGTGATTGGGTGCCGCCCCTGTACGAGGGGCCCCAAATCACCGGACGGCTGACGCCGGCGGCCGCGGAAGCGACCGGCCTGTTGACCGGGACTCCCGTTATGGCGGGCGGCGGCGATCAGGCCGCCGGTGCGGTCGGGATGGGCGTGGTCAAGCCGGGTGTTGTCGGGCTGACGGTCGGGACGAGTGGCGTGGTCTTTGCTACCACTCCCGCGGCGTTGGTCGAGCCGGGAGGTCGCCTGCACGCCTTTTGCCACGCCGTACCGGGAATGTGGCATTTTATGGGCGTGATGCTCTCGGCGGCAGGCAGTTTGCAGTGGTACCGCGACACGCTCGCGCCGGGCGTTGGTTTCGATGAGCTGGTGAAGGAAGCCGAATCGATTCCGGCCGGGAGTGAAGGCCTGCAATTCCTGCCCTACCTGAGCGGCGAGCGTACCCCGCATCCGGATCCATTTGCGCGCGGGGCGTTCATCGGGTTGACCGTACGCCACGGACGTGGACACCTGACCCGCGCCGTGTTGGAGGGCGTGGCCTACGGGCTGAAAGACAGTTTTACATTGATCCAGAATGCCGGGTTGGGTGAGATTACCCAAGTCCGCGCTTCCGGCGGCGGAACGAAAAGCCGCTTATGGCGCCAAATATTGGCATCCGTTCTGGAAGCCGAACTTGTTACAGTGAACACAACGGAAGGGGCGGCTTACGGGGCAGCACTGCTTGCCGGGGTTGGTGCAGGTAATTGGAAGGATGTCGATGCTGCATGTAGGGCAGCGATTGTGATTACCGGAAAAGAAAATCCGGATGGCGCTCAGGTCGATTCATATCGAAAGGGGTATGAAATTTATCGGGACCTCTATCCAACCCTAAAAAGCACATTTCGGAAGATGGGTGGAAGTTGAGATTGATCGATCTCGACGTCAAGAAAACCAGGTTCGAAGAATGACGCTTGGCTAACCCATGGAAAAAGATACTGTACGGACGCCGATTAAGTATATCGTCCCCTGGTGGGACCGCAGCGTGCCCGGCAAGCATGGACCCTTTACAGGGGGCTGCGCGACCTAGAGTTCGTCAAGTCGGCTAATTGTAGAACTCGCCCAAGCAAACCCATGCGCTTCGCGTAAGGCGTAACGGCGGCACGGATTCGGGATTTTGACTCACACCCTCACGCAGGCGTTCCAGCCGCGCCGGGTGCTGGCGTCACCCGGAGGTTACGGCAGTGCCCTTTATAGTTCCGCTTTATAGTCTTTCACGGTTTGACCGCATTGAGAACAAGTCTCGTGATACCAGGAATGGGGTTCGCCGCATTTCTCGCAACGCCAGCGTTTGCTTTGCATTTCCAGCCATGCCGGAAGGCCAATCTCTTTAATCAATTCCATGTTCTTCATTACACATTGCCCATAAGGGTACTGTGTGTCCGACCTGAATTTAAGCATGAGGTCACAAGCCATCAATTTGTTGCATTGAATGCAGAATTCGAACTCCTTGTTTATAGCGCACGCTTTGATCCCGCATGTTTCGCAAAACCCTGTAGGTTTCTCACTTTTGCATCCGTAGCACTGCTGATCCTCTTCCAGCTTCCCGGTTTTTGTCGCCAACAAGATGGGGCAGGCACCGCAATACACACCACAATAACCATCCAGAACGTAGTCCATGTTTCCTCTCCGTGTTAACAATTAGGGGGCCATACATCAATTACGACTTTTTCCTTTGGATGTTCTTTCTCGAAGTATCGGAATGCCTCGGGGGTGTCCTTAAGCGGGTAACAGTCATCAATCACCGGTTTGATAGCTCCTGGTTCAAGTAATTCTTTGATAAAGAGTAGATCATTCCTGTGCTGTTCCAGGGAAAGAATTCTGATTTTTTGTTGATTTGAAATGTGTTTGTTGGTGCTCTCCGCCTGGATGAGTTGTCGTATAGAACCCCCGGCAACGACATAAGATCCATTCGGTTTTAATACACGGAGGTAATCTTTGATTGGATGATTTCCATTCACAGCCAGGATCAGGTCGTACTGCTGCCCTTTTTTAGTGAAATCTTCTTTCTTGTAATCGATGACATGGTCTGCTCCAAGAGAGCGCGCCATTTCGAGGTTCCGCGTGCTGCACACAGCGGTGACTTCCGCCCCAAACACCTTGGCAATTTGCACCGCAAACGTGCCAACGCCACCCGATGCGCCATTAATCAACACCTTTTGTCCGGGTTGAATATTCCCTTTATCGCGCAAGCCCTGCAAGGCGGTCATCGCCGTCAAGGGAACCGCTGCTGCCTGTTCGAAGGATAGGGTGACAGGTTTAAGGGTTAAGAACCTTTCACTGGCGCATACATACTCTGCAAAAGTACCGCGACCGGTTGTACTGGGTAGATACCCGAACACCTCGTCACCGGGTGCGAATAGCCTGACCTTGTGGCCAACCGCTTCGATCCAGCCGGCAAAATCAGCTCCCAGGATAGGATTCTTGGGGTGAAATAAGCTTCCCGGAGCAAGGCGGACGAAGAACGGCTTCGCCCGCAGGAAATGTAGATCGCGGGAATTGATGGATGCGGCTTGAATTTTGATCAGCACCTCATCTTCCTGCGGAACGGGTTTTTCAACCTCCCGCAATTGAAGAACATCCGGCGAGCCATATCGCGGGCAGATGATTGCTTTCAATTTCACACCTTTCTTTTTTGTTTTTCGAATAAACAATCCATGCTCCTGGCAAAATTGCCAGTCGCTTTACGAATTGATGTGATGCTTGCCATTTGCTTCGATTTGTGACCTGGGATACCATGATTGTGCCCTTCATCCAAACCAACTGGTCGCGCTGCAACTACGAAATGGCCCATGTTTTTGTACTTTCTTTTATACACACAGCCTATTGCAAGTCCGAGAGCAAGTATCCGGATCACGTTAATCACAGTGCTGATGATGAAATACCGCACGACATTATTCGTCGCATAAAAACTCGAAGGACCTCCAGGCAGGATCGTGACGATGACTAACGCAGCCGCGCTTAATGTGACTGACTTAAGAATTGGATCCTTTACTGGGATCCTGTCAAAGAAACATAACAAGGAATAGCTAACCCCAAACCCTATGGTCAAACCGCCAATCAAGGATTCCAGGAGCATTGGATAATAGGAAATTGACATGGCAGCCCTGTATTCCGCTGCAATGCTAGTTCTTGAAATCGCGAAGTTCGCCAGCCAGAAGGCCAGGTCTCCCACCAGGGTCAGTACGACAGTCTTTTTCCAGATTCCTTTTGAATTTTTCATCTTTACTCTTTTCTCTAGATAGGATTCACGGATAACCGAGGTTTCACCGCATTGATGGAAAGCCACAAGGCCAGGGATACTTCTGCAATAAAACTGATCACCAAACAGGGGTAAGCGATGATCGCGAGATCAGGGAGGATCAAACGCTGGCAGACATATACGAATTGACAAATTCCATCCGCGATCAACAACATGCCGAGAATCTTTGGAAGAAATCCCGATTTAAGAACGAGGTAACCTAGTGGAAAAAGCCAGACCCCGTAAGGCACCTGCGCTATAAAGGCCCCGGTTTTATATAAACCGAAGAAAAACACTGCCAGCGCCTGGAGTTGATCCGGTTGGTAAGCTTTGATGGCTTCTGGCCCGTTCAAGATCACCAGGCTGCCAAACAGGCAGAGCGAACTGAATAACCAGACCGCAAAACCGGCAACATTAAATAACAGGAAAAGTAAAGCCAGGTCTTTATTCACCGGTTTCAGGAGCACGTACAAAGCCCAGGCTGCCATAAGGAAAATAGCGGCTGAGAATAGGTTGATCACAAAACCAATGCGGAATTGGGTTGCATGGGTCAAAATGTGATTGACAGTGACCGGGGCTTCGACGAACACAAATTTGCCGAATAGATTGGCAACAACCGAGGTGAGAATGTAAAGCAGATACAGAAGGCCAGCGGTTCTGGCAATTTTATGGATTGAATTCATTTTTATCTCCTTACTGGGGTTGATTTTGGCGTAAACAAGCCGGCAACGCCAAATTAAGATCTGATATTTGTCCCATCTGTCTGGTCAGGTTCAACAGGACTGATCGAGACCAATGGCATACCCAGATCACGCACTTTTTTGAGTAACCCGTGCAATGCGGCTTGATCGGCCAAGGGGCCGGAAAGAAGCGTCGTGCCATTCTCTTCAAGTGTGATGGTCAAGCCGCTAAACCAGTCTTTCCACTGACTGTCCAGGTGTCCCTTAAGGCGGATTTCATAGCACGGTTGCTGGTTATTTTTTACGTTGTCGGCAGATTGGTTGTCTCTCATGCTGAGTCTCGCGTTATTCCTTTCGTTGTTTATCTGCCAAAAGGATACCGCCCGATATTGTGAGGTGTCATCACAACATGATGTGATTGGGGGTTGTGATTTTAGTGAAAATATAAAGCCCCACCAGATGTTTTTAGGACACCTGCCGGGGCTGGGGATGGAAATATCGGGCCAGCTAGAATAGTTCCAGATCTTCGGCGCGCCGGATTGCTGCCCGGCGATCGTTGACCCTCAGTTTAATGAAAATGTTTTTGGTGTGGGTGCGAAACGTGTTAATCGATACGCTCAGTCGTCGAGCGATTTCCGGTCCGCTTAAATCGCTTCGCAGCAGCTTGAGCACTTCAAGCTCACGTTCACTCAAAGGCTCTATCATGTCTGATTTTTGATGAATGATTTCCCTGGCCTGGCCAGGACGGGCTGATTTTGGCGCAACCACTGGTTGTGTAAAGGCAGCCAGAAGTTTGTCCGCATAACCGCTCTGTGGATGGTTTCGACTGTGCGATCGTTTTTCAATCAACAACCGCATCGCTTCGCCTTCATCCACAAAGGTACGAATATTGCCTCCCGGCTCTGCCAGAGCCAGCGCTTCACCCAACACTTGCACAGCCTTTTCCATTTCGCCATGTGCTTGCAAGGCGATTGTCTGCAGAACCATCACCTTGAGCAGTTCATCCTGCCAACCCTTTTCTTCCATCTGCATGCGCGAGGACTCCAGCAGTGCCAACGCCTTTGAGGTCTCACCTTGGGCCAAGAATATACGCGTCTGGCTGAGCGGGAGTGCATATTTTCCGGCCAGAACAGCGGCTGCCGCCTGCTTACCCTGTCTTAGCAGCACCAGTACCTGCGCGGCTGCAACTTCAGGTTTGCGATACTCAAAATTATCCTGGCGAACGGCCTGCTCGGTCGCCTCTAGCATGGCGGTTGCACCAGCCACATCTCCCTGAGCCAGTTTCAGGCGGGCGAGAAACACCTCACAGAGAATGTATCTGTCAATTACTCTTTCATATTGTCGAGCCAGGTGAAGGGCTTGCAGACCGTGCTGCTCAGCAGCATCCAGGTCATTCCATTCGTAGTATATCTGGGCCAGGCCGAGGTGTGATTCGCAGGCAATTGGCAAAGGTTGAGCGCCAAACAGTTGCAAGGCTTTCCGGTGAGTCTCAGCAGCCGTGTAGAGATTATTTTGCATAATTTGCATATTGCCAAGAGCCATTGTGGCCAGGGAAGTCACGAAGGTGTGTCCAGTTGACTGGCTGATGGAAATGGCATCTGAAAAAGTCTGGATGGCTGCAGGGCGGTTCCCTTTTTGCATAAAGCCTACCCCCAACGTGAAGGTGGTAATTGTACGGGTCGGAAGGTTGTCAGGGCTTAAATATTCCAATGCGCGCTGCGCCTGAACAATGACCTCGTCTGGTTGGTACTTAGTGTACGCCAGGGTAGCCCGGTTGCTGGCAATACATCCGATAATGTCCCGGGTTTCGACGCTCAACTCGGCGTCTTTCAAAGCAGTTTCAGCAGCCTGAAGTTTTTCTTCGACACCGCTCGCCTGACCGGAGGACGTTAACACTCTGGCGTACATCAACCATAACGCCGGTCTTTTATCAAGTTCTGGTTTTGGCAACGACTCCAACCAATCTAAAATAGGAACCAATGCACCGCGATGGTACAGGGGGATTCCTTTTCCTTCGATCAGACGCACGGCGTGGTCAACTTCACCTGCGGCAGCCGCATGCTGAAAAGCTTCAATATCCAGGTCATGATCTTCATACCACTGGCTAGCCCGGCTGTGCAGTTCGGCCACATTCATCCCATCTCCTCCTGCAGACGAGGAGGCGCTCTGTTGCAGTCGCTGCCGCAGCAAATCCGCAAAGAGATGATGATAGCGATACCAGCGCCGCTCGTTATCCAGGGGGACTATGAACAGGTTGGCGTGTTCGAGATATTTCAGGGTTTCTTGTCCAGAACCAGAGGGGGCAAGCAGAACTGCGTCACAAAGGGGACCACACAGGCGTTCGAGAATCGATGTGCGCAGTAAAAATGCCTGGACGCTCTTGGTCTGCTGTTGCAGTACTTCCTCCATCAGATAATCCAGCACAAAATGGTGACTACCGGTGAAGGTCTTGATAAAACTGGTGGCGTCTGACTGTCCTTGCATGGAAAGCGCAGCCAACTGAAGGCCGGCAATCCAACCCTCGGTGCGGGTTTCCAGTGCCTCTACATCTTCTACCGAAAGGTTCAAATCCATTACCTGGTTGAGAAATTCGGCGGTTTCCTCTAGGGTAAAGCGTAGATCGCCAGCGCGAAGTTCTTTTAATTGACCTCGGGCACGTAACCTTGCCAGGGGTATATCTGGATCTTCTCGTGTGGTGATGACCAGGCGCATCTGCTTGGGAAGATGTTCAATCAGAAAGGTGAGAGCCTTGTCAACTGGTTTGGAATCAATGGAGTGGTAGTCATCGAAGACGAAGATAAAGATATCGGGGACGATGGAGATCTCATTGATCAAGGTTGACAGAATCGATCCCGTGGACGGCGGTTGGGGGGATTGGAGCGAACCCAAAACTCCTTCACCGATAGTTGGTGAGATTGTCTGCAGAGCAGCAATGAAGTACACCAAAAAGCGTGTGAGGTCATTATCCCCATCATCCAGTGACAACCAGGCAACCGGACATCCGCAACTGGCAATCCATTCACTGACCAGCGTAGATTTTCCAAAGCCGGCGGGTGCGGAGATGAGAGTCAGTTTGCGGCTTTCCAGAAGACCCTCGTTCAGCCGCTCTATCAAGCGCGGACGGAGGACAACCCTGGACCGAGGTGGGGGGAGATATAGCTTGGTGGTTAAAATAGGTGCAGACATCCTGAAATTGATTATACATCGCACCTATTTAAGGGAAGTATAAAGATACTTTACGCACATCGATTAGTTATAACATCCCCTTGTAGGACCGCAGCGTGCCCGGCAAGCATGGACCCTTTACAGGGTGCTTCGCGACCAGAGTTCGTCAGGTCGGCTGACACCTGCACTGGCAGCAGGTGCAAGCGTCGGCAGAGTCCGCCGCACAAAAGGCACGGATTCAGGATTTTGACTCACACCGCGCCGGGCGCTGGTGTAATCCCAATAAACAAATCCATGTTCTAATTCCCCAGGGTCACAACCACCCGATGCGCATGCTTATCATCGACCAGGGCGATCGATCCATTGATCAGCGCTTGCTCATCCAGCAGAATCTGCCGGACATGTTGGCTTATATGATCGGGATTGTTCACCTGGATCTGGTAGACGGATCCCCCGAATTTGTAAATAACCTCAAAGCCATCCCAATCCGGTGGGATGACAGGATCGATGCGCAAGGAATTTCCGATCTTATGGAAGCCAAGGATGGCCTCCAACCCCAGCCGGTACATCCAGGCGGCCGAACCCGTATACCAGGTCCACCCACCCCGGCGCATGTAGGGTGGTTGACTGTAGATATCGGCGCAAATCACATACGGTTCGACCCGGTAAATCAGGGCCTTTTCTTCGCTATCGGATTGGAAGATCGGATTGAGCAGGTCAAAGAGCGCCGTTGCCTGCCTCCCATCGCCCAGGCTTGCGAAAGCCCAGGCGGTCCAGGTGGCGGCATGCGTGTACTGCCCACCATTTTCGCGGGTACCCGGTGGATAGCCCTTGATATAACCGGGGTCGCTCGAAGTTTTATCGAAGGGTGGGGTAAAGAGCAGCGCCAGGCGATCCTGAGGTCGCACAAGCCGTTCCAGCACCGACTGTATTGCCCGGCGGCTGCGCTGAGGGTCACCGGCCTGGCTGAGCACGGCCCAGGATTGGGCAATGGAATCAATCTGGCATTCCTGATCAAGGATGGAGCCGAGCGGCGTTCCACTGTCATCATAGGCGCGCCGGTACCAGTCGCCATCCCAGGCGGATTGCTCGACGGCGGCAGCATATTCTTTTGCCCGGGCTTTGAACCGGCGTGCGGTTTCGACTTCATTGTTTTGTTCGCAGATCACGGCAAAACGTTCCAGCACGTCGCACAGGAACCAGGCCAGCCAGACGCTCTCTCCCTGCCCATTTTTACCGACCCGGTTCAGACCATCGTTCCAGTCACCGGTGCCGATCAACGGCATGCCGTGCGGACCCGTGGTGGCGCCTTTCTCGATCGCTCGCAGGCAGTGTTCCATCAGCGAAAACGATTGTTCCGTGGTTGGAAATTCACCATAATGCTCATCTTCACCCGCCGGGAGAATGGGGGCATGCAGGAAAGGAATTTGTTCAGCCAGAATGCTTCGATCTCCAGAGGCTTCAATGTACAGCGCTGTGACATAAGGCAGCCACAACAGATCATCCGAAAAACGCGTGCGCACGCCACGCCCCGATGGCGGGTGCCACCAGTGCATCACGTCGCCTTCCTCGAACTGGCGCCGGGCTGCAATGAGAATCTGGCTGCGGGTAATCGACGCATCCACCGGCAGAAGGGCTAAAACGTCCTGAAGCTGATCGCGGAAACCAAATGCTCCGCTGGATTGGTAGAAGCCTGTGCGCCCCCAAATTCGGCAGGAGAGTGTTTGATAGAGCAGCCACCGGTTTAAGATCAAATCCGTAGCTGCCTGGGGGGTATTCACCTGCACAGTCCCGAGTAGCTGGTCCCAGAACACATGCGTTCTTTCATAAGCAGCGCTAACAAAGTTGGGATCATGATATTTCCGGGCCAATTCCAGGGCGTGTTCTTTATCCATTCCCTGCCCGAGCACGAAGTAAACCTCTTCGGTAGCCCCGGGTAGCAGGTCGATGTGGATTTGTAAGACAGCACAGGGATCTTCACCGGCCGTGATGCGCGTTTCGAGGCCCAGACGGTGCAGCGCCGCTGGAAAGGAGGGTGTTCCGCCGCGGCCAAAAAACTCGATGCGGTCAGCGGTCAGGCCGTGGAGGGATTGACTGGCAATCAGAAACGCAACCCGGCTGCCGAATTCTGGATTGTAAGGATTGCTGGCCAGAAGGCATTCCTGGGCAGAGTCATACTCCGGAATGATATAGGCCATGTTGGCTGCATGGGTGGTGCCCAACACCCACTCGACATACTGGGCCGCGGTGATCCTTCGGGTGTACTGCAGGGTATTTTCTACCTTTAGATGGATGATCTTCACCGGATCTTCCGGGCTGGCAAAAAGTGTCAGAATTTGACGAAGCCCATGTGAGTTGTGTTCGAAGATGGAATAGCCCGCCCCGTGTTTCACCCGGTAAGGCTGCCTGGAGCCAGCCGGCAGCGGCGTGGGGGTCCATACCTCACCGGTTTCTTCATCGCGCAAATAGAGCGCTTCGCCGGTTGGATCGCGAACCGGATCGTTTGACCAGGGGGTGAGACGGTTTTCACTGCTGTTGGATGCCCAGGTGCACTGGCTGCCGGCTTCGCTGACCAAAAAGCCAAACTCTGGATAGCCGATCACATTTACCCATGGGGCAGGAGTGGTCCTGCCGGGCAGTCGTTGATCTCTTTTTGGGGTTGCGGCATTCCAATCGATAATGTATTCGCGCCCATCGGCACTGAAGCCACCATAACCATTGTAGTTCGTCAAACTGCCCATTTCCTCAAGTGGAAAACATTGAGGAGGTTGGTCTGCAAATTCCTCTTCGGCAGGTCGGGTTGCAGTAAATTCGGGTAAATGATGCACCGGAAGGGCAAACCCCGGCATCTGATCCTCCAGCGATCCATTGGCTCCCTTGAGAAGAACGCAGGCTGCTGTTTGAAGCAGGGTGTGTTCTTCAGCCCCCATTTGGTCGTTATAAAGGATGAAGATTCCGCCGCGCTGGTGCAGCCATACTTCACCATCCATTTTGCTGACCATGCGATAGAGCATCCCATTCAACTCGGCGCCGTAATTGGTTGGCTGGCGATTGAGAATAACGATATCCATCTTAAACCGGCGGGTGTGCAGGTATCTGTGCACTTGCAGGGCTTCGCGCACCAGGTCGATCTGTTGGGGATCGTCCAACTCGACCAGGAGGATGGGATAGTCACCTGAGATTCCAAAACGCCACAACCCGGATTGCCCAAGCCGGTTCGCAGCAATCGTTTCTGAAGAAGCACGAGCGGCCTTTGATGGATAGATCAACGCCGACAGGATTTGCAGGGTGTTCTTCAGAGCTTGGGTGGCGATGTCTTGCTTCCCCAACCAGGCCTGAGCGGAGATATTCGCCTGGTAGAAGGCATGCCCAATCAGCGTCCAATTGTGATACCGTCTGGCCAGCGCGAGAATCCCTTCGCGGCTTTCTGCTGCGAAGGTCAGATAGGCCAAATCCGCACTGGCGTGTGGATACAGGCGGATTTCCTGCCCAAGGGCGAAGATTGGGTCGAGAGTCGCACCGGTTGCGCCAGTGAGATACTGTGGCGAGGTCAGAGCGGCTGGAGAGCGCAAGGATTGGTCGCGGCCAATAAACGGATTGCGATCTGCCTCATGCCGCGCGACTGCCTGACTCCCTTCGACCACCAGCATGTGCCCCAGGTAGATATTCGTTTCCTGATCGGAGCGCGGACGGCGCATGAAGATTTGTAAATTCAACTCCGGAATGAATTCACTCTCGATAAATAACTTGTTGAAAGCCGGATGGCGGGCATCGGCAGCCTGGGGCGCAAGGATCACTTCGCCATAGGATGTCAGTCGAACGTCGCGCGGCCGTCCGATGTTATTATGCAGGTGGATACGGCGAATCTCTACCGGATCGTCCGGAGCAACCGTGACCTGCATGGTAGAAGTCAGATCATTTTCTGTGCGCCGGAAGACAGCCATATGGGCGAAGAAAGTGACCTGCATATCCGCTGCATTGCCGGGAATAGGTTGGTGAGCAGCTGACCAGAGCTTACCCTGTCTTATCGGGTCCGCTCCAATTTCCTGGATGTAGATCCAGGTTCCCCACGGGTCCATTACACCGTCAGGTTGCCAGCGTGTTAGATCAATTTCGCGCCAGGAGCTGTATCCGCCGCCCATGTTGGAAAGAAGCACGTTGTAGCTGCCGTTTGAAAGAAGGTTGACCTGGGGAATGGCAGTTTGCACGGGCACTCTCCAGGGGATGATTTCTTCCGGAACCGCTGTCAGGCGTTGCACCCCCTTAACATCCTCAGCATATGGATCTTGGGATGGCACCGCATGCGGGATTTGCTCTTGTAGAAGCAACTCAACGCTTTGGATGCGCGGGTCGCTGTGCAGGCGTTGGACCATGATGTCTTCATGGAGGAAGTTGGCGATCGCCATCAGGATCATGCCCTGGTGGTGTGCCATGTATTCGCTCACCACAGCGGATGTTTCATCCAGCAACAAACGGTCAGGGGTGAAATCGATCGACTCATAAACGCCGTACAGGCCAATCATTTTTTGTTCGATCAGGCTGGTCAGGTTGTGAAGTACGGCATGTGGGTCATAACCAATGGCCATGAGAGAGGCATAAGGGGCAACCACCAGATCGTCTCCCAACCCACGTTTAAAGCCCAGCCCGGGTACGCCAAAAGCACGATACTGGTAATTCTGATTGGCATCGAAGCGGTAAAATCCGGATTCGGAGATGCCCCAGGGAACCCCTTTTGCTTTCCCATAGGCAATCTGATGAAGAACTGCTCCCTGAGCGCTATCAGCCAGCAGCGTGCCAGGGTAGGAGCGCAAAAAGAGCGGCGGCATCAGGTACTCGAACATCGTCCCGCTCCATGAGAGCAAGACGTATGAATTTTCCACTTTTGTCACCGGGCGCCCCAGGTGCAGCCAGTGCGTCTGTGGCACATCGCCTTTGGCGATGGCGATAATCGAAGAAATCCGCGCTTCTGAGGCCAGAAGATCGTAATAATTCTGGTCGAGCTGACCCGTGACGAGGTTAAAACCGATGTGGAAGACGCGGCGCTGTGTATGATAAAGGAAGTTGAAGTCCATCTCATTGACATACTGTTCGGCGCGCGCCTGGATTTGAGCATATTTCGTCACCAGCGAAACGGCATTCGCATCAGCATGCTTGAGTACCTCGACCATCTTTTCAAGCCATTCCCGCGCTGCGTCTCCTGACCAAAGGACAGGTTTATCGACCGTCTTCGGGATTATCTCTGCTTTTGGTAATAAATTACGCAGGCTTTCGATATGGCGATACGCTTCCTCGATGCGGTCGTGAACCTGCCCAAACGCAATATTATTGGGTAAACAGGTTCTCAGGGCGATCATGGTCTCCAACAATTGAGGTTCATGGAACTGTAAAGGGAGATTCTCGAATAAGGGAATCCAGGGTACCAACTCAGTGATCGTCCGCTGCACGGCCAGGTGGTGCCGTTCTGTCTGGGCGGCAACCTCCTGCAGCTTCCCAAGGGATTCCAGATTGAAAGCGGATCGGCCTACCATCACGAGTTTCATCAGGCGCTGCGAAAGATCCTGCCAGAACGGTCCGCTAACCTTCAGATATAGGGGGTACCACCGGTCGGGCTGCAGCCGGACAGCCAGAATTTCAGCGTGAATGGCTGTGATTCGTTGGTCGATTTCTTCGACTTGCGGATCGAATTCGGCTTTGCTCATCCATGTCAGCGTTTCGGTCAGGTTGGCAAGTGTGTCCAGATATCCCTGCCACAGCGCCCAGCGGAATATGGGTTCGTTTGGCATTGTCTTGCAGGCCTGGGTGGTCACGATGAGACTGGCCGCCAGATTACCGCTATCTACGGTGGAGATATAGCGTGGAAGCAATGGTTGCAGGGTCAGGGTATCGTACCAATTCATGAAGTGTCCGCGGTAACGCTCCAGTTGGCCGAGCGTCTCCATCGTAGTGGCCAGACGGGTTGCCAATCCCAATTGATCCAGATAGCCGAGATCATAAGCCGCCAGCGTCGAAGTAAGCAGCAGACCGATATTGGTCGGTGATGTGCGGTGAGCAATGGCTCCAATGGGTGATTCCTGATAGTGGTCGGGTGGCAGCCAGTGATCTTCTGGACCCACAAATCGTTCGAAGAAACCCCAGGTTCGGCGGGAAACCTGACGTAAGAGGTTGACCTGGTTATCGTTCAGAGGAATTGCATATTCGACGATCGGTCGATTAACCCACCAGGCAAGCAGGGGAGAGAGTACCCACAGCAGCAGCACCGGTGAAGCATACATCAGCACCGGCGCCATACCGCTTCCGGTCAGGCTCCAAATGAACTGCAACACCGTTGTGAGAATCAGTCCCAACCCGGCCACTACGATCATTTTTTGCCAGGAAACATTTCGGCGGGCTTGTAAACCAAACGCTCGGGCAGTTTGGGCAGCTGTCGTCCACTGCAAGAGATCGCGGCGGCTGATGAGGACGCGGTAAAGCGTAGTCAGCACAGCGTCTATCGAAAAATAGGCTTCATAAGGCAGGAAAGCGATTGCCAGCAGCCAACGGATGGTGTTCCAGGCCAATGGACGCAGGGCAATCCTCAAGACTTCGCCACCCAGGATTTGCACCGTGCTACGAGCCAGACCGGTAAATAGAGGAATGCCGAGAGAGAGCAAAATAATCGCTGTCCAAAGCCCGGCAAGACCGGGTAGAAAAACGGTGCCCAGCAGGAAGATCAGGAGGAGGGCTGGGGCGAGTAAGGCCCGGCGTAGATTGTCGAACATTTTCCAGCGATCGATCAATGAGAAAGTCACCCCAAACCGTCCAGGCTGGAATAACCAGGGTAGAAGCTGCCAATCCCCACGAATCCAGCGCCGTTGACGCAGGGCCTGGATGATGTAGTTTTGCGGGTAATCTTCGATCATGGTGATGTCAGTGACCAGCCCGGCGCGGCCCATCAACCCTTCCAGTAGATCGTGACTGAGAACGGTGTTTTCTGGAATGTGGTTATCCACACTGTTCATGAATGCGTCTACGTCGTATATGCCCTTGCCAACGTAGATTCCCTCCCGGAATAAATCCTGGTAGGCATCGGAAACGGCCAGCGTATACAAATCCAGGCCGGCATCTCCCGCGAAAAAGCGCGTGAACCAGGAGCGATTTGTACTTTTAGGATGAATCTCCATCCGTGGCTGTAACACCGTGTACCCCGAAATCACCTGCCCGGTCTTCTCATCGAATACGGCCCGGTTGAGCGGATGCGCCAGTGTACCAGCCAGACGACAGGCGGCTCCACGAGGCAGGATGGTATCGGTATCAAGGGTGATGACATAACGAACCTCCTGCAGCGCTGCGAGGTCTGCGTTCGTTTCCCCGGTTGCATCGGTAAGGGTCATAAAGGAAAGGTTTTCGCCGCCGCGCAGGAGTAGATTTAACTCATGCAGCTTGCCACGCTTGCGCTCCCACCCCATCCATTTTCTTTCGGAAGGGTTCCACAACCGCCTGCGATGCAGGAAGTAGAAGATATCGGCGCTGTCCGGATGCCCGTTATCTGGAGTCCTGCCAGGATCATCCTCGGGAGAAAGGGCCGCATATTTTTTGTTGAGCGTCTCAATCGCCGCCGCGGCGGCTTGCACCAGATTCTCATCTTCGGGAAGGGATTCATGGTCCGCATCCTGGAAGTCGGTGAGCAGCGCAAAAACCAGCCCGGGTTCCGGATTGCGCAGATAATGTTGTTCGAGTTGGTGGACGAGAGAGTCGATTTCCTTGGAATTGGTGATCATCGCGGGAATGACCACCAGGGTTTTGAAGGGCGCGGGAATCTCTTCCTTGAAATTCAGCTTGGGCAAAATATGCGGCCGGATCACCAGGGTGATCAGCCAATTGACCAGGCTGGTGGCAATCGATAAGGTTGGGATCAGGAACGCGAATATCAGGAATATAACAATGATCCATTGAGCCGGGACGTTTCCAGCACCGGGCATGAAACTCCAGAGAGTGCTGGCGGAGGGAAAAGGAATGGCTTTGAGCAATTCCGGCAGATGCGCCGCCAGCAGAAAAGACATTATGATCAGAAGGCTCAGCAGCAGAATAATCGATAAATAAAGGGCATCTGCGTGCCGATCAACCCAGCGCTTGAATGTGGTCTTCGGGTTGGGCTGGTAGCCAATCTGTCGTTCCAACATTGAGCGGCCATTCCCGAGCAGCACCTCGCCGATATGCATACCCGGGGCTGGTGAAATGAAATGATCTTTGGGCTCATTATCTTTCTTCGTCTGGAGTTGAGGGTCCGAATCCGTCCTTGAGACAGGCAATTGTGCTTGCGTAAAGATAGCCGGATCGCTCACCATTCCGGAACGGGCCAGGGTCACAAGGGTCTCGGCCAGTTCGTTTTCCTCCCGGCCGGTCGCCACGGAGAGTTTCTCGATCTCTTTGCGATAGAGGTCGCGGGTTTTGAAGTCCATTTGCGAATAGATCCCGGCCGGATCCCTGCGAAGCGTACGCTCCTGACGACTCACGGATTCAAAAAAATCACTCCAGTCCTGTTCGGAAATTGACCTCAGGCTGAGGATGATATTGGAAATACCATCTGTGGCAGCTTCACCGGGAGAAGATAAACCTTCTACCTCTGCAAGCGGCTGAGTTATCGCCGGTAAATCAGGTGGACTGGCTGGATGAATGGTCGAGACAAGTTCTTGCGCCAGAAACTCGACCAAGCCATACCTCAGGAAGATGGGTAAAGCCCATATTTCACCCATGGTCAGCGAAACATGGTCCTGCAGTTGGATCAAAATGGTCTGCAGGTCGACCGGCTCCAACAGAAGATGCTGATACGCGAGGATCGCTCGCGCAATGGCATAAATACGCGGAAAACCCTGCAACGGACCGTCGATCAGCCCTGGCAACTCGTTGTAAAACGAATATGGCAAATCCTCTTTGATCTGCTGGAGTGCCTGCCGGATGATGTAGTAATTGTCCAATACCCACTCAGAAGCATAGGTAAGGGGTGCTTTTTGTTGTGAGGCTTCCTGAAAGTAACGATGAGCCTCTGTAAGCCAGGATTCATACAACGCCAGGTTGTTGCCCGGCAGGTCTCGTTCTGGCGCGAATAATTTCGATACCCGCGCTGGTTTCTCCCGACTGACCTGCTGGTAATTGTTTGCCAGGGCGTCTACGAATTCCAGGATCTGTTCTGTTTTGGAACCCAATGAATTCACGCTGGAATCAGCGCCCTGTTCCAATGCCTGACCGATGCGGTCCTCCGACATGATTACCGCCCCCCAGATTTTTGAGCGGCAAGCTCAGCAGCTGTGAGCTGAACCTGAGAACGCGGAACATCCTGGATGACCAGAACGGGTTTGGTGCCATGTTCGATGTAATTCCGCGCGATGCTTCCATATGGCCACGCAAATTGCCCGGTATACCCGTGGGCGCACAGCACCACCAGATCAATGTCCTCTTCCTGACTGGCGAGTTCTTGAATGGCAGCCGACACACTGATGTTCTCGAGGACTCTCGTTTCGCATTCCACGGGTAAGCGTTCTTTCATTTCAATCAGGTAATTGCTCACCGCTTCACGGCTGATGTCCATCAACTGTTGCGAGAGCTGCTCGATTTCAATGGGGTACGGTTCCGGGATGGGCAGCTCAGGGGGTTTGATCACGGCAGTCAGGATGAGTTTTGTCGGGGCCGGAGAGACTACCGGCGCAGTGCGGCGATTCGTGCGATTATTCGGCTCAGACGCCAATCTCAGGGCCATCTCACCCCGGGCCAGAGCAATTCCCGCGGAAAGGGAACACTCTGCGCGGCGTGAACTGTCGATTGGGAGGAGAATACGACGGTAATGGACCCTGTCGACCAGAGTTGCAGGCTGGTGATAGGCACGCACGATGAGAACAGGTAAATAAATCAAATTGATTACTTTTTGGGTGACGCTGCTGATATTCCAGCGGCTTAATCCGCCCGCGCCGTGGGTACAGATTATGAGCAGGTCGATATTCTCGCTGTGGGCGAAATTTACAATGTTTTCCGCCGTTTTTCCTTCCCGAATGGAATATTCGACCTTCGTTTTTGTACCGACTCCAGCCTGGTCTTGTGTGCCTTTGGTGCCGAGTGGTTCTTCATGAAGATCTTCACGAACCCGGGCCGCGATCCCTTGCAGGTACATATCGGATTCGGTTTTACGGATCTGCCAGCTCAATGGATCGACCGAACTGGGGTTCTCATGATACGAAACCGGATCAAGGACCTGCAAAAGGATAATGCTGGATCCAAAGATGCGGGCAAACTGTTCAGCATGAGGAATCGCGCGCTCAGCAAGCGTCGACCCATCCAGCGGGACAAGGATTCGATTAAACATGATTTTTCTTCCTTATACCTTGCTCTTTCTGAATTGCGTTTTCGGACTGCATCGTCAGTTTAGCGGGACAGATAGCCTCCATCCACAGCATAATAGGCGCCGGTAACAAAGGAGGCGTGATTGGAACTCAACCAGATGACCAATTCGGCAACTTCCTCAGGCCTTCCCAGACGGCCAATCGGGTGAAGGGCGACTAAACCGTTTAACACATCTGCATTTTCCTCAAGTGAAGTGAGCATAGGGGTTCTAATGAAGGCGGGGCCGATCGCATTGACTCGAATCCCTTTTGCTGCGTATTCTAACGCTGCGGTCCTGGTCAATCCGATCACACCGTGTTTCGCTGCAACGTAAGCCGGTGCACCGGCAAAGCCTACCTGACCCAGGATGGAAGCCATGTTTACGATGACGCCTCCACCGACTTTGAGCATTTCGGCAATTTCATATTTCATACAGTAAAAAACACCGGATAGATTGACACCAATCACCTTTTGCCATCCCTCGATGCTATAATCGGCGGTCTGGCCTTGCTCTCCCCCAATGCCGGCATTATTACAGGCGATATCAAGTCGGCCATAATTCTCGATCGTCCTTCTAACCAGAGCTTCGCAATCCGCAGGGTTCGCCACATCCGTTTTGATGAAAAATGCTTCGCCAGATTTTTCTCGAATCAGCCGGACAGTCTTCCGTCCGCCTTCTTCATCAATATCTGACACAACCACATTCGCACCCTCTCGAGCATAAAATAAAGCGCTCGTCCGCCCAATTCC
The DNA here is from genome assembly GCF_001050235.1 of Longilinea arvoryzae. Lineage (GTDB taxonomy): Bacteria > Chloroflexota > Anaerolineae > Anaerolineales > Anaerolineaceae > Longilinea > Longilinea arvoryzae. The sequence continues at coordinate 1,511,627 of NZ_DF967972.1, forward strand.
TGAAGCTGCGCCTGTTACTATTGCGACTTTTGCAGCAAATTCGACCATCGTATTCCTCTTTTCACAGGATCCCTAAGATTAGTTTATGAGGATGAGGCTATCAATGTCCCTGATACAACCTATAAAAAATCTATCAATTATTTCGGGACAGTTTCGATTCGGAAAGTGTCGACTTTGTAAGTCGACAAAGTAAGCTATATAATGAAAAGCATGAAAGAAGCTATTCGAGAATCGCAAATTCAAACCGGAAATGCGTCAGAGAATCGCAAGAATTCCCCTCAAACAGGGTCAGGAGAATTCCCGGCGGAGAACCCCAAGGAATCCATTCAGCAGAATTGGAGGAGCCTGGTTGAAAGTGAACTCCTCCTTAATCAGATCGTGCAAAATATCGAGCAAGTCATTTGGCTGCGCGATAATCGTTCGGGCCAGATCGTCTACGTCAGTCCGGCTTTTGAGGCGGTTTGGGGTCGATCTTGCGATAGTCTGTATGCCGACCCCTTCGTTCTGATCGAAAGCGTTCACCCGGAAGATCGGGTACAGGTCATGGTCGCCAGACCTCACGGCGATCACCAGCCCTTCAATCAGGCTTACCGGATTCTGCGCCCGGACGGTAGTCTACGCTGGATTTTTTCGCGCACATTCTTGATCCATAATAAAGCCGGAGAGTCAAATTATCTGTTTTGCATCGCCCAGGATATCACGGACCAGAAACAGGTTGAACTGGCGTTGCGCAGAACCCTGGATCGAACGCGCGAACAATTCGACCTCAGCCGCAAAATGAGCCTGGCTCGCAAGTCTGAAGCGGTGCTTAAAGCAGTCATGTCAGCTCACGAACTGCGTTCTTCTCAACGTGCGGCTTTGCTATTTTTTGACAACCCGGATGTCGGACCAACTCGTGGGGTGGAATTGCTGGCGACCTGGTTATCGAGCCAGACCATTTCTCCCTGGCTGAGCGAATCCAACCTTTACGAAGAGCCTGGTTTTTGGGAACTGCTCCAACCTCACCGGACGGTGGTCATTACAGGAATATCCTCGGACCCGCGTTTGACTCCTCTGGTGCGTGATTTTTTGATGGAAGGTCAAATACAAACGATTGTGATCTTCCCGCTGGTGACATCAGGGGAATGGCGCGGTTGTCTGTTGGTATATTACCATCAGGAGCATCCTTTCGATCATGTCGAATTGCGCCATCTTAAAGTACTCGTCGATCAGGCTGCGATCACCCTTTACAACCTGCAACTGCTCGAGGTGGAGGAGGAATCCCGGCATGAAGCTGAACGAGCCAACGAAATCAAAACTGAATTTCTTGCGATGATTACGCATGAACTGCGGACGCCGTTGACGTCGATTGTCGGGTTCACCACTACATTGTTGGCCGAGGATGTCGTCTGGGAACCGGACGAACAACGCGATTTCATCCAGACGATTCAGCGGGAAGCTGACCGGCTTCAAGAGCTGATCGATCACTTACTGGTTCTATCCCGCCTGGAAGCGGGCATGCTGCCGATTTCGCAGGAAATTCATTCACTCCATGAGATAATGGAGGATGCATTACCGCAATTGCGCACCCTGACCAGCGGCCAGACCTTTAGTATCCACCTGCCCGCCAACCTGCCGCCGGTTTATGTGGATGCAAAGCGAATTGCTCAGGTGCTGGTCAACCTGGTGCGAAACGCCTCCACCTATGCCCCGCAAGGAACAGAAATCGTTATCACCGCCAGCGTGCGGGGAAGCTTTGTGCAAATGAACGTCAGCGATCAGGGGCCGGGCATTCCACCGGCTGAGCACAAACGGGTATTCAAGGCCTTCCGACGGGGAGCAAACGTTGAGGATGGCTCAGCGCAAGGCGCTGGATTAGGATTGGCCATTTGCAGGGGGTTGATCGAAGCGCATGGCGGTCGCATTTGGATCAAACGGAAGACTACACCTGGAACGACGATGTCCTTTACAATCCCACTCGCTCCTTCGCATCTCCCGGTAAAGTCTGTAGAGTAGGAGGGGAGGCAGATGGGAAATATATTAATCGTCGAAGATGATCCAAGCATTCGCAAACTGGTGCGGGTCAACCTGGTGAAGCGCGGCTATACGGTAAGTGAAGCCGGCGATAGCCATCAGGCAATCGCCCTGTTTCAAGAGGTGCCCGTTGACCTGGTATTGCTTGACCTGCTGCTGCCCGGCCTGTCCGGAGTGGATATATGCTCCTGGATTCGGGCGCGCTCGGATGTGCCCATCATCATTTTGAGCGCCCGAGCGGAAGAGGATCTCAAGGTTGCCGCCCTGGATGCGGGCGCAGATGATTACGTGACGAAACCGTTCGGTCAGGAGGAATTACTGGCGCGAGTGCGCGCTTTTCTCCGGCGTTCCTATGTTTCAGCAAAAGCCAATGATTCAAGAATTCAGATTGGTGAGCTCAGCATCGATCTGGAAGCGCGGCGCGTCTTCATGGGTGAAAATGATCTCCACCTTACCCGCACCGAATATGCCATCCTGGCTGAACTGGCGCACCATATGGATGCCATCGTCGCCCATGATGAATTGCTAACCCAGGTATGGGGACCAGAGTATCGCGGATCGAATCACTATCTCCATACCTATCTCGGCCGTTTGCGCAAAAAGTTGGGGGAGTACGGCGACCTTCTGGAAACCGTGCCCGGAATGGGATATAACCTGCACTCGAAGAAAATCTTCTAGTACCGTATCAAACCTAGAAGTTGAATTTCGAAAGCGCATTTTGCGTGCAAAATGCGCTTTCGAAATATCATAATCCGGTTTGACCCGGCACCCGCCGGTTGCTCAAATATTTGGCGTTGGCGTATTCTAAGCAATAACATTCTCTACCCGGGAGTAGAAAATCTTCTTGGTTACCTCCGTAGCCAATACATAGAGCACTGTTAGTCCGAGCATTGCCAGCATGAGCGGTGCGGGCAAAGGGACAAAGCCAAACACAGCAATGAACGGCAGATATGGCAGCACAACGGCAATCCCAATGAAAATTAACGTACTCACCAGCAAGAGTTTGCCCGGGCGGCTGCGGAAGAAGACATGGCGCGTTCGCACAACCAGGGCGATGACCAACTCTGTGATCAGGGATTCGATGAACCAGCCGGTGCGGAACTCCTCGGGCGAAGCCCGGAACAGAAACAGCAATATTCCAAAGGTCAGGAAGTCGAAAATCGAACTGACCATTCCGAAGAGCACCATGTAGTTACGGATGAACCTGGTATTCCAGTGCCGCGGCTTGCCTGTCATTTCCGGATCCACATTGTCACTGGCGATCGTTATGGCGGGGATATCGGATAGGAAATTATTGAGCAGGATTTGCGGAGCGAGCAGCGGCAGAAATGGCAGGAGTAAGGATGCTCCGGCCATGCTAAACATGTTGCCAAAGTTGGCGCTGATGGTCGTGAGGATGTACTTGAGGGTATTGGCAAAGGTAGAGCGGCCTTCATCAATGCCCTGTCGCAAGATTGCCAAATCCTTTTTGAGCAGCACAAACTCAGCGGCGTCTTTGGCCACATCCACTGCGGTGTCCACCGAAAGCCCTACATCTGCAGCGTGCAAGGCCGGCGCGTCGTTGATGCCATCTCCCATATAGCCAACCACGTGCCTGGTCTTTTGCAGCGCAAGGATGATGCGTTCCTTTTGATTAGGGTCCACTTCCGCAAAAAGGGTGGTGCGTTCGGCAAGGTGCCAGAGGGCCTCGTCGTTCATCGTATTCAGGTCGCTTCCGGTCAATACACCCTGGAGCGGTAGGTTTACTCCTTCAGCAACATGGCGGGCTACTTTCTGGTTATCACCGGTGATGATCTTCAATTGGACACCGCGTTTCGCCAGATCGATAATCACTTGCTGTACATCGGCTTTGGGCGGATCCAGGAAGAGCAGGAAGCCGGCGAAAGCGAGCCCATTTTCATCCGTAAAAGAATAGGTTTCAACCTGTTTGTCGACTGATTTCGTGGCCAGACCGAGCACACGGAAGCCTTTTTCGCTCCATTCGCTATATTGTTTTTCAATCTCTGCCCTGGTTGCAGCTTCAAAGGGATGGATTCCATCCACAGATTGAAGCCCGGTACAGATACTCAGAATTTTATCCAGAGCGCCCTTGGTGATGAGGGTGCGCTCGCCCTGGGCATTGGCAATGACCACACTCAGGCGTTTGCGAATGAAGTCGTAGGGGATTTCATCCACTTTTTGCTCGGCGCTGATGTCCAAGTTCGCCTTCTGTGCAGCAGCTTGAATCGCTTCATCCAGCGAGTTGTTCAGCCCGGTTTGATAGCGCGCGTTGAGATAGGCATAACGCAAAACACTCTCCGAGGGCTGCCCTTGCGTATCGAGCGCGCCATCGAGATGGACGATCCCTTCGGTAAGCGTGCCGGTTTTGTCAGTGCATAGCACATCCATACTGCCAAAGTTTTCAATGGATGTCAGGCGACGTACGATCACGCCGCGTTTGGCCATCTGCTGTGCACCGTGGGCAAGCGTGATACTGATAATGGCAGGCAAGAGTTCGGGCGTCAGGCCGACTGCTAGCGCAAGTGCAAAGAGAAGCGAGTCTATGATCGGTTTGGCAAGAAAGACATTGACTGCCATAACGATAACCACCATTACCAGCATGACCTGAGTGAGCAGATTACCAAAATGCCGAATCCCGCGTTCGAATTCTGTCTCTGGTGGACGCAATCTCAGCCGATCCGCCACCTGACCGAACACCGTAGCCCTCCCCGTCTGGACAATCAATACCTGTGCGGTTCCGCTGCTGGCGCTTGTGCCCCTGAAGACGCAATTGATCCGTTGTGAAAGGCTGGCATTTTCGGGCACAGTCGCCGGTTTCTTCTCAACCGGGAAGGTTTCACCGGTCAGCACGGCCTGGTTGACAAAGAAGTCATTTGCCTCCAACACAAGACCGTCGGCCGGGATCAGACTGCCCGCGGAAAGCATCACCAGGTCGCCTGGCACTACTTGTTCTGAGGGTAACATTTGCGGCTGGCCGCCACGCAATAAGTTGGATTTAAGGGTGACCTGTGACCGTAATTTCTCAACAGCATTACTGGCGGTATATTCCTGCACGAAGCCAAGGATCGTGCTGCCAAGGATTATGGCAAGAACTATACTTGCATCCACCCACTCCCCTACGATTCCGGAGACAATGGCTGCGAAAATCAGGATGAGAACGAGAGGACTTTTAAACTGGCTCAGTAACAGGCGAAACGCGGTTGCTTGCTGCTGTGCTTCAATGGTGTTCGCCCCGTATTGTTTCAGTCGCTGCCCGGCATCTGCCGGTGTGAGACCGTTTCTTGATGTGTTTACTTCGGAGAAGAGTCGTTCCGGTGTAAGGCTCCAATAGGCTGTTGAAGTCGTCTGGGTGATCATTTCCCCCGCTTTGGGTGGTTTGCTTGCCGAAAGACCAGGAAGAACTTTCATACGACTTCTCCAGACTGGACAATCTTATCGTTTTGCTAAGGCATCAGACATTCATGTACAAGAATAATCCTTTTTTTAGCTTGTTAGTCGATGACCATTATTAAATTATACAATTCACGCTTTGAGTCATTCACGCTGCCAACCCGAATAATTAAGTTTTTTAATAGATTGTATTAGGGACCTTGATAGCTCCTTCCGAATAGGATGGTAGGGTAGCAACATATCATCTAGAGAAAGGACGCTACATGGAACACAATCGTAACGACGGCCACAACACGATGCTGCAAGTCCCCACCCAACCGAATATCGGGTTGGATAGTGATGCCCGCCATTCGCTTGTGGAAATCCTCAATCATGCACTGGCCAATGAGGCTGTTCTTACTGTAAAAACGCGCAGCGCACACTGGAACGTGAGTGGTGCAGGTTTCTTCGAACTGCGTATCCTTTTCGGGTCGCAATATGAACAACTTGATCAAATCTCCAACGAGATCGCTGAGCGAGTGCGGATCCTGGGCGGAATTGCGATCGGCAGCCTGCTGGAATTTATCAATTCCACCCGGCTGGATGAACAGCCTGGGGAAGTCCCCGGAATTATGGACCTTTTAGCCGACCACGAAGCCGCGACCCGTTTCCTGCGAGAGGACACCCGGAAGTGCGATGAGGAGTACGAGGATGAAGGTACCTTCGAAATGCTGGTCAGCATAATGCGCCTGCACGAGAAAATGGCCTGGATGCTGCGCTCTTATCTCGAGCCAGAACTCAGCCATGAAGAAAAAACGGTCGGATAACCGGGTATCCCGGTAGACCAGGGAACGATCACCTGCTGGGCAACAGTAAATGCGGAGGTGTTTATGAACGAAAAGCAAATGGCGCAGATTGTGGAAGGGTTCAGTCGAAAGGTTGATCCGGTGCCAGGGCAAGTCAAGGTCACGCGCGTACCAGATTACAAGACGGTCTACGTCGAGGAAATCGACGGCGTCGGACGCTCGATTGTCATGACAGAATACCAGGTGGATGGGAAAACCTACTGGGCAGGATACAGTATGTACAGCCAGACGGTTTTCTTGAGTCAGGCCAGTCGAGACTAAAGAGGAAGACCATCTCCTTTCAATTACTGCTGCCGAGGGTATCTATTGCGTATTGACTCCGGGCAGAACCACGGCGAAAGCCAGTAAAGGATAATTCGATGGATGACCGACAATTCGGTAGAAAAATTTTCAGGGACGCTGGCAAAGTAAAGAAGGACGTAAGCGCCCTGGTTGGAGATAGCGCTGTCCAGTTGGGTAGATTTGGAGATGATGTGAGTCAGGCGACTGACAAAGCCAGAGAGGATCTGACCACCTGGGCGGAGGATGGCGCTTCTCGAGTGAGTGAAGGATTTGAAAAGCTGAAGGGGGATGCAACGGATGCCGCTGCCACGATGCAAAAGGACGTTGGACATGGATTAAGCCAGTACAACGCGAAAGCCAGGGAAATTGCAAATAAAGTATCCGCCGGCATCGGCGAGAAGGTTGCCCGGTACCCCTGGGTCGCGATATCCATCGGCCTGGGTATTGGTTTCCTACTGGGCGTTTTGCTCAGGCCTGCCCGGAAGCTTCTTATGTAATTCTAAATTTGGGTTCAACCCTTTTTAACAGGAGAGAATCAATGAACCGCGATGGATTTGAAAGCTGGCAGTATCAAACCCTCAGCCAGACGATCGTCTGGCAGGGGTTACTCTCGACGATGACGTAGAAAAAGTCGAGGGTGAGTTCGAAAAATTGATCAGCTTGCTTCAGATCGAGTATGGTTATACACGGCAGCAAGCTGAGTCAGAATACAAAAGGAGGATGAAATGTCAGACTATCGGGAAGTAGAAACCACAGAACATGAACAGGGACGCGAGCAGCGGGTTGCCACCTTTAAGGTTACGCAATTGATCTGGTTGCTGCTGGGTATTCTCGAGGCTCTGATTGCACTGCGGGTTGTTTTTAAGCTGATTGGCGTCAATGCGGCCAATCCATTTGCGTCACTGCTTTACAACGTGACCGAAATTTTTGTGGCCCCCTTTGCAAGTTTGATCGGCGCCCCGGCAGCCGGCGGCATGGTGTTGGAAATCTCTTCCATCCTTGCCATGTTCATCTACTTGCTGATCGGTTGGGCTCTTGAACGGATTGTGTATGTGCTTTTCTATCGTCCGCGCGGACCTGTGAGCGTCAGGCAGACGACGATTGCCGAGCATACCCCTCAGCAAGCTCCCCCGGGTGTCAGCCAAACGACTACAACGGACCGTATCACGACGCAAGCCCCCACCGGTACCAGTCAAACGACCACTACCGAGCGTACGAATACTCCACCGGATTCCCGTTAATGGTGGAATAGGCACATCATTACCGGTTTCCTTATGAAACCACGGAAAAACGTAGAGTGAATAACACTCTGAAAGGAAAACTCAAGTGAACCTGATCCATTTCATTTTGTGGCTCTGCGTTGGGGCCGTTGTTGGCTGGTATGCCAGGTGGATGATTGAAAGTGACCAACGGCGGCGAATCGCTCAACTATTGTCGATCGAAGATCGCGAATCTACGGAGCGATGAACCGCGTTGGTTGGCTGGCCTGTGAGGATGCGGTTACCGCATCCTCCGGTAACCAAATTCAAATTCACATCACTGTGTGAAGACAAATCGATCAAAGGAGTAACCTATGGGACGAAAAGGTGTCAGTAAACGCAAGTCAATGAAGACCAAGCCGAAACCGTATGCCGGCGGAACTGCCAGCGGTAGTGTATCTTCTAACGCGCAGGCACCGGAGAGTCAGCCAGCCAAACCGATGGATACGGGTAAGGTGTCGCCTTCCACCAAAGGCAGCGAAAAACCCTCCACAAATTGGAAGAAGACCCCCAAAAAAGGATAATAGGGGGTGATGACTGCAGATTGATCGCAGATATCATCGGCGACAGGCCTGACGAATTGTCGGGTGGGAGGAAAAGAGAAGAATTCTGCGAATGTCAATCTTGCCCACCATAGGCTGCAATTATGGACAAACATGGCCACAACACCCTGGAGGGCAGTTAATGAATCCACAAAGGTTGTACCCAATTATGGTTACTCTTTGTGGATTTTTACTGTAAATGTGACTCAAAATTGTGTTTCGCGTGAACAATAATTAGATTTGATAGATTTTTTATAGATTGAATATGGGATATTGATAGCCGATTTCGTATAGGATGATTTCAAGGATCGATTCTAAACACGAATCGGAAGACTGGCGCGCCATGCTTCCCGGAGCGCCGGATAAATCGCAGAGGCAAGCATATTCGAAGGATGCGAGGTCAGATGATGAACAAGGATATTTTCGAAGGCAAGTGGAAAGAAATGCGCGGACAGATGAGAGAGTGGTGGGGCAAACTCACCGACGATGAGCTTGAAAAGGCAGCCGGTAATTCCGAACAAATCATCGGTTTGCTCCAACAGAAGTATGGCTACACTCGCGAGCGCGCAGTCGAGGAACTGAACAAGCATGTGGCGGAGTTCAAGACCGTTCTGAAAAAGTAGGCTTGAATCTGTCCCCGATAATCCATTGGAATGACTCCGTAATCCCCTCTACTCTTTGGAGGGGGCGGATGGCCAAGTCGACAAGACTATTCCAAGCAACTCAATACTTCCTATAGGAGAATAGAATGAACATCCTCATTTACCTGGTCGCTGCTGCAGTAATCGGCTGGATCGCAACTGAAATCATGCATGACCGCGGAGGCCTGCTGATCAATATCGTTGTAGCCGTCATTGGAGCTTTCCTGGCTGGTTACTTCCTGAGTCCTCTGTTCCATATCGGAACGATCAATGACGCGATTACTATTCCCACCATGCTGGTGACCTTGCTGGGAGCCATCATCCTGCTGGCGATTGTCCGTTTGATACGCCGCAGGAGATAGACGGGTCAAACGCCCCTCGTTCGACCTGTCGTTTTCCATCGCTAATTCAAAAGGAGTATCATCATGATCTGGACTATCATCGTCATCCTGGTTGTGCTTTGGCTGCTCGGTTTCTTTGGTCGGAATATCAGTCCAAGATTTCCGCGCACAGGTAATTGGATTCACACGCTAATCGTCATCGCCATCATCCTCGTCGTTTTGCACCTGCTCGGGGTGGTGTAATCCCCTGGTGTTTCGACGATTAGTCTGACTCAACCGAAGCTTATAAATCCTTATTTTGCGAGACCGCAAAGTAACCTACCACCCGGCCGAATAACCGGGTGGTAGGTTAAGAAAGGAACCCATTATGCTCCCAATCGGTGATGATAATCGCTCTCGCAGAACAATTCCGCTGGTCACTTATGCTTTGATCGTTTTGAATGTCCTCTTCTTCTTTGTAGAATTAAGCGGGGGCGACGCTTTTATTGAGAAATGGGCGTTTGTCCCGAGCCGCTTTCTTGCCAATCCGGGGGGTGACTTTCTGACCATCCTCACCTCCATGTTTATGCACGGCGGATGGGTTCACCTTGGGGGCAATATGCTTTACTTATGGATCTTCGGCGATAATGTGGAAGATCGTTTCGGCCATGTAAAGTTCTCAATCTTTTACCTGGTGTGTGGTGTTGCGGCAACTTTCGCACAGCTGGCTTTCAGCACGGGGTCGAATGTGCCGAACTTGGGCGCATCTGGAGCGATTGCGGGTGTGCTGGGGGCTTACATTTTGATGTTCCCGCAGGGAAAAGTCAATGTGTTGATGGGCAGAGGCGTGATTCCGATGCCTGCACTGGTGGTCATTGGGTTTTGGATTGTCTTGCAACTATTTAGCGGCATTGGTTCAATTGCAGCATCAGCACAGACGGGCGGGGTTGCCTATATGGCGCATGTCGGCGGATTCTTGGCCGGGTTAGTGTTGACATTTCTCCTGGGTGGAAGGCGTGGAACGACGGCATTGACTGGACGGGAATAAACCTGGCCGGTCGCTCCGCCAGGTTTGGCTTGTTTCCGGCCACCCCGAATGGCTGGGGCGGTTGAGCGCCACTTTACTCCAGATGGAAATGGAAATTCAGGCGATCCGATGATATGGAGGGTCCTCCCAGGTCTGTTCTGAATCCACGCGATGGGAAGCCTCGCGCAACTGCAGACGCCGAAGGATGGGAAACAAGGACCCGTGGGCGAACAGGATGTCCAATATTCCGTTATTTATAGTAATAATATAGGTTTTTTTGGGGACGCAGATAGCCGCAAATTCGTAACATGGGAGTGATCAAGTTGCAAATTACCGATATCCTCGCTATGCGTGGAAATTATGGTTGAAAAATCATGAGTGGTTTTTCAACAGAAGTACCATGGGAAATCCAGGAGGTGTTTCGTGAATTCGACTTACATCATCATCATCGTTGTTGTAGTCGTGGTGATCATCGGCATCATCATGGCTACCGTGTTTGCGCGCCGAAATCGTTCTACCCGGCTCCATGAACACTTCGGAGCTGAGTATGATCATACTGTGCAAGCCCTGGGTGACGAAAAGAAAGCTCAAACAGAATTGGATGAACGGCAGAAGCATGTTGCGAGCCTGGATATTCGCCCACTCACAGATCGTGAGCGCGAGCGTTATCTGGCTGATTGGACCGCCATTCAATCCAAATTCGTCGATGAACCGGGACAGGCGATCGTAGATGCCGATCGATTGATCATGGAAGTCATGCAGGTGCGTGCCTATCCCTTATCTGATTTTGAGCAGCGGGCGGCCGATATCTCGGTCAACTATCCTGCTTTGGTGAGTAATTATCGCGCCGCGCGGGTGATCGCGATCAAAAATAAAGATCACCAGGCCGATACTGAAGAATTAAGGCAGGCAATGATCTATTACCGGTCTCTGTTCGATGAACTCCTCAAACCAGAGGCAGGTGTTGTAGAGGAGAAATCGAAATGAATGAGCAGAATTACATTAATCCCACCGATATTTATGATCGAACCGAAAAGGCCCCGAACATCCCGGATGTAAATCCAGAACCCTTTACTGACCCCGTTCCGGTGAACGCGGATCTGATTCACGAGGTGCCGATGGAAGAGACGGATGCTCCGAACGATTTGGTGAACGAGCCTCTCCCAGGTGAGATCCCGATGGGTGAGACTCCGGTTGAAGCCGTCCCCGTTGCGGAAACGATGGTCCCTGAGCCCCCAGAGGATGGACCGATCACCCAGGATACTCCTGTTGGCGCGAATGTCGGACCCGTGGCTTTGCTAAAGCATGAAGACTCAGAGCATTTTCGCACGCGCTGGAATGAAATCCAGGGCATGTTTGTTGACGAACCGCGTGTTGCTGTCCAGCAGGCAGACGCGTTGGTATCTGAGGTAATGGAACAAATCACCCAGATGTTTGCCAGCGAACATGGCTTGCTGGAGGGCCAATGGAAACAGGGCAATGATGTTTCTACTGAAGACCTTCGCAAAGTCCTGCAGCGCTACCGCTCCTTCTTCAATCGATTGGTGGTTTGAAAGGTTAACGGTTCAAGTTGGGCCGATAAATATTCGGATTGCATCATGACCTGCCCCCTGTTTCTGCGGGTCAGGTCATTCGTTTTCACGGTCAATCAACGCCAAATGCCGCATTCCTGGTTCGTGTTGAAGTTGGCACGAGGCTGGTGGTTTCACCTCTGGCCGGATCCTCCTGGATTCGGTCTGGCGTAGGTTCTTTTTACTCAGAATCGCGAAGGTTTCTTTTTAAGGTTTTTTATAGGTCGTGTTAGGGACATCGTTAGCTCCTTTTGCTTACGATAATTGGTGACCATCAATACGCTTATCTTAAGCGTGTCGTTCAGGTGATAACCTCAAGATTAATCCTGATTCTTGGTAGAGGTACATCCCTCGAAGGTTATTTAATGAATAAGACCAGGCAGTGGATCGTATCGCCAGGCTTGCTAATCTTCATGGCCCAAATGCTGATGGGGTGTGAGAATTATCCTTTAACCACGCCTGCATCTTCATCCTCGTCTGGCATAATTGCATCACCAAATCCTGCTTACACTTTTGCCCAGGCTACCATGGATTATGGTCAGAGCCAGTTATTGGATTTATCTCGCAAGGCTACTCAGACCAGCCTGGACATGGCTCAGGCGGCGACAGTCTCACAATCAGCCTATCTGTTGAATGTAAGCCAGACTGAACAGGCCCAGGCGATACTGGATACTCAGATCGCGCAAACCAAAATGTGCTGAAAGTGTGCTGAAAACATGGAACTCAATCCAACAACACAACCGGCTCAATGGACATTTCGGCGTGTCATGTGGGCAACTCTCATCATTGTTTTTGTCGCCTTCTGCTTCTGGCTTCTCTATCGTTTCTACCAGGTTGTTTTCATCTTCTTTATCGCCATCGTATTGGGCACGGTGATCCGGCCAATCGTAAACTGGCTGCAACGGAAAGGGCTCCCGCGGATAGCCGGTATCCTTGTTGTCTTCTTCCTGGTGTTCGCCGCACTCACCGGCTTTGTATTGTTGTTATTTCCATTGATTTTTGAGCAAGGATCGACAATTACGACTGCCTTACCGGGTTATTACCAAAGCCTGCGTGAGTGGATGATGCTTAATCCCAATCCGTTGATTGCGCGCCTGAGTGAGTTCCTGCCGGCGGTGCTGCCGAGCCTGGTACCGACACAGCAATCCGGGCAGCAGATGTTGATACTTGCTGGGCAAGCGGCGGGCTATATTTCCATGGCGGCAAACGCCATATTTATCGCAACGGCTATTCTCCTACTGGTTTATCATTGGGCGCTCGATGGTCAGCGAACGATTCAATCCTTGTTGTTGTTTGTTCCAAAAGGCAGGCGCGAGAGCGTCAACCAATTGATTACCGATATATCCACCAAAGTCAGTTTCTATGTTGCCGGTCAGGCTGTTCTCTGTCTGACCATCGGCATCCTGGCGTTGATTGCTTATCTGCTGATCGGTTTACCCAATGCTCTGTTGTTAGCGCTCGTGGCAGGCGTGTTGGAGGCTGTGCCTATGATTGGACCGCTACTCGGCGCCATTCCAGCCAGCGTAATTGCCTTATCCATCGCACCTTCCAAGTTGGTGTGGGTAATCATCGCCACATTGGTCATTCAGCAGATGGAAAATATCCTGCTGGTGCCGCGCGTCATGCGAAAGGCGGTGGGAGTCAATCCGTTTGTTTCATTGTTGTCGATATTTGCTTTTAGCTCTTTGTTTGGCATTGCCGGCGCGCTCATGGCGATCCCTATTGCAGCCATTATTCAGCTTTTACTCGATCGCTTCGTATTTCATCCAGTCGCGGTGGAACCGGAGATTTCAACGGACCGCGATTATGCCAGCCGCCTGCGTTATGAAGCTCAGGACCTTGCCCAGGATCTTCGCCGGCAGGCACGGATCACAAAATGGGGCTCGGACTTAAGGGTTAAGCAGATTGATCAAGTGATGGATGAGATAGAGGCAATCACAACCGACCTTGATGCACTGCTGGCACAAGTCCGCCCTCCAGAGGCGCCATGACAAAGCGGTTGATCACCTACGCTATGGCAGTGATGACCACATTGCTGGCCCTGGTGGTATTGTGGCAATTTCGGATCGTTCTCGGTTATGCATTGATCTCGCTAATGCTGGCGTCAGTGCTGCGTCCATTGGCAAACCGCCTTGTCGGGCGACGTTACCTGGTGCGGGCGGCCTGGTTAATTTTATACCTGATGGTTTTGGCTGGTTTCGGCTTCTTCCTCTTTCTAACCGGCAAGTCAGCGGTCAAGGATATTCAACAGTTAGCCCAAACGGTGTCAGTGCAGGATACGTGGAGACTGCCGGTATGGCTGGAGGGCAGCTCATTCGAAAATGCTCTGGTAGCTCGGTTGCCGCCGCCAAGCAAGCTCTTCGAGGCAGTGACTGGCAGCCAGGGGCAGCTCGTCCTGCCGGCCATTCTTGGCATTACCCAGGGCATCAGCGGCGTCGTGAGCGGCGGATTCATCATCTTGTTCTTGAGTATCTATTGGAGCATCAGTCAGACTTCTTTCGAGCGACTCTGGCTCTCGTTGCTTCCATCAGAACAGCGCAAACAGGCGCGTGGTATTTGGCGGAGGGTTGAGCCAGATATCGGGGCTTACATACGCGGTGAAGTAATCCAAAGTATCCTGGCCGGGCTACTATTAGGTCTGGGTTACTGGCTTCTTGGTTCTCCGTACCCGGCCCTCTTAGCGCTAACAGGTGCACTGACCTGCCTGATACCTGTGGTTGGGGCAGTTCTGGCGCTTATTCCGGTGCTTTTGCTGGGGCTATTAACCAGTGCACAGCTTAGTATATTTACGGGGCTTTATACACTCATTGTCTTGATTGCGCTGGGAGTTTGGGTCAAGCCGCGGCTTTTCAAACGAAGATGGGATAATCCCATTCTCACCGTCGTCCTACTCCTCGCCCTTGCCAACGCATTTGGTCTGGTTGGCATCATCCTGGCGCCACCCTTATCCGTTGTATGCCAAATCCTGTGGAGCCGCCTGGTCAGCCATCGCCTTGTTGCAGGGTCAGCGGCTCTGATCTCGGATCTTAAGGAGCGGCAAGACCGGATTTGGGACATCCTAAAGTCGATGGATGAACCTCCTCCGCCTTTGGCAACCAGCAGTATGGAGAGGCTTACCCAATTGATTGCGAAAGCCGAACCTATTTTGCAGGTAGTTCAGCCCGTTGAACTGCCTGATCAATTATTGCATGGTGATTCCCAACCAGAGCAGGAAGCGCCTGATGCCCGCAAATAAAATAGCCAGGCAACTATCACGGCTCTGGCAGCTGGGTATCCGCAGCGCGAACCGAATGGATGAACGTGCGCACGGCTGGTTAGGGATTTTGGCAAACGCGATCAGGCACTCCCTAAAGCCAGACTCAGTGATTACGGCCGCGGCGATTGCCTACTTTGCTGTATTTTCCCTCTTCCCCTTCACTCTCTTGATCATCGCCATCGCCAGTTTAAGCCTCGGCTCGTTGGTGGACCAGCACCTTATCATTCAAAGGTTAGAGTTTATTGCACCTGCGCTTGGACAGTTGTTAGGTCAGAATATTGATGAAATCATTCGGGTGCGCGGACCGGTTACTATTGTGGCTTTACTAAGTCTGGTTTGGTCCGCCTCCAGCATTTTTTCCCTGCTTACCGTCACCTTAAGTAAAATTTGGGGTATTAAACGAAATCGTCCTGTCTGGACGCGGCGTGGTCTGGGTTTGTTATTAGTCCTGGGTCTCGTTGCCTTGATCCTCTTTCTGGCTTCGTTTGCCAACCTGATCACCTGGTTACCGGATCAGGTTCTTCAGAATTTGGATGGCGTTCGATTTGCATTGGCTATTTTGCTTGATATTGCTTTATTTTTTGTGCTTTATCTGATGCTCCCTCATGCAACATCTGGCTGGCGCGATATCTTGCCCGGCGCGATTGGGGCGGGTTTGCTATGGGAGCTTGCCAAAAAAACCTTTTTGCTATTCATCTCCACATATCTATCCATTTCAAACCTCATCTATGGTTCCGTGGCAGCCATCATTGCCGTCCTCAGTTGGGCCTATTTGAGCGGTCTTATCTTTCTTTTTGGTGCTTACTTGAGTGTTTCTTATCTCCAGTACAGGCGGCAGCAACAACAAACGGCCCCCTGAAAACAGTTGGCTAATACCTCCTAACGTTCGGCGAAAATGGAGACAAGGACCGGTGAAACTTGAAACAAAGGACAGAGTTTTATGAATGAAAATCAGGAGACGACAATTCATCCCACAAACAAACGATCCAAGCGAGCCATGCTGATCTTCAATCCCAGCGCGGGAGCGACCCGAGCATCACCGATCGAAATCGTGGATGTAATTCATGAGATGCAGGCCTGGAAACTGGTACCGGAAGCCTACCTGGTCGAACCGGGTTGGGATCTGGAAAAGGGAGTCCAGGATGCCGTTGCGCGGGGGATCCGTATATTCGTGGTATGCGGCGGAGACGGCACCATTTCGGCTGTAGCCAGAACTCTGGCCGGTACCCGCGCTACCCTGGGAATTATCCCCATCGGCACCCAGAATAATACGGCCCTTAGCCTGGGCATCCCTGCGGATATCGCAGATGCCATTGCCATCCTGCGAACGGGTAGGCGAATCAAAGTGGATGTTGGAATGGCGACCTGCGGAAAAGAAAGCATGCCTTTCCTGGAAGTATGCTCGGTGGGATTGATATCCACCCTTTTTCCATCCGCAGACGATATCCAGCATGGCAACCTGGCGCGGGTGGGCGATTTTTTGACTACGCTGGCAGCTTCCCCGCCGGCGGAAATTCACTTGTTAATGGATGGCAAGCCGGAAATCCATAATCTGGGTCATGTGGTGCTGGTTTCCAATATGCCATATATCGGTCTCCATTATCAGGTTGGCACTGCCGCCTCATTCAAAGATGGCCTGTTGGATGTGTTGTTCTTTGCTGATTTGACCAAGCTGGACTTGCTGAACTACGTTTTCCAGGGCGTGGGTATCGATAAGCCGGAAGACCCCCGTATCCAGCATTTCCATGTACACAAGGTGGTTATAAAAACGAACCCTATCATGCCGGTAATGGTGGATGGGACTGCATTAGGAGAAGGGCAGGTAAGTATTGAAGTGCGCCGACGAGTTCTGGCAGTGATGGTCGGACTGAACTTCGGCGAAAACCTTGTGCAGGAAAAGGATTCTGTGACCCTTGCCTGAAGTAAATGTCGGAATCTGGGGTCATTTTTCCATTTGGGTAAATCGGCATCAACCAATTGCCCGGTTGGTCGGCCTGACGATCGGCCTGGTTGTGTTTCTTGTATTCCTGCCGCCTGATATGCGGATTGCTTATTGGGAAGGTTTACGATCCCATAAAAT
Organism: Longilinea arvoryzae; assembly: GCF_001050235.1. Taxonomy (GTDB): domain Bacteria; phylum Chloroflexota; class Anaerolineae; order Anaerolineales; family Anaerolineaceae; genus Longilinea; species Longilinea arvoryzae. The sequence goes on from NZ_DF967972.1 coordinate 1,528,853, forward strand.
CCTTGCAAGTATGCTTTTGGTTTTCAGCTTACTGGCGGTCTCTCTAGTATGGACGGCCGGCCAAAAGGTGGACGCCTGGGCTTTCCTGGCCTTTAATTTGTGGGGACCACGCCCGTTATGGTTGGATCGAATGATGTTAGGTTTTACCCAAATAGGCAGTGGAATAGCTGCACTGACGATTGGCCTGGTTTTGTTTTTGACCGGCAATCACCTGTTTTCTTATAAATTCCTTCTTGGCACATTGGCGTTATGGTTGGTGGTCGAATTGTTGAAATTTCTGGTACACCGATCGCGGCCTTTCATCCGGTTAGCCCAGACACGCACCATCGGCAATCGGGCCAATGGGCGATCTTTCCCCAGCGGGCACACCAGTCAGGCTTTTTTCATGGCAACGCTGATAGCCCAGCATTTTCATATGAGTGTTTGGGTGGTACTCCTGCTGTATACCACAGCATTCCTGGTGGGCATCACTCGCATGTATGTCGGTGCGCATTACCCACGGGATGTCCTGGCAGGTGCCATCCTGGGCAGCGCCTGGGGGTTGCTTGGCATGATGGTCAGTGGGAATGGGATGACCCGAATTGGGTAAAACAATCGAGAAAGAGGCGTCTTTCAGAACGCTAAGAATACCAACCCGTTTCATATTTGATTTGATAGGTTTTTTATAGGTTGTTTTAGGGACATAGATAGCATATTACGAATAGGATGGGGTTACAGCAAATATTGTTATGGAAAGGAAGTAACTTGGAGCGCAATCGCAAGGATTCAATCGACTCAAAGCTGCGAGTCTCTATCCAGCCAAATATTGGGCTGGATAGCGATGCTTACCGCGCGGTTGTCTTAATTCTTAACCATACACTTGCCAATGAAATGGTGCTGGCCGTAAAGACCCGCAATGCTCATTGGAATGTGACAGGAGCAGGATTCTTAGAACAGCGCATCATCCTTAATTCCCAATTTACGCAGTTAATAGAAGCCTCTGAAAAAATCGCGGATCGAATTCGAGTACTGGGCGGGACCGTCATTTGTGATCTGAAGGAATTTCTCCAGATCGCGCGCATAAAGGAACATCCAGGTGAGGTGCCTGGTTATTTGGATCTTCTCGCTGACCATGAGGTTTCCATCCGTTTCTTGCGTGAGGACGCGCGGAAGTGTTCGGAACAATATGAAGACGAAGTTTCCCACGCCTTACTGGTGGACATTTTGAATCTGCACGAAAAGATGGCGTGGATGCTGCGTTCGAATATCGATCCTGAGTTGACTGCCGGCGAAAGTAGAGGAAGTCAGGGGTAACGAAACCCAAACGCCTCCCGATCCGGTTGCCCGGCAGTTTACCTGTGGGATGATGATCCTTCAGACATGATTCGAATTACGATAGAACAAGGAGTAGTGCACCATGGCGAACAAGGTGAATACCAAGAAGGTCAAACGGTTACCCAAAGGCCAGCGCACTCACGTGCGCAGGTTGAAACAAGAAGCCATGAAAGAAGGCAGAGTCTATAAACCCGCTACCTAGGCGGGGTATCTTCCTCGGAGGGGTCGTAACAATAATGGTTCACGAGATGATCATCAAGCGAATACCCAAAAAACCTTATGGTAAGGTTCATGACTTGTTGAGGAAACATAGCGCTGAAGATCCAGACAAGATCAACCGGAAGCGCGAACAGTTTCTGACCCTTATTCGGAATCGGTATGGTTACACCAATGAGAAGGCTGTAGACGAATTGAAACGACTGCTCGGACAATTCTACAGGACGAACCGGAGCTTTAGCCAAGATCGCACACGTCTGAAACCAAAGCATTCGGCGCCTGAATAACCGCATCCCGGAAAAGGGTAGCGCCCCGCAGCGAATTTGAGCCGGGCGAAAAGGAAAAAGCTATGAAAAAGGAAGTGGGTTTATGGATCGATCATCGCAAGGCGGTGATTGTGACCATCGAAGACGAGATCGAAGTGACCCTGGAAATTCGATCGAACGTGGAGAAGCACGCCCGTTTTTCCAGCGGCGCGCAATCGAAAGATCCCAATCAGCCCAAAGGATCGACCGCTGAGGATATGCGTGATCGGCAGTTTGGCGATCACCTTGACAGCTTCTATGACGGGATTATATCGATGATCCGTAAGGCTGATTCCATCTGGATTTTTGGCCCAGGCGAAGCGAAAGGCGAGCTTGAAAAACGGCTCAAACTTGCAGGACTTGGTGAGCGCATCGTGGGTATTGAAACCGTGGATAAGATGACCGATCGCCAGATTGCGACCAAAATCCGCGACCGTTATCTGAGATGAAAGAAGGCCATCCATGGCCGTTTGTCAGGGGTCTCTTGATTTTCACATTTGAGCGGAATGTTTTATGAATGCATATGATCAAAACCATCGGGTTATTTTACAAAGGATCGCCCATCGCGTAATGCTTGAACGCGGCCTGCTGCCTGATTTCTCTACCGATGCACTCGCAGAGCTTGAGAGCCTGCACGTCCCAACGTTGACAACGGGTAAATCCGATGTGGGTTCACTCGCGTTTCGCGATCTGCGCAGCCTTCTGTGGGCTTCGATTGACAACGATGACTCGCGTGATTTGGATCAGCTGACCGTAGCCGAATCAATGCCCGGCGAAAAAGTAAAGATCTATGTTGCCATTGCCGACGTGGACTCTTCAATTAAGAATGGCTCCGCGATCGATGATCATGCGCGAAATAACACCACCTCGGTGTATACCGCGGCAGAGATATTTCCAATGCTGCCGGAAAAGGTTTCCACTTACATCACCTCCCTGAATTTCAGGGAGGATCGTCTTTCCATTGTCATTGAAATGTTGGTGGGCATTGACGGAACGGTGGAGGAATCGAATATTTACCGGGCCTGGGTTCGAAATCACGCGAAACTTGCTTATAACAGTGTGGCAGCCTGGTTGGAGAAGAGTGGAGAGATTCCTGAAGGCGTTGCTGCTGTTCCCGGGCTGGCCGAGAATTTACAATTGCAGGATCGAACAGCACAAAGGATGAAGAATTTACGCCACGTGCATGGAGCCCTCAGCCTGGAAACGATTGAGGTCAAACCGGTGTTTGACGGGGATCAAATTCGTGCTCTCGAAATGGAAGAAAAGAACCGCGCCAAAGAAATCATCGAGGATTTTATGATTGCTGCGAACGGCGTGACGGCAAGATATTTATCAGGCAAGAAGTTTCCCTCGATCCGTCGCGTTGTACGGACGCCAAAACGATGGGAGCGGATTGTCGAAATTGCCGCGGATCACAAGTACATGCTTCCTGAGAGCCCGAATTCAAAATCACTGGAGGAATTTCTGATCAGCCAAAAAGCAGCCGATCCGTTGCGTTTCCCTGATCTGTCATTGGCTGTGATCAAGTTGTTAGGCCCCGGTGAATATATTGCCGAACAACCGGATGGAAATATCCCGGGACACTTTGGCCTGGCAGTCAAGGACTATGCCCATTCGACCGCTCCGAACAGGCGTTATCCCGACCTGCTGACGCAACGCTTACTAAAAGCTGCTCTCGAAGATCAACCTTTGCCCTACCGCATGGATGAACTGGATGCTCTGGCCGCGCATTGCACCGAAGCAGAAGATGCGGCCAATAAAGTCGAACGTCAGGTTGGAAAATCCGCCGCAGCACTGCTGCTCGAATCAAGAATTGGCGAACAATTCGAGTCGATTGTCACTGGCGCAGCCGACAAGGGTACCTGGGTTCGGCTGCTTTCTGTGCCAGTGGAAGGGAAGTTGGTTCAAGGATTCGAGAGGGTCGATGTCGGCGATCGAATTCGAGTACAGCTCCTTTATGTGGACGTAGATAAAGGATTTATCGATTTCCAAAGGGTTGGGTCCAGGTAAGGCAGAATGAATTATTACCCGACGATCTGTCGTATGGTGGTGGTGAGAATTCACTGGGAAGAAGAATAATCGGTATTTTGTACGATGGCGAAAACTGCAGGAGTGATTCGGAAAGGAAATTATGAGCAAACAACCTGTACAAGTAATTATCGGGCGTGCGGTTCAGCTAACTTCGCATGGGATGTTAGGAAGGAAGTTTGACTTCTATCCCGGTCATACTTTTCTTACGAAAGAATGGTTTTATCCGGGTGAGCTGAATGAAAACGGCGCCCAGTCGGGAAACCTCCATGATCAGTGGAGTTTTGGGACCAATACTGGAAGCGATCTTCCTTTATTTTTTGGTGTTGAGGATGTTCAGGAAGTGGTTATTCCCTCTGATCCTGATACAGTCCAGGTTTTCAAAGGGGCACCCTTCAAGGTGATCATCCACGATCGGCAGTCATGAGATGAATAATAATTTCATTATTCTGGACAAACTCTATTTACCCTCATGCGTTTTCCCCATGCGTAAGGTGAATGGTCGTTAGCAATTCAGCAAACAAGCTTTCCTGATAAATTAACACGATCCGTTATTCCAAAACGGAACAATCGGTAGCATTGTTTATATGCCGTGAAAAAGTTACCCCTTGACTCTGTCATAAAAAAGTCGCTAATCTACGTCTACTAACTCGTAATCAAAGATCCTCCGGCCTCTTCTGAAGAGCGTCCCTCAGGCCAGGCTAAATTGAATAGCCTGAGTTAAAAACGTTCCGAAATCCGGAAAATCTCTCATGACCCGGAGGTCACGTGAGTACCCTTTAGGGCAGTGGTTTCATGGCTGCCACATCGCCCCGATGTCCTTCGGGAGTGAAGGACGAGTCCACTCCTTACTACTGTTTCCGAGACGACCTGAAATGGTCGTTTTTGGTTTTAACATACATCATTCCGCTGATTGTAATTCAATGGATCAATATCGGTAGGTTTTTACCTGAAAACCTATCCATGCCGATAGGTTTTCAGTGATTCCGGATTTCTTGAGGCTTGTGAGTCCGAAAAGGCATAACCGTTGTTATTTATCCTTCAACCTCGATACGATCCACCTGGATCTGCGAGCCGTTGTAGTCAGGGACGTTACTGAATAATGTGCCATAAAGGTGAACGATCTTGCCACTATCGCGTGCCGCTTCGATCTGTGACTGCACTTCTGGGATCGTGGAATTAATCCCAAAGGCAATGACTCCACCTAAATCCCGCCTCTCAAAATAATCGTCATATTGAGCGCCGGGCGGTGTACTCTTGACGACGCCCCACCAGTCTGATATTTCCTCCGTTGTACCAGGTGGCATGTAACCGCCCGAGCCATTTTCAACTGGATCGCGGGTTGCTTCCATAGTTGCATTAACCGTTACGCTGGGTGTGGGGCTGGTCGGGGCTGCAGGGCCGCACTCTCCCCGGTAATAAGCCCACTCGTCACAGGCGCTGCCGTCCGGAAAAACGCATCGTCCGCTTTGACTGCCATTGGCGGCGGTGACAATCTCAAGTTTGTTCCCGTTCTGCTCGCAATAGGCCGAAGCAGGATTGGGCATATTCACCGGAGGAACGCCAGTCGCAGTAGGTTCAGGTCTTTGGCCCTGGCGCGCCGAACACCCTGCCAGTGCCATCAAAATGATTGTAAAAATGAGAATCCTTTTCATTTTTTCATCTCGTATTGCTGAGCAGCGGCATATGCCAGCGCGGAAGGCGTTCGGCAGCCGACAATGGCCGGAGCCTCGTGGATAAGCGCGTTGTTCCTAAGCGCCTCAACCATGAACAGGGCGTAGTCCACACGACGTGTGATATTGCTGGCGAGAATGGGATCCCCTACGTGGAAGCTCCATACAGGCAGACCCTGGCTCTCGCCTTCTTCAAGATCGCTGCCGCGCACAACCGTCCATTGGGTATCGCTCGCAAAAATCCGCCGGCAGGCTTCCACCTGGTCGTCCATATCCGCGAAGGGAATAATCCGCGTCAGCCAGCGAACGATCTTCTCCTCTCTTTTCAAAGATGGCGGGTACACATCCTTGCCATCCCGCGTGATATGCCAACCGCAGGAGAAGATCAGGCGCGCGCCAGGTTTGGCAAAGTCGAGTACCGCCTGAGCGGTTCCCGATGCGTAGTGATCAGACCCCCACGGTACCAGCACGGTGAGAACGCCGTCACACCCCGCCACCGCCGACCGGATCACCGCGCGGTCATTGGTCATTCCTGGCACGATATTGATCCGTCCCTTGAATGCATCCAGCTTACTGACGCTGCGCTCACGGCACACCCCGACCACTTCATAACCCCGGTCCAGCGCGTGTTGGATCATGTACTTTCCGAGCTTTCCAGATGCACCAATGATGCAAACTTTCATCATTTCACCTCCCCTGGCTCGCCCTAACAGTTGCGCCAGACCAGTTCTCTGCTGCCTTGCTCACCTTACCGCGCAGGAGAATGACTCCCAGCCAGACGAACCAGATGATTTGGCTCAAGCCAAATACTCCGGTCATCAGTTCGGTCAAGCCTGGAACAAGAGAGATCATCCCCGCTGCCCCAACCAGTAAACCGAGGATATTCAGACGCTTGGGTAGTCCGCCAGCCCGTACCGCGGCCAGGCTGACCAGCAGTACAAAAAAGCCGCCCAGGATTTCGCCATTGCCGTTGCCCAGTCCGCTTGCCACGGATTCAATTCCCTGCCAGGATATCGCTGCCTGTGCCGGTTCTTTCGCATACAGGGCGACGACAGGATCGATCCCGGCATTTGCGACCATGCCGCTGGCAATCAGCGAGCCCGCCCAGATCAGCCCAATCGCGGTTGCTGCCTGCATCAATGCCGGTGCGCCGGACTTCAGCCGGTCGTACAGTGCCAGCGACAGTACAATCAGGAAAACGCCAAAGAACACGTACATAAGAAGGTTGGTCGAAAAGATGATCGCCTGTTTCTCGACGAGCAAAGCCACTTTTTGTGCGGGATCGGTGATGCTGGGGTAGTCCAGAACGGCGAGAAAGAGTACCATTCCAATCAGGTAGGCGGTTGCCAGGTACAGCGCGGCAAAACCACCCAATTTGTGTAAAGTTTTCATTTGATCTCCATTTTTGAAACAATCTGGATCACTTGCTTTGAATGAAACTGCTTGATATGTGTCAAATTGAATGAGGATTTATGTCTTGCGGACCTCCTTGGTATCTGGATGGGCAGGATTCACCGAGAGCAGGGTCAAACCCAAATTGCGTACTTTTTTGAGTATGCCATGCAGAGCGGCCTGATCTGCCACGGGACCGCTCAGGAGTGTGTCGCCATTCTCCTCCAGCGTGATGGTCAGGCCATCAAACCACTTCGCCCAGCGGGCTTCAAGATGTCCCTTGAGTCGGATCTCGTATTGCTGAATTTCAGTGTTCGGTGGGTGCATCGATTTATGCCTTTGGCATCTCTCTCGTCATCGATCTGCTATAAGATACCGTCGGGCGTGGTGAGCCGTCATCACCACATGATGTGATTGATGTGGTGATTGGCAGCAATGAAAAAGCCCCGCAGGTCGCATCGAAATCCTGCCGGGGCTGCAATGGGTACCTCCAGGAAAGCTAGAACAAACCGAGCTCCTCGGCGCGGTGTACGGCTGACCGGCGGTTGTTGACCCCCAGTTTGGCGAAGATGTTTTTGGTATGTGTGCGCAAGGTGTTGAGCGATACCACCAGCAGACGGGCAATCTCTGGCCCGCTCAATTCGCTGCGCAGCAATCGGAGCACTTCCAGTTCGCGTTCACTTAATGGCTCGACTACTTCGGGTTTCAAATTTATGAGCGCAGGTTTTTGGGTAGCGGCCTCAGTTTGCCGAAAAGCCGCCAGGAGTCTGTTCACATAGCCGATCAGTGGATGATCATGAATGTGCGACAGCTTTTCGAGCAACCTTCGCATCGTCTCGCCTTCATCCACAAACACGCGCACATAGCCTTCCGGTTCAGCCAGGGTCAAGGCTCGTTCCAGCACGGCCAGTGCGCATGGCTGGTCCCCTTGAGCTTGATGCGCCAGCGATTGCAGAATCTTGATCTCGATCACGCTGCCCATCCGCCCGCCTTCTTCCGCAGCTTGCAATAGACGTACCAGCAGTCCCAATGCCGCGTGAAGATCCCCTGCTGAATGTTCGGCCACGAATCGGGCGATGAGCAGGCGGACCAGTGTGAGATGCTCAAACTCACGCAGATAACTGAGCGCATCGTCAGGAGAAAGGCTCTGTTCACGCGCCCATTCCATTGCCTCGGTTACCCGGCCCTGCCGGAGCCAGGTCCGCGTCTTCAACGCCCCAATGGATCGATCCGGCAACGGATTTCTGACGTACTGACGTTCCGCATCGTCCAATAACGCGAGAGCGCCGGCCAGATCGCCCTGGGCTTCTTTAATGTGCGCCTGAGCAACGCATAGACGGTGTGGCCAGCCGGTCAGCGCGCCTCGTTCTCCCAGCTGCTGGGCCGTTCGCAAGTGCTGCATCGCGCCTTCGAGATCGCCCTGCTCGCACAGCAACTCGCTCAGGCCGCGGTATAAATCCGACGCACCCAGAAAAACCGGCGTGCCTCGCTTCGCCGCAAGCTGTAGTGCCTGCTGGTAAGCGCTGACCGCCTCCCGCAGGCGGCCCTGCACCTGCAGGATATTTGCCAGGATATAGGTGATGTTGATGGCATTGGCGGTGTCATCGGCCTGCCACATCAGCGCCTGAAACTTGAGGAATTGCTGCTCCGCGGCAGGCAAATTGCCCTCGGCATATTCAGCCATTCCCAGCAGGGCTGTCGCCTGCGTGCGATGGATGATTTCATCATCCGGAACAAGTTCCAGCACCTGTATCGCATACATTTTTGTGGCGGGTATATCTTCCAATGCCAGGGCGCGATAGGCGCGGGCAGCAGCGATCGAAGCGGGCAACGCGTGAAACTCAGCTTTGTCAACGACGACCATGCCGGCGGAGGAATGCTCGGATGGTTTTTCTGGCAAGTCCAGCCAGCGTTCGGCGTTTCGCAGGCGGCTTTCGCTGACTTCGATTTCACCAATGGCCAGCAGCGCCCAGGCAAAACCTACACACAACACCGGCCGGGCACGGATGACCTCTTCGGGAAGCGCCTTTGCCCAGACAAGCCAGGCAGCGGATTGGTAACTGAGATCCATCCCCAGCCAAACCCCTTCGATTAAGTCCGCCGCTCGTTCGAAATCTTTTGCGGCCAAGGCGTGGTGAATGGCCTCACCCGGCAGATCATTCTGCTCGAACCAAACGCTCGCCTTTCGGTGCAGGGTGGGCACCTGTTCGCCATACGCTTCATCAAGGAACGCTCGCAAAACCTCAACAAAGAGATGGTGATAGCGATACCACTGGCGCTGGTCGTCGAGTGGAATGACGAAAAGGTTGTCACGTTCCAGGGCCTCCAACATCGCTTTGCCATCTCCCTGGTCAGTTATGGCATTGCACAGAGGACCACATAAACGGTCGAGAATAGAGGTTTGCAACAAGAAGCGGCGAATGTGTTCCGTCTGCCGTAGTAAGACTTCTTCGACCAGGTAATCCAACACAAAGCGGTGGCTGCCCGTGAAGGATTTGATAAAACTGGCTGCGTCTTGACGGTCATGCATCGAGAGGGCAGCCAATTGCAAACCTGCAATCCAGCCTTCGGTGCGGGTCTCCAACGCCACGATGTCTTCTGTTGAGAGGTGCAAGCCCATTACCCGGTTGAGAAACTCGGCGGTTTCCGCGAAGGTAAAGCGCAGATCGGCCGCGCGCAGTTCGGTCAACTGACCCCGGGTACGATGTCGTGCTAGCGGCAGATGTGGATCCTCGCGTGTGGCAATAACAAGGTGCATCTGCGGCGGCTGGTGCTCAAGAATAAAGGTGAGGGCATTGTCGATTGGTTCAGAATCGATCAAATGGTAATCATCCAGGATCAGAAGGAATTTATCCTGGATGGTAGCGATTTCATTGAGCAGAGTTGTCAGAAGTGATTCGATTGGCGGGAGCTGGGAGGATTGAAGTGCAGCCAACAGCCCCTCGCCAATTCCCGCGACGATGGTCTGTAACGCCGCTACAAGATAAGACAGGAAACGCGCAGGATCGTTATCCCCCTCATCCAACGACAACCAGGCAACCCGCCTCCCACAACGATCAATCCATTCGCTGACCAGCGTGGTTTTTCCAAAGCCGGCGGGCGCAGAGATGAGGGCAAGTTTACGGCTTCCCAAGAGACCCTCGTTCAGCCGCTCAATCAAGCGCGGTCGGAGGACTATTGTAGACCGGGATGGAGGAATATACAGCTTCGTGGCTAAAATTGGCGTGGACACTCTTAATAAATTATACATCGCGCCAATTTATCCGTGGACTCGGGTAATAGGGCCTATATACACAAATCAACAATAACCTCAACGATATCCTGACTGAAGAGCGTTTTTCTGTTCACAATTCCATCCGCGTAGAACAGGCAGGACAGGTCGCTACCATTTTGAATAAAGGAGCCTACTCGAGCCGATGAGGTGAAGACGACTTGGCCAGGCAGAAAACGGACAATGTTTTCCGCAATATAATAATCAAAGAATATCTCGTGGGATGAGCTTCACATGAAATTCTGGGAATACACAACCGACAGCGACCATTCCTTCACGCTTGCCCTGGAAGATTATCAACGCGATTTTAAGAGGGGGGGTGCAACCAGAGCGGAACCCGACGGACCTCAGAACTACTCAGATTACCGAAGACCTGGCCAATAGAATCCGAAGGATATTCCCTGGCTTATTCCTTGTGGAGGTCGTATGCCGAAAATCGACTGGCGAGCATTTCTAAATAGATGGAACCATATTGTCAATAAATCTCCCGGGCTCACCCAAGGGTTACCCAATGAGGTGAACAGCACCGGCTTTCTCGGGCAGCCTGGCGCGCCTGATGAACAGATTTCTCAGGCGGAGGCGCGTTTGGGAATCCAACTGCCCCCTTCCTATCGCGCTTTCTTGCAGGTAAGCGATGGATGGTTTACCGGAACGGATGCCACAAGCCGGCTCTTCCCCATCCAGGAGACCGATTGGTTCGCCGTCCGCTTCCCAGATGTGCTGCAGGGCTGGCTCACGGGATTCCAGATGCAAGGTGAGCCTGAGCCGGTGCCGGAGAAAGAGTATCGGGTCTACGGCGAAACCCAGGATCCCAGTTTGGTACGCTCAGAAGACTTGCAGGCTAGCCTGGTGATTGGCATAGGCGCTGATGAATCGTTCTACTTGCTCAATCCACGGTTAATCGATCGGGGTGGCGAATGGGAAGCCTGGTTCTTCGCCGCATGGCTGCCGGGAGCCAAACGCTACAGCTCTTTTGGTGAGTTGATGCAGGCCGAATACCAGAAAGTCAAGGATTGGGTAGAAGAAGAAAAAGAGCACGTCAGATCCGTGAGATTGTCTGGCGGTATGAAAGCCAGCTTGCCGTCTTTACTTGCGGAGTTCCAGAAGGAGATTGCAAAGCAGTCCCAGGTCGCCAGCGGTGCATCTTGGATTGATGCGCCGTATGTGCAGTATGTTAGGGGAATTATCGAGGGATTACAGTATGGCGAGCTCCGGGTGCGCCAGATCCAGGAGCAGGCTCACGATCTAGAGGAGGTTCAGCCTGCATTGGAAGCTCTGACCGCTGAGTTGGAAAATCGCTGGCAGCAGAGCAACCGGGCCGCGAAACAAGAGGGTCAAATGGATATGGTGGAGCAGATGCGCCTGTATTCAGCGGTCGAAGGCTCTCGCCAGGCGATGGGAATTGTACAGTGGTTCCTCAAGGAACATAAAATGCTCTGATTCTCACAGTGATTGACAAAAATTGTTACGAAATGAAGGGATCCTTCTTCAATAATCCTATCGTGAATTCCTGAAGATCAGCAACGGTTGGCCGACCGGCGCCCTGCGGCATTGCTCGTTCTGGGAACTCATGCAGGCTGAATTGGATGGCTCGCAAAAATAACCCGGCGCGGGTCGAAAGCGTTTAGATTTGCTTCATCCATTGTCTCATTTACCGAAGGAAGCAAGATTCTTTTATTTGACTCTCACCAGGTGGGGGACGCGGCTGCCTACAAACTCAACGCCCGGCTGAAATGGTCCACGTAGCCCGCGTAGGTGGTTAATTCCACATAGTGCGCCTTCGAGGCGATTTCCCGGGCGGATTGGCGGGCGCTGGCGGATGCGAGCAACAAACAGGCGCCCGCGCCGGCCGCATTTCCGACCTGGGTAAACCGCTGCAAGGGTAGGGCCGGGAACATGCCGATGCGGAGCGCACTTTCCAGGTTGAGATAAGTGCCAAAAGCGCCGGCGATGATGATCTGGTCGACGCGGTCGGCGGGGATGCCGGCGGTTTCGAGCAGGATATCGATTCCCGAGCGGATGGCGCCTTTGGCAAGCTGAATCTCGTTGATATCCTTGCGCGTCAGCACGATATCGGCGCGGTTGCCGCTTTGGCCGGCCGGCACCAGGATGAATGCCCGCCGCGCCTTTTCTGAACTCGAGGTAAAGACGCCCCTGGAATCGATGCGCTCCTGGCGGCGCAGTTCGGCCACCGCATCCAGGACGCCCGAACCGCAAATTCCAACGGCCGGCGCATTTCCGACCGTTTGAACCCAAACCCGATCGCTTTCCAGGCGCACGCGCTCGATGGCGCCCGGCGCGGCCCGCATGCCCTGGTGGATGTGCGCGCCTTCAAAAGCCGGCCCGGAAGCGCACGAGCAGCAGTAATGCTGGCCGGCGTGAAACAGGCTGACCTCGGTGTTGGTGCCAATGTCGATGGCCAGGACTGTGGAAGAGGAGGTCACCTCACGCGCTGCAAGCAGCATGGCGACGTGGTCCGCGCCGACGAAACCGGCGATGTTGGGCGGGAAATAGCCATTCGCATTCGGCGCAATGGACAGGCCGATCTGGCGCGCGGGTATTTCGAGCGGCTCGGTGACCGCCGGAAGATAGGGGGCCGTGCCCAGCGACTCCACAGGCAGCCCGGCCGCCGGCTCGGCCAGGATGACGCCGTGAACGCCCTGCTGCTTGAAGGCGCGCGCATATTCCAACTCGAACCCGGTCGTTTTTTTGAGCAACTCCTCCAGCAATTCGGGTTCGGCGGCGGATAATTCCAGGCTTTCGCTGACCCCGAAGATGCGCCCGGCCAGCGAGAAAGGCCCTATCAGTTCGCCCAACACGGGCGAGCCGTTGGCCAGCCGCACCAGGCGGGCGGCGGCTTCGAGGTGCACGCCGGTGCGCCGGTCGCCGGGGCGCGGAATGGGAAGCGCGCGAATTTCTTCGGCGGTCGTCGCGCGGCGGCCTACGGGGTTTCAATCGACGCTCCCCGTGGGGGGAGCGACTTGTGCATGAAGGTCTGGGGGCAGCCAGAAGAGCTGTTCTCGGCAGTATACCGTGGCAAAGATGCCAGTCCCATTTGCAGCAGAATGCCGGAGCCTATGTGCCTAAACAATCTATGAAGGCAGAGGTGGCGGCAGATATTCGAGCCATGTTCAATGCGCCAAATTGAAGAGCGGCAGAAACATTCCCTTTGGCCATGTCCTTTCATTTTGACAGCAACCTGACAGTAACCGCAAAAATTGCCATGAAATTTACGCTCTTAATGTAGTAAATTAACACCATATGTGCTGTGTGAAATCACTATGAACGGCATATATACTGTATGTGCATAGTCTCTTTGAACTCTTAATCAGTGGGTTCAGGGTTCAAGTCCCTGGTGAGTCACACGAAGCCCATCCAACGATGGGCTTTTTTGTTTGGGTTTCGCGTATCCGGAAGGAGGATGATATTCGAGAATCCGGTAAGTCGCAATACAGATGGCGGTATGCGATTATGCGGATCTGTTGTTAATCTATTCTTCAACAGGGTGAACATTTCCAAGCATTTTAGAAATCACAATGGTTACCAAGGAGTTTCGTAGATACCGCCTCATTGACTTACTACCATTTATGACGGTGACAAGAACGAAGAACTGTCAATCCATCCCCATTGATTGGATTACGCAAGTCACCCATCAATTTTGGGACCGACAATATTCTTGTCTTAATTTAACTTGACTAATAATGATTACCTTATACAATAACAATAATAATTTTTACTTGTACGAATACCGTTAGTGGGGAATCCTTAAATTATTAACACACATCCACGACCATTAATTATTTTCCAATAGATTACAGTTGCATCGATTGATTACTCCAGGGGGATAGATGAATTATTTGTTGTTAATTTATTGTTTCGTCCCAATTTACGCAGTCTTTTCAAACTTGGAAAAATGGTTGGGAGGAAAACGAAATGAAAACAACCCTGAGATTTGTATATAAGATTTGTTCTGTCATTCTACTTTTCGCCCTGATCTTCAACCTTTCAGTCCCAGGGTTTCCCTCCGTGCGAAGTGTACAGGCAGCGGCTGAGGGGGTCGAGCCCGAAGGTTGCGAGCTGTACCCGATCGCTCTGTCGGCTGACTCTTTAACCGGTGTTGAAATCGGGGATACCATCCCGGATATTCTTAACGGAACGCAGCCCGGGAACTTCGGTTGGCTGAGTTGGGCTGGAAGCCCGAGTGAGCAAACACTTGCCACCAGTCTGACCCCACCTGGGGATAGTGCAACATACATCAACCCTGATGATCCTCAGGACACCGAGATCTCCATGGGTGATTGGGTCGGGGGAATGCCGGGGGTATCGAATGGTCACCCGGTTCGCGAAGCGCTGGACGCGTTGAAAACGGTCGACATCGCCGTCCCTGTCTGGGATGCGGTTCGCAATGAAGGAAGTTCCAGCGCATATCATGTAGCCTCCTATGCCCGTATTCGAATCCTGGACAACCGGATTCCGGAGGAAAATCGAATTACGGCTCTTTTCCTCGGCTATACCTGCCAGGGTGCGGTTCTCAGAATCAATAAAACAGTAGACAATTCTTTATTATCGTCAAAGCTGTCGGCAAATGTAACCGTTGACAAAGATAATGCAATTCCAGGCGATCTACTGACCTATACCAGCACCATCCAAAACAAAACCACAGATTTTGTGCTTAGCGGTACCTTAACGGCTACCAATCGCAGCGACGCCTCCGCGACGATCGCTTACCTGTATGACCTGGTGGATTATCAGGTAACGGACGAAACCGTCTGGGAAAATCTGGCCGGTTTTGAAGCAACTCTCGGTGATTACATTCCCATATCCCCGGCGTCCCTCCAAACGGGGTTAACCTTCTCGGCGGTGGGCCAACCTGCCGCCGGAGTGACCTATCCCACTGGAGGAGATGGGATCACCGGAACGATGTTGGCTTCCGGGAGTACCGCGCAATGGGAGTATTCCGCCACAGTATCACTGCAGCAGGATCAACTCAAGGGGCTGCTGGATTCAGCCAATGTTGCGCATATTCGAAATACGGTTCATTTCGAAGGTACTCCGGGCAGCGCTGAAAATAACCAACCCTTCACCGCGCCGGTGGAATTCACCCAGGCGCTTCAATCGCAGAATGGGATTCTCAATTCGGTTAACGCTCACCTTGCCCTGCCGGATGGCCAGATCGTCACTCTGAATGCGGATGTGATCCCTGCTCTGGCGGCGATTGAAATTGGCGCTTCCGTCGTAAATAAAACCCCCTTCACCGTTCAGCCACTGGGACCAAGGGCTGAGGATGAAGGGGAGGCGGATTATCTCGCACTTTTGAGCGCCGCGAATAGGTCATCGTTATCGGCGACATTAACCACGGCAGCCGAGGTCGGAGGGCAATCCATCCCGTCCGATCCGAGCCAGGCGAGCACGCTCCTTCGCCTGCCCATCGTCACCGTTCAGAAAAGTGGGCCCGAGTCCATCGAACGGGGCCAGCCGGCTGTCTATGCTTTAACCCTGACCAACCTTGGCGCGGCGTCTGCCGGAGATTTTTCGATCGTGGATCTTCTGCCCGACCAAACCGCCGGTTCGATTCCGGATATTCCGGTTGAATTGGCGGCGGGCGATTCGGTTGTTTTGCAAGCCACTCACCAGATCCCCTTGACGCAACCTTTGGGCGACCTTACCGATGTGGCGACGCTGCACTGGGAAGATGCCAATGGCAATACCTACGGCGCATTGAGCGATCCATTTACCAGCGTTGTCGTGCTGCCGGTTTCGGGTATGGTGCTGCAACTGAGCCCGGAAATCGCCGGTCCAAACATCACCGGGGCGCAACAAACCATCACCGCCACCCTGCGCGACGGTCAGCAAAATCCGGTCGCGGGTGTACCGGTTACTTTTGTAATTAGCGGTCCAAACGCCGCCACATTAACCCAGGAAACGGGCCCGGATGGGACAGCCGTCCTTACCTATACCGGTTTGACCAATGGTTTCGATAAGATCAATGCCTCTGCTGCCACCGAAGCCGGAACGGTCGTTTCGAATATTGCCACTGTCCATTGGATCACACCGGTGGAAACCGTCACCACGTCCACCATCTGGGGACGATTCTTCACGGCGGATAATTCGGGTGTTTTCAAAACCTCACCCGCTGCAACCCCGGTCTTCGGCCAGGCATTTCCCTCGATCAACTTTAACCCACCTTCCGGGACTGTCCCCGGCAATACCTCCGGCGCCAACGAGTGGTCCCGGCCGTTTACCAACGTCACCATGAATCTCACCGGTACCTACGCAGGAACCATCCCGGCGCAGGGAAATGGCTATCAGGCCGGCGTCGGCTCGCTCTATAATTTTGCCGCGGTCTTTACCGGCGAGTTCACCATCGCCGAGGCCGGCACGGTGATCTACGATTTTTATTCGGATGATGGATTTATGTTTGGCATCGGCAACGGCGCGACACGCGTCAGTGGGCCATGGTCCAACGTACCTGCTTCCGGGAAAACGCCATTCGAAAATTACGCCGTCATGGGGTCCTATAACCAACCATCCTCTCCAACCCGCAATAGCGTGACCGTCAACTTCCCGGCCCCGGGCGTTTACCCCTTCGAAATCGACTATACCGAATGCTGCGGAGGGCAGCTTGCCCTCACCCTGGCCGTGCATGAAACCGGTTACGGCGTCACGCCCACCGCATCGCTGGTGATCACCCCGAACTCAAGACAAAGCCATCCGGCAGGCGAGCAGCAAGACTTTACCGTTACAGCATTGGACGCTTCCGGCCTGCCGCTGCCGGATATGACTGTCATGCTGCGCATCCGCGGCACGAATACCCAGGAACTGACGGCGGTTACCGACGCGGCTGGCAATGCGACTTTCGCTTATAGCGGCTACTACCCTGGCACGGACGTGGTTCAGGCGCTGGCCTGGGCGCAGGGAAGCATCACCGCCTATTCGGCCGAGGTTAACGTGGTTTGGACGGCCGCGACGACGCCCACCCCGCCGCCGGCCGATGCGCCGCTATCCGTGCCGGGTTGGATCGGCAGCCCGGCCAACCAGGCTACGTTGACAGGGCTCGTACCCATCCAATTAACCAGCGGTATCACGCTCACGAGCGGCACCCTCGATTACTGGCCCGCCGACCATCCGGAAGCAGCGCAAACCCTGGCCGCCAATCTGAGCGGGTCGGGGACGTTGGCCACCCTCGATACCACCCAGTTAGCCAACGGATCCTATATCATTCGCCTGCAAGGGACGCGCACCGATGGCGTCCAGGTCAACAGCGGAATCCTGGTCACAGTCGCCGGGAATTACAAACCGGGTCGGGTGCGTTTTACCATCACCGATTTTACCGTTCCATTGGCCGGGATGCCGATTACGATTGGGCGCACCTATGACAGCCTGGAAAAAGAGACCTCGGGCGATTTCGGCTACGGCTGGTCGTTAGCCATCGGCAGCCCCAAGTTGGAAGTGAACCAGGCCAACGACGTTACCCTCACCTTGCCGGGCGGAAAACGCGTGACCTTTTACTTCAAGCCGTATCCGCCCAGTTCGTGGTTTGGCTTCCTGTTGGTGCCGCGATATCTCCCTGAAGCCGGCGTTTACGGCAGCCTGACCGCGGAAGGATGCGGTTTGCTGACCGTTTCGGGTGGCAGTACCTTCTGCTTCCCCGGAAACCTGTATGAGCCCACCGGATATACTTATACCGATCCGTATGGCCGCCAATATGACCTGGGAGCTGACGGCAGCCTGCATTCGATCACCGATATGAACGGCAACGTATTGACCTTCTCGGCGGACGGGATCAGCAGCAGCGTCGGCGACCTCAGCGTGCAGTTCATTCGCGATGGCGAAGGCCGCATCACCCAAATCATCGACCCGGAAGGCAATGCCTATGCATACGGGTACGACGATCAGGGCAACCTGGCTGCCGTCACCGCCCCTGGAGTGGCCACCTCGCTAGTGTATCACTACGGCACGGACCATTACTTCCTGGGCGCAGACGATCCCCGCGGCAATCCGCTCATCGTCGACACCTATTATCCGGACGGCCGGCTTGAAAGTGAGAGCGATGCGCTGGGAAATGTCTTCCACTATACCTACGATGCGAGCACCCGCACCACCATTGTGACCAATCCCGACGGCGGGACGGTCGTTTCTGTGTACGACGCCAACGGGAAACTGCTGCGCCAGACGGATCCCCTCGGCCATACGACCAGCTACACATACGACGCAAACCAAAACCTGCTCACGCAGACCGACCCGCTCGGGCACACCACATCGTATACCTATGATGCCAACGGCAACCAGACCTCGGTCAAAAACGCGCTGAACCAAACCTATTCCACGACCTACAACCAGTACGGCGGGCCCGTCACCAAGACCGACGCGCTGGGCAACGTGCAAACGATACATTACGATGCCCGCTATATGCCGACGAGCATCACCGATGAGCTTGGAACGATAACATCCTTCACCTGGGATGACCACGGCAGCGTCCTGACGCGGACGGACGGCAACGGCAAACTTACCAGCAACAGCTACGATGCTTACGGCAATCTGATCGGCGAGACCGATCCACTCAATCACACCAGAGCCTATACATACGATCTGCTCGGACAGCAGACCTCCGCCACGGATGCGCAGGGTCAGATCACGTCCATGGCGTACGATGCCTTGGGCCATCTCACGACTCTCACCGAGCCGTTGGGCAAGGTCACGCAGTTCGAATACGACGCCAATGGGAATCAAACCGCGGCGGTGGACCCGCTTGGAAATCGTACGACATACACCTACGATGCCGCCAACCATCAAACCCGGGTGGATTACCCGGACGGCAGCTTCGAGACGACCACCTATGATTGGCGCGGCAATGTCCTGACCCACACCGATGCGGCGGGTCACATGACCCGCAACCAGTACGATCTGGCCGGACAGCTCACCAGCGTGACCGTAGCGGATGGAACAGCGGACGCTGGCACGACCGGCTTCGGCTACGATGCGGCGGGGCGCAAGACCAGCCAGACCGATCCGCTGGGAAATACCACATCCTACACCTATGATAATGCAGGCCGTTTGCTGGCGATTACCGACGCCCTGAATCATACAACTTCTTATGCCTACGACGCCGCCGGGCGGCGCACCGCGACCACAGACGCCCAGAACCACACCACGCTCTATGCTTATGACGTCCGCAACCGGCAAACGATTACCACCTATGCGGATGGCACTACCACTGCGCTAACGTACGACGGCAACGGGCAGAAATTGTCGCGCACCGACCAGGGCGGCAAGACCACCCTGTACACTTACGATGACGCGGGCGAATTGCTGTCGGTGGCCGACCCGATGGGTCACCTGACTGCTTATGGCTATGATGCAGCCGGGAATTTGCTGACCATTACGGATGCCAACGGGCATGTCACGGCATTCGGCTACGACGAACTCGGCCGGCAGGTCGAAAAGATCTGGCCGGACTCCTCCTACGAAACCTTTGGCTACGATCTCAACGACAACCAAACCGGCCACCGCCTGGCTGACGGGCAAACCAACACTTACCTGTACGATGAAGTGGGCCGTTTGACCCAGGTCGATTATTTCGACGGCCAGCGGGTGAACTATACCTACACAGCAGATAGGCTGCAGCAGACGATCGTCGACGGTCGCGGAACGACGAATTACGCCTATGACAACCAGGACCGCCTGATTGGTGTCATTCAACCGGGTGGGCAAGAAGTAAGCTACAGCTACGATGCGGCCGGCAACCGCCTTTCCATGACGACGCCGGCGGGGACGACACTTTACGGCTATGATGACGCCGGCCAGCTTGCCGGTGTTACGGACCCTTCCGGGGGCGCCAGCAGTTACACCTATGACGCTGCCGGTTTGCGCACGCAGCTCGTTCTGCCCAACGGCGTCGCCATCGATTACGGTTACGACGCGCTCGACCGCCTGACGAGCATCGATCAGCATTTGGGCGCTGCGACGCTGGCTTCGTACGACTACACGCTTGATCCGGCCGGCAACCGCCTGTCGCTGACCGAAGCGAACGGCTCGTCGATCCAGTGGGCGTACGATGACGCCTACCGGCTGGCGAGCGAGACGCGCCGCGACGCCAGCAATGCGGTCGCCTACCAGGCAGATTTCGCCTACGACGCGGTAGGAAACCGCCTGATGCAGACGGTTGGTACGGCCACCACGCAATCCACCTACAACGATCTGGACCAGTTGCTCAGCGCCGGCACGGCGCAATACCAATATGATGGCCGCGGCAATCTGGCGCGGGTGACTGACGGAGCAGACGTCACGCAGTACAGCTATGACGCCGCCGATCGCCTGAGCGGTGTGACCCTACCGGATGGAACCACTGTCGCGTATACCTACGATGCGGCCGGGCGGCGCGTCCGGCAGAGCGTGGCAGCACAGGTCACCAACTACCTGTGGGATGAGCTCTCGCCTTACGGAGACGTGGTGCTGGAGACGGATAGCAGTGGTTCGGTGGTGGCTAGCTACGTTCTGGGCGGGGCGGAACTGCTCTCGCAAACCCGCGGCGGGGCGACGGGCTACTACCTGCACGACGGTCAGGGCAGCACCCGCGCGCTGAGCGACGTTTTAGGCGCGGTAACCGACACCTATGCCTACACGGCCTTTGGGGAACTTTACGCTCAGACCGGAACGACCACCAATGCCTATTTGTACACCGGCCAGCAGTTCGATTCGTTGACCGGATTGTATAGCCTGCGGGCCAGGTATTATGAACCGAATGGTGGGCGGTTCTTGAGCCGAGACATAGAATTTTTAGATATAAACAACCCGAATGAATTCAACCGTTATAATTATGCCTCTAGTAATCCAATAAACACCATTGATCCAAAGGGATCACAGGCTTTTGTTGAATATGAAACCATCCAAACAAATAATGAGCGGCGCAAATTAAATGCGTTCGCTGAGACAGAAAGGGCAGCATTTGAGGCAAAGGAAGCGGGCCGAAGGTTTGCTATTGAATCAAGGCAAATTGCGGCAGAATTACGAGCCGAATTAACTCGGCAGTATGGATCTAGGCAAGCATCAACTTATATGAGCCGAATCACAATTGGTACGACGAGAATTGGGGGGCAAAATATTGTAGCAGTTAATGGGGGTGCTCCTGCAGATGTTATAAGAGTTCTTGAAAGTTGGTATCCGGATAAGTTTGTTACATCTATGGGAAATGTTCATGTTGAACGCTTCTTATATGAAACTGCAGTTCGATATTCTACTAGTACTGGATTACCAATGAGTGAAGTCATTCAAGCTATTGGGATCGCAAATGTCAGTGGCCCATGCCCTTTATGCCTGCCTATAGCGAATGAAATCCCAATTTTTTTCTTAGGTAGGTTATTACCTTATCTCATATAATGGTTTTGATGACTTATTTCCTTATCGGATCCATTGACAATCGAAAGGTGGGTATGCAAATACCAGAAAACCTAGAATCTCTGATCAATTTTTTGTTGATGAATATCCAAAGCGATCCACATCATAACTTCTCGGCTCAAAAGAGGCAGGAGATCTATGAGGCCTTTGGCCCCAGGACGGATCACCAGGCCGCCCGTGCTCGGGGTTGGTTGGCGGTGATCACCGCGCGCCATGTGTTATCCATTTTCGAGCAAGCTCTTCCCGATGAAAACCATCCCCGGAAGTTGATTGAGATGGCCGAAGCAACTTTGCGTGGAAAATTTTCCGTGGAGGAGGCAATCCGCGAAGCTGCAGAAGGGCACGAAATCTCCGGACGGTTGTGGGGGCACGAGGAAACCGAAGTGACATGGAATGCCTATCTGGCAGGCACGGCTGCGCATCGCGCGTTGGCGGAGGCCGCCGGCGTGGATCCATTCATGAGGATATCCTGGATCCGGGCGAGCGATTCACCGGATCAGGGCGGACAACCCATACCATTCGATCAACTGCCGGATGAGAAATTGGCCGAGTGGCTGGGAGATACAGCAGCGGCAGCTGCCGTGGCACATGCTTATGATTCGGACCAACTCAAATCTGATCCCCAAAAACTCCTTGAGTTTTGGCGTTGGTGGCTTAAGGATGCAATAACAGCCGCATGGAATTGCATGGAGGCCAACGATGATTGCTGATCAATGGACCGATCTTTTACAATCCTGGAGCCGGCACATCCTGGCGACCGGCTATGACCGGAATGTTCTTCCTGCTGAAGTGATCGATCAAAAAAATCAATGGATTGGTTACTCGGGCGCCGGCGAGGAGCAGATTGCGCAGGCGGAAGCGCGCCTGAAAACAAGGCTGCCAGAATCCTATCGCGAATTTCTGAAGGTCAGCAACGGCTGGCCGACCGGCGGCCCTTACGTAGGGCGGATTTTACCCATTGAAGAAATCGAATGGGTTTCAGCCAGAAAAAGGGACTGGCTGGAGGGTTGGAAGCTGGGTTTCGGAAGTGATGATCCTTCAGTGTTCAGGGAGATAATGGGTTTCGATCTTCGCTTGTTGGAAGGCGGGCTTGAGATCAGCGATGAGAGGGACATCGGCGTCTATCTATTGATGCCGGGCTTGAAATCCGCGGATGGGGAGTGGGAAGCCTGGTGCTTCGAGGCTGAAGGCGGCGCCATGCGCTACCGCTCTTTTGATGAGTTGATGCAGGCAGAATATCGGAAAGTCAAGGACCTGGTGGATGAAGATAATGCAAATTTTGGGTCGCAGAAATCTCCGGACAGCGTTTGGAATGATTTATCGTCGCTGCTTGCAGAATTCGAAAAGGAGATCGAGGCCCAAACCAAAATTGCAAACAGCGAATCTTGGGAGCTGGCGCAATATGAGGTGGGTATCCGGGATGAACTACAATGTGGCTGGCAGCGGTTAAGCCAGATTCAGGAGCAGACTCGTGATCCAGAAGAGGTACGGCACGCCTTGGTAAGTCTGATGGGTGAGTTCGAAAATCGATGGCACCAAAAATTTCTGGATATGAAGCAAGAACCTGAAACGAAGATTCTAGAAAAAATGCGCCTGAGTGCGACCGGGGAGGGCGCTCGCCGGACGATGGGCATTATTCAGTGGTTCCTCAAGGAACATAAAGTGCTCTGATTTTCACCGTGAGGGAAAAATATTTCGAAATGGGGGGGGATTCTTCTGTCAA
This sequence comes from Longilinea arvoryzae, assembly GCF_001050235.1. GTDB lineage: Bacteria > Chloroflexota > Anaerolineae > Anaerolineales > Anaerolineaceae > Longilinea > Longilinea arvoryzae. Next base: position 1,552,169 of record NZ_DF967972.1, read on the forward strand.
TGATTGATTATAAATGGCCTGAACTCTTACAATCCTGGAGCCGGCACATCCTGGTGACCAGCGACTACCGCAGTTATCTACCCGAAGAAGTGATCGATAAACAAAACCTTTGGATCGTTTACCGGGGTGCCAGCGAGGGGCAGATTGCACAGGCGGAACGCCGTCTGAAAACGAGGCTGCTGGAATCTTATCGTGAATTCCTGAAGATCAGCAACGGCTGGCCGACCGGCGTCCTGCGGCATCGCTCGTTCTGGGAACTCATGCAGGCTGAACTGGATGGCTTGCAAAAATAACCCGACACGGGTCGAAAGCGTTTAGATTTGCTTTATCCATTGTCTCATTTGCCAAAGGAAGAAAGATTTATTTATTCTTATAATTGACACTCACTATATGAAGCGTGCGGCCGCCTACAAACTCAACGCCCGGCTGAAATGGTCCACGTAGCCCGCGTAGGTGGTTAATTCCACATAGTGCGCCTTCGAGGCGATTTCCCGGGCGGATTGGCGGGCGCTGGCGGATGCGAGCAACAAACAGGCGCCCGCGCCGGCCGCATTTCCGACCTGGGTAAACCGCTGCAAGGGTAGGGCCGGGAACATGCCGATGCGGAGCGCACTTTCCAGGTTGAGATAAGTGCCAAAAGCGCCGGCGATGATGATCTGGTCGACGCGGTCGGCGGGGATGCCGGCGGTTTCGAGCAGGATATCGATTCCCGAGCGGATGGCGCCTTTGGCAAGCTGAATCTCGTTGATATCCTTGCGCGTCAGCACGATATCGGCGCGGTTGCCGCTTTGGCCGGCCGGCACCAGGATGAATGCCCGCCGCGCCTTTTCTGAACTCGAGGTAAAGACGCCCCTGGAATCGATGCGCTCCTGGCGGCGCAGTTCGGCCACCGCATCCAGGACGCCCGAACCGCAAATTCCAACGGCCGGCGCATTTCCGACCGTCTGAACCCAAACCCGATCGCCTTCCAGGCGCACGCGCTCGATGGCGCCCGGCGCGGCCCGCATGCCCTGGTGGATGTGCGCGCCTTCAAAAGCCGGACCGGAAGCGCACGAGCAGCAGTAATGCTGGCCGGCGTGAAACAGGCTGACCTCGGTGTTGGTGCCAATGTCGATGGCCAGGACTGTGGAAGAGGAGGTCACCTCACGCGCTGCAAGCAGCATGGCGACGTGGTCCGCGCCGACGAAACCGGCGATGTTGGGCGGGAAATAGCCATTCGCATTCGGCGCAATGGACAGGCCGATCTGGCGCGCGGGTATTTCGAGCGGCTCGGTGACCGCCGGAAGATAGGGGGCCGTGCCCAGCGACTCCACCGGCAGCCCGGCTGCCAGGTGATGGATGGCGGTATTTCCAACCAGCACGACATCCAGGATCTGGCGCGGCGAAACTGCCGCCTGGCTGCAAAGATCGGCCAGCAGCCCCTGAACGGCGTCGATCAGCCGGGTTTGCAGGAGCTCCAACCCGCCCGGGTGCAGGAGCGTGTAGGCGATGCGGTTGATGACATCCTCGCCGTAAGCAATCTGGGGGTTGAGGATGCCGCCCCGGGCCAGGACTTCGCCACTGGTCAGGTCCACCAGATAGGCCGCCAGTTTGGTGGTGCCCATGTCCACAGCCGCGCCGATCAACGGCGCGCCGGCAGGCAGGATGGCAAGCCCTTCTCCGCGCCGCAGGGCCAGGCGCACAGGCTCACCGTCCTGGAATTTCAAGCCATCCGCGTCCGATATCCAGGCGGTGGATGGATCCACCTCCGCGCGATCCATGTGTCGCAGCGCGGAACGAAGCCGTTCACTGAGAGGCGCATTGCCATCTGCAGGGGTCACATCCAGAGCCGTGATGAGCGGATCCTCGCGAAATGGAAGGCGCAGCCCTTCCACCTGAAGCCGCTGGCGGGTTGCCAGGGTTTCGGGTGGGATTTCCACCCGGCAGTCATCCAGGGCGCGGGCCTGGCAGGCCAGGCGAATGCCAGCCGTCTGCTCGCCCGGAGTCAGCAGTCCGGTCTCGATGGAAGTCAGCGGAGAAAGGGCACCCTGTATCAGGCGAACCTGGCAGGCGCCGCAGGTGCCGTTTCCGTTGCACACAGCGTTGATCTCCACACCGGCCTGGCGGATTGCCTCGATCAAGGCTGTGCCTGCCTCCACGGCGATCCGTAGGCCGAGCGGTTCCAGATCGATCCGGATTTGATTTTCTGAAGGGGATGGATTTATCGCGGGCATGTGTCGAGGATGCATTCATTATAGGCCGTCTGGACGGTGCCCCCGGCCGGAACGTACAGAAAATCCCGGTTCCCGGCCGGCAGCCAGCCGCCGTTGACCAGTTCATGCGCCAGGCGCAGATCTGTCGCGTAGCGCTCGAAGGTCCATCCGCGCCGGGAGGCCTCTGCCTCGGCCTGCGCAATTGTGCCGTCCGAATCACCTTCACTCAATTCCAGGTACACCCCGCGCCGGTAGGATTTCCGCCAGGCGCCCATCACTTCCATGAGATAATCCGCGTTTTCCCGGCCGAATTTCTGCACATGGGAAGCATACGCATTCCGGAGCTCCTCATCCGAACCGGAGCCCATGGATAGAGCGGCTGCTTCACCGGTGCGGTGTTCCAACTGGTCGCGAGTATACCAGTAGGTGCCCGGGTGGTCCTCGAATTCCCGCTGATACCGCTCGCGGCTGCCGAGATAGAGCGTGATGCAGTCGTGCGCGCGCGGAATAACCAACGGGATGGACCGCGCTTTCAGGCCGTCCATCGCCTGCCCGCACAGTCCGTAGCCCAACAGCACCGCGTCATAGCCCCGGCCATCGACGGCGTCGATCCTGCCCTGGAGTTCTTCGCGCAGCTTTTTGGGGTAATCGTGCTGCCCGAGCGGCACAAATTCAAGGTCGACGCTGTGCGGGGAGCATGCGACGGCAGCCTGCAGCGGATGGGTGAGCACCTGGCAAGCGATACATCGCAAGCGCATCAGGCCGCAAATCCTTTCAGGGTTTCGAAAAAGGCATCCATGTTTTCGAGCGGCGTATCCAGCGGGAGGTCGCAGCCGGAGGATGGGATGAAGTTCCACCGGCCCTGGGCGAAACTCAACAATTCCTGGGCTTTTGCTTCCACCTCCTGGCGCGTGCCGCTCCGGAAAACCGCAGATGGATCCAGGTTGCCCGACAGGATCACCTCTTCTCCGGCCTGGCTCAGGGCGGCCCGCATATCCATCGGCGCGCCGAAGTGAACGCCTGCGACGCCGGATTCGAGGATTTGGGGCAGGTGGACCAGCCTGGCGCCGCAGTTGTGCAGGATGATGGTGAAGTCGTCGGATTGAAGTTCGTCGACGATCCGGTGCACCCGAGCCGAGGAGAAACGCGCCAGGCCGCGCGGAGAAAGCAGACCGGCCGCCGGCTCGGCCAGGATGACGCCGTGAACGCCCTGCTGCTTGAAGGCGCACGCATATTCCAACACGAAATCGGTCGTTTTTTCGAGCAGTTCCTCCAGCAACTCGGGTTCGGCGGCGGATAATTCCAGGCTTTCGCTGACCCCGAAGATGCGCCCGGCCAGCGAAAAAGGCCCGATCAGCTCGCCCAGCACGGGCGATCCGTTGGTCAGCCGCACCAGGCGGCCGGCGGCTTCGAGGTGCACGCCGGTGCGCCGGTCGCCGGGGTGCGGAATGGGAAGCGCGCGGATTTCTTCGGCGGTCGTCGCGCGGCGGCCGGTGACGGTCGGTATTTCACCCTCTTCCATGCGAACGGAGCACCCAAAGGCTTCCGCCTCGGCGCTCAGGTCCATGGCGGTCAGCAAAACCGGTGTGTGGAAGCGCTCATGCAGCGCCAAAATCGCATCCACCTGCGCCCGCGGATTGGTGACCAGGTCCATGACGCTCGCGCCGGTGAGCTGCGTGCCGGGATAGACCGCGATCGGCATGCCCACTCGAGCGGGTGACTCCCTGATGAATCGGGAAAGGCGCGAACTCATGCGGCCAGTCCCATCAGGCGCCTGGCCAGGGAGGCGGCCTGGCTGGCATCCGGTGAAAAGCCGTCCGCGCCGATCTCGGCGGCATACTTCTCCGTCACCGGGGCTCCGCCGACGATGATCTTGATCCCGTCCCGAACGCCGCCGTCTTTCAGGACCTGGATGGTCTTGCTCATATTGAGCATGGTGGTGGTCAACAGGGCCGACATGCCCACGATGTCGGGCCGATTCTGGCGAATGGCCTCCAGAAATTTCTCCGGGGCGACGTCGGTGCCGAGGTCGATAATCTGGAAACCGGCCCCTTCGAGCATCATACTGACCAGATTCTTGCCGATGTCGTGCAGGTCGCCCTTGACGGTGCCGATGACGACCTTGCCGGCGGGCCGGATATCCTGGGCAATCAAAACCGGGCGCAGGATGGCCATTCCGGACTGCATGGCGCGGGCCGAGACCAGCATTTCCGGAACGAAATATTCGCCTTCTTCGAACAGCCGGCCGACTTCTTTCATGGCGGCGATCAGGCCTTCGTTCAGGATCGTTTCGGCATCCAACCCTTCGCCAATTGCCAGGCTGGTTTTCTCGCTGGCCTGTTTCGCGTTGCCCTGCACAACTCCGGCATAGATTGCGGAAATGATGGGATTCATTTTTCCTCCGAGGTGTTCATCAAAGTCTGGTTCAACGGCGGGTAAAGGTATTCCAGGCCCGCAGGCATGTCATTTCGCCAGGCGGTGTAGTTATGGCCGGTATGGGTCTCGTGGTAATCGATTGCGTAACCCTTTTGGCGCAGTAAATTCCACATGCGTAGATTGTCCGCGTACAGAAAATCGAAGCGGCCCACGTCCATCCAGACGCGGATGGGGGGAATTTCCGGCCGGTCGATCAAATCGAAGATCGAAAAATCCTCCTCGAACATGCAGAAGGCGCCTGCTTGGCATAGCACGGAGCCAAACATGCGCGGGTTGCGCAGACCGGTGTAGAGCGCCATCAGGCCGCCCATGGAAGCGCCCAGAATCCCGTACGCTCCGGGGTGGGTTTGAACGTCGATCAACGGCATGTGCTCCTGGGCCAGCGGGACGACTTTATTCGTGATGAACGAAACCGTACTGTCGTTGCAGGCATATTCCACAAAACGGGCGGGTCCGGCGTTGGCTACCAGCGCCAGCGCCACGGGGCGGATGCGCCCGGCGGCCACCAGGTTGTCCACCACCTGGGTGATGGCGCCGCGGTGCAGGTAATCGGTGCCGTCATAGACCACCAGCAGCGGATACGGCCCGGGAGCGGCCGGCTGGTACAAAACGACCTCGCGGCGTAAATTCAAGAGCCGGATTTCGTCTTCTAGGCGAAAGCGCATCAATTCGCCCGCGCGGCTCCGTCGGCGGGTGAAGGGCGAGGGCGCGGCCTCCGGCATATAGAAATAATTGTTCCACGAGCCGGTGCCGTTGTTCACCTTATGCGGGTTCTTCGGATCCATGACCCGCTGGCCGTCCAGGATAAAGATGTATTCCATGTAGGTGTCGGCCGGGAAATCCAGGCTGACCTGCCAGCGACCTTTCCCCACGGGTTCAAGCGGTCTGGCGCTTTCAATTTCCCAGTTGTTGAAATCACCCATCAGGACCGGCGCGGCAGCGCCTTCCCAGGTGAACGTGGCGCGGCTGCCCTCCAGGGATGGATTGACTGCGTCGGGGTTGCGCATCTCATCTTTTTTCATCGATCATGCCTGCCTTCCACAACGCAGCACCGCGCCTGAACAGGGGTGAAGTTGGAGCGAACCGGCCGGGATGGGGATATCGGCCGGACCTGTTGGGGTGGTGAATATCAGGCGGTCGAATTCCGGCGGAATTGGAAAATCACAATTTTCCGGGGAAAGGTTGAGAACGATCAGCAGCCGGTCTTCGCCGATCGAGCGCCGGTAAGCGATGGCATTCGTGGAGAAGGATTCCAATTCCCAGCCGCCGCGGCGGAGCGCTTTTTCACGCTGCCGCAACGCAGCCAACTGCCGGTAATACTGCAGCAGGTCCTCATTCTGACCGGCTCCCCACGGCATGGGCAGGCGAGCCTCTTCCAGTTTGCCGAACCCCCCGCGCCGGTCGCGGGTGGCGCGTTCCTGCGATAGGCCGACCTCGGTGCCATAATAGATCAGCGGGGCGCCCGGCAGGGTAAACTGGCACAGCGCCGCCAGTTTGAGCGCTTCCGCGTTCCCGCCGGCAGCCCACAGGAAACGGTCCATATCGTGATTGTCCAGGAAAGCCGGACGGGAGAACTCGGGCGGGAACTGGCTGAAATGACCGGCCAGGAAGGCGGCGAACTTGCCGGCGTTCCACTGGCGGGTGGCAAACGTCTGGCGGAAGGCCTCCAACAGCAAGAAATCCAGGCAGCCGTCCAGCAAACCGGTAAACACGATTTGCGCGTTTGGCGAGTCGACCACCTCGCCGAATACCCAGCAATCCGGGTTGGCTTTGCGGGTGGCCAGGCGAAAGTCAGCCCAAAAATCTGGCGCGGGACCGATCGAATAATCCAGGCGCAGGCCGTCCACGCCGAAATTCAACCAGTACGCGGCTGCATCGCACATGTATTTGCGTGCGTCCGGGTTGCGCAGGTTGATTTTTGGCATGGACCTGACGTTGAAAAAACACTCGTATTCATCCGGATAGTGGGTGAAGGTATACCAGTCGCGATAGGGACTGTTCGGATCCGAGATGGCGCTCTGGAAGGTGGCGTGCTGGTCCGACCAGTGATTGGGGACGAAGTCCAGGATGAGACGCATGCCGCGCGCGTGAAGTGTATCCAGAAGCCGGCGGAAATCCGCCTGGGTTCCCACAACGGGATCGATGCCGAAGTAATCGGTGGCGTTGTAGCGGTGGTGGTTCGGGCAGGGAAAGATGGGGCTCAGGTAGAGCGTGTTGACGCCCAGTTGTTGGAGGTAATCCAGCCGCTCGAGAATACCGGACAGGTCGCCGCCGTAGATTTCATCGATCGAGGCCACCTCATTCCAAGGCCGGCCTCCACCGCGCGCGAAGCGGTCCACCAGGATGTGGTAGATGACCGCATCCCGCGACCAATCCGGCGGTGCGAAGGTATCCACGCAGTAGGCGTAATAGGCGCCCTCATCGGCAAAGACCTCCGTTCCATCGGCGATCTGAACACCAATGCGGTAGCGGACGATGGTTTGGCCTTGCTGGCCGGGGAGGGCGCCGCTCCAGGTGTGGGTGAAGCCCCAGGTGATGTCATCCCATTCGGCGCCGGCCCGGCGCATGCCCACCACCTGCCCGTGGGTCGCCTTGCCCAGGCTGCCAACCGGGTCGGAGCCGTCGCTGGTAAAGTAAATCCAGGCCGCGGCCGCGCTCTCGGCGGCCCCGACGCTGACCGTCAGATTCACCGGCTGCCCGGGCAGCGGATCACGCGGCGAGCGCCCGGAAAGATGGGAAATGTGCAGATGGGAGCGGCGGTGATGCTCCACGCGCAGCGCTTCGGTGTCCATGCTGCCAAAGATGAAATCATCCATGCGTTTCCATCCCCCGCACCCAGCTCACCAGGTCCCTGCCTTCGGCGGCGTCGTCGACGGTGGCGGCATAGGTAATGTTGTAGGCGGCCGTGATCCGGGCATAGCTTGACCTCAACTCGTCCGGGGTGCAGCCCACGGTGAGCGGAATGCCATTGCAGCGCGGCAGCAGGAAATCCAGCTTCTCGAACCCGCGCGGTACGTTGGGATCGTCGGAGATCTGCACGCCCAGGAGATGGTCGAGGCGGGTGATTTCCGGGATGGTGCGAACGCCCAACGAATGGGTGTGAATTTGCCCGTAACCGAAGGCGTCGATCACTTTCTGGGTGCAGGGACGCGCGAATTCGGCGTAGGTGCGCGGAGAGACCAGGCAGGCGATGTCTTCGGACATGCAGATGGTTCCCGGCATCAACCAGGCGCCGGCGATATTGCCGCCGAAGTACAGGCCGGTGATGCTGCGCAGGCGTTTCGCCAGCCAGATGATGGCGTCCGCGCAGAAATCCAGAAAGGCATGCACCAGATCGGGCGAGTCCATGAAATCGGTGAACAATTTTTCACCCCGCAGGGCATGCGCCAGGTCCAACGGCGAATAGTAGCCGCGGATGATCGGGATCGGCCCATCCGATGTTTGCCTGACGAGATGGCGCATGGCGCGTTCCATCATGCGCACCCAGTAGGCGTCTTCCATCAGGGTGAGGTCTTTGAAATCCGCGAGGTTTTCGAGCACCGGGGCCGCCCAGGAGGTGTCCTCGGTGAAGACCACGTCACCCTTGATGAAGGCGCTGTACTCGCCGATGCCGAAGTTCGGGCCGAAGGTCGGGATCAGGTCATCCAGCACGTCCCGGTTGTATTCGAGGGAGAGGCTGTAATTGCGCAGGCACAAATCGAGATAATCTTCCATGTGCCGGTCGAAGTCGATGCTGTTGAGCGGCGGGACCGGTTCGCCGCCCGGCGCTGGCGCCAGTGCGTACACGGCGACGTAGCCGGGCCCTTTCGCCGCGTACATCGATTTGAAACGCTGCACCACTTCTTCCAGATTGGGTTTGTAATAATGGATTTCTTTGAACATTTGCATCTCCATGAAACCTAACGCGTTGAAAGGGCGATGATTTCATCCATCATGGCCAGGTAATTCGGCAGCGGCACGTAATCGGGAATCGAGTTGCCCGAGCCGATCGCAAAACGGCCGCGCGGACCGCACGTGTCCATCAACTGGCACACCCGCGCGCGCACATCCGCCTGGCTGCCGGCGGAGAGGATGTTGATGTCCATGCCGCCCAGCACGCCAATTCGATGGCCGTATTTTTCCTGAAAGCGCTCCGCCGGAAGGATGGCGTCTTCGTAGGAATGCTTGGCGTCCAGGCGGACCGTATCGATCAGATCGGGCATGATCTTCTCCAGATTACCGCAGGAGTGCAGAAAATAGGGGACGCCGTGGGCGTGAGCCATTTCCGCGATCTGCTGATGCCAGGGAAGGAAATACTGGCGCAGCGCGGCCGGTGAAAGCAGGGTGGCGCTACGGAACCCCATGTCGTCGCCGGGAAAGATGGCGGCCAACCGGTCGATTTCCACGAGCTGGCGGTAAAAGGCAGCCTGGAGTTCGCCAACTTTTGTCACCACGGCCTGCACCAGGTCGGGCTGGTCGAAGAGCAGGTAGCATAACTTTTCGATGGAAAAAATCCACGAGACGCGTTCGAAAATGCCGCCGCCGTGCGCCAAGGCCAACCCCATCCCCTCGGGCAGATGCCGGCTCAAGTATTCGAAGGGGAAGAAATCGAATTCTTCGACCCGTGGGAAGGCGTACTTTTCGAAATCCTCCCACGAAGAGATCAGGCCGCCGCTTTCATCTGCCCAGGCGCGATCGCGGCTCGAACCGGATACGGTGTTTCCGGTCACCCGTGACGAACCCGGAAAGGGCAGCGCGGCTTCGAAGCGCAGCATGGCGTACCCCATGCCGTGCCAGAAGGCGATCAGGTTATCGAGATAACGGGTCTGCGATTCGCGATCCGCCCCCGGAGAAACCCACTCGCGCCCCAAAACGCTCACGATCACGGCCTTGAGGACCGGTTCGTCCACGATGAATTCGACCGCCGGCGGGTGAGGAAGCTGCGAACGCCCGAGCAGGTGATCGATAAAGCGGGTGATATCCGGCCGCGGGGTGAATGACGCCAGGTGAGGGTAGGAATCAAGCATGGAATTAACCTTTAACCGCTCCCCAGGTGAGCCCCTGTACCAGGAAACGTTGCAGACTGTAGAAGGTGATCAAAATGGGCAGACAGGCCAGGATCGAGGCGGCCGCGAACATGGCCCAGTTGGCGGCGTAGGGCTGGTTGAAGAAACGCATGCCCAGGGCGACGGTGTAATTTTGTTTGCCGCTCATGACGATGCTGGCGAGCAGGTAATCGTTATAGAAAGTGATCAGGTTGAAGATGAAGATGACGGCCACCATCGGCATGGCCAGTGGCAGCGCAATCCGGGTGAAGGCCTGCCAACTGGTTGCGCCGTCGATATAGGCGGATTCTTCCAGGTCGCGTGGGATCGTATCGAAATAACCGCGCATCAGCCAGGCGTTGAAGGGGATGGTGGTGCCTCCGTAGACCAGGATCAGCCCGGTCAGGTGATTGATCTGCCCGATGGTCTGGAGGATTTTGTAGATGGCCACAATGGTCGCCGTGGCGGGGAGCATCTGGATCAGAATGAGAACGAGCAGCCCGTACCGCCTGCCTTTGAAGCGGAAACGCGAGAAAGCATAGGCCAGGGTAATCGTAAAGAAGAGGGCCAGCAACCCGCCGCCAACGCAGGCAATGACGCTGTTCTTGATCCAGAGGAGAAAATCCGTGTTGGCGAACAGATCGAGATAATGTTTGAAGGTCAGCGATTTGGGGATGATGGACGAAGTAAACAGTGAGGCTCCGGTGTTGAGGGAGGCGGTGATGATCCACAAAACCGGGAAAATGGTCAACAGGCAGGCCAGAATGAGGATCAGGCGGCTGATATTCGTCACCAGGCTGGTTTTCAGTTTACGCATGGATCGGGTCGGGGGTCTGGAGTTCGCCGTCATGCATCCACCTCTTTGAAAGCGCCGGTCAGTTTGGAGTTGAGCAGTGTCAGCCCACCCACGATGAAGAAGAGCAGCAAGCCGTTGGCAGCCGCCATACCGTAGTCGAAACTGGCCGAGCCAAACGCCATTTTGTACATATAGGTCGCCAGCAGATCGGTGGAACCCGCCAGCGTGGAGGTTTTAATGAACGGGCCGCCTTCCGTGAGCAGGAAGATGGTCCCGAAATTTCCAAATTGCATGGCAAAACCGGAGATCAACAGCGGCAGGGTGGCCGAGCGCAGCAGCGGAAAGGTGATGTGCCTGAAAGCCTGCCAGGAGGATGCGCCGTCCACCTTTCCCGCGTCGTATAACTCCTCCGGGATGCCCTGCAGGGCTCCCAGGCAGGCGATCATCATGAACGGAAAAGCGAGCCAGATATTGACCAGCAAACAGGTGGCCCGCGCCCAGTTGGGGTCGATCAACCAGGGGACCGGATTCAGGCCGAAAGAACCGATCATGCGGTTGATGGGGCCGAAGGAGGAGTTGAAAAGGCCTCTCCAGGTGAGGATGGTAATCGTCGACGGCAGCGCCCAGGGAAGGATCAACAACATGCGGTAGACATTGCGTTCGCGAATGTTGCGGTTGTTGAGAAGCATTGCCAGGAAAAGACCGATGGCGAATGAGAGCAGGATGGACAGGACGGACCAGAGAAACGTCCATGTGAAAACGCCGAGGAATTCGCCCTTCGCGCTGCCCACCAGAATACGGGCGAAATTTCCAAGGCCGATGAAGCGCCAATTCGAAAGGTGGGTGAGCGAGTAATTGGTGAAGGAGTAATAAATGGTGAACAGTCCGGGCAGAATCACCGCCATGAACATGGCGAGCATCCCCGGGAGGATATACAGGTAAGGCGTCAGTCTGCTTTTCCGAATTTGGGTCTTGAAGAACGCCATTTTGCCTCCTTCATCCCGCAGGCGCTGGATGGATCGACCACCCAGCGCCTGGCAACGAGGATTGCTTACTTGTTTTCTGCGATGGTTTGGATGATCAAGGCCTGAGCTGCTTTCAACGCCACGTCGGCAGCCTCTTTGCCCTGAACGACGGATTGGAAGGCAGTGGTCGCGGGGGCCCAGACGAAGTTCATTTCGTTGATGCTGGGCAGCGGGTCGCTCTTGTCCAGTTGAGCCATCCAACCGGCCAATTCCGCGTCGTCTTTGAGGGACGGATCGGCGAGGATATCCGACAGCACCGGAATATTACCCGGATTGGCTTTGTAGATGGGCAGCGGCAGATTGGAGCCCAGGTAGGCAGCCAGCGTAGCCGCTTCGGCCTGGTTCTTGGAATACGCGCTCACCGAGAAACCGGTGTAGGTGGCAAACGGGCGCGGGTCGACGCCGTTGGGCGCGGTCGGGATCGGCGCCACGCCGAGGTTGATGCCGGCATCCTTGAAGGAGGGGACCATGGCCGGGTTGGTGATGATCATGGCCGACTTGCCTTCGGTAAAGTAGCTGTTCATCACTTCCCAGGTCACATCGCCGGGCATCAGTTTTTCGGTCTCGACCAGCGAGCGGATGTACTTGAGGCCCTCGATGGCGCCTTCGTTGTCGAAGCCGATATCCGTTGGATCCAGACTGGTGCCGGTCCATTTGAAGACATAACCGCCGTAGGCCGAGAAGAAGGGGTAGCTGTACCAGAAGCTGTCAATTTGATACAGCAGTCCGTACTGGTCGCCGGTGGTCAGCGATTTGGACAGGGTGACGAGTTCATCCATGGTCGCGGGCGGGGTGGCCACCAGATCTTTGTTGTAAACCAGCGCATTGACATCTGCGGCGATGGGAACACCCAGCAGGTGGCCGTCGAGGGTGAATGAATCGATGGATCCCTGGGTGTATTTGGCCTTTTCTTCGGCCGTGAGGGCATCTTCCACCGGGACGATGAGCTGGGCGGCATAATGACCGCCGATGTAGTTGTTGACCGTCATGAACAGGTCGGGACCTTCGCCGGCGGGAATGGCGACCGGAATTTTGTTCATCATTTCGAACTGGTTGCCTTCGGTCACAATGACGGTGTTGCCGGTGTCAGCAGCCCATTTCTCGATGATGGTTTTCACTTCTGCCATGGCCGTGGTGCCCACCCGGTCCATGATCCAGACGTTCAACGTGACCGGTTCTT
>NZ_DF967972.1:1564943-1603682 GCF_001050235.1 Longilinea arvoryzae
CCGTGGGCGCCGCAGCGGGCGGGTCCGTGGGCGCGGCCGTAGGGGCGGCACAGCCTGCCATCAACGTTGAGATCATCAAGATGACCGCCAGCGCCAAAAAAATACGTGATCGCTTCATAGACATTAGCTCCTCCGGATTTTCGTATCAATGGAAAGGTTGATTGGTTGGATGGGTTCGGGGGTGATGAATTGCCTTGCTCCTGCCTCCTTTTGGGTCTGCTTTTTATGCGTTCAGGATTTTGCAACCGTGGAATCACGAATAATGAGTCGGGGGGGCACCAATAGCTGTGCAGAAAACTCTGCATCGTCCGTCAGTTTGGCAAGCAGCGTTTCGGCCGCCTTGCAGCCCAATTCGGTCGCGCCGGCGAAGACGGCGCTGCAGGATGGCGTCAAATACGGATAAAGCGGGCTGTCGGCATAACCGATCACGGCCAGGTCCTGCGGGATCCGCAGCCCCAGGGCGTTTGCGGCCTTATACACGCCCATCACCGCCAGGTCCGAGACGGCAAAAATGGCCGAGGGACGGTCCGGTTGAGAAAGCACCTCCGAAATTGCCCGGTCGATCTCTTCCGGATCTTCGGAAAATTCGGCGCAATAACGTTCTTCGTATACCAGGCCGTGGGAGCGGATGGAATTCTCAAAACCCTGGACCAGGCGGCGGGTAATGTTGGCCTCGCCGCCTTCGCCAAACAGGCCGATGCGGGTGCGCCCGAGGCCCTTCAGATGGCTCACGGCGGTATCGATGACCGCTTCCACATCGGCGTCGACCAGGCTGAGGTCCTCGTCGTGTTCGCAGCGGCCGATCAGGACAAAGGGTATTTTGCTCTGGCGCAGCAGCTCGATGCGCGGATCCTCCCGCTCGATGTGCATCAGGATCACGCCATCCATCTGGTGGCTGCGAATGGCGGCTTCGACTTCGAGGGAAGCGCCCGGGCTGTGCAGGGTGGGGTGGATGTACAGGCGGTAGTCGGTGGATTCCAGCGCCTGGCCGATGCCCTGAATCAGATTGTAGAGGGAGGCCTGATGGGCGTAGATGGAAATCGGGGCGATCAACGTGATGGTCAGCGTGCGCCCGCGCGCCAGCGCCTGGGCGGACGCCTTGGGCTGATAATTGAGCTCCTCGATCGCGCGGCGGACGCGTTCGGCAGTGGCCTTGCTGACGCGATTGCTGTTGTTGAGCACGTAGGAAACCGTGGCGATGGAGGTGCCGGCAGCTTTGGCAACATCGTAAATTGAAATCATGGGGATCCTTGTTAAGCGCTTAAATTCAGCCGATAAAAAGAAAAGCAAGTTGAACTTGCTTAAGCGCTTAAAGTATAGCAACTGGCAACCCAAATTACAAGTACCCCGGGCGGGTAATTTGAATTTTCTCCAAACCTGTAAGTCGAAGATACCGGATCTGCCTGCCGGCCCGGGCCGTGGATTTATTGGCCGCTGGCGCCCGATTCGCGAATCGTCCGTTTGAATGGAGAAACCGGCGCCGTTCGCTTCGTATAGATATCCATCTGCGCGAACAGGCTGGCCTGGGACATGGCCTGCTGAACGGCAGGGATCGTTTCAAGGGATTCCGCGATGCGCTTTTTCAAGGCCGGTTCATCTTCCCGGGTGACATAGACGCTCAGGTGGAGGATATCGCGCCCGGGTTCATGCGAAACACTGGCATCGTAGTCATAGACGCTATCCACAGAAAAGAGCGCCTCATCCAGATCCGCAATGGTCAGGCTTTCAACGGGACCCACCGCAACCCTGCCTGTTTTGCGCGCCCGAATCCATTCCAGGTTTTTGAGGCTTGTACCGCACGGGCAGGCGCCGGGGATGAAGCGGCTGATATCACCCGTCCGGTAGCGGATCAAGGGCATGCCTGCGCGGGTCAGGGTGGTGAACACCACCTCGCCGGTCTCGCCCTCGGCCACCGGCTGGCCGGTCTCCGGATGAACGATCTCGAAGTACAGGTCGGCTTCGCGTAGGTGATAACCGCGGTGCGCCAGGCATTCGACGCCGCCGCCCAGGCCCATCTCCGTCATGCCGTAATGATTGTAGACCTGGCAATGCCATTCCCGTTCGACCGCGCGCACAACGGCGTCCGGTACATAATCGGTTGACAGCAGCACGCTCTTGAGCCGGAATTCCGGGCTGTGACGGGCAAGCCCCAGCACCTGGACGGGGATGCCGACCAGACTGTCCACCTTCTCCGCGCGCATCACCCCCAAAGTTTGCGCGATGTCACGCACGATGCCGTGCCGGATGGGTTCAGCGCCCAGGCGCTGCAAGCCCGTGGCCAGCAGGTCGCCCACGCTGCCGGCGCGTTCGCACGGCAGGAGGATCAGGACCCGATCCCCCGGCGCGGTGAAGGTGGCCATGCCGTTGTGAAAGAAATCCGTGGTCAGTTCCTGATCTTCTTCTGTAAAGTAGATCCGTTTGGGTTGGCCGGTGGTACCGGTGGTATCCAGGGTGACCACGCGTTGAATCTTATCCTGAGACACACACAGGAATTGCAACCCAAAATCGCGGATATCCTGAGCCGCGGTGAACGGAAATTGCGCCAGGTCTCCCAGGCTGGATAGCGGTTCGGGTGCACGGCTCAGATGCTTACGGTAAAACGGGCTCTGGCTCCGCGCCAGGCAGAGCGTCTCCCGCAACTGTTCGAGCTGGTATTCCTCAATGGCCTGGCGGGTCAACCTGCCCGGATGGCCGATCTTGTGAATGATCCAGGAATCGAGGGGGGTGATAGGGATTTCCATATTCCTTCTACCGTTAATCCGGGTTATCCGGCCGGTTGACGCTCATGCCCCCATTTTAGCGCGATCGCGCACGATCGTGATGCGCTGCAGGCCGGCCAACTGGCGCTGGGCGGCGCCCTGGCCGACGCAATTCATCAACGCCCCGGGATCGGTTACGATCGAACCGGCCAACACATCCACACCGTGATCGAACAGCACCGGGCTGAGGGGTGTGGTGGGCCCGATCATGACCACCAGCGCCTGGCGCGGGAACAGCGGCGCCAATGCATCGAATGTGCCGTTCAGGAGGGTCGTGGCGGTAATCCCTATGATATCCGCCCGGGGGAGCAGCTCGGGCGCGGCTTCAGCGGGCTCGTCTCCGGGCCGCGGCTCCAGTTCGAAAACCCAGACCTGGCGGGCAACTTTTCGAAGGGCGTCCGTAAAAGGGAAATGCCCGATGGTGGCAACGGTTTTGTCTCGGCCGCGCGCGAGGATGAAATCGCGGGCGTTGATCTCGACGCCGCCTTCCGGGGGAACGGTAATCAACGAATTCAGGGTGGCCAGACCGATACTGACTTCCAGTGCGTTTTTCGAATGCAGAAACGGTAATACCCGGTCGGCGGTCAGCTCGTGCAGATGTCCCATCCAATCGAACTTTTCCGCATCGCAGCACGCGGCATCGTTCAGGGTGGCCGCCAGGCCCATCCCATGACTTTGAACGGCTGAATAATACAATCCAACCCTGACATCCGTTATTCGAACGCAGGCGGTTTGGGAATCGATCGCGGAAATCAGATCATTCAGGATTGGAATTGGAAACCTCAGCATTACGCGCTAAATTATGACGAATTGTATCTGTACAATTATACATCCGTCGGTATTATAATAAGTGGGTTTTGCTTCGCGCGAACTCATCCCTGCCTTCATACAACGATGCCACAATGACAACCCGGTTGCATCCACAAGAGATGCATTTCAACCGTCTCCGACAGCGATTTATTTTGAGGATGGCGCCTTGAGGCTTCCGAGGAAAATTAAACAGAAAGCAAACGGAGATCCTGCTTTTCTGCCATGCTATTGGTAAATCAAAAATAAGGACCGTTGCTGATGATCATTCCCGATGAGTCAGATCCGAGTTGGATGAAAGCGATTTCCGGCGAGGAGACTCCAAAATATGAGCTTTTGGCGACCAAGATCATTTTGGGGCGGCTTACTTTGATTTATGAAATGGACCCGACTCCCGAAACAGCGCAAAGATGTGTTGCGGAGTTGAGGGCCTTCTTCATGTGGAATAAGGACCTTCCAAAAGCTCAGGCAGATTTACAGAAAATCTTCGGTAAGGTGGTGATTCGGTGAAACGAGTTCTGTTCGAGAAAAAAGACGTAATCCAGATGATTACTGCCGGGAAAAAACTTTTACTGGCCGGTGATGAGAAATCCCTGCGTGACCTTCCGAGCGGGTGCTGGATTGCCGGGACGATTCCTTATTTTATGGGTGAGCAGGGCGGTGTATTTACGCAAGATCAGATCTATGTCACCGAATTCCCCGATTATGTGCTCAAAGCCGAGGTGAAAGTATACGATGAGACCCATATCCAGCAGGTTTATACGGATGCGCCTCGCCATGGTTTTAGCGTCATCATTATTCCGGCATCCAGCCCCACCCATTTCACCTTCGCGCTGAATGCCCCCAGTTTCCCAAATTTCGCCACCCGACCTTTGATCGGTTGGGTTGCCGGCGTGGCCGTGGATGATGATGTTTCCAGCCCGAAAGTTTTCGATGGAACGCGGCAGCTGGCTCTGGATAACGGCGCGGTGGTTTTCCACGTCGAATTGCCGGCCAACAAACTCGCCGAGATCGATATCGTCAATATCTTTGAACAGGGTGAAGTCGATTCCATCGTCTTTCCGGAGGACGGTTTCAGCGCGACCACCGCGTTGATCAACGGCCAGTCGAAGAACATCGCCGATTATGTGGTCGAAAATGCCATCGATACACGGCTGCCCCTGGTGACCAATCTTTCCGGGGCGATGATCAATACCAGTTTCAAGAGCATGGATTTTGCCAAGCGCCAGATCACCTTTTACGCGCCGGTGTTTGCCGGTTACCGCTATAAGATCGCCAAACCCGTGGATGATTACCTGGACCAGCTCAAGAAAAAAGCGCCCGCGGGTCTCAGCGAGAATGTGTTTGTGGCCTGTAATTGCATCTTGAACTATCTGTACGCGAATCTGGAAGGCCGAAAGATTGGGAATTTCACCGGCCCGATCACCTTTGGCGAAATTGCTTACCAGCTCTTGAATCAAACCTTGGTTTATCTGACCATCGAAGATGTATGATCTCCTGTCGTTAGATTCAGACTTAATCAGGCAATGAAAATCGTGGAACGGCAAAAATCAACCGCAAAGAGAGCAGGAAATCCGACCGTCTGTCCGGTGGACCAGTCCTATTTTCTCTGCGACCCGGTTTCCTGTTCCACTCAAAAACACGCCATTGAAATCGAGACCCTGCTGAGCATCCAGCAGGCGATCACGAGCCACCTGGATCTAAGCGGCGTCCTGCAAATGATTGCCGATGAGGCCCGCCGGCTGACCTCGGCCAAGCTCAGTTTTCTGTACGTGCTCGAAGAGGATGACCTGTGCCTGTCGGCTGTGTCCGGGTCGGATTCCACGGATGCCTTGATCGGTTATCGCGTCCCGGTTGCGCAGTCGGTGGCCGGGCAATCCATCCAGACCAGCCAGCCGATCATGCTCACCGATATCCATGAGGATGACGCGCGCATCTATCGCGAAGCCATCGAGCCCTTTGGAAACGTCGGCTGCTACCTGACCGTACCGCTGATCTACGAAAACCGGTCCATTGGCGTGATTGCCGTGGCGGACGCATGCAATGCGGTATTAAGCAGCGACAGCCTGCGCGTCTTGAGTATGCTGGCGCCGTGCGCAGTCATTGGGATCGAAAACGCGCGGCTATATCAGGAACAGCAGGAACGCCGACTCGAGGCGGAAGGGCGCCACCAGATGGCCGAGAGCCTGCGGGTGATGTTGGCCATTCTGAATTCGAACCGTTCCTTGGGCGAAATCCTGGATTATATCGTCACGCATGTCAGCGGCCGTCTGTTGGGATGCCAGGGCACGGCGATATTTACGTATTCCGCCAAAGATCAAACGCTTGGCATTCAAGCGGCCAACGGCCTGTCGACGAACCTGGTCGATGCCCAATATTTACCGGGTTACGGCGCCGCCCGCCAGGCGGTCGAAACCGGCCGGCCTGTGAGCGTGACCAACGCAAAAAAAGAGATCGCGAGCGATGAGTCTTACCTGGATACGACCGCCGCCGAATGGGCGATGGTCAGCCAGTTGATGATCAATTTCCAATCCTGGTTGGCGGTACCGCTCATCGTCAAAGGCGAGCTCTACGGGACGATCCTGTTGTATTTCAGCGAGCCGCGGATCTTCTCGACGGAAGAAATCAATCTGGCGTTGATGTTCAGCGACCAGGTGGCTCTGGCCATTGAGAATGCGCGCCTCCGCATGCAGGCGGAAGAAGCTGCGGTCATCGCCGAACGCAACCGTCTGGCGCGTGAATTGCATGACGCGGTCAGCCAGACGTTGTTTTCAGCCAATTTGATTGCTGAGGTGTTGCCGCGCCTGTGGGAGAGGGACCAGACCGAGGCGCGAGCCCGCCTGGTGGAGCTGCGCCAGTTGACGCGCGGCGCGTTTGCCGAAATGCGCACCTTACTTTTCGAATTGCGCCCGGCCGTTTTCAAGGAAGCCAAACTCGGCGATTTGCTCAAACATCTGACCCAGGGAATTTCCATCCAATCCCAGATCCCGATTGCCCTGAATGTCGAGGGCGAGCAGTCCCTGTCGCCTGAAGTGAAAATCGCTTTGTACCGTATCACTCAGGAAGCCCTGAATAATATCGTCAAGCATGCCGATCCAACCCAGGCTTCTGTCAACTTGCGTTGCCAGCCCGATAAAATGGCCCTATCGATCTGTGATAATGGCTGTGGATTTAATCCCGCCGCGGTTTCATCGGATCATTTCGGCCTGAGTATTATGCAAGAGCGGGCGGCGTCCATAAACGCGAATCTAAACCTGAAAAGCAAGCCGGATTGCGGCACCCAGATCGAAGTGGTTTGGTTGGCGCCTGGCCAGAAGGAGTAATCATGACAATCGGTGATCCCATTCGAGTGATGATTGTTGACGATCACGCCGTGGTTCGCAGCGGCTTGAAGGCTTTTATCAAAGCTTACGAGGATCTCGATTTGGCTGGCTTCGCGCGCAACGGGGAAGAAGCGGTGCGGCTGTGTGGCGATCTGCGGCCGGATGTCATCTTGATGGATTTACTCATGCCTGGCATGGATGGAGCCGCCGCAACCAAACTCATCCGGAAGAATTATCCGCAAACCCAGGTCATCGTTTTGACCAGCTTCAAAGAAGAAACCATGATCCAGAAAGCCATTCAGGCCGGAGCGATTGGTTACCTTCTCAAAGATGTCCAATCCGACGAGATTGCCGAAGCCATTCGTTTGGCGCACGCCGGGCACTCGATCCTATCCCCCGAAGCAACCCAGGCGCTGATGAACATTGCCTCCCAGGCGGGGCCGCTTGGATTTGACCTGAGCGATCGAGAACGCGAGGTGCTGGCCTTGTTGGTGAAGGGATTCAATAATACCGAGATCGCCGCGCACCTGGTCGTCAGCCTCTCGACCGTCAAACACCATGTCAGCCACATCCTCTCGAAACTCGAAGCCAGCAACCGCGCCGAGGCAGTCGCATTGGCCGTTCAAAACCACCTGGTAAATTAAATTCCGAACCGTCAGACCGAAATTCGGACTAGACCGGGCGGTACAGAGCATGCCCGGCCTGGTCGGTCAGGTTATAGGCGCAAAAGGGCACCAGACCCGAATCCCGGCTGGCCTGCATGATATAGCAGTCGCGCAGCCGTTCCAGGTCCAGATTCCAGGCATCCTGAAAAGCCATGCCGGAGATGGTGAAAGAATGGGTCTGGATGCGGTCGAGAAAATCATCCCAGCCTCCCAGGCTGCGGCTTTGCCCGTTGGAGAGTTCCAGTTTCGGCGCTGACCAGTTCCTGGCCGTGACAAGGCGGGATTTCCGCGAACCTTCATCCGCGCGTTCGGGGGGCGTGCAGCAGCACGGATCGGGATGGTGGCGGGTGAGCGCTTTGAGCTCGCCATCCGGCATGATCACAAAGTTGCCGTGGAATGAGCAGAGCGCATTTTCAGCCCCGGAGGGTTTAAAACTTTCGCGCCGGATGCGCCCGCCGGACTGCGCTTCGATGGCTCGAATGACCTCGGGAATGGTGATGCGATCTTCATCTCTTGGCGCCTGAGGATAACGGCCAAAGTAACTGACGGGTTGGAAGTGCACCCCGCGCACGGTGGGGGCATGTTCGATGGCCAGGCGCAGGATCTCCCCAAGATTGTCGAAGTTGATCCCGGGCACCAGCGTGGGGACCAACACCACGCCCAGGCCTTCTTCGGCGCAGCGTTCGATGGTCTGGATTTTGAGTTCCAACAGTTTGCCGCCGCGCATTTTCTGGAAAATTTCATCCGTGGTACCGTCGAACTGCAGATAGACCGTGGAAAGTCCGGCCTGTTTGAGCCGGCCCAGGTAAGCCGGATCTCTTGCCAGGCGCAGGCCGTTGGTGTTGATCTGAAAAAAGGGGAAGCCCATCGATTTTCCGAGGGCAATGATCTCGGGCAGGTCATCCCGCAGACTGGGTTCGCCGCCGGAAAGCTGAACATTGAATGGCCCGCCGGCGTCCAGCAGGCGCTGGTACCAGGTCCGAATCGTTTCCAGGGATGGATCGCCGGATGCAGCGTGCTTTCCCGCGCTGGCGAAACAAAAGGAACAGGCCAGGTCGCAACGCAGGGTCACATCGAAGAGCACGCAGCACGGCTGCTGGCGGTGGTCCGGGCACAGCCCGCAGTCGAACGGGCAGCCTCGTTCCACACGGTTCATCGGATTTTGCGGGGAGACGGGAATTTTCGGCCTGACCCAGGTAGAGAAAGCCGGCGATCCGCGCCAGAGGATGGTTCGAAAGGATCCATGCTGCGGGCACTCTTTTTCGAGGTAGATGTTCTCACCCCGCATGACCCGCCTGGCAGGCAGGCGCGAAAGACAAACCGGGCAAACGCTTTCGGTGGTGGAAAGGATCTCTCCATCCACCGGAGATGGGGCGCAGCATGTTGTTCCGTCTGGATCGGAGTGGGGCTCGCTGCAACAGCCAGCGGATGATGTGAGTGGCTGGGGAAGATCGCTCATCAATCCATCCCGGAAAGATCAAAACCGTTATCGACCAGCAGGTCTTTTACCTTCTGGTAGGTTGCAGCCACGATCTCAGGGCAGTGGGCGATCGACTTCGTGCCCTGATTGTTGACAATATCGTCGCAATGGATGGCGCCGTTGCCCTGACCGTATTCCTGTTTGAACCATTTCACCAGGTCCGCGATCATAAAATACAGGCGTGGATCATCCTCGTCTTCCGGCGTGCCTTTCCCGGCGTACATTCCCAACAGGCACGCCCCGGCTGACAGCGATCCACACACGTCTCCGGTGTAGCCCAACCCACCGGCCAGTCCCTGGATCGCCCGGATCAGGTCGGGATTATCCTTGCCCTGCAGTTCAAGGCCCATTTTTAACAGGATTTGGCTGCAGACGAAACCCTGGCCCTTCAATTCCTTCATGTAATCGAGATCATCCATTAAGAACTCCTCGGATTGGATTGCTGCGCCGATTCTTCGAGAGCGCTACGATCGATTTCTCCAGATTCGCTGAGATTAACCTTCAGCACTTTCGTGAAACACACAAGAAGTATCCCGGTTTGACTCTGGCGACGGCTAAGGCCAGGTCGAGGGGATCCATTCCACGTTCCGGAGCGCCAATGAACAGGCTGGATACGGACGGGTTGACCAGGGATTTAACCGCCTCGGAGTGATCCTCCCAGATCACCTGAGCAAATCCGCGCTTCGCCAGCCGGTTCAGCAGTTCCTCCCGGATAAATGACCTGGCAAGGCAGCTCGAGGGAAGGACCGCCTGTAACGCCGGCAGCGCGGATGGATTGCGGGCGTAGAGGTCGGTGAGGATCAGAACGCCGTCCGACCGGAGTAAACGGTGGAATTCATCCAGAACCCGATCGGTCTGCTCGAATACCGACAGGCTGCACTCTGTCACGATGACGTCCAACCCGCCAGCCGCCAGGGGAATGAAGTCGGCAGCCGCCTGAAAAAGAGGCAGGGTTGGGGCTCGTCGGTGGCCGGCGTGCACCAACCCCGCAGAGAGGTCCACGCCCCAGGCCGTGTAACCCAGCTCACGCAGGTATTGCACCGTCAAGCCGGCGCCGCAGCCGACGTCCAGGACCCTGGCATGGGTGGGGAAGGTGCAGAGGGACAAAGCATGCCGCGTCAGACCCAGCCCGCCAGGATGCAGAGTCTCGCCTAATGTTTGCTGGCCGTAAGCCTGTTCGTAAACGCAGGCGCCGGCCCCGCTCCCGCTCGAATTTTCGCTCGTTGATTTTTCCAAAGCGCCTGATCCGTTATTTATCTTCCAGGGCCTTTTCGACTTCGACCATCCGGCCTAAGGCCAGGTCTTCGGGCACCAGCACCATGCCGCAGTTAGGGCAGCGCATCAAGTTTACCGGGTAGGAATTCCCCAGGTAAGATACCATGACCTGACCGGGTTCCAGGGGCAGGTCGCAATTGGCACATTTCCATTGCGTGGGAGCTGCGTGATCTTCTGTCTGGCTCATGGTTTCACATCCTCACCGAGTTCCATGCGGTGGCTGTAGGCATTGTGGATCCTAAAGGCGTCGCCTTTGCGGGAATATTCCACCCAATAGGTCACCCGGGTGGGTTTGTAATGCGCCAGCAGACGTCCGGTGGCCGGATTCAGGAATTTCTGGCCTGTTTTTTCGGCGTATTCGATCACTCTCTGGAGATCTTCGACCAGGATAAGCCGGTCTTCAAGGACCTTCTGGACATCTTCCGGAATAATCAGTTGAATGGATTCATAACTTGCCTGGTCGGGCATGGTTTCACCCCATATTTCTTTGAGCATTTTCCATTTGAGTCTGGCTCGATTTTCATGCCGTTGAGAGTAACCCGGCCCCTGACGCGTCGCCCGCGCCTGCGGATCTTTCTCGAAGAGCAGGTCGAGCAAATGGAGGGTGGGTTTTCCCCGGGCGGCGAAGAAATCACGGCACATCGCGCAGTAGGTCAGGTAATCCGCATCGCTTTCGGCGATCCGGCGTTCGACCACTTTTTGGGCCAGTTCGCGGTTGGCCAGCCACATGTCGCCGCCGTAACTGCAGCAGGATGTTTTTTCCCGGTTGAGGGGCAGTTCTTCGATGCGGTAGCCGGCCCGGTCGACCAGGCGGCGCACGCTTTCATGAATCTGGGATTCATGCCGGGTCGAGCACGGGTCGTGGATGGAGACGACCCCCTTCTTTGTCTGTACGGCATCTTCCGGCAGACCGTATTGATCGAACAATTCCCACAGGGAGACGATCTCGACGTCGGGCAGGTTGTTTTTGAAAACCTGGTAGCAGCTCGAGCAGGCGAGGACGACCTTTGGGCGGCCCATTTGGGCGTGCAGCGCCGAAAAATCCGCCAGAGCCTCCTGAAAAAGGTCCTTGCGTCCGGACCAGTCCGCCATTGTTCCGCAGCAGCGCAGCATCAACCCGACCGAAGGAAGCCGGTCCCTCAGGTAGGCGTAAATCTTTTCGACCTGTTCGGGGGCCGAAGCGCTCAACTGGCAGCCGGGGAAGAAAAGATACGAGCTGGTTGAAGTTCCCGGCTGGTTGCGAGCCATGGCAAACTGGTCGCTGTTGCTGAACTGCATGTCGCGCAGGGCGAAGTCGTGCGCGGAAGGGGGCATATGTCCCTGCTCGACCATGGTCTGGCGGGCCTGCTTGCAGAGCGCGCCCATATCCAGGTTGGTCGGGCAGACTTCAGCACATTGGCCGCACAGGGCGCAGGAATTGATCAGCGTATTGGCCAGACGAGTGCCCATCACAATCGAAAGATTATTGTAGATCTTGCGGGCGTATTTCCTGGGATATGCGCCATAAGAGGAAAGGTATTGGCAAACTTTGACACATTCAAGGCATTCGCACTTAAGGCAGCGTTTGGCTTCGGCAATGGCTTCGGCGCTGGTAAAACTGGCGCCAGCCCTGGGGGTGACGGGCAGAGCCGGAACGCCCTCCGTGTTGGTATACAGGCAACTCTCGAATGCGCCTTCGTTGATTCGCGAGGCGGTCAGCGAGACGCGCTGCGCGAAGCGATCGATCGAAATCGCCGCGATCCGGCCGTCTGACATAGTCGTGATAGATGAAATCGAATTCTCCGGCTGATCGATATCGCTTCCGGCAAAGACCCCGGGTTGGGCAGTGGCGCGTGTGACCGGGTCGATGGTCCCCAATCCGGAATCATTCAAACCCAACGCATATCGCGCCGGCGAATTGGACCCAATTGCCAGGTAAACCGCATCGAAATCCCGCTGCAATTGCCCGAGGGTGACATTCCCCGCGCTGACATTGCCGCTGACCGGGGTGTTCAGGCGCACTTCGACGCCCATTTTCAGGATGACGTCGAAATCCGATTCGATGATAGACCTGGGAAGGCGGCTTTCCGGGATGGAACGCAATCTTCCGCCCAGGACGCTGTTCGCTTCAAAGACGGTGACGGCATATCGTTTTTTGGCCAGATCGTAAGCCGCGGTCAGGCCGCTCAGACCCCCACCCACAACGGCGATGCGTTGCTTGCGGCGGCTGTGAGGATTGGCGATCTCAAGGCTGGTTTTTCCAAAATCGACACAGGCTCGTTCCAGATCCACGATCGCGATGGCCTGATCCCGCTTGCAGACGGGCCGGCAGGGTTGATCGCAGATGCGACAGATAATACCGGGAAATGGGAGGGTTTTATTAAGAATCTGGTAAGCGCTGCCAAAGTTGCCCTGGCTGATTTCGGCGCACATCGCGCGGACATCCACGTGCATTGGACAGGCGGCCGCACAGGTGGGAATGCATTCTTGAATGCATTTTGATTCCAGGGCATGTAACTCATTTTGATCCATAGGGGGTTCCTGATTTACATGATTTTTACGGATGACAAACAACCCTAACCAGGCACTATACGTTTCAGTCTATTCATTAGTATAGAAAATTCAATCCCCGAATCAACGGTCAGTCGGAGCGTTGGCCGATGGGTCAACTGACCCTCCTGGAATCGACTACTTGAGCCATTCAGAAAGTATCCGGATGCACGTTTTAGCCGCATGGCTTTTATCCTATGATTTGCATTGCCGTACTGTGATCCAGTGCGCCTATCCTGGGTTTTCAAATCCAAATTTTGGCTGTTCCCCTCAATCACCCAATCTGCAACAAAAATATTTAAGGAGGTAAGGATGCTGAAAAAAACATTTGTAATCAATGGCGTTTCCCAGACTGTTGAAATAGAACAAGAGACGTCATTGGCAGATGTTCTGCGTCAGAAGCTTCTGCTGACCGGAACAAAGGTCTCCTGCAAAGAAGGCCATTGTGGTGCCTGCTCCGTTATTTTGGACGGCAAGCTGACCCTGTCCTGCGTGACGCGGGCGAAGCGCGTCCCGGATGGCGCCAAGATTACAACCATTGAGGGAATCGGCACTCCGGATAAGCTGCACCCGATTCAGGCTGCCTTCAAGTTCCATGGCGCGGCGCAGTGCGGTTTCTGCACCCCCGGCATGGTTCTGTCTGCCAAAGCGCTGTTGGATCAGAACCCCGATCCCACTCGCCAGGAAGTTCGCGACTGGCTGACCAAGCACCACAATGCCTGCCGCTGCACGGGTTACAAGCCGATCGTGGACGCGATCATGGATGCCGCCAAGGTGATGCGCGGCGAGATGAGCCAATCCGAGTTGGAATACAAGGCACCCGCAGACGGACGCGTCTGGGGCAGCAAGTATCCACGCCCTTCCGCGGACGCGAAGGTGACCGGCACCTGGCAATTCGGTCAGGATCAGATTCTCCACCTGCCTGCCAATACGCTGCACCTGGCGCTGACTCAGGCGAAGGTTGCACACGCCAATATCCTCTCCATCGACACCTCCGCTGCCGAAAAAATGCCCGGCGTTTTCAAGGTCATCACGCACAAGGATGTCAAGGGCAAGAATCGCATTACGGGTTTGATCACCTTCGCCACCAACAAGGGTGATGGTTGGGACCGCCCGATCCTGTGCGATGAAAAAGTCTTCCAGATCGGCGATGCCATCGCGATCGTCGCCGCGGATACCGAAGAACACGCTCGCGCGGCCGCCGAAAAGGTCAAGGTGGAGCTGGAAGTGCTCCCGGCCTACATGAATGCGCCGGATGCAATGGCTGACGATGCGATCGAAATTCATCCCGGAACTCCGAATATCTATTTCGAGCAGCCGATTGCCAAGGGTGAGGACACCAAGGCGATTATGGACAAGGCGCCGTACGTCGTGGAAGACGATTATTACATTCAGCGCCAGCCGCACCTTTCCATTGAAACCGACACGGGCTTTGCCTACATCGACAAGGAAGGCCGCCTGACCCTGTGCTCGAAGAGTATCGGTCTGTACCTCCACCTGCTGATGATCGCTCCTGGCATCGGCCTTCCGCCCGAGAAGATCCGTATGATCCAGAACCCGACGGGCGGCACCTTCGGTTACAAGTTCTCCCCGACCATGGAAGCCCTGCTGGGCGTCGCCTGCCTGGCCACCGGTGGTCGCCCGGTTGCGTTGACCTATGATTACCAGCAGTTCATGCAGTACACCGGAAAGCGCTCTCCGTTCTTCACGCACTTGAAGATGGCTGCCGACGCGAAAGGCAAAATCGTGGCCATGGAAAGCGACTGGACCTGCGACCACGGTCCTTACTCCGAGTTCGGCGATCTGCTGACCCTGCGCGGAGCTCAATTTATCGGTGCGGGTTACAACATCCCCAACATCCGCGGTATCGGTCGCACGGTCTGCACCAACCACGTCTGGGGCGCCGCCTTCCGCGGATATGGTTCTCCGGAAAGCTTCATCTCTTCCGAAAGCCTGGTGGACGATCTGGCTGCCAAGATCGGCATGGATCCGCTGGAATTCCGCTATCAGAACGTCTACCGCAAAGGTGATACGACCCCGACCGGACAGGATCCGGATGCCTATTCCCTGCCCGAGATGATCGACAAGCTGCGCCCGCGCTACAAGGCTGCCCTCGAAAAGGCCAAGCGCGAGTCGACCCCTGAAAAGAAGAAGGGCGTGGGCGTCTCGATCGGTATCTATGGTTCCGGTCTGGATGGCGTGGATGGCTCCGAAATCGAGATCGAACTGACCAGGACGGGCGTCACCCTCTTCGTCAACTGGCACGATCACGGTCAGGGTGCAGATATGGGCGCCCTCGGTACGGCTCACGAAGGTCTGCGTCCGCTGGGCATCAAGCCTGAAAAAATCAAGCTGGTCATGAACGATACGGCCGTGAACCTGAATGGCGGTCCCGCGGGTGGCAGCCGCAGCCAGGTCATGCTGGGTAATGCCATCAAGAACGGCTGCGAGGTCTTGCTGGCCGCACTGAAGAAGAAAGACGGCAAATTCCGCACCTATGATGAGATGGTGGCTGAAGGCCTGCCCCTGAAGTATAAGGGCGCCTGGTCATCATCCATGTGCACCAACTGCGATCCCCAGACGGCCCAGGGTAAACCTTTCGCCGTTTATATGTACGGTGTCTTCATGGCCGAAGTCGAAGTGGATACCAAGACTGGCAAGACCAAGGTAGATGCTTTGACCTGCGTTGCGGATATCGGCAAGATCAACAACAGACTTCTGGTCGATGGCCAGATCTACGGCGGCCTTGCCCAGGGTGTCGGTTTGGCGCTGAGCGAAGATTTCGAAGATTACGCTATTCATTCGAATATGCTCGGCGCAGGTATTCCTTACGCCAATGATATTCCCGACAAAATCGACATCCTGTATGTCGAAACGCCGCGCGAGTACGGTCCCTTCGGCGCTGCCGGTGTCGGTGAAATGCCTCTGACCTCGCCGCACGTTGCGATTGTCAACGCGATCAAGAACGCCACCGGCGTGCACTGCACGAACCTGCCCGCTCGTCCTCCGAAAGTGTTGGCCGGACTCAAGGCGCAGGAAAAGGCTGCAACCGTCGTCAAGCCGATTGCATAATTCATTCGATTACTCGCACCGTAAAGGAACTTATTATGGCAAAAATGGTAATGGTTCACCCAGATCGTTGTGTGGGCTGCAAGAGCTGCGTGGCAGCCTGCGCGTTTGCCCATGAGGGCAGCCAACGCCCCGAGGCGTCTCGCATCCACATCTACAGCTTCCAGTACGAAGGTGTCAATGTGCCCATGATGTGCCAGCACTGCAGCGACGCTGCCTGCGTTGCCGTGTGCCCGACCGGAGCCATGCACCGCAACCCCGAAACCGCTTTGATCGAGTGGGATGACTCACGCTGCATTCGCTGCCGCATGTGCACGATGGCCTGCCCCTTCGGCAACACGGTTTACGATGCATTGACCGACAGCATCCTGAAGTGCGACGTCTGCCAGGGCGATCCGGCCTGCGTCAAGGTCTGCCCTTCGGATGCTCTGGAATATGTAGAGGATACCGTTTCGACCACCTCCCGACAGAAGAGTTTCGCTTCAAGATTGAAAGACGTTATCCAGGATTATCCCGCGTAATCCTTTCTGCCTGTGCTAAGCCAGTCGGGCTCCAGATCCTACCCGACTGGCTTAGACTTTTGAGGAGGAGATTGTGAACCCAATCGTCGGATTGCCTTTGGCAGCGCTCGGCTTCGGTATCCTATTACAGATCCTGCTGAATCGGGCTGCCTCGCCAAAATTGAAGGGCTGGCTGGCTTTTCTATGTGGCGCAATCGCCCTGGCCGGCACACTGGCAATGCTCCCATCGGTGATGCAGGGAACTGCCATCGATCAGACTCTGGTCCTTTGGGATCAGAATATTCCCTTGCAATATCATGTTGACGGACTGAGCTTGATCTTCGCGCTGATGGCCACCGGTATTGGCTCGGCTATCCTGCTCTATTGCATTCACTACATGGCACATGAAACGGAAGGAACGACTCGTTTCTACGTTTTGATGCTCACCTTTATCGCCGGATTGGTCAACCTGGTCTTTTCAGCCAATCTATTATTGGTATATTTCAGTTGGGAAGTCATCGGCCTGTGCTCTTATTTTCTGGTCGGCTTTTGGTATAAAGAATCCGCCGCCGCCAATGGAGCCCGGAAAGTCTTGGTCATGACTCACATCCCCGGCTATGGATTGCTGGCCGGGATCCTCCTGCTCTACCAACGCAGCGGAACATTCGTGTGGACCGATCCGTCGGTCACGGCGGCATTTACGACGGGTATTTTTATCTTAATGTTGGTCGCCGCCATGGCAAAATCGGTCATGTTCCCGCTTCATACCTGGATTCCGGAGGCGATGAATGCCCCGACGCCGGTTTCGGCGCTGCTGCACTCGGCCTGCTATGTCAAAGCCGGCGTCTATCTGATCGCCAGGATGTACTCGATCGCGCCGTGGCCGCACGCCTGGAACATCATCGTAATGACGCTGGGATGCATCACCATTTTGATTGGCGCGATTTTTGCGCTCGCGCAGACGGATATGAAACGACTGCTGGCCTATTCGACCATCAGCCAGTTGGGATACATCATTACCGCTTTGGGACTTGGGACGAATCTGGGCGTGGCCGCCGGATTGTTTTATTGTTTGAGCCACGGTCTTTTTAAAGGTACCCTGTTCTTATGCGCGGGCGCAGTCCAGCACGCGACCGGTACACGGGATATGCGCCGCCTGGGCGGCCTGGCGACGCGTATGCCCTGGACGGCCCGCATCTGGCTGATCGCGGCTGCGGCGATTATTGGTGTACCGCTGACGAACGGTTTTGTCGCCAAATGGCTATTGCTCGACGCGGCCCTGAATGCCAACCAGATCGTCGTTGTGATTGTCGCCTGGGTGGTGAGTGTGATTACGGCCGTTTATATGCTCAAAGCAACGGTCAGTGTATTCTACGGGGATATGCCGGCCTGGCTCAAGGTGGCCGAAGTCCACGATGCTGAACCGTCCATGCTGGCGGGCATGGGAATTCTAGGCGGATTGTGCCTCCTGTTCGGCCTGGCCCCCCAGATTTTGTTCAAGAGCCTGGTCGCTCCGGCAATCCACGCGCTGGGTTTCAACTGGGAAGTATCCCTGACTTATTTGGGACTTCAGACGACCTCGGCCGGCGTGCAGGTGACCCTGGGCGCGGGCATTGCGGTGATCGCCATTCTGGCCAGCCTGCTGGCTTACAGTCTGACGCGGCCGGGCAAGACACAAAGGGCATCCGTGGGTGTATTTACCGGTGGTGATCCTCTGCCCGAAACGGCCGGCATGACCGCCGTGGATTTCACTGAACTGGCCGAGGCCAACTTTGGCCCGGTGTACAAGTTTACCGATCCCGATCGCGTTTACCTGCCGATCTGGAACGGGATCCGGACGCTGGCCGAAGGTTTCGAAAAGTTGCTTCATCCGATCAGTGAGAACTATCCCCTGCTGGCGACTCTCGTGTTGGCGGTGCTGGTCTTCATCACGGTCTGGCTCAGTTAAGGTACAGATGAGGTAATGATGCATTCAATCTTTATGGAAACGGCTACTTTAGCGGCCGGCGCATCCTGGGACTGGGTATTTTGCGGCGCTTTCGTGATCCTGATGATCGGGATTGCCCTGTACGCAATGGTTGTTCCGCAGGGAGGCCGGCGCTGGTGGGGATTGACTGTCCTGCTGGGCGCGCTGGTCGTCGCCGGCATGGCCGTGGGTGAAGGAACGATCCGGATCGTACTGCTGGACGCAGCTGCGTTTGCCGCGGTTGCCCTGGTCTGGACCCAGGATTCGGCGAAGGCCAGGGCGGCTGCTCGAACCTATCTGGCCTTCATGGTCCTGGCTGTGGTTTTTCTCGGCGCGGGCGTATACCTGGTCGAAAACGGTGCGGTTCCTGCGTACCCGCTGGACAAGCTGGCGGTGGGCTTGTTGATCGTCGGCTTTGGCGTAAAACTGGCGCTGGTCCCATTTTATTTCTGGCTGCCCAACCTGGCTGAATATTCCAAACCGATGACGACGGCTTTGGTCGTTTCGGTGGTCGATATCGCCGCCTTTACCGAACTGGCTCACCTGCGCGAGAGTGCGCCGTGGGTTTTTACCGGTTATGCCACCCTGTGGCTGGCTTTAGCGTTACTCTCGATGTTCGGCGGAGCGCTGGCGGCCCTGGCCCAGAAGAATATCAAGCGCATGCTGGCCTTCTCGACCATCGATGACATGGGGTATCTGATGTTGGGTGTACTGGTCGGCCCTGGGGTTGGTCTGAGCGGCGCCATTCTGGCGGCTTTGAGCCACGCCTTCTTCAAGGTGATTCTCTTCGGAGCGGTGGGCATCGCTGAAAGTCAGAGCGGTCACGACCTGACCCTGGACGACCGCGGGATGGCCACCCACTATCCGGTCAGTTCCGCCCTGTTTATCGCCGGCGCGCTGGGCATGATCGGCGTGCCGCCCCTGTTTGGTTTTATCGGCCGCTGGCGCCTTTACCTGGCTGGTGTTGAATCCGGCGGTGTCGTCCTGGTGCTGACCATGGCCTTTGCGACCGCGTTGGCGCTGCTCTACTACGTCCGCGCCATTCACCGGGTCTGGTTTGGTAAGGCTGAAGCCGGGCTCGAGTGGGGCCAGGAACCCCGGTTGGCCGCCGGTGTATTGGTTGCCCTGGTCATCCTGATGTTGGTCCTGGGTCTGTTCCCGGGCTGGCTGACGGGATGGATCGGTTGAAACAAAGGGGTACGCATATGAATCCATACGAGAAACTGATGCAAATTGCGCGGGGCAAATCACCCTGGGTCTATTGCGTGAATACCGGCGCCTGCAACGGTTGCGATATCGAAGTCGCGGCCGGCCTGACCCCGCGTTTCGACGCCGAACAACTGGGTGTGGTGCGCCAGGGCAGCCCCAAACACGCCGATATTCTGATCATCTCCGGCCCGGTGACACTGCGCACGCGGGATGCTTTGCTCGACATCTACAATCAGATGCCCAACCCAAAGGCGGTCGTCGCGGTCGGATCCTGCCCGGCATCGGGCAACATCTTCGCCGGCAGCCCAACGGTCTACGGCGCGGTGGACCAGTTCATTCCGGTGGATGTCTACGTGGCAGGCTGCCCACCCCGCCCGCAGGCCATCCTTCAGGGGATTGCCGAGGCCGCGGAACTGCTGGCTTCTGGAAAACAGAAGAACCGCAAGGAGGTGAAGGAATGAGCACCTGGGGTTCGGATTTACTGGCTTTGATCGTTTGGCCGGGTCTGTTGGGAGGCACCCTGCTGGGCTGGTTCTATCTGTGGTTTATCCGCAAGCTGACAGCCCGTCTCCAGGGTCGTAAGGGGCCCTATTTCTTCCAGCCCTTCTACGATTTTGTCAAACTGCTGGGCAAGGAGACCATCGTACCCGCCGGAATCAACCCTGTCCTTTTCTACGGCCTGCCGATCCTCTCTGTGGGGTCCGCCTTGTTTGCACTGGCCCTGGTGCCGGTGCCGAGTAATTCGATGAGCACCTTCCCGGGTGACCTGATCGTCTTTATCTATCTGCTCGAGGTACCGGATTTGTGCGAAATGCTGGCCGGATTCGCCACCCGTTCACCGTATGGACAGGTGGGCGCATCTCGCGAAGCCATGCTGAGCATTGCGTACAATGTGCCCTTCCTGGCTGCCGTCATTGCGCTGGCCGTCCAGGCCGGAAGCTTCAGCCTGTCTGCACTGGCAACGACGCCGTTGGGCTGGGGCAGTCTGGTCGCCGCTCTGGCTTTTTTCCTGGCGCTGCCGGCCAAGTTAAAATTAAACCCATTCTCCATCCCCAACGCTGAACAGGAACTCTGTGCCGGCGCTCATACTGAATTCAACGGCCTTCCGCTCGCGCTGCTCGAACTTAGCCACACCCTCGAACTGGTGGCCCTGATCAGTCTGTTCGCGACTTTGATTGTTTCTCCCCTGCTGGGTGGACTGAGCGCCTGGGTGGCATTCCTGGCACTGAGCATCTTACTAGTCATCCTGGTGACTGTCCTGAATACAGCGACCGCCCGGATCAAGCTCAACCAGGCCTTTGCCTTCTACTGGCGCTGGGGAGCTGTGGCAGCCGTTCTGGTGCTGATTATCGCGTTTATCCGGTAATCGATGGAGGGATGATGAAAATCCTAGACGTCTTATCACAAAATCTAAGCCACGGTTCACGAACCCGGCAGCCCAATGACGTGGTTCCCTATCCGGAGGATTTCCGCGGCAAGCTTTCTCACGCGCTGGAACTCTGCACTGCCTGCGGAACCTGCGTCTACACCTGCTCTCCCGGCGCGATCAAGATCGACGATGCGGACGAGAACGTGGTGCACTGGATTTACATGGAAGATCGCTGCACTTTCTGCGGCTTTTGCGTTCAATATTGCCCGACCCACGCGCTGAGCTTCGAGAAGGAAGCCCCGGCGCCGATTACCGAACGATCGCAGCATTACATTTCACACGATATCGTGCTGCCGGCATGTAAAGTTTGCGGTCGACCGGTACGGGTGATCCCTGAATTGACCCTCAAACAACTCTATGGCAGTCCGCTGCCGGAAGAGATCGTTGAGGCGCAGGGCCTGTGTGAAAACTGTCGTCAGAAATTGATCAGCAAACGTTTCCTCAAAACGATCGTGTTTACAGGAGACCCGCATGGTAAATGATTACAAAACCCTGATCGAAAGTCTGCCAGGCGCAACGTCCCTGGCGCAACGAAGGGACGGTTGGTGGATGACGGCTCCGGATCTGGATGTGCTGGAAATGGCGCGCAAGATGAAGGAATGGAAAGCCCGTTTTAGCACGATGACCGGCGCGATGATCTCGGAAAATGAAACCGCGGTGATCTACCACTTTTGTCTCGATTGCCAGGCTTATAACCTGAAGGTGTACACCAAAGGGAACAGCCTGCCGTCCATCAGCAACATCCTTCCGGCTGCGGATTGGATCGAACGCGAGATCCAGGATCTCTACCGGGTCCAGTTCAAGGACCACCCGCATCCGGAACGCCTGATCCGTTCCCTGCAGACGGAGCCCGGCCTGTTCCGAGAACCCGGCGGCGCAGCCGGAAAGTCCAGGAGGTAAGCATGCCATACACGATTCCCATTGGGCCTTATCATCCAGCCCTGGAAGAACCCTACAAAATTAACATTACCTGCCAGGGTGAAAATGTACAGGATGTGGATATAGCCATTGGCTTTAACTTCCGGTCGATCGAGCTGCTGGCTCAACGCCGCAATTACATCCAGGATATCCCGTTGGTCGAACGGGTGTGCGGTATCTGTTCCGGCGTCCACACCATGACTTTTTGTATGGCCGCCGAAGCCATCGCCGGAATTGAACTCCCCGCGCGAGCCGGTTACATCCGGGTGATCGTGGCTGAACTGGAACGCCTGCACTCCCACCTTCTGTGGTGCGGCGTCGCGGCCGAACTGATCGGATTTCAGACGATGTTCATGGAGCTCTTTGCGCTGCGCGAGACCGTCATGGACGTGTTGGAAGCCATCTCGGGCAACCGGGTCAACTACGCCATGAACTGTATCGGCGGGGTCAACCGGGATGTGAAAGATCCGGAAAGCATCTTGAGCGCGGTCCGCAAGATCAAACAGGGCGTCGAAAAAGTTGCCATCCCCATCTTCACCACTGACGCCACCGTTAAGGCGCGCACGGCCGGGGTGGGCGTGCTGACCCGCGCAGATGCTCTGGCCTATGGAACCGTCGGCCCAACCGCCCGCGCTTCGGGGCTGGAATTGGATTTGCGCTGCGATCTGCCTTATGCGGCGTACGGCGAACTGGGCGTCAATCGGATCGTCCAGACGGACGGCGATGTGCGGGCGCGCGTCGTGGTGCGGGCTTTGGAAATGCTGGAAAGCATCCGCCTGATCGAGAAGGCTCTTCAGACCTTGCCGTCCGGCCCCATCCGCATTGCCGATCGCTTCCCGGTCATCCCCGCTGGAGAGGCAACCGCCCGGGCGGAGGCCCCGCGCGGTGAAGTCTTCTATTACATTGCCTCGGATGGCAGCGATGTGCCGCAACGAGTCAAGATCCGCACGCCAACCTATGCCAACATGCCGTCGGTGCGCGCGATGAGCAAAGGCCAGCACCTGGCGGACATGCCCCTCATCCAGGCGTCGATCGATCCCTGCTACTCCTGCACGGATCGCTGACGGGGAGGGGGCTCGGAATAAGGTTTCCACGATCAGGCGGACGGCCTGATAACCAAAAGCCGGGTGTTTTATTGGACGCAGACTCGATCAAGTCACTTTCCACCTTCGTGGTATAAATGGACTATGATGACCCAACTGGATGACCGCAATTTCATCGTTATCATTAAAGGTGCTGGTGATTTAGCCAGCGGTGTTGCGGTACGTTTATATCGGTGTGGATTTCGGTTGGTGATGACAGAGATACCGCACCCGCTGATGGTACGCCGTACGGTGTCCTTTGGGGAAGCGGTCTGCGATGGGGTAACCCAGGTGGAAGGAATCCAGGCAGTGCGGGTTGACGACTGCCTTCAGGCGCGCAAAATCATCGCGGATGGGAAAATTCCCATTCTGGTCGATCCCAAAGCTGCCTGCCTGAATGAACTTCATCCGGCAGTGTTGGTCGACGCCATCATGGCGAAAATCAACACCGGAACAAAGATCGAGGATGCACCCCTTGTGATTGCCCTCGGGCCCGGCTTCACCGCTGGCGTCGACTGCCATGCGGTGGTGGAAACAAACCGAGGGCATCATTTGGGGCGAGTCATCGAACACGGCAGCGCCGAACCGGATACCGGCCAGCCCGGCGAGGTGGGTGGAAAATCCACCGAGCGTCTGCTGCGCGCGCCGGTCTCGGGTGTGGTCGAAGCGCATGCCGCGATCGGCGATCGGGTAACCGAAGGACAGGTCGTTGCCCACGTGGGCGATGCCGAGGTTCGTGCCCAAACATCGGGCGTGCTGCGCGGGATGATCCGCAGCGGCGTCCAGGTGGATGCCGGGACGAAGATTGGCGATGTGGACCCGCGGGCCGAAGTTTCGTATTGCTTCGAAGTGTCCGAAAAATCACTTGCCATCGCGGGTGGCGTGCTGGAGGCCATTTTCGCGTTCCAGCATAAGAAATAAGAACCGGAAAATTCTCTGAAACGCTACTGCTGGCCACCGCACGAACAAATGATTTCGCAGGGATCGTTTGTGCCGGCGCCCTTCTGATGGCTGGCACATACGAGGCAGACATGCGTGAAGTCATTACTGAAGTCGAAACCTGGGACAGGGCTGGCAAAAAGGTTGCCATTGCAACGAATGTAAAACGCCGTGGCATGTCGCTTCGCCCGTTGGCTGCAAAAATGGCGATGACAACCGGCATGGAAATTGCCGGTTCGGTTACCGGTGGGTGTCTGGAAGGCGCCGTCTATGAAGAAGCGCAGGGGGTTATCGAAACATTACAACCCAAATTGCTGCATTACGGCGTAACCGGCAACGAGAGTCCATGGGATGTGGGCCTGGCCTGCGGCAATTCGCTGGACGTATTTGTCGAATCCTTCGATTCGCCTGCCTGGCGAACGATCTTTCCGGCTATGAAATTCTGCCTGGAAGAAAACCAACTGGCTGTGGTGGCAACCGTCATCTCCGGGCCGGGTTTGGGAAATAAATTGATGCTCTGGCCGGATGGACGCACACTCGGCGACCTGGGGAATCCGTCGTTGAACGCCGAAGCGCAGGTTTGGATGAGGGACCTGATTCGCAGTCAGGAAGCGGATTGGAAAGAGTTCGCGGCCGTAGGTGAAAAGGTGGATGTTTTCGCGGATGTTCTTGTACCCGAGGCGCGCATGATCGTCATCGGCGCCAGCCATATCGCCATTCCGTTGGTAGAGCTGGCAAAGGTACTCGGCTACCGCACCATCGTCATCGACCCGCGCGAGGCCTTTGCCACCCGCGAACGCTTCCCACATGTCGACGACCTGATCGTCGAATGGCCTTCCACGGCCCTTGAAAAACTTCACCTGGATGAGGCCAGCTACGTGGTCGCCGTCAGCCATGATGATAAATTGGACAATCCGGCCCTGGCAGTGGCATTGACCCACCCGACGCGCTATGTCGGGGTGCTGGGGACGCGCAAGAATATCTCCAAACGCCACGCCGCGTTGCAGGAGCTGGGCGTGACCCAAGAGCAGCTCGACCATTTACGGGCGCCGATCGGCCTTCGGTTGAATGCGCTTCTTCCGGAAGAAATCGCCTTATCCATCCTGTCCGAAATGGTCATGGTCCGGCATGAATTCTCTCAATGCTGAGTCCGATTCTCTCGAAGAAAAGAATCCGGTTGCAGGGATCATTCTGGCGGCCGGGGCCGCATCACGAATGGGACGGCCGAAACTGCTGCTGCCCTGGAAGGGCGAGACGCTGATTCACCGCGCCGCCCGGACCGCTCTGGCAGCCGGATTGCAGCCGGTGGTGGTCGTGACCGGCGCCGCGCATCCGGATATTCTGGCTGCCCTGGCGGATCTACCCGTGCTGGTGGTGAACAATCCGGACTGGGAGTCAGGCCAGAGCACTTCACTGCGGGCGGGTATCCGGGCATTGCCAGAACAGACCCGGGCGGTTCTCTTTTTGTTGGGCGACCAGCCTTTCGTCACGCCCGAACTGATCCGCTGCCTGGTGGCAACCTACCTTCAAACGAAGCCGGTCATCCTGGCTCCGTTTGTCGGCGAAAAGCGAACCAATCCCGTTCTGTTCGATCATTCGATCTTCGATGTCCTTTGCCAACTCCAGGGGGATGCCGGTGCGCGCAGCATCTTTGACCGTTATCCGCCCGCCGCGCTGCCCTGGCCGGACGAACGATTGTTATTCGATGTCGACACGCCGGAAGATTACAAGCGGTTGATCTCATCTCAATAATTCAGGATCTGAATTGGTTTTCTTCAGGAGTTCCGCAGCCGGAGTGTCCGATCTATGGAATACGCTTCCGGAAGATGGCGGCGATTTTTTTCATTGGAATAACCTGAATCCAACTTATTTCTAACCCACGCTGATGATTACGGTAGGTCGAGTAGTTGTATAATCATTCCGGGGAATAACATGGATCCTGAAACCGGTGAAAAGCGCCCACCCGATGGTGGAGAAGAACCGATCCGCCGCAGCCCCCTCAAGCGTTCGCCAGACCTGGCCTCCTTGTGGGAGGCTGTTGATCAGGACCGGCCTGCCGATTTCGGCGCATTGACCCGCCAGGCGACCTTCGCGAACCTACCTCGCGCCGGGGACGCCGTGACCGCGCCGCCAGAACCCGCACAGAAACCCGTTCGCCGCGGACTTCCCGATCTTTCCATCCTGGATGATTTGAAAACACCCTCCGGTCCACTGCCAACCGCTCGTCCGGTGGTCAGGGACATGGAAACGGAGGAAAAAGAGACCGCCAGCCGGTTGGTAATCGACCCGGACCTCGAAAAATACATCTATCCCGACCTGTGGCGCAAGCTCAACAGCCCGACGCCGACGCGCGGGATTCTGATCAACACCCTCGATCAGGTGCGCTCGACCCTCAATTTGCTGTCCACCTTTCTCCCTCAGCACCTGGTGCAGGAGAAGATGCGCCGGGCCGTGCCGGGATTGGTCAGCGGGCAGATCCTGCACGGCAGCCTGCTTTTTTCGGATGTGAGCGGATTTACGGCTCTCTCGGAACGCCTGCAGGGCATGGGGCTCGAAGGCGCCGAGATCCTGACCCAGATGATGAACCGCTATTTCGGCCGCATGCTGGATATCTTGGCCCAGTCCGGCGGCATCCTGCTCAAGTTCGCCGGCGACGCCATGCTGGTTTATTTCCCGCAGCAGGGCCAGAATGAACAGGTCAATTGGGCGGTACGCGCCGGCCAGCGTATGTTGAGCGCCATTGCGGAGTTTTCCAATCTCGAAGTGCCCGGCGGAAAAGTGGCCCTGAAAATGAAAATCGGCATCGGCAGCGGGGAATTTCTGGCTGCCAGCGTCGGTTCTGCACAGCGCATGGAGTACGTGATCCTGGGGCCGGCGGTGGCGCAAACCATGACTGCCGAGAGTCTGACCACCGCGGCCGGGCAGATGGTGGTCAATTCGCAGACCATCCCTTATCTCGATCCAGCCTATCCGGCGGTCGAACACAAGAACGGTTATTACCGGGTCAACCATCCCGCCGATTCGGTCCTGGACGAATTCGAAATCAAGGCCGAGGTTCGCCGCGCGCGCGGCGCAATTTCATGGGACGCCAGCCCGAACGCGATCATGGCCCAGGTGGACGTCACCCTGCGCCAGATCAAGGCTTTCCTGCCGTACCTATCTCCGGAGGTGGTCGATCGCGTGGTCATCCACGGGCAGCGCAACCTGTTTGCCAGCCAGTACCGCCCGACCACCGTCCTCTTCGGTAATTTCTGGGGTTTCGAGGAGCTGCTCAGCCTGTGGGGCGAGGAAGGCGTATCGCGCGTCACCGGCCTGTTGAACGCGTATTTCAATGCGATGAGCGATGTGGTCGCCCGGTATGGCGGGATGATCAGCCGCATCGATCCCTACAGCAAGGGCACCAAGATATTGATCCTGTTCGGCGCGCCGGTGGCTCATGAGGACGACCCTCAACGGGCGGCCAGCGCGGCTCTGGCGATGAACGCCGAACTCGAAGGGATCAACGATACCTGGGCGCGCAAGCTGACCCACCATCTTCCACCCGGTTTTACTGGGCCGTTGATCCAGCACCGGCTGGGCATCACCACCGGCAACACCTTCGCCGGGCAGGTCGGATCGCCCACCCGGCGCGAATATACCGTCATGGGGGATGATGTCAACCTGTCGGCGCGCTTGATGAGCGCGGGCGAGCCCGGCCAGATTCTGATCAGCCAGAACGCGGTGAACCAGGCTCATCTGGAGGATTATTTTTACCTGACCGGCCTGGCGCCGCTTCGCGTGAAGGGCAAGAGCAAGCCCATCGCCATCTCCCAGGTTCAGGCGCCGCGCGATGACCAGCTTTCGAAGCGCGCGCGCGAACGCGGAGCGCTGATCGGGCGCAAAGCTGAACTGGCCAAAGCTGAAAACCTGTTGCGCCAGGCCGCTGCCGGGCAGGGAACCCTTTTGATCCTCGAAGGGCCGGCCGGAATCGGGAAGAGTCATCTGGCGGATACCTTGATCCAGCATGCCGGGGCATCCAATCTGCGGGTGCTGCTTCACCAGTGCCGCTCTTACGCCGAAAACACATCCTACAACTGTTGGAGTCTGCTTTTACGCCAGTTGGCCGGGATCGGCTCGACGGATTTTCAATCCGCGGTCCATCACCAGAAGCTCCGCTGCCTGGTCGCCGAATGCGGTTTGCCCGAGCAGATGATCCAGCCCCTGGCGATGCTGATGGGCCTCAGGCCGCTGGCCCCGGCCTTGACGAACTCCGCTGAAGCTGGACAATCCGGAGACGACCTGCCGCAGGACGAGACCGCGGCGTTGGCCAGACAGGTCCGGGGGGGGATGAAAAAACGCCAGGGCAGCCGCCTGGACTTCTGGGACCAGTTGGAAAGCGGCAAGACCTCAGAGACCGGGCAGGTCTGGCAGCCGATTACGGCGCAATTGGCCGGAAGCGAACGCGAGCGAGTCTACGGGGCGGTCTGGGCGGTGTTGGATGCTCTGACGCAGCCTGAGGCAGGCCTGATCTTCTTCGAGGACGCGCATTGGATGGACGCGGCCAGCCAGGATTTGCTGTATTGGATCGTCGCCAGGCTGCAGGATTTGCCGCTCATGATTATGCTGGCCAGGCGAAAGGGCGAGGAAAGGGTTTCATCTTTCCCCCGCGCGCAGATCATCCACCTCACTCCGCTGACCGCGGAGGAGACCCACACGCTGGTTTCCAATTTGTTGATCGCGGATCTGGCCCAGGTGATCCACGAACAGAGCCAGGGCAATCCGCTTTTTGTAGAGGAAATCACGCGCTGGTACCAACGCGCCCACCGGATCAGTTCGGATGAACTGCGCAGTGTGCTTCAGACTTCGAATATGCTGCAAAAGCTGATCCTGAGCCACCTGGAAAATCTTCCGGATGAATTGCAGGAGGTCGCGATGACGGCCGCGGTGATCGGGAATGAATTTCACACCGGCGAAGTGCAGGCCCTTCTGCCGGGCGCGCTGGACTCGGTAACGCTCAGCAATCACCTGCGCTCGCTGGCCTACTCGCATCTGATTACGCTGGTGGAAGCCGGGGCGGACGCTCGCTACAGCTTCCAACAGAGCCTGGTCCGGGATGTGCTTTACAACAGCCTGCCGTATGAAAAACGGCGCGAGCTGCACGGCAGGCTGGGGGATTATCTCAGCCGGCCGCGAACCCGCCGGAGCGAATTGCAGGCTCAACTGGCGGCCGCGCTGGATGCCAATGCGGTCAGCCCAATACAGGTTGGCGAGACGATTGCCGGCCATTACGAACGCGCCGAACGTTGGCTGGACGCCGCCCGCCAGTTCGGGTCGGCCGGAGACCAGGCCAGGCAACACAAGGATGCCAAGCGCGCCGGGGACGATTTCGAACGCGGTCTGGCCGCGCTTGAAAAACTGCCGGTCGAAAAGCTGACCGGAGAAGCCCGCGACCTGAAATTTCATTTCCATCTGGCGCTGGGCGATCTGGCCCTGGAAAACGACGCCTACCTGGCCGCGCTCACAGCCTATGAGCTGGCCCGATCGACTCTCGATCCGGACGCAGAGCCTGAAAAGCAAACCGCGCTGGCCCTCCGGTTCGGCCTGGTCCTGCCGACGCAGCGAAAGGCCGAGGAAGCGGAAGCCATGCTGCGCGGGCTGCTGGAACAGCCTGGTTTTATCCCTGGCCCCGATCTGCTGTCGACACTGGCCTGGTTGACCGGTCGGGCCGGGCGGGCGGATGCGCGTCCGTGGATCGAGAAATGCGAAGGCGAGCTGGGCGAGACCGACATCCCCTGGAAGCGAGGGGTCCGGGCGCTGCTGGCCGATCTCAGCGGCGATTGGGACGCGGCACGGGAGGGTTACCTGGGCGTGGAATGCCCGGCCGGCGCGGCGATGATGGGCATTTACCTCGGCCAGCGCGCGCTGGAACAGGGCAATCCGGACCGGGCCTCGAGCCAGTACCAGACGGCCTGCGAAATCGCTACCCGGAACGAAGAATTCACCTGCGCGGGGTTGGCCTGGTACCGGCAGGCCGAAATCCACTGGCAGGCCGGCGATATCGAGGGAGCCCGGGCGGATCTGGCGCGCGCCCAGGCAGCCCTGGAAAAAGCACCCTCACAGATGGCGGCGGCGGGATTTGCTGCCACCCGGAAGGCCTACAAATCGATCAATTTAAAGAAAACCGTTCGGTGGCCCAACTGGCCGGTTCAGGAAATCGCGGATCAGTATGCCATTCGATTGTTGTTCAAACCGGCGTAAGCCTTTGCAGGTCCGGGACCGATCGTCCATTTCAAGAGAAGGGAAAAGACATTCATGACCAGCGAAATGTTGAGAAAAATCCCCATGTTCTCCCAGCTTACCGGGCAGGCGCTGGCGGAGGTAGAAGGCGGTTTGAAACCCCGGTCGCTGGCTGCGGGAGAAGTGCTTTTCAATCAGGGCGATCCCGGCGACGAGCTGATCCTGGTCACGGGCGGCAAGCTGGCCATTTACGCTCCCGAGGACGGATTTCCTGCCAGAGGGCAGCCCATCCGTCTGTTTACCGACGGCAGCATGTTGGGGGAGATGGCCCTGATCGACCACCAGCCGCGCTCCCTCAGCGCCCGGGCGGAGGAGCCTTCGACCATCCTGGCGCTTTCCCGGGGTGATTTCGAACGCCTGATGGATGAGAATTCAATACTGAGAAACGCCATCATGGCCGGTCTCAGCGAGCGCATCCGCTACACCACCGATTTTTTGGGAGAGGTTCGCCAATGGGTACAGCGCATTACGGAAGGAAATTACCAGGCCGGCATCGAAATCGACACCGGCCGTCGATTCAAGGATCCCTCCCTGGCGGTCCTGGCGGCCGAATTTTCGAAAATGGCCGCACAGGTCAAAGAGCGCGAGGATACTTTGAAACAGGAAGTGGCCATGCTGCGCATCGAGATCGACGAAACGAAACGGAAGGAAGATGCCAGCCAGATCATGAACAGCGATTATTATCGCAGCCTCAAGGCCCGGGTAAATGAAATTCGGCATAAGAAAGAGTAATCTCTTCCCGGTTTTCGGACTCTTTTATTGTATAATTTATGGGCAATATTAAGGATTGCAGCTAACACCATGGCCGACATCGATGCCAGAACAGATGAAGAACTTGTCCGATGCGCCCAGGCAGGGGAGGTTGCGGCATTTAACATACTCTACGAACGTTACCTGGATGTGGTTTACCAGCGCGTCCGCTATTCCGTCCCGCAAGCGGATGTAGAGGATGTAACTCAAGAAACGTTCATAGCGGTCATCCGGTCATTGAAAGAGTTTCGATGCGATTCGAAATTCCGGACCTGGCTTTACACCATTTTGGGGCGCAAGATTGCCGATTATTATCGCCGCAGCGACCCCGCTGATTTTGAATGGATCAAGGGCGAAGACAACGGGGATGACGATTCTGTGAATCAGATTTCCCAGATCCTGGACGGAACCAATTCCGCCAACATCGATGATGTGATCTGGATTC
Organism: Longilinea arvoryzae; assembly: GCF_001050235.1. Taxonomy (GTDB): domain Bacteria; phylum Chloroflexota; class Anaerolineae; order Anaerolineales; family Anaerolineaceae; genus Longilinea; species Longilinea arvoryzae. The sequence goes on from NZ_DF967972.1 coordinate 1,596,365, forward strand.
GCCAGGCGTTGCTCCGCCTGTCACCTCATTATCGCGAGGTGATTCTTCTCCGGTTCGTCGACGGACTGTCGTTTTTGGAAATCGCCAACCAGCTTGGCCAATCCCTCGATGCAACGAAATCGCTTTTCCGGCGGGCAATCTCAACCTTGCAACAAGACTTAGAAAAGACTCATGCTTGAATATCGTCCTGACGATCATCTTCTAGATGAGAAGCTGGCCGAATTCACCGACCAGCTGTTAAATCAAGAGAGGGGTGAGGCTCTTCCACCTCTGGCGGAGGAAGAGAACCTCCAGCAATTGCAAGAGACGGTTGTACAGTTGAAGCAGTCCGGATTGTCCGATCATCCGGAGGTCCAGTTTTCCGCCCGGCTATTTTCGGTTCTCCAAAGAGAATGGAAGCGTTTTGGCCCGAAACCCGGGCCTGTGCGTAATTCGTCCTCGCCAGACCAGCCAGAACCCTTCGGACAGATCAGAAATACCCTGAGAAAGATTACCGAGACCTGGGGCCGGCAGATCGTATTTGGCCTGACTGCTTTGATGTTGCTGGTTTTGCTGTTTCTGCCGAAGGATGTTCCCCTGACCGGCTCGTCGGGAACGAGCACCGGATTGTTGCCGGTGGAATGGATCGTCGGCGTTTTCTGCATCGGACTTTTGATCTGGCTGCTGAGCAAGAAACAAAATTGATCCGGGCCGGTTTTCGCATTCTAACAAAATTGTAATTTGGGCTTTGTTTGTTAAAAAACCAACCTTTATCCGATCGACTTCACGACCAATATAATATAGCTCCCCCCGTCTTGTCCTGGCATCTTCAGGTTCAATCCAATTGCTTTTATTCACTCATTGCTTAAATTTCATCCTTGAGGGTATATGAACCCAGATCAATCGAAGCCTGCATTATTAAAGAGCCGCAATTTCATAACGGGCATTGTGGTGTTCTTCTTGTTCGCCCTGGTCTGCATTTTGATGGGGTGCAATTTGGATTCCAGCGCATTGAGCGGCGCGGCTGGCGCTCAGGAAACGATGATCGCGGATTCAATTGCCCTTACGCCCGGCATCACCACGGCAGTGGAAACATCGATCCCCGAGCCGGTCGGCGACGGTTCGACCCCCACGCCGCCGGGGCCGACCTCCAGTGAGACGCCGCCGGAACCATTCAGCGGACTCATCGCATACATGGGGAAAGTGGATGGAAAAACCGATTTAATGCTGGTCGACCTCGGCAGCGGTACGGTAACAGCGTTAACCCGGGATGGCGCGGAGAAAAACAACCCGGTCTGGTCGCCAAACGGGCGGCAAATTGCCTTTGCCGCGAACGTGGACGAAAATTGGGACATTTACCTGGCGGATCTGTCTTCCGGACAGGTGCTGCGTTTGACCGATGCGCCCGCCAAGGACTGGCTGCCCAGTTGGGCGCCGGACGGGCAGTCGATCATCTTCGAGTCGTTTCGAGATGGAAATTTCGAAATTTACCAGGTCGGGATCGATGGCAGTAGTCTGGTGCGCCTGAGCGACAACCCGGCCGGAGATGCACATCCCGTATGGTCATCGGATGGACAACGAATTGCCTTCGTGTCGAACCGGGACGGGAACGCGGATATTTATTCGATGGGGCCGAATGGGGAAGACATTCTCCACCTGACCGGCCAGGACGCTCCGGATTCCAGCCCGGCCTGGTCGCCGGATTGCCAGTGGATCCTGTATACCTCCTGGAAAAATGGCAAGCCCAGGATCTACCGGATGCGGGCCGACGGCAGCGACTCGTTACCAATCACTCAGGGCATCTCGCGTGAAGATTACCCCATCTGGTCCCCGGATGCGAATCACATTCTCTTTGTATCCGGCGAGGTCGGGAAAGAACGGATCATGATTGCCAATCCGGATGGCGGCGAACAGCGCATTCTGGCGCAGGAAGCGGGCTATAACATCAATCCGGGCTGGTCGCCCGACAGCCAGTTCATTGTATTCCAGACCTCCAGCGATGGTATCAACCGCGTCAAGATCATGAACACCCACGGGGATATTCTTCTGGAAGTATCCCCACCCGGGCAGGATGCCAGCGAACCCGCCTGGCAGCCAGTCTCAAAATGACCCAAACTTTGTAAAATCAATAAGCCGTCCAAAAAGCCGGGCAAACACGCTCCCGATCCGATCGGGCGCATCCGCCGCTGCCTTACACAAAAGTAGGGATCGACCGCCCCCCCAACGAGGGGGAGTGGGCTGATCCCTACTTAGTTAGGCAATTTTACCGGGCCTTTTCAGACGATCCTATTCGATCCGGATCGTTGACTATTTATTCCAGCCAAAATTCAGTTCAGCCTGCGGCGCCTCTCCCCAGTATTTGGCATTGGGGCCCAACTGCAGGCCTTCGTCTGTCCAGGCCTTGACGACGTACAGGCCGCTCGAGATGATGGTGCTTTCCTTGCTGCCGTATGTGCCGCCGGCAAGCGCATCCGAATTGAGGATGGCAAAAGCCGGCTGCGCCAGGCTGGCGAGCATTTCGGGCATCGGGCGGTTGAGGTGAACCAATACGGTATCCTGGTCCACTTTCTGAATCCCGTCCACCGGTGAAATGGGAAGGTCATTCGAGTCTTTTTCACCGAGAAATCCCAGGAAAACGGTCTTCCAGGCGCTGAAATCACCCTTGTGGAGGGCATTTTGCGGATCGAACCAGCGATTGAAGTTGGCGACCACGACGTCCGGCGTGATCGGAGTACCGTCGCTGAAGGTCATCCCCGTGCGCAGCGTGAAAATATAATCCAGTTGATCATCCGAAATGACCCAGGATTCTGCCAGCCCCGCCGCGGGTTTGCCGTTGGCGTCCAACCGCACCAATCCCTCGTACAGATCCTGGCAAATCTTGAGTGAGTCCGCGTCCTGCGCCAACGCCGGATCCAGCAACAGATCGGCGCTGATCAATTCCTGTCCCGATGTGGACTCTGGCGCAATTGTGCTTGAGGCCGGAACCGTGGCCATTTTTTGTGAGGTGGGGAGCGCAGACTCGGCCGGTGAAGCAGTCGTTTGCGATTGGCATCCTGTCAACAGGACAAAAATGAGCCCCAATACAAGGAGCGGTTGAAAATATTTCACGGTTGTTTTCATGGCTGTTATGTGATCTCTTTGTTCTTGAACGAATACTTGTTGAAAAGCTTTACAAATCCGGTTGAATCCTTTGTAAGCTTATCCCACCCTGAAAATGATCGAACCAATTCGTCTATTATACTAATCGAAGTATCCGGTTTGTCAACGGGTGAAAATAATTTATCGAAACCGAAAATCGGTTTGAATCAAAAAACCTCTTTTCGACACTTTTTCTATCCATTAAACGACTACTATATCAAGCCATAAATACTATGGCTGATAATCATTGTTTTATTGCCGGTAAGGTTTCGCGATTTATCTGTCTGCGCTCAAGTACTTTTGACCGATCGACTGGGGGGCGCACCCATCTGCGAACCGGTCGAATATCAGGAAGATGGAGAGGGATCATGCATTTTCATCAGGTCCCCAGATCAGAAGACCTAGAACTCGATGATCGATTGGTCAACATTACCGACAGGATATTATCAGGCGAAATGACCACGCAAACGGAAACAAATTCGATCGAAATGGAGAATTTACGGAAAATGGTCCTGCTCATCCAGGCGGCCGTCAAGCCCGAACGACCGGATGCAGCCATGGCCGCGCGGATCAAAGATCGCCTGCAGATGGAATGGAAGGTCGCGCGCAATCGTCAGCCAGGCGCCTGGAGACGGCCGCAGTATGCAATATCGATCGCGCTCGTGGTTTTATTGTTGGTGGGCCTGGTTGGGTGGGGAATTCCCACCGCGGTTGACCTCCCGGGCGCGGCCAGCGACTTCATGCCCTGGGTTTCATTTCTGGGCGCATTGAGTATTATCCTGATCGCCATATTGGTATGGACCGATCGCCGTCGTTAGTCGATAACGAACCTCGAAATTTGGTAGGGTTACAAGGGGCCTTATGAGCAAAAAAACGTTTTCAAGTATCTCTCGATGCATCTATCTGTTTGTGATCCTGGCGCTGATGCTCAGCGCTTGCGGTGCATCCGGCCAACAACTGGCAGGCGCGGGCGGCGTTGAAGATACGCAGGCGCCTGAATCGACGCAGGCTGAAACGCAAACGCCTCCCGAGGAGACGCAGCCGGCCGCTTCGACGCCAGAATCCACCCCGGTCACCCCTTCCGAGGCCCCCGGTAACGTGAGCGAGACACCTCAATCGACGCTTACCGAAACCACCAATACCCCCAAACCCCCGTCTTCCAGCGCTCCCGCCGGATGGGATCGATCCAGCGTATCCGTCACCGGCAAGTGCCTGACCACGGGCGAGGTCGAATTCACAATCAGCAACACCGGCTCGGCTATGACCGGCACAACCAACTGGCGTTTGATCGTGAATGGAAGCGTGGTCCAATCCGGTACGATTCAACTGGGTGACCACGGTTCCCAGACGCTGACCTTCTCCTATCCGGGCGTCAAGGTCATCCTGGAAGTGGACCAGCGGCCAGGTCACCCGGGCACCGGCAGCGCGCGGGCGGATGACACCTGCTCGGCTCCGACCAATACGCCGGTTCCGTCCAAGACTCCGACGGCTACGGCAACCAAGGTGTCCACTCCGACGGCCACGTTCACAGCCACCGCGACCGACGTTCCGACCGCGACAGCCACATTGACAGTCACCCCGACCAAAACCTCGACCCCAACCCCGACCTTGACTGCCACGCCTTCGTGGGACAAGTCCAGTGTATCGGTCACCGGGAAGTGTTTGACCACGGGCGAAGTGGAATTCACGATCACGAATACCGGCTCGGCCATGTCCGGCCCGACCAACTGGCGCCTGACCGTGGACGGAACCGTCGTCCAGTCCGGCACACTAAAGCTGGGCGACCATGAATCCACGACCATGACCTTCTCCTATCCGGGCGTCAAGGCCATCCTGGTGGTCGACCAGCGCCCGGGTCACCCGGGCAGCAGCTCGCCCCAGGCGGACTTCACCTGCTCGGTTCCGACCGCGACCCCGACGCCGACCCACACCTTCACCCCGACCGTAACGAAGACTCCGACGGCCACGGCGACGAATACTCCAACCGCGACCTTCACGGCGACTGCGACGAATACTTCCACACCGACCGCCACGATGACACAGACGGCCACTGCTACCAACACGCCGACGGCCACGGCAACGCACACCCCGACGGCCACGATGACCCCGACCGCCACAAAGACCTCCACGCCGACCCTGACCCCCACACCTTCATGGGACAAGTCCAGTGTATCGGTGACCGGCAAATGCCTGACCACGGGCGAAGTCGAATTCACGATCACGAATACCGGCTCAGCCATGTCCGGACCGACCAACTGGCGCCTGACCGTGGACGGAACCGTCGTCCAATCCGGCACACTCCAGTTGGGCGATCACGAATCCACGACCATGACCTTCTCCTACCCGGGCGTCAAGGCCATCCTGGTGGTCGACCAGCGGCCGGGTCACCCCGGCAGCAGCTCGCCCCAGGCGGACTTCATCTGCTCGGTTCCGACCGCGACCCCGACGGCCACGGCGACGCATACCCCAACCGCGACGATGACCCCGACGGCCACTGCCACCAATACGCCAACGGCTACGTTCACTCCGACCGTCACGGCGACCAATACCCCAACAGCAACCTTCACGGCGACTGCGACCAAGACCTCTACTCCCACAGCCACCTTTACACCGACTGCGACAAATACTTCCACTCCGACGGCCACGCTGACCCCGACCGCCACCAAGACCTCCACACCGACCCTGACCCCCACGCCTTCATGGGACAAGTCCAGTGTTTCGGTGACCGGCAAGTGTTTGACCACGGGCGAAGTCGAATTCACGATCACCAACACCGGTTCGGCCATGTCCGGCCCGACCAACTGGCGCCTGACCGTGGATGGAACCGTCGTCCAATCCGGCACGCTCCAGTTGGGTGATCACGAATCCACGACCATGACGTTCTCGTATCCGGGCGTCAAGGCCATCCTGGTGGTCGACCAGCGGCCGGGTCACCCCGGCAGCAGCAGCCCGCAGGCGGACTTCATCTGCTCGGTTCCGACCGCGACCCCGACGCCGACCCACACCTTCACCCCGACCGTAACCAAGACCCCGACGGCCACCGCTACCAATACTCCGACTGCGACCTTCACGGCGACTGCGACCAAGACCTCTACTCCCACAGCCACCTTTACACCGACCGCGACGAATACTTCCACCCCGACCGCCACGGCCACGATGACGCCGACGGCCACCAAGACCTCCACGCCGACCCTGACCCCCACACCTTCATGGGACAAGTCCAGTGTTTCGGTGACCGGTAAGTGCAAAGTCACGGGCGAGGTTGAATTCACGATCACCAATACCGGCTCAGCCATGTCCGGCCCGACCAACTGGCGCCTGACCGTGGACGGAACCGTCGTCCAATCCGGCACACTCCAGTTGGGCGATCACGAATCCACGACCATGACCTTCTCCTACCCGGGCGTCAAGGCCATCCTGGTGGTCGACCAGCGGCCGGGTCACCCCGGCAGCAGCTCGCCCCAGGCGGACTTCATCTGCTCGGTTCCTACCGCGACCCCGACGCCGACCCACACCTTCACTCCGACCGTAACGAAGACCCCGACGGCCACGGCGACGAATACCCCAACGGTGACTTATACGCCTACCGCCACTGCGACAAACACGCCGACGGCGACGTTTACTCCGACCGCCACGGCTACACACACACCGACCGCCACGGCCACGCACACCCCAACGGCAACCTTTACGCCGACCGCCACTGCGACCAATACGCCTACTGCCACGTTCACTCCGACCGCCACGGCAACGAACACTCCGACGGCGACGATGACGCCGACCGTCACCAAGACTTCCACGCCAACCCTGACCCCCACGCCTTCGTGGGACAAGTCCAGTGTATCGGTGACCGGTAAGTGCAAAGTCACGGGTGAAGTGGAATTCACGATCACGAATACCGGCTCGGCCATGTCCGGCCCGACGACCTGGCGCCTGACCGTGGATGGGACTGTCGTCCAATCCGGCACGCTCCAGTTGGGTGACCATGAATCCATGACCATGACGTTCTCGTATCCGGGCCTCAAGGCCATCCTGGTAGTCGACCAGCGGCCCGGTCACCCGGGCAGCAGCTCGCCGCAGGCGGACTTCATCTGCTCGGTTCCGACCGCAACCCCCACGCCGACCCATACCTTCACCCCGACTGTAACGAAGACCCCGACGGCTACGGCGACGAATACTCCTACCGCGACCTTCACCCCAACTG
>NZ_DF967972.1:1603778-1788240 GCF_001050235.1 Longilinea arvoryzae
CACGCCGACGGCCACGGCTACACACACACCGACCGCCACTGCGACCAATACGCCGACGGCGACCTTCACTCCAACCGCTACGGCCACGCACACCCCAACGGCCACGGCTACACACACACCGACCGCCACTGCGACGCACACGCCGACGGCCACAGCCACACACACACCGACCGCCACAGCAACGCATACTCCAACAGCGACCTTCACTCCAACCGCTACGGCCACGCACACCCCGACCGCCACGGCAACGAACACCCCGACGGCAACCTTTACGCCAACTGCCACGGCGACGAATACGCCCACAGCTACGTTTACCCCGACTGCGACCGTGACGAGCACGCCGACGGCCACCGTAACCCCCACGGTTCCGGTTCCGACGGTTGTGCCGGCGCCTCAACAGCCCTGCGTCCAGTGCCTTATCTTCCACACCTTCCGGGATGGGAACCTGGAGATCTACCGGTTGGATGGCATTGAAGGCCAGCCCGGCTACAAGCTGTACAACCTATCCAAGAGTGAGTCGGTCGACAGCCGCCCCAGCCGTTCGCCAAACGATACCACGATCGTCTTCCAGAGCAACCGCAACGGAAACGTCGAGTTGTACACCACCAACCTCCTGGGCAGCGGTCAGGCCGTTCGTCTGACCAATACGACATCCAACAACACCAACCCAATGTATGGCCCTGACAGCCGCACGATCGTCTATCAGAGCGATCGCAACGGCAACAGCGATATCTTCACCATCGACCAGAAGACGCTCGTCGAACGGCAGTTGACCACCAACCCGGCCGAAGATATCAACCCGTTCTTCTCTCCGGATAAGAATTGGGTGGTCTTCCAGAGCAATCGCAATAATAACTGGGACGTCTTCGCGCTCAACCTCAGCACCGGTAACGAATACCAGATCACGAGTTCGCCCGCGAACGAGACCTTCCCGGCCTGGTCGCCCAATGGAAAACAGATTGCCTTCCTCTCCGATCAGGACGGAGGCACCAACCTGTTCGTGGTCGACACCGACGGCGGCAACCTGATCCAGATCACGACGGATGGCATGACGAACAATGCCGTCTGGTCGCCCGAAGGTTATCGCCTGGCCTACCAGTCTGAACGGAACGGTAACCTGGACGTGTATTCTTACGACCTGAAAGCCAAAAAGGAATACCGCGTAACCGATTTCGAAGGTCCGGACAGCGGCCCGACCTGGGATTGTGGCGGCAATAATCTGGCCTTTACCTCCACCCGTGACAACAACCCGAATGTGTTCATGGTCTTCTGGAAGGGTGGGACAGCCGGCAACATGACGATCGATCCTTCCACGGATAAATGGTCACAATGGCGTCCTTCCAACGACATCTCCAGCACCGGTTACTAACCGGTTCCAGATAGCCAAAAGGGACCGTCCAGTTTTTCCTTAGGACGGTCCCTTCCTCATTCCAATGCGTTTTGCTTGACAATCTTGATGGATCCGTGTCTTTGATGAAATTCCAGGTCAAACCATGCAAATCATAGCCCTGCTTATTGCCTCTCTAATTCCATTGTTGGCGCTGTATTTGATCTACAAGCTGGATTTGTACAAGACTGGCAATTTTCGCTCCGTGTTGATCTGTTTTCTGGCCGGGGTGGTGGGTTTCTGGGCAGCTTCGATGATCAACCGGACCACGATCAGCCTGGGTTGGCTTCCACGAACCAGTGTCGTCCGCTATTCGGCTCCGGTCGTGGAGGAGATTTGCAAGGGCCTGGTGCTTCTTTATCTGGTGCGCCGCCCGAATTTTACTTACTTCGTGGAAGGTGCAATTTACGGTTTCGCAGCCGGAATTGGTTTCGCAATCTTCGAAAATTATCAGTACATTTTGGCGGCCAGGGATGCCGGGCTTTCGGTGGCCATCGGGCGGGTGCTTTCGACCAATTTGATCCATGCCACCACCTGTGGTTTGCTGGGGATTGCCCTGGGGCTGGCTCGCTTCCAACGTGGTTTTCGGGTTGCGCTGGTCAGCCTGGCGGGTCTGATGCTGGCCATGTTGCTGCACATCGGCTTCAACAACCTGGTGACGCGGGTCAATAGTGGTTTGCTGCTGGTCTACGCGGCCATCTGCGGATTGGGCGGGGCGGGCATCATCGCTCTGGCGATCCGGCGCGGGTTGAAAGAGGAGAAAGTCTGGATCGAAGAGACGCTGGGAATGGACGATCGGGTGACCGTCCATGAGGCGAACGCCGTTCAAAGCATCCAGAATGTGCACGAGATCCTCAAACCCCTGGCGCAGCGGTTTGGCGACAAGAAAGCCGCCCAGATCGAACGCTTCCTGATCATCCAGGCCCGCCTGGGCATTCTGCGAAAGTCGTTGGAAAAACTCAACGACGAACGCATGAAGCGCTCGGTGGAGGAACAGATGGCCCGATTGCGGATCGAGATGGACGCGGCCCGCCGGGATGTGGGCAGTTACGCCATGCTATATCTGCGCTATACCTTCCCTGAAGACGCCAGCCCATTATGGGGCCGGTTGGAAACCGCCATTCAGGAAAAAGCGGCGGCGCGGCCGGCGACCGGCGGCATCAATTTGTGGGCCAATCTCCAATCGCGCCAGGCCGAAAAGAAAAGTGAGACGCCTGCGCCATCCTCAGACACGCCTGCCTCCTGAGGAGGTGCCCTAAAACCAACCGGCGCATTGGTCCGGAAGATCGCGTTTTTCGGAAATAGGTGAAATTCCTGCAAGGCGAAAGGAGGATCCAGATGCATCCAGACGGTGCCGACCGCCATCCAGGGCGGGCACAGTCTATGCAACCGGAAAGGGTTATCGTAAAATTGATAGTCACCTGCAAGTTTATCGGCCGATCCACTTATGCTAGTATGGTTGAGATAATCAGGCGGGATTCTTAAAAATGAAATTGCCTGCCGCTTCCGGCCAGGAAAGTAAGATCAGCCACAAAGCGCTTCTTCCAATCTTGCGGTAGATCCGCAGTTCTTAAAGTGAATATCAGCATCAAGGAATGGCCTATGGGGAACATCGTATCAATTCACTCCTTCCGGGGTGGCACTGGCAAATCAAATCTGACCGCCAATCTTGCTGCGCAGGTTGCCATGGCTGGCAAACGCGTCGGGATTATCGATACGGATATCCAATCGCCGGGTATTCATGTTCTGTTTGGCCTCAACGAAGCCAAAATGGGCCATACTCTGAATGAATATTTGCGCTCGGAATGCGACATCCTGGATGTGGCTTATCCGGTCGGCGAGCATGGAAGTGAACTTCCCGGTCTGAAACAACTGGCCGGAAAGCAACTCTGGTTGGTGCCGTCCAGCATCAAGAGCAGTGAAATCAGCCGTGTGCTGCGGGATGGGTATGATGTCGCCCGCCTGAACGAAGGCATGCAGCGCCTGTTCAAGGAAATGAAGCTGGATTACCTGTTCATCGATACACATCCGGGGTTGAACGAAGAAACCCTGCTGTCGATCGCGGTTTCGGATATCCTGATGATCATCCTGCGCCCCGACCAGCAGGACTTTCAGGGTACTTCGGTGACCGTGGATATCGCGCGCGGTCTGGATGTCCCGAATCTTTTCCTGATCATTAATAAGGTGTTGACCCGGTACAATTTCGCCCAGATTCGCGAGCAGGTTGAAAAGACTTATCAAGCGGAAGTTGCCGGGGTTCTGCCGCTCACGGAAGACGTGGCAGACATGGCCAGTGCGGATATATTTTCGCTACGCTATCCAGATCATCCCTGGTCTCGATCGCTGCGCGAAATTGCAAAAACTATCATGGAAACTGCCTAAAGAGGTGTCATATGCAATGCTGGGTATGTGAAAAACCGGCGCGCGCCGCCTGTTTTTTCTGCGGTCGTTTTGTTTGCAAAGAGCATGCCAAGACCATGCCGGCTTTCCTGGCCATGTTCCTGGGATCGAATTCGACTCCCAAAGGCCTGGCTGTAGCAAATGTCATCTGGTGTGGAATTTGCGAACCGCAGCCCGAGCCCATCGGCATGCCTGAGTTGTGGTGACCCCTCTGTGGAGGTCCAAATGACCATTTTCGACAGGCTGCAACGTCAGCTTGACATCCAGAAACGCGAACAGGGCATCAGTGCACTGGAACTCATGGACTTACCTCCGAATTTACGGCGCATCATGAAGCTCATGCTGCGCGAGATTGTCATTAAATATGACCATCTGGTGCAGGTAGCCGCGGAGTTCCCTCAGGCCAACCGCATGACGCGCGAAGAATTGGACGGTGCGTTGGCGACCCTGGTCGAGCAGAACTGGTTGATCACCAACGGCGAGGGAGAATTTCTAAGTTATCGGGTTAACCTGCGGCGCAAGGCCGGCAGTGCACTGGATCAGGATATCTGGGCTGCTCTGAATGATCGGATTGCAAAATCATCCGCGCAGCACACCGATCAGCAATGAAGGGAAAAATCCTTCTCAATTTGCATTGAAATTTCAGAGGGAGAATCGAACCTATGGCAAAAATTATCTCCGTGCATTCGTTTCGTGGCGGGACCGGAAAATCGAACACCAGCGCCAATCTGGCTTCGATTTATGCTATGGAAGGAATGCGTGTCGGCGTAGTGGATACGGATGTTCAATCGCCCGGCATCCATGTCCTGTTCAACCTGGATGAAGCTCAAATGGCGCATTCACTCAACGACTACCTGTGGGGCAAATGTACCATTATCGATGCCGCAGTCGATGTGACCGCGAACCTGAAAAGGAATATTCCGGGCAAGATTTACCTCATTCCTTCCTCGATCAAGGCGGGTGAAATCGCCCGTGTGCTGCGCGAAGGGTACGACGTCGGCCTGCTGAACGATGGCTTTCAGAATTTGATCTCCGAATTGAACCTGGACATGCTGGTGATCGATACGCACCCGGGTTTGAACGAAGAGACCCTGCTCTCGATTGCCATCTCGGACGCGCTGGCAATCATCATGCGCCCCGACCAACAGGATTATCAGGGCACCAGCGTCACGGTCGAGATCGCCCGAAAGCTGGGCGTCCCCACCATGTACCTGGTCGTGAATAAAGTGCCGCAGGCTTTCGATCAAAAGCAGTTGAAGACCAAGATCGAGAATATCTACAACTGTGATGTCGCGACGATCATTCCGCACTCGGATGAGGTCATGACCCTGGCCAGCGCGGGTATTTTCACGATGGAATACCCTGATCACCCCATCAGCGCTCTGTACAAGCAACTGGCGGCCCGGCTGATTGCCTGATTGACGATCAGTTCTTAAGCCAACGCACGTGATGCCATTGCCCCGGAGATCTCTGTCGCACAAATGGAAAGAGGGCAGAATGTATGCGCAGTTGATACGCGAGTTGGAGCAAGTGTCCCCGATCACCAGGGACGTCGAATTGAACGTCACCAATTTATTGTCATTTCCTCCCGCCGTCAGGCAGTTCATCACCTGGATCATGCGCCAAAAATTGGTTCAGGTCAACAGCGTCACCAGTTTTCTCGACCAGGATGAGCCCACCAGCCAGGCTTTGATGGATTTGCTGGTGCAAAAGGGGTTGGTGGAGGAAGAACGGTCCGCGAAAGGACTTCAATACCAGGTGCCGGTTCGCTCTTCCCGAAATTACCGGGTGCCGGAACGGATCTGGAAAGCGCTGGACGAATGACAGCCGATTGAGGCAAGTATTTATGTCACCCGAGGAATGCGCCGATGAACCATTCGCGCAATCCTCAATCGCATTGAAGCAAGAACTTCACGTTCCACACAAAACCGAGGGGTATGCTGTCATTAAAGGGTCGCGGATCTGCTTTTCAAGCGGGTGAACTGAAAGTCGTTTTGATTCTGGGATTCTTACTGTTGGGAAATTCCCTGGCCCGGCAGGTGGCTGGAATTGTCGGCCTCAGCGGCTTCCTTTCGGCCAGCGGGGTGAACTCGATGCTGCTGGTCATGGCCATCGATTACCTGATTGTGCTGGCCGTCAGCGCGGTCCAATCCCTGATCGTGGATAAGTTCGACCGGAAAAAGCTGCTGGCTGGCATTTGCCTGGTATTCATGCTGGTCTTCATTTGCCTGCGGATGCTGTTCCTGTTCCACGCTCCGGAATGGCTGAGTTATGCCATCATGTACCTGGTGGCGGAACAGCAGTTGATCTTCTTCCCGCTCATTTTCTGGGTGCTGGCCAATGACATCTGTAACATGGCCCAGAGCAAACGTCTTTTCCCGGTCATCTCAAGTTGGAGTTTCGTCGGCAAGATCCTGGGAATAGGCGTTGCGGCAGCTTCACCGGCGCTTTTTGCGAAGATTGGAATTCCAACCGAAGAAATTCTTACGTTGAATGTCCTGATCTATCTGATTGCCTTTTTGCTGATCGTTTTCGGCCTAAAGAATCAAGAGATTCGGAAAACAACCCAGACGAAGGAAACCGTTCGCGAAACGATGGCTGAAGGCTGGGACTTCATCAGTAACGTGCCTTCCTTCCGCTACCTGATCATCGCCATCCTGGCCATGGCAGTCTGCGATACGATCGTCGAATTTCGCTTTCTGGTCATTTCCGATGCCTCTTTCCCGGGGCAGGGCGCTTACCAGCAGTTCTACAGCCTGTACCGCCTGGGCGCGACCCTGTTGTCTTTCCTGATGCAGACGTTCTTCACCAGCCAGATCATTTCCCGCCTGAATTTGAAGAATGTGTTCTTTATCCTGCCGACCGTGACTCTCCTGGGTTCGGTGGGCATGTTCTTCCTGCCGGGGTTATCGATGGCATTGGTGGCGATGGTATCTCTCAAACTAATGCGCGAGACCGTCGACGAATCATCCCGGAAGTCATTCGAGGCGCTGGTGCCCGAAGAACGGCGTGGACGGGTCAGCACCTTTATGGATAGCTACCTGCCCGCAATCGGCACGGTCGCGGCCTGCCTGGTTACCGGAATCATCGTTTTGTTGGGCCTTGGATTTGGGCGGGACCTTTCGGGAGTCTATATTGCCGTGGCGATTGCCGGGGCGATTGGCGCGATCTGGTCGATCGTAAAGATGCGCACCTGCTATGACAGCAGTTTGCTCAACTGGCGTTTGAAGCGTCGCCAACGCGGTATGGCCGCGGACCTCTTGGATAAATTGACCTTCTAATCCTTTTCACCGGAGCATGAAGATATGGGCACTGTAGCATTGAATGTAAAGCCGTCTCAGAGAGTTTTGTTCTTCAGCCTGCGATGGAAACTCCTGCTGGGATTCACATTGGTATTCAGCGTGGTGTTTGCCGCAGCTTTCTACTGGTTCCTGACCTATTCCACCAATACGGCGTTGGATAAAATCCAGAACGATTTGGAGAATACGGTCAGCGGCGCTGCCAAAGGTGTAAACACGGAGGAATTGTTAGCGCTGGCAAATGAAGGCGTGCCCAATGCGGACGGTTTTACGGATGACCCACGTTTCCAGGATCAGCTCAACTGGTTGGACACGGTTCATCAGATCGAGCCGCGCGCCTGGCCCTATATCTACATCCCGGGTAAGGAAACCAACGAGATTATCTACGTGGTCGACCTTTTTGCGCGCTATGACGCCAACCGGGCGACCACCTTCCTCAAGCACAAAATCAGCAAGGGCTTTTCGTTGGCCGGCCTGAAGGAAATGACCATTCGAACCACGGATGGAAAATTCGATACCTACGAGGATGAATATGGCTCGTGGGTCTCGGCCTACACGCCCATTCGGGATGCCCAGGGCAAAATTGTGGGCGCGATGGGGATGGACTTCGAGGCCAGTTATGTCAACCGGGTCCGCCAGGCCATCCTGGATAAAATCGTGGTCGCCTTCGCCATTACTTATTTGACCCTGTTCGTACTGGTCTACCTGGTTTCACGCACGTTGACCTCCCCGATCCGCAAACTGACCCGGGTGGCCGAAAAAATCAGTGAAGGCGATTACAACCAGGATTTCGCGCAGATGATCCACGAGCGCTTCCCGGATGAAATCGATACGTTGACCTCGGTATTTGGCGTGATGGCCAGCAAGATCTACCAGCGCGAGCAATCCCTGCGCGCCCAGGTGGAGCAATTGAAGATCGAGATCGACGACGTCAAACGCCAGCGCCAGGTGGCCGAAATCGCCGATACAGATTTCTTCAAGGAATTGAAATCGAAAGCCATTCTGATGCGCCAGCGGCACGCCACTTCGAGTTGAGCGCGTCCGCCGGAATGCCCCGCGGCAGATCCGGATCCGCCTTAGAACACGACCCTGCTCAAGCAGGACTTGAGTGGGGGATTCACAGGTAAAACAATGGATAGAAGCATCGAACCCTCCCATTGCACCCAAAAGCCGCCGGTTGTGGTGATTTATAACAACCTGGAAACTTTCTATCCATTTCTATCCCGCTTCGAGGATCCGAGCATCCTTGAAAAGCGCAAGTACCGCGGCGACCGGGCGCTTTTCTGGCTGGGCAGCCAGAAACTGGTCATTGCCAGTTCCTCGATTCCGGACGCGGAGAGGCTTTGCCAGCTCTATGGGTATAAAGGGACCCGTTCGATCACGCCCCGGAAACCGAGCTATCAGTTAAGCCTGGATATCCTGAATGATCCGCAGACGGTGGCGCACATCGTTCAACTTGCCGGGCCGGGTAAAGCCATTCGGCTGATTCCGTATGCTGCCACGCGTGAGATGTATCGCCTGGCCCGTTTTCTACGCGAAACCTGTGGCCTGCGCGTTGATTTACCAGAGAGCCCGGCTGAAAAGGACATCGAAATCCGCGATTTCTATGATACCAAGCTGGGTTTTCGCCGGGATGCACCGGATTGGATTACCGAGTCCGTCCGCCTGCCGCGAGGCTTCGGCGTGCAAGACCGGCATTCCGCCAGTGAGGCGATTACCTGGTTTCTGATCCGCGGATTGGATTGCATGGTTAAGCCGGATCGCGGCGAGAGCGGCCTGGGCATTCAATACTTCGACCACCACGTGGCGCATCCCAACCTGCTGGCCGAACTGCAATCCAATGCCTTTTGTCCAGGCGAAAGTGTCCTCGTGGAAGAATACATCCGCCCCCAGGCCGGGCTTTCGCCATCTCTGGAACTCTTCGTACCCCCGCTCGGTTGCGGCGAACCGTTCATCACCTATCTTTCCAACCAGCACTTTGGGCAGTTGGGTCGTTTCAGCGGGGTCATCATCTCGAAAAGCTACTTGGAGGCGAATTGGTATGCTCCGCTGGCTGAAAACGGCCTGCGAATCGCCAGCCAACTGCAAAAGTTGGGTTATGTCGGCAACTTCGACCTGGACACGGTCATCGACCAACAGGGCCGGGTCTACCTGCTGGAAATCAACACGCGCCGCACCGGGGGGACTCACGCCCACGAGTTCGGCCGGTTCGCCTTCACCGACCGTTATCTTGAGGATGTGGCCCTGTTCAGTTCCAACCAGGTAAAGGCGGCCGGCGTCTCCTCCCTCGACCAGCTCTTCGAATTGTTGTCTCCCGTGCTGTTCCCAATCTGCTCCGAGAAGCGCGGTGTGGTGATTACGGTTTCATCCACCCTGAAATCCGGCGATTTCGGCTGCCTGATTGTGGGCGAAAGCATTGCCGACCTGATGGAGATCAAGCAGGAAATGGAATTCCTGCTCCATCCGGTCGTTCAAGTTCAGTAGACCCGGAAAAATCACTGAGAGGAATGGAAGATAATCATTCCCTGTCCTGATCTTTTTCACCGGTCGGGTAGACAACTGAAGACATCGAAACATGCCAAATTACCAAAAACGCCCGTCACCGGGCGTTTTTGGTTTTAACATCCCCGAATTTCTTTTTTCTTTACACCGTCTTAACTTTCATATGAGTATAACCGTTTGAGAGTTGGAGGTTTCTCAAATGCGTGATCTTGTTTTGATCGTCTCATTACTCTTGTTCTTCGCTCTTTCGTTCCTGATGATCAAGGGAATTGAGAAGCTAAGGGATTGACGATGACGTTTCTCTATGTGATTACCGGCGTGGTTGCCTTTCTGTTGCTGATCTACCTGTTTGCAGCTTTGCTCAAACCGGAGAAATTCTAATGACGCTCACAGGCTGGTTCCAAATCATATTATTCGTCCTGGTATTGGTTTTGTTGGTTAAACCGGTCGGCCTCTATATGGCGCGGGTATACCAGGGCGAGCGCACCTTCGTATCCCCGATCCTGGCGCCGGTCGAGCGGTTCATTTACCGAATCAGCGGTGTGCACCCAGAAGAGGAGATGACCTGGAAAGAATACGCTGTCGCTTTACTTCTTTTCAGCCTGTTGGGTATCCTGCTTTTGTTTATTCTGCTTCGTGCGCAAAACGGATTGCCCCTGAATCCTGGTGGAATGAAGGCGATGCCTTCGGATTTGGCTTTCAACACTGCCGTCAGCTTCGTTACCAACACAAACTGGCAAAACTACGGCGGCGAATCCACGCTTTCCTATCTTTCTCAAATGCTCGGATTGACCGTTCAAAACTTTCTGTCAGCCGCCTCCGGGCTGGCGATTGCCATGGCTTTGATCCGCGCATTCGCGCGCCACAATGTACAGACACTGGGTAATTTTTGGGCGGACCTTACGCGCAGCGTTGTGTATATCTTGATTCCATTGTCCATCCTGTTAGCGATGATCCTGGTTTCACAAGGAGTGGTCCAAACCTTCTCTCAATCGATCACTGCCAATGTACTCCAGCCATCCACGACCTCAGGTGGTGAGACGATCCATCAGCAGGTGATCGCAGTTGGCCCGGTGGCTTCCCAACTGGCGATCAAGCACCTGGGCACCAATGGCGGTGGTTTCTTCAACGCCAATGCCGCTCACCCCTTCGAAAATCCAAATGCGCTGACGAATTTCCTGCTCATCCTTGCCGAGACCCTCCTCCCCGCGGCGCTGACTTACACCTTTGGCAGGATGGTCGGGGATACAAGGCAGGGCTGGGCGATTTTCATCGCCATGATGATCTTGCTATGCGTTTTTGCCGGATTTGCTTATGCATCGGAATCGGCGGGGAATCCAGTGTTCTCGAAACTGGGAGTGGATCAAGGTGCCACAAACATCAATCCGGGCGGCAACATGGAGGGCAAGGAAGATCGGTTTGGAATTGCACCTTCCACGCTGTTTGCTACCGTCACGACGGCCACATCCACCGGCGCCGTGGACAGCATGCATGATTCCTACACGCCGCTGGGCGGATTGGTTCTGCTCTTGATGATGGAATTTGGAGAGGTGGTTTTGGGTGGCGTTGGTTCCGGCCTGTACGGCATGCTGGTCTTTGTCATCGTGGCAGTTTTCGTGGCCGGGTTGATGGTCGGCCGGACCCCCGAATATCTGGGAAAGAAAATCGAACCTTTCGAGATGAAAATGGCGGCGTTATTGATCCTGATCATGCCGATTGTGGTATTGGGCCTGACAGCTCTGGCGTCGGTGACCGGCGCCGGACAGGCGGCCATCAGCAACCCCGGGCCGCATGGGTTCAGTCAAATCCTGTATGCCTTCACATCCCAGGGAAACAACAACGGCAGCGCTTTTGCCGGACTTTCCGGAAATTCGGCTTTCTATAACCTGACCGGCGCGGCGGCCATGTTGATCGGGCGATTCTGGCTGGCAATCCCGACTCTGGCCCTGGCTGGATCGCTGGTTTCGAAAAAGAAAGCCGTCCCCGGCGCGGGCACCCTCTCGACCACATCCCCCCTGTTTATTGGCTGGCTCATTGCCATCGTCATTGTGGTCGGAGCGTTGAATTTTGTTCCGGCCCTGGCTTTGGGGCCGGTCATCGAGCATTTACTGATGATAGGCGCTTGAATATGAGAACGTTGCGGAAGAATTCCAGTACTTTTCGAAGGGAGCTCTACCAACGGGCGTTTCTGGATGCATTTGTGAAATTGAATCCACGCCGGATGGTGCGTAATCCCGTGATGTTTGTCGTTGAAGTTGGCAGTGTTCTAACGACCGGCCTTTGGATTCAATCTCTCCTGGGTAAGGGCGAGGCTTCAGCCTGGTTTGTAGGAACGATCTGCATCTGGCTATGGTTCACGGTGCTGTTCGCCAACTTTTCTGAAGCGCTTGCCGAAGGGCGTGGAAAAGCTCAGGCAGAATCGCTGCGCCGGACGCGCAAGGAAACGAGCGCAAAGAGACTGTCTCAAATTCCGCGAAAAGGAGAACATCCGGGTAAATATTCGACCACTCCATCTTCGGCTTTGCGCCAGGGAGATCTATTTCTGGTTGAGGCTGGCGATATTTTGCCTGCGGATGGGGAAATTGTCGAAGGCATCGCCTCTGTCGATGAATCGGCGGTGACGGGCGAATCCGCGCCAGTCATTCGCGAGTCGGGTGGTGACCGCAGCGCCGTAACCGGTGGAACCCGCATCCTTTCGGATTGGCTGGTCGTAAAAGTAACCGCCAACCCGGGTGAAGGCTTCCTGGATCGGATGATTGGCCTGGTCGAAGGCGCAAAACGGCAAAAAACGCCGAATGAAATTGCCTTGAGCATTCTACTGGCTTCTTTTACGATCATCTTCTTGATTGTGTGTATCACTTTGCTGCCTTTTTCGCTCTTCAGCATTCGAGCGGCCGGGCAGGGGACGCCGATCACGATCACCGTGCTGGTGGCGCTTCTGGTGTGTCTCATCCCGACCACGATCGGCGGTCTGCTTTCCGCGATCGGCATTGCCGGAATGGACCGCCTGATCCAGCGTAATGTCATCGCCCTTTCCGGTCGCGCGGTGGAAGCGGCAGGCGATGTCGACGTCTTGCTGCTGGATAAAACAGGCACGATTACCCTGGGAAACCGGCAAGCCGTGGATTTCATACCGGTTGGAAATATTGAACCGGATTCGTTGGCCGAGGCAGCCCAATTATCTTCCCTGGCGGATGAGACCCCGGAAGGCCGGTCTATCGTTGTCCTGGCGAAGGAAAAGTACGGGCTGCGAGGTCGGACATTGACCTCGACCGATATCGCTCCACAGGGAATGAAATTTATCCCGTTCACCGCTCAAACCCGGATGAGCGGGGTGGATTTCGATGGTTCCTATATTCGCAAGGGATCTCCAGAGGCCATGTACCAGTACCTGGAATCGAATGGCACCTCAGCGTTCACCGAACTGTCCCAAATTGTCGATTCGATCGCACGCAGCGGGGGAACCCCGCTTGTGGTTGCGCGTAACAGCGTTCCCCTAGGCGTCATTCACCTCAAGGACATCGTCAAAGGCGGGTTGAAGGAACGATTCTCTCAGCTTCGCCGGATGGGTATTAAAACGGTGATGATCACCGGCGACAACCCGCTGACCGCCGCCGCGATTTCCGCCGAAGCCGGGGTGGACGATTTCCTGGCCCAGGCCACGCCGGAGAAGAAATTATCGCTGATCCGGCAATACCAGGAAGCCGGAAAACTGGTTGCAATGACCGGAGACGGGACAAATGACGCTCCTGCCCTGGCCCAGGCGGACGTGGCGGTGGCCATGAACACCGGAACGCAGCCGGCGCGCGAGGCGGCCAACATGGTGGATTTGGATAGCAATCCAACCAAGCTCATTGAAATTGTCGAGATTGGCAAACAACTGCTCATGACCCGGGGTTCACTGACCACATTCAGCATCGCCAACGATGTATCCAAATACTTCGCCATCATTCCGGCAGCTTTTGCTTCGACTTATCCACAATTAGGGGCGCTCAACTTCATGCACCTGACCTCCCCGGAGAGCGCGATCCTTTCGGCGGTGATTTTCAATGCTTTGATCATCATTGCCCTGATTCCGCTGGCGCTTAAGGGAGTGCCTTATCGGGCGGTGGGCGCTGAACAATTGCTGCGTGATAACCTGCTTATTTATGGCCTGGGTGGGTTGATTGCCCCATTCATTGGGATCAAATTGATCGATTTGCTACTCGCGTTCCTTGGAATTGTCCATTGAACACCAGGAGATGTGAAGATGAAAACCTTACGTGTACTGCTTGGCTGGGCTCCTCCGATTATTCTGGCCGGGATTTTCCTCGGTGGATTATTCTGGGAGGAAAAACTGAAGATCAACCTGACTGACCACAAATTGGTCGCGATCGGTTTCTTGCTGATCTTTTTCTACTTACTCAATCGCTGGATCGATCTGAGTGAAAGAAACTACCTGGCGTCCAGAAATTTAAACAAAGACGACGATCACTATCTGGAGATTCATTTTCTGGATGAGGAAAGTCGTTCGGAGAAAAGCAAATGATGAAACAGCTCAGACCCGCGTTCACCCTCCTGATTACCTTCGCGATTCTGACCGGGTTGATCTACCCATCCTTGATCACCGGTCTGGCGCAGTTGATCTTCCCCAACCAGGCCAACGGCAACCTGATTATGCTGGATGGACGGACCGTTGGGTCGGCTTTGATTGGACAACAATTCGATGCCCCCGAATATTTCTGGGGAAGGCTTTCAGCGACGACCGGCGTTCCTTATAACGCTTCCGCTTCGGGTGGATCGAATTACAGCGCCTTGAACCCGGATTTACAAAAACAGGTTGAGACGCGTCTTCGCGACCTGAAGAACGCCGACCCGGAAAACAATTTACCGGTTCCGGTCGATCTGGTAACTGCTTCGGCCAGCGGTCTGGACCCGGATATCAGTGTTGCAGCCGCGGAATATCAGGCTGCCAGAGTGGCAGGTGCACGCGGGCTTTCCATCGATCAGGTTGATGCGTTGATCCAGGAATATACCCGCGGCCGGATATTTGGCGTGCTTGGCGAGAAAACGGTCAACGTGCTCGAGATCAATCTCGCATTGGATGGGATACAATAATTTTATGACCGAAGATTTCAAACGCCCGAATCCGGATGAACTGCTCGCCCGCCTCCAATCGGAAGAAGCGCACGCCAAACGTGGGAAGCTCAAGATCTTCCTGGGATACGTTGCTGGAGTGGGAAAAACATACGCCATGCTCGAGGCGGCCCATGAGCGTCGGGATGAAGGCGTGGATGTCGTCGTTGGTTATGTTGAGACGCACGGGCGCAAGGAAACCGAAGGGTTGCTATCCGGCCTTGAGGTGATTCCAAGACATGAGACGGAATATCGCGGGATCCGTCTCACGGAAATGGATCTGGATGCCGTCATTGAAAGGCATCCGCAGATTGTGTTGGTGGATGAACTTGCGCACACCAACAACCCGGGTTCCCGGCATCCCAAACGTTACCAGGATGTTGAGGAGATCCTGAATGCCGGGATCGATGTTTATTCGACGGTCAACATCCAGCATCTCGAAAGCCTTTCGGATGTGGTTCAACAAATTACAGGCGTTTCGGTCCGAGAGAAAATCCCCGACCGGGTGATCGACGAAGCGGATGAGATCGAATTAATCGATTTACCGACGGACGAATTATTAAAGAGACTCAAAGACGGCAAAGTCTATATTTCCGATCAGGCCATGCGCGCACTGCAGAAGTTCTTCCGCGAGGGGAACCTGACTGCGCTGCGCGAGCTCTCGCTACGGCGGGCGGCAGACCGTGTAGACAGCCAGATGCTGAGCTATATGCAGCGCAAGGCGATCGCAGGGCCCTGGCCGGCGGGTGATCGCATTTTGGTCTGCATCAGTTCGCACCCCATGGGAGAACGGTTGATTCGTTCCGGCCGCCGCCTGGCGGATGAACTGAATGCGGAATGGTATGTACTTTTTGTCGAAACGCCGCAACATCTGCATATGCCGGTCGAGAATCGGATTCGGGTGCAGCGGTTTCTCAACCTGGCTGAAGAATTGGGCGCCAAAGTCGATAGTGTTTCCGGAAACTCTGTGGCTGAAACCGTGCTTAATTTCGCCCGCGAGCATAACGTAACCAAAATCGTCGCCGGTAAACCGCTGCGCTCGCGCTGGTATGAGTTATTGCGGGGTTCCGTCATCGATCAAATCATCCGCAACAGCGGAACGATCGACGTCCACGTCGTCAGCGATGTTGCGCCCACGATTCCGATGGAAAAACCGAAGAAGGAGCTGACCTATAAAGCCCTCTGGCGATATGGTCTGAGCATCTTGCTCTTAATTGGAGTCACCGTATTCGGAAAAATCATTTTTCGGTTCCTGGATCCGACCAACCTGATCATGGTCTATCTCCTGGCCGTCGTGATATCAGCGGTCTACCTTGGGAGGGGGCCCGCAATTCTCGCTTCGGTGATCAGCGTATTGGTGTTTGATTTCTTCTTTATCAATCCAATTTTTTCGTTTACCGTAAACGATACTCAATATTTATTAACATTTTTTGGCCTCCTGATTGTTGGATTGATCATCAGCAATTCGGCAGCTCTCTTACGCGATCAGGTCAATGCACTGCGAAATAAAGAACGACAGGCTCAAGTGTTTTTAACCCTCAGCCATGAATTGACGGGGGCGGTCTCTTTGGATCAGGTGGTTGAAATTGCCACACGATCGATTTCATCGATTCTGGATAGTAAAAGCGTCATTCTCCTGCCTGAAAAAGGAAACCTGGTCAGTAAATTTTCTTCGGAGGGTCTTTCTCTTGACGAAAACGAGCTGGCGATGGCTGAATGGTCCTACAAACATGCTCAATCCGCCGGCCAGGGCACGGATACACTTCCCGCGGCGGCCATGCGTTTTGTGCCGCTGAGAACAACCCATGGATCCATTGGCGTGATCGGAATCAAACCGGATGGCACTGGAAATACGTTGACCAGCGAAAAACGCATGATCCTCGAGGGCTTGTCGCATTTCATTGCTCAAGCCGTGGAGCGCGTCAACCTTGTCGACGCAGCCACACAAAGTGAAATGCTGCGTAACACGGAAAAGCTTCAATCTGCGCTGCTGAATTCGATTTCACATGAATTGCGCACGCCGCTGGCTTCCATTACCGGGGTGCTGACATCTCTGGGAGAATCTGAAAAATCCCCAAAGCTCTCCAGAAGATTGGATACGAGGACGAAAATCGAATTGCTGGATTCAGCGACGGATCAGGCGCGGCAATTGAACCTGCTGGTTGAGAATTTATTGAACATGACCCGGCTCGAAGCTGGCAGTGTTCGCCTGAATATCGGACTCTGCGACCTTCAAGATCTGGTTGGGTCGGTGGTACAGCAATTTACGACACGATTGATGGATCATCCCCTTGACCTGGAGATCCCGGATGATTTGCCGATTATCAATTGTGATGCGATCTTCATCGCGCAGGTGATCTCGAATCTCTTGGATAACGCCTGTAAATACTCACCGTCTGGATCTCCGATTACCATCGGGGTAACCAGAAAACCTGAGGATATTGAAATCTTCATTCGCGATCAGGGGATTGGAATTCCCGAGTCAGAATTGGGCAAAGTATTTTCCAAATTCTATCGCGGCAGCCAACACAATAATACAACCGGGACGGGGTTGGGTCTTTCCATCTGCAAAGGAATCGTCGAAGCGCACGGCGGATGGATCAGAGCCGAGAAGAATCCGGATCAGGGGATGACCTTCCGTTTTAGCCTGCCATGCAAAATTGGGCAAGAGGGCCGAAATGAGTGAACGAACTCGAAAAATTCTAATCGTGGACGACGAGGCCGAGATTCGGCGCTTTTTACGAGCCTCACTCAACCTGTATTATCACGAGATCATCGAGGCGGAAAATGGATCGGAGGCTTTGGATTTAACTTATTCACAAAAGCCCGATCTGCTCATCCTGGATTTAGGGCTGCCGGATATCGATGGAGTGGAAGTAACCCAGCAGGTGAGGGCGATGAGTACCGTGCCCATCATC
Organism: Longilinea arvoryzae; assembly: GCF_001050235.1. Classification (GTDB taxonomy): domain Bacteria; phylum Chloroflexota; class Anaerolineae; order Anaerolineales; family Anaerolineaceae; genus Longilinea; species Longilinea arvoryzae. Next base: position 1,621,400 of record NZ_DF967972.1, read on the forward strand.
ATTCTATCCGTGCGAGATAGTGACAGAGATAAAATCGAAGCCCTGGATGCCGGGGCAGACGATTATCTGACAAAGCCATTCAGTATGGGCGAATTGTTGGCGCGGGTGCGGGTGGTTTTACGCCGCCTGGAACCCGAGATTTCAAAAACCATTCTGAAGACAGATGCCCTGGTATTGGATATCCCGCGTCACCGGCTGACTCTGGCCGGCAAAGAGGTCGCCCTGACGCCAACCGAGTTCGACATCCTGGCGGTCTTGATGCAGAGCCGGGGCGTGGTTGTCACCCATCGACAGTTGATTCATCAGGTTTGGGGGAGCATTTATGAGGATGAATCGCGCCTGTTGCGGGTAAATATCAGCAATCTTCGGCATAAAATCGAGATCGACCCAAATCGACCGACTTACATCATCACCGAGTTGGGGGTGGGCTATCGCTTCAAGGACGTCGAGGAAGGCTGATTTTTTCTTGAAGAAATCGATAGAAGAATATCACCCAACCGGGCTGTTCTCTTGTGGGCCGGTCGCGCATCCGGGTGATGAACAGGGGGCTGAATCTGTTACAATCATTCATACAAGAGAAGATATCCTGCGATAATCAATTCGTAGATTATCGATACTCGTTGAAAATTCAAAGAGGAAGTTTACCGAATGGAACCCAAGAAGTACGCACATATCGACATCCGCGTCCCGGCGCATCGCAACAGCCTGCTGGAAAAAGCCCTGGCGTTGATCAACGAGGATGTCGAAATCAAGACTCTGTGGCGCATCAATAACATCAACGCCATCGACCGGTTGGGTATGACCGATCACGGAGCCGTCCATTTTCAAATCGTCGCCAATATCGCGCTGCGCCTGGCGCGCATCCTTGAGAAGAACGATGTCGTCATGTCGGTTGCCCGCGATTATGAGCTTTCGAATGATTATTCAGAGCTGGTCATTTTACTGGCCAGCCTTTTCCACGACCTGGGCATGTCCGTCAGCCGCGAAGGCCATGAAGAGTACAGCCTGTTTCTGGCGAACAGCATCCTGCACCGGATCCTGGATTTCCTGCCGGTCGAGGAAAGAACGATTGTGATCTCGGAAACACTGCACGCCATCATCGCCCACCGCAGCGGCGGCACGCCCTACACCGTCGAGGCCGGCATCGTGCGGGTGGCGGACGCCCTGGATATGAGCGAGGGCCGTTCGCGTATTCCCTACCAGGCCGGTAAGATGGATATCCATTCCGTTTCGGCGGCTGCGATCGACAAGGTCGAAATCCAGGAGGGGACGGACAAACCCATTCAGATCAACATCTGGATGAACAACAACGCGGGCATCTTTCAGGTGGATGAGCTGCTGCGCCGCAAGCTGATCGGATCTGGAATCGAGAAATATGTCAAGGTCAGCGCTTACCTGGTCGAGGGCGAGGAGAAGAAGCTGTTCAAGGAATTTCAAACCCAGTGAGGGCTTGAAACGAAATTTTCGAGCGAAGGCTGAAGCAAAGTAAAAAAAATCTACCCGACCGGGTAGATTTTTTTATCGTAAATCCGAACTCTAGAAGGGGAAATCGTACTGCGACAAACCCAATTCGGATTGCAGGAACTTGATTTCCTTTTGCAGGTTGGGAATGATCGGGACGCCGTCCCGGCGGATGATCTTTTCTTTCTCATATTCTTTTTCGCCGGCCGTATAAATGCGCGTCTGGCCGGGCGCCTTGGTGGAAGCGCGCAGTTCGCGCAGGATTTCACCCGTGGTGCGCTTGAATTCGTCTACCGGGCAGAATTGCTCGATGTCGATGGCCATGAAGAAGTGTCCCAACTTGAACGGCTGCTTACTGCTGTCCGGGGCGATGCCGGTCAGACCATACATGAAGGCGCCACCCTGCAGGGAAGCCGAGAGGATTTCGACCATGGTGCCCAGGCCGTAACCCTTATAACCGGCCAGGGTTTCGCCTTCGCCGCCCAGCGGGAGAAACGCCGCCAGGCCCTTATCCAATCCGGTCATGACCTGGTTCGGGTCGGTGATGGGCTGGTTGTTCTGGTCGATAACCCAACCGGACGGAATGGGCTTCTCCTCGCGGACCTTGATTTCGATCTTGCCGCGCTGGGAGATTGGCGTCGATCCGTCGTACAGGAAGGGGCATTCCTCGTCCGTCGGCGCGCCGAAGGCAATCGGATTGGTGCCGAGCATGGGCTGCACGCCGAAGGTGGGGGCCGTGGCGGGGCGGGCATTGGTGAAGGCCATGCCGATCATGCCTTCCCGGATGGCCATCAGCGGGTAGTAGCCGGCGATGCCAAAATGGGTCGAATTGCGCACGGCCACCGAACCCATACCATAGGTGCGCGCCTTGTCGATGGCCATCTGCATGGCCTTGTGGGCCACCACCATGCCCATGCCGTGATGCCCATCCAGCACGGCCGTCGTCGGTCCTTCGCGGATGACCTCGATTTCGGTGACGACTTTGTGTTGCCCGGCCTTGATTCGGTCGTAGTAATACTTCAGGCGGCCGATACCATGCGATTCGATGCCGCGCAGGTCTGAGGTGATGATGACATCGACACACGTTTCAGCATCATCGGGAGGGACGCCGAGCGCCAAGAGCACATCCTTCATGAAACTGCGCAGCGTGCCGACCGGAATATGGGGTACATTCTTGTCCATGGGGGTTCCTTTATAACAATTTCGTAGAGAAGCCGGGTGGTTGTGTTTTCGTAGAATGTCTGGCCCGAACCGGGGATCAGACCGAATGGGGGTTGAGCGCGTCGTTCAGGCCGTCGCCCAGCAGATTCCAGCCGATTCCGAACAGAACAATGGCCAGGGTGGCCGGCAGGAACACCCACCAGTAGGTGAGAATGCCGCCGGGAGCATAGATCCAATCCCGGCCGGTGACCAGCAGGGTGGCCCAGGGCGAACCCTGCCCAAAGCCGATGAAAACGAAGGTCGCCTGAAGAACGACCATGCTGCCAATGTCCCGGGCTGCCAGGACGATCATGGGGGCGATGGCGTTCGGGATCAGGTGGCGGACGATGATGCGGGAAGGCCGGTCGCCTGAAGTTTTGGCGGCCTGGACGTAATCGACGTCCTTGAGGCGCAGAACGGTCGTGTTCATGACGCGCGCGTACGGCATCCAGGAAAAGAGAATCAGGGCAATGGCGACGGAATCGATCTTCAGTAACAGATCAAAAGTGGCCTTGATACCTGCGGGTACCTCGTACGGTAAGCCGTTTACCATATATACATAAATGCCCGTTAGGGAGTATTGGATTCCCATATTGTCGATAGCGATGGTGATCAATTGCTGGATCAAAACGACACCGGCAATGACCGGAAAAGCCAGAAATGCATCCGTCATGCGCATCAGGAAGCTATTCAGAAAACCGCCGAAATACCCGCTGACGGCGCCGATCAACACTCCGATAACCGCGCAAATGAGGGTTATGGTCAGGCCAAAGAAAAGCGCCGAACGGGCGCCCCATACCAGGCCGTGATAGACGCTGATCTGTCGGGGCAGGGTGCCAAGGGGCGCCTCGGGGCTGGGCGGATGGGGGCGGAGATCCGTGTTCGATCCGACCACCTTCATCGGGCCCGGATTGCGGGAATCGACGGGGGATAACAGCGGGGCGGCAATTGCCATTCCGATGAAGGCGAGGACCAGCAGCATCCCCAGCCAGTTTTGCCAGCGTGAGAAGAAAATGCGCGCTATCCTCATATCAGGCCTTCTCTCGCAGGCGTGGATCCAGGCTGTACTGGACCAGATCCAGAATGCTCATCAGGATCAGAACGAGGATCACGCTGAAAACGGCAAACCCCAAAGAAGCCGGCGCATCCGGAATACCTCCCATGCTTTGCACGGCGATATACGAGATGCCCGGATAATTGAAGATGATTTCCGAGACGAAGACGCCGGTCAGCAGGGAGGCGGCTGAGACCATGCTGCTGGAAAAGGCGGGGGATATGGCGTTGCGCAGCATGTGCTGCCAGACGATGCTGCGTTCGGTGACGCCGCGCGCCCGGGCCGCCATGACGTAATCCTGGTTGGCTTCTTCGATCATCGTGGCGCGCGTGATGCGTCCCAACGTGGCCCATTGGGCCAGCGCCAGGGTGATGACCGGCATGACCAGGTGGCGCAGGGCATCCAGACTGATATCCGGCCGGCCGTTGAGCAGACCGTCCAGAATCATGAACCCGGTCAGCCCGTGGAACTGGTCGGAATGCAGGTAGGAATAATATTGCGAACTGAACCGCTCGGGGGCGAACCAGTGCAGGTTGATATAGAATATCGCCATCATGAGGATGGCCAGGATAAAGGGCGGCAGCGACGTGGCGGTGAAGGCGGAAAATCGGAAGAGATGATCGGAAGGCCTGTTTTTACGGTGACCGGCGATGACGCCGCTGATGATGCCAAGCGGAATATAGACCAGGATCGACAGCAGGATCAATTCGGCGGTCGCCGGGGCCCTCTGCAGGATGGCGCTGAAGACCTCCTCGTTGAGCGTCGGGCTGTAGCCCCAGTTGCCCTGGAACAGACTGACCATCCAAAAATAATATTGCACCGGATAAGGGGCGTCCAGGTGATACTTTTCGATGATGTTTGCGATCACAGTATCATAAGTCTTTTCGCTCACGCGCGGCGGCAGATAGAGAGTCGCCCGGGATTTTACCGGGGTCAACATCGCGGTGGCATACAGCAAAGCGGTGATGATGAAAAATGTGAGCAGCTGGGAAAGGAATCGTTTAAATAGATGCTGGAAGAAAAGTAGCATGTCGATGTCGATGTCTGGGGGATGAAATTGTTTAGAACTGCCTGGAACTTTTGAATTGTATCACATCTCCCAATCGGGCGTCGCATTGGGGCGCAGTGCCTGATTTGCCAGGGGACCGCCGAACCCTTTCCTTATTGACGGACCTCCTGAACCTCAAAAAAACAAAGCCCTTCAGCCCTTGACTTGCCAAGGTTAAAAAGATTAATATCATACCTAAATACACCTTTTTTGATCAAAAAGGGGAGAGCATGGCAAGTAAACCAAAGCCTACCGCAATGACATCCAGTGATGACCGCACCGTAAAGGCCGCCCAGGCTGTATTACGCGGGAAGAGCAAAAAGGGCCGATTTGCCAGCCTGCTTCCTTTTCTGGGGCCGGCCTTCATTGCCAGCGTAGCCTATGTGGATCCCGGCAACTTTGCCACGAACATCGCCGGCGGGGCCGAGTTCGGGTACACCCTGTTGTGGGTCATCGTCGCCAGCAATCTGATGGCGATCCTGATCCAGACCCTGTCGGCAAAACTGGGAATTGCCACTGGATTGAACCTGGCCGAACAATGCCGCAAACACTTCCGGCCCGGATTCGTCAAGTTTTTATGGGTGCTGATGGAGCTGGTCGCCATGGCCACCGACCTGGCCGAGTTTTTGGGCGCGGCCATTGGATTCAATCTCCTGCTGCACATTCCACTCTGGCTGGCGGGAATTCTGACCGGCATTACCACCTTCTTGATCCTTGGATTGGAACGCAAGGGATTCCGGCCGCTCGAGGCGGTCATTTCGGCCATGGTCGGCGTGGTGGCGGTCAGCTACGTCATCGAAACCATCATCGACAAGCCGGATTGGGGGAATGTGCTCTACCACGCGGTCGTGCCTACCTTGAAAGGTCCCGAAAGCGTGATTCTGGCGACAGGTATTCTGGGGGCAACCGTGATGCCGCATGCCATATTCCTGCACAGCGCCCTGATGCAGGGGCGGGTCAAGGTCAAGAAGCCGGCCCAGCTCAAACGTTTGTTCCGGTTCGAGCTCGCGGACGTGCTCATCGCGATGAGTGTCGCCAGCCTGATTAACGGCGCCATGCTCATCATGGCGGCTTCGGCATTTCACAGCCAGGGATTGACGAACGTCGGAAGCATTCAGGAAGCGTACAAGACGCTCGAACCGTTGCTGGGAAAAGCGGCCCAGAGCGTCTTTGCGATCTCGCTGCTGGCTTCGGGACTTTCCAGCGCTTCAGTGGGTACCATGGCGGGCCAGGTGATTATGCAGGGCTTCCTGCACCTGGATATTCCGGTCTGGATCCGCCGCCTGGTGACCATGGTGCCATCCATGATCGTGATCGCCATTGGCTTGGACCCCAGCCGTACCCTGGTCATCAGCCAGGTGCTGCTGAGTTTTGGGCTGCCCTTTGCCATCATCCCGCTGGTCATTTTCACCAGCCAGAAGAAGATCATGGGGGCGCTGGTGAATCACAAAATAACCACCATCCTGGCGTCCGGCGTGGCCGGGCTGATCGTGGTCCTGAATATCTACCTGTTGTACACCACGTTTACTGGAGGGTAATCATGTTTGAACATATCCTTGTGCCTTTGGATGGTTCGGGATTGGCTGAAGCGGCCATCCCTCCAGCAGCGGCGTTGAGCCGGAAACTCGGTTCGGAAGTGACCCTGTTGCATGTGATCGAGAAAAACGCTCCACCGGAAATTCACGGTCAAAGGCATTTGACGGCTGAAGAGGATGCGCGTAGATATCTGAAAGAAATAGCAGAAGGCCATTTCTTTGATCCCAGCGTGCAGGTCAACACGCACGTTCACGCCGAAGAGCAAAGCCAGGTGGCGCGCAGCATTGTGGAGCACAGCCATGAATTCAAACCGGATCTGATCATCCTGTGCGCGCACGGGGCAGGGGGGCTGCGCGATTTTGTCGTTGGCAGCATTCCCCAGCAGGTGATTTCGGCCGGGACGGTGCCGGTGCTGTTACTGCAGCCCGAAACGGGAACCGAATACCAATCGCTCGAATTCAAGCGCCTGTTGGTGGCCCTGGACGGTGAGTCGGATCACGATTACAGCCTGGTCGTGGCCGGCGAACTCGCCCGGAAAATCGAGGCGGAACTGCACCTGATCCGGGTCGTGCCCACGCTCTCCACGCTCAACGCCGAGGATGCCGCCAGCGGAACGCTTCTGCCGGCCGCAACCAACGCGATGCTCGAGATCGCCGAGGACGAGGCCTGCGAATACCTGCAGGAGAAAGTGAATGCCCTGACGGCGGCTGGGATCGCGGCCGGCGCCGAAGTCCAACGTGGCGATCCGGCGATAGAGGTTGTGAATGCGGCCGACCGCCAGGAAGCAGACCTGATCCTGCTGGCCACACATGGGAAGAAAGGCATGGGGGCATTGTGGGCGGGCAGCGTCGCGCCGCAAATCGTCGCCCGCACCCACCGGCCAATTTTGCTCGTGCCGGTCGCAGCCTAGAAGGCCGTCATCCCAGGTTCGCCTGCAGGATATTGCCCGTCGAAAAGATCACACTTGACGGGCGGAATGTATATGATTATAGTTAATTAAATTAACTGTTAAGTAAGTTAATTATAGGACCAGATCATGGCTTCAACTGAAAACCTTCAAAAGACCATCGAACGTTTCTGGGATACGATTCCGCGGGTGTGGGGAAGTGTGCGCTGCGTTGCCCGGAAGAATGCGGCCCAATATTTCGACCTCTCCCTGATCCAGTTTGATATCTTACGCCACATCCGCCGCGGGGCGCACTCCGTGGCCGAACTGGCGGAACGGCAGCAGATCAGCCGGCCGGCCATCAGCCAGGCGGTGGATCTGCTGGTGGAAAAGGGCCTCGTCTCCCGCAGTCCCGGGGCAACCGACCGGCGCTACGTCCGGTTGGAACTGACCGGCAGCGGAGAACGGCTCATCGCAGAACTCTACATCAAGAACCGGGCGTGGATGGCCGAAAAATTGAGTGTGCTTTCCGATGCGGAGCTTGAAACGGTCATCGATGCCATGCAAATCTTGAAGAAAGCGCTCGACCCATCGACCCGCTGATCTTACTGGTGGTGAACCGATCATGTATGAAGTAAAACGAATTCTACACTTCGTAAAACCCTATCGAAAACTGGCCTTGATTTCCCTGGTGATGCTGCTCATCATGGTCGTATCCGACCTTTCGATTCCGCGCCTGGTCGAACGAATCATCGATCAGGGTATCCGGCAGAACAACCTGCAGGTCGTCCTGCAAACCTCGGCCATCATGCTGGTCATCTCGGTCATCAACACCTATGTCGCGGTGTTGAACAATAACTTTTCGGTGCGCACCGGAGAAAGCACTGCGCGGGATATTCGCGAAGCGATTTTCGTCAAAATCCAGGAGCTTTCTTACGGCGATCTGGACCGCTTCAGCACCGGCAAGTTGATGGTTCGCCTGACCAGCGACGCCAGCGCCGTTCAACGTCTCGTTCAGGTTTCGCTCCGCATTGGAACCCGGGCCCCCTTGCTGGGAATCGGCAGCATCATCCTTATGTTCATCACCAGCCGCACCCTGGCCACGGCCATGATTCCCTTGCTGCTGGTTGCTTCGATCATCATCATTTTCTTCAGCATCAAGATGGAGCCCCTCTTCCGGATTGTCCAGCTCAAGCTGGACCGCCTGAATACGGTCCTGCAGGAGAACATTGCCGGAGCGAGACTGGTGAAGGCGTTCGTGCGCGGCGATCATGAGGCGCAGCGTTTCCGTGCGGCCAACGAGGAACTGACCGATGAAACGGTGCGGGTCATGCAGTACATGTCCTCCATGTCCCCCTTGCTCACCATTTTCATCAATTTCGGCGTTGTGCTGGTCATCTGGTTCGGAGGCCGGCAGGCGATCCAGGGAAGTCTGCAACTGGGCCAAATCGTGGCTTTCATCAATTACCTGCTTACCACGATGACGCCGCTCATCATGATGACGCAGCTTTCCAATACCTGGGCAAACGGCCTGGCGTCTGCCAGACGCATCAATGAAGTTTTGGATGTCGATCCTGAAGTACCTCAGTCCCGTAAAGCCATGGCCCTACCTGCTCAAACCCGGAATCAGGTCGATTTTCAAGAGGTCGCCTTTCATTACCGCGGCAACAGCAATCTCGATGTGCTCGAAGGGATCAATCTACAGGCAGAGCCCGGGCAGACCGTGGCGCTGTTGGGGGCAACCGGGGCGGGTAAGTCTTCCCTGATCAACCTGATCCCTCGATTTTACGACGCCACGCGTGGCCAAGTGAATGTCGACGACAGGAATGTCCGCGATTTGCGCGAGGATTCGCTTCTGGCTCACATTGGCATCGTTCCGCAGGAAACGATCCTGTTCTCCGGCACCATTCGGGAAAATATTGCCTACGGCAAACCGGACGCAACCGAGGAGGAGGTCATCGCGGCCGCGAAAATCGCCCAGGCGCACGATTTCATCCTGCACCTGCCGCAGGGCTACGACACGCACGTGGAGGAACGCGGCGCCAACCTCTCGGGCGGCCAAAAGCAGCGCATCGCCATCGCCCGGTCCATCATTACCCGGCCGCCCATCCTGATTCTGGATGATGCCACCAGTTCGGTGGATGTGGAAACGGAAACGCAAATCCAGGATGCCTTGAATGAGACGAAGGACGACCGGACCACTTTCGTGGTCGCACAGCGCATCAGCACCGTTTTGAACGCCGATAAAATCGTCGTCCTGGATAAGGGCCGGATCATGGCCGAAGGGAAACACGCTGATTTGATCAAGACCAGCCCGATCTACCAGGAAATCTACGAATCGCAGCTTGGAAACGGATTTTCGGGACCGGAAGGGGAGAAAACCAGATGAATCGACCTTCCGATGTCCGATCCAGCCTGCAACGCCGGCCGAGCCAATTGGGCCGGATCGAAAAAGCCCAAAATCCAACTCGGGCTCTGATGCGGCTTTGGCCTTACCTGGCCGAATTTCGGCTGAGATTGATCCTGGTGATCGTTTGCGTGGTCCTTTCGACCTTGCTCGGACTGGTCGGGCCTTACCTCATGGGCGTGGCCATCGACCGCTACATCACCGGCAAAGATCCGGCCGGATTGCTGACCACGGCACTGTGGATGCTTGCGGCGTATGTCCTCAGCAACGTCTTCAACGCAGTATCCAACTGGATCATGGCGCGCCTTTCACAACTGGCGCTTCGAAACCTGCGCCGCGACCTGTTTGCGCATTTGCAGGTCCAATCCATGCGGTTTTTCGATTCGAACCCGGCCGGGAATCTGATGAGCCGTCTGACCAATGATATCGACGCCATCAATCAGGCCGTATCCCAGAATATCACCTCCCTGATCACCAGTATCCTGACCATGGGCGGCATCATCATCACTATGTTCGTCCTCGACTACTGGTTGGCGCTGGCCAGTCTATTGGTCATTCCCATCATGTTCTGGTTTACGCAGTTCGTGGCCCGCTACACCCGCAAGGGCTTCCGCGATTTGCAGAACAGCCTGGGCGGGCTGAACAGCATCGCTGAGGAAGTCATCAGCGGTGAAAAGGTGATCAAGGCTTTTCGGCGTAATGAAAGCGTGATCGCGGCGTTTCGCAAGCAGAACGATGCCGTCTTCCGGGCGGGCGTATCTGCCAACTCGTATGCCCTGCTGCTGATGCCGTTGACCAGCGTGCTGGGCAACTTCTTCGTCATCGTGCTGGCCGGCCTGGGCGGGTTTCTGGCTCTGCAGGGGCTGGTGAGTGTGGGCACGATCGCCACGTTCATCAACTACGCTCAGAACTTCATCTCGCCGCTGCGCCAGATCGCCAACCTGTATAACTCGATCCAGGCCGCGCTGGCCGGCGCGGAACGGGTGTTCGAGATCATCGATACCCCGCCTGAAATCCAGGATGCCCCGGACGCGGTTGCGTTGGAAACGATCCGCGGGGATGTGCGCCTGGACCACGTCAATTTTGGCTACGTCAGCGGCCAACCGGTCATCAAGGATATGTCCCTCCAGGCAAAGGCCGGCCAGACCATTGCCCTGGTTGGCCCGACCGGCGCCGGCAAGACCACCATCATCAACCTCCTCAACCGTTTCTATGAAATCCAGGGCGGCGGCATTTCCATCGACGGGCATGACATCCGGACAATTCGGAAGGCCGACCTGCGCCGCCACCTGGGGATGGTGCTGCAGGATACTTTCCTCTTCTCGGACACCGTCATGGAGAACATCCGCTACGGCAGGCTGGACGCCAGCGACGATGAGGTCATCCGGGCGGCGGAGATGGCCGACGCCGATCACTTCATCCGGCAATTGCCGCAGGGGTACCAGACACAATTGTCCGAACGCGCCAGCAACCTCAGCCAGGGCCAGCGCCAACTGCTGGCCATCGCTCGGGCCATCCTGGCGGATCCCGCGATCCTGATCCTGGATGAGGCCACCAGCAGCGTGGACACGCGAACCGAGGCGCGCATTCAGAAATCCCTGCTGCGCCTGATGCAGGGCCGCACCAGTTTCGTCATCGCGCATCGCCTGAGCACCATTCGGGACGCCGACAACGTGATCGTCATCAATAACGGCGGAATCGTCGAACAGGGGACCCAGCCGGAATTGCTGGCGAAAAAGGGCTTCTACCACCATCTGTATCTCAGCCAGTTCAAAGGGAACGCCATCTGAGGCGTGGGGATGCAACGGCGGTGGGTGGATATCGGCCGGTTCAATCCACAGAAATCTTCCAACGCGGGTTGTAGAATGAATTGGGAGGTTGGGGATTGAAGAATATTCTTGGCCCGGTGAAGAAAAGACGGGTGTGGGGGAATATCCTCACCCTGGCCCTGCTCGGGCTGGGCGTCTATTTGATTCTTCCCCAAATCACGGTTCTCGAAAATTCAATTCACACGCTGCTGAGCCTGCTCCTCTGGGCGGTTGGCCTGGCTTTTGTGACGCAGGGCCTGAGCTATCTGGGCAGCGGGTACCTGCTTCAAAAGATGCTCGAAATCTCGCATCAGGCCGTTGTTTTGACGCGCAGCACGCTCATCGTTCTGGGATCGGCCAGCGTCGCGCTGGTGGCGGGTGGTTCGGTGGGCAGTTCGGCGGCCATTTTCCGCTGGTCGGGTCATAAGAACACCAACGTGGCGGGCGCAACCCTGGCGAGCCTGCTGCCTTCTCTTTTCACCAGCCTCATGCTGGTCTTATTTTCGATCTTCGGGCTGGCTCACCTGATTCTCGTGCACGGGCTGACGGAAATCCAGGTGATCGGCTTCAGCATCACCATCGCATTTCTGGGGCTGGTCATCCTGGGCACGTTACTGGCGAGTCATTTTCGCAACCAGGTTTCCCGCGTGATTCTTGGCCTGTCCCTTGGAATTGCGAAATTGCTTCACCGGCCCAATCCGCAGGCAGCCGTCCGAAAGGGGATGGAAAATATATTCTCAGCCTGGGATGAATTGCGGATGGGCAAATGGCACCGGTTGATGTTGGGCGCCTTCCTGAATGTCTTCTTCGATCTGCTCACGCTTTACTTCCTGTTCATCGCCGCCGGGGTTCAAATCAGCCTCGGCGTTTTGCTTTCGGGTTACGCGCTGCCCCTGCTGCTGGGCAGGCTGGCCTTTATTCTGCCGGGTGGGGTCGGGGTGGTCGAGAGCAGTATGGCCGGGCTTTACGCCAGCCTGGGCATACCGGATGCCACCGCGGTGGTTGTGGTCCTGGCCTACCGGTTGATTTCGTTCTGGATCCCAAGCCTTTCCGGGTTCCCGATTGCGGCCTACCTGGAGAACACCAGCCGGTAATCCGGATTTCGATCGAAAAAGGATATTGACTTCGGGCATTGTTTTCTATATACTGATTATGTCAGTCAGTCGACTGACCGACTGACTGTAAAAAATCTTACTCAAAGGGAAATTCGCATGTGCGCAGTTACCCGCCGCGACCCCCAACTCCGCCTTGAAATTGTGAACGCTGCGCGCCTTTTGATCACGGAAAAAGGGGTAGACAGTACCTCGCTGGCCGATATCGCTCGAACGGTGGGCATCAGCAAGGGTACCCTGTTTTATTACTATGCCACCAAGGCGGATTTGATCTTTGATGTCACCGATCAGTACTTCGATCAGACGACCCGGACTTTGAATGCCTGGGTCGATGAGGTACACGATGCGCTCACCGCGAACGAAATCTTCAGCCATGTTTTTCATACGATCATCGAAGATGAACTGCGCAGCAAACTGCACCACTATTTGATCGAACAGGCGCTGACCGAAAACGGCAATTTGAAAGACCGTTTTCTTGAGAAATATCAGGAATGGACCGAAGTGATCCGCACCGGTCTCAGCCGGGTATTCCCGGCGAACGGCGATCAGGAGGTTCTGGCGATGATCGTCATCTCCTGTCTGGACGGCCTGATTCTGCAGGCTGTTTTGGGGAATAAGAGCATTCCCATCGAGGCGATCGTCACTCACCTGTCTACATCGGCCGCTGAAAAATAAACCCACACCGATTCACAACCCCGATTCCTTTCACCTGGGAGCATTGAATGGACGCACACAACTTCCCCGATATTCCTCCCCGCCGGAAACCCTTCAAAAGGGCCATCAATCAGATCGTCCTGTTTGTGTTGGGGCGGGCGCTCCAATCGCTTTCGCACAGCGACCCGCTGGTGCAGCAGGAGGTCAGCACCTGGCCGGAAAACCTGACCTTGATGATGGTCATCCGCCCGGACGGCGGCAGCCTGGCCGTCACGCGCGGGGAGGGCGGCCGCCTGATCTATCGCGGCAGCCGGGTCCCGGAAGCGCAGGCGGACGTGGTGATCTACATCAAGAATGTCGACGGCGCCTTTGCCATGTTCACCGGCCAGCAGGGCATCGATGTGGCTTACGCCCAGCATGCCATGTGCGCGCGCGGCGACCTCTCCAACACCGTTTCGGTGGTGCGCGTGTTGAATATTGCCGAATCCTATCTGTTCCCGGCTTTCCTGGCCAGGCGCCTGATGAAAGAACTGCCGCCCATTCCTTTACTTCGCAAACACGGCCTGCGCATCAAAACGTATACGCTGGGTCTTCTTTTTGGCCTGTAACCTCGAGGAAAATAAAATGCTGCCCAATTACTATGAATTCTCCTTCCCGGTCAAAATCATTTCCGGGCACAAGGCCCTGAACAACCTGCCGGCCGAACTGGTGCAGGCCGGCGTCGCTCACCCGATGATCATCACCGACCCAGGCGTGGCCAGAGCCGGCCTGTCAAACGTGGTGCTGGACGCGTTTGCCGAGAGCGGCATCACCATCGGCGCGTTTTACGATCAAACCCCGCCCGAATCCTCGACCCTGATCGTGAACGACCTGGCCGGGGTGTACCGTGACAAGAAATGCGACTGCCTGATCGCCGTGGGCGGCGGGTCGGTGATCGACACGGCCAAGGGCGTGAACATCCTGGTCACGCACGGTGGGGACGATGTGCGCGATTTCCGCGGCGCCGAAACACTGGCCGGACCGCTGCGCCCCTTCTATACGGTGCCCACCACCTCCGGCACGGGTTCCGAAGCCACCAACTCGGCGGTCATCGCCGACCCCGAAAAGGGCGTGAAGATGCTGTTCGTCTCCGAGTTCCTGCTGCCGCGCGCGGCCATTCTGGATTCGCGCATGACCCTGACCCTGCCTCCCAAGTTGACGGCCGCCACCGGCATGGACGCGTTGACGCACGCCATGGAGTCCTATATCAGCATCCAGAAGAATCCGATGAGCGATGCCTATGCCTTTCAGGCGATTCGACTGGTCGGGCGCAATCTGCGCAGGGTGACCGCCCACCCGCAGGATCAGGACGGCCGCCTAGCATTGGCCAACGCCAGCACGATGGCCGGCACGGCATTTTCGAATTCCATGGTGGGCTGCGTGCATTCCATGGGACACGCCACCGGCGCGGTGGGGCATATCCCGCACGGTATCGCCATGAACATCTTCCTGCCCTTCGGGCTGGAGTTCAACCTGCCGCGCTGCGCGGAGGGCATCGGCGAGATGCTGCTGCCGCTGGCCGGGCCTGAAATCTACGCCGCGACGCCGGCGGCCGAACGCCCGGCTCAGACCATCGCGGAAGTGAAGCGCCTGAAGGACGATCTTTTCGAACTCTGCGGACTGCCGCGGACTTTGAAGGAAGCCGGGGTGGGATGGGATAAAATGGAACGCATCGCCCAACTGGCGATCAACGACGCTTCGGCCATGATGAACGCCATGGAATTGACCGTTCCGGCGGCGCTGAAGATTCTCGAAAAAGCCTACGAATAATCCGTGTGCGGGATAAAAGGTAAAGAGCCCATGATCAAAGGTGTAACCGGTAAGATTCTATGGGTCGATTTGACCCACGGGACTTGTTCTGAGGAGGCCGTTCCCGAGAAGGTTTATGAAAATTACCTCGCGGGCGTGGGGCTGGCGGCTTATTATCTCTACCAGCGCATTCCGGCCGGTGCGGACGCGCTTGGCCCGGACAATATCCTGGCCTTCGTCCCCGGCCTGTTGACCGGCACGGGTTCGCTGATGACCGGGCGCTGGCTGGCTGCGGCGAAGAGCCCGCTGACCGGCACCTGGGGGGACGCCAATTGCGGCGGAACGCTGTCGCCCGCCATCAAGCAGTGCGGCTACGATGGCATCTTCTTCAGCGGCATCAGCCCCAAGCCGGTCTATCTGTATGTGGATCACGCCCACGCCGAACTGCGGGATGCATCTGAGCTGTGGGGCATGGACTCGCGCGAAACCGAAAACCGGATCAAAAGCCAGTCCCCCCGCAAGGGTATTCACGTGGCCTGCATCGGCGGGGCCGGCGAGAAATGCTCGCTGATCGCCGGAATCGTCAACGACCAGGGACGCATGGCCGCCCGCAGCGGTCTGGGTGCCGTGATGGGCTCGAAGAAATTGAAAGCCGTGGCGCTGAGCGGTTCGCACCCCATTCCGGTGGCGGACCCGGCTGAGATGAAGCGCCTGAGCGGTCGTTTCTTGAAGTTCGCGCGTTTCCAACCGCCTTTCCTCAACGGGTATGGGATGCGTTTGCTGGGCGTGCTGATGCGCATCATGCCGCTGGCCATGCGTCAGGACGGCATGCTCTACAAGGTCCTGCTCAAGAAGTGGGGCACGGTCTCCATGAATGAGTTTTCGATCGAGACCGGCGACGCTCCCCTGCGCAACAGCGGCGGCAGCGACGTGGATTTCAACCCCAGGATGCATGCGCCGATCAACCCGGATCGTTTCAGCCTGCGCGAGGAGATGAAATACCATTGTTATTCCTGCCCGGTCGGCTGCGGCGGTATTTGCAAGCTGGATTCGAAGGGCGGGGAGACTCATAAACCGGAATACGAAACCGTGCTGGCCCTGGGCGGGCTGTTGATGAACACCGACCTGGATTCACTCTTCATCATGAACGAAAAGTTGAACCGGGCCGGCATGGACAGCATTTCGGCCGGCGGAACGCTGGCCTTCGCCATTGAGTGCTTCGAGAACGGCATTCTGACGCTGGAAGATACCGGCGGACTCGAACTGCGCTGGGGCAACACCGATGCCATCCTGGCCCTTCTCGACCTGATGATCGCCCGCCAGGGATTGGGCGCGGTGCTGGCAGATGGTTCGAAGCTTGCGGCCGAGCGCATCGGGCGCGACTCGGAGCGCTTTGCAGTCCATTCCGGCGGGCAGGAACCGGCCATGCACGATGCCCGCAACGATCCCGGTTTTGGCCTGCATTACGCCGTCGAACCCACGCCGGGCCGGCACACCATTGGCTCCATCCTGTACTACGAGATGTTCCAATTGTGGAGCCGGGTCAAGGGCGTCCCCCGTCCATCCTGGCGTTTCTATCCCAAGTCCCAAAAATACCGGCCCAGCCGCGAAAATGCTGCCATGGCAGCCGCGAACAGCCAGTTCAAAATGATCATGGACGGCGCGGGGCTATGCCTGTTTGGGGCGTTCATCGGCGTGCAGCGCATCCCGATCTTCGAATGGTTGAACGCCGCCACCGGTTGGAAAAAGACACCTGAAGAATATATGGAAATTGGGCGCAGAGTTCAAACCTTGCGCCAGGCCTTCAATGCCCGGCAGGGCGCGGACCTGCTGCACAAAATGAACGACCGCATCCTGGGCCGGCCGCCGCTGTTGGACGGCGCAAACGGCGGCAGAAGCGTGCCGTTGGAGAAATTGGTCCCACAATACTGGCGCGCCATGGGGTGGGATGAAAAGACCGGCCAGCCGCCGGTGGAAGATTTGCAGGCATTCTAATTCGTTGGGGCCTTGATTTACGAGGGGAGGACTCACTATGCCGTTTTCGATCATCGAAACCTGTACCGGGTGCACGGCCTGCGCCCGTAAGTGCCCGGTGAATGCCATCCGGGGAGAGCGGAAGCAGGAGCACGTTATCGATCCCAGCCTGTGCATCGAGTGCGGCGCCTGCGGCCGGATTTGCCCCAGCCAGGCGGTCCTGGATGCCAAAGGACAATTGGCGGAACGCATCCCGCCGGCGCGCTGGTTGAAACCGGTCTGGAAGTATTCGAGCTGCGTGGAATGCTGCATTTGCATCACGGCCTGCCCGACCGGTTCGATCAACCTGGCTGAGCACCAGGTTCCCAAAGACGGCCTGAAACCGTCCTATCCATTCCTGCAGACCAAAGAAACCTGTATCGGGTGCGGTTTCTGCGAAGAAAGCTGTCCGGCCTCCGCGATTAGCATGAAAGAACCACCCCCGGCCGCTGTTCTAGTGGCCGTATAGGTAGAAATTTTTTAACAATCGAAGGCACCCATTAATAATGGTGGAAATTATTCTTACCATTGCACTTTGTTACCTGCCTCGACAACCATTG
The DNA here is from genome assembly GCF_001050235.1 of Longilinea arvoryzae. Taxonomy (GTDB): domain Bacteria; phylum Chloroflexota; class Anaerolineae; order Anaerolineales; family Anaerolineaceae; genus Longilinea; species Longilinea arvoryzae. Next base: position 1,638,927 of record NZ_DF967972.1, read on the forward strand.
ATCGTTCGCTTCCGTCCGGAGACTGGTATGTGACGGTCAGCGGGTCTGGGCCGGAAAGGTGATTCACGGTCAGCCTCGTGCGGGTCACATCTACTGTAATCGTATGCCCGCCGAAGTTCAGCTTTTCAAGTTCGGCCATCTCCCAATCGACAGGTAATTGCGGCGCGACCCTGACAGCATGCAGATCAGCTCGTACCTGTACCCCCATTAAATCCTCCACCGTTCCGCGCAAGAAGGTCGCTCCCGACCATAATTGCAGAAAACTCAAACCGTCCGGGATCAATTCGTGAAACATGCCAATACTGCCGTAATCGAGTGTGGTGGACAATTGTTGCAGCATCTGGAAACCGAGCTCAGCCTGCCCATACCGATAAGCAGCCCGACTGAGTGTGGCGGTTGGGAGAGTCCACACTCGTTCATCGCTGCCAACGGTGTGTTTTAGCCCCCATTGATTCATATACTTTGCTTGCAAGGTAGTGAAGGTGGTAGCCGCGTGCTCTGGAGAGGCGAGCCCGACTTCCAGCGGCACGATTACTGCCCAGTGTGGCACAGGTTGCTGAGAATTGTCCGATTCATTCAGCGACATGGAATAGCAATTTTCTGCTGGATTCCACCACGCAGCATCAAATCCAGTAGCCAGCCTGTCTTTGCGGGTACGGGCGCGCATTTCTGTGGCTGTGTCGCCCATCGCACTCGCCATATTCTCTAATGCGCGCAGCGCTGCCCAAGTGTAAGCTGCGCTATCCAGTTTCTTCGCGCCCATGTCTTCTCGCTCGATCAGCCCTGATCCGGAGGGGTAACCGTCAGCACTGGGGTCAAGCTTGCCAAGTGTGTATTCCAGTAGTCCTTGAACAGCATTCGGGTAGACCGATTCGAGAAATGCCCGGTCTCCGGTCCAGCGATAAGCTTCCCACAGGGAAATAACCCAGAGAGGGGTTTCGGCCGCATTGCCATTCACCGCGATCGCGCCGGAGGGCGAACGTTGGTGCGGTACGCTGCCTAACAAATCGAACTTTGCCCCGATCTGGAGGTGGTTTTTACCAGACTGAACAAACCTGGCTGCCAATAAACCCTGGATGTCATAGGACCCATCAGCGCTGAACCAAAAGGGAAAAGTCTGTAACCCGGCGTAGAAGAAACGTCCCAACGCCCGGGATTCAGCTTCGAGCATTTGCAAGTTTGCGCGGGCAAGATCAAAGGCAGCATTAAAATGTGCGTCTGGACTGTGAAAACGCGGACCGCAAGTCAATAAATCGGCATATTGTGCCTGCTTCTCGGCCAGCAGGGACTCCCGTAATGGTAGCCAATCCTCTAGATTCTTCAGGGCGCGGGCAGCTCCCGACTCCATTTCCACCACTACTGCAATCGTCCAGGCCTGCACCGCGCCTGGTTCCAGGTGGGCGGCGTATTTCATCACCCCGACGGGGTGACCGTCCTGGCCGGTAGTAACCCTGACTTCTGCGGATTGTACTGCACCTCCAATTGCAATCGCCCACTTTTTGGGTAGTCGCAGCGCACGGGCGACCAGTCTCTCCCCTTTCACCTGGACCGTCTCACCATGGTTTGGCTGATCACCAAGTGTTGTGAATTGCGCGTCTCGCAAGTCAAAGTAAGCGAAGAATTTCACCCAAACATCGATGGGCCGGGTTCCATCATTGCGCATGGTGAGGGTTGTAAAAAGTGCCGGGCGATCCTTTGGCACGAAATCAGTTCGGAAGGCTGTCAGCGCTCCCCGGCGATACTCAAACTGAACGTCTGCAAAGGTCTGGGTGAAGCGTTCGGCATCGACAAGCGGCCAAATATCATCGACGCTCTCGATGATAAAAGTGTACCCATTTAGCGCCTTTACCGGTTGTGCCCAAACACCCTGGAGGCGATTCGCCAATGGATCGCCGACTTGCGGTTTGCCAAAGGCGTACAGGTCATAAGGGTTGCTTCTTGGACGAAAATTGCCATCAATGTCGCCGATGACATATAGCCATCGCCCGGTGTTCGCGAACATTGTGTCAGGCGCTGAGAAACGTTTCTGCTGGATCTCGCCCCAGTGAAGTTGTTGGATCATGAATGAGCCTATTTCATTTATTTTATGATTCTCTCTCAGCGCGGAGTTGTCTCCAGGACAATAAATTCAGCGCGATTGTGACTGGGCGTATGCAGCAAAACCGCAAGATCCGGAAGGAAATTCTGGGCATTCATAAGGATCAACGTAGTTGAAAGTTTTGCCGCTGAAAGATCCATGAATCGAATCTCTTGTAGATCGTAATATTACCAGTAAAAAGACTGATTCTACCTGGACACGGTTTTTGTATCCAAAATAATCTCTGTGAAAGGCTTTCGAACACCACGCCATCCGTGTCCCGATTGACAAAAACCCTCATGTCTGCTACCTTAAAGAGACAAAATGTATCGAATCCGCTGATGATTACATGATTTGCGGATTCATCGTTCGAACGCCAAAATAGATCCATTCCGCTTCTCAACTCTCGGGAAAGCTATTTATGCGATCGACTGGCGAAATGACGGACATTCAAGCCGCTCGCGAGTATCAGACACTCGCCGAGGCTGCCCGGGTTTTAAAACAACCCATTCCGCTTTCCAATATTCTAAATGCCATCCTCGAGAAAGTCTTCCCGGTCATCGGCCAGGCCGATTTTGGGGTGGTGATGATCTGGGACCAATCCTCGGGGTTGTTCCGGCCGTGGGCCAGTTATGGCTGCGACCCGGTGGGGGTAAAACGCATCGGATTACGGGCTGGCGAATCGATCACCGGCCGGGTGTTTGAGGAAGGCGTCGCGATGCTCCTGAACTCGCGCCAGGACGTGGAGCGTGAGATGGAGAACATGCGGCCGGGCAATTATTCCATCCTGTCACGCGCGGTCGGGCATGATTTCAAGACCACCTGCACCATCGCCGTGCCCATCTCCGTGGTCGCGCAGAAGTTCGGCGTGCTGGTGCTGGAAAGTCTCAGCGAAGGCCATCAGTTCCATCCCGAGGAGATCCCGTTTCTCCAATCCATGGCCGACCTGATGGCGATCGCCATCGATTATTCGCGCCAGGTCGCCAAAGCCGATCTCATCCGCCAGACCCGCGAGGCGGAGCAATTGCGCTCGGAATTGATCGCCACGCTCTCGCACGAGCTACGCATGCCCCTGACCACCATCAAGGGCTACGCGACCATGCTGTTGATGGACGAAGTCAAGTGGGAGAACAATCAGATCAATGAATACCTGCATCTGATCGACGAAGAGTGCGACAGCATGCAGTCCATGATCAAGAGCATCCTGGAATCTTCCCTGATCGACGTGAACCAGCTCAGCATCGAAGCCCAGCCGCTGCGCCTGGAGACGATTGCGCGCCAGGTGGCGGATGAAATCCAACGCCAGACGAGCGGCCATCGCCTGATCCTCGACCTGTCCTCCGGGCTGCCGCTGGTCAATGCCGATTCACGCTGGATCAAACAGGTCTTTCGGAATATTCTGGACAACGCCGTCAAATATTCGCCCAACGGCGGCCTGATCGTCATCCATGCCGAGGTTCGCAAGGAGGATGTCGTCGTCAGCATAGCCGACCAGGGCATCGGCATTTCACCCGAGGATTTGATCCCCATTTTCGAGAAATATTACCGGGTGCGCAACAACCATACCCGCTGCATCCCGGGGACGGGCCTGGGACTGCCCATCGCGCGCGCCATCGTCGAAGTCCACGGCGGGCGCATCTGGGCGGACAGCAAACTGGGCCAGGGGACGACCGTATTCTTCTCGCTGCCGATCCTGAAGATCAACACCGGGCCGCTTGCGCCGCTGGCTGCGCAGAACACCGACGATTTCGACCCGTGCGAGCCGGAATAGGAAATCCGCGATGAACAACCCCGGCCGAATCTTGATCGTGGATGATGAACGCAAACTGGTGCGCTTGTTGTGCAACGTGTTTACGTCCACCGGGTTCAAGGTGCTGACCTGCCTCAGCCCCGAACAGGCCGCCGGCCAGGTGGCCCTCGAGCAGCCGGACCTGATCATTCTGGACATCATGTTTCCGGGCTCCATGGATGGGTACGCGATCTGCCGGGAGATCCGCGAGTTTTCCTCCGTGCCCATCATTATGTTGACCGCCAAGGTTCGGGACGCCGACAAAATTAGCGGATTCGATGCCGGCGCAGATGATTACGTCACCAAGCCTTTCAATTCGAAAGAATTGGTGGCCAGGGTGCGCGCGCTGCTCAAACGTGCGCAGGTGACTCAACCGGCCGAAGGCCTGACTGATCTTCACCTGGGCCGGCTGCGCATCCAGCCGGCCAACCATCGCGTGAGTGTGGATGGCGCAGAAGTTCACCTTACACCGATCGAATTCAATCTGCTGATCAAACTGGCCCAACACCACGACCAGGTCATGACCCACGAGCAGCTCCTGACCTCCGTCTGGGGCCAGGATTACGCAAACGATACCGAGTACCTGCGCGCGTTTATCTACAATCTGCGCAAGAAAATCGAAATCGATCCTTCACACCCGAATTTGATCATCCGTTGCCCGGGCGTCGGGTATTCGCTGGTCACACCCAGGGAAGAATAATCCTGTAGCTGCGGATAGCCTATGCGATCCCTGTAGTTGCGAACCGCCTGTCCCCGAAGGGGAGCGTGTCCGCTCTTTGGGCGTCGGTCGGATCGACGCCCTGTGGGCACGCGTAACCAGGTTGGGAGGGATGCCTTGCCATCCTTTGACGTATGGGTCCATACGGGTTGGGTCGACACATAGGTCGACCGCTACGAAGAAAATGGTCGACCCCCGTACCGGGTGCAGGCACGAAGGTCAACCCACGATAAGGATGGGGCATTGCCGAAATCCGGGCATCCGCCCACGCGGGTTGGGTCGGCACGCAGGCCGACCGCTACGAAGAAAATGGTCGATGCCGTTCCGGGTGCAGGCGCGCAGGTCGACCACAACAAAGAAAACGGATTCTGCTTTTTTTCACGTAATCTTTATGCAGGGATCGTATTTCTTTTCCAATTCTTTATGTAAAAAATGTACCCTTTAAGTGACAGATTCCTCGGCATTACCGGTTCAGGGGGATGAACTTAATATCCGTATTTCTTCTCGAGCAACCAAAGGAGCAAAGTACGGATGGATATTTCAATCGATGAAATCGATCAGATCATCAACCAGGAAGCCTTCGGCGAAGGCTCGTTGATTGCCGCGCTCGAGGCCATCCAGGCGCGCTACAACTTCCTGCCTTCCGAGGCCATCATCCTGGCCAGCGACCGCTTCGGCGTGCCGCTGTCGCAGATCTACTCCGTTGCCACCTTCTACAACGCCTTCAGTCTGAAACCCAAGGGCAAACACTGCCTGCAGGTGTGCATGGGCACCGCCTGCCACGTGCGCGGCAGCCCGCAGGTGCTGGATCGCATCCAGACCAAGCTGGGCATCGAACCCGGCGAAACTTCGCGCGATCACCTGTTTACGCTGGAGACGGTCAACTGCCTGGGCGCGTGCGCGCTGGGGCCGATCGTGGTGACGGATGGCGAATATTCCGGCCAGATGAACGTCCAGAAAGCCGACCAACTGCTGAAGACGATCCTGCGAGCGGAGGTGAAGGCATGAACCGCCTGCAAACCGTCCCGGAATTTCAGCAGTGGCAGCATTCGAAGGCGGCCGAAAACGACCCGCAGCGTCCCCTGGTCACCGTTTGCGGTGGCACGGGGTGCCGGGTGTACGGCAGCGAGAAGGTGTGGGAGGCTTTCAAGGCCGAACTGGCCCGCCAGGGAATGGATGCAACCCTGGCCTACGATGTGAAAGTGACCGGCTGCCACGGTTTTTGCGAAAGAGGTCCCCTGGTGGTGATTCGCCCGCAGGGGATTTTTTATTCACACGTCCGGGTCGAGGACGTGCCGGAGATCGTCTCGGAGACCCTGCAGGCGGGGCGGGTCATCGAACGCCTGCTGTACGTCGACCCGCTGACCGGCCAAAAGATCACCCACGAAGACGAGGTGCCTTTCTACAAACATCAGAAACGCCTCATCCTGGAAAAGAACGGCAACCTCGACCCGGCCCGGATCGACGAGTACATTGCCGCGGGCGGTTATTCGGCACTGGTGAAGGCGTTGACCACGCTCACGCCGGAGGAAGTGATCGCCGCCGTGCGTTCGGCCGGCCTGCGCGGGCGGGGTGGGGCCGGCTTCACCACCGGCGTCAAATGGGCGCTGTGCCGCGCCAACGTGCTAAAGACCGGCGCCGGTTACATCGTGTGCAACGCGGATGAGGGCGACCCGGGCGCTTACATGGACCGCTCGGTGATGGAGGGCAACCCGCACTCGGTCATCGAAGGCATGCTGATCGGCGCTTACGCCATGGGAATCCACCAGGGTTTCGTTTACATCCGCGCCGAATACCCGCTGGCGGTCAAGAACCTGCGCCAGGCCATTCATCAGGCCGAGGATTTGGGACTGCTGGGCAGGAATATCCTGGGCAGCGGCTTCGACTTCAACCTGAGCGTGCGCCTGGGAGCGGGCGCCTTCGTGTGCGGTGAGGAGACGGCGTTGATGGCCTCCATCGAGGGGCGCATTGGGGAACCTCGCCCGCGCCCGCCGTATCCGGCCGAAGAAGGCCTGTGGGGCAAACCCACCAACATCAATAACGTCAAGACCTGGGCGGCGGTGCCCATCATCCTGCGCCAGGGCGCGGACTGGTATGCCAGCATCGGCACCGAAAAAAGCAAGGGCACGCTGATCTTTTCGGTCGTCGGCAAGATCAACAATACCGGCCTGGTGGAAGTGCCGATGGGCATCACCCTGCGCGAACTGATCTTCGATATCGGCGGCGGCATCCCGAGGGGCAAGGCCTTCAAGGCCGCCCAGATCGGCGGGCCGTCCGGGGGCTGTCTGCCGGCCGAGCACCTGAACGTGCGGATGGATTACGAATCGCTGACCTCATTGGGCGCCATCGTCGGTTCGGGCGGGCTGGTGGTGGCGGATGAAGATACCTGCATGGTCGATTTCGCGCGCTACTTTATGACCTTCACCCAGCAGGAATCGTGCGGCAAGTGCGTCCCCTGCCGGATCGGCACCAAGGCCATGCTCGAAACGCTGACGAAAATCTGCAATGGGCAGGGTGAACCCGCAGACCTGGATTACCTGGCCGAGCTGGCAGCGCATATCCAGCGGTCGTCGCTGTGCGCCCTGGGCCAGACCGCGCCGAACCCGGTGCTGTCGACGCTGCGCTACTTCCGGGATGAATACGAGGCTCATATTTATGAAAAGCGCTGCCCGGCCAAAGTCTGCAAGGCGCTGATCACCTATTCCATCGATCCGCAGCGCTGCACGGGCTGCATGGTCTGCCTGCGCAACTGCAGCGGAAGCGCCATCCAGGGCGAGAAACAGAAACCGCACAGCATCGATCCGGCACGCTGCACGCGCTGCGGGGTCTGCCTGAACCTGTGCAAATTCGGCGCTGTGAGCGTGGCGTAAGGAGAGAGCATGATCTCTTTGACGATCGATGATAAATCCATCCGGATGACGGAAGGGCGCACCCTGCTGGAGGCCTGCCGCGAACACGGCATCCCCATTCCCACGCTGTGCTACCATCCGGCCCTCGAACCGTACGGCGCCTGCCGCCTGTGCATGGTGGAGCTGGACCTGCCGCAGCGCCCGCCGCGCCTGGTGGCGGCCTGCGTCTACCCGTGCGAGGAAGGGCAGGTGGTGCGCACGAACACCGAGCTGGTGCAGAAGAGCCGGCGCATGACGGCCGAACTTCTGCTGGCCGGCGCCGGGCAGGTGCCCGAGATTCGCGAACTGGCCGCCGAACTGGGCGTGCAGGAGGTGCGCTTCCGACTGGCCGAAGAAAACGCCTGCGTCCTGTGCGGGCTGTGTGTGCGGGCCTGCAAGGAGATTGTCGGCGTGGCCGCCATCAGCCTGATCGAGCGCGGCATGGCCAAGAAGGTCAGCGCGCCTTTCCAACTGGCTTCTTCGCGCTGTATCGGCTGCGGGACCTGCGTCCTGATCTGCCCGACGGGAGCATTCAAATTCGAGGAGGTCGCCGGGGCTCATAACGTTGAGCCGACCCTGGAGGGCTACCGGCGCGGTTATTACCGGGCCAGCGGCGAGGTCGATTTGCGGCCCAATTTTGTGCAGGATCTGACGGCCCTGCTGCGCACGCCGGCCGAACCGGACGAACCGAAGGCTTAGGAGGGAGCATGGCAGAAGAAGAACTCGTATCTCAGAGCGCTGCCCCGGAACCGCCGCGGGTGGGGGTGATCCTGTGCGAATGCGGCGCCATCCTCAGCGGGCGGCTCGATCCGGAAGCCTTGCAACGCCAGACCGCCGCCCTGCCGGGCGTGGTCTACGTCCATCACGAGGCCTTCCCGTGCAGCCGGGACGGGCAGGAACGCCTGCGCCGGGCCATTCGCGAGCAGAATCTGGAGCGCGTCCTGATCGCAGGCTGCGCGCCGCGCCTGGTCGAAAAACTCTTCCGGAACGCCGTTCGCGAAGCCGGCCTGGACCCGGGTTATCTGATGGTCTCCAACATCCGGGATGCGACCCAATTCTTCGAGGACGATCCGCAAGCTGCCCTGCGCAAAGCCTCCAGCATTATCGAAATGGGTGCGGCGCGACTCGGCACCACCCAGGCGGCGCTGCCGCGCTACGGCAAGGTGCAAAGGAGCGCGCTGGTGATTGGCGGCGGCCTGCGGGGTGTGAGCGTGGGGCTGGCGCTGGCGGAAAAGGACATCCCGGTTACGCTGCTGATTCTGAAGGAGGATGAGCGCGAGGACGATGCCCAGGGATTGGCGCGCGAGCGGCTTCAGGCCGCGCAGAATCATCCGCGCATCCGCCTGCTCGAGGATGGACGGCTGATTTCCGTTCGCGGGCATCCGGGTGATTATGAGGTCGAGGTGGACTCCGGCGGCCAGACCACCAGCATCGCGGCCGGCGCCATCATCGTCGCCAACGCATCCCGGCCCAAGGCGCTGGGCAGCGGGCACTGGTTCGACCGGGCGCGGGTCAAAACCCAGGCCGAGTTCGGGGGCGAACTGAAGGCCGCTGCGCAGCGCGGCGAGGGCCTGGGATTGAAGGACGTGGTCTTCATCCTGTGCGCCGAAGAAAGCCAGCTCAGCCACTGCTCCAGGGTGTGCTGCAATATCGGACTGCAGCAGGCCATTCGCGTCAAGCAGCTCGATCCGGAGGCGAACGTCACCGTCCTGTTCCGGGAACTTTACCTTTCGGGCATCGGCGGCAGCCAGGAAGCCGAACTGGTCCAGGCGCGCCGGCTGGGCGTGACCTTCTTCCGTTACGGCCAGAAAGCGGCTCCGGTGATCGGTGACAAGACCATCGACATCCAGGATATTCTGACCCGCGAACCGGTGCGCATCCCGTACGACCAGGCGGTCTTGAGCATGCCGCTCGTCCCGGCAGAGAGCACGCGCATGCTGTCGACCCTGCTGGGACTGCCCCTGGATGAATACGGCTTCCTGGCCGAGCCGCGCATCCGGCTGCGCCCGGGCAGCTATGCCGACCCGGGACTCTACGTATTGGGCAGCGCCCAGCAGCCCGCCGATACCGCCGAAGCGCTCTTCCAGGCCTACCTGACCGGCGCGCGCGCCCTGCGCTTCCTGAACCAGGACGCCATCCGGGTGGATTCGCCGATCGCGGAAATCGACGCCGGGCTTTGCACGGGCTGCGGCAACTGCCCGCAGGTCTGTCCGGCCAACGCCGTCCACCTCGAACGCCGCGACGGCATCCTTTCGCTCTCGACGATCGACGAACTGCTGTGCATCGGCTGCGGCAACTGCGTGGTGGTCTGCCCGGTGAAGGCCATCCGCCTGCCGGGCTGGGACAACCTGGAAATTCCGGCCCAGATCACGGCGGCTCTGGATGAGGCTCATTTCGAACCCGGCCAGTCCAAACTGCTGGTGCTGGCCTGCGAGTGGAGCGCGTATGGGGCAGCTGAATCCGCCGGACACCGCAAGATCACCTTCCCCGAGAATGCCCGCATCCTGCGCATGAATTGTTCGGCGCGCTTCGACCCGTTTCATATCCTGTGGGCCTTCCTGAACGGCGCCGACGGCGTCCTGCTGGGGGCCTGCAAACCGGGCGAATGCCATTACGGCATGGGCAACCTGTACGCCCGCGAACGGGTCGAGATGCTGCACGCGGAACTGGCCCAGCACGGCATCGATCCGCGCCGCCTGCGCCTTGAATTTTTCAGCGTTCAGGACGGCGAAAAGTTCTCGGCAGTTCTGGAAGAATTCCGACGCCAGATCGATACCGAGATGGCGGATCGTGGACAGATGCCCACCGGCGTGCACATGCCGGTGATTTCCCGGTAGAGGAGAACTTCGCCGTAAGGTTCATGGACGAGGAGGATGGAATGGTAAAACGCTTGGAAACCGAAGTTTGGGACCTGGATAACTGCTCGGGGTGCGGCATGTGCGTGGCTGCCTGTTCGAAGCAGGTTCTGGCCTGGGGGGAGGAAACCCATCCCGTGCGCCAGATGCGCACCAAAAACCTCGGGCTGTCCAAAACGACCCTGGACAGTTGCACATTCTGCCGCAAATTCTGCGAGGAAGTCTGTCCGCGCCTGGAGCACTGGCTGCCCATCGAGGCCCAATCGATCCAATCCGCGCACGCGCGCGGGCCGGTTTTCTCGGGCGCGCCGAACGATATCGCCCGGGCCGTGATCAGCGCCGGGCGCAGCGCCGGACTGCTGGACGGCATGATCATGCTCGATCTGGATCGCTGGAACCTGGAACCAGTGGCGCGCATCGGCAGCACGGTCGAACAGATCGTCGATACGATCGGCCCCCAGTACCTGTGGGCGCCCATTTTCGACGCCCTGAACGAGGCCGTCTTCGAGCAGAAGATGGAAAACATTGCCGTGATCGGCACGCCCTGTTCAGCCCAGGCGATTCGAAAATTACGCAGCTCGACCAACGAGCTTCTCAAACCGTATCAGAAGGCCATCCGCCTGAGTGTGGCCGTATTCTGCACCGGGATCTACAGGCCGGAGATGATCGACGAGGTGCTGGTCAAACGCATGAACGTCTCGCGCGATCAGGTCCGCCGGCTGGAGATTTCACCGGACCGGCAGTGGCTGCAGGCGACCTTGTGGGACGGCAGCGTGCGCACCATCCAGCGCCAGCAGGCTGAAAGCTTCACGCGCCCGGGCTGCGGCAAGTGCGACGATTACCTGGGCGAATCGGCGGACCTGGCCATCGGCACGTTGGGCGCGCCGGCCGGAACCTCCACGCTGATTGTGCGCTCGCAGGCCGGAGCTGTTTTCACGCGCAACGCCGTCCAGATGGGCCTGCTGGAGACCTCGCCAGAGGTGGATGTGCAGGCTCTGGAAGCCGCCGCTAGCGAAAAAGACCGCCGCGAACGCGCCCAGGCCTTCAAGGATCTCGAAATCCTGATGCTGGATGGACTGGTCGACCCTAAGAAACGCGCTGACGCCATTCAGCAGTTCATCCGCCTGTACCGCACGCCAGTCCGCCCCGGCGCAGTCGAAGCCTTCCCGCGCGGCTGCACGGGTTGCTGATCCCCCGACACAGGAGAGGTTCCATGACCACAAAAGATGTAAAAACCCAAAGCCTGCATGAGGTAAATTCCTACCTGCGCGCGGGCGTCAACGGCACCCCGCTCACCCTGAACAACGCCAGCCACCTGCACGGCCTGGCGGCCGGACTGAAGCACGGCGAAGTCGTGATCGAGGGAGACGCCGGCGATTACCTGGGCGTGCTCAACGCCGGGGCGACCATCCGGGTGACCCGGGATTCGGGGAATTATCTGGCCGATAACATGACCGCCGGCACGGTCATCATCCAGGGCAATGTGGGCTACGGCGCCGCGCAGTACTGCTATGGCGGAACCGTCCTCATTCACGGCAACGCCGGCGACTTCACCGGAACCATGAACAAGGGCGCCGTCATCATCGTCAACGGGGACGTGGGCGACGAGGTCGGCACGTACATGCTCAAGGGCGACCTGATCGTGATCGGGAACGCCGGAGAGAACTTCGCCAATTACCTGATCCGCGGTTCGATCTACCTGGGCGGCGAATACCGCTCCCTGGGACACAACACCCGGCTGGTCCCGATGAGCGAGGAAGACGTTGCCAAACTGCAGGGCTACTTCGAGCATTACGGCATCCAGGCGGATGCGGCTCATTTCAAGAAGATCGTCGCCGCCTCAGAGAAACCGTTTTATCACTAAACGCTGCGAGCCGACCGGGAAAATTGGATCGCTCGATGAGAACTGGAGGATAACATGCCTATCGTGGGAGCCTTTTGTGTCAGCATCAACCGGGAAACCTGCGTCAACGCGCGCATGCCGGGCAAGTGCGCCACCTGCGCGGACGTCTGCCCGCACGGCGTTTACGCTCTCGACCTGACCAGCGGCGAGATGAACGTGCAAAACTTCAACGCCTGCGTCGGCTGCCGCATTTGCGCCGAATTCTGCCCGGCGAATGCCATTCGCATCAATCCCGCCGAACCGGAATATTTCACGCGCTATCCGTGGACCTTCTCGACCGTGGAGGAGATCCACTACAAAGCCCAAACGGGCGATTACCTGCTGCGCGGGTTCGGCACCGCCGGCCAGACCCCCAACTTCGATATGATCACCGTCGTGCCCAGCCAGATCGCCAGCGCATCGCCGCGGGATAAATATCGCGAGGAATGCGACATGCAGGTTGTGATCGGCGAGGACACCTGCGAGCAGCCCATGGTGCTCAAGCAGCCCTTCCTGTGGCCGGCCATGTCGTTTGGCGCGCTGAGCAAGGAAGCCAAGCTGGCCCTGGCCATCGCCGCTGCCCAGACCGGCATTGCCACCAACACCGGCGAGGGCGGGCTGGTGCCCGAGGAAGCCTGGCTTGCGCGCGGTTTCAGCGATTCGAAGATGGCCAGGCGGGCCTGGGAGCCGGGAGGTTATTTGATCATCCAGTGGTCCACCGGGCGCTGGGGCGTTTCAGCCGATTACCTGAACGCCGGCGACGCCGTCGAAGTGAAGATCGGGCAAGGCGCGAAACCCGGCATGGGCGGCCACCTGCTGGGAGCCAAGGTGACCGAAGAAGTCTCCCGCGTGCGCGGCGTGCCGGTCGGTTCGGATGCGCTCAGCCCGTGCCGTTACTACGATGTGCAGACCCTGGACGATATCAAGCACATGGTGGCCTTCATCCGGGATGTGACCGACAATCAACGCCCCATCCTGTTCAAGCTGGGTCCGTCGCGCCCCTACGCCGACGTGGCGGCCTGCATCGAGGCCGGTGCGGATGCGATCAGCCTGGACGGCCTGGTCGGCGGGACGGGCTGCTCGCCGGATGTGGTGACGCAGGGCGTCGGCATCCCGACCATCGCCTGCATTCCACCCGCGGTTCAGGCGCTCCAGGATTACGGCGTGCACCACAAGGTGAAGCTGATCGCTCTGGGCGGCATCCGCAACGGTTTGGACGCCTACAAGGCGCTGGCGCTGGGCGCGGACGCGGTCGGTTTCGGCTCGGCGGCCGAGATTGCCCTGGGCTGCCGGGTATGCTACGCCTGTCACAAGGGCAACTGCCCGTACGGCATCACCAGCCAGAAGGCTGAATTCCGCAGCCGGCTGGATCCGGTCGAAGGCGGCCAGCGCCTGGCGAATTTCATCCATGCCTGTAGTGAGGAAGTCAAGATTCTGACCATGCTCTCCGGGCACGTCAGCATCAAAGAGCTGTCGCCCGAGGACCTGCGTGCCATGGACCTCAACACCGCCGCCCTGACCGGGCTGAAACTGGTTGGTTACGACCGCCCGCTGCCCATCTGGGAAAATGGATATACGGCCGGAAAAGGCGGTGGAAACGGCCACAAGTAATTCGGGCCTGGCCGGACCACTGTCTCAGGCATTTGATTCCGCACCAATCCGTTGGATTGAGATGGAAGGACCCGATGGCTGATGCTTCCGTGGAACAATCGCTGGCTGATTCGCTGGTGCATGCGGCAATCACCGATTGCGCTGACCAGAGTTATTCGGGCAATACCGCCCAGGTGTTGGAGATGCTTCACCAGGGGCGCTGCGACGTTTGCCGGGTATTCACCAACCATCTGATCATCCATCTCGTCCGTTACCTGAGCCAGGTGGACAGGAACCTGAAGGCGGTGGTCAAGTACGAACCGGAGCCGGCCCTGCACAATCCAGCGGCAGCCAGCGTTCACCTGCCCTCGCGCCAGAGCGGCATCAACCTGATTGCGTGGGTGGACCGCAAGAGCGCCGCCCTGACTTCATTGAACGCCACGCTGGAGACTGCCCTGTGCGGGGCGCGCCGCGAGCTGGGTTGCCCGAACTCCCAGCCGGCCTGCTTCAACCTGGACATGCAAATGGTCGATGACCGCGAGGTTTTCGAAGGACGCGGCTATGGATTGGTGGTCAGCCAGCCCTTCCTGCGCTCCATGCAGGTCTGGAAGCGTTCTGATCTGGAAATAGGGCCTGAGGGCGGCCTCAGCAGCGCCGGCCTGGGTGGCGCGCCGACCACGCTGACGCTGGAGCTGACGCCCGAATCGGTCCTGTTCGAACGGGCCTTCGCCATCGAAAAGATGCCGCCCGGCGAACGCCAGATGCTCGAACCGCACCTGCGCGAGTTGAAAGTCACCCTGATCCGGCGCCTGGTCAGCGACCAGTTGGCCTACATCAACGTCGCCAAGGACTGGCTGACCATCGGCGACCTGTTCGAGGTTTACCAGCACCGCATCAGCAGCGGCAAGATCGGCGGGAAAGCGGCCGGGCTGGTCTTTGCCGGGCGCATCCTGCGCGAAGTCGCCGACGAAGCGTTACGCGAGTCGATCGTCATTCCGACCTCCTACTTCCTGGGTTCGGATTTGATCTATATCTTCATGGCGATGAACGGCCTGATGCACTGGAACAACCAGAAATACAAACCCGAAGAGAAGATCTACAGCGAGTATCCGCTCATCTGCGAGCAGTTTGCCGCCGGGCATTTTCCGCCCGAAGTTGTCGAACGGCTGAAGGAAATCCTGGCCGAAATGGGCCCCAAACCGCTCATCGTGCGTTCCTCCAGCCAGCTTGAGGACAGCTACGGCACCTCGTTCGCCGGAAAATATGAAAGCTTCTTCTGCCCCAACCAGGGGACGTCGGAGGAAAACCTGCGCGCCCTGACGACCGCCATCGCCAGGACCTATGCCAGCACATTGAACCCGGATGCGCTGCTCTACCGGCGCAGCAAGGGCTTGCAGGATTACGATGAGCGCATGGCGGTGATCATCCAGGAGGTGCAGGGGCAGGCGTGCGGGCATTATTACCTGCCCTTTGGGGCCGGGGTGGCGTTCAGCCACAACCTGTTCCGTTGGGCGCCGCAGATTCGGCGCGAGGACGGCTTCGCGCGCCTGGTGTGGGGGTTGGGGACGCACGCCGTCGAACGCGGCGGCAACGATTACCCGCGCCTGATCGCCCTCAGCCACCCGACACTCCAGCCGGACGACGACCCGCAGGCCATCCGCTATTATTCGCAGAAATTCGTGGATGTCATCGACCTGCAGGAAAACACGTTCAAAACCCTGCCCGTCAAAGAGCTGCTGGATTCAAATTATCCGCCGCTCAAGTACCTGGTCCAGATCGAAAACGACGGTTATTATTCGACGCCGCGTTCGCGGGTGATGAGCGATGAACTGCCCCGGGCCGCGATCACCTACGACGAACTGCTGCGCCGGACGCCGTTTGCCAGGAATCTGTCGCGCGCACTGAAAATCCTGGAGGAGCACTACCGGACGCCGGTGGACGTCGAATTCACGGTCCGGATTCCGGACCCGCCTTTGCCGGTGTGCCCCGTTCAGATCACCCTGCTGCAGTGCCGTCCGCAGAGCCAGTTGATGCTGGTGCTGCCGGACGTGGTGCCGGCGAATTTGAAACCCGAGGACATCATTTTCTCCACCCATTTCATGGTCCCGCAGGGCTATCTGCCGAATGTGCGCTACGCCATTTACGTCGACCCGCAAAAATACTTTGCCCTGCCCGGCGACGCTGAACGCGCGGAGCTGACCCGTATCATCTCGCAGCTCAATCACCTGCTGGGTGCCAAGACATTCATCTGCGTCGGGCCGGGGCGCTGGGGGACGACCAACCACGACCTGGGCGTCTTCGTCAATTACGCAGATGTGTTCAATGCCGGCGCGATGATCGAACTATCCGGCACCGGCGGCGGTTCGGCCCTGGATTCGTCCTTTGGCACGCATTTCTTCCAGGATTTGATGGAAGCCCAGATCTATCCGCTGGCCATTCAGTTGGGTGAAGAGCGCACCTTCTTCAACCGGGATTTCTTCGAGAAAGGTCCCAACCACCTGCCCGAACTGATCAGCGCCAGCCCTGGGGTGGCGGAGGTGATCCGCCTGGTCGAGGTGGCGTCCTACCGCCCGGATACGCACATGGAAATTTATTTTGACGGCGATAAAAACCACGCCATCGCCTACCTGGCGCCGGATCACTAATCCTGCCGGTCTGGTGAGGGGCGATTCGATGAAAAATCCTATTCTTCCGGCTCGAGCACCATGCCCAGGAAGCGCTGGATCTGCCGATCCCAGAAGGGCCAATCGTGGCGGCCGTCTTCTTCGTGATAATCCAGCGCCACGCCCAACGATTGGCAGCGGGACTTGAATTGCAGGTTTGTCGGGAGGAGATCGTCCTGTCTGCCGCAGGCGGCGAACAGCCGGGGTAAGACGGATTTGTTCTGCGCCGCGCGTTCCAGCCAGACAGACGGGTCGTGCTCGCTGCCGGGCAGCCGGTTCAGGTCGCCGAACAGAAGCTCGAACTCCGTCTGGCGCTGGTCGCTGGCATGGGCGGCCCAGATATCCATCGACAGCACGCCCGAGAAGCTGGCCGCCGCAAAATAACGTTCCGGGCGCAGCAGCGCGGCCTTGAACGCGCCGTAGCCGCCCATCGAGAGTCCGGCGATGAGCGTTTTCTCCCGCCCGGGTTGGATGCCAAACACGTCTTCCAGGTAACGCGGCAGTTCCTGGGTCAGGTAGGTAAAATAAGCCTGCCCGTTGGGTTGATCGATGTAGAAACTGCGTCCCACCGAGGGCATGACTACCACCAACCCGTACCGTCTGGCAAGGATTTCGATCGTGGAGAAGCGCGACCAGGCACTGGCGTCGTCGCTCAGCCCGTGCAGCAGGTAAAGCACCTTGCGCTCGCGCACCGGAATGCCACGCATGGCGCCCGGCTCGGGAACGATAATATAGAGCGGCAGGTTGACCTTGAGATTTTCCGCTAAATGATCCATTCGAATCAGCGCCATGGTTCTTCTCCAATCCATCCAAAGGTTCGGCATAAAGATCAAGAGGATAAAACGACCTTTTATTATAACAACCATCCAAAGAGAAAATTGAACAAAAAGGATAGAGTTTAAACTAGACCTTTTCCTCCGGCATCCGGTCTATAATTCAAATCGCCCGCGTTGGTTTCACGATCACAGCCTTAATTATGGAGATACCCGAATGGATAAACACAGCCGCGCGCTTTTCAGCGACGCCATTCTTCACGAAGCCCTGCAACGTTTTGACGGATGCCCGGAGGAGGTCGTTGCCCTGGATGGATTCGAGAACTTCATCTATGAAATCCAGGTCGAAAAACAACCTCGCATCCTGCGCATCGTTCACAGCCTGCACCGCAAACCGCAGATGATCGCGGGTGAAATCGATTGGATCAACACCCTGGCGAATCACGGCGTGAGTGTACCGCGCGCGCTGCCATCGACCGGCGGCCGACTGGTGGAGGTCATCCCGGCCGCAGACGGATCGGTGTTCTCCGCAGTGACTTTCGAAAAGGCGCCCGGCCGCCCGCCGCGCCGCGAGGACTGGACTGACGGGCTGCCCGCGACGCTCGGGCGGATGCTGGGCCGGATGCATGCCCTGGCCAGGGATTACCGTGTGCCAGACCCGGACATCCGGCGCCCCGAAATTTTCGCCGACCTGGAAGGTTTCGCCCGGCGCTACCTGCCGGCCGGTGAGGAAACGGTCATCCGCAAATATGACGAATTGCTGGCCTATCTGCACACCCTGCCCACCACGCCGGACGTGTACGGGTTGATCCATCAGGACGCGCACGGCGGAAATTTCTTCGTACAGGACGGCAAGATCACGCTCTTCGATTTCGACGACTGCCTGTACGGCTGGTATGCTTACGATATCGCCATGGCGCTTTTCTACGTCCTGCCCCTGCACTGTACGCAAAAAGATTGGGAGTTCGGGCGCAATTTTCTGGCGGAATTCCTGTCGGGTTACCGGCTCGAAAATTCGATCGAGCCTTTCTGGCTGGCGCAGATCCCGTATTTCCTTAAGCTGCGCGAAATCGATCTGTACATCGCCATCCACCGCAGCCTGGATTTGAATCACCTGGATGCGTGGTGCGCAGATTTCATGCGCGGACGCAAGGAGAATATCGAGAACGATGCGCCCTACTTCGCGTCGGCGCAGGATTTCGTCGCTTTACTGCCCTGAGCGCGCCGCCGGTTTTCGATTCCCGGCGAGATATTGGTATCTCTTCAGAACCAAAAGCGGATAAAATTACAGTAATCATTGCCAGACGGAGGATTTCCATGACGGATGAAACGAATGAGAGTATCGCACCCACCGAACCGATCGATGAAATCCATGGCACAGCCGATCACGTCGCGGCGCGGGATGCCCATATCACGGACAGCCTGATCGGCGCCGTGCAGGCCGAGGGCAGCGCCAGCATCACCGATTCGGCCTGCGGCGCCGTCGTCGCCGGCCAGGGCGCGCAGGTCGAGAACAGCTTCAGCCAGGCGGTCGTCGCGGGCGCCGGGATCGAGATGAAAAACAGCGGGGGCGGCATCCTGGTCGCCGGTGCCGGCATCGACCTGCAGAACAGCTCGACCGGCATCCTTTACAGCCGGAAGGCTAAAGTCGAGAACAGCACCATTGCCGTCCTGCTCACCCCGCAGGCCGAACTGGGCCAGAACGTCAAGGTGCAAATGTCAACCGTCCAGGCCATTGCTTTCGGCGCGGCGTTTGGGCTGTTTGCCGGGTTGCTGGGATTCCTGCTGCGAAGAAGACGGTAAGGGAAAATCGCTATTGCTTTCACTTCTGTAAAAATTCGGATTGTTTTGTCCGAATATGCTAGAATTTCCTCATGTGGAAAACAATCCCCCTCAGCCTGATTGTGCTGGCCTTCTTGCTCAGCGCATGCGGCGCGGCGCAGCCCGCGCCGACTGCCACAGCGCTTCCGCCCACTGCGACCCTTACGGCGACGCCCGAGCCAAGCGACACGCTCACACTTACGCCGACGATCACGCTCACGCCCAGCATCACCCCCACCCCGACCATCACCCTCACGCCCAGCATCACCCCCTCGCCGACCTTCGACTTCCCGGATGTGGTCGTGAACCAGACTGCGCACTGCCGTTACGGCCCGTCCAAGGCCTACCTGCACGCGGCGGATCTGTATGCCGGCGATAAGGGCGTGGTGTGGGGACGCTTCCTCTACAGCAACTGGCTTCAGATCAAGTTCGAAAAACTGGCCTATGCCTGCTGGGTGGCGCCTTCCGTCATCGATGTGACCGGCGATATCACGACCATCCTTTACACCACGCCGGACCTGATGAAAGTCGGTTCCAACCAGTACGGTCCGCCGCGCGGCGTGCAGGCTTCGCGCAACGGCAACCAGGTGACCATCACCTGGAGCCGCATGGTGATGACCGAGGACAAGGATCGCGGTTATTTCATCGAAGCCTGGGTGTGCCAGAACGGCGCTTACCTGTGGTGGACGGTCTCCTTCCCGGACCAATACACCACCACTTATACGGTCCAGGACGATTCGGGGTGCAGTCAGCCCTCCAAGGGCGAGATCCGCACCGTCGAAAAACACGGCTTCTCCGAGCCGGTGGCCATCCCCTGGCCGTGATGCAGAGAGAATAATGATGCGATTTCGATCTGTGTTGCTTGCTTTGACGCTGCTGGCGACGCTGGCAGCCTGTTCCGCCACACCGCCCATCCCAACCGAACAACCGACGGCCGCGCCCACTGAACTGCCCTCGCCGACCGATACGGCATCGCCGGCCCCGACCGGGACAGCGACGCTCACTGCGACGGCGACGGAAACGCCGACTCCCACCGCCACCCTTACGCCCATCCCAACCTACGTGGTGCTGCGCGGGATCGTCAACCAGGAGCACGTGAGCTGCTTCTACGGCCCGTCCAAGGCTTACCTGTACAAATACGGCCTGCTGAAGGGCAACCGCCTGGACATCATCGGCTATATCGCCGATACCGGGTACATTGAAGTGCAGGCCATCGGCGGCGACAACCCGTGCTGGATGAACCTGGAGTGGATGGACGTGCAAGGCGACATCAACCAGGTGCAGCCGGTCGACCCGCTGACCGTCAAGCGGCCCTGGTCGACGCGTTATGATGCACTGGATTATGTGACTGCCACGCGCAAGGGTGACGAGGTGACCATTACCTGGGCGCCGATGGTGTTGATCGCCGGCGACGATTCGGAGCAGGAACCTTACCTGCTGGAAACCTGGGTCTGCCGGGACGGCAAGCTGACCTTCGTGCCGATCGGCGCATATGAAACGACGGCAACGGTGGTGGATCAGGCCGGCTGCAGCGAGCCTTCGTTTGGGCGGGTGTACGGTGTGGAGAAACATGGTTATACCAAGTATTTGAAGATCGATTGGCCTCAGGCGGGGAAGTAGAAGAATACCGGCCACAGAGATCATAGAGTTCACAGAGGGATAAGAGAGTTGAAAGAGAAGAGAAGAAGAAAACTCTGAACCATGAAGGTTACAGAGTTTTTTTATAATGTGATGAAAAAGATATAAATGTAAAGTTTGCGGGGATTTTTTCAAGAAGAAATATTCTTCATTTCTCTCTTCTTCCCCTTTCTTTTCCCTCTGTGTTCTCTGCGGCCTCTGTGGCTAA
Source organism: Longilinea arvoryzae (assembly GCF_001050235.1). Lineage (GTDB taxonomy): Bacteria > Chloroflexota > Anaerolineae > Anaerolineales > Anaerolineaceae > Longilinea > Longilinea arvoryzae. Next base: position 1,659,829 of record NZ_DF967972.1, read on the forward strand.
TCCTCCAAAATTTATTAATTGTTTACCTGTTATATGTATAATAAATAGGACTGGAACGGTTCAGCGATCCCCCTGGAGGTGACCGATGGCTTTGGTGCAGACCGATTTCCTGCCCCACACGCATGGCTTTCCGTTTGCGAACGCTTTCGATGTGCGCCTGCCGCTGCATTACGACCTGCCGCTGGGCGGGTCGGTCGATGTAAACGCGGTCAGCGATGGCTTGTGCGGCGGCATGTGCTTCGCCGCGCTGGATTATTTTCAGGCCGGGCAGCGCCCGCCGGCCGTGGCCGACGAAGGCCTGCAGGTTTACCTGCGCGGACGCCATCTTGACAGCCTGAAGCCGGAAACGATCCTGAAGATCATGGAGTTGCTGCTTGTGGATGGCGAGCGCGGCAAACGCCTGCTGCAACGCGAGATCCTCAAGTTGCGCCGCCAGCTCGATAAAGGAAAGCCGGTCGTGCTGGCGCTGCTCTTTTCGGGCACGCAGGCTGGCCAGGCTGCCAGCCATTTCGGGGTTGCGGTGGGCTATGAGCACCAGGAGAGTCCGAGCCAGTTCCATTTCAATCTGTACGATCCCAACCATCCGGGCGCCACGCAGCACCTGGTTGCATCCCTTGCCGGCGGTGGGCTGACTTATGGCAGCGCCGCACTGCTCGGCCTGCTGGTGATTCCCTTCAAGCCGAGTCCCAATCCACCCCGGCAGCTCTGGCCGGAGCAGGCGCTGGCCTTTGCCGCCGAAACCGCGCCGGCATTCCGGCTGCGCTGGCCGGTCGACAGTCGCCGCGTGAACCAGTATTTCGGCGAAAACCCGGAAAGTTATCGGGGCTTCGGCCTGCCGGGTCACGAGGGCCTGGATCTGTACGCTCCTTCCGGCGCGAACATCTATGCCGCCGCAGATGGTGAGGTGTACCAGGCGGGCTTTCCGAAGAATCACCCGTACGGGCGCCACATTCGCATCCGCCACCGCATTGCCGGCAAGACCGTGCACACCGTTTACGCGCACCTCTCGGAAATCCGGGTCGGGGTGGGGCAGCACGTGGCGGCCGGCGAATGGATCGGCAATGCGGATAACACCGGCAACTCGCGCGGTTCACACCTGCACCTGACGCTGAAGATCGAAGGCGAAGGGGCGAAAGGTTACCCGGCCGGGGTCGTCGACCCGTGGCCGTATCTCAAGGACAGCCCGGCCGTCGAACCGGAACCCGGGGTCGGGCCGTTCCCGCCGCCGGGCGGCGTGGAGGTGTTCACGACCATCGAGCTCTACCTGCGCCGCGGGCCGTCGACGGACGCCGAGGGTATCGCAGTGCTGCCGGCGGGTGAACGGCTTCAGGTGTTGGGCAATGCCGCTGAAGGGCGCCCGAAGATCGGCCGGCAAGGCGAATGGCTGGCGGTGCTCACCGCCAGCGGGCAGGCCGGTTACGCGGCGGCCTGGTTTTTGCAGGACACGCGGCAGGCTTTTCCGCCCAGCGATCTGGTGATCTATCCGTTCGACCAGCTCAACCTGCGCGCCGGACCGGGCACGGGTTTCGAGCTGCTGGCCATGCTGACGCTGAACGATCCCCTGACCGTGTTGGGGGATGCCGGCCTGGCGCGCGAAAAGCTGGGCAGGAAAAATGAATGGATCCAGGTGGAGACCGAGAAGGGCCAGCGTGGTTTTGTGGCAGCCTGGCTGGCGCGCGCCACCGGCCAGAGCGCACCCGCGAGTGGCCTGACGGTCTATCCCATCGAATGGGTCAATCTGCGAGCGCGGCCTTCCACCCAGGATAACATTCTGGCGGTGGTCCTCGGCAGCGATGCGCTGGCCGTGCTGGGCGACACCGATCTGGCGCGCGCGAAAATCGGCCAGGCGGAACAATGGCTGAACGTGCGCACGCCGGCCGGATTGGAAGGGTACGTCGCCGCCTGGCTGGTGCGTACCCAGGCCCCGCGGGGACCCGGGCAGGTAGGGCTCAGGGTGATCGCAAGCGCCGATCTCAACCTGCGGAAGCAGCCCAGCGTCAATTCACCCCGGGTGAGCGGATTGTTCGCCAACGAGGTGTTGAACGTGCTGGAACCAGACCTGGCCGCCGCGCGTTTGAAGATCGGCCAGCCGGAGCAGTGGATCTACGGCGAGAATTCCAAGGGCGAGCGCGGTTGGGCGGCGGCCTGGTTTTTGAAAGCGGCTTAGCCATTTCTGAAAACCTGCCCGCCTGATTACAGGTTCGAATGTTTCATGGAACGGCTTGCCAGTGGCTGCCGGTCGAACTTTAGGTAAGTGGCCTTTTGAAAAGATAGAACATATCCTGTTCGCCGCGGAACTCGCGCAGACCCAGGCAGGTCATGCCGATCTTTTCCATGACCCGCATGGAAGCCTTGTTCTGCGGATTCACCATGCCGTAGATGGAGTCGATATCCGTGGTTGCAAAGGCAGCCTGAATGACGGCTTTTCCGATCTCGGTGGCATAGCCTTTTTCCCAGAAGGGCACGCCAAACTGCCATTCGATTTCGGGTTGCCCGGGCAGGTAGGGGTTCAAGCCCGTCAACCCAATGATGGAATGATTCTCTTTGAGCACGCAAGCTGCGTGAAAGACTGCGAGCGACTCGAAATTTAACTTCTGATTGAGCCGGATGTATCCAATCGTCCGATCCAGCGACCAGGGTTGATCGCCCGTATAGGTATGCACGCGGCTGTCGGACATGATTTTACAAAGCTCTTCGGCGTCGCTCAGTTCCCATGCCCTGATCTGAAAGCGCGGCGTTTCGAGGAATACTCGACCCATGTTTGAAATTCCTTTTGATTTTTATTTCTGGATGTCCTGATCCAGTCGATCGACGAATGCGAGTCATTCTAGCATGGTTGAGCCGGGGTGAGATCAGGCTTTGGTATTGTTTTTATCCTCCCCCGATCCTTCCCGGAGGAATTCACAGCCCAAATGCCGATTGTAATTGTGAGTTGCCGTGCTATATTAATAAAATAGATATAATAAGTAAATAATTATTGATTTTACAGTCGAAGGGTTTGCCGTTTATCCGTAGTGTGACGAAAGGAGCGCAGCTTTGGACACCAATGATTTGTTACACCGCTGGTCGACTCTTTCCCTGGCCGAAATCGAAGAGCAAATCGTCCGCGGCGAAGATCAGGAAACGGTCACGCAACTATTGGGAGCCGATACCGTGGCCGAAATTCAGAATATTTCCTTCGCGCCGCCGCCGGCCGGACCCCGGGACGAGGTGGTGTTGATCCCCGGCATCATGGGTTCCACGCTGGCCAGTATTCGCGGCGTCACCACGCTGATATGGGTCAACCCGTTGCTCTTTCTGCAGGGCAACGGGCGGTTTTTGCGTCTGAATTCGAACGGCGACAATGACGAAGCCTCCGAGGTGGAGGTGGTGCCGATCGGATTGGAAAAGCTGGCCTATCTCAAGACCGGCCTGCAGTTCAACCGCCAGACCAACCTGCATGAGTTCCCGTACGACTGGCGGCGGCCGATCGAAACCAACGCGGATATATTGCGCAATTCGATCGATCACTGGGCGGGCGGAGTCGCGCAGCGCAAATTCAATCTGGTAGCGCACAGCATGGGCGGACTGGTCGCCCGCAGCTATCTGGCTCGCTACCCGCGCCATGCCGAACTGCATGTCGCGCGTTTGATCATGCTCGGCACGCCCAATTTCGGCGCGGCCAATGCGGTGGACAACCTGATCAACGGCAATTCGATGATGGCAACGGTGGACAAACTCAACGCACAGAACGAAATGCGCAAACTGGTTTTCTGCCTGCCGAGCGTCTACCAGTTGCTGCCCGCGCCGCCCGAATTCTTTCCGGACGGGCGCAGCTACCCGGTCAATTTCGACCTGTACCGCGCCGCCGAGTGGCGCATCGATGAAATTCAACAAAAATATCTTGACGCGGCGCGCGGGCTGCACAAAGCCCTGGCGGGATCAGAACCGCAAATACCCATTCATGTCATCGCCGGCGCCAACATCGACACCCTCGTGGCGGTCGAACTGCAGTTCAACAACGATGTGCCGCGCCTGCAACCCCTGCGTCAGGCCAGCGGACCCGATTCCGGAGACGGCACCGTGCCTTTGTGGTCGGCAGTCCTGCCGGGCGCGACGACCTATTACACCCAGGTGATTCACCGCGAACTGCCTGGAACCAATTCTGTCATCCGCGCGGCACTGGATCTGATCCGCACCGGCGCCTGTGACTTGCCCGAGACTCTGCCCGCGCCGCGACCCTTCCCGTTCGAAGTCACCCCGCCGGCTTCGCCAGAACTTCAAGCCGAGGCGCTGCGCGGCAAAATCGAAGACGGAACGGCCGGAGACAGCGATCTGCAAAAGATGTTCTTTGCGTTTTAATTTCGGGTCGACCCGAGGAGAAAAACCATGGGAATGAGCTTTTTATTCGGCGTCATTGGCGGCGTGTTGGGCGAATTGCTGAAATGGTACGCCATGCGTGAGAGCCCCAACCTGCCGACCTACCTGCGCAGCCCATTCTACTGGGTGGTTACGGTCCTGATGGTGCTGGCGGGGGGTGGCCTGGTGTTGATTCAGGGCGTCAAGGCGGATAATCCCTGGCTGGCGATCAATGTGGGCATCACCGCGCCATTGATCCTCAAGGGCTTTGCAGCGGTGGTGCCAGTTCAACCTGCCAAGGCAGGTGGAGTCTCTTTTGGACCTTCAGCGAAACCCAAACCGACCCTGATCAATTTCATGGCCGGGCGTTGAGTCGTAAATTGGGGGTGCTCGCATGCTTGGCTTTTCCCCCGATCCGCTCACGGTCGAGGTTCTGAACCAGGGCGCGGATCAGCCCGGCCGGATCCGCCTGATTCTGCCGGACGGCAGCGGCGACAGCGGCCAATTGGACCTGGACGGGCTGATCGCGCGGATCGGGGCGCTTCAAAACGGCTGGAAGACCGCGCCGCAGGAGACCGGGCAGGCGCTCTATCAGGCTTTATTCCCGGGCAACCTGTCCAATCAGTTTGCGGTTGCTCTGGCGGCGGCGCGTGAGCGCGGATTGCGCCTGATGTTGAACTTCGACCCTGCCCTGCCCGCGCTGCACCGCCTGCCCTGGGAGCGTTTGTATTATCCGCAGGGCGATCAATGGCTGCCGCTGGCCGCGTCGCCGCGCATCTACCTTTCGCGCCATCTGCAAACCGGGCGGCCCTGGGGCCTGCCGTTGCCGGTCGGCCCGCTGAAAGTGCTGGTGGTCATTTCCAGCCCATATCCGCAGGAAAATAAACAACTGTACGTCAACGCGCAGGATGAAGAACAGGCCATCCAGGATGTCTTCAAGAATTTCACTTCCGAAGTGGCTGTGGATGTGCTCAGCGGCCCGCTGACCGTTCAGCAGATTGCCGACCGGCTGGTCCAGGGCGCGGGCTTCGACGTGCTGCATTACATCGGGCACGGCGAGTGGCGCGCCGCTGAGCAAACCGGTTATCTGATCCTTTCCAAACGCTACGACGACGGCAGTCTCGGCCCCACCGGCGTGAGCGCCGCCGAACTGATCCAGTCGATCTCCCCCGGCGCGCATCTGCCCCAATTGATCTACCTGAGCGCCTGTGACAGCGGACAGCAGTCCAGCAACGACGCCTTCAGCGGGGTGGGGCCGCAGTTGGTCCAGGCTGGCTGCCCGGCGCTGGTGTGCATGCAGGAAAAAGTGGAACGGGAGGTCGCCCGCCAATTTTCGATGAGTTTTTATGCCCATCTCCTCGAGTCGGGCTGCGTGGACCTGGCAATCAACCGCACGCGCGCCGGCCTGCTGGACCACCAGTACCTCGAATGGGCGACTCCGGCGCTGTATATGCACCTGACGGACGGAATTCTATTCAACCCGCAGCAGCGCTTTCAACCCGCCCAGCGCCAACCGTATAAATTTCTCAGCTCGTATCAACGTTTCGACGCCGACCTGTTCAAAGGCCGTGACCATAAAATCGCCGAAGTGCTGCAAAGCGTCCGCAGTTCGACCGCCACGGTCGTGTACGGCGACTCCGGGGTGGGGCTGACCAGCCTGTTGGAGGCCGGCTTGCGCCCGGCGTTGGAAGCGGACAACGCACTTGTTGTGCGTATAGCCGATTACGCCGATCTGACCAGCGAGTTTCGCAAAGGCCTGGAGGTGGATGGGCGGCCGGTGTTCCTGCGCGTGCCAGGCGATGCCCCGCTTTCGGAAGTGCTTCGCGCGGTCAACCCGGCGCGGTTTCCCACCCTGGTACTGGCGTTGGATCAGTTCGAATTGGCCTGCGCCCTGCCGGAAGCGGAACAGCGCGCCCTGAACGCGGCCCTCGAAGACAGCCTGCAGGTGCTGGGGGTGCGCCTTAAGCTGATCATCTTGATTCACGCGGACGCGCTGCCCGATCTGGCGCGTTTCCAATCCTTACTGCTGAGGCGCAGCGGGCCGTGGATCGAGCTGCCCCCGCTGCAAAAAGACGAGGCGGTCTCGGCCATCGTCGATCCACTGGATGCGCTGGGCTGGCCGGTGACGCTCAATCCGGCGCTGGCGCGCGAACAAATCGTACCCGACCTGGCCGAGTTGTATCCGGATGGGGATACGGCCGACCTGCACCGCTGGGTGGACCCCGGACAGTTGCAGATTGCCTGCACCTGGCTGTACCAGAAAGCCCACGATCGCCGCCCACCCTTGATCGATGACACCCTGTACGTCCGGGAAGCCGGCGGCGCGGACGGCATTCTGGTGCGTTACATGGAGGAGGAACTCCAGACGCGTTTCGCCGGTCAGACCGAACTCGCGCGCCAAATTCTGATGGCGCTGGCCGCGCCGGACATCGACCGTTGGGCGTCGCCGCAGCAGGTGGTGGAGAGGGCTGTGTTTCCGTCCCGGCAGACGGCCGCCGTCGAAGCCATCCTGCCCCTGATGGACCAGATGGTCAAAGCGGAACTACTGGTGCGCAAACTGTTGAATGGGCGATATGTCTACGCGTTTGCCAACCAGACCATTGCGGATGAGGCGCTGCGCATGGGCGGCGATCAGGCCGAACAGGTCTATAACGCCGGGGATGAATTGGAACGCGCCTGGCGGTTGTGGTTGGCGCGCCAGGCACAGGCAGGTGAAACCGGCCATGCCGATCAGGCGCTGGTCACGCGCCAGCAGCTCCGCCTGCTGGCCGAATCCGGCCAGCACCTGGACCCCAAGCCGGTCAAGTTGCTGCTGCTGCTGCGGTCTGCCGTGCAGCGCGCCGAACCGCCGGCGCCTTGGCTGGACCGGCTGCGCGCCGAAGAAAGCGATTCGGGGCTGCTGCGCCGGCTGGAAGGCATGCAGACCGAAAGCCAGCCGGAGCCTGCCAGCCGTTCGGCGAGTGAAATGGCTGCGCGCCTGTTGGGCATGAAGGATCCGGCTCTACCGGAGTTGAGCGAAAACGATCCCGGTTACGGCGCCATCAGCAATGCGGCCGTAAATTGCCGCCAGTCTCTCGACCGGCGCACGGCGGTTCTGGCGCTGGCCGCGCTGCCGCCCGGGCTGCGCGAGGTCTACGGCCGGCTGGAAAACGCGCTGGGCGACCTCAAGTCCGGGTTTGCGCGCTTCAAGCGGCGCGCGGAATTGTTCGGCGTGCTGGCGGACGCCGGCCAGTCGCCGCCGGCGGCGCACGGGCGTTCGTTGGGCGAACGCCTGGGAACCTACTTCTGGCGCGGGGGACGGCGCGTCTTCCTGGACCGCAGCCGCGTCGCCTGGATGATGTTCGGCGGCGGGATTGGGGCCGGGCTGGCGATGGGGCTGGAGCGTCTGATCGTGGGTTCGCTGGCCCAGTCGCACATTGGGGCGATCTTTTTTGCCCTGTTCTCCTACTGGGGACTGCTGCTGGCCGGCCTGACATCGCTGGGCATGGCGCTGGCCAGACCGTTGATGCTGGATGCGCCCCGCCAGCGGCACTGGCCGTTGAAACTGGTGCTGGGCGGTTTGTTCTTTGGCCTGGCGAATATGCTCGTGGCCGGATTGAATGGTATCTCGCTGGCCAAAGCCCCAATGGTGATCCCCATGGGATTTATCGTCGGGCCTGGATTGAGCGCCGCCTACCTGCTCATCGGCCGCAAAGGCTGGGGCTGGTTGGCCGGGGCGGTGCTGGCCGGCCTGGCGTTTGGCCTGGCGGAGCTGGTGTTCGTCAGCCAGCCGCAGGCGGGCAGCGGCATCTCGGTTTCGCTCTCGGCGGGCTATTTTCGGGTGGAGTTCGAATACTTCGCCTGGCCGGCCTGGCAAAACTGGCTGAGTTCCTTTCCCCGCTGGCCGGATGTGCTGGCGCTGATCGAGGCCGGATGGGTCGGGCTGGCGTTGGCGCTGGGGGGTGGTCTGGGGCAGGCTTTGGCCTCCCGCTGGCAGGCGCGCTGGCAGAAGCTTGCCGAGCAATCGGGTGATTAGCCGGGAGGGAGAAAGATGAAAATCAGGACGCTCATCCAGGGCTGTGCATTTGGGGCAATGTTGGTCCTTCTATGTATGCTGCAGGGCTGCCAGCAAACCGGTGGAACGGCGGTCATCCACGCCGACTCACAGGTGCGCCGCCTTTCGGCAGCCGTTTTTGCCGGCAGCAGCCAGCCGCTGCTGGAATTGACCTCCAACACAGCCGTTTCGCTGGCATCAGGGGGCATGGTAACGACCGACTCGCAGGGCGAAGCCGAGGTGAAGATCCAGGACTGCCTGACGATGTACATTTTTCAAAACGGCAGCCTGCAGCGTTCCACCTGCCGGCGCAGTGACGCGCTCAGCGGGTTGGGGGTGTGCAGCACCGGCGGAATGACCGGCGTGCTCAACAACTGCACCAGCCTGATCGACATCCAAACCCCCAGTTCGTCCACGACCACCTCGGGCACCTGGTTCAGCGTCATATACCTGCCGGAGGACCAGCTCAGCATCGTGCAGGTCTACGAAGGCCAGGTGACCGTCAGCGCTGTGATCGATCCACAGGCTGGCGCGTCGACGCCCGGCATGCAACTGGGCTCCGGCAGCCTGTGGTTCACCGCCCCCGGGCCGGACGCACCGGTGATCAATGGCCTCACCGGACGGCAGGCGCTGCGGCTGGAAGACTGGCAGCGACTGCGCCTGGATTTGATCGACCGCTACCCGGACCTGGACCGGTGGATGGAAGCCACCCGCCAGATCGCCGGCGGCCAAAGCCTGAACTTCCCGGATTACCTGTCGCAACCCGCTGACCAGATCGACGTTCAATTCGTGGGACCCTTGTGGTCCGATGAACGCATCCTGCGCGCGGTGACGGTTGGGATCGATTGGAAACGCCTGACGGGAGAGAACTGGCCGGATTTCGAGGTCACACCGCGCCTGCTGGCGCCCAACGCAATCGTCGAGGACGCGCGTATGCTCGAATTCAACCCGGATGAGTCCATTCGGCTGCTTTCAGAGGCGGATTACTGGCAGATGAACGCCTACATCAACATCGTCATGCGCGATCAGGATAACACCGCCAGACAGTTCGCCGACAGCCTGCGCCAGGCGCTGGCCAATCTGAAAATCGACACGGAAGTCTTCGCGGTGGACGCCGAACAGTTCCAGACTCTGCGGGCGTATTCCGATCCGCAGCAAACCGCTCCGTTCATCCTGTTGGAAACCTCCGGGGAGCATTTCGGAACCGCGCCCTGAGGATCGAGGTATCAGCAGGCTGTTATCGATTCGTTTACTGGTATCGATCGAGGAGGTAATTGATGAAGCCGAGAATCGGATTTCACGGCTCGATATTCTGGACAGCGCTGGCTTTAATCCTGATATTGCAATCCTGCACCTCGCCATCCTCCGAATCCACACAGGCAGGTCAATCGCCGCCGGCTGCGACGAACACGCCGACCCGTTCGATCCCGGGCCGGACCCCGCTTCCGAGTTCCACGCCGCGACCCTCTGAGACGCCCCTGGCGCCCACCCAGGTGGCGGTTATCACGCCCGATTCACAGGTCCGCCGCCTGAACCCGGCCGTATTCGCCGGCCAGGGCCAGCCGCTGCCCGAAGTGGCCAGCGATTCGGCCATCGCACTGGAACCCGGCGGGCTGGTGACCACCGACGCGCAGGGTGAAGCTGAAGTTTTGATTCAGGGCTGCCTGAAATTGTTCATCTTCCAGGAGGTCACCCTGCAGCGTTCCACCTGCCGGCGCAGTGATACCGAAAGCGGGCTGGCGGTGTGCAGCGTGGGGGGAATGACCGGCGTGCTCAACCAGTGCGCCAACCAGGTCGACATCCAGACGCCCGGATCGAGCACGCAGACGAAGGGTACCTGGTTCGCGGTCATTTATCTGCCGGCGGATCAGCTCAGCATCGTCCAGGTCTATGAAGGCGCGGTCGATGTCAGTGCCGCCATCGACCCGAGCGCCGGCCAATGGACATCCGGGTCACGGTTGGAGGCCGGCAACCTGTGGTTCACGGCCCCGGGCGCGGATGCGCCGGTGATCAACGGCATCCAGGGCCGCCAGGCCCAACCCATGGAAGTCTGGCAGGCGCTGCGTCCGGAATTGATCGACAAATATCCCAACCTGGATAAATGGATGCGGGCTGCCCGGCAAAGAGCAGGCCAGGAGGATCTGGCATTCCCGGATTTCCTAGCGCCTCCGGCGGGAGAGGTGCATTCCCAGTTTATCGGGCAGGTCTGGCGCGACGAGCGTATCCAGAAAGCGATGCTTGTTGGCGTTGATTGGAAGGGGATCGTGCGCAATTCATGGTTCGATTACGACATCACCCCCAGCCTGCAGATCCTGGGCTACACCATCCCGGACGCGCGTATCTATCCTTACAACCGTGACGACGCGCTCAGTTTGTTGTCCGAGGCGAATTACTGGCAAAATGCTGTGACCATCTCCATCGTTGCCCACGAAACGGATCCGGCCGGGGGCCAGTTCGCCAACAGCCTTCAATCCGCCTTGTTCGACCTGGATATCAACTCGGAAGTGCTCCAGGTTTCGGATGCGCAATTCGAGGAGTTGCGCAATCTGGATCCAACGGTCGATTCACCCTTCATTCTGGTGAGCAGTTCCGGCGAGGCCTTTGGCTCTGCGTCGCCGGCCAATTGAGTTCGATGAACAGGAGAAATCTCATGCCTGACGAGAAGAAAATTTTCATCAACGGGATCGACGGCGTGACCGGGCAGTATCTGCTGCCCCCAATGAACCTGGCCAATGTGGCCGCGCTGGCGCGCGGCGAAACGCGCGATCAGAACCTGCTGGATTGGCTTTCCAGTGTATGGCACAAAATCAGCACACCCCACCTCGGCCTGCCGCTTGGTGTCGATCCGGCGGATGTGACCCAGGCCGGCTGGGGAATCGTATTTCTGAAGGATGCGGACCTGGCCGTGATCGCGGCCCTGCAACCGCTGATCGAACACCGCAAACAACGCATCCGCAATGACCGGATCGTCAAAGAGCTGGACTATCGCCCGGGTGAAAGCTGGGAGGCCTGGTTGGATCGCTACGGGGTCGCGCCCGGCAGCGTCGACCCAACCCGGGTGCCCTATTACCTGCTGCTGGTCGGCGATCCGGCGCGCATGCCATTCGAATTTGGCCAACTCCTGGACGTGGAATACGGCGTCGGGCGTTTGCATTTCGATACGCCGGGAGAGTATGCCGCCTACGCTGCCAGCGTGATCGATTATGAAAATGGGCAGACGCTGCCCAATCGCAAGGAAGCCGTCTTTTTCGGCACGCGCCATCCCTTCGACGCGGCCACCCAGATGAGCGCCGATCACCTGGTCGGTCCGTTGGCGGATGGCATCCCGGAAGCCGGCCAGGTGGGGTTGCCCGCTCAGTGGGGCTATCTGGGTCGCAAATTGATGGCGACTGAGGCTACCAAGGCCGGGCTTTTGAATATCATCCGACCCGCAGCCGGGAGCAAGCCGCCGGCATTTCTGTTCACGGCCAGCCACGGCATGGGCTTCCCGCGTGGGCACGTCCGCCAGAAGAGCCAGCAGGGAGCGCTGTTGTGCCAGGACTGGCGCGGATTGGGTAATATCAGTTCCGATGATTACTTCGCCGGGGCGGATGTGCCGGCCGATGCGCGCGTGCACGGCATGGTGATCTTTCACTTCGCGTGTTACGGCGGGGGAACGCCGGACCGGGACCTGTTCGTCCACGAGGCCGGGCAGAAACCGCCTGTCATCGCGGATTCACCTTTTCTGGCGGCGCTGCCGAAGGCCTGGCTGGCGCACCCGGGCGGCGGCGCGCTGGCCTGCATCGGGCACGTCGAGCGCGCCTGGGGCACTTCCATCATTTCAGGCCAGGCCGGCCCGCAGATTTTGACCTTCCAGAACGCCATCGGCCGCATCCTGATCGGCCAACCCCTGGGTTACGCGCTCAAGGATTTCAACGAGCGCTACGCTGCGCTTTCGACGGGCATTTCAGCCGCGCTGCAAAAAGCCGGCTGGGGAGATCAAATCGATGCGGATGCACTGGCGACCAACTGGATCGAGCGCAACGACGCCGAAGGCTACGTGTTGATCGGCGATCCGGCGGTGCGCCTGCGGGCGGACGACCTGACCGTGTAATCGCATCAAAACTGTAATTTCCGATTCCGGGCAGTGTGACCTGTTACTGCCCGGATTTATCATTATAATTAGCTAAGAAAGCCCCCGGTACCACAGAGTCACAATCCGATTTTTTCAGGAGGAAAAGCATGAAGAAGTTCGTGTATGCCCTGCTTTTGGTTGCGATGTTGCTCGCCATGACCGGCTGTGCGCAGCAGGCTGCGACCCCAAAGGCGCAAAAAGTAGTCTATTTGATCAACGGCGCGCTCGGCGATAACGCCTTCTACGATTCCGGCAAGGCCGGCATCGACAACATTGCCAAGCAGTACGGCGTCGAGACGCGCACCATCGAATGCAACTTCGATGCCGGCAAGTATGAACCGGCGCTGCAGGCAGCCGTCGATTACGCGGATGTGATCTTCGTCATTTCCTATGGTTTCGAAGACCAGTTGAAGGCGATGGCTGACAAATATCCGACCAAGATCTTCGTCAACATCGATACCGTTGTCGAAAACACCGGCAAGACCATCACCTCGGTGGATTACATCGAAGAAGAGTCCGCCTACCTGGCGGGCGTCGTGGCCGGTATGGCCACCCTGGATACTTCGATCCCCAATGTCAACGCTGACAAGGTCATCGGCGTGGTCGGCGGCGACGTGGACCCGGTGGTGAGCGCTTTCGTGTATGCCTACATGAACGGCGCAAAATCGGTCGATCCCGATATTCAGGTCATTACCAAATCGCTGGGCGGCGCCTGGGATGATTCGTCCAAGGCCAAGCAGGCCGCGCTGCAGATCTACGATCAGAAGGCGGACGTGGTCTTCCAGGTGGCTTCCGCAGCCGGCATCGGCGTGCTGCAGGCCGCCAAAGAACGCTCGCTGTATGCCATCGGCGTGGATACCAACCAGAATGATCTGGAGCCCGGCTTCGTGATCGCCAGCGATGTGAAGAACGTCGGCAAGTCGATCGAAACCGTGTTCGCCACCATCGAGAACGGCACCTATAAACCCGGCCAGGTCATCGAAGACGGCCTGAAGTCGGGCGGTGTGGATATTGCCCTGGATGCGAAGGTTCAGGTGCTGCCGCAAACGATCATCGACAAGGTCAAGTCGATTCGCCAGGATATCATCGACGGTAAACTGACCATCGAACGCTACGGCGGTCAGGACGTCTGGAAATAACCTTTCGTTGCTTCATGCCGGCGCCGTCTCCTTCCCCGGGGCGGCGCCGGGTCTTAATTTGGAATCTTACCGGAATCCATAAGGTGAAAATCACCACGGAGACACGAAGGACACGGAGTTTTTGGAATGAAAGAAGAAATTTTAAAAGGATTTTCCCGCGCAGGTCTCCTGGCTTCTTTTGTTCTTCTCCTTTTTCAAATTTCTCTTCTCCGTGTCCTCCGTGTCTCCGTGGTTGTTTAAATCGTGATTGTCGAAAGGTGAGTTGAATCTACAATTATGGATGACGTGATCCGTCTAGAAAATATCGTGAAGGTCTACCCGCCCAGCGTGATCGCGGTGGATAACGTCTCGGTCAACTTCCGCAAGGGCGAGATTCACGCGGTGGTGGGCGAAAACGGCGCCGGTAAGAGCACGCTCATGAAGGTGCTTTACGGGTTGGTGCCGCGCGATGCCGGCGAAATTTATTATCAGAACCAGCCGGTGCATTTTCGCCAGGCCGGCGAAGCCATCGCCGCCGGTATCGGCATGGTCCACCAGGAAATTCTCCTGATTCCCGAGTACACGGTCTGGGAAAATATCGTGTTGGGCCAGGAACCCACCCGCCTGCTCGGACAGATCGATCGGGCCAAGGCCCGTCGCCTGGTGAAGGGCAAGATCGACGAATTCCAGTTCAATCTGGACCCGGATGCGTTGGTGGGCGAGATTTCAGTGGCGGCGCGCCAGAAAGTGGAAATTCTCAAGCTGTTGTACCGCAACGTCTCGGTATTGATCCTCGACGAACCCACCGCCGTGCTGACGCCGCAGGAAATTCCGCAGTTGTTTGCCGAGCTCGGCCGGCTGCGCGACGACGGGCATACCATCCTGTTCATCTCCCACCGGTTGGAAGAAGTGCTGACCTTGAGCGACCGGGTGACGGTCATGCGGCGCGGCAAGATGATTGCCACGGTGGATGCGAAAAGCACGACCAAGGAAGAACTGGCGCGCATGATGGTCGGCCGGGATGTGGTGCTGACCTCGCGGCGGGCGGCGCATTCGGCGGGCGGGGTCATATTTCAGATCGATCACCTTTCCTACAAAGATGGCGAAGGCCGCCAGCGGCTGAATGACATCAACCTTTCGGTGCATGCCGGCGAAATTGTGGGCGTGGCCGGCGTGGAAGGCAACGGCCAGTTCGAACTGGTCAATTCGGTAGTCGGGCTGATCAAACCCAGCACGGGCAAGATTCAGGTCCAGGATAAGGATATTACCAACGCCGCCATCCTCGAGCGGCGCAAGTTGATCTCCTTCGTACCCCAGGACCGGGGCAAGATGGGCGCCAGCCTGAACGCCTCGATCATGGAAAACGCCATCATGACCCACCACCAGCTCGATAAGCGCTTCTCACTGTGGCATGGGCTGCTCCTGAATTATGCCCATGCGCGGCGTTTCACCGATGGCCTGGAAAAGCAGTTTTCGGTGTCGATGGCGTCCAAGTTCAATCCTTTCCGCTCGCTCTCGGGCGGCAACCAGCAGAAAGTCATCCTGGGGCGTGAGCTGCTGCTCGACAGCGTTTTCGTGCTGCTCGACCAGCCCACCCGCGGCCTGGATGTGGGCTCGATCGAATACGTCCACGAGCAAATCCTCAAGATGCGCCAGGAGGATCGGGCTGTGCTGCTTGTTTCGGCCGATCTGGAGGAATTGTTCCTGCTGGCGGACCGCATCGTGGTCATGCACCGCGGCGAGTTGGTGGCGGACAAACCCATCGAGGAAACCACACTGGAAGAGATCGGGTATTTGATGCTGGAAGGGAAGGGCAAGGCGCAATGAGAAATAAATGGGTAAGCGGCATCACCGGGGTTCTGATTGCCCTTCTGATTGGCGCGCTGATCATGCTGGTGCAGGGATTCAACCCCATCGCCGTCTATTCGGCGCTGTTCGATTATTCGTTGTTCGGCCTGTATCCGCTGGCGACGACCGCCAAGAACGCGGTTCCGCTGGTGCTGACCGGCCTCTCGGCCTCGATTGCCTTTGCCAGCGGACCGGTCAACCTGGGCCAGCCGGGCCAGTTTTTGATCGGCGCGTTGTTCGCCACCATCGGGGGCCTGTACATTCACCTGCCGGCCATCCTGGAAGTCCCCATCCTGGTCTTGCTGGCAATGCTGGGCGGGGCGTTGTGGTCGGGCGTGGCGGCGCTGCTGCGCATGGCCTTCAACATGAGCGAGTTCATCGTCACACTGATGCTCAACATGATCGCCGACTTCTTCACCGCCTGGGCGATCGCGGGCCCGTTCATGGACAAGACGGCTTTTTCAGCCATGACGCCGCAGATCGATCCGGCCGCCTGGCTGCCGGACATCGGCGGGTTCAGCACCACCATTTTGTTCATGCTGGTTGCCCTGGCGATCTCCTGGTTCGTCTTCAACCGCTGGAAGGCGGGTTACGAATGGCGGCTTTCCGGCCAAAATTCGCTTTTTGCCCGTCTGGGCGGCTGCAACATCGATAAGAACTACGTTGCGGTCATGTTATTCACCGGCGCGCTGGCCGGGTTGGCCGGTGGGCTGCTGGTGATGGCCGGACCGCACCGTTTCCTGAAAGGGCTGGGCGCCAACTACGCCTGGGACGGCGTCATGGTCGCCATTGTGGCCAACAACGGATTGATTGCCACGCTGCTGTACGGGTTCTTCTTCAGCGCCATTCAAACCGGCGCACTGGGCATGGAGTTGATCACCGACGTACCCAATGAAATCAGCCAGGTGCTGCAGGCCGTGATGGTGCTGGTGATCGTCGCCAGCCGCGAGGCCATGAACGTGATCCTCGACCGTCGCGAGGCCAAACGCCGGGCAAAGGAGCGCGCAGCATGAAGATTCTGGTGGGTTTGATCAACGGTATGATCGCCGGCGCGACGCCGATCCTGCTGGCGGCGCTGGGCGGCGCGTTCACGTTCTACGCCGGTATCTTCAACATCGCCATGGAAGGCATGATGCTGGCGGGCGCATTTGGCGCGGTGGTGGGCTCATATTTCTTCCACTCGTGGGCGATGGGCATCCTGCTGTCGATTGTCTTCGCCCTGGTCCTGGCGCTGATCTTTGTCCTGTTCTCGGTTGTCCTGCATACCGATGAATTCGTCACCGGCATCGCGCTCAACCTGTTTGCCGTCGGCGCCACCACCTACCTGATGCGCCGCACTTTCGATGTCAAGGGCGTGTTCTCCAATCCCGGCATCATTCCCATGCCGCGCCTGAATATTCCGCTCATCCAGGATATCCCGTTCCTGGGCGAAATACTCTCCGGGCAGAACCTGATGGTGTATATCGCGGTCGTCGCCGTGTTCGTCACCAGCTTCCTGATCTTCCGCACGCGCTTCGGGATGCGGGTGCGCGCCGCCGGCTACAACGCCGCCTGCCTGGATTCGTCGGGCGTGTCGACCGCGCGCATGCGCGTCTGGTCGCTGCTGCTGTGCGCGGTGCTGTGCGGGCTGGCCGGGGCTTTTATCTCGCTGGGCTACGTGACGCTTTTCGCCGAAAACATGTCGGCCGGGCGGGGCTGGATTTCGCTGGCGGCCATCATCCTGGTGAGCGGCAACCCGACCGGCATCGCCGTCATCTCGCTGGTGTTCGGCTTCTCGGACGGCCTGGGCCTGCTGCTGCAGGATTATCAGGTGCCTTCGCAGTTCACCTCGATGGTGCCGTATATCGCCACCCTGATCGCGCTCTATTTCTACTCGGTAAAGGAAAGGAAGCGCAAGGCATGAAAAAAGCCTGGCAAATCGACCGCGAGTTGAGACTGGCCGCCGTGCCCATGGACCGGCGAACACACTCCAGCCAGTGGTACGACAGCAGCACGGTCTTCCCGACCGGGGACGACCTGATCGCCATGTTCTGGTATTCACGCGTGCCGGGCTCCGGCGCGCCCGAAATCCCATATGTCGAGATGGTGCAGTCGATGGACAACCGGGGTTACGATATGAGCGCGGCTGAGGCCCTGCTGCCGGAAGGCATGGCGCTGGCCAAGGGCGGGGATCGGGACGCGCTGCGCAGGCTGACCGTCGAATTGCTGGCGGCCATCCATTCCGCGCCGCGCATCGAAAGCGCGCCCTACTGGCGCTATGAACACCCGGCGCGGTGGGAAGACGTGCGGGCGGCCATGGCGACGCAGGATCCGGGCTGCGACCCGCGCGCGCTGGATCGCCTTGAAGAGCGCACCCTGGCCGGCTGGTTGGGGCAGTTGGCGGGCGGATCGTTCGGCACCGCCATCGAAGGTTACCAGACCGCGCGTATCGCCGAGGTGTACGGCGAAATCGATTCCTACGTCACCGCGCCGGAGACGACCAACGACGACGTGGTCTACGAACTGGTGCTGCTGGATGTCTTCGAGCGCGCCGGGCGGGCGATCACCTCGCGCGACATCGGCCTGGAATGGGTCAAGCAAATTCCGTTCGGCTGGTCGGCCGAGTGGGTGGCGCTGCACAACCTCAACGATGGAATCCTGCCGCCCGAGTCGGGCGCCTGGCGCAACCCGTATTCGGATTGGATCGGCGCACAGATGCGCGGCATGATCTGCGGCATGCTGGCGCCGGGCTGGCCCATGGAAGCCGCCCGCCTGGCGCATATCGACGGCGTGGTGTCGCACGCGGCCAACGGCGTCTACGGCGAGATGTATGCCGCGGTGCTGAGTTCGCTGGCCTATGTGCGCAGCGATCCGCGCGCCCTGCTGGAAGAGGCGGTCAGGTACCTGCCGCAGCGCAGCGAATACGCCGCTGTGGTGGCGGGCTGCCTGGAGACGGTGCGGTCGCAGAGCGATCCCGCTCAGGCCTGGCGGGTGCTGGACGAACGTTTCGAGCAGTACAACTGGATCCACGCTTACCCGAATATTGCCGCGGACATCCTGGCGCTGTGGTACGGCGGCGGCGACATGACCCGTTCGTTCAGCCTGCTGGCGCATGCCGGCCTGGATGTGGACTGCAATGCCGGGCTGGTGGGCACGGTGCTGGGCGTGATGAACGGCGTGCCCGAGAAGTGGGCGGCGCCGCTGGGCGACCTGCTGGAGACGTACCTGAAGGGTAAAGAAAAGCTGTCGATTCGGGAATTGGCGGACAGAACGGCAAGACTGGCAAGAAAATGATGAATGTTGAATGATGAATGCTGAATGATGAATGCTGAATGAAAAAGATGGGTAGGTCGGTTCGGAGGGGTGGGTTGGGAAGATTCACAATTTGAGATATGCTCACCCCGGAGAACCAACGTTCAAAGCCTATGAATCAGGGAGACGCCTGTTGACACAGCGTCTCCCTGATCGATTCAAATGCCTGGATTACGGTAGGCTTTCAGCCATCCGGATCAGATCTTCTTTGCTCACCTGGGCGTCGTCCGTATTGAGACTGAGAAAGACGGCGTCGATCTGCCAGTAAACATTCTGCAGCGGGTAAGCGTTATTCCAGGTGGCCTGACCGGTGCTGGCGTCGTTTTCCCAGGCGCCGACGGCGTATGCGGCAGCCTTGCCGTTGAGAGTGATATCCTCTACGGCTGCACTGGGGGCGACCATAAGCGGAATGATGTCATTGCGCATAGCCTCAACCAGGGTGAGCGCTTTCGTCTCGGTCATGGACGGATCGCCGCCGGGGAGCTGGCGCGTCGCCAGGAAGGTGAGCAGAACCACCTGGTTGGTCGAGTCATACAGGGCATCGTGGAAGGTGTAACCCTGCGGCAGCCAGGTGGGGCTCTTGACCGTCCAGCCAGCCCGCCGAGAAATTTCGTCGACCTTCTGGCTGTCGACCAGGCTGGTCGGGAGAACGGCCGGGTTTGGGACCGTTTCGGACGGGCTGAACCCCAGGTTGAGGAAGCGGATGAACGAAGCGCGCACGGTCGGGATGGAAAAGCCCAGGGCCAGTCCGAACGCCAGAACCACCGCTGCACCAATGGCGATCCGCCGAACCAGGACCGATGTCCGGGCCGGTTCTTTCCGGTTCCAGGGCGCGGCGGCCATTCGATGATAGAACCGCTGGCTGGGTCGGGGGGTGTATCCTTCCAGCGTGGCTGCAATCCATTTTTCATTCGGCTCGTTCATTTGCGGCTCCTTGCAGGGCCAGATCATCCTGCAAACGATGTAAGGCGCGATGGATGGAAACCGAGACGGTATTTTCCGGCAGGTTCAGGTGCGCAGCGATCTGATTGACGCGCCAGCCGAGTACGTAGCGCAGCACCACCATCTCGCGCTGATCCTCCGGGATCCTCTGGAGGGCGCCAATCACCTGTTCTTCCATTTCACGGGTCAGGACGACCGATTCGGTATTCGGGTCGTCGTCCGCCAGGTCGTCTTGAAGCTGGGTCTGAACCGGATGCGCGGTTTTGGAACGATATTCGTCGATCAAAATGCGCCGGGCAATCGTCAATACCCATCCCAGGGCGGCATCCGGACCGCCGGTAAAGGACTGGCGTTGCTTCCAGGCGTGCAAGTAGGCTTCGGCTGTGATATCTTCCGCCTGCTTCGCGTCCCCACGGCCCAAGGCCATCACATAGCGATAGGTGTTGAGGTGCGTGGTTTCAAAAAACTGGGCGAACGCCGAATTGTCTACCAGCGGGTGAGTCTGTTCAACGAACCGGTTAGAAAATTTCAAATGGCTACTCCGTGCTGTTGGTCGACCTTGGCAAGGTGCTTATATCCATAGAAACGATGTGGAGAGTAAAATCTGACACCTGATGGCCAGAAATTTGACGAAGTAGAGTAGATTTAGCAATTGAATCATGATACCTATTGTAATGAACTTAAAATCAAAATGTATTAATGGATCATCCTGTCAATCCACGATATAAAACGGTGCGGTCGATATTCGACCGCACCGTGGAAACCCCCGTTTTTTGTGGCTTATTCAAAGACCATGGAGCCAGAATCATACTTCACCAGGAGTACGAGCTTGTTTTCTACGCCGTTCAGCAACAGGCTTCCGATCTCACCCAGGGACTTGATAAATTCGGTTTCCTGCGATCCTTCACACACCTTTTCCACTGAGACCGAGATGTCGGATAAAGACAGCTTGTTATCTACAAGATTGTATTTGCCGGAGTAGTTATTGCAATCCGTCTTACCTACCAGTGTGCCATCCTCATTGAATATGATCGTATAGGAACTCGCTTCCACCGGAGTCGTGATTGTGCCATCGTTGAGCTGTGTTTCAACCCACTTCCATTCACGTTTTGTAAATTGCGATGGGTCAACCACCTCGACCTGGTTACCATCGACGACCTTGATGTATTTCGAAACTCCGACGGAAGGTTGGGTTGTGAAAGGATCGTCTGGTTTACGGTCGGTGTAATTCACAACGATCCTGCCGTTTTCGATCGCGGTGGTCTGGGGCGCAATTCGATCGCCCAGAAGGACCGCATTGGTGCCCTGATAGCCGGTTTCGGTCTGCAGGGCCGCC
This sequence comes from Longilinea arvoryzae, assembly GCF_001050235.1. Taxonomy (GTDB): domain Bacteria; phylum Chloroflexota; class Anaerolineae; order Anaerolineales; family Anaerolineaceae; genus Longilinea; species Longilinea arvoryzae. The sequence continues at coordinate 1,680,849 of NZ_DF967972.1, forward strand.
ACGACATAGAAGAACGTGCCGCTGCCGCCGCTGTTCTGAGTGACCAGAAAAACTACATCCTCCTTACCGTCGCCGTTCAGGTCGCCAAAGGCTTCATTGCCAAAATATTGAGTGACAATTTTCGAAGCCGAACCAGGCGCAGCTTCGATCTCGGATCGGCCGTCGACCAGGGTTATCGACTGCCCCTCGATGATGTAGGTTGCGTTTTGATATGCCGGATGATCGCTGGTGGGTGGAATTGTAGACGACGGCTCCGCGATCTCGGTCGGTGCCGTAGCCGTCGGATTTTCGGTATTGCCGTTCGACGCAACCCCACAGCCGGATAATCCAAAGGCGGCGATGCACAACCAGGTCATCAAAATGATTTTCTTCATGAATAATCTCCGTTCGATATCGTAAATTACGTACACCTATAGAAACGGAGAAGCGCCCGAAATCTGACAGGCATTCTTTCGAGCGCTTTTGAACGGGTTGATTCATGCGCCGGGCAGGGCGGCAAACCGCGCCACCCCGCTCAAGCGCATCGCTGCCTGCAGCCGGCGTTTCGGCTGGCTACCCCACCGGGGAACCAGCCTGAAAACCGTGCATCCCGGAGAACCGGCAAAAGTTAGCGCATAAACCCGGCCACCACAAACGCCACCAGCCCCAGCGTCGCGCTCAGATACATCACGCGCATCGCCCTGCGGCCCTGTCCGGGGGTCTGGCTGCGCAGCAGCCGGCGGGTGAAATAGAGGATGATGCCGTCCATGACGGCGATCGGCAGGATGTACTCCAGCCCGGTTTCACCCAGGAAGATGGGGACCAGGGTCAGGCCGATCATCACCGCGAACAGCGCGCCGGAGATGCGCAGCGCGGCCGCCCGGCCGTATCGAATGGCAATCGACTGTGAGCCGCGCTCCCGGTCGCCCTGCATGTCCATGGCATCCCCGGCGATTTCCTCGGCCAGGTCGAAGACGAAGGCGATCGCGGCAAAGGTCCACACCAGCGGGTCGCCAACCCGCCCAACGCTGACACCGCCCAGAAAGAAGGTCATGGCAACGTTGGCGCTGACGATCAGGTTGCCCCACAGCCCGGCGGCTTTGAGCTTCCAGTTATACAGAAAACCCAACACCCACAGAACCAGGCAGATTGCGAATGCAATCGGATGGATGCACAGCGCCAGGATCCACGCGGTGACGGCGGTCAGGACGCCGAAGGCGATCGCCTCGGATGGGGGGATAAGTCCGGCTGGCAACGGCTTGTGGGGGGTGTTGACGCGATCGACTTCCATGTCGAAATAATCGTTGAAGACCATGGCGGAGCTGGAGAGGAAGAAGCCCAGTGCGAATCCCAGCCCCAGCGTGGCGGCCCGCGGCAAAGCTCCCAGCGCCAGGACCTGACCCACAACGACACAAATACCCGCTGCCAGCGGCAGTTCGGGGCGGATCAATTGCAGCAGCGCTCTGGTTTTTGCGAAGATGCGCATTCTATTTCTGAAAGCGGGAGAGGATCGGAAAGCGGCAGTTCGGCGAGCTTTTCTACAGGAAGTATATCCCAGTTGCAGAATCGGCTCGCCGATTAGGCCAGGTAAGCTCCAGGTGGTTTCGGAATGCGCACGCCTGAACCGGCAGGATCCTTTACTGATTTACGCTGCCATTAATTTGTAGCCCCGGGAGGATGGGCATAAAATCCGGCATTTATTGCATTTGATCCGCCATTCGCCGCCGTCTTCCTCGCCAAATGCAAAATTCTTGCATTTCTTCTGATCGATAAACAGGCTGCCGTCGAGCGCGCCAACCGGGCAGCGGTCGATGCAGATGCTGCATTTCCCCTGGCAGGGATTATTCTCGAGGATCGGATCCGGCTCGAGATCGGCGGAAGTGATCACGGCTCCGAGCCAGACCATGTTCCCGTATTCCGGCGTGATTAAAAGCGTGTTCTTGCCGATCACACCCAGACCGGCCTGATGGGCCGCGTTCTTCAACGAGATAAAACCGGTTTGTTTATCCAGGTCGCTATCGTAGTTGCAGGGCTCGATGGCGCCGGTGGGTATGGCCAGATGATTGGCTTCTTCCAGAAAATAGGCCAGTTGGATGGTGATTTCATCGATTTCGCGGCTGATCCAGTTTCGAATGATCGTATAGGGAATCGTGCTGGTCGACTCGGTCGTGCTGTTCAGGAATTTCTTGGCAACGACGATGACCGATTTTGCCTTTGGAAGGATGGCCAACGGATTCGATTTCGGCGGCATATTCTGAAACCGGTCGATGGATGCAATGCCACACAGATCGCATCCAAACAGCATCGCTTTTTCTTTAACGGTTGGTGCGTTGACGCCCATGCTTCCTGCCTTTCATCCAAATGGAATTTTTACGTAGAATCGATCCGAGGGAGGATCAAGAACCCGGCCTTCTACTGTGACCCAGGCAGGCTGTCAATCTGGAACACAGGATCACCGGCGTAACCCATCATTCGGATTGGTCCGGATTCTAGCATGAGGTGGAATTTCGGCAGGCTAGTTAATGGGATGTGATATTCAAAATGGTGGCGATTACGAATAAAACTGCATACGCGAACCACAATTTCCGATTCAGCAGGATCAGCGGCCACCAGTAGAACATCACCGTGGCCAGGTAAAGAAATACATAGGGGAAAATGATGGACGGACGGAGTGGGTTGCGGAATGGTATCTTTGCTACATAATCTACCCACAGCCCAAAGGCAGCATAGACGACAAAAATGAACCCGCCCAACCAAAACGACCAGCTCTTGCCGCCGCGCAGCAGGAAAACGCTGATGATGGCTGCCGGAATACATAGCGCGTAAACGATCCAGCCGTACTTGACGGTATAACTATCGAATAAAGGTTTACGTATGGCGAAATGAAGGATAAAAATTATTTGAAACAGGAACGCCCAAACAACATACAGCCGGTCGAGTTTGTCGAGGTTGGCCCAGGTGGACATACTTCACCTCTGTTTCAGGTTAAGTAACCGATTCTATTTACGGATGGGATCCAAGGGTATCTATTATTGTATAGCATTATTGACACAGTTGCTCTACGAAAATAATGCAAGAGCGATCCTTTCGCTTATGATGTAGGCTGAACCTCCTGTCGCAAGCCATATCCGAAGACAGGGACGTATGCTCACCCGGGAAGAGGACCGGCGCAAGACCCGGGGAAAAAACCTGCACACAAACACAATGGAAAGCCCCGACCCTTCAGGTCGAGGATGCCCTTACTGTGGATAGGCAGATTGCACGGCGGCGATGATGCGATCACATAATGCGTCGAAGGCCGGGTCGACCACCCGGCGGGCGGGATCAGCCCTGTACCAGGCGACGATTTCCTCGGCGCCGCGCGCGAAGGGCACCGTGCAGGTGAAACCCGGCGCCAGGCGTTTGATGCGCGTGTTATCGAACACCATGCTGTGCATTTTATCGCCCAACAGGCTGGCGCCCCAGCCGGGGTCGTATGCGGCGATCAACTCGGAGGGCACGTGGACCAGTTTGGGAGTCACGCCAGCCGCTCGCGCCAACGCTTCGTAAATCTGATTCCAGCTGAGCGATTCATCCGAGGTGATGTGAACGGCATTCCCCAGCGCGCGCGGGTTCCCCAGCAGGGGCACGAAACCTTTGGCGAAGTCGGTGTTGTGGGTCAGCGTCCACAGTGAGGTGCCGTCGCCGTGCACGATGACCGGCTTGCCCTGCAGCATGCGTTCCATCATCGTCCAGCCGCCGTGGAAGGGCAGCAGCGCGCGGTCGTAGGTGTGCGAGGGGCGCACGATGGTCATCGGGAATTTCTCCTCGCGGCAGGCGCGCACCAGGCGTTCTTCGCAGGCGATTTTGTTGCGCGAATATTCCCAGTAAGGGTTATCCAGAAGGGTGGCTTCGGTCACCGGAAGCGCGGCCGGCGGGGTCTGGTAAGCCGAAGCCGAGCTGATAAAAATGTATTGCCCGGTGCGCCCGCGAAAGAGTTCCAGGTCGGCTTCGAGCTGGTCGGGCGTGAAAACGATCCAATCGACCACGGCGTCGAATCGCTGCCCGGCGAGCGCGGCGTGGGCTGATCCCGATTCGCGGATATCGCCATGTAAGACTTTGGCGCCGGACGGAATGGGGCGCGCCGATTGGCCGCGGTTGAGCAGGTAGAGGTCGATGCCGCGTTCGAGCACCAGGCTCGCGCAGGCCGAACTGATGACGCCGGTTCCACCGATGAATAATACTTTCATGGGTTACCTCCTGAAGTCGCCACAGAGATCCCAGAGGACACGGAGAAGAAACCAGAGCGAGAAGAGACCGGGAATGGAAAGAAACTGCCTGCTGCGATCGAAATACGATTTCTCGTTTTTTCTTTTCTCCAAGCCCTCTCTGTGATCTCTGTGTCCTCTGTGGCTTCTCTTCCTTCCTTACAATCCAATTGTACTCAAAAGGCGTGTCACGAAAAAGTCACACGAAGGATATGACAAAAACCTATTGCATAATTCAGGTCGGCCTGCTATCCTGATGCTAGTACGGTATAGACTGGTTAGGCACGGTATAGGATGGATTTCATACAACTCGACAAAAACAGCTCAGAACAGCTTTACCTGCAAATCCGGCGCATCCTGCTCAAGGCAATCCGCGAGCAAGATCTGCTGCCCGGCCAGCGGATTCCCTCCGTCACCGAATTGTCCGACTTGACCCACGTCGCTCGCATGACGGTGCGTCAGGCGCTGCAGGTCCTCATCGATGAAGGCTGGTTGTACACAGTGCCCGGCAAGGGTACGTTCGTGTCCGAAAGCCCACGCATCGAGCAGAACCTGCAATATCTGAGCGGTTGGACGGAGGAAATCAGCGCGCAGGGCATGGTGCCTTCGACCCGCGTGATTTCACTGAACGTCCTGCCGGCGGATAAGATGGTGGCAAACCGGCTGGGGGTCCCGGTGGGCACGCGCGTCTACTGTCTGGTGCGCGTCCGGCTGGCGGATAACTTCCCGGTCTCACTTGAAAAGACCCACCTGTGCTGCGACGCCTTCCCCGGCCTGGATAAGATGATCGACCAGAATCCATCCCTCTACCATATCCTGCGTGAAAAATATCAAGCCTACCCGATTCGCGCTTTGCAATTCATCGAAGCCGGCGAGGCGGATGGGGTGACGGCCACCCTGCTGGAAATTCCCGTTGGAAAAGCCGTGATGACCTCGGAACGCATCACTTACGATGCCAATGGACGCCAGATCGAATATACGATCGGCGTTACCCGGGCCGGATTCCTGCGGTATAAGACCGAACTGAGCGCCAACAGCGCGACGGTACGAGAATTCATCGTTAAAAGTTGAAATTGGGCGGCTCTGAGGCTTCAGCCTGAGCTGATACAATTTTGGTTTTCTACCTTGAGGACGAGTAATCTGCCATGATGGTTCGAAGTGGTCTGGAAGGTTTGCTTGCAGAAAATTGCCGTTCATTGAAAGGCCGGCGGGTGGGTCTGATCGGCCAATCGGCAGCGGTGCTGCCAGATTTTACGCACGGCCTGGACGCGCTGCTGCGCGCCGGGGTTAATGTGACGGCTTTGTTCGGTCCGGAACACGGATTTCGGGGCGCGGCGGCGGATGGCGCGTCCGTGGAAAACCAGCGCGATCCGAAAACCGGCCTGCCGGTCTACAGTCTGTACGGCCCAACCCGCCAGCCAACGAATGAAATGCTGGCAAGCGTGGATGCCCTGGTGTTCGACATGCAGGACGTCGGCGTGCGCTTCTACACATATTTAAGCACTTTGTTCTACGGCATGAAGGGCGCCGCGGCGGCCGGGATGCCTTTTTGGGTGTTGGACCGGCCGAATCCTTTGGGCGGCTTGAAACTGGCCGGTCCCCTGGTCGCGCCCGGCTTTGAATCTTTCATCGGCGTCGTGCGCATCCCGATTATGTACGGTCTGACGCTGGGAGAACTGGCGGGTTGGATGAACGCCACCTATCACCTGGGCGCCGATTTGAGATTGGCACCGATGAAGGGTTGGACACGCAGCATGTCCTTCGAACAGACCGGTCTGCCGTGGGTGCCCACCTCGCCCGCCATGCCGCACCTGTCCACCGTGCGGGTTTACCCGGGTACCTGCCTGATCGAGGGCACCAACCTTTCCGAGGGGCGCGGGACCGCGCTGCCGTTCGAAGTGGTGGGCGCGCCCTGGCTGGACGGTGAAGCGCTGGCGGACAGCCTGAATCAGTTGGATCTGGCCGGCGTGCGCTTTCGCCCGGTGGCCTTCAGCCCGACGGCCAGCAAGTTTGCCGGAACGACCTGTTTTGGCGTACAATTGCACGTTTCTCAGGCGCAGGCTTTTCAGCCGGTCGAGACCGGCCTGCATGTCATTGCGGCCTGCCGCGCGCAAAATCCCGAACAGTTCAAGTTCTTGGAGACGAGTTGGGAGGGGCGACCAGCCCATTTCGATCTGGCTATTGGTAACTCACAGGTTCGTGAACAAATCGAGGTAGGAGCGCCGGTTGATGAGATCTGTCAATCCTGGCGCGCCGAGCTGGCAGAGTTCGAAAGAGACTGCGCAGCTTATTTACGTTATGCCTGAAGGTAAATTCCCAAAAGAGGTAAGTCAATGAGTTCAATCAGCGCTACATCTGTGGCAAGGACTAAGCGCCCGACCAACTGGCTCAGCAAGATCTACAAGAACTTCTGGGTGCAGACGACCTTGAAAAAGATCTTCATCATCTGGGTGGTGGTCACCTTTACCTTCCTGATCATCCGCGCGCTGCCCGGCAACCCGGTGGATATCATGGTCATGAACCTGATGGATACCCAGGGTCTGTCGGAAGACGAAGCTCGCCAACGCGCAGCCCAATTGATGCGCATCGATCTGGACGCGCCGCTTTCGGCGCAATATATCGATTATATGAAGAATCTGGTAAAAGGCGACCTGGGCGATTCCTATGTGCTGGCGCGCGGCAAGCCGGTGATGGACCTGATCGCCGCCCGCCTGCCGTGGACGCTCTTCAGCGTCGGCACGGCCCTGATTATCAGTTTCGTTATCGGTATGTTCCTGGGTATGGTGGCAGCTTACCGGCGAAATTCATTACTGGATCACTTGCTGACCAATTTCAGTGCAATCATCGATTCGATCCCCAACACGCTGACGGCCATCATCCTGATCCTGCTGTTGGTGGTGAATTGGAAACTATTACCGGTGACCACCATCCGCGGTTCCCTTAGCCCTGGCATCAAACCCGGTTTCACCCTGATATTCTTCGGAGATGTGCTCAAACATTACGCCCTGCCCGGTTTTGTATACGTACTGACCACATTGGGTAGCTGGCTGCTTTCCATGCGCAGCAGCACCATGAGCACACTGGGTGAGGACTACGTCAACGTCGCAAAGGCCCGCGGTTTGTCGGACTCGCGCATCATCACGGCGTACGTCGGCCGCAACGCCAGCCTGCCACTGGTGACCAGTCTGGCCATTTCCCTGGGGTTCGTGGTGGGCGGCTCGATCCTGATCGAAAAGATCTTTATCTATCAGGGCATTGGTTTGCTGCTCGATCAGGCCGTATCCAAACGCGATTACCCCGTCATGCAAGGAATTCTGCTTGTGACCACCATTACCGTCATTGTCTCGACCATGCTGGCTGACATGCTTTACGGCTGGCTCGACCCGCGCATTCGAGTGACGAAAGACAAGGAGGATTAGCCATGAGCACGATCGGAGCTTCTCTGAAAAAAATGGCAGCCTCGGCCTGGAAGACCTTCAAGCTGCTCGCGCGCAACAAGGTCGGGCTGTTTGGATTGTTTCTGATCCTGGCCATCTTCCTGATTTCCTTCGTCGGACCGCTGGTTGTGGCGCCCGAAACAAGCTCGCACGTCACGGCGATCAATAAACCGCCATCCTACGCGCACCCCCTGGGGACGGATTTCATGGGGCGGGAAAACTGGAAGATGATGATCCAGGGCGGCAAAGAAGTCATCATCGTGGCCTTCCTGGCCGGCTTGTTCACGACCGCCATAGCAGTCGTGGTCGGCGCGGTGAGCGCCTTCATGGGCGGGCGGGTGGACAGCATACTGATGACCATCACCGACATCTGGCTGACTCTGCCGCGGTTCTTACTGCTGGTGGTGATCGCGACCATCATCGCCCTGGATAATTCGTGGACGCTGGCGGTTTTCCTGGCGGTGATCGGCTGGCCGGGTCTGGCGCGCCAGGTGCGCTCGCAATTCTTGTCCTTGAAACGGCGCGAGTACATCGAAGCCGCCCAACTGCTCGACCTCGGCACGCCGCATATCATTTTCCGCGAGATGCTGCCCAACATGATGAGCTACATCACCATCGCCATGATCCAATCCATGGCCGCGGCCATCTACTCGCAAACCGGCCTGGTCTTCCTGGGCGTGGTCCCCTTCGGCAATAACTGGGGTGTGATGTTCAGCCTGGCCTACAGCAAGAACGCCATCTATAATCCCAACGCCGCCGCCAGCATGCTGGTGCCCATGTGCGGCATCATTCTCCTACAGCTCGGTCTGGTCCTCTTCTCGCGCTCTCTCGAAGAGATCTTCAACCCGCGGCTGCGCATGGGAGTGTAATCATGACACAAGCTGCCATCTATCCTGAAGTAAGTCATCGGGCAGAAATACCCATTCTGTCCATTCGCAATCTGAGCATTTCTTATCAGGCCAAACGCGGCTGGGTGCAGGCGGTGCGCAACGTCAACCTGGACGTTCGCATGGGCGAGGCCCTGGCATTGATCGGCGAGAGCGGTTCGGGTAAGACCACCCTGGGGCTCGAGATCGTTCGCCTGCTGCCGAGCAACGCGCGTGTGCCGCAGGGAGAAATCCTGTACCAGAAGATCAAGAAGAACTCCGGGGGCCTGGGGCCGACGGTGGATGTGATGAACCTGGGTACCCAGGCGTTACGCCAATTCCGCTGGAAAGAATGCGCCATGGTATTCCAGGCGGCTTTGAATGCCTTCAATCCCGTCCTGCGCGTTTCCGATCAGTTTGCCGATACCGCCCGCGCGCATGGCTACAAACAGGGCCGCGAATTGGAAGAACGGGCCAAGGAGCTGTTCCATCTGGTGCGCCTGGAGCCGGAGCGGGTCTGGAAAGCCTATCCGCACGAACTATCCGGCGGCATGCGCCAGCGCGTGCTGATTGCGCTGGGCCTGCTGCTCGAACCCCAGCTGCTGATTCTGGATGAGCCGACCACGGCGCTGGATATTCTCACCCAGCGCAACATCATGGATGTGCTCAAGGATCTGCGCACCCAATTGAATTTCTCGATGATCTTTATTTCGCATGACCTTTCGCTGGCCGCCGAACTGGCTGATCGGGTGGCGACCATGTACGCCGGGCGGGTGGTGGAGGTGAGCGATGTGTATACGACCTTCAAGCACCCGCATCACCCCTATACCATCGGTTTGATCAAGGCCGTGCCCACTCTGACCACGCACAAGGACAACATTTCCTCCATCCCAGGTTCGCCGCCGGATTTGATCAACATGCCGGCCGGGTGCAAATTCCACCCACGCTGCCCGCTGGCCGACGATCGCTGCCGGCACGAAGAACCGAATCTGGAACCCACCACCAATCCCGATCATCTGGTGGCCTGTTGGAAGTGGAAGACTGCCCGCCTGGATATGACGGCCTAGGAAGAGGACGCAGTGGATAAACCGATTATTGAACTCAATCATGTCAGCCGCGCGTTTCAGGTGAAACGCAACACCTATATCAAGGCGGTCGATAACGTTTCCATGCGCCTCAAGGAGGGTGAAATCGTCTGCCTGGTGGGCGAATCTGGCTGCGGCAAGACGACCACCGGGAAGATGATCGTGGGGTTGACCCGGCCCACTTCCGGTGAAGTGCTGTATATGGGCAAGGACATCAGCCAGTTGAACAAGGAAGAATGGAAACGCTTCCGGCTGGGCGTTCAAATGGTGCATCAAGACCCTTACGCCTCGTTGAATCCGTCCTTCACGATCTATGACACGTTGGCCGCGCCGTTGCGCCATCACGGCTTTACCAGCGGGGATGAAAATACGAAGAAACGGGTCATCGAGCTGTTGGAAATGGTCGACTTAACCCCTGCCAGTGAAATTCTGGATAAATACCCGCACCAGTTGAGCGGCGGACAGCGCCAGCGGGTTTCAGTGGCGCGCGCGTTGACGGTAAGCCCCTCTGTTCTGGTGGCGGATGAAGCGGTTTCGATGGTGGATGTATCCATCCGCATCAGCCTGCTGAACACTTTGCTCAAGTTGAAGGAACGCATGGGTCTGGCGGTGCTGTTCATCACCCATGACCTGGCCCTGGCCAAATACTTCGCCTGGGAAGGGCGCATCGGCGTCATGTACCTGGGGCGCATGGTAGAAATCAACGGCGCCCGCGAGTTGGTCGATAACCCCCAGCATCCGTATACCCAGGCGCTCCTCTCGGCCATCCCGGAAGCCGATCCGGATATCACCCGCCAGAAACGGCATGTCAATCTGCGCAGTATGGACGTTCCATCCCTGCTGCACCTGCCCACCGGCTGCACATTCCATCCGCGCTGTCCGTTATGGGATGCCGATATCTGCGAAAAAGTGGTCCCCGACCTGGTCAACTACCGGGATGGTTCGCAGGTGGCCTGCCACATTGTTGCGCGTAAACGCGAAATGGATGCCCGATGAGCCCGCAAGCCGGACAAACCTGGTTCCGAGTGGCCGTTTTTATCACGTTGATGTCGGCCCTGCTGTTGTTCGTGGTGCAGCCAGGCACGGCGGAGTTTGTCATCGACGTTGCAACCCTGGTGATTGGTTTGATCTTTATGGCTGTGATTGTCGTTATTGCACGCAGATCGAGATAAGCCTTGAAAGGAGGTGATTGGATCGGTAGACGTCTGTTAACATTGCAGGTTCACATCTTTGGACCATTCTTTGTAAATCCTGACGATTCTCATTGAGGAGAAGCAAATGCGTACCTACAAGGTTTTGATTTTCGTTCTGCTGTCAGCCATCCTGCTGACCGCCTGCGGCCCGGCAGCTACGCCGACCGTGGAACCGACTGTTGCTGCGACCGAGGCGCCGACGGCTGCCCCGACCGAAGCTCCCACCGAAGCCCCGACCGTTGACGCCACCCAGGCTCCCCTGCCCGAGGGCGTTGTCAACATCCTCACGGTCAAGCTCAAACCGGGCCTCAAGTGGAGCGACGGCGGCGATGTGACTGCCAAGGATTTGGTTGGCACTTACAACATCTACTGGCTGCAGAAGTCGGCCATCTGGGGTTACCTGAAGGACGTTGTGGCTGTCGATGACAACACCGTCGAATTCCAGATCAGCGCTGCTTCACCGCGTGTTCTGCGCCTGATCCTGCGCGCCAACCAATTTGCCCCCTACTCTCAGTACGGCACCTGGATGGACAAGGCTGCTGAACTGCGCGCCGCCGGTACGGCTGCGGACAGCGACGAGGGCAAGGCGTTGTTGGATGACCTGTATGCCTTCAAGCCCGAAACCATTGTGGCTTACGGTCCCTACGTTATCGATCCGACCACCGTCACCGAAGCCCAGCTCGAACTGACCAAGAACCCCACCGGTTACAACGCAGACAAGATCGGCTTCGACAAGATCCTGGTCTACTACGGCGAAACCGCTGCCTCGCTGCCGCTGGTTCTGGCTGGCGACGTGGATTACAGCACCCATGGTTACACCCCCTCCGATGTCGAAACCATTTCCGCGACCCCGAACCTGAAGGTCTTCACCGGCCCGACGGGCACCGGCCCTGGTTTGTGGTTCAACGAGGATGTGTATCCGCTGGGTAAGAAGGAAGTCCGCCAGGCCTTCGCTTACATCATCGATCGTGAAGAAAACGCGACCGTCGCCATGGGCCCTGCCGGCAAGGCAGTCCAATACATGGCCGGTTTCACCGACCTGCAGGTGGATGCCTGGATGTCGGCGGATGACAAAGCCAAACTGAACACCTACCCGAAGGATTGGGCCAAGGCTGAAGAACTGCTCACCAGCGTCGGCTGCACCAAGGGCGCCGATGGCATGTGGGTCGACGACAAGGGCCAGGCTCTCGACTTCGAACTGTGGGTCCCGGCTGACTTCGCTGACTGGTTGGGCGCCGCTGAAAATGCAGCCCAGCAGTTGAATGCCTTTGGCATCAAGGCCACCGTCCGCGGTTATCCTTCCGCTGAACGCCCCACCACCCAGACCGAAGGCAAGTACGACATTCTGGTCGACCTGAGCCTGTACTACAACCCGCCTCATCCCCAGACTTCCTTCAACTACTATTTGAACACCCCGCGCAACAACCCCGAGGGTGAAGCCGGCGCCAAGGGCTTCGATTGGCCCTGGAAGCAGACTCTTGCCGATGGCACCGAAGTCTACATCCCCGATCTGCTCACCGAAGCTGCCGCTGGTTTTGACTTCGAAGGTCAGAAACCCGCCATCGCCAAACTGGCTTCGTTGGTCAACGATCAACTGCCCGTTTTGGCCCTGTTCGAACGCTACTCCACCGATGTCTTCAATTTCGGCACGCGTGTGGATGGCTGGCGCGATTTCACCGATCCCATCTACCAGAACAATCAGGCTGATCTCTACGTAGCCATCCAGTTCCTGAACGGCGAACTCAAACCGTCCGCCACCGGTGACGGCACGTTCCACACCGTCTACCCGTACATCCAGCCGCCAAACTACGATCTGAACTTCTTCACCTCCACCAGCCTGGAAGCCTCGGTTGGTAATCCCTCCTACAACGTAATGTTCCCGCCCCTGTTCTACTATATGTGGTCGGATGCGACTTACGTCCCGGCTGTAGCCGAAAGCTACACCCTGCGGTAGGAATCTTACTTTTCCTTATTCCCCCTCCCGGTAACGGGAGGGGGATAGGGGAAAAGGTTGAGGTGACAAGAATGCGCGCACCATTGCGGAAGGCAGCCCTTTTTATTCTGGCGGTGGTTTTCCTGGCCGGATGCGCTGCGCCCGCCGCGACGGTTTTGCCGCCTGACCCTTCTCCCTTATCGATAACGACCCGGAGCCCACAAGCGCAGGAAGGTACATCCATGACTGTTGAATCTGCCCCGGACTCACCTGCAGCACTTTTGAATGCGATGAGCCTGGAAGAAAAAATCGGACAAACGCTGATCATCGGTTTCGACGGCCTGAGCGTGGACGCCGGACTGCGCGAGATGATCGTCGAACGCCACATTGCCGGCGTGATTCTGTTCGCGCGCAACGTCGAATCACCCCGCCAGGTGGCGGACCTGTGCGCGGAACTGCAAACCATCGCCCTGGAAAGCGGCAACCCCGGGCTGATCATCGCCATCGACCAGGAGGGCGGCCGGGTGGCGCGTTTGACCGAAGCTACCGGTTTCACCGAGTTCCCGGGCGCGATGGCCGTGGCGGCCAGCGGTTCACCCGAAAACGCGCGTTTGGTGGCGCAGGCCATGGCGCGCGAGATGAAGGCCGTCGGCATCAACGCCGATTTCGCGCCGGACCTGGATGTCAACAACAACCCGCTCAATCCCGTGATTGGCGTGCGTTCGTACGGTTCGCAGCCTGAGCAGGTGGCGGCGTTTGGCAGCGCGGCGATCGATGGGCTGCAAGGCGAAAACGTGCTGGCGTTCGGCAAACATTTCCCGGGCCACGGCGATACGGCCGTCGATTCGCACGTCTCGCTGCCTTCCGTACCGCACGCTCGCGAACGGCTGAATGCGGTCGAACTGGTTCCCTTCCGGGCAGCCATCGAGGACAGCGTGGCGGGCATCATGTCAGCCCATGTCACTTTCCCGGCCATCGATCCGGCAGCCGGGCGGCCGGCGACGCTTTCTTCGAAGGTGTTGACCGACCTGATGCGCGGCGAATTGGGTTTCAGCGGGCTGGTGATAACCGATTCGCTGGAAATGGGGGCGTTGGGCGAGGCCGGGTACCCGGTTCCGCTGGCGGCGGCGACGGCATTGCAGGCCGGGGCCGATTTGCTGCTCTTCAACCGCGACCACAGCCTGCACAAACAGGCTTTCGACGAAGTCAAACAGTGGCTGGCGGACGGGAAAATCCCGGAGGCGCGCCTGGATGAAGCCGTGCTGCGCATTTTGACCGCCAAAGAGCGCTTCGGATTGCTGCAACCTCAACTAGCCCTAGCGCCCGGGCAGGTCGGTCAAGCAGAGGCCCGCGCGCTTTCCCGCCAGATCGCCGCGCAGTCGATCACGCTGCTGCGCGACCAGGCTGGACTGCTTCCGCTGAAGAAGGACGCGCCTTACCTGGTGGTGGAGGTGCCCGGCGCCGAGGGATTGGGCCACACCCTGGGATTGACCTACCTGGCAGTATCTGACAAACCCGACGCAAAGGAAATCCAGCAGGCGCTGGAACTGGCGCGGGACGGCCGCACGGTGATCGTGGCGACCACGGACGCCAACCGCAATCCGCAGCAGATCGAACTGGTGCAGCGCCTGCAGGATGCTGGCCGGCCGGTCATCTGGATCGCCATGCGCAACCCGTACGACCTGATGGCCCTGCCGCAGGTTGGGACCTACCTGGCCAGTTATGGATCGAATCCGCCGGCCCTGGAAGCGCTGTCAGCCGTGTTGTGGGGCCAGGTGGAGCCGCAGGGCAGGCTGCCGGTCGAACTGCCGGGACTCTATCAACCCGGCGACGGCCTGAATCATTTTCAAGAACCATGATGGAGCCATTCATGTCCGCATTGATTCCCTTTGAACGTTGCGACGAGCATTACCGCCTGAGCGCGGAGATCTGGAACGCTGCCGCCGGTGAAAAGTTAGCCGTGCATCCGTCTTTTGTGGCTTATAACACGCAAACCATGCCCGGGCTGGCCCAGGAGGGCCGTCTGGCGCGGGTGGATGGGCAGGCGGCCGGGGTCGTGCTGGCCTCCGCCGTTGTGCTCGAAGGCCCTTTTCGCGGCCAGGCCTGGGTGGATGTGCTGGCCGTGGCGCCGCAATTTCAGCATCGCGGCATCGGCGCGAAGCTGCTGGCCTGGGCCGAGGAATGGTTGGCCGGTCAGGGCGTGACGTCCGTGCGCCTGGGCGGAAGCCTGAATCCGTTTGCCGCCGGCCTGCCGGTTGAATTGAACACGCAGGACTTCTTTCTCAAGCGGGGTTATGAAGCCGCGACGCATCCGTTCGAATGGGACGTGACCCGCAGCCTGAAGGATTATCAGCCGGTGTACCCTGAACCTCTTCCGGGCGCGGATTTGCGCCCGCTGCAGCCCGGCGAGGAAGACGAACTGATCACTTTTTTGAAGCGTGAGTTCCCCGGCCGCTGGCAGTACGAGGTGGAAAATTTCTTCCGCATCGGCGGACACGCGGCCGATTTTATGGTGCTGCGCACCGAAATCGGTGTGGACGGTTTCTGCTGGATGACTTTTGCCGATTCGGCGCGCCCGCTGGACCGCTTTTACATGCATGACCTGCCCAAACCCTGGGGCCAGTTGGGCCCGCTGGGAGTGGGGAAGGGCTGCCGCGGCAAGGGATTCGGCGGCGCGTTGATCGACGCGGCTGCCCGCCATTTACAATCGCTCGGCATCGACGGCAGCCTGATCGATTGGACCAGTTTGTTGGGGTTGTACGCGAAATTTGGCTACCAACCCGGCCGTCAGTATCAAATTCTGATCAAGACATTATTGCCAAAAGCGACGGGAAATTTGGGATGACTTTCGATTTTAGCCGTGTTGATGAACTATTGAAGACTGCTATCGGCGTCGATGCGCCGGCCGCGCAGTTGGTTGTTCTACAGGAGGGCCGTCCGGTTTTCGCCGGGGCTTACGGTTGGTTGGATCCGGATACCCACCAGAAACCGGCCGACCTGGATACGCTGTTCGATATGGCTTCGGTGACCAAGCTGTTCACCACCACCTGTTTCATGCGCCTGATGGAAGCCGGCCGGGTGGGCCTCGACCAACCGGTCAGCAGCCTGCTGCCGGATTTCAGCGGCCTGCGCTCGATCCATCCTTACGAAGATCCCCTTAAGAACGGTGAATGGATCGACGTGAACGGCGGCGATAACGGGCAGGTGGACGCCGGAAAGATCACTTTCCGGCAGTTGCTGACGCATTCTTCCGGGCTGCCCGCCTGGCGCTTGTTCAAAGACCAGCCGGACGCCGAGTCGGCGCGCCGCCTGGCTCTGGACACTTTTTTCTCCTACCGGCCGGGAGAGCGGGTGGTCTACTCGGACGTCGGCCTGATCCTGCTGGGCATGGCGGTCGAGGTGATCACCGGACTGCGCCTGGATGAAGCCATCTACGCCGGGGTGACGCGCCCATTGCAACTGGCCCGGACGCGTTTCCTGCCGGTTGGCGAAGTCCTGCCGGCGCTGGAAATCGGCAACATTGCGCCGACGGAATACTGCAAATGGCGCCAGCGCCGCATCCGGGGCGAAGTGCATGACGAGAGCTCCTGGCGCATGGGCGGGATCGCGGGTCACGCCGGCATCTTCTCGACCGCCGGCGATACGGCGCGACTGGGACAGATGTATCTGGACGGCGGGCGCCCGCTGCTGAAACCGGAAACGGTGGCCGAAATGCTGCGCCTGCAAAGCGAGTATCAGGGAACCCGGCGCGGTCTGGGTTTTGCTTTATGGAGCCCGGACCCGGAGGCCAGCAGCAATCCGTTCAGCCAGTCCGCCTTTGGGCATACCGGCTTTACCGGCACCGAACTGTGGATGGATCCGCAGCGCAAATTGGTGGTTTCCTTTTTGACCAACGAAGTGTATAACGGACGTGAGGGGCGCACCATTGGCGAATTGCGCCTGAAGCTGCACCGCGCCATTCTGGCCGCGGTGGACAACGCCCAGGCTCTGGAGGGGAATCAGGTGGTTCGCTTATGATCGTTATCGGTTTGATGTCCGGGACATCCGCGGACGGCATCGATGCTGCCGTGGTGGAATTGTTGGGGGCGCCGCCGCGCCTGGAATGGCATGTGCTGGGATATTCGCACTTTGCCCATGCGCCCGAATTACGGGAAGAAATATTCGCCTGTTTCCGGCCTGAGACCGGCAGCGTGGACCGGCTGTGCAGTTTGAATTTTGCGCTGGGAGAGGCTTTCGCGTCCGCGGCAATCGAGGCCGCCCAACAGGCCGGTCTGTCCATGCAGCAGGTCGATTTGATCGGCAGCCACGGCCAGACGCTGTGGCATATCCCCACCGGAAAGCAGGCTTCCACGCTGCAACTGGGTGAACCGGCGGTCATCGCCGAACGGACCGGCCGGCCGGTGGTGAGCAACTTTCGCACGCGCGATATGGCAGCCGGCGGGCAGGGTGCGCCGCTGGTGGCTTACGTCGACCGCATTCTGCTGACCCACCCGGAAAATCGCCGCGCCGTACAGAACATCGGCGGCATCGCCAACGTCACCTACCTGCCCAAACCCGGGGATGGGCAGTCCGCCTTCGCGTTCGACACCGGACCGGGAAATATGCTCATCGACGCCCTGGCGGCGCGGGTGAGCGGCGGTCGCCTGGCCTGCGATGTGGATGGAAAGCTGGCGGCCAGTGGGAAAGTACACGCCGGCCTGCTGGCGGAGTTGATGGAAACGGCCTATTTGCATCAGGCTCCTCCCAAGACGACCGGGCGCGAGTTATTCGGGCACACCTTCGCGGATATCGTCTGGACGCGGGCCGAGGCTCTCGGCCTCTCCGCCGAGGACCGGCTGGCCACGGTGACGGCTTTCACAGCCGAGAGCATCGCGCGGGCCTATGCCGATTTTCTGCCGGCCCAACCGGATGAGGTCATCCTCAGCGGCGGCGGTGCGCTGAACCCGACGCTGGTTTCGATGTTGGCCCGGCGCGTGGCGCCAGCGCGGGTGCTGACCAGCGACGAACTCGGATTGCAGGCCGAGGCCAAAGAGGCGGTCGCCTTTGCCGTGCTGGCCTATGAAAGCTGGCATAATCGCCCCGGCAATTTGCCTGAAGCGACCGGCGCCCGCCAGTCTGTCATCCTGGGGAATTTCACCCCGGCCCCGCCCCGACAGTCGACCATCAAACCCGGGAGCTATACCGAAGCGCGCAATTCCTACACCGAAAAGATCGACCAGGTTTCGACCCTGGAAATGGTGCAGATGATCAACCGCGAAGACATCAAAGTGGCCGAAGCGGTGCGCCCCGAGTTGCCGGCGATTGCGCTGGCGATCGATGGCATCGCCGCCCGCATGCAGTCGGGCGGACGCTTGATTTACATCGGCGCGGGTACTTCCGGCCGGTTGGGAATCCTGGATGCATCCGAATGCCCGCCGACCTTCAGCACACCCCCTGAGCTGGTCATCGCGCGCATCGCGGGCGGCAAACGCGCCATCACGAACGCCGTGGAAGGCGCGGAAGACGATCTGGAAGCCGGCCGCAGGGAGATCGAAGCGCTTGAGGTTAACGAGAAAGACAGCGTGGTGGGCATCGCCGCCAGCGGCCACACGCCGTATGTACTGGGCGGCATGCAGGAGGCGCGCCATCGCGGCGCCCTGGTCATCAGCCTGGCCTGCAACCATCCAGCCCCCATCGAAGAACACGCGGAGATCGTCATCGCTCCCCTGGTCGGTCCGGAGGTCGTCACCGGGTCGACGCGCCTCAAGGCGGGCACGGCTCAGAAGCTGGTTCTGAACATGCTCTCGACGGGTACGATGATCCGCCTGGGTAAGACGTACAGCAATTTGATGGTCGACGTGCAGATGACTAACCTCAAGCTGCGGGCGCGCGGCGCGCGCATTGTGGCCCAGGCCTGCGGAATTTCGGATGCGGAGGCCCGCCGTCTGTTGGAAAAATGCGATAATGAGGTCAAGACCGCCATCGTATCCTATCTGGCGGATATTCCGGCCGCGCGAGCCCGCAGCCGGTTGACGGCAGTCCACGGCGTGATCCGAAAAGCATTGTCAGTAAAGGACCTATGAGCGATTACTTGATTGGCATCGACGGCGGCGGCAGCAAGACGGCCGTCGTCCTGGCCCGCCTGGACGGCAGCCCGATGGGACGCGGTGAGGGCGGCCCTTCCAACTACCACGCGGTTGGCCTGGAAAATGCGTTTGCCGCGTTGGATGAAGCCATCTCAGCAGCCTGGATGCAGGCCGGCATTCCCGAGCAACCCGTTTCGGCGGTCGTCCTGGGAATGTCGGGTGTTGACCGCCCGGAGGACAGCACCGTCTTCGAAACCTGGACCGCGAGACGCTTTCCTGGGGTGCATGTGAAGCTGGTCAACGATGGGCAAATTGCCCTGGCAGCCGGTACGCCGCAGGGGTGGGGCGTGGTGGTCGTATCCGGCACAGGATCGATTATTTTCGGCCAGGACGAACACGGCCGAACCGCCCGCGCGGGCGGGTGGGGACCTTTATTTGGCGACGAAGGCAGCGGTTACCGGGCTGCCCTGGAGGCCATCCAGGCCGTAGCCAGGGCGCACGACGGCCGCGGACCGGCCACCTCCCTGACGCAGCGCGTGTTGGCGTTCTTTCAGGTGACGGCCCCACCCGATTTGATCGCCGCGGTTTATCGCCCGGAGAATTCGCGCGCCGAGATTGCGCGCCTCTCCCGGGCGGTGGATGAGGAAGCCCTGGTGGGCGACTTGGTGGCGCAGCGCATCGTTCAACGCGCCGCCGAAGAGCTGGCGGCCGGTGTGCAGAGTGTGGCCGTTCAACAGTTGCATTTACAAACCGTCCCGATCGCATTGGCCGGGGGATTCCTGGTGCACGGGCGTTCCCTGCAGACGGCTTTTTTGGACAGGGTGAAGGCCATCGGAATCCCCCTGGATTCGGTCGACAGCGTGGAAGAACCGGTGTGGGGGGCAGTGTGCCTGGCCATGCGAATGCTGAAGTAAGAGGTGTTTTTTGAGACCGTTATTCATCAGGAATATTAATTTGATCGACCGTCCGGGTCAGGCCGTGCTGGCGATGGATGGCGTCATCCAGGCTGTGACGGATGAAGCTGCCCTGGCGTGTCCACCGGATGCGCGGGTAATCGATGGCCGGGGCGCGACCCTGGCTCCGGGTTTCATCGATATGCAGGTCAACGGTGGCTTTGGAATGGATTTCACCATTCGGCCGGAAAGCATCTGGCAGGTGGGCAGACTGTTGACCCGCTATGGGGTGACGACTTTCCTGCCAACGATCATCACCGCGCCGCTCGAAGCGTATGCTCGCGCCCAGAAGGTGATGACCGCCGGTCATCCGGCGGGCTACCTTGGCGCTGAACCGCTTGGGCTGCACATGGAAGGTCCATTCTTGAGCCCTGGCAAGAAAGGCGCGCACAACCCGGTTTACCTGCGCTTGCCTTCCCCGGACCTGGTCAAGGATTGGACGCTGAGGAATGGGGTGCGTCTGGTGACCCTCGCGCCCGAACTGCCCGGCGCGCTACCGACGATCGAAAGCCTGGTCGGGCAGGGTGTTTTGGTCAGCGCGGGCCATTCGTTGGCCGACCAAAAGGAGACGGAAGCGGGTATCGCCGCCGGGAT
The DNA here is from genome assembly GCF_001050235.1 of Longilinea arvoryzae. Taxonomy (GTDB): domain Bacteria; phylum Chloroflexota; class Anaerolineae; order Anaerolineales; family Anaerolineaceae; genus Longilinea; species Longilinea arvoryzae. Next base: position 1,701,201 of record NZ_DF967972.1, read on the forward strand.
TCGCTGGGGAACGCACTTATTCAATGCCATGCCGGCCCTCGAGCATCGCGCGGCCAACCTGACCGGCGTGCTGCTGACGGATGACCGGGTTGGCTTTGGATTGATTGCCGACGGCATTCACGTCGATCCATTGATGATCAAGCTGGCCTGGCGGGCCAAGGGTGGGCGCGGCCTGGTGCTGGTGACGGACGCCATGGCGGCGTTGGGCCTCTCGGCCGGCGTTTCCCGGCTGGCAGACTTCGATGTGATCGTCGATGAGACTTCGGCGCGCCTGGCGGACGGCACCCTGGCCGGCAGCATTCTGACCGAGGACACGGCTTTGCGCAACCTGATGCGATTCACCGGGTGCTCCCTGGCCGAGGCGCTGGCCGCGCTCACGACCGCGCCGGCTGCCCGCCTGGGTCTGACGGACCGCGGGCAGATCAAGCCCGGTTTACGGGCGGATTTTGTGTTATTGGATGAAAAATTACAGGTGGCTGCGACGCTGGTGGGCGGTGAACTGGTGTACGAACGCGGCGCGAGCCCGGAATCATCAATCTAGAGAGGTGTATGGATGTCTTTACATAACGAAATCATGGAACAGGCGGCTGTTCTGGAAAACCTGGTGAAGAATCAATGGGGTGCGGTGCAGAAGATCGCGGAGGATATCCGGAAACACGATATCGACTACGTTTTTCTGGCCGCGCGCGGCACATCCGACAATGCCGGGCGGTATGCGCAGTATCTGTGGGGGATTTACAACCAGTTGCCCATTGCGCTGGCCGCGCCCTCCCTGTTCAGCCTTTATCAGATGCCGCCGCGCCTCAAGAATGCGCTTGTGGTCGGAATTTCACAGTCGGGCATGTCGCCGGATATCGTCAGTGTGCTCAAGGAGGCCAAACGCCAGGGCTGTCTGAGCGTCGCCATCCTGAACACGCCCGAGTCGCCGATGGGCGAGGCCGTCAGCCACGTTCTCGATATCAGCGCCGGCATCGAAATCGCCGTGGCAGCCACAAAAACGTACACTGCCGAGCTGATGGCCATCGCCATGCTTTCGGCTGCCCTGCGCCAGGACGAAGATGCCTATCAGACGCTGAAGAAAGTGCCCGGCTGGGTGGCTGCCATGCTGGATCAAGACGCCGCCCTGGGTCGGATTGCCGAACGCTACCGTTATATGGACCAGTGCGTGGTGCTGGGGCGCGGTTTCAACTATTCGACAGCCTTCGAGTGGTCGTTGAAGATGAAGGAACTGTGTTACGTCGCGGCCGAGCCGTATTCTTCGGCTGACTTTTTGCACGGCCCGGTGGCCGTCGTCAGCCAGGGCTATCCGGTGATGGCGGTGGTTCCGGATGGCAAGGTAGCGGACGGCATACTGGAATTGCTGCGTTCCCTGCGCAAGGAACGCAACGCCGAATTGTTTGTCTTTTCCAACCGGGCCGACGCGCTCGATCTGGCCCAATCCAGGGTGGCGTTGCCGGCCGATATGCCTGAATGGGTCAGCCCGATCGTGAGTATCGTGCCAGCCCAGTTGTTCGCCTACCATCTGACCCGCGTCAAAGGGTACGACACGGAGAATCCGCACGGTTTGCACAAGGTGACCGAAACCAAATAACGTCCACGGATTTGCCATCTTCACTCGCCCGAAACAGTCCCCTGTTTCGGGCGTTTTTTTCCCGGGGAGGAAAATTCCTGCCGGCCTGGGGAATACTGCGGCTTCTATTAAATCTTAATATTTATTAGCAATCCGTTTTTGGCCGCATGTGGTGCGCTAATAATGATATGATTCTGTCTGGAAAAACACTCGACCGGTGAGGAGCATTCATGGAAGCTGGTAAGACCCTGCGCGTCGCAATTGCCTCGGATCAGGCCATCTTTTTACGCGGCCTGGCTTCATTGATCATGTCGATGAAGGATGTGATGCTGATCGGCGAGGCGCGCAGCGGCGAAGAAGCCCGCCAGATGTGCCAGCTCCAGGCGCCGGATTTGATTTTATTGGATGCGAGGAATACCATCGAACCCCTGCGCGAGGTGGCTCGCGGCGTTCGCGCAAGCTGCCCGGATACGAAGATCGTCCTGCTGGTCGATACGCAGGCTGAAAATACAGCTGAGGATGAAAACGACCAGGAACTGTATTACTTCTCGCGTGAAGTTTCTGAAGAAGAATTCAGGGCTGCCTTGGCGCACGTGCGCGCCACGCCGGCTTCCAGCAACGGCGGGCAGGGCGTATTTCGGCATCAGCCGGATGAGGAGGATGATCCGCTTGCGTTTCACCCCGTCCCCCGCACGCAGGAAGTCATTGTGCACGAGCTGGATATGGCCGCCCGAATCCAGGCCGACATTTTGCCGGAGGAGGCGCCGATCATCCCGGGTTGGGAATTATGCGCCCAACTGCAACCCGCGCATGAGACTTCCGGCGATTTCTATGACTTCATCCCGCTTGCCAGCCGCAAGTGGGGCCTGGCGGTGGCCGACGTAACCGATAAGGGCATGGGCGCGGCCTTGTTCATGGCGCTTTCCAGCACTCTGATTCGAAATTACGCCAACCGTTTCCCGACCCTGCCGGCAATGACGATGAGCGCGGTGAGCGAACGGATTCTCTCGGACACCCGCGGCGATATGTTTGTCACCGCCTTCTTCGGCATTCTGGAGCCGCACACGGGCCGGTTGACCTTCGCCAATGCGGGCCATCCACCCGGCTACCTCCTCAGCCGTCAGCGCGGCAAAGTGTCGGTGGAATCGCTGAGCCACACCGGCATGGCGCTGGGCGTCACCGAGACCGCACGTTGGAAACAAAAAACCGTACGATTCGCGCCCGGGGATTATCTCATCCTCTACACGGATGGCATCACCGAGGCGCAAAACCCGCACGGAGATTTCTTTGGCGATAACCGGTTGATCGATACGGCGCTGGCGCAGATCGGGAAATCGCCCCGCGAAATGCAGGCCGCCATTCTGGACGAAGTCAATCGTTTCATGGGCAGCACGCCCCGGCAGGACGATATCGCCACGATCATCATCCGCCGAAATGAGTGAGCCCATTCTTCCAGTAAATTTCCCCCCGCGCTAATGGCTGTGGGGGATTTTTATTATCTGAGCGGCGGATGATGGTGGTGGAAAACGCCGCCTCTCAGCGCCGGAGCATGAACACTGCGGATTATGTTATCCAACCTCAAGGGCGGCAAGCCGCACAGGCTGCGGGCGTGGTTGCAACGTTCCAGGTCTTCCGGGCGGATGGTCAATTGGTTGTTGACCATTTGAAAGCCAAATTCACGGCAGGTGCTGGAGCGAAGATTGTATATGCTGCACGATACCTGGTCGCCGATGCGACCGCGCAGCGCCACGCAGCGCGGTTTCGGGTGATTGGTCCCGCGCATACAGGCATAGAAGGGTGGAATCGGTTCGGTCATTTCCGGCGGAACGGTGCCGCCTGTGGAAGGATCGGTTTCAGACCAATAAAAAGAAACGCGAAAGAAAGTGCAACATGCGCCGCACTTCAAGCATGGATTGGCAACAGGCATGCCCGATATTAGAAACCCGAAGCCTATAAATTGACAAGAGGTCACTTTTTATTTTGTTGGATCGGAACAGGACACCTGGCCTGTCCAATTGTCCAGTGTCAAATCCAGCCAGGTTGCAGAGGCGGGAAACAAAGGAAATCGGTATGCTGAAAATCGGATCGGGTATTGTGGGTTTGATTGTTTTTTATGGAAGGAGAGAACATCATGCATACGCAGGCCATTCGGGTAATGATTGTGGATGATCAGGCAGTCGTGCGCAGCGGTTTGAGCACGTTCCTGACTGCTTTCGATGATTTGAACCTTGTCGCCGAGGCAGGCAATGGTTATGAAGCGGTTCGCCTGTGTGATGAGAAGAAACCGGATGTGATCATCATGGACCTGAAGATGCCGGAAATGGACGGCGTGGAAGCGACGCGCGCCATTCGGCTGCGCCATCCGGAGGTTCAGGTGATCGTCCTGACCAGTTTCCCTGAAGAAGGTCTGGTGCAAAAGGCATTGCAGGCTGGCGCGATCAGTTATCTGTTGAAGAACACTGCTGCCGATGAGCTGGTGGCGGCGGTGCGGGCTGCTTACCATGGCCGGCCAACCCTTGCTCCCGAGGCGACCCAGGCGCTCATCCATGCGGTGAATCACCCCAGACCGGTGGGGCATGATTTGACTTCGCGTGAACTGGAAGTGTTGGAGTTGCTGGCGCGCGGTCTTTCGAATCTTGAAATCGCTGACCGCCTGGTGGTGAGTCGATCGACGGTAAAGTTCCACGTCAGCAGTATTCTGGCCAAACTGGACGTCTCGACACGCACCGAAGCCGTTTCAGTCGCCATGCAGCACAATCTGGTTCAAGAAAAAGCTGCACCCGTAAGTTATCACCATATGCGCTGGTGAGTCTGTCCTGTTGCCGTTAGTCGGCATGCATGCGCTTTCCCAAACCGCCAGGCCGTCTGGCGGTTTTTCTTGTCCTGGATCGGTCCGTTTTTGCATATTTCTTGTAATTCTTGAATATTTGGATTCATGTATAATCTACTCGGTCAGGCTCGAAACGGCTGCAATGAGATGATCTCAAATAGATATTTGGCGACGAAACGCAGCCAGAAAACTGGGCTATGGTTCTCTTTGTTCTTCCACTGTTTATCTCTGCGATCATCACCGGGGGATTGGCGTGGTATTCTGGATCGTATCATTGTGTTCCAGGAGTACGTGAGTTTAGACTCAGCCTCCTGATTACCAGCATCTGGTCACTCTTTTACGCATTCGAACTCTTGCTGCCAACCGTCACGACCAAATTGGTGGCTTCCAGCCTGGGTTTCACGGCGGTGGCTGCTTTACCGGTTCCCTGGTTGGCCACGGTCATGAAGTTCACCGGCCGTGGAAATCAATTCAAACGCTACTTCCCGTTCATCCTGATCATCCCTGTATTCACGATCGCAGCAGTCTGGTCCAATCCGCTGCATCACCTGTTTATCCAGCGGGTCAGCCTGGATGTGAATGATTTGTTCCCGATTATGAAGGAACAGTATGGCCCCTTGTTCTGGGTCCATACGAGCTATACCTATTTTTTATACGTTCTTGCGGCCGGTTTCTTGGTCCGGCTCCTGGCGCATTCCTCCCGGCGTTACATCGGCCAACCGCTGACCATGCTGATTGGCATGCTCATTCCGTTGGTCTGGAATGTAATGTACGTCACGGATATTTTGCCAAACCAGCGTCTGGACCTGACCCCTTACCTTTATAGCATCAGCGGGATCTTCCTGCTGCTCGGCCTGGTCTATGCACGCCTGTTCGATATATTGCCGGTGGCGCGAGATGTGGTGATGGACGCCATTTGCGACGCGGTGATTGTGCTCGATTTTCAAAACCGGGTGGTCGATCTAAATTTCGCCGCCCGAAAGGTGTTTGGATGGCCGTCGGAGACACAGTTGATTTCGCAGCCTTTCAAGAAGATCTTTGCACCCTGGCCCGCAGTAATGGAATTGCTTGGTTCTCAAAGACCTCAAAGAACGGAACTGGTTCTGGAAAGGGACCAGGAATTATTCTATTACCAGGCCACCCTTTCGCTTTTGAACGATTCTCAGGGCAATTCTCTGGGAATGCTCCTGATGTTGCACGATAATACGGACAGCAAACTGATGGAACAGGACCTGCGCCGACTTACGGTCACGGATCCGTTGACCGAATTGGGAAACCGGCGTAAATTCTTCAACGCATTGGACAGTGAATTTACCCGCGCCAAACGCTATCACCATGTATACAGTCTGGTCATGTTGGATCTCGACAATTACAAATCCATCAATGACCGTTATACCCACCTGGTGGGCGACGAAGCTTTACGAATGGCCGCGAACGCGATGCGCAGGACGGTTCGGAAGACGGATACCGTCGCGCGGTATGGCGGGGATGAATTTGTGGCGCTGCTGCCCAATACACAGGAGGAAGGAGCGCTCCAATTGGCCCAGCGGTTACGCGACGCAATTCATGATTGCCAGGTCTCAGAGAACGAACACCTGACGGCGAGCCTGGGCGTTGCGGTTTACTGGCCGGAGGATCAGGGCAGCGAGGATTTATTGGCGCGGGCTGACCTGGCGCTGTATCAGGCCAAAGAAGAAATGCTCGGCATCGTGTTGGCGGAAAAACATTCACAGATCATGGACGCAGCCAGATGAAAATCAGACCCATATCTTTCCATTTGAATCCCTGGCAATGGGGAATCGCTCTGTTCCTGTGCCTGCTGCTGGTGGTTGGAATGACCTTTGTGCTGCCGTCGGCGATTGATTTTCACAGTTACTTCCGCCCGGCCGCATTGGCCGTGTTACATGGCCATTCGCCGTATGACACGCCGGGCTTCTTTAATGCGCCGTGGGCAATCTTGCCCATCCTGCCTCTCGCGCTGCTGCCGGAATCCCTCGGGCGCGCCGTGCTGGCGGTGGCAGCCTTCTTGACTTATGGCTACACCGCTTATCGTTTGGGCGGAAAACCCCTGGCGGTTACTTTTTTCCTGCTCTCGCCGACGGTGGTGCATGATCTGTTGAACGGCAATTTGGACTGGCTGACCATGTTGGGTTTTGTTCTCCCGCGGCCGGTCGGTTTGTTCTTCCTGGCGGTCAAGCCGCAAATTGGCGCGGTGGTGGGGCTTTTCTGGCTGATCGAAGCCTGGCGCGAAGGCGGTTGGAAGCGCGTCGTCCATGATTTTTGGCCGTTCGCCAGCGCGCTGGGGCTTTCTTTTATCATTTTCGGAATTTGGCCTCTGCGTTTTCAAGCCAATCTGACCATGTGGTGGAACGCCAGCCTGTGGCCCATGTCGATACCGGTTGGGCTGGCGTTATTGACGGCCGCGGTGCATAAACGGGATCAGCGCCTGGCGATGGCCGCCGCTCCCTGCCTTTCGCCGTACTTGCTATTACATTCCTGGGGCGCTGCGCTTCTGGCCATCATCGATCAGGTGCCCGAGACGATTGCCGCTGTGGCAGGATTATGGATTCTGGTGGCAATTCGCGCGGCAGGTGGATAGGCCAGCCTGAAATGATTCACTCGAATAAAAAACTGGTCGAAGGATGGGGCAAAACGGCCCTCAAACCTGCCATAATCATTCTGAATTATTCCGTTCGGTTGATTTCATTGCGATAAACGGCGGGGGACGATTATCCGGTCGAAGGGCCGGCGGAAGCATGAAAATCAACGGCTCCAAGTGATCCGGTGGAAGAAAAACGCGCCCCGGGTTGTTAAAGGAGCGGTTTGGGTTCGATTCGATCCATGCAGAATTGCCAGAAGAGGGGAATTATCGCGATGATCACCGATCTGACTGAAGAAAGCCTGAATCACACCTTCCTGCTCGAGGAGGGCGTTTGGAAAGCGGCGGGTGAATACTTTGGCGAAGACAACCAGAAGATTCGAGCTCAGGGCTGGATTCGGGTGCACTATCAAGTCGATCATTGGTTCGTTGCCAGAAACCTGACATTGGAAGGCACGCGAAACGCAGAATTAATCAATCATTATTACGTTCAGCCCGGTCTTATCTCATTAGGAGGCGCTCTCCTGTGGACCGGCCATGATCCGGTGTTGGGGGAAATGCGCGGCCATTATGGCTTGCTGAAAGATACGATCCTCTGCCAGTTCTATAGCATCGATGAACGCTATCATGGGAACGAAAGCCTGCTGCAGATCGACGCCCTGCATTACAAGGCGCGTGGAATGCTGCTGGACGGCTGGCGCAAGAGTTCAGCCTGGTCGTTGGATTTATGCCGCGCTGAGGAGAACGAATGCTGCGAGTAGCTACGTTGGAGGATGCGCCCGGAATTGCGCGCGTACATGTGGAAAGCTGGAAAACCACTTACGCCGGATTGATGCCGGAAAGCATCCTGGCGAACCTCAGTCTCGAAAAGCGCACCCAGAATATGGAACGCTTCCTTCGCAGCCAGCCCGAACATGCGGTCACAATTGTGACGGAAGAGGATGGATGCATCGTCGGTTTCGCTCAATGTGGGCTAAACCGCGACCTGGAGATGGATCCGGCATTTGCCGGTGAACTGTACGGCATTTACCTGCTGAAAGAATGGCAGCATCAAGGGCTGGGAAAACAGCTTGTTAAAACTGCGTCTCGCTTTTTGCTTTCACATGCGTTAAAATCAATGATAGTCTGGGCGCTTGCCAGCAACCAACCCGCTTGCCGGTTCTACGCGGCATTGGGGGGCAGCAGTATTCGGGAACGCGAAATCGAGATTCAAGGCCAACGGATGTTAGAAACATCCTATGGCTGGAATGACCTGAGGAGGCTTGCATCATAAAATGGAATCCCCAGAATTTCAAATTCGATTCATGGAAACGGGCGAAGAAGCTCAGGTTTGCAAGTTGGTCGAGCGTGTTTTTATGCAGGACGATGCTCAGGATTTCCCGCAGCAGGGCATCAGCGAGTTTTTAGCCTATGCCAATCCGGTCCGGATGGCCGAACGCGTCACTCAGGATTTGAGCTTCGTGCTGGTGGCGGCCGTTGAGGACGATCTGGTGGGCATGATTGAAATACGCAACTATAACCACATCGCGTTACTGTTTGTAAGCGATGATCACCAGCGGCAGGGTATGGCCTCGCACCTGATCGAAAAAGCGATCACGATTTGCCGTGAAAAGAACACCGCCCTGCGCCGAATTACCGTTAACGCTTCCCCATCTGCATTGCCGATTTACGCCCACTGGGGCTTTCACCCCATTGGCGATCAAATCGAAGTCGATGGAATCCCCTTTACCCAGATGGCGTTGGATTTTTCCTGATTCTCCAAAGTGAACCCCGCGGTGATTAAGGCCGCGTGGAAAGGCCCGATTGAAGGAAAAGGAGCTGACCATGAAGCTTAGCGCGCGGAATGTATTGAAAGGGACGGTCAAGAAGATTGTTCCCGGTGCTGTCAATTCCGAAGTCGTCATCGAACTCCCCGGTGGAACCCAGGTTGTTTCCATCATCACCAAAGAATCGGTCGAATCGCTTGGCCTGAAAGTTGGAAAAGAGGTCTACGCGGTCATCAAAGCTTCCAACGTCATGGTGGCGATCGACTAACTGATTTTATTCGTCTTCGACGACGGGCCTGCCAGAAAGATCCTGGCAGGCCCGTAATTTTTATTGCGCGATGAGCCGGAAACCGGAATCCAACTCATCGCGCCAGAGGAGAGATGTCGTCAATTGGAACAAGGATACCATTTCCATCCGGCCGTTGCTTGACGCTGCAGTGACGATATCCCTACGCTCGCCCTACCGTTTCTCATTCGGGGTTAAAATAGAAAGAGCGTGTAAATCCTTTCCTCCGGAGTCAGCATGGAAGCAAACCCCATCGAACCCAGATCGGACACCCCCCGGCGCCGAACCAACGCCTGGGATCTTGTGATTTACCTGGTGTGCGGTTTCGGCCTGTTTACGGCCGCTGGGATTGTCGTCGGTTATTTCTGGGGCAGCCAGACCAATAGCCTGTTGTACAGCGTAATGGTTTTCGCGTTCAACCTGGTTTTCTTCGGAGGGACCGCATTGGTGATGGGGGTTGGGCGCGGAAAATTCAGCCTGGAGGAGATTGGCCTGTGCCCGCCGCGCTGGAAATGGTCCTGGCTGGGGCTGGCGGTGGCCCTGGTGGTGTTGCTGCTGCCGGTCCGGGCCGGGCTGGGAGTGCTGGTGGAATACCTGCTGCGCGGCAATCTGGACAGCCTCATGCTCCGCTCGCAGCTCGTGCAGCCGGTGGGCGCCGATTGGCTTTCCTTTGGCGTGACGCTGCTGTTCGTGGGCATTCTGGTGCCATTTTCGGAAGAATTATTCTTCCGGGGCGCGATCTATTCCTGGCTGCGCGACCGTTCGCCGGTGTGGGTTTCGGTGTTGATCAGCGCGGCTTTGTTTGGGCTGGGGCACGCCGATTCATTGGGCGTGGTGGCGTCCAGCTTCGTGATCGGCGTGGTGAACGCGCTGGTTTTCGAGAAGACGCGCTCCATCTGGGTGCCGGTGGTCATTCACGCCGCCAACAACAGCCTGGCCATCATCCTGGTCTATCTGGCCTCGGCGCTGGTGAAATTGATGCCGGGACTGGCTTTTCTACATTAGCGGTTATTTCGAAACTCTATTTTAAATTCCAGAGGCGTACCTGGCCGTCTGAACCGGCGGTGGCCAGGCGGCTGCCGTCCGGCGAGTAGGCCAGCGCGGTCACGGCATCGTCGGACGCGTGGAAGGATTGCAGCACTTGCCCGTTGGAAGGATTCAGCAGGAGCACGTCGCCCCCGATGCCGGCGGCCAGGGTTGCGCCGTCCGGTGAAAAGGCCAGGGCGCTGGCGAATTTCGACTGCGGATATACCCCAATTTGAGCCCCGCTCTGCGGATTCCACATATGGATCAGGGGGACGAACTGGCCATTGAGCGTCCCGCCGGCCGCGGTGGCCAGCCGGCCGTCATCCGGGCTGATCGCAAAGGCTGAGATGAAATCTTCGTGGCCAATTTCGGCCGCCAGTTTGCCGGAGGCGATGTCCATCTCCTGAATGGTGCCGCGCGCGTACCAGACGAGCTTCCTGCCGGAAGGGCTGAAATCGGCCGCATAGATCGGCGCGGCCGTGACGAAACCGCTCAGCGTGACGCCCCTCTGCCCGCTGGCGACGTCCCACAATGTGTAGGCCATCTGATCCATCGAATCCACAGCCAGCCAGCGGCCGTCCGGTGAGAAGACCGCGCGTTGGAACGCGCCGCCGGGTTGGATGGTCAGCGGCGTCTGGTCGCTGTCGACATCGTCCAGTTCGATGGTCTGGCCGTCGGGCGTGAATGCCAGGGTCTTCCCATCCAGGGAGAAATCCAATACGCGGGCCGGCGATGCAATGGCGCGTTCGAGAATGGGCTGGAGGGTTTCGGCATCCAGCAGGGTCAGACCGGCTTCACCCAGAACGGCCAGGCGCGCGCCGTCCGCAGACCAGATCAGGCGGGATGGGTAAGTGACAGCGAACTCTTTGAGCAATTGGGGAGCGGCGGCGGATGCCTGGGCGGCGGTCGGTTCGAGCCGGGTGGCGGTTGGGATGGATGTGGGAATCGCGGTGTCTGGAGCGGATGGCGTATTCAGTTCGCCGGGAGCTGGAACGGGCTGGCAGGCGGCCAATGCAAAAACGAACGAGAGCAGCACCCATAAGAAAGATCGCAACCCGTGAGGGGGAAGAGCGTTTGTTCGCATGATAAATCTCCTTTGATTTGAGTCAGACGCTGCCAGGATACGCCGGATTGGAAAAGCGAAGCCGGGCTCCGTGGTATACTAACCCTGGCAGTAATCTACCTATGGACGCTGCCCGATCTCATTTTGATCCACTCGATTCATGAAACTCCTCATTCAGATTCCCTGTTATAACGAAGCCGAAACCCTGCCGCACACGCTGAGTCTGCTGCCGCGCCAAATCGAGGGCGTGGACAGCGTGGAAGTGTTGGTGATCGACGACGGCAGCAGCGACGCGACCGTCGAGGCCGCCCGAGCCGCCGGCGCCGAGCATGTCATTTCGCTGCCGCATCACAGCGGGCTGGCGCTGGCTTTTTCGGCCGGGCTGGATGCCTGCCTGCGCCTGGGCGCCGATGTGATCGTCAACACCGATGCGGACGGCCAGTACGAAGCGGCCGATATCGCCAAATTGGTGGCGCCCATCCTGCGCGGCGAGGCCGAACTGGTGGTGGGCGACCGCGGCGTGCTGACCAACACCTGGTTTTCACCGCTCAAGCGGCGCCTGCAGGCTTGGGGCAGCCGGGTGGTCTCGCGCGCGGCCGGGTTGGACATCCCGGACGCGACCAGCGGTTTTCGAGCCCTGACCCGCCACCAGGCCATGCGCACCCTGGTGCTGAGCGAATATTCCTACACGCTCGAGACGCTCATCCAAGCCGGCAACCAGCATGCCCGGATCCTCTCGGTGCCGGTGAAGACCCACCCGCCCCAGCGCCCCTCGCGCCTGATGCACGGGGTGCGGGATTATCTGATGAATTCGAGCGTGACCATCGTGCGTTCGTATACCATGTACCGTCCCCTGCGCGTGTTTACGTACATCGGCGGGGTGCTCTTCCTGATCGGCGCGATTCTGATCATCCGCTTCCTGGTGTTCTTCTTCCAGGGCAACGGCAGCGGTCACGTGCAGTCGCTGATCGTCGCGGCGGTGCTGCTGATCAGCGGCTTCCAGACCTGGCTGAACGGTCTGCTGGCAGATTTGATCAGTAAGAATCGGAAGATAATGGAAGAGATTTTGTATCGTATGAAAAGAGAAGAAAAGGTTGATGAATAATGCGGATTGCTATCCTGACAAGTTCTTATCCCCGCTATCCTGGAGATGGAACTGCACCATTCATCAAATCCTTTGCTGAAAATTACGCAAAATTAGGACATTTAGTATATGTAATAGTGCCCTACGATCCAGCTGTTAATGGTGACAATGATCTTGAAAATGTCCAGGTCATTCGCTATCGATATATCTGGCCGAATTCCCTAAGCTTGATGGGACATGCTCAATCTCTAAAAGGTGATGCGCGGCTTTCAGCATTATCATTTCTTCTTTTACCCTTTTTTCTATTTTTTGGAATCATAGCCTTATATCGCGTTTGCCGCGAAAAGAAGATCGATGTTATCCATGCGAATTGGGTTCTACCTAATGGCCCAATTGCACTCGTTGTTTCAAGGTTATTAAAGATTCCGTACGTGTTGAGTTTACATGGCTCGGATATCTATGTTAGCCAGAAAAATCCCGCCTTTTCAAGGGTTTCCCGGAGTGTATTCGATGGCGCGAGTTCAGTTACAGCCTGCAGTCGGGAACTTAAGGAGGCTGCAGTAAGGCTTGGTTCAAATGAGGAAAAAACATACTTGCTCGCCTGGGGAGCAGATCCGGAGAAATTTTCACCAAGTAACTATTCAATCGATCTCAGAAACAAGTTCGGTATCGCCGAGTCTGAAATCCTGGTAATTGCAGTAGGTCGTCTGGTGTATAAAAAAGGATTTAATATACTCATCTCGGCCTGGAAAAAAGTGTATGAACAATTTCCAACCTCTCGATTGATAATTGGTGGGGGAGGCCCACTTCAAGAGGCATTGGAGCAAAAAGCGAAAGAGCTGCATATCGATGGTTCTATCTTTTTTTCTGGGCGGATCAATTGGCAAGAAATGCCTACTTACCTTGCATCGGCGGATATTTTTGTTTTGCCTTCGGTGAAAGATGAACACGGGAATATGGATGGATTGCCAACCGTTTTGTTGGAAGCGATGAGCAGCGGAACTGCGTGCATAGCAAGTGAGATCGGTGGAGTGCCATTAGTTATAGAAGATGGAAAGAATGGCATCCTGGTTCAAGAAAAATCTTCCGATCAGCTATCCGATAGTTTGATAAATGTTATTAAAAATGATCCCCTACGTCAGGAGTTGAAAGACTCGGCCCGGAATTCCATACTCTTGGAACATAATTGGCTGAATGTGGCGAGAAAATTGGTTGGTTTGTTTTCATCAGCAATTGAAAAGAATAAATCTACTCGCAGACCCAAGAGATTGGGTGTTTTGTATCGAAAAAAATATATCGAACTCTATCTCAAGAAAAAACCTCCATTGAACACGCGAAATGTACTTGATGTGGGCTGTTTTGATGGTGATTCAGTTTCTTTCTTAGGTATCCAAAATCATATCGCTGTGGATCTTGATCCTGAACCAATCCATTCGAATATTCATTATGTAAAGGCCGATGGCTGTAATTTACCTTTCTCGAAAGGAAGCTTTGATACTGTTTTTGCGCTGGATGTGATCGAACATATTCAAAATGACCGCCAATTTACTGGGCAATTGAAGGACGCATTGGCACCAGGTGGACGCCTGATCCTGACGACACCGAGTGAAAAAATTCGGCTTTATCCATGGTTTCTGACAAAGTGGATCAGTCATAAATGGGGACATGACCTTAGAATGGGATATACTCGCGATCAGTTAGTTGAGTATTTTTCAGGTGAAGGATTCGCTGTTCAAATTCAACCCTGGAGTGCCAAACAATATCGAATTTGGTACTTATTCGCTCGATTCTTGCTTCAAATATTTCCGACAAGGATAATGAAATGGGTTGAAAATATGGCTGAGAAAGATAGTCAGAATCAGGACAGCGAGAATGGCTTTTGGATAGTAGAAGCAACAAGGGAGAATTAATGTGTTCGATAAAAATACGGATCGCGATTGGAAGAAGATAGGTGAAACTGATCCATATTTTGGCGTTTTAACGTTTGATCAATATAAGAATTCATCATTAACACAGGAGTCTATTAAGGACTTCTTTCGAACTGGTGAATCTTATGCTAATGAGATTTTAGCCATCATCCGTGAGAAAATCGATCCTACTTTTGCCCCCCAAAACGCGGTAGATTTTGGGTGTGGGGTGGGAAGGGTTTTAATTCCATTAAGTCGACATGTTAAAACAATTACTGGTATTGATGTTTCTGAAGGGATGTTGAAAGAAGCAGCTAAGAACTGCAAAAAATATAATATAGATAATTGTGAATTGGTACATAGTGATGGCTCGTCGATTGGAGTTACAAAAAAATTTGATTTTATTCATTCATTTATTGTTTTTCAACATATCCCTGTAAATCGCGGAATCAATTTATTTTCTGAATTAGTAGATCATTTAGAGATGGACGGGGTTGGCGTAATCCATTTTACTTATTATCGTAAAGCATCATCGTTCAAGAATTTTCTTTATCGTCTAATAAAGCGATCAAATATATTATCTGGAATTTGGAATATTTACAAAGGGAATGCGGCTTCATCACCAATTTTGCAAATGAACATGTATGATGTAAACCAAATATTATACATTTTACAAAATCATGATTGTCATAATATTCACATTAGGCTTACTAATCATGGGGATATCTATTTTGGAATAATAGTATTTTTTCAAAAAAAGCATGAGATCATAAATGGGGTATCGTAAATGATTAATATTAATTCTGCTTTTAAAGTGAAGATACTATGAAAATCCTAATTGAAGCTATTGGTATAGAAAAACCAGGTGGTGGCCGTTCTGCTACGGTCAATTTATTGGAGAACATATTTTTGCTTGATAGTGAGAATATTTATACGGTGATTCTTAGCCAGCATGAGAATTTCCTTGATCGTTTTGCAAATGTACATCAGGTTATAGTTCCATTTCACAATCGCTTTCTTGCCAGAATTTGGGCGCAGATGGTAATACCGATTCGTTTTAAAAATATCGATATTATTCACTTTACAAAGAATCTTAGTGTTTTCGGTATTAAGGTTCCACAAATTATTACAATTCATGATTTAACAACAATAATCTTCCCACAATTTTTTCCTTGGTTAGATGTTTTCTATTGGAAGACAATAGAAAAATTTTCTGTTCAAAGAGCAGACCTAATAATAGCTGTATCAAGAAATACCGCAAATGATATAGTTAAATACTATGGAATTGAACCCAGAAAAGTAAAAGTAATTTATCATGGAAGGTCAAGCATTTTTTCCCCTGCTTCAGCCGATGAGATTGCCAATATTCATAAGAAATATGATCTGCCAGAAAAATACTTGATTACAGTTGGTCGTATTGATTTAAAAAAGAATCTAACTAACCTTGTTAAAGCTTTCTCAATCATACAAAACCAGATAGACCCGAATCTGAAACTTGTATTGGTTGGAGAAATTTATAAAAAGTGTGAAGACAAGAATTTGACCCCTACAATTCAAGATATGGGCTTAATGGATAAAGTGATTTTTGCTGGGCGTGTACCTGATGCGGATCTGCCAAGTTTATACTCTGGGGCAATTGCTTGTGCATTCCCATCTCTCCATGAGGGTTTTGGCCTGGTAGGATTGGAAGCCATGGCTTGCGGAGTGCCAATTATTACGCATAATTCCAGTGCAATCGTTGAGGTAGTAGGAGCCGCTGGAGTAAAAGTAGATGCAACAAATGTTGATGAATTAGCAGATGCCTTAACACGGGTAATTAATGACGAATCTCTTCGAGTGCAAATGAAATTATCCGGTCTAGAAAGATCAAAGGAATTCGATTGGAAAATAACTGCACGAATGACAATAGAATCTTACCAGCAGGTAAATACTCAATGAATATTAAAACGTTAATAAAAATAATAAATACCAAATGGTTAAAATTTGCATTACAGATAATTATTTTTTTGTTTTGCGGTTGGTATATTTGGAAAAATTTACAACAACTCGACTTCGGATCATTAAGTATTAATTATTGGTGGATGATATTGTCCTTACTAATTACAATGATTGGTACTTTCCTTGGGGCAGTATCCTGGCTATTAACTCTTCTATCTTTTGGCCAAAAACTAACTTTTTCAAAAATTTGCGATATCCAATTTAAATCATCATTAGCAAAATATATACCAGGATACGGCTGGCAATTGGTAGGGAAAGGTTATATGTCTATTAATGCTGGAATTCCCGCATCAATAACAGGGATTTCCATTATTTTTGAATATATCGAGATATTTATTACCGGTGTATTTTTAATGGCCTTTTTTTATCCCCATGGAATAGACTTCCAAATCCCAATAATTCGTTCGATCTCCAATAATATCCACTTGTTACAAATAGTCTCAATTTTTCTGCTAGTTTGTGCTCCAATAATATTAATTCGTTTTTTGAAAATGCTTTACCAAAAGGAGCAGAAGATTGATTTTGAATGGAAATGGACTATATTACTGGTCGGATTGATGGTTATGACTTGGATTATAAACAGCTTTGGCTTTTATCAAATGTTTTTTGCCATTAGCGTTTATAAAAAGATGAGTTTTCAGCTGACCATTTTTTTCCTCACGCTAACCTTTTTAATAGGGTTAATCATAATTGTAGTTCCTGGAAGTATTGGTGTTCGCGAAGCCATATTTATTTTTTTGCTTTCTCCATTTATTGGCGTAAGTCAGGCAGGCCTGATCGCAATTTTTTATCGAATAATAACAATTGCAAGTGAAGTCCTAGTTCTCTTCTTATCAAACATATGGCAGCATTTTCATAAAAATATTCTACTAACCGAGAATAATTCTTAAGTGGTATTGCGGTGGATTATTAATGGAGTAGAGTAAGTAAATACCAATAAGGAGAGAGTCATGAAAAAGATTAACATCCTAATCATAATCGTAATGCTCGCTGCATTTGTGGTCGTAAAACCTGTCGAAGCGCAAGGGCCTACCGGAAGTTGGGTCTCCGGTATTACTTGCCAAAACCTTACGAGCGACATTGCAGAAGTAACCTTTGATTTCTATCAAGAAGGCGAAAGTTCACCTGCCTTGTCATATCCTGACTCGATTCCCGCTAATGGGACTTTAAAATATTTCACTGCAAGCACGCCAGCCGGTCTACCTACAAGCTTTTTTGGTTCCGCAACTGTCAGTTCGTCGGCGGCTTTATCTTGCAGCGTTAACACACAATCTACCGGGACGGGTACTACTTCAAATCCATATCGTATTGGCACCAGTTCTGGCTTCAATGATACTCAGGTGGCAAACACCATGTATGTTCCTCAGATTACGAAAGCTTCAACATGGGGAACTTACATGGCTATTCAAAATGCTACGTCATCAGCTGTCGACATTCAAATTCAATACTTTGATCGCACAACTGGGAATGAAATTGCCGCAGCATTGGAAACTCATAACATTCCTGCCAATAGTAACTTAGTCGTGTATCCTGGTGAAAATGCTAACTTGCCAGCAACCTTTTATGGTTCTGCAAAAATTACTGCAGGAAGTTCCATAGGAGTTATTGTTAGTTTCTATAACGCCGGAACAGATTACACGACTGCCCAATTCCAAAGTTATAATGCTTTTGCAAGCGGCACTAAGATTTTGTATGCTCCACGTGTCGTTCGTAAGTATTATGGATACAATTCTGGTATTTCGGTTCAAAATATCAGTACTGTTCCAACAACTTTGACTGTAGATCTGTCATTCGCAAATGGTCAAACCATAAGCTATACAACTCCGACTATTCAGCCAAATGCATCATACATCGCGTATACTGCCAGTATTCCAGAACTTGCAGAGGTGGATACGTATCAGATGGCACAACGCTACGCCTCTTTGAAAGTAACTGCAGATGCTGAAGGCGCAGAAATAGTCGGTATCACAAACATCGATAACCGTGGTTTATCGGCCGATAATAATGGAGTTGCTGTGCCAATGGAAAACATTGGTAAGGGTGCATCCGTGAATATGGCGTTGGATGGGACAGCTACAAATACTTTGTTCTTTACACAGGTTGCAAAGAAGGCATCTGGTTTCTCTGGCGGTATTGTTATCGTCAATACCACTAGTTCGCCAGCGACATGTGATATTTCCTTCGCCGGCCAACCAGATTCTGCAACCTATAACGATGCCCCATTACCAGCCAATGGACAAATTTCGCTGTATCTGGGAACTTATGCGAATCTACCTAATGGCTTCAACGCTAGCGTAAAGGCTATTTGCACCGAGAATGTCTTCGGAACTTACAACTTCTCAATTGAAGCTGGAGTAGGGAAGTACGGTGATAGCTATATTGAAGCGAATGCATTAAACCAGTAATTGTGGATCTGGATGGCTTTGATAATCCAGATTTTTAAGCGATTCGCAATTTAGTTTAGAAATAACAGGAGCTATTCAAAAATAGCTCCTGTTATTTTGTGTTTCTTCTATGTAGTAATAATAATATTGTGAATTAGTTCCGCTTTTGAGATAAATGGACATTCTTTCTCAAAATAAAATTAAAATTTGGAATTAAGAAAAGAATTGGTTTTACTAAGAACAGTGGCATATATTGTATTAAACCTAAAATTGCAAATCGATTTACCATACCATAACGTTCCGGATTTTGTAATATTTGGAGTGTTTTGTCCTCAATCGCAAAGTTTCTTAATAATTTTTGAAGAGCGTGATAAGAAAGCGGATGAATATCATAGCTAGAATTTCGATGAAAAAATCTCACATAGAAATCAGAAATCCGTGTTGGTAACCAGGATAAAAACGGTAAAAAATAATGCTCTTCCATTATAGTAAATTTATTTGGACCGCTGAAAAAACACACGCCATCTTCCTTAAGAACCCTTTGGATTTCACTGACCAACCCATATTGATCTTCAGTATGTTCATAGACCTGCGCACAAATAATAAAATCAAATGAGTCGTTCTCAAAAGGTAAATGGGCACCGTCTGCTTGGGTAAAGTAAAAATTTTTTTGAAAATTGTCACCATTTTCATCAATTTGAATTCGGTGTAAATCAACCTCAATTCCAACCACTGATTGGAATCTAGATGCTAATATCTTTCCTATTTCACCGGTGCCACATCCAATATCAAGGCAATCTTTTGTGTGTATACCATTTTCTGACTTATAAGATTCAAGAAGAAGATTATATATTTTTAAGGCTTGCTGCGGCCTAGTTGCAGAATCGTGTTTGGTCATGAAAATCCTATGATAAAATATTTATGAGTAAAAATTTCCAAAACTTATTATATAATAAAAAACCAACCTTTACGTATAGCTATTATTCCATCTGAAAAGGATCATATATGAAAAGCAAAATTTATTTAAAATTCATATTGTTCTTTCTTTGTATTGTTTTATCCGGATGTGCATCAAATGGCCCTAGAGCGTCATCCGAAGAAACTTCGTATCCTTTTCCACAAAATCTCAATGTAACAATATCGCCGACTTATAGTGGGTATCCTTATCCTGGTGAGAGTTCCACTCCTGAAATTACCAACGAATTCTTGCCTGCTCCATTGATCGTGCCCACACCTTCAAGTGATAAAGTGGTCTTTTGGGGACAAATGCTTACTCCAGGACCAGGTGGAACGCCATATCTTGGCGATATTTACTTAGGGTACCTAGTGAAGGCAACCCAGAGTGGTTATCCACCTATGATTAAATTTTCTGAAACTACCAATCCGAAAGCTGTTGTCGATACTGAGGGACATTTCTATTTTGCTGATGTCGATCCTGGAGAATATGCATTGGTGATCTATTCGCTTGGTGGCACATATGTCGTATCTGATAAAAGTGGACAAACGAGTTATATTACAGGAGTACCTGGTAGTTCAGTTGATCTGGGCATAATTAGTGTGCCATAACCCACAGTACCATTATTTTGACAAAAAAATTAAAAATACCAGAAATGGCATTAATATTGCATAAGCCCTTTTAATTATGTTGGAGGGTTTCTTTATGCATATGAAAAAAAACTCTATCTTTATAGCATTAGTATTTATGCTCATCCTTTCTTCCTGCACCTACATCGAGGACTACGTCCCCGGTCAGGCCACCCCCACGCTGCCCGGCTCCAGCGCCTTGAAAACCCAGGTACCCACCGTAACTCTGCCGCCTTCGGCCACCCCCGAGCCCTCCCTGACGCCCACGCCCACCGCCACGCGCCCGCCGACTTTCACGCCCACGCCGACGGTGCCGCCCAAGCCGTTCGCCTTGCAGCCGGGCGCGATGATCCCGCTGCCGGCGTTTTCGCACGCCAGCGCGGGCTGCACCTGGATGGGTGTGGCCGGGCAGGTGATCGGCGAGGACGGCCAGCCGGTGACGAACCTGGTGGTGACGGTCATCGGGACGCAAAACGGCGCGCCGGCCGAATGGATGGGCTATACCGGTTCGGCGACGGTCTACGGCGCGGGCGGGTTCGAAATTCAATTGGCCGGCCAGGCGGCGGCGGCGAAATATACCATCCAGTTATTCGATCTGAACGGCAATCCGCTGTCTGAGGTGTTTCCCTTCACGACCTCGGCCGACTGTCAGCAAAACCTGATGATGATCAATTTCAGCCCCAATCTGAATCTGAAACCCGCGGTCTGGCTGCCCCTGGTCGAACATTAGGCTGAACCGCATAAGAATCCCAATCCCTCCGCCAGATATGCCGGGGGGATTTTCTTAAGGCCGGCCGGACGCCACGGGCGGGGAATCCGCCCTTGACCGAATCGCCCGCCAAGTTTATAATTCAGTCGTTGAATATTGGACAACTATGAGCATTCCACCCGAAAATAATCGCGACCTTGTAATCTTAGAGCAAATCGAAAATGACCCGGATGCCACCCAGGCATCTCTGGCGTCCCGGCTGGGAGTGGCGGTCGGGACGGTCAACTGGCATCTCAAGCGGCTGATCGATAAGGGCTACGTCAAAGCGCGGCGCGTGGAACGGCGCAAATTGCGCTATATCATCACGCCCGAGGGCCTGGCCCTGCGCACCCGCCTGACGGTCGATTTCGTTCAGACCCAGTTCCGCCTGTACCGCGACGTTCGCCAGCAGGTGATCCACGCGCTCGAACAGGCGCGCGCAAACGGGTATGACCGCGTGCGCCTGCAGGGCGACGGCGACCTGGCGGATATCTGCCGCCTGACTTGTCTGGAGCAAAACGTTGCCATCGTCGAGGATGGCAACGCGCCTATTCTGGCAATAAACAATCTCAAAATTCGAATCCTATGGGAGGAATCGTCATTATGAGTAGTTCGGCCGATTCTTGGGAAAAGAAACGTGTTTGTGTGACCGGCGGCGCCGGCTTTTTGGGTTCTTATGTTACTGCGAAATTGCGCGAACGCGGCGCGAAGGAAGTCTTCATCCCGCGCATCGAAGATTACGATCTGGTCAAGCCGGAAGACATCAAGCGCATGCTGGATGACAGCCGCCCGGACGTGATCCTTCATCTGGCCGCGCACGTGGGCGGCATCGGCGCCAACCGCGAGCATCCGGCCGAGTTTTTCTATGACAACCTGATGATGGGCGTGCAGTTGATGCACCAGGCCTGGCTGAGCGGCGTGAGCAAGTTCGTGGCGCTGGGCACGGTTTGCGCTTATCCCAAGTTCACGCCGGTGCCATTCCATGAGGACGACATCTGGAACGGTTATCCCGAGGAAACGAATGCGCCTTATGGCCTGGCCAAGAAGATGCTGCTGGTGCAGGCGCAGGCTTATCGCGAGCAGTATGGCTACAACGCCATATTCCTGCTGCCCGTCAACCTGTATGGACCGCGCGATAACTTCGATCCGCGCAGCTCGCACGTCATCCCCGCGCTGATCCGCAAATGCCTGGAAGCGCAGGAGACCGGCCAGGAGGAGATCGTGGTGTGGGGCGATGGTTCGCCGACGCGCGAGTTCCTGTTTGTGGAAGACGCCGCGGAAGGTATTCTGCTGGCAACTGAAAAGTTCAACGGCTCCGAGCCGGTCAATCTGGGCTCCGGGCAGGAGATTTCGATCAAGGATCTGGCGCTGCTGATTGCCCGCCTGACGGGTTACCAGGGCCGCATGGTGTTCGACACCAGCAAACCCAACGGCCAGCCGCGCCGCGCGCTGGATACCAGCCGGGCCGAGCAGTTCTTTGGCTTCAAAGCCGGCACCAATTTCGAGCAGGGCCTGCAGCGCACCATCGATTGGTATCGGGAACATCGGATGCATTAAGCCTTATGGTTACTGAGAACACCACGCCCACGGTTTATTTACGCCCTTCGAAAGGATGGATTCCGCTGAATCTATCCGATCTTTGGGCATACCGCGAGCTGGTGTTCTTCCTCACCTGGCGCGATATCAAGGTGCGCTACAAACAGGCCGCGCTGGGCGTGCTGTGGGCGGTCCTGCAGCCGGTGATGATCATGGTGGTATTCACGGTCATCTTCAGTAAACTGGCCGGGTTGAAACCCGATGCCGGCATTCCGGCGGAGTGGTACCCGGTGTTCAGCCTGGCGGCGTTGCTGCCCTGGCAGCTTTTCCAGGCCGCGCTGCAGCGGTCATCCGTCAGCCTGGTGGGCAACGCCAACCTGTTGACCAAGGTCTACTTCCCGCGTCTGATCATCCCTTTCTCGGCCGTCGCAGCCGGGCTGGTGGATTTCTTCATCTCGCTGGGCGTGCTGTTCGTGATGATGGTGATCTACGGCGTACCGTTCACCTGGAACCTCCTGTGGATGCTGCCGCTGGTCGTGCTGGTGCTGCTCACCGCGCTGGCAGTCGGGCTGTGGCTGAGCGCGCTCAACGTGCAATACCGCGACGTGCAGCAAATTGTGCCTTTCCTGCTGCAGGCCTGGATGTACGCCTCGCCGGTGGCCTATTCCATCGACCTGATTCCCACGACAGGCCCCTGGCGCCTGATCTACGGTTTGAACCCGATGACGGGCGTCATTCAGGGCTTTCGCTGGGCATTGCTGGGCAGCAGTCCGCCTGACCAGCTCATGCTGATTTCCGTGGTCATGGTGCTGGCGCTGCTTGTCTCCGGGCTGTTCTATTTCCGGCGCATGGAACGCAAGTTTGCCGATATGGTGTAACCCGATGAGTGATCTGGCGATTCGTGTCGAACATCTCAGCAAGCAATATCGTATCGGCGCACAGGCCGAGCGGTATGACACGCTGCGGGATTTGCTCACCGGAACCGTCGAGCGAGCAGTCCAGCGTCTCAAACCCGGCCGTAACGGCGGGGAATCTGCCAATACCATCTGGGCGCTGAAGGATATTTCGTTCGATGTGAAGCGCGGCCAGGTGCTGGGTATCATCGGTCGCAACGGCGCCGGTAAAAGTACGCTGCTGAAGGTCCTGGCGCGGGTAACCGAACCCACCGAGGGGCTGGGCGAAATTCACGGGCGCGTCGGATCTCTTTTGGAAGTGGGGACCGGTTTTCATCCTGAGTTGACCGGGCGCGAGAATATCTTCCTGAACGGCGCCATTTTGGGCATGAAACGCAGCGAGATCGCTCGAAAATTCGACGAGATCGTCGAATTTTCCGAAGTGGGTGCCTTCATCGACACGCCGGTCAAACGTTATTCGAGCGGAATGTATTTGCGACTGGCCTTTTCAGTGGCGGCGCATTTGGAACCTGAAATTCTGGTGGTGGACGAGGTGCTGGCGGTTGGAGACGCCGAATTCCAGCGCAAGTGCATGGGCAAGATGGGCGATGTCGCCCAGCAAGGCCGTACTGTGCTCTTCGTCAGCCACAACATGTCGGCCATCCTGCGCCTCACGCAGGAAACCCTGGTGATCGAAAAGGGGTGCCTGAGCATGTGCGGCCCGACGCCGCAGGCGGTGGATTACTACCTGTCGCACGGCTTCGCCACCGAAGGGGAGCGCGCCTGGGAAACCGAAGAAGTGCCTCCGGAGGCCTACCCGTTCCGACCGCTGGCATTACGTGTCCGTGACGCCCGCGGCAAGGTCGTGGATACCGTCCGCTCGACCGAGCCGGCCACCCTGGAACTGGAATACTGCCTGGCAGAGGGCATCACCGGATTGAGAGTGGGTTTTTACTTGCTGAGTACGCGTGGAGAGTACGTGTTTACCTCCTTCGACACGGATGATCCTGACGCATTCGAACGCTATTCCGTTCGACCAGCAGGGCATTACATCAGCCGCTGCGTCCTACCGGCTGATCTGCTCAATGAAGGCCGGTTTGTGATCGGCATCAACGCCAGCTCGTACCGTATCAAGCGCTATTTTCAGGACGAACAGGCCATCACCTTTACGGTGGACGGCGCGGGTGCGCCGGGAACGGTCTGGCCTGAACCTCGCCTGGGGACGGTGCGGCCTCGCCTGAACTGGCAGATAGAGGTGGTAACCGAATGACAGCTGTAGCAAAAGATACGATCAAAAAATTTTTAGGCGAAATTCCTTTCACCGCAGAATTGTACTGGTTGGTTCGCCAGCGCGGGCGGCCAATCCAATCTCGATTCTCGCTCAAGCACTTGCAGGATGAATTGCCCGGCATGGTCGCTCAGGCTCAGGAACTGGCCAAAACCGCTCCAACCGGGAGAAAAGTCTTCATCTTCGCCACGCTGCATTACTGGATCGAACATGCAGCCTTGCTGGCGGTTTCGCTGGCAGCCCAGGGGCATGATGTGACCCTGGCCTATCTGCCTTACGCCGAATGGCAAAAAGAGATCAACCGCTTTGACCTGCGCCGCCAGAATGCATATGCGCGCAAGGTGCTGTCGCTGGCCGAGCCGTTGATCAAAGTGGTCTCTTTCGTCAGCGCTCGCGCGCCGTATATGCCGTTGCCGGAAGACGTCATGAATGCGGTGAAGCAGGTGACGAATTACGACACGCAATACACCCTGCAAACCGAAGAGATCGACACCAATGGCGATGTCTATAAGTTACGCCTGGATCGCAACCGCGAGGCTGCCCAGGCGGCGCTGGCATTCTTACGCCACAACCGTCCGGATGTAGCCATCATTCCAAACGGCACCATTCAGGAATTGGGCGTGGTGTACCATGTCGCTCGCTCGCTCAAGATCAAGACCGTGACCTACGAATTTGGCGACCAACGCCAGCGCATCTGGATCGCTCAAAACGCTGAAGTAATGCGCCAGGAAACCGACAGCCTGTGGAAAGCCAGCCGTGAAAAACCGCTGACGGATGCGCAGTTGGAGAAGATGAAATCGCTGGTCATGGCGCGCCAACGGGCAACGATGTGGGAAAATTTTGCCCGCCTGTGGCAGGATGTGCCCGCGCAGGGCGGTGAGCAGGCGCGCGCCACCCTGGGTCTCGATCAACGCCCCGTGGTGCTGCTGGCGACGAATGTGTTGGGCGACAGCCTGACGCTGGGCCGCCAGGTTTTCAGCCGCAGCATGGCCGAATGGATCAGCCGCACCGTGCAGTACTTTGCCGGGCGGCCTGAAGTGCAACTGGTCATTCGCGTTCACCCGGGTGAAGTGCTGACGCACGGCCCTTCGATGGTCGATGTGGTTCACCAGGTGCTGCCGCGCCTGCCCGAACACATTCGCCTGATTGGACCCAAAGAAAAGGTCAATACCTACGATATCATCGACGTCGCGGACATGGGATTGGTTTATACGACCACGGTCGGCCTGGAAATGGCGATGAGCGGACTGCCAGTGGTGGTTGCCGGCCAGACTCATTACCGGGGGCGGGGTTTTACCCAGGATCCGGATTCGTGGGTCGCCTATTTCAAGATGCTCGGCCAGATCCTGGAGAATCCAAAAACCTACCGTCTTTCGAAGGATCAGATGCATCTGGCCTGGCGCTATGCGTATCGCTTTTTCTTCGAATACCCGCTGCCTTTCCCATGGCATCTGGTTCGTATGTGGGATGATTATCGCGCCCGTCCATTGGGTACCGTCCTGAATGGTAATGCCGAGCATCCCTACGCCAACACCTTCGATTACCTGGTTGGTAAACCACTCGATTGGAGCAAAATCAGTAAATGATGGATTCGCAAAAATCGGCCAAGGAAGACGTCCGCCATTTTTACGATCAGGTGGGCTGGCAGCTCGAGGATGGCGATCATTATCAGAACGCGCATTATGAAGATTTGCGTCCGGTCGCCCAGGAGTATATTCAGCGCTGCCATATGCGCGTCAAGCGCCACCTGAAGCCGGATGGAAAATTTCTGCTGGACGCTGGCTCGGGGCCGATCCAGTATCCGGAATACCTGACCTATTCGGAGGGGTATCAATACCGGGTTTGCGCGGATATCTCGATCGTGGCGTTGAAAGAAGCCCGCAAGCGCACGGGGCAGAAAGGTCTGATGGTGGTTGCGGATGTGGCCAATCTGCCTTTCAAGGACGGTGCTTTCGAAGGCATCGTCTCACTGCATACCTTTCACCACCTGGCGCTCGAAGATCAGGCGCGGGCTTATGATGAGACCTTCCGCGTGTTGGCTCCCCAATGTACGGCGGTGGTGGTCAACGGTTGGTCTGAATCGCCCCTCATGAAGCGTTGGAACTGGGTGGCCGGGATGATGAACGGTCTGCGGAGCCTACGAGCGCGTTTGATGGGCAAGAAACCGCGACCGGCTGTAAAATCGAACGCGCCAGCCTCCAACCGTCCGGTGGGCACTTTTACGGTCAAGAACGATCCGGCCTGGTTGAAGAAAACATTGGCGGGTCGGATCGATTTCGAAATACTGGTATGGCGAAGTTTGAGCGTCAACTTCCTGCGTGCGGTATTTCATGAAAAACTAGGCGGGCGAAGATTGTTGCGTTGGGTCTATCGCCAGGAAGAGCGCAATCCGAATTACTGCGGGGAGAACGGCCAGTACCCCATGGTGGTGATTCACAAGTAGTCTACAGCCCGTTTTCGATGGGTCAGGCATCCCGGAGGAAGTCGGGGGCAGTGGAAAATGAAAACAAGCGGGTTGGTGACACTGACCCGAAGCGAAAGAAATAGTGGAGTAAACGAAATGGATTGGAAAGATAAAGTAGTTCTGGTAACCGGGGGCACCGGTTCGTTTGGAAAGAAGTTCATCAGAATCCTGCTGGATGAATACCAACCCGCCAAAGTGATCGTGTTCAGCCGCGATGAGCTGAAACAGCATGAAATGCGTCAGGCGGGATACGATCACCCGAACCTGCGATATTTTATCGGCGACGTGCGCGACTTGCAGCGCATGAAACGGGCTTTCAACGGCGTGGACGTGGTCATTCACGCCGCGGCGCTCAAGCAGGTGCCGGCCTGTGAATATAACCCGATGGAGGCCATCAAGACCAACATCCTGGGTTCCAGCAACGTCATCGACGCCGCGCTGGACTCCGGGGTCAAGAAGGTGCTGGCGCTCAGCACCGACAAAGCCGTCAATCCCATCAACCTGTACGGCGCCACCAAACTGGCTGCCGAAAAACTGTTCGTCCAGTCCAATGCCTACGCCGGCGGAATGGCAACCCGTTTCTCCTGCGTGCGCTACGGCAACGTGGTCGGCAGCCGCGGCAGCGTGGTACCGGTTTTCCTCAAACAACGCGCCGCCGGCAAAGTGACCGTCACCGACGACCGCATGACCCGTTTCTGGATTTCACTGGAGCAGGGGGTGCGCTTCGTCATCCGCTGCGTGGAAAAAATGGAGGGCGGCGAGGTGTTCGTCCCCAAGATCCCCAGCATGAAGGTGGTCGACCTGGCCCGCGCCATCGCCCCGGACGCCGACCTTGAAATCGTCGGCATTCGCCCTGGCGAGAAGCTGCACGAAGTGCTCATCTCGGAAGACGAAGCCCGCACCACCCTGGAACTCGACGATATGTACGTCGTGGAGCCGGAACTGGCCTTCTGGGCGCAGAAGGGCGGCCTGCATGAGTGGGAACGCATCGGCCGCAGGCTGCCGGACGGTTTCCGCTATATCAGCAATACCAATACCGATTGGCTGACCATCGATCAAATTGCCAAGATTACCGCCCCGATCGAAGAACAATACCTGAAGGGTACATTGGAATGACGCGTATTCTGGTCACCGGCGCGAGCGGGCTGCTGGGGTTGAATTTTGCCCTTCAGCATGCCGCCCAGCATCAGATCACCGGCGTGGTCAACAGCCAGGCTCTGCGACGCGACGCACCGTTTGCGGTGCGCAGCCTCGACCTGAGCCAGCCCGGCAGCGGTGCTGCCCTGCTGAAAGCTGAACGTCCGGAGATCCTGGTGCACTGCGCGGCGGTGGCCAACCTGGAAGTAGCCGAGAAAAATCCAGCCCTGGCGCAGCGCGTCAACGCTGATTTGCCCGGCGAGTTGGCCGAGGCCAGCCGCCGGTTGGGTGTACGCATGGTGCACCTTTCGACGGATGCGGTTTTCGACGGCGCGCACGGGCCATATATGGAAAGCGATCAACCCCATCCGTTGAGCGCTTATGCGCGCAGCAAATGGGCCGGCGAGCAGGCGGTGGCAGCAGCAAATTCACAGGCCATCATCGCGCGGGTCAATTTCTACGGTTGGAGTCTGAACGGGCGGCGCAGTCTGGCTGAATTCTTCTACAACCAGCTCTCCGGCGGCCAACCGGCCAACGGCTGGACGGACGTGTTCTTCTGCCCGCTGGAGGTCAACATGTTGGGCGACCTGCTGCTCGAAATGGCTCAACAGGGGCTGGAAGGGTTGTACCACGTGGTCAGTTCGGAATGCCTGAGCAAGTACGACTTCGGCCGGGCCGTGGCGCGCGCCTTTGGGTTCGATGAGGGGCTTGTGAAACCCACCCGGGTCGCCGACAGCGGTTTACATGCGGCTCGTTCGCCGGATCTGCGGCTTTCCACGATGAAACTGGCGCGAGACCTTGGACGGGCGTTACCCGGACAGGCTGAATGCCTGGCTCGGTTTCAGCGCGAGTACGCCGAGGGGTACGCCGGGCGGCTGCGCGGCCTGGCCGCGTGAAAGCACTGCTTTACAATCGTGTTCGGTCCGGAGATTCCTTGCCAAAGGAGGGATGAACCATGGAAATCAAAATTGGGAACCACCTGGTTGGGGATAATCACCCCACTTATTTCATTGCTGATATTGCTGCCAATCACGACGGCAGCCTGGAGCGCGCCAAATACCTGATCCGGCTGGCAAAGCAGGCCGGTGCCGACGCGGCCAAATTTCAAAACTTCCGCGCGGCGAAGATCGTCTCGGATTACGGCTTTCGCTCGATGGGCGGCCAGCAGTCGCACCAGTCGACCTGGAAGAAATCGGTTTTCGAGGTTTACCAGGGCGCATCGATCCCCTTCGAATGGACGCCGGAATTGAAAGGGGTCTGCGACGAGGTCGGCATCGATTATTTCTCCTCGCCCTATGATTTCGAAGCCACCGACATGCTGGATCCCTATGTTCCGGCTTACAAAATTGGTTCGGGCGAGATTACCTGGCCGGAAGCGCTCGAATTCATGGCGCGCAAGAACAAGCCGGTGCTGCTGGCGACCGGCGCATCGGATATCGGCGAGGTGCAGCGCGCCGTGCATGCCATTCTGGCGATCAACCCCAACCTGGTCCTGATGCAGTGCAATACCAACTACACCGCCAGCGGAGAAAATCTCAAATACATCAACCTCAATGTGCTTAAGACCTACGCTCTGATGTTCCCGCAGGTGGTGTTGGGGTTGTCGGACCACACCACCGGCCCGACTACGGTGTTGGGGGCGGTAGCGTTGGGCGCGCGCGTGATCGAGAAGCATTTCACCGATGACTGCAACCGCGAAGGTCCCGATCACCGCTTCGCCACCGATCCGGATGCGTGGGCCGAGATGGTGCACCGGACGCGTGAGCTGGAATTTGCGCTGGGGGATGCGGATAAGAAGGTCGAAGATAACGAAAAGGAAACCGTCGTCGTGCAGCGCCGCTGCCTGCGCGCCGCCCGCGATTTGAAAGCCGGCGAGACGCTGACGCGCGAGATGATCGACGTGCTGCGGCCGGCCACCCCGGGCGCGCTGCAGCCCTTCGAAATTCCGGCCGTCATCGGCAGGAAACTGTTGGTGGATATCCCGGCCGGGCATGAGATGCGCTGGCTGGACCTGGGAGAGTAGTTGCGCGTCCTGTACTTCACCCGCGATTACACACCGCACGACCACCGCTTTCTTTCGGCCCTGGCCGAAACTCAACATACCATTTTTTCGCTGCGTCTGGAGCGGCGCGGGCGGCAGTTGGAAGACCGCCCTCTGCCGCCGCAGGTGGAGCAGGTACAGTGGAACGGCGGACAGCGTCCCGTGCGCCTGATCGAGGCGCCGGCTCTCCTGACCGACCTCGAGCGGGTCATTGAACGCGTGCAGCCGGACGTGATTCATGCCGGGCCGATCCAATCGGCGGCGCTGTTGGCCGCGTTGAGCGGGTTCCACCCGCTGGTCAGCATGTCGTGGGGCTCGGATTTGCTCAGGGACGCCGACCGCAATTGGAAAATGCGCTTCGTAACGCGCTACACGTTGAGCCACACCACGGTGCTGGCCGGCGACTGCGAGGCGGTGCGCCGCAAGGCGGGCGAGTTTGGATTCCCGGCCGAACGGGTGGTGCTCTTCCCGTGGGGCGTCGATTTGCAGCGTTTCTCGCCGGGCCAGGCGTCCGAACTGCGCAACCGGCTGGGTTGGGAGGATGCCTTCGTCATCCTTTCGACGCGCACCTGGGAAACGCTTTATGGCGTCGATGGGGTGGTCAAGGCCTTTTGCCAGGCCGCCGAGCGCGAGCCGCGTTTGCGGTTGATGCTGCTGGGCGGCGGTTCGCAGGCCGCCATGTTGCGCAAGATGCTGGCCCAGCACGACCTGCTGGATCGGGTGCACTTTGGCGGGCAGATCAGCGGGGATGAACTGCCGGCGTATTACCGGGCTGCGGACCTTTATGTGAGCGCTTCGCACAGCGATGGATCGTCGGTTTCGCTGATGGAAGCCCTGGCCAGCGGCCTGCCCGCGCTGGTTTCGGACATTCCGGGCAACCACGAATGGATCACACCAGAGGAAAACGCCGGCTGGCTTTTCGCGGACGGCGATTTCAACGCCCTGGCCGAAGGAATGCTGCGTGCTGCGGCGGCCCCGGCAGGGTTGAACGACCAGCGTCAGGCGGCCAGGGCATTGGCCGAACGCCGCGCCGATTGGCCGAAAAATTTTCAACAGCTTCTGCGCGCGTACGAACTGGCGCGCGAGCTGGATGATAGGAAATCACAGTGACTGCTGAACGAATCATCGTCATTATTCAGGCGCGTATGAGTTCCACCCGGCTGCCCGGTAAAGTGCTGAAGGATATTGCCGGCCGCCCCATGCTGGCCTGGGTGGTCGATCGCGCGCGCAAGGCGCGATCCGCCACGGATGTCGTCGTTGCCACCACCACGGATTCGTCGGATGATCCGATCGTCTCTTTTTGCATGCTCATGGGGTACGCGTGCACACGCGGCAGCCTTACGGACGTGCTGGATCGGTATTACCAGGCGGCCCGCCAGTATCGGGCGGACGTGATTGTACGCCTGACCGCCGATTGCCCGTTGATCGACCCCGCCGAAATCGATCATGTGGTGCATGAGTTTTTGAGCAGCGGCGTGGATTTTGCCGCCAACCGCCTGCCGCCGCCTTTTGGGCGAACTTACCCGATCGGGCTGGACACCGAAGTGTGCTCTTTCGAAGCCCTGGAACAGGCCTGGAACGAAGCCAGGAAGCCTTACCAGCGCGAACACGTCATGCCTTATTTATATGAAATCCCCGGGCGCTTCAAGGTGCTGCGGGTGGATCACGATCCGGATTACGGCGATTTGCGCTGGACGGTGGATACGCCGCAAGACCTGGAGCTGGTGCGCGCCATATTCGAACGTATGGGCGAACGCGAGGATTTCGGCTGGCTGGATGTGCTGGCGCTGTTCGAAAACGAGCCTGAGCTCGCGCGCCTGAACGCCGGCATCAACCAAAAGTTCTACAACAAACACGGGTGAGCCGATGACACAAACCTGTCCCTTATGCCGCAGCGATCAAAGCCAACCCTTCGAATCATTGAAGGCCGAGGGGCGGACGATCGAATATCGCCTGTGCAGCCGCTGCGGGATGGTTTTCCAGGGTGAAGACTGGAAGAAAGCCGACCTGGATCAATTTTACGCCAACGATTACCGCAAACTGGTCGAGGGTGAGGACCAGGTCAGCGACAAGAACCGGGCCATCGAAGAAACGCGCGCGCGCCTGCTGGTGAGCTGGCTGAAGGCGCAAGGCGTGCAGACGGTGAGACGCCACATGGATATCGGCGCATCCACCGGCGCTCTGATCAACCGCAGCCGTCGCGAATTCGGCGCCCAGGTGCTGGGCGTGGAGCTCTCCAATTCGCACCGCGCTTTTGCCGAAACGCGCGGGCTGCGCATGTTGCCCTCGCTGGATGTCCTGGAAACTCAATCCGAACAGCGCTTCGATCTGATCAGCCTGATCCACGTGCTCGAACACCTGCCGGAGCCCGTGCAGACCCTGTCGCATTTACGCGAACGCTGGCTGACCTCGGACGGCGCCTTCCTGCTGGAAGTGCCGAACCTGTACGCCCACAATTCTTACGAGATTGCCCACCTGCATGCCTTCAGCCGGCACACATTGCTGGAGACGCTGCGCCTGGCGGGCTATCGGGTCGACGCGCTGCATGTGCACGGTCAGCCGCGTTCGAACGTGCTCGGACTGTACATCACGGTGCTGGCGCGGCCGGCAACTGCCCCGGCGAACCAAACCGTGCAACCGGAAGGCAGCGTGCGTCTCAAACGCCGGCTGGGCATGACCAAACGCCGCCTGCTCGAAAGACTGATGCCGGGTCAGGCCTGGCTGCCGTTCCCGACGCTGCCGAACAACGAGGAAAAATGACCGCGTTGATTACCCTCTTCTCGGCGCCCAAGCCTTTCACCAACCCGCACATCGCCACCATTCAGCGCAACGCGATCCGTTCCTGGTTGGCGCTGGGGGACGCGGTGGAGGTGCTGCTGCTGGGCAATGAGGACGGCCTGCCGGAAGCGGCGGATGAATTGGGCGTGCACCTGATCAAAGAGGTCAAGCGCAACGCGCAGGGCACGCCGCTGGTCAGTTCGCTTTTCGAACTGGCCCGCCGGCACAGTTCGACCTCCTTGCTGGCTTATGTCAACGCCGACATCCTGCTGCTGCCGGATTTCGTCGCCGCGGCGCAAACGCTGCTGGCTGACGGTAACCCTTTCCTGGGGGTGGGCCAGCGTTGGGACCTGGAGATCAAAGACGAGCTCGATTTTGGCGAAAATTGGGACGCCGGACTGCGCCAGAGGATCCAGGAGAAGGGCGTGTTGCATCCGCCGGCTGGCTCGGATTACTTCCTCTACCCGCGGGATTGCTTTACCTGGATGCCTGAATTTGCCATCGGGCGCGCCGGCTGGGACAATTGGATGATCTACTGGGCGCGGCGCGAAGGCTGGCGGGTGGTGGATGCGACGGCCGATCTGCCGATCGTGCACCAGAATCACGACTACAGCCACCTGCCGGGCGGGCAGCCGCATTACCGCCTGCCTGAGACGGACGTCAACGTCCGGTTGGGCGGTGGTCGCAGGACCATCTTTACGCTTTCGGATGCCAATTATCGATTGAAGGACGGCCTGGTTTCGGCGGTCCCCGCGCACGGCGCCAGGTTCTGGCGCGAGGTCGAAATCTACCCGTTGGTTCGATTGCATTCGCGCCTGCTGGGGCAGCTTTTCTTTGCCCTGTTTCACCCCCGCAAGGCCTGGGGAGAGGCGCGTGGCTGGCTGGCTTACAAACTGGGACGCCTGCGTAAGCGCCACTAAGGAGCATTATGGCACGAGACGGAATCAATCCATCACGTTCCCGCACCACCGATTATCAACCCGCGCGGGTCACGGTCGCGGTGCTGACCCATTTGCCGCACCAGATGGGCTATTTCGAGAGCCGCCTGGATGTGACCCGCATGACCATCGAATCGATCCTGGTGAATACCGGCGAACCGTTCGACCTGTGGGTGTTCGACAACGGCAGTTGCAAACCGATGGTGGATTACCTGTGCGGTCTGCGCGATGAAGGCCGGATCACGCAACTCATTCTATCGAGCAAAAACATCGGCAAACCGGCGGCCCTGCAGGCCATTTTCAAAGCCTGCCAGAGCGAGATCATTGCTTATACGGATGATGATGTCTTCTTCCTGCCGGGTTGGCTGGAGCAACATCTCAGAGTCATCGACACCTACCCAAAAGTGGGCGCGGTGACCGGATTTTACATTCGCGAGCGCATGAAGAACGGCATTGACAGTACGCTGGCTTTTCTCGACCGACCCGGCGTTGAATCGCAGCGCGGGCTGCTGATGCCGGCCAGTTGGGAAGAAGAATACCGCGTCAACAGCGGCCGTTCGCAGGAACGCTACGATGCGGAAGTGGCCGGGCTGGAAGATATTCGGTTGAATTATCAGGGCGTAGAAGCCTGGGTTTCGGCGCACCACTTCCAGTTTGTGGCTCCCCGCGAGGTCATTTTGCAGGCGCTGCCGCAGGAATGGACCGGGCTGTTGATGGGCAAGATGGTCGAGATGGATTTGACCATCGACCGGCTGGGATACTTGCGCCTGTGCACCGGCAATCAGACCGTGCGCCTGATGGGCAACGTGCTCGACCCGGAAGTGCTGGCGTTGGCTGGGCAGTGCGGGATTCAGCTGCAGGCCGGTCACAAGACCAGCCGCCCGACCAGCGGATTTATGAACGCCCTCTATCGCCTGCCGGTGGGGAAACGCCTGATTCACGGTCTGTACAACCAGCTCTACAAAGTCATCAATTCATGAGGCGTTTATGAGATTTCTGATCGCCGGTTTCGGTTCCATCGGACGCAGGCACATGCGGAATTTGATGGCCCTGGGGCAGCGCGATATTGTGCTGTATCGCAGCGGGCGCTCCACGCTGCCGCAGGATGAACTGGCCGGTTTCCCGGTGGAAACGGATCTGCAGGCCGCCCTGGCGCATCATCCCGATGCGGTCATCGTGGCTAACCCGACTGCGCTGCACCTGGACGTGGCCATCCCGGCCGCGGAGGCCGGCTGCCACATTCTGATGGAAAAACCGGTCTCCGATTCGCTGGAGCGCATGGACGCACTCAAGAGCGCCCTGAAGCGCGGCGGCGGAAGCCTGATGGTTGGATTTCAGTTTCGATTTCATCCCGGGCTGCGCAAGGCCGCCGAGTTATTGAGGGACAGCGCCATCGGCCGCCCGGTGTTCGCGCGGGCGCACTGGGGTGAATACCTGCCCAACTGGCATCCCTGGGAGGATTACCGCCAGAGTTATACCTCGCGGCCCGAACTGGGTGGGGGTGTGGTGCGCACCCTGAGCCATCCATTTGATTATCTGCGCTGGCTGCTCGGGGAGACCGAAGTGGCCTTCGCGCAGGTGGGCGCATTGGGCGAGCTTGGAATTCCGGTCGAAGATACAGCCGAGATTGCCCTACACTTTTCCAGCGGCGCCATCGGCAGCCTGCACCTCGATTACTTACAGCAGCCTCCCGAGCACCGGCTGGAAATTACCGGCACGCGGGGTTCGCTGCGCTGGGATAACGCCGACGGCGCGCTGCGCTGTTTCCGCGCGGAACGCGGTGAATGGGAGACCTATCCGGTCCCGGATGGTTTCGAGCGCAACACCCTGTTCGTCGACGAACTGCGCCAATTCATCGAGGTGGCCGCCGGGCGCGCCGAGCCGGTCTGTGGACTGGACGACGGCATTCGCGTGCAGGAGTTGGCACGGGACGCACTTGCCTATGCCGGCAAAGCGCCAAACGGATTACAATTTGAGGTTGAAAAATAATCTTTAGACCCGCTGCCAATCCGGTCCATTCATAGAAAGAGACTGATCCGATGTCTGATATCTTCGATAAATTCAAAATGAACGGCCAGGTCGCCGTGATTACCGGCGGCGCCGGTCTGTTGGGCAAACAATTCTGCCGCACGCTGGCGCAGGCCGGAGCAGCGGTGGTGGCTGCGGATTTGAACGGCGCGTTGGTGGAAAAAGCCGCCAGCGATATGCAGGCCGAAGGTTTGAACGTCATCCCGGCGGTGGTGGATGTGACGGATCCCCATTCGACCGAAGCCCTGGTGGCGACGGCAGTCAAAGCCTTTGGCCGATTGGATGTGCTGGTATGCAGCGCGGCCATGGATCCGAAGTTCGACAGCGCCCACCAGTCCCAGCAGAGCGCGAATGCGTTCGAGACCTTCCCCGTGGAAGCCTGGCGCCAGGCCGTGGACGTCAACCTGACCGGCCTGTTCCTGTGCGCGCAGTCGGCCGTCAAACCAATGGTCGCCCAGAATCATGGCGTGATCATCAATATCTGCTCGACCTACGGTCTGGTCGGCCCCGACCAGCGTCTTTATGAGCGCCCCGGCCAACCCAGGCAGTACAAGCCGGTGTATTATTCGGTGACCAAGGCGGGCGTGCTGGGCTTGACCCACTATCTGGCCACATATTACGCCGGGACGGGCATCCGTGCCAATGCGCTGACGCCCGGCGGCGTGTATAACAATCACGATGAAACATTCACCAAAGCGTATTCGGCGCGGACTGTGTTGGGGCGCATGGCGAATCTGGACGAAATGAGCGGCGCGATTTTATTCCTGGCGTCGGACGCCTCGACGTATATGACCGGCGCCAACCTGGTGGTGGATGGAGGGTGGACGGCATGGTAGACCGACCGGCAGTCCTGGCGATCATTCCGGCGCGCGGCGGCTCGAAGGGCATTCCGCGCAAGAATATCCGCGATTTTGCCGGCTACCCGTTGATTGCGTATAGTATAGCTGCGGGGTTGCAGGCTGAAACTGTGACCCGCGTGGTCGTTTCGACCGACGACCTGGAAATTGCCGCCGTGGCGCGAACCTGGGGCGCTGAAACACCCTTTCTCCGACCGGCCGAATTCGCCCAGGACCACACCATGGACCTGCCGGTATTCCAGCATGCCCTGCAGTGGCTGGCCGACCATGAAAACTACCGGCCTGAGGTGGTGGTGCAGCTTCGTCCGACATCGCCGGTGCGGCCGGTTGGGCTGGTGGATGAGGCCGTGCGCACCTTGCTGGCTCACCCGGAAGCCGATTCGGTGCGCGGGGTGGTGCCCGCCGGACAGAATCCGCATAAGATGTGGCGAATCGATCCGCAAACCGGGCACATGAAGAATCTGATCGATGTGCCGGGGATCGCGGAACCTTACAATGCTCCCCGCCAGGCGTTGCCGCAAATCTACTGGCAGACGGGGCATATCGACGCCATTCGCGCGCGCGTGATTCGCGAGGGCCATTCGATGAGCGGCGAGGTCATTTTGCCGGTGATGGTTGATCCGCAATTCACCGTGGATATCGATACGCCCGCCGATTGGCAACGCTATGAATGGATGGTCTCCAGCGGTTTGAACCTGGTTCTGCCGGGGCCCGGACGCCGCCCGCTGCCGGAGAAAGTGGCCCTGGTGGTGTTCGATTTCGACGGCGTCATGACCGACAACCGGGTGTACGTCGACCAGGATGGGCGTGAAATGGTGGCCGCATCACGCGCCGAGGGACCCGGCCTGCGCCGTCTGGAAGCGCGCGGTATTCGCACGCTGGTGCTCTCCAGCGAGGTGAATCCGGTGGTGGCGGCGCGCTGCCGTAAACTGCAGGTGCCGGTGCTACAGGGTGAACAGGATAAAGCGCAAGCCCTCCTGAATTATCTGCGATCCGAAAAGATCGATCCGCGCCAAGTGGTATACTTGGGCAATGATGTCAATGACCTGCCGTGCTTCCCGCTGGTGGGGTGCGCGGCTGTGGTGGCTGACGCCGAACCGGAGGCGGTGCATCAGGCAGACCTGGTGTTAACCCGCAAAGGCGGTTACGGCGCGGTTCGTGAATTATGTGAGATCATCCTGACGCATCAGGGAAAAATCTAATCTGTTCTACTGGAAAATTCAGTAAGGAGTAAGAAATGTCGTTTTTGTCCAATTCTGGAATGGCTGTAATGGCTTATCTTGACCCGGGTTCGGGCAGTTTCTTGATTCAGATGCTTCTGGCCGGTGGGTTGGGAGCCGCGTTCTTGATTAAGACGTACTGGCGTAAAATCAAAGGTCTTTTCAATAAGAATAATGAGGATGTGTCTCCATCCGTAATGGAAGACGCCCACCAGGAAAAGTAAATTTTCTGCTTCGGCAGGCACGGAGCCGAAACAGCATCCTGGAAATGAAAAAGCTGAGTATCGCCGATCGGTATGCATCGGTTTGCGCAGCCTTTACTGAGGAGTATTAACCTATGGCGAAAGCCGTGAAGATTGGTGAGCAATGGGTTGGTGAAGGTTATCCGACTTACGTTGTCGCGGAGATTGGCATCAACCACAACGGCGACATCGACATTGCCAAGCGCTTGATGGAAGCAGCCAAACACGCCGGCGTGGATGCGGTCAAGTTCCAAAAGCGCACCCCTGAGTTGTGCGTACCGCCCGAACAGCGCGGGCAGATGCGCGAGACTCCCTGGGGCTACATTACTTATCTGGATTACCGGTATAAGGTCGAGTTCAACGCCGAGCAATACGCTGAGATCGACCGCTTCGCGAAAGAGATCGGCATTACCTGGTTTGCATCCGTTTGGGATGAGCCTTCCGTCGATTTCATCGAACAGTTCAATCCGGTGGCCTATAAAGTACCGTCGGCTTCTCTGACCGACCATGCCTTGTTGAATCATTTACGCCAGACAGGCCGGCCGGTGATTCTTTCGACCGGTATGTCCACCATCGAGCAGATTCACAGGGCGGTGCCGTTGATGGATATCGACAATTTGATCATTTGCCATGCCACCAGCGCGTATCCCTGCGATCCCGAGGAATTGAACCTGCGCATGGTCCAGACGCTCAAGTTCGAGTATTCCTGCCCGATCGGGTATTCCGGCCACGAGGTTGGCCTGATTCCGTCGGTGGTGGCTGTTGGATTGGGTGCCTGCATGGTCGAGCGGCACATCACTCTGGATCGAGCCATGTGGGGCAGTGATCAGGCGGCATCCGTCGAACCGGGCGGCTTCGAGCGGTTGGTCAAATACATCCGCGTGACCGAAGCTGCACTTGGCGATGGCGTCAAGCGCGTCTATGACAGCGAATTATCTTCATTGAAGAAATTACGCCGCGTCCAGGAATAATTATCAATTGGAGGAAGTGTCAGGGTATGAGTTCAAAGGCTACGTTGAGTGCGTCGTTCCGCGATCCCAGCGGTTTCCTGTTTCGGCGAGAAGGTGTGCTGTACCGGCAGGTGAATCAAAAATATCAGCCGGATTACGATCAATTGATGCATTCCGGCCTGTATCAAAAGCTGGTCAATGCGGGCCTGTTGATTCCTCACACAGAAGTCGATATTCAAGCCGAACAGCCCGAAATTGCCTATCGCGTCCTCCGACCTGAAGTTGTGCCCTTCATTTCCTACCCGTATGAGTGGAGTTTCGGCCAACTCAAAGACGCTGCCATGGCTACCCTGGCGATTGCCCGGCAGGCGCTCGATTTTGGCATGCTGCTCAAGGACGCCAGTGCTTACAATATTCAGTATCATCTGGGCAAACCGGTTTTAATCGATACGCTCTCCTTCGAAGTTTATCAGGAAGGCCGGCCGTGGGTGGCCTATCGCCAGTTCTGCCAGCATTTCCTGGCGCCGCTGGCGTTGATGGCTTTCAACGACGTTCGCCTGAACCAGCTTCTGCGCATTTATATCGATGGTGTGCCGTTGGATCTGGCCAGCAAGCTCTTGCCGGGAAAGACGCGCCTGAACTTCGGGTTGGCTTCGCACATACACATGCACGCCAACGCCCAGAAACGCTATGCCGATCAGGCGGTGGATAAATCTGCCGTCCCGCAGCGCATGGCGAAGATTTCGCTGCTCGGTCTTCTGGATAATCTGGAGAGCACCGTGCGCGGCTTGAGTTGGACGCCCGAAGGCACCGAATGGGCGGACTATTACGACGCCACCAATTACACACGCGAAGCTTTTGAAGAAAAGAAAGCCTTGGTTTTGGCCTACATCCAGAGAGTCCGACCGGCGCAGGTGTGGGATTTGGGCGCCAACAACGGCGAATTCAGCCGCCTGGCGACGACCAAAGGCATCAATACCGTGGCCTTCGATATCGATCCCAGCGCAGTCGAAAAGAATTACCGGGCAGTGAAGGCCAACGGTGAACAAAAAATGCTGCCGCTGGTGCTGGATTTGACCAACCCCAGTCCCAGCCTGGGTTGGGAGAACCGCGAGCGGCAGTCATTGGCTGAACGTGGGCCGGTTGATCTGGCGTTGGCGTTGGCCCTCGTCCATCATCTGGCCATCTCGAACAATGTGCCCCTCGACCGTCTGGCGGCGGCCTTTGCCGCTCTGGGGCGCTGGCTGGTGATCGAATTCGTGCCCAAGGAAGATTCTCAGGTGCAGCGCCTGCTGGCGACGCGTGAGGATATCTTCCCGACCTATACCCTGGATGGCTTTGAAGAAGCGTTCTCGCATTCTTTTGACATTGTCGAGAAAGCGCAGATCAATGGGTCCAAGCGCACCCTGTTCCTGATGAAGGCCAAGGAAGACTGACCGATAGGCTCACTCTTGCGGAAAATACCCTTCTATCCCTTCCTATTTGCGCTCTACCCGATGGTTTATCTGCTGGCGGTCAACGTCGATCAGATCAGCCCGATTATGGCGTTTCGATCGATGGCCATTCCCTTTGTCGCCAGTGTTGTTCTGTTCTTGCTGATGGCTCTCGTCACCCACAATTGGCGACGAGCGGCCCTGGTGACTGCCTTTTGGGTGGTGGCCATCTATCTGCTGTTCTTTTTCTTTTACGTGCCGCTGTATCGTACCTTTGAGAAAACGGTCGTGTTCGGGATCAATATCGGACGCCACCGCACCTTGATTTTGGGGCTTGCAGTACTGCTCTTGGCCGGAACGGCCTTGATCTCAACCCGCAGAAGTAATTTTGGCACGCTCACGGTCTTCCTGAACCTGGTGGCCATCGCGGCGATCGCCATTCCACTGGGCCAGATCGTATTGTATAAATATCAATCCGGCATCATGGGCACGGCTTCCCAATCCCAAGATCAAGCGGAGAGCGCAGTCAGTCTGACGCCGGGCGAGAATCCTCCGGATGTATATTACATTATCCTGGATATGTATACTCGTGAGGATTTGTTAAAAGACTTCTTCAAATACGATAATTCGCCCTTCCTGCAGTTCCTGACGGACAAGGGCTTTTACGTTGCCAACTGCAGCCAGAGTAATTACAATTCGACCCAGTATTCGATCGGTTCATCCTTGAACATGGATTATTTGCCCGATCTGGGGCTCGGGGTCGAGGATCCGGACCTGGTACCTGCGGTGCAGCAAAACCGGGTCATGGCCCTGTTCAAACAGATGGGTTATCGCACCGTCAACTTCGAATCGGGCTTCTCGATCACGGAACTGCGCAATGCGGATGAATATCTCAGCCCGTTCAGCAATGTGTGGGACAGCCTGTTCTATGGGGGCGTCAATTCCTTCGAGGCCATGATCTTAAAGAACTCAGCCGGAACGCTGATTTATGAAGCCAAACCGAACCTGGCCAAGAAATACCAGACCATCCTGGACACGCCCTATATCCAGTACCGCGAGCGAATCGCCTACGCGCTGGAAAAGCTGGAAACCATCCCCGCCTCGAAGAGCCCGAAATTCGTCTTTGCCCACATTCTGGCTCCGCATGATCCGTTCGTTTTCGATAAGGACGGTAATTTCGTCTTCCGTGAAACGCCATTCACCCTGAATGGCGACAAGGAATATCCTGGCGAAACCTACATTCCCGGCTATACGTCCGAATTGCAGTATCTCAATGCTCAGGTGGAGAAGATCGTCACGGACATCCTTGAGAATTCAGACGAACCACCCATCATCATCCTCCAGGGAGATCACGGCGCACCCCGAACCAAGGGCATCGACGGTTCTTCGGCAATCCTGAATGCTTATTATCTGACCATGGGGAAAGATCAGCTCTACCCCACCATTTCACCGGTCAATACCTTCCGCGTCGTTTTCGACCAGTATTTTAACGGGCAGTTTCCCCTGTTGCAAGACCAGCCCTACAAGATCGACTTCGATGCGAAGAACTACATTTCCTACGATGGGTATGCGTGTTCCGCGCAGCCGCTCACATCCACTCCTTGAAACCGGACGGTGAATGTGGCCAATATGATTTCGAAAGCAAAAGAACGAATTCGCCTGAACTGGTCGCGCAGGCAAACCGATTACCTCTTCGGCGTGATGACGCGGGAGGTGGCCAGAAATGCCCCGCCGGCCGAAGGTAAACCGGTGGTGATGTTCAACGCTTCGACGCGCATCACCGGATACAGCCAGAATATGGCCTATCACCTGCTGGCCTCCTGGGCGCTGCGCCTGCAGGGCGTGAAGGTGGTTCACTTCGTCTGCCAGGCCGGCATGACGCGCTGCCCGTTGGGCACCAATCGCGACGATTTTTCCGCGAAGCCGCCTTGCAAAGACTGCCAGTGGCAATCTTTTCACGCCTACCCGCAGCCTGGCGCGGTAAACGCCATGCTGCGCGGCTTCGAAATGACGACGGATGAGAACCTTGAAACGGCCATGGCCGGGCTCGGCCTGGAAGCATTGACCTGTTTCGAATATGAAGGCTTGCCCCTGGGGGCACTGGTATTGCCGTCCATGCGCTGGGTATTGCGCCGCCATCACCTTGCGGACGATGACGCCCACCGCGACCTGTATCGGGATTGTATTCGTTCGGCCTGGAGTGTTGCCGCCGCATTCGAAAAAGTGCTGGACGAAGTCGATCCGCGTATGGTGATCGTGTTCAACGGACAGTTCTTCCCCGAGGCCACGGTCCGGTATCTGGCGCAAAAGCGCGGCCTGCCTGTGGTCACTCACGAAGTCGGCCTGTTGCCCATGACGGCGTTTTTCACGCCCGGTGAAGCCACCGCCTACCCGATCGATATCCCGGAGACCTTCGACCTCAATGCCGAACAAAATGCCCGCCTGGACACCTACCTGGAACAGCGCTTTCAGGGCAACTTCAGCATGGCGGGGGTGCGGTTTTGGCCGGAGATGAAACCGCTGAGCGAGGAGTTCTGGCAGCGCGCCGGGAAGTTCAAGCAAATCGTACCCGTATTTACGAATGTCATTTTCGATACCAGCCAGGGGCACGCCAACGTACTCTTCGAGCACATGTTCGCCTGGCTCGATCAAGTGCTGGATATCGCCCGCGCCCACCCGGAGACTTTCTTCATCATCCGTGCCCATCCGGACGAATCGCGTCCCGGCAAGGCCGCCCGCGAGAATGTGGCCGGTTGGGTGGCCCAGAGCGGCGCATTGGAAATGCCAAACGTGCTGTTCGTGGACGCGAGCGAGCATTTCAGCTCCTACGAATTGATCCAGAAATCCAAATTCGTCATGATCTATAATTCGACGATTGGAATGGAAGCCTCGTTGCTGGGCGCGCCGGTGTTGTGCGCCGGCAAAGCGCGCTTCACCCAACTGCCAACCGTTTTCTTCCCGCAAACTGCCGAGGAACACCGCGCCTGGGCTGAGAAATTTCTGCATGCTGAGTCCATCGAAGTCCCGCCCGAGTTCAAGAGAAACGCCCGCCGCTTTTTGTATTACCAGCTCTACCGCACTTCGTTGCCGATGGGCGATTTCCTGGCCGAGGAAGGGATCTGGAAGGGTTTTGTCACGCTCAAAGATTTCGAGTGGCAGGCCCTGCTGCCCGAGAATTCGCCCAGCCTGCGGGCCGTGGTGGACGGTGTGCTGCACGATGGGGATTTCTTGTTGGGGGAGTAGGAAAACCGGATGAAACCTCGCTTTTCCATCTGGCCGCGTAAAATTGGTGATAGCGCCTGGCTCTGGCTGCCGGTGCTGGCTGCGCTCGCCTTGATGATTCCGCGGCTGCTGTCAGCCCAGTACGGGCTGTTGGACGATGGCGCCACGGCTTTGAACGCCGACAAGATGGGCGCGGGCGTGATCGGATATAACGATATCGGTTCGGGCCGCATCCGCCCGGTCTACTGGCTGTACTTCAGCGGGTTATACCGCCTGGTGGGCAATCACCCGCAGACCTTCTTTATCATCCACGCGCTCATGCTGGCGGCCAGCGTGGGCATGCTGGCTGCCCTGGTGCGCCGCGTTGGCGGCAGCCGCCTGCAGGCTTTCCTGGCCGGACTGCTGGCGGTCAGCGCCGGACCGGTGATCGAGAATTTCTACACCCTTTCCAAGAGCGAACCCCTGCAGGCTTTCCTGACCCTGGCCGGGTTGCTGTTGATGCTCAGCCTGGCAGGTCGAAAATCGCGCTGGGGCCGTGGCCTGACCTTCGCCGGGGCGACCTTGATCTTCAGCATCGCGATGTTGAGCAAGGAAACCTACGTGGTCATGCCGTTCATTGCCCTGGCCGGGCTGTTCCTGGCCTGGGTGATCAAACCCTGGCGCCCGTCGAAGGATGGTCTGCGCCTGGGTGGAGCGATTCTGGCGGCGTTGGTGATTGCCGCGCTGGTGTTTGTCATTTACGCGCTGCCCAGC
Source organism: Longilinea arvoryzae (assembly GCF_001050235.1). Lineage (GTDB taxonomy): Bacteria > Chloroflexota > Anaerolineae > Anaerolineales > Anaerolineaceae > Longilinea > Longilinea arvoryzae. The sequence continues at coordinate 1,745,826 of NZ_DF967972.1, forward strand.
CTCGGATCGCCAACGTCGGGTACGTACGCCACGCATTATGATTTCAACCTTTCGCGCCTTTTCAAAACGCTGATCGAATGGCGCGCCTGGTTGACGCGCGATTTCCTGTACCTGCTGCCCGTTGGCGCGCTGTGGCTGATCCTTCTGATTTTGCGTAAAAGCGGCCCTGCGCCGTTGATTGCGTTGGATGGGCTGGTTTTCGCGGCGGCCTGGATTGTTGTGTTTCTGCCCTGGGAAATCATCTCGGAATACTATTTGCTATTGACAGCCCTGGGCGTGGCGACCTTCGCCGGATTGGTGTTGGGCGGCCTGGGGAAACACTGGCCGGGTCTGCGACTTGGCTGGAAAGTGGTCAGCGGCCTACTGACGGCGGTTGCCGTTTATCTATGGCTGGCGGCCCTGCCGAACCAGGTTAATAACGCCCGGCTGCAGTTGACCGTCGACCGGATCAACCAGCAGATGAGCGCATACCTGGCCGAGACCGTCCCTCAGAACGGCAGGGTGCTGGTCAACCTGACGCCCGGTTCGGAATATACCCCTGAACTGGCGATGCACCTCAAGTATTTCTACAACCGTCCCGATATTCAGGTCGATATCTTCAACTACCAGACACCGCAGAACGGCGCGGAATCGTTCGAATACTGGCTGGTCACGCCGGCTGTGGTCAACAAACCGGTGTATGCAGTTCGCTTTGGCTTCCTGGAGACCCGACAACGGCGCGCCAATGCCCTGCTGGCCGACTTCGTGGCAGAGCCTGGCGCGGTCTTTTCGGGTGGATACGACCAGTACCTGGTGCGCCCGCTGCAGCCCGCGTGCTGGGTGCTGCCCAAAGTCGGGCCCTGCCAGGAAAGCGGCGCATGGATCAGCCGCCAGCCGCTGGAATACAACTGGACGATCTATCATTGGACCGGCAACGCTTCCAAACAGAGCCAGCCGGCGACTTATGCCGCGGCCGGGCAGTGGCAACTACGCCAGACGGATGGCTCGCTGCGTGCAGTTCGGTTCGGCGGCCAGGGCGATTTGCCGGTGATCGGCGATGTCGACGGCGACGACCGCGATGACCTGGGCGTATACAATCCTTCCACGGGAAGCTGGCAGTTCGACACCAACCTGGATGGGCAGGCCGAGATCGAATTAACCCTCCAGGATGGGCAAACCGGCGGACAGGCGCTGCTGGGCGATTGGGATGGCGATGGCCGCAGCAGCCCGGCCCTGTATCAGGATAAAAGCGCGAGCTGGTATTTCTATGATGAGAACGGCCGGTTGCTGCAATCCTTGCAGGCAGGGAATTCAGGCGATATTCCGCTGGTCGGGGATTGGAACGGCGACGGTCGGGATACGATCGGCGTCTACCGTCCCGAGACCGGTGAAGTGGATCTGGAAAATGAACTCAGCGGGCTGAGCGGGGTGGATTTCTACGCGCCGAAGCAACAACAACCGGTCGTTGGGCACTGGGCCGGGTTGCCAGCCGAAACGCTGGCATTCTTTGGCGACGGAGTCTGGCAGCCGTATTACTGGAACCGGGATGGCGAGCCTTTGTTGGCGCCGGCCAGTTTTGAATTCGGCGCGAATGGAGAGACTCCGCTGGCCGGACGCTGGTGAGAGGATGGGGATGCCTGCCTGTTCGATTGTGATTCGCGCTTATAACGAGGGACAGCATATCGGCCGTCTTCTGGCCGGTATCCGGCATCAGAATGTGCGCGATGTGCAGGTCATCCTGGTCGATTCCGGTTCCACGGATGCGACCGTTTCGATCGCCCAGGAATACGGCGCCGAAGTGGTTCGCATTCGCCCGCAGGAATTCACCTTTGGGCGCTCGCTGAACTTGGGAGTGGCGCAGGCGCATTCGGAGCGGGTGGTGATCGCCAGCGCGCATGTCTACCCGGTCTACCCGGATTGGCTGGAACGCCTGGTGGAACCGTTCACCGATTCGCAGGTGGCTTTGACCTACGGTAAACAGCGCGGCACGCCGATCAGCAAATTTTCCGAGCATCAGGTTTTTCGGCAGTGGTTTCCGGATACTCCTCGCCCGCAGCAGGGCTATCCCTTCTGCAATAATGCCAACGCTGCCATCCGCAAATCCGTCTGGGAACAGCACCCTTACGATGAGATGCTGCCGGCCCTGGAAGACCTGGCCTGGGCTAATTGGGCTCAAAGGCAGGGCTACAGGATTCAATACGTTCCCGAAGCCGAGATCATCCACGTGCACCGCGAGACCTGGCGCGGCGTATTCAACCGCTACCGGCGCGAGGCCATGGCTTTCAAGCAGATTTATCCGCAGGAGACCTTTCACTTCTCGGATTGCATCCGCCTGTTTGCCAGCAACTCCTGGGCTGACCTACGCGAGGCGGCCCGCCTGGGCGCGCTGCGTCAGGTGAGTCCGGGTATTCTGGCCTTCCGCTGGATGCAATTCTGGGGCACCTACCAGGGCTACCGCCGCTCGGGTCCGCTGACCTGGAAATTAAAAGAAGCTTTTTATTATCCTCCGGATGCGGATGACGGCCGCGCGGCCCACCGTCCGGTGGCGCCGATTCGTTACACCGAAGAGAAATCAGACGTTCATTCACCTTCTGATGATGCCTGATGGCAGTCTGCGAGGTTCCAAGATGTCGTTACAAAAAGTAGTGGCACTCGTTCCCATGCGGCACCATTCGGTGCGCGTCCCCGGCAAAAACTACCGCCCGCTGGCCGGCAAACCGCTCTACCAGCATATCCTGGACACACTGCTGGCCTGCCCGGAGATCCACGAAGTGGTGGTGGATACCGACAGCCAGGTCATTGTGGCGGGCGTGCGTGAGACTTTCCCCCAGGTGTGCGTCATCGAACGTCCCGCGCACCTGCGAGCGGATACCATCCCCATGAATGAAATCCTCATGTACGACACCGATCAGGTTCCTGCTGACCTCTACGTGCAGACCCACAGCACCAACCCGCTGCTGCGCGCCGAGACGGTTTCGCGCGCGATCCAGACCCTCCAGGACAACTACCCGGCCTATGATACGCTTTTCTCGGTGACGCGGCTGCAATCCCGGCTGTGGGACGGCCTGGCCAGGCCGATCAATCACAACCCGGCCATCCTGCTGCGCACGCAGGATTTACCGCCGGTATACGAGGAAAATTCGTGCCTGTATTTGTTCTCACGGCAGACGTTGGAACTGCGCCGCAACCGCATCGGCGAGCGGCCCTATCTGTTCGAGATCGAGCGCGATGAGGCCCAGGATATCGACGAGGAGATCGACTTTACCATTGCGGATCTGATGATGCGCGCCCGCGGCGCCGGCGCCTGAAGCCTCTCGCCGGAATGGATGTGTTAGAATCAAATTTACGCCGCCGTCGAGTGCTCTTTTTCCAACGGCGGCAGTATATCGTAAGGGATGTGGATTGATGACCAGCGTTCTTTTGACAGCACCCTATATGATCCCGTTTGTGGATCGTTTCCGCCCTGTGTTTGAGCATTATGGAATCGAATTGATCGTCCCGACCGTCCACGAGCGTATGTCGGAAGAGGAATTACTGTCCTACGCCGGCCAATTCGACGGTACGGTCTGCGGCGACGACCGGTATACCGAGCGCGTTTTACAGGCCTGCCAGCCGCGCCTGAAGGTGATTTCCAAATGGGGCACGGGGATCGATTCGATCAACCGCGAAGCCGCTGTGCGCATGGGTATCCAGGTGTGCAATACACCGAACGCGTTCACCTTGCCGGTATCGGACAGCGTGATGGCCTACCTGCTGGCCTTTGCCCGCCGCCAGCCTTGGATGGACCGCGAAGTCAAGGCCGGACGCTGGCAAAAGATCCCGGGCCGTTCGCTGAGCGAATGTACGCTTGGCGTGATCGGCGTGGGTAACATCGGCAAGGCGGTGCTGCGGCGGGCGCGTCCCTTCGGCATGACGCTGCTGGGAAACGACATTGTCCCGATCGCGCCGGATTTTATCGTTGAAAACCGGGTCGAGATGACCTCCCTGGAGGATCTGCTGGCGCGTTCTGATTTCGTCAGCCTGAACGCCGACCTGAACCCGACCAGCCGGCACATCATCAACGCGCGCACGCTGGCCCGGATGAAACCCGGCGCGGTGTTGATCAACGCCGCCCGCGGTCCGCTGGTGGATGAGCCCGCGCTGGTGGCGGCCCTGCAAAGCGGGCAGATCGGCGGCGCGGCCCTGGATGTGTTCGAGGTGGAGCCGCTGCCCGCGGATTCGCCGTTGTTGAAGATGGACAACGTGATGCTGGCGCCGCACAATTCCAACTCCAGCCCCTCGGCCTGGGAGCGGGTTCACTGGAACACGCTGCGCAACCTTCTGGTCGCCCTGCAACTGGACCCGGCCGACCTGAGCCTCTATCAATAATCTCAATTCTCGTTCGATTGGAATCAGGCTCAAAACGCTTCTCGAATCTTCTTCAGGATTGGGACCATCTCCTGCCATTCAGCCCATAGGATTGCGACGAACGTGAAAAAAATCGAACTCCACTGGAAAAACGCGTTACGGAATCCGGACTGGATCGCCGGTCTGGTCCTGGCAATTCTATTCTGGGCGGCTCGCTACTGGCTGGTGGGCGGATTTGGCCTGTACGAGGATGACCTCACCATCGTGCCGAGCGCGGCCAGTATGAGCTTCGGTGAAGTGCTGAAATATATATGGGTGTATATCACTCATCTTTACGGGCATGCGCGCCCGCTCTCGGACAGCTTTATCTACCTGTTTTCGAACCTGGGCTGGCGCCTGGGAGGGTTGCGCGGAATCTATGGGCTGGGTTTCCTCCTCACCCTGGCAAACATCCTGCTGTTCTATGCCTTGATCCGGCGCGCAAGCAACCCGAGCCTGGCCTTTCTGGCCGGTCTGGCTTACTGCCTGTATTCCGCCGACACGACGCAGGCGTTCCTGACTCATTCGCTGGGCGTGCAGCCCTCGATCATCCTGTTGCTGTTGGCTGCGCACGCCTATCTTTCGCGAAAAAAATGGCTGGCCTATGTGCTGGCGTTTGTGATCCTGTTTAGCTACGAGACGCCTTTCCTGGTCTTTGTGGCGGTTCCCCTGTTACAACGCAAATGGGATCGCAAACTCCTCAAAGAATTCGTCTTGCATGCGCTGATCCTCGCGGCAATGCTGGGCGCGGTGTACCTGTTGCGTACGGCCGTGGGCGAAGGGCGCGTTGCCGGCCTGAGCGGTAAGGAGATCCTCAGCATCCCGCTGCAGCAGGTGATCAATGGCTCGCGCGTCAGCGTGACCCGTTATTTCCGGCTGGCGATCCAGGTGGCCCAACGGCTGCTCCAAAATCAAACCCAGGCTCTGCCGGTTTTGGTCGCGTTCGTGGCCTTGCTGGTCGTGATGGCGGTCAAAGTAAATCGTGAATTTACGAATGGGATTGTATCTGCCTTCAGCCAGATCCGGTTGCGGCCTGGAAATTTCCACATACCCACGGAATTCGTGCAGTTGGGCCAGTTGTTGGTGTGCGGGCTGGTGATGGTGGCGGCGGCTTATCCGCTCACCTTTACGACCCAAGCGTTTGCCGTGCGCGGGCGGGAATCGCGCGTTCACCTGGCGGCCGTCCTGGGCAATGCATTATTGATGGGCATTTTACTCTACGCTGGCTTTGCGCTGGCCAAACGCCTGCGCATTTCATGGGTGGCCAGCCTGGTCTGGGCTGCCTGGTTGGCGCTGCTGGTGGGGTATGGTTTCGAAATTCAGGCGGATTATCAGAAGGCCTGGCAATTCCAGAAAGATTTCTGGCGCGAGCTGGTTCAAACCGCGCCAGACGCCGGAGAAAATACCGTCATTCTGGTCGAACCGGGCGGGCTGCAAGATTCGGTTCAGATCGACGCCAACACCTGGAATGTGCCGCGCGTCCTGCCTCAGCTCTTCGAAATGCCGGTCGGGTGGGAAAATCCGCCCCGGGTTTACCGACTGCGCGAGCAGTGGAGGGAATATCTGGCGGCTTCGGAGACGGAATTTCTGGTGGACGACCGCACGGTCACCGCGCCGCCTTCGTTGTACGGCAAATTCCCCGCCGGGGATGTGATCTTCATCGAGACCGCTTCCGGGAATTTCGTGCGGCACGAGGGGCCGTTAACGGTCGGTGGGATGACCTATGAATTGAGGCCGGCAGCCGAACCGGTTCTGCCGCAACTGCCGCATACGCTTCTGTATGGATTGTTGATGAAATAACGTGAATATTTCTGCTTCTCAAGGAGCAATACCAATGGATGAATCTCGACCTCGGGTCTTATTGATCACCGGCGCCGCCGGCGGAATTGGGCGGGCCACGGTCCGGCTGTTCGCGGACAATGGCTGGCGGGTGATCGGGGTGGATCGCGCCGAATTTGGTGAAACCTTCCCTTCGGATGGACTTTTCATTCGGGCGGATATCTCGATCCCGGAACAAATCCAGGGGATCTACCAACAGGCCAGCGCCTTTACGGACAGCCTGGACGCGGTGGTGAACAACGCCTCCATTCAGGTGAACAAGCCGATGCTCGATATCAGCGTTGAAGAATGGGACCTGGTGATGGCCTCCAACCTGCGTTCGGCATTCCTGGGCGTCAAACTGGCCTATCCGCTTCTCAAGGCGCGCGGCGGCGGCGCCATCGTGAATACTTCCTCGGTGCACGCCGTGGCGACCTCGGTCAATATCACAGCTTACGCCGCCAGCAAGGGCGGGCTGCTGGCGCTGACGCGCGCCATGGCGATCGAATTCGCCCACGATAACATCCGCGCGAATGCCGTACTGCCCGGCGCGGTCGATACGCCCATGCTGCGCGACGGCCTGGGCCGCGGGCACCTGGGCGGCGCCAGCATCACCGAGCGCCTGGATAATCTGGCGCGGAAGACCGTCAACGGGCGCATTGGTACGCCGGAGGAGATTGCGCATGCCATCTACTTCCTGGCGGACAGCACCCAATCCTCCTTCATGACCGGCCAGGCCCTGGTGGTGGACGGCGGCGCGACCGCGCGCTTGAGCACGGAATAAAACAGGCGGCATGGGCCTGAATCGTTCGAGTGAATCTGTCCATCCCACCGGGAGATGCGCATGAAATCGATGTTGAAGAAAATTACCCCGCAGCCTCTATGGAAGGCCGGTTCCGATTGCTACTGGGGGTGGCATAACCGCGGGCGGCATACCTTCCTGCGCGGGCTCGATCCGCGCTGGCGGGAAAGCCAGCAGCGCCTGGAAAGTTTTCGCGAGAAACACGCCGGCCAACGCTGCTTCATCATGGGCAATGGTCCCAGCCTGCGTAATACGGATTTGAGCAAACTGCGCGGTGAAACGACCTTCGGCCTCAACCGCATCTATCTGGCCTTCCCGGAACTGGGCTTCAGTACCAGTTATCTGGTGGCCGTCAACGACCTGGTGCTGGAACAATGTCAGGCCGATTTCCGCGCCCTGAGCATGCCGAAATTTATCACCTGGCGCGAACGCAAGGCCCTTTCCGGCGACCCGAACACGATCTTTGTGGACACGGATTTCACTGGCGAGGAAAACTTCAACGGCGACGCGACCGGGCGATTGTTCGAAGGCTTCACGGTTACCTATGTGGCCCTGCAACTGGCTTTTTTCATGGGTTTCAAACAGGCCATCCTGATCGGGGTGGACCATAATTTCGTCACCCAGGGACCGGCCAATCAGGCCGTGGTTTCCCAGGGCGATGACCCCAACCATTTTACGCCCAACTACTTTGGCGCGGGTTTCAAATGGCAATTGCCGGATCTGGCGGGCTCCGAACGCGCTTACCGCCTGGCGCGCCAGGCCTATGAAGCCGCCGGGCGCAGCGTGGTGGATGCCACCGTGGGCGGCAAGCTCACCGTCTTTCCCAAAACCGATTACCTTTCCCTATTCTGAGGATGAGACTGGCGATGATTCTGGCGTTCCTCCCTCCCTCGGTCCTCCTGCTCATCTGGCTGGCGATTCCTGGCAAAACCGGACGCACCGGCCAGCGCCGGGCATTCTTTTACGCTGCCGCCATCTGGGGAACCTGGCTGGCCCTGGCGAGCGAACTGCTGGGCGCCTTCCACCAACTCCGTTTCACCGGGTTGTTGATCGTCTGGCTGCTGCCGTTGGCCCTTCTGTTGGGACTGCCGGGATTGAGGCACTCGATCTGGCGAGGCAAGGACCGGGTGCTGATGGGCATTCGATCGGTTCGCGATTGGACTGCATTCGAGAAATGCCTGTTGGGCGGTCTGATCCTCGAAGCCCTGCTGCTGTTGGCCATCGCCTGGATGGCGCCGCCCAATACGAACGACGCCATGCAGTATCATCTGGCGCGGGTGATGCACTGGCTGCAGGACGGCAGCCTGGCGCATTACCCGGCTGCCATCGACCGCCAGTTATGGCAGCCGCCCTGGGCCGAACTGGCCATTCTGAATCTGATGGGTCTGTCCGGCAGCGACCGCTGGGCGAACCTGGTGCAATGGTCGGCTTTCCTCGGCTGCTGGGTGGGCGTTTCCGGGCTGGCGACCAGCCTGGGCGCCGGACGAAAAGGGCAACTGCTGGCGGCCTGGACCTGTGCGCTGCTGCCGATGGGAATTTTGCAGGCAACCGGCGCGCAGAATGACCTGGTGGCTGCGTTCTGGCTGCTGGGGGTTCTGATGGTGGTGGTGAAGGCGCATCAAGGTTGCCGGGAGATAGTTGCCAACGGTTTTGCCGGGTTAGGCTGGCCGGAATGGGGCATTCTGGGACTTACTGTTGGGCTTGGGTTGCTGACCAAGGGAACCTTTGCGCTCTTCGTGCTGCCGGCGCTGGTCTGGGTGCTGGTTTCAGCGCTGCGTGCCATCCGGGCGCGTTCGGGCGGCCGGTCTGGCGGGAAGGCCTGGTTGAGACTGTCCGGGGTGATCCTGCTGGGCGCTGCCTGCGTGGTTTTGCTCAACGGGTCGCATTGGGCGCGCAATTGGCAGTCGTACGGCAGCCCGTTTGGGCCGCAGGTTTCGCAAAATTCGCTGAAGAACCAGCCCCTCGGGGCGGCGGCATTGTATTCCAACACGCTGCGGAACGCCGCCCAGCAATTGGCCATGCCGGTGGGCAAGATCAACGTGCTGATTCAGGCCGCGGTTCAGAAACTGCACGCCTGGGTTGGACTGGATGTCAACGAGCCGGGATTCACACACACGCCCGGCGATAACGCCGGCTTCATGGTCAAGTATTCGAACAAGAATGAAGAACTGGCCGGCAGCCCGCTGGATTTCGGATTGATCTTCCTGGCGCTGGGCTTCGCCGTGTTTGCGCGCAAGAAGAATGCGCTGGCGATATTCTTCGGCGCTGTCCTGGTGGCGGCTTTTTTGCTGTACTCTTTCTTTTTCAACTGGCAAACCTGGGGCAACCGCCTGTTCCTGCCGCTCTACGTGGCCGGGACAGTCCTGGTCGGCGGCTGGCTGGAGCGCTGGCATTGGGCCGGCCGGGGATTGGCGGCGATCGTTTTGTTGGCGGTTGCGCTGCCCGCCCTGTTTCTCAACACTTCCCGCCCGGTATTGGCCTGGCAGAAGGCCCCTCAGACTCCCTTCAGCGTGTTTACCGCCAGCCGCGGGTACCTGCAGTTCGTGAATTCCCCTGAGCAGTACAATGCCTGGATTTCGCTTTCGGAGGAATTAAAACAGCGCGCCCCTCAATGTGCCCAGGTGGGGTACTGGTTGGGCCCGGGCCAGGCGGAATACGCCCTGTGGACACTGCTGTCGCCGACCGCGAAGGAACGCCGGCTTGAGTTCATCGACCTGGCAGCTCCCCGGAGCGCCGGGGTGGGCGGCATTGCGTATCCAGCCGGTGAATTTGACCCGTGTGCCATTATTTCCACGCGCTTCGATTACAATCAGGATATCCCCGGTTATTTTCTGGCCGCCGGGCATTCGGGCAGCCAGCTCTATCTGCGAAACGATCTAAAACAATGATCAACGGCCCTCTGGTTAGCATCGTAATTCCTTCCTACAATCAGGCGCGCTTCCTCGAAGAAACGCTGCGCACCGTGTTCTTCCAGGATTACACCCACCTCGAAGTGCTGGTGGTGGATGGCGGTTCGACGGACGGCAGCGATGAGATCATCCAGCGCTACGCCGACCGGCTGGCCTGGTGGGTCTCGGAGCCGGACAACGGCCAGGCAGACGCGATCAACAAGGGGTTGGCACGCGCGCGGGGCGAGTTCGTCGCCTGGATCAATTCGGATGATCTGTACTACGGCCCAACCGTCGTGCGCCGGGCGGTCCAGGTGCTGCTGGCCCATCCCGAGGCCGGTATGGCCTACGGCGACGGCGTCATGGTGGACGCCGATCTCAACCTGCTGGACTGGCATCCCTACCGGCAGTATGAACTGGTCGATCTGCTGGCCTTCAACGTGCTCCTGCAGCCGGCGGTGTTCATGCGCCGAACCGCGCTGGAAGCAGTCGGTTTTCTACGCCCGGAGTTGAACCTGATTCTGGATCATGAATTGTGGCTGCGCATGGCGGCGCATTCCCCGATCGTGCATGAAAGCGAAGTCTGGGCGGTGGAGCGCACCCACGAATCGGCCAAGACCATCGCACTGGCCGCGACCTTTGTGGACGAAGCCTTCAACCTGGTGAAAAAATTGGAAGACGATCCGGCCTTCGCGGCCACGATTCGCGCCAATCGCAAGAAGGTCTACGGCGGGCTGCACATCTTCGCCGGACGGCGTTTGATCGACGCCGGGCAGCCCCGCCAGGCCGTCCGCCATTTCTGGCAGGCCTACCGGCTCTCGCCGGGGATGACCCTGCAGGTGTGGTTCAAAGTCGTCCAGGCCCTGGGCGGCGCAATCGGATTGGGCGGATTGTTCACCACGTTCCGCAACGTACGCCGCATGGCGCAGCATAGCGGTCAGCACCTGGTGATCACGCAAAAAGATGTGCGCTGGAAATAACCTGAAGCAGAGTGCGCCGCCAATGGCGGGATGCATCTGCAATGATTGGCCTGAATGGTGAGAACCCGATGAATGAAATCCCGCTGGTTTCGATCGTAACCCCTTCGTTCAATCAAGCGGCTTTTTTAGAAGAAACAATTCGCTCGGTGCTGGAGCAGGATTATCCGCGTATCGAATATATCCTTATCGACGGCGGCTCGACGGACGGCTCGCTGGAGATCATCCAACGCTACGCCAATCGATTGGCCTATTGGGTTTCCGAACGCGACCGAGGTCAGACGGAGGCCATCAACAAGGGCTTCGCGCGGGCGCAGGGTTCCATCCTGGCCTGGCTGAACTCGGATGATACCTACCAGCCGGGCGCGGTGCGCGAGGCTGTGGAATTTCTGCGGACGCACCCGGAAGCCGGCATGGTCTACGGCGATGGAAATTTCATCGACGAGCACGACCGGGTCATCGGGCGTTTCCCGTCGGCGCAAACGGATTTGAAGAAGCTGCGCCGAGGGTATGTGCACGTTTGCCAGCAGTCATCCTTCTTTCGGGCCGGGTTGTGGCAAGAGGTTGGGCCGTTGGATCCCAGCTTTTATTTCGCGATGGATTACGATCTGTGGGTGCGCCTGGCGCAGCGCGCGCCGCTGGTCTACCTGCCGTGCACCTGGGCCAATTTTCGCCTGCATTCGGATGCCAAGACCATCAATGCCGACGACCGCTGCTGGCCGGAGATGCTGCGCGTGCATTACCGCGACGGCGGTAAGTGGCTTTCGCCAATTGTGCTGAAATACTACATCCGCAAACTGGTCGCGCCGCTCTTGAACTGGCGGCGGCGCAGGCTGTTTACGCGTTAGGAGGGGGATTTGAAATCGACATTACAGAAGGCCTTGAAAATCGGGTGGGGAGCGACTGCGGCGGGTTTTCTGGCGGCGTTGGGAATGTACGCCTGGATTGGTTCCTTCATGCGTTTTATGGGGGATGATTATTGCTACGGTATGGTCCTGGCGCAGAAAGGTTTCTGGCAGGCGCAGTGGTATTCCTATGTATATCCCACGCCGTATACAGGCGATCGTTTTTCGCTGACCTTCTTCTCGGACCTGTTCCATCTTTTCGGGCCCGGGTTTACCGGCTGGCTTGCCGGCCTGACCCTGGCGTTGTGGATCAGCGGTCTGGCGCTGACCTTTCGCCAGATCACCCGTCTGCTGCGCCGGGATGCGATGCCGGTTCTGTGGATGGCGGGCGCAGCCGCATTTGCATTTTTCGTGTTGTACCAGGCGCCTGACCTGGCAGAGAGTTTCTATTGGCGGTCGGGAATGTTGCCCTATTTCATGCCCCTGATTGGCGACACCTGGCTGGCCGCCCTGCTGCTGGCTTCGATTCAAAAGGAACACTCTGCCTGGCCTGAAGTGTTGGGAATCGGCCTGTTGGCCTTTGTGAATTCGGGCTTCTCGGAAACTGCGGTGGCGTTTCAGGTTGGCGGATTGGGTGTAGGTCTGGTGGCGGCATTGATCTTGGACAAGGGCCGAAAAACAGCCGGGCGATCCTGGAAACGGATCGGTGTTGCGATGGTTGGGACACTGGCCGCCATGGTTGTCATGCTGTTATCTCCCAGTAATACCGCTCGTTTGAATACCCTGCCGGATTCTCTGGGTTTTTGGCCATCCATAAGAGACTCGCTGCAATACGGGTTGGATTTTACACTCGAGAGCCTGCGCGGGTTACCCGTGCCCACTCTGCTGGGATTGGTCTTCTCCTCTGCGCTGGGGCTCGAGATGGCCGACGGGCAGACATCGCGATTGCGAGTATCCTGGTGGCAAGGGTTGTTGGGGACCGCCCTGATCCTTGGGTTTGGTTTTGCACTGGTGGTGTGCAGCATGGCGCCCAGCGTTTTCATCCAAACCTGGTACCCGGAACCCCGCGCGCTTATCGTCTCGCGTTTCGGGCTGGAATTGACCCTATTCAGCCTGGGTGGATGGATCGGATGGTTCCTGCGTGGGGTTATTTCCAGTGAATCCCCAATTCGACTGATTCGCGTCGTCGCCGTGTTGGCGGCGTTGGTTTGCGCGGTTTATGGCGTACGTGGCGCGGCCCGGCCCCTAGTTGATCTACCTGCCTATCACCAATATGCAGCCCAATGGGACCAGCGTGATGCACAAATCCGTCTGGAAGCCAAAGACGGGGTGCGTGACGTGAAGGTTGTGGGGTTGTCGCACCTGCTCTTGCGCGGCGGGGATTTCAATACAGATGCCGGTCACTGGTATAACAATTGCGCCGCCGGTTATTACGGCGTTGATTCCATCCGGGCGTTACCGTAAAAAATAGGTCTTCTTTGTACGAATCGCTTTCTGGCAGGAAGCGGGCAAAGTGGAATTTAATTTGATATAATTTATCAACAAATAAACATATTCCACGCAAGTGTGAATGCTGTTCTACGGATTGAAAGAGCCTTCCCTGGCTCACCGCACCTGAGGAGACGGTTGGCTTCAGCCAGCCGAAGGAGTGAAAATGACCTACCTGCCGTACAGGATGCGATCCATCCTCTTTTTAACTGTTGTCTCGGCATTCATCCTGGCAATTTCTCTTACGGCCTGTGCTGCAGCGCCTGCCGGCTCACCCGTGAGCAGCGAACCCACGGCTTCGCAGACCGCGCCAGCCTATCCTGCTCCCGGCGAAACGGCTTCCACCCAGCCTGCGGCAGGCACTCCCGCGACAGGATATCCTGCACCTCAAAGCGGCAGTACCTCGACCGCGGCGCCGCAGCCCGCGGCAAGTGCGACATCCGTCGATCGTTTTCCGGACCCGGCCGCGTTCGAATGGAAGAAGCTGGCGGAAGGCATCGAGCGGCCAACCGACGTGACCGATCCGGGCAACGGTGCATTATGGGTGTTATCCCAGGTCGGGCGGATTTTGCAGGTACGCGACGGGCAGTTGAGTGAGGTGATGGACATCCGCGACCGCATTAAGTCATCCGGCGAGGAACAGGGCCTGTTGGGGATTGCCCTGGATCCGAAGTTCACGGATAACCGGTTTTTCTATGTCAATTATACGGATTTGTCGGGCAATACTGTCATCGCGCGCTTTACGGCGGCGGCCGATTTTAAAACTGCCGATCCAAACAGTGAAGAGAAGTTGATCCAGGTCCAGCAGCCCTACGCCAATCACAACGGCGGCGGCATGGCATTCGGACCGGACGGGCTGCTGTACCTCGGCCTCGGCGACGGCGGCTCGGGCGGCGACCCGCACAATAACGCCCAATCCACGAACACATTGCTGGGCAAACTGCTGCGCATCGACGTCAGCCAGGGGCAGGCATATACCATCCCGCCCACCAACCCTTATGCCGGAGGCGGGGGTAAGCCGGAGATTTATGCCCTTGGCCTGCGCAACCCGTGGCGTTTCTCGTTCGACCGCGCCACCGGCGACCTGTATATTGCCGATGTCGGCCAGGATCAGTACGAAGAGGTGGATTTCGAGCCGGCCGGCAGCCAGCCGGGCGCGAATTTCGGCTGGCGGTTGCGCGAGGGAATGCATCCTTATGATGGCTATGCTTCAGATGGAGCGAACCTGGTCGACCCGATCTGGGAATACGACCACAGCCAGGGCTGTTCGATCACCGGTGGGTTTGTCTATCGCGGCGAAGCGTTGCCTGAATTTTCCGGCATCTATCTGGCCGGCGATTTCTGCACCGGGACGATCTGGGGGCTGTTGCGCGCTGCGGACGGAACCTGGCAATCGCAGGTGTTGTGGACCCATCAGGGCAACCTGACCTCCTTTGGCCAGGACCGGTCGGGTGAATTGTATTACCTGAACCAGTATAACGGCGGCCTATACCAACTGGTCCGAAAATGACGGCGATGGGCCGAACGTCAGCCGGATTGAGGATGCCCGTCACTAGAATGGCCGGGGAGAATCCGTTATATTCTCGAATAGGATAAATATTGTAGGCATTCTGGAGGTGTCTTGTGGCGGTTAAGATGTGGGAACCGATCAAAGTTCAATACTGCGACCACGCCGGCTGTGAAGTAGCCCTGGAGGCCGAAGTCGTATACCCCGCGGAAACCCTACCCGATCAGCCGCGCCTGGGCGCACACCGCTGCTCGCATGGGGCAATTTGCAGCCAGATGGATAAACCGGCCTGTTTGTGGGCGGGAACCAATCCGGGTTACGACCCTTTCAATGAAAGGTCCTTTGTTATGACCACAGAGCCACAGAGTTCACACAGAGGCTAGAAGATCGAGAAAACTGAACCCTTCGAAGGCTGTGTGGTTTTGCTTTGTCCAGAAGGTCGAAATACGTTATGTAAAAAGCCGGACACCCATTTGGGTGTCCGGCTTTTGATGCTCGACAGTGAGATTAATGTATGACGCTCAATTTGCGGCCGACGCGGGCGAAGATTTCCAGGCCCTTGTCGAGATCGTCGCGCGAGTGCGCGGCAGAAATCATCACCCGGATGCGCGCCTTACCCCGGGGAACGGTGGGGAAGCCGAGCGCCATGGCAAAGATGCCCTCATTGTAGAGTTCGCGACTGAACTCGTGCGCCAGCGGAGCCTCGCCCAGCATGATGGGGGTGATCGGGGTGGTGGAATGGCCGGTATCGAAGCCCAGATTCTTCATCTCGGCCTTGAAGTAGCGCGTGTTCTCCCACAGGCGATCGACCAGTTCGGTGGAACCTTCGAGGATGTCGATGGCGGCGATGCAGGCGGCTACGTCAGGGGGCGTCGCCGCTGAAGAGAACAGGAACGGGCGGCCGCGCTGCTGCAGCCATTCGACAATCAGCGGGCTGCCGGCAACGACGCCGCCAACCACGCCAAACGCCTTGGAGAGTGTGCCGATTTCCACATCCACCTTGCCGTGCAGGTGGAAATGATCGACGATGCCGCGGCCGCCGGCACCCAGGACGCCTTCGCCGTGCGCGTCGTCGACCATCAGCATGACGTCATGTTTGCTGGTGACTTCGTAGATTTTATCCAATGGAGCGACATCGCCGTCCATGCTGAAGACGCCGTCGGTGATGGCCAGCGCTCGCCGGTAGCTGCCCTTGGCGGCATTGATCTGCGCTTCGAGGTCCGCCGGATTGGCGTGGGCGAAGCGGATGATCTTGGCACCGGATAGGCGCGAGCCGTCGATGATGCTGGCGTGGTTCAATTCATCCGAGAAAATCACGTCTTCCTTGCCAACCAGCACGGGAACGGTGGCCAGGTTGGCGCAAAAGCCGGACTGCAGGCTAATGGCAGCTTCGACGCCTTTGAATTTCGCCATACGCCGTTCCAGCTCGAGATGCAGGTCCATGGTGCCGGCGATGGAACGCACGGCGGCCGGGCCTACACCGTACTTGTCGACGATCTTACGGGCGGCATCGACCATGCGCGGGTCGTTGGCCAGGCCGAGGTAATTGTTGGAGCAGAAGTTGAGAACGCGTTTTCCGTCCACCACCAGCCAGGCGCCTTGCGGCGAGCTGAGGGTGCGGATGTGGTTATATAAACCGGCCTCTTTAAGGCCATCCAGTTCCTGCTGAATCCAATCCAGTCGGGAAGTCATAAGCACCTCAATTTTAGTGTCGAATACAAAGAAACCATTCGCGGTCTTAATTATAGTACATCGGCGAGCCAGTTCAGGATTGCCGAATGTACTCGATTCCGCGGATGGCTGTCAACAGAATCCGGTCGCGGATAAGATTTATTCCGTGGACTGGATTTCACCCAGGTAGCCCAATTCGGCCAGGGCCAGCAGCACCTTTTCCTCGCTGCCGGCGTGGATCAGGACCGCGGTTGGCGAGAGCGGCTCGGCCAGGAAGCGCGCGGCCCGGGATTTACGCAAGGCCGCCAGGATATCCGGCGAAGCAACCCGCAGCAGGACCGCCGGGCGGATGCTGGCCTGCACGCCCTGGCTTTCCCAGCGGTCGATCGCCTGAGCCAGCGGTGGCGGCACCACCGGCGCGTACCGGCGCAGCAGCGACATCAACTGGGCCGGTTTAAGGCCTTGCTGGCGAGCGCGTTCCAGAGATGCAGGAGTGATGTGATAGCGGTATTCGCCGTTCCGTTCACCCTCCCAGGCGCAGAAACGGGCAATTTGATAACGCAGCGCGCGCGGCGCCAGCGGCAGAGCGGTGACGCGGCCGTCGCTGATGACGCGCAACCCGCCGTCTTCGGCCGGCAGATCTTCCGGCGACGAGCCGTGCCACAGAGCGGCCGCCCAGGGCGAGAAACGGAATGCACTCGGTTCCCCACCGGGAGCGGGCGCGGCCAGTTCAAGCAAACCCAGCCAATGCAGCGGCCCGCAGATCAGAAAGCGCAGCAGGGCGCCGTCCACCTGATCCCAGGCGGCAAAACCGCGCAGGAATTCCCCGTCGCTCTCCTGACGGATGAACCAGGAATCATAATCGCCGGCCGGGCGCTGATAATCGGGGTGGCGCTCGCGCACGGCATTGACGAAGGCCGACAGGCTCCACCAGGTATCCTGCGGGATTGCGCTGATCAGGTCGAGCACCAGGCGGCGCGTGAGTAGCGGATCATTGCTCCATTCGCCTTCCATCGACAATCCGGGCAGAAGACGCAATTCGTTGAAAACCGGGCTGCCCATCCAGGTTGAGGTTAACGTAGCCAGCCCCTGCCCGCGCGACGCCCCCAGAAAAGTCTTGACCGCTTCGGCATGGGGTTGGTTCTTTGAGTCCAGCAGGCCGGCAGCCTGAAGAAGGCGGATCAGGATTCGCGGCGGAATGTCCCAATCCGGGCTGGCCAGGGTCGCGGGGTCTAGGCCCAGGCGCAGGCCGGCCAACAGCGTGCAGGCATGGTCGAGGATGTGATCGTTGACCGGCTGCGGATGAGCCCGTTCGGCGGCGGTGGCTTTGCGACCCAGCGGCGCAGGCATGTGCGCAATGGAGGGCTGGATCAGTTCAAGCAGGTCATCCGGAATGTAAGCGTATTCCAGGGGTTCGGGCGGATCGTTGAAGAAGGCGCGCCCGATCAGGGCCCGGTACCACAGCACTTCAGCCGGCGAAGCCGGTTTCAGGTCCGGCCGTTCGCGGTCCCGGCGCGCGCTGCCCATCCCGCGCACCTCTCCGAAGCGGCGTGAAAAAATCGCCCAGCTCAGGCGGCCGTCGTTTTCCAACAGTTCGTCCAGCGCCGCACGCGCTTCCGCCGGGAGTATATCCAGCAGTTCGGCGATGCGGGGCCGGTCGAGCAGCATTTGCACCAGTTGCGGCAGCGCCGTATAGGCATCGGGTGCGTTCAATTCGATACCCCAGGCGGCGGCTACCATTTTCAGGAAGCCGAGGTCATGACCCTGAAGGAGATGCTGCAAATCGGGCATACTTTATCCCTGGTGCGGAAGAATGACCTGGACGGCGGCAGGAAGGATGTGGATTTCGCGCGATCTCGCGCGTGTGCGAACCCATTCCGGTGAAGACTTCGCCGCCCGATTGAGATCGATATGATTATAATCTGAGTTACAATCCACATTGGTTCGAACGCCTGTGACGAATTTTCAGGAGGTGTGCGATGAGCGAACAAATGCCGCATGACGAGGGCGAGCATAAGGATGCCTGGCAGGAAGTTGGCAGGCAATTCCAGCGCCTGGGTGAAAGCCTGGCGACCGCATTTCAGACCACGATCAAAGACGAATCGACCCGCCAAAACATGAAGGATTTGCAGGATGGGTTGGAAAACGCCGTCCAGGGTATCCGCAATACGGTGCAGAAAGGTGTCAGCGAGCTGGAGGGCCAGAATTTCGGCGAGCAGGCTCGGCAGGCCGCCGAGTCGTTGAAAACCGCCGGTGAGCAGACCGTGGAAGAGGTGCGACCGCATTTACTGTCCGCCCTGCAGCAGCTCAACCGGGAATTGGACCAACTCGTCCAGACCATTCAATCGAAACCCGCGCAGCCGCCAAAAGAAGATGATCAACCCAAAGAGTGACCCGGCGCCAATAACGACGGACGCCATTCCATCAGTTTGGAATGGCGTTTGTTGTTGGTTAGGAACCTTGCAGAATTGAAAATGGCATGCAAGGGTTTTTAATTGACGCCCCCTTTCCTTGACTGTATAATTCCCTGAGACGTAGACTGCAAGGATTGAGGCCCACATGGCATTAAGGGGAAACCTGCGCGATTTTACCATTACGCAGTTGCTTAATCTCATCAATCTGGCGAAAAAAACCGGTACCCTGGTGATCGAAAGCCCGGGCGATGTGGCCTGGGTGGCTTTCCGCGAGGGCAAGCTGGCTTACGCCCAGATCGGAAAAGAAGATAACAGCCTGGCGGCGATTCTCCAGCGCAGCAATAAGATCTCAGCGGCCCAATATCGCATGATCAAAGAACGCGCCAACCAGATGAACGACAAGGAATTGGGACTGCTCCTGATCAACGCCGGTTATCTCAACCAAACCGATATCCTCGACAGCCTGCAGCAATATTTTATCGGAGTTGTGCGGAGGTTGTTTACCTGGGTCGAGGGTTATTTCCACTTCGAAGCCGACCAACTTCCGCCGGCCGATCATATTCCCATGCGCATCGACCTGGAAAACCTCATCATCGAGGGCGCCCGGCAATTGCGCGAGTGGGAACAACTTCAGGAAGAAATCCCCAGTCTCGACATGGCCTTGAAATTTATGGACCGCCCGGGGACGAACTTGCGCAATATTAATTTGAGCGTGGAAGAGTGGCGGGTGGTATCGTACGTCAACCCCAAGAATACGATGCGCCAGATTGCCCATGCCACCAAGATGAATGACCTGGAAATTCGGCGGGTTGTCTACGGCCTGCTGCAGGCGGGTTTGGTCGAAATCGTCCGTCCGGGTGGTGTGCCCCTGACCAATCAACGTATGTTCCCAACGACCAATAAAGATGAGCAAAAGTCGTTAGTCAATCGTTTGATCAACCGGATTCGCACGATTTAATATCTTTACCTTTCTCTTCGAAGGAACAATCGCTTATGCAGACGGTTAAAATCGTGGTTACTGGCCCTTTCAACGCAGGAAAGACGGAGTTTATCCGTTCGGTCAGTGAAATCGACGTGGTATCTACGGAGAGGAAGATCTCCGCTGAAGCGGAGAAAGTGAAATCGACCACCACAGTGGCGATGGATTTCGGGCGTATCACGGTGGATGACGATCTGGTCCTATATTTGTTTGGTACACCTGGACAAAAGCGCTTTGATTTTATGTGGGAAATCCTTTCCGAGGGTATGCTGGGCTTTGTCGTATTGGTCGACAGCTCGCGTCCTGAGACCTTCCGCGAGGCTCGCTCCATTCTGGAAACCTTCCGGGCCTACGCGCCGACGCCTTACGTGGTGGCCGCGAACAAGCAGGATATGGATGAGGCCTGGGATCTCGATGATATGCGCGTTGCACTGCGCCTGGATTCCAAAGTGAGATTCCTGCCGGTCATCGCCACCGATAAAGAGAAGGTCAAAAAAGTCCTACTGGAACTGCTCTACAGCATCCTCGCTGAAATGGAGGCGGGCGGGTCGTAGCCCATTGCCCGGCATATCGCCGTGTCATCCATCACGACAAACCAGGGAATTCTTCATTACGAAGTTTATGGTCGGGGGAAGCCCGTCATCCTTTTACATGGGTGGCTGGGTTCCTGGGGGTTATGGCAAGAGACCATGACATACCTGGGCCAGTATTACCGCACTTATGCGCTGGACTTCTGGGGCTTCGGCGAATCGGGCAAGAAGCTGAATACTTACCTGGTGCCGGATTTTGTTTCCCTGGTGGATCAGTTCATGGAGCAGCTCGGCATCACCAGCGCCCCGTTGGTCGGGCACAGCATGGGCGGCACGGTCAGTCTGTCGGTGGCCATCCATTATCCGCAGCGCGCGCAAAAAGTGGTGATCATCGGATCGCCAGTGAACGGTTCGTCGCTGGCGTTGGCGCTTAAGTTTGCCGGAATGAAGTGGGTCGCGAAGCCATTGTTTACTTTTTTCCCGGCCTTTCGGGCCGCAATGCGCCTGGCTTCCCCCTACATCTGCCGCGATCCGCGCTTCCCGGCCATGATGGACCGGGATCTATCCAAAACGACGGTCGAATCGTTTCTCACCAGCATCGCTTCGCTGCGCCGCACGGACCTGCGCCCTGATATGCATACAATCCAGGTACCGGTGATGGGGATGTTTGGCCATCGGGATAATATCGTCAGCCCGAATGAATGGAAAGTGCTCAAGGAAAGCCTGCCAGACGCCCAGATCGAAAGATATCCCAACGCCGGGCACTTTATTATGCTGGATGAACCCAAGACCTTTATGCCGGTTTTGAAAGATTTTCTCGACGCACCGACCGGCCAGATCTAAATAGAAAAGAGAAAATGACAAATTTATCCTGCAGTATAGCTTTCAGCCGGGTGATTTCCGAAGCAGCAGTGGACGTGCTCGGAGAGGCGGATGCTGCAAATTTACCGGTATCCCCGCGCAATGGCGTCGACATCGAAAAATGGATCGATGCACTGCAGAAAAATTACGGGCCGAATGGAAGCAAGGGAATTGCCCAGCGCATGGGACAGGCGGCTTTCAAATATTTCTTGAATTCCTACGGCAGGGATTTGAACCTCACCGGCCTGGATTTTCACCTGCTGCCGAGCGCCAAACGCCTCAGAACCGGGTTGAAAACCGTCAGCCAAAAACTGGGCCAGGAATGCGGCGCAGATATCCAACTGGATGCCGATAATAATGCTTATTACTGGCGGATCAGCCTGGGATCCACGGCAGAAGTCTACTGGATTCAAAATGGCTTCGCTTATTTTCTGGCCGGAATGGCCCAGGAATTGATGAGTTGGTCGGGTGGCGGGAAGGTCTACAACGTTCGGGAAGTGATGGACAAAACCGTCTGTGTGTTAAAGATGGATCAGAGACCCCTGGATTGAGAGCCTGAGATGCTGAAGATCATCCTGCAGTCCACGCGATTAGTCCCGCCTTTCAACGAACCCGCTCGCGATTTGCGCATTCAAAACAAGCCGCTCTGGCTGGCGCAGCGGGACGCGCTGGCGCCCTATACCACCCGCGAAATGGAACTGCCCCCAAACGAACGGCTGCCACAAACCCGACAGGCGTGCCTTGTCTACCGGGATAATCTCTGGTTCGATGAATTCTATATTCGCGCTTTTCTTGCCGAGGCCACGAAACGGAAACGGGCCTGCCGGGCGGCGTTCACAATCAACGATCCGGCGTTCCGCGAACATTGTCTGCCTCTGTCCAGCTCCTACACCCCGGCGGGTGGATTATATCTGGCGGATTTGTGGTATTACCCCAATGGTCCTGAGCCCGAGGCCGACCCGCTGGTGATCGATTTGCAGGCGCGCGAGATTGGTTATTATCATATTCCAACCTACATGGCCAGCGATTCCGGCGACCTGGTGTACTGGGTGCCGCTGCGCAGTCTGATCGCCATCGATTCGTGGGTACACATTTTCGTGGCGGATATGATCTTCGGCCTGTTCGGACGCGGCGCGCGCTTCGAAAAACGCCTGAATGAGGATCTGGGCTTCAAACTGCGCATTCTGGCGACCAGTTTGTACGAGGGCCGCCAGGTTTTGGAATGCTCCAAGCTGGTCATGATGGGCCGGAACGTCTCGGTGGATCCGACGGCTGTCATTCACGGCCCCACGTCCATCGGCGACAACGTGACCATCGGGGCGGGCGCTGTGATCGAAAACAGCATCATCGGCGACAATGTCAATGTCTCTCAGGGCTGCCAGCTGATGCTTTCGGTGGTCGGCGACGGCACCTTCCTGCCCTTCCGCGCCTCCCTGTTCATGACGACCATTATGGATAACAGCATGGTTGCGCAGAACACCTGCCTGCAAATGTGCGTGGTGGGCCGAAATTCCTTCATCGGCGCGGGCAGCACGTTCACCGATTTCAACCTGGTGTCTGGCACCATTCGCGCCCGCGATGGACACGGCGAACTGCATGATTCCAATCGGCCCGTGCTGGGCGGCTGCGTGGGGCATAACTGTCGCATCGGCGCCGGCATGATCATTTATCCGGCGCGTACGATCGAGTCGGATGTGGTGCTGTTCGCCAGCCCGGAACGGCGGGTGATCCAGCACGATGTAACGTACGAAGAAAGCGACCACCACAAGCTGCATTTTCAACACAACCATCATCAACGATATCCACGCCATCGTGAAGTGGTCGAAGAAAGCTGGTAACACGGGAGCGAAAAAAGATATCTTGATCGGTTTCGAAAGATTTCAGGAACGTGAGTCAAAACCAATGTCCATTACTGAACAAATCCGGGCCTGCACGGCCCACCGTCAATAAGCACCCAGGGAGGAGAGTATGGGAAAAGCCCGCCTGCTGATCGTGGAAGATGATCCTGATATTTCCAATATGCTGCGCATCTATTTCACCGCACAGGGATATGATGTCGATACGGCTTTGCGCGGCATGGATGGGGTGGAAAAGACCCGGCATGTGATGCCGCACCTCATCATCCTGGATATCATGTTGCCGGATGTCGATGGGTACGAAGTGTGCCGGATCATGCGCACCAACACCCGCACCAGTCACATCCCGGTCATCTTTCTCACCCAGAAAGATGAACGCAGCGATAAGTTGAAAGGCCTGGAACTCGGCGCCGATAATTACATCACCAAGCCTTTCGATATCGAAGAATTGAAGCTGTATGTGCAGAACGCGCTGGCGCGTTCGGAGCGCGAGAGCCTCACCGACCCGCAATCCGGTCTGCCCGCCGGGCGATTGATCGAAGATCAACTGCGCCGGGTAATCCGCGACAAGGGCTGGAGCTTCCTGGATATCCGCATCAACGCCTTCGAGCCCTTCAAGGATGTCTATGGCTTCATTGCCGCCAACGACGTGCTGCGCTTTACCGCCATGCTGTTGGGTGAGGTGGTGGATGAGCTGGGCAGCGACGCTGACTTCATCGGACATGCCGGCGGCGATAATTTCGTCATCATCTCCTCCGACCAGACCGCACCGATGATCAAACAACGCCTGAAATCGCGTTTCTCCGAAGAAGTTCAAACGCATTACAACTTCATGGACCGCGAACAGGGTTTCGTTCAGTTCACCGACAAGAATAGTGAAGCCCAGCAGGCGCCCTTGATGACATTGGGCGTCGGCCTGGTCTCGCCTTCCACGCATATGTTCTCGGACATTCGAGAAATTACCGAATTGGCAGCCGAGGAACGCCGTCTGGATTCATCGAACATCGCATAGAAACGGCCTGAATGGGATCTAATCCGTACGTCCTTGGGTTGGTGTTGGGGGTGCTGGGGGTGGCGCTTTGGCTGTTCACCCGTCTGGCTTTGCGTTCTCCATGGGTGAATAAAACCGATCTGGAGAAAGCTGCATCGCCGGTGAATGGCGTCCTTTCACCGCATCAGGACGCATGGATTGTTGTTCAACTGGGTGGTCGGGTATCTCAGATCAATCAGCGCGCGCGGGAAGTCTTCCGGCTGGATGAAAACGAACCCCCGGACCTGGAGGTGCTGGCGCGCCGGGTGCGGCCGGGTGAGGAATTCCTGACCCTGTGCGCCTCGGAAGGCCACGGGCGTTTCCTCCTGGATGGGCGCCTGGCGGAAGCGACCTCTTATTATTTGCATACCGGTCCCCAGCCCGTGATCCTGCTGACCATTCGTTTCCCTGAGCTCGGCGGGCGGCAGGGGAACGCCAGCGCAGAATCCTTGCAGTTCTTTACCCAGATGGGTCAGGCGATGGGCTCCAGCCTGGACCTGGATGCGACGCTCGAAGCGATTTTGGAAAATGTCGCCAAATTGCTGCCCACGGACGTGCTGGAAGTGACGCTTTGGGACAAGCGGAATGAGAATTTCATTCCCTATCGAATGATCGGCCTGGCAGGGCTGGATCGCCACCTCGAGAAAAACAAACAGCGCTATCCGGCGGACGAAGGTTACACCGGTTATCTGGCGCGCGAGCGAAAACCACTGGTCATCCCGGATGTGGAACAGCGCAGCGATCTTCGCCCGGTCGCAGATTCGCTGTCATCGCCGGTACGGTCTTATCTGGGATTGCCGCTGCTGGCCGGCGAAGAGCTGATCGGCACCCTGGAATTGGGCTCGCTGACAGCCGGCACTTTTTCCGAAGATGATCTCGAAATGCTGGAGTTGGTGGCCGGGCAGGCCGCCACGGCCATCCACAACGCCCTGCTCTATCAGGAAGAGCAGCGCCGGTCGGCGGAGCTATCCGGCCTGTCGCAACTGGCGCAGGCTTTCAGTTCCATTCGCGAACCGCGCGGGCTGTTCGGCAAGCTGGTCCAAAGCACCGCGCCGCTGCTGCGCGTTAAAATTTTTGGCTTCCTGTTGTACAAGGAAACCACCCGTACGCTGGATGGACAGAATCCATTCTATGGATTGCCGCCGGAATTCATCGAGACGTATTACCGGGCCGAAGTTGCTCCCGGCAGCCAGGCAGAGCAGACGCTGCTCGATCAGGACGTGATCATCACCGAAAATGCGATGGAAGACCCCCAGTGGATTGCCCTGGGTTATGACGACTTGGCGCAGGGCGCCAGCCTGCACGATTCGGTCTTGATCCCCTTAACGTCCGGCGGCCGTATGCTGGGCTATTTGCAGGCGTCGAATCATGTCGACGGCAGTTCCGTCTTTACGCAGGACGAATTGCACCTGTTGATGATCATCGCCAACCAGTCGGCGCCCATCATCGAGAACGCCACCCTGGTGCAACAGTCCCGCGAGCGCGCCCAACGCGCCGAAGCGCTGCGCCGGATTTCGAGCCTGACGAGTTCCACCGCGACCCTGGATGAAATTTTGCATTTCTCGATTCAGGAATTGGCGCGCCTGCTGCGAGCCGATTCCGGCGCGGCCTTTCTGCTCAACCAGGATCGCAGTGAATTGTGCCTGCATCCGGCTTCACTTTTCGGCAGCGACGGCGCCCGGGCAGACCATATCTACCGGCTGCGCGTCGAGGATCCGCAATTCCCATTCACCCTGACCGGCAGCCAGCACGGGCTTCTCGTGAAGCACTTCTCGGAAGAGCGCAATGAAACAACCATCGTGCCCTTCTTTCAGACGCTGCTGGCCGAGTGGCAGGCCGAATCCGTGGTCGCCGTGCCGCTGGTGGTGCGCGATGAAGGGGTGGGTGAACTATGGTTCGGCTGCCGGGCC
Source organism: Longilinea arvoryzae (assembly GCF_001050235.1). Lineage (GTDB taxonomy): Bacteria > Chloroflexota > Anaerolineae > Anaerolineales > Anaerolineaceae > Longilinea > Longilinea arvoryzae. The sequence goes on from NZ_DF967972.1 coordinate 1,771,767, forward strand.
GGTGAAAACTTTGCCCAGCCGGATTTGCAGGCAATTTCGACCGCCGCCGGCCAACTCGCCGGCGTGGTGGAGCAGGCGTTCCTGTCCGTGCAAACCGACGAAGGCCTGCGCCGGCGTCTGGAGCAGTTGACGGCGCTCACCCGCATCAGCCGCGAACTGAGCACATCGCTTGATCTGACGGATCTGTTGAAGCTGATCCACGAAGAGACCCTGCACGCCACGCGGGCGACATGCGCTTCGGTACTGCTTTTCGAGCAGCCGGAAGAGGATGAGGAACCCCGCATCCGCCAATTCGTGGGTTGTACACCCCGGTCCAGCCTGTCGGAACAGGAAATGACCGTCTACCGGAGGGGTGAACCGGTCATCATCCAATGCACGGATGTAGAGGAGTCGGCCCAGCCGCACCCGGGCATCGAATCGATATTGATCGTGCCGTTGATCTATCATCAGGCGACGGCCGGATTGATCGAATTGCACGCGGAAGCCCGCAATCGCTTCGATGATGGCGCGGTCGAAATTACCCAGTCTCTGGCGGCCCAGGCTGCCGTCGCTTTGGGAAATGCATTGCAGTATGACGATCTGGCCCACCGCAGCGAAAAGTTGCGGGGCCAGTTGGGCACCCTCGGCAAGTTGTTCCAGGCCGGCACCGCCCTGCGGCCCAACATGAGCCTCCAGGACGCTCTGAAGGCCATTGCCGATGCCATTCAGGACGCCACGCCTTTCCAAACCGTGCTGATCAGCTCCGTAAACCCCAACACGAAACAACTGGTGCGGTTGCACGGTTCCGGGATCCCGGCGGATGCCTGGGAAGAGCTGCGTTCGCGGGTGGTTCCCTGGCAAAGCGTGCAAAACCTGCTGAAATCGGAATACCGCTGCGGCAGTTCGTATTTCATCCCCGCCGATCAGTTACCCGAGCCGCCCGCAGACGTGCATATGGTGACGGTGTTGGATGCGGACGATAATCCGACCCGCAATGCCTGGAATCCGGATGACATCCTCTGCGTGCCCATTTTCACGGCGGACGGTGAGCCGATGGGCCTGATTTCACTGGATGCGCCGAATAACGGACAGCGCCCGGATGAGGCCACGTTCGACGTGCTCAACCTGTTTTCAAACCAGGTGGCGCTGGTGCTGGAAAACCAGCGCACGCTGGATGACCTGCGCAGCCGTTTGCAGTATCTGCAAACGGATTACGAGCGCCAGGAGCAGGCCGCGCGCAGCGCTCGCGAGAGCCTGCCGGTGTTGATGCACCAGCAATTGGACCAGACCATGCGCATTCGGGACCTGAACTGCCGCATGGAACGCATCAAAGCCGGTATGGCATTGAGCGGGCAGGCTGCCAGCCAGAAGGATACCCGCGAGACCTTGCGCACGATGGCCAATGAGATGATCGCGCGCTTCGATTTGCAAAGTGTGCTCGTTGGCGAGTCGACGCCGACCGGGCCGCGTCTGGTGGATCGGATTGGCAATCTGCCGGCCGGAGCGAATCCCGAAGCGCTTTTTGGGCAACGGAATCCTCTGCGCCAGACGCTGCAGGACGGAAAAATGCTGCTGACGGCCGACCTCGAGGCCGAAAATGAATGGCGCAACTCGCCGCTTCTGGCAGCGTTGAACGCGCGCAGTTTCATCACCATGCCGTTCGAAATTGCCTCCGACCGGCGGGCTGTTCTGTTGGGCATCGGGCCGCGGGCCATGCCATCCTTTACGGATGAGGACCGGCGTGTAATCACCCAGGTGACCCACCAGGTGAGCATGGCTTTGCAGAACGTCGAGCGTCTGAATCAGACCCGCCAACGGTTGAGCGAGGTCAATTTGATGTTGGATTACGCGCACCAATTGAGCGGCAACCTGAATCCCGAGGGTATCCTGCGGATTCTCGTGGAAACCGCCATGCGGGTTCTGCCGGCCGCGCAAGCCGGCTGGGTGGGGCTGGTGTCGGAGAAGGAAAATCGGCTCGTCCCGCGCGCAGCCGTTGGTTACCGAGATGTGGAAGATCTGCTGGCCATGCATTTCGATCTGGCCATGGAACCGCCCGCGCTGCCTGTGAAGGTCTTGAAGCAGGAAAAGCTGCTGCGCATAGGCGATCTCCGGTTTGCGAGCGAGTACCCGCTGCCGCCTGAAGATTTGCTGCATTACCAACATGCCACCGGCGGCCGCCTGCCGGTCGCCAGCATGGCCGTGCCGCTGCAGTTCGGCGCCCGCACGCTGGGCGTTCTGGTGCTGGAAGATTTCGTCTCACCGGCTTCGTTTACCGTCGAGGACGAGGCGTTGCTGCAATCCCTGGCGCAGCAGACGGTGCTGGCGCTGGAAAACGCCCGTCTGTTCCAATCCTCCGAGAACCGCGCCGCCCAGATGCAGGCGCTGAACGAGGTGGCCGGCACCATTACTTCCAGCCTGCAATCCGACGATTTGATCGATTCACTGCTCGATCAACTGGGCTCGGTCGTGCCGTATAACACGGCCACACTCTGGCTGCGCGACGGCGACCAGTTGAGCGTGGCGGCAACGACCGGTTTCGATGACAATGAGAGCCGGGCCGGCCTGGCGGTGGCGGTGGAAGACAGCGCCCTGTTCCAGGAGATGATCGGCACCGAGCAGGCCCTTTCGGTGGCGGATGTGCGTCTTGATTCGCGCTTCCCCAGCCTGATCGAGCCGGATTACCTGAGCTGGCTGGGCATTCCACTGCTGGCGAAATCGGAACTCACCGGCGTCATCGCGCTCGAAAAGGACGAAGCCGGTTATTATTCGCCGGAGCATATTCAGGCGGCCACGACCTTCGCCGGTCAGGCGGCGGTCGCGCTGGAAAACGCACGCCTGTTCGAGGAAAGTCAGCGCCGCGCGGGGGAACTGGACCGGCGCAGCCAGCGCCTGCAACTGCTCAACCGCTTCTCCTCCGAGCTGAGTGCAACCTTGGAAGTGGACCTGATCTTCAAATTATGCCTGGAGCAGTTCCTGAGCGCGCTGGGCGGCGCGCACGCGGCGGTAATTCTGACGGATGCCCACGCCAGACTGACCCTGCAAAGCGAATTGCCCGAATCCAGTTCGACTCTGCCCCGCCAATTGCCGCCTGTGCCGCTTCTGGAGCGGTTGAGCGAATCGCATGGCATTTTCAGCACCAGCAATGCAAATCTGGAGCCTGAAGTGGCGCCGTTGATGGATGCGTACCTGAACGCGCACGGCACGCAAAGCTTGCTGGTGGTTCCACTGGTCACCGCGGGCAGTCTGCAGGGTTGGCTGCTGCTCGAATCGCAGAGAGAATACCGTTTCTCGCCCCCCGAGATCGAGCTGGCGCGTACGATCGCGAACCAATCGGCCATTGCCATTCAAAATGCGCGCCTGTTCGCTGAAACCCGCCACCTGACAACGGATCTCGAAAAACGCGTCGACGAACGCACGGCTGAACTCAGCCGCGAGCATCGCAATTCGCAGACCCTGCTGCGGGTCACCACCGAGCTTTCGGCCAGCCTGGAAATGGGACTGGTGCTCAACCGTACGCTGGCCGTGTTGAACGAATCGCTGGGTTCGGAACAATCCGTCATCCTGATGAGCCAGACCGGCAGCCGCTTCCAGGCCGGTGAGCCGCTGGTGGATGTGAATGCCCTTTCCAGACTCGAAAATGACATCGCTCGCTGGATGAGCAAGGAACGCGTCCCGGCCCTGGTCGACGATATGCACAACGACGCGCGTTGGAATTTACCCGAGGCGAAATCCGCGGCGTATGCTTCCATGCTGGCGGTGCCGTTAATTCTGGGCGCAGATTTTCTGGGCACACTGCTGCTGCTGCACCGCCAACCCAAGGCCTTCATCGTCGAACAGGCGGCCCTGGTGGAAGCTGCCGCGCGCCAGATCAGCATCGCACTCAACAACGCCGAGGTGTTCAACCTGATCCGCGATCAATCCGAACGCCTGGGTGGAATGCTGCGCGACCAGCAGATCGAAGCCAGCCGTTCGCGCGCCATCCTGGAAGCCGTTGCGGATGGTGTGGTGGTAACCGATGCGAATAACACCATCACCCTGTTCAACGCTTCAGCCGAGCGTATCCTGGGCCTGAAGAACACCGATGTAATTGGCCAATCGTTGGATAGCTTCCTGGGCGTGTTCGGCCGCGCCGCGCGTACCTGGAGCCACACGATTCACGAGTGGTCGAATAATCCGCAGAGCGCCACCGGCGCCGAAAGTTATTCTGAACAGATCAGCCTGGAAAATGACCAGGTCATCTCGGTACACCTGGCGCCGGTCTCCTGGCGCAGCGATTTCCTGGGTACGGTTTCCATCTTCCGGGATATCACCCACGAGGTGCAGGTCGACCGCTTGAAATCGGAATTCGTAGCCAATGTAAGCCATGAACTGCGCACGCCGCTGACCTCGATCAAGGGTTATGTCGAGATCATGCTGATGGGCGCCGCCGGGCAGTTGACTGCCCAGCAGAATCATTTCCTGGATGTGGTGAAGACGAACAGCGAGCGCCTGAACGTGCTGGTGAACGATCTGCTGGATATCTCGCGCATCGAAGCCGGGCGCGTGACCCTGAGCCTGCAGCCCCTGTCGCTGGCTGAAATCGCGGCGGACGTGACGGCTGACCTGAAGCGCCGTTCGCGTGAAGAGAACAAGCCGATGACCGTCGAGGCCGAGGTTGAAGCGAATCTGCCGCAGGTCGATGGCGACATGGAACGCATCCAGCAGGTGATGGCGAATCTGGTGAACAACGCCTACAACTATTCGCCAGAAGACGGCGTGGTGCGGGTGCATATTTTTGCCGCAGGCGACGATGAGGTTCAAATCGACGTAATCGACAAGGGTATTGGTATCGAACCGAGAGAACAGGCGCGAATTTTCCAGCGCTTCTATCGTGGGGATGATCCTCTGGTGTTGGCGACCGCCGGAACCGGCCTGGGACTGGCCATCAGCAAAATCCTGGTCGAGATGCATCACGGGCGCATCTGGTTCCACAGCGCTGGCGTGCGGGGTGAAGGCTCGATATTCTCCTTCACACTGCCGGTAACAAAAGCGGAGGAAGAACTGGCATGACAAAAATCCTGGTTGCAGAAGACGAGCGCGATATTCGCGATTTGATCGGTTTTACCCTGCGCTTTGCAGGATTCGATGTGGTCACCGTGGCCGACGGCGCCGAGGCCGTACAGGCGGCGCCGCAGGAAATGCCGGATATGATCCTGATGGACGTGCGCATGCCGCGCATGACGGGCTATGAAGCCTGCACGCACATCAAGGCCGACCCGCAGCTTTCACACATTCCGGTTGTCTTTCTATCCGCAAAAGGCCAGGATTCCGAGATTCGCACGGGATTCGATGCGGGCGCGAGCGAATATTTACTCAAGCCCTTCGCACCGGACGAATTGGTGCAGCGCGTAAAATCATTGTTGACGCAGTTCGGGAAATAACCCCATCATGAGTGTTGTCTTTCTGGATTCGGGCAGTGCACATTATGAAGTTCTCGGCCGCGGGAAGCCGGTCGTTTTCCTGCACGGTTGGGTGGGGTCATGGCGTTACTGGCTGCCGGCCATGCAAGCCACCTCGATTTCTTACCGCGCCTATGCTTTGGACCTATGGGGGTTTGGCGACAGCTCCAAGACCCAGCATTACGAAATAGACCAGCAGATGGGCCTGATCGACGGCTTTCTGGAGAAGATGGGCATCGGGCGGGTGGTACTGGTCGGGCACGGCCTGGGCGCCATCGCGGCCATGGCCTACGCCTGGAAGAATCCGCAGGTGGTCGATCGGCTCATGGCGGTTTCCTACCCGTTGGAAGAAAGCAACCTGGCGGCCCGCCTGCGGACATCGACGCCGGCGGATCTGGCGGATTGGCTGCTGCCGCGCGTACCGGCTGCAGACGCGGCCCGGGCGGAACTGCCCAAGGCCGATCCGGGCGTGGTATCGTCTTCGTTCAACCGGCAGCCCAACCTGGACGGCGCATGGCGCCAGTTCGGAACGCCGTGTCTGCTGGTGAACGGCGTCAACGATCCGGCCGTGCTCGCGCCGCGGCCCGAACAACTCAACGAACTGCCCGAGCAGTCGCATGCCGTGCTTTTCGATCCGGGCGGGCACTTCCCGATGATGGACGACGCCAACAAATTCAACCGCCTGATCGTCGATTTTCTATCCCTGGCGTCCGGCGAGAGTCCGCGCAACCTGCAGTTGAAAGAGGAATGGAAGCGCCGGGTGCGTTGATTACAGCCCGGTGTGGCATTCGACTGGCTTTTTATTACCATCGGATGTCTTGACAATCTCCTGTTTGGGGCTATACTACGCATACAATTGAGTACGGGGAGCCCGGTGAACCGGGCTGAGAGGAGGACAACCAGTCCTCGACCCTTATAACCTGATCCGGATAATGCCGGCGGAGGGAAGTCGAGAGCAAAATGTCAAACACCCTCCTAAGGCAGGGTGTTTTTTTATGCCAACAGCAAAACGCGCTGTCATCTTCGTCAACGGGCGGCTGCGCAGCCCCGGAAAAATGGCGGCTCTGTTGCGGCCAGAGGATGTGTTGATCGCCGTCGACGGCGGGCTTCATCACTTGCGCCGCCTGGGCCTGCCCCCACACCTGTTGATCGGCGACCTGGATTCGGCCAACGCCGAAGATGTGCACTGGGCGGCGGACAACGGCGCCGAGCTGCGGCGTTACCCGCGCGAGAAAGACGAAACCGACCTGGAATTGGCCCTGCAGGCCGCGCTGCAAACGGGCAGCCGCAGGATCGTATTGGCTGCGGCCCTGGGTGGGCGCCTGGACCAGACCCTGGGCAACCTGTTCCTGTTGATGCGCCCCGAACTGGCAGGCCTGGACGTTCGCCTGGAGGACGGTATGGAGGAGGTCTTTCTCATCCGCGAGCAGACGGAATTGCGCGGGCGGGCGGGTGAAATCGTCTCGCTGCTGCCGTTGAACGGCCCGGCGGTGGGCGTAAAGACCCGCGACCTGCGCTTTCCGCTGAACGATGAAACACTGTATCCGGATAAAACGCGTGGCATCAGCAACGAAATGACCGGCGAGAGCGCAGGAGTATCCCTGCGTTCCGGGCTGTTGCTATGCATCCACACGCGAAGACATTGACCGAAGGCATGTGTGTAAAAGAGGAGAGTCCCATGAAGCTTCCCCGTTTATTTTTACTGGCCGCTCTGTTGAGCCTGGTCCTGTCTGCCTGCGCTCCCGCGGCAACCCCGGCAACGACCCCGGCGGCGGCTCAGACGGCCGAACCGGTCACGCTGACGGTGATGACGCACGATTCGTTTGCGGTGACCGAAGACCTGGTGCGCCAGTTCGAGCAGGAAAACAACGTCAAAGTCGAATTCGCCAAGAGCGGTGATACCGGCTCCGCGCTGAATATGGCCATCCTTTCCAAAGACGCGCCCCGCGCCGACGTCTTCTACGGCGTGGACAATACCTTCCTCAGCCGCGCGCTCGAGGCCGGTATTTTCGAACCCTATGCTTCACCGCTCCTGGCCGACATCCCGGCCGAGTTCAAGCTGGACGCGACGAACAGCGCCCTGCCGGTGGATTATGGCGATGTGTGCATCAACTACGACAAAGCCTACTTCGCCGATAAGGGATTGGCCCTTCCGGCGACGCTCGACGACCTGCTCAAGCCCGAATACAAGGGCCTGCTGGTGACGGAAAATCCAGCCACCTCGTCGCCGGGCCTGGCCTTCATCATGGCGACCATTGTCCAGTACGGTCCGGATAAATACCTGGACTTCTGGAAAGGTCTGAAAGAGAACGGCCTGGTGGTGGTAAACGACTGGGAAACGGCCTACTACACCAACTTCAGCGGTTCATCCGGCAAGGGCAGCCAGCCGATGGTGGTGTCCTATGGTTCCAGCCCGGCCGCCGAGGTCGTCTATGCCGATCCGCCGGTGCAGACCGCGCCGACCGCTTCGATCGTCGGCGATAACACCTGCTTCCGCCAGATCGAGTTCGTGGGTATCCTCAAGGGCACCCAACACCGTGCGCTGGCCGAAAAATTCGTCGATTTCATGCTCGGGACGAAGTTCCAGGAAGATATGCCGCTGCAAATGTTCGTTTTCCCGGTCAACTCGCAAGCCAAGCTGCCGGATGTGTTCACCCAGAATATCCAGATCCCGGCAAAACCGGCCACGATCGATCCGAGTGAGATCGGCGCCAACCGTGAAGCCTGGATCAACGCCTGGACGGAGACCATCCTGAAGTGATCGCATCCCCGAAACGCTTCCCGCGCGCCGTCTGGTTGTGGAGCATCCCCCTGCTCTTCCTGGGAGTGTTCTTCTTCCTGCCCCTGGGCACAGTATTTCATCTCGCATTTCAACCGGAAATGGGCGGCGTGCGGGTAAGCAGATCGGACGTGCTGCAGCCGTTGGGTTTCACCTTCTGGCAGGCCGGCCTATCCACACTGCTCACGCTGGTGGTCGGCCTGCCGGCGGCTTACCTGTTTGCGCGGTTTGAATTCCCTGGCAAGCGCCTGCTGCGCGTGTTGACCACGCTGCCGTTCATCCTGCCGACGGTGGTGGTGGCGGCCAGCTTCAACGCGCTGTTGGGCCCGCGCGGCTGGATCAACCTGCTGTTGATGGACTGGTTCGGGCTGGCGACCCCACCCATTCAGATCCTCAACATACTGGGCGCCATCCTGCTGGCGCACGTCTTCTACAACACCACGGTCGTCATCCGGGTGGTGGGCAGCGCGCTGGGGCAGCTCGATCCGCGCCTGGAACAGGCGGCACGTGTGCTGGGGGCATCTCCGCTGCGCACGCTGCGCGAAGTGACCCTGCCGCTGCTGCGCCCGGCGCTGCTCTCGGCTACGCTGCTGGTGTTCCTCTTCGATTTCACCAGCTTTGGCGTGGTCCTGCTGCTGGGCGGCCCGCGCTATGCCACATTGGAAGTCGAAATCTACATCCAGGCGCTTCAGATGCTCAACCTGCCGCTGGCCGGACTGCTCTCGGCCGTGCAGTTGGCCTGCACGCTGGCGATTTCGGCGCTCAACAGCCGCCTGAGCGGGAAGCGGGCCGTGCCTCTGGCGCCGCGTCTGCGCGGCGAGGGAATCCGCAAGCCGCGCACCTGGCGCGAACGACTGCTGGTGGGCAGCCTGACGGCCGTGCTGGTGGCGCTGCTGGTGATGCCGCTGGCGGCATTGGGGCTGCGTTCGGTGGCGCGTCTGGAGGGGGCGCGCGGCGAGCGTGGCGCGGTGCAAAACGGGCTGACGCTGGATTACTACCGCGAGCTGTTCATCAATCGGCGCGGGTCGCTGTTCTACGTTCCACCCATCGAGGCCGCCCGCAATTCGTTGATTTACGCCGGGACCACTGTGGTGATCGCCCTGAGCCTGGGTTCGCTGGCGGCCGCCGCGCTTTCACAGCGGTCGAAGATCAACCGCTGGCTCGAGCCCCTGCTGCTGCTGCCGTTGGGCGCTTCCGCGGTGACGCTGGGACTGGGCTTCATCGTCGCGTTCAACAAGCCGCCGCTGGATTCGCGTTCCTTCCCGCTGCTGGTGCCGATCGCGCACAGCCTGGTGGCGCTACCTTTCGTGGTGCGCACCCTGCAGCCGGCCATGGCCTCCATTCCGCAGTCCTTGAAGCAGGCGGCAGCCGTGCTGGGCGCCTCGCCGCTGCGCGCCTGGCTGGAGGTGGACCTGCCGATCATCGCCCGCGCGGCGCTGGTGAGCGCGGTATTTTCGTTCACCATCTCGCTGGGTGAGTTTGGCGCGACCTCGTTCATCGCCCAAACCGATATGCCCACCCTGCCGGTGGCCATCTACCGCTTCCTTTCGCAGCCCGGCGGCCTGAATTACGGCCAGGCCATGGCCATGGCCACGCTGCTGCTGGTGGTGTGCGCGCTGGGCATCCTGGTCATCGAGCGCCTGGGCGGCGAGACGTTCTAGAAACAACCACAGAGCCTGCAGAGAGTCCGTAGAGAGGACAGCGATACCAAGACAGGGGATGAAAAGATCTAAAATTCTGCACCTGTCTTTGCCCCTCTATCCTCTCTCTTTGTTCTCTGTGACCTCTATGGCTGTCTCCTTAAGGCCCGACGTAGATGACGCGGTAGATGGCGCCGGAAACGTCATCCGAGATGAACATCTCACCGGCGGCGTTCGTCACCACGTCGGCGGGGCGGCCGAAGGCATTCGGGCCAGCACACGTCTCACCCGCGGCTCGCCAACCATTGACAAAAGTCTGGCTGCCGACCGGCTGACCGTTATCGATGAGCACGCGCTGCACCTTACAATCACGAGCATTGGCCAGGGTGGTGTTCCACGAACCGTGGAAGGCAACGAACAGGTCGTCCTTGTAAGCCGCCGGGAAGGGAGCCGGGGCGCCCAACTGCATGCCCAGCGGGGCCGAGTGCGCCAGGTCGGTAAAGCGGGCGGGGATGGCTGGCGCGCAGTCCAGGTTGTAGCCCGGCGCGGGGACTTCGGGCGAGGTGTTTACGCCCAGGGTGGCGGTGTAGCAAGCCGGCCAGCCGTGCCAGTGGTTGCCCTGCACCGGAATGATGATCTCCTCGGGCGGCAGATTGTCGCCCATGCCGTCCGAGCCGTTGTGGTCGGCCCACAGTTCGCCGTTCGGCGCCCACAGGAAATCGACGCTGTTGCGCAATCCCCAGGCCCACAGCGGGCGCTTGCGCGTATCGGCGTCGTTCTTGAAGGGATTGTCGCTCGGAATGCTGCCGTCGGGGTTGAAGCGCAGGATGGCTGCCCGGCGTGGATCGGTCTCGTCGCAGGCGTTGCAGGTCGAGCCCACGGCAACGTACAGCTTGCCGTCCGGCCCAAAATGGAGCGTGCGAGTGATGTGCGCGCCGCCGCCTGGGATGTTGGTGGTCACCGTTTCGTGGGTCTCGTAGATGCCGTCGGCGTTGGTATCCTTGTGGCGGGTGATCTTATCGCCCTCGGCCACGTACATCCAACCCGCGTACCATTCCAGGTTATGCGGATACGTCAGGCCGGTCAACACCGTCTGGACGCCGTCCGCCAACCCATCGTGATTGGCGTCTGGCAGGCGAACGATGGACCCGCCGTCGAAAAGCGCGACGTAAAGCCAGCCGTCCGGGCCGATGGCCATCAATCGCGGTCTGGCGCCCGCGTTGGTGGTGAAATACCGGATGGCGAAACCGGACGGCACCGTCAGACGCGCCGAAGCCGCATCCGCGGGCGGCAGCGCCAGGCCGGGGGTGGGTGATTTAGAAATCAGCGGCAGGTAAACGGTCGTCCCACCGGCAGCCTGCACCTGAGACAGGCTCACGAGCAGGGTGAAAACCGCCGCTGCCAGACTGATGAACCTGGAAAAGAAGGCTCGTTTTTTCATATTTGCCTCGAATCGATTCTTACGGGCGGACGCGAATGTCCGCAGAGGATATTAATATAACAATAATTATAAATTAAATCAAAGATCGATACCCTTAACGCAAAACATCTTGGACAGGGGCGTCGGCATTCAAAATGCAGGGGGCGTTATGTGGTAGGATTAGGGCGTTTGAAGAAAAGTGGAGCGGAAACCATGCTGGAAATACGCGATATCTGGAAAAGCTACGAAAACCAGCCATTGCTGAACGGCGTTTCCTTTCAAATCCAGGCCGGCGAGACGGTGTGCCTGTTGGGAAGATCTGGCAGCGGCAAGAGCACGCTGCTGCGCATCATTGCCGGGTTGGAGACCGCCGAACGCGGGCAGGTCCTCTGGCAAGGCCAGGACCTCAGCGGTGTGCCGGTGCACCTGCGCCATTTCGGCCTGATGTTCCAGGATTACGCCCTGTTTCCGCACCGCAATGTGGCCGAAAACGTGGCTTTCGGGCTGCGCATGCAGGGGCTGTCGAAAGCCGAAATCGGGCTGCGTGTAGTCGATGCACTCGAGAAGGTCAATCTGGCCGGTTTCGCCGGACGCCGGGTCACGGACCTTTCCGGCGGCGAGCAGCAGCGCGTGGCGCTGGCCCGCGCCCTGGCGCCGCAGCCGCGCCTGCTGATGCTGGATGAACCCCTGGGCGCTCTGGACCGCGCCTTACGCGAGCAGTTGGGGAATGAACTGCGCCGGGTGCTGCATTCCACCGGCATCCCGGCCATCTACGTCACCCACGACCAGGAAGAGGCCTTTGCCATCGCCGACCGGCTGGTGCTGCTGCATGAAGGCCGCGTCGAACAGGAAGGCCAGCCCGCCGAGATTTACAATCGGCCGGCTTCGACCTGGGTGGCCCATTTCCTTGGCCTGGATAATCTGGTTCCCGCCCAGGCGCTGGCCGGATCACCCGGGCTGGTGCAGACGCCGCTGGGCCTGCTCAAACCGGCCTGTCTGCCGCCGAACGGTGCATTCACCCTGCTGCTGCGCCCGGCCGGTGCTTACCGCCAGGCGCGGGGCGCGGATTGGAACCGCATCCAGGGCCGGGTGGAGGATTCGGTGTTTCGCGGCGAGCGCTTTCGGGTCGAGCTGCGCTGCGCGGGCGACCTGACCCTGCGCTTCGATCTGGAGGAGCCGCTCCCCAAAGGCGAACCGGCGGAACTCTACCTGCCTCCGGAAGCCGTTCTCTGTCTGGGTTGAGGAATTCATGGAAGAGATCACGATCATCAAACGCAACCCGCAGGGACAGGAGACCTTCTGCTATCACGGCCGGGTCAAACAACGCCTGCCGGGCGCGGTGCTCCTGGAGGCGTACTTCGACCGGCCGGATATGCCCTTTCACGGCATGCTGTGGAAGCGGAAAGATCGCTTTGTTGAAGCCTATTATGCCGACCGCTGGTATAACATCCTCGAGATCTATGACTGCGACGATGGCCAGATCAAGTGCTGGTATTGCAACGTCGCCTATCCGGCCGAAATCGAAGACGGCATGGTCTCTTTTCGCGATCTGGCGCTGGACCTGCTGGTATTCCCGGACGGGCGGCAGGAGGTGCTGGACGAGGACGAATATGCCCGGCTGTCGCTCAGCCCGGAGGACGACCGGCGCGCCCGGGCCGCGCTGGAGGAATTGAAGGCCCTTTTTGCGCCGCCGGTGCGGGTGCGATTGGATCGACCGGCCCATTCGTAAAAAAAAGCCGCCTCTCGCGATTGAGAGGCGGTTTTTTTCTAGAAAGAATGGATCAGGCTAACCGGGCCAGGAGCGCCGGCAGACTGGTTGAAATCGAATTAATTATCCGGTCGCCGTTGTTGTAGAACCAGGCGCCGAAAATTACGAAGAGCAGGCAGCAGCAGCAAAAAATTGCCAGTACCACGATGACGATGATGAGTACGGTGCGGGTCGTGCTGGACATGCCGCTCTTTGCCGGGGGCGTGCTTCCTGCCGCCGGCGGTACGGGCGATGCGCTCGGACCCTGCGGCCCGGCGGGCTGGCCGGCCAGGTTTTCGGGAACGGAATCGAAGCCGGAAGTCGGCGGGGTTTCTTTGGCGCTCACATCGATAATCTGCGGCTCGCTGGCGGGCGGTTCAGCAGACGGCGGCGTATATTTGTCTGGATCGAAGGGCGGTTCCGCGGAAGGTGGGTTGTAATTGCTGTCCATAATTTTTTCTCCCTGAAATTGGCTAGGATTAGGATGATGGCTTTCGATATTTAAGATTGACTTCGGGATTCGCGGTTGGCGCGCCGCCACAGCAGCCAGATGATCCAGGCGGTGAACATCACCAGCAGGCAGGCGATCAGCACCGGCACGACCAGCGAGAGGATCGAGACGACCGTCGAAACGGCATCTTCGGCCATGCTGACCGGCACATTGCCTACGCCGGCGGTGGCGGCGGTGACCGCCGGGCGCACGGCCAGCGTCTTGACGCCGTGTACGCTGCCGGCCACCAGCAGCCCCAGCGCCAGGGCCAGCACGGGATGCACGTTGGAGATGGCGTGCGCGCTGGCGGCAAAGACAATCGCGCCGGCCGTCGGGCGAATGAAGGTCTGCACGGCGTCATTGACGTGATTGATAGCCGGGATCTTATCGGCAAAGAATTCGATCAGGGAAAGCAAGATCAGCAGGCCGATGATCCACCAGCTCGTCAGCGCGCTCCATGGTTCTTCCAGGTGGATCAGGTTCGTGAATTTGCCGAGCAGGGCGACCACCAGCAGGGGAATGTAGGCGTTCAGCCCGGCGCTGGCCGAAAGCCCAAATGCGGAAAAAATACCCAGAATTTCCATCCCTGTTCCTCTTGCTACTATATACGCATTATAGCTTGAATCCGTTCCACGTTCCGGTAAAAGTCAATCGCAGCCAGTCGATGGCGAAGGTTTGCAGCAGGGCGATGGCGAAACCCACGACCAGCGGAAGCCACAGGTCGCGCAGCGAACGCGCCTGGCCATCGCCGCGGACTACGATGAGAACCAGCAGCCCGTAGCATGTCGAGAGGATGGCCAGCACGGTCGCCGAGCTGAGCAGCGCCAGCGGGTAAAGGATGAGCGGGTTGCCGCTGAGCATCAGCAGCACCACCCCGGCGCCGGCCAGCAGCAGGCCGGCCAGCGAACGCCACGAATCCAGCGCCGGGCGCGGATCCAGCTCGGCCCAGGCCGTCTGGTGAAAAGCCGGCAGCAGCAGGGTGGGGATCAATAGCCCCAACCCGGTGCCGGAGATCAGGCGCAGGGTGTTGTTGGGTTCGTACAGCCCCTGGAAGCCCGGAAAGAAATGCAGGTAGGAATTGGTCCCGTCCACGGCGAAGGCCAGCCCCAGCAGTCCGAGCGGCAGCCACAGCTTGCGCGGCGGCAGCCCGCCGCGGCGGCCCTTGCGGAGCTGGTAGATGGCACTGGCCAGCGCGCCCAGGTACATGCCCGAACAGCGCGCGCACAGCGGCAGTGGACGCGAACCGAGATGAAAGGAACGCAGATCGATGCGGTGGCACACCGCGTAACCGACCGCGTCGGCCTTGCCGAGCAGCCCGGGTGGGGTGAAGCGCAGCCAGAGCACGAGTAACGCCAGAATGGCAGCGATGAGCAGCAGTTTGGCAGCGGTCTTCAGGCGGGGTGAGTTTCGCATGATGGGCTGATTATAGGATAGGAGGCGGAGGGGTGCAAGGAGATGAGCCCGTGCGCATGGCGATGCGAAAAATTAAGCTGAATAGCTAGGTGAACACATCCTTCTGCCGTTTGGCGATACGCTGGAAGAATAAACACAGTGATAAAGCGCAGGCTTCTTATAGGCGGTGGTAATTGAGCTGCATTCGTCAAAAGGACATTTTATTAGGATGTGAATGATCAGAATGTATCCATTCATTGTAGAGTTTTCTGTCAGGTTGGAGCCTCGTGCCACCATAAATACTGGTTAGCCTGTAAATGGGCCCGCAATAATGAGGGTGCCTGAAATACTTATGGTACCAATGCAAAAAACTAAGAAGAAAGAAATAGTTAAAAAAGTAATCTTAGAAGTGATTAATGCTAACATCAATAAAGCCAACATCTTTTTTTACAACGACGTTTGGAATACACTAGAAATAATGTTAGGCATTTACTGGAAAGAATTCTTGTAGGGTAAAATCGACCAATTCCTGTGATTGAGCAAGTCTTTTTCTGTAAAATCGATCAGGTTATTCCAAAGTAAAGGTTCAATCGAGTAAAACTACCTTGCTTCCAGGTTGAGGTAAAGCCTGCCGACTTCCCATTCATCGCTGGTCTCCATCAGGATGGCACTTACCAACCGCAAACAGGCTCCTTCGTTTGGGAAAATGCTTACCACCCGGGTTCGTCGTTTGATTTCACGATTGAGCCGTTCCAGCCCATTGGTGGTGCGAATCAAACGCTGGTGAGCGGCCGGGAAAGAGAAAATCGTCAATCCTTCTGGTATGTTGTTCTCCATCCAGTCTGCCAGCTTCGAGGCAGTCTTCTGGTACTTGGTGATTATTATCAATTTAGGTGTCAAATAAATGGGCGCAACTTTAGCTGCTGGACCATTCACCTTTATGGTTCTGAAACACGCTGGCACAGTTGTCGGCGCCGAGTTCCTGGTGTCCGACTAATTTGGTGTAACTTGAGAATGAGTCATCAATACTGCAGATGCGCATGAAAACAAACTAGTCCAGGTGTGATTCAACGGCAACCAAACAAAATTAACGTGCTGATCCTGTGTGTATTCTGGCGGCCATAGGAAAGATGAATGTGGTCATCCTTTAGTTCAATTTATTTCCCAATGGGAAAAGTAAACCATTGATTGATCAGAGGTTATCTAAATTTCAACAATTGCACCCTATAGATCAAGAAGGGTGAAAAAATCAAACGGAAATGCAGGCTCTTGAGTAACTACTCAGGCTTGCTGAGCGACGAAAGGAGGAGGTAGGGCTTTTCAATGAAAGCAATGCGCAAAACAATCTACATCCACTGGCCATTCTTGTAAGCTATCGAAAAGTACGAACGAACCGTGCAGAACATCTCGACATCTTCTTCTGAGTGGAAACCACTGAACACGTTCATCTTGACTTTCATCATGCGGATATCGGGTTCCCCTGATTGATGTCACGCTTCATGATATTGATAATGTAAATATGCTTTTGGATTTTTTCTTGATTAGTTACTAATCATCTATCTTTTCTGCCCGAAACCCACCTTTCTAAA
>NZ_DF967972.1:1788408-1859526 GCF_001050235.1 Longilinea arvoryzae
AGGTCCTGCATTTTACAGAAACAATCCTACACTACTCATTAGAAAAGATTATCAACTATCGCAAGCGTTTTATATGGAGCGGGATGGCTGTATTTATCGTCAGTACCTTACTGGCTATCTTGGTGATTATTATCAATTTAGGTGTCAAATAAATGGGCGCAACTTTAGCTGCTGGACCATTCACCTTTATGGTTCTGAAACACGCTGGCACAGTTGTCGGCGCCGAGTTCCTGGTGTCCGACTAATTTGGTGTAACTTGAGAATGAGTCATCAATACTGCAGATGCGCATGAAAACAAACTAGTCCAGGTGTGATTCAACGGCAACCAAACAAAATTAACGTGCTGATCCTGTGTGTATTCTGGCGGCCATAGGAAAGATGAATGTGGTCATCCTTTAGTTCAATTTATTTCCCAATGGGAAAAGTAAACCATTGATTGATCAGAGGTTATCTAAATTTCAACAATTGCACCCTATAGATCAAGAAGGGTGAAAAAATCAAACGGAAATGCAGGCTCTTGAGTAACTACTCAGGCTTGCTGAGCGACGAAAGGAGGAGGTAGGGCTTTTCAATGAAAGCAATGCGCAAAACAATCTACATCCACTGGCCATTCTTGTAAGCTATCGAAAAGTACGAACGAACCGTGCAGAACATCTCGACATCTTCTTCTGAGTGGAAACCACTGAACACGTTCATCTTGACTTTCATCATGCGGATATCGGGTTCCCCTGATTGATGTCACGCTTCATGATATTGATAATGTAAATATGCTTTTGGATTTTTTCTTGATTAGTTACTAATCATCTATCTTTTCTGCCCGAAACCCACCTTTCTAAAACACGTAAAGCTTTTTCTGATCCTATCTCCTCTAGAGCGCCTGCCGCAGCATCACTGACTCTAGTTTCCTCATCGTCAAGGGTTTCACGAAGCACAGGAATAGCTTTTTCTGAGCCGAATTTACCTAATGCTATTGCCAATGATCCTCTAACATTCGGGTCAGGCTCATCGTTATCAAGCATAATTATTAAGTAATCAACAACCGATTCGTTTCCAATAAGACTTAGAGCTTCAATTGCATACCACCTGATAAACGCATCATCATCGGATAAAAGTTTAATAATTGAGGGGATAGCTCTTTCATCTCTAATTGATCCTAAAGCCCACAATATTTTCTCTCTCACTTGATTATCTTCATTTGCCAACAGGTTAATTAAAACAGTAGTTGCCATTGTACCGATTTTTTCAAAAGCGTAAGCAGCAAATCCTTTTCCCCCTTGCCTTTCAGATTTAATAATATTAATAAGAGGATCTATTGCAAAGTAATCTCTTAGTTTTAAGTGGGTAAATTTGTACACACCTGAGTATGTTTTGGACAAAAATTGCATCTGATAGCAAAGCGTGAATAGCTTCTCGCTGCCATCCATAACATTAATACCATCTTCCTTACTAAAATGACTCCTAAACGAAACGTTTCCTATTCCATCTCTCTTTATTGCAAGTTTGCCCAGAAATTTTTTAATATCTTTTTCGCTAAAAGACAAATTGTATTTCTCGGTTTCGTGCAGGATTCGTTCTTTAAAAAAGCGATCAAAAATTTGCCACTCAGAAATCGTTTTCGAATTAATGATCGAATTATCTGATCCATTCCCATACGCAATAATCAGTAACGACAACATTAATGGAGTTCTAACTAGTTTTAAGAGCTCCTTATCTTTTGAAATTTTGTTTATTATCCTTTGGGAACCACTTTGAATAAGATATTTTTGAATCTGAGCATTACTCAATTCGTTAAGTGTGATAGCACCTGCCAAGTCAATTTTTGTCGAGATATTATAATAATCTGATATTCGGCATGTGATTACTACTTGCTCATCTTTTATTTGCTCATTGAATTGTTGTATGAATGATGAGCGAGCTTCGAGAGTATTCTTATCATTTTCTTGCATGATCTCATCTAGACCATCCAATAGATACAGGCGGGGATATTCTTTTGGAATTGCTCCGAATGTAGGTTTTTCAATCCAATCTCTAAGTGGGGTTGTTAAATCCCAAGCGCCTATATTAGCCCAAATAGGAATAGGCTTTTGGGGATCAGCTAAGCGATCTAATATAGCCTGTCTTGTAAAATGTAAAAGTGTAGTGGTTTTTCCAGAACCGGGCAATCCCAGCAATAACACCCGATTTTGATGATAATCAAAAGCCTCGGTAAAATTTGAAAAGGTACGATTTTCGATACTTGAGGAAATAGTGTTATTCCGTAATCGCTCTTTTCCTCTATGAATCGGTGACGCTATATAATCAAATTTGAAATCCGGAACAATAGCGTTTGGCGTGTCCGACGATGGAATTTCTAAAAATGTTTGAAAACTGATATTGCATTCGCTGTCTATAAAATCATAAAGCTTTCGTAGATAACCAATTAATTTGGGGGAATCTTTGGATTCTTTTTGAATGTGTAGAGCACTCATCTGGTTGCAAACACCTAGAATTGTTTGCATACTAATAGCAAATGTGGTTTGTGTATTCCTCAGGTTTTGACCTTTGTCCAGGATACTCTTGCCCTTGCTAATCATTCCAATCACTACGCGACGTTGTTCATCAAATACTGGCCCGCCGCTCATTCCATGGTCGGGTTCCTGGGAAATCAACTGTACCAAACGGTTACTGTCGACAATATCCACTATTTTCCCGCGAGCGCCAATTCCCTGAACGTCGGTCACCACTGCATATCCATAAGCGTAAAAGTCATGTCCGGCACTGCCAGAGGCTGAAGCCAGTGGCAATGGCTTCACGTCTTGGGGAAGTGAGACCACACGTAGCAATGCCACATCCCGTTCATAGCTAGGACTGAAACTCTGCTGTTCGACCCACGCGATTGTTTCTGAGCAATCTGCTTTAAAGCGAACTTTCACATGTTTATTAAGACCATCTGAGGCAATCTCGACCACGTGAGCACAGGTCAGAATCAAATTCTCCCCAGCTACAAATCCTGTACCGACAATATCGTTTTTATTATTCAGGATGGCAACAATACTTCTTTGAAGATCCATGATGCCTTAACCGATTCATCTTAACAATGCGATTTCTCTACCTTGCCAATCATGTTTCAGAGTATATATGAAATGGACTCATGCGTCAAATTCGGGAAAACATGCATAGGGAAAATAAACACCAATCCGGGATTGTAAAATTTCTTTAAAAAATTTCAATTTACTGATCTTTCTCATCGAAACTCAAGTATGTTAGCCAGGCTATCGTAACAGAAGATCAATTTCAATGTTTTAAGTTGGATATACAATGGGTTGGTAAATGGGAGGAGCCGATCCACCGGCGTTTTTGAGGGTGACCTAGGGTTAGAAGAGTTTGCTCGTTGTGTCGCGGACCTTGTTTACGTTGGCAAACGCCTGAAATTGGGGTATGATCTACTCCAACAGTCAATATTTATCAATCCGATGGGAGTAAAAAAATGGCGAAGAAAGCTGCACTGTCGCTTACAATCTTGATGCTGCTCGGCCTGGCGGCTGCCTGCGCGCCGAGCGCCACATCACTGCCGCCCACGCCGGTGGCCACCGAAGCCGCGACCCCCACGGCATTCCTGCCGGCCACGCCGACCGCCACGCCGGAAGTACCCACCGCCACGGCCACACCGGCCTATCCGGCCGAAGGCGTTGGGCCGACCAGCTACCCGGACGGCTACGATCCGCTAACCGGTTTGAAAGTGGCCGATGCCAAGCTGCTCGAGCGCCGGCCCATCATCGTCAAGGTCGAAAACCTGCCCCGCGACGATCGCCCGCAGTGGGGTTTGCCGCAGGCGGATTTGATCTACGAATACTACACCGAACTGGGCACCACCCGCTTCGCGGCCGTCTATTACGGCGAAAATACCGAGAAGGTGGGGCCCATTCGTTCGGCGCGCCATTTCGACGTCAACGTCATCCGCGCCTACAAGGCCTGGTTCATCTTCGGCAGCGCCTATGAAGGCGTGATGACCCGCCTGGTCAATTCCGAGTTTGCCAGCCGCCTGGTCCTGGAAGGGAATTACACCTGCCCGGCCGTTTGCCGCGAAGACCCCAACGGCAAGAATTATCTGGTGGCCAACCTGGCTGAATTCGAGAAAGTGATCACCACCGACAACGCCCGCCCCGACCTGAACGGCATGTTCTTCCAGGCGCAGACGCCCACCGGCGGCCAGAAGGCCGATTCGGTGTTCGCGCGCTTCTCGGCGGCCATTTACAACCGCTGGGATTACGACACAGCCAGCGGACGTTACCTGCGCTTCTCGGATACCGAGAATGATTTCACCGGCACGAACGAAAAGTATGCTCCGCTGGTCGACCGCGCCAACCAGAAGCAGATCGGCGTGGATAACGTGGTCATCATCCTGGCGCCCTTCGAATATCTGGTCAAGAAAGCGGATACCGAAGTGCTGGACGTGAACATGACCGGTTCGGGCGCGGCCTACATCGCCCGGGATGGCCAGATCTTCAAGGTCAAATGGAGCCGCCCGGCTCAGGATTCAGTTCTGACGCTGACCTATGAAGACGGCACACCCTTCCCGTTCAAACCCGGCAAGACCTGGTTCGAGGTCATGGGCGTGACTTCCTCCACCGAACAGACGGATACGACCGCACGCTTCAAGTTCGGCATTCCCTAGAGCGGGCCGTTTGTAACTTGACTTTCCGTGGAGCTTGTGGAATACTAGGGACATCATTCGAATATTCATCCCCTCGCTATTCTAAGATAAGGAGGTGATGCCCAAGATGAACGATAGTAGTTATAAACCGGCTGCGGCATCCCTCCTTACTGTAAAGTAAGCAGATGCCGCAGCCCAGAACACGATAGACCGCCAGAAGAAGGCGGTCTATTGATTTAATCTCCCAGGCAAATCCCCAGGCCGCGTGCCGTACGCACCGTGTCGCCGTGCGGGTCGACGCGCCGCGGAACCGCCAGCGCCTCGGACAGCGGCAGGTCGGTGATGCGGCCACCATTGATCGCCACCATGCGCCCGAAGCCGCCCGCATCTGCCAGCCTCACCGCGGCTGCGCCCAGGCGGGTGGCCAGGACGCGGTCGAAGGGGGTGGGCGAGCCGCCGCGCTGCAGGTGACCCAGCACGGTGACACGCGTTTCGACCCGGCAGGCGGCGGCGATGTGCTCGGCCACGGCCTGCCCGATGCCGCCCAGGCGGGGTACGTAGACGGAATCGCCGGCCCGGGCCACTACAACACTCTCCCCGGCCGGATGCGCGCCCTCGGCCACGGCGACGATGCTGAAGGGGCTGCCGCGCTGTTTGCGATCTTCCACTTTTTGATAGAGGGTTTCGTAGCGGAAGGGAATTTCCGGGATGAGGATGATGTCGGCGCCGCCGGCCAGGCCGGCGTGCAGGGTAATGAAACCGGCGTCGCGCCCCATCAGTTCCAGCACCATCACACGGTGATGCGATTCGGCGGTGGTGTGCAGTTTGTCGATGGCTTCGGTGGCCGTATTGACGGCCGTGTCGAAGCCGAAGGTCACCTCGGTGCCGCCGATGTCGTTGTCGATGGTTTTGGGCACGCCCACCACCGGCACGTTCAGTTCGGCCAGTTCCTGGGCAATGTGCAGCGTGCCGTCGCCGCCCACCACGATCAGTGCGTCCAGTTCAAGTGCGCGCAGGTTGGCGATCACCTGGACGGAGGTGTCCTCGACGACCTCCTGACCGTCGCGCAGCACCTTGCGCGCGAACGGGTTGCCGCGGTTGGCCGCGCCCAGGATGGTGCCGCCGCGCGGCAGAATGCCGCGCACGTCCTGCAGGGTCAACGGGAAGACGCCGCCGGGGGTGATGAAGCCGTCGAAACCGTCCTTCACGCCCAGCACCTCGCAGGCGTATTCCTGGCAGGCGGTCTTGACAACGGCCCGGATGACGGCGTTCAAGCCGGGGGCGTCGCCGCCGCCGGTGAGGATGGCAATGCGTTTCATGACAGGTTCTCGAGTTTCTCCGGCGGCCAGTCGATGATTTCAGGCCTGGCGTTGGCCGGGTTTTGGGCGTAGATCAGGGCCAGCGGCAGCCCGCGGGCCCGGCAGATGAGCGCCGCCAGCAGGATGCCGTGTGAAACCAGCAGCACCAGCCCACGCGGGTAGGCAGCCGCGATCTCATCCAGAACCGGGTAGGCGCGGGCGGCCATTTCGGCGATGGTCTCGCCCGCCGGGGGGCGAAAATCGGGCGGGTTGGCGTAGCGTTCGGCCCACTGCAGCGGGTAGCGGGCCTGCACATCGGCGTGGGTTTGCCCCTGCCAGACGCCGAGCATCACCTCGCGCAGGCGCGCATCCAACCGCAGCGGCAGTTTCAAGGCGGCTGCCAGCGCTTCAGCGGTCTGGCGCGCGCGCAGCAGATCGGACGAATACAGGGCGTTGAAATGCTGGCCGCGCAGGCTGACCGCCAGGTCGGCGGCCTGCTGCAGGCCCGCGCGGTTGAGTGGAATGTCCTGCTGGCCCATGAAGCGCTGTTCGCGATTCCATTCGGTCTCGCCGTGGCGCACCAACCAGATTTCGGTCATGATTTCACCTGAATCAATCGAATCGATCGCTTCTTTCAGGTTGATTATACTGAAATCTGGCGGGATGGACTGGCGCGGTTCGAAATGGACGCCGGATGAGTCTCTGAATTCTTATATATTTATAATAAAAGTTGGTTATCATCTCTCATAGAAGGAGAATACGAAATGATGACCCTCCTGTTTCTTGTTGCCGCTGGTTTGATGTTCGCGATTGCGGCGATCCTGGCTGGGAGTTCCTTTTCCCGGCCGGTCCGCGAGCCGGTTCGAATTCACCGGGATGAAGATCAACATTGATCCGATCCTTTGATAACCGTAACCAGAAGTGTGGCGCGCGAGAATTCTATCGCGCGCCTTTTTTTGTCCTCGAATCCCTCTTCAAGTGCGTATAATGGACGGATGACGGGCGGCAGTTTGCCCGCTTCATCGAGGAGCAGACCATGACAGACGAAACGACATTTCAAGAGCTGGTGGATTTCATCCGGGAAGCCATGCCGCGCTGGCACGTGCCCGGCGTTGCGGTCGGTGTACATTTTCAGGGCTGCCAGTGGACGGCTGGTTTGGGCGTGACCAGCGTGGATTTTCCGCTGCCGGTGAACGCGGATACGCTGTTTCAGATTGGTTCGATCACCAAGACTGTAACCGCCACAGCAGCGATGCGCCTGGTGGAGAAGGAGCAATTATCCCTGGATGCGCCGGTGCGCAGCCTGCTGCCCGAGCTGGACCTGGCGGACGAAGACGCGGCCGCGCAGGTGACCCTGCGCCACCTGCTGACGCATACCGGAGGTTGGGCAGGCGATTATTTCGATGATTCGGGGCGCGGCGACGATGCGCTGGCCCGGATTCTGCCGCGCCTGAAGCGGCTCGAACAGCTCACGCCGGTTGGCGAGGTGTGGGCCTATAACAATGCCGGCTTTTACATCGCCGGGCGCATGATCGAACTCGCCGCCGGCAAGGTCTATGAAGAGGCGGCCCGCGAACTGGTGCTGGATCCGCTGGGCATGCGGGCCTGCACCTATTTTCCCGAGGACGTGATGACGCGCAGTTTCGTCGTCGGGCACCAATTGGCGGGCGATCAGCCGCGTGTGGCTGCGCCCTGGGCGCCGGCGCGCTCGTGCAGCCCGGTGGGCGGGTTGATCGCCACGGTGGGCGACCTGCTGGCCTATGCGCGCTTCCACATGGGCAACGGAAATGGCCTGTTGAGGCCCGAGACCCTGCGCCAGATGCAATCCCGCCTGGTCAAGGCGGACGGCGCGCGCTGGGTGGGCTTGAGCTGGTATATCACTCCCTATCAAACACCCGCTGGCGAAGTCGAGGTGATTGGGCACGGCGGCGCGACCAACGGTCAGGAAGCCCTGTTTCGCATGGTTCCGCAGCGGGATTTCGCCATTGCCATTCTCACCAACAGCGACGGCGGCGATCCATTGAATACAGAATCGCTGGCCTTCGCTCTGGATCATTTCCTGGGTCTGCGCGCCAAAAAAGCGCAGCCGGTGGAGATGCCCGCCGGCCGCGTAAACGAATATCTGGGCAGCTACGATGCTCAGGAAGCGACGATTGTTCTTTACATGCAGGGCAAGGATCTGATGGCGCGCGCCGTGAAGAAGGGCGGCTTTCCAACTCCAGATTCACCCCCGCCGCCTCAGCCCGATCCAACGCGCCTGGTATTCTTGTCCCCTGACCACATGCGCGCGTTGGATGGACTGTTCACCGACAAGGAAATGGAAGTGATTCGCGCTAAGGATGGCGGAATTATCTGGCTGCGTTCCAGCGGACGCCTGTTCCGCCGCCTGCCGGCGAACGCCTAAGCGTAAGCGCGTTCGGCCTGGTAAAGCAGCGTGCGGTAATCATATTTGGCCATTTCCACCAGGTCGAATAGACGGGGCAGGTTGCCGTTGCTTAATTGAAGGATAGCGATTTGGACCCGTTCACGATGCTGCTCGCTGGTTTCCAGGCCATAAAGATCCAGCAATTCCATAATCTGGGCTGGATCCTGGTGCGGAAAATTGATTTGCACATCCTGTATAACTTGTTGCCGGGTGTGAGCTGCAATTCGATAAGGATATGTGGTAAGCGACATTTATAACCCCCTGGTTACGTCGTGTGCCATTTTGGTGATGCTTTTAAATCCTAACCTTCGTGACTGACAAAAAACTGTCATTCCCGATGAAAAAAGGAAGGTTCAGCCCGGATTTTGCGGCTGAACCTTTCAGTTTGGTTTTAATTTCGATCTGAATCCCCGCTCAAATCGCTCTGAAGACCTCTTCGATCACGTCCAAGGCCCGGGTCGTCAGATCCAGGTCGGCCTGAGAACCCATATGACCGAGGCGGAACACCTTGCCGGCCAGCGGGCCGTAGCTGCCGCCAACCGCCAGGCCGCGCGTTCGCAGGCGGCGATCGAATTCGGGCCAGTCGATTCCTTCGGGCAGGTTCACCGCGCTGACCGTCGGCGCCGTGATTGCGCTGCGGGCGGGGTACATCGACAGCCCCATTTTGATCAGGCGCTGGCGGCAGTAATCCGCCACCTGCGCGTGGCGCTGAAAGCTGTGTTCCAGGCCTTCATCGAGAATGCGTTGGGCGGCGATGTGCAAGGCGGACAGACCCTGCCAGTAGGGCGTATAAGGGAAGGCGCCGGTCTTTTGAGCCGCATAAAAGGGCCGGATGGCGTCGTAGCCCGGGTAATTGACCTGTTCGATGATCTCCCAGGCCGCGTCGCTGACGGTCACAAAGGACATATCCGGCGGGCAGGAAAGCACTTTCTGCGAACCGCCCAACGCCAGGTCGATGCCCCATTCGTCCACCTTGACCGGCGCGCCGCCGACGCTGGAAACCACATCCGCCAACAGAAGCGGGACTTCATATTCGTGCTTCAACTTCCCGAGTTGCTCCAGTGGATTGAGCGTGCCGGAAGGCGTCTCGCAGTGCACCACGGTGATCATTTTGGGGCGATAATCGGCCAGGGCGACCTCGATACTCTGCCAGTCGGTGATGGTCTGATTGTACGGGATGGGCACCACCTTCACAGAAGCGCCGAGCGCTTCGGCCATCTCGGCCAGGCCGAAACTGAACACACCGTTGGCGACCGCTACCACGCGGTCGCCGGGTTTCAGACAGCTTTTCAAGGCGCCCCACAGCACCAGCATGCCTTCGCCGGTATGAATGACCACCGAATTCTTCGTGCCGAATAATTGCTGCAATTCGCGTTCGGTTCGATTGTACAGGTCGAGAAATTCAGGTTCCAGATCCGCCGAACCGTAATCTTTTTGGTAGGCGGCCAGGATTTCCGGCGGTACTCGAACCGGCCCCGGGATCATGGGGATGGGATAGGTTTCCATGTCTGGATAACTCCTGCGCTGCGGGCCGGGCAGCTTGATGGTATGTGAGTCTCAAATTCCTGGCAGCCAGGGATGGATTTTTCAAGGATTGTAATCGTTTGAGATCCGGGAAGGCTTACAACTCCATAACAATCCGATCGACGGCGCTATTCCTTCGTATTATATCCCACTCGTGGAAAGGGAATCCCCGGAGACCTGCCGATTGGCTCATCGAGCGGTAGGGCCTGTATTTGTGAAGAGAATCTGACAGTTCGGGGTATAATTTATTCTGTAGACAGACAATAGGTAATTTGTCTGAGCGCTTCTGCACGGCGAAATCTTTGACTCGATCCCACGGAACATCGCCAGGCAGCTTGACCGCTCATCACACCGGTCCTGACCGGTTTTGCTGGATGAATCTTCCAATCATTTCGGAGGCAACATGTACCAAAAAATCGTAACCCTGCTGGGCGCAGAAGCGCAATCGCTTCTCGAGCATGAGTGCAAGACCATTCGCAAGGATTTGATCCACGTTCCCGGTCCCGATTGGGTAGACCGCATCTGGGAGCATTCCGACCGTCCCATCCGTGTCATGCGCAATTTGCAGGCCATGTATGGCCACGGCCGGTTAGCCGACACGGGCTACATGTCCATCCTTCCGGTCGATCAGGGCATCGAACACTCGGCAGGCGCTTCTTTTGCCAAGAATCCGCTGTATTTCGATCCCGAAAACATCGTCAAGCTGGCGATCGAAGGCGGCTGCAATGCCGTGGCCTCGACCTTTGGCGTGCTGGGTTCGATTGCTCGCAAATACGCCCATCACATTCCTTTCATTGTGAAGATCAACCATAATGAATTCCTGACCTATCCGAACAAGTACGACCAGATCATGTTCGGCACTTTGAAGGAAGCCTACGAAATGGGCGCTTCCGCAGTTGGCGCGACCATTTACTTCGGCTCGCCCGAATCATCCCGCCAGATCATCGAAGTGGCCCAGGCCTTCGCCATGGCGCACGAACTGGGCATGGCCACCGTTTTGTGGTGCTACCTGCGCAACCCGGGCTTCAAGGTCAACAACGTCGATTATCATGTTTCCGCGGACCTGACCGGCCAGGCCAACCATCTGGGTGTGACCATCGAGGCTGACATCGTCAAACAGAAATTGCCCGAAAACAACGGCGGGTACAAGGCGATTTCCAGCAAGGAAAATCCATACGGCAAGATCGACGAACGCATGTACACCGAACTGGCCAGCGATCACCCGATCGATCTGGTGCGCTACCAGGTGGCTAACAGCTACATGGGCCGCGCCAGCCTGATCAACTCCGGCGGCGCCTCCAGCGGTGAAGGTGATCTGGCCCAGGCCGTCCGGACAGCCGTCATCAATAAGCGCGGCGGCGGGGCGGGTCTCATCTCCGGCCGCAAGGCTTTCCAGCGCCCGATGAAGGAAGGCGTGGAACTGCTCAACGCAATTCAGGATGTGTATTTGAGCAAGGAAATCACGGTCGCATAAGGATCGTGGCAATCCTCAGGCCTGGTAGATCTTACCAGGCCTGAGTTTTCGACCATCTGGCGCGAAGATCGTTAGCCGGATGAGATGCAAATCACCAGATCAATTGAAAATTCCATGGGAGGGAAATATGGCTTTTGAATTGCCTGCATTACCTTTTACAGAAGATGCGCTGGAGCCGTATTATTCCGCGCGGACGCTTAGCTTCCACCACGGCAAACATCACAAGGCCTACGTAGATAACCTCAATAAACTGATCACCGGGACAGACCTGGAAAGCAAGACCCTGGAGGAGATCATTCTCCTGGCGGCGGCGGATCCGGCCAAGGCCGGCATGTTCAACAACGCCGCCCAGATCTGGAACCACACTTTCTTCTGGCATTGCATGAAGCCTGGCGGCGGCGGCAAACCCGGCGGCGCAATTGCGGCGCGCATCGATGCCACTTTTGGCAGTTATGAGAAGTTCGCCGAACAGTTCAAGGCCGCGGCAGTCGGGCGTTTTGGCTCGGGATGGGGCTGGCTGGTCCTGGACGGCGGCGAATTGAAGATCCTGTCCACGCCCAACGCCGAAACCCCGCTGGCAAAGGGCCAGAAGGCGCTGCTCACCGTGGACGTCTGGGAGCATGCCTACTATCTGGATTATCAGAACCGGCGGCCGGATTTCGTCCAGGCTTTCCTGGACCATCTGGTCAACTGGGACTTCGTGGCTGAAAATCTCAAGTAATTTTCAGCCCACGGCTGGCAATTCTCAGCCGGGCACAAATTCGATCGAAGACAATCACCGGCCGGGGGCAACCCCGGCCGATGAGCTAAGCTGGGAGAAATTACGTTCATCCCTCTGTCATTCTGTGGACCGGCCCTTTGCTTAAAAAATACTGGCCAAACTGCCGGTCAAAATCCCGCGGGTCAGGATAAAATTTGTGTATGCCTTCCAAACCAAAACAATCGATTCTGCGATTCATTCAATGGGCGGTCATCGCTTCGCTGAGCCTTGGGCTGACGCTGGGTGTGGTGACGCCGGTAAAGGCGGTCGCCGAAGTGGTTCGTTTCGAACGGCTGACCTCCGATCAGGGCCTTTCGCAAAGTTGGGTGCGTACCATCCTGCAGGATTGGCAGGGCTATCTGTGGTTTGGGACTGAATATGGCCTGAACCGCTACGATGGTTATGAATTCGAGATTTACCGTCACGACCTCGAAGACCCCGACTCGTTGGCGGATAGCAATGTGATTGCGCTGCTCGAGGATACGAATCACCGGTTGTGGGTTGGCACATTGAATGGATTGGACCGCCTGGATCGGGATGGGAACCGCTTCGTTCACTACCATTCCGATGCCTATGACCCCAACAGCCTGGGGGGTATGGAAATTTCGGTGTTATACCAGGACCGGCAGGGCGTATTGTGGGTGGGCACCGAAGACGGCGGGCTCAGCCGGTACAACGCGGCCACCGACAACTTTACCCGGTTTCAGTTTGCATCGGCGGACCCGACCAGCCTGAGCAACAACGATGTGCTGTCCATTTTCGAGGATCACAACGGCATATTATGGGTGGGCACAGCCCTGGGCGGCCTGAACGCGCTCGACCCGAATACCGGAAAGTTCACCCGCTACCGCGCCAACTCGAAAGATTCTGCGAGTTTGAGTTCGGATGCCGTTCGCGCGATCTATGAAGATAGCCTCGGCAATTTGTGGGTGGGCACGGATACCGGCGGATTGAACCTGTTCGACCGTAAAGCCAATACTTTTACACACTACCGCTATCAAGTGGACGATGCTTATTCGTTGAGCGGGGATGAAGTGCGGGTCATCTATGAAGATCGGAGCGGCGAACTGTGGGTTGGCACCAAGGCGGGTTTGAACCGCATGGACCGTAATCTGGGCCGATTTATTCGCTACCGGCATGATCCGAGTGATCCCTATTCGATCAGCAGCGACTCGATCTGGTCGTTATATGAAGATCGCGGCGGAATCCTGTGGATTGGAACCGGAGGCGGGGGTGTGAGCAAGTACGCCGGTTCGCTGCAGAAGTTTACGCTGCACCAGTATCGCCCGGATCAGACCGCCACCTTGAGCGATAACGACATCCTGGCCATCACGGAAGACAGGCAGGGACGCCTATGGGTCGGAACGCATTTCGGCGGGTTGGACCGTCTGGACGATGTGGAAAACGACGTGCGGGTTTTTCGCCACAATCCGCACGACTCCACGAGCATCGCCGGGGATGATGTGCGCGCGCTGCTCGTCGACCATACCGGGCGTTTGTGGGTCGGCCTGAACCGAGGCGGGCTGGACTATCTCGACCCGTATTCCGATGATTTCGTTCACCTGGCGAATTCGGCCGACGATCCCGCCGGCCTTGGCGAAGATCGGGTGGCAACCCTGTTCGAGGACCGTGATGAGACCCTGTGGGTCGGCCTGTGGACGCAGGGATTGGACCGCCTGGATTCGGCAAGCAAAACCTTTACCCATTTCCGGCATGATCCGGCCGACTCGAACAGCCTGGTGGACGACCGCGTACGGGTGATCTATCAGGACAAAGAAGGATTATTCTGGATCGGCACCTATGGCGGGTTCAGCATCTGGGATTCAGGGGAAAACCTGTTTACCAATTATTCGAACGATCCGAATAATCCCGATAGCCTGTCGAACGATATCGTCCGCGCCTTCCATGAGGATGCGTCCGGCAATATGTGGATCGCAACCTATGGCGGTGGGCTGAATTATTTCGACCGGAAGACCCAAAAATTCTCTCACTACACCATCAAGAACGGATTGCCGAGTGACGCGCTCTACAGCCTCCTGGCGGATGAGACCGGTGAAATGTGGATCAGTTCCAATTCCGGCCTCACGCACTTCGACCCAAAACGGATCTCATTTCGCAACTACACCACCAAAGATGGCCTGCAGGGTGATGAGTTCAACGGCGGTTCGGCCTTCCGGAATGCCGAAGGCGAGATGTTCTTCGGTGGCATCAACGGCTTCAATTCCTTCTATCCGCAGCAGGTGGCGGATAATTCAAGCGTTCCACCGGTCGTCATCACGGCCTTTCGCAAGTTCAATAAGACGGTGCGAACGGATTTGCAGCCAGGTGAGACCATCGAGCTGGACTACACCGACAATTTCATCTCCTTCGATTTTGCCGCGCTGGATTATTACGCCCCGCTTCGCAACCAGTACACCTACATGCTGGAAGGTTTCGACCGCCAGTGGGTCGCAGCCGGAACGCGCCGGTACGCCAGTTACACCAATTTGCGGGGCGGCGATTATGTATTTCGGGTGCGCGGCTCCAACAGCGACGGTATCTGGAATGTGGACGGTTTTTCGGTCAACATCCACATTACGCCGCCCTTTTGGGAAAGATGGTGGTTCTTCGGGATGATCGCCGTGGTGTTGGCGGGCGGCGCATTTGGCGCCTATCGCATGCGCGTGCAGGAAATCAAGGACCGCAACCGTTCGCTGGAAGTGCAGGTCCGCGAGCGCACCATGGAAATCGAACGCCGGCAGTTGGTAGCCGAGGGATTGCGCAAGATTATCTCCATGCTCAATTCGAATTATTCGTTGAGCGAAAGTCTGGATACCATCCTGGTGCAGGCGGCCCAATTTACCGGCGCCTGCTGTGCCTATATCTTCCAAACCTGCGAAGACTGCGGTGATCTGGCGGTGCTCGCGCTTAAGGAGGATCATAACCTGTCCGATGAAGCCCTTCGAAATTGGAAAGGTTTCATCGGCGATGAGGTGACCAACAACCTGATCCGCGGGCAGTCCATGGCGGTATCGGATTTGTCGGCGCTGCGCGCTGAAACCGGTGAATCTCAATATCCCTATGCTGTAAACCATAATGCGCTTCTGGCCGTTCCGCTGCCGGTGAGCGGGAAAGTGGGCGGCGGCCTGATTTTGCTTTTCGAAAAAACGCGCAATTTGACCCAGGAGGAGATCAACCTGGCGACCACTCTGGCCGACCAGGCTTCCCTGGCGATCGCCAACGCTCAACTTCGCGCCCAGGCCGAGCAAAACGCGATTGCCGCCGAACGCAGCCGGTTGGCGCGTGATTTGCATGACGCCGTCACACAGACTTTGTTCACCACCAGCCTGATTGCCGACGTTCTGCCGCGCATCTGGGAGCGCAATCCGGAGGAGGGGCGAAAACGGTTGGAACAAATCCGCCAATTGACGCGCGGCGCGCTGGCCGAAATGCGCACTCTGCTTCTAGAACTGCGACCGGCCTCCCTGACCGAGACGAACCTGGCCGACCTGGTCCGTCAATTGAGCCTGGCCTTTACCGGGCGCACTCAGATCCCGGTGGAAGTGAGCGTGGAAGGAAATTTCGTGCTGCCGCCGGATGTCCAGGTAACATTGTATCGAATCGCTCAGGAACTGCTGAACAACGTTGCCAAACATGCCCAGGCCACGCAGGTCAGCGTCAAATTGAGTGAGGTGAACGGGCAAATCCTGCTGCAGGTCTGCGATAACGGGAAGGGTTTCGATATCGAGGCCGTTCCCAGCGGGCACATGGGATTGGGGATTATTCGCGAGCGGGCTACCTCGGTGGGGGCCACGCTGGATGTGGAAAGCCGGCCCGGCGATGGCACCCGGGTGGCCGTGTATTGGGATGGAATCATTCAGGAAAGCTGAGTGAAATTAGCAGATTTTCTTTCATCGCCCTGGCCAACTGGCCGGGGCGAATTTTATCCCGCTGGCAGGTCGAAAGTACCGCCATTCATCCAGTGGAAAGAAAGACAATATTGGTTAGCATAGGGACTGCGATGGGAAAGAATGCGATGAAAGGAGATGCGGTCATGTTTACACCGATGATGGGCCCGGCGATCGGCCGGTCCTACAACCGGCCAGCCGATGAGGCTCGCCGGCAATTCAACGCCGCTCTCCAGCGCGGGAACCTGTTCACAGCATTGAACGGACTGCTGGGACGCAGGCAGGGGCTGAATAGCCTGCCCAGCTTCGCAGAATTTCGCCGCGAGTATTCCCGCGGACTGGTTACGGTTCCAATCCGGAAAATCATCGGCAGTGAAAACCGCAGCCGGGATTATGATCGCTTCTTCAATCCGCTCAATGAAACCACGCGCGAAAGGTGGATTCGGGTGGCTGTGTCCATCTTCAAGGGACGGCCTCTGCCGCCCATCACGCTGATCGAGGTCGACGGATTTTACTACCTTCGCGATGGCCATCACCGCGTCTCCGTGGCGAGGATGAACGGCCAATTGGAAATCGAAGCCCTGGTCACCGTATGGGAGCGGTGATTCTCCTCTGGGTTGTTGGGATGGGATATTGCTAGGAGAAACCGCCGGGATGTTTACATCCCGGCGGTTTCGCGTCGATCGATCTCTGCCCGGACTATTCATATAAAAAAACCGCCGCAACCCATCCGAAGGATTTGGCACGACCGCCCGGCTGATGTAGAATGGATGGCAATAAAGAATGGATTGAAAGGTATCGATTCTCGAAAGGAGTCGTAATGACGGAGCTGCGCCCCATTCGCGAAGAAGATGCTGGTGCTTTTCTGGCGTTATGCCGGCAGTTGGACGAAGAAACCCATTTCATGATGCTGGAACCTGGCGAACGGACGACCACGGTCGAGCAGCAACAAGATCGTATTCGGCAGGTGCTGAAGCGCGAAAACCAGATCATCCTGGTCGCAGAGGATGCGGAGAAACTGGTTGGCTACATTTCGGGCATGGGCGGTGATTACCGGCGAAATGAAAAAACCGTGCACATTGTCATCGGCATTTTGCAAAGTTATACCGGGCAGGGGATCGGCAAACGCTTTTTTCAGGCTTTGGAGGAGTGGGCCGTCCAGCACGACCTTCACCGGTTGGAATTGACGGTAATGACGCACAACCAGCGCGGCATCGCGCTGTATCAACGCATGGGGTTCGAAGTCGAGGGGGTGAAACGCGATGATTTGTTCGTCGATGGGGGATATATCGACCAGTACATGATGGCCAAATTGCTGTCATGATTTTTTAACAGCATCCACGGGGGGGCTGAACCCCACCCAGGGCTTTGGGCTGATTGGGCGCGCCGAAGCCGCCCGCCGCATCGGCTAAAATTCGAATTTGCGTTGTTTCATCGAACGGCCTTCCGGGAGTCCTTACCGGAAGGCCGTTCTGTATGGATCATTTCCCATCCTCCCGCCGGCTGAAGGGAGGCGGGGTTCGGCGCGTGGCAATGCCGGCGGCAGTGATGCTGCCGGCCGGTGGAAAGAGGTCGTAAACGGTCTGTCTCAGGTTGACCGGAAGCGCGTTCAGGATGCATTCGTGTTGGTCCGCGAAGAAGCGCAGGTTCAGGTGATGCAAGCGGGTCTCGCGCTGCAAAGAATCGGCTTCGCAGGGGCTGAGTTCGAAGGGTTGGCCCTGCACGTTGGCCGGCAGATAAGCCTGGGCACGGACGAAACGGAATTCCTGCGCGTCCCGCAGGTAGCTGAAGCGCAGAAAGCGCGCGCCGTCGAAGATCCAGGCCGCGCAGGCGCCGGGACGATGGAAGATGAAGATCATGGATAGGCGGTTTCTGTGGATCTGAATCATGGCAGCGCCCCTTCGAGTTGGAGATACTTCTAGAAAGAATGAGTGTTAATGATTTTTTCGGGTGGGCGCGATCGGCCGCCCCGCCAACCCAGCCCTGGTTTCTGCAAGGTGTCCCCTGTGCCGCGGAGCCGTCCCACAGGCAACCACCTCGCCGAATTGACCTCGGATGTTTACAGTATAGAGGACATGTGTTGCAAATATAGCAACAATAAGAGGAAGAAAGCCACAGAGATCACAGAGTCCGCAGAGGAAATGAACAAAAAGAGGAAGAAAGCCACAGAGGAGGTTAACAAAAAGAGGAGAAAGCCACAGAGACTACGAAGGAAACGAATCAAAAGAGAGTGATTTTGACAAAGAGACTCAGCGTTTCTTCAATTTCGATCTTCTGCTTATTGCCGCTCTGAGTATTCTGTGTTCTCTGTGGCTAACTCCCGTAAAGCATATTCATGCGCCGGAGTTCATCCAGCAGCATCTCGCGCAGCTCGGGTGGAGAAAGCACCTCCACCTCGGCGCCCCAGCCGCGGATCCAGGGCAGCATCTCGCGCGGTTCGGCCACCTCGGCCGTCCATTCGAGACTGCCATCCTCGAGTTCGAAGATGCGTTCGGAGGTGTGCCAGCGGGTTTCACTCACCCGCCGGGCGGCTTTGGGTGAAAAACGCAGGCGAATCTCGACCGGGTCGTGGTCGCTGATCCAGATGCCCCAGGCGTTGGCCAGCAGGCTGGTGGCATCGAAATCTTCGGGAATGGTGTAGTGTTCATCGAGCAGCTCGACGCTCTCGATACGCTCGATCTTGAGGGTGCGCAGAGCGTTGTCCGGCTCGCGGGCGCCGATGACGTAGGTGCTCTGGCCGATGGCGTTGGGCTCGATGAAGTAAGGCTTGAGGATGAATTCGGCGAGTTCGTCCGTGCGGATGCTGCGGTGGAGAATGCGCACCTTGCGTGCCTGAGCCCAGGCGCGGGCCAACGTTTCCAGGGCCTGGCGGTAGAGATCATCCCGCAGGGTGGCGCTCTCGATCCATTCGGCGGAGAGGCGCAGGCTGTGACTGATGAGTGGGGCCATGCGCGCCGTGGCCTTGCTGAGCTTTTGAATGGCGGATGCGGCGTGCGGATTTTGACGGTCGGTACGCGTGGCCAGCATGCGCGTGGCCAGGTGGACCGCCAGGGCTTCGTCCAGCGAGAATTCGATCTCGATGGGCAGCTTGGCGCGATCGATGCGCCAGTGACCGGCGTCGTCCTGAAAGATGCAGGCTGGCAGGTTGGCGTAGCGGCAGATGGTGGAGCGGTTGACGCCCAGGCGGCGGGCGATTTCGGCCGGGCGCAATCCATCCGGAAAATCGAGCAGCAGGTTGATGATGGCTTCGTTGCGGTCGCGATTTTCGATCATAATGACTCCAGCGCGTGGGGATGGCTTGATTGTAAACCGGATTGGAAATCGGGACGCCGGTTCTCGCGCGGAAGACAGCAAAAAGGAGAAAAGATGGAAAGGCGGACACGCAGGTCCGCCGCTACAGGATCTTGGGGAAAGAAAAAGCCCCGGATCAGGGCTTTTCTTGAAGAGAGGCGACGATGGGATTTGAACCCATGATCAGGGTTTTGCAGACCCTTGCCTTGCCACTTGGCCACGTCGCCGTTTGAATGGTAGCAGGATTTTAACAAAGTTCAATCGTTTGGTCAAGGCAAAGCGCCGGACCAGTTGCCGGTGAGCGATGTTAAAGAAAAAAGCCTCCAGTTTGGAGGCTTTGAGCGGGCGATGGGACTCGAACCCACGACCTTCTCCTTGGCAAGGAGACATTCTACCAACTGAACCACGCCCGCATCACTGTTTTCAGTGTGCCCGAAGTATAGCACGGCATTTTTAAACCGTCAACCCCTTTGAAAAAATTTAAGAATATTATGGCTGCTGCACGGCTGCACCAGGAGGCGTTCTTTCTGCAGGCTCCTGATTTTATTTCCGATACTCAAATCCTTTTTCGGGCGCCCATTCGCAGGCGCCGGGAGCTTGATACCAGCAATCGCAGCACAGATTACCGTCCGCGAGGGTGCCGCTGCGCCGGAAAGACTGGTGAAAATAATGCGAAAACAGATAATCCATACGGCAAACCTGTGGGAATAATTCACGGTACCCAAACAGGTCGGCCAGCTTCAACATGCCGCATTCGAAAATATCGATCCTAAAAGTATTCCGGTCGATGTCGGTATATTCGATGCGCCAATCGAAGGGATGCAGTTGGCCGGCCTTGCCGAGCTGTTCAGCGCGGACGGCTCTTTTCCGAAACGTCCCCAAATACATTTGTTTGCCAAACCATCGCAACAATGGAGTCGGGATGCTTTTGACAAAATCTTCATTGA
The DNA here is from genome assembly GCF_001050235.1 of Longilinea arvoryzae. Classification (GTDB taxonomy): domain Bacteria; phylum Chloroflexota; class Anaerolineae; order Anaerolineales; family Anaerolineaceae; genus Longilinea; species Longilinea arvoryzae. The sequence continues at coordinate 1,808,648 of NZ_DF967972.1, forward strand.
TCTGCCAGATGAGATTCAAGGCGCTGGACTTTTCGACCCCCAGGTCTCTCAACGTTTGATACCAGGCAAAATAGCATGGCCCATACAGGTAATTGAAGGCGAAAATGCTGTCGCCAATATCCTGGACACGCGGCAGCATGCTTTCGAGATGCTGCCTGGACAGGACGGCAAAGCGGCGGTAAAAATCGGCGCCGTAGATTGTCTGGATGCCGCTTTTCGCGGTGCGGGTCATGGCGTTGAAAATGAACCGGATTTTACGGATTAGCATGGGTCTCCTTTTTTGACTGCAATGCCGGAGAAATATAAACCGGAAAATGGTAAACCGCATTGATCTACTTTCGAGGTCTGAAGTGTCAGGCCGCAGGCTGCGATTATCTTCAACATATCGCGGTTGATATTGCAACCGCATGCCAAAATGTTGTAAAAAGGATTGAGCAGGTTCTGCAACGCGGCGATGCATCGGTTTTGGCTTTTCCCATGCTCGAGGAAGAAAAATCTTCCTTGCGGTTTTAGAACCCGGGTAATTTCCCTGAGCGCAGACTCTGCATCCGGAATGCTGCAGAGTGTGAATGTTCTCACCACGCTGTCAAAACTGGCATCTGGAAAGGCCAGCTTTTCCGCGGACATGATCTGGTACTGAATTCGGATGCCGGAAGCGGGGTGGGGTGTTTGCAATGGAAGGATATCGATCGCGTTCATCGAACGAATGCCTGGCGGGTAGCAAGCCAGGTTGAGCCCCGAACCGAACCCAATTTCGAGGACTTCGCCGTACACCTGAGCCAGGACTTCGCGGCGCAGCCGCTGAACCGATTCATTCCCGAGGCGGCGATTCATCAATGGTTGGAATAGGATCTTCCAGTAGAGGTTTTGCATCTGATTCTTTGAAGGCAGGGCTATGCAATGATTTCGTTGATGAATGTATCGACAAAAGCATCGATGATCTGGCTGGCGTACGGTTCATACTGACTTCTGGCAGCGCACAGAACGAACAGCGCCTGCAGGTAGGAAAGGATCCGGTTCACGTCGGGTGTCACGTGTAATCCGCGAGCACTCAATTTCTCGATCAGATTTTGCAGAAACGCGCCATCCCTCTGCAAGTGTTCCGCGATCATTTTTGGATCGACTCCCCTGAGCAGATAATCCAATTCTTCTTTTTGCATCAATCGTAACAGCGATTGCATCGCTTCCGAGCGAAGCATTTGTTTGAGCGCATCTCGAACCGCAATGGCCGATATCTCAATGGAGGGTTCGACAAAAGCGGTAAATTCATTTTTCAGGTCTTCTTCGGCGCGATCGTAAACCACGAAGAAAAGGGTTTCTTTGGATGGAAAGAATTTGTAAAAAGCGCCGGTGGAAATGCCTGCTGACCGCGCGAGATCTTCCACAGTGGTTCTGCGTACACCGGTATTCGCCAGGGCATCGAAAGCGGAGGCGATTAGTTTTTCTTGAAGATGTTGTCTCTGGTTTTCTGAAAATCCGCGCGGCATGGTTCGATCTTTCTTATATGAATATATGAATAATCTATTCACATATTATATAAAGAATGTCCCACCGCGTCAAGGTTTCGGGATCGTTGAGATAGGGTATCCACCCGGCCTGTTCTTTGCCGGTGATTTGAAAGAATCTCGTTTCTCTGAAACCAACGCCAGGATTGGCAATTGTAATGTTGATATTCTTTCCAAAAATTGGATAAAAATGCTACAATATTTTTCAGGCCAATTCCTATCTCATCGTTGGTATGGAGGTGATCGCTGATGACTGCCCTCAAAACGACACTGACCGGCTACGCCGTGTATCGTGGGAGAGAAGGACACTGGAGTTTTCTTCTGCACCGCATCACCGGGTTGGGAACGGGCCTCTTTCTCACCGTTCACATCCTGGATATCGCTTTTGTCTATCTGGCTCCTGACCTCTTTGCCAACGCCATCCGGCTGTATCAATCCACATTGTTTGGCATCGGCGAGGTGGCGCTGGTGTTCTGCGTGTTCTTCCACGGCGTGAACGGGCTGCGCATCGCCTTTCTCGACCTCGTCAAACCGGATTGGTGGACGATATCGAAGCAGCGCAACTGGACGCGCGTGACGCTGGCCATTTCGCTGGCGCTGTGGCTGCCATCCGCGGCAGTGATGTTGTACAACCTGCTTTACCATAACTTCGGTCTGTTCGGTGGGTAGGAGGAAAGGATGAGAGCAACGAATCACACGGTTCGGTCCGTGAAGGTGCCCGCCAATTCCGAGACCATCGCCTGGAAGTGGATGCGCTACAGCGCCTTTTTGCTCATCCCGTTGGTGTGGGTGCATATGATCCTGCAGGATGTGGTGATTGGCGTGCACAACATGAATCTCGGCTACGTTGCCGAGCGTTGGGCCAGTCTGGGCTGGCGCGTTTTCGACGGCCTGCTGCTGGCTTTTGCCTTCGCGCACGGCGTCAATGGATTGCGCCAGGTTTTGAACGACTTCTTTCATACGTCCGCAGGGCGTAGAGTTTTGAACTGGGCGCTGTTCATTTTCTGGTTGAGTATCACCGTGATCGGTTTCATTGCGTTGATCGCCGGCGTCAGACAGCCATTTCCATTGCAATAAGCCCGGGAGGCGACCATGACACAAACCCATATTTTCGACGTGGTCATTATCGGCGCGGGCGGCGCCGGGTTGATGGCGGCATTATATGCTTCGCGAACCGCCAGGACTGCGGTCTTGAGCAAACTATATCCGATACGCTCGCACACCGGGGCGGCTCAGGGCGGCATTGGAGCGGCCCTGGGCAACGTGGAAGAGGACCACTGGGAGTGGCACGCCTTCGATACCGTCAAGGGCTCGGATTATCTGGGCGATCAGGACGCGATCGATTTCATGTGCCAGGAAGCCGTGCAGTCGGTTTACGATCTGGAACATCTGGGCCTGCCCTTTTCACGCATGTCCGACGGACGCATCGCCCAACGACCTTTTGGCGGGCATACCAACAACCTGACCGGAAAACCGGTCAGGCGATCCTGTTACGCCGCCGATCGCACCGGGCACATGATCCTGCAAACGCTCTTTCAGCAGTGCATCAAGAATCAGACCCTTTTCTTCGACGAGTTTCAGGTGCTGGATCTGTTGATCGAGAACGGGCGAGCGGCCGGTGTGGTGGCCGTTGAAATCGCCACCAGCGAATTACATGTTTTTCAGGCCAAGGCGGTGATATTTGCCACGGGCGGTCATGGGCGGGTGTGGGAAATTACCTCGAATGCCTATTCCTATACCGGCGACGGCGTTGCCCTGACCCTGCGGCGGGGTATCCCGGCCGAGGACATGGAGTTCTTCCAGTTCCATCCCACCGGCATTTATAAACTGGGAATTCTCATCACCGAAGCGGTCCGGGGGGAAGGTGGAATTTTGCTCAACAACGACGGCGAACGCTTTATGGAACGCTACGCGCCGCATATCAAGGATCTGGCCTCGCGCGACGTCATCAGCCGTTCGATGTATTTGGAGATGAAGGCCGGAAAGGGAATCAACGGCCAACGATATATGCTTTTGGATGTTCGTCCCGAGACGGTGAATAAGTACGCCGAACTGGACGGTCGCACGCGCCCGGATGGCACACCTTACCGCGTGACCGACCAGGAAATTCTTAACAAAATTCCGGATATCACCGATTTCTGCATCACGTATCTGGGCATCGATCCGGTCAAACAACCCATCCCGGTGCAGCCGACCGCGCACTACGCCATGGGCGGCATTCCCACCAACAAAATGGGCGAGGTGGTTATCGACGACCAGGGTACGGTGCTGCCCGGCCTGTATGCCGCCGGCGAATGCGCCTGCGTTTCGGTGCATGGCGCCAACCGCCTGGGCACCAATTCGCTGGTCGACCTGATCGTATTCGGCAAGCATGCCGGCATCCGGGCCGCCGAATATGCCGCCGGGGTCGATTTTCAGCCCCTTCCCTCCGATCCGACCGGACCGGCGCGACAGCAGATCGAGAAATTATCCGTTGGTAGTGGAAAAGAGAAAGCCATTACCATCGGGCGCGAGATGAAAGCCGTCATGTTCGACCATGTGGGCGTGTTTCGCACGGCCGAGGGGCTGCACGCCGCGATCGAGAAGGTGAGAGAGTTGCGCGAGCGCTTTCAACAGGTGCGTGTAAGTGACAGCGGCAAGATCTTCAACACGGAACTGCTGAATACCTGGGAATTGGGCAACATGCTCGACCTGGCATGGGTGACCGCGCTGGCCGCCGAAGCTCGCACCGAGAGCCGTGGAGGGCATGCGCGGGAGGATTTTCCGCAGCGCGACGATGCCCGCTGGTTGAAGCACAGCCTGGCCTGGTTCGACGGCCAGTCGGTGCGCCTGTCCTACAAACCCGTGACGATCACGCATTACATTCCCCAGGAACGCGTTTATTGAGTCAAGGAGCCGGAAATGCAATATCAGGTGAAGATCCTTCGCTTCCTTCCTGAACAGGATGACAGACCTCATTTCGCGACCTTCGAAGTCGAAGCAGACCCGGCAGACCGCGTGTTGGATGTGCTTGAACAGATCCGCGGTGAGCAGGACGGCACCCTGTCCTTCCGGCGTTCCTGCGCGCACGGCGTGTGCGGCTCGGACGCCATGCGTATCAATGGGCGCAACGTCCTGGCCTGCAAGGTGCTGCTGCAAGACCTGGATTCCACCGCAATCGTGGTCGAACCCTTGCTGGGCTTGCGCGTAATCAAGGATTTGATCGTGGATATGGAGCCGTTCTTCGACCATTACAAATCGGTGCTGCCATACCTGATCAATGATGATCCACTGCCTGGCGATGGTAAAGAGCGTCTGCAGAATCCGGCCGATCGAGATCGATTCGATGACACCACCAAATGCATCCTGTGCGCCGCATGCACCACCGCCTGCCCATCTTTCTGGGCCAACGATGAATATGTCGGCCCGGCGGCAATCGTCAATGCGCACCGCTTTATCTTTGATTCGCGCGACCAGGGCGCAGAAATCCGGTTGAGTATTCTCAACGAGCAGATGGGGGTCTGGCGCTGCCGGACGGTCTTCAACTGCACCGAGGCCTGCCCACGGGACATCAAAGTCACCCAGGCGATCGGTGAAGTAAAAAGAGCCATTCAAACAGGGCGGGTCGAATAGCAGTACAATAGAAAAAGAGGAGTGTAGACTCCATGGGTGATCGGCGGTCGATGAACCTTTACTGGAGGTGCACCATGTTACTCACCATTCTCACAGGTCATGTCGCCAAAGAAAATCGGGAGTTACTCAAAGAACGGTTTGCCCGGGAACTGCATAATCCGCCTCAGGACCTGCTGCAAACTTTCCTCATCCAATCCGAGGATGATCCGCATTGCTGGCAGATTATCTCATTGTGGCGAAACCTCGAGGCCTACGAGAAAGAACATAGTGGAAAGATCATGGAAGCCTGCGTGCAAATGTTTTGCGATGCCGGCAGCACGCCGGACCGAACGATCTTTCATGTGACGGAACACTATACCCGTGTATAACCGGTTTTCCCGTCATCGCGCACACAGGGGCACTCCCTTTGAGATAAGCATGCTCCATGGCTGACCTGCTAAACCGTCTGGTGGAGCTCGAAGCAGATATCCATTACAAAATGGCTCCACTCGATGGCGAGCGGGACTTCGGCTATGATTTTGGCCGTTTACCGATTGTCATTTCGGCGCCGCACGGCGCAGCCCATTCACGCAACGGCGCCCTCAAGAACGAAGATGATTACACAGCCAGCCTGGCCCGCCTGGTGGCTGAGATGACCGGCGCGCACGCACTTTACCTGAGTTATTATTCCAGTACGGATGCAAATTTCGACGCCAGCGCGCCCTACAAACAATTCCTGCAGGAAGTGATAAAACGCAACCGCATTCGCTTTGTGCTGGATTTGCACGGCGCGGCTGCATATCGTGATTTCGGCCTGGCGTTGGGCACGTTGTACGGCGAGAGCTGCCCGGATGAACGGCCTTTAATTCTTTCGATTCTCAAGCGCTTTGGTTTTCAGGAGGATGCACCCTGGTTGAGCCGTTTGGATCTGGATGACACTTTTACCGCGATCGGCGTCGAGGATCAGGAGACCGTCACCCGTTTTGTTTCGCAAAGGCTGCACATCCCGGCGGCGCAGCTCGAATTGAACGCCTATTTGCGGGTGGTGCGCCGCCAGCCGGATGCCAGCGAACGCGATCCATTCCGGGGCGATCCGGTCGCGATCGAACGCACGGTAACAATGCTATGCGCGTTGGTACGCGAGCTGGTGCGTTTTCGCCGGCCTTGACAGGGAGTTTTTTGTAGAATTTCAAAAGATCGGTTATAATCAAATTGTTGTACAAAAAATATCCAGCCTATTTGGCTGATCTTTGCCTTTATTGCCCTTAATCCTTCCACCGGGTTGGATGTTCATTCAGCCGGAACCCTATTAATTGATGTTTCAGGAAACGAACCGCAAATAATTTATGTGGGTTTTACACGCGCACTGGCAGCCGCCACAACGTTCGGCTGACCTTGGGGGCATGATTTTTTGGGCCGAGACCTCCGAGGAATTACCGCCGACACAACTACGACGTCTATCGCAGCGGATCAAAGTCCGCGAGCATCCCTTCTGCCTGCCACCCGAGTTGATTCGGGAACGGGTGGGTTCAGGCACGCCATTGGAAGCCGCCCCCAAACGGCCGATCTTCCTCAAGCTGCCCACCGGCCATCAACGCCCGCTGCCTTCTCCGGAGTTGAACCACGATTGGGAAGTGGATCTCGAACAGCGGCCGACCCTGATGACCTGGGCAGTTTCCGGTTTATGGCTGCCGCTGAACAAGGCTTTTGGCGTGCTGGCGAACCTGCCGGTTGAAAATCTGGCTGGCGGGTATGTGCTGGGGCAGGATACGCGCTACTGGCGGACGGTTACCAATCTCGTGATGGAAGTGCTCGCCGAGCAGAATTTCCTGCCCATACTGGTCGAAGTGGATGAGCGCCACAACCTCTATCACGCGCGCTGGCAACCGGTTTTGGATGGCCCGCGGGACGGGCAGCGCCTGGCGCAACTGGCCGGGGCCATGCCGCCCATTTGCCGCGCTGAAGCCGAGCTGATGGAAACACCGGGATCGGAGGCCATCCGCATCATTCCGCGCGAGCTGCTGGAGAGCTTTCTCAACACGATGACCGACGCGTTGGCGCGCTCGTGGGGCGCGGCCAAGGCCCGCCAGCTTCAGCCCAACAGTGATGACCTTCTGGAACGCTGGCTGTACGCGCTTTTTCAGGAAGACGCGCGCGTCAATGCCTCCGCGGCGCAGCTCGAAGCGCTGGAAAGCTCCCTGCGCGCCTGGCGCCGTAATCTGGAGGCCGCCGGAACGCGGACCTATCGGATCGCGTACCAGTTGACGGCGCCGGTGACCCAGCCGGCGGATCCGAACGAGCCTGCCTGGGAACTGCGCTATTTATTGCAATCGCGAGATGATCCGAGCCTGCTGCTGCCCGCGGAGGATGTCTGGCGAACCGGCAGCTCGGCGCTGGTTCAATTGGGCCGCCGTTTCGAACAGCCCCAGGAAAAATTGCTGGCCGGCCTGGGTTACACGGCGCGCATCTTTCCACCCATTCTATCCAGTTTGCAGGCCCGCCAGCCGGTCAGCGTCAAGCTGGATACCAAAACTGCCTACGCATTTTTGCGCGATGCCGGTCCCTTGCTGGAACAGGCCGGCTTTGGCCTGATCGCGCCCACCTGGTGGAACCGGCGCGACGCACGCCTGGGCGTCAGCCTGCACCTGAAACCCGGAAAGTCGGCTCGCATGGCCTCGGGCAAGTTGGGGCTGGATACGCTGGTGCGCTTCGAGTGGAAATTGTCCCTGGGCGAGACCACTTTGACGCGCGAAGAATTCGAAGCCCTGGCGGCGCTGAAGATGCCGCTCGTGCAGGTGCGCGGGCAGTGGGTTCAGCTCGACAGCGAGCAGGTGGAAGCGGCCATTCACTTCTGGGAGAAACAGCGCCAGACCGGCGAGATGAGCCTGGTCGAGGCGGCGCAACTCGCCCTGGGCGGCAAGGCTTCAGCGGAAGGCCTGGACGTCGAAGAAGTCAGCGCCGAAGGCTGGGTGGAAGACTGGCTGGATCAATTGCAGGATCAGGAAAGGTTGAGCGAACTCGGCCAACCGCCCAGTTTGAAGGGCGAACTGCGTCCTTACCAGCGATTCGGCTTCTCCTGGCTCGAATTCTTCCGCCGCTTTGGCCTGGGAGCCGTTCTGGCCGACGATATGGGCCTGGGCAAGACCATCCAGGCGCTCTCGCTGATGGCCTACGAAAAAGATTCACTGGGCAAACTGCCCGGACCGGTGCTGCTGGTTTGCCCGACCTCGGTGGTCACCAACTGGGAGCGCGAGGCCAAACGCTTCACGCCGGATTTGAAAGTGCTGGTCCATCAGGGACCCGACCGGCTGCGCAATTCCGAATTCCAGAACGCCGCGCGCGCGTCTGACCTGGTGGTGACCAGCTACGCGCTGCTGCGAACCGACGCGGAGCTGATCCAGTCGTTGAAATGGTACGGCGCCATCCTGGATGAAGCCCAGAATATCAAGAATCCGGCCGCCAAGCAAACCCAGTCCGCCCGTAAATTGCAATCCTCGTTCCGTTTCGCCCTGACTGGCACGCCGGTTGAAAACCGCCTCTCGGAACTCTGGTCGATCATGCAGTTCCTCAATCCCGGTTTCCTGGGCGGTCAGGAAGCCTTCCGGCGCGAGTTCTCGGTGCCGATCGAACGCTTCAGCGACCCGGATGCCACCGAAAGATTGCGCCGCCTGGTGAGCCCGTTCATATTGCGGCGCGTGAAGACCGATCCGCGCGTCATCCAGGACCTGCCCGAAAAGATCGAGATGAAAGAATATTGTCCCTTGACCGAGGAGCAGGCGACGCTCTACGAAGCGGTTGTCAAGGACAATCTGAAGAAGGTCGACGAGCGCGAGGGCATCGAGCGTCATGGTCAGGTGCTGACCATGCTGATGCAGTTGAAGCAGGTATGCAATCACCCGGCTCAGTATTTGCACCAGATTTCACCCGAACCGGGCGCAACCCTGGTCAAAAGCGGCGATGGTCGCGAAAGCGCCCGGCGCAGCGGCAAGCTGGCCCGCCTGGGTGAAATGCTCGAAGAAATCATCGCGGCTGGCGATCACGCCCTGATTTTTACCCAGTTTGCCGAAATGGGGAAACTGCTGGCTGAAGTTCTGCCGCAGATGACCGGCAGCCCGGCGCTCTTCCTTCATGGCGGTACGCCGCCCAAGGTGCGCGATCAGATGGTCCAGCGTTTTCAGGAAGATGAGAACGCCCCGCAGATTTTCATTCTATCGTTGAAAGCCGGTGGAACGGGGCTCAACCTGACCCGCGCGAGCCACGTCTTCCATTTCGACCGTTGGTGGAATCCGGCTGTCGAAGATCAGGCTACCGACCGGACTTACCGGATCGGCCAGGTGCAGAATGTGCAGGTGCACAAGTTCATCTGCACGGGAACCCTGGAAGAGCGCATCGATGAGATGATCGAGTCGAAAAAGGGACTGGCGGATGCAATCATCGGCACCGGAGAGCAGTGGCTGACCGAGCTTTCGACAGATGATTTGAGAGATTTGGTGACGCTGCGGCGTTAGGAGCAGGTATGGGCAAGAAAGCTGCCTATGGCAATGGCGGAAACAATAATAACGGGAATACCAACGGCAACGGTTGGGGCATGAACCCGCGCAAGGCGCGCGGCGGCATCAAGGCGCACAGTGAGGGCGATGAATTCGCCAAGAACTGGTGGGCACGGCGCTGGATCGAATCCATGGAACGCTTGGTCCCCGTGGCGCGGCTGGAGCGCGGCCGGTATTATGCCCGTGAAGGCCAGGTGCTCTCGCTGGAGGAAATCAAGAACGGCGTTGCGGCGCGCGTGCAGGGCTCGCGGGCCAAACCGTATCTGGTGACCATTCGAATGCGCCCGTTGAGCAACGAACAGTGGAAGAAAGTTCTGGACGTGCTGGCGGATCGCGCCATTTTTGCGGCGCAGCTCCTGGCCGGTGAAATGCCCGCCAACATCGAAAACGCGTTCGCGACCGCCGGCGTCAGCCTGTTCCCGGTCAGCCCGGGCGATTTGATGACGGAGTGCAACTGCCCGGATTGGGCCAACCCCTGCAAGCATGTGGCCGCCACGCATTATATTCTCGGCGAGCGTTTTGATGAAGATCCTTTTCTGCTCTTTCGTTTGCGCGGCCGCACTCAGGAAGCCATCCTGAACGGCCTGCGCCAGCGGCGCTCGGCATCCTCCGAGATGGAACCCGAGTTGATGGCCGAATCGCGGGCGGATTATGTGCCCGCGTTGGAAGCCGACCTGGAGCATTTTTGGGAGATGGGATCGGGGTTGCAGTCTTTCTCCGTCCAGGTCAAGGCGCCCGCCATCCATTTGCCCCAGTTGCAACGTCTGGGCGAACCTGAACTGCCTACCCAACTGACGGTAAAAGGCGAGCTGGAAGATGCCTACGATGCCATCAGCCAGTTCGCGTTGATGGTGGCTTACGGCGACTTCAGTGCGCCGCCACAGGATGAAGAATAAGCCACACAGGGCACAGAGTTCTCAGAGAAGAGAAAGCCACAGAGAGCACAGAGACCTCAGAGAAGAATAAGCCACAGAGGACACAGAGTTCTCAGAGAATGAAGAGTAAGAATTAAAATGGAACAGAGATCCTTACCGACAGGATCTCTGCTCCATTTTCCGGGCCTTCTCTTCTTTCAAATCTTCTTCTCTGAGGACTCTGTGATCTCTGTGGCTATTTCCCCACCACCTGGCCGCCCAGGATCACGGCCTGCACCCGCTGCAGGGCCGTCAGATCGTCCAACGGGTTGCCGTTCACGATCAACACATCGGCAATGCGGCCAGGCTGCAACGCGCCCAACTCGTCGGCGTGGCCGCACACTCGCGCGGCCGTGGTGGTGGCCGCAGTGAGGATTTCAGCATTGCTCAGGCCGGCCTGTTGCAGCAATTCCATCTCGTGCCAGGGCAGGCCGGCGGCCATGCCCGCGCTGCCGTAATCGTTGCCAAACGCGATGACGCCGCCCATCTGGTGAAACTGGCGCACGGCTTCGACATAGACGCGCACGCAGGCACTGCGTTCGGCGTCACTCTGGGCAACCGTATTGCAGGTGCGTCGTTCGAGGACCTCCAGAGTCGGCGTCAGGGGTGCGCCCGAATCGGCGAGACGTTTCAACTGGTCGAGATAAGTTTGCGGCAACTGGAGGGCTTTGTCGGTGCGCATCCACAATTCGAACACCTGGCGCGAGAATTCCGGCGCCGGGATGTGTTCGACAGCGTCCACCCCGGCGTCCAGGGCCAGGTTGATGTATCCAGCATCCAGCACGTGCGCGCGCACGCTCAGGCCCTGCCGGTGCGCCTCGGCAACGATCGCCCGCAGCACCTCTTCAGATAGCACGGGCAGCGGTACGTCGCCGCGTCCGTCATCCAGCGCCACCTTGATATAGGAGACTCCCTCGGCCGCCAACCGCTGCACAGCCCTAACGGCTTCCTCGGTGGAGCCCACCTCCAAACGCGCGCTGGCATCGGTATCGGAAGGATACCCACCTGGAGCGCTGAGGAAGGGTCCGGAATAATACACGCGCGAGATGAGTTCTGTTGAGGGCGGCGTGCTCCGATATTCGCGTAATTGAATGGCGCCTGCGCCCGTATCGCAGAGGGTCGTCACGCCGGCTTCCAGAAATTTGCGGCGGACCTCCGGTTCTGCGGCGTTGTGAACGTGATCGTCGATCAGTCCGGGCAGGATGGCGCCGCCATTGGCATCGATCATTTGCGTGCCGGCCGGAATGGCGACCTGATCGGCTGTCCCGGCGGCTTCGATAATCCCGTCTCGAATGACCAGCACACCGTCCGGAACCAGTTGGCTGCCGTCCCAGAGCGAGCCGTTCGTCACCGCCAGTACGGCCGGGGTGGGCGCGACCGGGCTGACCGGCGCGGTCTGGCAGGCGCTCAGCAGCAGGCTACAGAGCAGCAGGATCTTAGTCCAGTTCGACATAGACGCGTTTGTTGATACGGCCCTTGCTCTTGTAATCGACGATGCGCATGCGCCCCACTTCAGAGGTGTTGTGAACATGCGTGCCGCCGTCGGCCTGTAAATCCAGGCCGGCAAGTTCGATGGTGCGGATGTGGGAAATTTCGGGCGGCAGAAGGTTGATCTTGGTGCGGATCAGGTCGGGAATCTTGAAAGCTTCTTCCCGCGGCAGGATGGCAATGCGAATGTCTCGCGCAGCCTGCACCTCGCGGTTGACCGACTGTTCGATCACGCTGACCAGGTCACGGGTCAGGGATTCGAATTCGAAATCCATCCGGCCGTGCAACGGTTCCATGTCGCCGCCGGTGACCTGGGCGCCGTAATCGCGGAAAACGACTCCGCACAGGATGTGCATGGCGGTGTGAGTGCGCATCAGGGCATAGCGGCGTTGCCAGTCGATCCGGCCGCTCACCTGCGCGCCGATCGCCGGAAGAGGCGCCGCGGCTGCCAGCGTGTGCCAGATCCCGTCGGGTGCCTTGCGGGTCCGTTCCACGGGTAAGCGGGTTCCCTGCCATTCGAGCCAACCGGAATCAGCCGGCTGGCCGCCGCCGCCCGGGTAAAAAATGGTGCGATCGAGCGCAACAGCGTGAGCTTCAGGGTCCGCCCCGATTACCGTTGCCTGGAATTCTTTCAAATAGCTGTCGGTTTGATAAATCAGTTCAGTCATACCTGACACCTCCGGCTGGATGATTGATTCTACTCCCTTCCGATAGAAAAATCGGACCTCACCTTACATAAATGATATTCATAAAAATGACAGATCGCTAAAAGACCGGTTCAAAGTGATGTATATTTTACAAAGGCGACCGATTCCAGAGCATTCGGGATGGAGAAAAAATTATTAGAATCCTTAACGATTGTAATCCGTTCGCTTTATGCTCCGGGAAGTTCGCCCCGGAACTCGGAAGCCGGAAATTCAGGTTTCAAACGCAGCCCGGCACCATGCCAGACAGTCACCTTCGCGGCCGCACCATTCTTTCATCGAAGCCAGGAGAAAATCAATGCACCCGAAACAGAATTATTGTTTATTCGTAATGATCGTCGTTGGTTTGTCTTGCGCGATCCTGACTGGCACAGTTCAGGCGAGCACCCCGGTCGGCCAGGCTGGAACGGATGCTCCGGCCATCGGTTATGAGCGTCTGCCGATCAGCGCCGGATCGACCGGCCAGGGGCAGGACGGTCCGGCAGCCCCGACTGTTTCCGCAGGTGAGACGATTCAGCCGGATTCTCAGACCAGCCTGGAAACTGTATTGACAACGGCCGGCGATTTTACCCTTTCGCTCGACGATGGATCCGCTGAATTCAACGTTGGCATCGGCGCCGCACGGGAAATGTTATTTCTGAATCGTTTTACCCCGGCTGCCAACCTGTATCCCTTTATGCTTAATGAAATCCGGGTGTTCTTTTCAGGCTGCGGTGGAGTGAGGGTTGGCGATGATATCACCCTGGTCGTCTATGAGAATACAAGCGCGAACACGGATCCGTCGAACGGCGCTGTTCTTCGCGCGCAGGTCCCGGCAACGGTCAAGGCCACAAATATCTGGAGCACTTACACGCTCGCGACGCCCATCGTCCTGAACGGGCCGGGGGATGTGCTGATCGGGGTGGTGGCCATGGAAAAACCGGGCACGGAATATTATCCGGCAGCCATCGACGTGACTCACAGTGCTGGGCGTTCCTGGGCCGGCTGGTGGACCGCATCGCCGCCGTCCAACTTCGCCCTGCCGCCGGACGGTTCATGGTCGCTGACGGACACTGAGGGAAACGCCGGCAACTGGATGATCCGCGGGTATGGAACGACGTCCAATCGATTTATCTATTTGCCGCTGGTCACCCGGTAGAACTGCAGGCTGATCGACTCCGGGAAAGCCCGAGGGGAGTCCAGGAGGTTGGGTAAACAGGCTCCCCGGATCCGGGCAATTTACGGAATAGAATTGACGGTTTGGGGGGATGCGTGATAAAATCCTGTCCGTCGGGCGTGTAGCTCAATGGCAGAGCAGTGGCCTTTTAAGCCATTGGTTGAGGGTTCGAGCCCCTCCACGCTCACTTTTGTTTTAAACCTATGAAGTTGGTTGAGCGCACCCGGAAGGGCATGATATTCGAGCCCCTCCACGCTTACTATTGTTTTAAAGTAATGAGTTATGGGTTATGAGCGATGAGATTGGTCGAGGGCGCCCGGAAGGGTGTGATCTGAGTAACTCCACGCTCACTTTTGATTAAGGCAATGAGTAATGAGTAAAGATGTCGATTGTGGGCACCCGGGAGGGTGTAATTCGAGCCCTCGCGCAGTACCCAGCGGGCTCCACGCTCACTTTAGATTTACGTGAAAATCATGGGATGAGTGCGCCATTTCGGCAAATTTAGTGCCTTGGGCTGGTGTTTGCAGTCCATGCATTCGCACATCACTTTCTGAAAAAGGCTCAAAGGATATTCCTCATGCAAATAGATGTGATGTCATATGATTAATTGTCATATTGACAAGCATTATTTTGCGTGGATAATTGAAGACATAGGTAAGTAAGGACAGTGTACTAACTAATTACATTCTTTACTTCCATGTTTCCCCCGAACCCCAATCCTTATCAAGGAAATTCGCCATTTTGCAGGCTTTTGACTAAGCAGTACTTAAATTTAAACCTTTAGGAAAAGAAAAATGGACAATGTTAAAGGCAGCCTGGAATTGATCAAACGAATGAACCGTTCCCTGGTGTTGGAAACGGTAAAGAATTTTCAGCCAATCAGCAGGGCTCAGGTCGCCAAGAAACTCAAATTAAGCAAGACTACGGTCGTGGCCATCGTGAATGACCTGGTGGAAAGAAAATTATTGACCGAGTTAGGTGAGGGCGCTTCATCCAAAGGCGGTGGCAGACCCGGAATGATGCTGGGCTTCAATCCCAAGTCCGCGTATGGAATCGGCGTCGATATCGGGGGTACGAAAATCCAGGTGATCATCACCGATCTCATTGGCGAGATCGTCCTCGCCAAGAAAATTGAAACCACCAACAAAGTTGATGAACTTATCTCGATAATCAAGGATTGTATTCAAGAAGCCGGTATTTCGGCCGAAAAGGTGATTGGGATGGGAATTGGCGTTCCGGGTACGACTCGAAACGGGACGGTTGTCCTTGCGAAGAGCCTGGGCTGGCAAAACCTGGACCTAGAGTCGATCCTGAAATCCCAGTTTCATTTTCCCGTGTTTGTGAAAAATGACGTCCAGTACGCGTCGATGGGCGAGCGTTGGTTAGGCTCAGGTGACAATTCAAACAACATTTTCTTTATCGCCATTGGTACCGGGATTGGCAGCGCAATCATCTGCGATGGGAGTCTGGTGACCGGGCAGCAAAACAGAGCCGGTGAGATTTGCTACCTGACCAGCCGGGATGATTTTATCCATGACCACGTCAATGTGTTGGGGAAGTCAAGCGTTTTCGAAGAAAAAGTATCCGGTTCATCATTGAGCCGTCACGAATATTCACCCGAGGAATTGTTCATACTCTATTCAAAGAGATCTCCGGAAGCCGTGCCGGTCATCAAGGATTTCATCATCGATCTTTCAGTTGCCATTGCCAATGTAATCAGTCTTCTCAATCCTGAATTTGTCATTATCGGCGGCGGGGTGTCTGATTCGATGGGTGTCGTCATTGATGAGATTCAAAGCACCGTAGCAAAAATAACGCCCACGCAGACTAAGGTGAGATTAGCCACATTGGGCGGCCAGGCTGGAGCTCTGGGCGCCATCGCTTATACATTCGAACGTGTCGAACAAAGCTGATTAATCATGGAGCAGAAGCCAGTGTCTCAGACGATGCGGAATTATATCCTGGAACAAGGCATTACCATGCAACAGGTGATCGAACATGTTCCAGGTGAAGTGGAAGGCGTCCTGCAGAAAATAGGCCGACAATATAAGAGAATCTTATTGGTCGGTTCGGGCACTTCCTTGAATGCGGCGATTGCCGGCAAATACGTCATGGAAGAATACAACGATTGTGAAGTCCAAGTTGTGACTCCATTCGACTTCATTCATTATTTTCCGGAAAAGCGCATCACGAATGACGCATTGGTCGTTGGCATATCGCAGACGGCACGCAGCACCGGTGTCATCGATTCGATCCATCGCGCTCGCGAATATGGGGCTCGAACCCTGTTCCTGACCGCCGCCCCTCAGGCGGCGGGCGCCCAGTGCGCAGAAAGCATTCTAAATACCTGGACCGGGGATGAATTCGTGGGTCCTAAAACCAAGGGTTTTACCTCGACCATGGCGGCGCTGTTCTATCTGGCGGCCGGACTTGGAGGGAAATCGATCGATCTGACAACCATCCCCGGATTTATTTCAGAGACGATTGGCTCATCGGAAAAGGTACTGCCTGGGTTTGTCGATCAGTTTCTAGCGGCTCCGTCGTTAAAAATAATTGGTTTTGGGCCCAACATGGCTGTGGCTCGCGAAGGGGGTTTAAAAGCCCTTGAGACCATCCGGATTCCGGTCGAGGTCTACGATGTCGAGGAATATATGCACGGCCCATATCATTGCCTCGAAAAAGATACCTATATGATCTTTATCGCTCCACCCGGTAAAGGCCAGGAGCGAATCCTAAGGCTGTTCCAATTCGCGGACTGCATCACCAGCAACACTCTTGTCATTGGGGATGAAGATCTGGCAAGTACAGGCAGGATCAAGAACCTCGTTCCCCTTCCGTGCAATGTGGATGAAATGCTAACGCCTTTGGGTTACATCATCCCATTGCAGATACTGGCCAATGACATCACTCTGAAAAAGGGCCGTCGCCCTGAGCTGTCTCGATATCCAAATTTCCATGCCATGATGGGCAGCAAGTTTACACCCCAATAGCGAACATACTATACATTTCAAAGGATGGTAAAGCTTATGAATAGATTAAAAATCGGGGTCGATGTTGGAGGAACTTTTACCGATATCGTCGGTATTGATGATAATGGCAAAGTTTTCTACGCGAAAACTCCCTCGACTCCTCAAGATCAGAGTATTGGCGTTGTAACGGGCATTCGCCGGCTCTTGGCAGACCTGAATATGCCAACGGATGTGGTCAAGGAAATCGCCCATGGAACCACCGTTGCGACGAATACTTTGCTTGAACACAATGGCGCCGTCACGGCCCTGATTACGACGGAAGGATTCCGGGACGTTCTTCAAATCGGCCGCCAGAGCCGGCCATTTCTTTATGATCTGCATGCGAAACGGCCGGAACCCTTGATTCCGCGCTATCTGCGTCAAGAAGCGTCTGAAAGGACCATCTATACCGGCACTATTTTGGTCCAGTTGGACGAAGAGAGATTGAGAAAAACGGTCCGAGAATTAGTCGCTGAGGGCGCTCAATCCATTGCAGTTTGTTTTCTACATTCATACGCGAACGCGGAAAATGAGCAACGAGCCTTAAAGGTTATTAAAGAAGAAGCTCCTAAACTGTACGTGTCGGTATCCAGTGACATCCTGCCCGAGTTTCGAGAATATGAGCGCATGAACACGACCGTAATCAACGCTTACGTTCAACCCAGGATGGATCACTACGTATCTCAATTGACCAAGCATATCTCCGAGGCAGGGGTCGATGCGCCGCTGATGATCATGAAATCCACCGGCGGCATGATGACCGATGCAATCGCGGCAAGTAAAAGCGTCAACACCTTACTCTCCGGCCCTGCTGGTGGGGTGTTGGCAGCCGAATTCTTATCGAATATTTCCGGATACAAGAACCTGATTACCTGTGACATGGGAGGCACTTCCTTCGACGTCGCCGTGATCCAAAACGGCCAGGTCGGGATCGGCAACGAGGGCGTCATCGAAGGCTATCCGGTCATGTTCCCGCATATCGATATTACGACGATCGGCGCGGGCGGTGGATCGATCGCCTGGATCGACGCGGGCGGCGCCTTACGAGTTGGGCCAAAGAGCGCCGGAGCCGTGCCAGGGCCGGTTTGCTACAGCAAGGGCGGAACGGAGCCTACCATTACTGACGCTCACGTGGCCATCGGATTTATCGGCACCGAATTGTTGGCCGGTGAGATGAAGATCGATGTCGATGCTGCCCGCCGCGCCATCCAGGAAAAATTGGCCGACCGATTGGGAATGAGCATCGAAGAGACTGCTGAAGGTATCCTGCGGGTCTCGAACGCCAACATGATTCGCGCAATTCGCACGATGACCGTGGAAAAAGGAATCGACCCGCGCAAATTCGCATTATTGCCGTTCGGTGGGGCCGGTGCCCTGCAGGCCGTCGAGCATGCGCGCGCTCTCGAGATCAAACACGTCATCATTCCGCCCGCTCCGGGTAACTTCTCTGCCTTTGGCTTGCTGGCAGCCCCCATTCGCTACGACGAAGTGGTAACTTACCGAGCGCGCCAGGATAAGGTTGACCTGAAGAAGATGGAAAACCTGATGCGTGGTCTGGAAAAAACCGCCATGGACGAAATGAAGCGCGATGCGGTCGAGTCGTCTTCGATGTCCTTCGAATATAGCGCAGATATCCGGTATTTCGGGCAGGCGTATTCACTGAGCGTTCGCATTCATGACAGCTCCATGTCCGAAAGCACCTGGAACCAGGTCATCGCCGATTTCCACCAATGCCATATTCAGACCTATGGCTTCAAGAATGAGCACGATCCCGTCGAAATTGTAAACCTGAGGCTTGCAGTTATCGAGAAGACAAATAACGCTGATCTTTACGCCAAGGGCAAGAAAGTATCCAATCCTGTTGTGAACCATACCACCCGATCGGTATTCATCAAGGATGGTTGGGTGCCAGCCGCAATTTACAAACGGGCTGATCTCCCGGTTGGATATACCATCCAGGGTCCTGCTGTGATCGAAGAACAAGGCTGCACCTCGGTATTGGGTCCGGGTGATGGTGCCACCATCGATGATAGGATGTCGATTGTTGTCACAGTCGCAAGCGTACAAGAATATGAGGATTGTTTGCACAATCTGATCATGAAAGCAGGAATGTAAAGACTATGGATGCGATTACTTTGGAAGTGATGCGAAATCGTTTTTTCGCAATTACCGAGGAGATGGGTGCGGCGATCATCCGGACCGCGTATTCGACAAATATCAAGGATCGGCGGGACTGCTCTTGTGCTCTTTTTAATGTTAATGGTGATACGATCGCCCAAGCCGAACACATCCCGGTACACTCTGGCGTGCTGCCCTGGGGCGTCAAGGGGGCGCTGAGCCGGATTGATATGGCGCAACTTAAACCCGGCGATGTTCTGATGCATAACGATCCGTTTATCGGGGGTACGCACCTTCCGGACATCATCATGTTTTCCCCGATATTCTTTGCGGGGAAACTTGTTGCTTTCGTTGGCAATCTAGCCCACCATGTGGATGTGGGAGGTATGGTTCCCAGTTCTCTGACCCCCGATGCAACTGAAATTTTCCAGGAAGGAATTCGCTTCCCCCCCATCAAGATTCGCAAAGCGGGTGTTCTCGATCAGGAATTGATCAATATCCACCGGGCGAACGTCAGGACTCCTTATATTTGTGGCGGCGACTTGATGGCCCAAATTGCTGCAAATAACGTCGGTGAGCAGCGTTTCGAGGAGCTATGCCGTGAAGTCGGCGTCGACATGGTCGAAGAAGCGATCGTCGAACTGGAAAATTACTGCGACCGACGCATGGTAGCCGAGTTGGAGAAATTCCCAACCGGAACCTATGAGTTCTCGGATATTCTGGAAGGGGATGGGGCTACCACGGAAGAACCGTTGGTGATTAAAGTCAAGATTATCACCGGCGGCCCCCAGATGACCGTTGATTTTACCGGCACCTGTCCCCAGGTAAAGGGCTCAATCAATTGCGTCCGCCCGATGACGCTGGCCTGTATCTATTATGTGATTCGCGCGGTGACCGATCCTTCCATTCCGCCAAACGCCGGTTCTTTCAAGCGGATCAATGTGATCACGCCCGAAGGTTCGCTGGTAAATGCGGTATTCCCTGCTGCTACGGGCTCCGGAAACAGCATCACCTGCCAAAGATTGGTGGACGTGCTCTTGGGCGCGCTGGCGAAGGCAGTGCCCGATAAGGTCTGCGCGGCCGCAACCGGCTCGATGAACGGCATTCAAATCGGTGGATTCAACCCGGCTACCAATTCCTATTTCGTAAATGGTGAAACGGTCGGCGGTGGGTATGGCGGCATCATCGATCAAGATGGCACCAGCGGGGTCAACACCCACATGACCAATACCCGAAACACGCCGGTCGAAGTCCTGGAAACGATTTTGCCGGTCAAGGTTTTGCATTATGGCCTGCGGGAAGATTCCGAAGGAGCGGGATTGCATCGGGGTGGATTCGGAATCGAACGCGTTTTCGAATTCTTAACCGATGACATTAACTGCCAGATCATATCGGATCGCGTGTACAGCAAACCTTGGGGACTAGCTGGCGGTAAAGAGGCCAGCGGCACCCGGTTCACGATCGAGCGGAAGGATGGACAAACCATTGAACTGTCCTCCAAGAACCGGGTGAAGTTCAATGCCCACGATAAATTCTACATCCGCACGAGCGGAGGCGGCGGATGGGGTGATCCAAAGAAGCGTGATCCTATGCTGGTGGCTACAGATGTGAAAGACGGTTTGATCAGCCGGGAACGCGCAGATCAAGAATACGGCGTGAAGCTGGATGGAAAGGGAAAGGTCAAATAACCCTTGAAGCTCTCAATTTGGGTGCAAATCCCATCAAAGAAATGATCCTCTGCGAGAGGAGGAAAAATAAAGAAGAGAAGAACTGGCGAAGCGTTGTTTATGTATCGATGAGGCAATTATTGGTATGAACCCATTAATTGCACAATCAGATCCAATAATGGAATGGTGGAGGACCAAGAATGTTCAAGAGAATAGAATGGGTTATGTGCGTAGTTCTGATCGTCGCTAGCATCGCTCTCTCAGCCTGTTCTCAGGCTACTCCTGCGGCGACGACCGAGGCGCCAGCAACCAGCAACGCCACTGAGGCAGCTACTGCCGAGTCAACTTCTGCTTCAACCTCTGCTACAACGGGTGAAGCCGTGACCTTAACGCTGGGAAGCTGGCGTACAGATGATTCTGCGGCAATTCAGCCGATCCTGGATAAGTTCCATGCCGCATATCCAAACATTACCATTAAATTTTCCCCGACTCTTCCCACGGAATATGATGCCGCAATCACCACGCAACTGACCAGCGGCACGGGCGACGATCTCTATTACCTGCGCTCGAAAGGCTCTGGCGCGGCTCACAAACTGTATGATGCCGGCTATTTTGTATCCATCGATGGTTTGCCGGGTTTGGAAAACATGCCGCAGGATGTAATTGACTCCTGGACCGGCTCGGATGGCCACGTTTTCGGTGTGGGTATTTACAAGAACTCGATGGGCTTGTTCTACAATGCCGACTTGTTCAAACAGCTAGATCTGCCCCTTCCGACGACCTGGGATGAACTTCTGGCGACAGCCCAAAAGTTCAAGGATGCCGGCATCACCCCGTTCGCAAATGGTTATGGCGAGCCGGCTTACGTTCGCTCCCTCTTCCTCTGGAACTGGATTCCGATGGTGATCGGCGGTAAAGACGGCCGCCTGGCCTACTTTAACGGCGTCGCCTGCCTGAACGATGCCAATTGGACCCAGTTGTTCAAGATGGTCACGGATGTGACACCCTTCCTGCCCGACGGCGCGGCAGCTTTAACGAACTCGGATGCGCGCGAATACTTCATTCAGGGAAAGGCTGCGATGTTCTTCAACGGGTCCTATGATATCCCGATCATCCAGGCTGGAAACCCTGAATTCGAGTGGAGCATCATGGCCATCCCGCCGCTCGAGGGCAAGGAAAATTACATGGTAGCTGAACTGGATGCAGCGATCGGCATCAATTCGGCTTCCAAGCATATTGATGAAGCCAAGACCTTCCTTTCTTGGCTCACCACCCGCGATTTCGCCTCCATGGTTCCGGATAGCCTGGTCGGTAATTTCCCGGTTACGAAGGATAACGACATCACCACCAGCAATCCGTACGCCCAAAAGTTCCTGGATCTGATGGCGGCGGCGAAGGGCACCGATGCTCGCTTCTATATGAATGGCGGCACGCCGGGTACTTCAAGCCTGTTCGTCGATCTGACGGTAGCCGTTCTCAATGGAACGATGACCCCAGAACAAGCCTCCCAGGCTTTGTATGAAGGTATTTCTTCCTGGAGTGCTGAACAGAAAGCCTGCAAGAAATAACCAGGAGATCGATCTGGATGTCAGTAGGGATTATTCCCTACTGACATCCGCTGAGCCATCTATCATTTCATTCTACTGGTTGCAGGCCATGATCTTCTTCTCGTAGGATGATCCCTAAAAAGGGAGAAGCATGGCTTTTATAGGTCGCACAACAACAGGAAAATTTAACTTGGGGCAGGTGGAGATTTCAGGATGGTAAATTCAGAATCCGTAACGCCAAAGGTGAAATTATCAATCGAAACGATAATGAAGAGAGCCTCGAAAGCGCTGAGACCTCTTACATGGATTAGTTTCTTATTGCCTGCGCTGATCGTTTATTTTGTATTTATGGCGCTGCCCCTGGTGGGGTCGCTAAAGTTAAGTTTATATTCTGGAAATGGCATAATTGAAAATACATTCGTCGGGTTGGGCAATTTTAGGACGCTATTTGGCGAGCCGTTATGGTTTGGAAAATTAATCAATGCAATTCGAAATACGCTCATATTATTAATGGTTCACATTGTTTTCCAAAATGGCTTAGGCTTATTTTTCGCAGTATTGCTTACCAGAATCAAGAAAGGGTTTAGTTTTCTCCGCACAGCAATATTTCTACCGGCAACCCTGTCTGTGTTGATCGTGGGCTTCCTCTGGCGTTTGATTTTAAACCCGCAGTGGGGCGCGGTCCCGAGCCTGCTCAATTCCATCGGTCTGGAATCTTGGGTCAAGCCCTGGTTGGGTGATCCCAAGTTCGCAATGGTGACCATCTCCCTGGTTTCTTCCTGGCAATGGATCGGCATGCCAACGATGCTGTTCCTGGCAGCCTTGTTGGGTATCCCCGAGGAACTTCTGGATGCCGCGAAGGTCGATGGCGCGTCTTCCTGGAAGACGTTTTGGCTGATCAAACTTCCGCTGATCGCGCCCGTGATCGGCATCTATACCATCATGACCTTCATGAGTAATTTTACGGCCTTTGATATTATCTACTCCATGGAATCCTCGCGTGGAGATCCCTTGGGCGCAACCGATATCATGGGGACCTTCTTTTACCGGACGGGCATCGGCGGCGAACCCTTTACCGGCCTTGTCATTCCGGGTCTGGGCGCGGCCATTGCCGTCGTCATCTTTGTGATCCTTCTATTCGGCGTCATTGCCTGGCTCTATCTCACTCGCAAGCAGGAATATGAACAGTAAGGATATCCTATGAAGATTAAGAATTACCTTGATAAAGTGATCGCTTATGTATTCCTGGTGGCATGGGTCTTGATTGTGTTCTTCCCGCTCTGGACGATGATCGTCAATTCCTTTAAGACCCAACACGAGATTTTTACCGATCCATTTTCACTTCCCAAAGTATTCACACTTGAGGGATACAAGAACGCCCTTGAGATGGGTAATTTTGGCGTGTTCTTTCTCAACAGCCTGTTCATCACCGTTGTATCGTTGAGCCTGATCTTGCTGTTCGGGTCGCTGGCAGCCTATGCCCTCGTGCGCTGGAAATGCCGCCTGTCGAATGCGCTATATTTCTTCTTTATCATCGGCATGATGATTCCGATCCGGCTTGGGACCATGAGTGTCGTAAAAATCATTATTTCCCTGGGATTGAACAATAAAACCTATGGCCTGATTCCCATATACGTCGCTTCGGGTATACCCGTATCCATTCTGGTGCTGACCGCGTTTATCCGGAGCCTGCCCAAGGGATTGATCGATGCGGCCAGTATCGATGGCGCCTCGGAAATCACCATTTTCTGGAAAATTATTCTTCCGCTGATTCGCCCGGCCTTGTCTACAGTCGCGATCTTTAACATGATTCCCATTTGGAATGATTTCTGGTGGCCGTTGATCTTGCTCCGGCAGGAAAGCGTTCGAACCGTTCCCCTGGGTGTTTCCCTTCTGTTCGGTGAATTCTCCGCAAACTGGACAAACATCCTGAGTGTTCTGACGCTGGCCTCTATACCTATGATCATTCTGTATTTACTCATGTCCAAGCAATTCATCCGTGGCTTGACCGCCGGGGCTATGAAGGGGTAATTCGATCCAAAAAGGAAAAGAGGTTGAAAGATGACATCGCATATGGATAAGAAGAAGATGTTCGAGTATTGCCGCATTCCCGTTGAGGAACTTGAAAATCATCCGGATTCTCGCATTCGAATCAATATCTATGAGGAAAGCAAGAAGGTCTATGAGCACGTTGCTCAAATCATGATCGACGAGGTGTTTGCGAACAATCAAATGGGCAAACCCACACGCTGGGTGTTGCCGGTTGGCCCAAGCGATCAATATAAGATCTTCATCGATTACGTCAATCGCGAACGGGTCAGCCTGAAGAATCTGCATATTTTCCAAATGGATGATTATCTGGATTGGAACTGCCGGCCCTTTCCAAAAGAGAATCCCTATTTTAATCTGGCGGCGAAGTTCGACCGGGTTTTCTACAACAAGATCGATCCTGAATTGACCGTCCCGGTGGAACAGCGTTACCGTCCCGAATATAACAATCTGGATGCCATGGATGAAGCTGTGGAATCCCTGGGCGGATTGGACACCGTTTTTGCCGGATTGGGCTTCCGCGGTTTGGTTGCCTACTGCGAAGCGCCGCTTTCGCCCTGGTTCTCCGTCACAGAAGAAGAATATTGCCAGATGAAAACCCGCATTTATCCGATCAATGTGGATACGACCATAGCCACAGCCCAGCGCAAATTTGGCGGCCTCACGCAGTTCAACCCGCCGCTGGCAGTCAGCATCGGCTTCAAATCCATGTTGCACACGAAAAAGGTTGTCTTCCTCAGCACCACCGGCGCCTGGAAGCGGACCGCGGTGCGCGTCTTGATGTTCAATGAACCCACTGTCGAATATCCGGCCACACTCTTCACCGATAAAGTCGCTGAAGTTTTATTGCTCTGCGATAAAAATACGGCTGCTTCGCCTTTACCTCCACAGGACTGAGACAAAAGACATGACAAGAGCTCCAGAGATTGTTGTTTTAGGGCATCACGGCTGCGGCGCGCGCCAGGTTCGCGTACATCATATTCCGGTTATCGGCGAGACGGTCATCGCGACGGGTTTCAAAATTGCCAAGGATGGCGGCAAAGGTTCCCATCAGGCCATGGTGATCGGCCGGCTGGGTGGGAACGTAGGGTTCATCGGCAAGATCGCCACGGATGAACAATCCGATGCAGCCAAACAGTGGCTGATCGATGATCATGTCGATATCACCCATTTGCTGCGCATGGATTATCAACTGGCCGGCGCCGGGATGATCATGGTCGATGATAACGGAAACAACGCCATCGTGAGCGTCCCGGGCATCCGGGCAACCCTGAAATTTGAAGAAGTCAAGCCGTGCATCGAAGATTTCAAAGGTGGCAAGTATTTCATTACCGGTTTCGAAATTCCCATCCCGACGGCGCTTGAAGGGGCCAGGCTGGCGAAGAGCCTGGGGATGCAGACCATCCTCAATCCAGCTCCGGCTCAAGAGTCCATCGGCGTCCTGGATTATATCGATATTCTGATCCCGAACGAAACGGAAGCCAAGATTCTGGCCGGTCATTCCGTCCAGGACGAGGTAGAACCGGCAGAATTGGCGAAGATCCTGCGCGAGAAATATCAGGTCAAAACCGTCATTATCACGCTGGGGGAAAAAGGAGCGCTGTGCGATGAAGGGAAAGATAGTTTTGGAGTTGGATCGGTAACTGTAAAAGCAGTCGATACGACTGGCGCCGGCGATACATTTATCGGTGCGTTCACTCTCGCCCTTGCTGAAGGGAAAAAAATTCAGGATGCGATGGCCTGGGCGAATTACGCAGCTGCATTGTCCGTTTCCCGCCCAGGGTCCATTCCCTCCTTCCCCAGAAGAGATGAAATGGAAGAATTTATTAAGAGGTGTGGGAATATAGAGGATCTGAGATATCATGAATAAAGATCGCAGGTGATATTGACCGAGCATGTGATGACTGACCTTTTATGGCCGCATCCAAGAGACTATACTTGTTCTTTGTCCAATGGACAAGGCAAGAATGGCAGGCTTTTGGATGGGTAAAGTGATTTTCGGGTTTTGTCCTTTTAAGCCATTGGTTGAGGGTTCGAGCCCCTCCACGCTCACTTTTATTTTACGGGATGAGTGATGAGTGATGCGGTTGGCCGCGGGAACTCGCCCGGGCAAAAGGATCCTTGAGTGAGGATTCCTCAAACCTTATTCCCATAGACAATGGAATGATCCAATATAAACGGCGCCCTTATTTCGGGCGCCGTTTGCTCTACTAAAAGTCTACAACCAATTGACTTGTCTTGGGGATAGCGCGTCCGGTCGAAAAATCCAGAAGGCGTCCGTGGTGATGATAACTGTCTCTTGAAAAACAGCCAGTCGGGGTATTTTACAGACTGCGCAGGTCGATATCCGCGACGAACATCGAGATATCCAGGCGCAGGCGGCGTTCGGCCTGGGCGTAACCGGGCGTTTCGTAGTTGACCGGCGTGAAGACGCCTTCCTGCTTGCGACCATCGATCTTGGCATCCACCGCGATGGCACCGGCCGTCATGGAGACTGCCGTGGACGCGGGCAGCATAAAGTTCAGATCGCCGACGAAACCCACCATGCGCAGGGTCGTCTCGCCGACTGGCAGTTCGACAGAGGTCAGGTCCATGTCCAGATCGCCAACGATCAACCAGTATTCCTTGCTCTGAAGCACACCGGTTGGCCGGCGGCGCATGTCGCCCAGCAGGGTGAATTCGATGTCGGAATATTCCCCCTGAAGTTTGGGACGAAAGATGGCGAACAGACCCAGCAGGATCAGGATCGTCGGAAAGCAAATCGCCCAGGAATCGATGTGAAACAAGGAGCTGAGCAGCAGCATGATGCCGGAAACGATAAGAATGACGGCTAAGACAAGAATTCCGCGGTTTTTCATGATATTTCCTCCCGTTGCGATGTGTGCGATAAGAACGGGCTAGCAGCGAACCTGACCTTCCACTTCCAGGTGAAGGGGGGCTTTTGGCGGCCGATCGCCGTAATCTGTCAGGTCTTCCAGTGTGATACGCAGGAGGAGCGGCTTGCCGGTCTGAGCATTCATCAGGTGACTCAGGATGGCTTCATTGGCCTGGATGCCGAATGTCTTCAGGAGAATACGAATATCATTCTGGCTGAGATCTTCCATGGCTTCCTCCATGGATTAATCATAACCGAGTTTGATCCAGGAGCGTATTAGCCAAAGGAACGGTTTATCCATAACACGGTTGGCTGTTTGATCGGATAGCCCCGAATAGGTGGACCCGGTTATGGCCTGCCAGAATCGAGGTCGATCAGGGCTTATTGGGCCATTCCAGGCTGGTGACCTGATTGATATTGAGAAGCCGGGCGCAGCCGTTTTCCAGCGCCACTACGGTGACGGAGGCGGTGGAGATCGAAAAGCTGTGATAGGCATCCAACGGCAAACCCAGATAGTGCACGATTGCCAGGCGTATCAAATCGCCGTGGGTGACGCAAGCAATGACGTGGTTATCCGCGTGGTGTCCCACGAGGCTTTCCAGGGTGGCCACCGTGCGCTGCATCACTGCCGTCATGCATTCGCCCTCCGGAAACTGCACAGCCGATGGTTTTTCATGCACCAGCTTCCACAATTTCGTCCGCCCAAGTTGTTTGTAGGTCCGCCCTTGAACGCGGCCGTAATCCACTTCGATCAGGTCAGGATGCACCTGGACTTCCAGATGATGCCGGTCGGCCAGGGGAGCGGCGGTTTCGAGCGCCCGTTCCATGGGGCTGCTGTAGATGGCGGTCAGGGGAGCATCGGCCAGGCTTTGCGCCAGCGCCTGCGCCTGCCGGTAACCCTTCGCGTTGAGATGCACGCCCGGCATCCGGCCCGCGATGCGCGTTTTGAGGACGTCGTTCTCAGCGTGACGAATCAGCAGGAGGATCGGCATGCTCGTCCTTTTCGGATGGATCGGAGGGGGTGTCGTAGCCCAACCCTTCCGCCTGCAGTTTGCGCCAGCGTTCCAGGCGTTCGGTTATTTGTGATTCATATCCCTGATCGGATGGGTGGTAGAAGGTCCTGCCAAGCAGGGCGGTGGGTAAATATTGCTGCGGGGTGAAATGGCCGGGGAAGGAATGCGGGTACTGATAACCTTTCCCATGCCCCAGCCCCTTGGCATCCCGGTTGGCGTCCATGAGATGGACGGGGACCGGACCGACACCCTCTTCTTCGATGAGCTTTTGAGCAGCGAAAATGGCTCCGGCCGAGTTGGATTTGGGGGCCGTCGCCAGATAAAGGGTGGCCTCCGCGATGGGATAGATGCCTTCCGGCAGGCCGATGTATTCGAAAGCGTACGCAGCCGAGGTGACGACCTGAATCGCGTGCGGATCCGCCAGGCCGATATCCTCACCCGAAAGTACGATCAGACGTCGGAGAATGAAACGCGGATCTTCGCCGGCTGCCAGCATCTTGGCCAACCAGTACAGCGCGGCATCCGGATCGGAGCCGCGCACGGATTTAATGAAAGCCGAAATGGTATCGTAATGAGCGTCGCCGGATTTGTCGTAGATGACGGCCCGCTTTTGAATGGATTCCTGGGCGACATCCAGCGTCACATGAATACTGCCATCGATCAAGGAAGGCGTCGTGGTCTCGACGGCCAGCTCCAGGGCGTTGAGCAGGTTGCGCGCGTCGCCGCCGGACAGGCTCAACAGGTGTTCGCGGGCATCTTCATCCAGCCGGACGTTCCGGTTGCCGTAGCCGCGTTCCGTATCCTGCAGGGCGTTATCCAGAATGGCGTTGAGATTCGCCTCGGTGAGCGGTTGTAATTGAAATACCCGCGAACGCGATACCAGCGCGGAGATGACATCGAAATAAGGATTTTCGGTCGTCGCGCCGATCAACGTTACCATGCCGTTTTCGACGTGCGGCAGCAGGGCATCCTGTTGAGCTTTGTTCCAACGATGAACCTCGTCGATGAACAGGATGGTGCGCTGGCCGTGAAGGCGACGGCGTTCACCGGCTTCCTGGATGACGCGGCGCAGTTCAGCCACGCCGGCCAGTACGGCTGAAATGGTTTCGAAATGAGCCCGGGTACTGTTAGCGATGACCTGCGCCAGGGTGGTCTTCCCGGTGCCGGGCGGCCCGGTGAAGATGATCGATGAAAACAGGCGATCCGCTTCGATCGCGCGCCGCAGAAGCTTACCGGGGCCGATGATATGTTCCTGCCCGATGAATTCATCCAATGTGCGTGGCCGCATGCGCGCTGAAAGTGGTGCTTCATGCACCATCCGTTCATGCATGGCGTGTTCGAAGAGATCCATAATCGTCATTCTACCACAGGCAGGTCTTTCCTTTCCAAGGCCGTTCGAGATTCCCGCGCTCTCTGTCAAGTTACAATTATTTAAGCTAATTGTATGCCAACCGAAACCGGCTATCCAAATATTCCGTGTATACTTATGAATAAAAGTTAACAAAAATTAAGATTTCTCTTAACAAGATCGATCACCTAACCTGTTCAGGAATTTATCGATCGGTTGGCGTATTCTACGGGAGAAATCATCCATGGGTGGATTTAACTGGCGGCGAGAAGCAGTCCGATGGACACGATTATGTGGGGCGTAAATCATATCTGGCAGCTCGTGGTCCATCATCCATTTATTCCGGGCCTGATTGGGATTGTGATTTGCCTGGCAGTGATTGGGTCGTGGAGGTCCCGGCACCATCTGAAACCTCGCCTGGCAACATTTCATAGAGACGCAGAATCCGCCCAGCCGAACGGCGTAACCGAACTCACGGAGCACCCGGCGGCGTTGGATCCGTTGGTGGAATCGCAGGAGAAATATTCGACGATTTTTCGGATTTTCCCGGACGCGGTTGCGATAACTACTCGACAGGACGGGCGGTTGATCGAAGTGAACGAAGGGTTTTTGTCGCTGACAGGCTATTCGGCTGCAGAACTGCACGAAAAAGACACCCATCAGATCGATCTATGGGCCCAGATCGAGGATCGGGATTGGTTATTGGAACAACTGCGCCTTAACGGCCAGGTGATCGATATGGAAAGCAGAATTCGGATCAAGAGCGGAGAAATCCGCTATTGCCTGATTTCCAGCCGGATCATCGATATTCGCGATGAAGAGTGCATTCTCACCATCCTTCGCGACATTACCGAGAAGAAGCGCAGCGAGGAACATGCCCGGCAGCAATTGCAACGCCTGGCTACTTTGCGGGTGGTGGATATGACCATCGCGGCGAGCATGGACCTCGACCAGGTCCTGGATGTGCTACTCGAAAAGATCGTCAGCGAATTGAAGGTGGATGCGTGTCTGTTGCTGCTGTTGAATTCCGACCAGCACCTGGTCTATCGGGCTCAGAAGGGCATGGATGCCGACAAGGCCAGGCGGACAAGTGTCAAACTGGGTGAAGAATACGCCGGTTGGTGCGCGCTGCACTGGAAGCCCATGTACGTCCTGCAGAATGAGGAAAAGACGGATTTTCTGCTTAACAAGAAAGATATCGCGGAAGCCGGCTTCATTGCCTATTATTGCACGCCCCTGATTGCGAAAGGGCAGGTTTTGGGCGTGGTGGAGATTTTCAACCGGAAACCTTTACCGTCCGATCCGGAATGGATCAGCTTTTTCGAGGCCCTGGTCGACCAGGCTGCCATCGCGATCGATAATACTTCGCTGATGGATCGGGTGGAGAAGACCAACCAGGAATTGATCGCGGCTTATGATGCAACCATTCAAGGTTGGGCGCGCGCCTTGGAATTGCGGGATGTGGATACGGAAGGCCATTCACAGCGCGTGTTGCGGCTGACCCTGGCCGTTGCCAAGGCGATGGGATTTCCGGAAAAAGCGCAGATCCAACTTCAGCGCGGCGCCTTGCTGCATGATATCGGCAAGATGTCGGTCCCGGACGCCATTCTGTTCAAGACCGGCCCCCTGACGCCGGAAGAATGGGAAATCATGCGCAAACATCCGCAATATGCATATGAATTACTTTCCAGCGTTTCCTTCTTGCGGTCGGCGCTGGATATTCCCTATTGTCATCACGAGCGTTGGAACGGAAGCGGCTATCCGCGCGGGTTGGTTGGCGAAGAAATTCCCCTGGCGGCGCGCATTTTCGCCGTGGTGGATGTATGGGATGCGCTCCTCTCGAATCGACCCTACCGTGCGGCCTGGGATGAAGAGCGAGCCGAGCTGTATATTCGCCAGAATGCCGGCGTCTTGTTCGACCCGACCGTGGTGGAAGTATTTATCGAGCAGATCACTGCGCCCGGTTTACCCAATAAATCCCTCCCAAGAGGATCAGCCCCCCAATCCATTGATTGATCTGCGGCATTTCACCCGCAAATGGAATGGCCATCAGCGTGGTAAACACGGGGGCCGCGATCATGGTAGGCGAGACGATCGACGCCGGCAGACTGCCCAGGGCAAAGCTCATCGAAAAATAGCCGATGGTTTGAGAAATCAATCCCGCGCCCAGAAAGGTCAGCCACGTGGCAGTGGGATAACCGGTGAGAGCGTGTCCGCTGGCCAGATTGAAACCTAACAACGCCAGCGCAGCGACCCAGTTGACGGGCACCAGATAGGCCAGGGTGCGCAGGTGGGTGCGGCTGCGTTGAGTCACCAGAAAATAAAACGCGTAGAAAAGGCTGGAACCAATGGCAAGCAGATCGCCGGCATTCATGCTGAGGCCCTGCATTTCCCTGCCGTTGAAAAACACGACCGTTCCCAGCAGCGTCACCGCCAGCCCGGCCCAGAATTTGCCGGACAGCTTCTCGTGCCACACCAGCCAGGCAAACAACGCCACCCACAGGGGGGAAATGTAGTTCATCAAGGTCGCGTTGGCGATCCGCGTCATGCCGATGGAGGTGCTCCACATCCCATGATCCATCGCCGTGCACAGTCCGGCGATGAGCGGCAAGTACCAATAAGAATTCAATCGCTTGCGGTCCGAAGCCGGCAGACGCAGAAAGAACGGCAGCAGAACCAGCCCGGCGATCGTCATCCGATAAAAGGCTGTGACCGTGCCAGGCGCCTGAGACCAGCGGACGAACAGGGCGGAGAGGCTAAGCGCCAGGACACCCACACCCATGGAAATGTACGCCAGGGTTTTTCGGGGAATTTTCTGAATAAACATTAACGGCCGATAAAGGAATTTGGAAGCATGCATTGGACAATTCTACCCCATGCGAATGGAAATGGAATTTGCAGAGCTGTTATGTTTTACGCTTCCGGCAATACCGATTACAATAGATGTAGATTATCTCATGGAGGAAGTCATGATTTGTCCGCAATGTGGATTCGAGAATGAAGCCGGCCAGGAAACGTGCAGTAATTGCGGCGCTTCACTGATCGTCAAGCAGCCCGAGATTACGCCGGAAAAAAAGGCTCACACATCGATTTGGGGTTGGGTTGTTGCCGTATTGATCGTCGGGTTGGTCGCGGCCGCGCTGTTCATCTTCAAAGGACAGGGTACAGGCGAGAAGAAGCCCATGCTGTACGCTGTTTTGAGCGACCAGGCGGTCCCATTTAGCCAGATCGGCGTGCTCGAACAAAGCGGCAAGAAAGCCACTCCACTTGGAGGGGGTTCGACCAGCCTGGCGATTGCGCCGTATTCGATTCGCTCCGGCCATTCTTACCTGAGTTCAACCGGGCAGTTGGCGTTGTTCGCGGACGCCGATTTAACGGGCGGCGGAAAATTATTACTGACCAATGTCCAGGATGGCGTGTCCAACACCGCCACCGAAGCGCCCCTACCTTTGACGGTGGCCGGCAATTTCCAATCCTTCTCTCCGGATGGCCAGTATTTTGGGTATACCAGTATCGCGACTTCGGGCGCGACTTTGAATGCCATCGTGGTCAACAATCAGGCCGCCACGGTCATGATTGCGGAGAACATGATCCTTTCTGAGATACTGCCGGACAGCCGGCATTTCCTGGCCTATTCTCTCGACCCGACCACTGGCAATCCGGCTGCTCTGGTGAGCGTCGCGATTCCCTCCGGAGAACAGACGGTGCTGTTTACACCGGAGAGCAGCGAAGATGTATTATCCGGAGCGGACATTGTTTCACCGGATAACAGCATCTATTTCGTCTTGCAAAAGAACGGAAGCGTTTATATCTATCACATGGGATTGGATGGCAGCAATCCCAAGGTTGTTTACACCTTCAAGCAGCCCATCAGCTTCTTCGGTGTGATGAGCATCATGCCGGATCAAAAGAGCCTTCTGGTCATGGACGCCAATGAAGCCGCAACGGGTTATGACCTGTATAAAATCAACCCCGACGACTTATCCGTGACTCAACTGGCCAGCAATGTATACGGCGAGTTCTTCTCGGAGGCCATCTTCCTGCACCAGATGTACGGCGAAATGGCGGTGACCTTCTCACCGGACGGAAAACACATGGCGTATATGGTGTCTGAAAATGATACCCTGAGCCTGTACGTCTCGGATCTTTCCGGCCAACCCGGAACGTTGATCGCCAGTGGCCAGAACGCGTATTCGTATGCCTTTACACCGGACAGCGATAAGTTGATCTACGTCCAGTACGCCGAAAGCGGCCAGATGACCGGCAATTTGAGCTCGGCCGATTTCAGCGGCGCGAGTACGCAGTTGGATGGGGATGTGACTTCCTTTAATTTTCAGAACGGAAAATTGATCTACTTCAGCGCCCCGACTGCCGACCAGACGACCTCCACGCTGTACGAAAGCGGATTGGACGGCAAGAACAAGACTGAAATTCTCTCGGCTCAACCCGGATACTGGGTTTTTCTGAAGCTACCTGAATAAAGTGAATTTTTGGAAGAAAAAAGCCGTCCGAATATACGATCGGACGGCTTTTTATTTACCTGGTTGCGTTCCAGCGCTCCACCAAAGGTGGAAGCTCAGCAAGAGACTCGATGATGCCGTCCGGCTTGATCTGCCCGGCCAGCGCGCGGTTTTCGGGGGTGTCCACCCGGCGCGCGATCCAGACCGCCCGCATGCCCTGATTGTGCGCACCGACGACATCCGCCTGAAGCAAATCGCCGACCATCAGCGATTCTTCGGGGATGGCTTTCATCTCCTCCAGCGCCATCTCGAAGATGCGAGCCGCCGGTTTGCGATATCCGACCTCGGCAGAAATCAGGATGGTTTGAAAGTAAGGTCGAATTTCGGCTTTATCGATGAGCGTGTTGGCATCGGCTGCGTCGCCGGCGTTGGAAATCAATCCCAGACGGAAGCCTGCTTTCTTCAAAGCTTCCAGGGTGGGCAGGGTATCCTGCTCGATGTGCCAGTGCGCCTGCGTAACGGCGTACATTTTTGCCAACGCGCCGCGAACGACGTCGATGGGTACGTCCGGATGGCCGAAATCAGCCAGTTGGGTTTTCAGGATGAATTCGGTTGTGTATTCGAGAAATTCCTTGTCGCGTTTGACGAAATACGCGTTCATGCGGCTGTGGAATTCCTCCAGAAACGGATGCCAGTCGAGCCGGTAGCCGGCCTGTTCCAGGGCGTCGCCGAGCTGGTGGGCGGATTCCAATAACGCCTCCGGCCAGGCGCCGTCATAGTACATGAGCGTGCTGCCGAGATCGAAGAAAATATTGTGAATGTGAGGACGAGAGGTCATATACGGATATTTATAACACCTGTACCCCTAAAATCAGTACCCTTTTTCGGGGTCAAAACGGTTATAGATTCCGGCGCCGTCGATATAGCGGCGCAGATTTTCACCGAACATGGTCGCGGCGTGAAGGTCATAATTCCTGTTGACGCCGGCGATGTGGGGGGTGACGATCACATTGGCCATTCGCCAGAGCGGATTGTCGGCCGGGAGGGGCTCCTGCGGAAAGACATCCAGGGCGGCGCCAGCGATGCGCTTTTCCTGCAAGGCATGGATGAGCGCCGGCTGGTCGATCACCCAACCCCGCCCGCAGTCGACCAGGTAAGCGCCGGGTTTCATGGCTGCCAGTTCTTCCGCCCCAATCCGACCGCGCGTCTCGGGCGTGAGGGGAAGCGAAATCACCACGAAATCACACTCCTTGAGCATCGATTTGAGCGCTTCGATCGGATACAGACGCTTGAACAGGTTGCCTTCCGGGTCCCCCAACCCTTCCGGCATATAGCCGCGATCGGTTGGATCCATGGCGTTGCGTTTGGCGGCCAGAATGGTGACGTCGAAGGGTACCAGCAGGCGGGCGATTTCGCGTGAGATGCTGCCGTAAGGCACCAGGCCAACGGTGCTGCCGCGAAGTTCGGCCGGGGCGAGTTGGTCCCAACGTTCCTGCGGCCATTCGGCTCTGGTTTGGTTTGCCATGAGATCCGGGAGGTGATGTCCCAACGCCATCATCATCGTCACCGCGTACTCGGCCACCTGCGGACTGACTGCGCCGCTGAGCGTGGCCGCGATGACATCCGGTTTGTGCAGGATGGGCGACTCGGCGGCGAAATCGACGCCCGCGTAATGGAATTGAATGAAGCGCAAATTGGGCGCCTGGGCGGGCGTGGGAAGCACCCGGTCGGTGTAAAGCACCTCGGTCCGCGCCCACACTTCCGACGGGATTTCCTCGGCCTTGATGACCGGAAGGACGGTGATGTTCAGGCGGCTGGAGATCGCCTTCAGCCTGGCGATTTGTTCCGCGGGATACGGCAGGGTCATCAGAACTTCTATTGTTTCACTCATGGCACGCCTCCTATGGATAAGAACTTGACGGGCCTGGGCCGTTCAGCGCCAGGCCCGCTTTAACCTCAGGAAAGATAGATCCTTTGGGGATCCAGTTCTCGCAATAAACGCAGTTCGTCTTCGGTGGGGGGCTCGGTGATACGCAGGTTGCCGGCTACTTTCAAATCCCAGCCGGTGTTTGTCTTGACTTCCTCGACGGTTACGCCGGGGTGCAGGGCCGTCAGAACCAGTTCGCCGTTTTCATCCGGTTCCATGAAGCCCAGGTTGGTGACCACGGCCTGCGGACCGCCGCCGCGTACGCCAGCGGCTTCGCGTTGCGCCCGCCCGTTCAGGAAACCGGCGGATGTCGCAAAATCGACCTTCTCCGGGAAGCGGCGCTTTTGGTGGGGCGTCATGATGTAGCAGCGGTTGGCCCAACCGGCGATTTCCATGCTGCCACCGGAACCCGGCAGGCGGACTTTGGGATGGTCGTAATCGCCGATGACGGTGGCGTTGATATTGCAGAAGCGGTCGATCTGGGCGCCGCCCAGGAAGCCCACGTCCACGTTCCCGCGTTGCAGGTATAAGGTGAAGATGTCATACATACTGCACACCGAGGTGGCCCGGGTGACCAGGGTGGGGTCGCCGATGGAAAGCGGAAGGCGCGCCGGGCGCGCGCCGATGACGCCGGCCTCGTAGATCATCACCAGATTGGGGGCGTGCGTGCGGCGGGCCAGGTTGCAGGCCAGATTGGGCAGCCCAACGCCGACGAACACCACATCGCCGTCGCGCAGCAGGCGGGCGGCATGAACGGTCATTAATTCAGATGCAGTGCAAGTCGCCATTTCAGTACTCCCCATAATTAACCGGCGCGGCATACAACGGCGGGACGCTTAGACGCTGGTGCGTTTCGCTGCCTAATTTTTGCCAATATTCATCCCGATCTGCCACGCCATAAACCCATTCCTGCAGCCAGGCCTGAACGGATTCGGGCGTTTCGCTGATCTTATCCCATTCCAGGTAGAAGGCGTTGTCGCGATCGTAATACCCCTGCGTGTAGGATGGATGCGAGCAATAGGGTACGTGGCAAACCGCCGAGACGACGAATTCGGGGATCAGGGTGCGGTTGGGATCGGAACGGATGATTTCTTCCGGGACGATTTCTTCCGCGGTCAGGATGACGCGTTTGGCGGCAAAGGCGGCTTCTTTCTGCTCGCCCAGGATGCCCCAGATATGGGCGTTGCCGCGTTCGTCGCAGCGCTGCACATGGATGATGGCCACATCCGGGGTGAGCGCCGGGACGACGACCACTTCGCGTCCTGAATATGGATCGGTCACGCGCTTATACTGGGGGTTGGCCCGTTCCAGATCGGTGGCCGCAGTCTGGTTCATGGGCATGAAGGGCAGCCCGGAGGCGCCGGCCTGCAGGCGCGAGATCATGCCGAAGTGTGAATATTCTTCGAATTCCAGGCGGCCGGTTTCCAGGGCGCTGCGAATGATGCGCAGCGAACCTACGCCCGGATTGCCAATGTAAGAATAGATCACTTTTTTGGCGCAGCCGGCGGCCACCATTTGATCGTAAATGAGATCGGGGGTCGCGCGCGCGAGGGTCAAATCCTTGCGCCCCTGACGGATGATTTCATGCCCGGCGGCAAAGGGAATCAGGTGCGTGAAACCGGCGGCATAGACGCAATCGCCGTCGTGGACATTCTGGGCAATGGCTTCTTTGAGCGAACACAGTTTGGACATGGAGGATTCTTTCATTCTTGCCGGGTAGGGGTGGGCGGTTCGGCCTCATGATTTCGATTTTGTCGACGGGGGCTGCCTTGCGCCTGTTCCTTGGAATTCGCCCGTTTTTTCAAAATGCGAAAGCGGCCGCTGGGTTGCGCAGGTGGGCGCGGATCACGCCACCACAGGAAGCATCCCAGGACG
The DNA here is from genome assembly GCF_001050235.1 of Longilinea arvoryzae. Lineage (GTDB taxonomy): Bacteria > Chloroflexota > Anaerolineae > Anaerolineales > Anaerolineaceae > Longilinea > Longilinea arvoryzae. The sequence continues at coordinate 1,846,443 of NZ_DF967972.1, forward strand.
ATACTGGCCAGCCCGCTGAACAGCAGCGCTGGAATGGGTGTGTGCGCCAGGTCGGAGAGGATGAAAATCATCACCCCGCCTGCGCCAATCCATACGAAGAATGTCCCCACCCGGTTAACGAGGGTCATGGATCAACCAATCAAAGGCAGGCCGGGCGGGAGCGCCGCCCGGCCTTGATTTGAAACGATCAGCCGCGGCGAACCCGATTGCGGATTTGCTCGTGCATGTACAGTTGAAGGTAGTAAACGCCGCCGGAATTCTTGCCGCTCGAGCCCGAGCCCTTCCAGCCGCCAAAGGGTTGGAAACCAGGCCAGGCGCCGGTTGTGGCACCCTGCGGGCGGTTTCCGTAGGTTACGCCGGCCTGAATGTTGTCGTAGAACCATTCTCTTTCATCTTCCGAACCATAGAAGCCGGCCGTTAACCCGTACGAGACTTCATTTGCGATCTTCATCGCTTCATTCAGATCGCTGTATTTGCCAACGGTGGTGATGGGAACAAACATTTCATGCTGCCACAGGCGGTGCGTGAAGGGCAGTTCGGCGAGCGTCGGCGCGCAGAAGTAGCCCTTGCCGTATTCACCTTCGATGAGGATCTTGCCGCCGGTCAGGATATGCCCATCCTGGTGTAGTTCTTCGCTGAAACCCTGATAGTCACGGTATGAGCCTTTGTTGACCACCGGGCCGAGATACACACTGCGGTCGGTCGGATCACCAATGGTGAACTTGTTGGTCAGTTCCACCATGCGGCTGACGAGCTGGTCGTAGACCGATTCATGGATGAGGACGCGCGAGCAGGCCGAGCATTTTTGGCCCTGCAGGCCGAAGGCCGAGCGGGTGATGCCGATCGCAGCGTCTTCCAGGTTGGCGTTCTGGGTGACGATGGCCGGATTCTTGCCGCCCAACTCCAGGATGGTGGGGCGCACCCAGCGGCTGCTGCCAAAGTCGCGGTAAATTTTCATGCCGACGTCATAAGAACCGGTGAACGTGATGCCGTCGATCTCGGGATTCTCGATCAACGCCTGGCCCAATGTGGAGCCGGGACCGGTGACGTAGTTGAAGACACCCTCGGGGACGCCGGCGTCGCGCAGGCATTCTGCGATCAGGCGGGCCGTCCAGGGCGTGTCCGTGGCGGGTTTCATGACAACGGTGTTGCCGGCCACCAGCGCCGAAGCGGTGGGACCGCCGGTGAGCGCCGCGGGGAAGTTGAAGGGACTGATGACCAACCAGACGCCGTACGGCCGCAGGACGGATTCATTGGTCGATTCGAATCCAATCAAGGGATCTGTACCCAGTTTCACCGTGAAACCGTTGTTGATTTCCATCCGGTCGCAGGCATAGCGGAAGAGGGCGACCGTTTCGGCAGCATCCCCAAGGGCTTCCATGCGATTCTTGCCGACTTCGCTGGACATTACCACACCGATATCGAAAAGGCGATCGTTCATCAAGTCGGCGGCTTTGCGTACCAGTGCAACGCGATCCTGCCACTTCATGTGGCTCCATTTGGGGAAAGCCCTGCGCGCTGCAGCGAGGGCTGCATTGGCGTGTTCGGCATTGCCCTTCTGGAAGAGACCCAGGACTTCATCGGTGTTGGCGGGATTGCGATCCTCGAATTTTTCGGCGGCGAAGACATCCTTACCGTCGATGATCATCCCGTGGTCCTTGCCCAGATTGCGCTTGAACCTGGCCAGTGCTTCATCGTAGCGCGTGTGCAACTCTTCGGGCGGGTTGAACATGGTGGCATACGTAAGCGTGAACGAACTCTCAGCAGCCATACTCAATTAACCTCCATTTTCGAATTGTGAAGAATGAATAGGTCGATCTTTGTTCAGGCAAGGATAAGTATAGCGTAGGGTGAAATCCAAGTCAAAGCAATGCGCGGTTTGACTCACAAATTATCGAGCGATCCCGTGTAAAATAGGATTTGAGCGCCGTCCCGGAAAGCATTTTCCCAAAGGAGCAACCATCATGAAAAAAAGTGTCCTTACGACCTGTCTCGCGCTTTTCCTGCTTTTTACCGCCTGCACGCCGAACACCCCGCCGACCGAGTCTGAAATTGTAACTTCGGCGATGCAGACTGCGATCGCGGGAACTTCCGCTGCTCGATTGAACGCCATCGAAACGCCTGCTCCGGAGCCTTCCATGACCGCGACCTCCGTTTCCATGCCCGAGCAGGGAAGCGGTGCCACGCTCGAGCCCACGCTTGCCCCGCCGGACGCAGCGTTGGAAACGGACCTAAAAATCGCCTACACGGACGATCAAGCGAACCTGTGGTTCTGGCAAAGCGGCGCCGGCTCACAGCAGTTGACGGACAGTTCGGATATCAACGATTTCGCCCTGTCGCCGGACGGCAGTCAGGTTTTCTTCTCGCGCGCCAATATTTTCAACGAATACAGCCTGTGGTTGATCAATACGGATGGCAGCCAGGAACACCAGGTGATGAGCGCGGACGATTTCGCTGCTTTACCGCGCCCGGATCAGGCGGTCGGAGTTGCCCCGAGTCAGTTGGGTTGGGCGCCCGGCAGTCACACGGCGGTGTTTACCACCCATAATACGTACGACGGGCCGGGCATGGACATGAACAATGACCTGCGCCTGGTAAACGGCACGACCGGCGCGGTGAGCACCCTGTTGGAACCCGGGCAGGGTGGGGGCATGTACTTCTATTCGCCCGATGGAAGCCAGATCGCCCTGGTCAAACCGGATCAGATCGATTTGATCAACAGCGACGGCAGCCACCGCCGCCCGGCGGCTTTGAAGTACGGAAATGTCCTGATGTATACCGAGTCTCCTTTCTACGCCCAACCTGTCTGGTCGGCGGACGGCTCGCGCCTGCGCGTGATCATCCTGGCGGAAGACCGCCTGGGAAAGCCGGAAGAACCCAGCAGCGTGTGGGAAATTCAGGCTGCCAGCGGCACATCGACGCATGTGCTCGATTTTCATCTGAACGGCTTCGGTCCGGCCGCAGCCATTTCGCCGGACCTGCAATGGTTGGTCTACTTCCAGGCCACCGACAGCGGCGGCCAGCAGGACCTGCATATCGCCAGTCTGGACGGCGCAACGGATGAAATCTATGCCCACGGGTCGTTGAATTGGGTCACCTGGACGACGGATTCACGGCGCTTTGTGTGGACTCGCTACGGTGAAGTGGGATCGGCGCGGCAGACCTTCCTGGGCGAATCGGGCCAGGAGCCGATCCAATTGGGCGCGCCGCAGGCGCCGACAGATCTGGCCTGGGTGGACGGCGACCGGTTTTTGTTTCTGGAGAACGATGGCGCCACGCCGCCCGGCTGGAAGCTCTATCTGGGCAGTGTGGGCACTTCGAACCAGTGGCTGGCCGACCTGGCCGCCGGGAATGGAATTCCCAGGTTCGAGTTCGCGAAGTAAGGTGAAGAGTGAAGAGTGAAGAGCGAAGAGTGAAGAGCGAAGAGTAACCTGGTTGCGGACAGGTTTTATACGAAAATTCATGGGCGACTCGCGCGCCGTATACAGCCAGCCCGCAGGTCGACCACAACAAGCAGAGGCCGGCCTGCGGGCCGGCCCTCTGTATGAATCGATCGATGTTCAGGCCGGCGATGACCGCTTAAACGACCATGTCGGATAATTTTTCGGCCAGCGAGATAAAGTCGGCGGCGCGCAGGATATTGCCGGAACCCAACGGCCATTCGCCGCGCAGCAGCTCCACCCAGCGGTGCGGAATTCCGCTCAGGCCGTAAGTTGCGCCGGCGAGCGCGCCCACCACGGCGGCCGAGGTATCCGCATCGGCGCCCAGGTTGGCTACCTGAATGACGGCTTCCTCGAAGTTCGAAGTGGTCAGCAGACCCCATATGGCGCTTTCCAGGGTGTGGCGCACCCAGGCGGTATTGCGCAGGTCTTCGCGCTGACGGTGGGGGGCTTCATCGACGAAGGCGGCCAGTCCCGGCGGCAGGACGACCTGTTGGCGGGCGCGAGCCAGCGCGTCGACCGGGCGCGCGCCGTGCAGCAGCGCCAGGAGAACGGCGCTTTCGAAGGCGCAGGCAGCCACGCACTCGGTGTGCGGATGGGTCACCCGGCTCTGCAGAACGCTGTCGGCCAGACATTCGACCTGGGATTTCCAATGCGCCAGGGCGATCGGCCAATTGCGCATGAGTGAACCGTTACCGGCCGATTCCGGCTGGCGCTGTTGCACTTCCTGGGCAGCCAGGTCCCAGGATGCGCCGGCGGCGATGCGACTGAGTACGCTGGACGTATAAACCCCCACGTCGGGCGGGCCGAGCCGGTACCAACTGACGAAACGTTGTCCCAGGTCATCCGGGTTGAGTGGTTTTCGAGCCAGCAAGCTTTCGGCAACGGCCAGCGCCATTTCGGTATCATCGGTAAAACTGCCGGCCGGCAGACGCCCGGGAAGCAAGTCGCGCACCAGTTGATCGCTTGGGGTGGCGCGGCAGAATTCCAACGGCATGCCCAACGCGTCGCCGATGGCTGCGCCGACGGCCACGCCGCGAATGCGGTCTTGTAAGGTTGAGGGGGGATGAGCAGTCATGGGTAAATACTCTACGATATCAATAATACCAAACTTTCGGTGCACTTCCCCGCGAATATCAGGCTCGCAACAGGGATTGATAGAATTCTACCACCTGCAGGCGAACCCTGTGAACATCGGCTCGATCGGCAATGATCTGGTAATTTTGTCCGGCGGCCGAGGCTCGCAAGGCGGCATTTTCCAATCCCAGCAGCACGGCTTCGGCCAAAGACTGGGCCTGGTTCGAATCGACCAGCAGACCGTTGATGCCGGGGGTGATCCATTCGCGCATCGATTCGATGTCGCCGACCACCGGCAGGCAGCCGCAGGCCATGGCCTCGAGCAATGAATTGGGCGTGCCGTCGTGCGCGCTGGGCGAGATGAACACGTCCGAGCGCAGGAAGAGTTCCCAGAGTTGGGCCTGCGGCAGGGTGGGCAGCAGGTGGACGGCCGGGGCGATTTTCAGGCGCTCGATCCATTCGAGCGCTTCGGGCTGCCCGGCCATGGATGGACACACGAAATGAACGTTGGGCTGGCGTTCCAGCACCAGCGGAATGGATTGAAAAAAGACATCGTTGCGCAGCGAACCGGGCCGGAACCCGCGCGGATTGACGACCAGCGGCACGCCGGCCGGGACGGCCAGGTTGGAGGTGCGGGGCCGATCGCGCAGGGATTGGATCTCGGCCAGGTCGATGCCGCCGCTGCCCGGAACGAGCAGCTCGGGCTTGTGCGGGTCGAAACCCCAATTGGCCGCCAGGCGCAGGTCACGAGCGGCATCGGCGACCAGCGCGTCCGCGCGCTGCAATGCGCGGCGGGTGGCGGCGGCCATTTCCCGCGAGCCGCGGGCGTGCAGGGTCAGGTCATTGCCCCAAATCGAGACGGCCAGGGGCAGTTCGGGCGGGGTGGAGGCAGCCAACATGCCCTCGAAGGGAATACGCAGGGCGTGCACCAGGTCGGGCTGGGCAGCCGCCAGGAGCTTTCGGTAGGCTTTCACCTGCATTTTCAGGCTGAGTGGGCCCAGCCAGTAGCGCGCGCTCAGTAAGAGCGGGCGGAAGCGTGACACGAGACTTCGCCGCGGCGCCGAAGAAGGCTGGACGTTCGCGGATTGGCTGCCGGCCAGCCCGGAGAAGGCGATCGGCAGGATGTGGAGCCCTGCGATGCCTTCGACCGGCGCGCAGGCAAAAGTAGAACACAGGCTGACGCGAACATCGGCGGCCAGCAGGCTGTTGATCCAGCGCCGGGTAATCGGGCTGCGGCCATCCGCGACCAGAAAAACATGCATTTTCAGCCCTCCAAAACGGCGTGAACGGCTTGGGCGAACACGCTGACCATCTGTTCCAGATTGATTTCATCCGCGACGATGCGATAGGATTCCAACCCCATGCGGCGCAGGCGAGCCGCGTCGGAGAGGGCTTGCTGCAGGCTGCGGGTCAGGTCGTTCAGGCTGCCCGGGATGAGTTGCCAGCCGTTGGCGGAGCGCACCAGATCAGCCTGCGTGCCGTCGGCTTGGGCGGCCATGACCGGCAGGGCGTGCGACATGGCCTGCTGCAAGGCCAGTCCGCCGGTGCCCGGCAGGACGAACAAATCGGCGGCATCGAAAAGCGGGTCCAGGCTGGCGCCGTGGCGCGCGCCGAAGAACTGCGCCGCCGGATAAACCTGGCCGGCCAGGGTTTCCAGTTCGGCGCGGGCGGGGCCGTCGCCGACGATCCACACGGCCGGCTGGATGGAAGCGGGCAATGCGGCGCAGGCGCGCAGCAGCACATCGACGCGCTTTCGGGCCTGCAGCCGGCCGACGAAGAGCACCGTCGGGTGGCCGTTGGCAAAGATTTCCTGGCGGACCGGCGGCGGATTGACGGGTCGGGGTGTGGCGGCGTTGGGCGCGACAAAGATTCGATCCGCCGGGAACCCCGCGGCACGGTATTCGGCGGCGCCCTGCTGGCTGTAGGTCAACAACGCGTCGAACTGGCTCAGGAAACGCCGGCGGATTGCTCCGCGCAGCCCGGTCTGCGGGCCTGGAGCGCCCAGTCCCCAGCCGATCACCTTGCGGCTGCGGGCGTGCATCCAACCCACGGCCGCCGGAGTATGCAAATAGCGCGGATTGGCCTCGACGATGATCACCTGCGGCTGCCAGGAATTCAACCAGCTCATCAGGCCGGCCTGCCAGCACAGGTGGAAGGGCAGGTGAAGGTTGCGGGCCTGGAACCGGCGGGCAATTTGCAGGCCCGCGCCGCTTTCGATCATTTCTTCGGGGCGGGATTGGCCGGCGAAAACGCTCAGGCCGTCCGGGCAGTCTTTGGCCAGGGCGTCGAAGAGCGTCGCACGGTAGGCGGGCAGAACCCGCTGCACCAGGCCCAGGCGCACCGGGATGCTCATGGCGCCACGACCTTCGCGCTGGAACCCGAATCCGTTTTTTCGATCTCGATGCGCGCCGGGAAGTAGTCCTTGAGCTCTTCCATGTGGGTAATGACCAGAATCTTGGCAAAATCGTGGCTGACCGAGTTGATGGCTTCGATGAGGCGCTGGCGTCCGTCGGCATCCTGACTGCCGAAGCCTTCGTCGATCACCAGGGTTTGCAGGCGTGCGCCGGCGCGCTGGGCCAGCACCCGGCTGAGCGCCAGGCGGATGGCGAAATTGACCCGGAAGGCCTCGCCGCCCGAGAACATTTCGTACTCGCGCGTGCCGGCCGTGTCGCTGATCAGAATATCCAGCGTCTCTTTCTTGTCGTCGCGGTTCTTGTCCTTGTAATCGCGCTGGGTGGCGAAGCGCACCGACATGCTGCCCGCGCTCAGCCGGTCGAGGATTTCGTTGGCCTGGGCCTCGATCTCCGGCAGGGCCTGTTCGATCAACAGGGCCGGCACGCCGTCCTTGCCAAAGGCGCGTTCCAACTGCCTGAGCTGGCCGATCTGGCGGGTGGCGTCTTCGCGTTGGGCGCGGAGATTCTTCTGGCGGGCGCGCACCGATTTGAGCACTTCCACCTGCTGATGGGCCATACCCACCTGCATGCGGAGCTGATTTTCGCGTTCCTTCTGATCCCGCACCTGGTCTTCGGCGCCGTTCAGGTCGGGCAGTGCGGCCGCGGCCTTGCGATATTGGCCGTCGGCTTCGTTAAATTTTGCTTCAGCGGCCGTGACCTCTTTTTCGTCGGCCGCGACCTGTTTTTCCAGGCCGGCGATCTGGCGTTCGAGGGGTGCCAGGGCGGCGCGGGCGGCTTCCAGTTTGCGCAGGCGTTCCTGGCTGGCGCGGGCGGCGGATTCTTCGCGGCGCAGCTCGTCGTGGGCGGCGGCGTCATAGCCCAGCTCGCGCAAGGCGGCATCGACGCCGGCCAGTTCGGCGCGAGCCTCATGCGCATAGTCTTCCTCTTCCAGAATCCGCTTCAGTTCCGACAAACGTCTGGCGCCGCCGGACTGCCATTCGTCGATCCGCCCGGCGTTTTGTTCGCGCAGAGTTTGCAGCGCGGCGTGCTGGGCCTGCTGTTTGCGCAGGTCGGCCTCGACCTGACGCAGCGCATTCACCTCGGCGGTGAACTCAGCCAGCAGGGCGTCGTTTTCGGTCACCAGATGCTGATTCTGGCGGAAGCGATCGCCCATTTCCTTGCCCTGGCATTCGAGATCGGCGATCAAGGCCAGGCGGTCGTCCGGGCTGAGCGGCTGGCCGCACAGCGGGCAGGCGGCTCCGCTGGATTCCGCGAGCCGGTCGATCCGCTCGCGAAGCAGCCGCATCTCTTCTCGCAGACGCTTGTTTTCGGATTGGGCGTCAGCCTGCTGCTGGATGCGCTGCTGGCGCTGCTCTTCCAGCTCGCCGCGCCGGTCGAGCCTTTCGGATAGGGCCTGCGCGCATTGCTCGCTGGCATCCAGTTGTTCGTCCAGCCCGGGGAGGGCCTGTTGGATTTCCTCGATCTGGCCCTGTTGAGTCAGCAGCCCGGCGGATTCCTGTTCCAGGCGGGCGCGTTCGGTCTGGATGGCGGTCACCGGCCCGGAGCGCTGCTGCTGGTACTGGTTGAAATTGGCCGCCTGTGAATCGCGACGTCCCAGTTCGGCCTGCAGTTCCTGCCAGCGTTTGAAATCGGCTTCGATTTCTGCGGCGGCGGCCACCTGGGCCTGGTTGGCGGCGTGCTCTTCGCGCCGTTCGGACAATTGATCCGCGTTTGCCTGAAGGCGCTGGCGGGCCGAGACGACCTGGTTCTGCAACAGGTCGACCATATTCTTCTGCTGGGCGAGCGAATCGGCCAGCCGGCGCAGTGAACCGAGGGACTCTTCCATACTCTTCCGAAGCTGGCCGGCCTGGGCGAGCTGTTCTTCGAACTGGCGCAGGTTCTTGCGGCGCTGGTCTTCCTCACTCAACTCGGTATTGATCTCTTCCAACTGGGCATCGATGATGGCCAGTTCGCTTTCCTGGCGCTTGCGCCGTTCAGCGGCTGCGTCGCGATAACTGTCCCACACTTCCAGACCCAGGATACTGGCCAGAATGCGCTTGCGGTCGCCAGGCCGCTGCTGGGCGAACTGGTCGGCGCGGCCCTGCAGGAAAAAGGAAGCGTTGGTAAAGGTCTCGTAATCCATGCGCAGCGTCTGGACGATGCGCTCTTCGGTTTCGCGCACCGAATGTTCGGTGAGCGGGCGCCATTTGCCGTCGTCCTGCACGGTGAACTCCAGAAGGGTGGCCTTGTTGGCGGTCTTGGCGCGTTGGATACGGTAGCGATGCCCCTCGTAATCGAATATGAGGATGACCTCGGCGGATTTGCTGCGGCTGTTGATGATGGCGTCATCGTGACGGCGCGCTTCGCCGAACAGGGCCCAGGTGATGGCGTCCAGCAGTGAGGACTTGCCGGCTCCGTTGGCACCGGAGATGCAGGCCAGATCGAACTGGGTGAAGTCGATCGTGACGGATTGGTTGTAGGAGAGAAAACCGGATATCTGGAGTGAGACTGGGATCATGTCAAAGGTTCTTCTTCTCGACCGGGCTGACCAGGACTTTATCCACGCGCCGCTCATCCATGTCCATTACCTCGAAGCGGTAGTCGCCCCACTCGAAGTGTTGGCCCGCGGCGGGTATGGAGCCGATTTGATTCATGATAAAACCGCCCAGGGTCTGGTAGCCAACGTGCTCCTCGTCCGGCAGCTCTGAGAGGTCGAGCAAATCCTTTAACTCATCGATGGCCAGCAGGCCATCCAACAGCCAGGAGCCGTCTTCGCGCTGGATGATCTCAGGCTCTTCGGCCTCGCCCTGGGTGGGAATCTCGCCAACGATGGCAGCCAGAATATCATACAGCGTGACCATGCCGAGCAGCCCGCCGTATTCGTCGATGACCAGCGCCACGTGCACGCCGGAACTCTTGATCATCTCCAGCACTTTCAGCGCGGCCATGCTGTCGGGCACGAAGAGCGGCGGCGACATCAGTTCCTGGATGGCGGCCTTTTCGTCCTGGTCGTCACCGGTTTGAGCATGGGCTTTCTGGGCGTTGCCCGTCTGGGCGTTGCCCGCCTGGGCGTTGTAGATGAGCAAATCGCGCGCCCGCAAGATGCCGACCACGTTATCCAGCCCACCGGACGCGACTGGGAAGCGGGAATGGCGGCTTTCCAATACCTGGCGCAGGAGATCTTCATAGGACTCATCCAGGTCCAGCCATTCGATCTCGGTGCGCGGGGTCATGATGGCGTCGATGTAGCGTTCACCCAGGCGGAAGACGCTTTCGACCATGTCCTGTTCGGCGGCTTTGAAAACGCCCACCTGGGTGCCCTGCTCCATCAATACCTTGATCTCTTCTTCCGTTACAGGCGGCTCTCCGGACGGGCGGACACCCAGCAGGCGCAAACCGGCTTCGGTGGAGGCGCTCAACAGCGCCACCAGCGGCGCGGTCAGGCGCGAAAGAAAGCGCATGGGGTGCGCGACCGCGACGGCGATCTTATCCGGGTTGTTCATCGCCAGGCGTTTGGGAATGAGCTCGCCGATGACCAGCGAGAAGTACGTGGTCAGGATGACCACGACGGCCACCGCCACGCCGCTGGCGTACGGGGCGAGCCACGCCACCTGAATAAGCACCCGCGTCAGGCGTTCGGCCAGGGTGGCCCCGCCCAGGGCGCCGGTCAGGACGCCGATGAGGGTGATGCCGATTTGAATGGTGGAAAGCAACCGGTTGGGATTCTCAGCCAGGTCCAGGGCTTCCTGGGCGGCGTTCTCGCCTTCATCGGCGCGCTGTTGAAGGCGAACCTTGTGCGCCGAAACCATCGCGAGTTCGGTCATGGAGAAGACGCCGTTGAGGAGCAACAGCAGAAAGATGATCAGAATTTCAATCAAAGTTTGAGCCATGGCATCCTACTCAATCCGTTGAAGTCTGTCCGGCAACGCTGACCAGTTCGGCGGCTAATTTCTGCAAATCCCCGGCTTCAGCAGGCTCGATGTGCATGCTTTTCCAGTACAGGTTGAGCAGTTCCAGCGCAGACAGGCTGCTGATGGTCTGATCGCCGGCCAGGCGGACGCGGTTTTCGAGTTGAGGGCGGCGCAGGAAGTGAAATTCAAAGGCGGTTTCAGCCCTGCGACGCAGTTCGGCTTCATCCAGCATGGATTCGTACTCGCGCGGGTAGATTACCGTGAGGCGCACGATGGCGTCCCGCATTTCTTCGGGATCCGGCAGGGCCGCCTGACAGGCCGGCATCAGCTCGTCGGCGCTCTCGACCCGGACACTGCGGTCGATGAAGCGCCGGCCGGGCAGCTTGCGCCACTCCACCCGGGTTTCCTGGTTGTTATCGACATGGACGATGACAAAGCACTTTTCATCGTCGGCTTCCCCAAAATCGACCCGCTCGATGGATCCGGGGTAGACCACCGGCGGCTGGCTGCCCTCGTTCAGGTCTTGCGCCTTGTGAATGTGCCCCAACGCTACGTAGGCGAAGCGGGGATTTCGCATCAGCGAACCCGAAAGCACCAGGTCGTTTCCCAGCATGACGCTGCGCTCGCCGCCGTAGCGGGCGCCCTGGACTGATGCATGCGCCGCCAGGATCAGCGGCAGATCGCCGCGCGCTTCCTGAATGAACAGGGCCACCAATTGATCGATCCGCGTCTCCAGTTCACGGAAGACGCCTTTGGTTTCTTCGCCGCTCAGTTCCTGGGTGCTCATGATGCCCGACCGGGTGATCCAGGGCAGGGAGATGACCTGCAGGGGCACATCGAAGAGTTCGGCCGGGCCGAGCAACTCGGGCTGCGACGAGACATGCACGAAGGGCACCTGCAGGGTCTCGAACTCCTGCAGGGCGTGGGCGCGCCCATAAGCCGGCGAGAGATCGTGATTGCCCACCAGCAGCAGGGTGGGCACCCTGGCCGCCGAGAGGCGCATGATGCGCTTGCCGAACTCGCGTTGAAAGGTGGGCACCGGAGTCCGGTCGCGATAAGCATCCCCGGCGAACAGCACCAGATCGGCGCGTTCGTCGATGGCCGTGTCGACGATGGTATCCAACGCTTTGAGGAAATCCAGTACCCGGATGGGCAGGCCGCTGGCCGGGTCGCGCTTTCCCTGGCTGACCATATCGATGTGGGCGTCGGCGAAGTGAACGATTTTCAAAGTGACCCCCCCGTTAGGGTTGGACTCCCAGTTGCTGCGCCAGCGCGACGCAGGGCGAAAAACCTTCGTGGTATTTGAGGCAGGATTGAACGTCATCGACGGCGCCGCCGGTTTCACCCAGGGCTACGCGCGCCATGGCCCGCCAGTAGAAACTCTCTTCCAGGGCGGGTTCATCGTCCTTGACCTGGGCGATGGAATTGTTCGTGGCCAGTTGAACGACATCCGTGTAACGCCCGGTGTAATAGTAGGCGAAAAACGGCCCGGTTTCGTACCACAGGATGCGGTAGGGGCGCGTCGAGAGGTCATCGGGAAGCTGGTTGTAGAGGGTCAGCGCCTGATCATACGCCTGGGCCGCGCCGGTGTAATCCTGCAATGAGACCAGATTGGTGCCGTAGTTGAACCAGGCGAAGAACTGGTCGACGCCCTGGGTCTGATAAATCTGCGTGGACGATTTCTCCAACGCTGCGCGCAGGTTGGCGTTCTCATCCGCGGCGTTACCCAGCAGTCCCAGCACTTCGGGTTCCTTGTCGGCGGGGTAGACGAGGATATAAAGGTAATTAAATGAAAGCCATTCCTCGCCGAGTTGATCGTAGGTGACTTCGTTGTTCTCTTTAATATACGAATCCTGCACGATGAAGACCTGTTTGGCGTCATCATAGCCGGTGATCACGTTGTAATGGCCCATCCAGCTGATGCGCCCATTCAGGTCGCGTGTGCGGAAGCCTTTTTCGATCAGGACCGGATAACCGGCCGCCAGCATGCGTTTGAGCAGATCCGGATCGCCGCCCACGCGTTCGATCGCCTTGAGGTTGGTGTTGGTGTTCACGTAATCCACCAGTTCGTATGGCATGACGTTCTTGTCTTTGGCGAACGGCTTCAACGCGGGCCCCAGATCGGTCACCTTGCCCTGCCAGCCCCAGTAGCTCAGGGCCATGAACAGGTTGGCGGGCGCGCAGTAATTGAAATAACCGTGCTGGGTCTGGTAGACGACCCCATCCAGCCGCACGGAAGCGGGCAGCGGTGTGGCGGTGGGGG
>NZ_DF967972.1:1860106-2242748 GCF_001050235.1 Longilinea arvoryzae
ATTACGTGAAAGTCGGTAAGACCGGGGTAAGCGGCGCCGAGGTGGAGGAAAGTGAAAAATCGACCTTTTCAGGCGGGTTCAGGACCGAGCGCAGCCAGATCAGCGCGCTGTCGATATGCCAGGTGACGCGTTCGCGAACCGGGGGAAGACTCATGGCCAGGCCGGCCAGCAGCACCAGCGCCACCAGAACGGCCAGGATCTTTTTAATCGTCGAATTCATAGACGGATTATAACATTTTCTAAACGGTCACTTATTTGACGGAGTTGGTCGAATACAGGTATAATGGGCCTTCCCTTGCGGTTCCATCCGTTCGAGGGAGAGAAGATCCGGCTTGTGAGGAAAATGTGACGAAGAAAAACAACGGCCGTCCAATCGAATATGAAGGCGAAGATACCATCTGGGTGGCTGTGTTGCTGCACGGTGATTCGGAAGGCATCAACACGGGTGAACTGGTTTCCACATTTGCAGGCAGTGAAGATCAGGCGCGCACCCAGATGCAAAGATTCTTTCAGGATGATGAAGAAACCGGCGATTATACATTGCTGGCCACCATCAAGCCGCTCGAAGAAATCATTCAGTTTGCCGTGGTCGGCGATCAGAGTACCACCTGGTTGCCGGTCGAAAAGCGCAACCTGATTCATTAATGCTATGATATAATCCAAAATTAAGCACAATTTGTGTTCAAAACTTTAACATAAAGACCTGGTAGACTGTGTTTGCCTGGCTTTTATCTTCATTTTGTGAAAGTGTGAATCATCCATGGAACAATTCATGCGGGACCTACCCAATCAGTTTAGTTTGCCGCGCCGCATCAGCCGGTTGGGCCAGTTAGCCTATAACCTGTGGTGGGTGTGGAATCCTGAAGCCCAGATGCTCTTTACGAACATCAATAAATCGCTGTGGGATGCGGTGAACCATAATCCGGTGGCCTTCTTGCATAAGGTGGAGCGCCGGCTGTTGAACGCGGTCACCAACGATCGTTACTACCTGGAATTCTACGACCGGGTGATGAAGAATTTCGACAGCTACCTCAACGCGCAGGATACCTGGTACGCGACCACCTATCCGAACCTGAGCGACAAACAGGTGGCTTATTTTTCCTTCGAATTCGGTCTGCACGAGTCGCTTCCAGTGTACGCCGGCGGCCTGGGCATTTTGGCCGGCGACCACTTGAAGGAAGCCAGCGACCTGGGCATTCCGTTGGTGGCCATTGGTTTCATCTATAACAAGGGCTATTTCGTCCAACACATCACCGAAGACGGCTGGCAGGAAACCCGGGATTTGATCCTCGATTTCGATGAAATGCCGGTCGTGCCCGTGCTGGATAAAGAGGGCAAACCTTTGATGATCTCTGTGGAACTGCCCGGCCGCAGCGTATTCGCTCGTATCTGGGAAGTCCGCGTTGGCCGGGTGATGCTTTATCTGCTGGACACCAACCTGGACGAGAACAACAACGGCGACCGCCAGCTTACGGCGCGCCTGTACAGCAACGATCTCGATATCCGCATCTCGCAGGAAATCCTGCTGGGCATGGGCGGCGTGCGCGCTCTGCGTCTGCTGGGTTACCACCCGGATGTCTGGCACATGAACGAAGGCCATTCGGCGTTCCTGGCGTTGGAACGCGCGCTGGAATTGGTGCGCACGGGGAAAACATTCGATGAAGCGACCGCGATCATCGAGAAAACCAATGTTTTCACCACCCACACCCCCGTACCGGCCGGCAACGATCAATTCCCGATCTGGCTGGTGGATAAATACTTCGCCCAGGTGTGGCCCGAGCTCGGACTCACCCGCGATCAATTCGTCAATCTCGGCCATCAGGTTCAGCCCTGGGGCGAGACGTTCTGCATGCCGGTGCTGGCCTTGAAGCTTTCCGACTACCGCAACGCGGTATCCGAGTTGCACGGGCAGGTTTCGCGGCGCATGTGGAACTGGATCTGGCCCGAGAAACGTCCGGAGGAAGTGCCCATCACACACATCACCAACGGCGTTCATACCGGCACGTTCCTGGCCCGCCGGTTGCGTTTGCTTTTCGACCGCTATCTGGGTACGGATTGGATGAAGCGCATCGATGATCCGGAACTCTGGGCTCAGATTGCCAATATCCCGGACGGCGAGCTGTGGCAGGTGCGCCGCCACCTCAAGCGCAAACTGGTGGTGTTTGCCAACACGCGCACGCGCGCCTTATGGCAGAGCGGAAGCATCACCCCGGCGCAGGTGGTCGCGGGCGGCCTGTTCCTGGAGCCCTACTCGCTGACCATCGGTTTCGCGCGCCGGTTTGCCACTTACAAGCGCGCGAACCTGATCTTCCGGGATTACGACCGGCTGCTGCGGCTCATCACCAATTACGAACGCCCGGTTCAGATCGTCTTTGCGGGCAAAGCGCACCCGGCCGATGAACCCGGCAAACTGCTCATCCAGCAGGTCTACCGCGCCGTCAAGGATTCCAAGTCCGGCGGCCGCCTGGTGTTCCTGGAAGATTATGACATGAACGTCGCCCGCTACCTGGTGCAGGGCGTGGATGTGTGGTTGAACACACCCCGCCGCCCGAATGAAGCGTCCGGTACGTCCGGGATGAAAGCCGCCCTCAACGGTGTATTGAACTTCTCGGTGCTGGACGGCTGGTGGCGCGAAGGCTACAACGGCAAGAACGGCTGGGCCATCGGCGAGGATCTTCCCGCCCAGGACGCGCAGCAGCAGGATGACGCGGACGCGGAAAGCCTGTACAATACACTGGAGAATGAGATCATTCCCCTGTATTACGAAAATCGGACGGCCGATAATCTGCCCAGCGAATGGGTGGGCCGCATCAAAGAATCGATGCGCACCCTGGCGCCGATGTTCAGCACGCGCCGTATGGTCAAAGAATATATGACCGAAATGTACGAATCAGCCATGCAGGCCGATGACGATTAATCGGCCGTAGGAGGGAGCAAGCATGGAAGCAATTTTCAATCAGAGCCCGTTGGTCATCGCGCTGTTTATCTTTGTGCTGCGCATCTGCGATATGAGCCTGGATACCATCCGGGTATTGTTCGTGGTGCGCGGGCGGAAGCTGCTGGCCTGGATTTTGGGTTTCTTTCAATCGATCATTTTCATCGTGGCCATCAGCTCGGTGTTGGCCAATGTAAACAGCATTTACAACATTCTGGCTTACGCCGGCGGTTTTGCAACGGGAAATGTGATCGGCATGTTGATCGAAGAACGCATGGCGTTGGGTCACATCCACCTGACCATTTACAGTTCCACCCGCGGCACGGCGGTGGCCGATGCGCTGCGCAAGGACGGTTACGCGGTCACGGAAGTGTCCGGACGTGGTAAGGACGGTATGGTCACCATGTTGCATTGCAGCGTGCTGCGCAAGCAGATCGATGCCGTGGAAACCATAATCCTGGAAGAAGATCCCGCTGCTTTCATCACGACTTCGGACGTGCGCAAGGTGCGCCGCGGTTTCTGGCGGGCATAAATCACCAACCGGTAGGATCGACGGGGTTTTCTGCACTGGCGTAGAAAACCCCGTTTTGATTCGGCTATAATCTACCCCATGAACCGTTATCTACTTGGATTGGATTTGGGAACATCCGGTTTGAAGGCGGCAGTGCTGGATGGCAGCGGCCGCATGTTGGCATCGGCAGGCCGGGAATATGCGATCGACTCACCCCGGCCCGGTTGGGCGGAACAGGATCCGCAGGTCTGGTACACGGCAGCCTGCGCGGCCGTAAGCCAGGTTTTGGCTGAGAGTGGCGTTCGCGGAGACGAAGTGCAAGGGGTCGGGCTGGCCGGCCAGATGCACAGTCTGGTGTGTGTGGATGAGAACGGCGCCGCCGTGCGCCCGGCGATTCTATGGGCTGACCAGCGCAGTGCGCCTCAGGTGAAGCGCCTGAATGAACAAATCGGGCGTGAAAAGCTGGCGGCCAGCGCGGGCAATCCCGTGGCGGCCGGTTTTGCGATTTCGAGCTGGCTGTGGCTGCGGGAAAACGAACCTGAAACCGTGCGGCGAACGCGCTTTCTCCTGCAGCCCAAGGATATGCTGCGTTTTATGTTGACCGGCGTCATCGGCGGCGAGCCGAGCGACGCTTCGGCCACGCTGCTGTTCGACCCGCATACCTGGACCTGGAGCCCGGTGTTGTTGGAGGCGGCCGGTCTGAGCCCGGACCGCCTGCCCCCTTTGCACCCCTCGGCGGAAGTCTGCGCCGGGCTGACCTCAGCGGCAGCCAGGGACTTGAACCTGAAAGCCGGTACACCGGTGGTATACGGCGGCAGCGATCAGGCCGTGCAGGCGTTGGGGCAGGGAATCATCGATGTAGGTCAGGTCTCCGGCACCATTGGCACCGGCGGACAGTGGTTTGCGCCGCTGGCGCAGCCGGTGCATGACCCGCAACTGCGCCTGCACCTGTTCTGTCACGTGCTTCCGGCGCGCTGGCATCTGGAGGCCGCCATCCTAACGGCCGGGCTGGCGCTGCGCTGGCTGCGCGATCAGGTGTTGACCGGCGGCGGCTATACCGAACTGGCGGATGCGGCGGCGGGCGTCGCGGCTGCCACAGACGGCCTGTTCTTTTTACCGTATCTGGCCGGTGAACGGACGCCGCACATGGATCCGCTGGCAACCGCGGCTTTTACCGGATTGACCCTGCGCCACGGGCGCGCTCATCTGACCCGGGCTGTGATGGAAGGGGTGGTGTTCGCGATGCGCGAGGGGCTGGACCTGCTGGAGGGGTTGGGCGTTCACCCGGAGGCCGTTTTGGCCTGCGGCGGCTCGAACCGCCACCCGTTGTGGCTGAAATTGCAGGCGAATATCTACAACCGCCCCATCCAGCCGGCCGCCAGCCCGGAAGCGACCGCGCGCGGCGCGGCCCTGCTGGCCGGGGTGGGCATCGGGCAATTTGACAGTTTCTCGGCGGCGGTTCAGGCCGTGCCAGCGCCGCACCCGGCGGTCCTGCCCGACCCGGCCGAAGTGGAAAAATACGACCGCGCTTACCCGCGTTTCAAGCAGATTTATCCGGCTTTGAAAAAAGCGGAGTAGCTGCGGACCGCCTGTCCCCGAAAGGGGAGTGTGTTTTATCCGGCCCGGCGGACTTTCAGCCGTACGCCGTCGATTTCGACGACTTCGACGGCGGTGTTGCGCGGAAGCGGGGCCTGGGTCGGGTCGACCAGTTCGGCGCTCCACAGTTCGCCGGCTACCTGCACCGTACCGCCTGGATTGAGCGGCGAGCGCACCTGGCCGCGTTTACCGATCAGCGTGGTTTTACCGGTCTTTACCGGCAGGTGCATGGCGCGCACTGCAAAGGAAATGATGACCGAGAAGCTGGCCGCCATGAAGAGGCCGGTGCCGATCACCAGCGGGACAGACAGGCGCGGCAAACCCGGAACGCGCACCGAATTGAACAGGATCAGCGCGCCGGCGATGAACGAGCCCAGGCCTGCGGCGGTCAGCGCGCCGTGGGTTGGCGCCTTGATGTCCACGATGAAGAGCACGAAAGCCATGAGCATGAAAAGCAGGCCGAACCAGTTGACCGGCAGCACGCCCAGGCCATAAATGGCCAACAGGAGACAGACTGCGCCGATGAACCCGGCTACCCAACCGCCCGGGCTGGAAAGTTCGATGAGAATAGCCTGCACGCCGATGCTCAACAGCAGGAAGACCACGTTTGGATTGATGAGGAAGCTGAGCAATTGCTCGATCAGGGTGCTTGGCACGGTGTAGGTGGTGGCGCCGGCGGTATGCAGGGTGACGGTCTGGTCGAGGACCAGCACGCTTTTCCCGTCCGCAAGCTGCAGGAGGGTTTCCAGGTTGGGCGCGATCCAATCGATCAATCCGGCGTCCAGGGCTTCCTGCGCGGAGAAGGCGCGGGCGTCCTCGACAGCCGATTCGGCCATCTGGGTCGCGCTGTCGGGCCGCCGGCCGGTGGTCAGCGAGCGCACCGTGGCTTTCAGGGCTTCCTTTTCCTTGGTGGCCAGGGTTTCGCCCAGATCTTCGCCCTGCCCGCCCACCGGACTGGCCGCGCCGATCATCGTTTCGGGGGCCATGGCGGCCAGGTGCCCGGCCAGGGTGATCAGGGTGCCCGCGCTGGCAGCCATGGCGCCGCGCGGCGTAACGTACACAATGACCGGTATCTCACTGGAACGCAGCAGACCCACGATCTCGGTCATCTGGTCGATCTGGCCGCCCGGGGTGTTCAACTGCAACACGACGACATCCGCGCCCCGGTCGACCGCAATCTTTAATCCGCGTTCGATGTACCCGACCATGACCGGAGTCACGGCACCATCCGCGGTGAGGACGACTGCTGTGGGGGTCCCGGCGCCGGTTTGGGCATTCGCCAGCCCGACCGGCAACAACAGGCAGCTCAAGAGCAGTCCGATGGCGGCCATGCGGATCCAATGTTTGCGCAACGAAATCTCTCGCGTTTTGTTTTTCATAATCAGCAGCTCCCAATAAGATTATAGCGTAGTCGCCGGGCTGAATGCTGATGAACATCATATCCAATGTTAATATGATTCTTTCATGTGTAGGGTATTCTTCTAAATGTAAGAGGAATTTTAGTTTTGGAGGATTTTCCTATGGCAAAAGTTATCGGTATCGACCTTGGGACAACCAACAGCGTTGTCTCTGTAATGGAAGGCGGCGATCCGGTTGTGATTACGACCGCCGAGGGCTCGCGGCTGCTGCCTTCGGTTGTGGCATTCAATAAGAACGGCGAGCGTCTGGTGGGCCAGACTGCCAAACGGCAGGCGGTGGTGAACCCGGAGAACACAGTCTATTCGATCAAGCGGTTGATGGGCCGGCGCTACGAAGAAGTGGAAACCGAACGCAAGATGGTCCCGTATCCCGTGGTGCGCGGCGCCGCGGGGGATGCGCGGGTTAAAATTCCACAAACCAACCGCGAGTATACACCCCAGGAAATTTCAGCCATGATTTTGGCGAAATTGAAAGCCGATGCAGAGGCTTACCTGGGTGAGCCGGTCACTCAGGCGGTGATCACCGTCCCGGCTTACTTCAACGACAGCCAGCGTCAGGCCACCAAGGACGCCGGCAAGATCGCCGGACTGGAAGTGCTGCGGATCATCAACGAACCGACGGCATCGGCGCTGGCCTATGGCCTGGACAAGAAGAAGAACGAAAAGATTCTGGTGTTCGACCTGGGCGGCGGTACGTTCGATGTGTCCGTGCTGGAAGTTGGCGACGGCGTTTTCGAAGTCAAATCGACCAGCGGTGATACCCACCTGGGCGGCGATGATTGGGATCAGCGCATTGTCAACTGGGCGGCGGACGAATTCAAGAAGCAGGAAGGCGTCGATCTACGCAATGACCGCCAGGCGCTGCAACGGTTGCGTGAAGCGGCCGAAAAGGCCAAGATCGAACTGTCCTCGATGATGGAAACGGAAATCAACCTGCCGTATATCACCGCGGACGCCAACGGCCCGAAGCATTTGCAGTTGAAGTTGAACCGGTCGACCTTCGAACGGATGACCACCGACCTGCTGGAACGCTGCCGCGGCCCGTTCGAGGCCTCTTTGAAAGACGCCAATCTGACCGCCAGTGGCATCGATGAGGTGGTGCTGGTGGGCGGTTCGAGCCGTATGCCCATGGTCCAGGATCTGGTCCGCAAGCTGATCGGCAAGGAACCCAACAAGGGCGTGAACCCGGACGAAGTGGTGGCCATCGGCGCAGCCATTCAGGCCGGTGTGCTCTCCGGCGAAGTCAAAGACATTTTGCTGCTGGATGTGACGCCGCTTTCGCTGGGCGTGGAAACGCTGGGCGGCGTGATGACCCGCATCATCGAACGCAACACGACCGTGCCGATTCGCAAGAGTCAGATCTTCTCGACCGCCGAGGATAACCAGACGGCCGTGGACATCCATGTGCTGCAGGGTGAGCGCCCCATGGCGGCGGACAACAACAGCCTGGGCCGCTTCCGCCTGGATGGCATCCCAACCTCCCCGCGCGGACTGCCTCAAATCGAGGTGACCTTCGATATCGACGCCAACGGCATCCTCAATGTCTCGGCTGTGGATAAGGCCTCCGGCAAGGAACAAAGCGTCACCATCACTGCATCGACCAACCTCAATAAGGCGGACATCGAACGCATGGTGGAAGACGCCAAGCACAACGAAGCCGAGGACAACCACCGCAAGGAGCTGGTCGAAGCGCGTAACCAGGCCGACAACGCGGCCTATCAGGTCGAGAAGACCCTGCGCGAGACGGCCAGTGTACCGGCCGACCTGCGAGGCGAAGCTGAAAACGCCGTTCGCGATTTGCGCCAGGCGGCTGGCGGCGACGATTTGAACCGCATCCGCAGCCTGACGGCCAACATGCAGCAGCTTTACGAGCGCGTCATGCAGTCGGCGCAAACAGCGAAGTCCAATCCATCCGGCCCCGATCAGGGCGGCAACGGTCACGCCAACGGTAATCCGGATGGCGAAGTGGTGGAAGGTGAATTCCACCAGGCTTAACCCGACGGATCTTGATAAAATGACACCGGCGAGCCATTTGGCTCGCCGGTGTTTGTTGTTTTCGTAAAAAAATCAGGGATGAACCAGCGTCCCCACCGGTTCGCCGGTCAGCGCCTTGCGCAGAGCGGAATTATCCCACAGGTTGAGCACCATGATGGGCAGTTTGTTCTCCATGCACAACGAAATGGCGGTGCTGTCCATAACTTCCAACCGGCGGTTGAGGGTTTCGATGTAGGTCAGTTCGTCGAATTTCACCGCGTTGGGGTTCTTCTTCGGATCACAATCATAGACGCCGTCCACTTTGGTGGCTTTGATGAGCACGTCGGCGCCGATTTCCATGGCGCGCAAGGCGGCGGCCGTGTCGGTCGAGAAGTAGGGGTTGCCCGTTCCGCCGCCAAAAATTACGACGCGGCCTTTTTCGAGGTGGCGAATGGCGCGGCGGCGAATATAAGGTTCGGCGACTGAACGCATTTCGATGGCCGACTGCACGCGGGTCCAAACTCCCAGACCTTCGAGTGAGTCCATCAGCGCCAGCGCGTTCATGACTGTGGCCAGCATGCCCATGTAATCCGCGGTGGCGCGGTCCATGCCCAACTCCAGGCCAACGCGCCCACGCCAAAGGTTGCCAGCGCCGATGACGATGGCAACATCCACGCCCATTTCGCGCACTTCTTTTACCCGCAGGGCGATATCTCGGGCGCGGTGAGGGTCGATCCCATTGCCGCTGTCGCCGGAGAGGGCTTCGCCGCTGAGCTTGAGCAAAATGCGGTGAAATTTCAGGCTTTCCATCCAGTTACCTTCCTTCAGACTTGTGTGGATTGTTGTAGACAACGATGCAGAAAAAAGGCCAACCGGATGGTTGGCCTTTGAAAAACGATTTACTCAGCTTCTAATTCACCAAGCGCCCAACGGGCAAAACGGCGAATGACGATATTTTCACCGGTCTTCAGAACGGTGTCATTCAACAACTGCTGGACGGTGATATCCTCGTTGCGAATGTATTTCTGGCGCAGAAGGACCACTTCGTCTTTGAACTTGTTCAGGTTGCCTTCGACGATGCGCGGCAGGATATTTTCGGGCTTGCCTTCTTCGCGGGCCTTGGAGGTGGCGATGGCAGTCTCGTGATCGAGGACTTCCTGGGGAATGTCGGTTTCACGGATGTAGGTCGGTGAAGCGGCGGCAACCTGCAGGGCAATTTCATGGGCAAATTCACGGAAGGCATCCGAACGACCGACGAAATCGGTTTCGCAATTGACTTCCACCATCACGCCTACGCGGCCATTGCCGTGGTTGTACAGTTCGACGACGCCTTCGGAGGCTTTGCGTTCAGAGCGCTTGGCTGCAGTGGCCAGGCCTTTCTCGCGCAGGAAATCAACGGCCTTGTTCATGTCACCGTCGGCGGCCTCAAGGGCTTTGCGGCAATCCAGAATGCCAGCGCCGGTCGATTCGCGCAGTTGTTTAATCATATCGGTCGTAATTGCCATACCAGTTCCTTTTCCTTGTCCTGGGATCTTTTCCATCCGATCCATATAGACCGGTGATTATTCAGCCTGTTCTTCTTCCGTCGGAGTCTTGGTCAGCTTGGCCAGGGTGGATTCGCCCAACAGATCCTTGTCTTCCAGGACTGTTTCAGCTTCCATCTCCTGCGGGCGGGCGACAGGGCTGGTCTCGGCGGCTTGCGGTTGGGCCTCTTCTTCTTCCTTGCGAGAGGCCTTGCCTTCCAATACTGCATCGGCGATCTTACCCACCAGCAGTTTGATGGCGCGGATGGCGTCGTCGTTGGAGGGAATCACATAATCCACACCGCGCGGATCGCAGTTGGTATCGACCATGGCGATGACGGGGATTTGCTTGATATTGGCTTC
Organism: Longilinea arvoryzae; assembly: GCF_001050235.1. Lineage (GTDB taxonomy): Bacteria > Chloroflexota > Anaerolineae > Anaerolineales > Anaerolineaceae > Longilinea > Longilinea arvoryzae. The sequence continues at coordinate 1,870,427 of NZ_DF967972.1, forward strand.
GCGGACCGCGGTATCTTCGCGACTGACGTCGATGATGAATACCAGATCGGGCAGGCGCTTCATCTTGCGCACACCGCTCAGGCGCATCTCGAGGCGTTTGATCTCGCGGTCGATCAGCAGGGCTTCCTTCTTGGTCAGACGATTGATTTCGCCGGTTTCGTGCATCTTCTCAAGGCGTTCCAGTTCCTGGATGCGCTGGAAGATGGTCGTCCAGTTGGTGAGCATGCCGCCCAGCCAGCGTTCGGTCACGTAGGGCATGCCGCAGCGTTCGGCTTCTTCGCGGATGGTTTCCTGCGCCTGGCGCTTGGTGCCCACGAAAAGGACGACGCCGCCGCCGGCCGCGGTGTCGCGCACCAGGTTATAGGCGGTGCTCAGCGACTTGACCGTCTGCTGCAGGTCGATGATGTGAATGCCATTGCGCTCGGTGAAAATAAACGGGCGCATCAAAGGGTGCCATTTGTTGGTGCGATGGCCGAAGTGCACGCCGCTCTCGAGGAGAGCTTTCATAGAAATTACTGCTGCCATTGGTTCCTTAACTCCTTGCGTTATTCTTCCGCTCCCGTCATTCCAGCCCTTCACTGTCATCGACAGCACGCCAGGCGGGTCGGGAAGCGTGTGAAATGGGATGATACAGCTTCGCCTCAAGCAAAGCCGGTCAAGTATATCACAGGTCAGCCCGAATCGTCCAGAAATTACCGATTGTCTGGAGGCATTTATGTGTGAATGGCGCCATTCGTTGGATCGGCTGACCTTCGCCGGAAATTATGTATAATTTTGACCTGATTTGCATTATAATATCATTCTCAAACCTTATCGATATGGGAAAGGAATCGGCTTATGGACGCAAACAATTCAACCTGTGCATGCGGTGGAAGCTGCAGTTGCGGCGGGCACGCGGATGCAGAGCCCGAAGTTTTTCTGACGAGCGAAGAATACATCCAGCGTCTTGAGGCGTACTTGGAGGATCTGAAAGCCGAGATCAAGGCTGTCGAAGCTGAACTGGCCGGTCTGCGCCAGACCTCCTGATCGAATCGCGCAGCCACACCCGTAGGGAAGACAACGAACGGAGAGCCCGAAAGCTCTCCGTTTTCGTTGTTTCTTGACGGATCGCGGATGAGGGATGAATCTACGCCCGCTTTCCAAGAATGTAATTTTCCAGTCCCTGGATCTCGTGGCGCTGGTCGGCAATGACCTCCTTGACGACGTCGCCGATGGAGATGACACCCAGGATATTCACGCCATCGGTCACCGGAAGATGGCGGATATGCTTTTCCGTCATCAACTGCATGCATTCCTCGATGGTTTGCAGTGGGCTGACGCAAAAGACCGGGAAGGACATCAATTCTCCAACCGGCGTTTCGGGACCGCGGTTCATCAGCACCCCGCGGCGCGCGTAGTCGCGCTCGGAGAAGATTCCCAGCAGCGAACTGCCGTCCATTACGAGCACCGCCCCGATCTTTTTCTCGGCCATCCGTTCGAGGGCCTGGCGGATCGATGCGGTTGGAACCACCGACCAGACCTGATTGCCTTTTTCGCGCAGGATACTTTGAACCGTAGTGGTCATTTTCCCATCCTCCATAGAGCGGGTGCTCAGGTGAATCCATTCGGCGCACCCGTTCAGAAATCGCAGGGTCTTTTAGCCGATATTTATATTATACAAAAATTATCTAAATTGCAATAAAATGTTATCAAATTCTTTGACTTTGCATTTTCATAACAAACCGGGTTTTTACGCTCCCTGGCAGGGGTCTCATTCCGGGCCGGGTATATAATCAGTGAAAAATACAGTAAAAATCAACAGGGGACCTTCATGGGTTGGTACGAGCGACCATCAACCAGGGATTTTTATGATCAGCTGCCAAAGGTAGAACTTCACCGTCATTTGGAAGGGGCGCTGCGCGTCGACACCCTGGTGGAAATCGCCCGCAAACAGAACCTGGCGCTGCCGTCTACCGGCCGTGAATTGCAGGCCCTGGTGCAGGTTCAAACCGCCGAAGCATTGAATTCGACGGTCTTTCTATCCAAATTCCAGACTCTCCGTCAATTCTTTTGTTCGCCCGAAATCATCACCCGCGTGACGCGCGAAGCCATTGCCGATGCACGCGCAGACGGCGTGCGCTATCTGGAACTGCGCTTTACGCCTCTGGCGCTCAGCCGGATACGCGGTTTTTCGCTGGCGGAAGTGATGGATTGGGTGTGCGACAGCGCGGCTCAGGCCGGCCGGGAGTATGATTTGCCGACCAACCTGATCGTCAGCGTCAACCGGCATGAGAGCGTCGAAATCGCCGAACAGGTGATCGACCTGGCGCTGCAGCGGCGAGAGCGCGGAATTGTCGGGTTGGATCTGGCGGGGAACGAGGCCGATTTCGACGCGCTGCCATTTCTTGAAGTATTTACCGAAGCGCGGGCCAGCGGCCTGCACATCACCGTTCACGCCGGGGAATGGAACGGACCGGAAAATGTCCGCCAGGCTATCGAGATTTTTCACGCCGACCGCATCGGTCACGGCGTGCGGGTGGTCGAGGACCCGGATGTGGTGGCGTGCGCGCGCGAAAGCCAGACCGCTTTCGAAGTCTGCCTCACCAGCAATTACCAGACCGGGGTGGTACGCAGTCTGCAGGAACATCCATTCCTGCAAATGCTGGCCGAAGGTTTGAATGTCACCGTCAATACAGATGATCCGAGCATTTCGCAGATCGCATTAAGCGACGAATATCGGGCGGTCGTCGAAAAGTTTGGCCTGGACCGCTGGAAGCTGCAAGAATTGATCCTCTCCGGGGCGCGGGCGTCCTTCCTGGCATCTACCGAAAAACAGCGCCTGGTTCATCGCCTCGAGGCCGAGTTCGAAACGGTGATACATCCCGAATAGATGCATTTTGGATCATCGATTATGATGAATTTCCTTAATAGTGAGGATTCGTCATATCAAAGGCTGACAAATCATCAGCTTGTTTTTCGATTCCTTTCTGCTATACTCTTAACTACATTCTCCCTGTTCTCTGTTTGTATACTCTCTCCGTGGGGAATGGTCTGCTCACCGACCACATAAAAAGGAGACGGATTATGCAACTCAGTGTAAAGGATTGGATGAAGGATCTGGTGGTATACATCGATCCGGATGACACGGTATGCGATGCCCTGGAAAAAATGCGCCATCGGTACATCAGCAGCCTGATCGTCAATAAAACCGAAACCAATCCCAACTACGGCATTGTTACATCCATCGATATCGTTGACAAAATAGTCGCGCAGCAGCGGGATCCTTCCAAAACTAAAGTCCGTGAAATCATGAATTCACCGCTGATCACTGTGGAAACGAAAATGCTTCTCTCGGAATGCGCAGCGAAGATGAAAGAAGCGCGCATCCACCATTTGCCGGTGATCAATGAACACGGCGACATCGTGGGCTTGATTTCTTCGACCGATTTTCTGATTGTGGCTGAGGTGATGGGCAAAGGCTTCGGCGAGCGGACGTTGAGCTGACCCACCCAATTCTTGAGTCCCTGCGGCGCATCGCGGTATAATTCAAACCACGATGCGCCGATTTCTTATCTCAACCCTCTTGACTTTTCTCCTGCTCGGTTCGATGGCGTCTGCGCCGTCTGTGGTTATGGCGCAGATTGGCGGCACACCGACTGTTCAGGATATCGTTCCCGTAACGACGGCCACCCCTCAGCCGGATGGATCGATCATTCACGAGGTGCAGTACGGCCAGACACTGTGGATGATTGCCGAAGCCTATGGCGTGGAGCGGGATGCATTGATCACGCTGAACAATCTCACGGGGAACAACCCCGTGCTGTGGGTCGGACAAAAATTGGTGATCCGCCTCGCCCCAACGGCCACGATCACGCCCAGCCCGACCAGCACCTTGAAGCCACCTACCCGCACCCCAACTCTGGTCCCGACACCCATCACGCCAACCCCAACGCATACCATCGCGCCCACGCGCACGCCCACACCCCGCCCGCTGGTGCCGAATTTTCAGACGATGAACCCCGGCGCCCGGCGTGGAATTGGGATCAGCTTTCTGGCGATTTCGGCGGTGGGACTGCTGGCGGCCTTCTACTTCGGTTTTCGGAAGAAATAATCAATTCCTTGTAAATGACAAGCAGGGCTATCCGATTTTCGGACAGCCCTGCTTGTCATTCACACTGGAGAACAGGGGTCGACCGCCTGGTTCCGCCTGCCCTGAAAAGGGCCTGCCCTTAAAAAGGGAAGAAGAGTGGGCTGACCCCTGAATGGGAGCGGCACTGCCGTGTTTCAGGCAGCCCGTTTTGGGTTGGACCTGCGAGTGAAGATCAGATCATGAAATCTTCACCCTGCCACACGCCGTCTTTCGGAGCATGCACCAGTGCGGGTTCTGCGCGCTGGCCATCGCCGCCGCCAGTGGGATGGGCATGTTGTCCCCGGGTGCTGCCGACGTTTTTCCCGGTGGTATGCAGATCGACGGTATACACGTTCAGGAGTTTTTCGACGGTTTCCAGGCGGTTCATGACCGATGCCAGCGATTGCCCGATGGTATCGGGTAACCGGTCATGATGCAGGTCCACCATTTCTTCCTTGGATTTGCTGCGCATGACCACCTGGCCCGGCACGCCCACCACGACCGAATTGGCCGGGACCGGCTTGACGACCACGGCGTTCGCGCCGATGCGGCTGCCATCGCCGACCAGGATGTTGCCGAGGACCTTTGCGCCGGCTCCGATGACCACGTTATTGCCGATGGTCGGATGGCGTTTTCCTTTTTTAAGGCTGACGCCGCCCAACGTTACCCCGTGATACAGGGTGACATCGTTCCCGATTTCGGCCGTTTCTCCAACCACGACGCCCATGCCATGGTCGATGAAGAAGCCCGAGCCGATGGCTGCGCCGGGATGGATTTCGATGCCGGTGAAGAAACGCGCGATTTGAGATAGCCAACGGCCTGCCAGTTTGAGATGATGGCTCCACAACCAGTGCGCCACGCGATGGCTCCACAGGGCGTGCAGCCCGGGATAGGTCAGGACAACTTCCAGTGTAGTGCGCGCCGCTGGGTCGCGTTCAAATACGACACGCAGGTCATTGCGGAGTGTGCGGAACATTTTTCTCATTTAACACCTACCTTTACAGGCCTGCAGCCGGCCACGAACCCTTAATCTGCGAGATCGGCAAATAACGGTGTACTCAGATAACGTTCGCCAAATGAAGGGATGATCACGATAATCAGTTTCCCGGTGTTTTCGGGGCGGCGCGAGACCTGCAAAGCGGCCCAGGTGGCGGCGCCGGAACTGATGCCCACCAGCAGCCCTTCCCGGCGTGCCATGGCGCGGGCCGTGGCGAAGGCATCTTCACCTTTGACGCGAATGACTTCGTTGTAGATCTTGGTGTTCAACACTTCCGGAATGAAGCCGGCGCCGAGTCCCTGGATGGGGTGCGGGCCTTTAACGCCGCCGGACAATACCGGCGATGCATCCGGCTCGACAGCGATGGACTGGAAGGAGGGCTTACGGGCTTTGATCACTTCACTGATGCCGGTGAGCGTGCCGCCGGTGCCTACTCCGGCCACCAGGATATCCACTTTGCCGTCCGTATCGCGCCAGATTTCTTCGGCTGTGGTGCGGCGGTGAACTTCCGGGTTGGCCGGATTATTGAACTGCTGCGGGATGAAATAGCGCGAGTCATTGGCCGCCAGTTCTTCGGCTTTGCGAATGGCGCCCGGCATACCTTCCGACCCGGGAGTGAGGATCAGGTCGGCGCCGTAGGCGCGCAACAGCATGCGCCGTTCCTTGCTCATAGTTTCGGGCATCACCAGCGTGCACTTATAACCGCGCGCGGCGCTGACCATGGCCAGCGCAATGCCGGTATTTCCACTGGTGGGTTCCAGGATAATGGTATCGGGCTTGATCTTGCCGGCCTTCTCGGCGGCTTCGATCATCGAAACCCCGATGCGGTCTTTGACGCTGTGAGCCGGACTGTAGAATTCCAGTTTGGCGACGACGTCGGCTACGCTGCCTTCGGTCAGGCGGTTGATGCGAACGAGTGGGGTGTTGCCAACCAGTTCGGTGACGTTGTTTGCGATTTTCATTGAAAATCTCCTCGTAGAATACGAATAAGTGAGTTAAAACGATACGGCTAACTGGCAGAATTAAAAACGGCGGGCAAAAGCCTGCTTTTCCCCGGAGGGAGTAGCGGGACCGTTGTTCGCCGCTTGCCAGTTAGCCGTCAGAATGTGAAATCGATACTGGATCGCGGTGCTACAACAAGCCCCGCCCCAGACACAAGCAAATCAAATGCTTCGAAACGACAATCTTACTGAACATAGTCCGCATTATAGACCATTTTTTACAGATGTCAAGTGCTTCATGTGATTACGGTACAATCCGGCGACAGAGGCGAATGGGTGGGTGAACGGCAAAGAGACGCCAGATCGGCGTCTCTTTGTAACTTTGTTTTCGAAATATTCCGCGCCGCCGCGAAAACTTAGCGCAGGAAGAAGGAAAGGATGACCAGCAAACCGATGAATGATCCCGCCAGAATGCCGATGCGTTTCAGATCTTTGATGACCGGGGCATAATCGGGATGAAATTCAGTCGAGGCGGTGATGCGGCTGGCGCTGATTTTTTCGGCCACCGGGGCGGCGCTGCCGGCGCCGGAAGAGACCTGTCGCTTTTGTTTCTTGCTCATTCGTATCTCCTATTGACTTTCAAATTGTCGACCTAAAATTTCCTGCGCGACGGCGTCGCGGATTGGACGGTTTCGATCGGTGGTTTTTAGCGTTCATCGCGCAAATCGGCGCTGATGACAATGCGCTGTTTATCCACCATGTAAGGGTAACAGGAGATCAACGTGACGACCGCGTCCTGGGTGGAATCCATGACATCCACCTGATCCGGTTTGACGATTTGCGTCTCCCGCACCGTGTAAACGTACGAACGCTGGTTGGTGTAGATGATGATCTCATCACCCGCTTTCAGTTGGTCGAGGTCCCGGAAGATCTGTCCGTAGATATCGTTGTGCGCTGAAAGCACCAGGTTGCCCTTTTGCCCGGGGTTGATCGGGCTGATTAGATTCTGGCCGACGCCTTTCTTCAACTGCTCCGGGCCATCGCCCATCACGATCGGCGCATCGATCTGAATGGCCGGAATCTGGATGCGCTGAGCCTGTTCGGGGCTGGTGGTCGGCACGGGCAGGTTGGCCAGGCTTTGAACCATCGGGCGCAGATGCTCCGGAATTTCAGCTTCGTTGAACTGCGAGCCGCCCGGCGAATTGGGAGGGGTGTGACCCGAAGGCAGCACCACGGCCCGGATCAACGGAGTGGGCGTGAGCGTGGGCTGGATGAGGGCGGACGCGGCCTCGGCATTGATGAGCCGCAGACCATAGAACGTGTTCACCAGCACAATTACCAGCCCGATGACGGCGCCGACTTCCACCAGAAACAACAGCCGGTCCATCCAGACCCTCCGGCGCGAGCGCGGGGTCGAAGGAGTGGGCTCATCGGTTTCCAGCGTTTCAGCGCGCAAGCCATCCAGCGGCGCAACCTCCGGCTGGGGTTCCACCTGAATGACCCGACCGGTGCGCCGGTAGGCCTCCAGACGGTTCTGGCGTTCGGCGCGCCGTTTCTCCACCAGCAGGTGGCGCAACTCTTCGACTGTCAGATCATCTACGTTACGCTTCCGAGCCACTCCTGCTCCTGTTTCCGAAGCTTAAAATCTCGGAATCTAATCAGCGGAATTATACCCGATTTTCTCATCTTCGCGCGTCCGAGGCGGGAGGCAGCGCGTTAACAAGCAACTTTGATCGGAATTATTTTGGAAAAACATATAAAAATTCGCAAATTTTTATAATTTGTGGTAATAATTTACTTATGATGACACACCAGCAAAACAACGTCGAGAAGCGATTTATCCTTTCATTGATTTTCACTTTGCTGATTCTGGTTGGCGAAGTGGTTGGCGGTTTGATCACCCACAGCCTGGCGCTGCTCTCGGATGCCGCGCACGTGTTTATGGACGTGTTCGCCCTGGGATTGAGTTTTCTCGCGTTACGTCTCTCCTCGCGACCGGCCGACGACCGCCACACCTACGGATGGCACCGCCTGGAAGTGCTAGCGGCCCTCATCAACGGCCTGACGCTGCTGGTCATTTCCGTTACCATCGGTTGGGAAGCTTACCAGCGTTTCCTCAGCCCAGCCCCGGTCCGGGGTCCGCTGATGCTGGTGATTGCGGTTCTCGGCCTGGTCGTCAATCTGGTGGTGGCGCTGGTGCTGGGCAGCCACCGGCATGGTGAAAAATCTCATATCCACCGCGACCTGAATCTGCAGAGCGCCTTCCTACATGTCGTTGGCGATGCCGTTTCTTCGGTGGGTGTCATCGTCGCGGCCGTCTTAATTATGCTGACCGGCCTGGAGTGGGTGGACCCTCTGGCCAGCGTGTTGATCGCGATCCTGATCCTGGTCAGCTCCTTCCGCGTGCTCAAGAGTTCGCTACATATTCTCGTGGAGGGCACGCCGGATGGCCTGTCGCTGGCCGAGGTGGAGCGGGAGATGCTGCAAACCCCGGCAGTGGCGTCGATTCACGATTTGCATGTCTGGAATTTATGCTCTCAGGATGTGGCGTTGAGCGCTCACGTCGTTCTCGAGGCTGATCATGCCCAATCCCAAGAGCAGGTGATGCAGGATTTGCGGCAGCGACTCGACGAGCGTTTCGAAATCCTCCATACCACGCTCCAGTTCGAAGATACGGCCTGCATCGATAAGTTCGCCTGCAACGGCGGGGCCAGCCATCCCGTTGTCAATTAATCTGTTCATTGATCCTCCCGCCGGCTGGTTGAACTTCCTTCCCGCACAGGGAATGTGGTAAGATTCTTAATCGGATCGATAATCGTTCATTCTGGGAGGAAAACCATGCGGCGTTGGAGCATCGTTTTATTGGTGATATTGTTTCTCGCTCTACCGGGCGCGGCGCAGGGTCAGTCCGACGTGGGGTTCGACCAATTGAACGTGCTCCTGTGGCCGGAATACGATCGCCCGGATATGCTGGTCATTTATAAGATCACCCTTTCATCGGCCACCAAATTGCCCGCCCAAATCGATCTGCGTATTCCCCTGGCTGCCGGTTCTCCTTATAACGTGGCCATCGAAGAGGTTGACGGCCAGCTCTACTCCCTGAATTACACCACATCGCAGGACGGCGATTGGTTGATTGTCTCGTTCACGGCCCCGACTTCGAAGCTGCAAATCGAATATTACGATCCGGAATTGACCAAGACCGATAGCCGGCGGGATTATGAATTTCACTGGCCCGGGGACGTGGCCATCGATAATTTGACCGTCGAGATGCAGCAACCCCTGACCGCTGAAAACTTTCAGGTAGCTCCGAACATGGGATCCTGGGCAACGGGCACAGACGGCCTGCGATATTATACCGAGGATGTGGGCAGCGTCCCCGAGGGAACGCCGGTGACCCTGAAGCTGAGTTATACCAAGAGCGATGATCTGTTGAGTGTTCCCGATCAGGCGCCGCTTCAATCGAGCCAGCCCATCGGCCCTTCCACGTCTCTGTTACGCATGGAGGGGATGTTGCCTTATATCCTGGGCGGCCTCGGCGTTGCCCTGTTCATCGGGGGAGGGGCGTGGTTCTGGGTAATTTCACGCAAACGGGCCACTGAACCCGCCCGCCAGCGTCACAATGCCTCCAAATGGCTGCCCGATGAGGTTCAGGAGGTCTACTGCCACCAGTGTGGAAAACGGGCCAGCAAGGAAGACATTTTCTGCCGGGCGTGCGGAACGCGGCTGCGCCGTGAATAGATTGCGAAACCAATCAAAACGGGCTGCATTGTTCGATGCAGCCCGTTTTTTTTATCTCCGGATGGATTACTTTTCCAGCGCTCCGGCGTCGATCCAGGTTTTGATAATTTCCAATTCTCCCGAAGTGAATGTGGCCGGATGGTCGCCCTTCTCCTGTAATACGACCAGCGGACTGCCCGCGGCGTCTCCCGGCAGAATGACGGCGCCGTCCTTGCCGCCCTTCAGCGCGTCAGCATAACTGCTCAGGCTTAAACCGCCCATACTGCCATGACAGGAGGTGCACTTGGATTGGAAAAGCGCGCCAATACCGGCGTCCCAGGTCGGGGCCGCGGCGGGCAGCGTAGAGGCGATCGTGGGCTCGGCAGTCGGAAGCGGGGTGGGAGTCTGAGGGGAGAAGATTTCGCCGTTCGATTCGGATGGCGGAATGGTCTTGATGGCCGTTTCCTCGAAGGTGACGAAACGGAACAAGACCAGCATCAGCCCGAGTGAAACGACGGAAGCGATGGGCAGGTAGATTGTGGATCGCTTTCGAATGACTTCGGGCGGCGGCGTCGGACGCACTTCGCCCTGTTCGATTTTCACCAGTTCCCCGGCGTGCTCCTCTTCCATTTCGCTGCGGGTAAGCCGGCCCTTGATCATGGCCCAGTTCCAATGCTTGATATGAACGTTGTAGAAATGCCAGATCACGATGGCGGCCACCGCCAGCACAGCTTCCCAGCCGTGGGCCACTTTGGCCGCGGGGATGAAAACACCGGGCAGAATCTGGGTGGTGGCGATCGGGTTCCAGAGCATGAAGCCGGTCAGTCCCATCAGGACCAGCCCCCACAGCATGGCCCAGTATTCCATCTTTTCTCCGAAATTGTAACGCGGCATTCTGGGGGCTTCTTTTTTCAGGCCGATGTTGTGCAGGAAGAAATCGAGGGCGTCCATGACGTCCTTGATGCCGGGAATCATGCTCGGTTCCAATCGCAACACGATGAGCTTGTACCCGATCACGAAGGCGTGATAGATGGCTTCGAGAATGAAAAGGGTGGCGGCGACGCGGTGGATGATGCGCACGGTGGTGATGCCGCCCAACACGGCTATGATGGCTTCGGATATGCCGGCCTGGGCAAATTTCTGCGGAATACCGGTGAGCGCCAGGGTGGTAAAGGAAAGGATCAGGATGAGGTGCTCGATCCGTTGGGCAATTGAAAAGCGATTATAGGTTGGTTGCTGCTCGCTCATTTGGCCGATCCTCCTTCCTGGCCGGCTTCTCCATCGGATTCAGCCGGCGCCGATTTGGCTTTACGCCGTTTGACTTTGCGGTAAACATCGCTGCCCACCAGAACAAGCATGCCGCCCAGGACGAGGGGAATGAGGATTTTATAGAACCATCCCACGTAGAAAACCAGCGGCGCGTGGTCTTTGCTGGGAATGTAATGGGATAACCACGATGCCGGGAAATTCGGTGTGGCGTCCGGATGACATTTCTTGCAGGTGACCAGAAGGTTCTCTTTGATCTCGAGACCCTTGGTGGGATCATCGACGCGTTGGATGTTGTGCACCCCGTGACAGTCGAAGCACACGGGCATATTGGTTTGCTGGTCCGGATCCAGTTTTTCGAACAGAGTCACCGTGGTGCCGTGGAAATCGGCGATGTAGGTGTTCAACACCTGGGTCGAGATGCCGTATTTACCCATGATGCTTTCATCGGTATGGCATTTGGCGCAGATTTGGGGCGATGAAAGCCGGAACTGGCTGCCTGAGGAGGAAGGCCCGCTCAGGTTGTGCACGCCGTGGCAATCGATGCATGTGGGCACGTCTGGATTGTTGTTTACAAGAAGGCCTTCGCCGTGGACGCTCTGCGAATACTCCTGGTAGATCTGGTTATGACATTTGGCGCAGGTCTTGGCGCTGGCAGCCAGCTCCAGACCGTTAAGGCGCCCTTTTTCATCTTTCTGAATGACGGTTTGGGTGTGTGGGTTATGGCAGTCGACGCAGGTGGGGGCGTTTTGGGCGTTAGGGTTGTTCGGATCGTTGCGCGCCTTGGCATGCGCGTTGTCGGCTGTTTCAGCCGCCTGATCGGGGTGACACTGCAGGCAGGTGTTTTGATATTGAAGGGTGTATTCGCGAGCCGTCTGAGCGGAATTTTCGGGGTGCGGAAAGTCAGCAATATTGATGTGGCAGGTCTGGCAGGCCAGATTGACATGCACTGATCCGCCGAACATTTCCGGGCTGATGACCACGCTCAAGGCTTCACCGCTGGGAAATTCCAGGGTTTTCCCTTCCTCCTGGTGGCAAAGCAAACATTTGCTGTTGTCGGGCTGCTGGGTTTGCGGAGCGGCCTGAACGGTTCCGTTCGAGACTGCCAATACGGCAGCGCAAACCAGAACCAGTGTCATAAGAATCACAATGGGTACAAGAATAGGTATTCTTCTTTGTAAGCTCGTTCCCATAGGGAGAACTCCTACTCGATGGGGATGCGTACGGGAATTAGTATTCCTGTTTTGGGTTGAGATTAATTATACATTAGAAATCGGTAAATTTGGGTTAAATTCAATAAATTTATCGGATTATATTTCGATAGATCCGGTGAAATAGCTCCGACATTTCTGGCGGCTGGGGAGACAGCCGGGTTACTTTTCCGGCGCTCCGGCCTGAATCCATTCGATGAGCGTGGCCAATTCATCCGGGGTGAACTGGCCGAAATGGGGTTGGGCAGCCGATTGAATTTGCACCAGCCGGCTGTTTTCCGGGTCGCCAGGGATGATCACCGCGCCGTCCACCGAACCTTTCATCAAACCGGCATAGGAGGTCAAATTCAAACCGGCCTGACCGCCTTCGCCGTGACATGCCGTGCATTTCTTGAACAGGTCCTGGATCTGGTTGTCGTAGGTCAGCGGCAGGGGAGTGGCGCCCGCCGGCGTGGCTGTGGGTTCGGGGGTGGGGGTAATGAATCTTTTCAATTCCTCACTCAAGATCACGCGCAGATTGGGCGCATCGAATCCGGCATATTGCCAGACGCTGGCATGGCAGGCGCTGTTCGAACAAAACGAAGTGTTGCTCACACCGCCCGGATCCTGAATGGTGTGGCATTCCTGGCAGGAGTCATTGAAGCTCTCCCGGTGCAACGCAATCCAGTTGCTATTGCGGTGCGATTGGGGTTCGGGTCCGCGCGCAATTTCGATGTTGGTGGTGATGGCCGTGCCCTGCGAAACCACGGGTATGGAATGACATAGGTTGCATTCCAGGCGAACGGCCTGGTTTTGGGAGCTGAGGTGCTTGCCGTCGTGGCAGCGAAAACAGCCCGGCGAGGTGACGTGCTGGCTGTTGTCGGGGTGGGTTTGCCAATCGACTTTTTGGTCATGGAAGAAATTATCTTTGTAATAGGTCTGCAAGGCTTCGATCGCCTGGGTGATGAGTTGCCCGTTGTCTTCATAAAATTCAGCATACTGATCTTTGTAGACGGCTTCCAGGCCGGCGATGGCATCGAGCGCGCTCGCCTGGTCGGGATAATCGGCGCTGAGGATTTCGACCGCGCGCTTCTTGATCTCCGGGATCATGCGCGAGACCACTTTTTGTGACATCAATTTATCCACGCCTTCTTCAGGAGATAGTAGCGTGTGCGCTGTGCGGTTGTGGCAGGTGATGCAGTCCATGCGCTGGAGTTGGCTTTCATCCACGTTGCTGGCATCGAAACCCGATTCGGTATCGACGTATTCCGTAAACGAGCCGTCCGCGTTTTGAACGCGCACGTATGGGATTTGCTGGCGTTCTTCATCCAGCGCGATATAGTCGACCGGGTTTTCGATGTGCCAGTGGATGCCGTTGCCGAGCCCTTCGCGCCGGGTGCCGCCGCCGGTCTTCAGAATCAGGTAGGTATAGGAAAGCGTGTTGTTGTCATCCGCGGCAAACTCTTTCAGCTCTACCAGCGAATCACTGGAGAACTGTTCCGGGAGGTGGCAGGTTTCGCAAACATCCCGGGCCGGGCGCATATTGCGGGCGATGATGGGGTATCGATAGGTATTGAAGAGCATCGCCGTTCCCGTTTGCCAGGAGTATTCGATTTTACGCGCGATTGCGGTTTGAATGGGCGCCCGACCGAGGTGGCATTCATCACACGTGACGCGCGCGTGAACGCTGTTCTGGTGGGTGGTGTACTCCGGCGGCATGGTGTGGCAGGTGAGCCCGCAGAAGGTCGTCTGGTTGGTGACCTCCCAGACGTTGGTGGCAGCCACCCCGCAGACCAGGATGATAAAGAGGGTCAACACGATGGGCAGAATCCGGCGCACAGGCGAACTGTCGGCAGGTGAGACAAACAAACCGCCAAGCCAGCGGAAGAAGCGTCGCATGGTTACCTCGCATTGAAGAAGGAATGCCATTCCGGGATGGTGTCGCGGAAATATCGATTAAATTGCTTTATAAGGGGTAAATTGTAAGATTAATTATACATGAGAATCCGGGATTCGCACATTAATCGATTTACAGGATCGGATTACGGCTTCGGATCCAGAGCTATCCGGCATGGAATGGCGGGGTGTCGGATTCTTTGCGGGGACGCAAAAGTTGGCCTTGAAATGAAACAATAATGACCTAAAATAAGGTAAATCGATGAACTGCGGACCGCAGGCGAAGCGCGGTCGGGATTTCTGGAGGAAAACATGGATATCGGCATCATTGGACTGGGCAAAATGGGCCGCAATATGGCGCGGCGTTTGATCCAGGGCAGCCACCGGGTGGTGGGCCTGGACAGCTCGGATGAAGTCACCCGGCAGGCAGCCGCGGAATTCGGGCTGGATCCGGTTTTTTCATTTACCGACCTGGCCGCCGCGCTGCCGGCTCCCCGCGCGGTGTGGACCATGGTCCCGGCCGGTGAACCGACGGAAATGGTCATCCGGGAATTGTCTGCGGTTCTCCAGCCAGGCGATTTGATCGTCGACGGCGGAAACACGTATTACAAAGACGATATTCGCCGGGCTGAAATGCTGCAAACCAGCGGCATTCACCATGTCGATGTGGGCACATCCGGCGGAGTGTGGGGACTCACCGAGGGCTACAGCCTGATGGCCGGCGGCGACGCCGAGGATGTGGAGAAGGTGCGCCCCATTTTGGAAAGCCTCGCTCCCGCGCCGGATCAGGGTTGGGGGCGCGTCGGTCCGCACGGCGCGGGTCATTTTGTCAAGATGGTGCATAACGGCATCGAATACGGGCTGATGCAGGCCTACGCGGAAGGCTTCGAAATTCTGCATGCAAAAAAGGATTTCGATCTGGACGTGGAAAAAATCGCCCGTATCTGGCAGACAGGCAGCGTGGTCCGCTCCTGGTTGCTCGACCTGATCGCGCGCGCTCTCGAATCGGATCCCGATCTGGAATCCATCCGGGGTTGGGTGGCAGATAGCGGCGAAGGTCGCTGGACCGTGTTCGAATCCATCGACCTGGACGTGCCGGCCCCGGTGATCACGCTTTCGCTGCAGCAGCGTTTTTCGAGCCGCCAGGAGGAGAGTTACGCTGCCAAACTGCTGGCCGCGATGCGCAATCAATTTGGGGGGCATGCCGTAAAAACAAAGGAGTGATCATGGAGACGAACTGCTTTCCGGTTACCCTGGTGATCTTTGGCGCATCTGGCGATCTTACCTGGCGCAAGCTCATCCCGGCGCTGTATAACAACTTCAAAAAAGGACGCCTGTCGGAATGCACGCACATCGTGGCTTACGCTCGCCGGCCGTATACCGATGACTCCATCCGCGCGCATTTGCAGGAGGGGGTGACCACGTTCAGCGCTGCGACCTTCGATGCGGCCGCCTGGGAGGAATTTGCCAGGATGATCCATTATGTCCAGGGCGACCTGGACGTCGCTGACGACTATACACGCCTGAGCGGAATCTTGGACACGCTGGAAGGCGCGCCGGCAAACCGGTTGTATTATCTCGCCACCGCGCCCGAACATTATCCTCGGGTGGTCGAATTCCTGGGAAAGGCGGGGCTGGCAAAGCCGGAAGGTGGCTGGCGGCGCATCGTCGTCGAGAAACCATTTGGCACTGATCTGAAATCCGCTCAGGAACTCAACCATGCCGTGCACGCCGTTTTCGATGAGAGCCAGGTCTATCGGATCGATCATTACCTGGGCAAGGAAACCGCCCAGAATATCCTTTTCTTCCGTTTCGCCAATGCCATTTTCGAGCCCATCTGGAATCGCCGTTACGTGGATAACGTCCAAATCACGGTCGCTGAAACGGTGGATGTGAGCCGCCGGGCCGGGTATTACGACCAGACCGGCGTGCTGCGGGATATGTTTCAGAACCACCTTTTCCAATTGCTGGCCCTGGTCGCCATGGAAGCTCCGTATTCTTTCAACGCGGATGCCGTGCGCAACGAAAAAGCCAAATTGTTCAACAGCATTCATCCCATCCAAATCCAGGATACCCTGCGCGCCCAATATGACGGCTATTCCAATCTGGCCGAGGTGGCCTCGAATTCGCGCACGCCCACCTATGCGGCGATCAAATTATCCATCGCCAACTGGCGCTGGAACGGCGTTCCTTTCTACCTGCGTTCCGGAAAGTCCCTGGCGGAAAAAACATCTGAAATCAGCATTCAATTTCAGCGCCCACCCTTTCTGATGTTCGAAAATTTCGGTTTTCCGGATATCAAGCCGAATGTCCTCTCGATTTGCATCCAGCCGGACGAGGGCATGCACCTGCGTTTCGAAGCCAAAATTCCGGATGCTCCGCAGAAAGTACGTTCCGTTGAAATGGATTTTTCATACCGCGAATCTTTTCAGGTCGATCTCCCGGATTCATACGAACGATTGCTGTTGGACGCGCTGTCTGGCGACGCCTCGCTTTTTACCCGCAGCGACGAAATCGAAGCCTGCTGGCGGCTGGTCGATCCGGTGATCGCCGCCTGGGACGCGGAGGATCCCTACCATCCGCTCGCGTATCCGAAGGGCAGTTGGGGGCCGGCCGAAGCAGATAATCTGCTGGCCCGCGACGGCCGCGAATGGCATCTGGGTTGCCAGGCCTGCAGGGAAGGCGATGCCTGAAATTGTCGAAACGCCGGATGCAGAGTCGCTGGCGGAATTTGCGGCGCGCGCGTTTCTGCACGCAGCACAGGCAGCAATGCAAAACCACGGGCGGTTTTCAGTGGTGCTGTCAGGAGGATCGACGCCGCAGAAAATGTATATTCGATTGTCCCAACCCCCGTATCTCGAGCAGGTGGATTGGAACCGGGTGTTTTTTTTCTGGGGCGACGAACGCTGCGTTCCGCCGGACCACGCCGAGAGCAATTTCGGCGCGGCGCGGAAGGCGCTGCTGGATGTCGCGCCCATCCCCAGGGCCAATATTCACCGCATCCCTGGCGAACTGGCGCCGGAACTGAGCGCCGGCCTCTACGAGCAGGATCTGCGCGATTTTTTTGGCGGACAGGATCCGCCGCATCTGGATTTGATCTTACTGGGCCTGGGCGAGGATGGGCATACCGCCTCGCTCTTCCCGGGTTCACCGGCGCTGCACGAGGTCGAACATTGGACGGCGGCTGTGATGCATGCCGATGGGCCGCCGCCGCTTGTGCCACGGGTGACTCTGACGCTGCCGGTGCTCAACGCGGCCCATGAGATCATCTTCCTCGTTTCAGGTGAAAACAAAGCATCCATTCTGGCCAGGGTTGTAAGCCTGCCGTCGCCCCCGGGCGATATTTATCCGGCTCAGTTGGTCCGGCCGGTTTCGGGCAGGGTCACCTGGCTGGCGGATCGAGCGGCTTTAGCCGTCTGGAAAAAGACGCCCGCAGAAGGGAACCTGGAATAGCCGTTTGGATCTCTCGAACCGAATAAAAAGAATACACCACCGGGTTTCGATTCCGGTGGTGTATCTACTTTCGAGACATGCCTGGCCTGGTCTATTGGCGGAGTTCTAAACTCCCGCATCCGCCGTTCTCATACTGGCGGCTTTCCATCCCGCAAACGCATTCGGAAACGATTTTCTTCCAGGGGAGGAAAGACCATCGAACCGGTTCGCTAGAAGCGTTACGGTCGGACGAGGCCGGCAGCATCGATGGACGGTACCTTGGCTTTCAGATCGTTGATGGTGTCGACCATGACCTGGATGACGTATTTGCCGTTGTGCACGAAGGCGCCGGGATCCTTGACGGAGTATTGATAATTATAGGCGGCTTCGAGCAAGCGCGGCGTCCAGGTGCCTTTATAGGCATTATCGCTGTTGATTTCATCGGTATCCAACTGGCCGTTGCCGTTCGTGTCAATGAACCAGTAGGGATATGCCGATGGGCTGTAGACGATGGGCGCTTTGGCGACATCCTTGGCGTACGCCTGGATGGCAGCCAACAGCTTCTCGCGCAGCGTGTCGATTTCACCCGCCAGGCCTTCGGTGGCATTGCCGTCCCCGTCGAAATCGCCCTTGGTATTCATGCGAATATCTTCCGGTTTCTGGCCGTTGTGGCAGCCAGCGCAGGCATCCACCTTGGCGGTGAGGGCATGTGTATCGTGGCAATCCACGCAGGTGTTGTAATTCTCGACGTGCTTAAATTGACCAGCGTATTCCTTGCCTTCGTACTGGTACATACCCTGGGCGTCCGCGCCAAAGAGCGTGGCGCCCGCGGCGAAGTAATGAACGTTGCGGAAGGACAACTTCTCGTCGATTGTGTCTCGATCCGCACCGGCAACCACTTTGTTCACCGAGACGGTCGATTCACGGCCCTGATGGCAATTGAGACACAAATTCGCATCCGGCTTGCCTTCGAAGCCGAGCATCGCGCCGTTGGGGAACTTCACCGAGTCCTGTTGATACCGGGCGAAGGTGGTCAGGTCGCTGTGGCAGGTTTCGCACATCAGGCCGTCGGAAATTGGGTTGCTGATGTTGACGCCCTCTTTGATAAATTGGGGCAAACCCGTGGCCGAGTGGCACTTGGCGCAGGTTCCCGGTACAGCGCCGTCGGCATCCCAATCACGGAAGGCCATTTCCGATCCGGCGAAGTGCCCCGGATCGATGCGGTGAGCCTTGCTCAGATCGACTGGGGAGGACAGCTTCTCATTCAGACTCTCGATCGAATCGTAGAGCAATTCGATGATGTACTTCCCGCCGTGGGCGTAGGAGCCGGGATCCTTGACGGATAGCTGATAGTTGAAGGCGGCTTTGGCCATGCGCGGCGTCCAACTGGCAAACTTGTTGGCTGCCACTGCCTCGGTGTCGTCCGTCTTTCCGTCGGCATTGGTATCGATGAAGAAGTATGGATAAGCCGTGGGGCTGTAAACTACGGCGGTGCCGGCCACATCCTTGGCGTAAGCCTGGATGGCGGTGTAGAGCAGGGTCCGCAGGCCATCCACTTCATAATAGATGCCTTCCTTGACGTCACCATCACCGTCGTAGTCAACCTGAGAGGAGGCCATGCGCACGTTGCGCAGGTCTTCCGCCTTGGTCACACCTTCATGGCAGGTGGTGCAGGTTTCGACGTTCAGCTCCAGCGAGTGCGGGTTATGGCATTCGTTGCAGGTATTGACACCCTCGACATGCTGCCATAGGGCATCATAAGACTTGCCTTCGTACTCGTACCCACCTTTGACGATGGTGCCATAGCGGGCAACGGAGGCAGCGAAATAATGCAGGTTGGTAAATCCCAGTTCGGCTACTGGCGTATCGTCATCGGTGGCGCCGGCCTTTTCAATTGCGGCATCCACGGATGAACCCGAGGCCGTGCCCTGGTGGCAGGTCATACACACCGCTTCGCGGCCGAGGCCGGTGACTTCGGCGCCCGAGGGGAACTTGACCGTGGTCAGGGTGGCCGTGCCGGCATTATGGCAGGTATCGCAACTGATCACCGAGCCGATTGCGGCGGCTTTATCAACCGTAAATACTTCACTGCCGTCGGCGCCTACATAGTCCTGGAAGCCGCCCTGGCTGTGGCACTTGGCGCAGGAGGTCGGGATTTCCTTGGGATCTGCATCGTTCCAGTGATTGAAGGCTTCGGCCTTGGTATCCGCGTGGGCAGAGGCGGACCACAGGTCGAAGAAAGGAACTGCGGCCTTATCCACACCGCCTTCAGGGCAGGCAGTGGGTTCGGGGCAGGCGGGGGTGGTTGGGGCTGCCTGGGTCGGCGCCGGAGTCGCTCCGGCGCATGCCGCCAGCAGAAGTGCTACAACCGCAAACACTCCCACCATCAACACTGTTTTCAGGTTGATTTTCCTCATTTGCATTCTCCTTGATACTGTGTTGTTTGGTAATTTACAAAGATTGGTTTTCGGAAAATGGGATGGATTTTTTTAAGCACCTCCTCTTATATTCCTTGTCAGGTCCAGAATGTCAAATAAGATTATACAGAATTAAGAATATGAAAACAAGATTAAAATTGTATATCTTATGAAATTAGGAATATTACATTTTGTAATTCCAGACCTCGATTTAGGGAGGTTCTCTTGCCTTGACTCTCAAGCGGTCTTATAATGACCTCGATAGTCAAGGAAGTGATTTTGGAGGTAGGTTTTGATTTCTGAATCGGGTCCCGAACTTCCCCAGCCGCAAGAGAATCAACCGCGCAACTCGCTGCGCAGTTTTCTGGTTGAGTTGCTGCAAACCGTTGTACTGGCGCTGGTCCTGTATTTTTTGATCGACAGCGTGCTTGCGCGGGTAAGGGTCGAAAACGTCAGCATGGAACCAACGCTGCAGCCCGGGGAGTTTATCCTGGTGAATAAGCTGGCTTACCGGTTGGGCAACGTTTCAAATGGCGACGTGGTGATTTTTCATTACCCCTTGAATCCGAGCGAGGATTACATCAAGCGCGTGATCGGCATCCCCGGTGATGTGGTCACCGTTCAGAACCACCAGGTGACAGTCAATGGGACCGTGCTGGATGAACCTTACATCATGGCGCCGCCGAATTACAACAACACCTGGACGGTTCCCGCAGGTCAGATTTTTGTTCTGGGCGACAATCGAAATTCATCTTCCGATTCGCATAACTGGGGTTTTGTGCCCCTGGAAAATCTTGTTGGAAAGGCGCTGGTTGTCTACTGGCCGTTGGATCAGATGAAGATTTTAACTCATCCAAATGTGGTCAACGCAGCCAATTAGAAGGTATCATGTCAATTAAAGAGATTCTGGAACGTACGAATGCTTACGATGGTAAATTGCCGGCATTTCCGGCAGCTTTCAAACCGTTGGATGGCCCGGTTACGCAGTATATCGATCATACTCTGCTGAAAACGGAAGCCACCCCCTCGCAGATCGATCAGATTTGCCGGGAAGCGGCCCAATTCCATTTCGCCTCCGTCTGCGTCAACAGCCTGTATGTTCCCCGGGTGCACAGGGCGCTGGAAGGATCCGGCGTCAAGACCTGTTCGGTGGTGGGATTCCCCCTGGGAGCCATGCCGACTGCCGTAAAGGTCGCCGAGACCGAGAATGCCGTCGGCTCAGGAGCCGATGAGATCGATATGGTCATGGCGGTGGGGTTGTTGAAGGGCGGCGAGGTGCAGGCGGTCCTGGATGACGTTCGCGGGGTGGCGGATGCCTGTCACGGAAGCGGCGCCATTTTAAAGGTGATTTTGGAGATGGGCTTGTTGACTCAACGCGAGAAGATCCTGGCCTGTCTGGTGTGCCAGGAGGCCGGCGCGGATTTCGTGAAGACATCGACCGGCTTTTTCGCCGGCGGCGCCACCGTCCCCGACGTGGAGCTTATGCGCCGGGTAGTTGGACCTGTTATGGGTGTCAAGGCTGCAGGCGGCGTTCGCTCGCTGGACGATGCGCGCGCCTTTTTGAAGGCCGGCGCGACGCGCCTGGGTTCCAGTTCTGGCGTGAAAATTGCACAAGGACTGGAAGTGGAGAAGAACGAATACTAATGCAAGAACCTATTGCTGGCCCGGGCGTACCCTGCACAGAATGTCAGGTCGGTCACATGCACCGGCGTTACCTGACTTTCTTCACCTACCTGGATGAAGAACTCGTCACCGTGCCGAATTTCCCGGCCTGGGTGTGCGATGTGTGCGGCCGCCGCGAATATGATACCCGGGCGTTAAACCAGCTCGTGCTGATCCTCAGCCCGAACGCTGGCAAACCGCCCCGTCGCCGGCGCAGACCCACCAAACGCATTCTGCACCGTGACAAAGTTGACCGGACAGGAAAGGTAGAATAACCAATCATCCCAGGATGAATAACCTGCCGTGTGTAGCATGCCACGGCAGGTTTTTTTTTGAATGTGTTGGATCGAAATCACAAGGATCGATTGTAGACCGGTAAATCTGAACGGGCTGTTTGAATTGGTATAATTGCCGGTTGGATGACGAGTGGAGGTGGATATGCATTTCAAGGGGTCGGAAAACCAATCTTTTGGGGATCTCATTCGCTCGATACCGGGGGAAATTCACTTTTCCTGGCGAATTGTGCGGGATTACGGCTTGATCATTACCGGAGCGCTGATTCAGGCGCTGGCCATGCGGCTGTTTCTCGTCCCGGGCCAGATGGTCAGCGGCGGCATCAGCGGCGCAGCCCAAATCATCAATTTCTTCACCAAATGGCCGATCGGTTTGATGGTTTTCATCGGGAATGCGCCTTTATTCATCCTCGGCTGGCGTTTCCTGGGCGGGGCCCGCTTCGCCCTGCGAACAGCGATCTCGGTGGCGGCCTTTTCCTTCCTGACCGATTTTCTGGTGCTGTTCATCCCGGCTGAGGGGGTTACCAACGACCTGGTGCTGAACTGCATCTATGGCGGCATTCTGCTGGGCGTCGGACTGGGCCTGGTCTACCGCGGACAGGGTACCAGCGGCGGCAGCGATATTCTGGGTCGGATCCTGAATTCGAAACTTGGCATTTCCATTTCGCAGGCTTACCTCATCACGGATACCGTGGTGGTGCTGGCCGGCGGTTTCGCTTTCGACTGGCGACACGCCCTGTACGGTCTGGGGGTCATCTACGTCAGCGGCCTGGCCGCCGAGGCTGTATCCGAAGGCTCGAGCATCTTCCGTACGGCCATGATCATTTCCAGCCGGCCGCAGGAGGTCTCTCAAAAGATCATGGTTACGCTCGAACGCGGCGTAACGGTGCTTTCCGGAACGGGCGCCTATACCGGCGCCGACCGGCCGACGCTTTATTGCGTGATCACCAAGTCGGAGGTCAACCAGCTCAAGGAAATCGTGAAAGAAGCCGACCCGCAGGCCTTCATGGTCATTGGGCACGCCCACGAGGCTTTAGGCGAGGGGTTTCGGCCGCTTTCCGGCGAACGTTGATTTTCATCCTATTATTTCACGAATAAACCGGCGCCTGAGATTAGACGCCGGTCTTATTTATCCAGATGGAACCCGGCCTATGGGTTGAACAACCAGAGGATGCGTTTGATCATCAGCAGATAGTCGATCAGGATTGCAACCGCGAAGGCGAAGGCCAGCCCGTTTTGATGCATGCGGAACACGGCCCAGACGGAGAGTCCCAGGATGCCCAGTTCCAGAATCAGGCGCAGCCAGCCGGGCACAGCCACCGTGGCCGGACCCGGGTCATTGGGCACCCGAAAGACGCCCCAGAGGACGGCTGCCGCCAGGGGCACGCCGATTCCGAGCGCCGCCCTGCCCAGGCCGTTTTCGCCAGTCTGAAATCCCCAAACCCCCAACGCGCCGAAGGCGCACAGTTCCAGGGCGAAATGCAAAACGTCGCCCAACGAGATAGCGTACATTTTCATCGTCCTTACCATTAAAAGGATAAGCCGCCTGCTTGCGCCGTCGAGGAATCCGGCAGTCCGCGAATGTAAATCTCGAGCAGGCGGCGAAAACTCTCATCGCAATCCAGCGGCATGCCAAACCCGCCGGCAACCTCGAGCGAGGCGAATCCGTGGATCAGGCTGCGCAGGCCGCGCACGGCGTGGATGGCGTCGTCGCCGCGCAAGCCGAAAGACTCCACCACAACCAGTACAATGCGTACCGAGCGCTCCTCCACTGCCTCCAATTCGGGATCCTTTTGGGTCCGGTTGCCTGAGGCGCGCAGGGTGTACTGGTAAAGCGCGGGTGCAGATTTGATGTACTCGCGATAAGCCTGGGCGATGGCCAGGATTGCCTGGCTGCCGGAGCGGCCGATGGCCGCCTGTTCCATGCGATTCGCCAGGTTACGCGCGCTCAACAGGGACAGCTCGCGCTGCAAGCCGGCCAGACCGTCGATATGGTTGTATAACGAGGGTGTCTGGATGCCCAGCTTCTCGGCCAGGCGGGTCAGGCTCAGGCCATCCGCGCCGCCCTTTTCCAGGATTGCGGCAGCGGTGCGGATGACCGTGTCTTTGTCGATGCGTTTCTTGGGCGACATGTCAGCGCCGATCCAGTCCGCTGAGGAAGGACAGGATGTAGGGTGACGTGATCTCGGGCATTTCCACGTGGGGGTAATGCCCGGCTCCGGGAACCATCTGGTACTGCGCGTCGAGGGCCTGCGCGACCCAACCGGCTTCCTTCTCGGGCTGTTTGAAATCGGGGTCGCGGCTGCCCATGATCACCAGGGCCGGGACATGCGCCTTCCCCAGGTTCGCCGCAGCGAAGGTTTGAGGCGCGATCATCAGCTGCTGCAGCGCTTCCATCCGTCCGGGCTGCTGGAGGTTGAGCCGGATCGCAGCGAGGTGGTTTTCCAGGTCGGCCGGTTTTCGGCCCGGGTAGAGTGAGGTGTAGTACCTGCCCCACGCTGCCGGCCCCCAGGGTCGGGCGAACAACACCCCCAGCAAGAGTTGCCAGGCTCGGTTGGGTTCGCCGCGCACGGCCGGATCGAGCAGGACCAGGCCTCTGACCCATTGCGGTCCTTCGACCGCCGCCAGAACCGCGGAGCCGGCGGCCATCGAATTGGCGATGATGACGGCCGGTCCGGCGTCCAGGCGCTGCAGGAGGGCGAGCAGATCGGCGCCGATGCTGGCGATCGAGTAGTCCTTCCAATGGGTGCTGCTTTCACCGTGCCCGCGCAAATCCAGCGCAACCACGCGATAACCGGAAGCCACCAGAAGCGGGGTCAGGAAGCGAAATTGCGAACGCAAGTCACCCATGCCCGGGATGCACACGATCAGCGGGCCGCTGCCGGTGTCCTCATAGGCGAGGGTTCCATCTGTAACACTCAACGTCATCGTTTTCAAGGTACTCTCCAAAAGCTAAGTATATTAGTATTATTACTAATAACATTAGTTTTGTCAAGTATCTCTTATTTGATTTTAACCAAACCCTCCCGCGGGCGAACTGCGCGGCATAATTTTTCAGCCTTGCGCCAGCAACGCGCCGGCGATGATGAGCACCTGGCCGAGGTGATAGGTGATCATCAGGGCGACAGGGGCCCAGGGGCGCTGGCGCACGAACCGATCGGACGCAAGGATCGAATCGGAGGCCAGGAAACTGGCCGCGCCAAGGGAGGAAACCAGGGCGGCCCGAATGGGCCAAGCCGGGCGGAAGAAACACTCCAGGGCGGAAAGCACCATGAAGGAAATCGCGGTCATATAGGTCAAAACCGGGATCTTCAGCCGGCTGTACGAGTCGCCGCGTTTTAACCCGCGCAGGATGTGGCGCCCGATCAGGACGGCGGCCAGGAGCACGCCCCCGAGTGCGAGCAGGATCAAGCCATTCCAGCGGATTGGGTAGACGTTGAAACCGGCGATATAACACACATGACCCAGCAGAAAGGAAACCAGGCCGGCCAGAAAGGTGCGCTCAGGCCGCAGCAGGAAGATATCCCCCAGCAACGAAAACACCAACCCGACGCCAAACCAGATCAGTGCGCCGTGCCAGCCGCCCTGGGTCGAGAACCAGAGAATGATCACAATCAATACGCCGGGTTTGGTGATCTGGCGCACGGTCCTGAACTTTAAACCGGTCGCGATCCAATCGACGGCCATCAGAAGAAAGATAAGCCAAAACAATATTGAAGCAAGCATGAAGAATCCCTCAGGAGTGATCTCTCGCGGATCTGTCATACTTTCTGGCAGAGTCGGTGTTTATTCTTCTTCTTTTTCAATAACAAAGCCAAACAAACGCAGGGCATTGGGATCGTCACGCCAGTTTTTATTGACCTTGACGCGCAGTTCGAGATAGACGTGCCGTCCGGACATGGCTTCGATTTCCTGGCGGGCCGCGGTGCCGATTTGTTTGAGCATGCTGGCGCCCTGGCCGATGACGATGCCCTTGTGTGATTCGCGCTCGACGAAAAGGGTGGCACCGATATAGACCTGCTCTTCACTGCGTTCTTTAAATTCATCGATACGCACGGCGATGCCGTGCGGCACTTCATCGCGCAGCAGACGCAGCGCCGATTCGCGAATCAGGTCCGCGGCAATGTCGCGTTCATACAGATCGGTGATCTGGTCCGGATCGTAGTAAGGTTGGCCTTCGGGTAAGGCCGACAGAATGCGCGCCAGCAGGGCGTCGCAGCCCGCGCCGTTGGCGGCAGACAACGGGAACACCTCGGCGGTCGGGCGCAGAGATTGAAATTCGGCACTGCGGGCGGATAGATTCTCCGCTGCCAGCGAGTCGATCTTGTTGACTGCGAGCAGCACGGGCGGCAGTTTATTGCCGATCTTTTCGAGCCGTTCGGCAATCAGGCGATCTTCCTCCTGCGGGGGTTGGCTGGCGTCCACCAACCAGACGATGATGTCCGCGTCTTCAAGGGTCGCGGCCGCCGTTTCGTTCATATATTCTCCCAGCTTGTGGACCGGTTTGTGCAGTCCGGGAGTATCCATGAAGATGATCTGGCAATCGTCCCGGCTCAAGATGCCGAGTTGGCGGCGGCGGGTGGTTTGCGGCCGGGGCGAGACGGCAGCGACCTTTTGGCCAAGCAGGCCGTTCATCAACGTCGATTTGCCCACATTGGGGCGTCCAACCAGGGTAACAAATCCCGCACGAAAATGACTCATTGCTTTTCCTGTCGATCTAGAATAACTGGCTCTGAAAAGTGCTGCCTTCCAATTTTAATAACCAGGCCTTGGTTTCGATGCCGTACAGACCGCTGTAACCGTGCAGGCGGCGGTCGGCGCCGACCACGCGGTGGCAGGGAAGCACGATCGGGATCGGGTTGCTGGCCATGGCCTGTCCGACTGCCCGCGCCCCGTTGACCAGGCCCAACCGATGGGCCAGTTCGCCATAGGTGAGCACCTGGCCACAGGGGATGGCGGCGGCAGCCTGCAGCGCGCGGGCTGAAAATTCGGGCATGGCGCGCCAGTCGATGGTCAGATCGAATTCGCGGCGCCTGCCCCCGAGATAGTCATCCAACTGCTCCAGCGCCTCGGCCAGATGATGCGGCGCGATTTGCGCGGCGGGCGCCAGCCACGGACGCAGCTCGCCGATCGCCGCCGGCAGGGCCGCGAAATCGAGGCGCACCAGGCCAACCTCCGAGACCACGACGGTCAACGGGCCAAGCGGCGAGGAAGGGAGTTGATCCGCCCAGAGCGGAGCGAGCGTGCTGAAGTCCATTCTCATGGCAGTCATCCAATCGTCAGGCTCAATTCGCCGAACCCCTTGAACTGAGTATCATTCTACACGATAATTCTGAATGTAAGAGGACTTGGCCTAAAGAAGAAAAAACAGCCCTGAAAGCGGTTTGTAAGGCAAGCGTAGGGTAAGCGTAGGGTAGGCGTCAAGTAATTGGACCCACTTCCTGCTATTATAAGCTGCAAGGGCGACTTCTCTTCTTCTCCTCCTTAAGAGAGTGCCGGGGTCGGCGTCCCCGGCACTCGATAATTTAACCGGCGAATTGGGCCGGTTTTTTGTTGCCATTTTGTGATATAGTTGCGGGTTGGGAATACGGAATCTACGGAGGGAAGATATGGCTGAGAAGCGTGACGTTTATCCGATCGATATTGCGGGCGTACACCGTGAATTGCGCCTGTTCCAGATCAAACCCGGTCTGCGGATTGCGATTTTGAATATTCTGGGCGACACCGA
This sequence comes from Longilinea arvoryzae, assembly GCF_001050235.1. GTDB lineage: Bacteria > Chloroflexota > Anaerolineae > Anaerolineales > Anaerolineaceae > Longilinea > Longilinea arvoryzae. Next base: position 1,898,077 of record NZ_DF967972.1, read on the forward strand.
ACTGGTGGAAGCCTGTGCAAAGGCCCTGGCCGAAAAATTACAACCCATCGATTACGAAGTCATCGTGACCGCTGAATCGAAGAGTATTCCGCTGGCTTACGCGTTATCGGCCACGACTCGTAAACCGTTCATTGTGCTGCGCAAGAGCTATAAACCGTACATGGGCGACGCCATTCAGGCCGAGACGCTTTCCATCACCACCGGCAAACCCCAGACGCTGTACCTGGATGAAAAAGACCGCGATTTGATCAAGGGCAAGCGTGTGGTCATCGTGGACGACGTCATCAGCACGGGTTCGACCTTGCAGGGTATGCGCCTGTTGCTCGACCACGCCGGCGCGACGGTTGCCGTGGAAGCCGCCATCCTCACCGAGGGCGAGCGCGCCAAGTGGCGGGATATCATCTCCTTGGGTCATCTGCCGGTCTTCAGCGACTGACGATCCGATCTTCCGATAAACAATAACAGGACGCTGGGCCCCGTTTGGCGGGGCAGCGTCCTGTTTTTCTTTTCAGATTCGCCTGACCTATTCGCCTTCGCCCGGCCCGGCTTCCGGAAGCGGCGAGCGTTCGACAAGGGCCTTTTTCTGAGCGTGGCTGAGCGATTTCAGGGCGCGTTCGCGTTTCAAGGCGCTGGAGACATCCGGCTGTTCCTCGATGTAGACCAGACGCACCGGGCGGTGGAGGCGCGTGTAGCGGGCGCCCTTTCCGCGATTGTGCTGGCGGGCGCGTCGGACGGGGTCGGTAGCCCAACCGGTATAAAAACTGCCATCAGCGCATTCGACGATGTAGCAAAAGAACGCCACGGTTCCAGCCTGTCTATTTCTTCTCGCGGGGTTTGAAACCAAACAGGCGCTTCAGGGTGTCACCCATGGACGGTTTTTCTTCTTTGTCCGACTCGAAATCGCCGGTCTGGCGGTGCTTCAGCCAATCCTTGCGATCCTTGACGACCTTTTGTATGACCCGGTTCAAATGATCCGCGTCCTGATCGGCTACGTACTTGCGAATGTCATTCAGGCTGCCGATCAGGTCGTCCAGCAGGCGCAGGGTGTTTTCGCGGTTGACCAGCGCGGTGTGGCCGAGCTGCGTGTTCTCATCCAGCAGCAGGGCCGCGGAAGTGGACTGCGCGAAGGAACGCCCGGCGATGCGCTGTCCCTCCCGCCAGGAGGGTTGATCGGTGATCGTCGCCAGCAGCCCGATGGACGCCAGCTTTGGCAGCAGATCGTAGGCCGCCAGAATGCCGTCCGCCTCGGCAGTCTCGGCAAAGTAAAGGCTTGCTCCGGTCATGTGCGCAATATCCGCGGTCAGCTTGACCGCGTCGGAATGCGCCGAGGGCGGACTGGTGATGATCATGAGGCTGTTCTTGAAGAGATCGGCATGCGCGGCGTCGACGCCGACCTGGGTTTCCTCCAGATAGGCCGGGTTGAGGGTCGGGGTCATCGAAACCAGATAGCGGCCTTCCGGCAGCAGCTCTTCGGCCCACTCGGACACGGCGGTTTGCAGCGGCGAAGTATCGATGATCACGGCATTCGGTTTGATCAGCGGAGCGATGACCTCCAGCATATCCCGGACTTCATCCGTGGGCAGGGCCAGGATGATTATGTTGGCATTCTCCACCGCGACCGGGACTTTGTATTCGATGCGATCAATGGCGCCCATTTTTTGGGCGCGCCCCGAGGTCAACGGTTCGCGGTCGATGCCGGTGCGTTGGAAGTAATCCTTATGCTCGCCCAGTACCAGACCCAGGGATGCGCCGATTTGACCCAATCCAATAATGGTTACATTGACAGTCAAGCCAGGCCTCCTAATAACACGCGCAGAATGTTGTTCATCGGCGTTCCCATGATCCATCCCATGACGTTTACCCCCAGCATGGGACCGAGGAAGACGATCGCCATCAATATCATCGCGCCATAGGGGTGGATACGTTCCAGGATGCGATCCAGGGGCGGCGGGAAAAAATAAATGGCAATCTTCTCGCCGTCTAGCGGTGAAACGGGGATGAAGTTGAAAAGCATCAGGATCAGGTTGATGCTCATGAATTCGAACAGGAAAGAATACAACGACGGGATGATGTTGCCGCCGATGGAAAACGGCACCCAGCCGAAGCGCAGTGGAAGCGACGCCAGGATGGCCATCAGCAGGTTGGAAAACGGGCCGGCCAGCGATACCCACATCACCCCGGCCGGAGATCGGCGCTGTACGGCATAGGTATTGATCTGAACCGGTTTGGCCCAGCCAAAACCGACCAGGAGCAGCATGATCGAGCCCACCAGATCCAGGTGGGCAATGGGATTGAGCGTCAGACGTCCCTGTGAGCGCGGCGTATCGTCACCCAGGCGATCGGCGACGAATGCGTGCGAAAATTCGTGTACCGTGAAGGCGATGATTAATGTAACGACACGGGTAATGATCAGTGCAGGGGTAATGCCAGATCCGAACATACGACCTCTGATCGGTATTGGATCGTTTTACCAATTTAAATTATATTACGCTAGCCATATAATGAAGGGCAACCCGAAGGAGATTATAACATGGGTGGTATAATCCTGGCGTGCTGCCCGAACTGGCTTTAAATGATGTCGTTCGGCTGCGCAAAGCGCATCCATGTGGTAGTTTCGACTGGAAGGTAGTCCGTCTGGGGGCTGATATTGGCCTGGAATGCTGCCAGTGCAAACGCCGGGTGCTGCTTTCGCGGCGCGAATTGGCGCGCCGTCTGAAAAAAATCTTGCCAAAGGAAACGGATGACTCAACCACCGGCTCATAAACCGCATATCCTGTTTCTGTTCTCTGATACGGGCGGCGGCCACCGCAGCGCTGCTGAAGCCATCATCGAAGCCCTCAATCTTGAATTCCCCGGGCAGGTAACCACCGAAATGGTGGATATCTTCCGTCAGTATGCGCCCCGGCCGCTGAATTATGTGCCGGATATTTATCCAACGTTGACGCGCGCGCCGCGCATGTGGCAGATGGGATACCGCATCATCGACGGCCGGCGGCGCGTCCGCAACATGTATTATGTACTCTGGCCGTATGTAGGCCATTCCCTGCAGCGCCTGCTGCGCGAGCACCCGTGTGACCTGGTCGTCTCGGTTCACCAATTGCCCAACATCCCCATTGTTTGGGCCATGGGACAGCAGCGCAGGCCGTTCGTCACGGTGGTCACGGATATGGTTTCGACGCACGCAGCCTGGTTCAACCCGCGGGCCGATCTGGTGATCGTGCCCACCGAACTAGCCAAACAGCGCGCCATCCAGATGCGCGTACGACCCGATAAAGTGCAGGTGGTTGGCATGCCGGTGGCCGAACGGTTCACAGCGCCTGGCGGGGATCGCGTTCAGTTGCGCCAAAAGCTCGGCTGGCCGCAGGATAAACCGGTCGTATTGATGGTCGGCGGAGGAGACGGCATGGGGCCGTTGGGAAAAGCAGTCAAAGCAATCGATGCCGCCGGGCTGCCGGCTCACCTGGCGGTGGTATGTGGGCGCAATAAAAGCCTGCAAAATCACCTGGAAGCTCATCCCTGGCAGGTGGGGCACACCCTGTACGGTTTCGTGCGCAATATGCCGGATTTGATGCGCGCGGCCGATGTGATTGTCACCAAAGCCGGCCCGGGAACCATCAGCGAGGCGTTCATCGCCGGTTTGCCCATCCTTCTGTACAGCCGTCTACCGGGGCAGGAAGAGGGCAACGTCAGTTATGTGGTGGATGAAGGCGCGGGTGTGTGGGCCCCGGAGCCGGAAAAGATCGTCGAAACGTTAAGCGATTGGCTTTACCATCCACAGACCAGAGGACGCGTGGCGGCAGCGTCGTTGCGCCTGGCGCGCCCGAAGGCCACCCGCCAGATTGCCTGCCTGCTGGCAGAGCAGCTCGGGATACCGAAATAGCGCTTTGGGTTTGGGAGTATAATTTTTTCCATGCCAATCCTGGATTCTTCCACAGTCGAATTTTTCAGCCACAGCCCCGATCAAACCCGGCGGGTCGGAATGCGCCTGGGGGCATTGCTGCAACCCGGAGATCTGGTTTGCCTGTGCGGTGACCTGGGCGCTGGAAAAACGACCCTGGTGCAGGGCATGGCGCAGGGTTGGGGTTCGCTGGACCAGGTATCCAGTCCGACCTTTGTTTTGTGCAACATGTACCGCAGACCGGATAGCCATGCGCTCTACCACCTCGATGCTTACCGGCTGCAGTCCGCGCTGGAAGCGGAAGATCTGGATCTGGATCAAATGTTGGAAACTGGCGCGCTGGTCGTCGAGTGGCCGGACCGCATCCGCAGCGCTCTGCCGCAAACCTGCCTGTGGGTGGATTTGCGCTGGATGGCTGAGGAACAACGCGGAATGGTGTTCATTCCACACGGCGCGCATTATGAAACGCTGGTGACCGAATTCCGCCGGCGGGTGTACGGAGGATAAGATGTTGCTGGCGGTCGATACTTCAACCCAGTGGGTTGGGCTGGCGCTCTATGATGGCGTCCAGGTGTTGGGCGAGGTGGTCTGGCAATCGCAGAGCCACCACACCATCGAACTGGCGCCGGCCATATCCGATTTATTGGATCGTTGCGGGGTTCGCCCCGAGGAATTGAAAGCATCCGCTGTGGCTCTGGGCCCCGGTTCGTTCACCGCGCTGCGCATCGGACTGGCCGTCGTCAAAGGGCTGGCGCTGGCGGTGCATATTCCGGTGGTGGGCGTGCCTACGTTGGATGTCCTGGCTGCGGCTCAGGCCGTGCGCGAGTTGCCCATGGTCTGCGTGCTGCAGGCTGGCCGCGGGCGGCTGGCCGCCGGTTGGTATCATGCTTCGCGCGGGCAGTGGATTGCGAAAGGCGATGCAGCCGTGACCAACGCAGAAGAGCTGATGGGACAAATCGAAAAGCCCACCCTGGTTTGTGGGGAACTCACGGCGGCCGATCGCGTGGTGTTCGCCCGCCAGAAGAAGACCGCCCTGCTGATTTCACCGGCACATTCCCTGCGCCGGCCGGGCTTTTTGGCTGAACTGGGGTGGAAGCGCTGGCAGGCCGGCAAGGTGGATGATCCCGTGTCCCTGGCGCCCATCTATCTGCACGTGGCGGAGGAAATTCCGGCGTGACCGACTCAAACCTGATCCTTCGACGGATGAAGGTTGTAGACATCCCCCAGGTGTATGCCCTGGATGTGACATCCTTCAGCCTGCCCTGGCCCGAGCGTTCTTACCGGTATGAAGTCGAGGAAAACGAGCATTCCCGTCCCTGGGTCATGGAAGATACCAGCGCGACGCCCGCGCGCATCGTTGGGATGATCGTGGTGTGGTTGATCCTGGACGAAGCCCATGTGGCCACCCTGGCCGTGCATCCCGACTACCGCCGGCGCGGCATCGGGCAGCGCCTGCTGGCCAACGCTCTGCTGGAGGCGCAAAAAGAGGGCGCTAAGCTTTCCTACCTGGAAGTTCGCAAGACCAATTCCGGCGCGCAGGCGCTCTACGAGCGTTTCGGTTTTCTGGTGGACGGCGTTCGCCCACGGTATTATGTCGATAATGGCGAAGATGCCATTTTGATGAGTCTCAGGCCACTCGATCCGCAGGCGCTGACCGCCCTGCTGAACGCCGGTGAGACGATCCCGTAAGTCGGAGGTCGGGCGTATGGATTCTGCTGAGGTACTGAAAGAAATCGCCGAGCAGGTCACGGTTTGCGAGAAGTGCAACCTGCATTTCTCGCGGAAGAAAGCGGTTCCCGGAGAAGGACCCTCCAGCGTCGAATTGATGTTCATCGGCGAAGGCCCGGGTTTCTACGAAAATGAACTGGGCCGGCCGTTCGTCGGGCAGGCCGGCAAGTTCCTGGACGAACTGCTGGCGCGCGCGGGCGTGTCGCGTGAAAAGGTGTTCATCACCAACGTGGTCAAATGCCGTCCGCCAGGCAACCACGATCCGGAGCCCGAAGAACTGAGCGCCTGCCGCGGGTATCTCGAACGCCAGATCGAAGCTCTCAATCCCAGAGTCATCGTCACGTTGGGGCGATTCTCGATGGCGCACTTCCTGCCTTATGCCAAAATCAGCAGCGCGCACGGCAAGGCGACCTGGGTAAACGGCCGGCTGGTGGTGGCCATGTATCATCCGGCGGCAGCTTTGCACCAGCCTTCTTTGCAGGAGACGGTGCTGGAAGATTTTTCGCACCTGCCCGAATTCATTAAACTGGCCCAAAAGACGCAGGCGGGACACGTCATCTCCGCGTCCGCGGCAGTGGATCCTGCGGAATCGACCACGCAACCGGCGCCCGCGCAGCCGCATACCGAACAGCACTCGCTACTCGATATCCTCCCGGATCAGGCTGTGGAACCTCCGGCGCCGCCTGCTGACGATCCGGACGATTCCGGGCCCGTGCAGTTGTCATTATTTTAGTCATTCACCCGCAGCCAACCCTGCGATTTACGTAGAAGGAGTATTCATCCTATGTCCTCCGATATTCGGGAAAAATTGATTACTAAATTACAGAACCGGAGCGCCAAAGTCGCCGTTCTGGGAATGGGTTATGTCGGTTTGCCGCTGGCGACTGTTTTTGCCGAGACCGGCTATGAGGTTATCGGAATCGATCCCATCGCCGCAAAAATGGATAAGCTCAACCACGGCGAGAGCTATATACTGGACGTTCCCAGCGAACAGGTCGCCCGCCTGGTCAAAGCCGGCAAATTGAAGGGGACAACGGATTATTCGGTTCTGGCCCAGGTGGACGCGGTCTCGATCTGCGTGCCCACCCCGCTGCGCAAGACCGGCGATCCGGATCTATCCTTCATCATCTCGGCGACCGCGGAAGTGGCCCCGTATGTTCATCCCGGCATGGTTGTGGTCCTGGAAAGCAGCACTTACCCCGGCACGACGCGCGAACTGGTTCTGCCCAAGCTCAGCGAAGCCAGCGGTCTGAAAATCGGCGAGGATATCTTCGTGGCCTTTTCACCGGAACGCGTCGATCCCGGCCGCACGGATTGGACCACCAAGAACACGCCCAAAGTGGTCGGCGGCATTACGCCGGCCTGTTCCGAGGTGGCAGCAGCCTGGTACAGCCAGGCGCTGGAGAAGGTCGTGCCGGTTTCTTCGACGGAAGTCGCCGAAATGACCAAGCTGCTCGAAAATACCTTCCGCATGATCAACATCGGCCTGGTCAACGAACTGGCCATCATGTGCGATCGGCTGGGCGTGGATGTCTGGGAAGTCATCGACGCGGCCGCAACCAAACCCTTCGGCTTTATGAAGTTCACCCCCGGGCCCGGCCTGGGCGGGCACTGCATACCCATCGATCCGCTGTATCTCTCCTGGAAGCTGAAATCCGTCAATTACAACGCGCGCTTCATCGACCTGGCTTCGGAGATCAACACCAACATGCCGCGTTTTGCCATGGGTAAGGTGCAGGACGCGCTCAACAACGTCGAAAAGTCGCTCAAGGGCAGCCGGGTGCTGGTGTTGGGCGTGGCCTATAAACCGGACATCGACGATCTGCGCGAATCTCCGGCGCTGGATGTAATCGGGCTGCTCGAACAGAAGGGCGCCCGGGTCGAATATCACGATCCGTATATTCCGGTCATCCGCCAGGACGGCGGCGACCGCCATTCGGTTGCCGATTTGATGACGGCCGTGCGCGCCGCGGATTGCGTCGTTATTGTCACCAACCACAAATGCTACAACTATCCTGAGATTTTGGACGCGGCCCGGTTGGTGGTGGACACGCGCAACGCGTTGGGTGCAATGGGCAAACACAGCCCGAAAGTGGTCAGGTTATAATGGCAACTTATCTCGTCACCGGAGCGGCTGGCTTCATCGGAGCCCGCGTCAGTGAAATGCTGCTGGCGGGTGGGCACAGCGTGGTGGCCATCGACAACCTCAACGATGCGTATGATGTTCGCCTGAAAACCTGGCGCCTGAATCGTTTGAAACCCATCCAGGGATTCCATTTTTACGAAAATGACCTGGGCGACCGGGCCGCGCTCGACCGCCTGGCTGCGGAAAATCCGGGCATTGCCGGCATCATCAATCTGGCGGCGCGCGCCGGCGTGCGCGCCAGCCTGGAAAATCCGTGGGTGTTTTTGGAATCCAATACCACCGGCACGCTCAATTTGCTGGAACTGGCGCGGCGGAATGGCATCGCCAAATTCATTCTGGCGTCCACCTCATCCATCTATGGCGCCAATCCACCTTATCCGACGCCCGAAGACGCCGACAGCAGCCAGCCACTGCAGGCCTATGCTGCCACCAAGAAGGGCGCCGAGGTGATGTGCCATGCCTACCATCATTTGTACGGCATCGATGTGACCATCTTCCGCTATTTCACCGTATACGGCCCGGCCGGGCGGCCGGATCTGGCCATGTTCCGTTTTGTGCAGCGCGTGGCCGAAGGCCGCACCCTGCACGTCAACGGCGACGGCACGCAATCGCGCGGTTTCACTTATATCGACGATATCGCCCGCGGGACGATCCTGGGCCTGAAACCGTTGGGTTATGAGGTGATGAACCTGGGCGGACATGAATCGATCTCGATCAACGATCTCATCAGCATGATCGAGGAGATGCTCGGGCGCAAGGCGCAGATCGAACACCATCCCTTCCATCCGGCCGATATGATGAACAACCTGGCCGACGTTCGCAAGGCTCAGAAAATGCTGGGCTGGCAGCCGCAGGTTGGTTTGCGCGAAGGGGTACGTCACTTAATCGACTGGTACATGGCCGAACGCAACTGGGCCAGCCAGGTAATTACCGAATGAGTCGTCTGGCCGCAGTCGCTCAATCCTGGCTGGAAGATCGTTTGCTGCGCCGGGTGGTGCGCAATTCGACCTACCTGTTCGCCAGCAATGTGATTGCGGCCGTTTTGAGCATCGTTACCGCCAATCTCCTGGGGGTAGGGGTCTTCGGCCTGCTCGGCATCATCACCGGATTCGTTTCCAACGTTAACCGGCTGCTTTCGTTTCGCATGGGCGACGTGGTTGTGAAATACATGGGTGAAGCCCTGGCGCGCGGCGAAAAAGATCGCGCCGGCGCGGTGGTCTGGATGGCCGGACTGATCGAAGCCGGAACATCCCTGGTGGCCTTTGCGGCTTTGCTGCTGCTGGCGCCCCTGGGCGCAACCTTTTTTGCCAAGGATGCGACCCTCACCCGACTGTTCGTAATTTTTGGTCTGTCCATTCTGGCCAATATCACCACCGAGACGGCTACCGGCGTACTGCAGGTAACCAATCATTTTCGCAGCCAGGCGCTAATCAATCTGGCCCAATCCGTGGTGGTGGCAGTGCTGGTTTTGGTTATTGCCGCCCGCGGCGCCAGCCTGGAACTGGTTCTGTTGGCTTACCTGGCCGGAAAAGTGGTCATGGGTCTGGGCCCGATTTTCGTGTCGCTGTACTGGCTGCCGCGTGCGTTGGGCGCAGGATGGTGGCGGGTGGATCGTAAACTCCTCCCACCCTGGCGTGAACTGGCGAAGTTTGCGATCAGTACAAATTTCTCGGGCACCATCAACGTCTTTGCCCGGGATAGCGAAGTGCAGTGGGTGGGCTTCTTCTTTGATAACAACGTTGCCGGTTATTATAAAACCGCCCTGGCGATCATCAATCTGGTGGTCATGCCGATCAACCCATTCATCGGAACGACCTACCCGGAGATTACCCGCACCATCGCCAGCCGCCAGTGGATTCGCCTGCGCAGTCTGCTGCGCCGGGTGACGCTCATCGCCGCGGCTTGGACCGGCGCTGTGGCCGTCGGACTGATGTTGTTCGGCCGGCAGGTGCTGTTCAGTGATTGGACGCTCTTTGGACACACCTTCCATATTTATTCGAGCAGCTTCTTGCCCGCTTTCGATGTCTTGCTGGTCATTTTGATCGGATACAGCGCGGCCAATATCCTTTTCTGGAATCGTCCGCTCTTACTGGCACAGGGTCTGGCGGATTATGCACTCAAGGTCAGTTTTTGGACCATGTTGGGAAAGGTCGCCCTGGCATTGATGCTGTTACCCCGGGCGGGATATATAATGGAGGCAATCCTGCTCTCCGGATATTTTGTAGTTTCGGTCGGCGTCATGGTCTGGTTTGGAATGAAGACTGCGCGGCAAACCGAAGCGCTAGATCCTCGTGTGGAGACCGAAATATGAGAATCGCAGCCATCGCTACGTCCCGAGTGCCATCCACCACTGCCAACAGCATCCAGGTAGTCAAAGCCTGCCATGGGTTGGTCCAGCTCGGATATGAAGTTTGCCTGTATGTTCCCGGCGAAAGGACGACTCCATGGCCAAAACTGGCCAGCCATTACGGCCTCGAGACGCCCTTCAGCATCACCTGGCTGCGGACGCAAAAGATTTGGCGGCGCTATGATTTTGCCCTGAAGGCGGTCGAAAATGCGCGAGCCTGGAATGCCTGGATGGTCTACACCTGGACTCCCCAGGCCGCCCTCATGGCGCAGATGCGAGGTTTCCCGGTCATTCTGGAAATGCACGACCGCCCCACCGGAAAGATGGGCCCCTGGTTGTTCCGGCGCTGGCTCAAGACCCCGGGCCGCAAACGCCTGATGGTGATTACCCAGGCGCTGCGCGATCTTCTCGAACGCGATTACGCCTCCTCCATGAACGGCCTTAATATTCAGGTGGCGCCGAACGCAGTCGATTTGGAACACTACAGCCACCTCCCGGAACCGGCGGCTGCCCGCCAACAGCTGGGACTGCCGGAAGGCCCGACCGCGGTTTACAGCGGACATTTCTACGCCGGGCGCGGTATCGATCTGCTGCTGGGGCTGGCCAAAGCATTCCCCCAGGTTCACTTTCTGTGGGTGGGCGGCCGGCCGGAGGACGTGCAGGAATGGAAGGCGCGTCTATCGGAGTTGGGCGTCGGCAATGTGACCCTGACCGGTTTCATCGAACAGCGCCGTCTTCCGCTCTATCAGGCCGCGGGCGATATCCTGCTCATGCCGTACGAAAGACAGATCGCCGGCAGCAGCGGCGGAAATTCGGCTGAGATTTGCTCGCCGATGAAAATGTTCGATTATCTGGCCACCGGACGCCCCATTCTGAGCAGCGATCTTCCCGTTTTGCATGAGGTACTGAACGAGCGAAACGCCATTTTCTGCCAGGCTGAGGATCTGGACTCCTGGGAGAAGGCGCTGCAAGGATTGTTGAACGATCCCCTGCGGCGGCAAGCCCTGGGCGACCAGGCCCGAAATTATGCACGCATGCACACCTGGCGCAATCGGGCAGAACAGGCTATCGCCGATTTATTGGACTGAAGGATGATGGATCCTCGTGCAAGGTCATCGTAAAAAACACCTGCTTCCCCGATGCACCGAAGGACTGCGCTGGTTGTTAGCGGTCGCTGCGGTTGCAGTCGTCGAACGGTTTCTGATGTTCGCTTTTTATCCGCCGGTGGCCTATGACGATACGCCCAGCTACCGGCACCTGGCTGCGACGATTTTGAACCACTGGCAGGGCTATGACGGTACCCGCACGCCGGGATATCCGATCTTTCTGGCCTGGGTTGGCCCGGACCGCTGGGTGTACCTGCTCCAATTGGGAATGGGGCTGGCGATCACGCTGGTTTTCTTCTGGGTGGGCTGGCAGGCCAGCGGAAAGGCTCGTTTTGGTGCGGCGGCCGCCCTGGCGCACACACTCAACCTGGGACAGTTGTTCTTCGAAGCCAACCTGCTTACCGAAACGCTGACGACCTTCCTGCTGGCGCTGTCCGTGTTGGCGGTATTCGAAGGCTTGCGCCGGCGGGGATGGATCCGTCTGGCCTGGGCGCTGGCCGGCGGTTTGTTCGGCGGATTGGCCGGGCTGGTCCGTCCCCTGTTCTTTTTCGTTCCCTTCTGGATGGCCTTATTCTTTCCGCTGGCCTTCTGGCGGGAGGGCTGGCGAGTTCGCCTGGGCAACCTCTTCGCACCCCTGCTGCCGGGATTGATCATCGCCGGTCTGTGGGTGGGCTATATCGATACCAATTTCCATATTTTGAGCGTTACGGTGATGAACGGCTATCATCTGGTTCAGCATACCGGGTATTTCTTCGAGTACGTACCGGATGAAGACGCCGCCTTGCGGGATACGTACCTGCGCTACCGGGCGGAACGAATTGCCCGGTATGGCACCCAGGGCAACACGATCTGGGATGCAATCCCCGAGCTCGAAAAAGTGACCGGTTTGAGCTTTTACAACCTTTCCCAGAAAATGGCCAGCATCAGCATCGAATTGATCCGCGAGCATCCCGGCCTGTACTTGCGAACGGTGGTGAGCGGCTGGTTCCTGTACTGGCGCGCTCCGGTCTACTGGGACGCCGGCGCAATTGCTCCTCCGGGTCTGCGGGTGTTGCTTCAGGGCCTGGTCACCGCCGAACGCCTGGCCTTGGTGGCATTCAACCTGACCTTCATCCTGGGTTCATTGGTTACGCTATTGTGGAAGCGATTTCGCCAGATCTTCCATCCGAACCCGGTCATCTATTATTTGACCGGCCTGATCTGGCTTTCTTCCATTGCCCAGACATTGCCCGATCACGGGGATAACCCGCGCTTCCTCATCCCACTGCAATCGTGGGTCGTATTCTGCGTACTCTGGTTCGGATTCGGTTTGCGAGATTATCTGCGGCAGCAACGTAAATCATGAGAGACAAACTGGCACTCATCTTTTCAGCGATCTTTGGCCTATTAATCGGCGGCATTTTGGCGTTCGCTGCGCCGGCCGGATCTTTCTTCATGTCCTGGCTGGCTTATGGACTTCTTTCGGCGCTCACCTGCGCCGTTCTGGCCCTTGCCTGGCGCGACCTGGGTGGCGGCCGCAGCCTGGCCTGGATGATCCTGCTGGCCTTCGGACTGCGGATCGCGGCCGGCGCGGCGCTTCAGGCAGCCCTGCCGCAGTATGGCAACGCCAGCGAGCCCGAACGGAACGGCTACCTGTTCTACGATGCTTATGCGCGCGACCAGGCAGCCTGGGATCTGGCGCGTTCCGACCAGCCGCTGGCGGCCGCGTTCAGCGGCGATTATACGGATCAGGACCAATACGGCGGTCTGCTGGCGATTTCCGCCGCGGTCTACCGATTGCTCAGTCCGGATGCCCGGCGCCCGCTATTGACGGTGCTGCTGGGCGCCTTTGGTTATACCCTGGGGCTGCCTTTTCTGGCAACGGCCATCCGCAAGCGCTGGTGGAATTTTGCCGCCCTGGTGGCCGGTTGGATTTACGCGCTTTATCCGCAGTCGATCCTGCTCGGGGCATCCCAGATGCGCGAACCGTTCCTGATGGGCGCCATCGCGCTGGCTACCTGGGCTGTGGTGGTGTTCACAGAAAAAAAATGGGTTTCCATCGGTGCACTGGCCGGTTGCCTGGCCTGGATGGGATTGGTCAATTCTCGCATCGCCATTGCGGCCGGGGGCGTGCTCCTGGTGTGGCTGGCGCTGGAGCAGTTGAAAAATTTACCCGTGCGGCTACGACGCTGGAGTTGGTTGATTCTCTTGCTGGCCGGGGCGGTAGTTGCGGTTGGGTCGTGGGAGTGGTTAAGCGGTTCGGGCACCTGGGACATCCAATTGCTTCAGGTGGGCAGCGGCATGGTCGACAAGCGTTTGGGAGAGCTTCCGATGGCGCTGCGCCTGCCATTTGTGATTGCTTATGGGGTTGCCCAGCCCGTGCTTCCTGCGGCTGTTGCGGATGTTACCGTACCCTTGCGCCAGGCGATTTCCATCCTGTGGGCGGTAGGCTGGTACGCGCTGGCGCCGCTGCTGGTTTTTGGCCTATTCATCGTTTGGAGGGCACAACCCGAGACCGATCAGCGCGTGCTCGTCTGGCTGGCCCTGTCCGCTATGCTCTGGACTTTCATATCCGCGGCGCGCGGTGGGGGGGACCAGTGGGATAACCCGCGCTACCGCACGCTTTTTCTGCCCTGGATGGCATTGCTGGCAGGTTGGGCCTGGCAGTGGGCGCGCGAACGTCACAATCCATGGCTGTGGCGAACGTATGCGGTTGCCCTGATTTTTATGGCCGCATTCATGTTGTGGTATCTTGGCCGATATGCCCATTGGTTTGGCGGTCTTTACTTCTGGTATGTGGTCGCCGGGGTTGTTCTGCTCAGCGCAGCCATCCTGGTCGGCGGCTGGTGGCGCGACCGTTCCTTGACGCGGCATCGAGAAAAGTTATAATACTAAATTCAGCCTCGTTGAAAGATTAGCTGAATATTTTCGTGGGAGCGACGGTGTGGATCTTTCAGTAATTTCTCCCGTATACAATGAAGAAGAGAGCGTCGTCCTGCTTCACCAGGCAGTGACGGACGCTTTGTCTCCGCTTGATCTGGAATGGGAACTGGTTCTGGTGAACGACGGAAGCACGGATGGCAGCCAGAAACAATTGGACCTTCTGGCCGAGAAGGACCCGACTCACGTGCGTGTAGTCGAATTTCGCCGCAACTTTGGGCAAACCACAGCCATTTCGGCCGGCATCGATTATTCTCAGGGCAAGATTATCGTTTTGATCGACGCGGATCTGCAAAATGATCCCGCGGATATCCCGATGATGCTGGCAAAACTCGATGAGGGTTACGATGTGGTGAGCGGCTGGCGCGTGAACCGCCAGGATACCTTCATCACCCGCACGCTGCCGTCGCACATCGCCAACGGTCTGATCTCCCGGGTCACCGGAGTTCACCTGCATGATTACGGCTGCACGCTCAAGGCTTACCGCCGCGAAGTGATCACCGGCTTCCGGCTGTACGGCGAAATGCACCGCTTCATACCGGTTTATGCCAAGGAGGTGGGGGCTGATATTGTGGAAGTGCCCGTTCACCACCACCCGCGCCGTTTCGGAAAGGCCAAATACGGCCTGGAACGGACCTTGAAAGTTGTCCTGGATTTGTTCACCGTAAAATTCTTCAACAGCTTTTCAAGCAAACCCATTTACCTGTTTGGCGGGCTGGGTCTGGCGCTGATTTTGGCAGCCTTCATCGTATTGCTATTCTTGATTGGTCTGCGCATTTTCGCCGGCGAGCACATGATCCGCTCTCCGCTCTTGATCTTGTGTGTGATGCTGGTCATCATGGGGTTCCAATCCATTCTGCAGGGTTTGATCGCTGAACTGTTGATGCGCACCTATCATGAATCGCAACACAAGCTGACCTATACGGTCCGCAAGACCATCAACATCGAAGAAAAAGAAAAAGCCGATTAACCTATGAACGGTTCAATTCAATCCTCTCCAACGCCGGAACAGCCGCGCCAGCGTGTGTCGTGGCTGCGCTGGGCGGGAACTCTGGTTGCGTTGAGCCTGCTGGTTTATTTGTTGGTTCAACAGGGTTGGGATGAATTCATCCACGCCATCCAATCGATTCCGCCGTGGGCTTTCCTGGCCGCCTTTGCCTGCCTGTTTGGCTCGCGCCTGACGACCATTGGCCGCTGGTTGGCGTTGCTGCGATCGGCCGATGTTTCCATCAGCCTGTGGGATGCCTTCAAATTGGTCTTTGCCGGTTTGTTCGCTTCGAATTTTCTGCCGACGACCATCGGTGGCGATGTGGTGCGCCTGGCCGGAGCCGTGCAGTTGCGGCTGGACGCGGGCATCGTCACGGCATCGCTGATCGTCGACCGGTTGGTTGGCATGGCTGGTATGGCGACCCTGTTACCGCTCGAACTGCCGCACGTCCTTCGGGACGGTATGCCGGCGTTGAAAAGCGCAGTCGGTCAGGGCCCGCTTGCCGCAGTGGTTCTGCCCGGTTTTCTCCAGAAGATTTGGAAGAAGCTCCTTGAATTCATCCAGACGATCTGGAAAAGCATGGTGCACTGGGTGCGCCGTCCGATGGGCCTGCTTCAGGCGCTGGCCTGGACTTACGGCCACATGACCTGTGTATTCGGGGCGGTCTGGTTTTTCCTGGCCGGCATGGGTGAACCACTTTCCTTCTGGAAGATCGGCGGATTGTGGGTGTTGGCCTATTTCATTACCCTGCTGCCGGTTTCAATCAACGGCCTGGGCGTACAGGAACTATCCATCGCCGTGCTCTACACCACCTTTGGCGGTGTTTCGCGTGAGGCCGGCCTGGCGCTGGCCGTGTTGATGCGAATGCTGTATATGATTGCCAGCCTGCCAGGCGCCTTTTTTCTGCCTGGCTTGCTGCAACGGCGCAATCAACCTTCCGTTCCGGGCACCAACGGTAATCCAATGCCATGAAAACAATCCCTTCTGACTCGGTGCGGCGACTGAATGTTTTGCGAGCGATTATTGCCGTGGTGATGCTGGCCTGTTTGTTGGGTTTCCAGGCCCAGGCCAGCCAGGCCGGCGGTTTGAAGCTCTGGCGACATACGGCTCCCAAGATCGATACGCTGCCCATGTTTGGTCTGGGCGTTTTGGGTTCGCTCCTGTTGGCATTGAGTTATACGCGATTGCGGTCCGCCCTTCTACGAATCTCCGGAACAGCTTTCCACTTTCTGACTTCACTCCGTAAATTCAACTGGCTCGTTTTTCTCGGGCTGGGCATTCTCTTCCCATGCCTGTACCTCACCCGTACCTGGGAGACGATCTGGCCTTTCGCACCCCGGATCTGGACCTTTGGAATTCTGGTTGCCATTGGCTCGGTCGCCCTGCACGCCGTTTGGAGAGGCCGCGCCTGGACTTATTCGATTGCTGCCACGGTCTTGATCTACGCGGTGATCTACCGGGTGGCGCTATTTGTCCCGCAGGTATCGGATTATCTGTTTTCGATGGGCTGGTCTGAAGCCAGCCGCTATTACAACGCCTCTCTTTTCTTCGCAAATCAGATTTATGGGAAGGCCTATCCGTTGCCGACCCTGCATCCGACCCGTTATTTGCTGCAATCGATTCCCTTCCTCATTCCGTCTCTGCCATTGTGGTTTCACCGTTTGTGGCAAGTGTTGCTGTGGTTGGGAATGAACGGCCTGGCTGCCTGGTTGCTGGCGCGGCGATTTTGCCCGCAGGATCGGGTGCTGCGCTGGTTGACGGCGGGTTGGGCGTTCCTATTCTTCTTTCAGGGCCCGGTTTATTATCATTTGATCGTGTGCATTTTACTGGTGGTGTGGGGCTTCGATGCCCGGCGTTTCTGGCGTTCGCTGGCCGTCGTGGCCGTCGCCTCGGTGTGGGCGGGAATCAGCCGGATCAACTGGCTGCCTGTTCCGGGTTTGCTGGCTACGCTGCTCTACCTGATCGAAATTCCCAGGCAAGACAAGCCGCTATTGCGTTATCTTCTTCCCCCCGCGGTCTGGACGCTGGTGGGCGTCGCAATTGCATTCGCGACCCAGCAGTTCTATATCAGCATCTCCGGCAACCCGGCCGATCAATTTTCTTCGAGTTTATCATCGGATTTGCTTTGGTACCGGTTGTGGCCGAACATCACCTATCCCCCCGGCATTCTACAGGCAATTCTGTATGTTTCGTTGCCTTTACTGCTCCTTTTTTCGGCTTTTCTGATCCGAAATACTCGTTCGGTGCATCCGATCCGTTGGTTGGGGATCGCGGCCATCCTGGGCGTATTTCTGGCGGGCGGTATTGTGGTCAGCATCAAAATCGGCGGCGGCAGCAACCTGCACAACCTGGATGCTTTCCTGGCGCTGATGGCCGTTGTGGGCGCCGCGATCGGATTGGGACGTTTTCAAACCGACCGTCCAGAAAATGCCAAAACTCTGCGCATCCATCCAATCCTGATTGGCTTGATTTTGTTGGTCCCGGCCTGGACGGCAATCCTCGAAGGTTCGCCCGCGGATCCGCTGGCTTCCCACGCCGATCAGCAGCGGGCATTGGCGGAGATCTCGCAGTATGTCGAAACAGCCCGCGAGGAAAACCGGGCGGTCCTGTTCATCAATCAGCGCCAGTTGGAGACGTTTGGATCGGTACCCCGAGTGGAATTGGTGCCGGACTACGAAAAAGTATTCTTGATGGAAATGGTGATGTCGAATAACCGTTCCTATCTGGATGCTTTTTATACGAAATTGAAAAACCATGAATTTGGCCTGATCGTAACCGAACCCCTGTATGTTAATTTGCAGGACCGCACGCACGCTTTTTCGGAAGAAAATAATGTCTGGATGGAACGGGTGGTGGCGCCCATCCTGGAGAACTACCAACCCGCAGCGACGATCGACGGATTTGGCATTCAACTGCTCGTTCCCAAAAATTAAGCAGGAGAAATATGTCTTATTGGCTGCGGCTGGTTGACCCGGTGGGTCTGATCTTGACAGCGGTAACGGCTCTGGCCTGGATGGTGGGCGGCTGGTTATTGGTACGCAGCCTATTTCGTTTATTGCCGGGAGCGCGACTGATTAGCGGTTTTACCAGCGGCTGGGTCATCGACCTGGTGCTGGTGAACCTGATCACCCGTTGGATTGGATTGCCGGCGGCTTCGATCGTCAGCGCTGCATTGATCCTCGGCGTGGGCGTTATGGCAGCCGGTAAATCGCTGCGTCAGAAAGAAACCTGGGCAGATTGGAAAGAGTGGACGCAGCCGGTGGGCGCGCTTCTGCTGGCTGTTTTGTTCAGCCTGGCCCAGCGCGGCGTCAGCATCTTCGACGATTACTTGCATCTACCCCTGGTATCCAGTATGGCGACCGGGGACATTCCACCCCATTTCTATCTCAACCCGGATCAGTGGTTCGCCTACCATTACGGCCTGCAGATATGGGCGGCCATGCTGGTGCGCACGGCAGGCTTAACGCCGTGGAGCGCGTGGGATATCAGCAAGGGGGTTGCCATTGCGCTGACGTTGGTCAACGCCTGGCTGTGGGTCCGACAGCGCACCAGCAGCCGGACGGCTGCCTGGTTGGGAGCCCTGGTGATCGTATTTGGCGGCGGGGCCCGCTGGCTGCTCCTGTTACTGCCTTCATCGGTGTTGACCTGGATTTCTCCGGCCATCAACCTGATCAATACCGGCGCGGATACGTCTCAATCACTGGTCCAGGCGTTGGGCGGCCCCTGGATCATGGAAGGGGGCGGTCCGGTTCCATTCCCATTTGCTTTTCATAGCGGTTTCTTCGTCCCGGTTTTTTTCGTGCTGGGCAGTACCGGGGCGCTGCCATTTCTGACCATTTTCTTGTTGATGAGTCTGAAACCGCAACAGCCCGGTTCGATGCGCGCTGCGGTTGTTTTGGGCATTCTCTCCGCCAGTCTGGCATTGAGTGCGGAACACCTTTTTGCATTTCTGTGGGCAGGAACCCTGCTTGCGGTTGGGTTAAGCTGGTTTTCGCACCGGCGATGGAAGAAACAAATCGACGCCGGCCAATGGCTGTCCGCCCTTCTCGCGCTTGGACTGGCGGCCATCCTGGCCATCTTTCAAGGTGGATTCATCACCGAAACACTGCGTGGATTGGCCGGACGCTGGTTGGGTATTTCTCAATGGGTTCAGGCGACCAACAACGCTTATAGTTTTTCTTTCCGCTGGCCCCCGGCCATCTATTCGGCTCATCTAGGCCTGCTCTCGCTGGGAAATCCGCGACATTGGCTGGTCATCCTGGCGGAAATGGGACCGACCCTGTTCCTGGCGCCCATGGTAACCGGTTGGGCGCTTGGATTGTTGAAACGGGAACGCTGGCTGGAGGCCGGGTTGGGTTTTTCTGCGCTGGCTTGCATGATTTTCCCGTTGTTTTTCCAGTACGGAGTCGATCGTTCGATCACCCGCATGCCAGGAACGGCTTTGTGGTTATGGCTGACCCTGGCGTTCCCCCTGCTATGGAAATACAGCCGCACCTCAGGCCCGGTCAGAAGGACATTTTACGGGGTTGGCTACTTTGTAATCATCTTTGGCGGCGCCATTCTTTTCGCCGTCCAATTAATCAGCATGCCCACGCCGCAGGCCGCCTATTTCATCGATTCGCTGGATACGCGGTTTTCAAGCCAATTCTGGAACCAACTGGAACCGGATGCCCAGGTGTTGGATGATATTCCCTATCGTGCGGTTACCGTTTTCGGTCGAGAAACGACAGCCCACCTGTCCATTTACGAGCCGCTGCCGCAATGGGAGGCTTTGATCCAGGCTCCGCGCGTTGAAGAGGTGGCTGCTGCCGGATACGGATATATTTACATGGATGCGGAATGGTGGAACCTCCTATCCCAGGAGGTTCGCCAGACTTTTCAGCAGCCCTGCGTGCGCGAGATCAGCCACCGGGTTCAACCCAATGGAAAAGATTTCCGTATCCTGTATGATGTGAGTGGTTGCAAATAAACGTTCAAATGTAAGGGTAGGGATTGTCTTCGAGCAGGTGTGGCCGGTCGAGGAAGAGTATCGAAGCCACGGCCAAAATTCCCAATAAGAATATTATTCCGTTGGCAAGGACGGGATTAGCCTGCAGCAAAATAAAAGCGATGCAATCCAAAATCAACGCGCACAGATGCATACTCAAAATGGCGCGATTGGGGCTGATCCCAAGTCGGATCAGGCGGTGAAAAGTATGATCCAGGCCTGCCTGATAAACCGGCAGCCTGCGCCGTAAGCGCGAATAGACGACCAGAGTGGTGTCGAAAATTGGCACGCCAACCAGTAGGATGGGGATGAACCAGGAGGTCAGCGGGGTGTAGCCGACGGGAGCATAGGCCACAGCCAGGGCGGCCAGAAAGAACCCGAGAAACTGGGCGCCTGAATCTCCCAGAAAATACAGGGCCGGATGGGCATTGAAGAAGAACACCCCAATGCAACCGCCCAGGACGATCGAGCTCATGACTGTCAGTTGGAACTGACCGCTTTGAATGGTGACCAGCATCAGGCACGCGGCAGACAAGGTCGCCAGGCCGGCTGCCAATCCGTCCATGCTGTCGGTCAGGTTGAAGGCGTTGGTGATGCCCGCCATCCAGAAGATGGTCAGGAGATAATTGGCAAATGAGCTGGCAAAAAGCTGGACCGAAACGCCGTTGTGAATCAAAACACTGGCGGCGAGTATTTGTCCGGCCAGTTTGACCAACGGGGGTAGCGAGACAATGTCATCCCAGATGCCAAAAATCAAAATGATACAGAAGGGCAGCAGGTATACATAAAAAGCAGATTGGAATGCGATCCCCTGAACCAGGGAAACAATGACAAAGACCAGGAACAGGACGATACCGCCGGCCAGCGGAACCGGCCGATGGTGCAGCTTATGGGCTTCCCGGTTGGGAAAATCCATCAAGCCCACCCGGCGGCAGAACCAGATTGCGATCGGGCTTAAGAGTAGAGCAGTGATGGCGGCCAGCGAGATAATGAAAAAAAGGTGTGATTCTGACAAGATGACTTCTTTATCTTACAAAAGGTTACACCTGTGCTTCGGGCGCCCTGGATCTGGAAATATTTTCGCGATGTGAAGCGCCGGCTGCGGCTGCCAATCCGGCTGCGACCCACAGGTAGGGCAACGCAAAGGAATCGATACTGAAGCCTTCAGCGATCAAGGCAATCAGCATCAACTGGCAGACGAATGCAATCAATTTATGATAGGGTAAAGTGGATTGTAGAGTCGAGCGGGTGGATCGCCACAGCGTGATGATCCAGGAAACGAATATGGAGAAACCGACCAGGCCGGTCTCAGCCAGCAACCGTACCCAGAGGCTTTTGATGTTCGGCAGGAAGGTCGCATTGGTCAACAAGTCGCGTACTTCGATGGAAGTCCAGCCGAGGAAAGGGACTTTATCCAAAAAGAAGAAACCGCTGTTACCCGGCCCGACCCCAAAAATCGGATAATCGCCGAAAACTCTCCAGCCGGATACCCAGTAAATGACGCGTTCCATGAATCGGAAGCGTTTGCTCAATTCCAACAGCGTGTTCTCGTCCAGCAGCAGTGCGCGGCCGATTTCGGACAGCGTGGGTGGGTAGGTGAAAAGCAGCGTCATTCGCGGATCTTGCAAAAGGATCACGATTAAAATGGCTGCCAGGAGCAGGTAGATGAAAATCATACCAGCGACAATGCCTAAATTGCTCCATTGTTTGGCCCGATCCGTCTGGCCAGGGTACCGGCGGCGAAGGCGTTTTTGCAGCCGCTTGAAAATGGCTGAATTTAACCGAAAAAAGATGAAAGCAAAAATAAGTAGAGCCGCCAGCAGGGAAACGCGTGGTTTTGCCAACAGGAACAGAAACAGGCTGACAGCCAGCAGGATGTTTTCGACGGATAAATGAAGGAAACGAAATTTGAAGACGGAAATTCGCAGAAAGGATGCACCCAACCAGATCGGGATGTAGAGCATCACCAACTGATGGGTGAACCAGGAGGGTTCAAAGGTCATCCCATAGAGGCGCTGCAATCCGCGTGAAAATGGGCGCGGTGTAACCAGGGTCTCTTCCAGCCAGATGTACCAGGGCGCGAACTGCGTGTTTCGCACGAAGATAAAATACGCTTCGACGAGTGAGAAGACCACCATGACGATGCCGCCAATCGTGATCCAGCGCAGCGCTTTTCGGAATCCATCCTCGCCCTTTGGAAGGGTCGCGCAGACGAGGAAAAAGCTGATGCCGATTCCAATGGTGATGAAGGCTTCGAGAGCTTCTTTCCAGGGGTTCGCGTTTTTGAAAGTCGGCAGATCGATAAAGAATGACAGCCCGGTCGAAACGATTGCCAATAGTACAAAGAAGAAAAGGGGAGCGGCCTCGATGGGTATCGTACCGCGGCGCAGGATGCGCGGCAGCAGCGCGATGATCAATAAGATGCCGATCAGGATCGCCGACGGCGGCGCAACCAGGGTTCCGGTGAACTTGATGATATACGGCGCCGACGTGACCGGCAGAAGGATCAAGGCGCCAGCCCACAGGATTTCAATGATCCGGTCCAACTTGCTGGACCGAATGACTGCGGGTGGTTCTGTTTGAGCCGGGTTCATTTTTCCTTCCGTGAAAGACGTCCGGATAGAAGGATGCCGATCACCAATCCAATCAATGCGCCCGCCAGAATCAGGTTATTGCGTCCATAGCGGACAGGTTGGCTGGGTAGGACCGCCAGCGTCGGTTCGGAAAAGCGGACGTAGGCTGGAATGGATGCAGAATTTTCAAGTTCCATCTGGTATTGATAACCGGCCGTTGCCCAGTAATTCGTCATATCCATGGCAATCTGTGGATTAGTGCTCAGATAACGCAATTCCCAACCCGAGTGTTTGCGCTCAAGCCGGTAATTCAAGAAAATCTCGTTTGGAGCCTTGATCCAGCCCCGCTTCAATGCTTCATCGGTAACATGCTGGATAACGGCCGGCATGACGTAGGAATCTCCAACCGTGTTGATGCTCAGATCTTCGTCGTATTCGGTGAATTCCCGATCCGTCTTCAGAAAATTGAAATCCAGCCAGACATTGAAAGTGGCTTTGGCTTCATAAAGGGGCGGACGCAGCGTATGAACGACATAGCCGGCCATTCCACAGACCAGCATACAGATCGCAATGATCCACCAGGACTTCAGCAAACGACGGATTTGTTCGCCAGGATTTATCTCGGTCGTCATTCTTTTTGGGTCGTACCTTTTCAATTCGTTCCCGATGCGCCGGGAGAGGTTGTTTATTTTGTTTTCCCCGACCGACGGGTCGGCATCAGGATTATACTACGCCCCACCAATCGCGACTTCGTATAGGTGGCGGGTTGTATAATCTGGGATTGACGGTTACCTTAAAGGATCCATTGCCTGGCGTAAAGCCAGTTGCCAGGGCGGCAGCCGCAGCCCAAAGACCTGTGTAAAATGCTCGCAGTTCAAAGCCGAGAATAACGGCCGGACAGCCGGTGTGGGGAATTCGCTGGTGTTCGCCGGAATCAACTTCCTGGCCGTCTGTTGCTCCGGATTTGGATCCAGCTTGAGGATCTCTTGCGCCCATTCCATCCGGCTGGCGTAACCGTCGCCGGCAAGATGGTACAACCCGCTACGCTCGTCGAGGTATCCGAAGGGGTCGCCCCGGGATTTCGCCAACAGCAAAGCTGTGATTCCAGCCAACATGCGCGCCCAGGTCGGATTGCTGATCTGGTCATTTACCAGCCTCAATTCAGATTGATTGCGCGACCAACCCAGCACTTTGGTGACGAAGCTGTCGCGGCGGGTGCTGTAGACCCAGGCTGTACGCAGGATGACGACCGCGCCTCCAGCCTGGAGCGCAGCCTGTTCGCCCTCCAACTTCGTCTGCCCGTAGACATTGAGCGGGTGAGGGGTATCTTCCTCGACGTAAGGCGAGCCCTTTCGACCGTCGAAGACGTAATCGGTGGAAACGTGTAGAAAGGCTGCATGTGCTTTGCGGGCCGCCTGGGCCAGTTCGCCGGTGGCGGCGGCGTTAATGGCGCGCGCCAGGCTTTCCTCGGTCTCGGCTTTATCCACGGCGGTATACGCCACTGCGTTGATGACCACCTGTGGAGCAGCGGCCTGCACCACCTGCGCCAGGGTCGAAGGATGTGAAAAATCGACCTCGGGATAATCGAAGGCGGTAATTTCACCCAGCGGGGCCAGCGTGCGTTGCAGTTCCCAGCCCAATTGGCCGATCTTTCCCAGCAGTAAAATACGCAGGGTCATCCCATTTCCTCCAAGAGGCGCTGCAAATACTGGCCATAACCATTGCTGGCATACCGTTTGGCCTGTACAGCCAACTGAGCCTTATCGATGAAGCCCATGCGGAAGGCGATTTCTTCCGGGCAAGAGATCATCAATCCCTGGCGTTCTTCCACCGCCTGGACGAAGTTGGCCGCCTGCAGCAGCGATTCGTGCGTGCCGGCATCCAGCCAGGCCACGCCGCGGCTGAGAACCTGCACGCGCAACTCGCCTTTCTCCATGTAAACGCGATTCAGGTCGGTAATTTCCAATTCGCCGCGCGGCGATGGCTTGAGATGCGCAGCGATTTCAGTGACCTGATGGTCGTAAAAATACACACCCGGGACGGCCAGATTGGTCTTGGGTTGAGCCGGTTTTTCTTCGATGCTGAGGGCTTTGCCCTGCCTGTCGATCTCGACCACACCGTAGCGTTCAGGGTCGTGGACGCGATAGGCGAAAATCATGGCCCCATCCCGCAATTGGGCGGCCGTTTGGAGTTGGCGCGCCAGCCCGCTACCGTAGAAGATGTTATCGCCCAGAATGAGCGCAGCCGGTTTGCCATCGACGAACGAAGCGCCCACCCGGAAGGCATCCGCCAGGCCGCGGGGCTGGTCTTGTTCAGCATATTCGATATGCACGCCCCATTGATCCCCACTGCCCAGCAGCCTGCGGAAAACAGGCAAATCGTCGGGGGTGCTGATCACCAGAATTTCACGAATTCCGGCCAACAGGAGCATCGAGAGGGGGTAATAGACCATTGGCTTGTTATAGACCGGCAGCAATTGCTTGCTGACGCCGATGGTGATGGGATATAAACGGGTTCCCTTACCGCCTGCCAGAATGATGCCTTTCATTTCTGCCTTCCTCCGCGCTGAACGTAATTCTGATCGATCCAGGTCTTATAATCGCCGGTCTGGCGAATGGCCTGCACCCACTCGGGATGCTCCAGATACCAGCGCACGGTCTTCTCCAGGCCGGTTTGCAGCGATTCCTTCGGCTGCCAGCTCAGCTCAGCTTTGATCTTGCGGATATCCATAGCGTAACGGCGATCGTGGCCGGGGCGATCGGTGACGTAGGTGATCAGGCTTTCATGCGGAAGGTGAGGTGAATTGGGGACGAGTTCATCCAGAATTGCGCAGATGGCGGACACGATTTCGATATTGTAGGGCTGGTTGTTGCCGCCGATGTTGTAAGTTTCGCCGGGCTTGCCGTGTTCCAGGACCGTCAGAATGGCCTCGCAGTGATCCTCGACATACAACCAATCCCGTACCTGTTTGCCATCACCGTAGACTGGCAGGCGTTTGCCTTCCAGCGCGTTCAGGATGATGAGCGGGATCAGTTTCTCGGGGAACTGGTAAGGGCCGTAGTTGTTCGAGCAATTGGTGACGGTGACGGGCAGACCGTAGGTGTGAAAATAGGCTCTCGTCAGGTGGTCGCTGGAGGCTTTCGAGGCGGAGTATGGGGAATTGGGCGCATAGGGCGTCGTCTCGTTGAAGGCCGGATCGGACGGCGTCAGTGAGCCGAATACCTCATCGGTCGAAACGTGGTGGAAGCGCACCTGATCCAGCGGTTGGCGTTTTTCGGTCAGCCAGACCTGACGGGCGGCCTCCAGCAGGGTGAAGGTGCCCACGATGTTGGTTTGGACGAATTGCCCCGGACCCAGGATGGAGCGATCGACGTGCGATTCGGCGGCAAAGTGGACGATGGTGTCGATTTCATGCTCGCGCAGCAGTTTTTCCACCAGCTCACGGTCGCAGATATCGCCCTTTACGAAAACATAACGCTGCGGATCCGGCAGATCGCGCAGGTTTTCCAGACTGCCGGCGTAAGTGAGCGCATCCAGATTGAGGATGTGAACGGATGGCCTTTGCGCAAGAGTCAGGCGAATGAAGTTCGAACCGATAAAACCGGCGCCGCCGGTCACCAGAAGGTTACGCATTTGCTCCTCCCTCGAATGTTAATGAAAAAAACCGTTTGATTAATCGAAGGTTTCAGCCTGCGCCAGCGGCAGGCCCAATTGATCCTTCGGCGAAAGCAGAGGGGATTCGCCGGCCGGGACGGGCCATTGGACGCCGATTTGCGGGTCATTCCACAGGACGCAGCGCTCTCCCTTTGGGTTGTAATAATCACTGGCTTTGTATAGCACCTCGGCCCACTCGCTGACGGTAAAGAAGCCATGCGCAAAACCGATCGGAATCCAAAGCTGACGTTTGTTCTCAGCCGAGAGGTAGGTTCCGGTCCAGCGGCCGAAGGTGGGCGAACTGCGGCGCAGGTCGACGGCCACATCGAAGATCTCGCCGACGATGCAGCGCACGAGTTTACCCTGCGGATTGAGGATCTGGTAATGCAGTCCGCGCAGGATGCCGCGGCGCGAACCGGATTGGTTGTCCTGGACGAAGTTATCCGGGATACCCAGGCGGGCAAAGTCACGCGATTGATAGGTCTCCATAAAAAAACCGCGCTCGTCGGCAAAGACGCGCGGTTCGAGGAGAAGAATATCTGACAGTTGTGTGGATGAAATTTCGAATGCCATGAATATTGATGATCACCCTTCAAAAATATGCAAGAATTTATGAAGAACTCATATATTATATCGTGAAACAGTATCAACTGGACAAGCCCTTCAATTTTTAGAATAACCTAAGATTGACATTTTTTATCCACGTTTTGGTCCGGCGTATTTTTCTTTTCTAAAGGAATTGATAATCAAGGAAAAAATTAATTTCAATAGCATTAAGCAATAAAAGAACCAATTCACCAAAATAAAATAATCTTGTGAAAGGTTTTTCCGGTAGTAGTAATAATAGGAGCGGTGCCACTCAAAAATAGCCTTCAAGGGTTGCGCGTTAGCCCCACCCTTTCCACCAAAATGAACGATTTGCGCGGAAGGGAAATAAGTTACATTCCAACCCGCTTTCCGCGCACGGACACAATAATCGGTATCTTCTTGATAGGCAAAGAACACCTCATCGAGCAGGCCAATTTGATCCAGAGCTTCCCTTCGGATCAGCATACAACAACCTGAGATAGATGGTACGTGGTGGGTCTGGTTTTCATCCAGGTGGCCTTGCAAATACCCGGAAAAGAAGGGGTTATGTGGAAATAAGCTGGACAATCTTGAAAAATAACAAATGACTTCCCACGGGCGCGCTTCGCCGCGCTTGCAGTGCGGCTGGAAGCTTCCATCTGAATTTAAAACCTTCGGTCCGACGATCCCCGTGTCGGGATTTTGGCGAAGATAATCAATCATCCGGGGTATGGCGTTTTCCTCGACGATCGTGTCAGGGTTGAGCAATAAAATATATTTACCCTTCGCAATCCGAATGCCCTGATTATTTGCCCTGGCAAAACCCTTATTTTGGGGGTTCTGAATAATAATCAACATGGGAAATTGGGTTCTAATCGGGTCTATCCCATTTTCCGTAGAATGATTGTCGATATAGATAATTTCATAGTTGACATCGATCTTACTGGCAATAATTGATTCCAGACATTTTTGTAAATAATCAAATGCATTGATTCCCACAATACAAATGGATAATTCGATTTCGGAATTTGTCATTTCTTCCAGGCCTTTACAAACGGTGCGAGTGGATTCCAATCCAAGATTCGAATGATATCTGAAACTAGGACCGTTCGGGTTTGTTGGACTTTCCGTCTTTTTTCCAGAATGATATTGATTTTCTTGAGTGCATCTTTCTTTGCCTGCAATGTGACTTTTCCTTGACCTCTAAAAATATAAATAATTACCTGAATCAAATTTACCAAAATATGAAAGGGCAAAAGAAACCATAATAACTGACCTGGCATATCCTTAAAAAACGTCCAAACTAGGTTTCGGTGTCCATAATAAACGGAAAAATCACTTTTGGATCCAGTACTGCCAGACCCCTTATGTTTTACAACTGCGTTGGGCAGGTAGATGCATTGATATCCGATCAATCTCAGTCTGAAACCGAGATCCACGTCTTCGAGATACGAAAAAAAATCCGGATCAAATCCCTCAACCCGTTCAAAGGCTTCTCGTGGGTAAATTGCTGCGGCTCCACAGGCGCTGAAGACCTCCTTTTCTGTCTCGGGAACATTGGGGATAAACGTATTATAGGATTTCCGCCACGCCAATCCACTGATGTGATAGGTATCCCCTTTGCCATCATATTTCTCAGGGTAATCGGCCATGATCAATTTAGACGCAAAAAAAGCGTTCGAGTATTTTTGAAATCCGATCCGAATATTTTTTATCCAGTCCGGCTCCGGAAAAGCATCCGCGTTGAGTAAAATCAGAAATTTCCCCCGTGCAAATTGGGCTGCGTAATTATTCCCGGCTGCAAAACCGAGATTGCTTTGCAATGGGAAGAACCTTATCCGAAGTTTGGAATACTTCGTGAAATCCTCATTTTCAATCGGATCGGGTGAACCATTATCGACCAATAAGATTTCGAAATCTTGATCTGTCTGGTTATTCAGGGAATCTAAACACGCCGAAATAAATGGATTACTATTCCAGCACAAGATAATGATTGAAAAAAGAGGACTCACTGTGAAAGGAAGATCGTTCTCGAATGGGGACATACGTTAATTATCGATCCTTGTTGGAGAGAAAAGTGTCAAACCTAATTGTATTATAATTAGCAAAGGACTATTGCCCCTATCCGAAAAACATGAACCTACGCCCTTATTACGATTCATCCATTCAAAAGGCCAAGGCCGTTGAAGAAATTCGAGAAATTTTTCGTTATAAATATCTTATCTTTCAACTGACTCGACGAGATATCCTGGCGCGGTATAAACGATCATTCCTTGGCATTGCCTGGACGATGCTTAATCCTTTGGGAATGATGATCGTGATGAGCATCGTTTTTTCGCGTTTATTCTCATCCATCCCATCCTATCCTGCTTATGTGCTCAGCGGTCTGATTGCATGGACATTTTTCTCCCAAAGCACCAATGCGGCGATGAGTGGAATTATCTGGGGTGGCGGGTTAATCCAACGAATTTATGTGCCGCGAACCTCTTTTGCCATATCCGCAATTCTCACGGCATTGGTCAATTTATCGTTATCCGTTATTCCGTTATTATTGGTTATGTTCGTGATGCGGGTGCCAATATCCTGGCCGATTTTGTTCCTTCCCGTTTCGATGCTAATTTTGGCAGTCTTTTCTTTGGGAATTGGATTGATCCTTTCCACAATGGCGGTATATTTCCCGGATGTGGCTGAAATGTATCAGATTGTCTTGATCGCATGGATGTACCTGACACCAGTGATCTATCCTGAGGAGATTATTCCGGAACAATTCTCAGCCCTTTATCATTTGAATCCAATGTATCAATTGATTCGGCTTTTTCGACTGCCAATTTATTATGGACGTTTGCCCACGGTTGAAGAAATTCTGCCGGCGATCATCGTCAGTGTGGTGGTTTTGATCATTGGTTGGCTTTACTTTACTTCAAAGTCAGATGAATTCGCCTATCGGACATAATAACGCATTGAGAACAATAGCCATGGATTTTTCGGATCAAAAAGAAATTATTCGCCTTGAAAAAGTATCTGTTCAATACCGCATCCCTGAAGAGAGGATGGGTACTTTTAAAGAATACGCCATCCGTTTTCTTCAGAGAAAATTACGGTTCAATACTTTTTGGGCATTGCATGACGTGGATCTTTCGATTTATCGGGGTGAAGTTTTTGGCCTGATCGGGAAGAATGGGGCTGGAAAAAGCACGTTATTAAAAGTAATTTCACGTGTCTTACGGCCCACAAAAGGAAGAATTATTCTTTATGGAAAAGTGGCTCCATTGCTTGAATTGGGGGCTGGCTTTCACCCGGAACTCACCGGCAGAGAAAATGTCTTTTTGAACGGTGCCCTGTTGGGATACAGCAGGCGGGAAATGGAAGCGTGTTTCGACCAAATTGTGGATTTTGCGGAACTCCGCCCATTTATCGATGCCCCGATTCGCACCTATTCTTCAGGTATGTACGCCCGGCTTGGCTTCGCGGTTGCCACAGCCTATATTCCTGAGGTTCTGGTGGTGGATGAGATCTTAAGTGTTGGCGATGAAGAATTTCAAAAAAAGTGTTTCGCGCGAATTAACGAGTTTCGTGCGAAGGGATCGACAATCATCCTAGTCTCTCACATGATGACCCAAATTGAAAGCCTGTGTCAGAGAGCCGCCTGGTTGAGAAATGGAAAATTGGAAATGGTAGGCGAACCATCCAAAGTGGTTGAAGCATATCGGGGTGCATCATCTTAGGTTCAAAAATCGACATCCGTTTGAGATCGTACTGGACAGCGCACAGGATTGAAAGCAGACTCAGAGAGTGGTTTTATACTAAGATAAATCGCATAGTAAACTGATGCCCTATCATTTATCCGTCTTCGTAGGGAATGAATTCTCCTTTTATCCAGCAGACTTGCGATCCAGCCCGGTGTTTCCTGGGTGGCGAAGCCAAAGGTATGAAGGATGATATAATCTACCCGGAGAGAGCCCCCTTCAGGTGATTTAGTGGTTGATCATTTGAGGTTCTTTTAGGATAGGAAAAGCCTGAAAGCTCATCAACCTGACGTGCATCCAAGGCATTTCAGTTGAGCACAGGTGAAGTTGAATTTTGCATTGTCTCGACTCATCATAGAAATAACAACGAGGATGAGATATGCCGGTTGAACAGATCATCTTTTTTACCCATAATCGGGTTCCCACAGCCCATGAGCAAATTCGGGTATTCAGCCCTTTAAAAAAAGCCGGCATGGAAATACTTCAAGGAGTACAGGGTGATAAGCTAAACCTTGAAGGAATCCAGGATGCTCAACTAGTCCTGTTTCAGCGCGATTTCTCCAGGAAATTTGCCGAGTACCAATCCGTGATGATGCGGGCCCATGAAGTTGGAGTCCCAGTAGTGCTTGATCTGGATGACCACCTCCTGGCGTTACCGACCAATCATCCGGACAGACTTTCTAAGGTCTTTACCGGCAGTTTGGTGGCGTTATTTTGCGCCATCATGGAAGTGGATGCAATTACCGTGACGTCACCGGCTCTCAAAGAGGTCCTCGAGCCATACAACCCCAACATTTATGTATTACCCAATTATCTCGATGCGGACATCTGGCACTTTCGCCAGCCTGAACCGGCGAGCAATCCGGATCCTACTCGGATTCTGTTTATGGGTACGCCAACCCACAGGCCAGATCTCGAGATGATTTCGGATGCATTGGTTAATGTGGCTGAAAAGTATAACGACCATATCTCATTTATTTTTTGCGGCGCTGAACCTCCGGAAGAGCTGGCTGGTTACAAAAATACACGCTACATTCCCATGCAGATTCAGGGTTATCAGGCATTTGTAAATGAAATTCAGAAAATCGAGGCTGATATAGCCATTGCGCCATTGGACAATAACCTGTTCAATCGATGCAAAAGCTCACTCAAATATTTGGAATATTCGGCAATGGGGTTGCCGGGTATCTATTCAAAAGTGACCCCCTATTCCGCTGTAATCGATGATGGGAAGATGGGGTATCTGGCAGAAAGCAATGATGAATGGGAAGAGAAACTCCGTCTTCTCGTGGAAGATCGTTCCAAAAGACAGGATATGGTTTTTCAAGCCCAAGAGGATTTGCGTGACAATTGGATGATCGAGAATCACGCAATCGATTGGAATAATGCTTTCGATCAAATTAAATCCAAGAATAATTTTACAGATTCCGGCGCACATCCCTATTGGATGATCTTGAATTCGATCGCCACCCAACTGGAAGAAGATGAAGCAAGATTTCAGAGTCTTGAAGATCTGAGGAGAATTATCTCATCTCAGGGCCAGGAAATTGATGAAATGAGAAAGAAGAACCTGGTGATATCCCTGGAAAACCAAAATTTATCCACTGCGCTGGATGCAACCCGGTTGGAAGTCGTAAATTATGCCTTGAGTACCAGTTGGAGAATTACCCGTCCCCTGCGAAAACTGGGCCGATATTTAAGGAGACTCTGAATGAGGATGGACTGTTACGAATATTGGGTGATTAAAAAAAGTGGCTCATTCGATCCGATCTATTATCTTCTTAACAACCCGGATGTCCGGGTTGCAGATGTTGACCCATTGATGCATTTTATCAAACATGGTTGGCAGGAGGGGAGAAGTCCATCGAAAGATTTTAATGTCAATTTTTATCTGGATACAAATGCAGATGTCAAATCTTCTGGGATGAATCCTCTGGTTCATTACATTCGTTACGGGAAGGCTGAAGGAAGATCATCCCTGTCGGGAATAACATATAGCAGAAAGCCAAGACTCTTCCGAAAACCAAATGCTTTAATTAGCAAAAGATTGACGAAAAACATTATTAATATGTCCGTTTCTTATATACGGACGTATGGTTTTAAGGTTTTCATAAAGAAATTAATTAACAACCTTTTACCCAGGGTAAATACTAAAGATATATCCGCTGGACGATCGCTGCGAATTTACCACGATAAATTCATATCAAATCCGATACTTGTAGAAAAAGAAATTCAGCCGCTGGATGTCAAAATTTCTGCCGTTATACCTACAAAAAATGCGGGAAGCGAATTCGAATTTCTCATAAAAATGCTCAAACAGCAAAAAGGCATCCGAGAGATCGAATTGGTAATTGTTGATTCAGGCAGCACAGATGATACTTTGCTAATTGCCAAACAACACGGTGCCAAAATCATTCAAATAAAACCAGAACAGTTTTCACATTCCTTTTCTCGCAATTTGGGTGCTGAAAATGCGAGTGGAGATTACTTGCTCTTTATGGTGCAGGATGCACTGCCGCCTAGTAGAACCTGGTTATATGAATTATTTATTATTCTAAAAGATAAAAATGTAAGCGCTATATCATGCGCGGAATCGCCCCGGGAAAATGCCGATCTGTTTTATCGTTTTTTATGCTGGAATCATTACAACTTTCTTGACGTCAATAACGGGGATCGAATTTTTCAACTGCCTGAATCCAAGGATCAGGTATCGTTAAGGAAAAATGGCCAACTTTCCGATTTGGCATGCTTAATCTCGAAAGAAACCTTTTCAGAATATAAGTTTCGGCGAGATTATGGCGAAGATTTGGATCTGGGGCTTAGACTTATTAAAGATGGGAAGAGAATCGCTTTCTCGGGAGAGATTCGCGTCATTCACTCACACAACAGGCCTGCTTATTATTTCTTGAAACGTGGATATGTCGATAATCTATTCCTTAAGGATATGTTCAGCGATTTTGTCATTCCCAAGATCGATCAGGAGGATTTGATCGCAGATATTGCATTTACATATGAATTCGTAAACGATTTTATTCAAAAAGATTTGGAATCGTTAAAATTTCCTATTGAAAATTCGGCATTTGAAGATTTGGTTGTTAGGGCATTCGAAAAATGTAATGGACAAACTTTCCCTTCTAAACTGACTCGCCAAATGCCCGACTACAAAGACCAACAGTTTGTTACTTTTGTGGAGGAATTAATTAATCAGGGAGGTTTCAAGAAACAGAGGCAAGAATACAATGGGATTCTCGTCCCTGCGTTGTTTACTCATGTAAATATTATGTTGGATTATTTGGATACAGTTTATAAATATATTGGTGAAAATTTGGCAGAAGAAATAAAGACTTGTCTTTTTAAACAACTAGGCATTATGATCGGTACCTATCTCGCGTTTGGGTATTTGAAAAGAACGGGAAATGAACCAATTGATTTAGAGAAGTTACACACGATACTCAAGGCAGGAGTTTAACATTGAAGATTTTATATCTCGTCCACCAATTTTATCCAGAATTTCAATCCGGTACAGAGAAGATCGTATATAACTCCGCCTTCATGACACAAAAAAATGGCAACGAAGTTAAGGTTATCACATATGGATTTTATCCAAAGGATTTTTTTACTCATTCGGAAAATGGAATTTTGTGGAAGGAATTTATTTATCAAGGTATACCTGTTTTGGTATTTCAATATGAAGAACAGCCATTCGATTTACATATCTCGCTAGCGGATCCTCAATCATATGAATTCGCAAAGAGAATCATCCTGAGAGAATCTCCGGATGTGGTCCATGTCGGTCATCCAATGCGGGTCCATCAATTTATCAGAGCCGCAAAAGAACAACATATTCCAATCCTAATCACGCTTACAGACTTTTTCCTGATTTGTCCGAAGGTTATTTTGGCTCCAACAAAAGATTCTCTTTGTTCAGGCCCAGAGAAAGGTTTGGCTTGTAAAAGATTCTGTGGTGAAATCGATGCTAAATACATTCGAGAAAGATTGATTGAAGGAAGAAATATTCTGGAAAGCGCAGATGTTCTTGTCTCTCCTTCCAAATTTCTGGCTGAGACATTTCTTAAAGAAATAGATGATTTACAAATTCAGATTAACAATCATGGAATCCGATATGGAAACATAGCATCGAACCAGAAGATTTATTCTCAAACCACATCGATTTTGTTTGGCTTTACAGGATACATTCAATACCATAAGGGTGTTCATATTCTCATAAAGGCGTTTAGGGGCATCAAGAATTCAGATACGAGATTGTATATTTATGGGCCTGGAGAAGAAACTTTTTTACGACAACTGAAAGAAATCGCGAATAATGATGATCGGATTATCTTCAAAGGCCCTTTTCTTCCTGAACAGCTGGCTGAAATATTCCAGGAGATTGATGTACTGGTAACCCCTTCCATATGGTACGAGAATTATCCTATGGTATTACATGAGGCGCTTGCCAGCAACGTGCCGGTGATTGCCTCTGATTTAGGTGGAATGTCAGAAAAGATTAAGAATGGTTTTAATGGTTTAACTTTCATTCCGGGGGACGTCGAAGACCTCCAGAATAAGCTGAGTTTAGTTATCAATCATCGTGAGTTAATAAATCAATACAAAGAAAACATTAAGAACAACATGGTCATTCCCAATGTGGAGCAAGAGGCTTACTGGTATCAGCGCGTTTACCGCGCATTAGGTGATCGTGAAGACTTAACAGATGAGAAAATGGGGCGCTGAAGCGCCTTGTTGACTTCGATGTTCAGAACAGATTTTTTAACATTCTCAGCCAATGACGAGGATTAGGATGTCAAGTTCAACTGATGCGATTCGGGAAACGAAGGTACGCGATTATTCCAAGATTGTATTCGTTGTAATGCTTCTTTTCTTCTTTGCTTATGGTGTGTTCATTGCGCGAACCTTGGATGGCGGCATCATTCCGGATGAACAAGCCCATTTCCTTTTTGCGAAACATTATTCCAATACCTTGGGGATCCCTCTCGACACGACCGAGACCATAACCACAGGTTGGAATATCGCGCACAATCCTTTCTTGTTCTACTGGATCAGCGGACGAGTGATCAATTTCGTCCAACTGGTATATCCGAAGGTGAATGACTGGCAGTTACTGGTGATTCTGCGATTGGTCAACCTGGTCTTTTCTCTGGGTAGTATCCTTTTCTGTTATCGTATCTCGAAAGAAGTAATCAAGAATAAATGGTACCAGCTTCTGCCATCTTTCTTACTCATCAATACCTTAATGTTTGTGTTCGTTGCGAGCGGGGTGAACTATGACAACCTTGCCGTATTGTGCAGCATGGGTGGTCTATATTTCCTGTTGCAGGCATTAATCGGGAATGAATTCTATACGAACAGTCTGGCATGGATGATGTGTATTAGTTTCGGTACCCTGGTAAAATTCACGATTTTGCCACTGGCCTTGATTATGTTCATCGTCTGGTTAATCTATACCTTAAAGAATCGTAAATCGATTTTCCCATTGCCCATGGCTGGCTGGAAACGACTCTTGATGATGGTAGGTTTGATATTACTCATCGGGGGAAATCTCGCCATCTATGGGTACAACCTGGTTACCTTCAAATGGATACTTCCGAATTGTAATAACATACTTTCGGATGCACAATGCGAACTAAATCCTTACCTGAAACGGTATCGAGAACAAGCTTTGGACCATAAATTATCGGTGGCTGAGAGTATTGACCTGGGTTATCCTGATCCAGTTGAATATGTGGCCTATGTATGGGGCCCCCTGATGTTTGATCGGACTTACGGAATTGCAGGACATAAGGTTTATTATCCAGCCTATATTACCTGTTTTCAATTGCTGTTCGCCTGGGGCGTTCTGTTGGCAGTCAGGTACTGGAAACGACCAACTTCTAATATCATTAACGCAACGGTTATATCCATTGCTTATGCGCTTGTCTTGATCGTTTTTAACTATAATAATGAATTGATATATGGATTCAAGAATTATGGGCTGACAGGCCGGTACCTCTTCCCTGTTATTGGATTGGTCTATGGATTATACGGGTATACGATTGAGCAAATCAGAAACAAGCCCATTCAAATAATAACCCTGCTTGTGACTCTTGCCCTGTTCCTGGTTGGAGGGCCAATCGAATTTTTATGGCATTACAACACCGTATTCTCAACCTGGTTCATCCACTAAACAGGTATTGAGAATGTGTCCAGGAGATCAAGAATTTATAGCAGTGGTGCTCTTTGGTTTTTTGGGTATATTTATTGGCTCAAGCGCTGACCGTTATTGTCGCTAGTCTCTGAGTCGAGCCTGCAGAATCGAGTTCATTCCCAGTAGATACGCGATGGGACCTGTTGATTGATCCCGCGCTGCGCGCGAGCATGGGCAAAGCCGGGCGAGAGCGGGTGATGGCAGAGTTTACGGATACGTTGATCATTCGTCAAATACTGGAAATTTACCGACGGTTGCTGCCTGAAAAAAGTGCTATCCTATGGGTTGAAAAGGATTGAACGAGGGAATCGCGATGGAATATCGAAATCTTGGACAGACGGGTTTGAAGGTTTCTGAATTGTGCATGGGCAGCATGCAGTTCGGTTGGACGGCCGATGAAGGAACCTCTTTTGTCATCCTGGATCGCGCCTTCGAGGCGGGAATCAATTTTATCGATACGGCGAATGTCTATTCACGTTGGGCGGAGGGCAATCCAGGCGGCGTTTCGGAAACGATCATCGGTAAATGGATGAAAAGCCGGGCGCTCTCGCGCGACCAACTGGTCATTGCCACTAAGGTTCGCGGGAAGATGGGGGATGGCCCCAATGATGAGGGGCTTTCACGGGTGCACATTTTGCGCATGGTCGAGGATTCGTTGCGCCGTTTGCAGACCGATTACATCGATCTTTATCAGACCCACCATGTGGATCCGCGTACGCCCATCGATGAAACGCTGGGGGCGATGGATACTCTCGTTCGCCAGGGAAAGGTGCGCTACATCGGCTGCTCGAATTATCCAGCCTGGCAGTTGATGGAGGCGTTGTGGACCTCGGACCGGTTGGGCCTGGCGCGCTTCGACAGCCTGCAACCGCATTACAGCCTGGCCTGGAGGCGCGAATTCGAGCAGGAACTGGCGCCGGTGTGCAAGAAGTACGGGATCGGCGTGATTCCTTACAGCCCACTGGCAGGCGGATTCCTGACCGGAAAATACAGGCGCGATCAGACCGATGCCGACAGCGTGCGAAACGTCAGCCGCTACTTCAGCGAGCAAAA
This sequence comes from Longilinea arvoryzae, assembly GCF_001050235.1. GTDB lineage: Bacteria > Chloroflexota > Anaerolineae > Anaerolineales > Anaerolineaceae > Longilinea > Longilinea arvoryzae. Next base: position 1,935,994 of record NZ_DF967972.1, read on the forward strand.
CTGGAACATGCTGGATGTGCTGGCTGAAATTGGCACCGCATTGGGCGGAAAGACCTTATCTCAAGTAGCCCTGGCCTGGCAACTGAGCCAGGAAGTCATCACCAGCCCGATCATTGGTCCGCGCAAACTGGATCAGTTGGAAGACAACCTGGGAGCCGTGGGATTGCGTTTGGACGAGCAGGCGATGCAAAGGTTGGATCAAGCCTCGAATTGGAAATGAGCCGGATGAGAGCCACCTTGCAAGAGGTGGCTCTTTTTTTGATCTGTGATCATAAAAATTACAATAATGTAATTGACAATTATATTATTTCTACATATTATTAAAGCATAAGATAACAATATCATTGAAAGGATAGCTATGATCCCTACGCCCGGTTCTTCAACGGATAAACTCACGGGCCTGCTGACCCGCAAAGCTTTTTCTGATCTGTTCGATGAAGCTTTGGAAATCCACAAAGCCGGTGATGTACCCCTGTCGTTGGCTTTCATTGACATCGACCATTTCATGCAGATCAACGAGACTTATGGACACGCGGCCGGCGATGAGGTGTTGGTTACCCTTGCCAGTGTCTTGCGCGAATGCGGCGGATCGAATGCGGCGGTGTGCCGGTACGGCGGGGACGAATTCATGATCCTGCTGCCCGACACCGAACGCGAGCAGGCGTTTTTGTTGATCGAAAAACTGCGCAGCGATATGACGCAACGGGCTTTTGACTTCAAAAACGACCAGGAGCAGCTCGATGGCATTTCGATCAGCGCCGGCATTGCCAGTGCGCCGATCGATGGGCGGCTCAAATCGGAATTATTCCGCAAGGTCGATCAGGCGCTCTACCGCGCCAAGGCTACCGGACGCGGGAAGGTCCGCCTGGCTTACGACGAACGCATGGTGCCGAAGACCAGCCACTACACCCAGACGCAATTGGAACGCCTGAGCAATCTAGCGGTCGAACGTCAGGCCGGCGAGGCTGAGCTCCTGCGCGAGGCTCTGGATGACCTGATTGCCAAATACGGGGTCAATGAAATCGAACGTTAAGGTTCAATCTGCTAAATGAAACGGCCATCTCGATGGATTCGGGATGGCCGTTTTTCTTTGCAGAGTCTGATATCTACTGAGGGTTGCCCAGGCGAGCGCGTTCCTCTGCGACGATAGAAGGATCCAGTTTCTTGAAGAGCGGCGCAGGCTGTTGGAGGGCGCGCCCGGGTTCGATCTGGCCGGGTTTCCAGCATCCGGAAGCTTCGCCGGGGTTGTATCGCAGGACGTTGTGATCGCCCAGGTTATCCTGAATGGTCTCGACCTTCTGGGTTCCGAAGAGCGGCTGCGTATAGCCGAGGTAGGTATGCAGGCGTTCGCAGGTAAAGGGTAGGAAGGGAGCGAACATTGTCTTCAGCGAGTCGATGGCCCGGATGGCGGTATAGATGGTCCGGCCGGCGGCTGCCTTGTCTGTCTTGACCGCCTGCCAGGGCGCCTCACGATCGAGGTACTTGTTGACCTCGGTGGCCAGGCGCATGGCTTCGGCCAATGCAGCGCGAAGATGGACGGCTTCCATCTCTTTACCAACCGAGTCGAATCCGGCCTCGACGGTCGCGAGCAGTTCGTTATCGGCCGGGGTGAGTTCACCGGGTTCGGGGATGTGGCCATCCCAGTGTTTGTAACAGAAGGAAAGCACGCGATTGGCCAGGTTACCCCAGGTGGCGACCAGCTCGTCGTTGTTGCGGTGCAGGAAATCTTCCCAATCCCATTCGGTGTCGCGGTTTTCGGGCATGTTGACCGTCAGGTAGTAGCGCAGGGCATCCGGGTCGTAGCGACTGAGGAAATCCTTTCCCCAGACAGCCCAGTTGTGGCTGCCCGAAATTTTCCGTCCCTCGAGGTTCATGAACATGTTGGCGGGTACATCGTATGGCAGGGTGAGGGGTTTGCCGGTTTCACCGGAGTAGATTTCCAGGAACTGAGCGCCGGTGCCCATCAATTGGGCCGGCCACCAGGCGGCGTGGAAAAAGATGTTGTCTTTGCCGATGAAATGATAGGCCTTCGCGGAAGGATTCGTCCACCAGTCTTTCCAGTCATTGGAATGGCCGCTGAACTGGGCCCATTCGATCGCGGCCGAGAGGTATCCGATGACCGCTTCGAACCAGACGTACAGGCACTTGCCTTCCCAACCCTTCAAAGGAACCGGAATGCCCCAGTCCAGGTCTCGGGTGATGGCGCGCGGTTTGAGCCCTTCGCTTTCGATCTGGCCGAGCGATTGGCCGATGACGGTTTCGCGCCAGTAGGATTTGCGTTCGCGCAGGTATTGGGCTACGGCGGGTTCCAGCTTGGAAAGGTCGAGGTAGAAATGGACCGTGTCGCGCAGTTCCGGGGTGGAGCCGTCGATCTTGGAGCGCGGATTGATCAATTTTTCCGCTTCCAACGGATTGCCGCAGTTATCGCACTGATCCGAGCGGGCGCCTTCCGCGCCGCAAATGTAGCAGGTGCCCTCCACATAGCGGTCGGGCAGAAAGCGATTGCTGGTGGGCGAGTACCATTGCGCGCTGCTCTTTTCGTACAGATAGCCGTTCTTTTGCAAGGCCAGGAAGATCGATTGCGAAACCTTGAAATGGTTTTGCGTATGAGTCGTTGTGAAGAGATCATAATCGATGCCCAGCTCTTGAAAAAGGTCCAGGAATCCGTTGTGATACTCTTTGTAGACCGTTTCGACAGAAACGCCGCGCGCATCGGCTTTGAGGCTGACCGGGGTACCGTGTGAATCGGTACCCGAAACCATCAACACGCGGTCGCCATTCAGCCGGTGATAGCGGGCAAAAATATCGCCGGGTAAGTGCGACCCGGTGATGTTGCCGACATGGATTTCAGCATTGGCGTATGGCCAGGCAACGGCTACTAAAATGGTTTCAGTCATGGTTCACCTCGAATTGTAAATCGATCGTATGCCCGATTTTATCACGAAAGAACCGCTATAATACCAGCATCCTGATCGTGCTCTCGGAGTATATCTCATGCCGCATGCGATTCGCGCCCGTTTCAAACCCTCACCGTCGGATTTTGTCAGAGCAACCCTGGCTTTTTACTTTACCCAACGTTCGATTCTCCTCCTAATGGTGGTTTCATTGCTATTTGTCGCGCTGGCGGCACCCATTTCACTGATCTATCTGGCCCAGGGAAGCCGGATCGCCATTTTCATCCTGGTGATTGTCTTCGGATACTTGCTGATTGCGATCGCCACGCTGGCCGCGCCTCTGATGCGAATTCACAGAATCGCCGGCCAGGACGAGCGGATGCAGGCTGAGACGACCTGGTCGGTTGAAGCGGACCGGATCGAGGTCCGCAATCGCTTCGAAAAAACCGAGCTGGTGTGGGGAATGTTCGATCGCCTGATCGCCGCGCAGGGATACCTGATCCTGGTTTATGCCGATAATAAGCGTCAGTTTACTTTTCTGCCTAAACGCGCTTTCCAGGATCCAGCCGATGGTCTGGCGTTTCAGAAACTGGCGCGTGAAAAACTCGCCTGATGGTAAGAAAGAGTTAATAAAACTCTAATGCTCTGTTTCTATTCTGTTAATCTTGAATCGGTAAACTAATTTTTAAATCCATACGGAACCTCCGGATTGGGTTTGGGAAAAACGGAAAACGGTTTGGAAACAGGGTAAGTAAAACAGGCAGTTGATCGGCTGCCTGTTTTGCTTTAAGTGTTCGTAATGAGAACAATGGTTTGATTGTTGTATAATGATTACGAGGCATCCTGCAGAGCGGGGTACAAGGTAACGGACAGCTTACGAGGCTAAAAAATGAATTTCCTGATCGATCCCAATCTTGCGTACGTGCTGTTGGTGTGCGGATTCGTTCTGGCTGTTTTGGCGTTGTTCACGCCGGGAACCGGTCTGCTTGAAATTGGGGCTCTGTTTACATTGGCTGTGGCCGGCTATGGCATCGCCACCCTGCCGACTAATTGGTGGGCGCTGGTGATCCTGGTGGTGGGCATCGTCCCGTTCCTGTTCGGGCTGCGTCGTAAACGGCAATGGGGTTTTCTCGCTCTATCCCTGTTGTTGATGATTGGCGGATCGATATTTCTATTCCGTAATGCCCAGGGCACGCCAGCCGTCAACCCAGCTTTGGCCGTGTTATTGTCTGCGGCGGCGTTGGGTATCCTGTGGATCATCGGCCGGCGGGGGCTGGAAGCGGCTCGCCTGCGCCCTTCGATGGATTTGGGAAGATTGATTGGAAAGACCGGCGAGGCGCATACGGATGTGTTCTCAGAAGGCAGCGTTTACGTGGGCGGCGAAGAATGGACAGCCCGGAGCGAGGTTCTCATTCCTAAAGGGGCGGCGGTTCGTGTCATCGGAAGAGAAGGTCTGGTATTGCTGGTCGAAGCAGTACCCCCCAAGTCCTGATCCCATAACGATCTGGACGGTTCAACCCATTTCAACGGAGGTCATCCATGAATAATCTTACACTACTCTATTGCCTTTTCGGCTTCATCGCGCTGTTGCTGGTGATTTTTCTGGCAGCAGCCATCAAGATCGTGCCTGAATACCAACGCTTGGTGGTCTTCCGCCTCGGCCGCTGTATCGGCGCACGCGGCCCGGGCCTGGTCCTGTTGATCCCCTTCGTCGATCGGGGCGTGCGAGTCGACCTGCGCGAACAGGTGCGTGAGATCCCGGCCCAAACTTCGATCACGAAGGATAACGCGCCCATCTCGATCGATTTCCTGTGGTACTACAAGATTTTTGACCCCGTTGAGAGTGTCTTGCAGGTAGGCAATTTCGAACTGGCTGCCCAGGGTATTGCCACGACCACACTGCGTTCCGTCATCGGCGGTATCATGCTGGACGGTGTGCTTTCCGAACGCGAGACGATCAACGCCGCGCTGCGCACCCGCCTGGATGAAGTCACCGAACGCTGGGGCGTTAAAGTGACCAACGTCGAAATCCGCGAGATCCTGCCGCCGCGGGATGTGCAGGACTCGATGAACCGGCAGTTGACGGCTGAACGAACCCGCCGCGCCGTGGTCACCGAATCGACCGGTACGCGCGAAGCCAATATCAATGTTGCCGAAGGTGAAAAACAGGCCGCCATTCTGCGGGCCGAAGGTGAAAAGCAGTCCGCCATCCTGCGCGCTGAAGGTGAACGCCAGGCGCAGCTTCTGCGCGCCGAAGGCTATTCTGCAGCGTTGGATAAAATCTTCAGCATCGCCAAGACGGTCGATGGGAAGACGCTCACGTTGCAGTACTTCGAGACTCTCAAGAACATGGCGGCCAATCCGTCCACCAAGTACATCTTCCCGATGGAATTCACCAGCCTGCTGGATAATTTCATCAACACACGCAAAGAAACCAAAGAGTAAGCTGTTTGCAGCTTGCCCGTGGGATTGCTGTGCGCTAATCCTGACTCAACAGAACTTCCCACCCCCTTCTGGCGTTGTCCGGAGGGGGTGGGATTGCAAACCGGATGCCTGTGAATGGACCGATTACGATTTGAACTTCTGCCGGCCCGGATCGGCGATTTGAATGCATTGCATCACCTGGAGCATGAATGCTTCATACAGGATGCCTGGCCCCTGTTGGACCTCATGGGGGTGTTGACCATCCCCGGAGTGGTGCGCATCAAAGCCATCATTGGGAATGAGATGGTCGGTTTCATTGCCGGTGAAATCGATCGCACCCGAAAACAGGGCTGGATCACCACGGTGGGCGTCCTGCCGCAATACCGGGGTCAGGGGATTGGCACAGCCCTGCTGGAGGCCTGCGAACAGGCCATGAACATGCCGTGCGTGCGATTATGTGTGCGTTGTAGCAACCAGACGGCGTTGAACCTGTATGCCCGCAACAACTACCATCAGGTGGAACGCTGGCAGGCTTATTATCAGGATGGAGAAGATGCCTTTGTACTGGAAAAATGTCGTTGACTTTCCCGGAATTAAGATATATGATTAGTTAAGGAGCTAAAAGATATTCGCTATGCGAGTCGCTACCGCCATAATCTTCCAGGCAAGACCCAGGGCACGCGTCTGAACGCGTGCCTTTTTGCTACTTACCCACCCCTTTGAAAGGAGATCGCAAATTATGGACTACGGGATGATTGGCAAGATCGAGAAAGCCAAGCGATATGCTCAGGAACGCAACAGGTTCCATTTTAAATCAATGCAGGTTGTAGTCGACGGGGATAATAATCCCCATACGGTATCTTTTGAGCGTGGCGAGTGGCAGTGCGATTGCGCTTTTTTCTCAACGCGTGGTCGTTGTGTGCACACCATCGCGCTGGAAACCATCCTTGAAGGAATGATTAACGGCTTACCGGTCGAATCCTGATCTCTGACAATCGAATAGAATATCCCAGAGCCGGGCGCTACCTGGCTCTGATTATTTAAAATAACCGATCTATGGATATAATCTAGAGGATTGGCCTGATCAGGAGAAGGCGATGAATCTGGAGACTCAACTCACTGCTGGCGAACGAGATCAGTTACAAAGTCTGAATACCCCCTATCGTTTGCAATTATACCTGGACAGACTGCCCTACGTTGCTGAAGAACGCAACCGCAGCCCGCTGGCTGTCCTGCGGGATGGCCAGTGTCATTGCTACGACGGCGCGTTATTGGCCGCAGCCGTGCTCCGGCGCATGGGACAGGCGCCGCTGGTCATGAATTTATGGCCCGAGCCGGGATTGGATGACGATCACGTGCTGGCGCTTTATCGGGTGGATGGGTGTTGGGGCGCGGTGGCAAAATCGAATTACAGCGGCCTGCGCTTCCGCGAACCGGTCTACCGTTCACTGCGCGAGCTGGCGATGACCTACTTCGAGGTTTATTACAACCTGGATCGGATCAAGACGCTGCGCAGTTACACGCGGCCCTTCGACTTGAGCCGTATGGATGCCCTTGAATGGGAAACCGATGAGGGCGGCGTAGCGGCCGTCGAAGATCATCTGCACCACCTACGCCGGTTCGAACTGCTCACTCCGAAAATGATCCAAAGCCTTTCGCCGGTCGACGAGCGCGCCTATCACGCCGGCATGCACGGGACCAATATCGAGCAGTCTTTCGGTCGGCGCGAAAATCCATAAGCATTCATTTCGCCAGCAATACAATCATCACTGCCAAATAGGCATGGATGATGAACGGGTAGAAAAAGGATTTCGTGCGCCAGGCAAGGTAGCCAAACGCACTGCCGCCAAAAATGCAGCTTAAGGTTTCCAATTCAGGTTTCCCAAAATGCATCAAAGTAAAGGGAATTGCCTGAATCAGGATTGCGTAAGGCCCCATGATTCGGGCCAGCGTAAAGAGCAGAAATCCGCGAAAGAAGAATTCCCAACCGATCATTCCCAGCGTCGTCCGGAAGATGAAGGGTAAGGTTTGGCCGGGAGACGCGGAATAGTACTGCCGGAATTGGTCCAGCCGGAGGATGAAGGGCAGGATGAACGTGAGTCCGAGAATACTGATGGCGCTGATGGACAATCCCAGTTTCCAATTGCCCGGACGCAGGCCATACTCCGCGGGTGATTCTCGAAAAACAAGCAGAATAAACAATACCGGCAGGATGAAATAAAAGAGCGCCATGTCCTGGCTGAAATTCTCGAACAGGTTGTGATAATGGTCCGTCACCATAATCAGCGTGGACAGGATGATGGCGCCGATCGCCTTCCAATCGATGAGAGGATGAACTCGTCCCACGGTTTCCTTAATCGCATTTCACATGGGCGGCTTTGGAAATCATTATTGGGCAGAATAGGGGGCCTTTGTATCGATGGAGCCGACGAAAACCGGCAGTTTGGTGTGCCCCAACATCTGGCGAATGGCCTGATTTTCACCGTTGTGATACCAGTAATGGTAAATCACGCGCTGCAACATATTGCCGTAAATGGGCATATCGTCCTTTTTTTGGACGTGTTCGAGTAGGATTTCCGTTGTGAGCGCCTCCAGCCAGGGATCCACGGCGGCTGTGATTTCGCGCCAGGCGGCGAGCACTTCGGGCAGCGGCGGCGTACTGGCCGGCGCCCCATAGGCAAAGGCTTTGTGAATCTCGGGGAAAAGCAGGCTGCCCTGTGGATAGAAGAGAAAATATTTTTGTTCCTGCCAGGCCAGATGCCCGACATTCCAACTGATGCAGTTCATCGGCGACAGGCGTTTACGCGCATCCGTATCGGTCACTCCGCGTATTCCGCGCATGAATTCGCTGCGCGTAAACTGCAACTGCGTGGCAAGGGGGTGAAGGGACATTTTTGCGGCTCCTTGTGAAGTCTCAAATTGATATGATGATCCATATTATCACGAAAGAGAGATCGCAAGAATTAATCGATCCAAATTCTATTCTCTCCCGGCGTGTTCAAACGCCCGGGTGGGGCGAATACAATTCATGGAAGAAAGAAAACAAGGTGAAGAGGAAATGGTAATCCGAGTCGAAGGGACCGGCGCTGGTTGCACGCCGGTCCCTTAACCCAAAATGAGGAGAAAAATGGATCAGCAGCCTTCCGCGAAGGCATCGACAACAGGGCGGATATCGGGCATCATCGGGAACAGAATGGGGCAGGTGACGCCGGCATCGATATATTCTTTTACCTTGGTGCGGCATTCCTGGGTGGTGCCGACGGCCATCAATTTTCGCACCACATCCTCGGGGATTTCCTTGCTGGCCCGAATGTAATCTGCTTCGGTAGCGGGCCAGCCCAGGATGGACTGTACTTTTTCGAGCAATTCGTCGCTCACGCCGCTGGCTTTCATGATGTGCGGTTCGGTGGCCAGGTAGTAGGCGACCAGTTTCTTGGCTTCGGCCATGGCGGCATTGGGATCCTTATCCGATAAGCTGCACACCAGCAGTTCGGGCAGGTCGATTTCCTGCATCGAGCGGCCCGCTTTTTCGGCGCCCTTTTGAACCAGCGATATGGCATGCCGGATATAGTCCACCGACACCACATAATTCAGGACGACGCCATCTGCGATTTCACCGGCCATTTCGAGCATCTTCTCGCCGGTTGCGCCGATGTAAATGGGAATATCGCGCACCGAACGGTCGCCGTATGCCACATCGAGCTGGACGCGATCGAGGTTGACGAACTGCCCGTGATAGGAGACTTCCTGCATCGAAAAGAGCTGGCGGATGGATTCGATGTTTTCGCGCATGGCCTGGAGAGGTTTTTCGCGCTTGACCCCGACCCGGCTGGCGATGGGCTCCCACCAGGCGCCCAGGCCCAGCATGACCCGGCTACGGTCCTGATACTTACCGCCCAACTCCCACATGGTGCTCCAGGTGGCGGCAATGACGGCCGGGTTGCGCGTCCAGATCGGCAGGACGCCCGAGCCAAAGCGCAGGCGTTTTGTCTGCGCCAGGAAGGCGCTCATCATGACGATGCAATCCCGCGCCAGGCGCGTATCCGCCTGCCAGATTTCGCTGAAGCCGCGATCTTCGGCGTATTTGACGATTTCCATTTCGTACGGAATATTGTGCTTATCCTGCAGGTAAAGTGCAAAACGTGTGTGCATGGTGGCTCCGTGGTTCCCGTGAAAAGATCAATCTCTGGCTTTTTCCCACAGCCGGTTGGCCTGAAGGTGCAAATCGCGCCGCAGGTCGCTTTCATCCCAACCGGCAGGCTGCCCGGCCTGATAAAGAGTCTTGCCGGCGGTCATGACCAGGCGAATGTGCTCGGGGTTGCGATACAGGATCAACTGATCGTACAGGTTCCATTCCCCGTCCGGTGTCGGAAAATCGGCGTCGATGAGTTGAAGATCGGCCTGCCAGCCCTCTTGAATGCAGCCGACCTTGTTCAGATTTAAGGCCTGAGCCCCGCCCAGGGTCGCCATTTTCCAGACCAGACCGGCCGGCATGACCGCGGGGTCCTGCCGGTGAGCCTTGTGGATGAGGAACGCGCTCCGCATGACCTCGAAGAAGTTATCGATGTAACTGTCGGTCCCGAGGCCTACGATGGCGCCTCTGGCGGTCAATTCCGGCACCGGCGCAATTCCACCTCCGACCTCGCAATTCGAAAGCGGCATGTGCGCGACGCGTATTCCGCGGTCGGCGATCAAATCCACCTCATGCGGCGATAACTGGACGCATTGGGAGGCCAGCATGCGATTGCCGGCCACGCCCAGATCAGCGTAATATTCGATCGGGCGCTTGCCGTAGTTCCGGACCGCTTGTTCGGGTTCGTACGTTCCCTCCGAACAGTGCATGTGGACCAGACAGTCCAGCTCCGATGCCAGATCGAAGGCCGAGGCGATCATTTCCGGGCCGCAGGTGAATGTGGTATGAAAACACATCAATCCCTGCACCAGGCCGCCCATCCGTTTCCGCTCGCGAATGAAATCCGCGTTCTCGCGCAGGCCGAGTTGCGCGTTTTCCGGGCTGACCCTTTCGGTGGTTTCGAACGAGAGGAAGGCACGCTGGCCGAAGCGCTCGACGATTTTCGCCTGGACATTCAGGCAGCCCGGCAGCGAATGGGGTCCCTCGAGGCAATCGTAGAAACTGGTGACGCCGCTTTTGATCATTTGAACGCACTGCCAGGCCGTGGCGGCTTTCAGCATGTCGTGGTCGATGCGGTCTTCGACCATCGGCCACCAAAAATCGTGCAGGAACGGCCAAAAACCGGCCGGCGCTTTGCCCAAGGGCAGGCCATGCGCCAAAACGCCATACAGATGGGTGTGGGCATTTACAAAACCGGGCGAAAGGACCTGGCGGGGTGCTTCGAGGACGGTTGAGTTCGGGAAGTTTTGGCGGAGATCGGCGTTTGGCGCCACGTGCGTAATGACGCCGTCATTGATGCGCACTCCCCAGTAATGCAGGGGCGGCTGTGGAGCAACGCTAATCAGCCATTCTGGCAGGATCAACATGGAGGGCATGCTTTTCACCTCGGCCTAACCGCCTGAGACGGCGGGAAACAGCATAATCGCGTCGCCGTCGCGCAGGATTTTTCGAGAGTCGGGTTGGCCGACCAGACGCCCGTTGACAAAGACTTTCAGGTAATTGCTGAGGTCGCCATTTGGCAGCAGCAGCGTTTGAAAGGCCCCCGGGTATTCGGATGCCAGCTTTTGGATTGCTTCGAGAAGCGGCGTGCCTTCGGGGACGGTTTTGTGAATCTGCCGGGCTCCCACTGCATCGGCCAAAACATTGTAGAGAAAAAAGGAAATCTGGATCATAAAGGATCTCCCGGCCATTCCGTATACGGCGCCGCCCATCCCAGGGTGTTGTAAATGGTTTTGACGGATTCGGAATGAATCCCGCATTCCAATTGCGCAGCAATGTCCCCCAGGCCCAGGCGTTCGAGCGTTTCAACCGTTGGCAGGCCGTAAATGGGATCCCAGCCGCGCAGGGCGTAATAATCCTGCAGCATCTTGCCCAATTGACAGACACTGCCGCGTGCATTTCCCGAGGGAGATGGCATGGCCGTAAAACGCCACGGCAGGGTATCGTCGGCCCGGGTGATGCCGTGCAGCGCGTTATAACAGCGCTGCAGGTTGTAGATGCGCTCGCCGATGACCTTCAATCGGTCCACATCCAAGTCCAGGCCCGTTGCAGCCTGAATGGCTTCGGCCTGGTCCTTCCAGTAAATTTCGGCCATGACAAAGGTGCCGCCCGATTTGCAGTTCCCGCTCGAGTCCACAACCGCGCCATAATCCTCACCGTCTTTCACCAGCATGGCCTTATGCTGGACGGCCAGCGGATTGACCAGGTCGGGCAAGAGACTGGAGTCGTAGCGTTTGAGGGCTTCGTCCGGAGTGCCGGATTCATCCAGAACGGGGAATGCTTTGAGATGGTCGGCGCCGCGCGAGGACGTGGCATGGGCGAGTCCCATCGACTGCTGGGCGCGACCGTCCTGGGCCGGGATATCCTGCCCCTTGACATGCATGGCGTAGCGCTCGGAATTGCGGCCGTACCATCTGGCAGCCCGGGCCGCACCTTCGGCCAGCGTATCTCCCAGCGCGCCTTCCCGATAGGCAATGCGCCGTAGCAATTCCAGCAGGGTGTGATAATTGCCCCAGGACAGGTCCAGGCCATCGCATTCGGATTCTTTTAAAATTCCCTTTTCCCACAATTCCATGGCAAAAGAAATGGCGTTCCCGGCCGAGATGGTATCCATTCCCAAATCGTCGCAAATTTCATTACCCTTGAGAACCGCGGGCAGGTTGTGGTTGCAAACGCGCGCGCCGAAGGCGTTGAGCGTTTCGTATTCGACGCTGGTGGTCAGGGTGTCTTTGAATTCACCGTTTTCGACGGTGTATACCTTGTCGCACCCCAGCGGACAATTGAAACATGCCGTGTCGCGATCGAGATGTTTCTCGCGCAGGGTCTCACCCAGGATATCATCGATGGCTTCGTAACTGCCGTAGCGGAAATTCTGGGTCGGAAATCGACCGATGGGCTGCATCAATGCAACCAGGCCGGGGGTGCCGAACAGGTGGGTCGACTTGAAGAAGGGGTGTTTGCGCAGGTTTTGTTGGAGTTGCGCGGTGAGGGCGATGAGCTTCTCCGGATCGTGCATGGGAATCGCACTGTGGCCTCTGACCGCGATGGCCTTCAAGTTCTTGGATCCCATCACGGCGCCCATCCCTGAGCGCGCGGCGCTGCGGCGCGGCGTCACCTGTATGCTGGCATATCGCACCAGGTTTTCGCCTGCCGGGCCAATGGCGGCGACTTTCAGGTCGGGGTCATGGTGGCGCTGCCTGAGCCAGGTTTCGGTGTCGAAAATACCCTTGCCCCAGATTTCATCCGCCGGACAAAGAGTCACCTGCTGGTCGCAAATGAAGAGGTAGACCGGGGTTGCGCTGCGCCCTTCGAAGATGATCAGGTCGTACCCGGCGAATTTGAGTTCGGGTCCAAAATGACCTCCGGCGTTGGAATCGCCATAAATACCCGTCAGGGGGGATTTCGCGATGAATTCCAATCGTCCGGAATTGGGCATGGAGCTGCCGCACAGCGGACCGGTGGCAACGATCAATTTATTTTCCAGGGAAAGCGGTTTTACCCGGGCAGGCACCTCATCCCATAAAATCTTCACACCGATCCCATTCCCGCCCAGGTAATTCTCGACCCAATCCAACGGCAGGATATCTTTTTCGATCGTGCCGTTCGTCAGGTCGATCCGTAGATATTGCCCCGCATATCCCTGATATTTGAGAGATTTCATGCAGGCTGCCTTTCGGATCGCTCACTTTTCTTTACGGCCCTAAAAGGTTCCAGAGCGGATCGAATTTGCTCGAAGGTGGCGGCTGCCGCAGCGCTCGACTCGACGGCTTCGATGGCGCCGTTCGGGCACACTCGAATGCACCACGGATCACCGCCGCACTGGTCGCATTTCAACGACACGGCGACGCCGTTCTTCCCACGGCCCGACAGGCGATGAAAATGGATGGCGCCAATCCCGCAGGCGCGCACGCAGCGGCTGCAGCCGGTGCACAGGCTTTCGTCGATGATGACGGCTCCGCAGGCGTGGAGTGAAATGGCGCCCTGTGGACAGGCCTGAATGCAGGGTTTCTCGTCGCAGGGCAGGCAGACCACCGGCAGGATCGTCTGGCGACTTTCGGTCTGGTAAACCCGAATTCTTGACAGCTCGGGATTGACGCCTCCCTCGTGCGCCAGGGAACAATACACCACGCATGCCAGGCATCCGGTGCAATTGTCGGGTTTGATCGAAAAAATCATAGGCGCTCCTGACCGCAGCAATATCCGCTGTTCCCGGCTGGCCTTTCATGGAAAGGAATATCAACCATTGGCTGCCCTGACGGCTGCCAGGGAGATGCTGTCGGCGATGGCAAGCCTCTGGAGGGTGTCGACGGTCGGAATCCCCGCATCACTCCAACCCCGCAGGTCATAATAATGATCCAGCATGGCGTCGAAATCATGGATTTCCGCCACGGAGATTGGCTTTTCAGATCGAACCGCGTGGTTTTCGCCGGCGGCCGGGGCGTATTGATAGATTTCCAGCGGCTCGGTGGTGAACCGTTTTGGCAAATAGTCGTCCTTGCGTGAAAAATGATGGCGAACGTTGTAGAGGCGTTCGAGATTGACGATTCTTTCGGCCGCGGTAAGCAGTTCCTGTTTCGAATACGGGAAACCGAGCGCGGTCAGCCCGGCTGCGATATCCTCCGGGAGGACGATATAGGTTTCGGCGGTGCTGAATTTGCACAATCCAAGCGAATCGACGATGGCGCTGAAATGTTCGCCGGTGATCAGCACTTCCGGTTTGTAGGTTTCATCGGCGACATCCATCAGCCTGGATAGGATGGCTTCGGGGAAGAGCTTGTGGGCCACCTCCCAGTGGCCGGCCAGGTCGATGGTCGGCAGGCCGTACAGATGGTCGGCGCCGCGGTTGCTGACGGCATGCCCCAGCCCGAAGGCCTTGCAGACCCGCGGTTCCTGACGGGGCAGCTCGACGCCTTTGACTTGAATCGCGTAATCGCAGGCATTCCGACCGATCTTTTCCGCGGCGTGGCGTGTGCCCGAGGCCAGCAACTCGCCGATGCCGCTGCGGTCGGCAATTCGCTGGATGAGTCCCAGGATGGATTCCGGGTCTCCCCAATCGAGCGAGAATTCCGGATCGTCCAGCAGGCCGCGCTGGTGGCATTCCATCGCGAAGGCGATGCTGACCCCGGTCGAGATGGTATCCAGGCCCATCTGGTTGCACAGTTCGTTGGCTCGAATGACAATCTCCGGATCGGCATTCCAGACCAGCGGACCGAACGAATCGGCGGATTCATATTCGGGACCTTCGATCTTCGCAGCAAATTTTCCGGAAGAAACTTGCGCCGTCCGCGCGCAGCGGATGGGACAGGCCGTGCAACCCTTGCGGTTCACCCAGTACCGGCTGAACGAGGCTGTATCCAGGCGGTGGATGAAAGGCACCTGGCCGCTCTGGTGGTTGCGCGTCGGCAAATCGCCGATCTTGTTCTTGATTTGCATCAGGTAAAGGGTCGATTCGTTCATCAACCCCTGGGTATTTCGACTGGTGAGCAGTTTCTGAAACTGCTGTTTGGCGATATTTTTAAAATCCATCGATGTCGCCCGGTTGGCGTTACCGGCGACGACGTGGATGGCTTTCAGGTTCTTGCTGCCCATGACGGCGCCAGGCCCGCTGCGCGCCGCCGCACGCCCGCCGTCATTGATAATAGCGGCATAATAGACCCGGTTTTCGCCGGCCGGGCCGATGCAGGCCACGCGCCCGCCGGCGCCGGAAGCCAGGATGGCCTCTTCCGTAGCGGTGGTGGACAGACCCCAGAGATGATTGGCGGGTAGAATTTGGATGCTCGAGCCGTTGATCTGGATCAACACCGGTGTTTTCGCCCGGCCGGTGATCACCAGCGCGTCGTAACCAGCCTTGCTCAATTCGGGGCCAAAATGTCCGCCCGAATTGGCATAACCATAAGCGCCGGTGGCCGGGGATTTGAAGGTCACGTGATAGCGGGAGGCAGCCGGCCAGGTGGTGCCGTTCAAACGGCCGGTCGAGAAAATCAAACAGTTTTCCGGCGCGAATGGAGCCACCTCAGGCCCCACTCGATTGTACAGAAGGTAGGCCGCATACCCTCTTCCACCCAACCAGGACTGTAAAATCTTCGGATCGGTTTCATACTGAATGATTTTGTTCTCGGACAAATCGATTTCAGCAGTCAATGACATAAGAGCCTCAGAGGATCAGAGCACCGGAGGCGTCATCGCGCAGACGATGACCAGCTCTTCCGTACCGGTCGCGGAATAGCCTTTCAATTGCGGGCCTTCGTAGAAAATACTGTCTCCCTGCGAGAGGTGGTGGCAGCGATCGCCGACCGTGATGTCCATCTCGCCCTGGAGGATATACATGACTTCTTCGGTTTGGGATAATAACATTTGGGCCTGATAAGCCTCACCGGGCTTCAGGCGAACCAGAAAGAAACCGATTTTGTGGTTGATGCTGTTGGTCAGGATTTCATAGGTGAGTTGATTCTTCTGAAAGGTCAGTTTTTTTCGCGCGGCCGCGCGAACGACTTCCTCGGTCTGGGCTTCGTCATCCAGGAATGCGAACATGGGAACCTGTAAGGCGGTGGCGATTTTTTGCAGGGAACTGATCGAGGGGGAGGTCTGGTCATTTTCCACCTGGCTCAAGAAGGCGGCCGTCAATCCGGTGCTTTCCCCCAGACTGCGCAGGCTCAAACCACGGGCGACTCGGAAATCATGAATTTTTCGACCGATCATGAAAAGCTCACTTTCCTGGTAATTTTCGAAATTCGCTATCGATTACTAGTATAGAATGGGAAAAGGGAATTTCAAGTATCAATTTATGTTAATTAAGTAATACTTTACAAAATCATATTTTTGCTATGACAACAGTAACATTTGTATCTGACAAATGTAATAATCCGCGTATGACACCTGTAATTGGATTTACCCGGCCGGCGTGCTATCATGATTGCGTCCTTTGATAACATTTGCTCACTACAAATGTTATCAGTTTTCTCTTCCCCTGATTTGCGTTCAACCGAATATCACCATGCCTCTCCTCATCCGAAACGCAAAATACCTATTTGTCAATCCTTCGATGATCAAACAGGATGTCGATGTCCTTATCGAAGGGAAAAGGATCGTCGCGGTGGGACGCGAACTGACCATTCCCGCCAAGGTCGATCTGATCGATGCTTCGGGCTGCGCCGTGCTGCCGGGATTGATCAACACCCACACGCACCTGTATCAAAATTTCCTGAAGGGTATTGCCGGTGGAATTCCGCTTGTGCCGTGGTGCAATGAAATTCTGTTCCCCACCGTCGGCGTTCTTCGAGATGCGGTCAAGGAAAATCGGCGGATTCCGTATCTGTGGACAGCGCTTTCGGCAATCGAAATGATCAAGGGTGGGACGACCTGTTGCATCGACATGGACGTGACCTATGAGGAGACTCTGCAGGCCTGGCGCGAGATTGGGTTTCGCGGTGTGCTGGCGTACACTCTCACTAACCGCTGGGTGCCGGCCGAACTTCGCGCGAGCGAAATCGAGATGCGCCAGAAGGTGCTCGATTTCATCAGCGAGTACCACCGGCCGGACGGCCTGACGCAGGTGTTCATGGCGCCGTCCACACTTTTCCTGTGCGATGATGATTTGATGAGCTGGGTCGGCGAACAGTCTGAAAAGCTGCACCTGGGTGTCCAGATCCATATTTCCGAGACGGCCGGCGAGGTGGAAGATTCCATCCGTGAAACCGGCCTGCGTCCGGTGGAACGTCTCGAAAAGCTGGGTTTGTTGAATGATCGGTTGAGCGCAGTTCACTGCTGCCATATCAACGCCAAAGAAATCGACCTCCTGGCCCGAACGGGCGCGAATACTGTGCACTGCCCAAAGAGCAATATGAAGCTTGCGGATGGCATTGCTCCCGTGACAGAGTTGAAGGCCTGCGGGGTTCCGGTGGCCGTCGCCACGGATGGGGCCGCATCCAATGACCTGCTGGATATGTGGGAGGAAATGCGGGCGGCCGTTTTGTTGGCGCGGGTATCCAGGAATGACGCGGCCGCGCTGACTCCCGCAGACGCTCTGCAAATGGCGACCGTGGATGCGGCCAGGGCGGCCCGCATCGATGCCGGTGAAATCATCCCCGGAAAACTGGCGGACCTGATCCTCCTGGACCTGAACAAAGCCCATCTTCAGCCGTTTCATACGGAAGATGTTGCCAATATGCTGGTCTTCTGCGCCCGTTCGGAAGACGTGCGCGACACGATCATCCATGGCAAAGTGGTCATGCGCAACCGGCGAATTACCACGATCGACGAAGAAGAAATCCTACGGGAAGCTGTCGAGGTGGAGCGTGAACTCTTCAGCCAACGCAAGAATTATCAATTTGTCAGTTCGGAAAAGTAGAGGAGAGGGAGGCTGCAAGTGAGTTCACTCGTCGCGTATTATCCAAGCAATTCTTTCTTCCACCGGCTAGATCCCCGTGTGAAGACGATTTTCTTGTTGATTGTCAGCA
Organism: Longilinea arvoryzae; assembly: GCF_001050235.1. Taxonomy (GTDB): domain Bacteria; phylum Chloroflexota; class Anaerolineae; order Anaerolineales; family Anaerolineaceae; genus Longilinea; species Longilinea arvoryzae. The sequence goes on from NZ_DF967972.1 coordinate 1,953,900, forward strand.
CCTCCATTTTCATGGTCAACAACATGGCTGTAGCTGCCTTCATCCTATTGGTCATGATTGGCCTGTGGTTCCTGGCAAAACTACCCGGCTCGATCCTGATCGGCATCATGAAAGTCCTGGTGCCTATTATCGCCTTCCTGTTTGTGGTTCAGGCGATTTTCTACCCGGGAACGACGCCGGTCATCAAACCGTTGATCCCGATCGGGCGTGGATTTGGAGAGGTAACGCTGGAGGGCATTCTGTTTTCGGTGCTGCTGGCTTTTCGCCTGGTGGCGATGGTGATCATGCTCCCGCTGGTCACTTTTACAACCCCCATCCAGGAATTCGCGCTGGGTTTTGTAAAAATGGGTTTGCCGTACCGGCTGGCTTACACCATCACCACGGCATTAAACCTGGTTCCGGTCCTTCAATCGGAAACCAAGGTGATCGTGGACGCGCAACGCCTGCGCGCGATGCAGACCTTCGAGAACGGCAAGCTGGGCGAAAAATTGAAATCCTATCCGGCATTGGTCACACCCTTGGTCATCGGTTCGATGCGCCGGGCCCAGTCGATGGCGGTGGCGATGGATTCGCGGGCGTTTGGCGCCAGTAAGAATCGAACCTTCCTGGTGGACCTCACCATGAAATCCAAGGATTGGGCGTTTCTGATTGGATCGGTCCTTTTCGCCATCGGCGTGGTCGTCGTTTCCTCTCTTTTAGGTTGATCGGATTTTGTATGGAATCCTCACAAAAACCCATTATTCAATTGAAAAACGTGTCCTATCGCTATCCGCGCAGCAAACGCTGGGCGATATTGCACCTGAATCTTGAAATCAACCAGGGCGAATTCGTCGCTATCATGGGCGAAAACGGGGCCGGGAAAAGCACCTTCTGCCAGATGCTGAACGGAATCATTCCGAACAGCATCGGTGGTAACCTGAAGGGTCAGGTGCTCATCAACGATCTGGATACGCAAGAATCCGGGATTGCGCAACTGGCCACCCAGGTGGGGATCGTTCTGGAGGATCCCGAGACCCAGTTGTTCACCACCTCGGTATCGAGTGAAGTGGCCTTCGGGCCGGAAAACCTGTGCCAGTCGCCCAAGGAAATCTACGAGAATGTGAAGTGGGCGCTGGATGTGGTGCGTTTGAACGGCCTCGAGGACCGCATGCCCCTGGCGCTCTCCGGCGGCCAAAAGCAAAGGCTGGCGATTGCCGCCAACATCGCCATGCGACCCAATATCCTGGTTTTGGATGAAGCAACTTCTCAATTGGACCCGGTCGGGGTCGAGGAGGTGCTTTCGGTGGCCCGCGAGTTGAACCAGAAATACGGCATGACCATCGTCATGGCAACCGACGCCTCGGAAATGATCGCCCGCGTGATGGACCGCGTCATTGTGCTGGACAAGGGCCAATTGATCGCCCAGGGGACCCCGCGCGAGATTTTCTCGCAAACGGATTTGTTCCAGAAGTATATGATTCGCTCGCCGCAAGTTTCCCAGGTGGCGGCTATCCTGAAGAAAGCCGGTCAGGAATATCCCACCTATTTACCGATCACAACCGAAGAAGCGGTCGCGGATCTCACCCAACGCCTGAATGGAAACACGATGACTCAAACGGCCAGGCCTGAACCAGCCGTCGTCAAACCGAAGAAAGTCGACGAACCCATCATCGTCGTCGATCACCTCGACTTTACATATCAACCCTTGAACGTGAACGCGGTGAAGGATATTTCGTTCACCATCCAGCGCGGCGAATTCGTGGCTTTGATCGGCCAGAACGGCTCCGGAAAGACCACGGTCTTGAAAAACCTGCTGGGATTGAACAAACCCACCAAAGGCAAAGTGACGGTGGCCGGCATGGATATCGGCACCTCGGCCGTGGCTGACATGGCCAAACATGTGGGTTTCGTCCTTCAAAATCCCGACCAACAGTTATTCGCGGAAACGGTCGAAGAAGAAATTTCCTACGGCCCCAAAAACATCGGATTGAGCAAAGAGGTCATCGAACAACGCGTGGCGGAAGCGCTGAAACTGGTGGATCTCGAGGATAAGCGCAAGGAATTCCCGCCGGCGCTTTCCAAGGGCGACCGCGCCAAAACGGTCATTGCCAGCGCGCTGGCGCTCAACCCTGAAATTGTCATCCTGGACGAGCCCACCACCGGGCAGGATTACCGCGGCTGCCACCAGATCATGCAGATTGCAGATCAATTGCACGAGCAGGGCCGCACGGTGGTTTTCGTGACGCACCATATGGCTCTGGTGGCCGAATATGCCCGCCGGGTGATTGTGATGAGCGGTGGAAAGATCCTGATGGACGGACCCACGGCGGATATCTTCAATCAGCCGGATGTGGTGCGGCAGGCCTTCATCATCCCGCCGCAGATTACCGAGTTGGGGCAGCGCCTGCCGGCCGGGTACGGCCTGCCGCGCACGCCGCTATCTGTAAAAGAATTGTCAGATCCAATTCTGGAAATGCTCAATTAACGGTTCGAAAGGATCGACGCGATTCGGAAAATCACAGGAAGGATTTCAAACGCATGGATGACCTCTTCGAAAGACTACAAGCAATCTGCGGTAAAGAACATGTAACCCACGAATTAGTCGACCGCTTGTGTTACCGGCGGGATTGCGGGCCTACACCGGGCGGCCTGCCAGGCTACGTGGTGCGCCCGGAGACCACTGAAGAAGTGGTCGCGCTGGTCAAGCTGGCAAATGAAGCCCACCATCCGTTGTTCATCTGGGGCCGGGCGACCACCTTTGTCGACGCCGGGGTGGTGAAGGACTCGATCGTCCTGGCGCTGGACCTTCTCAATGATTTTCAGATCGATCTTGAAAACCAGACCGTCACGGCCGAGGCTGGCGTCATCTGGCACGCCATCGACGGCAAGCTGAAGCAATACGGCTGGGAGCTGGCAGCTCCGGGCGGCGGCGGCATGTTCTCGGCGACGGTTGGCGGGACGATTGCGTATAACGCGGTTCCGCACGGGATCACAGAATACGGCGTCACCGGCGACCACGTGGTTTCACTTGAGGTCGTCCTGCCGGACGGCACCCTGATCCACACCGGTTCGGCGGCGAACGACGCCAACGGCAACATCGCCATCGAACGGGCCGCCAATGGCGCCGATCTGACCGGGCTCTTCGTCGGTTCCTGCGGGACGATGGGAATCATCACCAAAGCCACGCTGCAAATCCGGCGCATCCCCGAAGTCGAAGATTTCCTCTTCTACACCTTCGAGGAATTGGACGACGCCGTCAACGCCGTATCGGCGATGCAAAGCCAGGCGGCTGCGACCTTCATCATCGGCCTGTTTGGCGGCCCCAAACCCACCGGGCTATCCGGCAACTATACGATCCACGTCATCATCCGCGACAGCAAGGTTGAAGCCGAGCGGCGTAAGCAGATCTGCAAGGTAGCCTGCGATTCGTTCCACGGCATTCAGCGCGATTCCAATGCGACCCGGTTGTACTGGACCGAGCACATGTATTCCTGGCTGCGTAACGATTCGCCGAATACATATTACGGCAGCCGGCCGTATTACTGCCCGGAAGTCGCCGGTTTTGTGCCCACCCAGTCGCTGAAAGAAATCATCCCGACTTTGAACCAATATATCGAAGATACCCGTGCAGGTTGGGACGGCGCCGGGATGCACGTCAAGGGTTTCGACATCTACTTCTCGCGAAACGGCGGTTTCCTGTGGGTGGATACCCTGTATCCCGAACATGATAAGGAAAGTCACGAGTACGGCCTGAAGGTCAGGCACGACATCAGCGAAATCCTCTTCAACAAGTGGATGTCGCCTGGCGGTATCGTGGCCGGAATTGCGCCCTATATCATGCCGAAACTGGGCAATTCCTATAAATTGATGCAAACGCTGAAGAAGGCGCTGGATCCGAACGATATTCTGAATCCGGGCGTCATGATGCTGGGCGGCGATCCAACCTTTGGACCCATCCTCGAAACGAAGGTCCGAAAGGATCTGCGGCTCTCGGAAGTGGCCGAGTGGACGTATCAATGCCTGCGCTGCGGCTTCTGCTTCGACCTGAGTTGGGTGGGTGAGCCGTACGGGCTGTGTCCCTCCTATCATTACGGCTCCTTTGAATCCTATATGGGGCGCGGACGCGTGGCCACGGCGCGCGCCATCATCGAAGGCGAACTGGACTACGACGAAAAAGTGGCCGAACGCATCTATTCCTGCACCATGTGCGGATCCTGCTCGGCGCACTGCATGAAGCAGATCGAAATCGGCAAGGTCTATCAGGCGATGCGCGAGGATCTGGCGGATCGCGGCCTGACCCCCAAGGCGCTGCACCAGGCTGCCGAAGATACCTATCAGCAGAAGAATCCGTACGCCAAACCCGCCGAGGAACGCTTCCGCTGGCTGAAGGACAAGAGTCACATCGACCGCAAATCCAAAATCGGCGTTTTCGTGGGCTGCACACCGTCTTACGTGCGCCGGTCGGCGGCCCAGGACGCGATCGAAGTGCTCGATAAACTGGGCATCGACTACACGATCGCTTCGGATGAATGGTGCTGCGCTCACCCGTTGATGTCAGCCGGTGAACGTGACAAAGCAGCCGAGTTCATGCGCCACAACCTCGAAACCTATCGCAAGCTGGGCGTGGAAAAGATGATCTTCATCTGCCCGGGCTGCCAGGCGACCTTCACCAATGAGGTGCCCCAGGTGCTCGGCGAGGCCGTGCCCTTCAAGATGATGCACATGGTCGAACTGATCGCCGCAGAAATCCGGGATGGGCATGCTTCCATGGCCGGCATCTCCACCAGCCCGACCCTCACCTATCACGATCCCTGCACGCTGGGCCGCCAGCTCGGCATCTTCGATGCGCCGCGCGAAATCATCCACTCCGTGCCCGGCATTCGCTTTATCGAAATGCCGCGTCACGGCCGCGATTCGTTTTGCTGCGGTTCGGGTTCCTTCGTGCGCCTAGACTTCCCGGAACTGACCGATGCGGCCGGCACCGAACGCTGGAAAGAAGCCGTCAATACCGGCGCCAGCATCCTGCTGACCTCGTGCACGTCCTGCTGGAGCGAGTTCCAACAGGTTCGCTCTCAGGCAAAAGACGGGATGGAAGTGGTGGACCTCATCGGGTTTGTCAATCGGCAGATCCGGGTCAAAGAAAAGATTTCTGAATAACGAACTTAGATCAGGAAATCGGTGAGGAGACTATGAAAAAGAAATCCGTTTTGATTTCAGCGCATCCGGCAGTCATCGCGGTGTGGGCAGCGCTCATGGCTGCCGCCTGCCTGCTGCCCGCGTTCCCGGTCTTCGGGACGGGAACGACCTTCAACATCGCCAACTGCCTCACGCCGTTGGCCGGGATCTTCTTCGGACCGTTCACGGGCGCCATTGCCGCGGGCGTCGGCGCTTTCATCGGCCAGTTGATCGCCCCGCACACGGTCCTGTTTGGACCGCTGCAATTCACCATCGCCATTCTGGGCGCCATGGCTTCCGGCTTCGCCATGCAGCGCAAATGGAGCATTTCGTTTGGCCTGATCACACTGTTCGCTGCGGCCTGGTATCTGCTTCCGGAAGGGCGGGCCGCCTGGGCGACACCGCTGCTGTACGTGCTCGGCTACATCTTCATCGCCATCGGTTGGTGGATCAGCCGCAAGGATGATCCGCTGCTGTCCACCAATAAGGCGCGCATGTCTTTGGGCATCCTGTGCTGCTCGGCCGCGGGCATTGTTGTGACCCAGGCGATGGGCAATCTCTGGGCGCTGATCTTCTTCAAACTTCCGCCTGCCATCTGGTACACCACCCTGGCGATTGCCCCTGTGGAGCGCGGATTGTTCGCTTTCGGCGCCATGATCATCGGCACCCCCCTGTTGGTCGGTCTGGTAAAGATCGGCATTCCGGTTGGACCGATCATCTATCAGAAAGAAGAGGATGCCGAACCGGAAGATATCGAGCAGCCTGCAGACTGACACGATCGAACGGGTAAAGACTGGATGAGCGGATTTCGGAATCCTCCTCTTGAAGTTGCGGTTCTTGGCGCGGCGGCCGTTGACTGGGTTGCACGGGTCAACGCGCTGCCGCGCAAGGACGGCATTGCATGGGCCGATCGGTATGAGCCGTTTCCAGGCGGGTCGGGCGCGAACATGGCCTCGGCGATTGCCCACCTCGGAAAATCCGTTCGTTTCATCGGCCGGTTGGGGGATGATGAGGGTGGGCAAATCTTGTGGCAAGCCTTTCAGGCGGACGGCGTCGATACCTCTGCTGTTCGCATTGAAAAAGGCTGCCGCTCGGCCTCCTGCTTCATCGCCGTGGATTCCCTTGGCGAGCGCGAAATCTACTGCCTGGGTGGGGTCGCCCTGTATGACCAACCCGCAGATTTAGCCCCCGAATGGTTCGAAGGCCTGCAGGTGTTGGCAATTGCGGATGCCTATCCAGAAGTGGCCTTATCCGCAATCGAGCTGGCAGGCGGTCAGACGAAGGTCGTGTTTACCCCGGGCGGGCTGATGGCGGGGTTGCCAAAGTCGGATCTGGATCGATTGCTTTCGAAATCGCAGGCCGTCATTGTCAGCCGGGTGGAAGCGGAAAAAATCAGCGGGCGCAATATTCCCGAGGATGCAATTCGAGACCTGGTTGGCCGTGGATCGAAGGTTGTCATTGTAACCCTGGGAGAACGCGGCGTTCTGATGTGGGATGGCGAAAGTATGATTGCCGTCCCGGCCTGCAAGGTTGAAACGATCGTGGATACGACCGGTGCGGGCGACGCCTTTAGCGCAGGATTTATGGTTGGAATCATCGAAGGCATGGATTGGATATCCGCTGCAAAATTAGGCAACGCAGTTTCATCGATGAAAATCGGTTATTTTGGCGCTCGTAACGGAGTGCCGAATTTGCAGCAGGCTATGGGATGGATCAAACAACAGGGAATAACGAGGTGAATGGATGAGATGTGCTGCTGCAGGACAACCTGGAAAGATCCAATTGATCGATTTCCCCGATCCGCAGGTCGGCCCGCGGGACGTCATGCTGGCGACTTCCGCGTGCGGTATTTGCGCGACCGACCTCAAGTCGATCGCCAAGGGCGCCGAGAAGCCTGAATACGCGCTCGGCCATGAGGTTGTGGGCAAGGTCATCGAAGCCGGCAACCAGAGCCGCTGGACGATCGGTCAACGGGCGGTGGTCGCGCCTTATCTGCCGTGCGGCGCCTGTCATTACTGTCTCAACGGCCAGCCGACGCTTTGCAAACATCTTTTCGATACCTGCCCTTTCCCGGGCGGTATGGCGGAAAGAGTCTTTGTGCCCGGCGATCTGGTAAAGCGGGGACTGATTCCGGTTTCGGATACACTATCGGATGAATACGCGGCGCTGGCCGAACCCCTGGGATGCGTCATCAAAGGGATCGAGGATTCGCAGGTCGAAACCGGCGATTCGGTCCTGGTGATCGGCGATGGCCCCATGGGATTGATGGCTGCCGCCGTGGCGCGAGCCTACGGCGCTTTTCCGGTGATGGTGGCGGGGATGACGCCCAGCCGGCTCGAAGCCGCTTACCAGAATTTTGCAGATGTCGTTGTGGATGTGACGCAGGTGGACCTTCAGGCAGAGGTCAAGAAACACACTTCGGGCCGAGGTGCGGATGTGGTGATTGCGGCCGTTTCGGCCGGTGAAACCCTGATGACCGCGATTCAATGCGTCCGTCCGGGTGGAACGGTGAACGCATTTGCCGGCGTGCCAGATGGCACAACCATCCCATTGGATCTGCGCAAGCTGCACTACAACCAGATTCACCTGACCGGATCGTTTGGTACGGCTCCCGAACACATGGTGAAGGCGCTGCATTTGCTCGACCATAAAAAGGTTCCGGCAGGCGCGATCGTTACCGCCTGTTATCCGTTCACCCAGATTCAGGAAGCTGTCGACGTTGCCCTGCAAAGACAGGGTCTCAAGATCGTGGTGACTTTTTAACCTCGTTCAGAGGAGGAACCTGTGAAAGAACATCGCCTGCGACGAATTTTCGGCCCGGATCAGAAGACGGTCATTGTGGCCTGCGATCACGCCGGGTTCAGCGGCCCGCTGCCCGGATTGGAAGATCCCGGAAAATTGATGGATACGCTGGTGGCCAGCGGCGTTGACGCCGTTCTGACCACCATGGGCATCGCGCGGCGCTACGCGAGCCGGATGGGTAAATTGGGTCTCATCCTGCGTATGGACGGCGGTTCATCCATCCGGGCAGTGGATATGGGCACCCTGCGCAATCAATTTACGATGGAAGATGCGGTCCTCCTCGGCGCGGATGCGGTGATTTGCATGGGCATGATCGGCTACCCTGAAGAAGCAGCTTCATTGGCCAATTTGGCCGAATTGACTTCCGAATCGGCGCAATGGAACATTCCGGTGGTCGCCGAAATGCTGGTGAAGAGCAAAGACGGTTCACCGCTCAAGGCCGAGGATATCGGCTTTGGAATGCGGATTGGCGTCGAGTTGGGCGCTGATCTCATCAAAGCCTCTTATGTGGGCCCCGCGGGTGAGTACAGAGAGGCCTTGAAATCCTGCTACCGCCCGGTCGTCGTCCTGGGTGGTGAAAAGGCGAAAAGCGAAGCCAGCCTGCTGGAGTCGATTGCCGAAGCACTGGATTCGGGCGCCAATGGGGTCGCCATCGGTCGAAATGTCTGGCAGCATTCCAATCCGGCGGGTATCTGCCGCGCGTTGGTGGCGCTGGTGCATCACGGCGCTTCGATTTCACAGGCCTTGCAGGAGTTGAACGCCTGATGGATTGTTGGATCGGTCTGGATCTGGGGACTTCGTTCGTTAAAGCCGGCCTCTATGACCTGATGGGGCATGAGCTGGCCGTGGCGCGCGAGCCCCTTTCCCTGAATATGCCAGCACCGGGATGGGCGGAACAGGATCCCCGGGAATGGTGGCTGGCCATTCAAAAGGTGTTGAGATCCCTGACCGATCGATTCGATGCCAGAATGATCCGGGCGGTTTGCCTGTGCGCGCAATGTCCCGGCCAGGTGATCGTCGGCAAGGATCAGGAACCGCTCGGAAATGCAATCATCTGGCTCGACCAGCGCGCTGCCGATGAGGCCGCCTGGTTGGATAATAACGTTGGCCCGCAAGACCGTCTGGCCTGGATCGGGGAAGCTCAACTCGGCGATCCACATTCGTCCCCCGCGCGAATTCTGTGGTTGAAAAATCACGACCCGCGCTTCGAACGGGCTGAATACATTTTGCAGCCCAAAGATTTCATGGGGTTCATGCTGACCGCCCGGGTGGCCACGGATCGCAATACGGCCTACAATCTCGCGCATCCGGTCACCCTTGCATATCATCCGGAGTTCCTGCGATTGCTGGGGGTAAGAGAACAGCAGTTGCCGCCCGTGCTTGCGGCGACCGATTCACTGGGGGAAGTCAGCCAATCCGCGGCCCGAACGACCGGGCTTGTCAGCGGTACCCCGGTGTTCGTCGGCACGATCGATGCGTATTGCGACACGCTGGCGGGAGGCGCGTTTATTCCCGGCCAGGCCGTGGATGTCTCGGGGACCAGTGAGATCGTCTCGTTAGGAGTCGATCACAAGGTGGAAGGGCAGGGGGTATTCTACACGCACCTGGCGGAGGACGCGCAATTCATTTGCGGTCCCATGCAGGTGGGCGGTCATTTATTGGCCTGGTTGGCGGACTCTTTTTATCCCGAGCGTTCCGAGGGCGTTCCATTCGAGCGGATGGAGTCGGAAGCCAGCCAGACCGCGCCCGGCGCGGATGGGTTGGTTTTCCTGCCTTACCTGCAGGGCGAGCGGGCGCCCATCTGGGATTTACAGGTTCGGGGTGCATTTTTGGGAATCAAAACATCCCATAACCGAAAGCACTTTTCGCGCGCGGTGTATGAAAGCGTTGGTTTCGCCGTGCGGCATGTGCTCGAAATATGCGAGGATATTCGTGGGCAGAAGGTGAACGGGGTCGTTGCCTGCGGCGGCGGAGCTCGCAGCGCTTTCTGGAACAAAATAAAGGCCGATATCCTGCAAAAAAGAGTCCTTCCATTGGAAACAGAAGCTTCAGCATGCCTGGGTGCAACCATGATTGCCGCCGTGGGCCTGGGCTTTTTCCCCAATCTGGCTAAAGCCTGGGCAGGCATGAGCCACTTTGGCGCGGCTGTCCTCCCGGATGAAAATCTGGCCGATACTTATAACCGGTTGTATGGCGTTTACCGCCGTGCGTATCCAGGCGTAAAAACAATCCTTGGGACCCCAGGAGTTGAGGAATCGAAATGACGAACCGATTCGAAATTCAACTGATGATCCAAGTGGCCCGTATGTATTACGAAGGTGGATTAACGCAACAGCAGATTGCCGAGAAATTGGCCATTACCCGACAATACGTTTCCAGGCTATTGGTCGCGGCAAAAGAAAAAGGAATCGTAAAGATCCAGGTTTCCGATCCGACCTACGAGGACCCGCAGTTAAAAGAAAAAATGATCCGGACCTTTGGCCTGCATGATGTGGTTCTCACGACCAGCGAAGGCCTGGAAGCAAATATGATTCGGTCCCAAATTGGTCTGGTGGGCGCCGACTATCTCACCGGCGCCATCCATTCGGGATCGAAAATCGGAATCGGATGGGGACGAACCCTGTATGAGATCGTGAATGCGCTGCCGCGCGATCGCCGGATTTCCATCCAGGTGGTACCGTTGATCGGCGGCATCGGGGATATGTCGCCTTTCTTCCAGGTCAATGACCTCGCTCGAAGGCTGGCCGAAACCTTTGGCGGAACTTTCCGCTACATCTATGCCCCGGCGTTTACCCAGAGCAAGGCCATCATGGAAAGCCTGTCCAAGACTCAGGAAGTCGAGCAATTGAGCAGGCTGTGGAATCAACTCGACATGGCAATTACCGGCATCGGCCATGTGGAATTTCAGCAGATGTCGTCCATGTTTTTTGCCGAACATATTTCGCCCGGGACCCTCGCAAAACTCGAGGCCAACGGAGCGGTTGGGGACGTGTGCGGAAGGTTCTATAACATCGATGGGAATCCGGTCGACGTCGGTCCAGGTGTGATCGGCGTCAGCCTCGAGCAATTGCAGGGCATGCCGGAGGTGGTTGGAATTGCCGGCGGTATCGAGAAAACCAGAGCTATTATTGGCGCCTTACGAGGTGGCTTTATCAAGACACTGGTAACCGATACGGCAACCGCTCGTGAAGTGTTAGCCCAATATGGGGAAAGGAGTTCAGTATCGAGAGACTTGTAATATCAAGATAGACATATCCATCGAAGCGAACAACATGTTTGTGTGTCAATGACCAAATTTCTCGAATCAAAACTTCTTGGAGGAGAAAAATGAAAAAAACTGTACTCGTTTTACTTGCGGTCGTGATGTTGGGCGTTCTGGTTGCCGGATGCGCGCCGAAAGAAAAAGCAGTCGAATTGGGTCCCGCGCTGCTGACTGTCAGCGGAAAGATCGGTTCCCCCAATTCTGGCGATAAGTATGTCGTTGATCAGGCTTTCTTTGATTCGAAATCCGTCGAACTCAAAATGGACGATCCCTGGATGGGCGATGGTCTTGCCTACAAGGGCATTCTCATCCGTGATCTGCTGACCGCGATGAAAGTTCCCGCCGATGCAACGACGATTCGCGTGATCGCGACCGACGGCAAGGGCATCGACATTGCGATCGCTGATGCTCAGAAATGGGACATCATGCTCGTGCACTGGGCAGATGGAACCGAACTCGCCACCGATGCCGGCGGCCCCGTCAAGATCGCCTTCCCCGCGGATGCCCGCGCCACCTATCCGGATGATCAATGGATGTGGTGGTTGACGACCGCTGAAGTCAAGTAAGCGAATTTTTCCAATACTTTCTACAAGGGCCGAGGTTTCCCGAAGCCCTTGTAGAAAGGCACCCGGTTTTGAAAACCAAGATTGGTTGTAACAACCAATTCTGGTTGTAACAACCAATTCTGGTTGTAGCAACCAATTCTGGTTGTTTAGACTCACCCATCCTGTCGGTGAGTTTATCGTGGTATTTCATATTTCACCCAACCAGCGGAATGGATCGGACGGGCCATGGAGTTGACAAAGATTCACGGTTGTCTGGCAGGACTGGCTCTAGGGGATGCGATGGGCATGCCCTCGGAATTCTATTCACCCGATCAGATCGAGCAGAATTTCGGGCGCATCGAGGTTCTGGAAAAAGCCCCGGCCGGTCATCCCCATCAGATCATGGAAGCCGGGCAAATTACGGATGACACCGGCCAGGGGATCGCAATTGCTCACGCTTGCCTTCCAACCGGTGAAATCAACATCGAAAGCTCCGTCAGATACCTGCTGGAATGGGAAGATTCATTACCACCGGATATTCTGAGGGTAATCGAAGGCCCCAGCACCCGCGCCGCTCTACAGGAAATCCGTCAGGGCGGCGACCCTCACCGGAGCGGGCGCAATGGCAAGACCAATGGCGCCGCGATGCGCGTGGCGGCCGTCGGATTGCTGCACGCGGGCGATTTTGCGGGCGCATGCCAGGCCGCCATCGCGGCCAGCTTTCCAACCCACGCGGTCAATATCGCGTTATCAGGGGCGGCATGCGTGGCCTGCGCGGTCGCGGAGGCGGCAACCGAAAACGCAACCCTCCCATCCATCCTTCAGGCTGCCAAGAACGGAGCCGAGTTCGGCATGACGCAAGGCATCTGGACGTGGAGCACCGCTCTCACGAACCGGATCGATCTGGCAGTTCAACTGGTGGAGCGATCCGCCAGTGAAAGCGATGCGGTCAATGCGATTTATCGCTTCGTCGGGGTCGATATGTTGGTTCCCGAATCGGTCGCTGCGGCCATTGGACTGGTGGCGCTGGCCCAGGGCGACCCGATGAAGGCGATTCGTTTTGGAGCGAACATCGGCGGCGACACCGATACCATTGCCGCCATTGCCGGGCAAATTTGCGGCGCCTGGCGCGGGATCGAAGCGTTCGATCTCAGGCTGGTGCATCAAGTGGAAAAAGTAAACCATTTGAACCTGATGGATGAATCCCTGAAGCTATTCTCAGCAATCGAAGGCAGAAAGAACCTTTCCTGATATGAGCAAGGATATTGGCATCAGTTTCAATATGAATCCACGATGGGTCGGGGAGGAAGGCCTGGATGCCTTTCTAAACCCGCTGCGTCAGGTTGGATTGGATACGCTCGAATTCGAATTGGATCGATTCCTGCCGGAATGGCCGCAAATGGAGCCGTTGATCGGCGAATGCGCCGACGCCGGTATGAAATTGTGCTTTCACGCGCCCTATCGGAGCCCCAACCGTATCGAAGGATTTTCAAACGAACGGCGCGCCGAGGTGCAGGCCATGTTTCGGCCGGCGCTGGCGATCGCCCAGGGATGGGCCGAAAAATTGGGAACACCCATCAACATGGTCGTCCACGGCGCGCGGTCCACAGCGGCCCAACGGGAAACGCTGCGTGAAGACACGCTTCAATTCTTGAAATGGGCCTTGCACGATTTTCCGGGTATTTATTTTGCGTTTGAAAACAACCATCCGGCCAAACCGGGTGAAATCAAAATCGGCGAAACCCGCGCTGACGTATTGGATGTTGTAAATAATGTTCATCACCCCAACCTGGGAATCTGCTGGGATTTCGGCCACGATTTCCTGAGCGCCGGCGGGAAGGCGGTCAGCGCGGACTGGCTGGCGCAGGTCATCCATGTGCACGTTCACGATGTCGATCGCCAGAATGTGGACCATTACCCGCTGGTTTTCAACAACGTTCCGTATTCGACGTGGCTGCCCTTATTACGCTCGGCTGACAGGCTCAGGGTTGCAACTCTGGAACTCAAAGGCGGATTGATGATGGGGTGGAGCCAGGACAGAATTCAGGCCGCACTCATCGATAGTGTGCGGGTAATCAAGGTGGGCATATGATCAAAACATTGAATTTCGAAGGCCGATCCAAATTCCAGAGATCCGTACAAAAATGGTGGCGTCACTGGGGGGAAGAGACAACCGCGGCCTATCTGTTCCTGCTTCCCAGTATCCTCATTTTTATCGTGTTTACTTTTTTCCCGGCGATCTATTCGATCATCGTAAGCACATTCCGCTGGAATATGCCGATGCAGCCGGCATTTATCGGTTTGCAAAACTATATCACGCTCTTTTCTGATCCGATTGAGGCGCCTGTTTTCTGGCAGGCGGCCAAGAACACCCTCTATTTTTCACTGGGGGTGCCGATCAATCTTTTCGCGTCGCTTATGATCGCCTTACTGCTCAACCGGCGCCTGCCCGGCGTGGGTTTCTTCCGAACGGCGTTCTTCCTGCCGGCCATTACCTCTCTGGCGGCAGTATCCGTCGTCTGGCTGTGGTTGTTCAACCCCTCGCAATATGGCCTGCTCAATTCGTTATTGATCTCGTTGGGATTGCCCCTGCAAAGCTGGCTGCGCGATCCGGTGCTGTCCATGCCCTGCCTGATCTTTCTGGGGGTGTGGCACGGCATGGGCTATAACATCATCATTTTCCTGGCCGGCCTGCAGTCCATTCCGAACACTTATTATGAGGCCGCCGAAATCGACGGGGCAAATTCGTTCCAAAAATTCAATAATATTACCTGGCCTTTGCTGACCCCGACCCTTTTCTACGTCTTGACGGTTGGCCTGATCAATTCACTCAAAGCATTCACCGAGATCGATATGATGACGCAGGGCGGCCCGCTGGGAACGACGACCACGCTGGCCTATTATCTTTACCAGCAGGCGTTCAAATTCTTCCAGATGGGAAAGGCTTCCGCGGTCGCCGTGGTTCTTTTTGTGGTTCTTTTGTTCCTTTCATGGATTCAGTTCCGCTTCGTAGATCGGAAGGTGCATTATGAATGAGGGCCTCCAACCAACCCAGTATCCGGCGAACATTCCGCATTCGCATTTGTCGCGGCGAAAATTCTTCTCAGGCGCGATCTGGTATGTCGTCGTCATCTTCCTGGCGTTGACCGTGGTGTTTCCATTCATCTGGATGATCTCGACCTCGTTCAAACCCCTGGAGGAGGTGTTCGTTTATCCGCCGCGCTGGATCCCGCAAAATTGGACCTGGCAAAATTATGCCGAGGTATGGAAACAGGCCCCGTTCGCCCGGTATTTCATCAACAGCACCCTCGTGGCGGTCTGCGTAACCATCGGGCAGCTCATCTCGTGCAGCCTGGCCGCGTTTGCCTTTGCCCGCATGAAATTTGTCGGCAAATCCTTCATGTTCATGGTTTTCATGAGCACCACTTTTATCTCCACCCAGGTGACGCTGATCCCTTCCTATTTGATCATCAACAAATTCGGGTGGATGGATTCGTTCTCGGCCCTGATCATCCCATTCCTGGCGAACGCCTTTGGGGTTTTTATGATCCGGCAGTCCTTCATGGCGGTGCCGCGTGAACTGGAAGAGGCCGCCAAACTGGACGGGTGCGGGCGTTTTCGCTTTTTGCTGCAGATCATGCTGCCGTTGAATAAACCCATCCTGGCTTCACAGGCTTTGTTCGCCTTCATGGGCAACTGGAACTCATACCTGTGGCCTTTGATCGTGACCAATAAGGATGAAATGCGCACCTTGCAGATTGGCCTGCGTTATTTCATGGGTTCTGAAGGCGGAACAGAATGGGGCGTCTACATGGCCGCGGCGGTCCTCGTCACGGTTCCAATCATCCTTTTCTACTTCTTCGTGCAAAAGACATTCGTCGAAAGCATGGCAAGCAGTGGTTTGAAGGATGTTTAGGTTTA
Organism: Longilinea arvoryzae; assembly: GCF_001050235.1. Taxonomy (GTDB): domain Bacteria; phylum Chloroflexota; class Anaerolineae; order Anaerolineales; family Anaerolineaceae; genus Longilinea; species Longilinea arvoryzae. The sequence continues at coordinate 1,969,584 of NZ_DF967972.1, forward strand.
TTAAGAGTCGGTCTGTTGCCGAGTAAACAACCGGATTTCAATGCGTGCAACCTTTTCGCTTTGGAATGATGAAGGAGGAACATTCGATGAAAACGCGTCTTTTTGTGATCGTCACTTTGCTGTGTAGTTTGTTGCTGGCGGCCTGCGGCCCGACCACCAGCGCCGAGAAAACCGCCGAACCATCCGCGAGCGGGGCTGTGGATGCGAATGGCCACGTCACATTGGATTTCTGGTATTCGTTGTCCGGCGACACCGGCGCGGCGGTCGAAACGCTGGTCAAGCAGTTCAATGACTCCCAGACCAAGATTACCGTCAAGGCCACCTATCAGGGCAATTACAGCGATATCATGGCAAAAATCTACAGCGCCATCGCCGGCGGAACGGTGCCAAACGTGGCGCAGGCCGGCGGAGCCCCTCTTCTGGGCACCAGCGGCGCGATTTTGCCCATGACCGATTTCGTGAGCGGCGAAAACGGCTTCGACCTGAGCCAGATTCACAAAGCATTCATTGATTACAACACGGTCAACGGCGTGTTGTGGAGCATGCCCTTTAACAACTCGGTTCCGGTGATGTATTACAACAAGGATCTGTTCAAGGCCGCGGGGCTCGATCCGGAAAACCCGCCCCAGAATTTCGATGAGTTGATCGCAGTCGCGAAACGCTTGACCCTCGATCCGAACAACACCGGCGCGCCGACCCAGTACGGCCTGAATACTCGAGACGATACCCATTGGTATCTGGATACCATGTTCCTGGAAAACGGGTCTGCCATCGTCAAGGATGATTTGAGCGAAGTGCTCTATAACAATCCGCAGGCGGTCGAAATGCTGACTCTGTGGGGCGATCTGGTGAAGACCGATAAGGTCATGCCCTCCAACCAGCATTCCGAAGCTCAAACGGACTTTCTGGCAGGGAAACTGGGCATGCTTTTTGGGTCGAGCGCATCCGTCAACACGATCCAGAAAAGCGCTACCTTCGACTTGGGCGTCGCCATGTTCCCTAAAATTGGCGACAACGAGCGGTCCTTGCCGATCGGCGGCGGAAGCCTGACGATTTTCAAGAATGACAACGAATCCGTTCGAAACGCTTCCTGGGAATTCATCAAGTTCATGACTTCGAAGGAAAGCTCCATCTATCTGACGCAGCAGACGGGTTATCTGCCCATCTATCAAGGCGCGCTCGATTGGCCTGAAATTCAGCAACTCATCAAGGACGAGCCCGTTCGCGAAGCCGGCATTCAATCCCTGGATTATGCAGTGGCCATACCGGTGTTCTCGGCGTTGGGCAACAGCGATCTTGCCCTGCGGCAGGCGATCGAGAAAGTGGAATTGGGCGCCGCCGAGCCCGCGGATGCCCTCAACCTGGCAGTCGAGTCCGTCAACCGCTCCATCAAGGAGCAGTTCTCCAACTAGCGGATTGGGCGTGCTGTATAGGCAATTCATGAATTGCCCATACAGCCATGAGTTGCCGTACAGCCATGAATTGCCTTGTACGGCCATAAATTGTCCATACCGTCATGCATTAATCGTCCATGGTTCAGAACTGGCAACCGGATATTGGGAGCCAGGAGTCTTTATCACGAGTTTTTTTGGAGGAATTTCCATGTCGTCTGAAGCCTTCGAGACAGAGCTGGTTGACTTCACGCAGGCGATCATCCGGGTCAACAGTCTGTCCGGAAAAGAAGAAGCGGTTGGCGGGTTGATCGTCGAAAAAATGAAAGCCCTGGGATACGATTCCGCCCAGGTGGACCGGTACGGCAATGTGATCGGTATCCGGCGTGGAAAACACCCCGGGCCGACCATCCTTTTCGATGGACATATGGACGTGGTGCCCGTGACCACGCCCGAGGCCTGGTCCTCCGATCCGTTCGGGGCTCAGATCCGGGAGGGAAAGATCTGGGGCCGGGGCGCATCGGACATGAAAGGTCCACTGGCTGCCGCGGTCGTCGCCATCGGGCATGTGCCGGCCGAGGAGATCCACGGGACGATCGTCGTTTCGGGCTCGGTATGCGAGGAATACCATGAGGGCGCCGCGGTTCAAAAGGTGGTGGAGCAGGTGCTCCCGGATTTCGTGGTGATTTGTGAACCGAACGGCAATCGATTGGGAATCGGCCAGAAGGGACGCGCTGGTTTGTGGCTGGAGGTCAGTGGAAAACCGGCGCATTCGTCCGTGCCGCACCTGGGTGAGAACGCCATCTATAAAGCAGTGCCGATCATCGAACGCCTGCGCCGAATGCCGTTGCCATGCGATCCATTCCTGGGGAACGGGGTGATGGAATTGATCGATGCCATTTCCGGACCGTATCCCAGCCGCTCGACGCTGCCGGTGAGTTTTAGGATGCGTTACGACCGACGCTTGATGCAGGGGGAGACCATGGATACGGTGCTCGAGTCGATCCATGAGGCGCTGCGCGACCTGTCCGATTGGCAGGTGGGTTTTTCGATGGTGCACATGGATACCTGGACGGGCGATCTCCTGGAAGGCCCTGATTTTCATCCGGGTTGGCTCATGGAGGAGACCTCACCCTGGGTGGTCAAAGCCGGGCGGGGACTCACCGAGGCGGGCGTCGAACCGGTTTTCGACGCGGCGCGGTTCTGCACCAACGGCTCCTACACGGCCGGCGAAGCCAAACTGCCGACCATCATCTTCGGGCCGTCCTCCGGCATGCTGGCGCACTGTATCGACGAAAATATTGGCATCGATGAGTTGTGCCTGGGCGCGCAGGGCTATATGGGGTTGGCGAAGAATTTGGGCCGATAAACACGCTCAAACGCCAAGAGGAGAAATGGAATCAACGGCCGGCGGCAAAGAACCGCCGGCCGTTTCCCTTTTTCGAAGGTCGGAAACCATACTTGAATATTATACTAATTATGATTATAATAATTATGATTAGTATATGTGGATTGGGCTACCTTGGAGGAGAATATGTTCATTGATCGCAAAGCTGAATTGGAGCTATTAAGCCAGCGATACAACTCAGGCCAGGCCGAATTGATCGTGCTCTATGGCCGCCGGCGGGTTGGAAAAACCGAGTTGTTACGCGCTTTTTGCGCCGATAAACCGCATATTTTCTTCATTGCCACACTGAGTAATGATATCGAGCAATTGGCCACATTTTCGCAACAACTCTATATTTTTACCCATGCTTCCGTTCCGGTTGATTTTTCTTTCCCTTCCTGGGAGGCCGCCTTTCAGGCCCTGGCGGAGATCCCAATGCAGCCGCGCCCTGTAATCATCCTGGATGAATTCACTTACCTGATCAACGGCAACAAAGCCGTTCCGTCCATTTTGCAAAAGGTCTGGGATGAGACGTTGAAGGATACCGGTATCCTGTTGGTCTTATGTGGTTCCTATATTGGCATGATGGAATCTGAGGTGTTGGGGTACCAGGCACCCCTTTACGGGCGGCGGACGGCCAGCACTCTTCTTCGTCCGCTGGATCTTCCTTCCGCTGCCCAGTTTTTCCCGAATTATTCTCCCGAGCAGCAATTTCTGGCCTGGTCGATCCTGGGTGGGATGCCCTACTATCTGGGGATATTCAAGGATCATCAAGATATTCCTGCCAATATCCGCCAAAATATTTTGGATTCTCAGATGGGAGCCCTTTTCAATGAACCACGCTTACTCTTGATGGAAGAACTGCGTGAACCCCGCAATTACTTTTCGATTTTGCGGGCAATTGCCCTAGGGAATGCCCGATTGAACGAGGTCGCACAGGCTTCTGGCGTGCGTGAAGTTACGGCCGCGGCTCGTTATCTGGATATCCTGCAGCAAATGCGCCTGGTTACCCGGCAAGTGCCTGCCACCGAAAGCCAACCCGACAAGAGTAAGAAAGGCTTATACCGGATAGACGACCACTTCCTGCGATTCTGGTTCCGGTACGTTCAACCGAATCAGGCCGGGCTCGATCTGGGACTCGCGGACGCGATCCTCCAGCAACGTATCCTACCCGACCTGGATCATTTCGCTGCAACAGCCTTTGAAGAAGCTGCTCAAGCCTATGTGGCGCGATTGGCACAAAATGGTAAAATGGCCTTCCTTCCCGAACGGATCGGAGGCTGGTGGGATCGCGAGACGGAAATCGATGTTCTGGCGATCAGCCGCATGGAAAAGGCAGCATGGGTTGGAGAATGCAAGTGGTCGATTCGTCCGGTCGGAACGAATGTGTTGGATGAGTTGAAACAAAAAGCGCAAAGTCTGTTGAAGAGCGGTGAAATTCAAAAAATCCAGTATGCCATCTTTGCCCGTTCCGCTTTTACGCCAGCATTGGAAAGCCAGGCTCGCTTCGAATGTGTGGGACTTTATACCGTCGATATGCTTTTGAAGGGTTGAAACCCCGCCAAAGTGCCGCCGATCCGATTACCGAACCCACGAAAAATACGCAGGTTTGCCGGGGTGGACAAACCTGCGTGTTTTGATTAGCGGAGAGGGTGGGATTCGAACCCACGGTGACGACGAGCGCCACAACGGTTTTCGAGACCGCCCCGATCGGCCGCTCCGGCACCTCTCCAGTGCGGTCCATTATAATCGGCTTTTGCTTAAATCTCAACCTCTTCGCCCCAACCCGGATACATCACCGGGCCAATATGCTGTTCGGCCAGTTTGGACTGGAAAGCGCTGGAGGCATCCGGTTCACCGTGAACCAGGTAGATCTGCTTGATTGTGGACTTCGACGCAGCGGCGTATTGCAGCAGGATGTCCTGACCGGCGTGAGCGGAGAGTCCGCCAATGGTGGCGACTTCGGCGCGCCTTTCGAACCACTGGCCAAAAATGCGCACCATCTTTTCGCGATCGGCTAGCCGGCGGCCCAGGGTGTCGGGAGCCTGCCAGGAGACGATCAGAATGGTGTTGCGCGGATTTTCGATGTTATTGCGCAGATGATGCAGGATGCGCCCGGTTTCAGCCATGCCGGAGGCTGAGATGATGACCATCGGATCGTGGCGGTCATTGAGCGATTTGGATTCGTCGACCGATTGGACGTAATGCAGACTGCGAAAATTCAGGGCCGGATGGTGTTCTTCGGCGATGAAGCGGCGGGTCTCTTCATCGTAATACTGCGGGAATTTCTGGAATACCTTGCTGGTTTCCACCGCCAGCGGGCTGTCGACATAGACCGGGACTTCCGGCAGATCGCCGTCGCTCATCATACGGTTCAGGTCGTACACCAGTTCCTGGGTACGGCCGACGGCAAACGCCGGAATGATCACCTTGCCGCCGCGTTTCAAGGTGCGCCGGGTGACGTCTCGAAATTCGACGAAAGCGTCTTCCGGGTTGGAGTGCGGTTTGTCTCCATAAGTGCATTCCATGATCAAATAACCCGCATCTCGCGGGTAGACGGGATCCTTGATCAAGGGCAGGTTGGGGCGGCCGATATCGCCAGAATACCATAGGCGGAATTTCCGGCCATTTTCCTGGATATCGAGCACTACCCCGGCTGAGCCCATGATATGTCCGGCTTCGACCAGGGTCAATGTGACGCCGGGAAGAATGGGGGTGGGGCGATCGTATTCGATGGGCTTGAAATATTCGGCCACCTGAGCGGCGTCCTCGAGGGTATACAGGGGTTCGACGGGCGGTTCGCCACGCCGGGCGTGTTTTTTATTGACATACTCCGCGTCCGCTTCCTGAATATGCCCGGAATCGCGCACCATCACATCCGCCAGCATGGCAGAAGCCGGTGTGGTGTAGATTGGCCCGGAAAATCCCTTCTTGATCAGGTTGGGCAAATTGCCGCTGTGATCGATATGCGCGTGCGATAAGATCACGGCGTCGATACTGGATGGGTTATATTTAAAATTCAGGTTACGCTCGTAGAAATCCCTGCGATGGCCCTGGAACAGGCCGCAATCCAGAAGCAATCGGCGGCCGTTGATTTCCAGCAAATGCTGCGAGCCGGTAACCGTTTGGGCAGCCCCATCGAAATGGATCTTCATGAAGCACTCCTCAATTTTGAATGGCGTGAAGGATATCCGCACCAAATCGTTTGAAGCGATATGGCACGCTTTCCATGATCTTTTCGAGCGCGTTCAAGTTCTCCGGATTCACGTCTGCAATGGCTTGCATGACATCGCGCGGGAGGACGACATCCGATTCAACCTTCAGGCTCTGGGCGGTTTCCTTACGCCAGAGGCGCAGTGCGTCCTGGCGATTGGACAATTCCTCGTCCCGGTGGTGATTGCGGCGCGGGCGTGGTGGAGGTGCAGCCAGTTGCCCCTGGCGGATGGCATTCAGCAGGCCCTCCGCGTGGCGTTCCAGCAGGCGCGGGCTGATGGATTGGATTCCCATCAGTTCGCTTCGATTTTGAGGGGCGGCCAGAGCCAGTTCGACCAGGGCCGAATTACTGAGCACTTTGAACTGGGGCTGGTTGGTCTGGCGCGCGCGGGTGTCCCGATAAGTACAAAGCGCCTGCAGCACGGCGGCCTGACGGGGCGTGATCTCGGTGCGTCCGGCCAGGCGCCAGCAGGCGTCGGACGGATTATCCAGAACCGGGATTGGGGTCTGGCAAAGGCGGTTGAAATCTTCCTGGGCCAACTCCCACAGTCCGCAGTCGATCAGCTCGGCGGATAGGCGCTGGCGCAGCGCAATCAAATAATGGCTGTCGAACCGGGCGTACGTTTTTTGCGCGGGCGGAAGCGGGCGCTGTCCCCAGTTGGCGCGCTGGTAGCGTTTATCCAATTGGATGCCAAATTCAGCTTCCAGCACCGAGCCCAGCCCGACCGCCGGCCGTCCCAGAATGCGCGCAGCGACCATGGTGTCGAAAAGGTTGTTGAAGGAGAAGCCAAAATCACGTTTCAGACAAATGATGTCGTATTCCGCGGCATGGAAAATCTTCTCAGTTTGTGGATCCGAAAAGATGGGTTCGAGAGGGGATAGATCGGAGATGGCCAGCGGATCGATGAGATAATCGCTGGTGGGTGTCGAAAACTGGATCAGGCAGACCTGCTCCTGATAGGCAAACAGGCTGTTGGACTCGGTATCCACGGCCAGGAACGGACTCCCGGCCAGATCTGCAACAATCCGGTCTAATTTATGATATGAATCCACCCAGACGGGGTCTTTAAGAATTTCATTCAACATGCGAGAAATTATAGCTTGAATCATCCAGTTTTTCCAAAATCGGAGTGTTCTCACTCAAACTGGAAGGTTTGAGGTTCAATTCGCTAGCGTATGGTTTATGGATATGGTATATTATTTTTTAATCTAGGAGGGGTTATGAACGAACGCATCCTGATTATTGAAGATGATGAAGCCATTTTGCGGGTGCTGCGTCGAGCGCTGGCCTATGAAGGCTATCGGGTGGATACGGCCGGGGACGGTGAGAGCGGCCTGAATCAAGCGCGCGACCATCATCCCGACCTTGTGATACTCGATTGGATGTTGCCAGGGATGGACGGCCTCGAAGTTTGCCAGCGGCTGCGCGCCGGAGGCGGCATTCCCGTATTGATGTTAACTGCCAAGGATACACTGCAGGATCGCGTGCAGGGTTTGGATGCGGGCGCGGACGATTATATGGTGAAACCCTTCGAGTTGGATGAACTGTTAGCTCGAATTCGCGCTTTGCTGCGCCGCACTCAGCCGGAGCGCGTTCCGCTGCTGACTTTTGCCGACCTTTCACTGGACACATCCACCCGCCAGGCGTCCCGCAAAGGCCGGATCATCTCGCTCACCGCCAAGGAATACGACCTGCTGGAACTCTTCATGCGCCATCCGCGCCAGGTTCTGACGCGCGAAATGATTTTCGATCGGGTCTGGGGGTATGATTTTGGCGGTGAGAGCAATGTGCTGGATGTCTATATTCGATATCTACGCCAAAAACTTGAGACGGAAGATGAACAACGATTAATTCATACCGTCAGGGGCGTTGGCTACGTCCTTCGAGAAACCCCTTAATGTCCCTTCGTCTGCGATTTTCCTTGCTTTACACCAGCCTGCTGGGCGGCGTACTCCTGCTGTTCGGCGGGCTTGTTTATGGTCTGGTCAGCATCATTCTGGTGAATCAGATCGATATTTCTCTGACGCAGGAAGCCCAAAACCTCATTTCGCGTTTGAAGGCCACCTCCACCAACCAGTTGGATCAAAACTCTGCCGCATTGTACGAGCCGACCCAGAATATCCTGATTCAGTTTTGGGATACCAACCAGAAGCTGGTTTTTGCGCGACCGGCGCTTTTACAAACCGTGCTGGACAGCCGCGGGTTGCACTCCGGAGCTCCGATTTTTCATTCGGTCGCGACGAATGAGCAGTATTACCTGCGCGTTTTAAGTGTGCCTCTGAGCACGGCGCGCGGGGCGGTTGGGGTGCTTCAGGTGGGCATGAATATGGGGCTCGTGGTCGCCCTGCAGCGTTCGCTGGCGGTGACGCTGGCCCTGCTCACCTTGGCGGCAATGTTCCTATCCGGATTGGTCATCTGGTTCGTCACCGGACGAGCGCTGGCGCCCATCTCCGCCCTGACGCGGGTTGCAACGGAAATTACCCGCGCGGACGATTTATCGCGGCGCATTCCAACCCAGGGCATCCTGAATGATGAAGTGGGGCGGCTGGTGGTGGCCTTCAACGACACCCTCGAGCGGCTGGAAAAGTTATTCACCACCCAGAGCCGATTTCTGGCGGATGTGAGCCATGAACTGCGCACTCCCCTGACGGTCATCAAGGGAAACCTCAGCCTGATGCGCCGGATGAAAGAGGTGGACGAGGAGTCCATGGATTCGATCAGCCACGAGGTCGATCGCCTGACCCGCCTGGTGGGCGACCTGCTGCTTCTGGCGCAGGCCGAATCGGGGCGGCTGCCCCTGCAACTGGGGAAAGTGGAATTGGATGGATTGCTGCTGGACGTCGTTCAACAGCTTCAACCCCTGGCCGGAGACCGGCGTCTGATCGTTTCGGAGATCGATGAGGTGCAGATGACCGGCGATGGCGACCGGCTGCGCCAGTTGTTGATCAATCTGGTGAGCAACGCCATCCAATATACCCCGGCCGGCAGCAGAGTTTTCATCCGGTTGAGCAAGGATGAAACCTTCAGCCGGCTGGAGGTGACGGATACCGGGCCGGGCATTCCAGCCGAGGATTTGCCGCACATTTTCGAGCGCTTCTACCGCGGCGAACGCTCGCGCAAACGCAGCCCGACGAGCGGCTTTGGCCTGGGTCTCTCGATCGCGTACTGGATCGTCAAGAACCACGATGGAACCATCGAAGCCCAATCTGAGGAAGGCCAGGGAACAACCTTTATCGTCCGATTGCCATTGCGTGGACCGGAAGCGCGCAGTTAAGGGAATACAAACCGGCGCAGGGTGTGAACCTGCGCCGGTTTTTGCGGGGGATAACCGGGAGATTTCTAGAAGCGGCGGACGCCAGAGCTGGCCGTGTTTTCGACGTGGTTCGGGCGGTGGGATGGATGCGCCTGCGGGGTCATGCTGACGCTGTGATAGGTCGGTTCGGGCCGCGGAGCGGGTTCGGCATGGTTCGCGGCCTGGCGCAAAGAAGACGAGAAAGAGGAAGGACGGTGCGCCGGCGCGGCATTGGCCAGGTTGACCGGTTGGGCATTGGTGGCAATGCCGGTGTTCCGCGCGTTGCGCGTGTACGGTCGCTGCGTATTGGTCCCAAAGAGGCGATCGCCGGCAACCGAGAGCGTGCCGATGATCAGGATGCGAATGACCCACACCATCAGCGCCACGAACACGGGAATGACTTTGGTCAGGGTGTTGGTGTCGATGACTGCGGTGCTCTTCAGGCTGTGGTTGACGATGGCCATCGAGATGCCCCACCAGGTCAGACCGGCGTTCATCGTCGCCGCAAGCAGCCAGGCGCCGAACAGGTACCAGACTTCCTTGGGCTCTTCCGCGCCCTGCTCGGGGGTGAACAGGCGGGCAATGCCTGCAAAATCGATGCCGCAGAAGGCCACGGCCAAAATGGTGGCCCAGCGCATGCCTGCAAATCTCAGGTCGCCCAACAAATCGCGCAAGGCATAATCGGTGGTGCTGTAGTTGAATATCTCGAATGCGAGCAACGCGCCAATGATCAGGCCGCCGGTCAGGAGTCCCGGCCGGAAGCGCAGGCGGCGCAAGGCACTAAAGGGATCAAAAGTCGAGCGAGAATCGGCGTAATTCATGGGGAACTCCTTATCGAACGAAGTAAACCAGTCAGGGATGAATGTAGATAGAGTATAGAACAATAATTCTATTAAGTCAATAGGGTAATTGAACAAATGTTTCAATTAAAAAGACAAAAAAAGACCGCTGAAAAGAGCACACTCTTTTCAGCGGTCTTTTCAATCCTGCGAAGCGTCCAGTGCCATTTCGATGAACAAGGAGGCCGACCAACCGAACATTGTGGCTGCGCTCGATCCCGGATCGCCCGTTTCTGGGTGATAGAACTCGTAGATGTCGGCCCCGCGCATGACCAGGTCGAGCGTGCGGCGGCGCAATTCGCGCGCCACGGCCGGAAAACCGGAGCGTAGCAGGCCTTCGACCAGCATGTAATTCACATTGATCCAGGTCGGGCCGCGCCACATTTGAAGCGGGTTGTAACGCGGATCGCTGACGGATACCGTGGGAATCGGGAATTTTGTCCAGAATTCGGTCGGATTGGTCAGGTGAGCAACCAGGCTGCGGGCAATTTCGGCCGGCAGCCGGCCGGTGATCAATGGAAAGAGGTTGAAGGGGGTGATCACCGGAATCACCCGCCCTTTTTGTTGAGCCCAGAACAGCCCGGTTTTTTCATCCCAAAGCTTGCGGATCATGAGCTGCAGATGGGCTTCGGCCTGTTCTTCCCAGGCGCGCGCTTCGGTCTGTAAACCGATGACGTCTGCGATGCGCCCCAGGTTTTCCATCTGCATCACCAGATAGGTGTTCAAATCGGGCGATGTCACCGGCATGCCCGTATCCCAGATCGGGTTGTCGTCCAGCCCGGAGGAGAAGGGATGCAGGTATTCGCACAGGCCGTCGCCGTCCGGGTCGCAGTTCTCGAACCACCAGCGGTTCCAGCGCACGACCGGTTCGTAGAGCTCTTCCAGAAATTCGCGGTCGCCGTCGGTCTGATACAGCTTCCATAAAACCCAGGCCAGCAGCGGGGGTTTGGTGACGTCCGCGTCCACCGGAAAGGTGAGGTGGGTGATGGTGCCTTCGTCGTGGATGGCGTCCGGGATCATGCCATCTGGGCGCTGATGATCGAGAACCACGCGAATTTGGTCCTGGGCCAGGCGCCGGTCGATGTGCCGGTAGGCCAGCGCGTGAAAGAAAGCATCCCATTGCCAGACGCCGACGTAATGGATTTTGGAAGGAGTCATGGATTCGCGGGTCATGAAATAGCGGGTCGAAATCAAGCCGGCCCGCATGATCCACCATGCGTATAGTGATTGAGGTTGGTAAGGCTCTGCCACCGACGGCGCGGCGGCGAACCAGGCGCCCCAGCGCCGGGCGGCTTCTTCGAAAGCGAATTCGAGATTGGGAATGTAACGATTGAAACCCAGGCGGGGGGTGAGATTGATCAACAGACCACTACTGGGGCCGGCGGCAACGGTCATTTGAACTTCCAGTTGGTCCGGTTCGATCTGCTGGATTTGATTGGTTACCAGCGGCCGGTTGGTGGTGTAGGCCAGGTTGCGGCGGATATCGCCGGTTTTTCGCAGAACACCGCCGCGCCTGTCCGTGACACCCTGGTCGACATGCATGCGAAAGCGCAACCCGCAGGCGGCTTCGGGCAGGGCGATGAGCAGCGTTTCACTGTCTTCGAAAGCGATCGCAAATTCGCCCAACCGGGTTCGAAAATTCAAACGGTGCGGGAAGGATTCCAAAACGGCTTCCAGGTCGTGGCCTTCGGCATCGATGAAAACGATGCCCTCCACGATGGGTGGCCGCAGCCGGTAACCGGACAAACGTGGATCGATTTTATTCCAACGTTCCACCAGACGGATACACAATCCGCTTCCGTTTTTCATCAACAGGATGCGGCTTCCGCGTTCGGTGAAGGGAATGTGCTCCAGGTCGATGCGGTTCCGCAGCATGTCGAGGGTCTGGTCGTAGGTCAGCATGGCGGTTCAACCTGTGGCCGAATGACTCTGGGGGGCTTTGTGACCGTTCATCCGCGGAGGCCATTCGATCACCTCCGGATGGGCATTGTGCGGCAGGTGATCGTAGACGTCTTGCAGGGGAATTTGATTGGCCTGGCAGATCAGGGTGGCCAATGCCAGCGCATGGGATACGACAATCACCTGGCCGTCCGGATGGGCGCACGCGATGGCATCGATGGCCTGCGCCACACGGGCCGCCACCTCGGCCACCGATTCGCCGTCCGGCGGCCGAAAACCGTTTGGATCGCCGCGGCGCGCCAGCATTTCAGCCTGAAAACGGGCGACCAGATGTTTGTAAATCTGCCCCTCCCATTGTCCCTGGTTGATTTCACGCAGGCGGATATCCGTCTGCACCGGCAGGCGCAGCGGCCGGGCGATGATTTCAGCGGTTATACGAGCGCGCTGCAGGTCGCTGCTGTAAACGGCGTCGAACGGCCGCCCGGCCAATTCGGCGGCCAAAGCATGGGCCTGAGCCAGGCCGGCGGCGTTCAACGGCACATCCGTTTGCCCCTGATAACGCCCCTCCACATTCCAATCCGTTTGTCCGTGTCTTACCAACCACAGGGTTGTCATGATGAAACGCGATCCTCTGTTTCGTTCGATTGGAAGGTATTGTACTTCAGCTTTATGATTCCAAAGTTGCAGTGCGATCCTCTTGGTCGGTGAGTCCGCGCTTTTTTCGATATTCCGGTAATTCGATCATGGGCGGGCGTTCTCTTTCGGCCACCTCCTCCACTTCCAGGTAATAATTCCCATTCTCGAAGCGGATCAATTTCATGGTCCGGTTGACATCCTGCAGCATTTGCTGGCCGTAACGGCTTTCCAGGCGGCGCATGACCGCCTGCTGGATCTGGAATGACATTTTCGAAAGCGCCTCGAGGGTCTGGTTGTGGTGTACCCGTTCGAGCAAATCGACCTGAGCGATGGCGGAGAGGCCAAATTTCTCGAAGGTTTCGATCAGCAGGCCAATCTCCACGCCATAACGTGAGAAGAAATGCATCTGTTCCAGCGCCTTGCGGCGGCCACCGTACTCACCCGAAAGGGGTTGGATGACGCCGGATAACTCCGGATAATAAAGGTTGAGCAGCGGGCGGGCGGTGAGTTCGGTGACCCGGCCTCCGCCGCCTTTTTCGAGAACCTCGCCGCTTTTCAACGGGCGTTGATAAAAGCCTTTGACGAATTGAACCTGGGGATCCTGCAGCAGCGGCCCGAGGACGCCGTAAACGAAGCGGGGGTGAATGTTCACGATATCCGTGTCGATCCACAGGACGATATCGCCCCGCGTGACGTACAGGCTCTTCCACAGGGCTTCGCCTTTGCCAATCCGGGCGCCGTATCTCGGCAGGAGGTCCTGATGAATATAGACGGGCAAACCCAGGTTGGCCGCAATTTCACGCGTCTGGTCGGTGGAATTCGAATCGATGAGCACGATTTCGTCCAACAGGGGTGTGTTATCCATCAAAGCGCTCTTCACGGCCCGGATGACGTTGCCAACGTTTTCGGCTTCGTTGAGCGCCGGCAGGGCCAGGCTGATGGTGACGCCCTGCTTTTCCTTGAGCGCCATCAAACGCTGGAGATCGGCAAATTCGTTGGCATGGTAGGTATTTTCTGCAAACCAGCGGTCGACCAGCAGCGAAATTGCCTGGGCGCCGGCCAATTCACCTTCCGGGCCGGACCAGGAATTGGGCTGTTCGCCATGCGAGCGGATGATCACCGTGGCGCCGGGGGCGTTCCGGAGCAGGTCCTCGGTGGAGCGCCCGATGGGCTGCGTCTCGGCGGGCGGGCGGTTGGATGCGCCAATCACCAGCAGATCGGCAGCGGAAGCGCGTTCGAAGATGGTATGAAGCGGGTCCGCGGAGACTTCGCGTTTGAAATGAATTTCGCTCAGGTTGGGCAGGATGCTCGCCAGGCCGCGGAAAGGCGCTTCCATTGAGTCGGCGGCGTTGGGCGCTTTCAGGTTGAGCACCTGGATTTCAGTGTGCTGCATGGAGAGCGAAAAGCGCAATGCCAGGACGGCATTGGCGCCGCCACGGACCGGGTTGAGAATTCGCAATGGACCGGCCGGCAACGGACCGCGGACGACGGCCAGGTTGCAGACCGGGTTGGCCATCAACTCAGCCAGGGATTTTCCCAGCGCGGAACAGGCTTTGGGATATTCCAGCAGGATCAACTCGACCGAGTCGCCGGCCAGGGCGGTCTGTAATTCAGCCCATGGATCATGGGCCACGTAAACGTGGGAGGGACTCGAATTGGGCAGGTCCGCTCGCAGCGCCTGCAGGCGTTTTCGCAATTGACGCGCGGTGCGCGCTTCGGCCGAGATGGAAGATTCAGGCGGCACACGCACCAGGCCGACCAGGTGAATTTCGCCTCCCAGTTGGCGGGCCAATTCGATTGGCAGCGTACAATCCATACCGGGCATCACCGGGACGACGATTTGTTGAAAAGGACGAAAAACATGTTTGAACGTTGAGGTCATTTCAACTCCTCAAGGATGGGTGCAATTAGGGTTTGATAAATTCCTTCCCAACTGTAATGCTGGCGAATATGCATGCGCATTTGCAGGGTCGGGTGGGTTTGAATGTAATGGGCGATTCGGGCTGCAATTTCAGGAGGAGCGTCATCCGGGTCGAAGTAATTGGCTCGTTCTCCGGCCAGGGCTTTCAGGGCGGAAAGATCGCTGCAAAAAATCGGGATGCCGGCCAGACCGGCTTCGAGAATGGGGATGCCAAAGCCTTCTTCGCGGCTGGGTAGGAAAAGCAGATCGCTTATCCGGTAGAAATCCGGCACGCTGCTTTCCGGCAGTCCTTCCGGAAAATATTCAGCCAGGAAATAAGCGGACTCCTGCAGGTGCAGCGCCGTGCGCAGGCTGAGCAGTTCACTGAAATAATCGATATTGGTCGGATTATGCGGGCCGGGTGGGCCGGTGACGATGAGCGCCGCGGATGGATAAGAACGCTTGAGCGCCGCCAGCGTACGCAGCGCCAGCTCGATGTTTTTGCGGCGGGTCAGCCGCACCGGTGTCAACAGAATCGGGCCGTTGTTCGCGAGGGATAATTTCTTCAGCAGGGTGCAGGTTTCGGGGTGCAGGTTGAGAAATTCCTCCAGATCGAGACCGGCCGGAATGACAGAGATATTCTCACCTGGAATTTGAAAAAGGCGGGCCAGTTCGGTCTGCCTGGCCTCGGAAATCGTCACCTGGCGTACGTTCGGCCAGGCGGTGCGCAGGAGATTCCACGGATATCCGTCGTGAAGTTCGGGCAGATAACGCGGGGACGTCCAGGCGGGATCATGGTGCCAGGCGATCAATCGCGGCCTGGGATTTTCCTGGCTGATTTGAAAGATTGCGGCCGTCAAGGCCAGATTCTTGTGCAGCGAAAGGACATTATGGGCAATCAGGATATCGCAGCCGGCCAATGCCTCCATCAATTCGCGCTTGATGCGTTCCACCAATTCATCGAACTCATCCGGAAGGACGCCCTTATCCAGACTGGCCTTGGCTTTGAGAATATGCGGATGGCGGGAATCGATCAATGGCAGGGTGCGCACCGGAATTTGGGCGTCCCAGGTTTCGCCACGGCCGGCCAGAATCCGAACCGAGTTTCCGGCGCGGTTCAGTTGCTGGGCCTGGTGGGCAATAACGGTCTCGACTCCGCCGACGACCGGCGGCGCCGCATAATGCAGAAGGGTGATGCGCATGAGAGCCTTTCCGGCGCCGCGTGAATTCGTAAACCGCCGGAAAAGGAGCCTTAGGATTGCCTGAATTGCCTGATTGGATGTTTCAGGGGGCTGAAGAATCCTTGACCGGTTGGATTGAACAGGTTGTTATTCGGTTCACCGCGGTACCTGAAAACAGTATAGCCGGAAAATTTCACTCCTGTCAACCGCGCGAATCGGAAGGGCGAGCGTATTTCATAAAAAATACCTGCTCCTTCAAAGATTCGAAGGAGCAGGCTGTTATTTACGGACTGCGAGAAATTCCAGACGTCTCAGGCTTCAGGGAACAACCGCGGATACGCTTCGGGCGCAAATCGTTGGACGGTATCGGAGGAGATGGCGTTCTGGCGGCAAATTTCAGCGTACAAATCGACGCTGCGCCGGCGAATGCGAGCCTGGGTTTGAATATCCAATCCCCACAGGCCGAAACGCTGCGACCAGCCGCGTTCCCATTCGAAATTATCCACCAGCGACCAGTGGAAATAACCCTTGATGGGGAAGTTGAAATTGGCGGCCCGCCAGACCTGGTGCAGATGTTCGACCAGATAGCGCGGGCGGAGCTCGTCGGCGGCATCCTCGACGCCGTTTTCGGTGATGTAGATGGGCAGGCCATAACCGTTGGCCCAGCGCAGGGCTTCGAACATCCCATCCGGAACATGGGCGATGAAACCGGTCGGGCTTAACAGCGCATCCTTTGGGAAGAAGCGCTTCATGAAGAGATCTCTGGATGCCAGCGGGGCAAAGCGAACCAGATCGCGGGTGTAGTAATTGACGCCAATAAAATCCTGGGTGCCCGCGGCTTCGGGTACGGCGACGTGTTTTGCGGCGAAATGCAGTTCGCCGGTTTTGAGCGCGCGTGTGAAACTATCGTTATACGAGTTGTGGAGAAATCTGGCCAGGAGAGAGTCAAAAGGCGAGGCTGCGCAGGCGGGTTTAAAACTGCGGTAATTCACCGCAATGCCAACCACCGAATTCTTCTGGATGCGTTTGATGGCCTGGTAGGCCGCGGCGTGGCCGCGAACGAGATTGCGCAGCACGGTAAATGCCGCATTCATGTCTCCCTTGCCGGGCGGAAAATCAGTGCCCGTGTAGCCGCTGACCACATACACATTGGGTTCGTTGATCGTCACCCACAGGCTGACATATTCTTTCAAAGCTTCGACAACCCGGCTGACATATTTCTCGAACAGCTCGGGCGCATTTTCCAATTCCCAGCCGCCCTGGTTGTAGAACCACAGCGGATCGGTGAAGTGATGTAGGGTCACCATGGGGGTCAGCCCGCGGGCGAGCATGCCGCGCATGATCTCGCGGTAATGGTCGAGAGCGTCCTCATCCCAGTGATCCGGCGTGGGCTGGACGCGGCTCCATTCGATGGACATGCGGTGCGCGTTCTGTCCGGTTTCAGCCGCCCGGTCGAGATCTTCCTTCCAGCGTCCGCCCCACCAATCGCAGGCCAGGCCGGATCGATCACCGTTGAGAATGCGGCCGGGTTCGGCTTCCCAGGCCGCCCAATTGTTGTTGGTGTTTCCGCCTTCCACCTGGTGAGCAGCCGTCGCGGCTCCCCATAAAAAACCTGCCGGGAAATTAAAGGTAGCTTGAGGCATGGGTGTTCGTTGTCCTGTGACAGAGAGTTGTATCATTATATCCCGACACCTGCAAAACCGATGAGGGGCAGAGTATAATAATTACCTGATTCAATAATGAATTCACAGGAACCTTTGAACACACCACTTGAGATAACGATCGGAACGTTATTGCGACAGCGCGGCATGAAGCTGGTTGTCGCGGAATCCTGCACGGGCGGATTGATCAGTGATCGGATAACGGATGTCCCCGGCTCGTCCGATTATTACCTGGGCGGCGTTACGGCGTACGCCAACGAAGTAAAACGACGCGTGTTGGGGGTGAGCGCCGAGACGTTGAGATCTTACGGCGCGGTCAGCGGCGAGACGGCCATCGAGATGGCCAGAGGGGCGCGCTTTGCCCTGGCGGATGAAACGCCCGTCTCATCCATCCTGGGAATTTCAGCGACCGGCATCGCCGGCCCGAGCGGAGGTTCACCGGATAAACCGGTCGGGCTGGTCTGGATTGGACTCAGCGCGCCGGAGGGGGAATCGGCCTGGCAGTTTGTGTGGGAATTCGATCGCAGCGGCAATAAAGCCGCCTCGGCGGAGCAGGCGATCCGGTTGGCGGTCGATTACCTGCGGGGAACGCTTTCGAGCATAGATTCAAACCACTAGCCAAGGAACAAACCGATGGAAAAAAAGCGTATTTTGATTTTAACGGCTGACGCCGGTTTTGGGCATCGCAGCGCGGCAAATGCGATTGCGGCAGCGCTCGAGCTGGACCACGGCGAAGAATGTGAAGTCCAAATTCTTAATCCGGTGGAGGATCGCCGGGCGCCATTTTACCTGCGCGATTCCGCCTCCGACTATGACCGCATGGTCCGCTCGGCGCCGGAACTGTATAAGCTCGGTTACGACGCCAGCGACAAGGAAATCCCAAGTCTGCTCGGCGAAAGTGTAATGACCCTGGCGCTCTTCGAGATCATCCGCGACATGATCCGAAACGAGGATCCGGATGCAATCGTATCGACATACCCGCTCTATCAGGCCCCGCTGACGGCCTACTTCAAGCTCATGGGATACTACGTGCCCTTGAGCATGGTTGTGACCGATCTGGGGACCGTACACCGCATCTGGTTCTCGCAGGGCGTGGATATGTGCATGGTGCCCACGCCGGAAGTGCAGACCCTGGCGATGAACAACGGAATCGCCCAAAATAAGATCCATGTCACCGGGATACCCGTATCGCCGGCCTTTTCACAAAAGAAGCACCGCAAGATCGATCTGCGCCGGAAATTGGGCTGGGAACCGACCCTGCCGACGATCCTGGCGGTCGGCAGCCGGCGCGTCGACCAGTTGATGGAGACCTTGAACGTGCTCAATCATTTTGGCAGGCCGCTGCAGATCGTGGCCGTGGCCGGGAAGGACGAAGAGCTTTACAGCCAGTTGAAATCCGCCGACTGGCATGTCCCGACGCATATCTATGATTTTGTCACCGATATGCCCGATTTGATGATGGCATCGGACGCGGTGATCTGCAAGGCCGGCGGTCTGGTGGTCACCGAATCCCTGGCAGCCGGATTGCCCATGCTGCTGGTGGACGTGATCCCCGGCCAGGAGGAAGGCAACCGGGATTATGTGGTGCAAAACGGCGCCGGCGATATGGTGGAAACTCCCATGCAGATGCTGGAAACCTTTTCGCATTGGACGGCCAACGGCGGCGCGCTCATGCGCGAACGGGCGCGCAATGCGCGCCACCTGGGCCGCCCGAACTCAGCCCTGGATGTGGCGGAACTGGTGTGGCGTTCAGCCTTGCGCGGGCCGGTGAACAAACGCGGTCGTCTGGGCATGGGGCGCAGCCGGCTGATCGATCTGCTCACGAAGAATAACATTCCCTGGCGGGAGACACGGGTAGCAATCGCCCCCGAGACCTTCGAGCAGTTCGATGAATGAGATGGCGAACGATCGACCCAGCGCAGTGATTGTCATTTCGGCCAATGCCGAATGGTGCGTCGTCCGGGAATTCTACGCGGCCTGTCCGGTTGAGGCCGAACCCTACGGCGAATGTTTCGAGACCCGTCTGGCGGGCCGGAAGGTCGTCTTTTTTCAGGGCGGCTGGGGGAAAATTGCCGCGGCGTCGTCGGCGCAGTACGCCATCCAGCGCTGGCAGCCGGATTTGATTGTCAACCTGGGAACCTGCGGCGGATTTGCCGGCTGCGTGGACCGGGGGACGGTCCTGCTGGCAACAGAAACACTGGTCTATGATATCGTCGAACAGATGGGGGACGCGCAAGAGGCGATCGACCACTATTCGACGTCCATCGATCTGTCCTGGTTGCAACCGCCTTATCCTATGGAGGTCCTTCCAGCGCGTTTGGTTTCAGCGGATCGCGATATTCTGCCGGGGGATGTGAAAATGCTGCGCGAACAATTTTACGCCGTGGCCGCCGATTGGGAATCGGGCGCGATCGCCTGGGTATGCAAGCGGAACCACGTCCACTGTTTGATCCTGCGGGGTGTATCGGATCTGGTGGCCGAGAGCGGCGGAGAGGCTTACGGCAGTCTGGAAGTCTTCCGGAATGGCACCCACCGGGTCATGTCGCAGTTGTTGGCCGCATTACCCGATTGGCTGACGCTCGGGGCCGGGTAGAAGAATCTCAAGGGGGTAATACAGTTCCTGTGATATAATCCGCGCTGTGAAATATGGAGAAATAACACCAAATTTCACCTAAGCATAAACGATGTCCACTTCTCAGGCGGATTTAATGTGAATATGACAAAATTCAATTAATCCCCAGATTTAGGATTTTTCAAGTGAAAATTAATCACACTGAGGAGGGTAAAAGCTTTATGGAGGACGCCGCAGTTCGGAAACCCGCTTTCAAGGGGCGCGCCAAATTCATCATCGGCGGCCTGTTGATCATTGCCGCAGTCGTATATCTCGTCATCACCTCCACCCGCGCCAATGCGCAATATTTCATGACCATCGGCGAAGTCAAGGCCAAAGGTGCTGATGTCGTCGATCGCGAACTGCGCCTTTCGGGCGCAGTTTTGGGAGATACGATTCAGTATGATTCGAGCAATCTTCGATTGACTTTTACCATTGCAGACATCCCGGCCGACAACGCCGAGATCGAAGCTCAGGGCGGGCTGGCGGCGGTTCTCCATAGTGCAGTCACCGATCCCAGCCGGGAGAAGATGAACATCGTTTATGAGGGGGTGAAGCCTGATTTGCTCAAGAACGAGGCGCAGGCCATCGTCACCGGAAAAATGGGGGCGGATGGGAACTTCTACGCCAACGAATTATTATTGAAATGTCCCACGAAATATGAAGAAGCTGTTCCCGAACAGGCTGGCAATAACTGACCAGCCCGGTTGAAGATTCACCCCCGGATCAACCACCGGGGTTTTCGTTCTTAGATTAATTGGAGAGAGCAAAGCATGCTGGCGGATTTTGGTTTTGGAGCGCTGGTAATCACCTTTCTGGTTGCGTTGTTTGGCATTGGAGCTGCGGTTTACGGGGGCTTAAAGAACTCCAATCGTTGGGTAGAAAGCGCCCGCCTGGCAATGCTTTTGACTTTCCCTTTGATCACATTGACGGCCTTGAGCATTATCATCCTGCTCGTCACCCGCCAGTATCAAATTCAATATGTTTATAACGTTACCAGCGACAGCATGCCCTTATACCTGAAGGTCACGGCACTCTGGGGTGGGCAGGCGGGTTCGCTGGTTTTATGGTCGTGGTTGATGTCGGCCTTCGCCGCCGCGGTCACGCTCCGGCGTTGGGATCGCGACCGCGAATTCCTGCCCTGGGTGATCGTGGTCTCCTTAGTGACGCTGGCTTTTTTCCTGGGCCTGTCCATTTTCGTCGAGAACCCGTTCGAGCGTTTCTGGCTGAGCAGCAGTGGGCGCGAAATCGTAGCCCTGTTCCAGCCGGCCGGCGCTACGATACTCGCGCCATCGGACGGCCGGGGTTTGAATCCGTTGTTGCGTCACCCGGGCATGATCATTCATCCACCCATGCTGTACCTTGGATTCGTATCGTTCGTCATTCCTTACGCCTTCGCGATCGCCGCGCTGGTGACGGGACGATCCGACGATCGTTGGATTCGAGTGACCCGCCGCTGGACGCTGGTTGCCTGGCTGTTCCTCTCCCTGGGGTTGGTTTTGGGCAGCCGTTGGGCCTATGACGTGTTGGGCTGGGGCGGTTATTGGGGCTGGGACCCGGTGGAAATCGCCGCCTTTTTGCCCTGGCTGAGCGGAACGGCATTCCTGCACTCCGTGATGATCCAGGAAAAACGCGGCATGTTCAAACGCTGGAACATGGTGCTGGTGATCGTAACTTATTCGCTGGTCATCTTCGGCACATTCCTGACGCGTTCGGGCGTACTTTCATCGGTGCATGCCTTCGCCCAGAGTGCGATCGGTCCGCTGTTTTTCGGTTTCATCGGCATCACATTCATTGCGTCCCTGGCGCTGCTGCTGATCCGCTGGAACGATCTTCACTCCGGCGGCGAACTGACATCCATGCTCTCGCGCGAATCGCTTTTCCTGCTGAACAATCTTCTGTTCATGCTGATCGTTCTGGTATGCTTCTGGGGGTTGATCTATCCACTGGTTTCGGAGTTGTTCACCGGCCAGAAGGTGACCTTTGGGCCGCCCTGGTATGAACGCACGACCGGGCCCCTGTTTGCCGGTTTGCTGTTACTAATGGGTGTCGCGCCGCTCTCGGCCTGGGGACATTCCACCATCAAAACCCTGGGGCGAGCCATCTGGAAACCGGCCATCGTCTCGATCCTGGTATTGATCGCCGTCATCGCATTTGGAATCCGGTCGGCGGGCGCCCTGCTGGCCTTCTGGCTGGTTGCCTTTGTAATTTCCGTCACCGTGTATGATTACGGCCGCGCGGTTTGGGCGCGCCACCGCCGCACGCAGGAAGCCCTGCCGTTGGCCCTGTGGAAACTGGCCGGGCGCAACCGCCGGCGCTACGGCGGTTACATCATCCATCTGGGCATCGTCCTGATGTCGCTGGGTGTGATCGGCATCGAAATGTTCCAAACCCAGACCCAGGGGACGCTGAAAACCGGCGAGAGCATGTCGCTTTCGGGGTACACGGTCACTTTTCGCAGCCTGGCCGAATGGAACAACCCGGACGGCCGCAACATTGCCCGGGCGGTGGTGGATGTTTATAAGGACGGCACATATCTGGGCCAGCTCACCCCGCGGCGCGATTTTTATTTCGACGCCCAGCAATCCATGACCATTCCGGGTATGCGCAGCACCATGGACGATGACCTGTACCTGATTCTGGTGGATTGGGAGGAGTTCAATACCAACCAGGCCACGTTCAAGCTGTATCACAACCCGTTGGTCAACTGGCTGTGGTTGGGCGGATTTGTGCTCATTCTGGGGACCCTGGTGGCCGCCTGGCCTGATCCAGAACCGGAAACGGTTCGCCGACGAGAGGCTCGAAAGACAACAGCACAGGTCACCGTGGGATGATGGCGCCCGCCCTATTTTCATCCAGACTCCATGCAGGGCTTATGTAATATTTCTGTAATTCTTACACCTTCACGAGGTTGGCAGGCAAGATGCTTCAAAGAACTGAAAATAACCGGTTGAACCGCCTGAAAATTCTGGCGCTGGCAGGCCTGGTGGCGCTGGCGCTCGGGTTGATATTTGCGGGCAAAGTATTGGCGCAGGATCCGCAGCCGCCAACGGATGACCAGGTCAACGCGGTGGCGAAGGAATTATATTGCCCGGTGTGCGAGAATATTCCGTTGGACGTCTGCCCCACCCCGGCCTGCGCGCAATGGCGCGACCTGATCCGGCTGAAACTCTCCCAGGGCTGGTCGGCGGATGAGATTCGCAACTATTTCGCCGAGCAATACGGCGATCGGGTGCTGGCTGCGCCGCCCGTTCGAGGTTTCAATTGGGTCTTTTACGTCTTGCTGGGAGTTCTGTTGGTCCTGGCGCTGTTGGTTTATGCGAGCGTGATGCGTAAAATTAGATCGAAAACGTCCGCGATCGAGAAGAAACTTCCTCTCGAACCCAATGGAACCCGGGATGAATATCTGGAGCGGATCGAGGAAGAACTACAACGCCGTGAGAAGAAAGGCTAATCCGGAGAGGAGTGGGTAATTTGGATGGATACTAACGTGGAAAATCCCCAGGAGACGCAACCTTCCCCCCGCCGCAACCTGCCGCGCTGGGTGATCCTACTCTCTTTCACCGTGCTGTTGGCTTTTTTGGCTCTCATCGGCATTGGCTTGCGTCGCGTACAGGCTGGCCCAATCGTGATCGGGCAAAAGGTGCCCGATTTTTCCATGGTCACCTTTGACGGACAGACGCATGACCTATCCGATTTCAAGGGAAAGGTCGTGGTGCTCAATTTCTGGGCATCCTGGTGCGCGCCCTGTTCGCAGGAAGCCGCTGAACTGGAGCAGGCCTGGCAGTATTACAAACCCGGGAATGAAGTGATTTTTCTGGGCGTCGATTATACCGACACTGAACCGGAAGCGCTATCTTATCTGGCGAAATACAGCATCAGCTACCCGAACGCGCCGGATTTACGCACGATCATCTCCCAAATGTTCCGCATCACAGGGGTGCCGGAAACGTATTTTATCGACCGTGATGGCAACCTGGCCTATGTCAAGAAAGGCCCCTTTGCTTCCATGACCGAAATTCAGGCCGCGATCGATGATCTCCTTAAGTAGGCAGGGTCCGATTAACAGGAAGAACTTATGGATATTGGCTCGCTTTTTCTCATCCTCGCATTAGCTCTGGCCGTGATTTTTTTCATCGCTCAACCTTTCTTCAAATCCGAAGAGAAAAAAGGCCCGGCTGTCAAAGAAGCAATTGAAACTCGCGAGCATCTCCGCTCGGCGCTGCTGGCTGAGGAAGAACAAGTTCTGGACGCGCTGCAGGAATTGGATTTTGACGACGCGCTGGGAAAAATTCCGGCTGAGGATTATCCGGCGCAACGGATCAGCCTGCTGAACCAGGGCGCGAACGTGATGCGCCAATTGGATCAGATAGAGGAGCGCGACGTCACCCAGAGCGCAGAGGACAGGCTCGAAGCCGCCATCGCCGCCCGGCGCGCAGATACGCAGGCGAATGCCGGCGCCGCCGGAATTGGCGCCCGGGATGCCATCGAGGACCGGATTGCAACGCGCCGCCGCGCGCGGGAGGAGAAATCCGTGGGCTTCTGCACCAAATGCGGCCACCCATTGCAGAAATCGGATAAATTCTGCCCAAAGTGCGGCACAGCCTTATGACGGGGGAGTCATGAAGCGTTCTTTTATTTTCTCGGCAATCATTGCGCTGGTTTTTCTTTCGGCCTGCTCGCTGGCCGAGGATGTCACCCCGCCGCCCGATTATCAGGCGCCGACCCCTTCGAGCGTGGAAACGGTTTACCCGATCGTCCCACCCGACCCGGAGCGCGGCGCGGAAATATTTGCCGAGAAATGCGCACCCTGTCATGGGGATGTGGGGCGCGGGAACGGGACGATGGCGTCCAATCTTTCGGTGGAGGTCCCGGCCATTGGGCGTTCGGAAGTTGCCCTGGGGGCGCGCCCCGTCGAATGGTACGCTGTGGTCACCAATGGGCGGATGGAACGCAGCATGCCGCCCTTCAATTCTTTGACCGATCGCGATCGCTGGGACGTGGTGGCGTATGCGCTTTCGCTGCACGTGACCCAGGGCGAATTGGATTCGGCCAGGGTCTTATACGAACAAGCGTGCCAGAGTTGCCACGGCGTACAGGGCAAGGGGGACGGCGCTCAGGCGGCCGGGATGACCGTGCCGGATTGGTCTCAGCCGGAACGGCTGGCGCTGCGATCAGAAGAGGAATTGTTCCAAACGATTACAACCGGCGCTGGCGAGATGCCGGCTTACCGCGATACACTCACCGATGCGCAGCGCCTTGGGCTGGCAGCCTATGTGCGCTCGCTGACTTTCGCGTCGCCTGGCATTCGGGCCGAAGCTGCCCCGACCACCACGCCCGAGCCAACCCTTACCCCGACCGTCAAACCATCTCTCTCGAGCATGGGCGCAACGCCTTTGGGCAGTACAACCGCGACGCTGGAAGTTACCCCCGACCAACCTCAAAAAACAACCATTTTCGGCACCCTTAAGAATGCGTCCGGCGGCGGATTCCCGGACGGTTTGGAGGCGACCCTGCATGCCTATGATGATATGCAGGCCGCGTTCACGCTGACCGCGCCGGTGAAGGCGGACGGCAGTTATCAATTCACGGATGTCGAACTGGCCGATAACCGCGTGTTCATGGTGACGGTAAATGTCGAAGGGGTGGATTACAATTCGGATCCCCTGCACAGCAAAGACATCTCCGTGGACCAGGCGCCGGAACTGCCGATCACGATCTACGAGGTCAGCAATGATGTGGCGCTCTTGCGCGGCGATCGCCTGCACGTCTTCTTCGATTTTACCGATCCGAAGATGGTGCAGGTGGTGGAATTGATGATCTTCAGCAATCCAAGTCAGCAGGTCGTCGCACCGGCAGCGGGCAGTACGACGCTTCTGAATTTCAAACTTCCGGCAGGCGCAACCGATATTCAATTTCAGGACGGAACGCTGGGCGACGGCACCTACATTCAAACGGCGGATGGCTTTGGCGTCGCCCAGGCTTATACGCCAGCCGAAGGGTATCAGGTTCTTTTTGCCTACAATTTGCCCTATACACACAAGGGCGATTTCGAACTGGACGTCCCCATCGATGTCGCCGAAGCAATTGTGATGCTGCCCCAACAGGGCGTGCGCATGAAGAGCAGCCAGTTGACGGACGCCGGCTCGCGCACAGTACAGGACATCGATCTGGAGTTGTTTACCGGCGCCAATCTCTCGCCGACCTCTCCGTTGAAATTGAGCCTGAGCGGGCGTCCCAGGCAGGGAGCCCAGGTCAGTTCCGGTTCCACGACCACGCTGGTGATCGGCATCGGTGCGTTTGGATTGGTGGGCGCAGCGGCCGGGATTTATTTCCTTCGCCGCCGGAAGGCCCGGAATTCACATCAGATCGAAATTTTAAAGGATGAAACCCCCGAGACATTGATGGATGCCATCATCGCCCTGGACGATCAGCGCCGCACAGGTGAATTAAATGAAGAAGCCTATCTTAGCCGGCGCAGTGAACTCAAGCAGCGATTGGAGCAGGCCCTCAACTCGAAAGACCCCGGGAAAGGCGCTGAATGATCGAGGTGCGCTCGCTGGTAAAACGGTTTGGCCCGAAAACCGTGCTGCGCGGCCTGGATTTTTCGGTGGCCCAGGGAGAATTCGTGGCCCTGTTGGGACCCAACGGCGCAGGCAAGACCACGTTTTTACGCATTCTGGCTTCGCTTTCCCGGCAGTCTTTGGGGGAGGTGAAGATCGCCGGATTTTCGCTGCCGGAGCAATCGGCTGCCGTGCGGCGGCGGCTGGGCGTGGTTTCGCATCTGCCGCTGCTTTACGGAGATCTGAGCGCGGAAGAGAATCTGCGCTTCTACGGCCGCATGTACGGCGTTCCAAACCTGTATGCGCGCATCACCGAAGTGTTGGAACTGGTCGGGCTGACCGCCCGGCGGCGCGATCTGGTGCGGACTTTCTCGCGCGGCATGCAGCAGCGCCTGGCGATTGGACGGGCCATTCTTCACGACCCCGAAGTGCTCCTGCTGGATGAACCGCACACCGGCCTGGACCAGGATGCTTGCGGCATGCTGGATGAGGTGCTGCGCCAGGTGGCCGTTCGCGGCCGGACTGTGGTGATGACTTCGCATGACCTGGCGCGGGCCCAGGACCTGGCCTCGCGGTTCGATATCCTGACCCGCGGGCGCATTCAGGCCTCGGTGCAGCAATCCGACCTGGTTGTGGACGGCCTGTTATCGTTCTACCGCAAAACCCTGGAAGCGGGCGCGTCCGTTCAACGCGAGGGGAGAGCGCTATGAATCAGGTGACTCCCTTCCTGCGCGCGATGGGCGCCGTGGTGTGGAAGGACCTGGCCGCCGAATGGCGCAGCCGGGAAATGCTCTCGGCCATGCTGGTCTTTGCCCTGCTGGTTATTCTGATTTTTAATTTCGCCCTGGAACTCGATCCGGTCGGAAGAGCCAACATCACCTCCGGTATTTTGTGGGTGACCTTCACCTTCGCCGGCACGCTGGGACTGAATCGTTCCATGGCGGTCGAAAAAGATCGCGGCTGCCTGGACGGGCTGCTGCTTGCGCCGGTGGACCGCACGGCTATCTATTTCGGCAAGGCGCTCGCGAACTGGATTTTCATGCTCTCGGTGGCGGTCATCGTTTTGCCGGTATACAGTGTGCTCTACAATATCAATTTGTTTCAACCCGGCTTGCTGCTGGTGATTGTTTTGGGCTCCGAAGGGTACGTGGCGATCGGAACATTGCTGTCGACCATGACCGTGCAGACGCGAACGCGGGATATTTTGCTGCCCATTTTGCTCTTCCCGGTGGTCATCCCGGTGGTCGTGGCGGCTGTGAAGGCTTCCGGCAATTTCCTGGCCGGGTTGGAAATGACGGAAATTCAGCCCTGGCTGAATTTATTGATCGTCTACGATGTGGTTTTCACATGCGTGGCTTTCATGGTTTTCGATGCGGTGGTTGAGGAATAAGCCTCATTTCTTCTCTCGATGAGCATCGCTTGACAGGAGGAATTTGAATGACGGCGCAACCGAAATCATTACGGGTTTTGAATGGGGTAACGGCGCTGCTGTTGGCTGCCGCAACCCTGATGGTCTTTCTGTACGCGCCCACCGAGGCGGTGATGGGCCTGGTGCAGAAGGTCTTTTATTTCCACGTGGCATCGGGTTGGACCGGTATGCTCGGCTTTTTGGTGGCATTCGTCGCGGGCATCGCCTACCTGATCACCCACAAACGCAGTTGGGAT
The DNA here is from genome assembly GCF_001050235.1 of Longilinea arvoryzae. GTDB lineage: Bacteria > Chloroflexota > Anaerolineae > Anaerolineales > Anaerolineaceae > Longilinea > Longilinea arvoryzae. Next base: position 1,997,823 of record NZ_DF967972.1, read on the forward strand.
ATCGTCGGCATGGCCGGGGTTGAAATTGGCCTGGTGTTCATGCTGATCTGCATCATCACCGGCTCGATCTGGGCGCGCCCGATCTGGAATACCTGGTGGACCTGGGACCCGCGCCTCACGACGGCAACCATCATGGAGCTGGTCTATGCGGCCTACCTGATGCTGCGGCAGGGGGTCGAAGATCCCGACCGGCGGGCGCGATTCGGGGCCGTATATGCCATCATTGGCTTTTTAAGCGTGCCGCTGACCTTCTTTTCGATTCGCATTTTCCGCACCATCCACCCGGTGGTGATCGGCGGCAGCGACCCTTCGGCCACGGGGTCGTTCGATATGACGGCCAGGATGCTGCAAACCTTCATGTTCAGCCTGCTGACTTTCTCCGTATTGTTCGCGAACGCGCTGTGGCACCGTATTCGCCTGGGCAAGTTCGCTGATCAGGTCGATCAAATGAAAATGAAATGGATGGACTGAGAAGAAAGGAAAATGACGATGGAAGGACCTGCCGACACCCTGACGTACATGATCGCCGGTTACGCGGTCATATTTGGCGTCATGCTGATCTATCTGGTCAGCCTGATCCTGCGCTGGAAGAACCTGCGTAAAGACATCGAGGTCTTGAAGGACCTGGAAAAGAAAGACTAAATCCATATTCCCGGATCGAGATTTCATCGAGCGGACAGACAACTGTCCGCTCGATTTTTTCGTATACTAAATATATAAATTATTGGGAACTTTATCCGATGAAGAACCGTCAATAGGACATCAACACAAAGGAGTCTGCGAGATGAGTAAGAAATTTGTCCTGATGCTATCGGTCTCTTTATTGGTCTTGTTGGCTTTGGCGGCCTGTATTCCCGGAATGCAGCCGGCCGCGACATTGAGCCCTGAATTGATTGGCACGCTTTCCGCCCAAACCGTTGTGGCGCGTTTGACGGAAATTGCTCGCCAGACCCCTGAGACTTTGCCCACTCAGGAGCCGGTCGTGGCTTCGCCAACAGTTCAGGTGATCACCCCGACCCCGACCAACACTTCCATTCCGCCCACCATTACGCCCATCCCGCCGACGGCGACGCCCAGCCTTCCGTGCAACGCCGCCCAATTCGTCAAGGATGTCACTGTTTCAGACGGCAGTGTGTTCAAACCCGGCCAGACCTTCACGAAGACCTGGCGGATCAAGAACATCGGAAGCTGCAACTGGTCGGCGGATTATTCGATCGTGTTCGTCAGCGGCAACGCCATGTCCGGCCCATCCTCCGTCAATATCAACGCCACGGTCCGGCCGGGTGAGATGATTGACCTTTCGGTGAACCTGACCGCGCCGAGCAATACCGGCGACTACACCGGCAACTGGGCGCTGCGTACGTCCAGCGGCACGATCTTCGGCATCGGCCAGAGCCATGAAGAAAGCTTCTGGGTCAAGATCACCGTCAAGGTAGCCGATACCATTGTTTATAACCTGGCCGACAAGGGCTGCGATGCCAGTTGGAAATCGACCGTCGGCGGCCTGACCTGCCCAGGATCGGAAGATCTGACCAATGGCTTTGTCAGCAAGGTAAACGGTCCCAATACCGAAACCGGCCAGGAAAATGAGGCCGCACTGGTGGTGGCGCCGAGCGCGGGCGACGGCGGCTACATCGAAGGACGCTTCCCGAACTTCAAGATCCAGAATGGGGACCATTTCAAAACGGTCATCGGCTGCATGGCTTCCAGCCCGAAATGCGACGTGATGTTCCAGGTGAACATCTCCGTGGAAGGCGGCGCCGTGCAAAGTCTGGGCTCGTGGACGCAGACTTCGGATAAGAGCCTGCAAAAGATCGATCTGGACCTGAGCGCTTACAAGGACAAGAACGTGTCGATCATCTTGAAAGTGCTCAACAACGGCAAGGCGGAAGACGACCGCGCCTTCTGGCTGCTGCCCCGCATCCTGAGGTAATTTCGAACTGAAAAGGCTGCCTATCGAAACCGCACACCAGCCCGGGCAGCCTTATTTTGATCGAATTAGTAGATATTTATGCCTTGTTTTGCTATACTGAATTCAATCAGAGGGATTGAATCAAGGAGATCGAAATGAGCAACCGAAATATTGGCACAAAATGGGGCTGGCTGCGGAATGGATTGCAACTGGCGTTCGTTTTTGTCCTCATTGCGGGATTAGCGCTGGTGCAGACGCCCTTTACCGCGCAGGCGGCGACAATCCCAACCTTCGACATCGTCAAGGTGGTGGTGGATGACAGCGTGACCATTCGCACCCATAACTTCCCGGCGAACATGACTTTCACCGTGCGCATGGGAAAGATCGGCACCCGGGCGATCGGCGGCATCGAAATCACCAAGACCGATTCCGGCAAAGGCGGAAGCTTCGATGTGACCTATAAGATTCCGGCGGATCTCAAGGGTCTGGCGCAGATTGCGATCCGCATGGACGGCAGTCTGGGATACTATGCCTACAACTGGTTCTACAACAAGACCAGCACCAGCACCACGGCCACCCCGGTTCCTTCGGGTCCCATTCCCACGTTCAGCATCAGCGCGGTGGTGAAAGACGACAGCGTGACCATCAAGACCAGCAACTTCCCGGCCAACCGGACCTTCACCGTGTTGATGGGCAAGATTGGAACCCGGGCGGTCGGTGGGGTGGAAGTCGGGAAGACCGACTCTGGCAAGGGCGGTTCATTCGAGGCCACATACAAGATCCCAGCCTCGCTCAAGGGACTCTCGCAGATCGCCATCCGGATGGATTCATCGCCTTACTTTGCCTATAACTGGTTCTATAACAGTTCGACGGGCACCGGCGGCACGGGCGGCGTAACGCCCACACCCATTCCCGGTTACACGGGCTACCCGACCTTCAGCATTATCGGGGTCGACCGCGACAATACGGTCACCATCCGCGCCAAGAACCTGCCGCCCCACGTGACCTTTACGGTGCGCATGGGCAAGTACGGTACGCTGGGCCTGGGTGGGACGCAGGTGGCTACCACCGATTCGGGCGCGGGCGGGTCGATGGATGTAACCTACACCATCCCCTCCGGCCTGAAGGGATTGGATCGCATTGCCATCCGCATGGACAGCGCCCCCGGTTACTTCGCCTATAACTGGTTCTGGAACAACGACGCGCCTTAGAAGTCCTTGAATTCTCCGCCCTCCCGGCTGTTGCCGGGAGGGCGAGTTCATTCTACGACTGGATTTACGATGAGGAGCAGCCGGTAAGAATTCCTGTCTGCGCGACGGATGGTTCAGCTATCCCCAAAACTGAGCGAAGCCGTCAGCCTGGGGCAGCTCAACCGGGAAGACCTGGACTTCGGCGGGTTGCTCGAAAGTGAAGGTATGCTTTTCGTTGACTGCCGGCGAACCAAAGCAGATTTCGATGCTGCCGTTCATCGGATCGGCGATAAAACTGTATAGGGTGCCGAAGTATTCCTTATAGAAATGATTGCACAGTCCCTGCGGGTAACGCCCGGCGAGCAGCGCGCGAATGTCATCGTGGGTGATGGACGGCGCGCGCTGCGCGATCAGGTCGAGCATCAACTGCCTGCGCACCTGTGAATTGGACATCACCGGTTGAGAATAGCGCGCCAGTTCGGGGCTGGTGTAGTGGTTGGTCGCGCAAACGAATGGATCGGCATGTTCGACGGCCAGTTCTTTGCCGTGTACTTCGACCTTCGCAGCCTGTCCTTTCTTATCGGCCAGGATGAGAATCGGATTCCCGCCGCAGGGGATCTGACGCAGCCACTGCAGGGCTTCGCTTACATCGCTGCAGTTCTCCAGCAGCGAGCGCACCACCGCCCAGAATTGCAATCCCTTTTGCAATGGCGGGGTCATTCCAGGTTTATTGCTCACCGGGATTCCTCCGGCCGACATGGTGACCACCAGACCACGGTCATTCATCCCGTCTGCCCGGCCCAACAGAAGGGTCGAAAAAGCCAGGTGGCTGTACTTGCCCTGCAGACGGGTCAGGCACAGGCGCATATCCTCGGTTTCGGGACTGAAGTCGTAATTGCGCCCGACCAACGTCCTCCCGCACCGGGTGATCTGGGGCAGCAATGCAAAGTGGCTGCAATGAATCGGCTTGAGGTAGGTGTGCAGGTGATAAATAATCTGCCCCGGGGCAACGCTCAACCCGTCGGCGATGCCCTGCACTTCCTCCAACAACCCCGGACAGAATTGAAGGTACAGCGCAGCGATCTCCGCGTAGTTCGAATCGATCCATTCTTGTGGGGTGGATGTGAAAAATGTGCGTAGCGCCGGGTCGGTTTGTACAAAGGCAGCCTGCTGCTGTCCGATCTGGTAAGAAGTCCCTGTAAGCGGGATGTAACGATACTGATAGCGTGAATCCATTGTGGTCTCCTTGTTTTTCATCAAGGATAAGCTTTTGGCAGGAGCTTCGCTTTCACTTTCTTGCCAGAATTTATGCATTTCTTGCTATATCGGGATGGGTTGAACCGGAATGCAGATATTGACATCGAACCATTGCCGCGGATGTCCTTCGGGCGTTTGCAGATAAACCTCGAAGGGCAGGCTGTTTGCCGGCTGAAAACCGGTATCCGGGAGCCAATCGTGGAATATTGCGTAATACACCTGACGCAGTTCTGCCGCCGGACTCTCGGTGTGGTAAACGGCATAACGACCGCCGGGGATGGTCAGGTTATTGACCGGCGGCGAGGCGCGCACTTCTGTTGGGGTGCTCAGACAGGCGTAATAGCGGCATTTGTTCTGGCGGGTAATCAATGGATCATCCAGCGAGATCCCGATAGCCTGGCTGCCGGAAAGATCCAGGTTCTGCATAACCGCCCAGCGGTTGAGTTTTTCCCAGGCGCGGCAAATCATGCGCATGTCGTAGCCCTCATAGCAGGAAACGTAAATTGTGTAAATATCCGGCATGTTTTTCAGGGAAACCTCGTGAATCACGTATGAATGCTCCGGAGGATCGGTCAGCAGGTTCGGATGCGCCGGCTGGTCCTTCACCGGGATACCCGCCCGATACTGGCTGGGGGTGATCCCGTACCGCTGCCGGAATGTGCGCGCAAAGATCGCCGAATTGGTGAAGCCACTTTCCAGGGCAATCTGGGTGACGCTGCGGCTGGTTTTGATCAGGTAGTTTTGGGCCATTTCCAGGCGGGTGCGCAGAACGTAATCGGCCGGCGTCTCGCCGACCAACGCAGTGAAAATGCGGTGAAAGTAAAAACTTGAAAAACCGGAGATACCGGACAGGGTATCCAGTGAAATAGGCTCGGAGATGTGCGTGGAGATATAATCGATGGCCAGATTGATGCGTTTTTGGTAAATTCTGTTCGAATCCATGCTGCGCCTGAGGGTAAACCAAAACATTCGGCGAAAAAGAGGGATCTCCTCCAGGTTGTTTTCCGCGCTTGATCTGTCAGGGGCAATTCCCCAAAACAAGTATACCGCTGACGGGCCGGTTGACTGCATATCTTTGCCCGCCGAGAAAGGGGGTCCGGCCGCGGATATTATATTATCCAGTCGAAGGGCAGCCCGGGTGGGAAACCCCGTTACCCGGGCGGGGGGAAGAATGTCTTTGTCATCCCTCATCCGTTCACCGACAACCATCATCCATTCAGACATATGAGAATTCGATGAAAATTATCCTGATAACTTTCCAGTTCGCTTGACCAACTAAAAACGCTGTGATAACATGCCTTTCATGAGGAATAATTGAAAATGATTGAACCATCGACATCGAACATTCCTGATCGATCCGATGCCGATCTGCAAAAGGAACAAGAAAATACCCCAGAGCAGCCCACGCCCCGCCGGGGATTGAATCACTGGTGGGAACAATTGGTCCGGATGGGCCTGGGTGAGGTTGCCCTGCGGGTAGGGACCGGCATCGCGTCCCTGGTCATGATCCTGGTGGTTTTGTGGGTCATGCGAAATTTTTACCTGAAGGGTGCAGTCGAAACCGCTCCCAGCGGCGCAGCAATGGCCGCCGCCCTGCCGACGGAAACTTCAGAGGTGGAAGCGCCTGCCTACGTGCTGCCGAATGAGGTGGCCATGGTTCAAGGCGTGCCACGCCTGGCATTGCTGCATACCACGCTGCCATCCCGCCCGCGTTTCGACGTGATCCAATACACGGTGGCTCAGGGCGATACGATCTTCGATATCGCCGAGAAGTTTGGGCTAAAGCCGGAGACTCTCTTGTGGGGTAACCAGCAGACGTTGGGAGACGACCCGCACCGGCTGAAAGTGGGCGTCACGCTCAACATTCTCCCCACGGATGGCGTGTATTATGAATGGCATGCCGGGGACGGGCTGAACGGCGTGGCCGAATATTTTCACGTGGACGCGGATACGATCATCTCGTGGCCGGGAAACCATCTGGATAAAGCGACGCTCGGCGATTACACCAATCCGAACATCCCGGCCGGCACCTGGCTGGTCATCCCCGGTGGACGGCGCGAGTTTGTCTCCTGGAGCGCCCCGCGCATCACACGCCAGAACCCGGGCGTGGCCAAATTGTACGGTCCCGGCGCGTGCGGCACCATCGTGGATGGGGCAGTGGGAACGGGATCGTTCATCTGGCCGACGACCAACCAATGGTTATCGGGCTATGATTTCAGCCTCGGCGCCAACCATCCCGGCATCGACATCGGCGGGCAATCCGGCAACGCCATTTACGCGGCTGACAGCGGAGTGATCGTCTACTCAGGTTGGAACGACCTGGGGTACGGTTACGTGATCGTGATCGATCACGGCAACGGCTGGCAGACCACCTACGCTCACCTCAGCCAGATCTATGCCGGCTGCGGCGCCAGCGTTACCCAGGGCGCCACCATCGGCCTGATGGGCACGACGGGCAACTCCACGGGCCCGCACCTGCACTTCGAAATGTACAACGATACCTACGGCAAGGTCAATCCGCACCAGTTCCTGCCGTAAACTGACGAATAAGTATGTGAACCTCACCTCCGGGCTGGATCGTTTCAGCCCGGAGGTGTTTTTTCTTGCCGGCGGAACCATCCGGCAGGCTCGTTCGTGAAGGACCGTGACCGTAAGCCGCTTTTGAGATATAGTTAATGCGACGGTAAAGACCGCGAGAAGAGATTGCGTATCGTTATCGTATCGAAGCGGGTTATTGGAAAGGAGTGTGGTCGATCATGGTTGCTGACGTTCGACCTTCGCCCATTGCGGGTACCTGGTACAGCGCCGATCCGCAGCGTCTGGCGCACCAGGTGGATGCGTTTTTACAATCCGCAGTTCTTCCGCCCCTGTCCGGAGAGGTGATCGGGCTGGTCAGCCCGCACGCCGGGCACCGCTATTCCGGACGCACCGCCGGGCACGCCTTTCGGGCCGTCCAGGGCCAGCACTTCGATCTGGTGGCGGTGATCAGCCCGCTGCATGGTTTCTATCCGGCCGATCTGCTCACGACCGCCCATAAGGCGTACGGCACGCCGCTGGGCACGGTCTGGGTGGACGGTGAGGTTTTGGATGCGTTGGATGAAAATATCAAGGTGATTTCGGACAAAAAAATTCAGCGGATCTCGAATGACACCGAACACTCGCTTGAAATCGAGCTGCCTTTCCTGCAACGCGCCCTGGAAGGGGAGTTCAAATTGCTGCCCGTGATGGTTCGCAGCCAGAGCAAGTCCACCGCCCGCGCGTTGGGTGAAGCGCTGGGGCGCGTGTTGGCCGGTAAACGGGCGCTGTTGGTGGCCAGCACGGATTTATCGCATTTCTATCCCGAAGAGACCGCCGACCAGTTGGACGCCGTCATGCTCAAGCAGATCGCTGATTTTTCGCCGGATGGCGTCTTTCGCGCGGAAGAAAGCGGCACAGGCTTTGCCTGCGGATATCCGGCCGTGGCCGCCGTTCTATGGGCGGCGCGCGCCCTGGGCGGCAATTCGGTTGAGATTCTCCATCACAGCACCTCGGCGGACGAAACCGGTGATCGCGGGGAAGTCGTCGGTTACGGGGCAGCCGCGATTTTGAAACAGGTTTCCGCTTGACCACCTTCGTACAGGTCGCCGTAAACGTCCCGTTGAGCGGGTCGGGTATCTACGACTATCACCTGCCGGAAGAATTGGAGGGGCGGGTGAAACCGGGCTGTCTGGTCATCGTTCCCTTTGGTAAGCGGACCGTTCAGGGGTTGGCGCTTCGCCTGACCGGTGAAAGCGCCGTGCCGGAGACCCGCCCGGTGCAGACACTGGTGGATGATCAACCGGCCCTGACCGCCGAGCAGATGAAGCTGGCGCAGTGGATGGCGGACGAGACGCTGTCGCCGCTGGCGGCGTGCATCGAACTCATGCTGCCACCTGGCCTGAGCCAGCACACCGGGACACTCTATGGCTTGAATTCGGAAAAGCTCCCTGCGGCGGCGGTGTTTACCCCGCTGCAAAACCGCCTGATCGATCTGCTGCGCCAGCGCGGACCGCTCCGGGATGGGCAGATCGATAACGCGCTGCCCAAAGTGCGCTGGCGGGAAGCCGCCGAGCCGCTGCTGCACAAGGAGATTCTCGGCTCGCAGCCGTTTTTATTGCCGCCGACGGTACAGCCCAAGCGGGCGCGCACGGTCTGGCTGACGGCTGCGCCGGAAACGCTGGCGGAGCGCCTGGAGGGGGTGGCCCGACCCGGCAGCGCTGCCCTGGAACGGCGCAAAGCAGCCCTGCGATTCCTGCAGGGCGAAGCGCTGCCCGTAGATGTGGCCTGGGTAAAGGCATCCTCCGGAGCAACGCTGGCCGACCTGCAAAGCCTCGCCGAAAAGGACCTGGTGGCTTTTGGTGAAACCGAAGTCTGGCGCGATCCATTGGAACATATGGCCCCGGTGGTGCAGCAGGCCCCGCAATTGACGGGCGGTCAGATGGAAGCCCTGGAGCGCGTGCGGGCCGGTTTACGCCAGATGGACCCATCCAATCCGCCCGCGCCTTATTTGCTGCACGGCGTGACCGGCTCGGGCAAAACGGAAATCTACTTGCAAGCCGTGGCCGAAGCCCTGCGTCAGGGACGCCAGGCGATCATTCTGGTGCCCGAGATCTCGCTCACGCCGCAGACTGTCAAGCGCTTCCTGGGGCGTTTCCCGGGCCAGGTGGGGCTGGTGCATTCGCGGCTTTCGCCGGGCGAGCGTTACGATACCTGGCGGCGAGCCCGCAGCGGGCAACTGAGCGTGATTGTCGGGCCGCGCAGCGCCCTGTTCACGCCGCTGCCGCGCCTGGGCTTGATCGTGGTGGATGAATGCCACGATGATTCATATTATCAGGACGATCAGACGCCGGTGTATCACGCCGTGCAGGCCGCCCTGGCCTACGCGCGTATCACCGGCAGCGTGGTGTTGCTGGGCTCGGCCACGCCCGAAATCGGATTGTATTACCGGGCGCAACGCGAGCATTGGAATCTGCTGGAGCTGCCGGAGCGTATTCTGGCGCACCGCCAGATTTTGGCGACCCAGGCGAGCCAATCCGGTATTTCGATGCCTGAACTGGACAACGAAGGTGAGGCCGCGTTCTTGCCGCTGCCGCCCGTTCAGGTGGTGGACATGCGCCAGGAACTTAAAGCCGGCAACCGTTCGATTTTCAGCCGGTCGTTGCAGGATTCCCTGACGCAGGTGCTGAATGCCGGTCAGCAGGCCATCCTGTTCCTCAACCGGCGCGGCTCGTCCACCTATGTATTCTGTCGGGAGTGCGGCCATGTGTTGCGCTGCCCGCGTTGTGATATGCCGCTGACCTTTCACAGCGACACCAACGATTTACGCTGCCATATCTGCAATTATCAACGCCAGATGCCGGCCTACTGTCCACAGTGCCGCAGCACTTCGATCCGGCAGTACGGCACCGGCACGGAGCGCGTCGAAAGCGAAGTTCAAAAGACGTTTCCGAATGCGCGGACCCTGCGTTGGGACGCCGAAACCACCCGCCAAAAAGGTTCGCATGAGATTTTGCTTTCCCATTTCAGCCACCATCAGGCGGATATCCTGATCGGCACCCAGATGCTGGCCAAGGGCCTGGATCTTCCGCTGGTGACGCTGGTTGGGGTGGTGCTGGCCGATGTGGGCTTGAACCTGCCGGATTACCGCACTCCGGAACGAACCTTCCAATTGCTCACCCAGGTGGCCGGGCGGGCAGGGCGCAGTCCGCTGGGTGGACGGGTCATATTGCAGACCTATCGGCCGGACCACTATGCGATTCAGTTCGCCGCGAAGCATGATTATTCCGGATTTTTGCAACACGAACTGGCCGAACGCCGCAAGATCGGATATCCGCCCTTTTCACGCCTGGTGCGCCTGGAACTGCGCCAGCGCGATCCGGCCAGCGCTGAAGCGGAAGCCCACCGGATGGCGGAGCAGTTGCAGGTTTGGATGGACCAGGAGGGTTTTACCTCCACCCGGATCATCGGTCCGGCGCCGTGCTTTTTCGCGCGCCAGAATGGGCTGTACCGCTGGCAGATCCTCCTGCGCGGGCCCGAGCCGGCGCGCCTGCTGCGCGGCAAAACCCTGGGCGAATGGCGCGTGGCGGTCGACCCGACCAGTTTGTTATAGCCCCGGTCCGGATCGAAAGAAAACAAAAACCGGCGCAATCAAATGCTGCGCCGGTTTTTGTTTTTGGTATCCCGATCTAGGGTAACACGTAATGCGGATTGATGAAGGCACCGAAGTAACGCACTTCGAAATGCAGGTGTGGGCCGGTGGAGTTGCCCGTGGAACCGGCGTAACCGATCACGTTGCCAGAATACACGCTCTGGCCGCATCTCACCTGGATCGAACTTAAGTGGCCGTAAACCGTGTGGTAGCCATTGCCGTGGTCGATCATGACCATATTGCCGTACCCACCGCTGATCCAACCGGCGTAAACCACCACGCCGCTGTCGGCTGCGTAGACATTGGCGCCTAATCCCGCGCCAATATCGATGCCCAGGTGGCCATCCCAGAAATCATTGCCCGAGATCATGTGACTGTCGGCCGGCCAGACAAATGCGCCTGACCCATATGCGCCTCCGTCTGCGATTTCACATTGTCCGGTGATGGTCTTGTTGGCGCCGGAGGACGGCCGCCAATAGGTTGGCACCAACCAGGTGCGCTGCCACTCGCGGCTGCCGCCGGGAATCATGACGTAGGATCCCACTTCCAACTTGGGGTTGGACACATCCATCTTGTTTCCCGGAAAATATAGAATCTTATCAGGCGTGGATTTATACTGCGCCGCCAGTGAATCGATGGTATCGCCATCCTTGACCTTGATATAAATGCCGTCGGCAGGTGGGATGATCAACGTATCGCCCACCGAGATCAGGTCGGGATTGTCGTTGAGGATGGCGTAATTCGCCCAAAGGATCGTCTCAGGCTTGACGTCGTATGATTTGGAGATGGCGAAGATGGAATCACCCGATTCAATGGTATATTCCGCTGCGGTCTCGCGGCTCGTATCCGAAATCACCGTGCTGAGATTTGAAATCCGCGACAGGGCATTCACCGCCGCGCCGGTCGAATAATCGGGCAAAGGCGCCGTTTTGGCGCTGTCAGCAGGGATGAACTTGTCGCCTGAGGAGGCAGCCAGTGCGGACACACCGGTTACCTGCAATAGAACCAAGACTGCGAATGCAATCATTAATGCTGCAATCCCCCAGGAAATTCTCGGAAGCCAGGTATTTACCCATAAAGAGCGATGCGCTTTTTCCGGCTCCCCGATTGGGGATTTTCCTTGCTTCAAGGTCACATATCCTCCGTGAGCGTTTCAAGAAATTCCATATTATTCTTACTTTTCGAAATACGCTGCAAAATAGCTTCGGTCGCGACAGCCGTATCCATGGCTGCGCCCTGGGGGGCGGGGGCGATCATTTGCAGGTACATGCGGCGCATCAACCAGACGCGCGGCAAAATATCCGAACCGAGCAGCAGTTCTTCGCGGCGGGTGGAGGAGCGTTCGATGTCGATGGCCGGGAAGGTCCGCCGTTCCTGTAATTTACGGGAGAGGACCAATTCCATATTGCCGGTGCCCTTGAATTCTTCGTAGACCACGTCATCCAGGCGCGAACCGGTATCCACCAACGCGGTTGCGATGATCGTCAATGAACCGCCTTCTTCGATATTGCGCGCCGCGCCAAAGAACCGTTTGGGCGGGTAGAGGGCAGACGGATCCATGCCGCCGGAGAGCGTGCGCCCGGACGGATTGACGACCAGGTTATAGGCGCGCGCCAGGCGAGTGAGCGAATCCATCAAAATGACCACATCCCGGCCAGTTTCCACCAGGCGTTTGGCGCGTTCGAGCGTGATTTCAGCGGTGCGTACGTGTGAACTGACCGGTTCGTCGAAGGTGGAAGCCACCACCTCGGCATCCACCGATCGGTCCATGTCGGTCACTTCTTCCGGCCGTTCGCCGATGAGCGCCATGATGAGATGCACCTCGGGGTACTTGGTCGAGATCGAATTGGCGAGCTGCTTGAGAATGGTGGTCTTGCCCGCCTTGGGCGGAGATACGATCATGCCGCGCTGACCGCGGCCGATCGGGGCGATCAAATTGATCAATCGCGTCGAAAGGGCTCCGCGATCGACTTCCAGGTCGAAGCGACGCTCAGGGAAAATGGGGGTCAAATTCTCGAAGCTGGGCCGGTTGTGAAGTTCTTCCGGGTTTTTGCCATTGATGGTTTCCACTTTCAGCAGACCATAATGGCGCTCGGAATCACGCGGCGGGCGGACCGCGCCGATGACCATATCGCCGTTGCGAAGCTCGTAGCGGCGCAACTGGGCCTGAGATACGTAGACATCCTCAGGCCCGATTTTATAATTGGTGCGCAGGAAACCGATGCCTTCGGGCATGATCTCCAGAATCCCACCCCGTACCTCAAGCCCTTCACGATCCGCTTCGATTTGCCGAATGCGGATGATCAGGTTTTCTTTTTTGAGGCGGTTTGCGTCAGTGACATTCAGATCCTTGGCTATCTGACGCAATGATGCCAGCGGAGCATTTTCGAGTTCAAGTATTCTCATGGAATTATATATCCGTGATTGTTGAGTGTAATTGTACCACAAGCGATATGCCAGCCATTTTCCAGGCCGGCTGAAGCGCTTATGTAATTGCGTGGTTTGGGTAAGAAAGAAGAAGTCGTTCGCTTTCCCGAAGGTTCAAAGTCCTACGGAGAAAGCCCTCTCAGAGAGGGCAGGCGACTTTGAGCATTGCGATTATATCATGCCGCAATTTGTCGCGCAAGCCAAAACTGACTGGGATTCTCTTTCGACGATGACCTCCTCAAGGGCTACCCGAGTGTTCATGCAAAACGGGCAGCGATCTTTGCCTTCCACTTTACGGTTCAAGGCGCGGCTGCAGCCAGAAAGCCTGGTCCTGATCGGAGGCGCCGTTGGATTTGACGGAAAGGACGAATTGCACCTTTTTTCCGGCCAGGGTCGAGAGATCCAGGTTGATGCGGGTGAAGTTGTGATCGTAGGTCTCGGTCCACTCGGTCAACTTGGTCTCCGAACCGCCTTCCGGAATATAAGAAAGTTGGAATTTAACATTGCAATTTGTGGCATTGTTCAGGCAGCCGATGATGGATTTGAAGTACATGCCGCTGGTGACGGTCAGCGCCGGATAGACGCCGCGAATTTCAGTGTCGGTGCCGGAGGGCGGATTGGTCCACAGGGCGGGTTCGTCCTCGGTTCCACCGGTTTCCAAAACCGGCGCATCGACCTTTATCACAAAGCCGTTGTCACTGGTCTGCCCGGGACAGTTGACGGCGCCGTTGGTCGTGCGCCATTCGGCCTTGCAGTAATTATCGACGAAGTTATAGCCGGATGCCGCGACCTTGATCTTGACCCAGAACGCCTTGGCCCCGTCGCTGCCCAGCCCAAAGACCACCCCCGAGGCATTGCGCAACTTAAAATTCGCCTGGAAAGTGCCGGCTTTGCTTGGCGCCTTGAGTGCAAGCGACACCTGAACCACTTGCTGGGGCGCGACCGACCCGTTGGTCAATTGGGTGGCGGGCGCTACTCCCATGCTCTCGCCGGTATCGAAGACCACCGCGTAACTCGAATTCCAGGTGCAGGAACCGGTATTCTTCAGCTCCCAGGTCTTGGTAAACGATTGGCCGGGATCAACCTGGGTGTCGTCCGGATAATTCACATCGCGAACGAATTCAACCCGATCACATGGAACGGAGGTGGTGGTCAGCGTGGGTGAGACGATCGTTTGTAACGCCGGCGAGGTGTTGGTGGCTGCCTGTCCCTCGGAAGTCTGAGTGGCCGGCGATTGGGTCTTGGCCTGGGCGACGGCGGTGCTCAAGGCAACCACGGTCTGGGCGGCGAAGGTGTTGAGTTGATCGGGCCCGCTGACCTGTTCGGTGGGGCGTGGAAGATTGCATGAACCCAGGAGCAATGTCAGACCGATCAGGATCGCAAGGAGCATAAATTTCTTATTCACCATGGGGTCTCCTTCCATGAGCCAACGCAGCCAGAATCAACTCCTTCCGGAAAATGCCGATAAGTTGATTATAGCCAGGTTTGCTCAATCGGGGTATATGGCGCGGATTGAAATGGATGGCATCGACAACAAGTGCAGGGAGTTCTCGGGTGGAGCGAAGAAAGTCCGGGGCCGCTTCCCGGGTGTGGGTTCCGGAAGATGGACGGGACGTAATACGGATTGGGTATTACGTCCCGTTGTGAGTGATTATCAGCCAATAGTCTGTTGAAATCCGAAACGGATCAGGCTTTTCCGATCAGCGCGTTCACGAACAGTTTGAGATTGAATGCCTGTCCCGAAAGCAGCCGTTGGGCGCGGAACATGCCGGCCACTGCCCGGATGAGCAGGTACACGGTCACCAGCAGCAGAAAGATCGAAATTGCCATCTGCCACCAGGGCACGTTGGCCGATGAGAGCCGCGCCATCATGGTGATGGGAGACGTCAGTGGAAACAGGCTCAGGATCAGGGAAATCGGGCCATTTGGTTTTTCAGCCATCGAGGTCAGGAAGAACAAGGGAACGATGAGCGGCAGAATCACGATGGTGGTTGCCTGCGAGGCTTCGCGCAGATTGGGTACAAGCGCGCCGATTCCGGCCATCAATGCCGCGTAAATGCCGTAACCCAGCAGGAAGAAGACCATCCCCCAGATCAGGAGGGCCGGGCTGATTTGGAATCCCGCTAATTCCGGCGTACCGTTGCGCGAGAGAACCGCGATCAGATAACCATACCCGGACCAGACCACGGTTTGCAGGAGGCCGACCAATCCGAGCGCAATGATTTTTCCGCTCAGCATTTGAGTGGGGGTGATCGAAGTCATCAGCACTTCCATGACCCGGTTCTCTTTTTCATTGGTGATGCTGCTGAGCATCATGCTGGAGGAGGTGAGGATGACCATGTAGAAAAGCATGGTAACCACGTAGGGGACCATGAAGTTCATGAAATTCCCCGCGTCGCGCACCGGCTGCTGGGAAATATAGGTGACTTCCACGTTGTAGGGCTGTTCGATGCGGCTCAATAAGAGCGGTTCACCTTTCAGAAGGCTCGAGCGGATCACCTGTTGGATCACCTCGGATCGATCCATTCCGCCAAATGGGTTGAAGTCGGTCCGCAGGTAGGTGACATCGCCGGTTTCCAGGAAATCAGGCGGGATGATGTAATACGAACCGATCTGACCTTCCTGTAAAGCAGCGTTAGCCGCGGACTCATCCTTGAATTGCAGTAGCTTGTCCTTGTATTCAACCGGTATGGCCTCGATCAGGCCACTTTGATCGACCAGGCCTTCCGGTTTTACTTCCTCGGGTGGAGAGATCAGTTTTCCGATCATCGAAGTGGGCTGGTCCCCCCCGATCGATCCGAAAATGGTGAAAACGACCGTGGCAATAATCGGGACCAGGAATAGCGTCAGAAAAAAGGATTTTCTGAAAACAACCGTCCTGAATTCGTTTTTCAGTACGAGCAACATTTTATTCATGGCATCCTCACGCGGCGCGTCCGAAAATTTCCTTCCAGGCCAGGCGCTTGCCGTAACGCAGCATGCCTAGACGGAAAGCGCGGCTGGCAACCCAGATTGCTCCCACCGCGGTGAGGATGAGCAACCCGATCGTCAAAACGATCTCCCAGACCGGGATATCGGTGAGCACCGCGCGCATTGGCAATGTGAGCGGCGCGGTCAACGGGAAGAGGCTGAAAGCAACAGCCAGTCCGCCATTGGGATGCATCATGATCACGCTGATGAACCAGAGCGGCAAGAAGATGGGCAGGGTGAACAGACCGGCCACCTGTTGGGCTTCGCGAGTCTCGGTCACGGTTGCGCCTACCGCGGCCATGAGAGCTGCCACCATGATGAAGCTGGGCAGGAAGGTCGCCAGCATCAACCAGAAAAAGGAGGGGTTCAGCAGGCTGCCGACGGAATACTCTGGCATGGCGCTGGTGAGAAAATTGATGGCCACCAGGCCACACAGCGCCCACACGACCACCTGGGTGAGGCCGACGCTGAGATTGCCCAGGATCTTCCCTGCCATCAACTGGTTGGGAGAGAGTGATGTGACCATGATCTCCATGGTGCGATTTTCTTTTTCCTCAACCACAGCCTGCAACAGATAACCGCCGCTGGTATTAATGGAAACCATAAAGAGGATGCCGGCAATCAAAGGGATGAGGATAGCCAAAAAATTATTTTCAGCCATCTCCCGGCTGCCTTCGACGCTTTTGATGATCAGGTTGGCACCCTGCGTTATGCGCGCCGCGAGGTCTTTGGGCTTGCTGGCGAGAAGGTTCATCACCAGAAATTGCCTAAAATTCGATTGCACCTGGTCGCCCGGCGAATCGAGAGCGACCATTTTGACATTGCCGGTCTTCATGTAATCCGGGGCAATGATAAACAAAGCCTGGATGGTCTTGTTATTCAGGTCCGCCTGGGCAGAAGCTTCATCGGAGTAAAGATGGAATTGAATTTTCGGGGTGAAATCGGATTTCTTCACCTCGAGCTGCCGGGCGTTGGTAAACAATCCGGATTGATCCACATAGCCGGCTGGCCGGGAGTCGTAATCGAGCCGTACGGCCAGGAAGGTGGCCCCGATCATTACAACGACCATCAACGGCAGGCTGAGCAACGCGACCAGGAAACGTTTGCGGAGTACGTGATGGCCGTATTCGTGTTTGAATACCAACCAGAGCTTACTCATTCGGTGTCTCTCCTGTCACGACCCGGATGAAGATCTCATCCATGGTAGGCATGGCAATCTCGAATTGTTCGACCAGGATATTCTCTTTCACCAGTTCTGCCAACACCGCCTGCGGAGCGGTACCGGCGGCTAGTTTGAGGTGGTAACCGCCATTGGTTCGCAGATAGGAGGAGACGCCGGGGATGGTGGCCGGGAGGAGGGTGGGCGTACGTAAGATCAAATCCTGTCCGGCGTACTGGCGGCGAATTTCGTTCAAATCGCCGTAAAGCATGGCTTTGCCTTTATCGATGAGAACGATCCGGTCGCATAATTCTTCCACCTGGTGCATCTGGTGCGTGCACAGCACGATCGTCCGGCCTTTTGCGCGCTGTTCGAGCAACAGGTCTTTGACCATCTGGGTGTTGACGGGATCGAGCGCGCTGAAGGGTTCGTCGATGATGAGAATTTCCGGCTCGTGCACCAGGGTGACGATAAGCTGAGCCTTTTGCTGCATACCCTTGGATAATTCTTTGAGCTTCTTCTTGCGACTATCGGCCAGGTCAAAACGCTCCAGATATTCGCTGACCCGTTTGTTGGCTTCAGCTTTGGAAAGACCTTTCAAGGTAGCCAGATAAACCAGACATTGTTCCAGCTTGATCTCCTGGTACAAACCGCGTTCTTCAGGCAAATAACCGATGCGGTTTTTCTTATCTTCTGTCATCGGGCCGCCCAGGATTGCGACATTTCCCGAATCGGGCTTGAAGATATCCAGAATAATGCGGATCGTGGTCGTCTTTCCCGCGCCGTTGGGTCCCAACAAACCGAAGATTTCTCCCGGGTTGACTTCGAAATTGACCCCATCGACCGCGCGTTGTGAGCCAAAAGACTTAACGATGTTTTCAACTTGGATGGTACTCATTCGATGGCACCTCATGTTTACGATGAATGCAATGATTATAACAAACCAAATAGAAAGCCCCCCTAGTCTTAGGACCAGAGAGGCTTCGGAAAAACGATGAGTTTTCGAAGGCTATTCTTTCTCGTACGGGGTGCCTTCAGATGCCGGGGCATGACCTCTGCCGATGAGACCGGCCAGGACGATCATGGTGATGACATACGGCAGCATGGCCATGAATTCGGGGGGAACAACGCTGCCCAGGATGGACAGCTTGGAACCAAATGCATCAGCGAAACCGAACAGCATACCGGCGCCAAAAGCCCCGAAGGGATTCCAGTTGCCGAAGATCATGGCAGCCAGGCCGATGAAACCTTTGCCGGCGGTCATCATTTCATCGAAGCGGCCCACCGAACCCAGGGTGAAGTAGGCGCCGGCAAAACCGGCGATGGCGCCGCCCAACAGGGTGCCCATATAGCGGGTTTTGAAGACATTGATGCCCAGCGTGTCGGCCGCCTTGGGATGCTCACCGCAGGCGCGCAGGCGCAGGCCCCAGCGCGTGGAGAACAAAGCCACCTGCAGCACGATGCAAACGATGATGGTGCCGTAGATGAACAGGTTGTTATTGAACAGGATGGGCCCGATGAAGGGGATATCCGCCAGCAGCGGAATGGGAACCCGGCCAAACATGGGGGTCATGTTCAAAGCTTCATTGGTCTGCATGAATTTGGCCGAGATGAAAGAGGTCATACCGGTGGAGAAGATATTGATGACCGTGCCGGTGATGATCTGGTTGATTTTGTATTTTATGGAGAGCCATGCCAGAACCCAGGCCAGAAGCATCGCGGAAGCGATGGAACCCAAGAGGCCAACCCACATGGAGTGCGAGACACTGCCGACCAGCGCGCCGACCAGGGCGCCCATCAGCATCATGCCTTCGATGGCGATGTTGATGATCCCCGAGCGTTCGCAGAGGATGCCGGAATACGCGGCCAGGATGATCGGTACAGCCAGTGACAGCGCGCTGTTGAGCATGCCACCCAGGTTGAGCGATTTTCCCCTGGCGGTATAGGTCAGGAAAGCAAACACGAACAGCAGGGCAACCACGCCCAGCACCGCATTGGTTTTCTTCCCGAAACCGCGCACGAGCTGATAAATGGCTGCCAGGAGGGACAGGCCGCCGGTGATGATCAAAGTCAGCTGGGATTTGACCACCCAGCTACCCACGGCGCCCTGAGTGATGCCGCCCGGCGTCATGCCAAAGGAGGTGGTCAGGTCACTGCCCGTATCGCGAAGGAAAACCAGAAGGATGAGCGCCGCCAAGGCCAGGAAAACGATTCCCATGGTCACCTTGCGGCGGAGTGAAACGACTTCGACAGTCTGGGTCGTAGATTTTGTTACAGCAGCAGTTGCCATTATTTCCCTCCCCAGCCGTGGATAAACACTTTCTCTTCAGCCTTGGCTTCCTTGATGTGATAGATCGAGCGGATCAAGGCGGGCGCGGCAATAAAGACGATGATAAACGCCTGAATGATGGAAATGATATCGATCGGGATCTGGGTGACCACCATCATCTGGGTGGCGCCGTTGCGCAGGAAACCGAAAAGCAACGCGGCCAGCACAACGCCAAACGGTGAGCTGTTGCCCAACAATGCCAGCGCAATCGAGTCATAACCATAACCAGAAGACAGCCCCATGGCCATCGAGTGAGCGACGCCCAACACCTGGTTGGCGCCTGCCAGTCCGGCGAGCGCACCCGAAAGGGACATGGCTACGATGGTGCTTGTAACAACATTCATGCCGCCATATTTGGCTGCATGCGGGTTCGCGCCCACGGTGCGGAGATTAAAGCCCCAGGTCGTTTTGAACAGCAGGAACCACATCAGCCAGGCGATTGCCAGAGCGATGAAAAATCCCAGGTGAAAACGAATGGGGGTCTGGAAAAACTTTGGCAGCCAGGCTGTTGCTTCTATTTTAGGAGAGATCGGCATGCCACCCGAGGTCGGGTCACGCATGGGGCCGCCCAGCAGCCAGTCGGTCAAGCGGAAGGCAATCCAGTTAAGCATGATGGTGTTGATGACTTCATGCGCGCCGGTCTTGGCTTTGAGCCATCCAGGAATGAAACCCCACAGGCCGCCGCCGATTGCACCCGCGAGCAACGCCAGAGGCAGGTGGATGACGGCCGGCAGGCCTTTCAAGGCATAACCCACGAAGGCGGCCGCGGTGCCGCCGATGAACAACTGGCCTTCAACGCCGATGTTGAACAAACCGGCCCGGAAACCAACCGCTACCGCCAGACCCGCAAAAATATAGGGCGTGGAAACGACCAGGCTTTCCAGGAAGGGGTTGAAGGCGCGCCGGATTTCCAGCGCATTGCCCGCCTGCAAGGCCGAAATCATCCGCGCCGGGCTGCCGAATGCGGAGCGCAACAACGCGCCGTAGGCAGTGCCAACAGAATTCAACGCTGCCAGAAGTCCCTGACCGAAAGATTTGCCAAATGCTGTATACACGTTGGCATCCGTCAGAATGATCAAAATTCCACCGAACACCAGACCGGAGAAGACTGCCAGAACGGGGATCAATAGCGTCTGGCCAACCGAACGGCGTTGTTTGCCGGAATTCTTTTTCGACGAATTCGTCAGTTCCTGCAGGACGGCCTTACCGACATCTTTGTTTTGAGAAGGTTCTTCGCCCAATTCAGCACCTCTGTCTAGAGAGTAGTTTCTCGTTTTCGAGTTTCACCGGCCGCGATTTGCTGCAGAGCAACATCTGGAGAAACTCCAGCCATGAGCAAGCCAACCTGTTCCTTGGTCACCTGGTCAGCCGGAAGAATGGTGACGATATTGCCGCGGTACATGACTGCGATGCGATCCGAGAGCTCCATGACCTCATCCAGTTCGGGCGAAACCAGGAGCACGGCGCAACCTTCCGTCCGCTTGTCCATGATGCGTTTGTGAATGAATTCGATCGAACCAACATCCAGGCCGCGCGTAGGCTGAGAAGCGATCAAGAATTGAATCGGGCGGGAGAGTTCGCGGGCGATAATCACCTTTTGTTGATTGCCGCCGGAGAGCGACCCAACCGTTGTGTCGATACTGGGAGTGCGAATATCGAATTCTTTTACCAGGCGCTCGGCAGATTCGACGATTTTTTCTTCATTCAGAATGATGCCTCTGGAAAAAGGCTCTTTGAAGTAGGTACACAGAACCAGATTTTCATAAATCGGGAAGGGCAGCACCAGACCATCGCGCTGGCGATCCTCAGGCACATGCGCCGAACCATATTCCGTAATCTGGCGCGGGGACGCTTTGCTGATATCGTGGCCCAGCAGGGTGATCTTCCCGGACTCAAGGTGTTTCATGCCGGTGATGGCTTCGACCAGTTCGGTCTGCCCATTGCCCTGCACGCCGGCCACGCCCAGAATTTCCCCCGCATGAATGTCGAAGGAGACGTTGTTTACCGCGATCTGTTTGATTTCATCGCGCATCACCAGGTTCTCGACGTTGAGAACGACCTCTCCCGGTGTGCCAACCTCACGTTCCACTTCCAGATTGACCGCGCGACCAACCATCATGGCGGCCAGCTTGTTCTGATCCGCTTCAGCCGGGGTTGTCTCACCCACCACTGCACCGCGGCGGATGACCATGATACGGTCGGCAATTGCCAGAACTTCGCGCAGTTTGTGGGTGATGAAGATAATCGACTTGCCCTGTTTGGCCAGCGAACGCATAATCTCGAACAACTCGTCCGCTTCCTGCGGCGTCAGCACAGCGGTTGGTTCGTCGAAGATGAGGATGTCAGCTTCACGATACAACAGCTTGATGATCTCAACCCGCTGCTGAACGCCCACCGGCAGATCCTGAACGTACAAATCCGGATTGACATCCAATTGGAACGCTTCGGAAATCTCTCGAATGCGTTTGGCCGCCTTTGGCCGGTCCAGGAATCCGCCCGGACGGACAGGTTCCTCACCCAGCATCACGTTTTCGGTAACCGTGAAGACGGGCACTAACATGAAGTGTTGATGCACCATACCAATTCCGGCTTTGATGGCATCGGTTGGGGAATGGACCTGAACCGGTTTGCCGCGGACCGAAATTTCGCCTTCATCCGGCTGGTACAGGCCATAAAGAATATTCATCAATGTGGTCTTACCCGCACCGTTTTCGCCCAGCAAGGCGAGAATTTCTCCCTCATTCAATTGCAGGTCGATATGGTCATTGGCCAACACGCCAGGAAAGCGCTTTGTAATCCCAGAAAGTTGAAGAATGGGCGTCATGACCGCTCCGTATGGAAAATATGAATTTCATCATTTTACCATACTTAACAATTCCGTCGGTAGTGTTAAAGGATAAGAAAACTGCCAGGATTGCTCCTGGCAGTTTCGGTATTCAGTCTTTCAAAATTACTGCTTGATCGCGAAGGTATCGCTGAGTTTGATGGTGCCGTCGATGATGGACGGGGCCAAAGCTTCGGTTTCAGTGCGCAGTGCTTCAGGAACCGCAGCGTTGATGGTGCCCAGACCAACACCCTTGTTCGTGAGGGTACCAACGGTGATGCCACCCTTGAAGGTGCCGTCGATAACCATCTTGATGGAATCGAGGACGGTGGCGTCCATCAGTTTCATCACGGAGGTCAGGACGATGTCGGCATATTCAGGATTGGTCAGCGCCCAGTCGCTATCGACGCCGATGATGTAGGCATTGCCACGTTCCTTGACGGCCGCAGCGGTGCCCAGGCCCACAGGACCAGCAACCGGCATGATGATGTCGGCGCCTTCGTCCATCAGGCTGTTGCCGAGTTCCTTACCCTTGGCCTGATCGTCGAAGGAGCTGGAGAACAGGCCCTTTTCGGGGTCGTTGATGTCCCAACCGAGGACTTCCACTTTGGTGCCCTTCTGCTCATTGTAGTAAGCAACACCGCGAGCGAAGCCATCCATGAAGATGGTGACGGTCGGGATGGGGAAGCCACCGAAGGTGCCGACCTTGCCGGTCTTGGTCACACCAGCGGCCAGATAGCCAGCCAGGAAGGCGGCCTGGTCGGTCTGGAAGACCTGGCCCAGGATGTTCGGGATGATCGGGTCGTAGGAGACATCGACGATGGAGAACTTCACATCGGGATTGGCTTCAGCGGCGGCCTTGGTGGCGTCGGTCAGATAGAAACCAACCGGGATGATCAGGTCGCACTTCTCTTCGACGAAGGCGTTGATGTTCTTCTCGTAGTCGGCAACTTCCTGCGATTCCAGATACTTGCCTTCGATGCCCAGGGTTTCAACGGCGTCGGTCACGCCCTTCCAGGCGGTCGCATTGAAGCTCTTGTCATCGATACCGCCGGTATCGGTCACTTCGCAGACCTTGATCTTGGCGGCGGGGGCTTCGGTGGGCGCAACAGTCGGCTCGACCGGGGCTGTGGTGGGCTCGACAGGAGCCGCGGTGGGCTCTACGGGCGCAGCAGTCGGCGTAGCTGCAGGTGCGCAGGCAGCAAGGATCATGGTTGCCATGACAACGACTGCCAAAACTAATGAAAGTTTCTTTGCCATTTTCTTCTTCCTCCAACAATGAATTGGGTGGAAATTTCCCGACCTGAAGGCTCAGACCGGTAGGTAAAGTATACATCGGAATAATTTCAGTGGCAAGATAAACTTGTTAGCGTTTTGTAAGCTTTATGGTCAAAGAGGTCAATGAAAACGGGCTCCATTATGGAGCCCGTTGGTTGGAAAGTCGAGAATTCGATTCGGCAGGTCAGGCCTGGGGTTTGGCCTCGCCGCGTTTGACGCCGAGCATCATCGCCATGGCCAGAACCATGAATATCGGGCCAACGATCATGATCGAGCTGTAATTGTTGTGGGTCAGCGCCACGATCCAGCCGTTGATGTTTGGTCCGGCGATGGCCGCCAGGGTGGAGAACAGGTAATACAGGCCGGTGTACGTGCCGATGCGAACATTATCGGTCATATCCACCACCATGGGCAGCGAATTGACGTTGATCATGGCCCAGGACGCGCCAGCCAGCATCAACAGGATGCTGATCATATACATCTGCCCCAGTCCAAAGACCTTGGCCAGCGGAATGATCAGGGTTGCCTTCGGCAGGATGTACATCAGCAGCATGAGCACGATCATGCCGACGAGACCGATCAGGATCGTCCGGCGGCGGCCCAGGCTGCCGCCAATATAGCCGGCCGGCAGGGCGAAAAGAACAAAGACAAAAGAGAGCTGGCCCAACAACTGCGCGCCCTGACCGCCTTCCAGTCCAAGGTGATTCTGTGCATACAGCGTGAAGAATGCCTCGATGGCATTGTAGGCCACAAACCAGAAGAAAATGGCCAACAGAATCCGCAGCGCGCTCTTTTCTTCGCCGCGAATGACGGTCATAAAGGCCTTCCACAGGTCCGGGCGTTCCTCTTCGGAGGTCTCCTCGTATTCCTTTGGCTCTTTGATGAAAATAAAAACCAGTAAAGCCGAGAGGACCACCAGGATCGACCCCATCCAGAAAGGATAGGCATGATTGGCGCTCATGTCATACAGCCGGCCGCCGATCAGCGTGGCGACGATGGAACCGATCCCACCCATCATGTTGATGATGCCGTTCGCCTGCGAGCGGAAGCGCGAGGGAGTGATATCGGGCATCAGCGCGATGACCGGGATGCGCCAGAATGCCATGCTGACCAGCAGTGTGCTGGTGCAGGCGACGAAGAGCGGAAGGATATTTGCCAGCGGAATGAGGCCGAACGCGATTGCTCCGATCGGCGCGCCGATCAAAATGAAAGGCATACGCCGGCCGATGGGCGTGCGCAGGCGGTCCGACCAGGCGCCGACCGGCGGTTGGATGAGGAACGCGGCAATGTTATCCAGCGTCATGAAAAAACCGATCCAACGTGGGTCGAGCTGGAATTTGTTGGCCAGGAACAGCGGGACAAAACTGTTATAGACCATCCAGATGACGCTGACGCCAAAGAACCCAAACCCGAGCAAAAAGGTCTTTCCGTAGTTCAGACGTTTCATGGCTTCTCTCCCTGAAGGTAACCAGAAGGTAATGAGTCAATGCGAGAACCGCCCGTGCTTCAACAGCACAGGCGGGAAATTGGGCGGCAGAGGGAAAGGTTCATCCTTGATCTTGCTCTGAGGTGGTAGGGGCTGAATTTTGAGATTGCTCTTCTCGCAGACGTGCGAGATATTTGCGATCGGCAGGGGTCAGATCGAATTTTTCGAGCAGATCGGGTCGCTTCTCCAGCGTGCGTTTCAGAGATTGCTCGCGGCGCCAGCGCGCGATGGCGCCATGGTCGCCGGATTGGAGCACTTCCGGAACGCCCCAGCCCCGGAATTCGGGGGGGCGGGTGTAATGCGGATATTCCAGCAGGCCGGAGGCGAACGAATCATCCTGGGCGCCGTCGGGGTCGCCCAGCGCGCCCGGGATCAAACGCGTGATGGCATCGATCAAAACCAGCGCAGGAAGTTCGCCGCCGGTGAGGACATAATCGCCAATCGAAATCTGGTCCGTGATCAGGTGTTCGCGAATGCGTTCGTCGATGCCTTCATAGCGACCGCACACCAATGCCAGGCGAGGGTAAGCCACCAGCTCCTGGGCAACGTGTTGGGTGAAGGTCCGGCCCTGGGGGGTCATCATGATGACCGGGCAGGCGGGCGGCGCGCCCAATACGTCTTCGACCGCAGCGAAGACCGGCTCGCATTTCATGACCATTCCACCGCCGCCGCCGTACGGCGTATCATCGGTGGTGTGGTGCCGGTCGATCGTCCAGGAGCGCAGGTCGTGCAAGTGAACGTCCAGCAGGCCGTTTTTTATGGCGCGCTGTAAAATACTGATTTCCAGATAAGGTTTCAGTCCGTCCGGAAAAATGGTAAATACATCGAAAAGCATGGCATCATTCTAGCGTGAAGAATGCGGGTTGGCAAGAAAAAAGGGTTCGTGAAACCGATCAGGTTAAAAAGGGCTTAGAAGAAAGAACGTTCGGCACCCCCAAAGCTTGACGAGTCTCCTTGAAATGGTAAGATTAAATTATGTATTTACGTGGTAGTCAACTGAACATGAATAAACGCCGGCATCGTACGAATCCGGTTACGATTGTTTTATTTTTCCTTGCCGTAGGCGCATTGATCTATGTCAATCAGGTGATCGTGCCATCGACCACCCCCCTCTTCATCCCGACCGCGACGCCGACCCGGGCGCCTGAAACCTATATCGCGGATGCCGAGTCGCTGGTCAGCGAAGGCAAGATCTCACAGGCGATCACGGCCTACAAGGATGCCGTGCAGGCCGACCCCAGGAACGCGGGCGTGAAGGTATCGTTGGCGGAGCTGGAGGCCATGAACGGCAGTTATGCTGACGCCATATTGCATACCGAAGATGCACTTCTGCTCGACACCAATAACGCCATGGCGCATGCCGTGCGCGGTTGGGCTCTGGGGCTTTCGGGCGATTACCTGGCTTCACAAACAGCATTGAAGCAGGCCATTGAGATCGACCCGAACAATCCAATTCCGTACGCCTATCTGGCAGAGGTTCTGGCGCGGATGCAGCAGGATGGCAAGGGTTCCATGGGTACGCTGGACGAGGCCATCGAGTATTCGCGCAAAGCCCGCGATTTGGGCCCGGATTTGCTGGAGACCCACCGCGCGCGCGGGATCATCCTGGAACTCACCGGCGAGAATGCCGACGCGATTCAGGAATTCGAAGCCGCGATTGCCATCAATCCCAACATCGCCGAGTTGCACATCATGCTGGGCCGCAATTACGTCGCCATCGGCAATGATCCCGCCGCCGAAGAACAGTATTACAAGGCCAATTCACTCAACCCGTCCGATCCCTGGCCAGACGTGTATATGTCGCGCCTTTACCTGCGCACCGGTGATTATGTCAAGGCCATTCAGTTCGCCGAACAGGCGGTCGAAAACGACCCGAGCAATTCCTACTTTTACATCAATCTGGGCACCATGTACTATAAGAATTTGATGTACCCGGATTCGATCAAAGCGTTTCGATTGGGTCTGCGCGGCGGCACAACCGAAGATGGCGTGGAACTGCCAGGGGCAGCGCTCAGCGGCGATAACGTGGATGCCTATTATTTCTACGGCCTGGCGTTGGCTCGAAACGGCGAGTGTAACGAGGCTGTCGAAATCTCTCAAATGCTGCAGCAGACCGTCCCGAATGATGATATCGCCATGTATAATGCGCAAGAGATGATCAATATCTGTACCGGCCAATCGGCGACTGAAACTGTTGCGACGGAAACCATCACGCCCGAGGAAAACTCAGGAGTGACGGATACTCCACAACCCTAAAGAATGAGCTCGAACGCGAAACGATATATTTTCCTGCGCCAAAGACGACACAGTGATCCGTACCGTGTGTTGATATTGCTGGCGCTGTTGTTGGTCGGCTTGTTTGTGCTGCGGGAGTTCAAGGCCGGGGCAATCGAAGCGCCGTTTACGGCAACGGCCACGCCGACTCGCACCGTGATCAGCTATGAACAGGAAGCCGAAACCTATTTTCAGATCGGCGACCTGAATAAAGCCATCGGATCCTATCAACAGGCGATCGCACAGCAGCCTCAAGACGCGCAATTGTATGCCGAACTGGCGCGCATCCAGACCTATTCGTCCAGCCTGTTGACCAATTCCGATGCCCGCCGCCAACGCCTGCAGGAAGCCCTCGATTCGATCGGCAAAGCGGTCGAGTTGGCGCCGGACGACAGCACCGCGCACGCCGTGCGCGCTTTCGTGTTGGATTGGAATGCCAACCCAATCCTGGCTGGCGATCAATCGGCCGTCATCCTGCTGCAGGCCGAGCAGGAAGCCGTCACCGCGATCAATCTGGATAATACCAACACCCTGGCCCTGGCTTATTATGCTGAAATCCTGGTCGACCAACAAAAATGGAATCAGGCCGAACAATACATTGACCAGGCCCTGGAACGCGATTCAACCCTGATGGACGTGCACCGGGTAAAAGGCTACGTGCTCGAATCGACCCGCCAGTACCGGTTGGCCATCGAAGAATATCAGAAAGCTCTGGAAATCGCCCCCAACATGCCACTCCTCTGGCTGCAGATTGGCTACAATTACCGCGCGCTCGCGGACCCGAGCGTCCCGGCACAGTTCGATCCGGCCCTGGAGGCGTTCTCGAAGGTTGTGGAAATCAACGAGCGTCTGGGCATTCAAGATTCGCTGCCCTATACGCAGATTGCCAAGACCTACGCCCAGATGGGTGAAGGCCTGATTTCTTCGCGGAACGCGCGCAAGGCGCTGCAGATCAGCCCCACCAGCCCGGATATGTACGGGCAGCTTGGCGTGATCTACTTCCAGGCCCGCAACTATGAAGGCGCCATTCCGGCCTTTCAATGTGCGTTGGAGGGCTGTGACGCGGTCACGAGTTGCGATGTTCGCCAGTGCGATTCGGAAACCGATCCGGCGGTCACCGTCACGGGGCTGCCGTTGAGCGACTCCACGGTGGTGTATTACTACACGTACGGGTCGGTG
Organism: Longilinea arvoryzae; assembly: GCF_001050235.1. Classification (GTDB taxonomy): domain Bacteria; phylum Chloroflexota; class Anaerolineae; order Anaerolineales; family Anaerolineaceae; genus Longilinea; species Longilinea arvoryzae. The sequence continues at coordinate 2,026,274 of NZ_DF967972.1, forward strand.
CTGGCCGGCATGGCTCGCAAGAGCAACGGCTATTGCAACAAGGCCATGGAAATCCTGAACAAAGTGCGCAACGCCTACAGCGAAGATACCATCATCCTGTCCATCATCCAACCCAGCGTGGAAATTTGTCAAAGCATTTTGAGCGAGACCGACCAGACCCCAACCACGCAACCTCAAACGGACCAAACGCCGACCGTTCAACCTCAGACAGGCCCAACCCAGCCGGGAAATTTGCCGACGGAGACCCCGTCGGGCGGTTGAAATCAGGCCAGGGACACGGCCGATGGACGGGGCTCCCGGCGGATCGAGCCTGAATATCAGAGTTTTATAAGAGTAAAAATAACCCCCTTGACTTTTGATTTGAAGGCAAGTAAACTATCTTTCGGTTTAGCACTCTAATCATTAGAGTGCTAAACACAAAAAAACAAACAGAAATCCTCAACTTTTTTTGGAGGGAAAGAATGTCTATCTCGATGAAACCGTTAGGTGCTCGTGTTGTTGTCGAACCGCTTGAGCAGGAAGAAATCACTGCCGGTGGTATTGTTCTCCCCGAAACCGCCAAAGAAAAACCCCAAAAGGGCAAAATCATCGCCGTAGGCGCTGGCGACCGCGATGAGAAGGGCAACCGCATCCCCATGGACGTCAAGGTTGGCGACACGGTATTGTTTGCCAAGTACGGCGGCACGGAGATCAAAATCGACGGCAAGAAGCTGCTGATCCTGCGCGAAAGCGATCTGCTGGCGATCATCGATTAGGTTCTTTGAAGAAATCAAGCTAATTTTTAAGGAGAGTAGAACATATGGCTGCAAAACAACTCGTTTTCGGTGAAGATGCTCGCCGTAAATTGAAGAGCGGTATTGATGTCGTTGCGGATGCTGTTGCTACCACCCTCGGCCCCAAGGGCCGCAACGTGGCGATCGATCGCAAATTCGGTTCGCCCACCATCACGCACGATGGTGTGACCGTTGCCAAGGAAATCGAACTCGAAGATCCCTTCGAGAATATGGGCGCCCAGCTTCTCAAGGAAGCCGCGACCAAGACCAATGACATCGCCGGCGATGGCACCACCACTTCCACGGTGCTGGCGCACGCGATCGTCAACGAAGGTTTGAAGACCCTCTCCGCTGGCGCCAACCCCATGCTGCTCAAGCGCGGCATCGAAGCGGCTGCCAAGGCTGTCGCCGAGAATATCAAGGGTCAGGCCATCAAGGTCGAAACCAAGGAAAACATCGCTGCAGTTGCCACCATTTCCGCGCAGGACGCCAATATCGGCAACCTGATCGCTGAAGTCATGGAAAAAGTCGGCAAAGACGGCGTCATCACTGTCGAAGAATCCAAGGGTCTGGAATTCGAGACCGAGTACGTCGAAGGTATGCAGTTCGACCGCGGTTATATTTCGCCCTACTTCATCACCGACAACGAACACATGGAAGCTTCCATCGCGGATCCCTATATTCTGATCTACGACAAGAAGATTTCCGCCGCCGCCGATATCGTCCCCGTGCTCGAGAAGCTGGTGCAACTGGGCAAGCGCGACCTGGTCATCATCTGCGAAGATGTGGACGGCGAAGCGCTGGCGACCCTGGTGCTGAACAAGCTGCGTGGCATGCTGAACGTGCTCGCCATCAAGGCCCCTGGCTTTGGCGATCGCCGCAAGGCCATGCTTCAGGATATCGCCACCCTGACCGGCGCCTCCGTGATCTCTGAGGAAACCGGCCGCAAGCTGGAAACCGCTGCGGTTGCCGACCTGGGCCGCGCCGAGAAGGTTGTGTCCGACAAGGACAACACGACCATCGTCGGCGGCAAGGGCGAAGATTCCGCCATTCGCGGGCGCATCGAACAGATTCGCATCGAGATCGAAAAGACCACCAGCGATTACGACCGCGAAAAGCTGCAGGAACGCCTGGCCAAGCTGTCTGGCGGTGTAGCCATCATCCGCGTTGGCGCTGCCACCGAGACTGAACTGAAGGAAAAGAAGCATCGCGTCGAAGACGCCCTTTCCGCAACCCGCGCGGCTGTGGAAGAAGGCATCGTTCCTGGCGGCGGTGTCGCCTTGATCAACGCTGTTGCATCTCTTGACAAGATCAAGATGGGCAACGAAGACGAACAGATGGGCGTCAACATGGTCCGCCGCGCGTTGGAAGTTCCTATGCGCCGGATTACCGAGAACGCTGGCAAGGAAGGTTCCGTCATCATCGCCAACGTCCGCGCTGAACAGAAGAAGCAGAAGAACGTCAAAGTCGGTTACGATGTCATTCGCGACGAGTACATCGACATGGTCAAGGGCGGCGTGATCGATCCCGCCAAGGTGACCCGCGGCGCTCTGGAAAATGCTGCCTCCATCGCAGCGATGATCCTGACCACCGAAGCCCTGGTCACGGATGTCCCTGTCAAGGAAGCACCCGCTGCTCAACCTCAGATGCCCGAGTACTAAATCGGTGTAGGAAAATCAAAACCGGCCGTGCGCAAGCACGGCCGGTTTGCTATCAAACCTGAGAAGAACGGCAATCGACAGAATCGGTTATAATTTTATACAATGTCAAACCGAAAAATATCTTATTTGATTCTATTGTTCCTGTTCACCTTGACGGCTTGCAACGGTCTGGGCGCTTCACCAGCCACCCAGACTCCTGCCGTTCCAAACACCGACACTCCCGCACCCGCGACGCCCAGCCCGACCTCCGAACCCCTGGCGGCGCGCGTCAATGGGGAGGGTATCCTGCTGGCGGACTACCAGGCCGAATTGGGGCGTTTTCAGGCTGCCCTGGCGGAGACTGGCAAGACGGCAACCGACGAAGAGGCCCGCCAACGGGTACTGGACTCATTGGTGGATGAAATGCTGCTGGCCCAGGCTGCCACAGCCGGCGGTTATCAAAGCAGCGATGCGGACATTCAGTCCAGTCTCGACCAGATGACCCAGAAGATCGGCGGCGCCGAAGCATTGACCGAATGGCAACAGAAAAATGGCTACACCGAGGAGAGCTTCCGGCGGGCAGTCAGTCGTTCGCTTGCCTCTGCATGGCAACGCGACCAGATACTGGCGGCCGTGCCCACCAGCGCCGAGCAGATTCATGCCCGGCAGATCCTGGTTTTAAGCAAAGAGACCGCGGATTCCATCCATAACAATTTACAATCTGGCGCAGATTTTGCAACGCTTGCTGAGCAATACGATCCCGTCACCGGCGGCGATTTAGGTTGGTTCCCGCGGGGTTACCTGATGCAACCGGCTGTCGAAGAGGCTGCATTCGCCCTTCAACCGGAACAGTACAGCCCGGTGGTCCAATCCAACATTGGTTATCACATCATCCAGGTGATCGAACGCGAAGAGCATCCGCTGGCGCCTGACGCGCTGCAGACGCTGCAACGCAAAGCATTGGCCGATTGGTTGACACAACGGCGCGCTGAAAGCCAGATCGAAACCCTGCTTCCATAATGCGGCCGGAAATCAAAGGAAAAATATGGAAACCGGAACCTCCAACCCAAAAAACGACCTGCTGTGGAATGTGCTGACCCTGGCGATGGTAGCAGCTATCGTGATCGTGGGGATCCTTTTTTTGGCGGTCTTCGTGAATCCCAACAGCGCGTTGAATCCTTTTCCACCGGTGACGTTGCCCGGAGTCATTATTATACCGACTGAGACTCCCGGCCGGCCGACGTTCCCACCGACCTGGACGGCCACTGCGGCCCCGGTCACCGCGACGATTGCGCCGCCCACCGCCGAAGTGCCTGCCGTTTCGGCAACCCCCGCGGATGGGAACGCCGTTGCGCCGACGGCCACCAAGAAACCTTCTTCTCGGGGTTATTCTTTTTCCATTCAGACCGATCCGGCTTCGATTTCGAGCGTGTTGTTCCGCCCGGAATGGGGCTGCGATTGGATGGGGCTGGCCGGACAGGTGGTGGATTTGAAGAACAGTCCGGCCACCGGCATTCGCGTGCAGGTGGGCGGCTTTCTGGGCGAGAACAAGGTCGATTTACTCAGCCTGACGGGTACTGCTCTGCAGTACGGCCGGGCGGGATATGAATTTACTCTGGCGGAAAAACCGATCGCGTCTACCGGAAAATTATGGGTACAGTTGCTGGATCAATCGGATTTGCCGCTCTCGGATAAGATTTATTTCGATACCTACGACAGCTGCGAACAAAACCTGATCATCATCAACTTCAAACAGGTGCGGTGAGTTCGTCTGCGAACCGAAAAATAACGGCCAGCGGTTTTTCGCTGGCCGTTGCTTTATATCTCATGAACGACTTACGGCGTTACTACGGGTGTCTACATACTGCCGTTGGGTTTTCGGGGATGAAGCTGATAAGTTTCGTTCCCCCCGAAAAAACCGGTTAGCGGCGCGGCATCCAGCGACAGAATTCGGCCGTTGGCGAAATAGGAGAAGTCGAAATTCGTCAGATCGCCGGCGCGCTTGCCGGGAACGGGCATGAGCCGGGCGGTGAGGGGTTTACCCAAGCGCACGGCCAGCGATGCCACGTCCAGCAGCAGGGCCGCCAATTGGTCGGCGGTCACGTCGCCGGGCAGCGGAACCGTATCCAGGCCGGTACCGCACACGGCCGAGAACATAAGCAGGTCCTTCACGCCCAGCGTGCCGTCGATGGTGCGCTGCGCCAGAACCGAGTCTTCCAGCACCGGCAGCATCAGGCCGTTGAACCCGGTGCGCGGCCAGCGCCCACGGTCGAGCGTATCCGCCACAAAAGCCGCCGCCGCCAGCGACCCGGCCAGTCCAAGGGCGGGAAGCCCCAATTTTTCCATCGCGCCGCCCAATGAGACGGAATCGTCGGGGTAGGGTGCCAGGGAAATATCGAAACCTTTGAACAGGATTTCGAATTCGGCAGCCGCTCCGGCGGCAATCTCGGTCAATTTAGCGATCGCCTTTTCAAGATCCGCCAGCAGATTGTTGCGGGCTTCCTCCAGCGTCGACGCCCGGCTAAAGGCCTGAATTGCCGTATCGGCGCATTCAAGCGCCAACGCGAAGGCCGGAAGATCACCACCGGCATGCCCGGCCGGAAAAAACGGCGCGCCCGGCGCCACGTTGGCCAGAGCCGAAAAACGCAGGTTGGCGAAGCCGTCCGGGGTAATTTGCGCAGCCGCGTGGATGACCTCTGCGCAGGCGCGCACGGCGGGCAGATGGATGCCTTCGGCTGCCGTCGCCATGACACCGCCGAAGAACACGTTCTGGGTGGCTGCGATCATCTGTGGGATAAGCCGGTAACTATCAGGGTACTGCGGCAGCGCTGGCCCGAGGGAGAGATACGAAAAGCCTAAATCGGAGGCTTGTTTCTCCATGTTCTGAGCCAGAAGGATGGCACTCTCGTTGCAACAACTGGGCACCATATGGGGGAAGGGCACCGTGGCCAGACGGGTCGTCTCGACCTCATATCCTGCGGCGATAAAACGTTGAGAGACGGCTTGAGCCAGGCGCGCCAGCCGGTTCAGGGTGACGTCTGCGTCGCGCTGGCCGGGATGGTAAAAACAGGTAATCGAGCGAACTTTCATGGATGCCTCTGTCGAACCACTTCGAAGATTAAGATGCCGGCTGCAATGGCGGCGTTCAACGATTCGCTGCGGCCTGGCATGGGGATGTGAATGCGATCATCCGCGATCTGGCGGGCGGCGGAACTGACCCCTTCCGCTTCGCTTCCAATGACCAGCGCCAGCGGAGCACGCAGGTCGGTCTGCCAGCAGGGCTGGCCGCCCTCGACATCCGAGAGCAAAATGCGCACCGGCTGCGGACGATTGTGAAATCCGGCCGCGATGGTATCCCAATCGGCCTGCTGAATAGGCAGGCGAAACTGGGCGCCCATGCCCGCACGCAGCACTTTGGGCGCGAAGGGGTCGACGCTGCCCGGGGTGAGGAGCAGGCCGTCCACACCGGCTGCGGCGCAGGTTCGAATGAGCGTTCCCAGGTTGCCGGGGTCGTGGATGGCGTCCGCAATAATAAAAAAATCACCGGCCGGGGGTAAGGACACTTCCTTGCGCCGGATGACCGCCAGTATTCCCTGCGAGGTCTCGGTATCGGTCAGGCCGTCCATCAGGTACGCTGCAATCTCTTCGACCTCGGTATTCGTCCCGGCCAACCGGTCGAGGGCTTGTTGCCCGCGCATCGATAGCTGGCCGCTGAATAACGCCAGTTCGACCGGCCAACCGGAAGAAAAAGCTTCCTCCACCAGGCGGACGCCTTCGACAATAAAGGCGCCGGATGCGTCTCGTTCGCTGCGTTTGGACAGGAGCTCGCGCACGCGGCGCACTTTTGGATTTTGATTGGAAGTAATCATGAAACCAGGTCACTCCGCGGATGGATGGATTTCACGCCACACGTCTAGAAATTCGTTCAGGGTCTCTTCGTCAAGAATGACAAGACGGACGAGTTTGAGAGTGCTGTCCGGGTGCGACCGATAATAGGCAGCCAGGGTGGCGTAAAAAATTCTTGCAGCGCGCGGCTTCGGAAAGCCGAAGATACCCGTTGAAAGGGCCGGAACGGCGAGACTTTCCAGACACAATTCGCCCGCTTTTTCGAAGCTGCCGAGGAATGCCGCTTCCAGCTTGGCGTCCTCGTCGCCGCTGCCCCACATCGGACCGACCGCATGGATCACCAGGCGCGTTGGCAAGTTTGCGCCTGAGGTCACGGCCGGATGGGCGTGCTCCACCAGCCCGTGGTTGGCAATCCACAGGTCGCTTTCGCGCTGAATCTCATAACCACCGCTGCGCAGAATGGCCCCGGCGATGCCTCCGCCGTGCTGCAGGCGGCTGTTGGCGGCGTTGACGATGGCATCGGTCTTCTCGCGGGTCAGGTCGCCTTGCACGATTTGCAAATGTTGTCCGGTTGGGTAGGTGTGGTCAACAATCAGCAGGCACATGTCAACCTCCATTCGGATCAGTACACGCGACGAGGAAGATATATGTATTGTAACTCTGTTCCGGGGTGAATAATAAAAACCGGACGGTGATATCACCGTCCGGTCGAGAAGGTTCGCTGCAATCGCCTAAGCTGCTTTCGCTTTTTCGACGACTGCCGCAAATGCCTGCGGATCGCGCACTGCCAGGTCAGCCAGCATCTTGCGGTTGAGCTGGATATCCGCCTTGCGCATGCCATTGATGAGGCGGCTGTAAGCCATCCCATTGGTGTGAGCGGCGGCGTTGATACGAACGATCCACAACCGGCGCAAGTCACGCTTGCGCGTGCGGCGGTCGCGAGTTGCATACCAAAGGCTCTTCAGCATGGCCTGATTGGCACGGCGGAACTGGAAATGGCGGGTTCCGCGCTGACCTTTGGCGAAATTCAATACTTTCTTGTGGCGTAGATGGCCGAAAGGACCACCTTTTACACGTGCCATGGATTACTCCTTTGCAAACCCCTGGGCGTCAGCGCTTGAGGCACTAGTTGTTTACACCCAACGGCCGCACCTAAAAAAGAATGAGTACGATGCGTTTCTGCCTACTTGTCCATGTTGGGGGCAAGACGGCGGACGCGCTTGATGATCGATTCGCCTTGGACGACGACCATCTCAGAGAACAGCGCTTTGGTGCGCTTGGAAGTGCGGCGGCGAAGATGACTCTTACCGCCCTTCGTGCGCAGCAGAACGCCGGACCCGCTCAGGCGAAACCGTTTGGAGGTTGCCTTGTGGGTCTTCAGTTTGAATTTTCCGTCTTTCTGCTTACGGGGCACAGCGTAACTCCTCTCGAGAAAAATCCGCGGTAATATTACACGCGACCGCGTATTATACCATAAAAATGGATCTCTTCAACTGCGGCCGTGAACTATTCCGCTGTCGGGCTGGTGACTTCGGGTTTGGCTTCACCCTCGGCCTTCTTCTTGGGAGCGCGCGAGGGGGCAAGCACCATACCCATGGTTTTGCCTTCCATCGTTGGCACCTGTTCGACAATGCCGACGTCGGCCAACTCTTCAGCAATTTCTTTCAGGTCTTCCAGCGCCAGTTCAGGATAACTGATCTCGCGGCCGCGGAAGCGAATGGTGACGCGCACCTTGTTGCCTTCCAACAGCCAGCGGCGGGCATCGCGGGTTTTGAAACCGCGGTGGTGCTCGTTGGTCTTGGGGCGCAGGCGAATCTCCTTGACCTCGATCTTGGTCTGAGATTTGCGGGCTTCGCGTTCCTTCTTGGTGCGTTCATACAGGAACTTGCCGAAATCCATCACACGGCAGACTGGCGGTACGGCCGTACCGGCGACTTCCACCAGATCCAACTCGGCATCACGCGCGATTTGCAGCGCTTGTTGGATGGAAACGACGCCTATATTTTCCCCTTTCGGCCCAATCAGGCGAACTTCGGGGACACGGATTTGTTCATTGACGCGAAAGTTTTGAGTACTGATAGTAACTTTTCTCCTCTACTGAATACGGCTTTCAGCCCAGTTTTCTGGGCTTATACGTGGACTGATTTTACCATAATTTAATCTTCTCCGCCCACCTGCCGTAAAAAGAGGGGAGTTTTGCCCCGCGCGGGGTAAAACTCCCCTGGCATGCTTCAACTAGACGCCTTCAACGATTTCTTTATTGGCGCGCGCCAGAAAATCGCCGAGCGGCATGGGACCGGGATTCTCGCCGCTGCGCAGGCGCAGGGCCACTTCACCGCCCTGGGCTTCCTTGTCGCCCACGACCAGCATGTACGGAATCTTCTGGTTTTGAGCGTCGCGGATCTTGGCGTTCATGCGTTCGCCGCGATCATCCACTTCCACGCGCAGGCCGGCCGACTTGAGTTTACCGGCGACTTCGGCAGCGTAGGCAACATGCCGATCCGCGATGGGGATGACCATCGCCTGAACGGGCGCCAGCCAAACCGGGAAAGCGCCGGCGAAATGTTCGATGATGACGCCCAGGAAGCGTTCGGTGGTACCGGTGACCGCGCGGTGCAGCACGACCGGGGTGTGTTCCAGGTTGTCCTCACCGATATAGGTCAGGCCGAGACGGGCAGGTTGGATGAAGTCCACCTGGATGGTCGAAAGCTGCCATTCACGGCCGAGCACATCGTTGGCCATAAAGTCGGCTTTGGGCCCGTAGAAGGCGGCTTCGCCCTCGGCTTCGAAGTAATCCACGTTGTTGGCCTGCAGAGCAGAACGCAGCGCGGCTTCGGCCTGGCCCCAGCGGACATCATCCTTTACGTACTTGCCGCCCTGGCCGCGCAGCGAAAGGCGGACGCGGTAATTGGTGAAGCGGTAGCGTTCCAGGACTTCTTTGATCACCTGCAAGTCGAGTGAGAATTCCTGCTCGATCTGTTCGGGGGTGCAGAAGGTGTGGCAGTCGTCCTGGGTCAGCGAGCGCACGCGGGTCAGGCCGTTCAATTCGCCCGTTTTTTCGTAGCGGTAGAGGGTGGCGAATTCGGCAAAGCGCAGGGGCAGCTCGCGATAGGAGTGCCGGCCCATCTCCTTGTAAAGGGTCATGTGGCTCGGGCAGTTCATCGGCTTGAGGCGGAAGGTGATGTTTTCATCCACCATGGGCGGGAACATGGCGTCCTTATAGTTGTCATAGTGCCCCGAGCGCTTGTAGAGATCCTCTTTGACCAGGTGACCGGTCCAGACGTGCTGGAAGCCATAGCGGGTTTGCACGTCGCGTACGTAGGATTCCATCAGGTGGCGCAGCATCTCGCCTTTGGGGGTAAAGAGCGGCAGGCCGGGGCCGACGTCATCCGAGAAGTAGAACAGGCCCAGGTCCTTGCCCAGTTTGCGGTGATCGCGTTTTTTGGCCTCTTCCAGCTTCCACAGGTACTCTTCCAACTCCTGGGGCGTATTCCAGGCGGTGCCGTAGATGCGGGTGAGCATGGGACGCTTTTCGTCGCCGCGCCAGTAAGCGCCGGCGATGCTCATCAACTTGATGGCGTCCGGATTGATCTGGCCGGTCGTTTCGACGTGCGGTCCGCGGCATAGATCGACGAACGTGTCGCTGGTGTAAGTGGAAATAATCGGCTTTTCGGTGATCGGGTTGCCATCCTCATCAAAACCGCCCTTTTCCAACCCGTCGATCAATTCGAGTTTGAAGGATTGGTTCGCGAAAATCTTGCGAGCCTCATCGGCGGAGACTTCGCGGCGCACGAAGGGATGTTTGCCGCGGATGATTTCGCGCATGCGTTTTTCGATCTCGGGCAGGTCTTCGGCGGTGATTTGGCGGGGCAGGTCGAAGTCGTAGTAAAAGCCATCTTCGATTGCCGGGCCGATGGCGATATTGGCGCCGGGGAAGCGTTCGAGCACGGCTTCGGCCATGATGTGCGCAGTGGAGTGGCGTATGCGGTATAGCAGGGTATCTTGATACCGCTCATGTTTGATCTCAGCCATTCTAACCTCCTGATGTGGTTAACAACAAAAAACTCCCGTCCCAAACTGGGGCGAGAGCTAAATCACGCGGTTCCACCCAGATTGACCGGTTGTAAACAATCCGATCATCTCGTTGGGGCTGATAACGGGGCCAACCGATTGCCATACTGCGCCTTACGGCGGTTCCGGTACTTGCTCGCAGGTGGTTTTCGTTCGTTAATTCCGGAGGGGACTTTCAGCCTGGCGATCCCCTTTCTCTGGCGGAGAGTATCGAACTACTCGTCCTGGTCAACGCGGGTATTGAGTTGTGTGGGCGGTATAGGACTCGAACCTACGGCCTTTGCGATGTCAACGCAACGCTCTAACCAACTGAGCTAACCGCCCGTGTGTGAGCGATATTATAAACGCAACCTTTTGAATTTGCAATACTCAGTTTACTGAAATAACAGAGTTTATTTCCATTCGATGAAAGGTTTATTCTCATGGATGATTTTTCTTGCGCTGAAAAAATTATGGTATAATCCGCTTCGCCTGACGCACCAATGGCCGCGGCGGGTGTCTGGAGAGGTAGCGCAGTTGGCCTAACGCGCCCGCTTGGAGAGCGGGTATACCGCAAGGTATCGTGGGTTCGAATCCCACCCTCTCCGCCTGAGGAAAAGCTATTAGCGATCAGCTATTAGCTTTTTGCTTTAAAACAGCGCTATGGGTTCGAATCCCATTCCCAACGGGAATCTTCGACCCTCTCCGCCTGAAGAAAAGCTATTAGCGATCAGCTATTAGCTTTTTGCTTTAAAACTGCGCTATGGGTTCGAATCCCATTCTCTACGAGAATCTGCGACCCTCTCCGCCTGAAGAAAAGCTATTAGCGATCAGCTCTTAGCTTTTTGCTTTAAAACTGCGATGTGGGTTCGAATCCCATTCTCTACGAGAATCTGCGACCCTCTCCGCCTGAGGAAAAGCTATTTGCGATCAGCTCTTAGCTTTTTTTGCTTTAAAACTGCGATGTGGGTTCAAATCCCATTCCCAACGGGAATCTTCGACCCTCTCCGCCTAAAGAAAAGCTATTAGTGATTCGCTATTAGCTTCTTGCTTTAAACGAATTGACCATGTTTGGATATAGCCCGGCAATTGACCAATTATTAATATATTCTATCAATTTTCGTCGAAATTCGCTTGACTTCCATCCGTAAAATATCTATAAAATATCTAGACAATTTAATATTTTTGAAACAATATGGGAGCGATGACCTGGCGGGGAAATCTGGTCGCTTATCCCAAAGAGGGGGGAAACCTGCCAACGAGCTAAGAGCGAAACCGGCCCATGCGACCGGTTCTGTTTTTAAGAGCCGATCCGGATCTTTTCTTCGAAAGGGGGTGATTGCGGAGACAATTTCTGTGCTCCGAATTACGATTTCACTCGCTCAGAGTCTCAGGTCGGTGAAAGGAATCGAAAATGTTAAAGAAAAGTCTTTTGCCCTCGCTGGTTGTGGTATTGCTTTTATCCATCACGACCCTGGCTCAAGCCGAATACGGTCGCACATGGAACGGCTATACCCTGGATGCGCCCTACGATCAGACGACCTGCGCGCCATCCAATTTGATTTCCACCACCGGAATCGAACCTACCACCTCCATTCATGTCTGGTTCTTTGTCCAAAACCCGGTAACCAACAACATGGATGTATTGCAGCAGTTCTACCAGTACGACGACCTCACCAATGTGGCCTTCCCGTATGGCCTGGCCGGCCCAATTTCCGGCACGCGTCTTTTTGAGGCCCGCGTCGATGTCTTCGTTGGCGGAGTCGAAGTCACTCAACTTCAGGCCTACTGGAGTGTAACCTGCTCGGAGACGCCCACCCCGCCGCCCGGCGGCGAAGGCTGCACGCCCGGATTCTGGCGCAACCATTACGCGGTCTGGCCCGCGCCGTATACCCCGAGTAATTACTTCAATACCGTTTTCAGCGTGGGTTACTTCAGCCCAACCTATACCCTGGGTCAGGCGATCTGGGCAGGCGGCGGCGGTTTGAATATCACCGCCCGCCATGGAACGGCCGCTCTCTTGAGTGCAGCCAGCCCGGGTGTTGACTATCCGTATACCGTTGCCGAAGTGATCGCCATGGTTCAGGCAGGCGACATCTCACACCTGATTGATGCCAACAATCTTGGTTGTCCGCTCAACTAAAACGCGTCCTTTCAGCTTAAACAGGGAAAGTGGGTTTCGATCCTTCGAAACCCACTTTTCTTGTACTTCGATATAATCAAGGCATCTCTGTATTTTCTGGATGGATGATTCGATCTTGACGCGGGTGCGCCACGCGGCCCACAGCGGATAGATACCCCCTTTTGATTTACAGGAACACTGCTTATGAATGAGCCCGCCCCCTATTCTTCACTGGTAGATCGTCTCAACCGTTTTCCTCAAGGTGCGCCGCCCAGCGAGTCGCTGTATGCCATTTTGAAGATTCTCTTCAGCGAACGCGAGGCCGGTTTGGTGGCGCAATTACCAATCCAGCCCTTTTCGGCTCTGGATGCCAGCCGAATTTGGAAAATGGATCTGACTGAAGCGCGCAAGGTGCTGGATGGGTTGGCTGAAAAGGCGATTTTATTGGATGCCGGGCGTCAAGGCGAGACGGTTTACACATTACCGCCGCCCATGGCTGGTTTTTTCGAGTTTTCGATGATGCGAATGCGCGAGGATGTCGACCAGCAGCTCCTGGCCGAGCTGTACACGCAGTACTGCACCACCGAAGAGGATTCCATGCGTTCCCTGTTCACCGGCGGCGATACCCATCCCGGGCGGGTGTTCGTCCATGAGCCGGTGCTTCCGCAGGTGAGCGTGCTGGATTACGAGCGCGCCAGCGAGGTGATCCGGTCCGCATCGGCGCGCGCCGTCGGGGTGTGCTACTGCCGGCACAAGATGGCGCGACTGGGCAAAGCCTGTTCCGCGCCGAAGGAGATCTGCATGACCTTTGGCGGTACGGCCGATTCGTTGGTCCGGCACGGCTACGGGCGGGCTGTGGATGAGATCGAGGGGCTGGATTTGCTGCAACAGGCGTACGAGAACAACCTGGTGCAGTTCGGGGAGAACGCGCGTGAAGGGGTCAGCTTCATTTGCAACTGTTGCGGTTGCTGCTGCGAGGCGCTGATCGCACAGCGGCGTTTCAGCTTGCTGCGACCCATTCACACCAGCAATTTCCAGCCGGAAGTGGATCGTGAACGGTGCAGCGGCTGCGGCAAGTGTGTGGCGGCCTGCCCGGTGGAGGCAATGGGATTGATCTCAGCCAATGACCCACAGCGCCCCAATCGTAAACTGGCGCGTCTGGCTGAGGAACTCTGCCTGGGCTGCGGGGTGTGCGTGCGTACCTGCACAAATGGCGGCTTGAAATTAATCCTGCGCGGCGAACGGGTAATCACGCCGATGAACGGGGTGCATCGCATCGTTTTGATGGCCATCGAGCGCGGCAAACTGCAGGACCTGGTCTTCGATAACCACGTACTTTTCAGCCAACGCGCCCTGGCGCTGCTGCTGGGCGCCATCTTAAAATTGCCGCCACTCAAGCAGGCAATGGCCACGCAGCAATTCAAATCGCGTTACCTGGAATCTTTGATCCGGCGGGTGATGGTATAAATCCGGCTGGATAATTCTGATCCTCGAGGTGCCACATTGTCGCCGGTTTCGATCTATTCTTACATCCATCCAAAGTTGGAAGTGCGTCCTGCGCCGGTCAACGGCGGTTGGGGAGTGTTCGCCCGCGAAGCGATTGGCGAAGGTGAACTGCTGGTGGTGTGGGGGGGCGAGATCCGCACAGCCGACCAGATCGGCGCGCTGCTGGACGGGGACGCCTGCCACGGCCTGCAGGTGGACGAGGGAGTATATCTCTGGTCGATCCGGGAGGGCGACACCGGCGATTACGTCAACCACTCCTGCAATCCGAATGCGTGGATATCCGGCCAGATCAGTTTGCTGGCGCGGCGGGATATCGAGCCGGGCGAGGAGATCACCTTCGATTACGCCACCACGGACGCCAGCGATTACGACACGTTCGCGTGCCACTGCGGCGATCCATTGTGCCGCGGTGTGGTCACCGGGCAGGACTGGCGGCGCGCGGACCTGCAGGGAAGGTACAAAGGGCATTTCTCCGCCTATATCCAACGCCGGATCGATAGCCAACCATTCGCATAGATTAATAGTGAATCATGGCCGCAGCAGGGCTGCCGGCGGCAGGCCTGCACCGGTTCACTCCACGAGGCGGGCACTCGGGTTTCAGAGATAGAATTTTAAAGGATGACGATAAACGGCGGAGGTTTTTCCTCCCCCGTTTCGTGTAGTTGAAGGAGCACGGGTCACTGGCCGGCGGCCTGCAGCGAACGCACATAGTTGACCACGTCCCAGCGCGCACCGGCGGTGGGTAGATTTTCGATGAGCGCGGGCATTTTTCCTTCCACGCCGTTGGTGATGGTCAGGAAGATGGCGCCGTCGCTTTCGGTCCGGGGCGGGCCTTCCAGCAGGTTGGCGGGTTTATTCTGCAGAAAGGTTGCGAAGGGTCCCTTACCTTTCCCATCCACACCATGGCACAGCGCGCAGGCTACATTGTAAGAATCTTTGCCGCGCGCCAATGAAGCCTCATCGGCGGGCACCGGGTTGGTGGGGGCGCCCAGTTCGGCGATATACGCGGCGCCCTGGACAGGCACCGAGCGCGCCGGCAGCGGCAGGGGATCCTCCTGGGCGCGGAAGGACGGCTGGATTTCCATGAAGCTGATCCAGTCGATCTTGATGATATCGTAGGTGAACAGCAGGCCCCCCAGGAGGGGGAGCGCCAGGATACCCAGCACGAGGATCATGCGTTTGATCATAGGTTCTTCACCTCCGAGCGATGGATCAACTCCGCTCCCAGCGGCGTCAGGGCGGCGTGCATTTTTTCATCCAGATCCGGCGGGCAGGTGAACAAGATGGCGATATTGCCGTCGCTGATTTTGGGGTGATAGCCTTTCGGGCCGTAGGTGGGCGTGATGGTTTCCACGAAGACACCCAGAAAGGTGCTGATGAGCAGGCCCAACATGGTCAGCTCGAAGATGACCACGATGGATGTCGGAATGGCCCAAAAGGGCTGATTCCCCACCCGGATGGGATAGAGCGACTGCGTGCCGAAGGAAAGCGCCAGGGCGATCAGGAAGCCAACCACCGCGCCGCCCAGCCCGATCAGGCCCACCCGGGTCCAGCTTACCGGCCGGCCGAGGATGTGCTCGGAGTATGGAATGCCGGAGAGGATCGACATCTCCTGGTCGGCGATGCCCAGCGCCCGTAATCGATCGATCGCTTCCACAGCATCGTCGATCCGATCTTCTTTGAAAATGGCCAGATGAACAGGTTCTTTCGGCATGATCAGGCCTCCTTACTCCAGCTCGCTGACGCTGGGCACTTTGCTCTTACCCATTTTCCGCAGGGTATGAGCCACCTGGCCTTCCTGCACCTCCCACACCGGCACCAGCGGGATGAACCGCGATGCCAGCATGTACAGCAGGATGAACAGGAACAGGGTGCCCAGCGGTATGAGCAATTCCGTCAGGCGCGGGTTATAGATACCCCAGTCGAAGGGCATACGCTGGTGGCCCAGGGTCAGCGGGATGATGGTGTATCGCTCGGCGTACATGCCGACGTTGATCAGAATGGTGATGATGGCCATCACCCAGGGAGTTCTGCGGATGCGTCTGTTCCACAGCGTCAGCCAGGGAATTGCGACGTTGCAAATCAACATCAGGTACCAGACCCAGGCGGAAGGTCCGGTGGCGTGGGCAGTGAGGATGTCTTTGATCACCTTATCTCCGCCGTACCAGTTGAGCAGGTATTCGTTGAAGAAGAAATAGGCCCAGGTCATCGAAAAAACCAGAATCAGCTTGCCCAGGGCGTCGAAATGCTCGGGGCGGATGAAGTAATCCATGTTCTTCAGCGTCTTTTGCAGGACGAAGAGGATGGTGACCACAGCGGAAATGCCCGAGAGAATGGCGCCGACGATGAAATAGGGACCAAAGATGGTGGAATGCCAGCCGCCCGTCATGGCCACTGCAAAATCCCAGGACACGATGGTGTGCACGGAGAACATGACCGGGATGATGGCGAACGCGAAAATGGTGATGGCCTTGCGCAGGCGGTTCCATTCCATTTCGGTGCCGCGCCAATTCAACGCCAACACCTTATAAATGGTATGCCGCCAACCGGTGGTGCGGTCGCGCGCCATGGCCAGGTCAGGAACCAGCGGCAGGTAAATATAAATGGTGCTGGATAACAGGTAGGTGGTGATGGCCAGAAAGTCCCACACCAGCGGTGAGCGGAAGTTGGGCCAGAGCTGGCGCGCGTTGGGGTAGGGCACCATCCAGTAGAAGACCCACACCCGCCCCAGATGAATGAGCGGGTAAAGCGCTCCGGCGGCCAGGCCAAAGGTGGTCATCAGTTCGGCTGCGCGGGTGAAGGGGCGGCGGTACTCGGCTTTGAACACGCGCAGGATCGCCGAAACGAAGGTCCCGGCATGGCTGATGCCGATCCAGAACACAAAGGTGACGATCAACACGCCCCAGAAGATCGGCCGGCGAATCCCCAGCACACCAACGCCGGTGACGATCATATTCGCCCAGGCGCCTAACAGGCATACCGCCACCAGCAGGGCCAGCGTTCCAACGACGATCCAGTAGCGTTTGGAGGTGTGCGTCATGGCGTCGATGACCATGTGGTTCATCTCCTCACGCGGTTTGGGATCGAGCATCAGGTGCTCGCGGCGCTCCTCCTCCTGGCGTTCTTCGGCCGTTTGGGAAGGATTGCCGAGAATTTTGACATCAACCGCCATAATAGCCGCCTCCCTTCAGGTAAGTGACCCTTGGCAGAGTCCCCAGTTCTTCGAGCAAGTGGTAACCCCGTTCACTGCGCGCCAATTGGCTGGCCCGGCTGTTTGGATCGCTCAGGTCGCCGAAGACAATGGCGTCGGTGGGGCAGGCTTGCTGACAGGCGGTCATGACCTCGCCGTCTTCGAGAGCCCGACCTTGCGCGGCGGCAACGTCTTCACCGTGTTTGATGCGCTGCACACAGAAAGTGCATTTTTCCATCACACCCCGCCGGCGAACGGTGACGTCGGGATTGAGGTAATAATTCATCGGCGCCGGGATCTCGTAGTCGAACCAGTTGAAGTTGCGTGCGATATACGGGCAGTTGTTGGCGCAGTAGCGCGTGCCGATGCAGCGGTTGTAGACCTGTAAATTGATCTGTTCCTCTTCGCTGTGGACCGACGCAAAAACCGGGCAAACCGGTTCGCAGGGCGCGTTGCCGCACTGCTGGCACATCGCCGGGGTGCGGTCAGGTTTCACATCCGGATATGCGCCGGTCCAGTAGCGCTGGACGCGAATCCAGTGCATGCCGCGCCCGTAGGCGACTTCGTCCTCGCCGGTGAAGGGAATGTTATTTTCCATGGAACAGGCGGTGACGCAGGCCTGACAGCCCGAGCAACGATCCAGGTCGATCACCAGTCCCCATTTCTTTGCTTCTTGTTCTGCCATCGTTCCGCTCCTTGTGTGCACTCTAACGATAATCAACCGGCATGATCGCCATAGACGCCTTCACGGCTTTCGTAGCGCGCCAATGGGCGGCGTTTGCCGGTGGGAGTGATGCTGACCTGCAGGTCGCCATAGGCCAGGTCGCCAACTTCATTCATTTGAACTTCGAACAACGCCGCCGGGTTGGCGCCGCGCGCTTCGGCAAAACGCCCCAGGGCGGTATGTCCCTGGCCGAACGGAATGGCTACCGTATCCGGCCGGATCGCGGGATAGAGGTAGACGGATGCTTCCAATTCGCCGGCGGACGAGCTGACTTTGACGACGTCGTCGTCGCGCAGGCCCAGCTTTGCGGCGGTTTCCGGGTGAATTTCGATCCAGGAGTTCCACATGACCGTGGTCATGGGATCGGGGGTCTCCTGCAGCCAGGGACGGTTCGCGCCGCTGCCGTCGCCCATCTGGGTGGGGTAGGTGTGGAATCGGAATTTATCCCGGCCAATCGAAACGGGCGCCGCCACCGGCAGCGATTCTTCCAGGGCGCGCTTCAGGTCGACCTGGATGGGCTCGGGTTGGGCCTTCCACCAGCCACCGTATTGAAGCCAGGATGACCAGAAGGTCAGGATTTCCGGCGCGGTGTAGAAGCCGCCGGCGCCGATATACGGCCGGATTTTCTGCTGGATGAAATCCACTTCATCCTGATAAGCCGCTGCCGCTGCCAGCGCGCCACCCCGCATGCGGGCCGCTTCGAGCAGCACGTCGGCGGTGGCGCGGGTGTTGTACAACGGAACCACCACCGGCTGCAGCGCCGAAAGCGCCGGGCGGTCGCTGCCGGTCAGGACGCGCTGATACCCGAAGGATTCGAGCCCGGTGTGGTCGGGGAGAGTCCAATCGCTCAGAACTGAGGTCTCATCCGGAAATGCGGCAAAGCTGACGATTGCCTTGACCTTCTTCAGCGCGTCGCTAAAGCCCAGGGCAGCGGGCAGTTCGAAAACCGGGTTGAGGCTGTGGATGAAAAGTGTGTGGATCTCACCCTGGTTCATACGGTTCACCAGCGCCTGGACGTCCTGCAGACTGGCGGCCGAGTCGTCCGCGGCGGCCAGTCTGATCAAGGACGATTCCTTGATCGCATTGAGCGCCAGGATGGCTCTGGCGGTCATTAATCCGGTGGTATGACTCAAGGCTGCCCCGCCGGGCAAGGCCAGGGGCTTTTCGGCCCGGGCGAAAAGATAGGCCAGGTGATGTAATTTTTCTTCACTGACACCCGATTGTTCCACGGCCTGGGCAAGATCGACGGTGGCAAAGGCGGTCGGGATGGCCTGGCCGTTGATTTCGGCAATCAAACGCCCGATGGCCGCGGCAACCACGCCTTCGCTGCCCGGAATGAGCGGTATCCATTCATCGGCGACGCTGGAGGTGACGGATTGACGCGCCTCGAAGGAGACCAGGTAGCCGCGTTTGCCGGGGGTTCCCTGGCGCAAGTTACCGTAGCCGCGGCTATAGGCCAATGGCGAAAGCCAGGTTTCGAGAAAATTCGCCCCAAACGAGAAGACCAGGTCCGCATTTCCCAGATCGAAGAAGGGCAGGCCAGCCTGACCGGTAATCTGGCGCATGGCTTCGATCAATGTGGCGCGGGCTTCGAACATCCCGAGCGCGCCGTAACGAACCGGCGCCGGTGCGCCCATGGCGTCCGTGATTTCCTTGACCAGATCGTACAGGTGATCTGGCTGGTAGCCCATCAGGAAGGCGACGCTTTTTGGATCGCCGCCCAACAGGTTCGAAACGGTGTTCAAGGCTTCATCCCAGGCGATGTCGATGAAATTGCCTGAGCCCCGGCCGGCGGCTTTGCGCGGCTCACGGATGCGGTCGGGATTGTAAAGGCCCTGGACCGAGGTCAGTCCACGCTGGCAGAGCTTGCCGCGGTTGACCGGGTGATTGGGATTGCCTTCGGCTTTGATGGCCCGGCCTTCAAAGGTTCGTAGAATCAGACCGCAGCCGGCCGCGCATTCGCGGCAGGTGGTGGCGTAATAGGTGCTGAAGCCGGTCTGGTTGTACTCGGGCATGCTGGCATAAGGTTTACGGATCACGTAGCGTGAAGCCGGACCGCAGCCGGTCAGCACCGCAGCCGCCGCCGCGCCCAGTCCGGTGAACTTCAGAAATTTGCGCCGTGAAATTTTTTCACTCATGGTACGTCGTCTCCTCTATCAGTAATGGCAGGTGGCGCAATCGGAAAGGCGCGCCCATTTTTCTGGCGCCATGCGCTTGTGGCAGTCCAGGCACCAACCCATGTTTTGACCGGATTGAGGTTCGGCGACCGTCATCTTGCTTACATCGCCATGACAGGTTTCGCAGGCCACTCCGGCCGCAATATGCGGACGGTGATTGAAGTGCACGAAATCCGGTTGGATGGCGACCGGCACCCATGGAATTGAGTTGCCGGCTTTTACAAAGGCGGCCAATTTATCCAACTCGGGGGATTTGACCTGAACCTGTTGATGGCAGCCCCAGCATTTGGAAGGGCTGGGTAATCCTGCGGTTGGGCCCGTGGCGGCGCCCGTGTGGCAGTACTGGCATTTCGCACCGATACCCACGTGAAGGCTGTGGGGAAACTGGATGGGCTGTTCGGGAGGAGTCTGGGTGTAATAGACTCCGCCAACTGCGCCGCCCAGCAGGATCAGCAAGATCAACGCTCCTGCAATGCGAAGGCCGGGTTGCTGCCACCAGGATTTTTTCTTCTCCATATCGTGCTCCTTTATTCCCTCTGGCGTAAATGGAGTTTATTTTTTACCCCGAGCGATCCAGACCAACAGGAAGATCAAACCCACCAGGACTACGCCGAGCAGAAGAGCGAAGCCCAGGCTGGTCGCCATCGCGCCGAACGCCGTCAGTAATCCACCCCAAAAGCCCTGGGCCGGACCGCCCGGCTGGACAACCGGAGTCGCCTCGCGCCCGCCCAAAGAAGGGGTCTCTTTACCAGAAGGCAGCCCGGACGGGAATGTCTGCGCGTAATAGAGCACATCCCGGCCGTCCTGCGCACTCCAACCCAGGGAACGCCCGATAGGCATGTCCGGCGCAGCGGCCGTGCCAAAGCGCGTCCGGTGCAGAAAACGCCACGGATCAGTCACCGCCAGCGTTCCCAGGGTCACGTTTTGGCCTTCCATCCGAAAAACCATCGCCGCGCCATCCTCACCATGGCATTTGACGCAGGTATTTTCGTATTTGGCTTTCCCGTTGGCGAGATCGCCGTTGAGGACCTTGCGTGAAACCAGGTCGATGAACTGGTTGTCGTCGATCGTACCGTTTTTGATGAAGGCCACGAGCGCATCCACATCTTCGCCACTCAGGTAGGGGCTAAAGTCATGTTGAGGATCCAATCTGCCGGTGATGGCGCCCGACAGATCGGACACCTGGGTCTGATATACGCCGGGGAAACCGGTGTAATTGCTTCCCGAGCCAAAGGCGCCGTCTTTGCCCTGGTAATCCCAACCGTGGCAGGTCACGCAGCGCCAGGTTTCAGCGCCGCTGCGCGTGTTGGTGGTTTGAGTTGTCCAAAGCGGCATATCGCCGGCGCGAGGCTGGGTTTCAAGTAAGGCATACCAGTTGTCGTACAGCCGGGCGCCGCGAATGATGGTTTCATCGGTTTGTGGCAGCGGGCCGGCGTTCGCCTGGGCCCGGACGGTGATCACCAGGAAGACGATCAGAACGAGAAGGATGAGTGCTGGAACGATGTAGAATGAAAAACGTTTCATGCTCTCCTCCACGGGGTCTTTATGGCTGGACCTGAAGAATCCTGCAACTAATTTTTGTTGATATTGTACATCGAACTAGTCTATTAAATATACATTAATTCGGGGTGATTCACAATCGCCCAAAGCGTGATTCGGTCCATCATCCGGCCGGGCAGCACGGATGATATAATCGGATCACCTGAAAAATGCGATCTGGAGAAATATGACACAGGAAGTTGAAATCACCGGTATGGTGTATGGTGGGGATGGCTTTGGCCGTTTGGCGGACGGCAGGGCCGCCTTTGTACCCTTTGTGCTGCCGGGTGAACGGGCCGAAATCGAATTCGTGGAAGAAAAACGCGGGCATGTCCGCGGGCGTCTGGTCAAACTGGTCCGGCCGGCGGCGATGCGCATCCAACCCCGCTGCCCCCATTTCGGGGTGTGCGGTGGCTGCCATTACCAGCACATCCCTTATGCCGGGCAATTGACTTTCAAGGAAACCATCGTCCGCGAACAGTTGGCGCGCATAGCCGGAATCCAGGATCCGCCCGTGCGACCGATCATTCCATCCCCGCTGGAGTGGAATTATCGCAATTCCGTCCAGTTCCACCTCGATCCGCAGGGCAAGCTGGGCTATCAGGCGGCCGGTTCGCACCGCGTGGTGGCGATTCGCGAGTGCCATCTGCCGGAGGAAACGCTCAACCAGGCCTGGCCCCTGCTCGATCTGGAACCCTTGCCCGGGTTGGAGCGCATCGACCTGCGTCTTGGGGCGGGGGATGATTTGCTGCTGGCGTTGGAGGGCAATGGCGAGGCCATGCCGGAGTTCAGCGTCGATTTCCCCCTGTCGGCAGTCTATCTCGGCCCGGATCGTTCGATGGTGCTGGCCGGGGACGATGGATTGGTGATCGAGGTGCTGGATAAACCCTTCCGGGTGACGGCGGGTTCGTTTTTTCAGGTCAACACGCAGCAGGCAGGCGCGATGGTGAAGCACCTGTTGGAGCGCCTGCCGCTGACCCAGGATACGACCTTGCTGGATGTCTACTGTGGGGTGGGGCTCTTCTCGGCCTTTATGGCGCCGCTTGTAGGGCGCTGCGTGGGCGTGGAGCTTTCGGAATCGGCCTGCAATGATTACGCGGCCAATCTGGACGACCGCGACAACGTCGAGTTGTACGTCGGGGCGGCGGAGATAGTCCTGCCGGCCCTGGATGTGAAGCCGGATGTGGTGCTGGTCGATCCGCCGCGGGCCGGATTGGAGCGCGCCGCGCTGGATGCCATCATGGCACTGGCGCCGCAGATCCTGGCGTATGTTTCCTGCGATCCGGCCACCCTGGCGCGCGACATCAAGCGCCTGACGGCCGGGGGGTATCAATTGGTCGAAGCGACGCCTTTCGATTTATTTCCCCAGACCTACCATATCGAAACCATTGCTTTGATGAAATGGAATGGATGAATAAGGTATGCATCCCGGAAGGGGCGTTTTCGACCGGCAGCGAGTCGAAAAAGCGGCCAATCGGGATGAGAGGAATTCGATGGAAAATTCTTTATTACAGGATTGCACGTTATGCCCGCGGAATTGCCACATCGACCGCACGAACGGGCGAAAAGGGTATTGCCGGGAATCGGAAGAATTGGTGGTGGCGCGAGCGGCGCTGCATCTATGGGAGGAGCCCTGTATTTCGGGTGAAGCGGGTTCGGGGGCGGTGTTCTTCTCCGGCTGCCCGGTAGGCTGCGTCTACTGCCAGAACAAGAAAATCTCCAGGGGGCTGACCGGGAAGAAGATCACGATCGAACGGTTGGTGGAAATCTTTCTGGAGTTAAAAGGGCAGGGCGCAAACAACATCAACCTGGTGACGCCGAGCCACTACGTCCCCCAGATCGTCACCGCGGTTCTGCTGGCGCGGGAACAAGGCCTGGACCTCCCGATCGTTTATAACTGCGGCGGATACGAAAAAGTCGAAACCCTGAAATTGCTTGACGGAATCGTCGATATCTACCTGCCGGATTTCAAATATGTATCAGCGGAGATCGCCAAAAAGTATTCGAACTGCGCGGATTATTTTGAACATGCATCTGCGGCGGTAAAAGAAATGCTGCGCCAGGTGGGCGAACCGGTTTTCGATGAGCATGGGATGATGAAGAAAGGCGTGGTCGTGCGGCACCTGACCCTGCCGGGCTGCCTTCAGGATTCAAAGGACGTCATCCGGTATCTGCATCAGACCTTTGGAAATTCGATCTACGTCAGCATCATGAACCAATATACGCCGCTCCCCGGTATCGAGAAATATCCCGAACTCAATCGAAAGATCACGCCGGCGGAGTATGATGAACTGGTCGATTTTGCCGTTTCCATCGACGTGACCCATGCTTTCGTGCAGGATGGCGAAACGGCGATAGAGAGTTTCATCCCGGAATTCGATGAAAGCGGAGTCTAGGATTTAAAATTCTATTCCTGGCAACTGCGGCAATGTGGTATAAGTTCTTGAAGTAATGAAATCAAAAAACTAATTGTTTCGAGAAACATACATGCAAAATGAGATAACCAAGAAGAGTAAGCACCATTTGATTTGCGGGCAAAGAATCGAGCTTGTTCCGATCACACCTGAGCACATGGATTTCATGTGTAGAGTAGAAACAGACGTGACCTTATGGTATTACGAAGAATCTGTAATCACAGACGAAAAGCTTGTCCGCAGGAAATTTACCGACAGAATCAACCGGGATGATGTTTATGATTTTATTGTCCGGCGAATTTCGGATGGCGTTCCGGTAGGCGTCGTCTATACATGGCAATATATTGGCGAACGGAAAATCTGGGAGATCGGATATGCCCTGCTCCCAGAATTTCAAGGGAATGGTTTTTGCCTGGAGAGCGTTCGCCTTTTGATCTCCTTTATTTTCGGAGAATTGGGGGCTCATAAAATTGTGGGGATGTGCAATTCCGAGAATTTGCGCTCCGCTTCTGTCATGCAAAAAGCCGGCATGTCAAAGCAGGGTGTCTTCAGAGAGGAATATTATTGGCGCGGTCAATGGGTCGATCAATTCTATTTCAGCTTACTGGAACGGGAATATCGATCTGACTACGGGAACAACCGTCTCGCCTTGACCTCGGCCACGGCGTCCGGCCGGTAGCGGTACAACTGGGCCGGGCGGCCTTCGCCTGTGCGGCGGCGGGGCGTGCTTTCGATGATGCCGGCCTGCAGGATGCGCCGGCGGAAATTGCGTTTATCCAGTTTTTCACCCAGAATAATTTCATAGGTGGATTGCAGCTCGGACAGGCTGAAATAGTCGGGCAGCAGTTCGAATCCGACCGCGCTGTATTCCAACTTATAGCGCAGGCGGCGCAGCGCGTAGGTCAGGATGTCGCCGTGATCGAGAATAAGCGGCGGAAGCGTGTCGACCGGGAACCAATCGGCCGCAGATTCGTCTAAAGGGGTGAGGAGAGAATCGGCCGGCACCAGGGCAAAATACACCACCGAGACGGCATTGCGATCCGGGTCACCATATGTATAAAGCTGCTCCAGGTATGCTTCATGCAACCCAGTATATTTCGCAACGCATTGAGCGGCGGTTTCTTCCAACGACAGATCGGTTGGAAGCGCCAGGCCCGGGATTTGCCAAGCGCCTGCGGACGGTAAATCGTTGAGCAGAACCTGGAGACGATTTTCTCGCAGCGTGAAAACCACAACATAGACATCAATTTGAAAAAGGGCGCTGTGATTAGATGTGATCAGTGGAGATTTATCCATGGAGCGACTCCCCGGAAATAATTATAACTGATTTGATCGCAGCGTTGATATAATGAATTCGTGTCGTGAAGAACAAAGGAGGAATGAATGAGCAAGAAAGGGTTCGTGATTTTGTCTTTGCTCTGTGTGGTCAGTTTGCTGACGGCCTGCAACCTGCCCGGTCAGGCAAAGCCTACCCAGGATCTATTCCCCACACCGAACTTGACGCTGACCGCGTTGTTCGCGCCGGGGGGCATTCCGCCAACGGTCACGCCGCCCGCCCTGGTGACCGCGACCAGCGGATCGGTCGTGGTAGCCACCACGACACCTCCCGCAGCGACTGCCACCCAGGCTGCATCGGCCACGCCCACCAAAGTGCCGCCTTCCGCCACGGCGGTGACCCGCCCGGGGCCGGCCATCAAGGCAGCCTATCTGGCGACGGCACCGAAAATCGACGGCGATTGGGGTGAATGGAAAACGGATGCCTATCCGGCGCGCTTTGTCGTCTTCGGCGCGGGTAACTGGAAGAACAGCGACGATCTGGAAGGCTCTTTCCGGGTCGGCTGGGATAACACCTACCTGTACGTCGCGGTCAAGGTGCTGGATGATACCTACGTGCAGAATGCCACCGGCGCAGAGATCTACAAGGGCGACAGCATCGAATTGCTGTTCGACTCGGACCTGTGGGGCGATTTTGCCGTTCGTAGCCTGAGCAACGACGATTATCAGATCGGCATTTCGGCGGGCAAGGATAAGATCGGCGGCGCCACCTCAGCTTACCTCTGGTATCCTTCGGGCAAGGCGGGCAACCTGAGTGATGTTAAGATCGCGGCGGTCTCCTCGACCGGAGTGTATCGGGTCGAGTTTGCCATCCCCTGGAAGACTCTGGGGGTCACGCCGGCCTCCGGCGGCCAGTTCGGTTTCGGCCTTTCGATTTCCGACGATGATAAAGCCGGCTCGAAAGAGCAGCAAAGCATGGTCTCGAACCTGGAAGACCGCAATTTCCTCGATCCGGGCACCTGGGGCACGCTGACGCTCACCAAGTAAGCCAACCCATTCGATTCACAAAAGCCCGGCAGCGGGAATTCTGGCTGCCGGGCTTTTCTTTCGATCCATTAGAATAAGATCGCGGCCAATTCCGATCGGTAGGTACGCGATTGAGGGTCTGAATCGCCCAGCAGTTCCAGCAGGCCCAAAAACACCTGCCGGGCGGCATCGTGGCGGTAGTGTTTGTCCTGGCGCAGGATATCCAACAGCCCATCCAAGGCCGCCAGCAAATTGCCGCGTCCGGCCAGGCGAACGGAGTTGCCAAAGGCTGCGTCCAGGTCAGTTTCGTCCGGGAGCAGGCCGTTTTCGCTTTTTTCGAGCGCCTCGGCTAACGGCAGCAGCCGTTGGGCCCGGGTGTATTCGCGGCTGGCTGGAAAAGCGTGCAGGATTTCCAGGGCCTCATTGCCGTATCCCTGGCCCAATACCGCAATCGCCATGCCGAGCAGCGCCTCGGGGTGCTGAGGGGCTTGATCCAACACATCGCCAAAAATACTTTCAGCTTCCTGCCAATCATGTTCCTGCAGCATGCTGTTGCCTTTTTCGACGGCCAGCGAGAGGGGACTGGGCGGGGTGATGCGCGCCAGAAACTCCCGCACGCGCTCTTCGGGTTGCAGACCTGTGAACTCGCCCACCACTTCGCCCTGGCTGAAGGCTTTGACGGTGGGGATGCTGCGCACGTTGTAGTGCAAGGCCAGATTCGGATTGGCGTCCACGTCCACGCGCGCCAACCGGAAAGTCCCCTGAGCTTCACGCGCCAGCGTTTCCAGCATGGGGCCGAGGGTTTTGCACGGCTTGCACCAGGTCGCCCAGAACTCCACCACCACCGGGATATTCTCAGAGTATGAGATGACCTCATACTCGAAATCTGTTTCGTTTACATCGACGATATTATCCGATGTCATCATCTTGGGTTTCTCCGCCTAACATACTACTAAAGTATTTTATTTTAGCAATCGGATATAAGAATTACATCGGAGTCCGGTATCGGATGGATTATTCGCCCTCATCGCTCGGAGCCGAAGGCTGATCGACGCGCACGATTTCACCGTGCATGTCGATCACAATTTTAAAGCCCATCATTCCCATATAAGCGCGGGCGTCTTCCGGAATGCCCGTCTGGAGCAGGGATTCGAATTGTTTATCCATCTGCTTGATCTGATTGAGCAACATGGCGCGGGTGAAAATGTCTTCCTGGCCGAGCATTTTAGCGGTTTGCTCGCTGATTTCATCTTCATGGCCTTCGATCTGCTCGCCCATCATCTGCAGAACCTGACGGTCGACCTGCTCGGAAGGTACGTGGCGGAGAAAACCTGAATCGTTGACGATATAGCATGGTTCATCGCCAACATAACCGGTCGTTACAAGATTGCCGTTTTCGTCGACCACCAGTCCTTCAAAGAGTGCTTTTCGCATGCAAACCTCGACGGTTTAGAAAATCCTTTTCTGGATTTATTGTATCAGGTTTTGGTTAATATTTGGATGAGGACTAGATTACGTCCACGATGGTTCCGGGATCGTTCTGGAACAATCGCTCGCCCCAGGGAACGTCCGGGTTCGTCCATTGATAAATCCAACGCGCGCCGGGCGAGGGCATGTTGATGCAGCCGTGACTGCGCGGTTTGCCGAAATCGTTGTGCCAGTAGGTGCCGTGAAATGAGATACCGCTGTCGGTCAAATAGCTCACCCAGGGAACGCCGGGCAGATCATAGCTGGCCGGGGCGGCAAAGTCGCCGTCTGCCATGTGACGGGACGGGCGCTTTCGATTCATGAGGTAACGGCCAGCCGGCGTGCGAAAATCGCCGTCGCTGAAGTGCGCTCCGGTGGCGGCGCGGCACATGAAGACGGGATGATCGTACTCGTACGCAACGACTGCCTGCTCGTCCAGCAGGATCTCGATGCGTTTCCTCTCGGCCGGCACTTCCGGCGAGATGGGCTTCAACTCCTCCGGTTCGATCAGGTGCAGGTGGGACGCCTTGGCATAGAAGGTCAGTTTCCATTTTTCATCATAGTAACTGTACCAGGGAACGCCTTCCGCGTCGGCGATGACGCCGGTGATCCAGTAGGTGGTTCCATAGTACAACCGGTAGACGACGGATTCGGTGCGCAGCGGACTCCAGGTGCTATCGGTATACGGGACAGTGACCTCGGCCAGACGGCCTTCGCCGGGAATCTTACTGACCGGTTCATTCGGCCGGACATCCACCGGATGGACGCCGCCGGAATGAACATAGCCCTCGCCGTTCAATTCATACCAGACCCGGTTATAGGCGGGCTCTTCGTCGCCAATCGTCACATCGGTGATGGAATAAATTTGATCGGCAAAGAATTTCTTGAGTACATTGGCGTTCAAGCTGGGCTTATCGTAAACCCGGGTGTTGTCGGCGATAATCCGACCCAGGCGCGGAGATTCAGTGAACTGGGTTGGCGCCTGGGCGCTCACCGGGTGCGTACCAGGCGGCAGAAAGACTGCTGCCAGAGTAGCGCCGGCCAGTTTCAGAAAATCCCGACGGTTGAGGGAGGGGGTACCGGTCGCGGCCACTGGGTCTGCCCTTAATAATGAACGTAAACCGGTGTGCCTACTTCGACGCGTTCGTAAATGAAACCGGCGTCCTCGGTGCGATAGTTGACGCAGCCATGACTCATGGGGACGCCAAAATTACTGTGCCAGTAAGTGCCGTGCAATCCGTAACCCTTGTAGAAATACATCACGTAGGGCACGTCCGGCAGGTAGTAACCCGGACCGGACATGTCGGCATAGCGGTATTTGACGTAGATATTATACAGGCCGGTCACCGTCGGGTGCTGCCAGGTGCCGGTTGAAACAACGAACCAACCGATGACCGTTTCATCTTCGACAAGATAGGAACGCTGGTTGGTCAGGTCGACATCCACCCATATCTCCCCCGCATCGACCCCGTCCGGGCGCTGCAACTGGCTGATGGCGCCGGGTTGAGTTGGCTGCGGTTCGGGCGTGTCGGTTGGAATCGGCGTCGGCGTCTCGGTTGGAGTGGGGGTTGGGCTGGGGGTAATGGTGGGCGTGAACGTGGCCGTGGGAGTCGGCGTCAAGGTCGGCGTGAGGCTGGGTTTGACCAGCGCGCCCTGCGGACGCTGGGCCGCGCCGCTGTTGGCAACCGCGGTCAATGTGGGCAACGCGAACCAGGCTGCCACGCTCAGGCAAACGATCAGTACAAGGGCCAGAAGGCCCCACACCCAGGTGCTTTTCCGGCGCGCGGGTTTTACAACCACCGGTTGGGCCGGAGCGGGCCGCGTTCTTTCGCGGGCGGGTTGAATCGATGGGGCGACCGGCGTGGACGCCACAGGCATGGAGGCAGGCGCGGATGCGGGAGAAATTGGATGGATGGAAATGGGCCGCGTGGTCGCCTGAACCGTGAAGGGCGCGGTAGGTTGGCTGCTTTCAGCCTTGCGTTTTAGAGCCCATGCCATACCGCGTTGGGCACGTTCACTGGCAGGATTGATCTCCAAAGCGCGCTGCAGGTAGGTCAGGCTGGCTTCCGGGCTGGCCAGGGCGGCCAGTATCAGCCAGGCCTCTTCCAACTGCGGATTATTGCGCGCGGCTTCCATGGCAAAACGGCGCGCCTCGGTGCGTTTTCCGAGGTTTAGGGCCTGGCGGGCTTGTTGTAGGGCGAGGTTGGCGCGCGAAGGATCCGGTTGGCTCATGGCGTTGGCGATGCGGTGGGAACGTTCTCGGAGATCGGCTCATTGCGCAGGTAACACAGGATGCCGTCGGTGATCCCTTGCGCGACCTGATCGGTATGCTGAGTCAGGATCTCACGGTCGAGATTAAGGAATCCGGTTTCGATGATGGCGGCCGTCGTGTCGGAGTGAATTTCGTTGAAAGTGTGGTAACTGGTCATATCCGGGGTGATGGTATTGTAGTGAAAAACCAACCCGGTCGCTTTTTGATAGCGATCGATCAGGCAGTCCTGCAGGCGGGCCGCTTTCTCCGGATAGGCCGAGGACGAAGCCGCTGCCACTTTGAAGCCGGTAGCTTCGTCATTGATGTAATCGCACGAGTCGTTATGGATGGAAACCAGAGCGGCCGCCCGATACTGGCTGAGGCGCGGGTCGAACTCTTCGAGTAAATCAACCTGGTACCCGTCGGCGATGAGCGATTTTTGGACCCGGGTGGCAATTTCCAGGTTGACCTGCATTTCAGTGAGGCCGTCGCTGCAAACCGAGCCCGAATCATTCCCCCAGTGGCCGGCGACGATGCCTATTCGTGTCGAGGGCAGGGCGGTGGTCTCAGGCGTGCCGACTGCAGACTGCCCGGATGGGGAGCTCTGCCAGGACGCAAACATCTGGTTGAGCATCTCGTTGGAGAACAGCACAGCGGGCGTGAACAGGGTGAACAGGGTCGCCAGAATGATACCCACGCCAATCACGGTAGTCAGGGTGTTCCAGACGCTAAACCGATTGGAAGCGGGTGTGAATTTTCGGGGGGTCGGGGAAGTATTTTCGCTCATAAGTAGTATGATAGTACCTTAAACCGCCTGCTATACGCAAGCCCTTTCGGGATGCCAATTTGCCGTTGGCGTTCGATGCTTGAATGGATCACTTGAGCCGTGTTGATTAATCCTACTAAAGGAGTATGATCAAGTTGATGCAAGAACTCTCCGACTCTCTCCGTCAGGCGATGCGTCACTGGACCACGGGAGTTTCAATCGTGACCAGTCAATATGGTGATTCGCAGCATGGAATGACGGTCAATTCACTGACCTCGATTTCGCTCGACCCTCCGATGGTGTCGGTTACCCTAGCAAATGGCACCCGGACCTTCGAACTTGTCAAACGCTCAGGCGTTTTTGGCGTGACGATTCTAGGCGCAGACCAGGCCTCCATCGCCGATCGGTTCGCCGGTCGCGCCGCGCCGGAAGACAATCGTTTCGAAGGACTGGATACGTTTTCAATCCAAAGCGGAGTCCCTTTCATCCGCGGCGGGCTGGCGTTTCTGGATTGCCGGGTCGTTTTCTCATACCCGCTGCCGAACTCCACCCTGTTTATCGGTGAAGTGACCGCGGTGGATACGTTGCAAGAAGCAGACCCTCTGGTGTACCACAATCGGGTGTACAGAAAGTTGAAACCATGAACACAACTCGGTTGAGTGAAGACGAACGAAAGCTGTTGCTGCGCCTGGCGCGAGAGTCCATCGAAGCGGCCGTCAACGAACATCCTCTGCCGGCGCTGAACCTGGAAGACCTGCCAACCGCTCTGCGTGAAAACGGCGCCTCTTTCGTCACCTTGACGGAGGATGGCGAATTACGCGGTTGCATTGGCGCTCTGGAGGCGTACCAACCTCTGGCGGAGGATGTGCGCGAACACGCCGTGGCCGCCGCTCAGGAGGATTTTCGTTTTTACCCGGTCCGTCCCAAAGAGGTGCCCCACATTCAAATCGAGATTTCACGACTGACGCCGCCGCAGCCGCTTGAATACGACACACCCGAAGATCTGATCAGCCGTTTGCGACCGGGCGTGGACGGCGTCATTTTGCGAGATGGCCTGAGGCGGGCTACATTTTTACCCCAGGTATGGGAGAAATTGCCCGGACCGGCGGAATTTCTATCCCATTTGTGCGCCAAAATGGGCGCGGCTGAGAATACCTGGCGAAAGAAACATCTGATCGTTCAGATCTACCAGGTCGAAGAATTTCATGAGTAAGGGCTGAATCAAAAAACGGCGCCGCAAGCGAGCGCCGTTTTTAATTTCTCTCAACTCAGACGATCCGTGAAAAATAGGCTTTCACGGCCTCATCGTTGTAGATCACCAGGGCGATAATGCCCACCGCGACGCCGACGATATTGGCGTAGATCAAGGTCGCAATTTCCAGGTAGGCGATCACCGGACTGGGACGAGGCGGATAAGTCGAGTCGGAAAGCAGGCGCGCTCCGTAGATGATCTCGAAAACGCCCAGGATGGCCGGCAGGACGGTGAACGGGGCGCAGATGAACAGCCCGATCCCGAGCGTGCCGATCACCAGCAGGGCGGTGATGCCAAGCGCGAAGAACAGGTTGATGATTCCGCTGGTTAGCGTCAGGGCGGCCAGTGTGGTCACCAGGCCGGGGCGCTGTGCGGCATTTCCAGGAAGTGAATTCGTTTCATTCATGGCTATCCCCGATCCTGGTGGGTTAGAAGTGAACGTATTGGTTGACGTTGAGCACGAAAATGGAAGCCCGGCGGGTTTCGCTGTCGGTGACCGGCGAACAATTCTTGCGAATGATCTCGATCGCCGATTCCACCTGCTCGTCTTCCAGGCCGATCAAGAGGGTCGAGTTACCGCGCCGCAGGAATCCGCCGGTGGAGGCAACCTGGGTAACCCGCAAACCAGCCGAAGTCAATCCGTGTGAAACCGTGTCGTTATCGATATCCCGAATGATGGCAATGATCAGTTTCATGGCTAAAACTCCTCGAAGCGTTCGACTTCCAGCGCAAAAATGGTCGCTCCCCCGATGGTGATGGGGGTGGGAGCCGGCAGTGGTAATGGGGCGCTTTCCAACGGGACGGCAATATATTCCACGCGTTGGCGGCAATTTTCATCCAGTGCCGCCATGGCCTGAGGCTGCAGGTTAGCGGGCAACCCGATCATCAGAGTGGCATTCCGGCGGCCTAAGAAACCGCCTACGCTGGGTAGTCTGGTGACGTGCAAATTCAATCGCAGTAAGGCAAGTTCAGCGCTTTCGGCATCCTGCGCTTGAACGATGGCGAGCAACATCGTATCGGTTTTCGTTTGTGGATGTTCCATTTGGACGATGCTCCTTTCTTTCCGGGTTGCAAGAAAAATCAAGTCAGAATGATGCGCTGTGGATCCGGGGTATTCAGGGTGGTATTGAAACCATTGGCGCTTTTGACCTCGGTCCGGTCGGCGAAAAATGATAACAGTATTCCTCGATATTGTACCGTAACTGGCCAGGGAAATGGGTTAAGACCTTGCAGGATTATTTCATGATCAGATAGGTTGCGTAGTCCCAGAATTTGCAAAAACAGGCCGAGCGGCGGCAGAGAAGCGAGCGTGTCGATATCGCCGCCGGATTTACCGTTGGCGGCGGAGAAGAATTCGTGGAAATGGCCGTCCAGTTCCAAATTCTGACAGATGCCGTTCATTATTCGGGTGAACAGATCGGCGGCTGTCTCTTGAAAGCCATACGCCAGAAGGCCCTCGAGGATAAACTGGTTCCAGGGTAGAAAGACGCGGTTGAGATGCTGTTGGTCGGGCAGGAGATGGCTGCTGGGGCAAACCGGTAGACCGAAAGCCTGTCGAAATTGCGGGAGGATGGTTTCCTGAATGAGTTGCAGCGCGCGATCCTGAGAGGGAATATTCGCCCACAGCGGCAGGAGCAGGCTGATGTCCTTTCGGGTAAGATCCGCAGTGCGAAGCAAGCCGTGATCGCTTTCCGGCAATCCCCGGATTTCGATTTCCTCGACGCTCGTGAAACGGGATTGCGTGACGGCATGACCGGTGTGGTTCATCCAATGGATCTGGCCCGGCAGGATGGCTTCCTGAACGGGATTGCCATTTACATGCCCGCAGATGGAAAAAGTGGCCTTACGGGTCTGGCTCGAATCACCGTACAGGGAAAGCAGCAGCTTTTGAGGGGTTTCCAGGTTCTGGCGAAGGTCATGCTTGCCCGAACCGTGGAACAACAGCAGGTTTGCGCCCCGCGGGCGCTGACCGGTCAGCATGTCTCGATAGGTATACGTGTTCTCGAGCTGATCCCAGGTCGTTTCGACCTGTTCGGCCAGGTTCCGGGCGCGGCGTTGCAGACCCTCGATCGCATCTTCCCGTCCAACGAAAGCGGCAATGGAAATCAGGCTGTGGGCTTCGCGGTAGAGCATGGCCGCCAGCACCGGCGTTTCGACGTCGGTCGGGTTGACGCCCTGATTGGCGGGTTGCCAGCGGTCGAAAAGCGGGTGGTCATCCAGACCGGTCTGTGCCCGGTGATTCCATTCCGGATAACCATCGCCATCCTGGTCGTGGGCCGGGGAAAACCAGGCTTCGAAGAAACGCAATAGTTCGGGGAAGATCTTCTCCAGCCAGGCCTTATCCGGATGAGAGGCATGGATCTTCCAACTGATGGTCGCCAGCAGAGGCTGGGTCAGCATATGAACGCGTTGGCCGCCCAGGCCGGGTTTCCAATCGATTTCGCCGTTGGCTTCCTGCACGGCCAAAAAATTATCGATCACCCCGGCTGCCAAATCGGGCGCCGTGGGAAGAATCAGGTTGTTCAGATACCAGGCGTCCAGCGCGGTCTGGCCGCTCCAGCGCGGGTTGTAATCTGTGCCGTCACCGCGCATAGAAAAACCGTTGTCGGGATTGCGCTGTTGCACAAATGAGGATGCGGGAAAATCTGCTCCAGCCGGGAAAAACAGTTGGAATGCGGTGCGTTGAGCGCTGGCAAACGCGGCATTCCAGTTGGCATTTCCGGTGATCACTTTCAGAGTCTGGCTGGTATTCAGGAGCTCAAGACGCGCAATCTCGGGATCCCAATCGCGATTGGCTGTGGCCTGGGCCAAGTCCAGAGAGGTTTCCGGGTTTCCCAGGGCTGCCAACGCCCAGACATAGCGGACATTGCTGCCCGGATACAGGTCGATATCATAACCCAGGGTCGGGAAGGAACTCGGGCCGGGTTTCGGGCCGCCGGTGAGAAAACAGACCGGATAGAGATCGCGGGTTTGCCCTTCCAGAACATAAGTCTTCCCCATCGGCAGGGCGGCCATGCCGTGGCCCTGATCCATCGGCGTGAGCAGTGCAGCCCAATCGAAGCGCAACTGCTGGTTCAGAACGCTACGGTTGGTGAGGGTAAGCTTCCCGCTGATGACGTGTGAAGACGGCACCCAGAACTCTGCCATCAATTCGACGCCGGCCAACGGCTGGCAAACCAATCGTAAAAAGTTTGGATAACAGCCCAGGATGCGCAGGTTCAGGCCCGGTTGGGTGTTATGGTTAGGCCCGATTTCTGCGCGGACCAGGCGCGGAAACATACGCATGGATAACGCGCGCAGGCCAAAGGTGGTATTCAGTGAGAAAGGGAAGGCTTCACCCTTGCGGGTGGAAAATTCCCAGGAAATATCATTGACATAATCCGGCTGGGAGAAGCGCACATCCGCAGCCAGCGTATATCGTCCGGTGGGAGGCGTGGAACCATTTTCCACTGACATGCGTCCATTGTAAGATGAGATATGCTTATGGTCAATTCAAAAGGGGTGTGCTAGAATTCGACCTTAGCCTTTCTGGTAAAATAGCGTTTATATATGGAAGAAAAAGAGAAAACCCCAAAAGAACAACCCCAAAAGCCGGAGCAAAATGATATTCCGGCCGAAACCAACGAAAGTACACAACCTGTGAAAATGGGTCCGGCAGCTAATCCCGCCACGCCGGGCGGTGAGCCGTCTGTTGATTCCCCGGTCCATCAAGATGCTACACAGCCGATGGAGGGGGATATCACGCAGCCCGTTTCGCCGGAAGATCGTATCCCTCATTCCACGCCTGGCGAAACGGAAGCGGCTCAGGATAAGCTCCGTGAGCCCCCCCCTCCTTCGCCGTATTCCGCGGAGACGCAGGCTATCCTGCCACCGGACCAACAGGCAACCCGGGCGAGTTTACCCTTCGACCAGCAGGAAACGCGAGCCAATTTGCCGGCCGACCAGCAGGCCACCCAGGCCAGCCTCCCACCCAACCAGCAGGTCACCCGCGCCATGCCGGCCCACCGGCCGACCAACCTGGACCAAACCTTGCCTCCGGTCGGGGTGCCGCCGGGTTCCTCGGATCTGCCGCGTCATATCGAAGAAGTGGATCTGAACGCCACGCGCGTCTCTTCGTCCGCCTATTCCAACCGCCGCAGCCCGACCTCGGCGCCGCCGCCGCTTTACCCACCCCAGCACATCACCGGCCCCAACCGAACGACGCAGGCCACCGGCCAGCGCCCCGCCGGCATGCCGCCAATTCCGCCATCCGTTCCGCCGAAGGCCCAGGCTGCCGGAAAACCGGGCGGCAAACCGGCCGCCAAGAAACGCTCCATGGGCTGCTTCTTGCGCGGTTTGATCGCCATGCTCTTTGCCGGCATCATCGTGATGGTAATCGCGGGCACCTTCCTGATCTACCAGTATTTTTCGATTGCCGCATCCCTGCCCAGCGTCGAAGACTTGCAGGCGCGCGCTTCGCAATTTGAAACCACCCGCATTCTCGACCGCAACGGAAATACCATCTACGAAATTCTGGATCCCAATGCCGGCCGCAGGACGTATGTCGCTCTGGACCGCATGTCGCCTTATATCATCGCGGCCACGCTTGCAACTGAGGATAAGGAATTCTACAACCATCCGGGATTCGACCTGTCGGCCATCGTTCGAGCCATGGTGCAGAACTACACCACCGGTGAAACCACCTCCGGAGCTTCCACCATCACCCAGCAATTAGCCCGCACCCTGCTGCTGCCGGATGAAAAATACGAGCGCACCGTCCAACGAAAGACGCGCGAGATCGTTCTGGCGGCTGAAATGACCCGCCGCTACACCAAGGATCAGATCCTCGAACTGTATTTGAACGAAAACTTTTACGGCAATCGGGCTTACGGCATCGAAGCGGCGGCCGAGACTTATTTCAACACCACGGCTGAAAAGCTCACCCCCGGACAGGCGGCTTTCTTGGCCGGCCTGCCCCAGGCGCCAGCGGTTTACGATATCTTTACCAATCGCGAGCAGACCCTTAACCGTTTCAAGACGGTGCTGGTCTTGATGTACCAGGACAGCCAGGAGAAAGACTGCATATTCGTCAGCACCAACGTTCAAAAAGTGTGCGTCGACCCCACCATGCTCTCGACCGCAGTGGGGGATATCGAAGGCTATGCCTTCCAGCAGGACAACGGATCCATCCGCTTCCCGCACTGGGTCTTTTACGTCACCGACCAGCTCGAGAATATGTTCGACGCCCAGACGATCTATCGCTCTGGTTTTACAGTCTACACGACCATCGATCCCACCCTGCAGGAGCAGGCTGAGAATATCGTCAAGGAACAGGTATCTTCGCTGGCGGATCGCAATGTGACGGACGGCGCGTTGGTCGCCATCCGGCCCAACACGGGTGAAATTCTGGCCATGGTCGGGTCGGCGGATTTCAACAACGAAGCCATCTCCGGGCAGGTCAACATGGCCATCAGCCCGCGTCAGCCGGGTTCCTCCATCAAACCCCTGACTTACGTCGCCGCTTTCGAAAAAGGGTGGACGCCCGCGACGCTGCTCTGGGATGTGCCCAGTGAATTTCCGCCGTCCGGCCTTGAATCTGACCCCAGCCCCAAATACGTGCCGGTCAATTACGATGGACGGTTCCACGGTCCGGTATCGGTTCGGGATGCCCTGGCGAATTCGTACAACATCCCGGCCGTCAAGACGCTTCAGTTCGTCGGCGTTTACGACGATCCCTCCACGGCCCAGAAAGAAGGCCTGATCAGCATGGCCGAACGGCTGGGCATCACAACGCTGACCCGCAACGATTACGGCCTGGCTCTGACGCTCGGCGGCGGCGAGGTCACGGTGCTCGAAATGACCAGCGCGTTCGGCGTCTTTGCCAACAGCGGCCAGAAAGTGCCCCCGGTGGCGATCACCAAGATCGTCGATTACCAGGGTAACGTGGTGTACGAGTACAAGCCGCCAACGGCCGAGCAGGTGGTCCGGCCGGAACATGCCTATTTGATCTCCTCGATCCTGTCCGACAATCAGGCGCGTGCGCCCATGTTTGGGGCCAACTCGGTCCTGGCGCTGCCTTTCCAGGCGGCGGTCAAGACGGGAACGACCAATGATTATCGCGATAACTGGACCATTGGTTACACGCCGGATCTGTCCGTGGGCGTGTGGGTTGGTAACGCCGATTACACCCCCATGGTGAACACCTCCGGGGTGACCGGCGCGGCGCCCATCTGGTCGAGCTTTATGCAATTCGCGGTGCCGCAGTTGACCGGCGGCAACCCGACGCCGTTCCAGCGTCCGGCCGGCATCGTCGAGCGGGTGGTGTGTTCCATTTCCGGCGCCGAACCTTCGGAATACTGCCCTGAACAACACACCGAATTGTTTGCCTACGATCAACTGCCGCCCACCAAAGACGACGACCTTTGGAAAAAGGTAACCGTGGATACTTGGACGGGCCTGCGCGCTTCGGCGGCCTGTTCGGATTACGTCGATGAAAAACTGGCCATGAATGTCACCGATCCTTTCGCCAAGAAATGGCTGCGTGAGACTGATGAGGGGCGCAAGTGGGCCTCCGATCACGGCTTCGACGATCCGATTTTCTTCGTCCCCGAGCGGGATTGCCAGTTGAGCGATGCCCGGCCGACAATCCAGTTTGCGGGGATGAAAGATGGCGATGTCTTGACGGTGAATCCGATCGATATTTATGCCATCATCAACACGCCGGATGATCTGCGCCGATGGCGGCTGGAATACGGCATCGGGGATGAACCGGCTGAATGGAAGACGCTTCTCGACAATCAAACGGCCCAGTATCAAAATCCTGAGAAGATCTATACCTGGGACGTAAGCGAAGTCCCGGCCGGGCGGGTTACGCTGCGAATTTACATGGAAAGCACCGAGGATACCTACGCGGAACGGCTCATCCACATTGATTTGCAGGTTCCGACCCCCACGCCGACCTCGACGCCGACGGTGACGCAAACGCCGACCAGCACCGTCACGCCGCAGCCTTCGCTGACGCCTACGCCAACCGAGACGCCGGCGCCTCCATCGGAAGATATCACGGCCACGCCAACCTAGCCGTCGATCGATAGAAATCAAGCAGCGGGTACTACGACCGCTGCTTTTTTGTCATTTACTTCAAATGCTACAAAATGGAAAGCTGGGTGGCTTCGTCCCAGCCCAACGGATCGGCGTCCAGCAGATCGTTCCAGGAGTTGAGGTTGAGGTCGGTCCATTCGGAGAGGCGGCGCAGGTGCCGGAATTTGAGCACCCGCCAGCCCCGGAAGGCCTGTTCCAGGTTGGGATCCCGTTTGAGCTTGTAACCCAAAAGGCCGGCGCGCCCACCCGGCAGGACCACCACACAGCGTTGGGGCGGGATGGATGAATCGGGATTCAGCACATACCGGCTGACCAGGCTGGATGCCATGGGGTAGAAGGCATACAAAATTTCTCCCTGGCTGTCCCGCCAAAGGGTGGGCGAGTCGCCCTGGGCCGAGAGGCGCAGAGTGGCGGCAACCTTGAGGAGCAGCTCGCGCGCCGCTTCCAAATCCGCGCGCCGCGCCGCCGGATGCTCCTGAGGGCGGAGACTCCAACGATCGGGCTGGTCCGGATCGACTTCAGCGTAGGAATCCAGAACGGCCCGGACCAATTCCTCGGGCGGCGTGAGCAACCCCCTGAACTGCAAACACAATGCATCGTATAGAGCGGCGAAGGACCATCCCGGATTTTTCTGAAGGCAGCGCACCACTTCCATCTCGACCCGGTCGGCCAGCGGGCTTTCGGTATCGGATTTGCGGGCCAACCCCCAGTGACCGCTTTCACCGCTGCGCGAAGCCCCGGGAAAATGGACCAGTTCGGCGCGGTCGGCAAAAACAGCCGCCAGTTGAGCCTGAACGCGGCTAAGCAGGTCGACCTGAACGGCGTCGATCTTATCGGGCAGGCTGTTTTGGGCAGCCTGGGCCGTCAGGCTGGCGGTGTACAGCGGCAGATAAGATACGGGTTCGCCCTGCTGCAATAGCAGGGCGCGGATGGCCTGGCGGTAGATGGCGTCCGGCTTGCGGAGGGTGGGCTGGGTCGTATTGCCGGCTTTCCAACTCAGTTGTACCTCGCCGGCTTCGCTTTCCAAAGCCAGCCCGGTCAATTGAAGTCCGGAGCAATGCGCGGCGGTCAGGGATGAAAGCAGCAGGCCGGGCGTAATTTCCGGGATGGCGGCGAACCAGGGCACATCTGGGCCGAGATGATGGGCCAGCCCTGATAGCGCCCCGTGGAAGGCGCCGGTCTGCCAGTACCAATCGAAGTGCTTGCGATCCAGCACGCTGCGCATGGGTTGGACGGCTTCGCGGCCCCAAATCCAGCCCGCCCACAACGCCGAAAGCGTCCATAAGGCCTGGTTGGGCCGCGGAAAGATGAGCAGGACGGCCTCGGGATGGACATTTGGGGGCAGCGGCAGCAGGGAGCGCATGCGGCCCGGGAAAAGGCAAATTCCACCACCGGCCGCAGGAAGGTCGGGCCAGTGGGTGATGGACAGGCTTTTCGCTGCCTTGCTCCATTCCTCGACGGCAGCCTCCAGCGCCAGCCAGAGGTTGTTCTCACGAAACTGAGGGGGTACGCCCAACTGGCGCGGGCGGCTGCGCCCACCCGCGACCGGCCAGAGGGTGTTGGCCGAATCGCACACCGAAAGCAGGAGCGCCTGGGCGAGGCGCCGTTTTTCAGGCGGCATTGCCAGGGCATCGACCTTGTTGATCATGGTGGTGAGGGCATAAAGCGGCCGGGGCAGGTAAGTTTTCAAAGCTTCAGCGACGGCATCGCGCTGGACCGTATCGGTCGGGCCGATGCGCTCGATCGCCCGCGCGCGGTGCTGCGCATCCCGGCTGGAAAGTTCCAGGCGGCTGAGATCGTTTTCGGTCAGGGCGGCCTCGCCTTCGAAAGCGCAGTGCTGGCATTGGAGCACCCGGGCGTAAGGGATTTGCGCGTCGCGGTCCCATAAAAAGGCCTGGGCTGGGATCATATGGCCGCAGTTGGGGCAGGCGCTCAAATATAGTGATTGGATGTGCGTCTCCAGGCGCTCTTCGC
The DNA here is from genome assembly GCF_001050235.1 of Longilinea arvoryzae. Taxonomy (GTDB): domain Bacteria; phylum Chloroflexota; class Anaerolineae; order Anaerolineales; family Anaerolineaceae; genus Longilinea; species Longilinea arvoryzae. The sequence goes on from NZ_DF967972.1 coordinate 2,067,346, forward strand.
CGCGGCGGGAATCGGCCAGCTCGACCAGCGCGGACTGAAAATCTTCGCGGCCCGGGCCGCGCGCCAGCACGTCCAGCATGAAACTGAAGATTGGATTATTAACGGTAGCCAGCACCCGGTAGCCGGCGCGGGCGGCCTCGAAGGCCAATCCCGGATGCGACCCGAGCGGGTCCAACACCCAGCCGCCGGCTGTAATGTGGTCTTGCAGCCAGGCGCTCCAAATTCCAGCGCGCACGGGCGGCAGGTATCTCTCTACGGGCCAGACTATTTCCGGAGCAACTCCCGCATAGTAGCGGGCATTTAGATCAGAAGAGGACATATGACTTTCCACTTTCCGTCCGCAATGCTGACCGGATCGATTAAGAATGAGTATATCTGAAAATTCCAATCGTATCGGATTAAAGGTCTTGATTACCATCATTTGGGATAATTGTGATTTACAATGAAAATATCCTCATAATTTTGAAACCCATTCCCGCTGATATAAGAAGGTGAGATATGGCGAAACGTTTTCGGTATGTGATCGGCGCGCTGGTATTATTCTGCCTGGTTTTTCCATTCCAGATGGCAGCGGGAAAATCCTACCAGGCGGAGCGCTTCGATTCGGATGTGGTTATCGAGGAGGGGGGTACGCTGCTGGTGACGGAAACGATCGTTTTCCAGTTCAGCGGTGGACCGTATACCTACGCTTTTCGCCAATTGGATCGCAGCGAAACCGACCGCATCGACATCCTCAGCGCTGCAATGGATGGGGTCGAATTGCCGCGGGGCATGCAGGCCGGCCAGGTGGAAATTTCATCCGCCAGCGACCCGATCGATGTACGCTGGCATTTTGCGCCTACCACAGACCAGTCCCGCACGTTCACCCTGAAATATCGCGTCAGCGGAACAACCCGGGTGGCCGGTAATACCGATCAAGTCAAGTGGTATCTCATCCCGGGCGACCACGAATACAAGATCCAATCCAGTACCATGATGATCCATCTGCCGGCTGGCCGGACTCTCGCGGGCGCGGCCGGGTTGACCGGCGCGGCGTGGAATGAAGAAGCCACCCCGGACAGCTTGATATTTACAGCCCAGGATATCCCAGCCAACCGGGCTGCCATTTTGACACTGTCGTTTCCGGGCGGTAGTCTGTTGACCCATCCCCCTGCCTGGCAGGCCGTGCAATTGGAACGCGCCCGCCAGACCCGGGCGGCTTTTCCGTGGGCCGCCGGGGTAGGATTGGCCTGCCTGATCCTCGGCAGTTTAGGGTTGACCCGCTTCTGGCGGAACAATCACCCGGTCCGCTCTGAGACTTTCGAGCAAGGGATTATCACCCGACCGCCCAACGAACTGAGCCCGGCCGAAGCCGGCGCCCTGTTCAGTTTGCCGAATGTCCCCCTGGAATTGGCGGTGGCAACCTTGCTGGATCTGGCCCGGCGGGGCTGGGTTCGGATGGAACAGATTGGGCATAAGGGTTTCCTCACTCGACAGGTATTTCTGATAGTCCGCGAGCCGGTGGTAAACGATATTCCACTGCGGCCGCACGAACAAACCGCATACGACCTGGTTTTCGACCGCCAACCCGGGAGCAGTCAGATCTCGGATTCAGTCGAATTGCCTAAGGCCATCGAACGCTTACAACGCGGCCTGCGCCTCTTCTCGGAAACGGTCATTGAAACCATGCTGAATGGACAATGGATGGACCCCGTCCGCAGACAGAAGCGCCGGCGGATTACCTCATGGAGCGTGATTGGTATGCTCCTATCCATTCTGGTCTTTTTTATCAGCCTGTTTATGATCGGCGCGGTGAGTGAGAACCGAGCCTTCGTTGGAATGCTGCTGATGGGGTTCTCGATTGCCCTGTTTGTCTTGAGCATAGCCTGCCTGAGCATGGCGAGCAACTGGCTTGTACTGACGGATCGGGGATTGAGGGCCCGAAAGCAGTGGTGGGCCTTCGCGGATTATTTAAAAGGGCAGGTTCGATCTCAGGCGTCCATTTTGCAGGAAGAATGGTTGAATGATTACCTGCCGTTTGCCGCAGCGTTTCATATCGGCGACCGCTGGGCCAGGGCATTTCAAGACCGGGGGTTACAACCGCAGTTGGCCTGGCTGCGCGCAGCGGATGACATGCAGGCTGCCAATGTGGTGGCTTTGATGGCGGGCATCTCGGCCAGTTCCGACAGCGCCAGCGGCGCGAGCGGCGGTGGAGGAGGCGGAGGTGGAGGCGCCAGCGGCGCCGGATAACAGTGGATGGTCTCTGCCGGAAATTCTATTCAACCAACATTTCTGTAAGCCGCCCTGCAAATCGAAAAGACAGGGCGGCTGTTATAATACGGAAAATGTTTTTTCTGGCAGAGGGAAGCATGCCGCAGTTTTGGTACGCCATTCAAAGCCACCCTAATAAAGAAGATTTTCTCTGGAAACAGCTTCAGATGCACGAGATCCAGGTGTTCTATCCCCGCGTCCGCGTGCAGACTGTAAACCCACGGGCGCGGAAGATCAAGGCATATTTCCCCGGTTACCTGTTCGTGCACATCGATCTGGACGCCCTGGGACTATCGACTTTGCAGTGGATGCCCCACGCTCGAGGACTGGTTGCATTTGGGGGCGAGCCGGCCATGGTGCCGGATGCCCTGATTCAAGCGATTCGCAAGCGCGTGGGAGAAATCTCGGAGGCCGGCGGTGAACTGTTCGATGGCTTGAAGAGCGGCGATGAAGTATTGATCCAAGACGGACCCTTCGCCGGATACGAAGCTATTTTTGACCTGAGGTTGAGCGGCAGCGAGCGAGTTCGGGTTTTATTGCAATTGCTCAATCATTCCCAGCTTCCGGTGGAACTGGATGCCGGCGCAATTCAGAAGAAGAAGAAACGCGCCGACCAATCGAATCATCAGGAAAATCACAGAGACAAAACGGATGGCTGAAGCTCGATTAACTTCCCCACGTACACTTCGTCAACAATCCTTGCATGTCTGGATGCCGCAACTGCTGGTGCTCCTGTTACTGGTCGCGGCTTTGATTGCCTTCGTCGCTTACCCAATCCTGGCGACCCACTGGCTCTCCCGGCCCTTCATCGGAGTTTTTCTCGAACCCGGCATGCTGGTCAACGATGTGACGCCGGCGCAGTTTTCGAGCGCGTGGGCCGCGCAGGCGTTGGGAGCTGCCAATGGGGACCGGTTGGTGACGGTTGATGGCCAGATCGTCGGATCCGCCCAGGACCTGGCGTATGCTCTCGAAACGTCGCGGCCGGGCGATATGGCGACGTTATCTCTGATGAACGCTGCCGGCGAGGAACGCACGCTGGATGTACGCCTTTCACGCTTTCCCACCGCGGATCGTTTTACTTTCTGCTATTTACCGTATTTGATCGGCCTGATTCTGCTGGTTTCGGGAATCTGGTTCTTCCTGCTGCGGCGCAATTCACCCAGTGGGCGGGCGCTGAGCATCTTCATGGTTTCGCTGGGCGTGAGTACGGCCGGTTTATTCGACTTCTACACCACGCATGCTTTTTCGAGCCTGTGGCTGCTTTCGGTTGCCCTGGCCGGGGCGGCCATGCTAGCCGCGGCATTCCTGTTCCCCACGCCGCGGCCCTGGGTCAATCGGAAACGCTGGCTGCGCTGGATGCCGTTTGCAGCCGCAATTTTGCTGGCCGGTTTTGCGGTTTGCGCCATTGGCAGACCATCCCTCTACCGTTTGGCCGTCACAATCGAATTTGTTTTTACCGTCCTTTGCATTTTGGCCGGCCTGGTCCTGCTCGCGCGCCGCTCCTTCAGCACCGGTTCGCCGGTGGAACGCGAACAACTGCGTTGGATCGTAATGGGCGGGCTGCTTTCGTTCGGCCTTATCCTCGGTTGGTTGATCGGTACGCCGCTCTGGTCGGGAAATTCCTTTACCCCGCTGTTGCTGGTGCCCATGGCCATCTTCCCGCTCGTGACGGGCTACACCATTCAGCGCCATAACATCGTCCAGACCGATTTCGTCATCAGCCGGGGCGTGTTGTACAGCGTTCTGGCGGTCTTGATCACGGTCGGTTATGCCCTGCTGGTCGCGGGGTTGGGGCTGACATTGGATAATGTACTGCGGCCGAACAGCCCGTTGATCGCCGGATTGGCCATCTTCCTGCTGGCATTGTTTTTGCTGCCGCTTCGCCAGCGGCTGGAACGCATGCTGGATCGGATTTTCTTCCGCGGCGAACGGGCTTATCAGGAACGCCTGAAGACTTTTTCGGGGGAGCTGACCGGAGCCGTGGAATTATCCCAGATTTTGGCCGTCCTTCGCCAGTATATCGAACAGTCCATGCAGCCGCAGCGTCTGCACATTTTCGTGCTGGACTCTTTCACCGACCAGTACGTGGCGGCCAAAGATGCGGACGGCCAATCCACCAGCGACCTGCGGTTTTCCCATTCCAGCGCGCTGGTGCAGATGCTCAATGGGCGTAAATCCCCGCTGTATATCAATACCGCCGAATCGCTGCCGCTCGCGCTGCAGCCCGAATCGGTGCGCATCAGCCTGTTGGGCTCGCAGGTGTACGTGCCGCTGCTCGGGCGGGAGCAGTTGACGGGCTGGATTGCCCTCGGGCAGCGTCGTTCGGGTGAAGTCTTTACCAACCGGGATTTGAGCTTCCTGGATTCGCTTTCCGATCAGGCTTCCCTGGCCATCGAACGCGCCCAGGTGATGGATAGCATGGAAAAGCGCATGCAGGAAATGAACGTGCTCACCCGGGTGGCTCAGGGAGTGAATATCACCATTTCGTTGGACGATATTTTCGAATTGATCTACGCCCAAACCACGCAGATCATTCCAACGGACGATTTTTCGCTGATCCTCTACGATTCTGCGCGTTCCGAGTTGATTCCGGTTTTCGTTGTGGAAAAGGACGACCGCGTCCCGCAGAAAGAAAACAAACCGCTTGAAGCCACCCACACGCTCGAATATGAGGTGCTTCACCAGCGGCGTCCGGTGGTCGCGGATGATTACAGCCGTGAAGTTCAACGCCGCGGTTTGTTGGGCGGCTCGAGCGAATGGCACGCCTGGTTGTGCGTGCCGCTCAATACGGGCGCCGAAACCATCGGCCTGCTCAGCCTGGCCGACCGCGAACCCAACGTCTATTACACACAGGAACAATTGGGCCTGCTGCAGGCAATTGCCGACCAGGTCGCCGGCGCGATCGTTAAGGCGCGTTTGCTGGGCGAGGCTGAACGCCGTACCCGCCAGTTGACCACCCTGAATGAAGTGACCCGCCAGTTGACTTCCACGCTGGAACTGAAACCCCTGTTAAGCAACATCCTCAACAAGGCGGTCGAGATTCTGAACTGCGAGGCCGGCAGCCTGTTGATGGTGGATGATCAAACCGATGATCTGGTCATCTCGGTGGCGGTCGGTGAAGTCGCCGACACGTTGGTCGGGCAGCGCGTGCCGGCGGGTTCGGGTGTGGTCGGAAAATCCGTGCGCACCTGCCTGCCGGTGATGGTCAACGACGTACAAAAATCGTCCGACTGGTTCTCCAAGCCTGACAAGCAAACCGGCTTTGTGACACGGGCGCTGCTGGTGATCCCGCTGATGGTGCAGGACAGGGTCATCGGCGTCATCGAAGTGATCAACCGGCGCGACGGACTGGCTTTCACTATCGACGATCAGGATCTGCTCTCGGCCTTCGCTGCCCAGGCCGGCGTTGCCATCCAGAACGCGCGCCTGTATACCAATACCGATCAGGCACTCTCGGCGCGCGTGGAAGAATTGCAGGTCATGCAGCGCATCGACCGCGAATTGAACACCAGCCTGGATATCACCCGGGCCATGCGCATCACCCTGGAATGGGCCATGCGCCAATCCGGCGCCAGCGCCGGCCTGGTCACGATCGTCCAGGATAAGACCCTGCAAATCATGGCGTCTCAAGGGTATTCCAATGAACTGGATATCTTCGCCGAAGGGCGCATGCCTTCCGATCAGTTCCAACTGGAGCAGGTCGTCGAGAGCGGCGCGCCGCGCCAGTTGACCGTGGCGCGCGAAGGCGGGTTGCTGCATGGAGCCCGAAATCAAACGATTATTCCCATCCGGCGCGAAACCGCGACGACCGGATTGATTCTGCTCGAATCGCTTCAGGCCGAATCGTACGGCGATGAGAAAATGAACTTCCTGCTGCGCCTGAGCGACCACGCTTCCATCGCGATCGCCAACGCGCAGCTCTATGCGGCGGTCCAGGCGGCCAACCTAGCCAAGAGCGAATTCGTCTCCTTTGTGGCGCACGAACTGAAAAACCCGATGACCTCCATCAAGGGTTACACAGAGCTGCTGGCAGTCGGGGCGGTGGGCCCGATCAACGAAGCCCAGACCAATTTCCTCTCCACCATTCGCTCCAATATCGACCGCATGAACACGCTGATTTCTGATTTGAACGACGTGACCAAGATCGAGGTTGGCCGTTTGCGCTTGGACTTCAAGGCCATCAAGTTGGCCGAGATCGTGGAAGAAATCAACCGCTCGACCCATAAGCAAATCGAAGAGAAGAACCAAAAATTCGAGATCGTTCTTCCGCAGGATTTGCCGCCGGTGTGGGCCGACCGCGTCCGCCTGACTCAGGTGCTGGTGAACCTGGTGAGCAATGCCAACAAGTACACCGACAAGGACGGTGAAATTCTGCTGAGCGCGGAACGCACGGCCAATCGCTGGGATGAACAGGGCGCTGCCGAGGTGGTGCACATCTGGGTGCGCGATAATGGCATCGGCATTTCCGAAGAGGACCAGACGAAGATCTTCCAGAAATTCTTCCGATCGGAAGATCCGAAGACGCGTGAAGCTCCGGGCACCGGCCTGGGCCTGAACATCACCCGCTCGCTGGTGGAAATGCAGGGCGGTAAGATCTGGTTCGAAAGTGAATACCGGGTAGGAACCACATTCCATATCACCGTGCCGGTGGCCGAGCAGTAGAGGACAGGATGAGCAAATCGACTGGGATCGGTTTTGGCCGCGGCTGGGATGGCCGCGAAGCCGCCCGCCAGGCGGTTCAACAGGCATTGGACGCGCTGGGCGGCAACCGCCCGGCGTTGGCGTTGGTATTTATGGCGCAGGAATTCTCCGGCCCCGAGATTTTGCAAACCCTGATCGGGCAATTGGGGAATATACCCGTATGGGGATTCAGCACGACCTGTCCGCTTTCGGCGGACGGCGAACAGCCCCGTTCGATCGGCGTCGTGCTGCTTTCAGGCAGCGGGTATAAGGCGCACGTCAACTGGCTGGCGAATTTCGCGCAGGACGTAAACGGTGCGGCCACCCAGTTCGCCCGCGCCGTGCGCAACCAGGCCGGCCTGGCACAGGGCATTATTCAGGCCAGCGCACAGGCCCTGCTCCTGGCGGCAGACGGCGTGAACGGCGACGCGAGCCAGTTGTGCGAAACCATCAACCAGATGAATATTCACGTGGCCGGTTGTCTGGCCAGCGGAGATTATCGCCAGGGTCGCACGATTTGCCTGGGTGGTAATCATGCCGAGAGCGGGGCGCTCTCGGCGTTGTTCCTGGGTGGTCAACTGCGGCTTGGCCTGGGCATGGGGCATGGCTGGAAGGACACCGGTTGGTCCTGGAAAGTGACGCGCGTGCGGGATATGTGGGTGCAGGGCCTGGACGACGTGGCGCCTGCCAGGGCGTTCGCCGCAGCGCTGGGTTACCCGGAAAACGAATGGGCGTTTCCGCCCCTTTCCGACTATGTGCGCCTGTACGCGCTGGGAATCGAAACCGGCGGACCGGAAGCATTGCTGCTGCGCAGCCCGCTGCGCATGGAAGTGGACGGCAACCTGCGCATGAATGCGCGCGTGCCGGAAGGACAGACCGCGCATCTGATGGTCGGCGACCCGGATGCCTGCCTGTCTGCCGCGCGATTGGCGGCCGGCGAGGCGCTCCGATCCCTGGGCTCGGCGGCGCCTCTGGTCGGACTGGTGTTGATCGACCAGGCCTGGCAGGCCCTGCTGGAAGGCCGGATGGATGCCTTCTTCAAACAGGTCCGCGAGGCGTTACCGGACATTCCCCTGATTGGCGGGTACACGCTGGGCCAGCTTGCCTGGCCGGCTCCGGGCGCGCCGACCGCGCAGCTCGTCAACCAACATGTCTTGATTGCTTTGATCGGCGAAGTGGAAGACTAGGCTACGTAGGGCGCGCTTGAGCACGCGTCTTCTGGCATCGGGAGCAATGGATGTCAAACCGGGGGCTTTCACGCCAAATTACAGCATGGAAGCGTGGGCTCTACTACGTAGGGCGCGCTTGAGCACGCGTTTTCTGGCATCGGGAGCAATGGATGTCAAACACGTGGCTTCCTCGCTGAATTGCAGCATGGAAGCGTGGGCTCTACTACGTAGGGCGCGCTTGAGCACGCGTCTTCTGGCATCGGGAGCAATGGATGTCAAACCGGGGGCTTTCACGCCAAATACAGCATGGAAGCGTGAGCCTACTCCGTAGGGCGTGCTTGAGCACGCGTCTTCTGGCATCGGGAGCAATGGATGTCAAACAGGGAGCCTTCACGCCAAATTTCAGCATGGAAGCGTGGGCTCAAGCCCACCCTACTGCAAGTCGTGGATAAACATTTTAGGGGCGATTCATAATCGCCCCTAAAATTCGTTGCCCCCGATACGAAATGGGGGAAGATATCCATCCTGGCTCAGGCCGGGAGGCTGACCTGCGGCAGGCGTTCGGGGATGGCCGTGATTTCTGCTTCGGGCAGGGCGTCGTCCTCGAGTTGTCCTGACAGATAGCTGCTGTAAGCGGACAGGTCGAAATGGCCGTGCCCGGAGAGATTGAAAAGGATGACTTTCTTCTCACCGGTTTCTTTCGCCTGCAGGGCTTCATCGATGGCAGTGCGAATGGCATGCGCCGACTCAGGCGCCGGCAGGATGCCTTCGGTGCGCGTGAACTGGACGGCGGCTTCGAACACATCCAACTGGCGAACGGCCGTGGCTTCGATCAGGCCGGCATTGTACAACCCGCTCAAGATCGGCGACATGCCGTGGTAGCGCAGTCCGCCCGCGTGGATGGATGGCGGGATGAAATCGTGACCCAGTGTGTACATCTTGACGATCGGCGCCATTTGAGCGCTGTCGCCGTAATCGAAGGCGTACACGCCGCGCGTCATGGACGGGGTGGCGGCGGGTTCGACGGCCAGAAGGCGGGTGCGCTGCCCGTTGCGCAGATTCTCGCGCAGGAACGGGAATGCGATGCCGGAGAAGTTGGAACCGCCGCCCACGCAGCCGATGACCACGTCCGGGTACTCGCCGGCCAGGTCCATTTGCTTGAGGGCTTCCTCGCCGATCACCGTCTGGTGCAGGAGCACGTGGTTGAGCACCGAGCCCAGTCCGTACTTTTTATGACCCCCAGAGAGGGCGGCGACCTCGGCGGCTTCGGAAATGGCCAGGCCGAGTGAGCCCGGATTGTCAGGGACCTGCGCCAGGGCAGCCCGGCCCACGCTGGTGCGGTTGGTGGGGCTGGCGAAGATCCGCGCGCCGTAAGTTTCGATCAAATTGCGGCGGTATGGCTTCTGATTGTAGGATACCCTGACCATGTAGACTTCCAGGTCCATTTCGAAGAACTGGCAGGCCATAGCCAGCGCCGTGCCCCACTGGCCGGCGCCGGTTTCGGTGGTCATGGCACGCGTGCCGGCGATCTTGTTGTAGTAGGCCTGCGGTACCGCCGAATTGGACTTGTGGCTGCCGGACGGCGAGACGCCTTCATACTTGTAATAGATGTGAGCCGGGGTCCCGAGCGCCTTCTCCAGCCGGCGGGCGCGCATCAAGGGGGTTGGCCGCCAGAGTTTGTAAATCTCGCGCACTTCTTCGGGGATATCGATGTAGCGGTCCGTGGCGACTTCCTGTTCGATAATATTCATCGGAAAGAGCACAGCCAGGTCGTCGGGCGTGACGGGTTCCTTGGTGGCCGGGTTAAGAACCGGAGCGGGCGCAACGGGACTGTCGGCGTTGATGTTGTACCAGGCGCGCGGTAGATCGGTATCATTCAATAGGAAACGGATTTGGTCTGACATGACTACCTCCTTGAAACAGTAAAAAAAAAGGTTAGCAGAAAATGCCGCGAGCTGGGATTTGCGGCGGGAAAAACTGATCTTCCGGTGGCCGCAGCGTCAACCCCATGCGGTCCATGGTTTCTTCCAATGTCGAATGCGCCAGTTCTTTCGAGCGCCGGGTGCCATCGAGCAGGATATCTTCCAGGTCGTCTGGATGTTGGATGAGCTCGTTACGCCGCTCACGCAGTGGGGCCAGCGAACGGTTGAGCACTTCGGCCAGGTGCTGCTTGATTTCAACATCGCCGACGGTTCCAAGCTGATACCGCTCTTTGTAAGCCTGGACTTTTTCGGCGTCGGTATCGAATGCATCCAGGTACACGAACAACGGGTTGCCTTCGACTTTGCCCGGATCGCTGGCGTGAATTCGGGTCGGGTCGGTATACATCGCCATGACCTTGCGCGTGGTTTCTTCAGGCGTGTCGCGCAGGTAAATGGCATTTCCATACGAGGTGTGCATGGCGCGGTTGTCGATGCCCGGCAGGCGCGGAACGGAGGAGAGCAGGGCCTGCGGTTCGGGAAAGAGCGGGCTGTAAAGCTGGTTGAAGCGTCTGGCGATTTCGCGGGCCAGTTCGAGATGCGGGAGTTGATCCTCTCCAACCGGCACCAGGCCGGCCCGGTAGAGCAGGATGTCCGCCGCCTGCAGCACGGGGTAGGTCAGGAAACCCAACGTGGGCTGCATGTGAAGCTCTTTCACCTGTTCCTTATAGGTGGGCACGCGGCGCAGGCGTGATTCGCTGACCAGCATGCTCAGGAGCAGGCTCAGTTGGGCGTGTTCCGGAATCGCCGATTGGAGCACGATTCGCGAACGCTGTGGATCGATGCCCGCGGCCAGCCAATCGGCCAGCATTTCCTGAATGTTGGCGCGAATCTGGCCCGGATGCTGATAATCGGTCGTCAATACGTGCAGATCGGCGACCAGAAAGAAGCATTCGTAGTCGTTCTGCAATTTCACCCAGTTGGTGAGCGTGCCTACCAGATGGCCAATATGACGCGGCCCGGTCGGGCGGTGCCCGGTGAGAATGCGCTGCAGGGTTGAGTTCATTCTTTACCTCCAGAATACAAAAAGACCAGCGTTGATCTCCGAGGGACGGAATATCCCTCTGGGGACGAACGCTGGTCCGTGGTGCCACCCCAGTTAGGCTGACTGCCTTTGGTTACAAAAATCCCCTGGTGTAGGCACCAGGGGATCAAAGCCAGCCTCACTCTTGCGGATACGGCGGCAAGAGTCGCGATATCCTTTGCCTTGATAACGGTGGCAGCTCCGGCGTTGGCTAGTGGGCCGGGTGGCCGTTCGCCTTGCAACTCCGAGGTCCATTCTGCATCCCTGTACGGGCAGGTTTTCACCGGCTCCTGCTCTCTGTACCGTTTGGGCGATGCATACTCGTCCTCTTCAACGTCTTTCGTTCTTAAGTTGATCAAATTATAAGCACGGAATCCTTTTTGTCAAGGGGGAATCTCAGGATTTCAATGCGGCGCGCCAGGTCTTGAGTCCTTCGAGATGCTCTTCTTCGTGTTCCAGGGCAATATCCTTGAGCAGGACGATCAGGGCGTGTTTTTTCATCCACGGGTAGACGCCCGGCGTCGTGAGCTGTTTTTCGGGGAAATCGGTCATGCGCCTGATCAGTTGTTTGCGCGCAGATTGAAAATCATCCATCACGCGCTCCAAAGGCCGATCCTTGCTTTCCTGAAACCAGACGTCGTTGACCTTCAGGTATTCCGGATTGAATACTTCGCTTTCGGGCTCCGCGCCCTGGGCTGCCTGGTAGAGGACTTTGATGAGCTCGGATTCCCAGCGGCTGATGTGCTCCAGCACATCCTTGACCGACCATTCGCCGTAGGCGCCGGGTTTGATCAATTCCTCCTCCGGGACGCCCTCGAGCAGGACATTCAACTGGTCGCGATTTTCAGCCAATCGTTTGAGAAGTTCGGCTTTGTTCATCCTTCCTCCTGATCATGGATCCTTAATCCGCCGAGACAGAGACATCTGCCTGCGTTGAAGTGCCGCCGGCGCCCTCCAGGGCCTGCGGGCCCTCAGGAGCCTGAGGGGCGGCGTAGACGGCCAATTCCTCGCGCAAGGGCGCTTTACCGCGCGTCCGGATTACCCAGAGCCAGACCATACCAAAACCGATAGCCATGGCGGCCAGACCCATCACGCCGGCTTCGGGGCCAAACGCGCCGCCGGTCATCCAATCCGGACCCAACTGCTGAATGCCGATGAGACTGGCCACCGAACTGGTGCCGCTGACCGGGAATCCAAACACAACCCCCTGAAAAAAGTTCCAGGTGATGTGCAGGCCGATAGAAATGCCCAATTCGCCGGTGAGGGCGTAACCCAGGCCGAGGAACAGTCCGGCCAGGACCAGATTGAGGGTGCTGATCAGGCTGGCGTTGGGATTGCCGAGGTGCAGAAGGCCAAAAACCGATGACGAGATCAAGTAGGCAATCAACACGGCGGTTTTGGGTTGGACCCTGGCAATCCGCAGGCCTTCGGCCAGGTTGCGCAGCAGGTAGCCGCGCGAAACGAGTTCTTCGTAAATCCCCACACACAGGTAGAAAAACCCATTGGAGAAGATCCAGGCGGTAAAAGACCATTCGGGATACTGGTTGGTGGGCGAGGCGGTGATCTGGACCCAACCGGCCGCGTATTCGACGCCGAAAATGAGAGCCATCAGGACCGCGCCCAAAGCCAGACCAAAGCCAAGGTCGCTCCACCACTGCCGCCCGAAATGAAAACCGAAATCGGTGAAACTTCGCCGGTCCAGCAGTCTGCCGGCCAGCGCCGATGCGCCGAGTATGACGGCCAGGGTCAGCAGGCCGTTGATGGAACGGATCAGGGGCAGAATCCCGCCAAAGGCCACATTTTGGGCCGGGTTGCTGAGAACAGCGGTATTCCACTGGTGACCCGCGAGCAGGACGACCGTGTTAATCAACTGCACCAATAGTGTGAAACCGAACATGAGACCGGCCAGCAATATCAAGAAAATAACCAGGCGCCAGAAGGTGCGCAGTCTCTTTTCTCCGGCATTCCAGAATAGATTTTTCAAAGCAACCTCAATGAATCCGAAATGATAGTTATTTTACTGCAGTGAAGTAGGCGTTTTCGATCTCCTGCCAGGTCTCGTCGGGGTTGGGACGCAGATAGGCGCCCAGCAGGGGGGTGGCAGTCCGGGTCTCCGACGCCATGCGCTGGGCAATGCGGCGCAGCGAAAAATGCGCATTGGGAGCGGTGCGTAAAGCGACAAAGTGATCCAGGCTGCGCCAGTTGCATTCGAGCAATACGCGACGGTTGAAGGCGTTGGGCACGATATATGACGCGGCGTGGGGGAAGAGCGCGTGGATTTCTTCGAAACATTCCTGCGCGGCCTGCATGGCCTGCCGGAAGAGAGCTTCATGGCCGGCCTGCGCCATCTGGCGCGGCAGGGCGTACCCCAGGCGGGTGGTGAGCGGCTGAGGGGTCTGGGTCATCATGCGGTGGCGTTTGAGTTCGAAGTAAGCGCCCTGGTCGAGGATCAGGTCGAAGGTGTAGGAAGCGTATTCGAGTTCGCGCAGGGGGATGTCGAACCGGTCCCGGTCGTTCAGCAGCAGTTGGGCCAGCCGTTCACGTTCGGTTGCGGCGAGTGATTCTAGATACGCGAGACATTGCGCATAGCTATAACCGCTGAACCGGTACAAGGCGGCCGCCAGGACCCGGTTTTCGGCGTCGGATTCGTGTGAGATCAACTGGCACCAATCGGAAGAGCCGGATGGAAGGCTGATTTCGGCCGCGGCCTGGGTCAGGTTCGAGGCTGCTGACTGCCAGTAGGGCACAGAATTGGCGTACTTGACCAGGGTGGGCACGGTCTCGAGAGCGGCCCGTTTGATTTCCACTCCGGTCTGCTGCACTTCGGCCAGCGGATGTGAAAGCATCTTGCGGATGGCGTGTTCCAGGGCGCGCGCGTTGATGGTCATGCCCACGTTGGCCAGCGAGGCGGCCGGCAGCAAGAAACGGCACACATCCACGTATTTCGAGCGCAGGCGGCGCTCCCAGGCGGATTTGCTTTCATCCGCATTGCGCGGGTTGACCTCTTCCACCACGGTCTGCACGGCCGGCAGGGCTTGCTGATAAGCGTCGAACAGGAATTGGCAGGTCTGGACGAATTTTGACCGCAGCGGATGTCCCTCGAGTTCGGGAGGGATAAAGAAGGCATCCGGATCCCACTTTTGGTAGCGGGTGGATTTTTCGGTATAGGACGCCAGGCGGTTCGATTCGAGCGCCTCGACGGCCAGACGGGAGATGTTTTCCACTGCGATATGCAGCACGGCATGTTCGGCGACCGAGGCATGCCCGTAGCCGACGACCCATTTTTCATGAAATTCGGCCGATTTCTCGGCGCTTAATTCGGCGGCGATTTCACGAAAGGTCTGGGGCGAGCGCGAAGTTTTAGCAAAGGTGACAGCGATGGTTTCGGGAGGAATTTTTTGCGGGTCAAGCAGGTAGACCTGGCGCTTAACGGTCATGATCGAAAACCTCACGCGAGCGCTGGATGTCCTTGTTGATCTGGTCGATCAAGGATTGAATATGCGGGAAGCGCAGCTCCGGACGGAGAAACTCAACGAATTCCAGGCGAACCGGTTGTCCGTACAGATCCGGATCATCCGGCAAATCGAGAATGTGAGCTTCGATGCGGGGCAGGACGGGCTGATTTTCGAAGGTCGGGCGCAGGCCGATGTTGGTTACGGCCGGGAAACGCTCGTTTCGCAGCCAGATCCAGGTGGCGTAGACACCGCGGCCGGGCGCCAGGCGCTGTTCAGGTATGGAAATGTTGGCGGTCGGGAAGCCCAGGCCGTGCCCGCGGCCATCGCCATGGCTGACGATGCCATCGATGGTGTAGTGCCTGCCCAACAGGTCGCCGGCGGTATGGACCTCGCCCTGGCTGAGCAGGTCGCGAATATGGCTGGAGGAGATGACTTCGTTTTTCAGGCCAGAAACGGGTTGGATAACCTCGATGGTAAATCCCATCTGGTTCCCAAGCTGACGCAGCACCGACAGATTGCCTTCGCGGCCGCGCCCCAGCGCGAAATCATACCCGGCGCAAAGGTGCACCACACCCAGGTGCTCTTTCATCATCCCCATGAATTCTGCTGCCGTCCGGGAGGCCAGGTGACGGTCGAATTCAAGGGTGACGACTTCGTCCACACCGGCTTCTGTCAGCAATTCGGCGCGTTCGTCCGGCATGCTCAGATAGACGGGATCTTGCAGGTCGTGCAGCACGACGACCGGGTGAGGGAAGAATGTGACGACCACAGCCGGTAGTCCTTCGGCGTGCGCGCCTTCCACCAGGCGTCTGAGCAAGGATTGATGCCCGAGATGCACGCCGTCGAAGACACCGATGGATAGCCAGGAACGGTCCAGTTTTATTTCATCCAGAGTTCGATGATGCGGCATGGCGGCTCCAGTTGGACCGGGATTAAGAGAAGAAAACCTTCTTGGGCTGCCATTCGCCGGATTCGGGGACGAATTCCATCAACGCCACCAGCTCACCTTGTTCGTTTATGCCGCGCGCCATCTTCCCTTCGCTGACGTCGGCGGGAATGCGGTGACCGTGGCGAATCAAATCCATTTGTTCGACGGTCAGTTCGACGGCCGGCCATTCCGAAAGCGCTTCCGCGGCGGGGATCAGGTACTGGTACCAACTGCCGTCTTCGAAGGCTTCGCGCAATTTCCGCAGCGGAACGGCATCGCGCAGGGTAAAACGGCCGGATTTCGTGCGTCGTAACCCGACCAGATGAGCGCCCACGCCCATTTTTTCGCCCAGGTCGTGCGCCAACGAACGGACGTAGGTGCCCGAGGAGCAATACACGTCGATAACGGCTTCCGGCGGCGCCCACTCGAGTAATTCGAGGTGGTAGACATGAATTCGCCGCGGCGCCAGTTCGACCTCTTCGCCTTCGCGTGCCATTTCGTACGCTTTGCGGCCTTTTACCTTGACGGCCGAAAAGGGCGGCGGGACCTGTTCAATTTCGCCAACAAAACCCTGCAGCTCTTTCTCGAACATCTCTTCGGTAATGTGATCGACCGGCACGGTGCGGGTGATCCGCCCTTCGGCGTCGTAGGTATCCGTGGAGGCGCCCAGGCGAATCACGGCCTGATAGCGTTTATCCGAGGCGGAGACGTATTCACTGAGGCGTACGGCCGGCCCCACCAGGATGACCAGCACGCCGGATGCGCGTGGATCGAGCGTGCCAGTATGCCCGGCGCGTTTGATATTGGTTCCCTTCCGGACTACTTGAACCACATCATGAGAAGTGAGTCCGACCGGTTTATCCACTACCAGGACACCAGAAATGGCATTCTTGAGATCAAATTCGCCGTTTCCCATTATCTTATCCCCACAGGTGATGGAATAAACACCTCACAGGTGAACGCCTGGAAGATTACTCCTCCTCGTTTTTTTCGGATGGTTTTTCATCGGCGGCTGGTTTTTCCTGCCGCAGCGAATAGAGAATCTGCTCAATACGGTCCGCGCGTTCGGGGGTTGGATCCCAGCGGAAGCGCAGGCGCGGAAAGGTGCGTAGATCGACGCGCTCGGCCAGCATGCGCCGAATAAAGCCGCTGGCGCTTTCCATTCCAGCCAGGATTTCCTTCGAGCGCGCGCTTCCTTCCACGGCCGAGACGAAAATGTCGGCATAGGCCAACTCGCGGTCGACGGTGACATCCGTGATGGAAATGCCGGCAAGGCGCGGATCGTGGATTTCGTTCTTCACGAGCATTTCTGAAAGCTCCTCGCGGATGCGATCATTGATCCGTTGGAGGCGAAGTTTTGATGGCATGCAGCTTACTCCATGAAATCCTTCAAAATTATCCGTTACGCTCGAGGATGTAGCATTCCAACATATCGCCCTGAACGAATTCGTTGAAATTCTTGAGCGCAATACCGCAGTCGAAGCCCTGTCTCACGTTCTGGACGTCGTCTTTCTCGTGTTTCAAGGAGGCAATTTCACCTTCAGCAATTTGCTGTCCGCCACGGATGACACGGATCTTCCCATTCCGGCGAATTTCGCCATCGCGCACCCGGCAACCGGCAATGTTGCCCACTTTGGTGATCTTGAAAACGGCCATGACTTCGGCGTGCCCGAGTTTGACTTCGCGGAATTCCGGTTCGAGCATGCCCTTGAGGGCCTTCTCGATATCCTCGGTCATACGGTAAATAATATCATATAGACGGATGGAAACGCCTTCCGATTCCGCCGTCCGGCGCGCAGAGCCATCCGGTTGGACGTTGAAGCCAATGATGATGGCCTTGGAAGCCGCGGCCAGCATGACATCGTTTTCGGTGATGTTCCCGGTTTCGGAGTGCAGAATGTTGATCTTGATCTCGTCGCTCTTCATGTCGTTGATCTCATTGACGATCGGCTCCAGGGAGCCCTGCACATCCGCCTTGACGATTAAGCGCAATTCATGCTCTTCACCGGATTGAACCCGGCTGAACAATTCCTCCAACGAGGCTTTCGGGCCGGAAATTTGCGTCTCATGGGCCTGGGACTTACGTTCTTCGGCTACCTGACGGGCTTCCTTTTCCGACTGCATGACCTGGAAGAGATCGCCAGCGGTGGGAACGTCGTTGAGTCCCATGATCTGCACGGGGGTGGATGGGCCGGCCTTGTGGATCTTGCGGCCGCGGAAATCGAACATGGCGCGAACGCGACCATAGGAGCTGCCGGCCAGAACGGCGTCGCCTAGTTCCAGCGTGCCATTTTGCACCAGCAGTGTGGCGATCACACCCTTGGCGCGTTCCACCTGGGCTTCGACCACGGTTCCGATCGTGCGCCCCTGGGGGTTGGCTTTGATTTCCATGCTGTCGGCCACCAGCAGAATGGCTTCCAGCAAATCATCGATGCCCTTTTTCTGCTTGGCGGAAACCGGTACGATGATGGTATTGCCTTCCCAATCGTCCGGGACCAATCCCATATCGGCGAGCTGTTTCTTGACGAAATCCGGGTTGGCGTCCGGTTTGTCGATTTTGTTGAGTGCCACGATGATGGGTACGCGGGCCGCGCGTGCGTGGGCGATGGCCTCGCGGGTTTGCGGCATCACGCCGTCATCGGCGGCAACCACCAGCACCACGATATCGGCACCCTGGGCGCCGCGGGCGCGCATGGCAGTAAAGGCCGCATGACCGGGCGTATCCAGGAAGGTAATCGGGTGGTTCTTGAGTTCCACCTGATAGGCGCCGATATGCTGGGTAATTCCGCCCGCTTCGCCGCCGGCCACATTGGCGTGGCGGATGGCATCGAGCAGGGTGGTCTTGCCGTGATCGACGTGCCCCAGAATGGTGACCACCGGGGCGCGCGCAATCAATTGCGTCGATTCCTCATTGGCAATCAACTGCCGCCAGAGGGGAATTTCACCCGTTTCTTTTTCTTCTACAACATCGGGTTGTTCCATACTGGCTTCGAAGCCCAGTTCGGATGAAACAACCGCGGCGGTATCGAAATCTATGGTCTGGTTGATGCTGGCCATCACGCCGTTGGACATCAAAATCTTGATGACCTGTATCGGGCTGGCCTGGATCAATTGCGCCAGATCGCGAACTGTGATGCTGGCGGGTAATTCTATGGTTTTGTGCCCAATCTCGCTCATAATGCACCTCCGATTTTTATTGCACCCATCCCCATGTTTGCCCTGAAACGAATTTAAATCCGATAATCTCTACTAATAAGCGGCTGGGTGCGCTATTTGCGCAGTGAAGAGCAGCGAGATGGGAAAGGATCAATCGAGCATGCAGACACCCTCGACGGGATTGTTGGGGATGAGGATCATGCCGGATCCTTTAGCCCTGTTGGGGGCTTTAGCCCCTTTTGGGGCTTTTGATCCTGCGTGGGTTGGAGACCCTGGGCGGGTTCGTCCGCGGGCAGGGAAACCATAATCCCATGCAGGTACTCTCGATCCTGCTCGGTCAGTTCCATTTTCAACGCATTGGCCAGGGCGCCCTTTAAAGCTCTTTCCCAGCAAGAGCTTTGATTGTGCAGGTAAGCTCCTCGTCCGGCGGCCTTACCGCCGGGATCGAGTCGAATGCCTTCCGGGGTGCGCACAAGGCGCATCAGGGTTCGCTTGGGAAGTACCAGGCGACAACCTACACAAGTGCGTTGTGGAATATGCTTGACACGTTTCGTAGGTTTTTTGACCACCTTTCACTCTCTGGAACCGATACTATTCCCAATCCCAGCCGTCGGTGCCGCGCTTGTGCTTCTTTCGGGCAAGCGTCAAATCGCGCTCGGGATCGTAGACCACTTCGACGCTCTTACGCTTCTTCTTGCTCTTCTTCTTGCCAGTCTTGTTGCCAGCGCTGTCCACTTCTTCCTCTTCCTCTTCGGCAACTTCAGGATTGGAAAGGATTTCGGGACGCATCGTGAAGAGATCTTCGAGTGAAGGCTCTTCTTCCAGAACGGGCGTAACCAGTTCGGGCTCGGGAATGGCGCGAATGGGGGGCTCTTCGACGGTTGTTTCCTTGGTTTCGGCTTCGGCCGGTTTTTCGGCAGTTGCTTCGCCTTCCGTCGATTCGACCGCCTGCATGGCTTCGGCCTCGGGGGCCTTTGTTTCTTCGACCGGCGCAGTCTCGGCCTTCGCGGCAGCCACCCGCGCATCCAGATCGTCCATCATCTTGATGATTTCTGCCATGGCCTTGGGACCGATGCCATTGATGCGCAGAACATCATCCGGAGATTGCTTCATCTGGCGGGCGACTTCACCCACTGTGGCATAGCCGGCTTCCTGCAGCAGATTGGCCACGTGTTCGGGCAGCGGCCCGTCCAGAATGGCGGTTTCGAAAGCGTCGGCCGGAATGAGTTCATCCACTTCGGATGCCACGACTTCGACTTTCTTTTCCGGCTTGTGCGCCGTGCGCTTTTCGACCCGGTCGACGAAATGCGCCATGATATCGTATTCTTCCGGAGTCAGCGGGCGGCCGTCGGCTTTGCGGGCCAGGCTTTCCTCGATCCGGGCGATGGTATCAACCTCGCTGTCCGCGATTGACAGCAGAACGGGTTCGTTCTGCAGGCGGTAGAGCGTATCGCTGACCGCCTCGGGCAGGCTCTTGATATCGATGCGCCAACCGGTCAGTTTGGCGGCCAGGCGGGCGTTCTGCCCGTCGCGGCCGATGGCCAGGCTGAGTTGATCTTCAGGAACCACCACGGTGGCGGTTTTGCCACCGGTGGCGCGTTCGTTCAGATATACACCCGTCACGCGGGCCGGGCTGATCGCCTTGGCGATGAAGGCGGCCGGATCGGGGTTCCACTCGATCACGTCGATCTTTTCGTCGTGCAGTTCGCGGACGATGGCCTGAATGCGCACGCCGCGAATACCAACGCACGCGCCCACCGGATCGATGCCGGTCTGGGTCGCTGAGACAGCTACCTTGGCGCGTTCACCGGGTTCGCGGGCGATGGAGCGAATTTCGACCACGCCGTGATAAATCTCGGGGACTTCCGTCTCCAACAGGCGGCGCAGGAAATTGCGGTGCGTGCGGGAGAGGATGATCTGCGGGCCGCGCGGCGAATCTTTGACTTCGGAAATCAGCGCACGCACGCGGTCGTGAATGCGGAAACGTTCACCGGGAATCATCTCTTTGCGCGGCATGGTGCCTTCGGCCTTCATGTCCATCCCGATGGTCAATCCCTGGGCGTTGACGGCCTGAACCAACCCGCTGACGATTTCACCGAGCTGTTTGTTGAAGAAGGCCAGCTGCGCCTGGCGTTCAGCGTCGCGAATGCGCTGTTGGATCACCTGGCGGGCAGTCTGGGCAGCGACGCGTCCGAAGTCATTGGGAGTGCTCTCTACCACAACCATGTCGCCGAGCACGGCTTCTGGGTTATAGCGATGAGCTTCTTCCAGCGCAACCTCTGTACGGACATCTTGAACGTCCTCGACGACCTCTTTTTCGGCGAAGATGGTCACTTTGCCGGTTTCGGTATCGACGGTTGCTTCGATGTGCTGTGCATTGGAAGCATTCACGGCCCGGCGATAGGCTGAAATCATCGCCGATTCGAGCGCCTTGAGGATGATCTCCCGGGGGAGCTGTTTTTCTTCCAAGACTTCATTGAATGCCAGAGTAAACTCGTTCTTCATTCCTTAACTTTCTCCAAACTTGATCCCTTATATGAAGAAAAGTGGGGGAGGCCCACTTTTCATTGCATACCTATACGTTGGCGATAAACCTATTTTATCATAAATCCAATAGGCAGGCAAGGCAAAGCAAAACGAATAACCAAGAGTCACCCGCAGGGAAATCCCTAGCTCTTTGCGTTTGGTCGCTTTTCCAGGTTAAGACTAAAATAAGGCGTAGCCCAAATGCAATGAGGATTTTACCATGAAATCGGATTTTCTCTGGTGGCGCGATGGTGTAATTTATCAAATTTATCCCCGCTCGTTCGCGGATTCGAACGGCGACGGAATTGGCGATTTGCCCGGCATTCTGTCAAAATTGGATTACCTGGTGGAACTGGGAGTGGATGCGCTGTGGCTTTCACCGATCTACCCATCTCCGGACGCCGATTTCGGCTACGACGTTGCCGATTATACGGCCATCGATCCCAAGTATGGGACCCTGGAGGATTTCGACCGCCTGGTGCAGGCCGCGCACCAGCGCGGGCTGCGCATTGTGATGGACCTGGTTTTGAATCACACCTCGAATCAGCACCCCTGGTTCCTGCAATCGCGCAGCAGCCGGGATGATCCGTACCACGACTGGTATATCTGGCGCGATGCAATGCCCGGTCGCCGCCTGCCCAACGATTGGCAATCCGTTTTTGGCGGCTCTGCCTGGGAGTGGGATGAGGCTGCCCACCAGTATTATTACCACATGTTTACCCGCCAGCAGCCGGACCTCAACTGGCGCAACCCGGCGGTGCGTAAGGCCATGCTGGATGTATTCCGCTTCTGGCTCGATCGCGGCGTGGATGGTTTCCGGTTGGATGTGTTCAATGTTTACTTCAAAGACGACCGGTTGCGTAAAAACCCGCGCCGGCTGGGACGGCGTCCGTTCGACTGCCAGGTGCACCTCTACGACTGCGACCGGCCTGAGATGCTGCCCTTGCTGCAGGAAATCCGCGCTCTGCTGGATTCGGTTCCCGAACGTTATGCCGTGGGCGAGACTTTCCTGTCCAATACCCCCAAGGCCGCGGGGTACGCGCGCCCGGGACTGCTGCACGCGGCTTTCGACTTTTCATTCCTGGAATGCGGCTGGAATCCGGCGGCTTTCCTGAAGGTTATTCAGGCCATCGACAGCCAGTACAACGACGGCGGTTGGCCCACTTACGTACTTGGCAATCACGACGTGAATCGAATTGCCACCCGTTACACCCGCGGTGAAGACGACGAACGGTTGAAGGTGCTGGCGACGCTGCTGCTGACCCAGCGCGGAACGCCTTTTATGTATCAAGGCGAAGAGATTGGCATGCGCAATGTGCGCGTGCCGCGCAAAGAGATGAAGGATCCGGTCGGACTGCGCTACTGGCCGATCCCGGTGGGGCGGGACGGCGAGCGCTCGCCGATGCAGTGGACCGGCGACGAGAAAGCCGGCTTCAGCCGTGGAACGCCGTGGATGCGTGTCCATCCGGACGTGACCTTTCGTAACGTCGAGGCGCTGCGCAGACAGCCCGATTCGGTATTCCACGTCTACCGGCGGCTGCTGCGGCTGCGCAAGGAACTTCCGGCCCTGCGCAATGGGATTTTCCTGCCATTGACCTATGAACCGCACTCCCTGCTGGCTTATCTGCGCAAGAACGGCGATCAGACTTTGCTGGTGGCGCTCAATTTCCACCGCAAACGCAACCGGCTGGTGCTGGGCAGCGAACTGGCGATGAGCGGCTGGCGGCTGGCCTATTCCACCCGGCGAACCGAGCTGCCCGTGCTGCACGATTCGGTTCTGGTGCTCGAGCCATACGAAGCCATCATTCTCGAACAACAGTAAGAGAAAATTGACCACGGAGACACGGCGCCCAAGGGCGCAGGCGGGCACGGAGAAGAGAAATAGGGATGAGAAGAAAAATCGAAAAACGAGATTTTCGAGAATCATAATCTCTATAAAAAGGCTTTCGGATGGCGATCCCGAAAGCCTTTTATTTCTCTCTTTTCTCTTTCTTTCTCTGTATGCGCTGTGTCTCTGTGGTTTTTTTATTCTATAACCCCGAGCACTTCCAGATCGAAAGGCAGGCCGACGGTTTGACCGCTGGCTTTGAGCGAATCGACCACCGTCTCCAGCAGCGGAATCCCTTCGGAGCGGCGGCGTTCGGCCATTTCGAATTCCTTCTCGCCATGGATGTAAATGCGCTCCTGACCGACAGCCTTAGGGGAT
Source organism: Longilinea arvoryzae (assembly GCF_001050235.1). GTDB lineage: Bacteria > Chloroflexota > Anaerolineae > Anaerolineales > Anaerolineaceae > Longilinea > Longilinea arvoryzae. The sequence continues at coordinate 2,090,719 of NZ_DF967972.1, forward strand.
TCCTTCATCATCTGGATCAAATGATCCATGTCCTGCTTGAATTCCTCCACCGGCCGGAAGGCGTCGATGCGAATTGCGGCGAAGAAATGGCCCACGCGCGCGGGCTTGTTGTTGGACGGCTGGGCGACTTCATCGCCAAAGGCCGATCCCGCCAGCACGCCACTGAAGATATCAACCAGCATGGCCAGACCGTAGCCTTTATAACCGCGCATCAGGTCGATGCCGCCCAACGGCATCAACGCGCCGCCATCCAGCACTTCTTTGGGATTCGTGGTGACTTTGCCTTCATGATCGATGCCCCAACCCTCGGGGATCGGTTTGCCGGCTTTGTCGTAGACCGTGATGCGCCCAATGGGCACGATGCTGGTGGCCATATCCAGCACGTAAGGGCGTTCCTTGCCGGATGGGACGGCGACGGCGATCGGGTTGGTGCCCAGCATGGCTTTGCAACCATAGGTGGGCGCCACCAGAGGCTGTGAATTGGTGAAGCTGATGCCGATCATGTCCTGCGCCAACGCCATCATGGCGTAATAACCAGCGATGCCGTAATGGTTGCTGTTGCGCACCGTGGTCATGGCCAGGCCGGACTGGCGGGCTTTTTCGATGCAGCGCGACATGGCGGTATATCCAACGATCTGGCCCAGTCCATGGCCGCCATCCAGCGCCAGGGTTGTGCCGGTCTCGCGTACGACGGAAAGCGGCGCATGCGGGTCGATGAGGCCCTTGCGCAGGCGCGTGCCGTAATAGGTATCCAGGCGAATGATGCCGTGCGAATCGACACCGCGCAGATCGGCCGTCAGCAAAATATCGGCGGCAATTTTCGCGTCCTTGGGTGTGATATCGTGCCGGACGAAGAATTGAACGATGTATTCAGAAAGATCTTCGGTGCGGAAGAGCAAGCTGCGAGCCATAGTCACCTCATCAGGATATATTCATTTGAGTTTATCACGAAGGTGGGCGCCGGGAAAGAACAGATTGGTAAGCGCTCCGGTCAGGCCGGCAGATCGCGGAACAGGGCGCCATCGCTCACCCGGCCCGAACGCTTCCACAGCAGGTAGCCCTGCTGCAGGGGGCGCCGCCGGGTTTCGACCGGCCAGCCCAGGTCGCGCAGGGCCAGCGCGCTGGCGCAGAACCACTGGCGAAGTCCCAGGGTGCGCACGCTGATGGTGGCCAGGGCGGCCTGCTTCCAGGCGTTCATGAAGGCGTCGATGGTTTCGCCGGGCAGCATGCGGTGGATGAAGTTCTTGGGCAGGCGGGGCTGAAAGATGGCCGGCTCGAAGCCCCAGCGGAAGTTGGTGCTGAAAAGCAGCCCTTCCACCCACAGGTCACCGTCCGCGCGCTTGCGCAACAAGTTGGCCACCCAGATGCGCCCAAACGGATCGGCGGTGCCTTCGATGATCAGCCCGCCGGGCATCAGGCCTGCGCCTAATGTGAGCAGCGCGTCCTGCACCTCGAATTCGTCGTACTGGCGCAGCACGTTGAAAGCCCGGATCAGGCGCGCCGATTCACGGGGTTGCAGCGGCAGGTTGAAACCGCCCAGGCGGAAATGGGTGCGATCGTCTTCGAAGGGCAGCGCGCGCTCGACGCGCTGCGGGTCGATTTCCACGCCCAGCACGGGCAGCGCCGGATTTAACCGCCGCAGGCGTTCGGCCGATTCGAGTGTGGTGAAGGGTTCTTCGCCGTATCCCAGATCGACATAGTAGGACACCTCGCCCGGCGCATCGGTCCGGCGGATCAGTCCGGGATCGTACAGGCACAGGAAGTTATCCACGCGGCGCAGGCGGTTGCGGGCGGTTTTGCCGCGGGTGATCTGGCCTTGCGGCCGCGATTGGCGGGGTGGGCGGGGCATGCTGGAATTGTATCAGAGTGTACGGGAGAGGGCTGCCAGGCTGGATCGAGGAAATTTCCCGGCATCGGATTGTTAGTATATAATCTCGATAGGGAGGAGATCACCTTCATGACAGTCAATATCTTGATCGTCGACGATGAGCAAACAATTGCCGATCTCATCCAGGTGTACCTGAAAAATGAGAATTTCAATGTGTACAAGTATTCATCCGGCCAGGATGCCCTGGATTGCATCGAATGCGAAAAGATCGACCTGGCCATTTTGGATGTCATGCTGCCCGACATCAACGGTTTTGCGATTTGCCGGCGCATTCGTGAAAAGTATAATTTTCCCATCATTTTGTTGACCGCCAAGGAAGAGGAAATCGATAAGATCACCGGGCTCACACTGGGCGCGGATGATTACATCACCAAACCCTTCCGCCCATTGGAACTCGTCGCCCGCGTGAAAGCTCAGCTCAGGCGCTACACCACCTATAACGCCGGCGAGCCGGCACCGGACGAGCATGAGATCGCAGTCTCTGGATTGGTAATCGACCGGGAGACGCATGAGTGTACTCTGAACGAACGAGCGCTCTCATTGACGCCCATCGAATTCTCGATCCTCTGGTTCCTGTGTTCGAACCGCGGGCGGGTGGTCAGTTCGGAAGAGTTGTTTCAAGAGGTGTGGGGGGAAAAGTATTACACCAGCAGCAATAACACTGTCATGGTTCACATCCGCCATTTGCGCGAAAAAATGCGCGATTCAAGCGAACACCCGCGCTATATCAAAACCGTTTGGGGAGTGGGTTACAAAATTGAAAAATGATCATTCCGCCCTGAGAAGAAAAATAATCCTCCAGGTGGTCTTGATTGCGATTTTGGCGCCGGCGCTCTGGTTCCTTATTCAATATCTCCTCATCGACGGATTATTCCAGGCCGCCTTCGCAGAGTGGTTCGTACACCTGTGCGAGAATTTGTTCAAGATTTCGTATTACGACGGCGTGAACATGTACCAGCAGTTATTTCGAAACAACCGCGGCGTCTGGCTTTCCGCCGGCCTGATCGTCGTTCTGCTGTTGGTTTTCTATTTCGTTTTGTCCAGAATGACGCGCTATTTCAATGAAGTCAGCGCAGGGATCGATCAACTTGTGGATGAATCCGGCGGGGAGATCGTGCTCTCGCCCGAAATGGATTTCATCGCCGCGAAACTGAATGAGATCAAGACAAAATTGGATAAACGCGAGCGGGATGTGAAGGAAGCCGAACAGCGCAAGAATGACCTGGTCGTCGACCTGGCGCACGACCTGCGGACCCCGCTGACCTCCGTGATCGGTTATCTCAGTCTACTCGACGAAGCGCCGGACATGCCGGTGGAGCAGAAAGCCAGGTACATCGGCATTACCCTCGAAAAGGCCAACCGCCTGGAGCAGTTGATCAATGAATTTTTCGATATCACCCGCTTCAACCTTCAATCTATCGTGCTGGAAAGAGAAAAAATCAACCTCTCGTTCATGTTGCAGCAGATGGCGGACGAATTCTATCCGCTGGCAGCCCCGGCGGGCAAACAAGTGACCGTCAATGCGCCGGAAGATCTCAGTATATGGGGTGATGCGGATAAACTGGCTCGCGTGTTCAACAACCTGCTGAAGAACGCGATTTCGTATAGTTTCGATCATACGACCATCGAGATCGAAGCCATCCAACGGGACGAAATCATCGAAGTCTCGATTACCAACCAGGGCAACCCGATCCCTGCGCAGAAATTGAACCAGGTCTTCGAGAAATTCTTCCGATTGGATGAGGCGCGTTCCAGCCATTCGGGCGGAGCCGGGCTGGGACTGGCGATAGCCAGAGAGATCGTCACGGCGCACGGCGGCGCGATCAGCGCCCAAAGCGACGAGCATGCCACGATATTCAGGGTGTCTCTGCCGGTTCAGACTCCTGCGAATTCATAAAGAAGCAAGTCCTTCGTAAGCACATCTTAAGTTTTCGATAAGTCAGCCTATATAAACTCCGCGTCCAGCTTCGCTAAGATGATTCCGGCGAAATTGGGCGGGGAGTTTTTTTATTTTTTTTGAAATCACCGGCAGGTACAGTGTAAGCGGAGGCCGGTTCGATCGATGGCAATCGTTCACAAAGAATCCTGGATAACGATCGAAAGGAAAAGGAAAAATGGCACCTTTCAAGCGTGCGCGCCTCGAAAAACGGCATGCGTTCCGCTGCTTGTTTCTGGTTGTGTTTTTCTTGAGCGCCTGTAGTCCTGCAAATTTCGGCGCGGGGATCCCTTCGACGGTAAAGCGGACGATGGTCACACCCACCCTGACGGACACCCCGACCAGCGCGCCGAGCGCGACCCCGACGCCCACTCCTGAGCCGGTCCCACCCACCGCGCAGCCGGTGGTCTACCTCGAACAAGATCCGCTGGCTCTGGCGGCTCAAAGCGCAATCCTGATCGACGCCCAGAGCGGGACCGTGCTCTACGAAAAGGCCGCGCACCGGCGCATGTTTCCGGCCAGCACCACCAAAATAATGACTGCGCTGCTGGCGCTGGAGTATTTTGACCGTGACGAGGTGATCTGGGTCGGCGACGAAGTCAACCTGGCCTGGACCAAATTCAGGCTGGATGCGCAGAAGGCCGGGCTGCTCTACAGCCAGGAGATCGGTATGGAGGATTTGATTTATGGGTTGATGCTGGTCTCGGGCAGCGATGCCGCTTTTGTAATCGCCGTCAACGTGGCGCGGCGTGAAAGCGGCGATGCGTTCATGCCCATCGACCAGGCCGTCGAACGCTTTTGCGGGCTGATGAACGAGCGCGCGCGCGAACTCGGCGCGCTGGACACGAATTTCACCAGCCCGGATGGTTATCAGGACTCGAACCATTACAGCACGGCCTACGACCTGGCGCTCATCGCGCGCGCGGCCATGCAGGACGATCGTTTTCGGAAAATCGTGGATGTCGCGTACTACAGGCCGGCCGGCAGCGAAACCGATACAGGGACTTTTTCACAGGCCTGGAGCAATACCAATCGTTTGCTCGACCGGGAAGACGCTGTCTTCTACGCCCCGGCGACCGGCATCAAGACCGGCACCACAGACGAAGCAGGTCACTGCCTGGTTTCTTCGGCCGAGTTCGATGGGGCGGGCGCCATTGCCGTAGTCCTCGACAGCACGGCCGAGGGCGTGTGGAGCGATTCGGTATCGCTGCTGGAATACGCGCGCGAATCTTCTTCAGCAGGACAGAATTAAGGAAAAAGCGCACCGCATCGTTCGACCGTGCTAGAATTCCTTTGCATAATTATTACATTGGAGCAGCACGATGCGCAATTTCACCCGCGGTTTTATCGCCATTTGGTACTTGCTGGGCTGGATTTCTCACGTTTATCTGGCGCTATTTTCACCTCAGACCTATGCCGTTTTCGGCCGCACGGCATTGATCCCAGGCTACGATGCCTTCTGGCAGAATTTCATCATGCCCCACATTTCTTTCTTCGCCCTGCTGCTGGCGGCTTTCGAAATCGGCGTCGGGCTGCTGTTGATCAACCGCGGCAAATGGGTGAAATACGGGCTGGTCTTGAGCATCGCCTTCAATCTTTTTCTCATTCAAATGGGATTGGGTTCGGCGGGACTGGGCGGAATGCAGGATTTCCTGGCGAACCGGCTTGCCAACCTGATCTTTGTGGCAATTCAAATCCCGCTTTTCCGGGGTTCGGATGCGATGACTCTGGTTCAATCCATCCGGAAGCACTTCAAACCAAAAACGATCTGAGAAACCCATGGAAAGTGACGCCGTGAACGGCCCTTTTCGACGGATTCTCCTCGACCATGCGCTGCGTTATCCGGCCTGGCAGATCCAGGACCTCTACAAATTGATCCACCAGGCTTCCAGGGGCAGCGGACATGCCGTCGAGGATTACGGGCAGGCGCTTCGCTGGCTGGAGACCGAGCTGGCGCACCTCCCGGTTGGGCCTGGTGAACCGTTGATCGACCCCATCTCGGCGGATGGCGCCATCGTGAGGGTGCATCTGCCCGCGCTCCTGGCGCGCGGTTTTTCTCCAAGGCTGTTGCTGGACGCATTTGTGCAGACTTCCAGCGCTTTTCATGGCTCCATTCAACTGCTGGAAGAGCAATGGCAGGAAGCGGCCGCGCTTTCGACACAGGGACGGCTGGCCTTCGATCCGGCCGAATTGAACTCTTTTATCCTGGATATTCGCGCCCTGGGATACCCGGCGGTGCATCACTCTGTTCGATATTCGCATCTGTACCAGCCTGCCTACCGGGTCGTCGCCAGATTCGCTCTTCCCCCCGAATGGAATTCGTAGAATTTGTTTGATACCCAATGGATCGGTAATGGCCAAACGAAATACTGACCTGTGGGACAGGTCAGTATTTCGTATCGCGAGATCCGGATCGATGATTGTTCTTCAGGCGACCTGTGAAGCCGCGGGTTCGGCCAGCTGCGTTTGGGCAGGCGTGTCTTTCCACACCGGGTCGCGCAAGAGGAGGAGGACGATTACGGCCAGCGTTGCCAGACCGTACAGGCCCAGACCAAAACTGAAGATTGGATCGTTGGAGGTGTAAACCAGGCTGTTGAAGAAGCTGTTGGTCTGGTTATTGATGGCGTGTAAGAATGCTGCCAGCCAGACGCTACCCGTCTTGAGAACCACATAACCGAGGACGAATGCCAGAAGAACGCAGTAGAGAGTCATTGCAATCGTACCGGCAATCGGTTGGCCGGGGTAATTATGGCCCATCCAGATGGCCGGATAGTGCCAGGCGCCCCAGATCAGTCCAAGCAGCAGGACGCCGCGCTTCTTACCCAGGCGGGTGAGCTGCCCCTGCAGGAAACCGCGCCAGCCATATTCTTCGCCGAAAGCCACGACGAGCCCGAGCAGCGAGCCCTCCAGGATCGTCTGGATGGCAAGCATGATCAACAGCGCGGGACCGGACATCGAGGTTCCGATCTGGGCCGCGAGCAGGCTCAGGTCGACCGGTTGGCCCAGGTTGAAGAGCATGTTCAGGCCGGTTTGAAGGGCGTAGAACGCGACGAACGCCAGGGTGAAAAGAACCCAGTCCATGAAATGACCTCCGCGCATATTGGCGCGCGCGAATGCCTCGCGGCCTTTGAAGACGCGGAAGACGATCAGCCCGAGCAACCCCAGGATCATCGGGAGGGTCCGCAGTTGGGCTACCAACTGCGCCAGGGACGGAGCCAGCGCCGAAATGGCTGCCAGGATGACGTAGAACACCGTCAGCGCCAGGTAAAGGTAGAAGAACCCGCGCGCCCGGTCCGGGCGTCCATCCGGCATGGGTTTGTGGAAGTAGAATGGGCTGTCGGTGAAGATGAACATGCCCAGGAAAATGGCGAAGAACGCCGGCAGCATCATCTGCAGTTGCAGGAAGGTGGTCGTGCTCGAGCTGCCATATCCGCCAACCAACTGCAAAAGCAGATCGAGGACGTAGGTAAATCCAAATGTCAGGCCGATGAACAGGCCGACCTGGCGCCAGTTGACCCTGGGTTGGATAACCCGGTTTTGAGTCGATTCAGTCGTAGGTGTCATTCTTATTCCTCTTTCAAATTGCCATCTTTTTGATCGATTTCCTGCGCCGGTTCATCCGGCGAGGGTTTGTTTTCTTCAGCAGGCGTGACGATCGTCGCGAAGATGCGACGTTTACGTCCGGGCGCCGGTTGATTGTTCAGGTATGGGACGATCGCAGCATTGATTCCTTTGACCATCTCGGCGAATTCTTCATCGCTCAACTCAAGAGGGAATTTTTGATAACCCACCCCGTCGTTAAGGGGGTCGAGCGGTTCCGCTCTCTTGATATAGCGCGAGAAATCATCCAACAGCGAGGCAACGAAGGTGGTGAAGTAGCGAAGGTGATCTTCACGGCTCAGCGCCGCGAATTCCTGGGCGTTCATAAATCCGCCCTGACGGCCGAGAGTGTAAACCTTCTCGAGGGTACCGCGGACACGCCGTTCGGCGGCTAAATCCAGAATGCCTGCCGCGGTCAGACGGTTGAGGTGCCGATAGAGTGTGGCCGGGGGTACATCGCCCAATTTTTCCGCCAGTTGTTGGGCGGTCATTTTCCGGCCGGCCAGGGCAATGATGATGCGCAAACGGGTGGGGTGTAACACTAAATCGATTGGCTTTTCCATCTCGTCTCCGATCAAATATCAGTAATGCGATTATTATCAATAATGATTATATTACAAATAATGATATTGTCAAGAGATACTGTTCACATTGCCCATTAAAAAAACCCATCTGCGGGAATGACATGGAACGATGACTACGAGAGATCTCCTATGGAATTAAAAAAATACTGGCCTAACTTATAGGCCAGTATCCATGTTCTTGATTTGCCTGAGACGTTTGCGATCAGATTTCTAGATATCCAGATTCCGGACCGTCTTGGCGTGGGTGGTGATAAACCGGGTGCGCGGCGGGACGGCCTCGCCCATCAGCATGTCGAACGTGCGATCCGCAATTGCGGCGTCGTCCACGGTTACCACCAGCAGGATGCGGTTTTCGGGGTTCATGGTGGTTTCCCACAACTGCTGCGGGTTCATTTCGCCCAGACCTTTGTAACGCTGCAGGCCGACTTTTTCCACGCCGACGCCCAGTTCCTTGATCAGGCTGTCCTTTTCCGCATCGTTATAAGCGTATTTGATCTGATTCTTGTAGGCGATGCGGTAGAGGGGCGGCTGGGCAATGAAGACGTGACCCTGCTCGACGAGCGGCAGCATGTAGCGGAAGAAGAAGGTCAGCAGCAGGGTGCGAATGTGAGCGCCGTCGACATCCGCATCCGTCATGATGATGACGCGGCCGTAGCGCAGGTTGGTCAGGTCGAAGTTGTCGCCGATGCCCGTGCCCAGCGCAGAAATCATGGATTTGATTTCAAGGTTGGAAAGCATTTTATCAAGGCGGGCGCGTTCGGTGTTGAGAATCTTACCGCGCAGGGGCAGGATGGCCTGGAAGTGCCGGTCGCGGCCCTGTTTGGCCGAGCCGCCTGCCGAGTTCCCTTCGACGATGTACATTTCGGTCTTCGAGGAGTCTTTTTCGGAGCAGTCCGCCAGCTTGCCGGGCAGCGTCAGGCTTTCCAGGGCCGATTTACGGATGACCAGGTCGCGGGCTTTACGGGCCGCGTCGCGGGCGTGCGACGAGGTGAGGCACTTCTGGACGATGGCCTTGGCTGCCTGGGGATTTTCCTCCAGGAAGGTGCCAAAGGCATCCCCAACCACCTGCTGGACGTAAGTCTGCACCTCGGGGTTCATCAGCTTGACCTTGGTCTGGCTTTCGAACTGCGGGTCGGGGTGTTTGACCGAGACAATGGCGGTCATGCCTTCGCGGGTATCGTCGCCGGTGAAATTGGGGTCGGTATCCTTGAGCAGATTGGCCTTGCGCGCGTAATCGTTGATCACGCGCGTGACCGCCGTGCGCAGGCCGGTCAGGTGAGAGCCGCCATCGATGGTGTTGATGGTATTGGCAAAAGAATAGACTGATTCGGAATACGCATCGGTATATTGAATGGCAGCTTCGATGCCGATGTTTTCGACATCCTTTTCGACGTAGAAGACGGGGTGGAGCACGACGCGGTTGCGATTGAGGAACCGCACGAAGGAGCCGATGCCGCCTTCGAAGAAAAAGGTCATTTCATGCAGGGTCCGTTCATCCATCAGGCGGATTTCCACCTTGCGGGTGATGAAGGCCATCTCACGAAAACGCTGCAGCAGGGTGTCGAATTTGAAATCGAGGTCGTCTTTGAAAATTTCGCGGTCAAAGCGGAAGGTGGTTCGGGTGCCGGTCTTTTCAGGATCGCACTTGCCGATTTCCTTGACCGCTTCCTGCGGAATTCCGCGCTCGTAGCGTTGGAAATATTCGCGCCCATCCCGATAGACGCGCACCTCGCACCATTCGGAGAGCGCATTGACCGCCGAGACGCCCACGCCGTGCAGACCGCCGGAGACCTTGTAGCTGGAATGGCTGAACTTGCCGCCGGCGTGGAGAATGGTCATAACCACTTCCAGGGCGGATTTTTTCTTTTCAGGGTGGATGTCAACCGGAATACCGCGTCCGTTGTCTTCGACGGTGACGCTGCTGTCGGCGTGGATGGTGATGATGATTTTGTCGCAGGCGCCGGCCAGGGCCTCATCGATCGAGTTGTCGACAACCTCATAGACGAGATGGTGGAGGGCTTTCAGGTCGGTGCCGCCGACATACATGCCCGGACGACGGCGGACGGCCTCCAGGCCTTCGAGCACCTGGATATCTTTTGCACCATACGAAGAAGGGGAATTGGTTACCACAAAATCCTCCACGATTAATTAGCGTAAGCCCCCAGCGGAGCAGATCCAAATTTCAAATGCGCACTTGCGCCATATGAGAAAGGTTTTCTTCCAACCAGGCAGTGGCGCTGCGATAAAAGACAAAACTAGCGGAAAGCATGCTCGTGGCGATGAAGGCGTGCCCGGCGATTCCCACCAGGGTCAGCCAGGAATTGGCCGGCGGAACCGACCACAACTGATTGAGGCCCTGAATGAGTAGGATGGCCACCAGAATGAACAGGCTGACACTTGGCATCAAATAGCGCACCAGCCGCACGCTGGTGAGCATGGAGGTGACTGCATTTTGCTGGCGGGTAAAAATGCCGTGCGGCGAGAAGACCAGCGGAATGAGGAACCAGAATGCCAACAGGCCAACCAGGAACAGGGCAATCGTTGCCAGCGTCGGTGAGATCAGGGTCACCAACGAGATGACAAACATGCCGGGTAAGGCCAGGGTTAATATCAATGCGATGCTGAGCAGCGTGAGGAGTACGGTCTGGGCAGCCTGCCAGGCCGAGCAGCGCAAGAAAATGAAGCCTTTTTCGCCGTTGCTGGAGCGCGATACGGCCGAAAAATAAAAACACCCCAGGAGCAGGCCAAATATCACCATGACCAGCCCGATGAGCATCATGCCGGCGGTCGAATTCACCTCCAACCGGGTAAAACCACCCAGCGGCGTAGCAGGATCAACGCTGCCCGCCATCAGACTCGGAATTCCAACCGGCAGCGTCCGCAGCAGACTGAAGAAGTTGAACTGTTCGGCAAACTGTTTCCAGAGATTGAAGGATGTACTCATCAGTTGGGTCATATCCGCGCTGCCCAATTGCTGAAGCGTGGTGTTCATATCGTCGATAACCGGCGATAGAATCCGCTCCAGGCTAATGCGCGGTCCCAACCAGAGGAACACGTCCAGGATAATGGGGGGCAGGATGAGGTAGACGTGATTCGCCACGGCGTTGAAACCGCCGATCAGTGCGGTGGTCAGGCGCGGAGGCGGATTGAGCAGTTTAGGCTGGTTTTCCATACAGTCTATAATTTTACCACATCTGTCCCTTCAACCTTGCGGATGTCTTAAGCCCTATCGATGTGCATGAAAACGCGATAGAATTTTATTGATTATGGATGAACACAACCATTTGCCTGATCTGAACCGCCTGAGCGTCCTGGTGGCGGTGATTCTGCTGGCCTATGCGTTGATTCCTTTTGTCAACCTGCCAGAGCGTGGTCTATCCTTACAGTTACCCGGTTTTTTTATCGTTTTCCGTTTGACATTTTCCGCATTGGTCTCTGCCATCGCGGCGGTCCTGGCGGCCACGGGCAGCGCCTGGCTGTTTCATGACCATCCCCATTTCCGCGACCGGCGAACGCGGATTTTCTGGCTTCTGCCGGCATTGATCGCCTGGGCAGTGGGAACCACGTTGGGCACTCTGGCGGCTGGTCCGGAGTGGTGGGCGGTGTTTGCCCTGGGCGCGATTCTGTTGGTTCTGGTGCTGCTGGCGGAATACATTGTGCTGGATGATTACGACATCCGCCACGCCCAGGCCAGCATCGGGTTGACTGCGGTTTCTTTTGGCCTGTACCTCATCCTGGCCATCGCGGCCCGGGCTGCCGGCCTGCGGCTGTATGAGATTCTGGCGATGCTCGTTCCCTGCATGGCCCTGCTCAGCCTGCGAACGTTGTTTTTGCGCCTCAACGGCCATTGGTGCGTGGCCTGGGCGGTTGGCATTTCCCTGTTCGTCGGTCAATTGGTGATCGGATTGCACTATTTCCCCACGCCGCCGCTGCGCTTTGCGTTGCTGCTGGTCGGGCCTGCCTATGCCGCCACAAGCCTGGCCGGCGGCATCGAGGAGGGCCAGCCGCTGCGCAGGGTCTGGTTGGAGCCGGCCATCATGTTGGCTGCACTGACGGGTCTGGCATTCATCATCCACGGTTGATCATGCATATTCCCATCGCGCTTCGCCAGGAGATTTTGACCCACCTGGACGCCTGCCTGCCGCAAGAAGGCTGCGGACTGCTGGGGGGTAAGGAAGACCGTTGCGAGCGATTTTTGGCGATCCCCAATGAACTGCACAGCCCAAATGGCTTTCGGATGGACGCGCAGGCTCAATTGCAGGCTTTTCTCCAGATGGAAGACCTGGGGCTCGACCTTTTGGCTTTTTTTCATTCCCACCCCCGCGGACCGCAAGTGCCATCAGCAACGGACGTCGCAGAATTTGCCTATCCGGGCGTGGTATCGTTAATCTGTGTTCCTGATAACAAGAATTGGATTGTGCGCGGCTTTGATATTCGCAGCGATCAGGTGATGGAAATCAGTCTGATATGGGAGAAATAGCGCACAACGTTTCGTTCGAAATCGGGTTAACCTTTTACTGGAGGAGAAACAGATCATGACGATTTGGAATATTGGCCTGGCGCTGCTGCTTTCCTATCTGATCGGCGCATTCCCATCTGGCTGGTTCGTGGTAAAGATTGCCAGTGGGAAAGACGTGCGCAGGGTGGAAAGCGGTCGTACCGGGGGAACGAATGCCATGCGGGCTGCCGGTTTTCTGGCCGGGCTCTTCACCGCCGCGCTGGATGTTTTTAAAGGTTTTTCGACGGGCTGGATCGTCCACTGGCTGACGCCTGGAAATACCTGGGTGCTGGTAGCTGCGCCCCTGGTGGCAATTCTTGGGCATAATTATTCGGTGTTCTTGATCGAACGTGGTTCGCACGGGAAATTGCAGCTCCGCGGCGGGGCAGGCGGCGCGCCCTGTCTGGGCGGGGCGATTGCGGTTGGCGGACCGGCAATGCTTTTGATTCTGCCACTGGCAGCGCTGGTTTTTGTCCTGATCGGGTACGCGTCCGTGACCACGATCAGCATCGCGGTTCTGGCGATGTTGATCTCGATCGTCCAGGCAGTCTTCTTTGGGGGTTCGTGGTTGCACGTGCTTTATGGACTGATCGCGATCGGCCTGGTGATGTGGTCCCTGCGGCCAAATCTGAAGCGCCTGCGGGATGGCAACGAACGCGTAGTAGGGCTGCGAGCTTATTTTCGCAAACGCGCTGCTGAAAAACGGGCCGCAAACTCACAGGATTCACACCCGGGTGAACGATAAAGACTTGATTTTGTAGGATATTCTTGAAAATTGAACGGCGGCCTCCGCATTGGATGACCGCCGTTTTGATTCCTGTTTTTCAAGGTTTTTAAATTATTCTTCGTCTTCCGGATCTTCGAAATCATCGGGTTCTTCGGGTTCTTCAAACTCGTCGGCGTCGTCGATATTTTCCAGAATTTCTACCGGCTCTTCCTCGGGTTCCTCTTCAAAAGTTTCTTCTTTCGAAGGTTCGATGGGTTCCTCGGCTTGAATCTGGTGATAAAGCCAGCGAACGTTGCGGCGATGTAATTCTTCGGCCAGACCGCCCAGATAAACCCGACTCTTGCCGCAACTCTCGACATCGATCGCCAGAAGCGCGTCCTGCGGGTTGCGCCGTCGCGCCGCACCTTTTACGGCTTTCTTCAGCGCCGACAGATAGTTGAGATTTTCCTTGACGGATTCATCGATTTCGCCGCGTAAGATGATATCCCCATGCCCCTGGATGATATTCTCCAACCCGAGCTTACTGATCTTCTTGATGGTGTTGACCATGGCGTCGTAATTGCCGTCGATGATATAGGGGATCGGCAAAAAGGCGTCCCCGGCAAAGATCACCCGGTCTTCCTCGACCAGGATCGAAATACCGTCGCTGCTGTGGCCGGGCGTGGGGAAGAGAACCAGATTCTTCTTGCCCACGCGCAGGGAAAGCGATCCATCCATAAAGGTGATCTGCGGCGCGATGATCTTGATTTGTTTGAAGATCGGGTTGATCTTTCGGGCTGCTTCCAGCGCAATCTGGCCCTTGGTCAGCATCAAATCACGGCACAATTCGTTGCCGATGATCGTGGCGCCCGGGAAGAAGCAATTGCCACCGGTATGATCGGCATGATAATGCGTGTTAATGACGTAGCGAACCGGAACACCGAGTTGTTCCTCGATAAAAGAGCGCATGGCCAGCGTTTCTTCTGGCAGTGCGAGTGTATCGATGACGACCGCCCACTGCGGTCCTGTGATCGCGCCGGCCGTTACTTGCGCGTAAATTTCAGACTGAAACCAGTAGACATTTTCAGAAATGCGTTCGCGTTGCATGCACGCCTTCCAGGCTTTCTAAGCTTATCAAGATAGGGGATTGGGCCCAAGTCGCTAGAATAGCATAAAAAGGGTGAAAAGTCAAAAAATCTTAATAATCCATTGTTAATTCAAGAACACTCCCGATGAAAAAGGCTTCAGGGAGTGTTCATTGGAGCGTTTGATATTCGAAGAAAAAAGGAATTATTCCGGCCCGCCGGGAGGCGTATCATCCTGACCGCCGCCTTCGGGAGGATTCTCACCCTTCGGATAAGGAGGAAGGAACGGCAATTTCAAGATATCCTGCTTCCACAGGTACCAAAGAACGCCCGTCAAAGCGGACAAGCCGGACAGAATGATCAAAACGGCCAGCCAGGGGCCATTGGATGGCCTTTGCTCTGGATTGGCGGTTTGGAGCGTTGGGGTGGGGGTGGGCGTCAGGGTGAGGAACGAATGGAAGGTCGGGGTGACGGTCAATTCGTTCTGTTCGGTGCCTAGCGGGTACACGGTGGTGGTGAGCGAATTTTCGCCCTGATTCGGATAGGTGCTGGTTTCTTGCGTTGCACCGGGCTCCGGGTAACCACTCGAAGGAGTGGTGTTTTCGACGCCGCCGAAAGCCAGTTGGGTGCGGGCGGCGGATGTGCGCGTCAGTGAATTGGCAGTGGGCGCCGGGGTTGATGTGCGAAACGACGAAGGGCGCGGCGTGCGCGTTTTTGTGGCAAAAACCTGGTAGAGCGTGCGGGTTTTGGTGGGGGTGCGCGTTATTGTGGGGGTCCTGGTCTGCGTGGGGGTGGATGTTGCCGTCGCCGTGGCAGTGCTGGTATTGGTGGCGGTGGGGGTCGCGGTAGGAACGCCGGCTGTTGCCTCCAGAATACCGGAATAAATAGACTGCTGATTGACGGTGACCATTTCCAACCGGTAGCGATAGATTACGCCGTCGGTCAAGCCGGTATCCAGGTACTGGTAGGCGCCGCCGGTCAGCGGGCTGCCCTTACCGGGGATGGCGGCGGAAATGCGTTGAAAACCCGTTCCGGCGCCCATATCCCGCTGAACGTAAATCGATTGCACGTTATATTCGCTTGAAGTCGTCCAATTGAGCAGGATCTGGGCCGCGCTGGATTGGGACGTAAAACTGGTGATCATGACGGATGAGTTTTGAAC
This sequence comes from Longilinea arvoryzae, assembly GCF_001050235.1. Lineage (GTDB taxonomy): Bacteria > Chloroflexota > Anaerolineae > Anaerolineales > Anaerolineaceae > Longilinea > Longilinea arvoryzae. Next base: position 2,106,178 of record NZ_DF967972.1, read on the forward strand.
CGGAATGCCGACCACGAATGGCAGGAATTTCAGGTCATCAGCCAGGTTGGGACGGCCGGTGGCGTCGATGTTGACGCGGATCTCATCCGAATCGGGCAGGCATACCGTTTCCTGGCCGGGGTTGCCGCCCAGCGATTTTCCGGTTGTGGACCAGCCGTTGGTCAGGTTGGCAATCGGGTCATACCAGTACAGCGGGAGCAAGGCCTGATCAGTTTGGCCGCAATAGGAAGTCGATTCGATGGTGGCGGTGCACCCGGAGTTCAAATTGTATTTAAAGATGAGCCCCAGGGAGGCGCTCGGCGATACGCCATCCGGCAGAAACACATCCCAGTAATTGGAGCAGGCTGTCAAAACGGAGGAGGCGCCGGTGAAGGGCACATTATCAGAACTGCCGTAACCGTGATTCAGAATGTACAGGCTGAAATCGTTGCCCTCGGCGGTCCGCTGGAAGGAAATCTGGCCGTCGAAGGCATTGCCCAGGCTGGTGGTGACGACAAATTCTCCTGCCTGAACGCCAGGAGCGGAGGGACGCAATAGCACGGCTGCGCCCAGGCGTTTGCCGCTGGCGTAGGTACAATTCGAAGGCGCAATGAACTCGCTGCCCCAATAATTATGGTCAACCCGGCCTTTTTGATTGCACTCCACCTGGGCGCCGCTGCGGTTGCCGTACAGGTTGTTTGCCAGTGCCTCCAGCCGGCCCGTGCCGCTGCCGGCTGCCATTTGCACCGCGTAACCCGTGTTGGCGTGGATTTGATTGAACCGCAGCAGCAGGCTGCCGGAGTTGTCGGCCACGGTGATGGCGTTCGAACCGTTGAACAGATCGTTTGATTCGATGGCGATATTTGCGGGACTATCGATGGCGATCAGATCGCGGCCCGGATTGGCGCAAATGCCGTCGTTGATGTTCAGACCGCGCAGCGTGGCGCCGGCGGTGATGCGCAGCATGGGCTGGTTGCAAATTTGCCCCGTGTACGTCAGGCTGGCATCGTTCAATCCGGAAAGCGTGACAGGCTGGTCGACCAGCACGCTCTGGCTCTTGACAGTGTAATTGCCCAGAATCACGATGGTCCCTTGCGGATTCCCTGCCCGGGCGTCGATGGCATCCTTGAGCCCCGTGCCCAGTCCGTCCGACAGATCCTCACCGCTGTTGACGTAGCAGGGCGAATTGATCGAACAGGTGGCCGCGTCGTTGGCGACATAGACTGTGGCGGCGGTGGGGACGACCGGCACCGCCAGGAAGGTCTGTTCGGTGCGCGTCCAGGCGCCTCCGGCCTGTTCCATGACACGGACCAGGATGGAGCCCGAAGCGATGGCCGTATCGCCGAGACGGAAGGCAAAACCGAGCGAGTCGCCAAATCCGGTACTGGTTAAGCTGGCATAAGCCCCGCCGAGTAAATTGTAGTTGGCCGGCGCACTCTCGGTACAGTAGCTGATGGAGGTCGTATAGGCCGCGTTGGTGACGCCGCCGCGCGCATCGATTCGGAATTGCGAAGCCGACCAGGCGACCGGCGTATATACGCAGAATTGAACGTTCGGGGTGGTACCCGGGTCATACGTCCCCAGGTCGAAATTAGTTTGAAGGTTCAAACGCTGCCCTGCCGCGCATCCACTGCTTGGACAGCCTGACGGACTGGATAGTACCAGCGTACTGCCAGGATTGGCCTGTGAGGCGCCAGGATTGGCAATGAGTATGGCAGCGATCAGGACCAGCACAAGCGCAAATCCGGGAACGAACCGTTTCATATAGACCTCCCAAACGGTTTTGCAGGACGCATTTCTTCAATAGAAAGATTATACCCCAAGGAGAATAATAATCTTCCGGAGCGGCGAGGCATTGTTAATCAAACAGACGGCTTTTACGCCGTCTGTGGATATTTCTAGAGAATTTTCGAAAGGAAAGCTTTCGTTCGTTCCTGTGTGGGGTGGGTAAACAAGATATCCGGCGGCGCTTCTTCGATGATTTGGCCGCTATCCATCAGAATGGCCCGGTCGGCTGCGGCGCGGGCAAACCCCATCTCATGCGAGACGACGACCATGGTCATCCCTTCGCGTGCCAGATCCGTCATCACGTCCAGCACTTCCTGGATCATTTCGGGATCCAGAGCGCTGGTGGGTTCATCGAACAACATGATTTTGGGATCCATGGCCAGGGCGCGAGCGATGGCCACGCGCTGCTGCTGCCCGCCGGAAAGCTGGAGCGGGTAATAATCCGCCTTGTCCGGGATGCCGACCTTCTGCAGGAGCATGCGCGCCTTGTTTTCACTTTCGACTTTATCACGCTTGCGGACCACTCTTTGCGCCAGAAGAACGTTATCCAGCACTTTCAGGTGCGGAAATAAGTTGAAGGATTGGAATACCATCCCGACTTCCGTTCGCACGGCATTGATGTTCTGAGCCGTGTCAAGCGGGATGCCATCCACAACGATCTTGCCTTCGTCGAATTCTTCCAGGCGGTTGATACAGCGCAGCAGGGTGGATTTACCCGAACCAGAAGGACCGATGACGACCACGACCTGTCCCTTGAGAATGTCCAGGTTGATGCCCTGCAGGGCATGGACCGATCCGAACCATTTATGAACGTTTTCGATATGAATGATCGGTTCCATGGTTTACCTTTCGAATTTGGAGCGCTTTTCGACCCAACTGACCAGTCGGGTGGCTAACAGGGTCATAATCAGGTAGATCAACGCCACCATCACCCAGGTTTCGATGATGATGAAGGTCGATGACATGAATTCACGACCCCGCCGGGTCAGGTCGGGGACGGCCACCGCGCTGACCAGAGCGGTATCCTTGAGCAGGGTGATGAATTCATTTCCCACCGGCGGCAAAATTACACGCACGGCCTGCGGCAGGATGACGTATCGCATGGCCTGGAAATAAGTCATGCCCAGGCTACGGGCGGCTTCCATCTGGCCGCGTGAAATACTCTGGATGCCGGCGCGGTAGACTTCACTCATGTAGGCCGCGTAACCGAAGGTCAGGCCAAAGATGGCCATGGTGGTGCCATCCGGCCGGAAATTGCTCAGCGCTGGATTATTCAGGGAAGCGCCCAATTCCTGGATGATGGCAGGAGAAGCGAAATACCAGAAAATGATCTGCACCATCATGGGAATGCCGCGAATCACTTCGACGTATACGGTGGCAATCCCGCGCAGGATCGTATTCTTGGAAAGGCGCGCCAGGCCGACCAGCAGGCCCAACACCAGAACCAAAACAAATGAAACCAGGGTAATCTTTACGGTGACCCAAATGCCGTCTTTTAGAAAAACCAAAATGCGGTTGTACGGATCCGGTTCTGCAAAATTCAGCACCAGGATCAAGGCTACAACAACCGCGACCAATCCCCACCAGCGGTCAATGGATGGCTTTTTCTTCGTTCTATCCGTCATGGTGAGGGTTGCGGAAGAGGAATCGGGGATGGGAGATGAGCTCATGAGCCTTCCTTGGAAAGACTTATGGATTTTCTTGGGGGAAGTCTTTTGAAAAGTACCTGAAAAAATGGAGTCTGCGGGGCCTGATCAGGCCTCGCAGACGGATTGACAAAGGGTTTTACTGGGCAGCCAGGTACTTGTCTTCCAACTCTTTGATCTTGCCATCATCCTTGAGGGCTTTGAGGGCCGCGTTGATTTTGTCGACGAGTTCGGGTTTGCTCTTGCACACGGCGATACCGTAGGATTCATCGGTGAAAACGTCACCGGTGGTCATCAATTTATCGGGGTTCTTGGCGATGAAACCCAAAGCGGTCGGGTAATCGACGATGACGGCATCGATCTGGGCATTTTGCAGGTCAAGGAAGGCCAGATCGTAGGAATCGTACGGTTTGAAGGTGACGTTCGGGATTTTCTCGGCTTCGACGGCGCCGGTGGTACCCAGTTGAGCGGCAACGGTCTTCCCATTCAGGTCAGCATAGGACTTGATGGCTGTTTCGTCCTTGCGAACCACGACGATTTGCCCCGCATTGATGTACGGGTCAGAGAAGAGCATGTTCTGCTTGCGCTCATCGGTGATGGTAATGGCAGCGATGGCGATATCGAACTGGCACTGGCTGATGCCGGCGGTGACTGAATCGAAGGGCGTATTTTCGATCGAGATTTCAAGACCGGCCTTATCGGCAACCAGACGGATCAGTTCGACATCGAACCCGGTGATCTGCTGGGTCTTTTCATCGACGTATTCGAACGGCGGAAAAGTGGCGTCGGTTGCGACGGTGACCTTGGTCTTTGGCGTGCCGCAAGCGGAAAGCAGCGTGGCCAGGATAACAAGAACAGAAAGGACGAATAGAGTTGTGCGTTTCACTTCTTTCCTCCAATGTGGAACAGAAATATTGAGTTGGAACAGGACGGAAATCGAAAAGGTGAAGCAGAGATAAGCGTGTATCCTGCAAAGAGCGAACAAAATGATTATAGCATGACCTTGAGATTGACTGTAAATTAAGGCCAGCTTTCAAGGCTGTAATTCATTATTTTTCACGATATCGGTATAATGATCCTATGCGCGTTGATGGAAATTCGTCAGCCCTGAGCATGCAGTCTGTTCGAAAAAAATTATTCCCAGGCCTGATTTTGGGCGTACTGGTATTGGTTGGATTGGCGCTGTTGGGCGATCTGCGCCAGGTGCAGAAAAGCATTCTGACCTTCGACTGGCGGCTGTATCCGCTGGCTTTGCTGTTTACGCTTGGAAATTACACGCTGCGCTTCATCAAGTGGCATTTTTATCTGGGGCAAATTGGAATCCGGAAATTCTCTCCGGCAGAGAGCCTGCGATTGTTCGTGGCGGGCTTCCCGCTGGCCGTGACGCCCGGCAAGGTGGGTGAGGTTCTCAAAGGCGTCTGGCTGAACCAGAAGACGGGCGTGCCCGTCGGGCGTGCGATTTCAGTGGTGGTGGCCGAACGCATCAGCGATGGAATGGCGGTATTGATGCTCTCGGTGGCCGGCATCCTGGCTTACCCACGCTACTGGCCGGCCTTTGCGCTCATCCTGGCCCTGCTGCTGAGCGTGATCGTGATCTCCCAGATCCGCCCCGCGGCGCTGGCCGTTCTGGGCTGGATTGAACGACTTCCGCTGGCCAACCGCGCCGCGCACGGCCTGCGTGAATTTTACGAGGGCAGCTACACGCTCTTTCGCCCAGGGCCGACCCTGCTGGCGGTCGGACTGGGAACCATCTCCTGGTTGGGTGAGGGCATTGGTTTCTATTTGATTTTGCTGGGGCTGGGCCTGCCGCAAAGCCTGCAATTGGCGGCCACGGCCGTTTTCATCCTGGCGTTTGCAACCGTCATCGGCGCCGTTTCGGCGCTTCCGGGTGGCTTGGGCGCTTCGGAGGCTTCCATCGCCGGCATGCTGACCCTGTTGCTGGGCCTGGAACCGGCGACGGCGACCACGGCCACTTTGCTGATCCGTCTGGCGACGCTGTGGTTTGGGGTTGGGCTGGGCATTTTGACCTGGATTTTCTCACCGGATCTGTTGGGTTTACGAGAGATGCATGGAACCCTTGTGGAGAGTTGATTTCCACTGCCACACGGATGCTTCCAGAGACAGCCTGGTGAATCCGGAGGCGCTGATTGCGCGGGCCAGGCAGCGCGGGATCGATCGATTGGTGATCACCGATCACAACCGCATCGATAACGCCCTGCGCGTGCAGGTATTGGCGCCAGACCGGGTGGTGGTGGGTGAGGAGATCAAGACCACGCGCGGCGAACTGCTGGCGGTTTTCGTCCGCGAATGGGTACCGCCCAACCTGCCGCCGGATGAGGCGCTTGCGCGCCTGCGCGAGCAGGGTGCATTCATCAGCGTCTCGCATCCCTTCGATTTGCAGCGCTATGGCTGGCAACTGCCGGATTTGCTGGCGATTGCGCCGCTGGTGGACGCCATCGAGGTGTTCAACGCGCGCTGCTTGGACGCGCGGATGAACCTCGACGCAGCTGAATTCGCCCGCCAGCATAACCTGGCCGGCACGGTTGGGTCGGATGCACACACGCTGGGCGAGATCGGCCAGGCGGCGCTGCTGGTGGAGCCGTTTTCAAGCCCGGAGGAACTGCGCCAGGTGATCGGACGCGGGCAGGTGCAGGGCAGGCTCTCATCGCCGTTGGTGCATCTGGCCTCGACGTATGCCAGGTGGCGGAAACAATTTCGCAAGGGTTGAGAGCTGATCGAGTTGCAAACACTTCACAGCCAAATCGGAACGGAGTAAAATAAAACTCGTCGGGGCGATGGCGGAATCGGCAGACGCAACGGACTTAAAATCCGTCGATGGAGACATCGTGAGGGTTCGACCCCCTCTCGCCCCACAAGAAAATAGGTATCCCTAGATTGGGGGCAGGCCCCCTCTCGCCTCACTGGAAGGCACCTTGTTATTCAGGGTGCTTTTTTGTTATTTTCTCTACAAATACGAAAGATTTGACATTCTTAATCATTTTGGCTTTTATTTTCGACTTGCCAAGATCAGTTGTCTGACAGATAATAGTAAGGTCGGTCATTTTTCGACTACAACCTAGAAAAGGAGAAGAAAGATGTGTGCTTTGAAACGGCGCCCATTTACGGCAACCCCGCTAAAGTTGCGCAAGCCGGTTCCATCCGATATCGATATAGCCCAGGAATCAGACCTGAAACCGATTTCACAGATCGCCGAGGAATTGGGCCTTCTCCCGGAAGAAGTCGAATTTTATGGGCCCTATAAGGCCAAAGTCAAATTAGAGGTTTTGAACCGTTTACAGGATGCCCCCAGCGGTAAATATATCGACGTCACGGCCATCACTCCCACACCCCTGGGTGAAGGCAAGACGACTACCACCGTGGGCCTCAGCCAGGCGCTGGGCGCGTTGTTGAATTACCGCGTCATGACCTGCATCCGCCAGCCCAGCCAGGGCCCGACCTTTGGCATCAAGGGCGGTGCAGCCGGCGGCGGCTACAGCCAGGTGATCCCAATGGAAGAATTCAACCTGCACCTGACCGGCGACATCCACGCCATCACCGCGGCCAACAACCTGGCGGCGGCAGCGATCGATGCGCGCATCCTGCACGAATCCGATGCCACCGACGAGCAGCTCTTCAACCGCCTGATCCCGGCCGGCAAGGACGGCAAACGCCATTTCTCGCGCCTGATGCTGGAACGGGTGCGCAAGCTGGGTTACGCCACCGACAATCCGGATGACCTGACCCCCGAGCAGCGCCGCAAGCTGTGCCGCCTGGATATCGATCCCGACACAATCACCTGGCGGCGCGTAATCGACACCAGCGACCGCTTCCTGCGCGGCATTACCGTCGGCCAGGGTGAAGAAGAAAAAGGCCTCGAACGCAAGACCGGCTTCGACATCACCGTGGCGAGTGAAATCATGGCCGTTCTGGCCCTGACCACCAGCCTGAAAGATATGCGCGACCGCTTCGGACGCATTGTGGTTGCCCTGAGCAAGGGCGGCGAAGCCATCACGTGCAGCGACCTGGGCGTCTCTGGCGCGATGACCGTTTTAATGCGCGACGCGATCAAGCCAAACCTGATGCAGACCCTGGAAGGCACGCCGGTATTCGTTCACGCCGGCCCGTTTGCCAACATCGCCCACGGAAACAGCTCCATTCTGGCCGATCAGATCGCGCTCAAGCTGGCCGATTACGTTGTGACGGAATCTGGCTTCGGCGCCGATATGGGCATGGAGAAGTTCTTCGACATCAAGTGCCGCGCCTCCGGGTTGATCCCCAATGTGGTGGTGCTGGTGGCGACCGTGCGCGCATTGAAGATGCACGGCGGCGGCCCCAAGGTGGTCGCCGGCAAGCCGTTGGACAAGGCTTACACCGAGGAAAATCTGGACCTGCTGCGCGCGGGTATCCCGAATATGCTGCACCATATCAAGCTGGCGCGCAAGTACGGCATCCCGGTCGTGGTGGCGGTCAACCGCTTCGCAACCGATACGCCGGCCGAGCTGGAACTGGTGCGCAAGGCTGCCGTTGAAGAAGGCGGCGCGTTTGCAGCCGCCGTTTGCGAGCACTGGGAGAAGGGCGGCGAAGGCGCCCTGGAACTGGCCAAGGCCGTGGTCGATGCCGCCAACCAGCCCAGCAAATTCCAATTCCTGTATCCATTGGATAAATCCATCAAGGAAAAGATCGAAACCATCGCGCGCGAAGTCTACGGCGCGGACGGCGTGGATTATTCCCCTGAGGCCGAAGAACGCATCGCCGAATACACCCGCCTGGGTTTCGACAAGTTGCCGGTGTGCATGGCCAAGACGCACCTGAGTCTGAGCCACGACCCGAACCTGAAGGGCGTCCCCAAGGGCTTCCGCATCCCCGTACGCGATATCCGCGCTTCGGTGGGCGCCGGATTCGTCTACCCGATTCTGGGCAAGATGAGCACCATGCCGGGCCTGCCAACCCGCCCGGCGTTCTACGACGTGGATATCGACCTGGAAACGGGCCGCGTGGTCGGTCTGTTCTAGTTTTCGAATCGCTGGTCAAAAAGGGCTGCCCGGAATTTTCGAGCAGCCTTTTTTCGTTTACAGCTTCCAGTTCGAAAGATATCCTCTTGAACGGAAGGAGGAATAGAAGCTTTTTAACCTGCTCAGGAGATCGATCGAAACCGGCGCAATCAGATAGAACCATATCACCCCAAACAGGATCAGGCTTAGCCGGTCGTTCAGGCTGAGAGTGGCGTGGGTGATCCAGGGACGGATGAGCGGGCTGAATTCCGGCACGTACCAGCACAAAGACTCGAGCGCATAGTTATTGGCGGTGCAGGTTTCGAGCATTTTTTGTTGAAAAACCACCCCGTCGACGCCCACCCAGAGCGACCCGCTGATCAGGATCAGCAGAACCAAAATCATGGGGAGGGATTTGTTTTCGGAATGAAACAGCTTCGCCAACATCCAGGAGGCCGGCACGCTGGCGAACAGGAAAAAGCGCGGACCCCAAAACCAGCCTCCATACCAGGCCCACCACGGAGCGTACGCCAGAATCAATCCCAGGACGATCAACAGCCACAGGGTCAGCAACCTGCGTTCGCTCGGATTGGAGATGGATTTCAGCGCCCAGACTACCAGCAATAACCCCGGGCAGAAGAGGAAGATGCCCTTGCCGAAGGAAAACAGGATCGACAGGATGCCCAATCCGAACGGATAACTGTAGCCGGTCCTCCCCGAGTAGGGCAGGACCGTTTGATAGCCGTGGTCCTGGGCCAGGTAGGTTTGAAAACCGGCCAGGAGGCTGCCCGTTCGCAAAAATGATTCCCCGACCATCAGAACCAGGCAAATCGGGATCAGGGAAAGATAACGCAATTGCCTGGATTCCCAGGTGAGATAGCCGACGACGAGCGCGAAGGGGATCATCAGCGCCGGCGTATTCAACACCGCCAGGATCAGGAAGATCCAGCCCGGTCTGGATCGGCCGGTCACGATCCCGGCCGTGCCCAGGGTCATGAAAACGGCGCTGAATACCTCGCCGTAGTAGGACGTGAGGTGATTGGGGATCATGGAGCCAAAGGACAGGAGCAGGCCGAATGTCAGCAGGAATTTACGGTCGTAACGGTCCTTCAACCAGCGGTACAGAATCACCAGACCGGCGGCAAATAATAGAAAATTGTAGCGTTCGATCACCGCGACCGGATTCGAAAAGAGAGCCGAAATCCACCATAGGGGAATGGAGAACAGTGGCCCAATCATGGAATAACGCATGGGATCGATGCGCAGGTCATGGACCAGGGAATCCATGAATTGAAAACGGATCGATCCGTCGCCCCAGATCGAATAGGGCAGGAGAAAAAAGGCAGCCAGCCCGCCCGCGAGCAGTAAAAACAAGCCCAGATAGGGATATAGGTTTGCGATGTTTTTTCGGGTCTGTTTCATGGGAACTAATTGTAGATGACATCCCCGGAAATAACAAACCCGGCCGTGATCCGAGTCTGGACCGGCTTGCTATATATTGAGTAAATCCAGTAAAAATCTCAAATTTAATTGACAAAATAGCTCTAAAATATCGTATAATATTTCTTGATTATTGTTGGTAGCGATCGATAGGAGTAGCGATGGACATTCTTGGTAGGGAAGCCTTATCGGTGGATGTGGGACAGCGACTGCGTAGCCTGCGTGAGGAGCGCGGCGTTTCGATGCGCTCGCTGGCGCGGCGAAGCGGGCTCTCGGCAAATGCGCTCAGCATGATCGAACGCAACCTTACATCGCCATCGGTCAGCACGTTGAACAAACTGGCCGGCGCGTTGGAAGTGCCCATCACGGCCTTTTTCCGGCTCGAACGGGACCGGAAGAACGTGGTTTTCTGTAAGGCCAGCGAACGCACGCGCGTGCCCTTCATGCGCGGATTGTGGGAAGGGCTGGGCGGCGAATATTTTACCGGAAGAGTGGAGGCTTTTTTATTGACGCTCGAAAACGGTGGAAGCAGCGGCCCGCACGGAATGCTGCATACCGGGCACGAGTTCGTCTTCTGTCTGCGCGGATCGCTGGAGTACGAGATCGAGAACGAACGTTATTTATTGGAAACCGGCGACAGCTTGATTTTTGCCGCCCAATTGCTGCATCGCTGGCGCAACCCGGGCCAGATGGTAACGAATGCGGTCATTCTGATTTCCGGATTCGAGGAGGATGAGCACCCGGGTGAATTCCATATGGCGTCATCGCCCGCCGAAGAAGCGCGCGATCCCAGCGTCTAGGAATCCGGTTGCCCCATCCGGGACTTTCGGGTGCGGTCGCGCCGGATCGAATTCCGCCTCCGGTCTTCTTAATGGCTTCGGCCGTTGATCGGGGGCTGTAAGTTGCGCCAGCCCTTCTGAACCGCGTTACAATTGCGGGATGTGAAATGCCCATTCCCAATTGTGCGAGGCGACGAAAATGCATCCAATCGATCGGCTGTTTCCAGTTTCGGTGGGGCGTGGTCCGCGGGGTGAATTGACCCTGGCCGGTCAGGACGTGGCAGCTCTGGCCCAAAACTGGGGCACTCCGTTATACCTTTACGATGGCGCGACCCTCCGGCAAGAGGTGCAGACCCTGCAAACCTTATTGAAGACGCAGTACCCCGGCGTATGGGAGATCACCTACGCGGCCAAAGCCTATTTCGCGTTGAATTTTGCCCGCAAGCTGCACGAGATTGGATTGGGAGTGGATGTGGTCAGCCTGGGGGAGCTTTATAACGCTCGCCAGGCGGGTTTTCAAGGGGAGCGCGTGCACCTGCACGGCAACAATAAATCGGAAGATGAGTTGATGGCCGCCCTGAAATTCGGCGCGCATGCCATCGTGGTGGACAGCCTGGAAGAACTGGCATTCCTCGAGAGTATTACCGCGAGGGAGCAAATCCAGGCCGCCATCTGGCTGCGCATCACCCCGGGCGTCAACGTGGCGACGCACCCGTCCATTCAGACCGGGCATGCCGCCAGCAAGTTCGGCTTTTTGATGGAAGATGGACAGGCAGCCGAAGGCATTCACCGGGCGCGGGCCAGCCGCTGGTTGAAGCTGATCGGTCTGCACGCGCATTTGGGCTCGCAGCTCTTCGACGCTGAACCATATCGGGAGGCCGCTTCGCGCCTGACCGAACTTGCCGAAGGGGTGGATTACATCCCGGCGGAGATCAGCCTGGGCGGCGGGTGGGGGGTGCCCTACACGCTGGACGACGCGGAGAATCCGTTGGAGCCCTGGGTGAGCGCCGCCGCCGGCGCCGTCCGAACCGAATTCGAGCGCCGCAACTGGCCGCTGCCGAAACTGGTCCTCGAACCGGGGCGCAGAATCGCCGCCCGGGCGGGTGTGGCAGTGTACACCGTGGGCACATCCAAGACCGCCAGCGACGGCTCGACCATCGTCGCGCTGGACGGCGGCATGGCAGACAACCCCCGGCCGGCATTATATCAATCCAGGTATACGGCCGTGCGCGTCGATCGACCGGATGCGGAACCGGTGCGCGAAACGACGCTGGTCGGAAAGTATTGCGAATCGGGCGACCAATTGATCCGCAAGATCGACATGCCCGAACTCAAACGCGGCGATCGGGTGGCGATCCCGGTTTCTGGTGCTTACCAGATCAGCATGTCTTCGAACTACAACCTTGCTCAGCGGCCGGCGGTGCTGTGGCTGGATGAGGGCCGCGTGGAAGTCCTACAGGCGCGCGAAAAGCCCGGAGAAATGCGCTATTGGTCGGAGGCCAGCCCCGCCGAATGACTACAGGTTGAGCCAGCGAGCGGCTGACTTGGGCAGGTCGTGCAGCGATCCGATCTGCACCTTGCACTGGGGCAGCGATTCGATGAAGAGCTTGCCGTAGCGTTTGGTCAGGATGCGCCGGTCGAGGATGGCGACCACGCCGCGGTCAGACTGGGTGCGGATGAGGCGGCCAAAGCCCTGGCGAAAGCGCAGGATGGCTTCCGGCAGGCTGTATTCGCTGAAGGGATCCTCAAAGGTCTCCGAACGGGCGGCGATGATCGGATCAGACGGCACGTCGAAGGGCAGTTTGACGATAACCAGCACCGATAACGCTTCGCCGGGGATATCGACGCCTTCCCAGAAGGCGCGCGTGCCCAGCAGGACGGCTCGTTCGGATTCGCGGAAGGTTTCAAGCAGGGTGTTGGTGGATGCGCCCTCGCCTTGTTCGTATAGCTGAATATCTTTTTCTGCCAGCGCCGGGCCGATGGCCTGGGAGGTGCGTTTGAGCTGCGCGTAGGAGGTAAATAGCGCCAGCAGCCTTCCGCCGGTGGAGGTAGCCAGGTGCACCAACGATTGCTCGACCGCCCGTTGATAGGCGCTTGCGTCAGACGGTTCGGGGATATCGTTGGCCAGGTAGAGCAGAGCGGCGCCTTCATAATCGAAGGGCGAACCCAGCACCAGTTCGTCGGCTTCATCGGCATTCAGACGATTGCGCAGGTATTCGAACTCGCTGTTGGTGGTCAGGGTGGCCGAGGTCAGGATGACGCAGGTCTTTTCATGCCACAGGTACTTTTCCATCAGCGGGCCTACGTGCAGCGGCGCGACCTGCAGGACGATGCGGTGATTGGTGGGCGGAACTTCGATCCAGTAGATCGATCCGGCGTCCGGGTCGGAGATCATGCCGCCCAGGTAGGCATTGGCTTCACCCAACCGGCGGGCCAGGGTGCCCAGCACGCCGATATTGTCTTCCAGTTCCTGGCTTTGCACATCCAGTTCGGAGAAGGATTGAAGGATCTGATTGAGCAGGTTCAGCAGAAGCTTGTAAGTCTCGCCGGTGGAATCCCAGGCCATTTCCACTTCGCTCCAGGCGGGCAGGGTGCGTGTGGCTCCCTGGATGCGCACCTGCTGGCCGTAATTGCTGACCGGCTGGCCCTCGCGCATGGATTCGAGAAACAGGTCGATGGCCTGGAAGAGCTGGTTCAGGTTGTTTTCCAGCCGGAAGGCCAGGTCGGTGAGACGCTGCACAGCCTGGTTGAGCGCGGCGAAATCGGAGGGGCGCAGCATATTGCGGGTGATGGTGAGCAGACGCCCCAACGAACCCGACGCGCTGCCGCCCATCTCGCGCAGCAAACGTTGCAGGTCGCCCTGGCTGACACGAAAGCTAAGCGCGCTGGTGGTGGCCGATTCGATGTGATGGCCTTCGTCGACGATCAGGTAGTTGTAATCCGGGAGCACGCGGCTGCCGGTGATCACGTCCGAGAGCAGCAAAGCATGATTGACCACCAGCAGGTGGGCGCTCTGGGCCGCCTGGCGCGCCATGTAGAAGGGACAGGCGCCGCCGGTGCGGCTCATGCAGACTTCCGCCTTGCAACCTTCGTCTTCAGCGGAGATGCGCGACCAGATATCCCGTTCCACTGGGCCGTTGAGGTTGATCTCGTTGCGGTCGCCCTGGCCACCTTCGTTCAGCCAGACCAGTATTTTGGCCAGCACACGCATTTCTTCTGCGCTTTCCGGGCCGCGCTGGCGCAGCACCTCCAACCGGCGCGGGCACAAATAATTGGAGCGGCCCTTCAAGACGGTCGCGCGCAGGTCGATATCCAACGCAGCACACAGATCCGGGATGTCTTTTTGGATCAACTGGTCCTGCAGTGTGATGGTGTTGGTTGAAATGACCACCCGGGTATTGTTCTGGTAGGCAAACAACGCCGCTGGGACGAGATACGCAAAGGATTTACCGGTGCCGGTTCCGGCCTCGACCATCAGGTGATAGCCTTCGGAAAGGGCCTGCGAGACAGCGCGGGTCATTTCCACCTGCTGTGGGCGGTATTCGAAGCTCTTGAAATAATGGGAGAATACCCCGCCGTGTTCCAGGATGGCGGCGGCTTCGTCCGGGTTAAGCGGGGTGGGTGTGGCCGCCGGGGTCAGCGGCGGGCCGAGGAGTTCGTCTTTTTCGTGGAAAAGCGCGCTGTAATCCGTCGAGCCGGCACGGCGCGGCGGAAGCGGCTCGCGGATGCGCGCGCGCAGGACCTGCTGGAACAACCAGCCCGCGCCCCAGTCCAGGGGCTCGGACAGGCGCACGAATTCGGCCAGCAATTCGAGCGGCAGCGCCAGGGTTTTATCGTACAGGCGGGTGAAAACGGCGTGCGCCAGGCGGGCGTCATCCAGGGCGCGGTGCGAATTGGGGATCAGGATGCCCAACTGCTGGCCGAGTGTGCCCAGGTTGTAACGGCTGGACGTTGGTAAAAGCACCGCGGCCAGTTCATAGGTATCCACGACTTCGTTGAGTTTGAGGATGTTGTAGCGCTGCAGAAAGGACAGGTCGAAGCCCACATTGTGGCCGACCACCGGAGCGTCACCCACGAAATCGGCCAGTTCAGTCAAAATGGCGCGCATGGGCGGTGCGTTACGCACCATCTCGTTGGTGATGCCGGTCAACTGGGTAATCATGGGCGGGATGGGCCGCCCTGGATTGATGAGGGATGACCATTCAGCTTCGACCCGACGGCCATTGAACCGAACGGCTGCAACTTCAATGATGGCGTCGGATTGGAAGTCCAACCCGGTGGTTTCGATATCGATGGCGACGAGTGAAGGCATGCGAAGGATTATACCATCCCGAATCGTTGCGGGTAAAAAAAGACCGCCTCCGATTGGAGGCGGTCCGGTGAGCGAAGTAGCAGGTTCTCCCCTGGTGGGGTCTGGAGGCATTGGGTGCCAGGCCCCTAAGAACCCGCTGCTTCCGTTATGGTTTATGAGTAGGTTTTGGGCGGTGAGTCGGTTTGACTCTCGCGGTGGGTGTGGGTTCCAACTGTTGCTTGATGATGCCCCAGCCCATGCCCGCTTCGCGCATGGCGAAGACTTCTTCTACGGTCTTGCCGGAAGCCTGCGACAGCGTGTAGGCCATATCGATTTCGCCGAAGCCATAGTGCTTGCAGAACCAGCCCATGATTTCTTCATAAGACACACCGTAGCGCTCGGCGAGCTTCTGGCCGGTAGGCTGCTGTTCGGTTCCAACACAGGCGGTTTCGGTTTCCTCGGTCGGGGTTTCGGAAACTTCGGGGGTTACCGTCTCGGTGCCCGGGGTGGTGGTATCGGTGACTTCCACCGTCGGAGTGGTATCCTCGTCGTTTTCTTCGAGGCGGCTGATTTCATCTGCCACCCAGTCGCCGTTATCGGCGATATGGAAATGGATTTCCACGACATCGCCAACCGCCAGACCGGATTCGATCATGGCGTCGGTGACGATGACGTGTTGTCCACTGATGATCCATTCGGTATCGGATATGGATTCGATCGTGCCGCTGAAGGTCAGGCTTTGATCCTGGTCCTCACTCGCGAGCGCAATGCTGTCGGCGACACGGACGCCATCCACATTGCGGCCTTTGACAACCACGTTGCTGCCCATCACGACGCCGGGGTCGATCACAGTTTGCGGGGTGACGGTGAAAGTGACGCCGGCCACTGCCCATTCGGTTTCGCCCATGGCGGTCACGGCTCCGACCAGCTTGAAGTCAAATGCCGGATCGGTAATGGTCATGTCCGTCGAAGCGGTGGAAGCCTGCCCGGCGGTTACCAGGACCGCGTTCTGATCGTTGTAGACCAGGACCATGCCCTTATCCACCTGAAAGCGCGAGTGGCTGTTGATGATGCTGACTTCGAAGGAAGTGCCGCGCACACTGGCGTCACCGGTGTCGGTATGGACCAGGAACGTGCTGTCCTTCCCCTGCAGGGGAACCACACTGTGCTGGGTGGTCCCGGCGGTCTGATCCATCACCACCTGCAGTGCGCGACCCGCGCCGCCGTTCACGACGGAAAGGGTGAGATCGGCGTTCGGGCTGATGACGGTGCGGCTGCCTTCATAGAAGACCAGCGTGGCAGACGAATCGGCGCCGGTGCGAATGTGATCGCCGGAATAAACCAGGTCGCCTTCGGAAAGCGGCACCCATGATGAATCGATGAAGATCTCCACCTGGCCCTTGATATCCATGGCTGTGGCAGCCTGGACGTTCGTGGGAGAACTGGTCAGAATAAAGGCCATGAAGGCAACCAACACGATGGCAACGCCAGCGAATGCCCAGCGCGCGGCCGGTTTGGCAAAAATGCGCTGGTACCAGGGCGTGGCAACCGGTTTCCTGGGCTGCGCCACCGGAACGGTGGTCTGTTGGGCGGCCTTAAGAATGCGTTCTTTTTGAACGGGGGCATTCACCATTTGCGGATGGGGCAGGGAGCGAACGGCAGACGCCAGGCGGATCAACTCCGCCATTTCCGCTGAATCCTCTGGCAGTTCGTGAAGGATATCTTCGAGCGGCTTGCCGCTCTCGACGGCGTCCAAGTATTGCTGCAAGAGTTCGTCAGGGTCATGCATAGGAAACCTCCCAAGAAATAAGCAGATCGCGCAGCGCGAGCAGCCCGCGGCGTTGAAGGGCCTTGACAGCGTCCTGGCTGCGGTTGATGGTTCGAGCTGCTTCAGCGATCGGCATACCGAGTACAAAACGCAGGATAATGACGTCCCGTTGGTCTGCACTCAAATGATCCAGCGCGAGGCGAAGTTTTTCACCGGTCAGTGAGTTTTCCACCTTTTTGTGAAGGACTTCTGATTCCACGAGCTGGTTCTCCTCTACTTCAATCGATACATTGTGGTGGTCCGAGCGGTAATGATCGATGGCGAGGTTGCGGGCGATTTGGAATAGCCAGGCTTCAACCGGCTTCCCCTGAGGTTGATAGTTCGGCAATCCACGTAACATGCGCAAGAATACTTCAGCCGTAAGGTCTTCCGCGGTCTGGGAATTTCCCACCCGGTAGAAGAGGTACCAGTAGATATCCTGGTGACATTGCTCATAGATTTCCCCTGCGGCTGCAGTGTCTCCGTTCTTTGCGCGGAGGGTGATGTCCGTCAGGTCGATTTCAGGCATGTTTATTTGGAATTGCGGCCCTTTCCACCGCTGTTAATACATATAACGGATGAATTGGCAAAAGGAGTCGCGCAAATGCAAAATTATTTCAGATGGCGTTGGCGGCGGCTGGCGCGTAATAATTTGACCAGCGCCGGACCGTCGTAAAGTGTAATGGGTTTACCGCGCACCCACTCGACCGCCTGTGGGGTGAATGTACCGGTGGTCATGACGAAACCCTGACTGGCTGCTTCGTGAAGCATCGTGCCGTAAAAATCACGCACCACGGGTTCGCCCACGCTGGAGCGATAACGCTTGCACTGCACGATCCATTTCCCCTGGCGCTTAGTATACACGACCAGATCGACCCCGTGGTCACCGGTTTGGCCGACACGGCGGGCGCGATAATTAAAACTGCGAAAGAAGACGGCGATCAATTCTTCGAATTCTTCGGGAGTAAGTTCCTGCAATTCCTGCACGCTGCGCGCGGTTCGCAGGGCGCGCCAGGCATCCCGATTTTGCCACCATCCCTGCAGCAGCAGCCCGCCGCCGGCCAGCAGTCCGGCAATGACGAAGGTGGTCGTATTCCAGGGCTCGGGCAGCAGTCCCAGCGGGCTCAGGCCGTTGAACAGCAGAAGCAGCCCAATGGAGGCCCACGCTCCCCAGAAGATCAGGAAGGTGACGAGGCCGCGGCGCAGCGCATGGGGAAATTGTTCTTTGCGGCCACGCTGCCAACCCCGCAGGGTGAACACCAGGGCGAGCGGCCAGAAGGCAAAGAGGATTTGCAGTAGGGGTAGCAGGTCTTGCATGGTGTCGATGGGTTCCGCGGGCAAGACAGGATGAAAATATGTTCTATTATACATGACTTCCGGCCGAATTCGAGAAATTGCTGGATACTCGAATAGAGGAAAACTGACCAAAAAGCCGGTGCGGTTCGCGTAAAAAGGCGTGTTAATTGAAGGGACAGGAGTTCATCTGGCAATCCTTTTTCAGAGAAGACAGCTTTCGTTTTGAGGAGAAAACGGCATGAAATCCGAAATCGTGTTATCGGTTCAGCATTTTCGCAAAACCTACGGCAGCCTGACGGCGGTCGATGACATCAGTTTTGAGGTCCAGCACGGTGAAATTTTCGGACTGCTGGGACCCAATGGCGCCGGCAAGACCAGTACGCTGGAAAGCCTGGAAGGGTTGCGCAAACCGGATGGCGGCAAGCTGGACATTCTGGGCGTTGACCCGGCCAAACAACCGCTGCGGCTGCGCAACCTGATCGGCGTGCAATTACAATCCTCGGGGCTGCCGCCGATGATGACGGTGGAGGAAGCCATGCAGTTCTTCTGCGCTTATCACGGCGTGGCTCCGCGCATGGATCTGATCGAACGACTGGGATTGATGGAAAAGCGCCGCGACCAGTTCAACCTGCTCTCGGCCGGGCAGCAGCGCCGCCTGGCGCTGGCGCTGGCCATGGCGCATCGCCCGCAAGTGCTCTTCCTGGATGAACCCACTGCCGGGCTTGACGTGCCTTCGCGCATCGATTTACACGGACTGATGGCTGAAATCCGACAAAACGGCACGACCATCCTCCTCGCGACGCATGATATGGCTGAGGCCGAGAAGATGGCCGACCGGGTGGCAATTCTGCTGCGCGGGCGCATCGCCGCCGAGGGCACCCCGGCGCAGCTTACCGCGGCCGGCAACGGCCTGACGAAGATTTCCGTCTCGAGCGAATCCAACCGGCTGCACCAGAACGAAATGGCTTTTCCGGCGGTCAGCCAACGCCTCGTCAAAGAAGAATATGCGGTGTATTACAGCACCAATCCAGGCCAGACGGTGACGGCCATTCTGGCGTACCTGGAAACCAGCGGCGACCGGCTGGTGGACCTGCGCGTCGAGCGCCCCTCACTGGAAGAACGCTTCCTCGAAATTACCCAAGTGCAGAGCCAGGTGCAGGGTTGATCCTTGATTGTTTTGCGTTCGGGTTGATTTTTTGGAGGATTTCATGACCGCTTTCTTGTACCACCTGAATTACGACTTTCGAACCGGGCTGCGCGACAAGACCCAGATGCTGATGTACTACCTTTTCCCGTTGTTCTTTTACGCCATGATGGGTATGTTGATGGGTCAGGTCAACCCCGGCTTTCTTACGACGATGATCCCGGCCATGATCGTGTTCGCCGGGATGAGTTCGACACTGCTGGCGTTGCCCGGACCGGTGGTCTCGGCGCGCGAAAATGGCGTCTACCGCAGCTATCGCATCAACGGTGTCCCGGCAATCAATATCGTACTGATCCCGATTTTGGGGACCATGCTGCATATGACCGTATGCGCCGCCATTATTGCGCTGACTGCGAAACCGTTATTCGGCGCAGGGCTGCCGCTGGCAGGTCACGAACTGGCCGGAGTGGGCATTTTCTTCGCAATGGCTTTCTGCCTGGCTGCTCTGGGTATGCTGATCGGCGTAATCTCGTCCAGCTCACGCGCCACGGTGCTGCTGGGACAGGCGCTGTATCTGCCCTCGATCATGCTGAGCGGGATGATGATCCCGCTGGGAATGCTGCCCAAAGGGTTGGCACCGGTAGCGCTGCTTTTCCCGGCCACACACATGATGGAAGCCTTCCGCGGCGCGGTGATGGGACTGCCAACGACGACCGATCCTTGGCTGGCGACGGTTGCGCTGCTGGCCAGCGGCGCGATCGCGCTGGGGTTGTCGGTACACCTGTTCGATTGGGATAGTAAACCAACCGGCAAACCGCGCGCCCGGTTCCTGGCGCTGCTGGCGCTGCTGCCGTTTGCGGTTGCGGCATTGATCTACGCGCTGTAGAACGGCGGGTAGAGAGCCCGGGTTTTCTGTTCGCGGTTGAAATAAGCCCGGGTGTTCGGATGCACTTCCGGGCTGATTAACAGGTCTTCGACCGACCACCATCTCCAATCGCTGTGCTGGGCGAGGGGTTTCTCGAGCAGAGCCTGCGCCAGGCGCAATTCGACGCCGAGCACGACGTAATGGGTGGAAATGCCGGCCCGGCCGGAGAAGTTATCCGCGTAGAAGTGCTGGTAGACTCCCATGAATTTGCCCTCGGTCAGCGGGATGGACTGCCCCAACTCGGCCGCGGTGATGCGCAGGAAGGCGTCTTCCAGACGCTCGTCCTTCAGCACCCGGCCGCCGGGCACGAACCAGTAACCCTGGGCGGGGCGGTTGCTGCGCAGCCCGAGCAGAACCCGCTCCTGCGGGTCGCGCAGGAGCAGATCGAAGGCCAGCAGCGGGGTGTTGGCGAGGACGGTCAGGAAGTCGGATGCGGGGAGGGGTTCGGGGAAGGATGTGGAATTGGACATTTGCCTTTCCTTGCGCATAGTCAAGCATTGGATTAAGCGAGGACTTGTTGTTTTGAAACGAATCAGGAACGAATAGACGTTTGATCGTACTTCGGATTAACGAAATCCTACCCGTTTCTCATTGAAATGATATAGCACAAAAGAGAGGAAATGCGC
Source organism: Longilinea arvoryzae (assembly GCF_001050235.1). Classification (GTDB taxonomy): domain Bacteria; phylum Chloroflexota; class Anaerolineae; order Anaerolineales; family Anaerolineaceae; genus Longilinea; species Longilinea arvoryzae. Next base: position 2,126,890 of record NZ_DF967972.1, read on the forward strand.
AATCTGTCAAAAGAGGAAATGGGAGAAATGGATCGTTAACCGACAATTCGTAGAGGCGTTGGGTGGGGATAAGGATTGATCAACGGCAGGCGGGAGACCTGCAGTCACAGGGCGCGCGCGGTGAAGACACCGGCGCGAGCAAAAGATTAAAGGCTACCGGAAATTATTCAGTGACCTTACTTATCGGGACGGACAGATTTAGTTATGCCGGATTCCGCTGGATGCGCGCCCGAACTCGATTCCACAATGGAGGCAGAAGCGAAATCAGGCTGCGGAGTCCCAGTATGGAGAACGGAACCAATACCGTGATGTAGCGGTTGGCGTCGGAGCGGATCAGGGATACCAGATCCGCCAGCGTGTTGGGACAGGTGATGGGCAGTCCGCCGATCAGCTTTGTGCCTTCGCCGATGCAGGTATCCATGATCGGGACGCGGACCAGGATCAGCAGGATCAGGCCCAACGAAGCGCAGCCCAGTATTTTGCTGTAGGGCTGCCTGTTCAGAAAAAGCCCGAGGATTCCGATTACGCCGAGCATCGACCAGAAGAGCATCCCGGATTGCGGATTCAGCGTATTCAGGTAGATGTAGCGCAGATCCAGCAGAATCAGGTTGATGTTGCCCTTCAGGATGCCCATGTGAAACGGATTGCCGAATTGGGTCGCGTTATACACGAGCAGCATCGCCGCCGGCAGCAAGGCGCCGAGAATCACATTCCGCAGGAAGCGATATTCCTTGCAAAGGACCAGGCCGATCAATACGATGCCTGCCAGGAGGATGGTTTCCAACCGGGTAAGCACCAGGAGCCCAAGGAACAGGCCGGATAGATAAGCGGCGGACCGCGTTTTCCGAACAAAGCCTTTTACGAAAAAATAGCCAAACACGCAGCTCAACCCAAAGGCGGTGAGGGTGGCGTAGGTGGGCGTGTTGATCAGGTTATGCATGAAGATTGGCATTGTGATCACGGTCAGCGGCGCCAGGGCGGCGCCCCAGACCGGTCGATCGAGCAGGCGCAGGGTCTTGACCACGAAGAACAGCCCGATGAAGAAAAAGCCATAACTGGTCAAAAGCAGGGAAGATAGCAGTTTCCAGGTCAACGCGCTGCCCTGGGGGCCGATGGAAAAATCCTTAAAGAAAACATCCTTGAAGAGGAGCGGCTGCGGGGGAAAGGACATGGCCTCCGAAGGCGCCTGAGCCGGGTTCGTTGCGGAAGGTTCTGGCGAAATCGAAACCGTCTGGGTTTGCACGAACGGTTCGATCAGGGCCGTGGTGAGGTAGTAAGGAATCATCGCAAGGATGGGATAGCCCGGCGAGCGCTGCTCGACAAAGGGCAGGTTGTCGACAATGGGCCGGCTGCGATCCGCCGTCAGTCTTTGCAGGATGGTGTAATAATCGAGCGAATCGGTCTGGAGGTTGGCTTTTCCGGAGGTCAGGACGGTGACAACCAAAAACAGGATCAAGATCGTAAAAATAGACAGGTCAAGAACGCGACCCAGATGGGCTTTCCTGTTATTTTGTTGGGTTTTCATAATCTTTCTCATTGCAGGCTTCGAAGATTTACACACAATAGGTCTATTGTACATTTATTATCGATTGGATGCGATACGCAGATCGCCCCTAACGGGGAAGTGCAGACCTGCGTGTCGGTCTGATTTTCAAACGGGGCCCGGGTCGGGGCGGGCGCCTGTGCCTGTACCTCGATGGTAGACCGCCGACAAATTAAAATGCGAGCCGCCAGATTTATCTGGCGGCTTTTATGGTCGGGGCGGGCGGATTTGGACCGCCGACCTCACGGTCCCGAACCGTGCGCTCTAGCCGGACTGAGCCACGCCCCGAACGCAGGAAATTATACCGTATTTACGGTTTTTGGCAAGGCTTTGCATACGGCTTTACCGCGGCTTTAACCGGGCAAAAATTCTTCCCAAAATGTCCTTAAAGTGCCGAAATTCACTCCGAGTTAGGCGAATCGGCGAGTATAATCAAGGATACAGCGGTCATGACCAGACTTCTCGCATAGGGTGGTCCGGATGGTGAATAGGCTTGGAGCATGCCCTGATCATGAACCCCGCCGTCCCTAATTTAAACCTGGAGGAGCTAGAAGTATGAGTGACAACAAGAAAGTGCGCGTCGCCATCATTGGCGTGGGTAACTGCGCATCGTCCCTGGTCCAGGGCGTCCATTTTTACCGCAATGCTGCCGACACGGATCGCGTTCCCGGTCTGATGCACGTCAACCTGGGCGGCTATCACATCAGTGATATCGAATTCAGCGCCGCGATCGACATTGTGGATACCAAAGTGGGCCTCGATCTGTCCGAGGCGATCTACGCTTATCCGAACAATACTTATAAATTCTTCGATGTGCCCAAACTGAACGTGCCCGTCATGCGCGGCATGACCCACGACGGCCTGGGAAAATATCTTTCCCAGATCCTCAAAAAGGCGCCCGGCCCCACCGCCGACATCGTCAAACTTTTGAAGGATACCGGCACGGATGTGGTCATCAACTACCTGCCGGTCGGCTCTGAAATGGCGACCAAGTGGTACGTCGAGCAGATCCTCGAGGCCGGCTGCGGCATGGTCAACGCCATCCCGGTGTTCATCGCCAGCTCGCAGTACTGGGGCGACCGCTTCAAGGCTGCCAACCTGCCCATCATCGGCGACGACATCAAGAGCCAGCTCGGCGCCACCATTCTGCACCGCGTGCTGACCAGCCTGTTCGTGGACCGCGGCGTGCGCCTCGATCACACCTACCAGCTCAACTTCGGCGGCAACACCGATTTCATGAACATGCTCGAACGCGAACGCCTGGAATCCAAGAAGATCTCCAAGACCGGCGCGGTCACCAGCATGCTGCCCTACACCCTTTCGCCGGATGATATTCACGTCGGTCCGAGCGACTACGTGCCCTGGCTGAAGGACCGCAAGTTCTGCTACATCAAGATGGAAGGCACCACCTTCGGCGAGGTTCCGCTGAACCTGGAAGCCAAGATCGAAGTCTGGGATTCGCCCAACTCGGCCGGCGTGGTCATCGACGCGGTGCGCTGCGTCAAACTGGCCCTGGATCGCGGCGTCGGCGGCCCATTGATCGCCCCGGCTTCTTATTTCATGAAGACCCCGCCCAAGCAGTTCAAGGATGATCAGTGCCGCGAAATGACCGAAGCCTATATTCGCGGGGAGAACTAATCGATTGAAATTTAGCCTCGTTGTCACCGGAAACGGCAAGGAAAATAACCATCGAGGCGTGTACGCCGATCACAGGCGGTTGGGATGGCTGGCCCTTTTGGGGCTGGCGATCATCCTGACCGCCTGTTCTGGTTCCGCGTCCTGGCTGAGCTCCCTGCAGCCCAGCCCCACGCCGCTGCCCTCCGCCACGCCCACACCCACGCCGACGCTGACCCCATCCCCGACCGCCACGCCTGCGCCGACGGCCACGCCCAGCCTAACGCCCACTCCGGCGCCGCTGCCGGCCTTCCGCCCGGATTTGATGCTGAAGGGCATCACGCCGGTGACTTACCTGGCGGATGCCTGCCAGGCGATGCAGTACCGCTGGGATCCTGAACGGTCGGAACCGGGTACGATGGTGGTGCCGGTCATGTTTCACTCGGTGGTCAAGGACGGACACCCGCTGAACGACAACATCAGCATCCATGAATCGGACCTGAAGAAATTCATGGAAGAGGCCAAACGCCTGGGATTCGAGACCATCACCAGCGCCCAATTGCTGGATTTCCTGCAGAACAACACCAAAATACCCGCGCGCTCGCTGCTCCTGATCCTGGACGACCGCCGCCAGGGGGTGGTGTGGAACAATTTCATGCCCTTCCTGCAGAGTTACAACTGGAAAATCACCCTGGCCTACATCACCGGGCCGGTGGTATCGGATTGGGAATGGAAGGAACTCAAGCGCCTGGATGACACCGGCTTCGTGGATGTGCAGGCGCACGGTTACCTGCACAACGGCGAGTCTTACATCACCGAGTTCACCAAGCCGGATATCGTGACCCAGGAACTGGTCAAACCCATCGCCCAGATTCAGAAGTACCTGGACGAAACGCCGATTGCCTTCATCTGGCCGGGCGGCAATTACACGCCTCAGGCGGTTCACGAGGCGCGCACGACCGGTTATCAGCTTGGCTTTACTGTGCGGGCGCGCGGTCCGATTCTGTTCAACTGGATCCCCCAGGGCGATGAAGAATTGCCGGCCGGCGACCCGCTGCTGACTTTGCCGCGTTACTGGAGCACCAACGCCTACAACGCGATGTACGATGCGATCAAGATCTCAGACGAAGTGCGCAAGAACGCTGAGGAACAAAAATCGGCCGAGCTCGAGTGGTACGCCGGCCATTGCGCCGGGTATCCGGCGATTCATTGATAAAGGCGAGCATGGACGGTTGTATCTTTTGCCAGATCGCCGGGGGGAAAACCACCGCGACGATCCTCTATCGGGATGAATGGGTGACCGCCTTCGAAGATCAACGTCCGGTCATGCCGGTGCATTTTCTGGTGATCCCCAACCGGCACATTTCTTCCGCCAATGAGATCGAAGCCGGCGATGAAGTCGTCCTGGGACACATGATCCGGGTGGCGAAGACCCTGGCCAACCAGAAGGGCATCCGGGACAGCGGTTACCGCCTGGTGATCAACACCGGGCCGGATGCCGGCCAATCGGTATTTCACCTGCATTTGCATGTCATCGGTGGGCGAAAAATGCCGTTTCATTTCGATGTCGAACCGCAAACCCGCTGATCGGGCAAGGATCTTGCACGCCAATGGAGATTGACCTCAGGTCGACATCGATATCTCCACGAGAGCCCCTATGAAACGATCTTTCCGGCTGGCATTGGTTTTGATCACGCTGGGTCTGTTGGCAGGCTGCGTTCGTCCAGGCCCCACCAGCGAGCCCTGGATGCTGTCGCCGCTCCAATCCGGCACATCCGCCGTTCAACCCACCCCCTTCCAGCCGGCGCTGACCTACCTGCCGCCGACCCGCCAGCCCGGCAGCCCCGTGCAGAGCCCCACACCGGACACGCCGCATGCCCTGCCGACGCTGCGTCCGAACGAGGAGTCCTACATCGTGCAGCCCTCCGACACGCTGGGTACGATCGCCCAGAAGTACGGCGTGGATGCCGACACATTGGCCGCGGTCAACAAGATCGAGAATCCGAATCTTCTCAGCGTTGGGCAAAGCCTGACCATTCCGGCGCCCGAGCCGCAGTCCACCGGCGCGGACTTCAAGATTTTGCCCGATTCGGAGCTGATCTACGGCCCGGCCAGCGCGCTGTTCGATATCGCCGCCTTCGTCCAGGCGGAGGGCGGTTACCTGGCGCAATACCAGGAAGAGGTCGACGACCAACCCACCAGCGGCACGGCCATCGTGGCGCGCATCTCTTATGAATATTCCGTCAATCCGCGCCTGCTGCTGGCCCTCCTGGAATATCAGAGCGGCTGGGTGACCCGAAAGGACATCGATCCGAACCAGGATGATTATCCGATGGCTTACCCGGACAGCAACCGGCCCGGCCTGTATCGCCAACTGGCCTGGGCGGCCAACAATCTGAACCGCGGCTTCTATCTGTGGCAGGTCAACGCGCTGCCCAGCGTAGTACTGCCGGACGGCAGCGTGGTACCGCTGGCCGCGACCATCAATGCCGGGACGGCCGGCGTGCAATATCTGATGAGCCTGCTCTACAACCGCAGCGGTTGGGACAGCGCCGTGAGCGAGAGCGGCGTGTACGCCGTCTATAATAACTTTTTCGGCTATCCATTCGACCTTGCCGTGGAACCCCTCCTGCCGGAAGGCCTGAGCCAACCTGCCATGCAACTGCCTTTGGAAGCCGGACCGTCCTGGTCTTTCACCGGTGGGCCGCACGCCGGCTGGGGAGATGGTTCGGCCTGGGCGGCGCTGGATTTTGCCCCACCAGGAGAAGGACAGGGCTGCGTACAGAGCGACGCCTGGGTGACCGCGGTGGCCGACGGCCTGGTGATACGTTCCGGGAACGGCGTGGTGGTCCTCGACCTGGACGGAGATGGGCTGGAGCAAACCGGTTGGACGGTGCTTTATTTGCACATCGAGACGCGCGACCGGGTGGCGCTTGGGACGCAGGTCAAAGCCGGCGACCGCATCGGCCATCCTTCCTGTGAAGGCGGGTTGTCGAACGGCACGCATTTTCACATGGCCAGACGGTATAATGGAATGTGGATTTCAGCGGATGGAACGCTGCCATTCAACCTGGACGGTTGGATTTCTGCGGGCACGAGCATCGAATATAATGGGACATTAACGCGCAATGGACAGGTCGTTGAAGCCTGGGATCGAAGGGTGGATGAAAACCAGATCTCACGTTAGGCGCTTGGCAATCGCTGCCGGACTGACGGTCTGGGCTTTTTCGATCCTGGCCTGTTCGCGGCAGTATGCCAGCACCCTGGACCTGACCGCCACGGTGCAGGCGGTCCGCGGCGGGATCGGGGGTTACTCCGAACCGACGATCCTTATGCCGACGGATGGAATCGTGGAAAAAACCGAGCTGCCCACCACGCAGGCGTTCATTCCCACCCAACCCACGCCCACGCCGACCGTTTCGGCAACCGCCGCTCCCCCCATCCTGTATACCAGCCAATCGGCGGATACGCTGCCGGCCCTGGCGGCGCGGTTTGGCGTGATGGCGTCCGAAATCACTTCTGATCATGAACTGCCGGCCTGGGAAATGATCAACCCCGGCCAACTGCTGGTGATTCCCAACCGGGTGGGCGTCACGGGACCATCCGAAAACATCATTCCCGACAGCGAGGTGGTTTATTCGCCTTCGGCGTTGGATTTCGACATCGACACGTTCGTCGATGACGCCAACGGTTATTTGACGACTTACCGCCAGTACCTGGATGACGGCTGGTATACCGGCGCGCAGGTCATTCAACGCGTGGCGACCGAGACCTCGATCAATCCTCGCCTGCTGCTGGCGCTGGTCGAGTATCAATCCGGCTGGGTCTACGGCCAACCCCGCAGCCTGGCCCTGACCGATTATCCCCTGGGTTACGTGAGCCTGGACCGCCAGGGACTGTACAAGCAGCTCACCTGGGCCGTTCACAATCTCTCGTCCGGTTATTACGCCTGGCGCGAGGGCCGGCTGCAAACCCTGCTATTCGCGGACGGCGAGAGCGTGCGCATGGCCCCGACCCTGAATGCCGGAACGGCCGCGGTTCAAACGTTGTTGGCCCAACTCTACGATGTGCAGCGTTGGATGGGCGCATTGAACGGCGCAAGCGGGTTTTCGGAGCTGTACGAGCGCATGTACGGGAATCCCTGGCTGCGCGCGCAAACCGTCGAACCGCTGTTTCCGCCGGATTTGACCCAGCCAGAGCTGGCGCTGCCCTTCGCGGCGAACAAGGTATGGAGCTTCACCGGCGGGCCGCATTCGGCCTGGGGACCCAACAGTTCGTGGGCCGCGTTGGACTTCGCGCCGGCCACCACGGAATCGGGATGCGTCAAATCCGATGCCTGGGTCACCGCTTCAGCGGCCGGGGTGGTGGTGCGTTCGAAGAACGGTGTGGTCGTGGAGGATCTGGATGGCGACGGGCGCGAGCAGACCGGTTGGGTGCTGCTTTACCTGCATGTGGCCACCCAGGACCGGGTCGCGGTTGGAACGGTTCTGGAAGCCGGCGATGCCATTGGACACCCTTCCTGCGAGGGCGGCGATGCAACGGGTACACACGTTCACGTCGTACGCAAGTATAATGGGGAATGGATTCCTGCCGACGGCCCACTTCCATTTATTCTGAGCGGCTGGCGGGCGCACTTCGGCAGTAAAGAATACGAAGGTACTTTGACGAAAGATAATGAGATTGTTACCGCATCTGTCTATGGGTCTTTTGAGACGCGCATCAGCCATCCGGTTGAATAGCGCGGATTTAGCGTTAGAAAAGAATAAAAAGTATCGAAAATCGGGCTGGCGCTTCATCGTAGCGCTGGCGTTTCTGCTCAGCGCGTGTGCGCCGGCTTCCGGTTCGGTCGACCAATCCGCCGGTCCTGTGACCACCCTCCCCGCGTTGGCGGCGCGCTTCAACACCACCGAAAAAGAAATCCGCGCCGCAAATTCAGTTCTGCCGGAGCACGTCACCACCCTTCCGGCCGGCCTGCCGTTGAAAATTCCGATCTATTATGAACCGTTCTGGGGCAGCTCTTTCGAGATCCTGCCGGATTCACTGTTCGTCAACGGCCCGGCGCAGGTTGGATTCGACGTGGTCGAATATGTCAAAGAGCAGCCCGGTTGGTTGAAGAACGCCAGCCAGTTCCTGGGCGACGAACAGCGCAGGGGCGGCGAAATCATCGATTATATCGCCACCACCTACAGTGTCAGCCCGCGCCTGCTGCTGGCGTTGATCGAATTTCAGGCCGGCGGTTTGACGCAGGCCGAGGTTCCGGACGGCGCGTCGACTTATCCGCTCGGGTACATCGACGGTCTGCATATCGGGCTGGCGCGCCAGTTGAACTGGGCCGCCAATGAACTGAACAATGGTTACTATGCCTGGCGCACCGGCAAGCTGGACAGCTTCGAATTGCAGGATGGCCGTTTGCAGCGCGTCGATCCATGGCAAAACGCGGCCAGCGCGGCCTTACAGTACTATTTCAGCCAGGTGATGACGGCCGACAAGTATGAACTGGCTATTTCAGGCGAGGGACTGCTGAAGACCTACACCCAGCTATTCGGCGACCCGTGGAGCAACGTCCAGGAGCTGATCCCCGGCAGCCTGGAACAGCCTTACTTCCGGTTCCCGTTCCAGACCGGAACAACCTGGGCTTTCACCGGCGGCCCGCATACCGGTTGGGGTGAAGGTGATCCGTTGGCAGCCATCGATTTCGCCCCCGGTAATATCGCCAGCGGCTGCACGCCGACGGATGTGCCTGCCGCGGCTGTGGCGGATGGGGTGGTGGTGCGCACCGGTGATGCTCTGGTTGTCCTCGACCTGGACGGCGACGGCGACGAACGCACGGGCTGGACAATCTTCTATTTGCACATATCCAACGCCAGCCTGCCGCCGGTGGGCCGCAAATTGAAAGCCGGCGACCCGGTCGGGCTGCCCTCCTGCGAGGGCGGTGAGGCGACCGGTACGCACGTGCATATTGCGCGGCGTTACAACGGCGAATGGATACCGGCCGGTGGAGCGCTGGCCTTCAATCTGGAGGGCTGGGTGGTGCAGGCTGGCAGCGTGGCTTACCAGGGCACGCTCATTCGGGATGGCAAAGTGATCACCGCGTGTACCTGTTCTGACGAGACCAGCCATATTTTTTCGAACCCACAGGGTCCATAGAATAATATTGACTTCATTGGAGAGACGGCATGTCCGCTAAGCGACCTGAAGGAATGCGTGCCTTCACCACCATCTGGGGAGGGCAGATATTTTCGCTGATTGGATCGGCCATGAGCGGTTTTGCTCTGACGATCTGGGCCTGGGAGAATCAAGGAACTGCCACGGCGTTGGCGCTGGTGGGCTTTTTTAATTTTGCGCCCATGATCCTGTTCAGTCCCATTGCCGGCGCGTTGGTGGACCGCTGGAATCGCAAGCTGGTCATGGCGTTGAGTGACCTGGCCACCGGTTTTACCAGCATGGTCGTTCTGGCACTCTTCTTGACAGGCCACCTTCAATTATGGCACCTGTTCGTGACGGGCGCGTTTGCCGGTTTGTTTCAATCCTTCCAGTGGCCGGCTTATTCGGCCGCCATCTCGCTCATGATCCCCAAGGAGCATTACGGCCGGGCGAGTGGGATGATGTCGCTGGCCCAGTGGGGATCGGGGATCTTCGCGCCGGTGCTGGCGGGCATGCTGATCGGGAAGATCGGGCTGGGTGGAATTCTGGCCATCGATCTGGCTACCCTGGCCATCGCCCTGATCACCCTGGCGGTGGTAAAGGTTCCGCAGCCGGAGCGCGATCCGCAGGAGAAGCGGGAAAACCTGATCAAGGATGCCGGTTTTGGCTTCCGGTATATCTGGCGGCGCCCGAGCCTGCTGTGGCTGCAAATGGTGTTCTTCGCGGGCAATTTAATGGCCACCATTGCCGGAACGCTGGTGAACCCGATGGTGTTGGCCTGGACGAACAACAACGCCACCACCCTGGGCACGGTTCAATCCGCCGCCGCAATCGGGGGAGTGGCGGGCGGCCTGGTGATCACCGCCTGGGGCGGCCCCAAGCGACGCATCCACGGCGTGCTGATCGGTTGGCTGTTGGCCGGATTATTGGGATACACGGTATTTGGCCTGGCGGGCGGCCTGACGATCTGGCTGGTGGCATCCTTCTTCGATAGTTTCTTCGGCCCGGTGATCAACGCTTCCAATCAGGCCATCTGGCAGTCGAAGGTGCCGCCTGGTCTGCAGGGACGCGTCTTTTCGGTGCGCGTGATGATCGCGCAAATCACCGGCCCAATTTCAATGCTGGTGGCCGGTCCGCTGGCCGACCAGGTTTTCGAACCGGCCATGCAAAACGGCGGTGTTCTGGCCTCGACCTTCGGCGGAATTTTTGGCGCGCATCCCGGCTCGGGCATGGCGTTGATGATCACGATTAGCGGCCTCTTGATGCTGGTGGTCGGCGCCGGCGGTTACCTGATGCGCCCGGTGCGCCAGGTGGAAGACCTGATCCCCGACCACGACGCGCCTGTACCGGCAGCCGAAACCGATCGCACGCCTGCGGATTAAAACGCAAAGGACGGATCAACGATCCGTCCTTATTTTTACTATAATGCCGGTGTTAGTTGGTTTCCAGCGTTTCCTGCAGTGTGATTTTATGCTCGATGCTGGCGGTCTTGTCGAGCATGGCTTCCACGGAACAATACTTGGTTTCGGATAGTTGAATGGCGCGTTCCACGGCGGCCGGGTCGATCTTCCGGCCGGTGACGATGTACTCGACCGTGATATGCGTATAGACACGAGGTTCGCTGTCAGCCCGCTCGCCGTGCACGGCGACTTCCAATCCAGTCACATCCTGTTGTTTCTTCTTGAGGATGGAAATGACATCCATCCCGGTGCATCCCGCCAGGCCGACGAGCAACAGTTCCATTGGGCTGAAACCGGTTCCGCCGCCGCTGGCCAGGCTGGTATCCAGCGGCAAGCTGAAACCGCTGTCCGCCTTCCCTTCGAAACTCAAACCGCTTTTCCAAATGACTCTAGCGCCACCCATGCAATCCTCCGTAAATCGATTGGTGCCTTTATTTTAACACGAGCTCGATCTCAGCGACGAGCGCTTCTTCCGGGTTCGCGCCAATCAATTCACCGGCGCCGTCATTGATGACGGTATGGGGCACGCCGCTGACGCCGTAGTGTTCGGATAACTCCGGAAATTCGGTCGCTTCCACCATGTCGGCTGTGACCATCGGACTCTCCAGCGCCATGCGATGCGCCAGGACGACGGCGCTCGGGCAGTAGGGGCAGGTGGGCGTTACAAAGACCTGTAAATGGACCGGCTTTTTGAGACCGGATAAGAATTGGCGTGTCTTCTCGTTCAAACCGGATTCGCCTCCTGAAACAAGCAGCAGATCGTGAACCAGGGAGGTGAACTCGTGGCCGGCAGGAACGCCGTAATAGCGGATGCCGTAATCGGTCAGTTGATCGCCCGCGCCGGCCAGCAAGGTCAGGGCCGGGGTCTTGTCGATGCGATATTGTTTTGTCAGCCCGGCATCTGCCTGGATATCCAGCACGCGTAGATCGATCTTCTCATCCAGCGCGGATACTTCCTCGAGCAATTGACGGGTTTGCCCGCACAGGTCGCATTCTTCCTGGCTGGTGAAGAGCAGGACGGTCACCGGCTGTTTCAGATCGGCAAAGATTTCACGTAATTGTTTTTCGATTTCAGTATTGAGCAATTTTTCCATTTTTTCCCTCGATTAAATTAACAACTCCAGTGATCAGTTCTGGAGTTGGACGCCTGGATTCATTTCGAGTTGTTTTTCCAAAGCCACGCTCCAGTGATTGGACTTCAATCCTTTGGATGCGCCGGAGCAGAAAAAGTTTCAGTCTTCAGGGTTTATTCAGATAATCGTCGAGTTTCAGGCTGTGAAAGAGCCGCGTGCGCACTTCACCCGGCAGGCAGTCTTCATCCGTGCAAGTTTGCACCAGATTGATCGTCTTGCGCAGGGTATCGACGACAATGGTGCAGTTTTCACACTCGCACAGGTGTTTTTCGAGGTCCGCGCAGAGCTGCGGATCGAGCGAGCCGTCGACATATTCGGAAATTTCAGAGATGAATTTCCGGCATTGTTGTGGATCGGAATGGACGTTCATTTTTCTTTCATCCGTTCACGGTAATAACTTGACAGGGCATCCCGCAACTGCAGGCGGGCCCGCAGGAGCCGGGTCTTGACGGCGGCCTGTGAAATTCCCAGCGTTGCGGCAGCATCCTCGATCGAAAGACCTTCGACATCGCGCAGCAGGAAGACCACTTTGAGCTTCTGGGGCAGGTTTTCGACCGCCTGATCGATGTGGCGCCTGGATTCGCCGGAAAGCAGCTCGGATTCGGGCAGGTGGCCCCAATCCACGATCTGCAATTCCTCGCCGTTTTCTTCATCATCGTCATCTTCAGCCGGCGTGGAGAGCGAGACTTCCGGTTTGCGTTTGCGCACCATCATCAGCGCTTCGTTGACCGCGATGCGGTACAACCAGGTGGACAGGCTGGAACGGCCTTCGAAGGCTGGCAGGGCGCGCATGGCTTTGATGAAAGTCTCCTGCAGCACGTCTTCCGCATCCTGCGGGTCGGCGAGCATGCGCAGCGCCAATCGATAGATGTGCGTGGAATACGCGTCCACCAGACGGGCGAACTCAGCGCGGTCGCCGCGTTTGAGAGCCTCGATGGAGATGGGCTGGTGTTCAGGTTCTGACATTTAGATGCTCAGCCCGTGAAAAAGGTTCATTTCTGCTCAAGAGAGCGGCCAGGTTGGCAGCACATCCAGGTCCAGCGGATCGCGCTGGCCACGCTGGTAGCGGTGATAACCGGCCGCGCCGATCATGGCCGCGTTGTCCGTACACAGAAACAGGGGCGGAATGTTAACCGGAAATTCCTTCTGCGCCAGGAATGCCTCGCGCAGGGCCCGGTTGGCGGAGACGCCGCCTGCGACCAGGATCTCTTTGGCTTTGTAGGCGCGGGCCGCGTGCAGGGTCTTGCTGACCAGCACGTCCACCACGGCCGCCTGGAAGCTGGCCGCCAGATTGGCCACGGGCAGCGGCTCATGGTGCTCTTCGAACTGGCGCACCACGCGCAGCACGGCGGTTTTGAGACCGCTGAAGGAGAAATTCCACGTGCCTTCCAGACGGGCCCGCGGGAAGGTGAAGGCTTTGGGATCGCCGTCCGCGGCAGCTTTTTGAATGGACGGCCCGCCTGGATAGCTCAAGCCAAGCAGGCGGGCGACTTTATCGAAGGCTTCACCGGCGGCGTCATCGAGGGTGCTGCCCAGGCGCTGGTAGGTGATGTGATCGGTCATCAGGTTCAATTCGGTGTGGCCGCCCGAAACCAGCAGCGCCATGAGCGGAAATTTGGGCTCGGGTGTGGCGGGTTCGTCGGCGCGGTAAACCCAGGCGGAATAAATGTGACCTTCCAGGTGGTTGACGCCCACAATGGGGATATTGTGCCCCAAGACCAGGCCCTTGGCGGCGTTCATGCCCACCACCAGCGATCCGGCCAGGCCCGGCCCGCGCGTGACGGCGACCGCATCCAGGTCCGACAGGCCCAGATGGGCCTGCTGCAAGGCCTGATCGATGACGGCGTAAATCGTCTTGATGTGCTCGCGGGAGGCCACTTCGGGGAAGACGCCGCCGTATTTCTTGTGCAGTTCGATCTGGGTGGCCACGACATTGGAAAGCAGGGCGCGCCCATTTTCGACGACTGCGGCGGCGGTCTCATCGCACGAGCTTTCAATGGCGAGGATGCGCACCGGGGTTGAATCTGTACCGATAACTTGAGTCATACACAACCTGCCTTACTGCCGAACGGGGAGTACCAGTTCCTTGGGGAAATCGGCCAGGATTTCGAACGTTCCGTCCGGTCGAGCATAATACGTATCTTCGATGCGCACACCCATTCCGCGGCTGGGATAGTACAGGCCAGGCTCGGAGGTGAAGATCGAACCCGGGACCAGCAGATCATTCATGCCGATGCCGCTGAAGGGCTTTTCGTGAATGTGCAAACCCACACCGTGGCTGAGCGAATGGACATAACCTTCTTCGGTGGTGGGTTGAGTCATGACGGTGGGGTGGCCCATGGCTTCGAATAACTCGCAGGTGCGCTTCTGGTAGTCGGCCAGCACGCGCCCCATCGTGAATTCATCCTTTAGCGTGTTGTATACGCTGTGCACCTGCTCATAGAGCTTCTGGGCTTCATCCGGGGCATAACCCAGGCACCAGGTGCGCGTGAAATCGTAGAAGTAACCGCCGCCGGCCTCGCAGGGATAGATGTCGAAAACAATGGTCTGGCCCAGGCGCATCAGGTCGGTCAGGGTGCCGGCCGAATGGGGCACACCGGCGTCGCGGCCGATGGCAAAGATGCAGCCTTCGGGATTTTCGGCGCCTTTTTCAGCCAGCCACAGATCGATGCGCGATTTGACGTCGCCGATGGTTACCGGCTGGCCTTCGCTGTTGACCAGCACGCCGTCCTTGGCGTGCTGCGAGGTCAGGTAATCGGCTACGCGCCCGACCACTTCGGTGGTAACCGCTCCCATGCGGCGGATGCGGGCCACTTCGGCCTCGTCCTTGGTCTGCATGGCCTGCATCAAAATAGGGTCCTGGGCATAACCCACAAAGGTCAGCCCGGGCGCGAGCTGCTGCAGGGCGTTGATGATCATGAAGGGCGCGCCAACTTCGGTGCTGCCGTACAGCGCCATGCGGCCGGAGGTGATTCCCAGGCTGGCGAGCATGCGCTGGTAGCGCAGCGCAGCGGCGAGAATTCGGTCGCCGTTGGCCTCTTTCAACAAATCCATGAAGGGGAACTCATTATACGAACGCGTAATCAGGCCGGTTCTGGCCGCTTCTTCGCGTTCCATCGGGTTGCAGAACAGGACGGGCGGCTCGCCGCGCTTCTTGATCAGGTCGGCGGCCGAAACATGCACCACGCCGGTGAAATAAACCATGGCGGGATTGTGAGCGGCAGCGCCGAGGATGAGAAGGACATCGATATCATTGGCCTGCATCAAGGCATCCAGTTCGTTTTTCATGGAGATGACCCTTTCAAAAAGAGATTCTATCGCAGTGATGTTTCGTGTTAGTGTAATCCAGAAACACAGCAAACCGCAAGGGCAATTCATCCTGCCAGGCCGACGTCATCCGGCCAGGGCGGCGCGCAGAGCCTCCAGCAGGGCGGTTTCCTGCTCGGGTAGAACGGTGCGCGGATCGAGCAGCACGCGGTCGTTTTCGATATAAGCGATCACAGGCGGGTCGGCGCGGCGCAGGCGGGCCAGCACGGCATTCGGCTGGCGGGCCGGCAGCGCCAGCAGGCGGGTGGGCAGGGTCTCTTCCGGCAGGCTGCCGCCGCCCACGGTGGAACGGCCTTCGATCACCTCGCCCTGTCCCAATTCGGCGGCCCAGCGCGCAGCGCGCTCGCCGAGCTGCTGCGGCGTCTGCGCGATGAAGCGCCAGATCGGGATTTCACGCTCGGCCTCATCCTTGAGATAGTGAACCAGGGTGGCCGAAAGCGCCGCCAGGCAGAGCTTATCGGCGCGCACGGCGCGCGCCAGGGGATGTTTTTTGATCCGGGCGATCAGATCGGCCTGGCCGACCAGAATCCCGGCCTGCGGGCCGCCGAGCAATTTATCGCCGGAGAAACATACCAGGTCTGAACCGGCCGCCAGCGATTCCTGAACGGTCGGTTCGTGGGCCAGGCCGTAGCGCGCCGTATCCCGCAATGCCCCGGAGCCCAGATCGTCGACGAATAAAATCCCGGCCTGGTGCGCCAAAGCCGCGATTTCATTCAGGGCGGGCTCGGAGGTGAATCCGATGATGCGAAAATTGGAGGAATGCGCGTGCAGGATGAGCGCAGCCGGTTCGGCGAGCGCATTCTGGTAATCGCTCAAATGGACGCGGTTGGTGGCGCCCACTTCGACCAGGCGCGCGCCGGACTGGGCCATGACTTCCGGCACGCGAAAGCCGCCGCCGATTTCCACCAGTTGCGTGCGCGAAACGATGACCCGTTTGCGGCGGGCCAGCGCGGTGAGCGCCAGAAGGACGGCCGCGGCGTTGTTGTTGACGACCAGGGCGGCCTGCGCGCCGGTCAGCCGGATGAGCAGGGCTTCGGCGTGGGCGCTGCGCGACCCGCGCGATCCGCGCACCAGTTCGTATTCCAGGGTGCAGTAGCCAGCGGCCGCCTGCTGCACAGCGTCCAAGGCGGCCCGGCTGAGCGGAGCGCGCCCCAGGTTGGTATGCAGCACCACGCCGCTGGCGTTGATGACCGGGCGCAGGGTGGGGGTCAGCCAGGCCTCCAGGCGTTGGTGGGCATTCTCGAGCAGCGATACGCGAGGGGCCAGTGGGCGGCCGCTTTGAACCGCGGAGCGGGCAGACGCCAGCGCTTCACGCAGCGCGTCCACCACCAGCGGACGGCCGAATTGCTCGATCCAATGCGAAATGGGCTCGGCCTGGAGAAGTTGATCTACCGACGGCAGGGAGCGAAGATCACTCATCTCCATCGGATTGGGGCTTGAAGTGGCTGCGTTCGTTGAACCGCAGCAAGACTTCGATCAGAATGAGGCCGGCCGCGATGAAGAAGGCCAGAATGGGGGTGAGCAGGCGGCCGAGTTGGAACCAGGCCATCAGGTCGCCCAGGACGCCCAGCCAGAGCGCCTGGCGGACGATGACATTCGGCCCGGCGGGCGGTTTGCTGGGAAAGCGTAAGTTCAGGAAGTATGCGACTGGCAGGGCAGTTCCGGCCAGCGCCAGTGTGAGCAGCACAAAGAACAGCCAGCGGAAGCCCAGGAAGGGCAGGCTCAGGCTGACCAACAGGAACAATCCTCCCCATCCGGCCGCGGCCATGCCGGCGCCGGTGAAGAGGTAAGGTGCGAAGGGTGAAGGTTTGTTTGAGTCCACGATGATATCCCGCTGAAATTATAACGTATCCACGCAAAACAGGCGTCTCGAATGGAGTTGCAATCTTTCTGCCAGAATGCCATCCTCGCCATTTTTCACTACTTCGCTCAAAAGGGGAACGATCCTTCCCCTTGACAATCCCGGCATGACTTGAATTCATCGACAAATGTGGTAGAATTTTGACCAATCAAATGAAACAGGCAGGGTTTCCCTGCCGCTCATCGAGAGAGGTGGAGGGACCGGCCCTGTGAAACCTCGGCAACCGCGGATGAAAACGAAGGTGCCAATTCCGGCAGAACCCGCTCACAACGGGCGTTCTGGAAGATGAGGATCGGGCTGATTCATTGCATGCCTCTCCATTCCAGAGAGGCATTTTCTTAATACGGAGTAGAGCCATGCCGCGTACTTATACCAATCACCGTTACCTGGACGCTTTACAAGACAAAGTCTTGATTTTCGACGGCGCTATGGGCACCAGCCTGCAACGCCAAAACCTGACCGCCGTCGAGTTTGGCGGTGAACGCACCGTCGGCTGCAACGATTATCTGGTCATCAGCCATCCCCAGGCGGTCGAAAAAGTGCACCGCTCGTTTCTGGATGTCGGCGTGGATGTAATCGAAACCTGCACCTTTCGCTCCAACCGGCTGACCCTGGCCGAATACGGCCTGGCGGACCTCACCCTGGAGATCAACCGCCGCGCCGCTAAACTGGCCCGCCGTCTGGCAGACGAATACACTCAAAAGACCGGGCAGCCGCGCTTCGTGGCGGGTTCGATGGGCCCATCCGGCAAGCTGCCTTCGATGGACGACCCCGAACTCTCCAACGTCAGCTTCGACGAACTGGCGGATATCTTCCGCGAGCAGGCCGTCGGATTGCTCGAGGGCGGCGTGGACCTGCTGCTGATCGAAACCTCGCAGGATATCCTGGAGGTCAAGGCTGCCATCCTGGGAATCCAGCAGGCCTACCAGCAAACCGGAATCTCCGTGCCGGTCCAGGCCCAGGTGACGCTGGACACGAGCGGGCGCATGCTGCTGGGCACCGACATCAGTGCGGTGCTGACCATCCTGGAGGGCATGCCCATCGAGATCATCGGCCTGAACTGTTCCACCGGCCCGGATCATATGCGCGATCCGATCCGCTTCCTGGGCGAGCGCTCGCTGCTGCCGGTTTCGTGCATTCCCAATGCCGGTCTGCCGCTCAACGTGGACGGTCAGGCCGTCTATCCCCTTGAGCCTGAACCCTTCGCTAAGACGCTGGCCGAATTCGTCCGCAAGAACCATGTCAACGTGGTCGGGGGCTGTTGCGGTACCACCCCGGCGCACCTGCAGCGTCTGGTGCAGGAACTGCGCAACGAACCCCGGCCGGTGCGGCCGAAGATCGAGGCTCCGCAACTGGCATCCGCGGTGCAGGCCGTGCCCATGCAGCAGGAGCCGCGTCCTTTCATCATTGGCGAACGCCTGAATACGCAGGGCAGCGCCAAATTCAAGAAGATCGTGCTGGCCGAAGAGTGGGATGGGGCTGTGACCGTCGCCCGCCAGCAGGTGGATAACGGCGCCCACGGCCTGGATCTGTGCGTGGCGTTGACCGAACGGCCGGACGAAATCGATTTGATGCGCAAGCTGGTCAAGAAGCTTTCACCGCTGGTCAAGCTGCCCCTGGTGATCGATACGACCGAGCCGGACGTGTTGGAGGCCGCATTGCAGACCGCCCCCGGCCGCTGCCTGGTCAATTCCACAAATTTGGAGGGCGGCCGCGTCAAGGCCGACCGGGTGTTGAGCCTGGCGCGCAAGTACAACGCGGCCGTGATCGCCCTGACCATCGACGAACAGGGCATGGCCAAGACGGCCGACCGCAAGCTGGAAATTGCCCGGCGCATCCGGGATATTGCCGTGAACGAATTCGGCTTCAAACCCGGCGACCTGGTGTTCGATGCGCTTACCTTTACGTTGGCCACCGGCGACCCCGAATTCAGCCAGTCGGCGGTCGAAACGTTGGAAGGCATTCGGCGGATCAAGCGCGAATTGCCGGGCGTGCTCACCTCGTTGGGCGTCAGCAATGTTTCGTTCGGGTTGTCGGCCAACGCCCGGGCCGTGATCAACAGCGTCATGCTGTATCACGCCGTGCAGGCCGGCCTGGATATGGCCATCGTCAACCCGGCTCAGATCACCCCCTACGCCGAAATTGGCGAGCAGGAACGCGCCCTGGCCGAAGATTTGATCTTCAACCGGCGGCCGGATGCGCTGCAAAGTTTGATCGATTATTTCTCGAAAACCGGAACCGGCCCGGCTCAGAAGGTGGACGCGACCCAGGAAACACTGCGCGCCATGACGCCCGAACAGCGCCTGCATTGGCGAATCCTACACCGCCACAAGGAAGATATCGAAGCGGATATCGACGCGATCGTCCTGCGCGACGGGCAAAACCGGCATGAGATGGCGGTCAGGGTGTTGAACAACGTGCTGCTGCCGGCAATGAAGGAAGTCGGCGATAAATTCGGTTCGGGCGAGCTGATTTTGCCGTTCGTCCTGCAGTCCGCCGAGGTGATGAAGAAGGCCGTGGCCCATCTGGAGACCTACCTGGAACGCAAGGAAGGCGTCACGAAGGGCACGATTGTGCTGGCGACCGTCTACGGCGACGTCCACGATATCGGCAAGAACCTGGTCAAGACCATTCTTTCGAACAACGGCTACACCGTGGTCGACCTGGGCAAACAGGTGCCCGCCGAGCGGATCATCTCCAGGGCTTTGGAATTGAACGCGGACGCGATCGGATTGAGCGCGCTGCTGGTATCGACCAGCAAACAGATGCCGCTGATCGTCAACGAACTGCAGCGCCGCGGCCTGCGTTTTCCGGTCATGATCGGCGGCGCGGCCATCAACCGGCGCTTCGGGCGCCGCATTCTGCTGACCGAGAGCGGCGAGTTCTACGAACCGGGCGTCTTCTACTGCAAGGATGCCTTCGAGGGCCTGGCGACGATGGACGCGCTGACCGACAGCGGGAAACGCCGCGAATTGTTGGCCCAACTGCGCAGCGAATCGGAGGCCGAATTGGGGCGCGGCGCTCAGGCGGACCGCGGCACCTCCCTGGCGCGAATCCGTTCGGATGTCAAACCGGCCGTGAATATTCCGCGCCCGCCGGCCTGGGGGCCGCGAGTGGTGCACTCCATGCCGTTGGAAACCGTCTTCGAGCACCTGTCGCTGAACGAGCTGTTTCGCCTCTCGTGGGGCGCCAAGAACTCGCACGGCGATGAATGGCTGAAACTGAAGGCCGATTTCGAGGATCGCCTGGATAGTATGAAGCGCGAAGCGCTGGCCGAAGGCTGGCTCAAACCCCAGGCGGTCTACGGTTACTGGCCGGCGCAGGCAGACGGCAACGATCTGGTGATCTACGAGCCCGGCTCGGTGCGCTCCGGATCGCCGGCGGAACAGACCCGTTTCTCCTTCCCGCGCCAGAACGGCGGCGAAAACCTGTGCCTGGCCGATTATTTTGCGCCGGTCGAATCGGGCGTGATGGATGTGGTTGCCCTGCAGGTCGTCACCGTGGGCCAGGAAGCCACGGATCGCTTCGATCAACTCCAGGAGAAGGGCGATTACAGCGCGGCCTATTATCTGCACGGCCTGGCAGTCCAGACCGCCGAAGCCAGCGCCGATTATCTGCACGCCCACATCCGCCGCGAACTCGGCCTGGAACCCGGGCAGGGCAAACGCTATTCGTGGGGCTATCCGGCCATCCCTGATCTGGCGGATCACGCCCGGGTGTTCGAATTATTGCCTGCCGAGAGCGAACTGGGCATGTCGCTGACGGCAGCCTACCAGCTTGTGCCGGAGGAATCGACCGCGGCCATCATCGTGCATCATCCGGATGCCAGGTATTTCAACATCGGCGAGACGCGGGTCGAACAATTGATGAAGTAGGAGCAATTATTAATGGGTTTGGAAAATCCTTTCTTGAAACTGCTGGAAAGCGGCAAGCCAATTCTTTCAGACGGCGCCATGGGAACCATGCTGCACAAGCGCGGCATTGGATTCGATGTGTGTTTCGATGAGCTCAATCTGATCAATCCGGCCGTGGTCGGGGATATTCACCGCGAATACATCGAAGCCGGCGCGAACATCATTCAAACGAATACCTTCGGCGCGAACCGCTACAAACTCGAGCAGCACGGGCTGGAAGACAAACTGGTCGAAATCAACGCCGCCGGTGTGGAATTGGCCCGGCGGGTGGTATGGGCGTCCTTCAAGAATGTGATGATCGCCGGGGACGTGGGCCCGCTGGGCGTGCGTCTCGCGCCGTTCGGACGCGTGCTGCCCGAACAGGCCAGGCAGGCGTTTGCCGAACAGATTGCCGCCATGGCGAATGCGGGCGTGGATCTGGTGATCATCGAGACCATGACCGACCTGTATGAAGTGCGCGAGGCGATCGCTGCTTCGCGTCAGGTGGCGCCGTACCTGCCGGTGATCGCCTCGATGACCTTCACCCGGGACGACCGCACACTGCTGGGAGACGATCCGGTTAAGGTGGCCCGCGCCATGCACGGCTACGGCGCGGATGTCATTGGCGTCAACTGTTCGGGCGGCCCCAACCAGCTTCTGCGCATCCTCAAGATCATGCGCGAAGCCGTGCCGGAAGCGAAGTTCTCGGTCATGCCGAATGCCGGGTGGCCGCAGCAGGTGGGCGGGCGCATCATGTATCCGGCCGATCCGGAGTATTTTGGCGATTACGCGCTGTCCCTGTGGAACGCCGGGGCCACCGTGCTGGGCGGCTGCTGCGGCACCACCCCGCAACACATCGCTGCCATGGCGCACGCGCTCGAAAACGCCGCCGAACGGGTGGAAATCGAGCGCGAAGCGGCCGCCGTGGCCGATCACGATGAACCCCAGCCCACCAACGCCCCGCCGACCCAACTGGCGAAAAAGCTGGCCGAAAACAGCTTTGTGGTGACGGTGGAGATGGACCCGCCGCGCGGCCTTTCGACGCACAAGCTGCTGGCGGGCGCCAGTTTACTGGCCGAAGCCGGGGCGGACGTGATCGATGTGGCCGACAGTCCCATGGCGCGCATGCGTATGAGCCCGTGGGCGGTGTGCAGCCTGCTGCAGCGCCGCATCGGCGTCGAAACCGTTCTGCACTTCCCGACGCGCGGCCGCAACCTGCTGCGCGTACAGGGCGATCTGCTGGCGGCGCACGCGCTGGATGTACGCAATGTTTTTGTGGTCATGGGTGATCCGACCGCGATCGGCGATTACCCGGACGCGGCGGATAATTTCGATCTGGTGCCATCCGGGTTGATCAAGTTGATCAAGCAGGGCTTCAATGCTGGCGTGGATCACGCCGGCGTGGATATCGGTCAGCCGACTTCGTTTTTCGTCGGCTGCGCTTTGAACCTGCACCCGGACGATCCGGAGCATGAGATCAAGAACCTGCGCCGGAAGCTGCGCGCCGGGGCCGATTTCATCCTCACCCAACCGACGTACAACCCGGCCAAAGCGCATGAATTCCTGGAACGGGTGCGCAACGAAGTGGGTGAGAGCATGCGCCCACTGCTGGCCGGAATTCTTCCGCTGGCCAGCGGGCGGCATGCCGCCTTTTTGCACGCCGAAGTGCCGGGTGTGTTGATCCCCGAGGAAATGCGCAGCCGAATGAACCAGGCTGGTGACGCTGGAGCGCGCGAAGGAATCAAAATTGCGATAGAATTAGCACACGCACTGCGTGCTGATTTCAACGGAATTTACCTGATGCCGGCCTTCAACCGTTTCGATTACGCCGCGGAAATCATTGAAACGGTCAAACGCGAAATTGAGTGAAGGTCGCCAGCACGGCTGCGAAACCCCAAGTGGATTCCCCCATGCTACTGACGATCGATATTGGCAACACCACACTGACCCTGGGCCTGTTCGAAGGCCAGAAATTGGGCGCACGCTGGCGCCTGGCAACCGATCAACAACGCCTGCCGGATGAATACGGCCTGCAGATCCTGGGATTGCTGCAAAATGGCGGCTGCTCCATAGCGCAACTGGATGGGGTCTGCCTGTCGTCGGTGGTGCCGCCCATCACCAACCGCATCATCACGGCCTGCAAGCAGTATCTGAATCAGGATCCCTTCGTCGTGGATTACTCCATCAAAACCGGCGTTAAGATTCTGTATGAGAATCCAAGCGCGGTTGGCTCGGACCGCATTTGCGATGCGGCGGCGGTCTTGCAGCTTTACGGCGGGCCGGCCTGCGTGGTCGATTTTGGCACGGCAACAACTTTCAATGCCATCACCCAGGCCGGAGAATATCTGGGCGGCGCGATATCACCCGGCATCAACATTTCAGCCGAGGCGCTCTACACCCATACCGCCAAGCTTCAGCGCGTCGAAATGGTGGCGCCGGCCGAGGTGATCGGCCGCAACACCGTCAACGCCATCCAATCCGGACTGGTCTACGGCTATGTTTCACTGGTCGAAGGAATGGTGGCGCGCTTCCGCAAGGTCCTGGGCGAGGACATGAAAGTGATCGCCACAGGCGGGTATGCGGAAATCGTGGGGCGCGAAACGGCGGTCTTCAACATCATCGCACCCTGGCTGACCCTTTACGGCATGCGAATTCTCTGGGATATGAATCACTGATATGACACATCCACTTGCCAACAAACACATTTTGCTGGGCGTCACCGGATCGATTGCGGCGTATAAAGCCGCCGACCTGGCTTCCAAATTAACCCAAACCGGCGCGCTGGTCGACGTGGTATTGACCGAAAGCGCCGTGAAATTCATTTCGCTGCTGACGTTTCAATCCGTTACCGGCCGCAAAGCCTATGTCGACGCGGATCTATGGGGCGGCGAAGGGCATGTCACCCACATCGGGCTGGGGCACGCGGCTGAGTTGGTGCTCATCGCGCCGATTTCAGCCAACACGCTGGCCAAACTGGCGCACGGCATCGGCGACAACCTGCTGACCGTGACCGTGCTGGCATCGCACTGCCCGCTGGTGCTGGCTCCGGCGATGGACGTGGGCATGTTTGGCAACCCGGCCACGCAGGCCAACGTCGAGATCCTGCAGCAGCGCGGCGCCATTTTCATCGGCCCGGATGAAGGTCACCTGGCTTCGGGATTGGTGGGGCGCGGGCGTTTTGTCGAACCGCCCCAAATCCTGGAACAGGTCCGCTATTTGATGTCGCGCGGCGGACCGCTGGCCGGACGGAAGGTGGTGGTCACCGCCGGCGGTACCCAGGAACCCATCGACCCGGTGCGCCTGATCACCAACCGTTCCTCCGGAAAACAGGGAACGGCCGTCGCGCAGGCGGCGTTGGACGCCGGCGCCGAGGTGACGCTGGTGAGCACGCCCACCGGATTGGCCGTCCCGGCCGGCGCAAAGCTCGTGTGTGTCAAAACCGCTCAGGAGATGCTGGATGCGGTGCTGGCCGAGGCTGCCGACGCGGATGTATTGATCATGGCGGCTGCCGTGGCGGATTTTCGTCCCATCCCGGCGGCGCAGAAGCTCAAGAAGGCGGCCGGAATCCCGCAAATCCAATTCGAGGCGACCGCCGATATTCTGGCGGCGGTGGCCGAACGCAGGGCCGCCACGGGCTTCCCCCGGCGCAGCATCGGATTTGCCGCCGAGAGCCAGGATTTGCTCCAAAATGCGCAGTCCAAACTGGAACGCAAACACCTGGATCTGATGGTCGCCAACGACATCAGCGCGGCGGACGCCGGTTTCGAGGTCGACACCAATCGGGTGGTGCTGCTGTTCCCGGATGGACGCCAACAACCGCTCCCGATGCAGGAGAAAGCCGGAGTCGCCGAGGCAATCGTCCAACAGGTGATTGCCTGGGGATGATCCCGGCCTGATTTTTCCCAGAGCTGCATGTGAAAAACGCGTGCAGCGCTCAATTTCATATCCCCCCTTCCGAAACGGGTCCAATAACCTATGACACGCATCCTGGTTTGCTCCGATATCCATGCCAACCTGACCGCGCTCGACGCGGTTCTCAACGACGCCGGAAATGTCGATACCGTGTGGTGTCTGGGAGACGTGGTGGGTTATGGTCCGGACCCAAACGAGTGCATCCAGCGGATTCGCTCGCTGCCCAACCTGATCTGCCTGATCGGCAATCACGATGCGGCCGCCCTGGGGTTGCTGGATATCAAGACCTTCAATCTAGAGGCGCGACAGTCGATTCGCTGGTTGACGTCGGTATTGACTGCTGAAAGCCTGGGCTTCCTTTCGACCTTGCCCGAGACCGCCGTGGAAGGGGATATGACACTCGCTCACGGCAGCCCGCGCGTGCCCATCTGGGAATATCTGCTGGATGTATTCAGCGCGGCCAATGCCTTCGATTATTTCATGACGGCGTATTGCCTGGTCGGACATACGCATATTCCCACCGTGTTTACCTTCGATCCGGAGACCAAGGGCGTTCAATGGCGCATGCCAACCACCGGGGAGCGAATCGAATTGGAAAAGCGCATGATCCTCAATCCGGGGTCGGTCGGCCAGCCGCGCGATCACAACCCGGATGCCTCTTACGCCATTTACCAGCCCGAATTCGGATCCTGGGAGCTTCACCGGGTGGCGTATGATGTGGAGAGCGTGCAGCAGCGCATTCTCAAGGCCGGACTTCCTCAGCGCCACGCTCTTCGATTGGCGGATGGTTGGTAATCCGCTTCTTTACCAGTTGGAACTATCCTTCCTTCGGACGCGTCTTAACAAAAGAAGAGAATCCCTGACCGAAACCTTGAGGAGATGAGAAGATGAAACGTGCAGTTATCGGATTGGTTTTATTCGCCTTACTGCTAAGCGGTTGCGCGACCCAGAAGGCCACGGAATCCCTGGTGGGCGGCCGGAATACCGCCGATTATGCGGCTGCGCCGGCCGAAGCGCCGCAGCCGGCCGGAGTTGGCAATGGATCCGCCACGGGTTCCAGTGAAGCCGCTCCCCGTCGCCTGGTCATTCAGACCGTGGATATGTCCATCGTGGTTGTCAAACCGCTGGATGCAATGAACCAGATCGCCGCGCTGGCGACCGAATTCGATGGCTTTGTGGTGAATTCTTATTCGCACACCGTGACCACCCAGCAGGGCAAGGATGTCATCGAGGCTACGATCACCATCCGGGTCGACGCCGCTCGTCTGGATACGGCTCTGGAACGAATTCGAGCCCTGACCCCGAACGCCGAACAGGATGTGCTTTCTGAAAATATTTCCGGGCAGGATGTGACCAAGGATTATGTCGACCTCGAGTCGCAGCTCAAGAATCTGGAACAAACCGAAGCTCAATTGCAGAAGATCATGGATCAGGCCACCAAGACGGAAGACGTGTTGAGCGTCTACCGGGAACTATCCTCGATCCGCGGCCAGATCGAAACGACTAAAGGCCAGATGAAATACTATGAAGATGCCGCGGCGCTGTCCGCGATCACCGTGACCATCCAGGCTGAAGAAGCCGTCCAGCCCCTGCAGTTGGGCGGATGGAAGCCGGTCGGCACGGCCCGCAACGCCGTCCAGGCGCTGGTTGATACGCTGCAGTTCCTGGGTTCGGCCGCCATTTGGATCGTGATCTACATCCTGCCGGTCGGGCTGGTGATCGGCCTGCCGATCTGGTTGATCGTGCGCGGCATTCGCCGGGCCAAGCGCAGAGCAAAGGCCGCCAGACTCATGGAAGTTGAAGCCGAAACCAAGAAGTAAGTTCTGGAAAGAGAAATAAAACCACAGAGAATCAGAGAACACTGAGAATCAATAGAAAAAGAGAAGAAAGCCAATCCCTGGACACTCTAGGGTAAAGCCTTCTTCTCTTTTCTTAATATTCTTCTCTGTGGTCTCTGTGACCTGTGTGGTTTTTTCTTAATATCCGATTTCGACGTGTGACTTGCGGTCCACGTTCAGCCGCAGGCGGTAGCAGTTGTCGCTGCGGCCTTCCCAGGAAAGCGTTTGCTGATTGAGCGAGATGCGGTGCGGAATGCGCGGCAGGGCAATTTCGATTTCGCCATAAGCGCGGCGGGGTAAGCTAAGATCAAAGTTTACGCCGTTGCCCGAGACATTCCACGAACTGATTTCCAAACCCTGAGAAATGTGGAAATTTCCACCCACGAAAACGGGAACATCCTTTTCGGCTGCCCGCAAGGCGATGAGCACGACGCCGTGGGCCGGGACCTGTTTGAAGCGGAAAGGCGCACCTTCGAGGACATAAAAGGAACGGTTGTCCCAAAAATTGCGTCCCCAGTAGTCTCCAACCGGCAGGCGAAAATTCTGAAGGCGCAGGGTGACGTCCTGGGGCTTCTCGGACCAGTTGAACCAGGCCAGCAGGTGCCAGCGGCCGATGGGCCCGTGCAGGTCGAGGCGCAGACGCTGTGGGATGGCGCTGTCGAACCAATCCAGCACATCCGCCCGCTCGCCAATGACGGGCAGGAGCACCTCGGCCATGGCCAGGCGCTCGCGCGGCAAGTTGGGCAGGTCATCCGAAAGCAGCAGCGATCCGCCGGTGAGGGCAATGCTGGTGGCCAGCGTTTGGACCTCGGCCTGGGTGAGTTCGGTTTCCGGACGGATGAGCAGACAGTCCGGATCGTTGATCCACCAGCGGTTGTGCATTGGGGCGCGGGTGAGGATGTTCTGAATGGAGTTGCGCGCGCTGGGCATGTCGGGTTCATTCTTGAAGAAGGTGTGGATGCCGTTGAAGTTGGGCGTCCAACTCCCGCTGACATCCGCGCCGATGCGCATGCTGTCCACCAGGCCGATGACCGAGCCCAGCGGAGCCCCGCAGCCGACCAGGAACGTATCTGAGTTCGCCGTTTTGCGCACGGCTTCCATCGCGCCGCGCAAAATTTGGGCCCGCGTGAGGGTTGGATCGTGGCGCCGGCCGGCCAGCGCCCCGGCGTAGAGAAAATCCAATTTCAGGTAGGGGAAACCCCAATCCCGGCGCGCAGTCTCGATGACTTTACAGGCGTACTCCAAAGCGCCCGGATGAGTCAGGTCGAGCGCGGTGGTCAGGGCATTCCAGCCGAAACCGGCGTTGACAGGCCGGCCCAGACGGTTGCGCAGGATGAATTCGGGGTGCTGTTTCACCAATTTTGCGGCCGGGTGAACGATGAAGGGCGCCAGCCACAGGCCAGGCGTATACCCTGCCCCTTGAATCTCAGCCGCCAGCGGCGCCACTCCGTCCGGAAATCCCGGTCGAAATTCGAACCAGTCACCGACCTGGGCTTCGAAGCCATCATCGATCTGGACGAGTTGGAGGGGGAGATGCGGCGCAAGTTGCTGTAGCGATTCCAGGTTCTGGCGGATTTGGCCGGCGTCGATCTTTGTGTAGAACTGATACCAGGAACACCATCCGGAAGGGATCTTCTCTGGCAGACTGACCCGGTTTTCACGGGATGCCGCGATGAAATAAGGTCCCAGCGGATCGGTTTGCTCGAGACTGAAGGGATAATAGACGGCCCAATCGGTCTGGACCGCGACGCCGGGATCGATGCGTACCTGGTCCCCGTTGGCCCACAGGACCACCTGGGCTGTTTCTTTCAGGCGGGCTTCCAAAATTCCAAACTGGCTGCGTTGGGAGAGAAAACCGAACAGCGCCGCCACACGTTTGGCGCGGTCGCCGACGACGCCAAAGAAATCGGATGAGAAATCGCCGGGGTTCGTAAATTGGGGCGTTCCCGGATTGACCACCATTGGATTTTGGAGCCACCCCAGGCGCGAGCGCATGGCCTTCTGGTTGGCCGCATAGGCGCCGGTCCAGCCCCAGGACTGCCAGTTGTTCGAGAAGAAGGCCGGGCTGGAGGTTTTCGCCCACTCGGGCGGCAGCCTGAAAACGCCGCTTTGGCGGGTGCCGCCGCAGCGGAGCATTTCGATCCTGTCCAGCGTAATGGGTTCAGGACCCTGGTTTTCCAGACTGATTTTCCAAAGCAGCATCGGGAACAGGTCGCTGAGCGCGAAGGTAACCCGGCAGAGGATGCCACTGGCGTCCGGCGCGAGTTGGATATCGACCTGATTCAATAATCCGAGCAGGGAGGGATTGCGCGGAAGCTGGGTCACTTCAGACACGGTCCAGAGTCCGTTGAGGAATTCTGCCGAACGGCCATTCGACCTGTAATTCAGCGCGAGGTGCGCCTCCAGCAACGCGGGCAAGGCTTCATCCGCCGGTTGAAGCGTAAAAGTCCCCGATTCAGGGTGGCATGTGAAGTTGAGAGTCCGGTTGTGAAGTTCGATCACGCCTCTACCTCAATTGTGCAAGCTGTCGAGCGCCTTTGGAGACTCGGCTTGTGATCGGCCAGGCAAACGCGATATCAAAAGATCAACAGGAAAATGGTTCCCCGTCCTTCATTTCCTGTTGATCTATTCTATCATTAATGCTTTTGATCAAGTCCGGGATGCACCCGGCAGTCAATCGGATGGAAATTAAATCTTCGGCAGGGCAATGTTCTCCTGCTTCTGGTATTTGCCTTTCTTATCTGCGTAGGAGATCTCGCACATTTCATCGCCTTCGAAGAAAACCACCTGGGCGATGCCTTCATTGGAGTAAATCTTTGCCGGAAGGGGAGTCGTGTTCGAGATTTCGAGCGTGACAAAACCCTCCCATTCGGGTTCGAACGGTGTGACATTGACGATGATGCCGCACCGGGCGTAGGTGCTTTTGCCAACACACAGGGTCAGGATGGAGCGCGGAATCCGGAAGTATTCGACGGTGCGCGCCAGCGCGAAGGAATTAGGCGGGATGACACACACGTCGCCTTTGAAATCCACCATCGAACGCGGATCGAACTGCTTGGGGTCCACAACGGCGGAATAGACATTGGTAAAGATCTTGAATTCATCGGCGACGCGAATATCGTAGCCGTAGGAGGATACGCCGTAGGAAATGACGCCATTGCGGATCTGGCGGTCGACGAAAGGTTCGATCATGCCGTGTTCCAGAGCCATTTTGCGGATCCAGTGGTCAGGTTTGACACCCATGTTTTAGTTCTCCACTTGCAAGGATAAATAGGTTAATTGTCCGGCGGAAAGCGTGACGAAGCGTTCGATGAGCCGTCCATCATACACGAAGGAAATTCGATAGCGGCCGGGTTCCAGGTCGCCCAGTACAAAATTTTCCTGCCAGGCCGGGTCGGAAGAAACCCCGGCCGTGTAGGTCTCGAGGTAATAGCGTTGTGGGGCCGAATTTTCAGGTAGGTCCGCCCGTTCGGCGACGAGTTGAGCGGTCGGAAGGAGTTGGCCGTTTTGATCGATGATCTGCCCGGCCAATACGGCCAGCCGGGCGCCGTCCGTACCGGCGAGCGGGGTGAGGAACAGGAATGGATTGCGTGTAGCCGTATAATCCGTCGGGGTGGTGCGGACCTCGAAATGTAAATGACTTCCGATCGCGCTGCCGGACATGCCGACTTTGGCGATGACCTGACCCGCCTGCACGGACGTCCCCGATTGCACATCGATTTCCGAGAGGTGGGCGTAAAGGGTATAGAAGGGTTCTCCGCGTGGAGTGGCGTGTTCCAGAACGACCAGGTTTCCGTAGAAGTTCGTCCAGGGGGCAAAAGCGGTGCTCGCATCGTTGCCGGCATAGACCACCCGGCCGTCCGCGGCCGCCAGGACCGGCGTGCCCGTGGCATTGTAGAATTCGACGCCGCTGTGTGGAATCCGCTTGCCGTTTTGCGAAGATCCGTACAGATAGCTGTTATCCGCATGCTGCTCGGCCGGTGGATCGACCGGGCGCTGGAGCCAGAAATCGCCGTCCAGCGTACACGAATCCACCCTGCAATCCGATGGGTTCAAAGGCATGGGTTGCAGGGTGGGTTCGATCGTGGCTGTGACCGTCGCAGTTGCTGTGACGGTCGGTTGAGGAATCGGGGTGTTCGTCGAGATGGGGGATGGAGATGCAGCGGCCCGGGTCGCAATATCGACCGGAGAACAGGCTGCCAGAACCATCAACAACCCCAGGGTTACCCATCCCGCTGAATGGCGCATCATCAGCCGAGAGAAATTCCGCCGCGCTCGACCAGGACTTTGTGCATCAATCCTTCTTGTTCGGTGGAACTGGTTTCCAAAATGCGGAGCTGGTTTTTCAAATCGACAACAGCCTTTTCATCCTCCAGGCTGAGCAGATTGGTGCGAACGTTGTATGCAGCGCAGGTCAGCGCGGCATGTGCCAGCGCGGAAGCTGAGCCGGCGTCGGTAATGGCATTGAGATTGCCGTCGGCGGCAGCCTGAAGCGCCAGTTTTTGAACGTCCAGGGCTTTCCCGGCAACCTTCAACGGAACCTGCGCGGCCAGCAATGTGGCGGCCTGCACGGCCTGAGCCCGGGCGGTTTGCTGTTCGGGGGTGTCTTTGGGCAGCTTGAAGGCGGCCATGACGGCGTCGAAGGCCGCGCAATCCTCGTCGACTGCCTGAGCTAATTCAGTGCGCAGCGATTCAGCCTGTTCCACCAGCGCCCACATCTGGTCTTTCACCGCTTCGTATTTCTTCTTGGTCAATGTGCCCCGACCGACCATGGCAACCAGGGCCGCTGCAGCCGCGCCGGTGTGAGCCGCGGCCGCGCCGCCGCCGGGGGTCGGGGTGGAAGAAGCGAGCTGATCGATAAAATCAGGCTGTTGCGCGGCTGCAGCCGCCTGAGTTGGGGAGCGCAGCAATTCATACAACCGTGATTCGAGAATTTGATCGGGTTGGAAATCATCCAATTGCAAATACCAGATGGCCGCGTTGGTCAGCGCATCCTGCGGCAGCAGGCCGACCAGTTCGGAGTGGTGGATCCCCACGCCGTACCGCGCGGCTTCGCGGCGGACGAATTCCACCACCCGCGCCACCGGCGTCTGATGATAATTGGTCAGGTTCATCGAAACCTGGGCCCGGCCCTCCACCATGACGCCCATGGCTTTGACATACCGCAGACCGCCGTTGGAGTGGCGCACGGCCTTGGCAATTTTCTGGGCAATGCTGACCTCGTTGGTGGTCAGGTAAACGTTGAACGCAATCAAGGGCGCGCGAGCACCGATGACGGTCGCGCCGGCGGGACCGACCTTGTGCGGGCCGAAATCAGGATCCCGGGCCGGATTCACGCCCATTTCTTCTTTCAGGGCTTCATACTGTCCGTGGCGAATATTCTCCAGGTTCTGGTGTTCGGGTTTGGTCGCGGCGTCTTCGTATAAATAGACGGGAATGCTCAACTCGTCGCCAACGCGTTTGCCCAGGCGGCGCGCCATTTCGACGCATTCCTGCATCGTGAAATCGGTGATGGGCACGAAGGGAACGACGTCCGTGGCGCCGATGCGCGGGTGCGCGCCGGTGTGCTGGTTGAGGTCGATCAACTGGGCCGCGCGGGCAATGCCCTGATAGGCGGCTTCTTCCACCGCCGCCGGCGACCCAACGAAGGTCAGAACGGTCCGGTTATGGTCCAGGTCAGAATGGCGGTCGAGAACGTGAACACCCTGCACATCGGTGATGGCGGCCAGGATGGATTCGACCACTTCCGGCCGGCGGGCTTCAGAAAAATTGGGGATACATTCAACCAGGGGGGAAGGCATGCAAACCTCTCAATCTTGGAATAAGCCCATTATAATCTTAATAAGAGGATCGTATGAAAAAGGAGGAGCGATGTGCGGACGTTTCACCCTGTTTTTGGCAGCCGATGACCTGCGTGAAGAACTGGAATTGAATGCGGTTCCGGTCGATTGGGCGCCGCGTTACAATGTGGCTCCGACCCAGCCCGTGCTGGCGGTTACGGACCCGACTGAGCGGGATGCGACCTGGATGCGCTGGGGGCTGGTGCCTTCCTGGGCCAAGGATCTTTCGATTGGCAACCGCATGATCAACGCGCGCGCCGAGACCCTGGCGGAAAAACCTTCCTTCCGGACGGCGTTTGCCCAGCGGCGCTGCCTGATACCGGCCAATGGATTTTACGAATGGCAAAAGAGCGGCACCGAAAAAGGGCCATCCCAGCCGTATTTCATCTCGCTGCGCGAGGGACGGGCGTTTGCCTTTGCCGGATTGTGGGAAGTGTGGCATTCACCCGAAGGCGAGGAGGTGAAGAGCTGCACCATTATCACCACCACGCCCAACGCGCGCATGGAGCAGATTCACGACCGTATGCCGGTGATCCTGACCGGCGAAAGAATGTGGAACTGGTTGGGTTGGAACGACCCCAGGCAGCTCGCCGGATTACTGGCGCCCTACCCGGCCGAAGAAATGCAGGCCGTACGCGTCAGCCGCAAGGTGAACGATCCAAACCTGGATGTTCCGGACCTGGTGCAGCCCGGGAGTCATGAGTTTTGACCAAAATCCTTGACGCTGGCGTCGCATCTGGTAAAATACTTCTCGCCGCCCCCATGGTCTAGCGGTTAGGACACAGCCCTTTCAAGGCTATAACTCGAGTTCGAGTCTCGATGGGGGCACCAATCTAGAACTGCGCAAGCAGTTCTATTGCGTTAAGAAGCCCTTTCATACCATCGAGGTACGTATGCTATAACTCGAGTTCGACCTGCGCCCGCAGTTGCGAGTTCGCTTTTAAAAAATTCAGATTTCCTGAAGATCAAACCCTCACCCCCAACCCCTCTCCCTCCGAGGGAGAGGGGCACCAGGTCGATGCGAGAATGATTACAAATTCGGGTGAGGGTGCACTCTGTGAATGAAACGTTTCTCATTTTCTGACCCCAACCCCTCTCCCTTCGAGGGAGAGGGGCTCCAGGCCGATGTGAGGATGATTACAAATTCGGGTGAGGGTGCACTCTGTGAATGAAACGTTTCGCATTTCCTGACCCCAACCCTTCTCCCTCCGAGGGAGAGGGGCTCCAGACCGATGCGAGAATGATTACAAATTCGGGTGAGGGTGCACTCTGTGAATGAAACGTTTCTCATTTCCTGGCGATTTGGCGGCTAATTGGCAGGGGCGCCGCGATCTTTTTTATTGGAGGCTTCGCGCGGATTATCCCTATTCCACGATTGCTGAAAGCATAGTATATTACCTCGCGCGAAGGAAAATGCAAACATGGCTTTGATCAGTCTGCAAGAGGTGAGCCTGGGATTTGGCGGGCCGCTTCTATTGGAAAACATCAATTTACAGGTAGAACAGGGCGAGAGAATCGGGCTGTTGGGACTCAACGGCGTGGGCAAATCGACCCTGTTGAAAATGATTCACGGGGATCTGGAACCGGACAGCGGCAGCCTGGTGCGGCAGCAGAAACTGCGATCCGCCTATTTACCTCAAGAAGTGCCCCAGGATCTATCGGGCATGGTCTATGAGATCGTTGCTTCGGGGTTGAATGATCTGGCCGAACAGAATGAGGATGCCTGGCAGCAGCAGCTCCAGGTCGATCAGGTCATTTCACGCATGCAATTGGACCCGCAGGCGCGGTTTGAAATCCTATCCGCGGGGATGAAACGGCGGGTGCTGCTGGGGCGTGGGCTGGCGCGCAACCCCGATTTGCTTCTATTGGATGAACCGACCAATCACCTGGATATCGATTCGATCAACTGGTTGGAGGATTTCCTGGCGCACTGGGTGGGAACGCTGCTCTTCGTCACGCACGACCGGACTTTTCTGCAAAAAATGGCCTCGCGGATTGTCGAGCTGGACCGCGGACGGCTGTTCGATTGGAATTGTAACTATGCCACCTTCCTGCAGCGTAAAGAGGTCATGCTCAACGCCGAGACGGAGCAGAATCTCCTCTTCGACAAGAAACTGGCCCAGGAAGAACAGTGGATTCGGAGGGGAATCGAGGCCAGACGGACGCGCAACGAAGGCCGGGTGCGGGCTTTGAAGCGCCTGCGCGAAATTCGCCGGGAGCGACGTGAACAACCCGGAAAGGTGCGCATGCAGATCCAGGAAGAACGCCGGTCTGGAAACCTGGTGATCGAAGCGGAGCACATCCGTTATGCCTATGAAGGGCGCGACATCCTGCGCGATTTTTCCACCACCATTCGGCGCGGCGATAAAGTCGGGATCATCGGACCGAATGGGTCGGGGAAAACCACCCTGCTGCGGTTGCTGATGGGCGAGCTTGCCCCGCTGGCGGGCGAGGTCAACCTGGGAACCAACCTGGAGATCGCCTATTTCGACCAGCTGCGCGGGCAGTTGGATGAAAACCGTTCCGTGCTGGACAACGTTGGAGAGGGACGGGATACCATCGTCGTCAACGGTAAATCGCGCAATATCGTCGGATATCTGGAAGATTTCCTCTTTTCCCCGGATCGGGTTCATGCGCCGATCAGTGCATTGTCCGGCGGCGAGCGCAACCGACTGCTGCTGGCGCGCCTGTTTGCCCATCCGGCCAACCTGCTGGTCCTGGATGAACCGACCAACGATCTGGACATCGAAACGTTGGAAATTTTGGAAGACCTGCTCCTGGCCTACAGCGGAACGCTCCTGCTGGTCAGTCACGATCGGGCCTTTCTGAATAACCTGGTGACCAGTACGATTTCTCTGGATGGCGCCGGCAACGCGAAAGAAACCGTCGGCGGTTACGATGACTGGCTGCGCCAGAGCCAGGAAGAAACCGTCCGACAAGCAGAGGAAAAGGTCAGAAAGACCCCCGCAGCCGCGAAAGCCGCCCCCCAATCGAACGCTGCCCGCCCGCAACGCCTGTCCTATAAGGAGCAGCGCGCTCTCGACAGTCTGAAACAGGAGCTGGCCGACCTTCCGGGGCGCATCGAGGCATTGGAAGCGGAACAACACCGTCTGAGCGCCGCGATGGCCAATCCGGCTTTCTACCAACGCGACAACGCCGAAATCACCCGGGATGTCGGCCGACTTCATGAATTGGAAGTGGAGTTGGCTCAAGTCTACCAACGCTGGGAGGATCTCGAGTCTGAGTTGGGGGAATAGGTGCTGCCAGAAGCTTGATCGATTCAGGCAGCGCGATCGTGATTTCACTTTATGACCGAATTATGACCCCGGGTGTGACCGAAGATACCCATGCGCAACTGCCTGGCTTGATAGAATTCGTACTGGAAATTGATCTTTACATTTGAGGGTAATAATGGTTCAGAACAA
Organism: Longilinea arvoryzae; assembly: GCF_001050235.1. Classification (GTDB taxonomy): domain Bacteria; phylum Chloroflexota; class Anaerolineae; order Anaerolineales; family Anaerolineaceae; genus Longilinea; species Longilinea arvoryzae. The sequence goes on from NZ_DF967972.1 coordinate 2,162,880, forward strand.
AGTGGCCTTGATTTCGGACAGCACCTGCGATATTCCATGGGAGTGGCGCAACAAGTACGATATTGCGGTCGTTCCATTGAACATTATTTTCGGTGAGCAGCAGTACAAGGATGGCATCGAACTCACCGCCGACCAGTTTTACCAGATGCTGCCGGGCACGAAGTACTTTCCCAGCACGTCCCAACCCTCTCCCAACGATTTTCTGATGGCCTATCAGGCCGCGGCCAGGAAGGGTTACGAAGAGGCGCTGGTCATCACCATCAGTTCGGCCATGAGCGGCACCATCAACTCGGCCCGTGAAGCGGCAGCCGTGTCGCCGATTCCGGTGCGGGTCATGGATGGGAAGAACAATTCCATGGGATTGGGCTGGCAGGTGATCGCGGCAGCCCGCGCCCGCGAAGCCGGCGGCGATGGACCTGCCATGCTCAAAGTCGCCGAAAGAGTCCGAGATAACATGGTTTATTTCATATCCCTCGACACGCTCGAATTCATTGCCAAGGGCGGGCGGATCGGCAGCGCCACCAAATTTCTGGAATCCATCATCAAGATCAAACCCTTGATTTCCGTCAATTCAAAGACCGGTTCGGTCGTCCCTTCCATTCCAGCGCATTCGCGCCACAATGCCATCGAGGGGCTGTATAAAGAATTCTTCAACCACATCGATACTCACCTGCCGATGCACATCACCGTTTTACATAATTCAGCTCTCGAGGAAGCCCAGGCGCTGGCCGAGCGGGTGAAAGCGGAATATTCACCGGTGGAATTGTTCATCTCCACCACGTCACCGATTCTGGGAACGCATACCGGGCCGCGCGCCTTGGCTTTATGCGGGTATGCGTTGGCCGATCAATAGATCCACCGTCGCCGGGAGACGTAACGCTAAAAAGGTAATAATTGGCGGCATAATCCCGAATAAAATCATCATTAATGTGAGTATATATACTTGTTAGTTAGTTATTTAACTATATAATCTTCCTGTATGTAGACCGGACAGGAGATTGCCTGTCCGACATCCATCTACCCTTTACAGGAGGAAGCAATGTCCAAGCGCTCGTTGTTCATCGTACTGGCGGTGATCCTCGTCGGATCGCTGCTGCTGACCGCCTGCGGAACTCCCGCTACTCAGGCGCCGGCAGCTACCGAAGCGCCAGCAGCCACGGAAGCCCCCCAACCCACTGAGGCTCCGACCGCCACGGAAGCCCCTCTACCTGCGGTAGGAACTCCGGATCATCCGATCAAGGTCCTGTTCGTTCCGTCAGTCGATGCCAATGTTATTACCACCGGCGGTAAAGTGATGGCCGACGCCCTCAACCAGGCCACAGGCCTGACCTTCGAAGTGAGCGTTCCCACATCCTACGCCGCCACCATCGAAGAAATGTGCGCTTCACCGACCGACACGATGGCTTTCATCCCCGGCCTTGGCTATGCTCTGGCCAGCCAGTTATGCGGCGTCGATGTTGCCTTCAAAGCTGTCCGCTATGACTTCCCTGTTTACTGGGCTGAGTTCATCGTCCCTCGCGATAGCGATATCAAGACCCTCGATGATTTGAACGGCAAGAAGTGGGGTTACGGGGATGTCGGTTCCACCTCCGGCTATATGGTCCCGCTGGTCATGTTCAAGGATAAGGGCATCACCCCCGGTGAAGAAGTTCAGACCGGCGGTCATAATCAGACCGTGACGGCCGTCTACAACGGCGAAGTCGACTTCGGTACGGTTTTCTACAGCGTTCCTTTGAATCCCGATGGCAAAGTAGCCTTCACCTATCAGGATTACGTGGATGGCAAGGTTACCGACGCCATGTACGAAGTGCCCGCGGAAACCATTCCCAACTGCGCCCCGGATGCCGAAGGTAAAAAACTGATGTGCGATGGCTGGCGCGTTCTGGATGCCCGCGCCAATATCCGCGCCGAAGCCCCGGATGTAGTCCAGAAGGTTCGCATTCTGGCCATTTCCCCGGCCATCCCCAATGACACGATGGCTTTTGGCCCCGAATTCCCGGCTGATGTACGCGCAAAGATCGAGACCGCGCTGCTGGACTTCTCCAAGACGGAAGCCTGGTCGACCTCCATCGGCAGCTCCGATTTCTACGGTTGGACCGGCATTGAAACCGCAACCGACGCCGAATACGATTTCGTTCGCCAGATGGTCGAAGCGACCGGCCTGACGCTCGAAGGGTTGGGCGAATAATTAATCCGCTTTTACAGGATCTGGGCAGGCCTTTCCCTGCCCAGATTTATTATCCATTGGACACGTCCCAATCATGCTAAAAATTCAAAACCTCACGAAAATTTACACCCCTGCCAATGTCCGGGCTCTGGATGAAGTCTCATTTGAGGTTCCAAGGGGACAATTCCTGGCCGTGATCGGCCTGAGCGGTTCGGGAAAATCCACGCTTTTACGCTGCATCAACCGATTGGTCGAACCAACCTCCGGCCAAATCCTGCTGGATGATCAGGATGTTACCGCTGCAAACAATGAAGAGTTGCGGCGCATCCGGCGCAAGATTGGTATGGTGTTTCAGCATTTCAATCTTGTCCATCGTTCTTCCGTGATCACCAACGTTCTGGCCGGCCGTCTGGGCTATCTGAATCCAGCCTGGAGTCTCATCAACCGTTTTCCGCGGGCGGATATCGAAAATGCCAAAAGACAACTGGAACGCGTCGGCATCGGCGATAAGGCCTACCAACGGGCAGACAACCTGAGCGGCGGACAACAGCAGCGGGTGGGAATCGCGCGGGCTTTGATGCAGGATCCTGAACTCATTCTGGCGGACGAACCGGTTGCCAGTCTCGATCCGGTTCTGGCGCACAGTGCAATGCAGATTTTGCAAAAAATCAACCAGGAGGACGGTGTAACCGTACTTTGCAGCCTGCATTTCCTGGATCTTGTGCACCGATACGCAGATCGCGTCATCGCGTTGAATGCCGGTCGGATGGTTTTCGATGGTTTGCCTGGAGAAATCGACGACGCACGATTTAAAGAAATCTATGGCAAGGACGCGGAACGCGTTGGTTAAGGAGTTCAGGGATGCCCAAAAAGCGTAGCTTCTTTAAATCGTTATTATTAGGCGTTTGTATCATCGTCGCCCTGGTCATTTATGCTTACGGCTTTCAGGTCACGAAGGTCAACCTGGATGAAACACGCGACCCGAAACGTCAAACCCAGTTGACGCGCATCATTCGCGCCTTGGCAAGGCCGGATGTCCTCGAATACGATAAAAAGGAATTTACCGTATCATTGCCGGTCTATGTCCCATGCCCTGAGAGTGCCGCCGCCACCAACAGCCAACCCGAAGGTGCCTATCTGGTGATGACACCCGCTTGCGCCGACGCCGGTTCAGAGGTGATGATCGAGGGATTTAATTTTGCAGCCAATTCGACGGGCCCCTTGAATTTCGTGCCGCCCAGTGGCGTTTCGCTGCAAATGACCACGATTCAAACGGACGCAAATGGCCACTTCAGCGTCACGGCCAAATTGCCCAAACGCCCGGACACCCAGGTCCAGGAAATTCGAGTCATCACCCGTCAGAATATCGGAACGCCGCATTTTAGTCAGAATGCAATCGATACCTGGGACAAGATCATCGAGACGGTTTTCATGGCGTTGTTGGCGACGACCCTGGGTATTCTCATCGCGATTCCAGCCAGTTTTTTGGCCGCGCGCAATATCATGACGCCGATTACCAGCCCGTTCACAAGCGTGGCGCTGGCGATCCTTGTGCTGCCGGTCGGTTTGTACGGCGGCTGGCAGATTTCAACCTGGATGATGGACCTCAATCAGAGTTTGACGTCCAATATCTGGATCGATATTGCGTTCTTACTTCTGCTACCCTTGCTGATCTGGTACGGCATCCGCTGGGCGATTCCACCTGAAGAAGTCAGCAAACCGAAATTGGGCATGCGCATCGCCAGAATTGTCGCGATGGCCATACTGGCGATGGTTGGAATTCTCGTCCTGTATTTGCTCTCCAGCCTAGCCATTCGGATTGGGGATGCGCTGGTCAAGCCGTTGCAGGCGATGGGCTTTCTGGGAAAATTCGTGGCCAGCCTGGGAGATATCCTGAGCTTCAGCATCAGTGTCATCACGGCCCTGATCTGCGCCGGAATCCTGGGCAGCCTGGCCGGCAGGCTGGGCCAAGCGATCGTCGAACACACCTCCACCAAAGTCAATCGGGCGTTGAACCTTGCCCTGGGAGCTACCGCTGGAGCAACTTTCCTGGCTTTACTTGGCGCGGGTATCGATTGGCTGTACCAAATCGAGAATCCCACGTTCACCCTGCTGATTCCGGCAGTGGTGGGTGGAATTGGCGGATTGATCACGGCCATGGTTCTTTCGCGTAACGCGACCCTGCCGATCGGTTTCGTGATCTATTCGCTGACTCGAACGTTATTCAACGGGTTGCGTTCGATCGAATCGCTGGTGATGGTCATCGTATTTGCCGTTTGGGTGGGGATTGGTCCGTTCGCGGGCGTGCTCGCGCTGGCCTTGCATACCATCGCATCCAATGCCAAGCTGTATTCGGAACAGGTCGAAGCCATCATGGCCGGCCCATTGGAAGCGGTCACGGCCACCGGCGCCAATCGCATCCAGACCATCATCTACGCAGTGATCCCCCAGATCATCCCGCCGTACATTTCATACACCATGTACCGTTGGGATATCAATGTGCGTATGTCCACCATCATCGGTTTTGCGGGCGGCGGTGGTATTGGTTTCTTGCTGCAGCAGAATATCAATTTGCTCAACTACCGTGCGGCCAGCGCACAGATGCTCGCCATCGCCATTGTGGTCGCCAGCATGGATTATTTGAGTTCGAAGTTACGCGAAAAGGCGATTTAGATCCTCAAAGCACCACGCCGATCCGCTGCGACCTGCGCGTTGAGATTTGCCGGGATTTCCAGTAAAGTGCCTGGATAATCGAAGCAATACTCAACCTGCAGGTCGTTTGGGTGTTTAGAGCGAAATGACTTTGCCGGCCCGGCGCTGGGCCTCGAGGATGTCGGTCATGCCGCCGACCAAGCCGACTTTGACCTGATCGATGAGATTGTAGTAGTTCAGGCAGGTGCTGCACGCCACCAGACGCACGCCTTTATTTTCCAGAGATTTCAGGGTGTCGATCACGGGCGAGCCATCGGTCACCAGTCGAACGCCGTTTCCGTAGAAACAAATGACAGCCGGGAGAACGTTGTTTTCATCCAATAATTTGAAATAAGTGGTTACCAATTTTTGCTGCAAGGCGGGTTCGGCGTCTCCCATGCCGTAACGGGTAAGGAGCAGGACGGTTTCGGAATCGGGTAAGGACATTGCGGCCTCGGTTTTCAAAAATTTAATGGGAATAAGCTACTCAGACTTTGAGTATTTTACCATCGAACCCAAAAATCCAACCAAATGTATATTTGCATGGTTTGATTCCATACATTCCGATCGATCGAGTGCTCGCATTCCGTTGGCGGTGAAAATGGGGATTTACCGACAGCAACCGGAAAGTGTGCAATTTTCAGGTCTATGAGCAGACCGGCATGTGCAAGGGGAAAAAAGACCCGGCTAGGCGCCGGGTGAATGAACCACGAGGATGAATTCGGCTTTGCGCGGTCCAACCCGTTTGCGAATTTCGTCCAGACGGCCGCGCAGGATGGTTTCTGAGGAAAGGGTGATATCCATGGCCAGTGTGATGCGCTGTCCGCTGCCGAACACTTTGGTGACATCATCCAGGACGGCCCCCAGTCGGTAGGGGGTGTCCATGATGACCAGCGCCATTTTCAGGTAGCGCAGCGATTCGAGATATTTACGGCGTTGGTTGGGGTCGCGCGGCAGAAAACCCGCAAAGATGAAGCGTTCCAGCTTGAAATCCAGTACCGAGAGCGCCGCCATGAGCGAGGATGGACCCGGAATGGGCACCACCGGCAGCTCCATTATGCTGATCTGCTGGACGAGGAATGAACCCGGGTCGGCGAAGACCGGCGTTCCGCAGTCCGATATCAACGCGAACGATTCGCCCTTGGCAATGCGAACCACCAGATCGGCGGCTTTTTCATGCTCGTTGTGCTCGTTGAGGAGGATCAATTCCTTGGCAGGAATTTCCAGCCTTTTCAGTAAAGTGGTGCCAATGCGCGCCTCTTCGCAAATGATGCCGTCAACCTTACGCAGCGTTTCGATTGCGCGCAGCGTGATGTCGCCCATGTCGCCGATCGGGGTGGCTACAATATACAGGCAGCCGGTTTGAGCCATAGGATTACCTCCGCAGTGCATGCAGCCGCTGCCAGGCCCAGCCTTTTTGCGGCGCAAAGAAGAAAGCCAGTAAGAAGAAGACCGTGGCTACCAACACGATGGCAGATCCGGAAACGATATTGAGATAGTAGCTCAGGTACAGGCCCACAATACTGGAAACGACCCCGATGCCGGCCGCGATCGCCATCATCGGCGCCAGGCGGCGGGTGAGCAGATAGGCGGTGGCGCCGGGCGTGACCAGCATGGCAGCCACCAGCCCGATACCGACGGTTTGCATCGAGACCACGATCGTCAAGGCCAGCAGCACGAGCAGCAAATTGCTCAGCAGGCCGACCGGCAGGCGCAGGGTTCTGGCCATCACGGGGTCGAAGGAGATGACGAAGAACGGGCGGAACAACAGCACCACCGCCAGCAGCACAATCAGGGTGAGGGCAGCGATGAGCAATAGGTCATTTGGGCCAACCCCCAGCACATTACCAAAAATGATATGGCTGAGGTCGACGGCGTAGGATCGGATACTCGAGATCAAGGCCACACCCAGCGCCAGGGCCGCCGAAAAGAGAATGCCGATCGCAGTATCTTCGCGCACCGTCCCACCGTGGGTAAAGAAGCCGATCGCCAGTGCAACCAGAATGGCGGCAATCAATGCGCCGACCAGCAGGTTGCCGTTGACCAGATAAGCGATTGCCACACCGGGCAGAATGGCATGCGCCAGCGCGTCCCCCAGAAAGGCCATGGAGCGCAGCACAACATAACAGCCGATGACCGCACAGAGCAGCCCGACCAGCACGGCAGCAATCATGCCGCGTTGCATGAAGGCATATTGAAGCGGCATCAACAATCCGTTCATGCTGTCTCCTCGGGATGGATATGTTCGTGTTCGTCACCCGGGCAGCAATGATCGACGACAACGAGGTTGTCCAGGATCAGGGCCTGCTTGCCAAAAGCAGCGGTGATGTTTTCAGGTGTAAATACCTGTTCGCGCGTACCGTATGCGATCAGGCGGCGTTTGAGCAGCAGGATGCGTTCGAAGCGCTCGGCGGCCATGTTCAAATCATGCGTCGAAACCAGCACGGTTACGCCGCGCGCATGGAGATCTTCCAGCAGGTTAAGGGTGACCTCCTGGGTGGAAATATCCACACCTGTAAAGGGCTCGTCCATCAACAGAATATGGGGCTCCTGCGCCAGGGCGCGCGCCAGAAACACGCGCTGCTGCTGGCCCCCGGAAAGTTCGCTGATCGAACGTTTGGCCAGTTTGGAGATGCCCATCTGGGTCATGCTGCGGCTGACGGCTTCGTGATCCGCCTCGCCGGGCTTGCCAAGCCAACCGTAATCGTTGAAGCGCCCCATCATGACCACTTCTTCAACGATGACCGGAAAGTGCCAGTCCACTTCTTCGCGTTGCGGAATGTAAGCCACGCAGTCCTTGTGCTGCCCAAGAGGTAACCCATGAATGCGAATTTGTCCCTTGCGCAGCGGCAGCAGCCCGACCAGCGCCTTGAACAGGGTCGATTTGCCTGCGCCATTGGGTCCAACCACCGCCACCTGCGCGCCGTGAGGTACTTCGAAACTCAAATCTTCGAGGATTGGGTGACCGTTATAGGCAACAACGATATTCTCCAGCTCCAGGCGAGCCGGTTCTTTTTGAATAGGATCGTGACTTTGCTTTTTCATCTATACCTTTCCAAGCGATCCATATTTTACCTCATCCAGAGCGTCAAAATGCTTAATTCTTGTGAATACCTTTTTTTGTGCTATATTTACGCCATCTGACACGAAACACTGAGGAGTGCATGATGAGCGTTTCACCCACTGAAATTCATCCTGTGCTGCAGGCAGCCGTGAGTCCATTGATGATATTGGATGTGGCTCAAGGATGAAGAAATTAAAGTTTTCACACCTCACTCGCGTTACCCTGTTGTTGGCTGTTTTTTTTGGCATCGATAAAATCGTTGCTTTCGCACGTCTCATTATTGTAGCGCGCCAGTTTGGACTGTCGCATGAATTGGACGCGTTCAACGTCGCCAACAACCTGCCGGATATGCTCTTTGCGTTGATCTCCGGTGGGGCGCTGGCCATGGCGTTCATTCCCGTGCTGACGGAGATGCTCACAAAACAGGGCCGGTCGCAGGCCTGGGATCTATTCAGCCGGATTGCGAACCTGGCTTTCCTGGTGACGGCGGGCTTTTCGATCCTCATCGCCATTTTCGCCGAACCGCTGGTGAGCTGGCGACTGGGCATTGCGCCGGGTTTCAACGACCAGCAGCAAAGACTGGTGGCCGAGTTGATGCGCTTGAACCTGATTGCCACGCTGATTTTTTCATTGAGCGGGCTGGTGATTGCCGGCTTGCAGGCCAACCAGCATTTCCTCCTGCCGGCCATCGCGCCCGTCTTATACAACCTCGGGCAAATCTTCGGCGCCCTGGTGCTGGCGCCGGAAAAAGGTTTGACCCTCGGTCCGGTAACGCTGCCGGCTTTCGGACTGGGCGTACATGGCCTGGTGTATGGCGTTATTTTGGGGGCAGCGCTGCATCTTGCCATCCAGATTCCCGGCCTGATTCGGTACGGCTTCCGGTGGACGCCGAAGATCGGCTTGAAAACGGAGGCTGTACGTAAGGTGCTGCTTCTGTTGGGACCGCGCCTTGTGACCATGTTTTTCATCCAGTTGACCTTCATCGTCCGTGATAATCTGGCTTCGCGCCTGGAAGCAGGTTCGCCTTCGGTATTGACTTATGGCTGGATGATCATGCAGGTGCCTGAAACGTTGATTGGCACCGCCATCGCCACCGCCATGCTGCCCTCGCTGGCCGAAATGGTTGCCAGACAGGATTGGGTGACTTTCCGCGCCACCATCGAGCGCGCGGTGCAGGTGCTGATGGCTCTGACCTTGCCGGTTGCGGCCGTACTCGCGGCGGGTTTGAGGCCGTTGTTAAGCCTGGCCTTCGGTTTCGATGTCGCCGGGACGGACCTTCTGTTGTGGGTGACACGCGCGTATTTATTGGGATTGTTTGGTCAATGTCTCAAAGAGGTGGCGGTGCGCACCTTCTACGCCCAACAGGACGCGATTACCCCGCTCTGGACGGCCGGCGTGAACCTGGCGTTGTATGCCCTGGTGGGCAGCCAGTTCTATCGGATCGTGGGCGCGGCCGGCATCAGTTTGGGAGATGCGGTTGCATTCACATTTGAAGCTTTACTGCTGATGTGGCTGTTCACCCGCAGACAACAGGTCAGATTTACACTTGCTCCGGCGTTGGTCCGCGCACTGGCGGCTGCGGTGCTGGGAGGCGGAGTGGCGTATCTACTGGTCAACCTGAACCTTCCTGGACCTCAGGCACTGGGCGCCCTGCTGGCCATGGCCGCCGGTGTTTTGGTGGCACTGCCGGTGGTTTGGAAAGAGCTCAGGCTTCTCGTTCAGTTATAGTACGGTATAATGGGCGCTATGACGATGCAAAATAATGACGATACACTGCCGGCGGAATCACCGGAAAATCAATCTGAAGGCAAAAAAACATCCCGTCCGCGTCGCGGAAAATGGATATGGCTGGGAATCTTGATCCTGATCCTGGGAGCAGCCGCTGGCGGGTGGCTGGGTTATTCTTCGGGCATTCGCGCCAGAAAAGCCATGGAAATCAATCAACTTACAGCCGTAACGACAACCCAATTCGAACTGGGCCTGGCGGACATAACAGATGGCCATCTGGCGATGGCTCAGCAGCGTTTCGAGTATGTATTGAGCCTCGATCCGACGTTCCCGGGAGCGTCGGATAAACTGGCTGAGGTCATGATCAAACAGGCTCAGGTTTCGACCGTTACGCCAATGCCTTCGCCCACGGTTTCGCCGACCCCTGACTTGCGGGGCGTCGAGGAAATCTACAATCAGGCGGTCGAGCAGGTCAAGAACAAGCAATGGGCGCAAGCTTTCGATTCATTGCAGGCGCTGCGCAACGAAGATGCGACATACAAAGCAGTCGATGTGGATGGATTGTATTATGTCGTTCTGCGTTATCGCGGCGTCGAAATGATCCTGAATGAGGGCAACCTGGAAGGCGGCATTTACGACTTGACCCTGGCCGAGAAATTTGCTCCGATCGATGCGGATGCGAACAGTTATCGTACCTGGGCGCGCTACTATTTGAATGGCGCGAGTTACTGGGGCATCGATTGGGGTCAGGTGGTGAGCATTTTCTCGGAAATCTATCCGGCATTTCCGAATTTGCGGGACGGCTCGGGGATGACCGCCACAGAACGCTATCGCTTGGCGGCTGTGAAGTACGGCGATCAATTGATGCTGCAGGAAGATTACTGCAAGGCGCAAGAAATGTATCAACTGGCGCTCGACCTTTCACCCGATCCGGTGGTTCAGCCAACCGCCGATGAAGCCGGCCGGAGATGTTCAGAGGGCAATGCGCCGACTGCGCAGCCTCAACCGGGCGTGACGGTAACACCATCGCCCACCACTGAAGTATCCCCGACCGAAACGCCGACGGTGGAAACCCCCTCTGTAGAAACGACGACCGAAGTGCCATTGCCGACTCCATGACAGTGGTAATTCCCACCTGGGCGCTGACCTTGGCTTACGGGTTGCATATGCTGGCAACCGTAGTCTGGGTTGGCGGCCTGGCAGGGATGGCTGTATTGGTGCTTCCGGCCGCTCGAAAGACCCTGTCGCCTGAAACGTATCTTTCGTTCCTGGGATCACTGCAGGAGCGTTTGCAGCGTGTGGGTTGGATGTGCCTGATCGTGTTGATCGCGACGGGGATGTTTCAAATGAGCGCTTCCCCGAATTACCAGGGTTTTTTGGCGATTACCAATTCATGGGCGTTGGCGATTCTCATCAAACACATCGCAGTCGGCGGCATGGTGCTGGTGAGCGCTTATCTCACCTGGGGTTTGGCGCCGGAATTGCAGCGGCTGGCCCTGCGCCGGATGAAGAATGGCCTTGTGAATGAAGAAGAAGCGGAAAAATTGCGCCGCAGGGAACAAATCCTTTACTGGCTCAACCTCGGGTTGGCTATTGGGGTGCTTGCGCTGACTGCCTGGGCGCGGTCTATTTAATAGAGAAAGTCTGCAAAAGTGGGTTGGAAAGATCAGCGAGCCAGGATCTGGCTTTTGGTGTTCTCGGTCATTACGGTGAGTGCGATCGCGTTTATCCTCCGGCATCACGCGGTCGATAATCTGCCGAATGACTACGATGAGTGGGTGTATCTGACAGCGGGCCGAAATTACGCGAGCGCAATTCAAAACGGCGATTGGCAGGCGATTCTCAATTCCCCTCAAAATTACGAACACCCTATTTTTAATAAGCTGGTGTATGCCTTTGGCATACTGGATCTGGACCTGACTCCGGTCGATAACGGCAATTACCTGGTCAACCAGACCTGTTACGGGGCCGCGGCATGCAGGTTGCAGGACCGTGCCCGGTGGATATCGACCGGTTTCGGTGTTCTGGCGGCGGGTTTACTGGCTCTGGTGAGCCCGCTGGCCGGCCTGTTATTGGCGGTGCATACGTTCGCGGTGAAATATACCAGCGTCGTCTACCTGGAAGCCCTGCCCGCCTGTACATCGTTGGTCGCTGTGCTGGCTTATGCGCACTGGTTGAATTCCTTCATAGGGAAAGATGAAAACCGCAGATGGGGAAAGATCGGCTGGCTGGCGTTATCCGCGCTGATGCTGGGCGTTTCGGCTGCTTCCAAGTATCTTTATGCCGTGGTGGGTATTGTCATCGTTCTGCATTTTCTCCTGTATTCCCTGTTGCGGCGTCAATTCCGTATTCGAAAATTGCTCCCACTGGCAGCCTGGGGAATCGGCGCGCTGGTGATATTCTTCCTGTGCGATCCTTACCTCTGGCCGGATCCGATTCACCGCTTACGAGAATCGCTTTCTTTCAACGTGGCATTTTCCCAGGGGGATTATGTCAACTCGTATCCGTATCCCTTCTGGCAGCCCTTGCGCTGGTTGTCAAGATCAGTGACGACCTTCAAAGCCCGGTATATCCCGCAACTACCGGGGAATTTTCCGGTTGCGCTGGATGGTTGGATTTTGTGGCTGGCCATACTGGGCTTCCCACGTCTGGTTTATAAACGCCCGCTCTATGCCCTCTGGTTTGGGGTGGGGATGGCCTTTCTGTTGGTGTGGACGACGAAGTGGCCGCAGTACGTGCTGATCGTGCTTGCGCCGTGGTGCTTCTCGGCCGGGGAAGGCCTGGTGACCCTTTTCTGGTTGGGGCGGTTCGCCCTGGGTGGAAATAAAGAAAAACCGGCGAATCAATCGCCGGTCCTTGAATAACGAGTTTTTGGCGGCACTTCACGCCGGTTGGGGGATTACACTGCCGGTCAGGTCGTGAACCAGCGCGCCGGTCACCATGACCGGAACGATTTTTCCGATTTGGGCGTCACCCTCGGCGAACACCATGCCGTCGATCTCAGGCGCATCCCGGTAGGAGCGGCCGACTGCCACGCCATTCTGGATGCCCTCGACCAGCACCGGCAGAGTCTTGCCGACCAGGGTCTGGTTACGGGACAGGGAAATGGTCTCCTGCAGGTGCATCAAACGCGCAATGCGTTCCTCTTTGACTTCCGTGGGAATGGGATCTCCCAACAGCTCGCTGGTGGTGCCCGGTTCGAAGGAGAATGGGAAGACGCCCACGCGGTCGAATTTGATCTCCTGGATGAAATCCAACAGGGTCTGGAATTCCTCTTCGGTTTCGCCCGGATAACCGATGATGAAGGTGGTTCGCAGGGCCAGATCCGGCATGGCGGCGCGCATATTCTCCACCGTCTTGAAGACCCAATCCACGTTCGCCGGGCGGCGCATGCGTTTGAGTGTTTCGGGGTGGGCATGCTGGAGCGGCATATCCAGGTAATGCAGCACCTGGGGCGTGTTGGCCATGAGTTCGATCAGGCGATCCGTGACATAACCCGGATAGGCGTACAAAATGCGCAGCCAGGGGAGTGCTGGTGCGGCGTGGGTAATTTGCTCGATCAACGTGGCCAGCCCGTCCTGCAGTCCCAGATCGTGACCGTAATCCGTCGTATCCTGGGCAATGAGGATCAACTCCTGCAAACCAGAATCCTGCAACAATCTGGCTTCGCGGGCGATGATTTCAGGCGGGCGGCTGACAGCCGTGCCCTTGATGAGCGGAATGGAACAATAGGCGCACGGACGCCGGCAGCCGTCGGCGATCTTGAGGTAGGCGCTCGGGCCCTGGCGTGAGACGCGCAGAACACCATGCTCATCCGTGCCCACGGTGGGCGCATCCGGCAGGTGATAAAGCGTCCTGGGTGGCTGGGTGCGCAGTTGCTGGACGACATCCAGAATGTCCATCCAACGCCGGGTCCCGATAATGCCGTCGACGCCCGGAACCTGCGCCACCACCTCTTCGCGGTAGCGTTCGGTCAGGCAGCCGGCCGCGATGAGAAACTGCCCGCGGCGTTTCTTGTGGGCCAGTTTGCGCAGCTCGGAAATGGATTCGTCCCGGGCCGGTTTGATGAAACCGCAGGTGTTGACGATCAGGATACCGGCCTGGGAGGGTTTCTCGACGGGCTGATAACCGGCTTGCATCAGCAGCGAGGCCATGGATTCGGAATCCACGGTATTTTTCGCGCATCCAAGGGATACCAGGTAAAAGGATTTATCGTTCATCTAAACTCATGGAACAAAAGGTGTAATCGTCGGGGTCGGCAGCGTGGCCGTGGGTTGCAGGGTCAGCGTGGCTTCCTGAGTCGGCGTGGGTGTCGCGGTGAAGGCAGGCGTGGGGGTGATCATGCTATCGGCCAGGAAAATTAAATCGACGACCTGTCCGACGCTGCCCAGGATACCCAGATCGTCCTGGTTATAGACGACCTGTAGCCCGGCGGCGTTGCCGGTGAGCAATTCGATCTTCTCACTGCCCGAGTAGGGATAGGCATTTCCTGGAATGACGCGACCACTGAAGGCGACCTTCCCATCAATGGTAATTTTCATCCAGGCGCGCTGGATGGCAACCACATTCACCTGAATGGGGGAATTGCTGTTCGGCAATTGGGTCCCTTCTTCAACCGCCGTCCCCATGATGGCAGTCGGGTTGGTCAGGCCCAATGGGATGGGGGTGGTTTGGGTTGGCGCCAGAGTGGCCGTGATGCTGGGTTCGCTGGTTTCGAGCAAAACTTCGGAAAGCGGCCGGGTGGTGGGTTCGACATCGCTGGCGCTGAGCGAGGTAATGCGAGAGGCCGCCCAGATGACGAATACCACCAGGACGATGATCAGGCTGCCAATCACCATCAAATCCGGGGTGATAAAGCGCGCAAGTGATTCCAGGCGGGTGGCCGGAGCCTTGGCGCGCGACGCCGGGGTATGAGAATCAGGAGAGATGGGCTGCTTGCCCAGGGTGGGCAACGGGCGGCTGGCAATGGGCCGGCTGGCGCGGGGTTGCGTGGCCGGTTGCAATTCGATCCGCCGCGCTTGAAGCGCGTCAGCAAATCGACTGAGCAAAACGTCGACGTCCAGATTCAGGAATTCAGCGTAATTGCTGAGCATGCCGCGTCCCTGAACCGCGGAAGGCAGGTCATCGATGCGGCCGGCTTCCAGCGCACGCAGGTAATGCTGGCGCAATTTGGTGTAGTGCTCGACATCGCTGATCGACAGACTGATCGATTCCCGCCGCTGGCGCAGCGTATTGCCGATCTCGGACAGGATGGCATCGGAGTTCTGGGTGGGAGGGGCATCCGGCCTTTCGACATGCGGGCTGACCTGAATGATCTCCCCGGCGTCCGGCGCAGGTTCACTTTCGGCGGGTTCCTCTTCGACCTGTCCTTCAACCTCTTCTTCAGCGCCGGTTGTTTGCGCGGCCGGCTCGACCGGCTCTTCTTCGACTTCATCTGTCGTGGGTTCGAGAGGGTGAATATCCGCTGCCGGTATCTCTTCGACCGGGAGCGGAACTGCCTCCGGGATCGTCTCAACAGGCGTACGTCCTTCCCATTGGTCAAGCAGCGTCTGCACCGGCAGGCCAAGGTAATCGGCATAGAGGCGTAAGAAACCGCGTCCCTGAACCGCCGATGGAAGCTGGTCGCGTTGGTCGCCCTCCAGCGCCTTCAGGTAATGGATGCGGACGCGAGTAACCTGGGCCGCCTGTTCGAGGCTCAGTCCGCGGTCTTCACGCGCTTGTTTGAGTTGTTCACCTATGGTTTGTGGCATATCTTTCGCCAATTGTAGCATGCAATAATAAAACCGGCCGGGCAGCGGAAATGCTGCCTCGGCCGGTTATGGATCGATATTTCGGCAGCCGAAAACGAATTACTCCTGCGCTTCAGCTTCGGGGGCAGCGGGGGTTTCTTCAACGACTGCGGGGGTCTCTTCCGCCAGTTCAACGGTCTCGCCTTCACGGTGCACGATGACCTTGATATCGGGGTTGAGGTCAACCGTCAGGCGGATGTGGGCTTTGTGCTCGCCCAGGGTGCGGATGGGTTGAATTTCGACCATGTGGCGATCGATGCTGAGGCTGTATTTCTTATTGATGGCATCGACGACCATCTGCGGGGTGATCGAACCATACAGCTTGCCGGTTTCACCAGCCTTGCTGGCGAAGGTGACGACTGCATTGGCGAGCTTTTCAGCCACACCGCTCATTTCACTGTTGAGGGCGGCGCGTTTGGTGGAGGCAACGCTGCGAATGCGGTCTACCTGCTTGAGGGCGCCGGGGGTAGCCAGAACAGCCAATCCCTGGGGCAGCAGGAAGTTGCGGCCATAGCCGTCGGCAACACGTTTGACATCGCCGGCGCGGCCGAGCTTATACACGTCTTTGGTCAGTAAAACCTTCATTGGGTCAAGCCCTTTCCTTCTTGAAATTTGTTTGCGGGATGAAGGGTACAACATCCCAAGCGGACGGATTTTACCACACAGTGGTGATTTTTACCACACAGTGGTGTTTTTTACCACACAGTGGTGTTTTTTACCACACAGTGGTGTTTTTTACCACACAGTGGCGCCTTTTACCAGACAGGGTGTTCTACACCACCGTGTTTCATTTTATTCCACTTCCCAGGGCGGCGTTCCAGCCCCACCCGCGCCGGCGAGCGAGGCGCGCAATGTCTCAGCCAGCTCCGGGATGACATCCGCGATTGCCGCCAGTAGCCCAAAGCAGCCCGCGATCATCATATCGCCAAAGGGAACGGCAAAATAGGGCTTGAGCGCTGAGCCTTTCAGCATGGCCCGGCGCGGGCCTGTTACCACCAGGCTGAAGTCCTCCCGATCCAGTGCAAGGGGCGACCCGGCATAGACCAATGCTCCATGGCCGTTGTCATTGTAAACGGCAGCGTTGGTCAGTGTGCCTGCCGCCAGGCCGCGCAGCAGTTCTTCCAGCCTGGGCGGATTGAGGAAGCCGGTGTGGTGTTCGAAGACGCCCTCGATGCCATCTTCTCCCAGTCGGAATGCCAGGGTGTGGAAGTTGCCCACATTGACGATCAGGTTGCGTTTGTGCTGGGCAATCATCGGGTCCAACGTGGCGCCCAGAACGGCAGCGGCGGCCGTATCCATGACCACCAGGGAGGATGGAATTTCAGACGCTGATTTTGCCACGGCCTGCAGGCGGGTCATGGAGGGGGGAATCCGGTCGGCGGGGTAAGCAAAGGCGCTCAACCGGTTTTCGGCGCGGATGCGTTCATCCAGGTAATCGAAACGGAAGCGCCGGTCGGAGACGCCGGCCGGGGCGGCGCCGTGATCGAAAACCGCGATCCCAATCGCGTCCAGCCCGTGCAGGGTCAGGCCAAACGGCGCCAGGGCATATCGCAGCGCGATGGGATCGAAATCCGCCATTCTCAGACGAATCACCGCTTCCGGCAGCCGGCGAGCTTCGTCCTGGCTCACCAGTTTCACACCCAGCGCAGTGACGGCTTCGAGATCATCGTTGAGTGTCCTGGCGGCGTCGGATGTGGCATACACCGGCAGACCGGCTTTCAGATGGGCTTCGACTGCCCAGGCGGCCGGGCCTCCGCCCATGGTCACCCCGCTCAACAGGACGGGATCTTTTCGCTTTGTGGCTTCGCGCAACCGGCGGTTGACGATCATGGTCGGCGAGGGCATGATCAATTTGAAACCATTTTCCAGATCCAACCGGGAATCGTAGAAGAAGATATCCTGTGTTCCCGTGCCCACATCGACGGCTAAAATTTTCATTCTTCCTCGGGGTGTTTACGATGCAATCCGCGTACGCGTGCAACCGGCAGCGCGACCAGAATGCCCGTTTCCGGGAGGTCCAGGTCGCCGGTGACCGATTCGGTGGCTGCGATGACTTTGTCGACCATTTCCTCACCGGAGACGATCGTGAAGAAAGTGCGGTTGGAGTTTTGCGAGCGTTCCAACAGGTCTTCCAGACTGGGAATCAAAGGAAGGTCATCGCGCAGTCCGGCGCCTTTCCGATAACGCGCCAGTCCCGTGCTGGGCAGAATGGTAATACCGCTGACGCCGGCCTGATCCCAGGCGTTGAGTAAGTCATCTTTCTTTTCCAGATCGTGAAGAACGAAGAGAACCATGAAATCCATACGACCTCCGGTTTACCCCTCGGGTTCTGTAACGGCGGGCGGGGGCTTGGGGACGCGAAACGCGGCCCGCAACATGGGCGGCGTCACCAGGGTGGTGACCAGGACCATGCCAACGATCGCCGAAAAAAGGGCCGGCGAAAGCAGTCCCTGATCCAGGCCAACTTTGGCGACGATCAGGCCAACTTCACCGCGAGAGACCATGCCAATCCCCAGTTGCAGCGATTCGAGCATGGAAAAGCGCCCAAGATAGGCGCCCAGACCGGCGCCCAGGGTTTTACCAAGAATGGCAATGAGGATGATCATCAGCGTGATCCACAGCGCCGATGGATCCAGTTCTTTGACATTTACAGAAAGGCCGATGCCGATGAAGAATACCGGCACGAAGAAGCTGTATGCCAGGGCATGCAAACCGCCCTTGATCTCATCGGATTCCGGCGTGCGGCTGAACATCAGGCCAGCCAGGAAAGTACCCGTGATGGCGGCCATGCCCCCAATGATTTCCGCGGCCAGACCATAGAAAAGGAGGATCACGATGGCCAGGCTGATGACTCCCTGGCTGATGTTCAGGCGGGCGGTCTGGCGCATCAGGCGCGGTAACAACCAGACGCCAAACGCAATGGACAGCGCGAAAAAGAGGATCATCTTGCCGATGACCAGGAGAATGGCGAGAAAACCACTCCCGTCGCCCTGCAGGGCCAGGTAAAAAGAAAGCAGCAGAATCACCAAGATATCGTCGAAAACGGCTGCTCCCAGCAAGCCCAGCCCCACCCGGCTGCGCAGGACTTTCATTTCCATCAAGGTTTGGGCTGAAATGCTGACGCTGGTCGCTCCCAGGGTGAGCCCCAGAAACACGGCATGATGAAAATTCATGCCGGTCAGTTCGCCGGCCAACAGACCCAGGCCGACCGGGAGGATCACCCCCAAAGTTCCCGAGAAGGCGGAGACTTTGGAGCTGCCCATCAGGTCCCGCAGGTCGAGTTCGAGGCCGGCCAGGAACATCAGAAGCAGCACGCCCAATTCTCCCAACTGGGAAATCGTCTCACCCAGATGAATATCGGTGATGAAACTCAGGTGGGTCAGATCGATCAACGATGGGCCCAGTAGCAATCCCACCAACAGCTCGCCAAACACAGAGGGTTGGCCGATGCGCGTGCTGAGATAGCCGCCCAGTTTGGCGGCCAAGATGATAATTGCAAGGACAAAGGCCAGTTGGAGGAATGAACTCATCGATTAATGATCTGATTAATTAACTCAGGAAGGTTATCCAAAGTTTACCATAAAAAAATCCACTGCCGTTTCGACTTCGTTTCATGTATACTGTGGATTATCTCACAATGATTCGAGGCGGATCCATGGAATTAGATGCTGAACGCAACCGTTGGGAAGAGACGACCCTCCAGAAGGTGCTGAACAAATCACCGGAGCGAAAAGAGCATTTCGAGACCACATCGGGCATCGAAATGCCGCGCGTAGCGCTGCCCCAGGACATCAACTACATGGAACAATCGGGCTTTCCGGGGGAATATCCCTTCACCCGCGGTGTCCAGCCCACCATGTACCGCGGACGCTTCTGGACCATGCGCCAGTACGCCGGTTACGCCTCAGCGGCAGAATCCAATGAACGCTATCGCTATCTGTTGCAACAAGGCCAGACGGGCCTGTCCGTGGCCTTCGACCTGCCAACCCAGATCGGCTACGATGCCGACGATCCCATGGCACTGGGTGAAGTCGGTAAAGTGGGCGTTTCCATCTCCTCGTTGAAGGACATGGAAATGCTGTTCAAAGACATCCCGCTGGATAAAGTTTCCACCAGTATGACCATCAACGCGCCCGCGGCCATTCTGCTGGCGATGTATATCGCGGTGGCCAAGCGACAGGGCGTTTCAGAAAACGCGTTGCGCGGAACCATTCAGAATGATGTTTTGAAAGAGTACGTCGCTCGCGGCACCTATATTTTCCCGCCGACGCCCTCCATGCGCCTGATCACGGATATTTTCAAATACTGCGAAACGAATATCCCGCGTTGGAATACGATCAGCATCTCCGGATACCACATCCGCGAGGCGGGTTCGACCGCGGTGCAGGAAGTGGCCTTCACCCTGGCGGATGCGATTGCCTACGTTCAGGCTTCGATCGATGCCGGGCTGGATGTGGATGGGATCGCCTCGCAGTTGTCGTTCTTCTTCGCCGCTCACAATAACTTCCTCGAAGAAGTCGCCAAATTCCGCGCGGCGCGCCGCCTGTGGGCTCAGATCATGAAGGAACGCTTCCACGCCCAGAAACCGCAATCCTGGATGCTGCGTTTTCACACCCAGACCGGCGGCTCGATGCTGACTGCGCAGCAGCCCGAGAACAACATCGTGCGCGTCACCCTCCAGGCGCTGGCGGCGGTGATGGGCGGCACGCAGTCGCTGCACACCAACAGCATGGACGAAGCCCTGTGGCTGCCGACCCAAAAGTCGGTCCGCATCGCGCTGCGCACGCAGCAGATCATTGCGTACGAATCTGGCGTGGCCGATACCATCGATCCGCTGGCCGGTTCGTACGTCATCGAACAAATGACGGATGAGATCGCCGCCAGGGCGATGGAATACATCCGCAAGATCGACGAGATGGGCGGCGCGCTGGCCTCGATCGAAAAGGGTTACATGCAGGGTGAGATTCAAGAAAGCGCGTACCGCTATCAGATGAGCATCGAGCATAATGAACAGACCATCGTGGGCGTCAATGCCTTCCAGGTGGATGAAAAATTGGAAATGGAAGCCCTGAAGGTTGACCCGGCCATCGAGTCCGATCAACGCGCCCGGCTGGCCGATCTGCGTGCTCATCGCGACAATGCCCGCGTGAACGAATTGCTGGCCCACCTCGAGTCAGCCGCCACCCGGAATGAAAACTTGATGCCGCTGTTCATCACCTGCGTCGAAAATGACATCACGCTGGGTGAAATCTGCAACGTGCTGCGCAAGGTGTGGGGCGAATATCAGGCCCCGGCGCTGGCGTAATCCATTCGAGTAAACCATCAGGATAGGAAAACCATGCCAAAAATCATCAAAATCAACCATATCGGCATTGCGGTGCCGGATATCGACGCCTCGCTCACCTTCTGGCGCGACGCGCTCGGCTTGGAAGTCGATCACGTCGAGGAAGTCGCCAGCTCGAAGTCGATGGTGGCTTTCATCCCGTGCGGTGAGAGCGACGTCGAACTGGTCAAACCGACCGCTGACGACACCGGTGTGGCAAAATTCATCGCCGAACGCGGCGCCGGCATGCACCATTTGTGCTTCGAAGTCGACGACATCGATGCGATGCTGACCGAATTGAAAGCCAAAGGCGTGCGCCTGATCAATGAAACCGCGCAGGTTCTGCCCGGCCGCAAGATGGCTTTCGTTCACCCCAAGAGCACCGGCGGCGTGCTGGTCGAACTTTACCAGTTGACCCACTAATTTTCAAAAGCGATCCAGCATAAGGGCTGTCGATTTTTTCGACAGCCCTTTTCTTAGTCTCCGAACTCGACGAATTCTCTCAGATCCAACCCATTGGAATGAAGACGAGCAACGAGCCCAGCACCAGGCCCCAGACGACGCTCACAGCAATCAGTTTATTCTTGATTTTCTTCATATCGTACACCCAGAAGGACGCCAGGAAAAAGGGCACATAACCGATGAGGAAGATCAGCCAGGGCGCCGACCGACTCCACCAGGGGTAATCCCAGGTGAGCATCCCGGCGGCGTTGAGGATGCACTCGATGATAACGCAGAAGATCGAACCGGCGATGATGAAGAACCAACGGTTCGGCAGCCCGAGGATCTTTGTCTTCCGGTCTGCCGGCAGCATCTTGCACCAGATGATGCCGCTGATGGCGAACATGAATGTGATCTCGATGTTCAACCCCGCCAGGATCAAGAAGGCCGTCTTTCCCGGCGCGCCCCAGACCGGCGCGAAGCCGTTGAAATGGAGCACCAGGGCGTTCCAGATTTCATTGATCCAATCCATCCCCCAGAAGGTCAGGCCGGCCAGCACTAGACTCCAGTCCCGCTTCTGGACTTCGATGGTGTAGATATAGAATAACAATGCCAGCAGGGGAATCACATACCACTGCAGTGTGGCCGGGTCCCGCAGAATGCGCATGGCTTGAAGGGTCGCTTCGGACATGGTTTTCTCCTCCCATATTTATTTTCACTTTGTAATTTAATTATTGGCAGTTAATAACAATTTTAGACTCATTTTCTCCATCAGGTTTGTCAATCCCTTTCTCTTTCCTTTCTTCCCGTTCGTGTGTTTCGTGGATTTCGGAGTTGTATTTCTTAATCCTGTTCCAGCCCCTCCAAACAAGTCAGGGCTGTCACCGCGCGGCGACAGCCCTGATGTATTTGCGGGTCGAACAGGTTGGCTACGCTACTCCGGGGTTTGCCTGCCGGTCCACCATCTCCTGCTCTTCTTCCTGGGCGGCTTTCATGCCGCGTTCGACGTCGACCCGGGTCAGCAGAAGCATGCCGACCAGGAAGAAAACGAACAATGACAGGATGCTCAGGCGGCTGTGCCCGACGATGGTCGAAACCACGCCGAAGAGGAAGGGCCCCAGGATCGAGGCAAATTTCTCGAAGACGCTGAAGAAGCCGTAGAACTCGGCCGATTTGCTCTTGGGCATCAGGCGGCCGATCAATGACCGCGAGAGTGCCTGGCTGCCGCCCTGAACGGTGGCGACAGCCGCCCCCAACGCCCAGAACTGCCACTCGTGATACAGGAAGAAGCCGGCGATGGCGATCAGGGTGTAGATCGCCAGGCTGATATAGATAGACTTCTTGGTGCCAATTTTTCGCGAGAGCCTGCCGAAGAGAATGGCAAACGGCGCGGCCAGGAACTGCACCATCAGCAGCGTGCCAATCAGGGTCGTCTTGCCAAAACCCAGTTCATTGCCATAGGCCGTGGCCATGACGATGATGGTGCCGATGCCGTTGGCGTAAACCCAGAAGGCCAGCATGGCCATGGCCAGATCGCGGTATTTACCCAGTTCGCGGAAGGTCTGGCCCAGGCGGTGGAAACTGGCCTGAATGGGCTGGTAGTTCTCTTCTCCGGGGTGAATCCGGCGTTGGGGTTCTTTGACGTGCAGCAGCAATGGCAGGGTAAAGACCGCCCACCAGACCGCAACGGTGACGAAGGACAGGCGCGTCATCAGGCCGGTATCCAGGCCGGGGATCAGACCCGGCAGGACCATGATCATGACCAGGTTGATGGCCAACAACAGCCCGCCGCCGATGTATCCCATGGCGTAACCGCGCGAGGAGACCTGGTCGATCTCCTCCGGACCGGCGACGTGCGGCAGGAGCGCATCGTAGTAAACCAGGCTGCCGGCGAAGCCGATATTACCAAAGGTGAAGAAAAGCGAGGCCAGCAGCCAGTCGCCGGATTGGATGAAATAGAGCAGGGCCGTGCCGGTCACGCCCAGTGCCATGAAAGCCGTCAGAAATTTTTTCTTCGAACCGCTGAAATCCGCAACCGCGCCCAGAATGGGGCTGATGATGGCAGCCAGCAATGCCGAAAAGGAGGACGTATATCCCCAGTAGGCTGTGGCGATGTTGGGCGCCAGACCCGCGGTGGCCACCGAGGTGTAATAGACCGGCAAGACAGCCGCCATGATGGTGGTGGCAAAGGCTGAGTTGGCCCAATCGTACATGGTCCATGCGCTGATGGCGCGTTTGTGTGCTTTTTGATCCATGGATTCGTCCTTTACAGGTGGGGGATGCTAGAAGTATAGCATCGCCCGAAATTCAAAGGGTTCGGATCGGCCGGCATTATTTAAAACCATACCGGCTGTCATTATTTAACTCTTGTTCTATGAACATAATTTCGATATAATGTGGATATTCGGGAGGAGCGACACATGGAATTCGGACCCAGAGTGAAAATCGACGATGGACTTGCGCTGGATGGTATAATTCAAGGTCACGAATTGAACGGGGAAGACGATTCCTCGTGGAAGGTTGAGAATGGAATGATGAGTCAAAACGTGATCCGCGTCGTAGGCGCGCGGGCCCATAATCTGAAGAATATTACCGTCGAGATCCCTCGCGACAAGCTGGTGGTAATTACCGGCCTTTCGGGTTCCGGAAAGAGCTCGCTGGCGTTCGACACCATTTTTGCTGAAGGCCAGCGCCGGTATGTCGAATCCCTGTCGGCGTACGCCCGCCAGTTCCTAGGCCAGATGGAGAAACCGGATGTCGATTACATCGACGGTCTTTCGCCCGCGGTGTCCATCGACCAGAAATCCACCTCGCACAATCCGCGTTCGACGGTCGGCACGGTTACCGAAATATATGATTACCTGCGTCTGCTGTTCGCGCGGGCCGGCATCCCGCATTGCCCGGTCTGCGGACGCGAGGTCAGCAAGCAGTCCGCTCAGGAAATTGTGGAAGCGCTCGAAAAGCTGCCCGAAGGATCGCGCCTGTTGATTCTGGCGCCGGTGGTGCGCGGCCGCAAAGGCACCTATCAGGCCGTGCTGGATGAGGTCCGCAAGGCCGGGTTCGTGCGCGTGCGCGCCGATGGCACGGTTTACAGCCTGGATGAAGAGATCAGCCTCGATCGCTACAAAATCCACACCATCGAAGCCGTCGTCGATCGGTTGGTGGTCAACCGTCCGGAGAGCGAGGAGGACCGCAAGCAAATGCGCTCGCGTCTGACCGATTCGGTTGAGACGGCCTTGAAGATGGGCGAAGGCTATCTGACGGTCCAGAACCTGGCCGTTGAACCGCCGGTGGACCTGTATTTTTCGGAGCACCTGGCCTGCCCGGTTCACGGCGTCAGTCTGCCGGAGATCGAGCCGCGTACTTTTTCGTTCAACACCCCCCACGGCGCCTGCCCGGATTGTCAGGGTCTGGGCAGTAAATTGGAAATCGATCCTGAACTGTTGATCCCGGACCCCGACCGTTCATTCAAAGAGGGCGCCATAGCCGCGATGGAATGGAATGGCCCGCGCGAGCAGGGCGGTTATTACTGGCAAATGGTGGAATCCGTGGCCAAACGCTTCCATATCGACCTGGATGTGCCGGTTCGCACCATTGCCCCGGAAAAAATACAAAAAATCCTGTATGGCACCGGCGCGGACGAAATGACCATGCAGTTCAGTGGTCAAAACGGCCGCGAGACATCGTATACGACCACTTTCGAAGGGGTCATCCCCAACCTGGAGCGGCGTTACCGCGAGACAAATTCGGAATATATTCGCAACAAGATTTCCGAATTCATGAGCGACCGGCCATGCCCCACCTGCAAGGGGACCCGACTGCGCGCGGAGGCGCTGGCCGTGACGGTGGACGATCAAAATATCGTTGAGGTGACCGAATGGCCCGTGTCGCGTACCCTGGCCTGGATCGACCGGTTGGGCGGCTCTGAATCGTCGCTCAGTCCACGCCAGCAGGCGATCGTGGATCGGGTGGTGAAGGAAATTCACGCCCGCCTGGGTTTCCTGGTGGATGTCGGCTTGAATTATCTGACCCTGCGCCGGCCGTCCGGATCGCTTTCCGGCGGCGAGGCGCAGCGCATTCGTCTGGCTACCCAGATCGGCTCGCGATTGATGGGGGTCCTGTACGTATTGGATGAACCGTCCATCGGCCTGCACCCGCGCGACAACAGCCGTTTGCTGGAAACGTTGAAGCGCCTGCGTGACCTGGGCAATACCGTGCTGGTGGTGGAACATGATGACGAAACCATCCGCTCGGCGGATTGGGTGATCGACCTGGGGCCGGGCGCCGGCGAGCACGGTGGACACGTGATTGCCGAAGGCACGCCAGCGCAAATTCTGGAGGACCCCAATTCGATCACCGGCGCGTATCTCTCGGGCCGCAGGCAGGTGCCGCTGCCGCCCAACCGTCGTCTGGGCAACGGAAAGCATCTGCGCATTATCGGCGCGCGCGCCAACAACCTGCACAACGTCGACGTCGACGTCCCGTTGGGAAAACTGGTGTGCATCACGGGCGTTTCCGGCTCGGGCAAATCGACCTTGATGGTGGATGTGCTTTACAAAGCGCTGGCGCGGGATGTCAACCGCGCGCATACGCAACCCGGCGATTACGACAAAATCGAGGGTATCGAACTGATCGACAAGGTCATCGATATCGACCAGTCTCCCATCGGGCGCACGCCGCGTTCCAACCCGGCCACGTATACCGGCATGTTCGACGAGATTCGTTCCCTTTTCGCCGAAATGCCGGAGAGTAAAATGCGCGGCTACAAATCGGGGCGTTTTTCATTCAACGTGCACGGGGGCCGCTGCGAAGCCTGCCAGGGACAGGGACAACTGCGTATCGAAATGCAGTTCCTACCGGACGTTTACGTGCCCTGCGACGTCTGTCACGGCAGCCGTTTCAACCGCGAGACCCTCCAGGTGCATTTCAAGGGTAAATCCATCGCCGATGTGCTCGACACGACCGTCGAGGAAGGGCTGGAATTGTTTGCCAGTTTTCCATCCATCGAGAATAAGCTGCGCACCCTGCAGGACGTGGGTTTGGGGTATGTGCGCATCGGCCAACCGGCCACCACGCTTTCGGGTGGAGAAGCGCAGCGCGTCAAACTGGCGCGCGAACTATCCCGCCGGGCCACCGGACGCACACTCTACGTGCTGGATGAACCCTCCGTGGGCCTGCACGCCGCCGACGTTCACCGCCTGATCGAGGTGCTGCAGCGCTTGGTGGAAGCGGGCAACACGGTCCTGATCATCGAGCACAACCTCGATATCATCAAAGTGGCCGATTACCTCATCGACCTGGGCCCTGAAGGCGGCGACCGCGGCGGGTTGATCGTGGCCACGGGCACGCCGGAAGAGGTGTGCGCGAGCGAAGATTCCTATACCGGCCAGTACCTCAAGGCGTACCTGAAAGAGCATCACCAGTTCATGGTGTGATAGGTTGGTTATTTCTCTCTGGCGGCCTCGGCCAGCCTGCGCGAGATTTCCAGGAGCTGCTGCTGGATGTCGATGACCTGTTCCCATAAACCGCGCCTGCGATAGGTTTCGCTTAGCGCAGCGAGGGTTTCACTCATACCGGGCAAGTCCTTCAAGGGCTGGCGAATGGATAATGCCAACCGGAAATATTTCTCTGCGTTCTCCCATTCGCTGCGTTTGGAATAAAACTTACCCAGGTCGTGGTAGGTATAGGCCTTGCCGACTTCATCCCCGAGTGACTCTTTGATGCGCAGGCTCTGGCTGAAGAAATCGAAAGCCGGCTGCCATTCGCCGCGTTCGGTATGGAACTGGCCCAAATTGTTCAAAACCATCGCTTCACTCCAGCGGTCACCGATTTCGCGGATCAGAGTCAGGGCCGTGCTGAAGCAATCTTTGGCTTCATCCCAACGCCCTTGTTGCCGGCTGATATACCCCAGGTTGCTCATTGCGAAGGCCACGCCGCGTTTATCCCCAATTTTCTTCCGCAATGCCAGATTCTCGAGGTAGTATTTGCGGGCATCTTCCAATTGCCCCAGGGTCTCATAAATATTTCCGATGTTGTTCATCGTCATCCCCTCACTTTTGGGTGATCCCAACTCGCGGGCAAGAGAAAGGCTGGTCTGATAAAAAGATCGGGCCTTTTCGCGTTTCCCCTGCCCCATACAAATATTGCCGAGGTTGTTCAGGGTATTCATCTGGCCTGGCCGGTCTCCCAATTCATTTTGGATCCCCAGGCCGGCTAAGTATTGATCCTCTGCTTCCTTCCATCTACACTGGTGCGAAAATATATTCGCCATGTTCGTCAGCGCATTGGCCTGTCCCTGCCGATTCCCAAATTCTCTGGCAATCATCAGGGCCGCGTTGAAGCATTCGAGGGCTTCGTCCCAATTTCCTTGTTCCTGGTGGAGATTGCCCAGATTGTTGAGAATCGAGCCTTCCCCTTTTCGATCGCCAAATTCGCGTTTGATGGACAGGCAGGATTGAAGGAGCGGAAGCGCTTCGGTTAATTTCCCCTGGTTGCAATAGATAATGGCCATATCCTGCTGGGAACCGGCAATTCCTCTTCGATCGCCCAACTCTTGTCTGATCTTCAAACCGAGATTGTATTGAGCCAGCGCATCTTCCCACCGGCCCTGGTGCTCCAGGACATTGCCCAGACAATTCAATGCCCGGGCCATCCCCTGGCGATTCCCGGATTGCTGTTCGAGGGTGAGGGCGGTTTGAAAAAAACGGGCTGCATCCGCCCATTTTCCCTGATCTTCTTCGATCGAGCCAAGATTGATCAAGGCAGTCACTTCGAGTTCGCGATAACCTGACGATCGAGAAATTTCCAGGCTGGAAAGATAATGGGTTTTGGCTTCATCCCATTTGCCTTTCGCATCCTGGATGAGCCCCAAGCCAATCCGGGCCAACGCTTCTCCGTGAAGATCACCCAGCCTGCAGGCCAGCTCCAGGCTGGATTGATAACTTGCCAGGCTTTCATCCCATTGACCTCTCGACCAACAGACAGAACCAATATTATTCAAATTAGTGCTTTCGAGATGTGGGTCGCCCAGTTCCTTCGATAGTTTCAGGCTCGAATTGAACCTCTCAAGCGCTTGATCCCACCGGCTTTGCCTCATGTAGACCGTCCCTAAATTGTTCAGGACGATGCTTTCTCCACGCCGATCCCCCAATTGCCGATAAACACTCAGACTTTCTTCATGCATGGATAACGCTTCGATCCATTCCCCTCGCATCGATAGAATGTTCGCAATGTTGGACTGCACCACTGCGCTCGATTGAAACCGATTAAACTGCTGAAAAATGGCCCGGGCGGCCGTGTATTTTTCCAGAGCCTTGTCCAGGAGACCTTGCGTTTGGTAGATCAAACCCATATCGTTATACGACGAGGCGATTTCGAGACTGTTCCCGAGGGCGGACCTGAGTTCCAGACTTTTCTCATGCCACGCCAGGGCTTCGGTCAAATTTCCCTGATTGTAAAATATCGTCCCGATCTCTGACTGAGTTACCGCCGTTAAAGATTGAGCCCCCAATTGCTCGAAGACGGCCAGGGCCTTTTTCTGCCCTTCCAGAGCCTCGGCAAATTTTCCGCGCAGCCTTTGGATATCCGCCAATAGACTCTGGCAGATCACCTGTTGTAAAAAATCCTCCGTTTTGATCCAATTTTGCATCGCAGTGGAGATGTATTCACTAGCCCGATCCAGCTCACCCCGGTTTTTGTAGATCATGCCAATCAATATGTTGGCCTGGCTTTCACTACGAATGTCCTTGATCTTCTGAAAGATTGCGAGCCCCGCCCGGTAGTTCTCCAGGGCCTCCGCCCAATTTCCCTGCGCGAAAGAGATCCGGCCGGATTGGATCAGGAGATCTCCTTCGACAGGATCTTCCAGGCCTTGAAGGATCTGCGTACATTTTTCAAGATACGTCCGGGCTTCTTCCAATTTGCCCTGACGTAGATATAGATGGCTGATTTCCTTCAGGATTGCTATCTTTTCGCGTTGAATTCCAAGCTGCTCTACAATTGCCAGACTTTCCTCGAAAAATTGGAATGCATGCGTCCAATCAGCCTGACGGGCGTAGATTTTGGCCAGAGCATTGCCAACCCTGACCACCAGACGGGGGTCGCCGATTTCCCGGGTGATTTCCTGCGCTTTGCGATATCGGTCTTCGGCATTTTGCCAGTCATTTTGAATTTCGGCGATATGGGCGCAACTGGCGAGCGCATCGTACTGGCCGGGCAGATCCCCGGATTCGATGGCGAGGTCGAGATTGGATTGAAATAGGGCGAGCGCTTCTGCCCACTTTCCCGTCGAAGCATCGAGCCAGCCGATTCTCGTTTTGACGTCCAATTCTTCCGAACGGATGTCGAGATCGTGATAAATTTCCAGGGCTTCCTCAAAGTTCGATAAGGCTCGCTTCGGTTCGCCGGAATCCATGTTCGCAGTCCCAAGCAGGACCAGGAGATCGGCGATATCCGGTTGAAATCCCAATTCCTTCTGGATCGCCAGCGCCTGTTCCAGCAGGGTTATTGCGCCTTCAGGATCGTTTTGAATGTAAAGAAGATGTCCCCGGTTTTGCAAGGCACGCGATTCCGCGACTTTGTCGTTCAATTCGCGGGCAATCGCCAGGCTTTCCTGAAAACAGGAATTGGCCTCTTCCCAACGATTTTGAGCCTCGAAAAACCGTCCGATGTTCGAAAGAGCATTGAACTCTCGAATTCGATCGCCGGTTTCTCGCGCTTTTTCCAGCGCGGCCTGGAATTGTTCCCTGGCCTCATCCCACCGGTACTGGAGCATATGGCACAAGCCGGTTTGAATCCGAACCGTAACCTCCGGACCGGAAAGGCCCTCAGCGGCAGTAATTTCCAGCGCCTTGTCCAGGTTGGCTGAGGCTTCGCGCCAGTGACGGTCGAGCATGTGGATGAAACTGATCTCGATCAGTTCATTGACGATATCTTCATGGTTTTTCAGTTTATAAAGGATTGAAAGACCGGCGTTGAAGGCTTGCAAGGCCTCGGGGTAGTTCCCCTGAAACCGATAAAGTGTGCCCAGGCCGTGCAATACCTTGCTAAATCCGACAGAATCACCGATTTTTTGAAAAATGGACAGACTCTCCAGGTACTCTTGCCTGGCGGCAGGCCATTTACCCATCCGAGCGTGGATGTCGGCGATATTGAACAGGCTTTTGGCTTCATCCTGTTTCGCCCCTAATTTGCGCATGATCTCCAAACTTTTACGGTGGCAGGCCAGGGCATCTTCCCATTTCGTCAAGTCCATGTAAACGACGCCCAGGTTATTGAGCACCTGAGCCTCCATATAATGATTTCTCTGACTGCGGGCAATTCTCAGCGCGATCTGGTATTGTTCGAGGGCCTCGAGGAACCGGCCCAATCTCAAATGGACAGTCGCTGTGTCCATGGTCAGACAGGCCTGAAGTTCCGGCTCCAAATCCTTGGCCTGCAAATCCTGCAAGATGGATAAGGCTTCCGTCCATTGCCGGGCATCCATCGCCGCCCGGCCCTTGAAATAAACCCACCATTGTTTCTGCCCGGGCGACAAGGTATCCAATTGGGTTTGAGAAAGATTCAAAAGATAACCATATTTGGAAAAATCCTGATCGTTTTCAAGCAGGCCCATCACCGTTGTAAACCAGCGCGTGGGGGACTGATCTCCATGCCGGGGTTCATCCGATTTGCCAAACAGCGCGTCCAGGTCCAAATTTTGATCCGGCGCTGAGCGTCCGCGAATATTCGTGGTTACGAAATCGGCAAGGCGATTAAGAAGAGAAGGGCGTTGATTCTTATCCATTTTGATTTATTTGTGGAGAAGGCTGATTTGTTGGGGGCAAGAAGATATTATTATCAATCGATTATGAATATCAATATTATGCAACGATTCCAGAAAACGCACGGAATAATTACAGGGCATTTATCGATTTTGTAAAAAAAACACCCGGAGCAGTTCATTACTCCGGGTGTCGATGAGGAAAAGTGGAAATTAATCCGGTAAATGGTTACCACGGCCGATGCCGTAGTAATTAAAGCCCTGTGCGCGTAGTCGTTCGCCATCCCACAGGTTGCGGCCATCGATGATGACGGGCTGGCGCATCAGGCCGCGAATGCGGTCGAAATCGAGCTGCTTGAACTCGTTCCATTCGGTGGTCAGGACCAGCGCATCCACGCCATCGGCCACTTCATAGGGGTTGCTGCACAACGTCAGGCGCGGGAACATTTGACCGGCGTTTTCCATGGCCTGCGGATCGTAGGCCTTGACGTGCGCGCCTTCGTTTTGCAGCAGGTGAATCACTTCCACAGCCGGGGCTTCGCGCATGTCATCCGTGTTGGGCTTGAACGCCAGCCCGAGGATGCCGATTTCGCGGTCATTCAGGCCGCCCAACGCCTTGCGCAGTTTGACGATCACGCGGCGGCGCTGGTTGCGGTTGATTTCCATCACGGCCTGCAACAATTGGGGTTGGGTGCCATGCAGGACGGCCATGTGCGCCAGTGCCTTGACATCCTTGGGGAAGCACGAACCACCCCAGCCCAGGCCGGCATCCAGGAACGACGGTCCGATGCGTTTGTCGAGCCCCATTCCGCGGGCCACTTCGCAAACATCCGCGCCGAGCTCTTCGCAAATGTTGCCGATTTCGTTGATGAAGGAAATTCGGGTGGCCAGGAAGGCATTGGAGGCGTACTTGATCATCTCGGCGGTGCGCAAATCGGTGATCACGATCGGGCAGCGCAGGGTGAGGTAGAGCTGGGCCACCTTGTTGGCAGCTTCGCGTTCGGTCGAACCCAGCACAACCCGGTCCGGGTTCATGAAATCGTTGATCGCCGATCCTTCGCGCAGGAACTCGGGGTTGGACACCACGTGAAATTCGAGGGCCTTGCCGCCCCGGCGTTTCCGGACCACGTCGGCGACCCAGTCGCCAGTGCCGACCGGCACGGTGGATTTGTTGACAATAATAATGGGGTCGTCGACCAGATCGGCGATCGATTCGGCGGCTGAACGGACGTATTGCAGGTCGGCTTCTCCGTCCGATCCGGAGGGAGTGCCCACAGCGATGAACGCGATTTCGGTCTCTTTGAGCGCCTCGGAATATTCCGTTGTAAAACTCAAACGGCCGGCGCGAACGTTCTGGGAAACCAGTTGTTCCAGCCCGGGCTCGTAGATCGGCATGACGCCGTTCTTTAATTTACTGATGCGTGTATCATCCACATCCAGACAGGCGACCGTGTTACCCAGATCAGCAAAACAGGAGCCTGTAACCAGACCGACATAACCGGTTCCAATCACACAAATTTTGGTCATGAGAGCATTTCCTCCTATTCTCTGGTTCGATTATAGCCTAAAGTATATCTGTCAGTGAAAAACAAGGGTAAATTTCCGGGACAGCCCGGCCCTTCTCCTTCACACTTGCACCGTTACCCTTGCGGACCTGGTCCGGAGGATAGAACAATCCTCCCCCAGTATATTGAAATGGGGGAGGATTGTTTTGAATGACTCGTGAACTATCGGGTTATGAAGGGCAGGAAAACCTGCGAAGAGTTATCCGAGCCCAGGACCAGCCACTCACCCTCATGGCGCGTGGTGGTCGTGATGGTGTTGGTGGAAGTGTCGATGTGACTGTTCGGATCTTTCACCCATCGGGAACTTGCAGCGTCCCAATAATAAAGGCTTAGGCTGCTTTCGGTCAAATTCAAGGCGTCGATCTCCGTCTGAGCGTAGTGCACGCTGAGCGTGTAATCGGCGGCAGGCATCACCGGTTGGTGGGTTGCGTCCTCAGCCTTGAAAGTGAAGTAGAGCGAAGTCTTTTGCATTCCTTCAGGCAGGTGGGTAAGGTCATAGGTCAAAAGACCGGTATGGATAAGAGTCGTTCCATCGGTGAAGCCGCCCGCCGGGATTGAATAAGACACACGCCCTTCCTCGCCGTTGGGAGAGAATTCAGTGCTTGCCGGAGCGCCTAACGCCGCACTGGTTGGGACGCCGACAGTGGTTGTGTCGGTACGTTCCAACGTCCAATCGGCGATGTAATCCACCCCACCCACGCCAAAGCTGCGCACGAAACCGCGTGAGAGGTTGGGACTTACGCTGTAATACAACGGCATTAAAACTGCATCGGTCTTCAGAAGGATTTCTTCAGCCTGCTGGTAGTATTGCCTGCGTTCGGTCTCGGTGGTGCTGCTGGCGGCGCTGCTCAAGAGTGCATCGTATGCGTCATTTTGCCAGCCACCAAATATGGCATCCATGGAATACATCGAGCTCAGGAAATTATACCCATCGTTGTAATCCGAGCACCATCCCCTGCGGGCGACCAGCATCTGGCCGGCCAAGATTTTATCGGTATATTGTTGCTGGGAAATTCCTTCTACCGTGAAATGTGCATTCAAGGTCTGGTTCCAGGCTGTGGCCAGAAATTCCATCTGATCCTGTTGGGCACCGGCATTGGGGGCATCGTCGGCGTAATACAACGGAATGGCCGGCAACCCGGTGTAATTGCCACTGAAGGCAGCCTGGATATCCTCGAGGGCCTGGGTGGGATCATAAGCAGGATAGATTCCGGAAGTCTCATCCGAATGACCTAACACACCGGGAGCGATATACGTCCATGCCGGCATTGTTCCGGAGACCGTCTGAGTGGTAAAGGCATCCCGATCTACGGCCTCGATCAAGGCTCGACGGAACAGGGCTGCATTGGCACCCGTCAAACCCAGGGTGGACTCGATCTCACTTGAACTGAAACCGGCGAAGAACGTGCACTGCTGTGCGACCAGATTGAGCTGGTCCTGGATGGCGGGGTCATTTTTCGCATCCGCGATGTGCGATGGCGGAATCACGGCGGTATCCAGTTCGCCGCTCAGGTACTGGTTCCAGGCCTGATCCGTCGATGAACCGCTCTTCATCACCACCTGCTGGATTTGAACTTTATCTGCGTCGATGAAATTCGGATTTTTCTGTAACAGGACATGCGCCCCATCCCACTCCATCAGGCGGTAAGGTCCACTGGTGACCAGTTTATCCAGCGATGTCCAGGAATCCGGGAATGCCTGAATCAATAGCTGCGGTAGCGGGCGGGCAGCCATGGTCGACAGTAAAGTCGGGAAGAAGGCAACCTTTTGCGTCAACGTAAAATGGATGATGTGCCCGGGATCGGCGGTATCCAGGGTGATGCCGACCTGGTCAGCGTCAGCGGTGCCATTGCGATAAGCCTCAGCTCCCTGGATGATCAACATGTCGTCGACAACGCCATCCATCTTCAGGTTGCGCAGCAGAGCAAAACGAATGTCAGCCGCCGTCAGCGGCGAACCATCACTCCAGGTCAAACCGTTGCGCAGGCTGAAGGTCCAATGGGTGTTATCGCCGGATTGCCAGGACGCGGAGTCGGACAGATTCGACAGCGTCGATCCATCCGCAGGATTGATGCGGGTCATCCCGGAGAAAATTTGGTCGACCAGATAAGCGTTTTGAACATATTCGACCCAGCCGGGATCGATCATATCGGCGATGGTGGCCGACTGGCGCATCGTCAGCAAATTTGGATCTTCACCGCCTTGCACAGGAAGTCCAAAATTGATATTTCCATTCGTCGCACCGATGGTGATCGTCACCGGGTGGTCTGTATTCCAATTGGGATTCCCACCATAATAAAGCGCCTGGCTGCCTTCATGCGAGGCGCGCAGGATGTAATTTCCAGCGGGTAAACCACGCAAAGTGTAAATACCATCCGGACCGGTGGCCTGGCTGCCGTAACTGCGCCGTGAACCATCGGCCGCCACGGCCATCACAGTGGCATTTTCCAATGGCGTACCCTGGTCGTCGCTGATCGTCCCGCTCAGGGCGCCGCCCTGTTCGAGCGCGAAATCGTGACCGGATGTGGTCTGACCCGCGGTGGCCTGGATGATCGGAGCTTCCTCGAGGTTGACCACGTGATCGTAGATTTGGTCGACGTAATTCATCCCGTCCAGATCGGAATTCCAGCCGACCATGGTACGAAGTCGATAATAACCCGGCGTGACAAAGATGGAATAATTCCCATCCTGGTCCGTCCAGGCGTTAAATCCAGCATAGGTCTGCGAATTTTCAGCATACACCGGAATATTGCTCAGGGAAGTCGTTCCATCCGCTGCGGTGACGTGGCCAGAGATGATCCCGGCCGGATCGAGCGTGAAATTGATGCCCGAGGTCGTTCCGGCTCCGCTCAACACCAGGGGCGTGGCGGCTCCATAATCCGGGGTATTGTTGTAATACCGGCTGACGTAAGGTTGGGATACGCAATCCGGGCAGGCCTGGATGCGGTACGTGCCATCCGCGAGCCCGGTCATTGTGTAGTTTCCGTTTTCATCGGTCAGCACGTTCTTCAGCCATTCATCGGTGTCCCATTTGAGGGCCGCGACCATTATGCCCGACAGCGGCCGGGGTGTTTCCGAAGTATCGCTGACCGAACCCTGAATGGTATTGCCCGGTCGGAGAGAAAAATCGATGCCGGAGGTCGTCGTTCGCGCCGTGAGGGAAAGCGGGCTTGCCTGATCCAGGCTGGCGACATGATCGAAATACTCGTCCACCAGGTTAATCTGGTTATAATCGCTGTTCCAATTCAACTGGGTATGGACGATGTAATTGCCCGGTCTGGCGTTGAGAGCGTAATTTCCTTCTCCGTCGGTCCAGGTATTGAAATTCGAGCCATCCACCGTGTTTTCTGCCGATACGGGGACATTGGGGAGCGCAGAACCATTGCGATCGGTGACATGCCCGGTGATTATCGCGGCCGGTTCGAGCGTGAAATTGACGCCGGTTTGAGCGCTTCCACCGGAGAGTGAAAAATTCGTGGAAGAATCGATATTTGTCTGGCTGTCGTAATATTCACCCAAATAATATTTACCGGAACATTCCGGGCAGGCCTGAACGCGGTAGTCGCCATCCGGTAACCCGGCGAGGTTATAACTTCCATCTGAAGCGGTATCGACGGACTTGAACCACGTCCATTGGCTGGTTGCACCATCCCATTGAACAGCGCCCATCGTTATTCCAACCAGGGCTGTGCCAGGTGTGGCGTTATCGGTAACCGTGCCCTGGATGGAATTCCCCAACGGCACTTGAAAATCAATATTGGATGGATTGAGACCCTCGCCGACGGTAAGCACCCCGGCTGCTTCAAATTGAATAACGCCAGGATAATAAATGCTGACATACAGGGTGGGATTGTCGCATTCCCCGCAGGCCAGTACCCTGAAATTACCATAAGGTACACCAAAGAAGGTGTAGGAGCCGTCATCTCCTGTCTGCATCCCATCGACCCATCGGTTATTATCATTAATAACAGCCATCGTCATTCCCGAAATCGGATGGCCGTTCGAATCGGTGATGACACCGGAAATCGATCCTCCGGGATCGAGTGAAAAATCCAACGGATAGTGTTGATCGATGCCCACCTGGATGGGTTCATCATCTCCCCAAACCGGCGTTCCACCGGCATAGGTGTTGGCATAGGATGTTGGTCCATTGCATCCGGGGCAGGCGCGAACCCGGTAGGTTCCAGGATTTACAACAAGTGTGTAACTTCCATCCGCCGCGGTGGTGGTATCTCCGACATTTTGATCGCTCTCGTACTCGTTGGCATAAACGGTTACCCCGGCAATGGGTTGGTTGTTCACCGAACTGGTCACCCTTCCGGTGATGGTTTCACCGGCTGCCTGAACCGGGGGAATGGAAATTCCCAGAAGACCGATGGTGATGATGATGGTTAACAAAATACGACCCAAGTACGCCGGGAAACAGCGAACCTGGGCTTCAAGATGTGTCTGCGACGCCATAGCTGCCTTCTTTTCCTATTCAATTACGGGGATCAAATGTCAAAGAGGTTGGTTTTGAAAAATGTCAACTTTTAAATCCCTACCCTTGAGTTGACAAAACTCGGTAAATTGTATTTCCGAGTTCTTTATTTGTCAATCGAGGACAGCCAAAACAGGAACGCAAATCCGAACGGATCTCAGCTTCACGCTTATTTTCAAATCTGACATTTTCACAAAGGTCGTGACGGATTTCCGTCCTTTATTTTTAACCAAAGGCTATAATATACAGGTAACAAAATCGGGAATCATTTTTCTGCGTCCTTGAGTTTTAGCATGATCGATCAAGCCAGATGATCTCAATATTGGAGAAAAAACCATGACTGCAACAATTTTGGATGGCAAGGCGCTTGCTGCGGAAATCCGCGCGGATGTGAAGGCTAGAGTTGCGGCGCGCATTGCGGCCGGAAAACCCGCCCCCGGTCTGGCGACCGTGCTGGTGGGGGATAACCCGGCGTCTCAATCCTACGTGCGCTCCAAGCGTAAAGCCAGTGCCGAGGTGGGAATCGAATCCTTTGGTTATGAGCTGCCCGCGACTGCCAGCCAGGCAGAAGTTGAAAAGCTGGTCAGCGAACTAAACGCCGATCCAAAGGTCAACGGGATTCTGGTTCAGCTTCCGCTTCCGGGTCACCTGGACGAAGAGCGAGTGCTCAATCTGATCAGTATCGAGAAGGATGTGGATGGTTTTCATCCGGTCAATATCGGCCGCCTGGCGCAGAAAGGCCGCGAGCCCAGTTTTGTACCCTGCACGCCGGAAGGCTGCATGTACATGATCCAGAAATCCGTTCCCAAGATCGAGGGTATCAACGCCGTGGTTTTAGGGCGCTCCAACATCGTGGGCATGCCGGTGGCGCTGCTGCTGGTGCGCGCCAACGCAACCGTGACCATCTGTCATTCGCGCACCAGGAACCTGCCGGATGTGGTGCGGCAGGCGGATGTGCTGGTGGCGGCTGTGGGTAAGCCCGAGATGGTGCGCGGCGATTGGGTCAAACCGGGCGCGGTGGTGATCGATGTCGGCATCAATCGCGTCGATGATCCCAGCAGCCCGAAGGGCTACCGCATGGTGGGCGACGTAAACTTCGACGAGGTCAAAGAAGTCGCCGGCGTCATCAGCCCCGTTCCGGGCGGCGTGGGCCCAATGACAATTGCCATGCTTTTGCGTAATACATTGCATGGTGCTGAATTGTCGGACAAGTGACAAAAATCACGTTGTCAGACAATTGACTTTTCAGGAGTTTGTAGGTACACTGATTTTACTGTCGCACCCAATAAGACAGATCCCCAGTGTCAGACTACAGACTCCTGAAACGATGACCACTCTTCTTGTAAAGAACGCCAGTGTCTTGGTAACGATGGATGGCCAGCGCCGGGAAATTTCCGGCGGTGGCCTTTTCATTCGGGATGGCTTCATCGAAAAGGTGGGGGCAAGCCAGGATCTACCTCAAACGGCGGATGAAGTGTTGGATCTTAAGGGGCATATCGTTTTGCCCGGGTTGATCAACACCCACCACCATTTCTATCAAACCTTGACTCGCGCCGTTCCAGCAGCGCAGGACGCCAATCTTTTCGGCTGGTTAAAGACGCTCTACCCGATTTGGGCGCGCATGACGCCGGAGGATATCTTCACTTCGACGCAGACGGCGCTGGCCGAACTGGCGCTTTCCGGCTGCACCACGGCCTCAGACCACCTGTATTTGTTCCCGAACGGGTCGAAGCTGGATGACGAAATCGCTGGCGCGCGGGAAGTGGGCCTGCGCCTGCATGCCTCACGCGGCTCGATGAGCCTGGGGGAGAGCCAGGGCGGATTGCCGCCGGACAGCGTGGTCGACAGCGAGGCGCACATTCTGGAAGACAGCGCGCGCCTGATCGAGACGTATCACGACCCCAAAGCGGGTTCGATGCTGCAAATCGTACTGGCGCCGTGCTCACCCTTCAGCGTGACCACCGAACTCATGAAGAAAAGCGCCGAGCTGGCGCGCCATTACGGCGTTCACCTGCACACCCACCTGGCCGAGACCCAGGATGAAGAACAATTCTGCCTGCAGATGTTCGGCTACCGCCCGGTGCCTTATATGCAATCGGTGAACTGGATCGGCCCGGATGTCTGGTTCGCGCATTCGGTGCACGTCTCCGAAGAAGAAATTCAACTTTACGCGCACACCGGCTGCGGCGTGGCGCACTGTCCGTCCTCCAATATGCGCCTGGCTTCCGGGATTGCGCCGGTGCTGCGCTACCGCGCCGCGGGCGTCAACGTTGGTCTCGGCGTCGACGGATCGGCCAGTAATGACGGCTCGCACCTGCTGGGTGAGGCTCGCCAGGCTATGCTGCTCTCGCGTATTGGGGCGGGCGTGGCCGGCGCTTCGCTTTCCGGCGCGGGCGCTCCACCGCTGATGACTGCGCGGCAGGCGCTGGAACTGGCCACGCGCGGCGGCGCGACCGTATTGGGCCGCAATGACCTGGGTTCTCTCGAACCTGGAAAATGCGCCGATTTCTTTGCGATCGATCTCAACCGGTTGGATTACGCCGGCGCCCTTCACGATCCGGTTGCTGCCGTGGTTTTCTGCGCGCCGCAGCGGGTGGATGTGAGCGTGGTGGGTGGAAAAGTGATCATTCGAGGCGGAGAACTGTTGACAGTGGATGTGCCCGCGCTGGTTCAGCGGCACAACCAGGCCGCCAGGCGGCTGGTCGGATAAAGTCCCGGCATTTCCGCGATCCAAGAACATCGCAGTCCGGTTATTTTTATTTATTTTCACAGAACGGTAATCGTTGGTCGAGGAAAAGGCGAATCCCATGAGCATGAATACTTTTTGGCAGAGAGATACGCGAGCGCTGGTCGATTGCGCGATGGGGCGCACTCCTGCCGATCTGGTCATCCGGAACGGTCAATGGGTGTCGGTTCAATCGGGCGAGATCATACCCGGCAGCGATATCGCCGTGATCGACGGTCGGATTGCATACGTCGGTCCGGATGCCAGCCATACAATCGGTCCCAAGACACAGATTATCGATGCTGCCGGGCGCTTCCTGGTGCCGGGCCTGCTGGATGGACACATGCACGTCGAATCGGGCATGCTGACCGTGACCGAGTTCGTGCGTGCGGTTGTGCCGCATGGGACCACAGGAATGTTCGTGGATCCGCATGAAATCGCCAACGTGTTCGGCCTGCGCGGCGTGCGGTTGATGGTCGATGAAGCTGCATTGCAACCGATCACGGTCTTCGTGCAAATGCCCTCCTGCGTACCTTCCTCGCCGGGCATGGAAACCCCGGGCGCGACGATTGGTCCGGAAGAAGTGTCCGAAGCCATGACCTGGCCGGGCATTATCGGCCTGGGTGAAATGATGAACTTCCCGGGCGTTTATTCGGGCGACGCCAAGGTGCACGCTGAAATGGACGCCACACGCATGTCGAACAAGGTGATCGGCGGCCATTATGCATCCCCGGACCTGGGCTTACCTTTCCATGGGTACGCAGCCGGCGGACCGCAGGACGACCATGAAGGCACGCGCCTTGAGGATGCCGTCGAACGGGCGCGTCAGGGCATGAAGGTGATGTTGCGCTACGGCTCGGCCTGGCACGATGTGGCCACCCAGGTGCGCGCCGTGACTGAGATGGGGCTTGATCCCCGGAATTTCATCCTGTGCACCGACGATTCGCATTCGGCCACCCTCCTTCAAGAGGGGCACATGGACCGTGTGCTGCGGCATGCC
Organism: Longilinea arvoryzae; assembly: GCF_001050235.1. Taxonomy (GTDB): domain Bacteria; phylum Chloroflexota; class Anaerolineae; order Anaerolineales; family Anaerolineaceae; genus Longilinea; species Longilinea arvoryzae. The sequence goes on from NZ_DF967972.1 coordinate 2,203,613, forward strand.
ATTTCTCAAGGATTGAAGCCCATCACGGCGATCCAGATGATGACCATCAACACGGCCGAACATTTCGGCGTGAGCCGCGAAATGGGCATGATCGCTCCGGGCCGCTATGCGGATGTGCTGCTGGTGCAGAACCTGGTCGATTTCCACCCCGATACGGTGATTGCGCGCGGCAAGGTTCTGGCGGAAAACGGCCGCATGCTGGTCGATTTGCCGGCAGTCAGCCATCCCGAGTGGGCCATGAATTCGGTGCATCTCCGTCGCAAATTGACGGCCGCAGACTTCAAATTAGCATTGCCGCCGGCAAACGGGCCGGTGAAAGCGCATGTGATCGGCGTGATCGAAAACCAGGCCCCGACGCGCCATCTGGTGTTCGAATTCTCGCGCGCGGATGGCGAAATTCGAGCCGACCGCGAACGCGATATCGCCAAGCTCGCTTTGGTCGAACGCCATTGCCGGACTGGCCGGATCCAGGTGGGGTTGGTGCACGGGTTCGGCTTCAGCGAGCCCTGCGCCATTGCCACAACGGTGGCCCATGATTGCCACCATATGATCGTTGCAGGCACGGATGACGAGAACATGGCGCTGGCTGCCAATACACTCGCGGTATGTGGCGGCGGGCAGATCGTGGTGTTGCGCGGCGAAGTGATCGGCAAAGTCGAACTGCCGATTGCGGGTTTGATGTCGAATGAACGGGCCGAGGTCGTGGCGCAAAAAGCCGCCACGGTTTTGGAAGGATTTAAGAAATGCGGATGCAGTCTGAATAACCCCAACATGCAGCTCAGCCTGCTTGGGCTGGTGGTGATTCCATCGCTGCGGATATCCGATTTGGGATTGGTGGACGTCGATCGTTTCACCATGATTCCGGTTCTCGAATAAGCGAGCAAGGGACCATACCAATGAAGAAAGTACAACCTCAATCTGAAGGTGAACCTCAGCGGTTATTCCAGCGGCTGCAAAATGAGCTGGCGCAATTGATCGCTGAAACCCCGGCCGGTGAAAGACTGCCATCGGAGCCGGAACTTGCCCGCAAACTAGGCGTTTCACGCGCGACGCTGCGCGAAGCCATGCGAGCGTTCGAAGGTCAGGGGCTCATTCGCCGCCGGCAAGGGGTGGGGACGTTCGTCGTCGGCCAGACCAATGTCATCGAGACGGGCCTGGAGTTGCTGGAAAGCATCGAAACGATGGCCGAACGGATCCAGTTGAAAGTTTCCATGGGCGATTTGCAAATCGGCCATCTCAAAGCCGACGAAAGCCGGTCCACGATTCTTCAGGTTCCATCCGACTCGCCCCTGGTTCAGATTTCACGTGTCATCCATGCCGAAAACCGCCCGGTCGCCTACCTGGTGGATTTGCTGCCCGAGGAATTTCTTTCGTCGAAAGATCTGGAAGTGGGTTTCACAGGATCCGTATTGGACCAATTGCTGCGCCGGCAGGATATCCAATTATCCGAATCCGTTACCAATATCCGCGCAGTGGCTGCCAGTCCGGAGATTGCCCATGCGCTGCAGATTCAACGCGGCGATGTACTCCTGCTTTTCATCGCCGAGCTGTATTCGAAAGAAGGGCGCATGGTGGATTATTCGCATAGTTATTTCCTGCCAGGATATTTTCGCTTCCATGTTGTCCGCAGTATTGGATTATCCAAAGTTGCGTCCTGGATGCCGATCGAGCCGGAAAGGAGGTAGGTGCGCTTTCGAAATTTGATTGAGCACTAAAGACTGTGAATACACTGGTTATGTCACATACCAGGTTATCCAAAACTTTATTAACATTTGAGGAGATATCCAATGCGTAGTTTTGCAGGCCGTGATATTTTGTCTTTGAAAGATTTCGAACGCGAAGAGTTCTTCCGGATTTTCCAGGTTGCCAAAGAACTGGAACCGATTGCTCGCGATCGCCGCAATTCGACCATGCTGGCTGAAAAGACTCTGGTAACGGCTTTCTACCAGCCCTCCACCCGCACCCGCCTGGCTCACGAAGCCGCCATGCACCGCCTGGGCGGCCATGTGACCGGTTTCTCGGATGCCAAGATGACCCGCGCCGGCGACTGGTATCAGGAAAGCATTAAAGATACCGTCAAGATGCTGGAATTTTACGGCGACGTGATTGTGATGCGTCACTTCCAGCAGGGCGCCCCGATGGAAGCCGCCAAATGGGCTTCCGTGCCGATCATCAACGGCGGCGATGGTTGGGGCGAGCACCCGACTCAGATTTTGACCGACCTGTACACCGTCCTCACTGAAAAGGGTCACCTCGACGGTTTGAAGTGGGTTGCGGTGGGCGATATGCGCATGCGCACCATGCACTCGCTGGCCTATGCCCTGACACAGTTCGATTGCCCCATCACCTTCGTGGCCCCGCCTGACAAGGACCTGACCCCCGAATTCAAGGCTGAACTGAAGGAATATTGCCTGAACTTCAAGGAAGCTGAACACGTCGATCAGTGCATTGCCGACGCGGATGTCATCCTGGTCGAGCCCGTTGTCCAGCCGGATTACACCAAGTCCCGCCAGGAAGCCGGCGAACACGGTTTGACCCCGTCGAACTACAAGATCACCCGCGAACTGCTCTCCACCAAGGCAAAATCGGATGCCATTCTGCTGCATTCGCTGCCCCGCATGGACGAAATCCCCTCGGATGTGGATATCACCCGCTGGTCCCGCTACTGGCAGGAAGCCTTCAATGGCGTTGTGATGCGCATGGCTTTGCTGGCGCTGGTCCTGGGCAAGATGGAGTAATTTATTCGATCATTGGCGCCGGGGAGGATCGACTGATCCAACCCGGCGCGATTGAGAAAACCAAAGAGAGGATCTCATGCAAACATTTCTTCACGGTCGTGACTTGATCGGTGACCTTGACTTCTCGAAAGAAGAAGTCGAGACCGTATTGGAAGTGGCCTTTGATCTCAAGCGCAAGCGCGCTCTAAACGAATTGACCCCCTATCTGCGCGATAAGGTGCTGGCCATGTTGTTCTTTTTCAGCAGCACCCGCACCCGCGGTTCTTTCGAAGCCGGCATGGCTCACCTGGGTGGGCATGCTGCCTTCATTGAATCACGCACCACGCAGATCGCCCACGGCGATACGCCGAAAGAGATCGGCGAAATCTTTGGCCGCTATTTCGACGGCATCGCCATTCGCCACTGCGATTGGGGAATTGGCAATCAATACCTGAACGAGGTCGCGAAAGCATCCCGTACGCCCATCCTCAACATGCAGTGCGACATCTACCATCCCTTCCAGTGCCTGGCCGATTTGATGACCATCATCGAGAAGAAAGGTCGCGATCTGCGGCGGAAGAAGATGGTCGTTTCGTGGGCTTACGCTGCGTCCTACCAAAAACCCATGTCCGTCCCTCAATCCCTGGTTCTCCAGATGCCCCGCTTTGGCCTGGATGTAACCCTGTGCCGCCCGCCCGAATTCAAACTGATGCCCGAGATCATGAAAATGGCTGAAGAACAGGCCCGGAAATTCGGCACCAAGTTCGAAGTCGTGGAAGATATGGACGAAGGCTTCAAGGATGCGGATATCGTTTACGCCAAGTCCTGGGGCGCGATGGTTCACACGCCGGACGCCGAAGAAGGCGCCAAGATCATCAAGAAGTACGAAAGCTGGATCACCGATGAACGCAGGATCGGGCTGGCGAAATCTGACGCCATCTACATGCACCCCCTGCCTGCGGATCGCAACATCGAAGTGACCGACGCCGTGATCGATGGCCCGCACTCGGTGGTTTACGATGAAGCGGAAAACCGTATGCACGTACAAGAAGCCGTTATGGCTTTGACGATGAGTTAATCCCATAACCAAGGATTGGAGGTTTTTGAATGGCAAAGAAAGGCATTGCAGTTGTTGCAGTAGGTGGTAATTCTTTAATCAAGGATGCCAAGCACCAGACCGTTCCGGATCAGTACGAAGCCGGCGCTGAATCGATGCATCACATCGTCGACATGATCGCCGAGGGTTGGGATGTGGTGGTTACGCATGGGAATGGCCCCCAGGTTGGTTTTATTCTGCGCCGCTCTGAACTCTCGATGGGCGAACTTCATTCCGTACCGTTGGATTACTGCGGCGCGGACAGCCAGGGCTCCATTGGCTACATGTTCCAACAGGCGCTGTACAATGAATTCCGCACCCGCGGCATCCAGAAACACGCCGCGGCAATTGTGACCCAGACGATTGTGGATCGCAATGATCCCGCGTTCAAGAATCCCACCAAACCCATCGGTTCCTTCATGACCGAAACGGTGGCCAAAGAACGAGCAGCCAAGGAAGGTTGGACCGTTGTGGAAGATGCCGGTCGCGGTTGGCGTCGGGTCGTTGCCTCTCCAATTCCTCAGCGCATCGTTGAGGCGGACGCGATCCGCACGCTCGTCAACGCCGGCTTTACCGTCGTGGGCGTTGGCGGCGGCGGCATTCCGGTGCTTGAAAAGGAAAATGGCGACCTGATCGGCGTGGAAGCCGTCATCGACAAGGATTTCGGCTCTTCGTTGCTGGCCAACATGATCCAGGCGGATCTGTTCGTCATCAGCACGGCCGTTGAAAAAGTTGCCATCAACTTCAACAAACCCGACCAGAAGTGGCTCGATCGCATCACTGTTGCGGAAGCCAAGCAGTACATGGCGGATGGTCACTTTGCAAAGGGCAGTATGCTGCCGAAGATTCAAGCCATTCTGCGCTTCCTGGAAGCGGGTGGCAAGCAGGCCTTGATCACCGATCCCAAGAATATCAGCCGCGCCTTGAAGGGCGAGACTGGCACCTGGATTGTTCCTTAACTTGGATGCGAAAGTCCGGATCGGGATTACCGATCCGGACTTTGCGAAGAATTCCTCGAGGATGGGGTAAAATAGTTCTATTCCCTTGCGGACCCCAGTCCTGATTGCGGCTGGATTTTCAATGTGGATCCAGGAAGTAAGGTGTTCGATAAAAATCGCTCACCGGCTTCCTTGCGATATCCAAAATCACCCAATTCCATACCGTTCAATTTTATAGGAGGAGGAAGATGTCTTCGAAACGCTTGTGGCTGATCGTCAGCCTGTTCGTTGTGTTTGCGATGGCGCTGTCTGCCTGTCAGACGGCCACGCCGACACCAACCGTTGCGCCAGCAGCAACGGAAGCTTCTCAAGCGACCGAAGCCCCCACGACTCAGGAAGGTACCTACCAAATTCCTGATATCGAACAGGGGAAATTCAACGTCGCCTTCGTGCTCATCGGTCCGCATGACGATGGCGGTTGGTCTCAGGCCCATTTCGATGGCCTGACCTACGTCCAGGATAATGTTCCCGGTGTCCACACGGCTTACATCGAGAATGTCGCCGAAGGTACCGATGCTGAACAGGTCTTCCGCAGCCTTTCCCGCAAAGGCTTCAACATGATCTTCGGAACGTCCTTTGGTTACATGGACGCGATGGAGACTGTCGCCGCGGAATATCCGGATATCACCTACATTCATGTCAGCGGTTACAAGTCCAACGGCACCAATTTCGGTAACGTGATGGGCGCCATGGAAGACATGAAGTACCTGGCCGGTATGGTTGCGGGTTCCCGCGCCAAGTTGGACGGCAATCCCAAACTGGGTTACATCGCCACCTTCCCGATCCCGGAAGAATTGCGCCTGGGGAATGCATTTGCCCTGGGTATGCGCAAGACCTGCCCGGATTGCACGCTGGACGTCCGCTGGATCAACACCTGGCATGACCCGGTTGTTGAAAAGCAGGCGGCTGCCTCTTTGTTCGATGCCGGCGCTGACGTTGTCTTCACCGGCGCCGACACACCCGCTCCCGCGGATGTGGCCACTGAAAAGGGCAAATGGGGCATCACCTATGACTGGTCCGGTTCCTGCAAAGCCGAGCGCTGCCTCACGACCATCTACTGGAACTGGGGTAAAGTTTACGCCGGTATCGTCAAGGGTGTGATGGACAAGACCTACAAAGTAGGTTGGGACTACTTCGATGCTGACAGCGGCGGCCTGGGCCTGTATGGTTTCATGGATGGCGAAACCATGACCAAGGGCGCTTCCGAACTGCCGGCTGAGGATATCAAACTTGTGAAGGACACCCTTGCCAAGTTCCTCTCTGGCGAAATGAACCGGTTCGATGTCTTCTCCGGTCCCATCTACGATAACCAGGGTAATCTGGTCATCGCCGAGGGCCAAAAGTTTGAACAATCGGACCTGGATCAGTTCCCGCCGGGTGCCGAAGGCCTCGCCTGCAAGTACTGCATGCACTGGTGGGCTGCGGGCGTCACCGCCGAGCTTCCGGCGCAGTAACAGCACTTCATAGCAACAAGGGGTCAGGTCAAAAGCTGACCTGACCCCTTCTTATCAAAACAGCGTTAAGTCGGCGTTACACGTGTTTTGTTGAGATCCAGTCGGTAGTATCGGGCAAACATCGTTCGATCGTAGTAGAGGTACCATGGACTCAGGAAGCGGCAAGCAAGAAATCGTCAATGTGGTTACCATGAGGGGAATCGTCAAGCGGTTTCCCGGCGTGCTGGCGAATGATCATGTTGATTTCACGTTGAAAAAAGGGGAAATCCATGCGTTATTAGGTGAAAATGGCGCCGGAAAATCCACCTTGATGAATATTCTCGCCGGGTTATATCGACCTGATGCTGGAATCGTCAATATTAATAATAAACCGGTGACATTTTCGAACCCCAGGCAGGCCATCAGCGCCGGGATCGGCATGGTCCATCAGCATTTCATGTTGGTGCCGTCCCAGACGGTCACCGAAAATATTCTTCTGGGACTCGAAAAGCCAAGTTTCCTGTTACATTTGAAAGAATACGACCGCGTCATCTCGGATTTCGGCAAACAATTCGGCCTCGAAGTGGATCCGACTGCCAAAATCTGGCAATTGTCGGTTGGCGAACAGCAGCGCGTCGAATTGCTGAAGATGCTTTATCGGGGTGCGGAAGTGCTGATCATGGATGAGCCGACGGCAGTTCTGGCTCCTACAGAAATCGACGGTCTGTTTGCCATCATGCGCAAGATGATCGATCAGGGTAAATCCATCATCTTTATCAGTCATAAACTGAATGAGGTGATGGCGATTTCGGATGAAGTGACCGTCCTCCGGCACGGCCGGGTGACTGCGGCGGGCGTTGCGACCAAAACGACGACCATCCCCGAACTGGCGCGTTTGATGGTCGGCCGGGAGGTCATTTTCGACCTGCAGCGCAAACCTCAGAAGCCGGGCAAAGTCGTGGTGGATGTCAAGGACGTTTGCGCGTTGAACGATAAAGGATTGCCCGCGCTCCAGGGCGCTTCCCTGCATGTGTGCGCTGGTGAAATTGTCGGTCTGGCCGGCGTGGCTGGCAACGGCCAACGCGAACTGGCGGATGTGCTGACCGGACTGCGCAAGTGTTCGAAGGGAAGCATCTGCATTCAGGATGAAGATGTGACCAACAAGGACGCGGGTGCAGGCATCCGGCATAACGTGTCCCATATTCCTGAAGACCGAACGCATGTCGGAACCGCGCCCGATTTGAGCGTGACCGACAACATGATTATGAAAAAATACCACCAGAAGCCCATCGGCAATGGTTGGTTCTTAAGTATGCAGGCGGCAGAAAAATATACCCGCGAGTTGAAGGACGCTTACGATATTATTGCTCCTTCCATTAATACGCCGGTGCGCATGCTTTCCGGTGGAAATTTGCAACGTGTGATTCTGGCGCGCGAAATTTCTGCGCTGCCGACGTTTATGGTGGCTGTGCAGCCCACCCGCGGCCTGGATGTCGGCGCAATCGAAGGCGTCCAACGGCTGCTGTTAACACAACGCGAAGCCGGTTCGGCCGTTTTGTTGATCTCGGAGGAACTGGATGAGTTGTTGGCGTTGAGCGACCGGATTTATGTCATCTATGAAGGCAAGATCATGGGCGAAGTGCTGGATGGCGATATCGAAAAGATTGGCCTGATGATGACGGGCACCCCGTGTGAAACTGCCGAGAAGGAGCAACTTCCCAATGTCTGAATCGACCTCTCTTCCCTCGGTTGCTCCGCGCCGTAAATTCCCCTTCCGCGTGAAGGTGGAACCGCGTCTTGAAGAAACGCCCAAATGGCTGCCGGTAGTGGTTTCGTTGATTGCGGTGGTGATTGCACTGCTCATCGGCGCGCTTTGTCTGGCGTTGGTTGGAAGCGATCCATGGAAATCATATGCCAGCATCGGCAAATCCGCCTTCGGCAGTTGGGGCGTCTTTTCGGATACGCTGGTCAAGGCTATTCCATTGATGCTGACTGGCCTGGCCTGCACCATCGCGTTCCGCATGCGCATTTGGAATATCGGTGCCGAAGGCCAGTTCTTCATCGGTGCTTTCACCGCAAGCTCGATCGTGTTGATCCCGGTTTTGCCGAGCGATGCTCCGCGCTGGCTGTTCATCCTGGTGATGGCTGTGGCGGGTATGATCGGCGGCGCTCTGTGGGGGTTCGTACCAGGCTGGCTGAAGACCAAATTCAACGTCAATGAAGTCATCTCCACCCTGATGATGAATTACATCGCCGTCGCCTGGAACAATTTCTTCATCTTCGCCGTATGGACCGAAGGCGGCTTTCAGATGTCGAAGATGTTCCCCAAGAATGCCTGGCTGCCGCGTCTCGCGGACATGGCCAAGGAGATTCCTTTCTTCCGCGGCATGACCACCCATCTGGGATTGGCATTCGCGGTGGTCGCAGCGGTGATCGTCTGGCTCATCCTCTACCGCAGCAAATGGGGCTATGAGATTCGCCTGATCGGCGATAATCCTCGCGCCGCTGGATACGCCGGTATCCCGATGAAACGCAATATCATCCTGGTGATGATGCTTTCAGGGGCATTGGCTGGCCTGGCCGGCATGTCGGAAATCACCGGCGTCGTCCACCGGCTGCAGGGCTCCATCTCACCCGGTTACGGCTTTACCGCCATCATCATCGCCTGGCTGGCGAAACTCAACCCGTTCGTGGTGTTGATTGTCTCCATTCTGTTCGGTGGGTTGATTTTGGCGGGCCGTGAGATTCAGCCTTCCGGCATTCCAAAACTCATGCAGGGAATTATTCTTGTGTGCTTGATCGCAAGTGATTTCCTACTGCGCTACCGTATTCGCATCATCCGGCGGAGCGAGGAGGAATAACGTGGACCTTATCATCATATTACAGGCAGGCGTCGCTTCAGGTACGGTACTCCTCTTTGCCACCCTGGGTGGTATTTTCAACGAACGTTCCGGCGTTCAGAACCTGGGCATGGAAGGCATGATGCTGATGGGGGCCGTGGCTGCCATGAGCATGACCGTCAAGACGGGAAATCCCTGGCTGGGCGTGTTGTTTGGCATGCTGGCCGGAGGGCTGCTCTCGATGGTGCATGCATTCATCTGCATCACGTTGCAGGCTGACCAGGTGGTCAGCGGTCTTGCGCTCGGTTTCCTGGGCACCGGCTTGAGTCTGGTGTTGGGCGAAGGCCTGAGCAAGGCGGGCGTGATCGCGCTGATGCCCGTCCTCACCATCCCGTTGCTCACGAAAATCCCGATCATCGGGTCGGTCTTTTTCACCAACCAGTCCATCCTGGTTTACTTCGGTTATTTGCTCACCCCACTGGCTTCGTATTACATCTATAAGACCCGGCCGGGCATGCACCTTCGCGCAGTCGGCGAATATCCGGCCGCAGCGGATGCTTTAGGCATCAATGTATACGGTTTACGCTATTTCTACACCTTCGTGGGCGGTTTGCTGGCCGGGCTCGCGGGCGCGACAATCAGCCTGGCGATTTCACCGGGTTGGTTCAGCGAGCTCACCACCGCCGGTCAGGGCTGGATCGCCATCGGTTTGATCATCTTCGCCCAGTGGGATCCAATGCGCGGTGCTCTGGGAGCCTACATTTTCGGCGCGTTGCGCCGCCTGATCCTGGACATTCAGGGACCGACGACCCTGTTGGGATTGGCAAACCCGTTCTACTATAATCCCTACCTGGGTTTCTTCCTGCAAATGATACCCTATGCCTTTACCATCATCGTGCTGGTCATCGGATCTCAGGAAGCCAACCGCAAGCGCCTCGGCGCCCCGGCAGCCCTGAACATCCCGTTTGTGCGCGGCGAGCGCGGCGCGTAAGGTTCGCGCCAGCCAGGATGGATCACCCTTCTTTCGGATAAACGTAGCCAATCGAACGCCTCAGAGATCATTGAGCGCATCCATCGAAAAGGAGTCATTGTATAACATGGGAGATTTTATTGGATATCGTTGTTCCATTTGCCAGGCCGAATATCCGCCCACCCAGGTCATGTACACCTGCCCGAAAGACGGCGGTAATCTGGACGTTGTGCTGGATATCAAACACCTGAAGCAGAAATATCACACTTCTGACATCACCAGCCGGACAGAAGCATCCTTGTGGCGCTATTTACCGCTGCTGCCGGTGCCCTTCCCGCATGCCGAGGGCACAACTCTGGGAGCCGCCGGTTATACGCCCATTTACAAGCCGCAGAAACTGGCGGAACGGTTGGGCATGACCCGGCTATGGGTGAAAGATGAAAGCCGCAATCCGACCGCCTCATTTAAAGACCGGGCCAGTGCCATCGTCGTCGCGCGCGCCATTCAGATTGGCGCTCCGGTGGTGGTAACGGCATCGACCGGCAATGCCGGGGCCGCATTGGCCGGTATGGCGGCAGCCGTCGGTCAAAAAGCGGTCATTCTGGCGCCGCGCAGCGCTCCGCCGGCCAAGGTGGCGCAATTGCTGGTCTACGGCGCGCAGGTGATTCTGGTGGACGGCAACTACGACGAGGCTTTCGACCTGGCGATTCAGGCCGCCCAGGAATTCGGCTGGTACTGCCGGAACACGGGCTACAACCCCTTTACCCTCGAGGGAAAGAAAACCGCCGCATTCGAAATCTGGGACCAGCTCCAACTGGCCAATACCACCGCGGTCGGCCGCCCCTTGACCGTATTCGTCTCGGTGGGGGATGGCAATATCATCTCCGGCATTCACAAAGGTTTCAAAGACCTGGAAGAACTGGGCTGGCTGGGTCAGATGCCGCGTTTGATTGGCGTCCAGGCGCAGGGTTCTGCGGCTGTGGCGCATGCCTTCCACGCCGGCAGCGAAATCATCGAACCCGTGCAGGCGCAGACGATCGCCGACAGCATCTCGGTTGATCTGCCGCGCGACGGTGTGCGCGCGGTGCGCGCCGCCCGCCAGACCGGCGGAACCTACATCACCGTCAGCGACGCTGAAATTCTGACCGCCATTGCCGACCTGGGGCAGGTGGGAATTTTCGCCGAACCCGCCGGCGCAACGGCCATGGCCGGCCTGAAGAAGGCCCTCGTGGATGGCGTGGTGAAACCGGATGATCCCGTCCTGGTGATGAACACCGGAAGCGGTTTGAAGGATGTCCGCGCTGCGATGCAGGCCGTGCACGCAGCGCCGGTGATCGAACCCAGCATGGAAGCGTTGAAAAAACATCTCGCCGGCTAAGAATGATAGACGGCTACATCCAAGCTTTCTGGAGGTGTGAATTTGAGTAGTGAACAACCCGTTTTCTCAGTGGTTGCCCCTGTCTTCAACGAAGAAGGAAGCCTGATGGAATTCTACCGGCGGATGCAGGCGGTCCTGGAATCAACCGGCGAGAACTGGGAACTGATCCTGGTGGATGATGGTTCATCGGACGGCTCGACGGGGATCATTCGCCAGCTGGCTGCCGAGGATGAGCATGTGCGGCCGGTGATTTTTGCCCGCAACTTCGGCCATCAAATCGCCGTCACCGCGGGTCTGGATTACTCCCACGGACAGGCCGTGACGGTCATCGATTCGGATCTGCAGGATCCACCGGAAGTGGTTTTGGACCTGATCGCCAAATGGCGCGAAGGTTACGAAGTGGTTTTTGCCGTGCGCACCGAACGGGAAGGCGAAACGGCCTTCAAGCTCTGGACTGCCTCGCTGTTCTATCACCTCATCTACAAGATCACCGAGGTCAAGATTCCGATGGACACAGGCGATTTTCGCCTGATGGACCGGCGGGTGGTGAACGTGATGAACCGCATGCGCGAGCACAACCGTTTTCTGCGCGGCATGTCGGCCTGGGTCGGCTTCAAACAGGTTGGCGTGCCGTACAAGCGCATGGCCCGCTTTGCGGGGAGCACGAAGTATCCCTTCAAGAAGATGCTCAAGCTGGCCATGACGGCCATCACGGGCTTTTCGTTCATGCCCCTGCAATTCGCAACCGTGATGGGCTTTATCTCCGCCGGGTTGAGCCTGATCGCGGCAATCGTAGTCATCATTTTGCGCGCCACGACCGGCGCGGTTTTCCTGGGACAGGCTTCGACATTGATTGCGGTGTTATTCCTGGGGGGCATCCAATTGATCTCGCTCGGAATTTTGGGTGAGTACATCGGTCGGATTTATGATGAAGCAAAAGGTCGTCCATTGTATATCGTGCGTGAATCGCCAGACGACTTTTCAAAAAAATAATGTATTGAAAGGAAAAGAATGGCCAAAATCGATCTAACTGTCATGCCTGAACGTCGTGCGAAGGCAATTCGCCGGGCTCGTGAACGGAATATCGTTATCCCCACCTTTGCCCAGATGCGCGACCCATCGAAGATTCCGGCTGCTTTCAAAGCCGAGCTCAAGCAAATCGGCTTGTGGGATGTGCATCCTCGTAACCTCTTCCGCATATCCTGGAAGAACGAAGCCAAGGAATTTGGCGGCGGCTACGACGGCGTCAATTACCTCGAATTCCCGTCCAGCCTGACCGGCACCCCGGCCCGTATTATCGTAATGGTCGGCAAGTGGTTCCCCACCGGCGCTCACAAAGTTGGAGCTGCCTTTGGCTGTCTGGTGCCGCGTCTGGTGACCGGTCAGTTCGACCCGACCACCGAGAAGGCCGTGTGGCCTTCCACCGGCAACTACTGCCGCGGCGGCGCCTATGATTCGGCGCTGTTGGGCTGCGAATCGATCGCCATTTTGCCGGAAGGCATGAGCCGCGAGCGCTTCGAGTGGTTGAAGAAGATCGCCAGCGAAGTCATTGCCACTCCGGGCAGTGAATCGAACGTCAAGGAAATCTTCGATAAGTGTTGGGAACTGCGCCGCTCCGGCCAGGACCTGATGATCTTCAACCAGTTCGAAGAATTCGGCAACTACCTGTGGCATTATTCGGTCACCGGCAAAGCCTTCGAGGAAATGCTGGAACATGTCATGCGGCCGAATGATACCTTCCGGGGTTCGGTATTCACCACCGGTTCAGCCGGCACCATCGCCAGCGGCGATTACCTCAAGCAGGTCTTCCCAACCAGTAAGATCGGCGCGAGCGAAGCCCTACAGTGCCCGACCCTGCTGGCCAACGGTTTTGGCTCGCACCGCATCGAAGGCATTGGCGACAAGCATGTGCCCTGGATCCACAACGTCAAGAACACCGATGTGATTACGGCCATCGATGATAACGCGGTCGTTCATCTGCTGCGCCTGTTCAACGAACCCGTCGGCCGGGCCTACCTGGTCAAGATGGGCGTTCCCGAAGCGTTCGTCAACCAGCTTGGTCTGATGGGCTTCTCCGGCATCGCCAACGTCCTCTCGGCCATCAAGATGGCGAAATACTACGAGATGGGCGAGAACGATGTGGTCGTGACCGTACTGACCGATTCGATGCAGCTCTACGGCAGCCGGATCGATGAGATGCGGAAAGAAGAGGGCGAGTACACCGAAGCCATGGCGGCGGCTGACTTCGCTCGCTATTTGCTGGGCACCTCCACCGACAACATGCTCGAACTGAGCTATGCGGATCGCAAGCGCGTTCACAACCTGAAGTACTACACCTGGGTCGAACAGCAGGGCAAGACTTATCCTGAAATTCAGGACCAGTGGTACGACCCGAACTACTGGACGGATATCCAGAAGCAAATGGGCGAAATCGATGCCTTGATCACCGATTTCAACCACGAAGTGGGTCTGGTCAAATAATTTCGAAGAGACCATCCGGTGCGGCAATTCCGCACCGGATGGGTTTTTCAGGGGGGCGTGATGAGCATTTATCCTCCCGGTACAGCTTTGATTTTGGTGGCGGTGGTGACCGAGCCGCGCGACCTGGAAATTGCCCGCCTGTTGGGCTGGTACCGCATCCCGCTGCGCCACGCGCCCAAGGTCGTATCCGTGGATTACCTGGCCTTCTACCAGACGGGCGGTTTCGGCGAGGAGCACCACTGGCGGGTCGAAACCATTGCACCCGTGCGCGGGCACGAAATGGCAACCCGGGCTGAACTGCTGCGCAGCGAGCCGGACCACCCACGCGCGCATGAAGAATATTACAAGATGCAGCTTGGTCCACTGCAAACGCTGCCGCAACCGATCCTGGCTGGAAATTGGCGGCGCTTTACCTTCCTGTACACCACGGGAGAATTGTTGAAAAATGCGCATAGCTTAATCGACCTGGTGGTGCGCTCGGAAGAACGCAACCTCCTGTGGCGCTCGCTGCGTGAACGTGCATTGAAGGAAGGAACTTATCAGGCGGATGAATTGCCGGATGAAGCAGTAGAGCCGGCCCTGCTGGCGCTGTTGGGGGATGTGAAGGGCCTGCAGGAGGAAAAAGGGGGGTATGAGGTCGAGGAAAACTGGTAAAATGGCAGAACCATTCGCCAAGGAGACTTCGATGAGCAATTTATTGATAAAGAATGGAACGTTGATTACCGCTGCTGAAACATTTCAGGCGGATATCCTGGTTGAAGGTGAAAAAATCGCCCAGATTGGGCCGGAGCTGACGGCGCCAGCCAATGCCGAGGTGGTGGATGCCGGCGGCAAGCTGGTCATGCCGGGCGGCGTGGATGTGCATACCCATTTCAGCCTGCCCATGGCCGGCACGATCAGCTCGGACGACCACTATACCGGTCATAAAGGCGCCGCGTTTGGCGGCACGACCACGGCCATCGATTTCGTTTCCCAGGATACCAGCCCGCTGCTGGCCAATATCGAGGCTGCGCATGTCAATGCCGATCCTAAGGCAGCCATCGATTTTGGCTTTCATATGAATATTACCCATTTCGACGATCAGGTGGCGGCCGAGATCGGGCAGTTGCCCGCCGCCGGTGTCACCAGCGTCAAAGTGTTTACGGCTTACAACGGCCGGCTGCGCCTCTCGGATGGTGAGATTTTTAAAGTGCTGCGGTTAGCCCGCCAACACGGCCTGCTGACCATGGTCCACGCCGAGAACGGCGATGTCATCGAAACGCTGGTGGCTGAGGCATTGACTGCCGGGCACACCGCTCCGGAATGGCATTCGCTGACCCGCCCGTCCTGGGGCGCAGTCGAAGCCACCCTGCGCACAGCCGCTCTGGCGGCTCAGGCGGAGGCGCCGGTTTACATTGTCCACATGAACGTGGGCGGCGAGGTGGATCAGGTAGCCTACGCCCGGGCGCACGGTATTCAGGTGATGGCCGAAACCTGCCCTCAATATTTATTCTTTACCATCGACAACCTGCGTGGGCCAGACGGCGCCAAGTGGGTTTGTTCGCCGCCCATGCGCAGCGCGGCCGACAATGCCCGCTTATGGACGGGTATCGCTGACGGCACCCTGCAGGTGATGGCAACCGACCACTGTCCCTTCTTTTTCGACGGCCGCAAGCCGATTCTCTACGAAGGCAAAGAGGTTGCCATTCCGGGCAAGGAACTTGGCAACGGAAATTTCACGCTCGTCCCGAACGGTTTGCCGGGGGTCGGTGACCGGATGCCCATCCTGTGGACGTATGGGGTGCGCAGTGGCAGAATCACACCCAATCAGTTTGTGGCGTTGACCTCGACCAACCCCGCGCGGATTTTCGGCATGTATCCGCGTAAAGGCACCCTGATGCCGGGCGCGGATGCGGATATTGTCATCTGGGATCCGGAACGCAGGCTGAAATATGGGGTGGCGCATGCCCAACACCGCACCGATTACAACCTTTACGAGGGTTGGGAGTTGGTGGGCTACCCCGAACGGGTTTATCTGCGCGGAAATTTGATCGTCGAAAACGAAACCTGGTACGGGAAACCCGGAATGGGGCGGTTCATCCACCGCAAGGCATTTGGGGATATACTGTAAAGAATGCCTTCCTGGGTTATTCTGATCCCGCTGCTGCTTCCGATCGCTGCGGCGCTGGCGATTTTTGTTCTGGAGCGCTTCCGGCCGAATTTCGGGCTGGCATGGTTGATGGCCATACTGGCTTCGACGATCGACTGGGGGCTGCTGCTCGTTCTGCGCCTCCGCACGCCGGCCCCGTTGCAGGTGGCGGATTGGCTGCCGTTTACAGTTCAGATGGATGACCGGCTGCTGTTGCAGGTGGATGGGATTTCCTGGCCTCTGGCCTTCAGCCTGGCAACCCTGCTGATGGCTGTTATTCTCACGGCTCCGGTCCGTCTGGGCCAGAAGAGTTACCCCATCGCCTGGGCCAGCAACCTGTTCATCACGGCCATGGGAATGGTGGGCGTCCTCTCCGGAAATTTGATCACCCTGCTGCTGGTCTGGTCCCTGATCGATTTCGTCGAACTGGTGGTGATGCTGCGAACCGTGAACGAACCGCGCCTGAACACGCAGGTCGTCGTCGCTTTCATCGTGCGCGTGTCCGGAACCATCGTCGCGCTGTCGGCTTTCATCGTTGGTAAGAATCTCGACCTCACGTCTGAGGTCAGCCCATTTCCACAGGCCAGCATTCTATTACTGGTAGCGGCCGGATTGCGGTTGGGGATTTTGCCCTTGAATTTGCCTTACCGGCAGGAAATTCAAATGCGCCGCGGCGTCGGGACGCTGCTGCGAATGGCTTCCTCCGCCACCAGCCTGGTGCTGCTGGCGCGCCTGAATCCAACCCAGCTTCCGACGGGCTGGATGAATTTTCTTCTCTTCGGCACCGCCATTGGAACCCTGTACGCGGCCAGCATGTGGGCCGGAGCAACCAATGAGCTCAACGGGCGGCCGTATTGGGTTGTCGCGACGGCCGGTTTGGCAATTGCCTGTGTCATCAACGGCAGCCCGATTTCCAGCCTGGTCTGGTCGACCGCGATGATCCTGTACGGCAGCGTTCTGTTCCTTTATTCGGCCCGGGCCAGATTCTCGCTGGCTTTGCCCATCCTGGCAGCCCTGGCGATGAGCGGTTTGCCTTTTACCCCCACCGCGTACGGCTGGCCGGGGTTGCTGGGAGATACCTTCAATCTGTTCGATATGGCGATGATCCTGGCGGTGGCGCTTCTCATCGTAGGCCTGGTGCGGCACGCCATGGCCCCCGGAGAAGCCTTGAAGAATATGCAAGGCTGGATCCAGGTGGCCTATCCGCTGGGCCTGGTCCTGCTGGTCGGAAGCGGCTGGTTGATCGCTGTTATCGGTCCGGATGGCTTTTTCACCGCCGGACGCTGGCCGGCCAGTCTGGCTGCGGTTCTGCTGGCGATTGGATGGATTGCGGCCATCCTTTACCAACGACTCCTGGTCCATATGAAAGAACGCCTGGCCTGGCTGGACTCGCTTTTGCGGGCCATCGCAAGGTGGATGGTTTCCTTCTTCAGCTTTCGCTGGCTGTATTCGGTCTTACAGGATTTTATGGAATTATTGCGTAGATTGGTTAACAGCCTTTCACTCATTTTGGAGGGGGAAGGCGGTGTTTTGTGGGCGCTGGTGCTGCTGGCGCTGCTGCTCACGGTGTTGATTCCAGGGACGGGACATTGATGGAACCTTCATATAGCTGGCTTCCATTGATCCTCATCATGGCTTCGACGCTGACATTGCTGATCAGTGAGAATTGGCGTTGGAGCATCATCGCGCTGGCCGTCCAATACCTGGGGATGTTCTGGATGATCTCCTGGGAGTGGCCGCTCGGACTTGCCGCTGTAAAGCTGGTCACGGGCTGGATGGCCGGAGCCGTGCTTGGGGTATCCCAGCCGGGTTCCGCCCTGGCCGAAACCGGGATTACACGGCTGCCGGGCCGGGGTTTCAAAATTGTGACCGCATCTCTGGTCTGGGTCCTGGCATTTGCCATTGGCCCGTCTTTGAAGACGCTTTTACCGGCCGGGACCAATTATCTCCTGGGCGCGGTAATCCTGATTGGCATGGGACTTTTGCAGTTGGGCATGTCGCTGCGTCCGCTGCGGGTGATCCTCGGCCTGTTTACCGTGCTCTCAGGGTTTGAACTGTTGTATGCGTCTGTGGAAACCTCCGTCTTGGTGACCGGGCTGATTTCCGGAGTCAATCTGGGATTGGCGCTGGTGGGCGCCTATTTATTGGTGAATCAGGAACCGGAGGACGTCCAATGAACACGGTGATTCTATGGATATTCGTGCCACTGGGTGCTTCCATCGTTCTGTTGATATTCAACTGGCATACGAATATTACGCGCTGGACCGCGGCCATTCTGGCGCTGGCACTGGCGGCCGCGGCGGCGCTGACCACGTTTGGCGGTTTGGTGCAAATCGGCGGGCGGGCTTATGAACTGACCTCTTCTTTGTCCATCCTCGGCCGGCAATTGATGCTGGATAACTCGGACCGCATATTGCTGGTATTGATCTATAGTCTGGGCGCTTTCTGGTTCCTGGGCACGCCGGCAGCCGGCACACACCGTCTTTTCACACCGCTCGGGCTGGCGATCATTGCTTTGCTGGTCGCGTCGCTCGCCGTGCAACCGTTCCTTTACGCCGCATTGTTGGTCGAAATCAGTGTTTTGATGAGCATTCCGATGCTGGCTCCACCGGGTAAGCCTGCCGGCCAGGGTGTGATGCGATATTTGATCTTTCAGACGCTGGGCATGCCGTGCATTCTGCTCGGCGGGTGGGCATTGGGCGCCATCGAAACCAACCCGGCGAACGAAAATCTGCTGATCGCCGCAAGCCTCCTGCTGGCGTTGGGTGTGGCTTTCTGGCTGGCGGTTTTTCCTTTTTACACCTGGGTGCCCCTGTTGGCCGGGGAAAGCCATCCTTATGTGGCCGGTTTCCTGTTCACGTTGCTGCCAACCGTGGTCTTTTCATTGCTGCTCAGTTTTTTGGATGGCTATGCCTTTATTCGGAATTCGACCTTTCTGTTTCAGGGTCTGCAATTGGCCGGTACGATCATGGTGGCCACGGCCGGGATATGGAGCGCTTTTCAGCGCGATTTGACCCGTCTGTTCGGATATACGGCCATTTTGGAAACCGGCTTCGCGCTGCTGGCATTAAGTCTGCGCTCGGAAACCGGACTTGAATATTACGCGGGCGCTTTTTTCCCGCGCCTGATCGGATTGGGATTGTGGGCGCTGGCTCTTTCCGTTCTGGGAAGCCACGGCTTATCCTTAAAGTTCGAAGAGGAAAAACAGGCCTTTCAACGTCTGCCCATCGCCTCGACAGCCTGCGCCGTGGCCATCTTCTCCAGCGGCGGCCTGCCGTTGTTGGCCGGCTTTCCCATTCGCCAGCCCCTGTTGGCAGAGCTGGGATCCAAATCGATTCCCATGGCCATCTGGGCGCTGGTGGGCTGCGCCGGGTTGATGTTCGGCGGATTCCGGTATTTGAATGCCCTGTTCCGCCACGAACCCAAAACTGTGCACATCGAGGAAAATCGTTATCAAATCGTTTTACTCGTGACCGGCGTGGCATTGCTGGTGGTGGCGGGAGTGTTCCCGAGGCCATTCATCAGTTGGATGGTGAATATCCTGCAGGGATATGCCAACTTGTTCTGATCGACAGGCCGGATGGTATAATCCTCAAAAGTAAGTAAATCCCAGCGAGGTGTTGGATGGACCTGGAACAAGTCATCAAGCGTCTGGATTGGCTTGACGATGAACGTCGTAAAGATAAACTGATCATTGCAACGCTGGAAGAAAAAGTCAGCACGCTGGCTGGAAGTATTCCTCCGTTGTTACAACAAATCAAAGAGCAGAGTCTGGAGCTGGCGCGGTTCTCGGCCATGATGCCGCGTTTCGATCAGCTTGAAGCTCAAATTGGCCAGGCGCGGGTCGAAAACACGCGTACGTTGGAATCTGCCGAAAAGCAGCGCGTTGAACACGATCGGGATATCGATAAACAGCGCCGCACGGATATCGAAGCCTTGAATATTTCGATCGGCGAAATTCGTAAAGGTTTGGAACCGATCGAAGGATTGAAACGCGGTTTGCAGACTCGCACTGAAGAAGATTTCCGGCTCGGCCGGTTGATCGAAGAATTGGAACAAAAAGTCACCGAATCCAACCGCGGAGATGAGGATTACCGCCGCTCGCATAAATTACTGGAAGATGCCCAGCGCCAGGATACGAAACGCCTGACGGATTTGCAGGGCGAGGTGGCCGCATTGCGCAAACGGTTGGAAGAACAGCGCGGCAAATCGGATCTCAATGCCGACAGCCTGCGAAAAATCGAAATGCGGCTTTCGGAATACCAGGCGGCCGAAGGAGAACGTCGTCAGGCGCAAACCGCGTTCATCGAAAAGCAGAATTTGCTTCTGGTCGAACGCGATCGGGTTTGGAAGGACTGGAAAACGCGTTTTGAGGTCATCGAGAAATCAGCGCAAAATCTGGATGCTCAGCTTCAAACCTTGGATGCGACTCACCGTTCCATCAAGAAAGCACAGGAAGGTTTCGAAGAGATCTCCCAGCGCTTCGAACGGCGCATCAACGAAATCACCGAAATGCAGCGCCTGACGGAAGATCGTTTTCGCCAGGAATGGGTATCCTTCAAAGCGGATGACCAGAAACGCTGGACGAACTACACTCTTTCGCAGGAAGAGACCCAGCGCGAGGTTACTCGCCAGTTCGAAAAGCTGAATGAACGCCTGGTGGCGCTGGAAGATTTGTCGCAGGAATTGAATGATTTGCAGCGCCAGATCACCGAGGATACCCAGAAACGGTTGCAATCTCTGCTGTCCACAGCGCGCGATTGGGCCGAAGAATACGATAAGACCTTTGGACAAAACCGCTAGGAGGAGCAGTGCACGTCATCGGCACTGCCGGGCACGTCGATCACGGTAAGTCGGCGCTGGTAGCAGCGCTCACCGGCACACATCCTGACCGCCTGAAAGAGGAGCAGGAGCGTGAAATGACGATCGACCTGGGTTTCGCCTGGCTGACCCTGCCAGACGGCGCGCCGGTGGGAATCGTCGATGTTCCCGGGCACCGTGATTTCATCGAGAATATGCTGGCCGGAGTGGGCGGAATCGATGCGGCCTTGTTCGTCGTCGCAGCCGATGAGGGCGTCATGCCGCAAACCCGCGAACACCTGGCAATCCTCGATTTGCTGCAGGTGCAAAGCGGCGTGGTGGCGCTGACCAAAACCGACCTGGTTCAGGACGCGGATTGGCTGGACCTGGTGGAAGAGGATGTTCGCCAGGCGCTGCGCGGTTCGGTGCTGGAAAATGCCCCATTGGTGCGCGTCTCGGCGCGCAAACGCACCGGTTTGGAGGAATTGCTTAAAGCACTGTCGGATTGCCTGGCCAATACGCAGCCGCGACCCGATTTGGGACGGCCGCGTTTACCGGTCGACCGCGTTTTTTCGATTTCCGGATTCGGCACGGTGGTGACCGGCACATTGATCGACGGCTGCTTCCGGACCGGCGACGAAGTCGAAGTGCTGCCAACGGGGAAACGCGGGCGAATCCGCGGCCTGCAGACGCACAAACAGAAGGAAGAGATCGCCTTTCCGGGCAGCCGGACAGCAGTCAATATTTCCGGCGTGGACCTTCCTGAAGTACAGCGTGGGTATGTCCTGGCGATCCCTGGAAAATATCGCCCGACCCAGCGAATTGACGTGCATTTCAGGCTGCTCAAAGATGCCGCCGGCCCCCTGAAGCACAGCGCCGAGGTAAAGTTGTTCCTGGGAGCTTCCGAAGTTCTGGCGCGGGCCCGATTGCTCGGCGTGGAGCAGATCCTGCCCGGCGAACAGGGCTGGCTGCAGTTCGAACTGCGCCAACCGGTGGTCGCCGTGCGCGGAGACCGCTATATTCTACGCAGGCCGTCGCCCGGAGAAACGCTGGGTGGAGGGATTGTGGTCGACCCGCAGCCCGCCGGGAGGCATAAACGTTTCGACGCCGAGGTACTGAGAGGGTTGGACGCATTGCGGCAGGGTTCGCCCGCGGACGTACTGCTTCAGGCCAGCCTGGCGCTGGGCGCGGCCCCGCTGGCGCAGGTGGTGGCGCGTTCGCGCCTGGCCAGCAGGCAGGCGGAAGCCGCCATCGCCGAATTGATCCAGAATGGGCAACTGCAGCTTCTGGAAGAAGGCCGGCTGGAAGCGGACAGCGATTTGCTGGTCATGCCCACCGGCCTGTGGGAACAGGAAGCCAAACGCGCGTTGCAGGAGCTGGACGCCTTTCACAAGGCCTATCCCCTGCGATCCGGAATGCCGCGCGAAGCCTTGAAAAGCCGTTCGAAGATGAGCACGCGCGTGTTCAATGCCGCGCTGCATCACCTGGCCCAACTCGGTTCTGTGGTCGAACGTGGATCTGTGACGGTCCGGGCGGGATTTCAGGTGACCTTTTCGGCTCAGCAGGCAGAAAGGGTGGCGCGACTGCTGCGGCGCTTCGAGCTGGAACCCAATGCTCCGCCATCGTATAAAGATAGTATGGCCGAGGTCGGGGAGGATGTGCTGGATGTGCTGCTCGAGCGCGGCGACCTGGTGCTGGTCTCAGAGGATGTCCTGTTTCGCAAGGCGGATTATGAACGATTGGTGCAGGCGGTGATCGCCTATTTACAGGAACACGGCACATTGACGGTGGCTGAATTCCGCGATCTTTCCAACACCAGCCGAAAATACGCCCTGGCGCTGCTGGAACATCTGGATGCCGAGAAGATCACCGTGCGGGAAGGAGATTTCCGCAGGTTGCAAAACATTCCGAACCGTTGACAAAGCTCATCATAGGTTCTATAATTGGCTTCGCTCTGCCCCGGCAATCGATCGCTGGGGCGAAAAACTGCATCCCCAACTTCCCCGTTGACCAGCGTATTGATGGGCGCGGGTTGAATGGCGAAGTGAAGATTGGAGAAAAATAGTATGAAGTACGCCATCGTTGAGAGCGGCGGCAAACAGTATCGCGCCGTCGAAGGATCCACCATCGAAGTGGATCTTCTCCCGGTAGAAACCGGCAAAGAATTATCGCTCGACAAGGTCCTCTTGCTGGTGGACGGTGAGAAAGTGTCTGTTGGAACGCCCGCGGTAAAAGGCGCGCTGGTAAAGGCGTCGGTCGTGGATCATTTCAAGGGTCCCAAACTGGTCATTTTCAAGTACCAGGCCAAGAAACGTGTCCGGGTTAAGACCGGCCATCGCCAGCCATATACCCGGCTGATGATTAATAAGATCGAAGTGGAGTAGGTAAAATGGCGCATAAAAAAGGTGGTGGTTCCGTACGGAATGGCCGCGACAGCAATGCACAGCGCCTGGGCGTGAAACGCTATGCTGGCGAAGCTGTGATTTCTGGCAATATTCTAGTTCGCCAACGTGGCACCCGCATCAAACCCGGCCTGAATGTCGGCCGTGGCAGCGATGATACCCTGTTCGCGACCATCGATGGTATCGTTGTGTTCGAGACTTTACCGACCGGGCAAAAACGTGTCAACGTTCAGCCGCCCGAAGTGACCGAAACCGCGCAAGCGGCTTAGGGCTATTGGCTCTACACCGTCTTCGGTCGCCGTCGACGGAGGTGAGGGCATCCCTGAGTGGAAGGAAGGATCGTTCCGATGAAGAAGGGTATTCACCCGACTTATTATCCGGATGCCAAGGTGACCTGCGCCTGTGGCAATACATGGACCACTGGCTCGACCAAGAAAGAAATCCACACCGAAGTGTGCTCGAAATGCCACCCGTTCTTTACGGGCCAGCAGGCGCGCATTATCGATATCGAAGGACAGGTCGATCGCTTCTATAAGAAGCTGCAAGCCCGCCAGGAATTCCTGGATCAGAAGAAAGCCCGCGACACCGAGCGTGTTTCGCCGCAGCGTCCCGTGGCTGAACTCAATCTGGGCGCTCGCCCGACGGATGCCTTGATCAAGGCCGGTTTGACGACCATCGGCCAGGTGATCGAGCGCCTGGCTGGCGGCGACGATAAATTGCTGGAGGTTGAAGGTTTCGGCCGAAAGTCGTTGATCGACGCCAAGAAGCGCATGCGCCAGCTCGGTTATGAGCTGTCGACTTCCGAAGAAGTCAGCGCCTAACCGATCCGATTACAGTCCAAATCAGGCAGAAGCAATTTGCTTCTGCCTGTTGTTTTAATCCGACCCGAGCCCCACTTTTAAACAAGTTGGGGTAAAATCTGTGCATCTCATACCGAAGAGGCGAATCATATGATGCATTACACCGGATCCGTCGAGGTTGTGGCAGGATCAATGTTTAGTGGAAAGACTGAAGAACTCATCCGGCGAATCCGCAGGGCGACCATCGCGCGCCAAAAGGTCCAGGTGTTCAAGCCAATCATCGATAATCGCTACCAGGTCGAGAAAGTCACCTCGCATTCCGGCACGGATTTCGACGCCGTTCCGATCGAGAAGATTCACGATCTGCTCGGCCTGCTGGAGAGCGACACCACCGTGGTGGGCATCGACGAAGCCCAATTCTTCGATGAGGAGATCGTACAAATTACTGCAATGCTGGCCAATCGCGGCGTGCGTGTGATCGTGGCGGGATTGGATACCGATTTCCGCGGCGAACCGTTCGGCAGCATGCCCGTTTTAATGGCGCAGGCTGAACGGGTGGACAAACTGCAGGCCATTTGCATGGTGTGCGGCGAATCCGCCTGCCGGACCCAGCGTCTGGTCAATGGAAAACCTGCGCGGTATGATGACCCGATCATTATCGTTGGCGCCTCAGAGATGTATGAAGCGCGCTGCCGTAAACATCACGAAGTCCCCCGGGATTGAAGGGAATTGCCACCATGGTCCAAGACTATCATGAGTTTCTCGCCGAAGTTCTGATCTCTGAAGAACAACTTCAACACCGTATTCATGAACTGGGGGAAGAAATCAGCAATGATTACAAAGATGAAGATCAGCTCCTGCTGGTCTGCATCCTGCGGGGTGGGGTGATGTTCCTGACCGATTTGATGCGCTCCATCCGTCACCCGCATGCCATCGAATTCATGGCGGTTTCGTCTTATGGCGTGGGGCGCCGTGAAACCAGCGGGCAAACTCGCATTACTCTGGATCTGAACACCGATATCCAGGACAAGAACGTCATTCTGGTGGAAGATATCATCGACAGCGGTTTTACCCTGGCGTCGGTGCTTGAAATGCTCTCTTTGCGCAAGCCGCGCAGCTTGAGCGTCTGCACGCTGTTGGACAAAGCCGAACGGCGTGAAGTCTACGTGCCGCTCAAATATGTCGGTTTCACCATTTCAAATAAATTCGTTTTCGGCTACGGGCTGGATATCGATGATTATTACCGCAACCTGCCTTTTGTCGGAGTGGTCGATCTGGCGCGGTACAAACCAGCCTCCTGATGCCTGAAGGACAATTCATGACCCCGTCCGCTGCGATCGACCCCCTGGAATTGCTCGACCAAATCCGGCCACACCTGCAGGCGGGACAGCAGGTCTACCTGGTGGGCGGCGCCGTGCGCGACCTGCTGCGCCAGAAAAAAGTGCACGATTTGGATTTCGCTGTCAGCGGAGATGTGCGCCGTCTGGCGCGCCGGGTCGCCAATGCGTTGGGCGGCGCTTTTTATGTGATGGATGCCGCGCATGAAAGCATGCGCGTAATTCTGACGACTCAAAGTAGCGAACGGATTTTTTTAGACTTCACTGCGCTGCGCGGTCAGGATCTTCAGGCAGATTTACGCCTGCGGGATTTTACAATTAACGCCATTGCCATCGATTTGAGCGCTGGCAACCAGATCGTCGACCCGTTGGGCGGGGCAGTCGATCTGCGCGAGCGCAAACTGCGCGTGTGCGCGCTGGATAGCTTCCAGAGTGATCCGGTGCGGGTTCTGCGGGCGGTGCGTCTGTCGCTCGAGATGGATTTGCACATGCTGCCTGAAACGCTTCAATTGGCCCGCAATGCAGCCGTGGAATTGGACCGCGTCTCGGTCGAGCGCCAACGCGATGAGCTCTTTCGCATGCTGGAAGGGACACGCCCCGAAAGCGCTTTGCGCTTGATGCAGGTCTTGGGCGTTCTCGATTACCTGCTGCCCGATTTGAAAGAAATGCAGGGCGTGACGCAAAGCGCGCCGCACACCCTGGATGTATGGGAGCACACCCTGAAAGTCCTGGATTGGTTGGGCCGGTTGATGGGGGTGCTGATCGGGGATTATATCGAGGATTCGGCCTCGGATCTGGCGTTGGGAATGGCTGTGCTGCGGCTGGGCCGTTACCGCCAGCAATTCGTCGAACATTTCAAAGAACGGCTTGTCCCGGACCGAAGTCTGCGCGGATCGGTGATGCTCGCGGCGCTGTATCATGACGCCGGAAAACCCGCCGCGCGCAGTGTCGAGCCGGACGGCCGGATTCGATTCCTGCGGCACGAGAAGATCAGCGCCCGGTTGGCGCAGGCCTGCGGCGAACGCATGGCCTTGAGCAGCGCTGAGATCGATCGGCTTTCCAAAATCATCCTGGGGCACATGCGGATTCATCTGCTTTCGAAGGGCCAGCAGGAAATCAGCCGGCGGGCGACTTACCGATTCTTTCGAGATACCGGACCCGCCGGGGTGGACATCTGTCTGTTGAGCATGGCGGACACACTGGCGACGTACGGCGTCACCCTGGATGCAGACGTCTGGAAGCGCGAATTGGATACCTGCCGTACTTTGCTGGAAGCCTGGTGGGAACGGCCGCAAGAGATCGTCCGCCCGCCCCGACTCGTCAACGGCAATGAAATCATGGTACACTTCCACGTGACAGCCGGCCCGCAGGTGGGTCAATTGCTCGAAGCAATCCGGGAAGCGCAAGCGGAAGGTAAGATCACGGACCGCGAGGCGGCTTTTGCTTTCGCAGAACAGTGGTTGAAGGCGTCCCCGGAACAAGAAGGAGATCGTTAATGGAACTGGAACCTGTTGACCTATATTTCGAAGAAACCGGGAATGGATTTCCGGTTTTCCTCCTTCACGGTTATCCGTTGAACCATACCATCTGGAAGTCAGTTGTGGCGCGTTTGAAGGATCACGCCCGGGTGATCATGCCAGACCTGCGCGGACATGGGCAATCGCCCGTTACAGATGGCGAATATTCGATGCGCCTTCAGGCTGAAGACATTCACCATTTACTGGAACGTCTGGGTATCCAAAAAGCGATTCTGGTCGGGCATTCGATGGGTGGATATGTCTGTCTTTCGTTTGCGCGGGCTTACCCCCAATGCCTGAGCGGATTGGCCCTGGTAGCCAGCCAGGCCGAAGCCGATTCGACTGAAAAACGCCAGGCGCGGTATATTTCGATCGAAGAAGTGGGACGCAAGGGAGTCAAGGCGGTGGCCAAAAAGATGCTGCCGCGCCTGACCCAACGCAAGGACCTTGAGTCCGAACTGATCGAAATGATGCTGAAGACCCCCAAGAAGGGCATTATCGGGGCCCTGAAGGGCATGGCCGAGCGTCCCAACGCGCTCGAATGGTTGGCTGAGATTACCGTACCGGCGGTGGTCATCGCCGGCCAGGAAGACCTGAACATCCCGCTCGAACGCGAACGCACGATGGCGCAGATGCTGACCCGCGGCTGGTTGGTGGAAGTCCCTGGCGTGGCGCATTTGCCAATGATGGAAGAACCTCAGACGGTTTCGGATGCGCTGATTCAACTGGTCAATCTGGCTTCAGCCTGAGCCGCTTCGCTGATGATACAAAAAATCCCTTCCGAAAACGAAGGGTTTTTTGATCTTCGCAAGTCGACAATGGCTTATGGATAAATCTCGCTGAGCATGGGCTCGTAAAAGCAGGTGCATCCGTGCGGGCAGGAGCAACCTTTCACGGGCAGGGTCGGAACGGTTTCCTTGGGATAGGTCCCTTCCACCGCCTGACAGGCCGGACACGCGTTGTCCGGAACAACCAGGCGAATCGTGAGGACGCGGGAACTCTGGCGCATGCGCCTAAGCGACATGGCTGTGGCGGATAATTCCCGAAGATCGGCGCCGCAATTTGGGCAAATGACGGCCGAGTCGGCGGATTGTGCGTTGCAACGAGAACAGGTTTGCACGTCTTTCCCTCCCTGGATAATTTTACTCATTTTACTACAAATTACACGTGTGTGATTTACAAAAACATCCGCCGAGGCGGCGGATGCAGTGTGGATCGGAGGTTTACTTTCCGATCAGGATGAGGTCGAGGCGAGCAGGTGGTTGATGGATATCTGTTCGGAGTGCTTCCGACGGATCAATTTATTGATATGCGCGATCAGCACGCCACTGGGAATCGGCTTGATTAAATAGTCATCTGCGCCGGCATCCAATGCGGCCGCGACCATCCCCGGATTATCCAGGGCGGACAGGATCAAAATGGGTACTGGGCT
The DNA here is from genome assembly GCF_001050235.1 of Longilinea arvoryzae. GTDB lineage: Bacteria > Chloroflexota > Anaerolineae > Anaerolineales > Anaerolineaceae > Longilinea > Longilinea arvoryzae. The sequence continues at coordinate 2,231,942 of NZ_DF967972.1, forward strand.
AAAGGTGCGAATCTCTTTACAGACCTGCCAACCGTCCATTTCCGGCATCATGAGGTCCAATAAAACCACGTCCGGTGGATTGCGTTTGGCCAGGGCAATTCCATCCATGCCGGTGTGGGCAGCTTCAACCGACGAATTCGTAGGTTGAAGCAGTAATTTCAGCAGGTCAGTCATTGCAGGATCGTCATCAATGACGAGGATATTCATTCATATCTCCGGATACACGTGGATCAAGATAAACAAATTATCTTACAAGATTTGGAGAGTTCACCTTGCAGGTGGTTTACAGTCAAATGGATGGATTTATGGACGATTTCCCCAGGAACGGGATGACTCTTCAGGGGTTTCCTTCATGAAACATTCATCTGATGGTATAATTTCGAACTTAATGGCCTTAATCACAAATTACCCCTGAAAAGGGATAAGCACCGTTTATTAGGAGGATCGTATGGTTTCTAAAAAGTGGGTGTATTTATTCCACGAGCTCGAACAGGCGGAAAAGTACGTTGGCGGTGATTGGGAAAACGTACGCGGTCTGTTGGGCGGTAAAGGCGCCAACCTGGCTGAAATGGCCCGCATCGGCTGCCCGGTCCCGCCCGGCTTCACGGTCACAACCGAAGCCTGCAATGCTTTCCAGGCCAAAGGCGAATTCCCCGAAGGACAATGGGACCAGATGATGGTCGCATTGAAGGAAGTCGAAAAAGCAACCGGCAAGAAGTTCGGCGGCGCGGAGAACCCTCTCCTGGTTTCCTGCCGTTCTGGCGCCAAGTTCTCGATGCCAGGCATGATGGATACCGTTTTGAACATCGGCCTGAACGACGATACGGCCAAGGGGATGATCAAATTAACCCAGAACGAGCGCTTCGTTTATGACTCTTACCGACGTTTGATCCAGATGTTCGGCTCGGTGGTGTTGGGCATGCCCGATGAGGCTTTCGAGGACGTTCTGGATGAGTATAAATCGCTCAAAGGTTACAAACTCGATATCGATTTGACCGCGGATGACCTGAAAGAACTGGTCATCGAGTTCAAGAAGGTCGTACGCAAGCACAAGGGCTTTGACTTCCCGCAGGATCCGCTGCAGCAAATGCGCCTGGCCACCGAAGCGGTCTTCAAGTCCTGGCAGGGCAAGCGCGCCGTGGATTATCGCCGCGCGACCAACATCCCCGATGATCTGGGCACCGCCGTCAACATCGTGACGATGGTGTTCGGCAACATGGGCATGGATTCCGGTACGGGCGTTGCCTTCACCCGCAATCCTTCCACCGGCGAGAAGAAGATGTTTGGTGAATATTTGCTGAATGCCCAGGGCGAGGATGTGGTCGCCGGTATTCGCAACACCGAACAGATTGTAAACATGGCCAAGGATCTGCCCGAAGCTTACAAACAGTTCATGGAGATCACCGCCAAACTCGAACTGCACTACAAAGACATGCAGGATGTCGAGTTCACTATCGAACGCGGCCGCCTGTGGATGCTGCAAACCCGCAACGGCAAGCGCACCGCCCGTTCCGCCGTCAAGATCGCGGTGGATATGGTCAACGAGAAGTTGATCGACAAGACGGAAGCCGTCAACCGTATCAGCCCTGAGCAGGTCGACACTCTTCTGCATCCACAGTTCGACATGGATACCAAGAAGGTCGCCAAGAAGGAAGGTCGCTTCTTTGCAACCGGTGTGAACGCATCGCCGGGTGCTGCAGTCGGCCGCATCTACTTCGACGCGGACACCGCCGAGCGGATGTCCAAGGAAGAAAAGCAGGATGTCATCATGGTTCGCCCGTTCACCAAGCCGGACGACGTGCATGGTATGCTGGCTGCCAAGGGCATTCTCACCAGTGAAGGCGGCGCGACCTCGCACGCAGCCGTTGTGGCTCGCCAGTTTGGTGTTCCGTGCGTGGTGGGCGCCTCCGCGGTCAAAATCGACCAGGAAAAACGCCTGATGACCTGCAACGAAACGGTCGTCAAGGAAGGCGAATGGATTTCAGTGGACGGCACCAGCGGTGAGGTTTACATTGGCAAGTTGAATCTGACCGTGCCTTCTCTGGATGAACAAACCGAACTGCTCACCCTGCTCACCTGGGCGGATGAGATTTGCGCGCAGCCCGGCATTCGCAAGGCTGGCAACGGCCCCACCACCGGTCTGCAGGTCTGGGCAAACGCCGACTATCCCAAGGATGCCCGCCGCGCTCGTTCCTACGGCGCCAAGGGTATTGGCCTGTGCCGCACCGAGCACATGTTCTTCGAGACCAACCGCCTCCCGATCGTGCAGCGCATGATCCTGGCGAAGACCAGCGAAGACCGCACCGCGGCGTTGAATGAGCTTCTGCCCACTCAGCGTTCCGATTTCGACGGCCTGTTCGAGGCGATGGACGGCCTGCCCGTGATCATCCGCCTGATTGATCCGCCGCTGCACGAGTTCCTGCCCTCGGCGGATGAACTGAAGGAAAAAATCATCACCACCCGCGTGCAAAACACCGCCGCCTACCTGCTGGGCAAGGGTGATTCGAAGGAAGTTGTTGCGCTCGAGAAGATGCTGGCAGCGGTTGAATCCCTGCATGAGAGCAACCCGATGATGGGCCTGCGCGGTGTGCGCTTGAGCATCGCTATGCCCGAAATCGTCGAGATGCAGGTGCGCGCCATCTTCGAAGCTGCGTGCGACTGCACGCTGCGCGGCATCAAAGTTCGCCCTGAGGTCATGATCCCGCTCACCGGCCATATCAACGAACTCAAGTGGATCCAGCCGCGCCTGGTGGAAATCGCCAAGAAGGTGATGGACGAGAAGAAGGTGAGCTTCACCTATAAGTTCGGCACCATGATCGAGATCCCGCGCGCGGCCGTGACCGCCGAAGAGATCGCCTCGGTGGCTGAATTCTTCTCCTTCGGCACCAACGACCTGACTCAGATGACCTTCGGCTACAGCCGTGACGATGCCGAGCGCAGCTTCCTCGTCCAGTACGTCGAGAGCGGCATTCTGCCCAAGAATCCGTTCCAGACCCTGGATCAGGACGGCGTTGGCCGTCTGATGATGATGGCTGTGGAAAGCGGCCGCAAGACCCGCCCCGAATTGGAAGTGGGTATCTGCGGTGAGCACGGCGGTGATCCGGCTTCGATCGAATTCTGCCATACCATTGGCCAGAATTACGTGAGCTGCTCGCCGTTCCGCGTTCCGGTAGCCCGTCTGGCGGCTGCCAAGGCAGCTTTGAAGTACTCCTCCGGCAAGGTCAACACGGACCTATAAACCAGAGGCCTTGTGATATCCCTCATCCCTCCCCGGTTCGGGGAGGGATGATTTTTTAAGCTTACGTATTTGTAATTTGCAGGTGGCAATTCCCGGCAAGGGAACAGGATAAAATAGACTATCCGTTTTCATATCCCTGGGGAGGATGGTTCATGACCCAAAACGTAGACACTCCGGCCGTGGATGAACTGGTTCAAAGTCAACTGTTCGTGCGGCTGCAACGCTACCTCAAGATCAAAAACACCTCGGCGCTGGCCCTGGTAGGTTGTTTGGGTTTGGTGGAACTGTTACCCCTTGGAATCGGGAATGGATTCTGGCCATCCGTGGATATGGGGCGAACCCTGGCATTGGCCACGGGTTTCAATCTGGTGGTGGTGCTATTGTATGCTTTGATCAGCGCCGTAGCCCCGTATTCGGGTTCGGATTATGTGTTCACCAGCCGCGTACTGCATGCTCCCCTGGCCTTTGCCGCCAAATTCAGCTCTCAATTATTTCTGGCGGCAGCGGCGGGCGCGTTCGCAGTGCTGGTCGCTCAGGCTGTGTTGACGCCTTTCCTTTATTATTCCTCCTGGGTTTTTCAAGATCCCGATCTGGCGACGATCGCCACTTCTCTTTCTCAGCCCCAGGGCGCCACGATTGCAGGCGCGATTGTGGTGGCGCTGGTTTTCTTCTTCAGCACATTGACCCCAAAGGCCAACTCCCGATTTATCTTGATTTGCGTCCTCCTGGCCTTATTGGGCTGGGCTGCGATTTTCTTCCAATTGTTCAATGCCAATTCCGCCAATTTTGCGACGAATTGGGACCTGGTCATCGGTGAGGGAAGTTACGCCGGGCAGATGCCCGCAGCGCGGGCGCTCTCATTGTGGTTCGGCGTGCCTCCCCAGTGGTTGGTATTGGCCGGGATCCCACTGGGTTTTTTGCTTTTTTGGGGCGTGCGTTTGCCCAACGAAGTATCCGGCGAGGTGAAGAGTTCAGCCTCGAAAAGCCAGTTGTTGGGCGGATGGTTCGCCGTGCTGGTGTGCGGCGGCCTGGCGATGGGCTCGACAGTCATGGTGAGCCGCGTCATTTCCGCCGACTGGCTGGCCGCAGAGAGCCAACTGCTTCTGTACAGCAATCAGCTCAAAACGCCGGCCATGCCCTGGCTGCCGTTCTACGCGGCCCTGCTTCGACCGAACTTCTTCCTATTCACATTATCGACGCTGGGCGCACTGGCCGGCTTGATGGCCGCCTTGCAGGCTTTCATCCGTTCATTCGGTCGAGTCTGGTTGGCATGGACGGATGATCATATGCTGCCAAAACTGGTCGGGTACATCCATCCTGGCAGCCAGACGCCATTGTTCACCACGCTCTTCGTCGCGATTCTTGCTCAGATGGGCGTTACACTGGCGGCTAATTTCGGCGTGATGAAGGTGCTCGGCTCCGTGATGTTCGGCTTGATCTGCCTGCAGACATTTCCGGCATTGGCGGCGGTGCTTTATCCGTGGGCGAAGCGGAAATGGGTGAAGGCCGGCTCAGCAAATGTGCGCAAAGCAAATGCGCCATTGCTCGTGATCAGCGGGCTTCTGGTCCTGGCTTACCTGATTTTGATGATCGTGACCATCTACACGTACCCATCCGAGGGCTATATTATCGGCGGAGCGGATGTGATCATCCTGCTCGTCACATTCGCGATGGGGTTGGGATGGTTCGCCTGGCGTTCCCGGGCGGCGCGCCGCGAGGGAATCGACATGGCCAGACAGTACGTCGATTTCCCGGAAGAGTAGATCATCCGTCCTTTCGTGAAAACAGAGACATGCCGGACCGGCATGTCTCTGTTGTTTTACCGGCTGTCATCTCTGTTAACGTTTTATATGAGTTTTGTACTAAATATTGCAAACCCATGAAATCGAATCGCGATTCTGGTATAATGCCATCAGTAATTATTACGATAATTAAACTCGTATTCATAAACGACTGAACGTCGGGCGTGAAGCGAGGATGACAGAACGACATCGCAGCAGGAGGATGTTCTCATGGAGAAACAGGAATACCTCAACCTTTACCACCAGATGGTGGCTATCCGGAGATTGGAAGAAAGCGCCGCTGAGCTGTATCAGCAGGGGAAGATTGGTGGATTTCTACACCTCTATATCGGGCAGGAGGCGGTCTCGACCGGGTTGATCTCCGCCCGCCGTCCGGAGGATCGGGTGATCACCGCTTATCGCGACCACGGCGTCGCCTATAACAGCGGTCTTTCGGCGCGTGTAATCATCGCCGAACTGTTGGGCAAGGCGACCGGCTGCTCCAAGGGCAAGGGCGGCTCGATGCACATGGCGGATGTGAAGAAGAATTACTGGGGTGGGCACGCCATCGTCGGCGCGCACCTGCCGCTGGCAGCCGGGCTGGCGCTGGGAGATCTGTACAGTAAGGCTCCCGGCGTAACCATCTGCATGTTTGGCGACGGCGCCACCAATATCGGCTATTTCCACGAAGCCCTCAACCTGTCCAAAGTCTGGAATTTGCCCGTGCTGTGGGTGTGCGAAAACAACCAGTACGGTATGGGCACCTCTGTCAAGCGGGCTTCAGCGGTTTCGGATATTCGCCAGAAGGCAGAAGGCTATGGGATTCGGAACGAACGGGTGGACGGGATGGATGTCCTGGCCGTTCACGAGGCCGGCCAGAAGATGCTCGATGAAATCCGCGCCGGCGGCGGCCCGCGCTTTTTGGAGATCGAAACCTACCGTTTTCGCGGACATTCGATGGGCGATCCGGAACGCTATCGCAAGCCGGAAGAAGTGCGCCGCTATGAAGAACACGATCCCATCGCCGGGTTCCGGAAAGTCCTGATCGATCAGGGGATTGCAAGCGAAAAAGAGCTGGTTGGGTTGGAAAAAGACGTCGAAGCGGAAATCCAGGACGCGATCGAGTTCGCCGAAGCCAGTCCCGAACCAGCGCCTGAAGAACTCTACAAAAACGTGTACGTCGAAACCTATCAGGAGGTGGGATAATGGCGCGATTAACCATGCGAGAAGCCATTTCCCAGGCATTGTGGGAAGAAATGGAACGCGATCCCAAGGTCTTCATCCTGGGAGAGGAAGTAGGGGTGTGGGGCGGCACTTACGCCGTCACGAAAGGGTTCTATGATCACTTCGGCGCGGATCGGGTGCGCGACACGCCCATCTCGGAGGCCGCGATCGTGGGTTCGGCCGTCGGCGCCGCCTTAACCGGCCTGCGCCCGGTGGCTGAATTAATGACCATCAACTTCGCGCTCTCGGCGATGGAACACATCGTCAATGAAGCCGCCAAAATGCATTACATGTTTGGGGGCCAGATGGTACTGCCGCTGGTCATTCGCACGGTGGGCGGTGGCGGGCGCCAGTTGGGGGCGACACACTCGCAAACCCTGGATTCCGTCTTTGCGCATTTTCCAGGTCTGGTGGTGGTTGCCCCGGGATCGCCCGCGGACGCCAAGGGGCTTCTGAAATCGGCCATCCGCAGCAACGATCCGGTGATGTTCATCGAACACGCCACGCTTTACCAGATTCGAGGTGAAGTTCCGGAAGGGGATTACACCGTACCCATCGGTAAATCGACGATTGCGCGTCCGGGTAAGGATGTCACCATCGTGACCTACAGCAAGATGCTGGAGATTTCTCAGAAGGCCGCCGAGCAGCTCTCGAAAGAGGGCATCGAAGCCGAGATCGTCGATCTGCGCACACTCCGACCACTGGATATGGGTCCGGTCATCGAATCGTTCAAAAAGACGAACCGTGCGGTCATCGTGGAAGAAGGCTGGAAATCCTTCGGCGTCGGTTCCGAAATTTCGGCCCGGATTTACGAACAGGCCTTCGATTACGTCGATGCGCCCATTCAGCGCGTGGCGCAGAAAGAAGTGCCGCTGCCCTACAACCGGACGCTCGAGCAGTCGGCCATCCCGAAGGCGGAAGATGTCATTGCGGCGGTCAAGGAGGTGTTGTAATGGCGAATATCGTAATCATGCCCAAACTGGGTTTCGATATGGCCGAAGGCACCCTGGTGCGCTGGGTAAAGGCCGAGGGAGAAAAAGTCGAAAAGAGTGATGTGCTGGCGGAAATCGAGACCGACAAGGCCACAGTGGAGGTCGAATCGAGTTTCACGGGTGTTTTGCTTCGGCAACTGGTCGAACAGGGTGCGGTCGTGCCGGTAAGCACGCCCATTGCGATGATCGGCCAGCCCGGCGAAGCGGTGCCGGACCTGCCCGGTTCAGCTCCGGAAGCGAAGGCTGAAGAGAACGCCGCGCCGGCTCCTGAAAAGCCCGCCGCCATTCCTGCAGGCGGGAGCGCCGCGGGACCGATCAAGGCTTCACCCCTGGCCAAACGCATCGCTGCAACCAAGGGCCTGGATTTGCAGGCCGTGCAGGGCAGTGGTCCGGGCGGCCGGATCGTCAAACGGGATGTCGAAGCCGCGCTGACCGGTGTAAACCAACCCGCCGGTGGAGCGACTCCAACTCCGGCTGCGCAGGCGACGGCTGCCGCTGCTCCGGCAAATGTCACCCCGGCGGCGCCAGTCTGGCAGCCGGGAGCGCCGGCGCCTTCCGACCAGCACATTCCGGTCGAAAAACTGCGGGCCATTATCGGCCGGCGCATGTCTGAATCGAAGCAGAGTGTGCCGCATTTTTATGTGACTCACGAATTCGATATGGATGCCTTGATGTCCCTGCGAAAACAGATCAATGAACTGCTGCCGGATGAGCAGAAGATCTCGGTCAACGATTTCATCGTCAAGGGGATCGCCCTGGCGCTGCGCCAGTTCCCGGGCATTAATGCGTCGTTGGCCGGAAACGAAATCATCCGCCACGGCCAGATCAATGTGGGCGTGGCGGTGGCCATGGATGCCGGCCTGATGACGGTGGTGGTCCGGGATGCCGATCAGAAGCCGCTGCGGGTCATCTCAGCCGAAGTCAGGGAGATGGTGGCGCGCGCCCGGGCCGGAAAAGTGCGCCCGGAGGATATCGAAGGTTCGACATTCTCGATCAGCAACCTGGGCATGTTTGACGTCGAACATTTCATTGCCATCATCAACCCGCCCGAAGCCGCCATTTTGGCGGTCGGCTCGGCCAAACCGGTGCCGGTCGTCAGGGACGGCCAGGTGGTTGTTGGCACGCGGATGAAGGCCACGCTTTCAGCCGATCACCGGGTAACGGACGGCGCCGAGGCGGCCCGGTTCCTGCAGGCGCTGGCGCTCAATCTCGAGCAGCCGATGCGGTTGTTAATTTAATCCTGGAGAATTCGAGAGGGGGCCGGCACACAGACCGACCCCCTACTAAAAATTCAAAAAACAGGCAGACACGCGTCTGCCTGTTTTTTGAATTAGCCCCGATTACGGTGCCCTTTCGTAGAGCAGGCGGTAGATATTCATGAACTCGGCAATTTGGCGGATGTAGTTTTGGGTTTCGCTGTAACGGATGATCTCCAGGAACAGGTCCGGGTCGTTATCCGAGAGCTGCCACCAGATGGCGGCGTTGCCTGGTCCGGCGTTGTAAGCCGCCAGGGCCGCATAGAGTTCGCCGCCGAAATAATCGCGCTGGTTGGCCAGGTAACGCGCTCCCAGGCGCAGGTTGACAGCCGGGAGATCGAGGTCCGAATCGGTGTAATTCGCCGGCCAGTTCATGGTCGTGGCGATTTCGGCGCCGGTGGATGGAATGAGCTGCATCAAGCCGCGCGCGCCGGCCGATGAACGGGCATAGCCTTCGAACATGCTTTCCTGGCGGATGACGCTCAAGAGCAGCAGGGGATGAATATTGTTTTCCTGCGCGGCGGACAGCACCAGGTCCTTGAAATAAACGCCAAAGCGGATGTGGTTGAAGAAGACCGGCGCATCCAGCGTGGAAGCATCATCCATGTTGGCGAGATTCAAGATCTGGCGGCTGGCCAGGATGGCCTCGCGGTAAAAGCCCAGGTCGAGGAGTTCATTGGTCAACCGGTAGGTGGCCGCCGGGTCGGACTGCAGGGCCTGACGCAGGTTGTCGAATTCCGCCAACGACTCATTGAGCAGGCCCAGCTTCCAGAAGTACAATCCGCGCTGGTAACTCGTATTTTGCGCCAGATCGCCGAGGCCGCTCAAATCCAGATCGGCCGCCAGGTTGAAGGTCGTGCGCAGCCACTGTTCGGCGTCCGATCGTTCGAGGTCCAGATCGTAGGCCAGGTCGTAATACTGCGGGGGGCGGAATTCGGGCGTGCCTTCGAGGAGTTCCTTGGCGCGTTCGCTGTAGTACCCCGTTGGATCCATGGCGGCGGCCTGCTGCCAGGTCTGGCGCGCCTTATCGGATTGTCCTTCGCCCAGTTGGGCTTTGCCGACCCATAAAGACGCGGCGGATTGGTCACTGAGGGATGAACCCAATACCAGGGTACGCTGAAAGAGGACTTCGGCCTGGGCGTAATTCTTCAAACGATACTGGGTGACTCCGGCCAGAAAAAGGGCCTGATAGCTGCCGGAATAACTGGGATAATCATTGAAGACGCGTTCCCAGGTGGCGGCGGCATCCGTCAGGCGGCCGTAGCGTTCCTGGATGCGCCCGGCTTCGAAGAGCAATTCAGGGGCGTTGGAATCATCCGGATACAGTTGAACGAAATCGAGCAGGGTCTGCGCGGCGGCGGCGTAGTCGTCCAGATAAGCCCACTGGGTATAGGCTTTTTCCTTCCATGCCTCCAACCAAAAACGATCCCCGGGGTGGTCCTTGATCAGCGCGTCCCATTCAGCGATTTCCTGCTGGTATTGATCGGTAGAACGCAGCGCCAGAGCGCGATAATAATGGGCCGTGCCGTTGTGGTCGGGTGTGGATTCGAGATAAGTCTTGAAGAGATCCACCGCCACGCCGTATTGGCCGGCGAAATAATCCACCAGAGCGCGGTTCAAAGGATCGACCGCCACATTGGCATCCACCAGGGCCACCAGAGCCGAGTAGGAGTCATAGGACCGCGGGTAGTTATTGACCGAATCCAGAAAACGCGCGTTGGCCTGTTCCGGAATTCCCAGGGCCAGGTAAACCTGACCGGCTAGCAGGTTGACTTCGGCCTTGGTAAATTCGTTGCCGGTGGCGTCATAGACACCCAGGTACAGGCGCAGCGCATTCGTATAGTCTTGCATGGCGGCATACGCGCGGCCCTGTTTGATCTTCAGATCCTCGTCGTTGGCGTATTCCGAGTCTTGCAGAGCGCTTTCGTACGCCTTCACGGCGCCGCCCGGGTTTCCGGCGTCCATATACAGGTCGCCGAGTTCGATTTGCAGGTAGGCATCGATGGGCGTGCTCCCCGCCGCCAGGAAAGCTTCCAGATAAGCCGCGGCTTTGGCCGGGTCATCGTTGCCTTTGGCGGCCTGGGCGAGGAAGTAATTGGCCTCACGGGCGGCTTCGGTATCACTGAACTGCGTGCCCACCTGCTGCAGCGTGCTCACGGCCAGGTCCGTTTCACCGCGCTGCATTTGAACGCGGGCGGTGCCCAGTTGGGCGGCCGCCTGGATCTGGGGATCGCTGCTCTGGGCATAGGCAGACTGGTATTCACTTTCAGCCAGGTCGTTTTGTCCCAGGAAGAGGGCGCGATCGGCCTGGTCGAT